>CBDBBP010000004.1:0-1492617 GCA_965202855.1 Arenicellales bacterium | reverse complement strand
AAGAAGTACGCAATGATATTAGAGAATTGCGCAATGATATTAAAGAAGTGCGCAATGATATTAAAGAGATTTTTACGCGGCTTGGACCAAACCTTACTACCAAAAGTAGTCCAACTCGTTTGACGGATTTCGGAAAATCCGTGGCCGAATGCGTCGATGCCAAAGGCATAACAGAACAACTTGCCAAAAAAATACAAGAAGAGGTTAAAGGCAAAACCAACTATCAAATTCAGAATTACTGTGAAGAATATATACGCGATGAATTTGAACCAAGTGACGAAACGGTTTTACGGTTTGAGGAATGTGCATTTGAGAACGGCCTTAAGATTCAACAAATAAATATAGTTCTTGCACTTGAATTGCGAGATAGACTGCTGGAAATGCAGGGATCAGAACAGGTATAGAAACCTGTCAATAAATATGAGATTTGAACGACAAGTTATCGCCTGACGCTTGATGACGAGCGCAACTATTGACTCTGCAACCGGCTGTTTTCAGATTACCTGCCAGCGAAGTAAGAATATAGTTTGACAAGAGATGATTCAGCGCTGATTTCGTCCAATCAATTCACTTTTCAAAATTAGAGTAATTTTCAGCCTCAGCCAAGGATTTCATTCGATCCTGAATAGATTCTGGTTTGAGCAGTTTTCTCAGGTCAACGCTTGCGCTACCTTGACGGTTAACATGAGCGCTTCCTTTGGTTTCGCTCTTTGTCTTACGTTTCTCTGGGTTTTTGAACAACCTAGATAGTATTGCACCTTGGTCTCCTCCTTTGTTTTTGCCAATATTCAGAATTGTATTGAACAACGAAGCGACGCCCGCGACGCCGGTCTCGCATTGCTCTAAACCTGCCACAAACAGAACCTCAGCTTCTGGCATTATCTGGGACATCGGTTCAAAGTGCCAAACGCACCCGAGGTGTCACGCTTGGGCGCACTCGTCAGCCAGCTCGCAACTCCAAACGTCCCAAATTGACCGTTGCCAACCCGGCCGCTTCCACTACAATCAGTTCAACAACGCTCAACTACAAAGTCGCATGCTAACAAGATAGCATGTCATATCCTAATTCTGCCCCTTTTACTGTCGTTGTTTACTTCAAATGAATTGCCCAGTATATTTCCGAGTCTAGAACTGAACTCAATATCGGCAGAGTTCAGACCTGTATTTGTTTCTGAATCATTTTGCTCAAATCAACCCTTTTTCATTGAGTAACATAAGTGCTTTTTTGTTATCTCCATGAACTGTTGGCTCTGCGCACCACAATTCCCGAAGTGCTTTAACACAATTCTTTGCTTGGCTCTTCTGCATTCCAAGTATTTCAACTACAAATAAGTCGATCTCGGCCCGTACCGGGTCGGCATGAGCCTGACACGCAGGTCTCAGCTCTTTTGTGCACAGTGTATCGAATTTGTTCGCTGCTGCAGACAGATTTTCACTGTCTAGCTTCGCAAAATCAGGAGCGGGCATGCTAGCGATAGCCTTGACTTGCGTACGACCTCGGCCTTTCTGAGTCCGGCTGGCACGAGTCCAGTGTGTGATTAATCCCAAACTTGAGTTTGCCCACAATGCGAACGCTTTAAGCACTCTAGAATCAGTGTGAATTAAAGTAGTCCAAGCACTTCCACCAAAAGCAACTATAGGTGTCGAAGCTGCAAGCAATGACTGAGATGTCCATCTCATATTTCGTGCGTAATGGAGACTTCCTCGCTGTGATAGCATTTTATTCACGGCCTCTTTTGTGCCCCAGCGAGTTAATTTGTGAGTTGGATCAACCAGCAAATGATTTTGAGTTTTTGCATCAGCCTTCCACAAAGATCTGATTCCATGATGAGCTTCAGCCGGGCGAGAAATGGGGTGGAGAACAAAGGCGCCGCGTTTTGCTGTCGCAGTGTTAGGATAGCCAATCAAATCATGAGTGGGTCCAACATCAAACAAGCTGTCAATGGTGGTTATCGGCAGTTGCAGGGGCATGTCTTTACCACCGGTAATATCCGGCAAAACACCTTCAGTAACCAATTGCCTTGCAGCGATTGCGAGGTCTGCGCCCAATACGCCTAAATGTGACCATGGCTCTCCACCTTTTGGATAAAAAACGGATATTTGTCCAAGTTCTTCATTTCCTGCGAAAATGGGATGGTTGTGATCTCGTAAGATTTCAAGAGTGTGTAAAATACTCCTGCCAAATTCTCCTGCTTCCCCTAAACGCTGCGGAATTCGTTTTAGTGTTACACAGTGAATAGGCTTCGGTGCACCTTGAACTTTACGATGAGTGGCCACAAGCAGCATTTCCGCCATGCCCGTGTCAGCACTTAAGGCTTCTGAATCTTCGCCTCCAGCTCTTGCCACCACTAGAATGTCTTCAAATTCTTCCACGATCATTTGCCGAGTAACTGTCCAGGATTCTGCAAAAGCTGCTGTCAATGGAAGGACAAAACCTATTCTTCCCCCGCGCTTAACCTTATTTCGAGCAAGACTCAAGAAACTCGCAGCCATTCCAGCCGTCTTAAGAGCCGGTTCGTTTCGAATCAAATATCCCCATCGTTTTTGACAGCCTTTGCGTTGCTGTTCTGACAATCCTGCAATATCAAAAGCGCTCTGTCCGCCTCGAGTTCTGCTGTATGGCGGATTCATCACTATGTAATCCAAGCTTCTGTTGTCTACGTCAATTGGATTTTTGTCGGTAGTTCTACCGCCAGTCGAACCGCCGATGTCAGCGAACAAATCAATCAAACTGTTGTTTTTGAGGTACTCCAAAGAACCCGTTGTCAAGTGGGCATCTGCTGGTTCTCCTACGCTGACCCATCCGATACTTGTCTTTCCATAAGATCTTCCGCCGCCTGCCAATGCCATACCGCTGTTGGTAAGATGCGCCGCAATGGGGCTCACATCTGCCGCCTTGATACCGTATTCCATCGCGTTCGTGTGCAACTCGGCTATCGATTCCGAGTTTCCTCCGACAGATTCGTGCAACGTTCGAACGCGACGATAAGCAGCACGAAGAAGTGTGCCAGTTCCACACGCCAGATCCGCAATCCGAAGTGAACAAAACAGTTTCGGATCTTGCCAATCATGCCCATCTTTCTCGCGTATTAACATAGATGTTAGCAATTCAGCAGCAGCCGGAGTTGTATAGAAGGCAGCAGCTTGCTTTCGATCGTCGCTGATCTTCGGGAACAGCTCTCCACTGATACTGACGTGATCTCCGAGTCGTGCAGTTTCAATTGCTTCAACTGCCTTTAAGAGATAATCCAGAGAGCGCGATGTTTGAGCTCTAGCTCGGACACTCACATTTTCCAGCACATCGATGGCGGGATCAAAAATTGAGTGCCAGTTAATCTTTAATATCTTCCGCCACACCTCGATTAAATTAGATGGCCTCATATCTTCACCTAAGGGCTCAGTCACGGCTTCGTGTGTGTAAAGATGGGAGTGTACTAACATGGCATCTAGCCACAGTGTCATGACGGTACGGAACGCTGTCAAAATGGTGCGCTGATGCATTTTTGCAATAATTTTTGTGATATCGCGCTCAGGCAATCCAAGGCTCAGTGCTTCGACGGCTTTGTCGATCAATTCGGCTACTTCGTCAGCTACCTGTTCAACTCGACTTTTTGGAGCAGACGCGGCTTGGATCAAGGCTGCTAGACCTCGTGCCGATCCCTTTGTGTAGCCGGTTTCTGGAAATCGGAACAACTCACCATCTCTGTCATGCTGCAGCAACGCATATTCGAATAGAGCTCCTTTCCATAGTTTTTGTTCCGCTGCTTTCACGTCAAGCTGCTCAAATTCAGTTGGGATCGCGACTGTGATTGCGGTAGAGCAATAACCTTGTTTTATCCTCTCTTTCGCGTCTTTGTCATTGTCACCTCCGAAGGCGCATTCGACGACCACTTTTGACATTATGCTGTCATTAATCTGAATGTCTGGGCGTATTGCCTCCCCTCGAAAGGTGCCTTTCCGCTCGCAAATAACGAAGGAAGGATTCTCACGCCATCGAGCACGGACTTGTCGAAGTGCTTCGGCCAAAGCATAGTTAAATCCCTGCTCATGCAGTTTACCTTTTGGAAATATCACATTTGCTGGAGCGTATTTGATCCCCTGTCCGATCAATTTGTCGTTTGGCGGTGTCATCGGTTATCCAAAATAAGTATTGATAGTCTCACCCTACACACTCTGTGATATTTTTTGGAATGTCTCACAGCAAAAATTGCGGTCAACTAACCAATTCGAGTGGGTGCTCAGTAGAATTGATACTTAAATATTGCCTCGCTTAAATATTGTTGAATTTGATTCTGATAAGGAATTCGACTAGAGATACTCATTGTAATGTCCCACTCAGATGAGAAACAAATTGTTCTGTCGATTAAATTAGAAATAACGTCAGTAAGTGTCGCATATGACTCTTTAGATGAACTCAATAGACTCTCAATTGTTATTTGGTAACTAGCAGCAATCTAGAACCAAAGATCTGCTTGTACCAGAGTTGCTATAACACTGGTTCCAGTTCGTTTATGGAGTTTGCCAGACACTTGGTTATTACGTAATTGAGCAATGCTCGAAGTTGTTAATTTCGTACTTTGATTGATGTTGAGTCAGAATTTGGTGATGCTTGTATTGTGATTTGGTTTTGTTTTCTCATGTCGTTCTTGCAAGTTGAAATAAATCAATAAAACCAAATCAATGGAATCAAACGAGGAATTAGTGAAATCATAGGGAAATCAACAATGAGAACTCAAGATTTCACGTTTGAACCGACTTTAGACGCGCTTCCATCAAGTTCAGTTGCACCTGTGACTTGGAAGCTGGAGCACGCTTTCTGGAATTCACTATTTTGCGCTTCAATTCGTCGAGCCACCAATGGTTCTGCGCCCCCCCCCCCCCGAAGTGCCTGATTGTATAAATTATTATGACTTTGTACAAGGTTAGGCTGCATCAATGTCGCCAACGCAAGTATCAAACTTCAGTCACCGCCGGCCCCCTGTTTGAAAATAACAAGCTGCCACTGCTGAAATGATTTGCCCCGTCAGTCATGCCAGAGCTGCATATTTAAACGATTTTAGCGGAAACTTGTACAACGGCATATAAAATAATTCGGATAGCATCAGTCTAATTGCAAATTCAAATTTCACTACACGGATGGTTAGTCTCAATGTTTATCTGTAATGGCAAAAAAATGCTACATTTTTTATGGAGCCAGAAGGATGTGAGTAATGTCGGTTAACTGTATTGAGCATCCCCTTATTGATCACAAACTTAGCTTGATGCGTGACAAAAACACGAAACCAGATCTGTTTCGCCGGTTAGTCAGAGAAGTGGCGATATTATTGGCATATGAAGTCACTCGCGATCTGCCGTTGGAAAAACTCAGCATAGACACGCCGCTTGAAACTATGCAGGCTCCTTTCCTTTCCGGCAAAAAGCCTTGCTTGATTTCGATACTCCGAGCGGGTAACGGCATGCTAGACGGAGTGCTTCAGATTATACCGACCGCGCGTGTTGGCCACATTGGGCTCTATCGCGATCATGAGACACTAGAAGCTATTGAGTATTACGTCAATGTTCCCGGAGATTTGGGAGAGCGTTTATGTATCGTAGTCGATCCAATGCTTGGTACTGCGAATACTGCAATTGCAGCAGTAGAGCTATTGAAGCAGGAAGGTGCCAAGAAGATTAAGTTTATGTGTCTATTCGCTGCACCTTCAGGCATCGAAGCTTTTGAACGAGCGTTTCCAGATGTTGAGCTTTACACAGTTGCGATTGATCGAGAGCTAAATGACCATGGTTACCTGCTGCCCGGTGTAGGTGATGCAGGTGATCGGATTTTTGGCACCCTATAAGTGACGAGTTTCCAGCTTCATTTCCAGCTAAAAATCACAATCGCTAATTTCTGCATTGCCGTTCGTTAAATGACAGATTTATTTGATTTCACACCCAAAAAGCTGTTGTTCGCAGTTTTCGGAAACCCTATTTCCCATAGTAAATCTCCACTTGTGCACGGTTTATTCGCAAAACAGTTCGGCATTAATTTGGAATATCGAGCGGTCCAGATTGATGTTGGTGGTTTTGAACAGGCAGTCAGCGGATTTCAGGCAAGTGGAGGAAATGGAATCAATGTTACGATTCCGTTCAAATTTAATGCCTACAAGCTGGTTGATCAGTTAACAGAACGCGCGAAAGTTGCCGGTGCAGTGAATACGGTTGTGTTCGGTGAAGTCATTAAGGGTGACAATACTGATGGTGTTGGTCTCGTAACTGACATTGAGACGAACTGCGGCGTTCAACTTAAGGGCCGAAGCATTCTGATCGTAGGAGCCGGTGGCGCAACACGCGGAATTATCGGCCCAATACTTGATCGAAGTCCTATGGCGACAACTATAGCAAATCGCACGAAAGACAAAGCAATGGAATTAGCCTTGACATTTTCTAAATTCGGACCCGTCTCAGGTTGTGGTCTTGACGAAGTTTCAGGTCAGTCGTATGACATCGTCATCAATGCGACGTCAACCGAATTAACCGGTAGTTTGCCTGCAATTTCAGCACATGTTTTTAGAAGAGCTGAGCTTGTTTATGACCTAATGTATGGCGCCGAGCGTACTTTGTTTAT
This sequence comes from Arenicellales bacterium, assembly GCA_965202855.1. Taxonomy (GTDB): domain Bacteria; phylum Pseudomonadota; class Gammaproteobacteria; order Arenicellales; family JAJDZL01; genus JAJDZL01. Next base: position 1,486,013 of record CBDBBP010000004.1, on the reverse strand, counting down.
GAAATGGGGTCAGAAGAACGGCGCTCGAAGGGTTTCCGATGGGTTGGGCATGCTAGTCGAACAAGCGGCTGAATCATTTTATATCTGGCATGGGCAATTTCCCGAAACTGATTCCGTGATCGAAACTGTGCGGGAAAAATTGTGACGAACGGTCCATTGATTGATCTATCCTTCATTCGCACTGCGCGAAATACAATCGGTCAGGACCACCTGATCACCAATGCTGTTGTTTCTGCCGCGTTAACCGGCAAGACGGGCAATCCTGTTTACCTGAAACTCGAAAATCAACAAGTTACTGAAAGTTTCAAAATACGCGGCGCCCTCAATGCAGTTCGAAGACTGAGCGCGCATCGACAAAAAAGCGGTGTAATTTGCGTGTCGTCCGGAAACCATGGACGCGGGGTTGCATATGCTGCCAGCTTAGCTGGAATTCCAGCAATGATCTGTATGTCGAATCTGGTGCCACAAAACAAAATCAACGCTATCAAGGCACTCGGTGCAGAAGTTCGAATCATTGGTGATTCACAAGATGAAGCTGAAATAACGGCAGCTCGTATCGTTGCCGAAACGGGCATGACCATGCTGTCGGCTTTCGATCACCGGGATATCATTGCGGGTCAGGGAACGATCGGATTGGAATTGTATGAGAAAATTCCTGCGCTCTCGACGGTTTTGGTGCCGGTGTCTGGAGGAGGCCTAATCAGTGGAATTGCGATTGCATTAAAAGAGCTTGATCCTGCGATTCGGGTGATTGGAATTTCGATGGAAAGAGGCGCGGCAATGTTTGAAAGCATTCAAAACGGCGCTCCTGTCGAAATAAAGGAATTATCGACTTTGGCCGACGCATTGGGTGGCGGCATCGGGTTAAATAACTCTTACACATTCAAAATTGTGAGCGACTTGGTAGACGAATTCATTTTGGTCAGCGAATTGGAGATCGCTGTCGCAATTCGTCACTTGTATTGGAAGGAAAGGCAGATCGTTGAAGGTGCAGGGGCAGTTGGTGTCGCTGCGATACTTGCTGACAAAGTTTCGCTCACTGGACCAACCGCGATTCTGATTAGCGGAGGTAACATCGATCTAAATCTGCACCACCGAATCGTTTCTGGCGAAAATGTCGACGTGGCACTAAATTAGCCTCGAAAAGCGCAGGCTTGGACGGCTCCCCTCCTGTCTCCATTCCCTGATTGGCATACCAGGATACGACTCCGCGGACGAGTCGTTTAAGCGCAGTTCGCAACTAGGCAGCCTTTTTCATGCAATTGGGGTGAATGTGCCGGAATTATGAGTGCTTCATTACAAGACAGGACAGAATAATATCAATTTGGGACATTGCAAATCATACAGGATTATTTGGGAATACAACAACGTTCGCGAGCGAGACATCGACATGCAACACTTGTGCTTTATGATTCGCGTGGCGAAATCCTCATTTCTTGCGGATTGACTCCAGCTTGCCGTCCACCACTTCATCAGATAAAAGCAGATCCACCAAAATCCCACGGTAGTTGGCAGAGATGTCGTCAATGCGAGTGATTAGAGAAATTTCCCTGGTCGCTTGCGTGTCAGGATTGATTGCAACAGCTGAGTCGCTTGCGTAACGTATGAGGTCAGGTTCCGGCAGCAACGTGTAGCCAATTCCCATATTCACACACTCGACAATGGCTTCAATACTGTCGAGAACGATGCATTGATGCGTTTCGGCAATGCTTCCACGAACGGTTTGAGCAATGACTTCACCCACACCGGAATGCGGTGAAAAGTGTAAAAATGGCAGGTTGAGATCTGTTATGCACTTGGATTGACTCCAAGCATTCGCTGGAATGCCAAACACCAGCCTATCATTCAATAAAGAATCGTATCGCAGATTGCCATCCATTTCGGTCGTTGTTACAATCGCCGCATCAAGCTTCCCGCTTACGACCTGATCTGTCAGCTCTTTGGAGAGTCCGGTGCGTATGGTAAAACTGGCGGACGGTGAGTGGACCGCGGCTTTTTGCAGAAATCTTGGCAGCAGACGAACACTTGCAGTCATGATGAAACCCAGCTCTAAATCTCCTGCCAAAGTGTTTTGCGGCACACACATGTTGCGCAATTTATTTTCCTCAAAAACAATGGATTCGACATTCCTTAAGATTTGTCGACCAATAGGAGTGAGCAAAGGCGGCCGAAATCCTCGATCAAACAACTGTACGTTGAGTTGATTTTCGAGATTTTTGATTTGCATGCTGACAGCAGAAACAGTCATGTTCAATTCCTGGGCGGCTGTAGCGAAAGACTGAACTTGGGAGACCTTTATGAATGTTCTGAGCACGCGCGTATGCATAAATTCAATTATATTGAACATAAAACTGAATATTTTTTGGTTTCTTAAATTAAAAATTCAACTATAAATTTGTTTTATGAAAGTTCTTAACCGCTCCAATCAATACAGATCGGTTGCTAGGGATTTGGCGGCAAAATTTGCACCTAAAGCAGCGATATGGGACAGGTCCAGAGAATATTGCTGGGAAAACGTTGAAGACCTCGCAGATGCTGGATTGATGGGGATGACCATTCCAAAAGAATATGGCGGTCAGTCAGCTACTTATTATCACGCTGTTTTGGTAATTGAGGAAATCGCACGCGCCTGTGCTCTCAGCGCACGCATCGTTGTGGAGTCGAATATGGGTGGCATCAGTGCAATCATGGCTTATGGCACTGACGCGCAGAAAAGATTCTGCGCCCCTTTGGTGCTTGAAGGCGACAAACCGGCGATCTGCATCACTGAGCCCGAAGCTGGCAGCGCCGCCACAGAAATGAAAACTGTTGCTCGAAAGGTCGGGTGCAAATACGTTATCAATGGCGTAAAGCACTGGATTACAGGTGGAGGTTTATCAAAACTTTATCTGATTTTCGCAAAAGTGCTTGATGAGAAAAACAACGAATTAGGCATTGGGGGATTTATTGTTTGCTACGATCCGAAAAACGGCATAGCGCCGAAAGGTTTTACGGTTGCTCGTCGAGAGCATACGCTCGGTTTGTGTGGAATGCCCGAGGCCGAACTGCATTTTGACAATCTTGAAGTAGACGAGGAGTTTCTGCTTCAGCCACCCTCAGGTTTGCGTCGAGGGTTTGCCGACCTTATGAATGCCTATAACAGTCAGCGGGTAGGAGCAGGAACGGTTGCGATGGGCATTGCCGCTGGAGCCTTGGATCACGCGAAGCGCTACCTCGTAGATAGATTTCAGTTTGGACGCCCGTTGGCTGAATTCCAAGGACTGCAATGGATGATCGCAGAAATGGATGCCTGCGTTCATGCATCGCGACTGCTTCTGTACGAAGCTTCGAAGTCAACCGGTCCTGACGGCAGCGCTTTCCCGGATGTCTTGTATGCAGCTAGAGCGAAAATGTTCGCTTCAGAAAATGCAATTAAAGTTGTAAGCGATTCCCTGCAAATGTTCGGCGCAAGAGGCTACGGTGATCAAGAGCCTCTGGAGCGCATGTACCGTGACGTACGGATGTTCACAATTGGAGGGGGCACTGCACAGATATTGAAAACTCAGATTGGAAGCCGACTGTTGGGGATCAAAGCGCCGCAGACTCGAGACGGATATTTAAGGCTGACACAGGCGAGCAAATGATGAATGAGCGAACTAGAGGTGGAAGGAATTCAGCCAAAACGGGCAGCTGACCTGGTTGCGGAGCGTCTGTTTGAAGCCGGTTGCAGATATGCATTTGGCATTCCAGGCGGTGAGGTCCTGACCATTGTGGATGCTCTTCATAGAGCAGGCATACGCTTCATTCTTGCAAAACACGAAAACAGCGCCGGCTTCATGGCCGAAGGGGTCATGCATGTAACCGGTTCGCCCGCTATTCTGGTCGCTACCGTCGGTCCTGGAGCAGTCAACGGTGTTAACGTGGTAGCAAATGCCCACCAGGACCGCGTTCCAATGATTGTCTTAACTGGATGTATCGATGAAACGGAAGCATTGACATATTCTCATCAGGTGCTCGATCACCAGTCAGTGTTTCGACCGATCACCAAAGAGACTTTCTGTCTGACGGCGCAGGGGGCGGACACAGTCATCGACAAAGCCGTCGCAATTGCGACAGAAGCAAGAGCTGGTCCTGTTCATATCGATGTTCCGATCAGCGTTGCAGATCAGCCTTTCACGCCGACGCGATATCGACGAAGAGCGATTGCTGCACCTGTTGTTCCAGTCGATGGTGATCAGGTAGACAGAGCTCGGTCTTGGCTGGCAAATGCGGAGCGTCCAATAATGATCGCTGGACTTGATGCGGTAGCGGAAAACGCATATCTGGATTTGCGGATGTTCTGCGAACGATTCGGTGTTCCAGTGATTACGACATATAAGGGCAAGGGTTTGGTTTCCGAGTGCCACCGCCTGTCACTGGGTGGCGCTGGACTTTCACCCTTGGCGGACCGAACGCTGGTACCTTTGATTCAGAGTTCAGATCTAATTATTTGTGTGGGTTATGACCCGATCGAAATGCGTTCTGGCTGGAGAGAGATTTGGGACCCGGCTGTAATTAACGTAATTGACATCTCAGCAGAGCAGAATCGTCATTACATGCATCAGTCAACCATCAGTTTTGTTGCCGGAATCGCGCCCACACTCAACAAGCTTGGTCGAAACATCTCACCGCTTGCAACTTGGCCAAACGGAGAAATCGCAAAAGCTAAAAAAGAATTGAATGCCGTATTCTCTGTCGGCAGCAGCTGGGGGCCTGCTATGGTTATTTCTGAATGTCAGGCGGCAATGCCTGAGAACGCGTTAATCACGGCTGATTCAGGAGCGCATCGGATTTTGTTGTCACAAATGTGGAAGTGCCGTGAACCGCATACATTGCTGCAATCTTCCGGTCTGTGCACAATGGGCTGCTCAGTGCCGCTGGCAATTGGCGCAAAATTAGCTGATCCGACCCGACCTGTCTTGTCGTTCAGCGGTGATGCAGGCATGCTGATGGTTGTTGGTGAACTTTCCACCGCGCGCGAGCTGCGGCAGAACACGGTATTTGTAGTTTTCGTTGATGCGAGCCTTGCGCTGATAGAAATGAAGCAGCGCAAGCGTAAAATGGAAAACTCCGCGGTAGATTTCGGGCGGCATGATTTTGCCGCTATAGGAAAATCGTTTGGCGGAAACGGATTCACGGTTCGAAACAGGGACGAGTTGCGGAACGCTTTATCTGCAGCCTTTGCGCTTGAAACATTTACAGTAATCGCCGCGATTATTGATCGCAAAGCCTATGATGGACGAATCTAGTGCCGTGAAGTTGGATAGGGCCGACTCGACATTCAACTGAAACCTCCAAGTCATGCTGTCTTGTATCAGATCAAATAAATCGAAATGATGGAATTGGTGGCACATAGGCTCGAATTGGTAAACCCTTCCATGATCATGGGGTTGGTGAAAAAAGCAAACCAGCTTGCTTCTTCAGGACGGCCAATTATTGATCTTGGAATCGGGGAACCTGACTTCGAAACACCTGCATATATCAAGGATGCTGCAATTGAGGCTGTTCGAAACAACATCACGAAATATACGGTTGTCGCTGGTGAGCCCAGCCTGCGCGAAGCCATCGCCGCAAAATTAAAGGTTGAAAACAACCTCAATTATTCCGTCAATGAAATCTCTGTGTCAAGCGGTGCCAAACAAGCGATTTTCAACGCAATGATGGCTTCGCTTTCTCCGGGAGACGAAGTTATCATTCCCGCACCCTACTGGTCATCATATCCTGACATTGTCGCAATATGCCAGGGCGTTCCGGTTGTCGTGGAATGCTCTCAGGCGCAAAAATTTCTGATCACAGCGGAGCAGTTGGAAAAAGCGATTGGAAACAAAACCAAATGGCTGCTGCTGAACTCGCCCAGCAATCCTACAGGTGGTGTATATCAGCCCGAGCATCTGCAAGAACTCGCACAGGTTCTGGAAGAAAATCCCAAGGTTCATATTTTGAGCGACGATATTTATGAGCACTTGGTGTTTGATGGGAACGAGTTTGCTTCTATTTTGAATGTTGCGCCACAGCTTCGTGATAGAACGCTTGTCGTCAATGGTGTCTCCAAGGTATTTGCCATGACAGGCTGGCGACTTGGCTATTGTGCGGGGCCGAAGTATCTGATTGACAACGTCAATGCTGTTCAAAGCCATAGCACGACGCACGCAAGCTCAATTTCGCAGGCCGCTGCGGCTGCAGCGCTGACAGGCCCTAAAGACTTTATTCCTCTAAGGTCAAAGAGATTTCAACAACGCCGAGATGCTGTGATTGCAGGTCTCGCTGCAGCAAAAGGACTCACTGCGATTGTTCCAGAAGGCGCTTTCTATGTCTATCCGAATTGTGCTGGAGTCATTGGCAAAAGGACTTCGGATGGCAGGGTTATCGCCAACGATGTTGATTTTTGTACATGGCTGCTGGAATGCCACAATATTTCCACAGTGCCGGGTGCTGCATTCGGTTTGTCGCCACATTTGCGTATCTCGACCGCCGCCTCGGAAAAGAATCTAGAGTCAGCCTGCTCGCAGATTGTCATGGCTTGCTCCGAATTGCGTTTCTGATTTGATATTTCTGACTGAAAACGTCTTCAGTGAAAAATGCTCGCTATTGAACTTAGAATGCATAGTCGAACTACATCCAAATGAGTGATTTGCACGCGTTCAGTTTGAAACTCGCTCAGTGCACCGCAGCAAACATGATATTTTCTTCTGTAACGTCGGCTGGTGAGAATTCTTCAACAATCCGTCCCTGACGGCAGACGAGAATGCGGTCGGATAATTTCAGCACTTCCGGCAAATAGGAAGTGATCACAACAACAGAAATTCCACGATCTGCCAAATCCTCAATCAGCTTGTGAATTTCAGCGATTGAAGCGACATCCACTCCTCGTGTAGGCTCATCAAAGAAAATTAGTTTCGGCTCTTGAATCAGTGTTTTTCCAATGACAATTTTTTGTTGATTGCCGCCTGACAGCTCAACGACATTCGCATCCCGATTTATTGCCTTGATCATCATTCTTTCATTCCAGGTCCGAGCTAGGCTCTGCATTTCTCGAATGCTCACCGTCATCTTCTTGTGCAGTTTTGATGAAAGGTAGCCAGCATAAAAATTTTCGCCAACCGACATCGTGTCAAAAAATCCTTCTGTTTTTCTGTCTTCCGTCACATAGACGATTCCATCTGCAACTGCCTGGCTGGGAACTCTGTAGCGAACTTGCTTGTGTTCCAGCTCAATCTGCCCGCCTCGCGAAAAATCGCGTTTGAAAATTCCAGAAATCACCTTGACCGTTTCAGTCCGCCCAGATCCGACTAAACCAAAGATTGTGGTTACTTGATTGGAAAAAATTGAGAATGAATTGTTTTTGACCATGTTTCCCATGGATAGATCCTGGATGCTGAGAATTTTCTCCCCAGCTGGTCTGATTTTTTCAGGCTCTTTTGATTGATAGATGGTATAGGAAAGATTGCGGCCGACCATTGCCTGCACTACCTTTTTGCGATCTAGGTTGCTGATTTTTTCAGATAGCACTTTTTCGCCATCCCGCAATATCGTAATGCGATCGCTGATCTGAAGTGATTCTTCCAACGCGTGTGAGATAAAAATGACTGATACTCCATGTTCTCGCAGCCGCTTGATCAATGCGAATAAATGTTGTTTTTCTTCTGGTGTGAGCGAAGCCGTAGGTTCGTCAAAAATCAAGATTCTAGCGTTTAATCGAACGGCTCTGGCAATTTCCAGCATTTGCCTTTGCGCCGCCCCCAGTGACATTACGAGAGTCGCAGGATCAACTGTAAAATTCAGGGATTGAAGGAATTGCTGAGCAGAAATATTGGTTCCGCGAAGCCGATTAAGCAGTTTTTCGTTTCCAAGATACAGGTTCTGGGAAACTGTCATCGATGGAACCAGGCTGGTTTCTTGAAAAACCATGGCAATGCCCATACCCAATGCTTCTGAAGGACTTCGAAATTTCACCTTTTTGTCTTTGAAAAACATTTCGCCGCTTGATGGCTCCACGACCCCGGCCATGATTTTCGTCAGAGTGGATTTTCCTGCGCCGTTCTCGCCTAAAATTGAATGCAGCTCCCCTTCTTCGAGGTCAAAATCCACGTTCGCCAACGCTACGGCACCGCGGTAGTTCTTTGAGATGTTCTCCATGCGAAATACGGTTGCCATATCCGGTTCTCAACTGTTCTTTGCAACTTCTAGAATGCAGTTCCCGCCTTTGGAAGTGACGAACGTAGAACCTCGAATCTCGCAGCCGCTTGTTATTCCGTGCCTTTTCCCATTTGCGCGGCTGTGATAGCTTGCTTCGGGGTTGAAATTCGAGCCAAGGCGAACGAGCAAGCCGTAGGATAGGCTCGGAGCCCAGGGTTTATGGATGTTCATGGTTTTCACACCACCTTGCTGCAAAGGTTCCAGGAAACTTTCTCCAGACGCCAACTGCGGTGCAATCCAATGCTTCGGCTTCACAGTCTCGGTCATTCGCTGCCGAAATTCTTTTTCCTTGAGTATGAATTCAATCAGTCTGTTTCGAGCAGCGAACAGACACAACATTGTAGTTCCTTTGCTAGTGGGAAAGAGTCTTGCTGGATATCCCTGCAGGTTGCTCAGAACTGTTTTGGCAGAATCGCTCTCATCAAGTGAGAATTTCAAAATTCGATGACGCCAGCACTCGGACACCAGAATTTCCCGCGACTTGCGCAGCAAAGTGATGCCATAGGGAAATCCTAGTCCGGAAGCCATGCAAATTTGGCGTTTGCTCACCAAGTCCAGCTTCCAAACGGAACCGCTTCTGCCAATCTGCATTAAATCCAAGGTCATGTCGGAAGGTTTTACATGCGCAGACCCTTGACATGCGATCAATTGATTTTCATTGATGAATTCCAGAGCGGTTGGGCATTTTAATTCTTGATCGCTGATGGATGGAAGCTCAAAGGTTTTTGCAGATCGTTTAACGAATATCTGCCCACTGTCCAGTCCGACGGCATGACTGCCGTTAGGTCCGGCAGCCAGACAGGAAATGTCATGGTCGAAATCACATACAAGCTCTGATTTGGAATCGTCGCTGAATGAATTGATTTTCAGCAGACGACTGCCAGACGAAAACCAAATCTCATCATTGACATTGATTGCATTGTCAGGCTGATGCACTTCAAGCGCCACTCGCGCTTCGTCAAGCAGATTGTTTGGACGCAGGTAACCGTCCATCGGCGGAATTGTGATCGCCTTTGGCCTGACATAATCCAGAAGTCGATCATAGACTTCATCAAATATCAAGTGCCGTCACCCCAGTAGGAAGAAAAGCTCGTCCAATTTTCATCAACTCCGTCCAGCTTGAATCTGCCGATGCGATTGTTCAGAATCCCGCCGACATACAAGTATCCCTTATGCTCCCTCATAGATGTCACCATCGGATGATTTTTGCCGCCTAGATCGCCAAGGGTTTCGACGATTTCACCATTTTCATTGAACTTAACGACGCCACCGGTATTAATATTGGGAAACAGCCAGTCATCCTTTGGAAGACGGCGCGTCATTCGACGACGGGTTGCGGGGCGCTTTAACAAGAGATCGAATGTAGGCGTTCGCATTCCCAGCCAAGCCATCCAGAATGTGCCGTCGGATGCTCGATTGATATTGTCGGGATATCCAGGCATGTCTCGTATCACACATTCCAGATTGCCTGCATTTGGCCCTCGATACCAGTATCGATTGACTCTGCATTCCCAAGATTCGGCAAAAAAGAACGACATCCCGTCGTGAGCCATGCACACACCGTTCGGATAGCTGAGCCCTCGCAACAGAGTCTTCGTTTTGCCTGTTGCAGGATCATAGACCAGCACCCTGCCTGTCGGACGGTTTTCAACGCAATCGGTAGCCCATTCATGTGCATCATATCGAGTCGTAGAATCTGTGAAATAGATTTTACCATCAGAGCCAATGTCCAAATCGTTGGGATCCCGCAGCCTGGCATCGTCGACAACTGAAAAATAGGACCGGTTTGTTTCAGCCGACAACCGCTCCACCGTTCTGTCCTGAGAAACTGAATACAGCCCCATGGCGCCGACGCAGATGATCAGAGACTTGTCTTTGTCGAAAGCCAGTCCCAAAGGAAATCCACCAATATGTACGTAAATTTCCGACTCTTCGTAATCAGGCGCAAAGAAGCGTACAATGTCGCCGTGTCGAGTGCCGCAATAAAGATTGTCATTTTCATCCAGAATTACGTCCTCTGGACCCTCGACTTCACCCGCTCCGATCAATTCCGTGTCAGAGAGTTTGGAATTTAGCGCGTACGGCGTTCCATCGTCTGGCAAGGCGGATGGCGCGGATTTCATGGACGTAAACACCGGTGCAACGTAAACCTTGTCCAAGACTTTGTACCGATTCCTCAGCCATCTAATGTCAAGAATGACTGCGAACGCGAGCATCAGCCCCAGAACCATCTGATTGGTTCCGCTGTGATATCCCATTCTTATCAGGCTGTTGTTGATCGTCAGCACTATCAAGCCGCCCAGCATTCCTTTAACAATTGATCCTCTGCCGCCTCCTAGGCTTATTCCTCCCACGACACAGGCCGTCAGCACTAGAATTTCCAGTCCGATTCCAGTGCCGGGTCCTGTCCCGTTCAGGCGTGCGCCAAAAAGAAAGCCTGCAATTCCACAGCAGGCGCCGGATATGACATACGTCGAGCAGATCACTCTTTTTACATTGATGCCTGTGTTGAACGCTGAGCGGCGCGAGCCGCCGATTGCGCTAATGTGCCAGCCGGGACGAGAACGACTGATGAAAATATGTGCTGCTGCCAGTACGACAGCAGTAAAAATCAAGCTCACAGGTATGAGCCCGATTGTCCCGTCACCAATGAAATCCCACAGTGCTGAATCGACATATGAAAGCTGTATTGGAGTGCCCAAGTGATCCAGCGCAATGTCATAAATTGCGCGGCCAATAACGAAGGTTATCAATGTGGTCAAGAACGCCCGAAGCTTCAGATAGCCGATCAGCAGTCCATTGAACAGCCCAAATGTGGCGCCTATCAATACTGAAATCGCAAATGCCACCGGAATCGGCAATTGCAATAGATTCACCATGGCAACAGACAACAGGGCGCATATCGCATAAATGGACCCGACGCTCAAGTCGATGCCTCCCGCTATCATGACGATGGATACGCCACAAACGATGATCAGAAATTCCCCCATTTGCCGCCCGGCATCACTGAGACTCTGAGGCGAAAGGAAACCTGGAATCAGGTTGGCCAATACTGTAATCGTAACGAAAAGAAACAGCAGCGGAACCACATTGTCTGCCCAACGCTTGGTCAGTACTTCGCCCAAAATGTGGTCGGGGATGTAGTTGTATCTTGCTTTGCTTATCGCATCATAAAGTTTCATCTGGCATTTCAAACAAAATGCACCCAGCTCCGCAAACGGAGCTGGGTGCTGAATTGTCACTTACCAAGTAGTATTGGCAGCATTACGTTCCAAGCTCCAGCAGTAACCCGGATAAATGTCGTCTTTGGTAGTAATTGTTTCATCAGTGTAGTTGAAAGTAACCATCTGCCCCGCTGGAATTCCGCTTTGCAGCAGAAATTTGATGACTGCATTGACCGCTGCGGACTGTTTGGGAATTTCAGTGGAAACAATTGCGTCAATCGTACCATCATTCAGCATCTTGCAATCAACTTCTTCACCGCCGCCAGTGGTAATGAGCGCAATTTCACCAGTTTTTCCAGCGGCGCGAATCGCAGCTGCCGTTCCGGTGGCAGTGCCATCCCAAAAATCAATGATCGCACACAAATCCGGATGTTGCTGCAGCATCGTCGTAGTGACCGCCTGAGCTTTTGTAGCATCCCAGCCTGAATAGGGCTTGGACGCGATCGTGAGATGGTCATGCTTGGATACAATGTTCATAATGCCGTTGTACTGATCTATGCTTGAAGCATTGACTTGTTCGCCCTGAATCAAGCCGATCTTTCCGCTGGTGCCTTCTCCACAATGATCCAAGGCAGCGGTCGCTTCCAGTTCACCGAGTGTTTCCCAGTTGCTGCCAATGAACGCTTCGGTATTGAAAGCGCTGCGATTGTCAATCTGAATTACATAGATGCCTGCTGCTTGCGCCCGCTTGTAGAGTTTTACGTAGGACCTCAGGTCAGGGTTGTGAACGATGATGACGTCAGGTTTGCTGGCGATTACATCTGTCAGCGCCTGCGCTCCTGCCTCAACACTCCAGTTGGGATCACGCGTTTCAAAAATTCCATTCCATGAATTGACCTCTTTGCCGATGTAGTAGTTCCAGCCTTGGGCTAGATCAAACCCCATTGCCATGGGCATCAGAACCACGCGCTTGCCCTCTAAAGCGTTACGCGCCAGTTCGGGGCCTGGGTCAACTTGCGCAAATGACGCTGAAGAGAACGCTAGCGCCATGATGCTTAACAATCGCAAAATTTTTACATAAATATTCATATTGCCCTCCATATTGGACTAGTTTAAGTTTTCAATTTTTTGCTGGAAATTCAAATGTCACCTTGTTTTTCTGTCTGCTCGTCTCTTTGGTTGATCGTCGTGTCGGCAATGACTACGCCCAGCAAAATCAACGCCTTAATCAGATTTTGATGGGTATCTTCCAGATCAAGTATCGTCATTCCGTTGACTAAAATTCCAATAAGAAGAGCACCGAAAATGACGTTGCGTATCCCGCCTTTGCCGCCGCTTAATCCAATTCCCCCCAGCACTACGATCAGGATGACGTCGTAGAGAAGCGTTGAATTGACGATTCTGGTATTCATGCTCAGCAGGGTTCCCGCAACGATCGCTCCTGCAACTGCTGCAAAAACGGCTGCCAAGACATACTGCAGAATAACCATCGGCCTGACGGCAACACCTAGGTTTCTGGCCGCTATGTAGTTGTCGCCCATAAAATAAGTGTAACGTCCGTACTTGGTATATCGCAGAAACAGCATCGCGACAAAACAGACGCCTGCGAACACGAAAACCTCCACCGGAACACCGGCAAATCTTATCGACCCCAAATCAAGCAGTGAAATATATTCTTCGGAAATGTATGCTACATCCTGTCCCATCAGTTGAGAGCGCCCGAAACCGTATACAAAAAGTCCCATGGCTAATGTTGCAAAAATGGGTGGAATCTCGGCATAGGCGACAAGAAAGCCATTCACGGTTCCAATGAGCAGTACCATCCCCATTACAATGATGAAACTCAGCCACATCGCTACGCCGGCATTCAGCAGTTCGATGAAATAGGCCGCGGAAATTGCAAGAATTGAAATCAGAGAAAGATCAATACCGCGGCCGATGATCACAATACCCATCCCCACGCCGAGAATTCCTAGGACTGAAACATTTCTAACCAGTCCTATGAGATTTGATGCAGAGAAGAATCCTGTGAGAAAAATTGAGAAAATCGCAAACAATGCGAGCGCAACCGAAACGACGATTTTTTCCTGAGTGAATTTGCTGCTCAATGAAACATTCATAGAATTGACATGCTGTCAGCCTCAGCCGATTCGAGTCGGAGACTTGGATTGACACAATATCCTATTGGAACTCTGCAATTGTGATCGGGTTTCATGCGGCTAACAGGGATTTTGCTCTTGAATTCGCACGCTCAGAATGAGTTGTCTGCCCAAGGCCTTTGTGAGCGCGAGCGACCGCACGCCAGTTTTGAACGGAATTGGGTTTAAGTGCAGTTCTTTCATTGGCAAGCGCCAGAGCCAAGTCATATTCTTTGGCTCTCAGAGCGGCTTCCAGCAAAGTCCATCCGATAACATCACGCTGTGCAAAACTTCCTCCAAGCCGGTGAGTTCTGTATCGAATTGGCAGCAGGCGGGCGGTACAGGCACCGTAGTTGCCGCTGGCAAATTCCAGAATCGCCAGGCAGAAAGGCAAGCCCATTTCACGGCTCATGGCTACGTTCGCATCCGAAGCGCATTCGATGTATCTCTCGTTGGCTGCAAGAAGCTCTCGTTGAGCGAATGTGCGATTATCTGACACAAACGTCATCATCGCATGCACATCGTTGAATGCGTAGAGCGTATCGTGAGCAGCAGGTTCCCATCTGTCGGCTAAATGCGCCCATCGGCTGCCGACATTGACATCCAGCAGATTCAGCCGCCAAAGTAAGGCCGCGGCGTCCAGTTCTTCATATTTGTCACTGCTTTTACCTTCAGAACTGATGTTTTCGTCATATATTTTCAAGACTTGGTCCGTCTGCTCAAGGTCAAGGTGAAAAAGAGACATATGCCACCACAGATGATTTGCAAAGTTCGAAGTGCTCCATCGTTCAATATGGTCCATCATAAATCTGATTCCGCCAGACTGACGGCCGCGCATTTCCATGACATGACATACGGCATGTACTGCATATGGGTTGTCCGGACGTAGGGCCAGCGCCTGTCTGCCGACTTCTTCGGCATGGGAAAAATCTCGGTTTTCTTCCAATCCGAAGGCGTAAAAGCCCAGAACGAACTCATATCCTGGCATTGATTCGTCCCACAGATTGAGAACCCGAGCAACCACATCGCGCTGTCCTACAACATCTCCAAGCAGAATGTTTGTATAGTGTATCAAAGCTAGTGCAAATAAGTCGTATGGGTATGCAGTGAGAACAAATTCCCATTTCTGCACTGCCGCGAAAAAGTCACCTTTCAACCAGCATTCCATTGCCGCCAGATAGCCTTTTTCGCAGGTGCTTAGCGTAGTTTCAAGCTGATACACTTGATTGACCGAATCTACCATTTCATCGTAAACGCGGGTCTCCATGGCTTGAGTCAGCCAACTTGCTCGAAAAAGCCAGCCCATGGCAAATTTTGGGTGCTCTGCAAGCACTTTGTCTATTATGGCTATCGGATCACCGCGGAAAGATAAGGCGCACTCTAGCGCCACCCTGAAACCTTCAAGAGCTTCATCATCCTTGTATGAGAAATTTGATTGTCTAAAATCTTCAGTCAACATTTTCGCTCAGCAAACTGTGTTGAAATTTCAATTTAATGTTAATGAAACATAATATTATTTAACATGTCAAGAAATAATTGTATTTAGCTTGAGAATTTTTAATGTTAACTTATCGTTTAAGAGTGTTTAAAAAAGCAGTAAGTTGAGGTGAAAGGACTGATCGAGCGTTTATAAGCGCACCCATCTGACGACAAAATACTGGATCTCCAAATGGCACGCTTCTCAGACGAGGAGAAAATGGACGCGCGCCATTGCATACAGGTACAATCGACACACCAAGACCGGCGCCGACTAACGAAGAGATGGCATCGAGCGCGTCTATTTCCATATTTGCGGCAACATTGATTTTTCGACGGTTCAGTTCCTGCTCAATATTTCTTCCTGCCCAAGTTTTTCGGTTGAACCAGATAAACGGATTTGACGTAAGGAGATCAACATCAGTCTCGCCCTGAGCATGAATTGGTGCGATGACAACGAAGGGTTCTTTCGCGATATGATGCCAGATCAATCCGTGATGTACGACATCTGGTTTTGTGCAAATTACAATGTCCAGTTCACCCCGCAGGAGTTTGTCCGCCAAATTTGCAGACCCACCACTTCTAACGTCAAGTTGCAGGTGTGGATGCTCTCTTCGAAGCGAACTCAGTGCGGCGGGCATAAAACTTGAGAGAGTAGTGAACACCGCCCCTATCGTCAACTTTCCTCTCACCAACTGATCCGTAGTTGTTCGTTTCGCTTCCTCCATCAATTCAATGATCTTCTGACTTTGTTCGGCCAGAACCTGACCTCGCGCAGATGGAGTGGGAGGACGGCTAGAACGGTCGAACAGGTACACTCCCAATTCGTTCTCTAGTGATTTGATCTGCAAACTTACAGCGGACTGAGACAATCCAAGCTTTTTTCCGGCTGCAACGAATGAGCCCGTTTCTACAACCGTACATAACGTTACTAAGTGGCGAATGTCCATTTCAACCTAAGAAATTTTGCCGTCATAGGGTACTATGCCATGGAAAACTGCATGCGCGAAGGAGCAGTAAATCAAACTGCCATTCGCAAAATTTCAGTTTGATGATGCAACTGATCATTTCCGTCGCTACGGTGCAATCAACTCTCAGGATCGGATTGCCAGCAATTCCAGATTTGTGCCGCCCCAATAATGTTCTAATGATAGAGCAATACCGAGAATTTGAAAAAATTATGAGGTGTGAACTATTCTGTGGCATTAAAAGTGAGCATGATGCTCGGATATAGGAAGCAAGCGTCAGCAAGCAAAATAGGCGCCTTCTGCGACCAGATTGAAAATAGGACACGTCAAGCCAAGGTGAAAGCGAGTGAACCGGAGCAATCTGTGCGGTCGCTTCCTAGGGCGCACCTTGTGATCTCCAATCCAAAATGTCCCCTGCTGTGCGGTTTTCGTGAGGTCAGCACAACATATTTGTATGAATATGTCTATGAATTAGTGTGTCGTCTCAATCGCTTTCAATGGCAAAACCAACTGCCACAGCGTCTATTGAACACCACCTATAATTACGCGAAATTTGTTTTTTGAGTCAATTGAACTGAAACTTCTGCAGAAGCAAATTCGAAAATTGCCCTTCAGGGAAATCAGCGCATCGTCACCATTTCTTCAGCTACCGTTGGATGAATGGCCACGGTATTGTCAAAGTCTCTCTTTCGGGCTCCCATCTTGACCGCAACTGAGAAACCCTGAATGATTTCATCCGCAAAATCACCGATGATGTGGCATCCCACAACCTTTTCTTTCTCACCTGCTGTAATGAGTTTGAGCAAAGTTGGGGAAGTTCGCTCTGTCACCTGATAGTACATGTTCTTGAACTGACTGGTATAGACTTTGACGCTGTCTCCAAATTTCAAGCGTGCTGCCGCCTCACCGAGTCCAACCGTGCCAATCGGTGGATGACTGAAGATTACAGTGGGAATGTTTTCATACTCCAAATACGAATTTTTCTTCCCTCCAAACAACCGATCTGACAATCGACGCCCAGCGGCAATCGCAACTGGCGTCAATGGCGCTCTACCGGCTACATCGCCAACAGCATAAACACCTTCTACGGATGTATTCTGAAACTTATCGGTATCAATGTGTCCACGCGAAGTCAGCTCAACCCCGATTTTCTCTAAATTCAAAGAATCCGAATTTGGTTTACGTCCAATCGCAACGATGTATTCATCCACACCATTAATGCATGTGTCATCCGTTAGTGCAAGGGATAATTTTGAACCAGAATCTTGCTTTATCGATGTGACCGACGTGCGTAACCGAAAATCGACACCGACACGTTTCATTTCTGACATCAAAACGGTGGTCAGAGATGAATCAAATCCGCGCAATAGCTGATCTTTTCGCAACACCATGATGACTTTGCTTCCCAATCCGTGCAACATGCCAGCAAGCTCGGTCGCAATATAACCCGCACCTGTGATGACGACTTTCTGTGGAAGCCGTTCCATCTCGAAAAATCCGTCACTTGTGATCGCTAATTCGGAGCCTGTAATTTCCGGTACGAATGGGCGACTGCCAGTTGCGATCAGAATGTGAGGCGCTTCAAAATTTGTTCCGTCGACTTTTACGACGTGCTCCGACTCAAAGGACGCAGTGCCCTGTATTGAAGTGACGCCAGCGTTGCTAAGATTTGTATCGTAAATACCGTTTAGACGGAAAATATAGGCATCACGCGACTTTTTTATGGTTGACCAATCAAATCCATTGTTTTTGATGGAAAATCCATAATCTGGTGCGTCATGCAGCATCTCTCCGATACGCGAGGTGGTCCACATCACCTTCTTTGGCACACAGCCGACGTTTACACAAGTTCCCCCCAGCTTATTATTTTCAATGAGCGCGCATTTTGCTCCGTACTCGCTCGCTCGTCGCGCTGCGGCGATTCCGCCACTGCCACCGCCAATGACGATGAAATCGAAATTGTTCTTCATGGATGCTCTCCGTTTGTCCGATAGGTAATGCTGTATGGGTCTGTGAAAGATCCTTTTTATGTGTGCCGCAGTTCGCGTCCTGGAATTCAATCGTTGGTCGGCAGAGTTTTTTTACTGCTATTGCTGTCGATTTTCATATGTCGCGGCTTGATCAGTCAAGAACGGAATCGAACACGCATGATGTCGCCTTCCTGCAGTTGATGGGTTTTGCCTTCAAATCGTAACAATCCAGCTTTTTTTACGGCCTGTTCATCCCCATGATATTGGAAATCATCGTATGACATCACTTCAGCCCGGATAAATCCCTTTTCCATATCGGTGTGAATTTTCCCAGCAGCTTCAGAGGCAGTTGCTCCCTGCGGAATTGTCCATGCGCGAACCTCGGAGTCGTTAAATGTAAAGAAAGTCTGCAAACCTAAAATGGAATAGCCAGTTTGCACGACATCACTGAGAGCTGAATCTCTAAGACCCATCTCCTCCCGAAACAAAAGTTGTTCCTCTGCCAAGAGTTGGCTGATCTGTGCTTCCAGTTCGGCACAAATCGTCACATAAGGAGCATCCAAACCTGAAGCTTCAAAACGCGATGTGTCCTCTGCCTGATGTTCGTTCACATTGAAAACATAAAATTTGGGTTTGCACGACAGAAGATGAAGACTGTCTATCACAGCTTGCTCTTTTTCGTTCATTGCAGATCGATCGGGAGCTTCACCCTTATCTAGCTGAGCTTTGACCTTGCTCAGCAATTTCAAGGCGTTCGCCTGATTCTTGTCACCGATTCGCGCGTGTCGTTGAGCGCGGTCCTGCGCTTTGAGTACAGTTTCCAAATCAGCCAGCATCAATTCTAGATTAACCACAGCAATATCCGAATAAACGTCATTTTCTTCGTCAAATGCTCGCACCACGTGCACTATGAGATCCATTTCTCGAATGTGAGCGAGAAAACGGTTGCCGAGCCCTTCGCCTTCAGCCGCACCTTGAACCAAGCCCGCAATATCAACGAACTCAAGAACCGCAGGGATTTTTCGAGTTACACCAATAATTTCGGCGATGGTGTCAAGCCGAGAGTCAGCGACAGCAACAATTCCAATATTGGGTTCGATTGTACAAAATGGATAATTTTCAGCTGCAGCGTCCGATTGAGTCAGTGCGTTAAATAAAGTTGATTTGCCGGCATTCGGCACACCAACTATTCCGCACCGAAATCCCATATTGAGAACGTAATCTTGTTACTCGGCAGCGGAGCCGGTGGGTGTGTTCTTGACAGCGCTCTCGCGGCTGTGCAGGTGCGTTAGTGCGAGCTCAAGATTTCCGGCAATCATTTTTGGGATCCAGTCTTGCGCCTCTGCCGCGGCTTCGTCGATCAGGGATTGCTCAGCCAAAGATGCTTTCGACAAAACATGAGAAACCGTGGTTTTTTTCGATTTGGGACGTCCGACACCAATACGCACTCTTATGAAATGATTGCTGTTTGATTTCGCGATGATGTCTCGCAGGCCGTTGTGTCCGCCATGACCACCTTTGGATTTGAGACGCACCACTCCGACCGGGAGATCGATGTCGTCATGCACGACGATCGTGTTTTCCAGAGGGATGCCGTAGTAGCTGGTTACCAATTGAAATGGAGCGCCGCTGTTGTTCACGAAAGTAAGCGGCTTTACCAACCATACGCGAGTGTCTGCAATTGTTGTGCGAGCCAGGCTCGCCTGCAGACGAGGAGCGAACTTAAGCTGTGTTTGGTATTGATTCGCCAGCGAATCAATAAAACGAAACCCGCAGTTATGCCGCGTGTGATGATACTGTTCGCCGGGATTGCCTAAGCCGAAGATTGCGTAAACTGATTTCAAATGCAACGCACTTCTGAGCAATAGGTTTCAAAGTAGAAACTCGAATTAAGACTCGGAATCGCCAATGTTTTTCAAGTATAGACCTGATTCAAGATTTAAACACCGGTTGACAGAGACAGTCCGCCTTCCAGTGCGTCTTCTTCCTCTTCGGATTCCTCGTCCACATCGCTGGACACTCTCGATGGCATAACGGATGCCACCGCATAATCGTCACTGTCTTGATAGGCCGAGCTGAGTTCAACTCCCTCCGGCAATTCAATGTCAGAGATATGCACAGCTTGACTGATTTGGAGTTGGCTCACATCCACAGGCAGAAATTCCGGCAAGTCTTTCGGCAGACATTGCACTTCAACATCTGAGATCAGATGTGAAAATATTCCTCCAAATGTTTTTACTCCTGGAGCAGCATCGTCTCCAATAAAATGCAGCGGAACTCTCAAAGTAATAGCTTCGGTGTCTCTTACGCGTTGCAGATCGATATGCAGTACCTGAGGCTTGAAGGGGTGCATTTGCACTTCGCGCAAAACCACACTTTGTTTGCGCTCGTTTTCCTTCGTTTCAATGATGGCGGAGTGAAATGATTCGATCTCAAGGTTATGCAGCAGGGCGTTGTGATCCGTGCAGTAGTGGGCAACTTCTCGTCCGGCACCATAAACGACTACCGGAACCAATCCCTCCCGATGAAGCCTGCGGCTGGCATTGGTGCCAAACTTTTCCCGTTGCGTTAATTCTAATGTGAAGTTTGTACTCATGGGTTAATTTACTTTTCAAATATATAATTTTGTAATAGTTAATCGACAAATATAGAGCTGACCGAATCTCCAACAGCAATGCGACGCATCGCTTCACCAATCAATTGCGAAACGTCAAGCTGACGAATTTTATTGCATTTTCTCGCTTTTTTGTTAAGTTTAATCGTATTGCACACAACCAGTTCGGAGATTGCTGACTTTTCAATTCGTTCAATCGCCGGACCCGATAAAACGGGATGCGTACAGTATGCTTTGACTTCAAGCGCATTTCGCTTGACCAAGGCATCAGCGGCTTGACACAAGGTGTTTGCGGTGTCCACCATGTCATCAATGAATACGCAAGTTCGGTTTTCGATATCTCCAATCACGTTCATCACTTCGGCTACATTGGGGCGCGGTCTTCGCTTATCCACAATCGCAAACTGAGCTTCCATCTGTTCGGCGATGGAGCGAGAACGAACAACAGAACCCACGTCGGGAGAAACGATTGTTAAATTTTCCGGTCGTTGTTTCCATAGATCTCCAACAATCGCCGGGCGCGCGTAGATGTTGTCGGTGGGGATATCAAAAAAGCCTTGGATCTGATCTGCATGCAAATCCATGGTTAGGACTCTGTCGGCGCCTGCTCTGTCGATTAGCGAAGCAACCAGTTTTGCGGTGATGGGGACGCGAGAATTTCGCGGACGCCGATCTTGACGGGAATAGCCGAGATAGGGAATCACTGGTGTGATTCGAGCCGCAGAAGATCGTCGGGCGGCGTCAATCATGATCAGCAGTTCCATCAGATTGGAATTTGTCGGTTTGCTTGTTGACTGAATGATAAAAACATCCATATTTCGGATGTTTTCACCAATTTCGACTGAAATCTCGCCGTCGCTGAAGCGACCGACAGTCGCGTTGCCGATCGGAACACCGAGATAGTTTCCGATTCGAGATGCCAATTGAACGTTCGAATTCCCCATAAGGAGCATCATATTTTCAACGGTCATATTGGTACCCCTTCGCCTAATTCAGTAGAAATTTAAAGTTAGTAGGTTCAGCTCTGAATTGAAATGACTGGGGTGCCAGGATTCGAACCTGGGTATGCCGGAATCAAAATCCGGTGCCTTACCGCTTGGCTACACCCCAACAAGTAGGGTTTGAAATCAAAATTTAAATTTAAAATGTATTCTCAGCGTGATTTACGAACACAGTTTGGTTAAATTCCAAGGTAAATTTTCGATTGATTGACTGCCATTTACCAATTGATAGTGTGCATATTGTACTCAGATTATTTTTCGATGCATGTAGAGTAGCGAAAAACTCAAAAATTATGACTCTTGCTGCTGTCTTGTTCAGTCGTGTATTTGGTGTGAATCAATTCAATTTTTCTTCGGAGACAGCCAGTGCGCAGCTGCCAATAGAACAAATTCTGCAATTTAACTGGCCATCGAAGACTGAACGCTAGGACCAAGCATTGAACCGAATCCTTGCAGATTTCAAGCCGAATTAATTGTTTTTTACTCTAGTTTTTCATGACCTGTTCGCTAATTTGATTGACCGCCGCATGTGTTGCTAAAATCGCGCCTTCCTGCCAGCCAGGCAAGGCTGTCACCTGATCTCCTACGAAATAAATCGCACCATCGGGTTTCTGAAGTGAGTCAGGCGCTTGATAACCGGCTGGCCAGCCGCCTTTCTGAAAAGGCGCTTTTCTCCATGCGCGACTGACACCAGCAGTGACTTCTTTTGAATATCCTGGATGAATTTGCTCACCTTCGGCAATGGCTGCAATCAGACGTTCTTGAGGAGGCATGTCAGAATAGCGAATGCCAGGATTTTCGTCCCAGATATAAGCGCCAATTAGAACGCCGTTTGGCTGATGGTATCCTTGAGCTGGATACCAGATCTGAGTGATGTCTTGGTCTGTCCACGAGATTCCACCATAAATCGCGTAATCGTCCTCCCAAAATCGGCGTCGGGTTTCGAGCGCGATTTTTACTGCGGAGACGAACTTGATCGATTCGAGCGCTTTTTGAACATCAGGTGAAAAATCGTTTGGGATGTCGACCAATACCGGGGCAGGGATGCTGCAGATCGCAAAGTCGGCTTGTATTTCCTTTGTTTCGCCATCACCGACCGATTGATAGACGATGCGTACGCCGTTGGCAGATTTTCGGATTTCCGTCACGACGCTTTGATACTGAATCAGAGCTCCAACGCGTTTCTCAAATGCTTTGACGATGGCATCCATGCCGCCGACGGGTTGAAACAATGTTGGGTTTTGATCAAGAAACTCACTAAAGTGTAATTTGTAATGCCAAAATTCTGAACTTAGCAACTCGCTAAAATCGAGCTGCGATTCTAACTGACCAGCCTTGAGACCGGCATTCAGCTGTTTGCCCTGATATCCGCCGCGATTAGCATTCTTGTATAGGTAATCTTCGTTTAGTGAACCATACGCTTTCAGCATCGGCAAGATTTTTTCTTTATCTTCGCTCGATAAATCAGAGTCCAGCGCCTTTTGATCAACTGCTTTAACGAGCAATTCCGAAATGTAGCCGCGAAGGTC
The DNA here is from genome assembly GCA_965202855.1 of Arenicellales bacterium. Lineage (GTDB taxonomy): Bacteria > Pseudomonadota > Gammaproteobacteria > Arenicellales > JAJDZL01 > JAJDZL01. The sequence goes on along the minus strand of CBDBBP010000004.1, from coordinate 1,462,939 downwards.
GGTTTTCGCTCGGCGACCGGCGACCGGTTTTCCACCGAACCGGTTTTGATTGTGAAATAGAGCTGCGCGATTGTCATTGGTAAAGACTTCAAGCTCAATCTCGAATTGCTTGCAGTAATTGAGGATCGCCCTGTGATGATACGGAATACGTGCTGGTCCAAGATTTGCATACAAATCGTTTCTGTGACCGAAATTTACGGATTGCTTGCTGTCAACTTCTTCAATCTGATCTCCGCTGCGAACAGTCAGGTTGCGGCCGCCCGCTCGTGCGGTGGCTTCTAGGATCGTGCACTGATAACCTGCTTTTGACAGTTCATAGGCTGCGGTCAACCCAGAAATCCCAGCCCCCAAAATGACAACGCTGTTTCCATTGCTCGAGTTATTAGGAAGATTCAGCTGGGAAGCGTATGACACGCCCGATTCCATCATGCCCAGCGCCTGCATCGTCCGGTAAACCGCGCTAACGCCTGCGACTGCGCCGATGGACTGAAGAAAGTTTCGTTTTGTAATATTTGTGTTCATTGGGTTCCGCCTATTGCTTCTTCCTTGATTGAACTGTAAGGCAGAATGATCAAAAACACTCATTTTAATGGTTAACTTCTATAATGTCATTGAATATGCTGGTAATCATAGTAGCTAGTGAATTAATCGATTTTAGTAATGCAACGATAGATATGTTCACGATCCCCTTGAAGTTCCCGCGAGTTCGCAAAATTTTTCGTGTGTTTTCATGTCCCCGCGCTGGCAACTGCACTTGGTAAGTGCACTATTTCGCACAAAAGATTTGTTGGCAGCCATTGTTAACTGCACCCATTTGGGTAGCTTTGGTAGCGAATTTAGCAGCTAGATGAACCAGCTCCAGTAAATATGGTAAGTACGATAACTGTATGCGCCAATGCAGTACTGCGCAAATCCTTGAGAACAACCAATTCAGAGTGAAGTTTTCTGGAAATTTTCGTCATTAATCTACCCTCCATAGGGTAATATTCTTAGTCTAATTGCGTTAGATGCAGGATCTATTTTCAAGGGAATGATAAGTTAATTCATGAAGTCTAAAATGAATGTCCTACGGGAACAAATCTAATTTGAAATCTAAAAACCACCACATTTAGTCAATGTAGGAAGCAAGGTGAACAGTGGGTGAAACAACGCAAGTTGAGGAAGAAATAAATCACGAGATTCTTGTATGGGCGCGTGAAACCGCGAATTTAACGCGCGAGGAGGCTGTAAAAAAACTTGGGATTCGCGATACGAAACAATATTGTGCGGTTGACCGGTTAATTGCGCTCGAAAATGGGTCAATCGTTCCATCTCGTCCCATGCTTGTCAAAATGGCAAAAAACTATCGTCGTTCACTCCTAACATTTTATCTTTCTAAACCACCTAAACTGGCCGATCGTGGTGTAGATTATCGTACGCTTCCGCATGGCTTTGAAGAGCCGACTAGCAAATTCTTGGATGCATTGCTACGTGATATACGGGTCCGTCAAAGTATGGTGCGAGCTGTATTGGAAGATGAAGATGAAGTTGAAATTTTGAGTTTTGTCGGTGCGAATGATATTTCTGAAGGGGAATCTGCGATTCTGAAATCTTTGAAGGATTTGCTAGATGTTGACTTTCATCAATTTCGAGCGCAAATCAATCCAAGAGCCGCTTTTTCTCAATTGCGTGACAAAGCTGAAAGTAGGGGTATTTTTGTTTTACTCAAAAGCAACTTGGGCAACTATAGAACAAAAATTGATGTTAAAGTTTTTCGAGGATTTGTCATAGCAGATGAAATCGCCCCATTTATTGTAATCAATGAACAGGACGCAGTACCAGCATGGTCGTTTACCCTCTTGCACGAATTAGTGCATCTGATTTTAGGCCATACAGGTATCAGCGGATCTAGCGGTGAGAATAAAGTTGAACAATTTTGCAATAATGTCGCTAGCGAATTCTTGTTGCCGGCAGAAGAATTGAATCTGCTTGATATTCATAATGAATTGGATTTTCAAACTAAGGTGGAGACTGTCAATGAGTTTGCTCAAAAACGACACCTAAGTCGGAGCATGGTAGCTTACGCAGCCTTTCGAAATAGCCTAATTGATCAAGGAACATATGATGAACTGTCAAGCTTGTTTCGCAATCAATGGATTAAGGCTCGTGAAAATCGCAGGCGAAGTACAACAACCGAAGGCGGACCAAACTATTATGTAGTGTATCAGCATAGAATTGGGCATGGTCTAATCAATCTTGTACATCGCATGATGACTGCTAGAAGTTTGACTACTACTAAAGCAGCTAAGATTTTAGGGGTTAAATCGCAAAACATTCAAGCACTGTTTGATAATAGTATTCTCAGATAGGTTGTCGGAGTAGTGCTTTACCTACTTGATGCAAATATTCTTATAGATGCGAATCGAGATTATTATCCAATCACAAGAGTGCCTGAATATTGGAATTGGCTAATTTACGTTGCCGAGCAACATCAAGTCAAGGTACCCCAAGAGATTTATGAAGAGATTATTCAAGGTTCGGATGATCTGAAACATTGGATTAAGAAGCACAAGCAGCAAGTTCTACTTGATGAAATCGTGAAACCATCTTTAGTTCGCCAAGTAATTGCCAATGGTTACGGAAATGATCTAAATGATGAGGAAGTCGATAAAATTGGTAATGACTCTTTTCTAATTGCGCATGCTCTAGTTAACAAAAACAATCGCTGTATTGTTACTTCGGAATTTTCAAAACCTAGAAGGGTACGAGCAAATCGGCACATTCCTGATGTCTGCAGAGACCTTAGAGTACGCTGCTGTGGGCCGTTTGAATTTATTCGTGAACTGGATTTCCATACTCGTTGGAACAATTAAAATTTGTCTATGTTTCTGTTCTATGTCCTAGTCCAGCGCAAAACTCTCTCTAATATATTTAGCTTGGGTTGTTCTTGAAAAATCGGCTAAAATTCTTAATCTAACTCATGACGAACGGTAATAAATCCGGTGATTCACTCATTGTTCACATTGACATAATGTCAAAATTTTTTTGAAACTAGAAACTTAGCTAGGCCGACCTTAAATGTTTTTGAACAAGCTTCTGAAACTAACGGAAAACGAAAAACGTGAGGTGGTTTCTTTAATCGAGTCTGAAAAAGTTTTACCGGATAAGTATCGTTTTTTACTGTTTGAAGAAAAACGCGAAGTTGAGTTGGTTTGGAGCGGCAAATCAACTCATGTTTGTAATATAGTGTTGCCGTTTCAGACAATCGAACAGGTTGACGAGCCGCGAGCTGAAAAGCCATCCACCCCCCCCCCCAATCAGCTTGTACAGCCCGACCTGTTTTCAGTAGATGATAGAGGTCGTCAACTCAAAGGTTGGACTAATAAGTTAATCTGGGGGGACAACAAACTTATTCTGTCCTCTCTAAAAAACGGCCCCCTACGCGAAGAAATCGAGAAGCAGGGTGGTCTCAAATTGATCTACATCGATCCTCCCTTCGATATCGGGGCGGACTTTTCGATGAAAATTGAAATCGGCGAAGAGGCTTTCACAAAAAATCCCAATGTCTTAGAGGAGATTGCTTATCGCGATACATGGGGTAAAGGTGTTGATTCATTTATTGCCATGATATATGAACGCCTAATTTTGATGAAGGATTTGCTATCGCAGGATGGAAGCATTTATGTGCATTGTGATTGGCGTGTGAACGCATTGATGCGATTGGCACTTGATGAAATATTCGGTAGAGACAATTTTCGGAATGAAATAGTTTGGGGATATAGGACGGGAGGCATCAGTAAAAATCGTTGGCCAAGAAAACACGACATCCTACTTTGCTACGGAATTAGTGAAACAACAATCCACAACCCCCTAACGGAAAGAATCTACTATGAAAAACCTTTTTTCACGACAAAACAAGATGAAAATGGTAACCATTACGCAGACGTATTTATTCGAGATGTTTGGGATGATATTAAAGCGGTAATTAATGTATCGAAAGAACAACTGCACTATCCGACTCAGAAACCAGAAGCACTTCTTGAGCGCATCATTAGTGCCTCGACTAATGAAGGTGACCTTGTTGCTGACTTTTTTTGTGGTTCGGGTACCACTGCAGCAGTAGCAGAGAGGTTAGCTCGTAAATGGATTTGTGCAGATCTCGGAAAATTTGCTATTCATACTACACGTAAGCGGATGATCTGTTTGCAACGTGAATTGAAGAAAAAGGGCCAAGTTTATCGCTCTTTTGAAATACTCAATATGGGGAAATATGAACGGCAACACTACATTGGGGTAAACACTAATTTGAGAGAAGAGCAGCAAAAGCAACAACTTGCAAATCGAGAAGTATTCTTCTTAGATTTAATTCTAAGGGCCTATAAAGCAGAAAAAGCCCAAGGGTTTGAGTCTTTTCACGGAAAACGAAATGGAAGGTTAGTCACAATCGGTCCGATAAATATGCCAGTTACTCGTTTATACGTCAAAAAAATCATGGAAGAGTGTTTGGAATATCGCATAACTCGAGTGGAAATACTTGGTTTTGAATTTGAGATGGGAATTTTTCTAAATATGTTGGATGAAGCACGTAACTTAGGCATCAATATCGTCCCAAAGTATATTCCCCGTGATGTATTCGACAAACGCGTTGTGGAGAAAAATCAAGTCGTATTTCATGATGTAGCTTACATTGAGGTAATTCCGCACATCAATGGAAAAAATGTAGCAATTGAGCTAACTGATTTTTCAGTTAATTTTTCTCAGGATGCTTTCGACAGCGTTGAAGAATCCTTGCGGAAGAGGAGTAGCAGGGTAGTGGTAGAGAATGGGCAAATCTACAAAGTGCAGCGTGATAAAGATGGAGTTCTTTCAAAAGAGCAGCTAACAAAATATTGGACAGATTGGGTTGATTATTGGTCAGTTGATTTTGATTTTGAGAGTAAGAGAGAAATTATTCGGGTATATGACTCTGAAACCGAAAATTTTGAAGAGCAATGGACCGGCGATTATATATTCGAGAATGAGTGGCAAAGTTTCCGAACAAAAGAAAATCGTTCACTTGAACTAATTAGTGCTGCCTATGACTGCGCTCCCGGCAGGAGAAAATTTGCAGTTAAGGTAGTAGATATTTTTGGTAACGATACGATTAAAACTCTTGAGTTTGACGTGTGAAATGTAAAGTTCCAATAATCTCATTTCTGTAAAAGGGGCTGTTGTAGCACAAAATTCGAAATCATGTATTGCCCCGCTTTAAACAGTTGTTAATTGAATATCTCGATGTTGCACCCTGACTTTCCAAAATCTCCCTACGAAATTATCAATCCTAATATTCGGTGGACTTATCCAAGTGATGGATTGAAATTCATCAATTCGATTATGCCTCCATTAGTAGAAAAACTTCGAATTGATGTTAAAGAGTTCCGAGACAGCGGTTATTCAGGTGCGACTGAAACTAGTAGGCATCTGTTGAATTGGTGGTTTCGGACGCTTCATTTTGTGCCTGGGGAGGACGGTGTCCCACAAGAATTCAAGTATTATTTCGCTCAGCGAGAAGCATTGGAGACAATTGTTTTTTTACATGATGTTGTTTGCGTAAAGGATGAGTTTGACTTAATGCGTTTTGACAGTAGTCGTATGCTATCTTCAAATTTTTTCGAAGAAAATTGGCGTCGTTATGTTATTAAATTGGCTACTGGTACCGGAAAAACCAAGGTTATAAGTTTGGTACTTGCATGGAGCTATTTCCATAAATTCTATGAGTCAAATTCCGATTTGGCCAGAAACTTCTTGCTCATTGCGCCAAATATTATTGTGCTAGACCGCATTTACCATGATTTTCAGGGATTGAAGATTTTTTACAGTGATCCAGTTATACCCGACAACGGATTTGCCGGACGCAATTGGCGGGAAGATTTCCAGTTAACTTTACACAAACAAGACAATGTCCACTCCACTAATCCTATAGGAAATATATTCCTGACGAATATACATAGGGTTTACATCAATAAAGATATTCCAGATTCCCCCCAAGACGAAAACAGCATGGACTATTTTTTGGGGAAACGCCCCACTGGTGCCACAACAGATTCCAAAATTGATGTGAGTACAGTTGTGAGGAATGTCGACGAGTTAATGATCATAAATGACGAAGCCCACCATATTCACGATATGAAATTAGCTTGGTTTCAATCGATTCAAGATATTCACAACCGTCTTTTACAAAAAGGTTGTGCTCTGAGCATGCAAGTCGACGTAACTGCTACACCGAAACGTGCTGACGGTACAATTTTCGCACAAACGATTGTCGATTACCCTTTGGTTGAGGCTATTTCACAGAATGTAGTTAAGCACCCCATTCTTCCTGACAAAGAGAGTTGCGAAAAACTTGCTGAGAACCAAAGCACAAACTTTGCGGAAAAATATGCAGACTACCTTAACCTCGGCGTCATCGAATGGCGAAAAGCGTATGAGGAGCACAGAAAACTTGACAAGAAAGCTATCCTGTTTGTAATGACGGACGATACAAAGAATTGTGATATTGTGGCTAATTATCTTAGTGATTACTATCCAGACTTGCACAATTCTGTGTTGGTAATTCACACTAAACAAAACGGTGAGATATCAGAGGCATCTACTGGCAGGGCGAAAAAAGAACTTGAAAAATTACGCAAGCTGGCTAACGAAATTGATAAGCCGGGCAACCCATACAAGGCAATCGTGTCTGTGTTAATGCTGAAAGAAGGTTGGGATGTGAAAAACGTGACCACGATTGTAGGGTTACGTGCATTTTCTGCTCCCAGCAAGATTCTTCCAGAGCAGACATTAGGGCGTGGATTGCGCAAAATGTATTCAGGATTTGCCGAAGAAATTGTTAGTGTTGTTGGTACCAATGCTTTTATGGAATTTGTCGAATCAATTCAAGTGGAAGGTGTAGAGCTGGAGAGAAGGGCAATGGGAGAAAATACTCAGCCTAAGGCACCGTTAGTGATTGAAGTGGATTACAAGAATGAACAAAAAATAATTTCAGAATTAGACATTGAGATTCCTTTGCTTACGCCGCAGCTCTATCGAGATTACAAGAATTTGTTGAAACTAGATATTTTTTCCATGAATTTTACTCCTGTGGAGTATCGCCACTTTAACACCAAAAAGTCACGCGAAATTGTTTTCCGTGATATCACAACCGATGAGGTAAAGCACGTTACACACTTGGATCCAGTAAATCCAATCGATTCAAACAGTGTAATAGGATTCTTTGCGCGATTGATTTTTAGTGAGTTGCGTTTAGTAAGTGGTTATGAAATTTTGTATGCGAAAATCAAACAATTCGCCCAAAATTTGCTTTTTGGAAGGTTTGTTGACTTGAGGAGTCCGAGCACTTTGAGAAACTTGTCTGAATCTGTAGCTACGAGAACAATTATTGATACATTCAAAAAAGAAATAAACAAACTCACTATAAGGGAAGAGGAAAGTAAGGAAGGCCGAAATTCCATCATCTTAAGCAAAACACCAAGGTTTGCGATGAGTGTTCAGGAGAATTTCTCCCCAGAGAAGAGCGTGTTTAATCTAATTGTTGGAGATAGTAATTTTGAAATTCGATTTGCAAGTTTTCTAGAAACTTGTCAGGATGTTGCATCCTACGCAAAAAATTATTTTAAGATTCAATTCAAGCTAGATTATGTCAATGCGGCTGGGGAAATCTCAAATTATTTTCCCGATTTTTTGGTCAAATTGACAGACGGCCGGATTTTCATAGTGGAAACAAAAGGACGCCCTGATCTAGACACACCTCTCAAAATTGCTCGTTTAAGAAAGTGGTGTCAAGATGTTTGTGCACTACATCCTGAATATCGTTATGAGTTCCTCTATGTTGACCAAGAAACTTACGACAAGACTGCGTTCAACTCATTTTTTGACCTCACTAGGGTATTTCGAGAGTATCAACCAGACAGGACAATCAACATCTAACCGAAATTCATTACGGTAATGTCAGTTGCTTGTTTCGTATATTTTTGTGGACTCTTAACTTCAGGCAAAATCCAGCAATAATTCGATAATCCAGCAGTGGATTCGAGCACAGGTCATGCGCTGCAAAATATCGGCCGTCACCTCTAGTGACGCCGGTCTTGCATTGCTGAAAACCCGCCACAAACAGAACATCAGCTTATGGCATTATCTAGGACATCGGTTCGAAACACCGGTTGCCCCCGAGGTGCCGCACTTAGCTACACTCGTCAGTCAACGCGAAACATTGACTAATCCGACTTGTCGACCACCAACCGGACTGCTTCAAGCACAGTTACGATAAGTTCAATCAAGCTAAGCTAAAATGTGCAGTCGCCGGTGGCAAGACAACTTTCCATACCACCTTTTAGTCGTAATAGGAACTTATATTTCGAAAATTTTGAAGAATCCGATTGGATCTTTGAGTCGTGAAAGATTCTATTCCTTAGGTTTGCGTAGACTGAATGACTATCTTGCAATTTTCAAGTCTTCAAACTCTTGATTTTTACGATAAATTTGATAGAGCCTTTGATATCACGTCTTTGTACCAGCGCATTTTAAAGCTCTGCTTCAATTCCGTTCGATCCACAAATGTTTTTGAATATCCTTAAGTACTTTTTATCAACCATCTGTATGTTAGATTAGGTAAGTGGTGACCTAAGCCAACGTTCACAAGAATCACTCCTTCAACATTGATCTTAGGGTATTTGAGGTGATGGGAAATAAATTGATAATCAATCAATTTTTATCGATTTACTGTGAGAAGTCCATTCGGGTTCGTTGATCTTCGAGCTACAAAGCAACGATATCAGCATACGTAATGTAAATTGGTTCTGTTGTCGGAGTATGGACCCCATCATCCTCGGTAATCGGAGGAATTTCTTTTACCACAATTTGCCCGGGTTCGGCTTGAATCGGAGAACTGAACATGGGCCCGTCTAAAACGCAAGTATGAAACTCACCGTTTTCTCCTAGTGGATCAACGCTGTCTGGTATTGAAGCGAGAAAGTCGCGATCAAACCAGCTTCCTACCAATCGACTCGGAATTCGGGAGTCTCCAGCCGTGATGACTGCTCGTATGCCAGATTCAATCATTGTTTCTGCAAGTTCGGTTGTATTGCTTCCCCAAACCGGAAAAACTGGCATAAATCCAGTTTCGCTTAGTTTATCTTCTCGGTAAGCACGGATGTCTTCCAAAAATAAATCGCCAAATGCCAGGTGTTCTACGGTTTCTGATTCGGGCAGCGCTTGAACACCATCCAAAAAATTTTGCATTGCTGCTTCATATTGCTGGTTTGTACAAGGTGAAGGAATTGGAATTTGAAAGAGCGGCAACTCAAGTCTCTCAGCTTGCAATTGCAGAACCCATCGAGGGGTTGAGTGAATTGCAATTCGATCAAAAGTTACATTCACGGTCGTGAATATCCCGCGAACCTCGTAGAGTTCGGGTTGTTGTCGGAGCAAATGCAAAGACCAGGCAGAGTCTTTTCCCGAAGACCACGAAACCATGATCGGCAAAGGTTTGGAAGGATTTGATATATTCATAGAATGTGTTGGACAAAGTGAGTTCGATACAATTTCGCGAGTTACAGCAAGATCTTATTATTTGGAATCGCAAGCAGGTTTCATTATTGGAAGCCGACTTTACGACATTTAAGGTGTCTGTGTATTGTATCTTTAAAGGAAGAATCCAATTTCGAATTGGAAGTTATTCCCAGATTTCAATTGGTGACAGCGAAGCGAATTAATACTAAGTTCCATCAGGACAAATTTGTAAAAACATTTTCGAGTTATGCGCAGGCGTTCATTTCTTAAAGTTGGTGCTGCTGCAGCTGGTGTCGCTTCTTTTCCAGGTGCCTCGGCTACGGTTGCAGCCCTTGAACCACGTATTCAGAACTACGTTCCGCTAGGACACACTGGAATTGACATTTCTGATGTCTCCTTCGGCGGCAGTCGACTCAACGAAGCGTCACTTGTAAGTTACGCGTACGAACGAGGGGTGACTTATTTCGACACTGCTGAGAGTTATCGCGGCGGCGATTCAGAATCAGCGATGGGGCGAGCACTTTCAAAAGTGCGGGATAAAGTCGTGATCGCATCGAAGACAAAAGCATGGGATGGCCAAAACAGAGAGCAAATGATGGATGCGCTCGAAGATAGCCTGCGACGCCTGCGGACGGACTATGTCGATATCTACTACAACCACGCAGTCAACTCTCGATCACGAATGGAAAACCCGGAATGGGCGGAATTTACTGAACGCGCGAAAGAACAAGGAAAAATCAGATTTCGTGGGATGTCGGGACACGGTTCAAAATTAGTGCGGTGTCTGGATTATTCAGTTGATCACGAACTCGTGGATGTGGTTTTGGTTTCATTCAACTTCGCTCAAGACCCAGACTTTGCCGACCAGATACGTCATTTGTTTCACTACGTAGCTCTGCAGTCTGATTTGGTACGCGTATTGAAAAAAGCCCATGCTCAAGGTGTGGGCGTTGTTGCTATGAAAACGTTGATGGGAGCAAGAATTAATGATATGCGCCCATATGAATCGCCGGGAACTACGTTTGCTCAATCGGCTCTAAAGTGGGTTCTTGCGAGCGAGTATGTTGATTCTGCACTGATTTCGATGACAGATTACGAAAAAATTGACGAATATATTCTCGCATCTGGTTCGAATGCCATCTCCGAGACTGACTTTAGGCTATTGGCAAAATACGTCAGTTTTCAAGGCAGCCAATATTGCCAGCAAGGGTGTGGTATTTGCTTGGACGCGTGTCCGAAGGATGTGCCGATTTCTGAAGTATTGCGGGTTCGGATGTATGACGTTGATTACAATGACGTACAACTTGCACGATCTGGATACGACCAATTGGGATTGGGCGCGAGCCCGTGTTTGCAATGTGTAGATCAACCTTGTATCGGTCGTTGCCCCAATGACATTCCCATAGCTGCTCTTACGCGAGATGCTGCCTTTCGGTTCGCTAAAGCGTGAAGCAATTTATCGCCCATTTCTTATTTCTGCTGGCAGCTTGGACCGTTACAATCAAGTTCGTATTGCCGATTTCGTGGGCATTGGTCGGTGGTCTTCCAATTCTGACCTTCGTTTATTGGGATTTTTGGTGGGTTGTTCATATTTGGTTGGGCTGGGCGCTGATTAATCATCCACGCTATCTGTTTTGGTTGGCATTGATCGCGTCGGTCGCAGAATGTTTAATTGTTGTGACGAAGTTCGTTCTGTTCTTCAATGACCCACAATGGACGATGTGGTCGATGAACTGGTTTGTGAACAAAATATTTGTCCTCGCGTGTTTTTCAATATTGTTAATGGATTTGCTTTTTCATCCCAGTCGTTACCGTGAAAATTCATTCGATAGAAAAAAAATCGATGCCTGCTGATGAATTGATGGAAAAAAGTTTCAAAAAAATCTACTGAAACTATAGCGACAAACCCAAGGATGTAGTTGGTTTCTAAAATTCCACTGCTCCTACACAAATTTTCTATCTTGATTTCTACCTTAATACTACAATTGCACGAGTAATGCAGGGATTTGACTCAATCAAAATCTGAACGGATGAGTCATAATTGTTATGTATTTTTTTGATCGAAATTGCCACTTATTTGAATGTAATGCTAGCCGCCCTGCTGGGGGAAAATCGATGTCTGTACACAGGGAAAAGCGCGATTGTCAAATAGAGTTCCAAGCATCCCTCACGGTGGCAATAAATATTTAAGTGATAGAGGAAGTAGATTTATGAGTAACTATTCAATTTCCAGACGTAGGTTTTTGCAAGCTGCCGCGTTCACAAGTGCGGCCGGCTTTACCGGAATATTTCCCGGTATGTCATATTCAGAAAACGGCAAAGAACTGGTCGTTCGATTTAACCGAGACGCTGATTCTCTCGACCCAGGCTTTTACGTGGGCGGACATCCGAATAATGACATCAATTGGTGCTGCATGCCAGCGCTCGCGCATTATGGTAATGACTCTTGGATTCCTTCTCCCTATGTAGACAGACTTGAAGTAGTGGATTCAACACACATTGAATTTACTTTGAAACAGGGCCTGATGTGGTCAAATGGTTTTGGTGAACTGACAGCAGAAGATGTGGCTTTCAGCTACGAGCGGATGAAAACAAGCGAATGGAAAGGTGATTATTCAGCCTTTGATCGCGTCGACGTCGCAGACCGATACAGTGGCACCATCATACTTTCACAACCGTTTTCGCCGTTTATGAATACGACGCTGGCATCGGGAACGGGTGTGATCCTCAGCAAAGCAGCGACAGAAAGCGCAGGTGGAAAATACACGATGGACCCACCTGCTTTGTGCGGTCCCTACGTTTTCGAGTGGACTCAGGGACAGCACGTCATTCTCACAAGAAATCCAGAATGGACAGGTCCCGCGACGCACTTTGACAAAATCACGGCACGAATCGTTACTGAGGATGAATCCGCGGCGCTCGCATTTGAAGCCGGAGAACTTGATTGCGCACAAATTTCTTCAGAGGCGCTCGCACGCTATCGAAAAGCACTGCCAGAAGGCAGCGCTTTAACAACCGCTGGGGCTTTGCAATATATGTGGCTTGGCATGAACACAGAACACGAAAAACTTCAGGACATTCGAGTTCGCAAAGCCATTCAGCGAGCAATAGATCAAGCCAGCATTTTAGAAGGAGCATACGCTGGCACTGCCGAGCCATCTTTTGGTGTCGTCAGTCCAGGATTAATTGGCCGACGGACTAGCTCCGGTTATTCATACAATCCAGAAGAAGCTCGAGCATTGCTGAGTGACGCCGGAGTGGATGGACTTGAATTGACTCTCAGAACACTCAATAACCAGCAAAGAGTTCTTGCAGCTACCATTATTCAAGCAAATCTTGCTGATATCGGTATTAACGTTACAGTGATGCCACTGGATTCTGGGCCATTTTGGGAGATGGGACAGGAAAGCAAAGGCGACACCTGGAAAGATTTGGAAATTTGGATCATGCGATATGGATCGGGTCCAGATCCCTTTGAGCCCTTCCAGTGGTTTGTTCGAGGGCAAGTGGGAATTTGGAACTGGGAGCGGTGGTCCTCCGATGAATTTGAAGATCTTTACCACAAAGGCATCGCGGAAGTTGACCCGGAAGCCCGCGCCAACATCTACTTTCGCATGCAAGAAATCATGGAAGAGACCGGTGCCTATGTCTGGCTCACACACGAGCCGGAAGTGTTTATTCACCGAGCAGATCTCAACACAAAGTTTGCCCCTTCCGGTGAAATGCAACTCAATTACTTTAGCTGACCACATTCGATTGTTACCGCCCGGAACTTTGACCCGGGCGGTCAATCCATCTTTGCGAACCTGAGTGCGATGCTGCTCTATCTCGCCAAACGAATCGGGCTTTCGTTACTGATCATACTGCTTGCGATCCTAACGCTGTTTTTGATGCTGAGCTTGGTCCCCGGTGATCCAATCAGCATTGCATTAGGACCTCGAGCAACACCAGAGGTTCAAGCTGCCTATGCCGCGAAGATGCACCTCGATGAGCCGGTAATTATTCGATTTTTGATTTTTCTCAGCAATGTCGTTCAAGGCGACCTTGGCACTGACGTATTGAGCAATCGAAGTGTTACATTAACCCTTTTAGAACAACTGCCCTATACGATCACACTTGCGGTCGTCTCTCTTGGATGGGCAACAGCTTTGGGGATTCCGCTCGGATGTTTGTCCGCTGTTCGTCCAAATTCCTGGCTGGACTACATTACCGGCGTATTTTCCATCGGCACGATCGCTATACCCTCTTTCTTGGTATCAATCTGGGCGATTTTGATCTTTGCCATCCAACTTGATCTTTTACCCGTGATCGGAGCGGGTGATCCAAACGATATTTTTGATCAGATCGAGCATCTGATTTTGCCTGCGTTTGCAGTCGGGCTCGGCTGGGTCGGATACTTGGCTCGAATGGTGCGCGCATCGATGCTGGAAGTGATGGGTGAAAACTACGTGCGTTCTGCCCGTGCATTTGGTCTTCCAACTCGTACTGTAATTTTTCGCTACGCTCTGAAAGTTGCCATCTTGCCGACAATTACATTGATTGGGGTCGGATTTGGGGGGTTGCTCTCCGGAACTGTATTCGCAGAAATCATATTTGCCAGACCCGGAATCGGAAAAGTCATCTACGACATGGTATTGAGTCGAAACTTTCCAGTCGTGCAAGGCGCTGTACTCGTTACCGTCAGTCTCTATGTTTTCGTTACATTAATCGCAGACATTGCGGTGTCGTTGCTCGACCCAAGAGTGCGAGAAAATCTGTAAGACCTTGTTTAACCTTTCTCAACCAATGAAATGAACGCTGCAGATCCCGACAAAATCAAGTGGCTGAAGCTTCGGATTTTTATTCGAAACAAGCAGGGCGTGATCGGATTGTTTTTGGTGATGATGTTTTTCGCGTCTGCAATCTTTGCCCCGCTTCTGGCAACACATGATCCATCAAAACTGGACATACCCGCTCGCTTAAGCGGTCCTACAGCAGAGCACTGGGCCGGAGCCGACCAGCTCGGACGCGATATCTATTCTCGTGTTTTATACGGGGGACGCGTCGCCTTAAAGGTGGCGGCAATCGGTGTTACGGTGTCTTTGTCGATTGGCCTTTTGCTCGGTATGATTGCGGGGTTTGGACCGCGCTGGCTTGATAACTTTCTCCTGCTCACCTTCGATACAATTCGATCTTTCCCTACGATTGTGCTTGCTTTAGCTGCGGTTTCACTGCTTGGTCCTAGTCTCAATCTCGTCCTCGCCATTGTTATCATCACTAGCATTCCGAGCTATGCCAGGCTCGCGAGAACCAGCACTCTCGCACTGAAGAACACTGAGTTTATTCTGGCAGAACGTTCACTTGGAGTCGGCACTCTGACGATGCTGTTCCATCACATCATGCCAAACGTGGTTGGGCCCCTGTTGATATTAGCGGCGATGGATGTGCCGGTGGTCGTTACCATTGAAGCGGGTTTGAGCTTTCTTGGGCTAGGCGTTCTGCCGCCAACTGCGAGCTGGGGTACGATTCTGAACGAAGGATATCTGGTGATTCGAACGTCACCATGGCCGGTGATCGCCGGCGGCATTCCGCTAGTCTTGACGACTCTCGGATTTACATTGCTTGGAGAAGCGCTGCGGGACATTTTTGATCCAAAACTTCGTATTGATTATTGAACATTGGAAGCTCTAGTTAAAATTTCCGGTTTGAATGTTGAATTCAATACTCCGCAGGGGGTTGTTTATGCGCTGCGTAATATTGACCTGACTGTAAGGAAAGGCAAAATACTTGGTGTAGTAGGTGAAAGTGGTTCTGGCAAAAGTACATTAGTGTGGACCGTATTGCGACTGCTTGCTGCCAACGGTGTTGTAAGAAACGGTGAAGTGCTCTTCAATGATCAAGATGTGCTGAAATTTGGCAAGTCACAACTTAGGGATTTCCGCGGTGAGAGAGTGTCGATGGTTTTCCAGGATCCCATCACGTCGCAAATCCCGGTTCTAAATTATCGGACTCAGATGATTGACATTCTTTATCGCCGAAACCAGCTTTCGCGCAAAGAAAAAATCGATGCATCGATTCGGATCATGAACAAAGTGGGCATTCCGGATTCAGCTGAAAGAATTTCGCAATTTCCCCACCAATTCAGCGGTGGGATGCGCCAACGGATCGCAATTGCAATGGCGCTGCTTATGGATCCCATGCTGCTCATTGCAGATGAGCCGACTACTGCTCTTGACGTTACGATGGAGGCGCAAATCATCCATCTGCTGCGGGAAGCGCAGCATGAATTTGGATCAACCATTATGCTCGTTTCGCACAACTTGGGACTGATCGCAGAACTTTGCGATGAAGTAGCGGTGATGTACGCTGGTGAAATCGTTGAACATTCTTCAGTTTATGACATCTTCTTTAATGCCAAACACCCCTATACCCAAGCTCTGTTGGAATGCAACCCCGCACTGGACCTCAAACTAGATCGAAACTTTCCCACAATTTCTGGCGACGTGCCAGATCTGCACGAACCGGCCGCAGGATGTGCATTTGCAGCTCGCTGCCCTCAAGCTCAATCCGTTTGCAGAACGTATCGTCCGAACAGTCACGTCTTTCCATCAGCCAACAATGAAGTTGAGCATGGTGTCCGCTGTCATTTGTACGATGCGAAGCTGACAAATCATTTCACTGTTCCAGAAACTCAATCGCAGAATGAACAAAGTAGGGTTTCAGCGAGTCGAGCTGTTGAGGATTCAACAAGGGACTTTCAATCCTTGCTTGAAATCAAACGGTTACGAGTTCGGTTCGAGATTATGAGCAAGCTTCGAGCGATGATGACTGCCACAACGAATCGACATATCGACGCCGTAATGGGTGCTTCCCTGAAAGTGCGGCGGGGCGAAACTCTTGGTCTGGTGGGAGAAAGCGGTTCTGGAAAAACCACGCTGGGTCTTGCTGTTATGGGGCTCAATACAGTCCATTCGGGCTCAGTTAAATTTCAAGGTGATGAACTCGTCGGACTTTCACAGCGTCAGTATAAGACTGTACGAAAAAACATTTCGATGATGTTTCAAGACCCGGTTGGGTCGCTCAGTCCGCGTAGGACGATAGAGCAACTGCTGATCGAACCGTTCAAGATACACGGCGTAAAAGCAGCATCATTAACCCAGGAGGCTAAGCGTCTGTGTGACATGGTGAGACTGCCTGCGAATTTTTTGACGCGTTATCCGCACGAATTGTCCGGTGGTCAGGCGCGTCGAGTCGGCGTTGCGCGTGCACTTGCCCTAAATCCAGCGCTGATTATCGCTGACGAGCCTTCTGCAGGCTTGGATGTTTCCGTTCAGGGGGAAATTTTGAATTTGATGACGGAAATCCAGCAACAACATCAGCTCGGATACTTGATTATCAGTCACAATTTGCCAGTGATTCGTCAAATTAGTGATCGATTGGCAATCATGTATCTTGGTCGCATCGTTGAACAGGGCAACTGCGAGCAGGTTTTTGCAAAGCCTGCGCATCCTTACAGTGAGGCATTGGTAAATGGCACTCCAAATCCTGATCCGACAAAGCGCCGCGAACTGGTGTCAATTGAAGGGGAAGTGCCTAGCCTTACGAACCGACCGAAGGGCTGTGATTTTCATCCTAGATGTCGATATGCTCAAAGCGCTTGTCGAGAGATCGATCCGGTTGAGCAGACTCTCTTTGACGGTCGGACTGTGCTATGTCATTTTCCTCTCGTAACATAGGACGAAATTAACGAATTGACTTTTATAAATTTTTTGAGCACTTGAGATGAAGATAGCTGTTGCCGGATTTCAGCACGAAACAAACCGATTTTCTCCCATTGAGACGTCATACGAAGACTTTGTGAAAGAAGACGGTTGGCCTGGATTAACGCAGGGTAGGGATTTATGGGACGTATTTCTTGAAGCGAACATTCCTCTCGGTGGATTTCTGACATATGCGAAAGGGCATATTGAAGTCGTGCCGATTCTCTGGGCAAGTGCCGAACCTGCAGGTTTAGTGCACGATGATGCGTTTGAACGGATTTCCAATATGATTCTGGACGGTTTGCAAGCTGCCATGCCGCTCGATGGAATCTACTTGGATTTACACGGCGCCATGGTGTGTCAGTCTAACGAAGATGGAGAAGGCGAATTTTTAAGGCGTCTGCGAAATCGTATCGGAAATCAGATTCCCGTCGCGGTAAGTCTTGACTTGCATGCAAATATGACAGCGGAATTGGCTGCCCTGGCCGACGTCATGACGATTTACAGAACCTATCCGCATATAGACATGGCGGATACAGGGTATCGTGCAGGTGTGCTTTTGCATGAGATCATAAAAACCGGACTAAAACCCCACTGCGAATACAGACAGCTGCCATTTTTGATTCCATTGCCTGCCCAGTGCACGGATCTGGAACCCGCTCGATCACTTTATGAAAAACTGCCCTTAGAGACTTCGTTAAGAGGTGGGTCCGCAGACATCGCGCTAGGGTTTCCAGCCTCAGATATCGCTCAGATGGGGCCTGCGTTCGTTACCTATGATTTTTACAAGAAAGATGCACAGCAGCGCGCCGACCAATTAGAGCAATCATTTCTCGAAGCGGAATCATCGTTTGTCATGCCGATTTATCGTCCAAAGGAAGCAGTACAGCTCGCTTTAAAGCGCGGCTCTCAGAAAAAGCCGATTATCTTGGCTGACGCGCAGGACGTATCTGGTGCAGGATCAACGTCAGATTCGACTGAACTTTTGGCGGAGTTGGCACGAGTTGGCATCCTCAATTGCGCAGTTGGCGCCATCTACGATAAAGAAGCCGTAGAAATGGCGCATGAAGTCGGCGTTGGGGGAGAGTTTAGCTGTGAATTGGGAGATAAGTACAGTGTTCCCAGACATCCTGGATTTCAAGGCACGTTCAAAGTCACAGCGCTGAGCGACGGAATATTCGAATACCACGGCAAAATGATGAGTGGAATTACAGCTAAAATCGGTCCGACAGCGGCACTTGAATTAGTGCATGACAGGGCAGACATTCAAATTGTTGTAACGAGCGAACGCATTCAGCTGCTCGATCAAGCGATCATGGCCCACATCGGAATTAAGCCGGAGGAAAAATCCTATCTGGCGATCAAGAGCGTTGTCCATTTTCGTGCAGATTTTGAATCGATTTCGGACGAAATCATCATCGTTGAAGCACGCGGTTTCAGCCCTTGTCGATTTGAAGACGGGCTCTTCCCACATTTGCGAGAAGGTGTGCGACTGTTGTAAAGGTGTTTCTGCCAGATCAGTAAAAATACATCCTTTCGTCAATCGACTGGTTTTCCGCAGAGTTCGGGCTGACGTCATTTCGAATATTTAGACGAGATTGCGCTTGAAAGAACGTCGCCATGCCTGTTCATGGGCAATCTGCGTTCCTTCCCATGCTTCTAGTTTCGCTTCCAAGTTGAAATGTGTTGGTGTCGATGTCACGACTGTCTGAGTTCGGGAAGAAACCTCCCAATCACCTCTGGAAAATTTCTCCGTCCATGTAATATCACATTTTGCTGAATTCGGATCATCAGGATGAATTGAGAAAAACTCCTCATGAGTTGATTCAACCGACCATCCATCATAATCGTTGTACACAGTTTTCCCTTCGTCGTACCAGTTTCGCAGAACGACTTCACCCGTTCGAATATCTTCCGTTATCGTAAACTCCGAATTTGGTTCACGCAGCGTTGTCTTGGCCAAGGGCGGAGTCCCTTCTGGTTCTGGAAATGGCGCCAAGTCGGAGTCGGAATCCAAGGGCTCCCGTACCGGAAGCGCAAGCGTGGAGCTTGATGTTGACAAAATTAATTCAGTGTTCTCAGGAGATGGCCAGACCGTTGGCCAGTATGCGTTCGATAGCGACAATCGAATTCTGCTTCCAGCAGCGAACCTGTGTGCGATTTCATTCAATTGAATCTTAACGGTGTAATTCTTGCCTGCAACGAGCGGCTGTGGATCCAAATGACTTTCGCGATGTGTCAGGTTCAAGATACCATACGTAATGCGGGTAACCGCCCCATCCGGCAGCACTTCATTCAGACAGGCTGCAATCAATCCGTTAGGGCGATTGCACGCGAGCGGCATCTCGACCACAGGAGCTCCCAAGATTTCAAGAATTTCATTCAGTGCAGCGGAGTCAAAATTCACACTCCCGCCTGCCTCCATACGCTGATCGGCAGCCTGGTCTGGATCAACACTATGAGGACACCAGACACCCGCGGCCCGACCGATGCTCTGGGGTGATTGAATTGAAATTTCTGCTGGCGATTCTGATTCAATTGTCAAACCGTTTTGACCGATGAAAAAAACTTGATTTTGCATATTTTGCGATGGCCATTGATCTTCGGCAACCCACCTTCCGGGTCGAGTTTCATATTGTGTCTTTGGAGGTACGGAGTCTTGCATCCAGCAACGCAGCACAGGTTCTTCCATGATTCCTGTATCGATTCCTTTAAGCCAATAATCCCACCACCTGAGGCATTCCTGCAAAAATCCAATTGCCGGGCCCGGCGCGCCAAAATGCGGATAAAGATGTGCCCAAGGACCAACAAGACCTTTGCAGGGCGCAGATAAGTTCGGCAGCAGCCGAAAAACCGAATTGGAATACCCATCGGCCCACCCGCCTACAGCATAAACTGCGCATTCAATGTCGTCATAGTTCTCACACACCGAACCATGCTGATAGAATTCATCGCGATGTTGGTGTTCCAACCATTGCTCAAGCCAAAGACCGCTGTCCTTAAGTCGTCTGTGCCAAACCTCCTTCCATGAATCCCCTAGAAGTTTTGGGTCGGGTGGGGTTGTATTGATAGAAAACATGTATGTTGACCATGCAATGTTATCAAGCAACATCGCGCCGCCCATAAAGTGTATGTCGTCCGCATATCGATCATCCGTTGAGCAGATAGACACAATTGCTTTGAGGCCTTTTGGTCGCCGCGCCGCTATTTGCAGACCGTTAAAGCCGCCCCAAGAAATTCCGATGATTCCGACAGAGCCCGCACACCAGGCTTGTGACGTCACCCATTCAATAATTTCCAGCGCATCATCTTGTTCCTGCTTGAGGTATTCCCCTAACAGCACACCTTCAGAATTTCCAGCGCCGCGCATGTCCACTCGGACGGAGGCATAGCCATTTCCTGCAAAATACGGGTGTGTCAAAGCATCTCGGGTTGCTGTGCCGTCTTGATAGCGATAGGGAAGATATTCAATGATCGCTGGGACAGGATCTTTTTCTGCATCTTCCGGGAGCCAGATTTTTGTGGCTAGTTTTGTACCGTCACGAAGGGAGATGAGCGCTCCTTCCATGACTCTGGGTTTTCTGGAGAACTCCTCAACAATCTTCATTCAAACACTCCATTTTTGACAGATTCAGGCATCAATTTGAGATGTCCTTATTAACTTGATCAATTCAAAGTATGAAATTAAAGCATAGATAAGCGGGTATGTTTAAGGCTTGTTGCCGTTTGAAGTTGCCGACTTGAGGATTTGAGAAGATGGAATTGTGTCAAATTTCATGTTGGTGTCCTTGAATGCTGAATTCGTTTGACAGATACAGGCATAGCAATGTGATGCGGAATAATTAAACCAGTATGTGTAATCTAAATTAATCAAATAAATCAATTATTTATATACCAGTCACCTGAGTTTGCCGAAAGTTTATGCGAAAATTCTGAAAGACAGCCCTGTTTCTGCTTAGCTTTATTCTCTAAAATACCTGATTTTGCCTGGTCCGCCCACCAGAATTAAATCAGCGCTAATTCGGGTTGCATCATTGTTCTGCGCCAACTTGTTTGAATGTCATATTCACGTCCTATATGCGGAACTTTGATGTAAAAATCTGCACTCCTACATCGTGAAATAAGAAATATTTATTCATATAGAAAGGAAAATAACGACCTAACTTGTTGTTTTCACTTTGCAGTAGAAAGGGACAGTGTATAGCGGCTCGTCATGAAACTGGAGTTCATTTTTTAATTCTTAGGTATAATACGTTGCTGAAGTTCTTTGATGAAGTTTGTTTTAAAGTAAGCTTCTAGGCTTGAAATTAGCCTCTTGCAAACACATATGAGTTGTTTGCCGGCATAATTTTTGTCATTTCGGCAACAAGTATGAACCTCAATATTTCAAGAACGTGCGCAAAAAATTGTTGACATTTTTGAAAGAGGATATATACTTATTCTTCCCCTTGACTCGGTAAAGGGGATTTTTGTTCTTTAAAAATTAATAGACCATACAGATTGTGTGGGCGTTTCGTCTGTGTCATCGCTCCATATACGGTTTGTTCCTTTCGAGGAACATTTGAAATGGAGAGTTTGATCGTGGCTCAGATTGAACGCTGGCGGCATGCTTAACACATGCAAGTCGAACGGTAACGCGGGGAGCTTGCTCCCTGGCGACGAGTGGCGGACGGGTGCGTAACACGTAGGAATCAACCCGACAGTGGGGAACAACTCGAGGAAACTGGAGCTAATACCGCATAAGCCCCACGGGGGAAAGCGGGCCTCTTTTTAATGCTCGCGCTGTCGGACGAGCCTGCGCCCGATTAGCTTGTTGGTGAGGTAATGGCTCACCAAGGCGATGATCGGTAGCTGGTCTGAGAGGATGATCAGCCACACTGGGACTGAGACACGGCCCAGACTCCTGCGGGAGGCAGCAGTGGGGAATATTGGACAATGGGCGGAAGCCTGATCCAGCAATGCCGCGTGTGTGAAGAAGGCCTTCGGGTTGTAAAGCACTTTCAGTGGGGAAGAAACGCGTCGAGTTAATACCTCGATGAATTGACATTACCTACAGAAGAAGCACCGGCTAACTCCGTGCCAGCAGCCGCGGTAATACGGAGGGTGCAAGCGTTAATCGGAATTACTGGGCGTAAAGCGCGCGTAGGCGGTCAGGTCAGTCAGATGTGAAAGCCCCGGGCTCAACCTGGGAACTGCATTTGATACTGCCCGACTAGAGTTTGGTAGAGGGAGGTGGAATTCCCGGAGTAGCGGTGAAATGCATAGATATCGGGAGGAACACCAGTGGCGAAGGCGACCTCCTGGACCAATACTGACGCTGAGGTGCGAAAGCGTGGGGAGCAAACGGGATTAGATACCCCGGTAGTCCACGCCGTAAACGATGGGTACTAGTTGTTAGGGGAACCAACCCCTTAGTGACGCAGCTAACGCATTAAGTATCCCGCCTGGGGAGTACGGCCGCAAGGTTAAAACTCAAACGAATTGACGGGGGCCCGCACAAGCGGTGGAGCATGTGGTTTAATTCGATGCAACGCGAAGAACCTTACCTGCCCTTGACATCTTCGGAACGATCCAGAGATGGGTCGGTGCCTTAGGGAACCGAATGACAGGTGCTGCATGGCTGTCGTCAGCTCGTGTCGTGAGATGTTGGGTTAAGTCCCGTAACGAGCGCAACCCTTATCCCTAGTTGCCAGCGGTTCGGCCGGGAACTCTAGGGAGACTGCCGGTGATAAACCGGAGGAAGGTGGGGATGACGTCAAGTCCTCATGGCCTTTATGGGCAGGGCTACACACGTGCTACAATGGGCGGTACAGAGGGTTGCCAAGCCGCGAGGTGGAGCTAATCCCACAAAACCGATCGTAGTCCGGATTGGAGTCTGCAACTCGACTCCATGAAGTCGGAATCGCTAGTAATCGCGGATCAGAACGCCGCGGTGAATACGTTCCCGGGCCTTGTACACACCGCCCGTCACACCATGGGAGTGGGTTGTACCAGAAGTAGGTAGTTTAACCCTTCGGGGAGGGCGCTTACCACGGTGTGATTCATGACTAGGGTGAAGTCGTAACAAGGTAGCCCTAGGGGAACCTGGGGCTGGATCACCTCCTTTAAAGATGATTAGAGCCTTGACCGGCTGAAACGCCCACACAAGCTGTATGGTTCCGGGTCTGTAGCTCAGTAGGTTGAGAGCGCACCCCTGATAAGGGTGAGGTCGGGAGTTCGAATCTCTCCAGACCCACCAGCAAAAGTCGTTTCAACGAATTCGCGAATTTCGCTGAGAGTTGATTTTCAGACTCGAAGGGGCTGTAGCTCAATCGGGAGAGCGCCGGCTTTGCAAGCCGGAGGTCGTCGGTTCAATTCCGATCAGCTCCACCAAATTCATCATATGACTGGTGCGAGTACCCGGACATATATGTTTTTTTGTTCTTTTAAAATTAGGTAGTCAAAGGCGCGAATGCGCATGCATGTGCAAGCATGCATGACGCATGGGTATGCAGCATTCGAACAATACTGACTTGTAACACTGAAATGGCGTTAGAACATTTCGAGGTTATATGGTCAAGCGAGTAAGCGCATACGGTGGATGCCTTGGCGGTAGGAGGCGATGAAGGACGTGGTAGTCTGCGATAAGCCTCGGGGAGCCGGCAAACAGGCTTTGATCCGGGGATTTCCGAATGGGGGAACCCACCGTTTCGACGGTATTCATACCTGAATCCATAGGGTATGGAGGCGAACCCGGTGAACTGAAACATCTAAGTAACCGGAGGAATAGAAATCAACCGAGATTCCCTGAGTAGTGGCGAGCGAAACGGGAACAGCCAGCACTCTTTAGCGCACGATCTAGTAGAACGGTCTGGAAAGTCCGGCCATAGTAGGTGATAGCCCTGTATACGAAAGGTTGTGTGTGGAACTAGGTGTGCGACAAGTAGGGCGGGACACGTGAAATCCTGTTTGAATATAGGGGGACCATCCTCTAAGGCTAAATACTCCCTACCGACCGATAGTGAACTAGTACCGTGAGGGAAAGGTGAAAAGAACCCCTGTTAGGGGAGCGAAATAGAACCTGAAACCGTATGCGTACAAGCAGTCGGAGCCCTGAGCTTGACCGCAAGGGGTGACGGCGTACCTTTTGTATAATGGGTCAGCGACTTACTTCTCAGTGGCAAGGTTAACCGTATAGGGGAGCCGGAGGGAAACCGAGTCTGAATAGGGCGATTCAGTCGCTGGGAGTAGACCCGAAACCGGACGATCTACCCATGGCCAGGTTGAAGGCGCGGTAACACGTGCTGGAGGACCGAACCAACTAATGTTGAAAAATTAGTGGATGAGCTGTGGGTAGGAGTGAAAGGCTAAGCAAGTTCGGAGATAGCTGGTTCTCCCCGAAAGCTATTTAGGTAGCGCCTCGTGTCTCACTCTCGGGGGTAGAGCACTGTTATGGCTAGGGCTGCGTCCAGCGGTACCAACCCATTGCAAACTCCGAATACCGAGAAGTGCAATCACGGGAGACAGACTGCGGGAGATAAGTTCCGTGGTCGAAAGGGAAACAGCCCAGACCGCCAGCTAAGGTCCTTAAATCATTGCTCAGTGGGAAACGATGTGGGAAGGCCCAGACAGCCAGGAGGTTGGCTTAGAAGCAGCCATCCTTTAAAGAAAGCGTAACAGCTCACTGGTCAAGTCGGCCTGCGCGGAAGATTCAACGGGGCTCAAGCAATGTACCGAAGCTGCGGATGCGTGTGTTTTTACACGCGCATGGTAGGGGAGCGTTCCGTAAGCTGTCGAAGGTGTGCTGTAAGGCATGCTGGAGGTATCGGAAGTGCGAATGCTGACATGAGTAGCGATAAAGGGGGTGAAAAACCCCCTCGCCGGAAGCCCAAGGTTTCCTGCGCCACGTTAATCGGCGCAGGGTGAGTCGGCCCCTAAGGCGAGGTCGAAAGACGTAGTCGATGGGAATCAGGTTAATATTCCTGAACCGAGTATAACTGTGATGGGGGGACGAAGAAGGCTAGGCCATCCGGGTGTTGGATGTCCCGGTTTAAGCGTGTAGGAAGTGATCTTAGGAAAATCCGGGATCATAATTCTGAGGCGTGATGACGAGCACAATATGTTGCGAAGTGGTTGATGCCATGCTTCCAGGAAAAGCCTCTAAACTTCAGGTTATACCGACCGTACCCCAAACCGACACAGGTGGGCGGGGCGAGAAGCCCAAGGCGCTTGAGAGAACTCGGGTGAAGGAACTCGGCAAAATGACACCGTAACTTCGGGAGAAGGTGTGCCTCTGGTACGTGAAAGTCTTCGCGACTGGAGCGGAAGGAGGTTGCAACAAAGAGGTGGCTGCGACTGTTTACTAAAAACATAGCACTCTGCAAACTCGCAAGAGGACGTATAGGGTGTGACGCCTGCCCGGTGCCGGAAGATTAAATGCGGAGGTTAGCTCTAGGGCGAAGCTTCCAATTGAAGTCCCGGTGAACGGCGGCCGTAACTATAACGGTCCTAAGGTAGCGAAATTCCTTGTCGGGTAAGTTCCGACCTGCACGAATGGCGTAACGATGGCCACACTGTCTCCACCCGGGACTCAGCGAAATTGAACTCGCTGTGAAGATGCAGCGTACCCGCAGCTAGACGGAAAGACCCCGTGAACCTTTACTATAGCTTCATACTGGATTTTGAACATACTTGTATTGAATAGGTGGGAGGCAGAGAAGCTGAGACGCCAGTTTCAGTCGAGCCAAACAGAGGAATACCACCCTAGTATGTTTGGAGTTCTAACCGAGATCCGTTATCCGGGTCCGGGACAGTGTGTGGTGGGTAGTTTAACTGGGGCGGTTTCCTCCCAAAGAGTAACGGAGGAGCGCAAAGGTATCCTAAGCACGGTCGGAAATCGTGCGGATAGTGTAAAGGCATAAGGATGCTTGACTGCGAGACAGACACGTCGAGCAGGTGCGAAAGCAGGTCTTAGTGATCCGGTGGTTCTGTATGGAAAGGCCATCGCTAATCGGATAAAAGGTACTCCGGGGATAACAGGCTGATACCCCCCAAGAGTCCATATCGACGGGGGTGTTTGGCACCTCGATGTCGGCTCATCTCATCCTGGGGCTGGAGTCGGTCCCAAGGGTATGGCTGTTCGCCATTTAAAGAGGTACGCGAGCTGGGTTTAGAACGTCGTGAGACAGTTTGGTCCCTATCTGCTGTGGGCGCTGGAGACTTGAGAGGAGCTGCTCCTAGTACGAAAGGACCGGAGTGGACATACCTCTGGTGTTCCAGTTGTCACGCCAGTGGCATTGCTGGGTAGCTATGTATGGACGGGATAACCGCTGAAAGCATCTAAGCGGGAAGCCTCCCTCAAGATTAGGTCTCCCAGGATCCTAGAGATCCCTGAAGGGTTGTTGAAGACTACAACTTTGATAGGCGGGATGTGGAAGTGCAGTAATGTATTAAGCTAACCCGTACTAATTGCCCGTGAGGCTTGACTATATAACGCTCGAACTGTTCGAGCGCATGCAAGTAGACAAGTTGTGTACCTTGCTTTTGACTACCAATTGATTTTTGATCCAGATCTTCTGCACGAAGTTGGATCGTTTGGTTTTGCCCGGCGGCCATAGCGAATGGGTACCACCTGAATCCATCCCGAACTCAGTAGTGAAAACGTTTTGCGCCGATGATAGTGCGGAGGCTTTCCGTGTGAAAGTAGGTACTGCCGGGCATTCACTTTCCAAAACCATCACCTGCCTGCATCCTGTGCATTTGAAGTGTGGTTGCTATTGCAGAAAGCAACCCGGAGAAAAAAACCTTCGGTAACTGTCCCCTAGCGGAGAATGTTATGTTGCGGCCCGAGCGGGAAATCAGTAATATTTTCTGCCCCGTCTTCGGTAACGATCAGGATATCGTGCTCGCGATAGCCGCCTGCTCCGTCCATCCCTTCAGGCAGCGTGATCATCGGCTCCATCGAAACCACCATTCCAGGCTCAAGCACCGTCTCAACATTTTCCCGCAGCTCAAGTCCTGCTTCGCGTCCATAGTAATGGCATAGAATTCCGAAGGAATGACCATAACCGATACTTCGGTACTGCAACAGGTCGTATCGAAGAAATATTTCGTTCAGCTCAGCAGCGATATCACAGCATTTGACACCTGGCTTGATTAAAGTCAACCCCTTGCGGTGCACCTCGCAATTGATTTCCCACAACTCCAGCGCGCGTTTTGACGCATGGTGGAGAAACATGGTTCGCTCAAGCGCTTGATAGTAACCTGAAATCATCGAAAAGCAGTTCAGGCTCAGAATGTCCCCTTTTTCGAGACGCCTGCTCGTGACTGGATTGTGTGCGCCATCGGTATTGATGCCAGACTGAAACCAAGTCCAAGTGTCCATTAACTCGGTGTGGGGATAGGTTTTCGCAATCTCGCGAACCATTGCGCGAGTTGAATGCAACGCGACCTCGTATTCAGGCACACCCTCTGCGATGGCTTCGATTCCTGCTGTGCCGCCGACATTGCAGATACGCGCACCTTGGCGGATCAGGTCATGTTCTTCGGAAGACTTGATCAAACGAAGTCTCATGGTCATTTCACTAAAATCGACGAAATCAGCCTGCGGCAGAAACTCGTCTAGTTTTGCACGGCGTTCCACGGTCAAGTGATCGCATTCAATTCCGACGCGAGCTTTGCCCGGGATCAGCTTTTGCAGCGCTCGGAAATAATTGTCAGGCTGCCAATCCGTGTACACAATGTTATCGGCCAAGCTCCGGCGCCACGGTTGACCGCCATCGACATTGGCGCTGACGGTAGTATGCGAATTGTGTGTGATGACCAGTCCGAAGGGGCGGCCGAATGAGCAATATAAGAAGTCGGCATAGTAATTGACGTTGTGTATCGAGGTGAACAGTGCGACATCTATGTCGGATTCCGCCATGCGGCTGCGTAACTTTGCTACGCGATTGTTCATTTCTTCGGCAGAAAACGTCGGTTGGACTTTCTCACCATTTTTGAAATTTATGAGCTGAGGTCTTTCGAGTGCAGTCATTTTTTACCCTTGTCAATATTTGAATTTCGAAACGTGTTGCATGTTCTTGATCATTCGGATAGCACTGGGTCTTTGAGTTGCAATAGCACAACTGTTGGCGCTGCGGGCAATATTGCAACAGAACTGATTTTATTCGAACTGATATAACTAGTTTGGAAGAAAGTTCAAATGAATTGATGCAAATCGCTGGGAGCGCTCGCAGACACCTTGGATAGAAATTGGAATTTAGGGTTTAGCTGTGCTGATCGACACTGTGTTTGCGGAAATACAGTCCCGGTTGGCTTGGCCATTTGCCCAATTGTTAAACAAATGCAACGTATTTTTTTTCAATTTGATGCAGTAAATGTTTGAAGTTTCTAATGCTGTCAAATTAAAATTGTTCTGTAACATGTCTCGCAATCCAAATTGATAGGATAAATATTAGTGATATTTCAGGTGTGATCGCAATGAAAGCAACATCTTTGCCGAAAGGCGCACAATTTTTACATACCCCGGACTTGCCGGTGCAACTGAATCCGGTATTTGACTGGCCGCCCAACCTTGCCGGCACGTTGCGGTGGCTTGCTGCTTCGTGGCTTTCAATCGGCGTTTACATTGTTTGCGCTTTGGTTGCCGGTATTGTCTACTACTCGTTTCACCCGTCAGAAGAGGTTATGCGGGAGTTGTCATTAGGCTGGATCGCTCAGATTTGGCTGCGAAACTTTATCATCGTGTTTTCAGTAGCCGGTTTGCTCCACTTATATTTTTATGTCCTCAAGAAACAGCGTCGGGAACTCAAGTACGAGCGAAAAGACCAGGACCGGAACAGTAAGGTTCACGATTTTGGCAACCAGGTGCTTGACAACATGTTCTGGACATTGGGCAGCGGGGTGTTGATTTGGAGCGCATATGAGGTACTTTATTTCTGGATGCAAGCCAACGGGAATATGCCTGTGACGACCTTCATGGGCAATCCGGTCTGGTTCGTACTCCTGTTTTTGCTGATTCCGATCTGGTCATCCTTGCACTTTTATTGGATCCATCGTCTGTTGCATTGGCCGCCACTTTACAAAGTTGCGCATTCACTTCATCATCGCAATGTGAACATCGGCCCATGGTCGGGTATCTCTATGCATCCCATTGAGCATGTTCTGTACTTCTCAACTTTCCTGATTCATTTTGTTGTAGCTTCGCATCCGGTGCATTTCCTGTTTCACGCATACTTTCAGGGCGCTGGTCCAGCCGTTTCTCACAGCGGGTTTGAAGGCCTGCAGGTTCGCGGCAAGAAGCGGGTGGAGCTCGGTGTGTTTTTCCATCAATTGCACCACAAGCATTTCAAATGCAACTACGGAACGGTTGAAATGCCGTGGGACCGTTGGTTTGGCTCTTTCCACAATGGCACAGATGAAGCGACTAAACGAATCCGCAAACGCAAATGGTAGTTGCTTAGGCACTGTCGCTGATTGATGCCGCATTCAATCATCGCTGTTAGGCCAGCATCAGTCAAATCCCGACATGTTCAAGCGTTATGAATCGCCTGATTCGTTTCGCAGGATTATTGGTTGCTGTGTTTTCGATCGCGATATTTGCCGCGCTCTCAACAATGTCTGACGACACCGGTGCGAAAAGGCGGGTTCCTGCGGAATGGGAACATCAGGAAGCGATGTGGCTGCAATGGCCCGGACCTTACGAAAAGGCGTTCGAATCGGCATTTGCCAAAATGACCGGTGTTATTGTCCAATATCAGAAATTGCATTTGCTGTGCGATTCCAAACGCATCGAAAAACAGGCTCGAGCTGCGATCGAACAAGCCGGATTCGATCCCGATCATAAAAATATTGTCTGGCATCTTATCAGGAACGATAACGCATGGATGCGCGACAACGGCCCCGTTTATGTTATTGTGGATGATCAGCTGAGAATCCAGAACTGGAAGTTTGATGCTTGGGGTGGCGCATTCGGATCCGATGTGCCATACGCGAAAGACAACAGGGTTCCCGACAAGGTTGCTGAATATCTGAATTTGCCAGTTGAGCAGGTTGACATCGTGCACGAGCGCGGCAATTTGGAGTTCAACGGAGTAGACACCTTGATTTTGAATTGGAGTGTATTGGGTGACCCGGACAGAAACCTAGGCTACAGCCAGACTCAGGCGCGGGCCGATCTGAAACGCTGGTTTGGCGTGTCCAAGGTGATTTTCATTGAGGGCATTCCGGAGTTTGATTTGACAAAGGGGCATGCAGATGGCATCGCGCGGTTTATCAATGAGAATACCGTCGTTGTTCCTCAGTGTACGAAAGCCTCCAGATGCAAGCCCGGGGACGGTCGCGATGATGCGGTCTATGAAAACGCTGCCAGGGAAATTGCGCAGGCAGGACTGAACGTTATTCGGGACCCGATGGAAGCGACTGTCCGTTTTGGAGGTAAGGCCTTCGATACCAATTATCTGAACTGGGTCGTTGGAAACGGATTTGTAATCGTAGTCGGTTTCGGTCATGACAAGGCGGATGCGGCTGCGAAAGAGCGAATTGAAACTTATTTTCCGAATCGTGCGGTACATGTCATTGAAATGCTGAAGTCTTGGGCTTCTGGTGGAGGTGCGCATTGTCATACCAACGACCAACCAGCCTTCTCGGCTATAAATTGAAGTGCTGCTCGGTAGCAGTTTGAGCCACTTCAACAATGCTGCAACCAGCAAAATTTCTGCATGGATAAATTTGAGAAAAGGAGACTTCAACCTAACAAAAAAAGAAATTCACTCTACTTATTGTTAGTGTGATGATGATTTTGATTTTAAAAATAAGCTACGCTTTGATCATTTGAAATGTCGAAAATTGAAGACGAATATCCAGTATTTCCCATATCACGCGATTGGGTTAAAGATCAGGAGGAAATGGGTAGCAAAGAAAAGGTCTGGGTTAATATGTCAGCAGATGAAGAAAATGATTGGCTTTTTAAATTTCCTAGGTCAGAGACTGGCGAACATTGGGCGGAAAAGATTGCTGAACAGATGTGCCGAAAATTGGGAATAACTCATGCCAAAGTCGAGCTCGCCACATTGTCGGACAAGCGTGGGTCTATAAGCAAGAGTTTCTTAGGTAAAGATGATTACCTGATTCACGGAAATGCTATCTTAAATCTATTTCATGATGACTACGACCGAACCAAGAAAAGAAATCAAAAGAAACACACGTTTAGGAACATTTTTGAGGCGATAGAAATTCTCGAAGGTGCGACAAGCCAATTTGCGGAGTATTTGATATTAGATGCGTTAATCGGTAACACAGATCGTCACCACGAAAACTGGGGGGTGCTCATAAGATCTGGAGAATATAGCGGTCAATTTCGATTAGCCGCCACTTTTGATCATGCATCTTCGCTAGGTAGGGAGTTGCTTGATTCGAAACGTGAACTACATTTGAAGAACAATTCGGTGCCAAAGTACTCCAAACAGGGACGTGGAGCTGTGTATTGGTCTACCGACGATACGCGATGTCCAAACCCATTTGAGTTGGTGCGTCTAGCAAAGAACGATTTCCCGGAAAATTTCGCTTCAGCGTTCTATAAATTGGAAAAATTCGATGACGAACAAATAAAAACAGTTGTCAACAGAGTCCCCGGCTCATGGATTTCAAAAACAAGTCGAGATTTTACAATTTCTCTGCTAAATTACAATTTGAGGAGGCTCCAGAAACTGTAAACTTAATTGGGAGTGAACTTCTCCGTCTGATTGACCTATTTCATTTAACCTAGTCGAAGCCTACAATCCATGCAATCAAAATGCTGTGAAAGCGTTAACGGGTTTCGAATTTACAGAGGAAGTAATTTGGGTCGTCTATAAAAGATGAATTAAACGAATCCAAACCATATTCAATTTGTAAACTCAATATTTTTGTTCCCCAGAATTTACTATGCGAGTCTTGTATTTATCTTGGCAAAACAAGGTCAATAGATTGTGGTTTCCGGTTGGTCGGCTAGACGCGGATGTCGATCAACCAAAATTTGTATTTCGGTACATTGAGGGTGCCAAGCGAGCCGAGAGCGAAGCCGGTTTTACACCGCTGCCTATCTTTCCAAGCATGGAATTTGCATATTGGTCTCCTGAACTGTTTCCTCTATTCAAAAATCGAGTTATTGCACCAATAAGACCGGACCGACTGAATTATCTAAAAAATCTAGGGCTTCCTGAAGATGCCGATCCAATTGAAATCTTATCGGTGAATGGTGGGCGAAAGGTAACTGACGTGTTTGAAGTATTTCCAAAGCTCCAAAAAGGATCGGATGGTAAATACACTTGTCGTTTCTTTCTGCATGGATGGCGATATGTCAATGGGGCCCAAGAAAGAATCGACACATTAAAGCCTGACGAGATTTTGTATTTGAAGCCGGTGCCAACCAATTTGGTTGACCGACATGCAGTGAAGATTGAGACTGAAGATGAAAGTCAGATCGGTTGGGCTCCACGCTATCTGAGGAAAGTTTTAGCGAAAGCCATTATTCACTCTACAGAATGTAATCTAAGCGTAATCCGAGTGAATCCGCAACCAGCTCCTTCCAGTCAACGAGTTTTGATAGAAATGAAAGCGCGATGGGAGGAATACGAACCAATGACAGAGCAAGAATTTCAACCATTGGTTCCTGACAAGACTGTCGATTGAAGTAAAGTGAATTGAATTGAGTAGAACTTTCTAGATTAATCTTTTTAGTATTTGCGTCTAGAATTCTGCTTCAGTCGGAAGGCAAAGTATTTTGGTATGATTCCGAAATTCCAGCTGGATACTAAGTTTTGCATGAATGAAAAAGTCGGCTTTACCATGAGCAAAGCTAACTTTCTGAATCGATGATTTTCTGTTTAGGAGTGTCAATGCCCTGAACCTGCGGCAACTCCTGCGTCAGCCGTCGCTGCTAAAATCCGACCTGATCGCCCCAGCACGAGCCATGGAAGTGAAGAACCTGATTCAGCAATTCCTATTGTTCCTCGAGCAACTTGAAACCTGCGACCGACAAGTCAAAAACATCATTGATGCCAGTGACAGCTCCGCCAGTGCCGACGACGATGCCAACACGAACAGCACGCACTGCGGTGATAAGGAAATTTTATAGTTGGTGTCCGGATTTGGTATCGTCACTTTGGTGGCGCTACTCTCACAAGCAGCACCAGCCTTGGCACAAAGAAACTACGAGTCTTTAAGCACGCTCAGTGGTGTAGCGACGGTGACCAAACGTTCGGGACGCAGACTCGTTGTCAGTTCAACGACGCGCACTCAATTGACTGTTCCAATGCGCGGCTAATGCCCGCCTGCACGATGCTCGCTGCAAGCAAAAATATCAAGCCTTGCGAACGGTGGAGGATTGTTTGCTGAATGTAGTCTGCGCTTTGCTGCGCAGCAATACCTTATATCAAGCTCTTCCCAGTCTCGAAGAAGCCGCCTAGAGTTAATCAATTAGACCGAAATTTATATCGATTTTTTTATTTGACAAAACATACGAAGTCTATTGGTTGCGCATCCCCCTGAAATGCCTGAAATCCTGCCATTGACCGGCCTGCCACCAACACAAGCCTGCGAACACCGAGCGCCTCAGTCAGCAATCGATGTTGTGTTCGAAGCACTCACCTTTTCTTCATTAGTTGAGGGTAATATTGGAATTCTGCTACAATTTTTCACTGCATGGCCTCTCTTGGTATGTTGCAGCTTGCACAAAATCAACCATTTGAGGCTATTTTATTAAATTAAAATCAATGTTTTGGACGACAACCTTCTGAATTTTGAATTCAGAAACAGAAGACGATAAATGACAGAGTCAACGACATATCGATTTGAGGCCTTAACCGAATGCCCTCAGTAGTGGTTAAATATGTCCGCGTAGTGGACTACCTCTCCACACGTTTTGGCCGAATCGCCATGTACCTGATATTCCTAATGATCGGGACGCTGCTGACAGATGCCGTTACCCGCAATGTGCTTAACATCCCATTGTTCTGGTGTGTGGAACTGGCCCAATTCACCCTAGCTGCTTATTACATCATGGGTGGCGCTTATTCCATTCAGCTCGATACTCACGTTCGCATGGACTTGGTTTATGACCGTTTATCGGAACGGAACAAGGCGCGTATGGACTGTTTCACTGCCACTTTTCTGGTGGTTTATCTGATAGTATTGCTGATCGGGTCCATATCCAGCACGATCTATGCGATCGAGACCAACCAAAGACTGTTTTCCATGTGGAATCCGTCAGTCATTCCAATAAAGGTCATTATGGTGTTGGGGATATTTCTCATTTTGTTGCAGGCCATATCCACCTTTTTCAAGGATCTAGCCAAAGCAAGGGGGATGGCATTGTCATGAGTTACGAAGCGATTGCAATCATAATGTTTGGCTCCATGCTCCTGATGTTGCTGACCGGACAGCGGGTATTTGCGGCCATTGGCGTTGTTTCCACGGTTGCGGCGCTGCTTTTATGGGGTGAGGGAGGAGTTGAAATGCCTTTCACTGCTGCCTTCAAGCTGTTCAAATGGTATCCTTTGCTGACGTTGCCGCTGTTCATCTATATGGGATACATCCTGTCCGAATCAGGAATTGCCGACGATCTCTATCGGATGTTTCATGTTTGGTTCGGTGGTCTCAGAGGTGGACTTGCCGTGGGAACGATCGGACTGATGGTGGTAATTTCAGCTATGAATGGACTCAGTGTGGCAGGCATGGCTATTGGCGCCACAATCGCTTTGCCGGAGATGCTGCGAAGGGGTTACGACAAGATCATGATCACAGGCGTAGTGCAGGCCGGAAGTTCCTTGGGAATTCTTGTGCCACCCAGCGTAGTTCTGGTTCTGTACGGAATGATTGCACGCGAATCGGTTGGCAAGCTGTGGCTTGCAGGTGCATTGCCGGGGCTGATGATGGCGGCTCTGTTCATTATCTATATCGTGATTCGGTGTCGCATACAGACGCATCTAGGCCCGACGGTCAGCCAAGAGGAGCGGAATATGCCTATGGGTGAGAAGCTGCGTCTGCTCCGAGCAGGGATCATTCCATTTCTCATCTTCTTTTTCATGACAGGACTCTTTGTCATGGGCATTACCAGTCTGGTTGAAAGCTCAGCCGTGGGTGCTACTGCAGCTACGTTGGCCGCATTGGTTAAGCGCCGTCTCAACCGCAAGGTGATGGAGGAGACCATCCGCAAGACTTTGGGGATTTCCTGCATGTTTATGTGGATCATTCTGGCGGCGTTGTGTTTTGGGGCAGTATTTGATGGAATCGGAGCTGCCCGCGCAATTGAAACCCTCTTTATCACGAATTGGCACCTGACCCCTTGGGAAGTGCTGATCATGATGCAGCTATCCTATCTATTTATGGGTATGTTCCTGGATGACACCGCTATGCTTGTTATCGTGGCTCCACTTTATGTTCCATTGGTGAAGATTCTGGGTTTTGATCCTGTATGGTATGGTGTGCTGTATACGATAACCTGCCAAATCGCTTATATGACACCACCATTCGGATATAATTTGTTTCTCATGCGAGCAATGGCACCACCCGAAATATCTTTAGCAGATATTTATCGTTCAATATTTCCATTCGTGTTGGTCATGGTCGTTGCACTGACTCTGGTGATGGTTTTTCCCCAAATTGCACTGTGGCTTCCAGGCCAGATATACACGCGCTAATCCAATAAGGTCTGAAGACTATTTTCCAAACGTTATCAATTAGGAGTAAAAATGACTGATAAAAATATACCCAAACAACCTGTAAGCGAAGATCGTCGGAATTTCGTAAAAAATGTCGGTGCGGGAACTGCTGGTATTTTGGCAGCGGGAACCGCCCCCTATGCGTTTTCCCAATCCAATCCGATCAAGTGGCGCCTGCAGTCTTATTCCGGAGCTCCGCTTGGCGCACATGTGGTATTACCGCAAATCGAATCTTTCAACAAGATCGCGCACGGTCAAATGGAGATCGAACTGTATTACGCTGATCAGCTTGTACCAACGGATGAATTGTTTCGCGCCATGCAATCAGGAGCGCTTGATGCAGTTCAGAGTGACGATGCCACTATGGCGTCTCCTGTAGACATCAGTGTTTTCGGTGGATATTTTCCATTTTCCACACGCTACAGTCTGGATCTGCCTGTCTTGTTCAAATATTATGGACTCGATGAAATCTGGGCTGAAGCCTATGGTGAGGTAGAAAATGTTGAATGGATCAGTGCCGGTGCATGGGACCCTCTTCATATTTTTACCAAAGATCCGATCCGCTCTCTGGCCGACATGAAAGGCAAGCGGGTATTCGGTGTGCCAACTGCCGGCAGATTTCTGTCACGCTATGGTCTGGTTCCAGTCACATTGCCTTGGGACGACATTGAAGTCGCTATCGGCACCGGTGAACTGGATGGAGTTGCCTGGTGCGGTTTCACAGAAGCTTACGAGGTGGGGTGGGCAGATGTCTGTAATTATGCTTTGCTCAATAACGTCACTGGTGCCTGGTGCGGGTCTTATTTTGCCAATACCAAGGCTTGGAACGCTCTGCCACCGAATTTGCAGGAACTTTTCCGAATGTCCTGTAACGACTCGCATTATTATCGTCAAGTCTGGTACTGGGGCGGCGAAGCCCAACTCAGGGTAGAAGGCGAGAAAATGGAGCTCACCACCATCCCAGCAGACGAATGGGATCAAGTTGTTGAAGACTCCAAGGAGTTTTGGGAGGATTTAGCTTCGATAAGCCCGCGCACTCGAAAGGTAGTGGATGCTTTCCGTAAATACTCTGAGGTGATGGAACAGGTCGGTGTTCCTTACCGTTACAGCTGATTTTTAGCTGAGCAGCCCATTCTGCTTTAATTGAATTCGAAAGATTGTCCCGGGGAACTTTCTCCGGGACAATTCATTTCGTGAACGGTGGAGCTGCCGCATTGTTGTTACCGTCAGCAGCTGTTGCTCTGTTCGGAATCTCTCCATTTCATGGAGAGGGAAACAGCTTTCGCAAATTTTACGATTCGGTCCCCTTGAACTTCTGACGTGTAATAACGCTGAATTGCGGTCTTGGCGAGACTTGCAATGACAGGTCAACGCCGTGATTGCGTGGCGGCTGGCGGCGATGTCGCAGGATTATGATTTGGCTCTGCACATGCGGACCCAAAAAACAGGCTGGTTACGCCAAGATTTAAGTTCCGACTGAAATTTTGTGCAATAGACAGAACGCATCTGCTAGGCTTTTTTACAAAGGTGCCAACTGCAATAAAACCAAAATGAAAGTCTACATGAGCTATGCTCACACCGATGCCGTGCTCGCGGCACGGGTTTCGAACGCGCTTGAGAATAGAGGCCTTGAAGTCTGGGACCCTGACCGGAATTTACTGCCGGGCGACAACTGGGCAGGCGAGATCGGTCGAGCGCTGGAAGAGTCCGACGCAATGGTCGTACTGCTCACTCCCGCTGCCGCAAGCTCACCCTACGTCAAGCGTGACATCGGATATGCTCTCGGTGCCATAAACTTCAGCAACCGCCTGATTCCCGTTGTCGTGGGCGATCCCGATCATTTTCCTGCAAACGAGATGCCTTGGATCGTCCGTCGGATGCCTTGGTTCGGTTTGGATGATCCAGAGGCCGACCACCCCAACGTTGAGCCGATTGCCAAAGCGATCTTCGCACGGGCCTAAACAACTCGGATTCGGCGAGTTGCGCGCGCCGAACGAGATTTTCCTCTCCTACTCGAGTGCTGATTGCTCGTTCGTGTTTAAGCTGGTCTCGACGCTGCGTCGCCATGGCATCCCTGTCTGGTATAGCAACGCCAACCTCCGGGGAACCCCGCAATGCCACGATGAAATCGGCCTTTATCCTGTTTACCAGCTCCTCGGAACACTCAGTCTTAATGTACTCTGACAGCGCACATAAAACATGAATTTGATTGAGTAAAGGTTCGATATTGCAGTATTGATCACTGTCGGACGTGAACTTTATTCATGCTGAAAGCGTCCGCTTTCCTCGTTTCTTTCGGCGTTGAGAAGTCTGCTCGATTCTCAACCATATCTGTATACAGCTGAGCGACGCGTTTACTCCCAGTGCGTTCAAACAGAAATGGAAACACTCCATGAATCGCACAGGCGATGGCTGCCAGCAGCATTTGCAGTGAAAAATACATTGCATGTCTGAAATGCTGAAAATAAGTTTCGTTGACTTCTCGCAAATGTTTCGTCAGAAATTTCATTTGATCGCCTCCAAAATCATCAATTCCAATGAGAAATATAATAGCACAGAATACTAATATACGTAGTTTAAATATTTCATAATTATTTAAAAAATAGTTATATTTATTCCAATAATTGGAAATTATTAGTATATACCTATTTCGATTTCAGCATAAACATCTCACAAGGAAACCTGAACAGATTACGAAACCCAATTGATTCTGCTCTGTCATGTTGCGTGATGAGGCATCAAAAACCAATAAACGCTGTGCGAGCATCCTCCTTAGGCTGAAACATTCTTTTGAACTTAACGAAGGGTGACACACGCGACCAACTATTTTCTGAAAGTGACCAGCGTGCCACAGCGTATGTCAATCGAATCTAGCTCCCATCTATGAGGTGACTTGGGCAAACCACGACCTGAACAAGAGTGCCGATTGTTTGATTCTGCACATGTTCGATAGGAAAATTCGGAACGACTCCACCCAACCGCTCTGTGAAGTCGGGGAGAAATTGGAGTGAAATTACGGTGAGGGTTGTCTGCGTTCGGCATCAGCGTATTGTCGACGGAATACGAGAAAAGTTAAATGCGAGAAGTATTCTAACTTGCTTGAAAACCAAGCGAAGATGAGTTCAAATGATTTTGCAGATCTTTGTCCACCAATTATTGCAGCCTTTCATTTGGCCAAACAAGGGGCAGCGAATCGCAGATGAACTAGAATTGTTTAATCAAGAATTATTTGACAATGCGGAAAGAACGATTCTGTCAGATAGAGTTGTACGATCCAAGTGCCTTTAAGCCTGTTATTTTATGTAGAACGAGAAGTTTATTGTTCACGCTGTAAAACACATTTCGATTGCGGATATTTGGAGCTGGGTCACGTCATTCCGAAGTTTAAATCGGCTCTTGCGATGAAGCAAATTTACAATTAAATTTTGGAATCCGTAATTAATTTCTTCGACAAACAAAAATGTAGTAAATCATAGTGAAGAAAGAATTTATATGTAAAAAAGCCAGATTTGTAATTTTGCAAGTATGCCCCCTTTTCAAAGGTATGTTCGAAATTTCTAGACAAACGAATATTGCTTTTGAGGAGATTCTCTCTGCTTTAAAGAAGCGTTTCTTCGTGACCCTGCAGATAAAAGAACTCGAGCAATGATCCAAGGAAAAACTGTTGAAACTGCCTTTAACTGTGAATTGGCAAAACAGTTAGGTCGTCAAAGCCCCCGTTGGCGCGGCGGTGTCGTTCAGGCCGAAGCCAGCGAAACTCTTCAGAATAAGATGATGCGGCCCGACATTTTGATTTTTCCAGAAATTGGCGTACCGGTATGCATTGAAACCGAATGGAACGACAGCCCTCCCCATCAAGTTGAAAATGATGCATTGAACAGATTGGGGGAGCCACTCCTTGTGAGTGACGCCAGGGTCGAGGCTGTTCTCGCCGTACGTATTGATACAAATCTCAGGACAGCCAACCAGGAAAAACTTGAAAAGTCTATAAAGAGCAGCAACTTCGATTTTTGCTTGTTCACCCTTAACGCTGAAAACAATCCTGTACGCTGGCCGCAGGAGGGTTGGATTAACGGGTCTCTATCTGAATTGTCAGACTCAATTGAGCATGCGATGATGTCAGAAACGAGGCTGGCAGACGCGATCAATGAATTAGAAGCGGTAGTGACGCAAACATCCACGATGGTTCGTCGAGCGGCGGATTCTGCACCCGACATGCTTCCTGCTATGGCAAGCCTTTTGCACCAGGAAGATAGCGAGCAGACTACTCGCATGGCGATGGCAATTATTGCCAATGCCTTCGTTGAACACGCAGCTCTTGCCGGTATGAAAAACCCGCAAAACGGCCGTGCTGTTAAACCACTCTTGCAATGCCAGAATCCTTATCTTCTATTGAATGAATGGAAACAGATTCTAGAAATCAACTATTGGCCCATTTTCAATATCGCTTCCGAACTCATGCATGCTATCCCCAGTGATAAAGTAAATCACGCCATTACGAATAGCATGATAAAACTCACCGGAAATCTGCTGAGTCTCGGTGCGACTGAAATGCACGATATGGCCGGACAGATGTTCCAAAGATTGATTATGGACCGAAAATTCCTCGCAACTTTTTATACGCTTCCGGTGAGTGCGATGTTGCTGGCGGAACTGGCTGTTTCAAGAATGAAAATAGATTGGAGAGATGCGAAAGCAGTGACAGCGCTCAGAGTGGCAGATTTTGCCAGCGGCACAGGAACTCTGATTTCCGCTGCCTATCGCGCTATTCAAAGACAGGTGCGGCGTGCTGGCAGCGATGATGTTGATTTACACAGAAAAATGATGGAACGATCGCTGATTGCTATGGATATCATGCCCGCAGCGACTCACCTCACAGCATCAATTTTAGCCGGCAGCCACCCGCAGGTAACATTTTCAGACACAAAAGTGATGTTGCTGCCGTACGGCGAGCAGCCAGATATTGGCACTCGCCAAATCAAACTTGGTTCGCTGGATCTAATTGTTGAAGAAAGAGCGCGTGATTTATTCGGAGTTGCTAGCGGAGTCCGAGGCGGAGGTGAAAATTCCAAGATAACAAACGTTGAGGTTGGGCCGGAAAGCTGTGATTTAGTCATCATGAATCCTCCTTTCACATCACCGACGAATCATGAAGGGAATAATCTTGGAATTCCCGTCCCTTCGTTTGCGGGATTCAATACGACGGAGCAGGAACAAAAGGCGATGTCCAAGCAGCTGAAAAATATCAATGCTGCACTTCGACGCGAACGAAGTGGAAGAGTGTTTGCAGACGGAACCCCACTACCGGCGATTATCGCCGGTCACGGAAATGCTGGTCTCGCGACGAACTTTATTGATTTGG
This sequence comes from Arenicellales bacterium, assembly GCA_965202855.1. Taxonomy (GTDB): domain Bacteria; phylum Pseudomonadota; class Gammaproteobacteria; order Arenicellales; family JAJDZL01; genus JAJDZL01. The sequence goes on along the minus strand of CBDBBP010000004.1, from coordinate 1,421,633 downwards.
CACATGAAAAGCTTGCACCTGGTGGAGTGCTGGCGCTTGTGATACCTTTCACTTTTGTAACTGGAAGCGCTTGGGAAAACGCAAGACAACTTTTGGAGACTTATTACAAAGACATAATCATTGTGTCAATTGTGGATACAGGTTCAACAAATCGAGCCTTTTCAGCCGACACCAACATCGCTGAAGGCTTGGTTGTTGCGACTCGAAAGAAAGACTGTGATCAAGTTGACGAGACGTTTTTTGCCAACCTCTATCGACGTCCGCTAACAGCTTTGGAAGCTGTAACGATTGCGAGGAGAATTATTGCGATGCCTCGCATTGGATTGGCTGGCACTTTGCATTTTGCCCAAGACGATGAGAGTACGGAAGTAGGGAATTGCATCACCGCGACTTTGTCATCTGGAAGTTGTGCTGGACTTCAATCCGGGTCGCTGATGACAGCAATGCTATCACTGTTTCATCACAATAAGCTTCGGCTGCCTCACTTCCAGCCGGATTTGGAAATCGAAATGACTCAGTTGAATCAAATTGGCCGGAGAGGATTGCACCATTTGGATATTAGAGGAGAACCTCAGGCGCATGGCGGTCCGCCGCGCGGACCATTCAGAAAGTCTCAATGGCCAGCTCGCGGATATCCAGAATATCCATGTCTCTGGAACCATAAGGCGAAACGGGAAAAGTGTCTCGCAGTAGAGCCGGACAGCCAAGTACTAGAACGTCCGAACTGTCGCGATCGGTCTATCAAACTTTGGAACAAGCACGCTTCACGACTGCACATTAATTCTACGTTTCGGTTGACATCGCAGCCGCTTGCAGCTTGCTTGACGCCGATGAAAACACTCGGAGGTAGCGCTTGGACCAACTTTCGACCGCACGAGGAAGCTTGGGAACCTCTGATCGCAATTTGGGCCAACACCACTCTCGGGCTCATGTCTTTCTGGTGGTTGGGGACGCGCCAACAGGCCGGACGGGCAATGCTGCAAGTATCTCAGCAGCCAAAGCTGCCTGTGCTGAATCCGAATTTGCTGAGCGAACGGCAGATTGCACTGAGCAATACCATATTTGAGCGAATGCGAGAGTTTCATTTTTTACCCGCAAACGAAGCATATCGGGATCAGATTCGAAAAAAACTGGACCAAGCTGTACTTGTAGAATTGTTAGGATTACCGGACGTTATCATGGAATCGTTAGAGATTCTTCGTTACCAATGGTGCTTGGAACCATCAGTGCACGGCGGCAAAAGCACGCGTCCTATAGGCCGCAGTCCATAAATCAAGTATCCGGCTCCTGCAACTTGAACTCCAACGTTTCTGACATGTCTGCTTCACAGAAGTTTGTATCAACTTGCAGTTCGGTGCGGTTATTTACCTCAAGATGCCCGTGAAATTAAGGCGACTCTCGGCAAAAGTGGAGCAGGCATCTTTGCTATGAAATAGCTTAGACATTCAGTGTGGTGCAAGCACATTAAAATTTAGCAAGGGCTGGGGCACTTGCCATAGTGGAGCCGATTTGTGGACAGTTCTGGATTGATGAACCACACCTGCGACTTACCGATTTTATGGTCGTGGTTCGATGAATACAGCTGGGTGCGCCTTTCCTAAGTTGATCTGATTTGCCGTCAATTTCTCCCCTTTTTAAAGCTATCCAATAGTTAAAACAGATTCAATCGAGGATAACACAGGGAGAACAGAACCACCATGGCATAGTTTGTTGCTCGTCCATGTCTTTGAAGATGGGCACACTTCGGTACACATGCCTGCGGTTGCAGTCAGTTTGCTGTACGGGGTGAAGACCGATCTTCCCACCAATAAAAAATTCGACTTCTGTTCTGTCTCCGTCACCTATACGTTAGCAGAACAAGTTACTTCATGCAAACAGTATTCTGGAGGAGGTTGACAAGAATCGAGAAATTAACCATCTATTTCATGCTTTCGGCGTGATTGGATCAGAATCATGAGGTTTCGCTCGGTAAATGACATTGCTCAGCCCCAGCCTGCCGTGGCGGCGTCTTCAAAACGGGCCGATCCCGAGAAGTCTCTCGGCGTTTTTGTGAGCGATTTTTTCCTTTACGTCCCGGGGCAGATCTACCGCTCGGAACCAGTCAGCGCCTGCCTTGGCGCTTGCCATGGGATAATCGACCGAGAACATGATTCGATCCTCGCCCATGGTCGCCAGGGCTAGAGACAGCAGCTCGTCTTGGAAGAACGCGCTGGTCGTGATCCACAAATTGTCATGGAAGTATTGCTGCACGGGCTTATGCAGCTTGTCCTTCGCAATTCGATCAAGGTCTTCCCCGAAGCGCCAGTAGTAGAAGGGAAGCCCTTCGCCCATGTGACCGACGACCACCTGCAAGCCAGGAAATCTGTCGAACACGCCGCCGACAATCAGACGAAGGCACTGGAGCGCGACTTCTTGATGCCAGCCATAGCCCGGACCGCCTAGGATCCGGCTAGCCAACGCGTCACCTAGCTCCTCGTAGTAGACATCCATGGCTTCGGTCGAAGGCCAGTTTGGATGGATGTAGATCGGCACGCCGAGCGCTTCGGCTCGGGAGAGCACGGGCTCGAAATCGGCGTGATCAAGAAACTTTCCCTCGATGGCGCCGTAGCTCATGCAGCCCACGAAGCCGTGCTCGCGCACCGAACGCTCGAGCTCGTCGGCCGCTGCCGCGGGCTGGCTCAGCGGCAGCGTGGCGAAGGCGCGGAAACGTTCCGGCCAGGCCGCAACGACTTCGTTGGCGATCCAGGTGTTGAGCTTGCGGGCGAAGGCTACGCCTTCGGCTCCGGCGAGGTTCTGCGCACCGGGCGTCACCGCCGACAGCACCTGAATGTCAATCCCTGCCTCGTCCATGTCCGCGATCCGGTTGGCGCCGAGGTCAAGGAGCTCGGGTCTGCGCCGGCCCCCTGAGAACAGACGCGCTTCGCCTGCGCCTTGCATCTGTCGAAGCTCCTCTGTCGCGAAGTGCTCTTCAAGTCCGATAAGGAAGAGCTTGCCGCTCCCGGTGGTGGCTCTCGCCGCGGGCACGCCGAGCAATCCCGCCGTAGCGGCGGCGGCGAGACCTGCGGCGCGACCGAGAAATGCGCGCCGGTTCAATACGGTGCCGGCGACCGGGCCTGCTCTAGAGGAATGTGTGTCAGGTTTGATCTGAACGTCTCGTTTCTTCATGACGGTGCATACTCCAATTTATTTGAACGTTGATTGCGGTGCTATTTGCTCCCCTTTCAGTATCTCTCAGCTTTCAGTTGCTTAAACCAAGCTCATTCTACTAGTTAACCGACTAAGTCGGTTGACAGTTCCGTCGTCTTGGTTATCCAACGTTCTCCCCCTGACGATGATTGCAGTGAAAGTCATTCATGGCTCGCTGACATGTTAACGGATTCTGTGTTTGAAAAGACTTGTCCATAAGCTGTTCATGACTTTCGCCGCGATTGGACTTAACGGGTGCACTTCGGTCGAATATCACACGTCGCGGTATCCGACTCGGTGAGTTTGAGCAACCGTTCTCCCATAGACTCGCCTTTCAGTTGCGGTTCGCTGGACGTCGGGTATCAAACAGTCCAAAATAGCATCGGCTAGTTGTATTAAACTTAGACTAATATTTTATTTCTTGCACGATCACCAATTTTATTTTTTTCCAGTACGCCATGGATTCAGTTTGCCGTCCTTGGCCGGCAAGCGTTGCTTGAACTCGATCAGCTCTACTTCAGGATTTTCATCCGAAATTAATAAATTCAATGTCATGGGACGCAATCTGCTCCAGTGGTTTCGAAAAAATGTTGGTCAAGACATTTTTAATTTTCTTTGATTTTCGCAGTCAATGGTTCATCATTGAATAAAATTTAATGCATTGCCAAAAATCGGTGGCAGAAAAAATATTTTGAGATTTTATCTCGATCAAATTTTCAGGAATGAAGCGATCAAAATCAGAAGCAACCATGTTCATTGTTAAAGTATAAATACGTCATCATGAATAAAGATATGCAACACCAATATGTCACTGCAGGCGGTCTGCAGATTAGTCAGTGCTTGTATGACTTGGTCAAAGATGAGATTGCACCGGGTACAGGAATTGACCACGATTACGTATGGAGGTCACTTGCCAAACTGGTGACAGATTTAGGTCCGGTTAACCAACGTTTGCTTGATCATCGCACCGAACTGCAAACAAAAATTGATGATTGGAATTCTTCCGATCACGCAAAAGATGTTTCCTTTTCTGAAAATCTAGAATTTTTATATAGAATCGGCTACCTGTTGTCGGAAGGCCCGCCATTTAAAGTTGAAGTTGAGAATGTAGATCGGGAGATTTCGGATGCCAGTGCGCCACAGCTCGTCGTACCTATTGATAATGCCCGTTATGCCTTGAATGCCGCGAATGCGAGATGGGGCAGTCTCTATGATGCACTGTACACTTCTGGTGTTGCAGAACCGGAAGAATTTCCTGCTGATCCTCCTGCTCGCTATGATTCCAAGCGCGGAGATCGAGTCATCCAGTGGACACGTGCCTTCTTGGATCGTGTGGTTCCGCTCAAAGCGGGCAGCCATGCAGATGCAACACTATATTCTGTTGCTCCTGCCGGTCGCCGAACCTTGGAACTGAAGATAACTCTCAAAGACGGTCGTGTAACAACACTGAAATCACCTGGAAAATTTGCCGGATTTGTAGGTTTGATGTATGCCCCATCGGAGGTTTTGCTATACAACAATCGTCTGTTTTTTCGCTTGCAAATAGATCGAAAATCCAGAATTGGCAAAACCGACGAGGCTGGCATCAGTGATGTGGCGATAGAAGCTGCTGTTACTACAATCCAAGACTTTGAGGATGCTGTTTCTGCGGTTGACGCCCAAGACAAAACCCATGCTTATCGCAATTGGCTGTACTTGATGAAAGGCACTCTAACTGCTGAATTCGAAAAAAATGGGCGTAAAATAAAACGAACCCTCAATCCTGACATGGAATTTACCAATCCTTATGGGATGTCAGTTACGGTTGCAGCTCGCAGCCTGATGCTCGTGCGCCACGTCGGAATTCATATGTATACCGATGCGGTGCTGACAGAATCCGGACATGAAATTCCAGAAGGATTTTTGGATGCGATGATCGTGACCTTAGGCGCGATGCATAACTTATCGGGTGAAGGCGCGAAATCGTTTCCAAACAGTCGCAGCGGGAGTATCTACGTCGTAAAACCGAAGCTTCACGGTCCCGATGAAGTTGCTGCGACGGTGGAATTGTTTGCACGGATTGAAGACGCACTAGGTCTCAGACGCAATACGTTGAAAGTCGGCATTATGGATGAGGAACGCCGTACCACGGCGAACCTGAAAGAATCTATCCGAGAAGCCCGCAATCGTGTCATCTTCATCAACACCGGATTTTTAGATCGAACCGGGGATGAAATTCATACCATGATGCATCTTGGACCGACAATGACCAAAGACCAAATGAAGAAAGCGAAATGGCTCGCTGCATACGAAGATTGGAATGTCCAGGTTGGTATCGATACAGGTGTATATAGTGTCGGTCAAATTGGAAAGGGCATGTGGACAATGCCCGATCTGATGAAAACCATGTATCTGACCAAAACCAATCATCCAGAAGCGGCTGCGAATACTGCTTGGGTGCCTTCACCAACTCTCGCTGTGCTTCATGCATTGCATTATCACGAGATTAATGTGCTGCACCTGCAACGAACGTATCATACGCGTGAACGCGCCCAACTACAGGATATTTTGGAGCCACCTTTACTGAGAGAGGAATTGTCGCCTGCAGAAATAGAAAAAGAGCTGGAAAACAACGCACAAAGCATTCTGGGTTATGTGGTTCATTGGGTGGAAGAAGGAATTGGCTGTTCGAAGATTCCAGATATCAATGAGATCAATCTCATGGAAGATCGAGCTACACTAAGAATTTCAAGTCAGCTGATCGCCAGTTGGCTAAAACATGGCTTAACGACCCGCGACGCGGTGCTTGAAATTTTCAAACGAATTGCAGTGATTGTAGACCGTCAGAATGAAGGTTCTCCGCACTACAGGGCGATGGCGCCCAATTTTGAAACCAGCGTTGGTTTTCAAGCTGCACTTGATTTGGTTTTTCAAGGAGTCGATTCCGCTAACGGATATACCGAACCGATTCTACATTCGCGGCGAAGAGCGGCTAAAGTTCAGTAGAATTTTCTTGTTCTTGATCTTGATCTTGTTCTTGATCCTTAAACAGATCAGAGGATTTGATTACTTTTGCTAGCGTAGTTTCCAATTCTTTGATCAGTTCCTCTGGTTCGATAACTTTGACATTATCACCCCATGTAACCAAGTGCCAAGCCATTTCTGACAGCCCACAGGCTGTGAACGTAACATCGAGACTGCCGTCATCTCTTCGTTGCATATTCTGTGAGTGGTGAAAATTCCAACCAGATACCTCATCTGCAACCTCTTCTGTGAATCTCCACACTACTTTGTAAGGTTTTTCATGGAATACGCGGAAGCAGTCACTTAGATATTTTTCTATAGTGAAGTCTTCATCCCGTACAAACATTTCATTCTCCAGTTCCTCAAGATTTTCGATATTTTTTATGATGTACGTTCGAAAATCATTCGCATATTCCTCCGGGTTGAACGCAATCAGGTAATGCCGAGTTGCGTGTAGAAAAGCATAGGGTTCGACTGCAAGAGTAACTTGATGCTGGGTACGGGTCGTGTAGTCGAATCGAACTTTGCGGCAAGCCATTATTGCGTGTCTGAGAGTATGCAAAGTTTCGGGGGATATCTGCTCGCGGGGACCTGGCCGAAATACAAATGCTTCTGACTCATTTAACGCGTCTAGATCCGACTCGATCTTTTTCATGTGATCAGCGCCAAAATCGGCGCGAAGTCGATCCAGCAGTTTATCTGTCTCTTGAGCATACAGTGCCATTTGATTTTCTTTAAACATTTTCGATGCTGTATTCAGGACAGATAACTCGACGGAATTGAAGTCGGGCGGTGCAATGCTTCGTTTTAGACGCCATCTTTTAGGTCGATTCGAAATCGATTCGACGTCTAAGAATGATTCGGATATGGCTTTGACCATTCTTTCGGCGGTTCGTCGTGAAACACCGTATTTATCTTGAATATCCTTATAGGACACTCCTTCAATCGAACCTTGCATATCAAATACCAGGTTCAGCATATTTACAAATTTCTTGTACATTGCGAGGGTACTCCATTTGGGTCTAAAGGATCAATCAGTAAGAAATATAATTGAATCTTCGTTGTAAGCACACTATTAATTTGAGATTTATTTGATGAAACTTCAGAATTTATCACTCTACTTAATTTTCATACTAGCGCTCATTGGATCCAGTGTCGCACGTGCGGATATTTCCGAAGCAAGAGCGGTCGTTGTCGATGCTGTTCAAGATATTTATAGCGACTTGGAGGGCGACTATGCCACTGACGCTGAGTTAAGGTCGGCTGCGGAGGAAGTAATTCGACTCAAGGTAGTTCCGTTGCTTCATGTTGAATTGTTTTCCAAGCTAATTCTCGCTTCCCACTGGAAAAAAACGTCAATCGGACAGCGGGAAAAGTTCAAAAATGTATTGACTGGATTTCTTATTCGTACCTTTGCCCAATCGGTTGCCGCTGATCTAAATCGTTTCGAGAAATTTCAAGATCAAATGTTGATCGAAAGCGCAAGACCAGGTCGAAACGAAAATCGCGCTGTTATTCCGATGACCATAAGGGCAGATACTGGAGATATTAATTTGGAATTTCGAATGGCTCGAAGCGAATCAGGCTGGCTACTTTATGATGTAGTATTCCAGGGTGTTAGTTTCGCGATCAATTACCGCACAATACTGAAGTCTGAAATCAAAAAACACGGCATTGACAAGGTTACGGAAGACTTAGAAGAGAAGCTCTCGACCTAACTGCTCAATTGCAACTTTATAAAATATTTTCCGCAAAGCGGATCATCCGAGCTGCTGGTGTAAAAAACCAAGAACTTCGAACGAAAGACGGCCAAGGCTTAAAGTCTAGGTGATCGAGTGCGGTTGCGCCTTCGGGAGTGCCAAGCAGTTTCTGTCCAATCCGCATTCCAAAATAGCTGGAAAGGGTTATGCCAGACCCACAAAAACCCATTGAATAATACACATTGTCATGAACTCCAATGTGGGGAGTGGAATCGATCGTGTAAGCGATAAATCCTACCCAACTATAAGAGATCAGTGTCTCTGAGAGCTGAGGAAATATCGAAATCATCTGTTTTTGAAGCAACTTGCTTCCAGATGTGGGGCTTGATTCTGAGAAGGTTACTCGTCCTCCGATCAGCAGTCTTTTATGGTCTGGTGACAAACGCGAATAATTTCCAACCAATCGGGTATCGTTAACCACCCTGGCGTTTGGTATCAATTTTGAAACGACATTTTCTGAAAGTATTTCAGTTGCAATTTGAAAACTTCCGATCGGCAGAACTCGCTTTTGGTGCCAATCAAATTGATCTTGTGTATAGCCATTTGTAGCGAGAATCACTTTTGTCGCGTCAACAGTTCCTCGTTTTGTATGCAAACGAAATCCCTTGGATGTTCGTTCCAGTCTCTGTACTGGACATAGATCTACTACAATCGCTCCCGCCTGCTGTACGCATTTGAGCAATTCTCGGTAGTATTTCCCCGGATGAAGTGAGCCATGATTGGGAAGAACTACTCCACCGTGGAAAAGATCTGAATCAATTTCTGTCTGGATTTCAGATCTGGGAACCACGTGAAATTCTTCTGCGATTTCACTTGGAATTTTTTCTCGCGTTCTGATGTCTCTGTCAAAGGCTTTCTTGGAATGGGCTCCGACGAACCGTCCACACTCATGCCACTCGCAGTCAATCTTCTCATCGTGAATGAATTCCTTTAGGTAGGCTAATGCACGATGACCTTCTAGAATCATATTGATCGCGGTTGTCCGTCCAAAGCTTTTCTCAAGCTTAGCGAGAACTGGCTTAAAACTGGTGCCTACTTGGCCTCCGTTACGACTGCTGCAGCCATGCCCTGCGAGCTCTTTTTCAATGACCAGAGTGGTTCGACCCGCACGAGCAGTCTGCAATGCTGCATGCAATCCCGTATAGCCAGAACCGATTACGGCAACATCGACTGATCGGACTAAATCTGCTGCGGTCAGCTTTTCCAGTGGTGCAGCTTCCCACCAGTAAGGAATGTCTTGGTAATCAGATGCAAAGATATTCTTGGATGCCATTTCGCTATATGTAATTTGGAACGTTAAAAGTCATAGCGACCACAGATGGAATCGGACTGGTGAGGTTGAGTTGTCGATCAATCAATTAAACGAGAAAAGGTGAGGACGGTAGATGTATTCGACGTAAAACCCATCAAGCAGTGAACTTTGAAGAAAATTTTTTTGCGCATTATAGTTGGACGGCGGCAGTGAAAAGCACAAAACAAGTGAGGCGTTCTGATTCCTGCGAGCGATTCAGAGGTTTGGTGCGGTCGCTAAGCCAGCCGTATTAGGATATTCTGTCAAGCCGACAATTCTATTTCAAAAAAGCCAAGCAGCATTTGGGACTGTTGTAAGAAGAATTCCGTAGTTTCACCTTATTCATCGTTTTATATGTCTCTATGGTGTCCGTCATTAAACCCTCAGCCTTGCTTCTTTAAGCAAACATTTCCGCAATGTCTGCGAAGTGCTAGCATAGATCAATAACCAGCTGTATACACTCAGATTCGCCGGCTGCTTGTGGAACTATTTTCATTTTTTAATGAGCCGAGCCATCAGCGAAAGCAAATTCCTACCGATCACAGATTCGAATTTTTGATGCGAAATATTGACTGGCAAATCCAAGAATTCCTAAAGCTTTCACTTCAATTGAACGTTTTCAATCTCAGAATAGATGACGACCCAGCTATTTTGTCAGGCTGCTTCAGACCGCTTTGAAGCCAGAAGCTCGAGTAACATGGTCAATTTGTTGCCACATTCGTAGCCTAGATTAGAGTTCCTGATCGTCGGACGCTTTTCAAAATTCCATATCCGACTGACTTCAAACGCCAACCAAATCCGAATCGATCAAACCATTCTGCACGGGATGGATACGCGATTTTTGCGTTATCATTAATTTCACAACACACAATCTGACTAAAAGCCATGAATCACCAAATAATCAGAAAATGCGATCGGTGACATGCCTGTATTCAAGCGCACATCGCATTGTCAACTGGCATCCATGCTTTATTATTACACCGCTTTACATTGAGTTAACGAGATGATGATCGACCTTAGCAGAAATTTAAAATTACGAAGGAAGTTTTTCTTCATGGCAATTTTCAGTTCTTTAGCGCTTTCTTTACTGCTGTCATTTGACATTAATGCAGAAGATTGGGTGGAAAATACAAAAAGGTCTGCTGAACAGGGAGATGCTGAGGCGCAATATTTGCTGGGTGGAATGTATCACTTAGGCAATGGTGTTCCAGAAAATTACGATGCGGCGATCAACTGGTATCGGAAATCCGCCGAACAGGGATACGCTGATGCGCAGATTTTACTCGGTTTAATGTTTTACGAAGGGATAGGTGTTCCAGTAAATTACGTTGTGGCGGCCGACTGGTATCGGATGGCCGCTGAACAAGGCAACGCTGAGGCGCAGTTTATCCTCGGGATAATGTTTCACAAGGGAAAAGGCGTTCCAGAAAATTACGTTGTGGCGGCTAACTGGTATCGGATGGCCGCTGAACAGGGCAACGCTGAGGCGCAGTATAATCTCGGTAGAATGCATGACGACGGCGAGGGTGTTCCAGAAAATGATGTTGTGGCGGTTAACTTATATCGGAAATCCGCCGAACAGGGATACGCTGAGGCGCAGTATAGTCTCGGTTTAATGTTTTATTTTGGAGAAGGCGTTCCTCGGGATTATGTACAGGCATACGCGTGGATGAGTATAGCTAGCGCGCAACTCAACGATGACCTTATTAAGGATGCAAAAGAAATCGTTGCCAAGTCAATGACAGGTGATGAGATTACAAGGGCACAGATACTGTCAGATGAATTATGGAATTCGTTTGGCCCCACCCACAAAACCAAATAAGGTCGCGTTAAATTTCTTCTAGTGTCTTCGTAGTTGTGTTCATTCTGCAATATTAGTGCATTGACTTAGAATTTTGAACCGTGGCAATCGAGTCAACCATTTTTGCCAAAGGTCTCCAATACTCAAGCACAATTTTGACGTTTTTTAAGTTTCTTGTCTATTAATTTTGTTGGTTTGGCATTTCTAAAAGTCAATATGTACAAATACCTGCTTATAAATTGACCCAAAAGCTCGAGTAACAAGGTCAGATGTGGCTGAATTCGCTGATAGATTAGAGTGTCGACTCGACGGGCGTAATCAAATACAGTTTCTGACTGGCTTCAAACATGACTCAAAATCGAATCCATCCAACCGTATTGCAAATGATGGATAGGCGAAATTCGCGTTATCATTGACCTTGTAACACACAACCTGACTCAAAGCCATGTATCACCAAAATATCAGAATTTGCGATTTGTGACATGGTTTAATTCAAGCGCGCATCGCTCTGCTAGCTGGCATCTATGCTTTACTATTTCCCCGCTCACATAGAGTGAACGACATGACGATCAACCGTAGCACAAACTTAAAATTACGAAGGAATTTTTTCTTCCTGGCAATATTCGGTTCTTTATTTCTTTCTTTACTGCTGTTATCTGACATTCATGCAGCAGACTCGTTGGAAGAAATTAATAGATCTGCTGAACAGGGAGATGCTGAGGCGCAGTTTATTCTCGGTCGTATGTATGCCGACGGTGAGGGTGTTTCGGAAAATGACGATACGGCGTTCAGCTGGTATCTAAAAGCCGCCGAACAGGGACACGCTGGGGCTCAGTTTAATCTCGGTGTAATTTATTTGTACGGCAGCGAAGGTATTCCAGAAGATGAGTTTATAGAGTTACCTTGGTATAGGTACGCTACGGCATTAATCTGGTTTACGAAATCTGCCGAACAGGGACTCGCTGAAGCGCAGTTTTATCTCGGTACAATGTATGCTAACGGCTTGGGTATTCCAGAAGATGATGTTACGGCGGTCAACTGGTTTAGGAAAGCTGCCAAACAGGAACACTCTGACGCGCAGTATGGACTCGGTGTACTGTATGCCAACGGCGACGGTGTTCTGGAGAGTGACGTTGGGGCGTTCAACTGGTATCTGAAAGCCGCCGAACAGGGACACGCTAAGGCACAGAATAATCTCGGTGCAATGTATGCAAAAGGCGAGGGAGTTCCGGAAGATGATGTTGCCGCAGTGAACTGGTATCTGAAAGCCGCTGAGCAGGGAGACGCTACGGCACAGTACAATCTCGGCGCAATGTATGGCAATGGCGGCGAAGGTGTTCCGAAGAATGTCGTTGCGGCATTCAAGTGGACTAGGAAAGCCGCCGAACAAGGATACGCCAACGCGCAGTTTAATCTCGGTGTAATGTATTTCTATGGAGAAGGCGTTTCTCAGGATGATGTACAAGCATACGCGTGGTTTAGCCTAGCCGACGCGCTTGGCAGCAGTGAGAACGTTAAGGATGCAAAAGAAATCGTTGCCGAGTCTATGACACGTGACGAAATAACAAGAGCACAGATACTATCAGATGAATTGTGGAAATCGTTTGACCCTGTCCGAAAAACGAAATAAATTCGCAGTAATTTTCTTTAAATGTCGTCGTATTTGCATTTGCTCTGGAATATCGGTGACTTGAACAGAATACTCGAACTGCATCGTTCGATCTATTTGAATGTTCAACAATCTTTTCCGGAAGTTTTCAACACTTGAACATAAATTTGACGTTCTTGCGTATCTAAACTCCTGCTTTGTCGGCTTGGCATTTCAAAGGCTAAAATGAAAGTGTCATTGTTCACAAATCAACCCCGAAAATGAGTAACAGGGTCAGTATGTTTCCCCATTCGATTTCTAGAGTTACAAGCCGGCGTGTCGGTCGTATCCAAATGCCATTTCTGACTGGTTGCAAATGCGACCCAAACTCGAATCCATCCAACCGTTCTGCTATGTGATGCGTACGCGATTTTTGCGTTATCATTGAATTTGCAACACGAAATCTAATTCAAAGTCATGAATCAACAAATTGTCGGAAAAAGCGATCTGTGACATGCCTGCATTCAAGCGCACATCGCTCTGTCAACTGGTATCCATGCTTTGCTATTACCCCGTTTCCCTAGAGTTAATGACATGCTAATTGACTGTAGCTCAAATTCAAGTGTACGAAGGATAATTTTCTTCCTGGCAATATTCAGTTCAATTTTGCTTTCTTTGCTGCTGTCATCTGACATTCAAGCAGAAGACTTGGTGGAAGATTTAAAGAAGTCTGCTGAACAGGGAGATGCTGAGGCGCAGTTTAGTCTCGGTAAAAAGTATGCCAGCGGCAATGGTGTTCCCGAAAATGATGTTGTGGCGGCCGAGTGGTATCTGAAAGCCGCCGAACAGGGACATGCTGAAGCGCAGAATAACCTCGGTCTAATGTATGAATACGGCGAGGGTGTTCCTGAAAATGACGTTGTGGCGGCCGAGTGGTATCTGAAAGCCGCCAAACAGGGACTCGCTCTTGCGCAGCATAACCTCGGTTGGATGTATCACTCCGGCAAGGGTGTGCAGCAGAACTACCTTATTGCAGCTGACTGGTATTTGAAAGCCGCCGAACAAGGATACGCTTTTGCGCAGTATAACCTCGGTTGGATGTATCACTCCGGCGAGGGCGTTCCGCAGAATTACATTGTTGCGGCTGACTTGTTTCTGAAAGCCGCTGACCAGGGACACGCCAAAGCGCAGTTTTTCCTCGGTTGGATGTATCACTCCGGCGAGGGTGTTCCTAAAAATGACGTTGTGGCGGTCGAATGGTATCTGAAAGCCGCGAAACAGGGAAACGCGACAGCTCAGAATGGGCTCGGTAATATGTATTACAACGGCTGGGGTGTTCCACAGAATAGCATGGTTGCAGCCGACTGGTATTTGAAAGCCGCCGAACAGGGACACGCCCTTGCGGCGTATAACCTCGGTCGAATGTTTTTCGTAGGGCGAGGCGTCCCTGACGATGACGTACAAGCTTATGCGTGGATTAGTATCGCTGCTGCGCAGGATAATGGCGAAAATTTTGAAGATTTTCAGAATTTTAAAGAGTCCGTTGCTTTTTATATGACACCTGACGAGATTGAAAGAGCAGAGATACTGGCCGATGAATTATCGAAATCGTTTAATCCACCTCGCGAAACCAAATAAATTCGCTCTAATTTTCTTCTAGTGTTTTCCTCGTTGTATTCGTTCTGCGATATTGGTGTATTGACTCAAACATTCGAACCACAGCAGTCAATTCAATTGACTGTTGAACCGTCTTTTCCGAAATTTCCCAATTTTTGGGCATAAATTTGGCTTTTTTGCGTATCTAACCTCCTACTTTGTCGGCTTTGCATTTCCAAAGTTTAAAATGAAAATATCATTGTTCACAAATTAACCCCGAAAATGAGTAACAAGGTCGATTTTTTGCCACATTCTATGCCTAGATTAAAGTGCCGACTCGGTGCCTGCAACCCAATTCCATTTCTGATTGGCTTCAAACGCGGCCTAAATTCGAATCTATCCAACCATTCTGCAAGGTGATGAACATGCGATTTTTACGTTATCATTGATTTCACAACACTTGACCTGACTCAAAGCTATGAATCAACAAAATACCAGAAAACGCGATCTGTGACATGTCTGTATTCAAGTGCACATCACTTTGTCAACTCGCATCAATGCTCCAACATCGCCTCGTTTCTAGAGTTAACGACATGCAAATCGACCGGAACACCGACTTAAAATTTCGAAGGAAATTTTTCTTCCTGGCAATTTTCAGTTCTTTATTACTTTCTTTTCTATTGTCAAATGACATTCAAGCGGCAGATTGGTTGGGAGAAATGAAGAAGTCTGCTGAACAGGGAGACGCTGAAGCACAGTATGATCTCGGTGTAATGTATGCAAACGGAGAAGGTGTTCCAGAAGATGCTGTTGCGGCGTTCAAGTGGTATCTGAAAGCTGCTGAACAGGGACACGCTAGGGCACAGTCAAATCTCGGTGCAATGTATGACTTAGGCGAGGGTGTTCCGGAAGATAATGTTGCCGCAGTCAACTGGTATAGAAAAGCCGCCGAACAGGGAGCTGTTAAGGCACAGTTTAATCTTGGTTCAATGTATGCCGACGGCGAGGGTGTTCTGGAAGATGACGTTGTTGCAGTCAACTGGTATAGAAAAGCCGCCGAACAGGGATATGCTAATGCGCAGTTTAATCTCGGTGTAATGTATGCCGACGGCGAGGGTGTTCCGAAAGATGATGTTGCCGCAATCAACTGGTATAGGAAAGCTGCTGAACAGGGACAGGCTGGTGCGCGATTTAATCTTGGTTTAATGTTTTACATGGGAGAAGGTGTTTCTCAGGATCATGTACGAGCGTACGCGTGGATTAGTATAGCTGATGCGCAAGGTAACAGCGATAAGATTAAGGATGCGATAGAACTTGTTGCCGAGTCTATGACACGGGATGAGATTGCCAGAGCACAGATGCTGTCAGCTGAATTATGGAAATCATTTGGTCCCGCCCGTAAAATCAATTAGGTTTGCTTTAATCTTTTTCCAGTGTCTTCGTAGTTGTATCCGTTGTGCGATATTAGTGCGTTAAATCAAAGATTTGAACCGCAGCAGTCGATTTCATTTACGATTCAACCACCTTTTCCAAAAGCCTCCAATACTCGGGCACAATTTTGACGTTTCTAAGTTTCTCACTCTTTGTATGGTTGGTTTGGCATTTCCAAAAATTAAAACGTATAAGTTATTGTTCACAAATTACCCCAGAATCTTGAGTAACAAGATCAAAATGTTTTTTTGTTGGTAACCTGGAGTTATAAGCCGACTCGGCGGCTTTAACCAAATCCCATATCTGACTGACTTGAAGCGCGAACCGAATCTGAATCAATCAAACCGTTGTTCAAAATGATGGATACGCGATTTTTGCGTTATCATTGAGTTCATAACACACAACCTGACTCAAAGCCATTGATCAACAAAATTTCAGAATATGTGATCTGTGACATGCCTGTATTCCATCGGAGATCGCTTTGTCAACTGGCATCTATGCTTTACTGCGACCCCGCTTACCTAGAGTTAACGATATGCTAATCGACCGTGACATAAATTTAAATTTACGAAGGAAAATTTTCTTTCTGGCCATATTCAATTGTTTGTTGCTTTCTTTGCTGCTGTCATTTGACATTTATGCAGCAGATAGGTTCGGCGCATTAAAGAAGTCTGCTGAACAGGGGGATGCTGAGTCGCAGTTCAATCTCGGAACAATGTTCTTTTTTGGCGATGGTGTTCCGAAAAACGACGTTGCCGCGTTCAACTGGTTTATGGAAGCCGCCGAACAGGGACACGCTAGGGCGCAGCATCATCTCGGCGCAATGTATGACATTGGCATGGGTGTTCCAGAAAATGACGTTGCGGCAGTAACTTGGTATTTAAAAGCCGCCGAACAGGGGCTAGCAGAGGCGCAGTTTAGTCTTGGTGAAATGTATGCCTACGGTGAGGGTGTTCCAGAAGATGACGTTGTGGCAGTAACTTGGTATTTAAAAGCCGCCGAACAGGGATATGTCGAGGCACAGTTTAGTCTCGGTTTAATGTTTTACAATGGAGAAGGCGTTCCTCAGGATGATGTTCAAGCATACGCGTGGATTAGCGTAGCTGATGCGCAGGACAACAGCGATTATTTTAACGATTTTCAGGAGGCAAAAAAAATCGTTGCCGAGTCTATGACACGTGATGAGATTACAAGAGCACAGGTACTGTCAGTTGAACTTTGGAAATCGTTTGGCAAACCCCGAAAAACCAATTAAATTCGCTTTAAATTTCTTCTAATATCGTCGTAGTTGTATTCCTTCTGCATTATTAGTGCATTGACTAAAACATTCAAACCGACGCAGTCGATTCATTTGGCTGTTCAACCAACTTTTCTAAAAGTCTCCAATATTTGGGCACAGTTTTGAGGTTTTTGAGTTTCTCAGCTGTTGGTTTAGTCGGTTTTGCATTTCCAAAAGTCAAAACGCATAAAACATCGCTAACATATTGACTCTGAAGCTTGGGTTTCAATATGCAGGTTGGAGTGTGAACCATATTCCCAATGAACACAAACTCTAAATTCTCAATAATCGATTACGATTAGGTTGGGGCAAAACTACTTTCAAATAGATTTGAGATTTGTTGGCGGAGATTATGTGTCTTATGGAAACTGAAGTTCTGTTCGTTGCAAACCATTCAAGGGTACTATTAACTTTTTGTGGACTACGCTAACAAATTAACAGGAGTTGGGGTATTTTTAGGGGAGTAAATCACAAGACCTACTCCTTTTCCAAAAATTGGGGTGGCTTTTATATCAGTTCCGATATTTTTAGGTGTGAAAGTCACTCGTAAATTAGGTAAACTAACCTCAAATTTGTTGAACATAGGAAGTTGTGATGAGACGAACGCTAGGTAGCACTGATCTTGAGGTATTTCCGATCGGTCTTGGTGCCATGCCCCTTGGAATTAGAGGAACAATTCCTCTGAAAGACGCGATAAAAGTCATTCATGCTGCAATTGATGCCGGGATGGATTTTATTGATACAGCCAATGTTTACTGCACAGACAATCAAGACCTTGGACTCAACGAGCGAACCATTGCCAGTGCTTTGGAATCAATTGGCAGCCGCCGCATTGTCGTCGCTACCAAAGGTGGTTTGGTTCGACCGCAAGGTCGCTGGGAAAGACGAGGCTCACCGCAAGAGCTCAGAGTTGCCTGCGAGCAAAGCCTCCGAGATCTGAAAGTTGATGTTATTCAACTCTATCAGTTACATGCTCCCGACCCTACGGTACCGTTCTCAGATTCGGTTGGGGAGCTCGCTCGTTTACAGCACGAAGGTAAAATCCGGCATATTGGGCTCTCAAATGTGGGCGAATCCAAGGTCGAAGAAGCGATGGAAATTGCGACGATCTCTACGGTTCAGAATCGTTGCAATGTCTACTATCAAAATGACCTAAGAAATGGATTTGTCGATTTCTGTGCAAACCACTCAATTACGTATATCGCATACAGTCCGGTGGGCGGAGGCAGTCGCCACGAGCTGCTTAAGAATGAGCAAATTTTGCAAGAGCTCGCTGCAAAACATGAAGCGACGGTTTATCAGATAGTACTTGCGTGGCTGCTGCAGAAAGGAGATAACATTCTGCCGATTCCAGGTGCGAGTAAAATTTCAAGTGCAGTGAGCAGCACTCACGCAGTTAATGTAAATCTGTCGAAAGAGGATGTAAACCGCGTTGACTCAATTGGTGACATCTGAAGGCCATCTTTCAACGGTGCCTCCAAGACGACGCCAATCCGCAATGCCACCGGGAGCATTGTAAACTTCGTTATACCCCAATTTTTTGTATAGAAAGTCTGCAATCATCTTAGATCGGTTGCCAATTTGACAGATAATCACAACTCGGTCCGTGGGTTGTGCGATTTCTCCAAACTTTGACAGCCATTCCTCAAGGTTGTAGTTTCCTCGCTGATCAAAAAATGTCAGCAATTTACTGTCTGGTATGATCCCAGTAGCACGCCATTCGCCTGGCGTGCGAACGTCAACGACCGCCACACCTTCATCAACGAACTTTTTCAAATCATTTGTGTTGATTTCTTTCAATTCAGACATTGCCACACTCGAGTACATCCAAATCATTAAGACTAGCAGGAACTTCAGTCGAGCCAATTTATTTGCGAAGTACGGATTTTTCGTATAAATCGAGAAATTTTCCATTCGGGTCGTATCGGTTTTTCAAATTTGCATATTCCTCTCCATTGTACCGATCCCAAAATGATTTTTGATCAAAGTAGGAATCTGAATAAAGAGATTTGATGCCGTTTAATTCGCTTGTTTTTTGTTCGATTTTTTTGTTCAAATAACCAGGCTCTCGACGTTCACGGTTTCGAATCGGACCCCAAAATCCGAAATTTATATACATTGATTCGGGATTCAGCGAGAATAACGGAAAACGACTGGACTTCTCATCAGTTCCGATGGGACAGATCCATATCGGAAGAAGGTCAATTTCTCGAAGTAAAAAGTCCAGAAAATCCGGTGCTTTGTCAATCGGGATATCAATGTCTTGAATCACCGATTCAGAATGCAGTCCAGTAATACGCCCCAGTTTATCAGTGACTCCCCACTTGGAATTCCAACGCATGACTTTGGTATACGTGGTTGAATTCAATCGTTTTTTTCCAACCAGTCTGCGCATGAGCTGATTCTGCACATAAAGATTCTTTGAACACCAAAACCAGTCTGTATCCCATCTCCAGATGTAGTCCTTCACAGTCAGATAATCTGTAGTTTTTTCACGAATCGACTTGTAGTAAATGTCGAGGTATGTGTAATCACTGAGATGCTGAGCAGAGGAAGTGAATTTCCCTATAGTAAGGTAGTATTCATTTCGCTGAAATACCGTTCCGTCGAGAAAATCAATGTCAGCGTTTCGCAATTCAGCAATTTTTGAAAAAAATGCGTCAGCATCGTGAAAGCGAATGTGATTGAGCTCGACGTAGGGTTGTACTCGTATTGCAGGTGTTTTCAGCTTTAACAAGTACCCTAATGTTCCATAAGAATTTGGCAGCCCATAATAGAGATCCGAGTGCTCGTTGTCAGGGGAACAGCGCACCACTGAACCGTCAGCGAGCAGCACGTCCATTTCCAACACAGTTTCATGCGGTAGTCCGTGACGAAAACAAGTAGATTCGATGCCGACGCCGGCGATCGCACCACCAATCGTAATCGACTTCAACTGCGGCACCACCATGGGGATAAAGCCGTATTCGAGCGTAGCGTCTACAAGGTCTGCATAAGTCATCATCCCTTCCGCTTCCAAAGTCTCTTGTTCTGAGTCAAGTTCAAGCAGATGATTGAAGTCTTTAACGGTCAGTGGTTTCGTTCGCTCGGCTACCCGATCGCGAAACAAATTCGATGTTGGTTTCGAAAGCCGAACACGATGTGAAGATGATCTTTGAACTTCCTGAGATAGCCGGTCTCTGCGTTCAAAATAAGAAAGCGTTGTTTTCGCCGTAGTCATTGGGGTTTATTCAAGCATATTCCAGTTGTGATTTGCAGCAATTGTTTCACTACCAAAGATATTTGCTTTTCTGCGGTTTCATTTTGAAGTGCGCCGTTTTCGCCAAATGACTTCATAGCGCCGCCAAGTGCATATTGTTTTGGAATGACGATCATGCCCAGATTCGACAGTATTGTGCGAACACTGACCAAAGTTCTTAATCCTCCCAGCGCTCCGGGGGAAGTTGCTAGCAGAGCCGCTGTTTTCCCGGTAAACGCAATCAGTGGCGGTTCATTCGGTACGGGTCGGGATACCCAGTCAATTGAGTTTTTCAAGACTGCGCTGATCGCACTGTTGTATTCCGGACAGCTGAGCAAAATTCCGTGATGTGATTTCATCAGTTCTCGCAATTTTAATGCATTGGCTGGAATTCCAGATTGTTCTTCAAGATCGCCGTCATAAATTGGCATGGGTAAATCCCTCAAGTCAATCAGTGTGACGGCAGCTCCAGAATCTTCAGCAACCCGGGCAGCATGACGTACCAGCAGTTTGTTATAGGAAGCAGATCTAGTGCTGCCTGCAAATGCGAGAATTTTAGGTTCCATTAGAGATCACCGTTGATGAAAGTGCTGATGGTAAATGTTAATGATAATCGAATAGGAGAAACTTTTAACTGTAGTGTAAAAGAGACACAGACCCGGTGGCAGGGGCAAGCTTACCAGGCCTGTTTTGGGGACTTGCAGGAAATGAAATATATGAATTGAAGTGCTGTGAAATAAAATTTACTGTTTTAGAAGTGGTATCCTCGTTCTTCGTGTGTCGAAACATCCAACCCCTGAATTTCGCTTTCTTCATCGACACGTAACCCATTCAGTAGAAGCCCAGTAACTTTGAATATGACGAAGGTGACGATAGCGGTGTAAACGATCGTTGCCGCTACACCGACGATTTGTATGGTGATTTGACTGATGATTGAGGTGTCCATGCCTTGACCACTGAAAATTCCGAGCTTGGACGAGGCGAATATTCCTGTTAATATCGTACCAACTACTCCTGCAACGCCGTGAACCGGAAAAACATCAAGTGAGTCATCCAATTTCAAGCGTTGCTTTACGACCTGAACTGCCATGAATGAAACAGGACCCGTTATGATTCCAATCACAAGCGCCCCAGCGGGTCCGACAAAGCCGGAAGCAGGTGTAATTGCGACTAGTCCGGCAACCATTCCAGTAGCAGCTCCGAGCGCAGTTGGAGACTTGCGAACGTAGTATTCCGAGGCCACAAACGACATTGCTGTGGCAGCCGCGCAAATATGAGTTACGAGCATTGCCATGGCTGCATCTTGATTTGCAGCGACCGCACTTCCG
The DNA here is from genome assembly GCA_965202855.1 of Arenicellales bacterium. GTDB lineage: Bacteria > Pseudomonadota > Gammaproteobacteria > Arenicellales > JAJDZL01 > JAJDZL01. Next base: position 1,400,132 of record CBDBBP010000004.1, on the reverse strand, counting down.
CCGTTGAAGCCAAACCATCCAACCCAAAGAAGACCCGCACCAATCATAGTCAATGTCATGTTGTGTGGCATCATGGCACCACTTGGAAAACCTTTGCGGTTGCCAAGAACAATCGCACCCACGAGTGCGGAAACTCCAGCGGTAATGTGAACGACATTTCCACCTGCGAAGTCTAGCACACCCAAGGACCCGAGCCAGCCTCCGCCCCAAACCCAATGTGCGATGGGCGCGTAGACAAATAGGATCCATAAAATCGTAAAAACGACAACAGCGCTGAACTTGATACGTTCAGCGAAACCGCCAACAATCAAAGCGACCGTGATTATGGCGAATGTTACTTGAAACAAAGCGAACGCTGATTCAGGAACATTTCCTGACATGCTTTCTTCAAGGACGCCGGCAAACAGCAATTTCCCAAAACCACCGATGACTCCATTCCCAAGATCATCAAATGCGAGAGAGTATCCTGCGACCAACCACACAATACTTACGACGCAAGTGATTGTGAAGCATTGCATGAGAATTGAAAGGACGTTCTTGCTTCGCACCAAACCAGCGTAGAACAAAGACAATCCGGGAATTGTCATCATGAGCACGAGCGCGGTTGATGTCAGCAGCCATGCCGTGTCTCCGGAATCAAGAGATTCCTGTGCGTACGCGGTGGATGTGAAGATTAGATAAATTAGGGTTATGCTAATCAGTTTTATGATGGTAGTCACGATCAACTCTCCTTTTTTTAGACTAGGGACTAGATGGCACTTTCATCCATTTCGCCGGTTCGAATGCGAATAACGTGCTCTAATGCAGAAACAAAAATCTTTCCATCGCCAATTTGTCCTGTAAGAGCGATTCTTCGAATCGTATCAATGGCGTCGTCAACCTGTGCCTCTGTTACTGCAACTTCGACCTTAATTTTTGGTACAAAGTCAACCACGTATTCCGCGCCACGATAAAGTTCTGTGTGCCCCTTTTGTCGCCCGAAGCCTTTTACTTCCGAAACGGTCATCCCCTGAACTCCAATTTCAGACAAAGCTTCACGAATATCGTCTAACTTAAACGGTTTAATAATGGCAGTTACAAGTTTCATCAATTACCTCCGATGATAAGTTGCTTCTTAATTAGTAGCAAGATTCATGCCAACTAAAATTCATGGATATTTAAATATTCTACGATTAGTTTTGCACAAAATTTGTGCACGTCGAAATTTAATTGCGATTCTTACAGGAAATGTGAATCACAAATTTGTTAGTTTATTTCGAAAAGTGGGAATGGGCGAGCTAAAAAAAGATGAAGATATCGGTACTGAAGCTCGAAAAGTCAGAAATTACACCCATTGTTGAAGAAATTTCATCATCGATTCATTGAAGTCCTCTGCACATTCGATATTGCACAAATGAGCGCCATTTGGAATGAGCTTGAATGTTGAATCGGTGATCAGTTCATGCATGATTATCGACTCCGCAACCGGCGTGGCTAAATCTTGATCACCAACCATGATGTGAGTCGGTATGCGAATTTCACTCAATTGATCTAGAAAGTTCATGTTATAGATTGCGTGACAGCATCCTACGTAGCCGGCGACAGAAGTGTTTAGAAATTGTTCTCGAATTTGTTTGTAGGCCACAGGGGAAGTGTTGCGATACGGTTCGGTAAACCACCTTTCCATCGCAAAATCCACTAAATGGTTCATACCGAATCGTTCACCGGATTTGATTCGGTTTTTCCACAATTCCTTCATTTCATCTCGAACAATTGACATTGTGTCGCAAAGGCATAGGCTAAGCAACCGTTCCGGTGCGTTGATCGCTAAGCCTTGACCAATCATTCCGCCCATCGAAAGACCAACCCAATGTACTTTTTTAATATCAAGTGAATCCAATAAATCAATGACATCGTTGACAAGCGTTTCAATTGAGTAAGGTGGCGGAGTTGCCGCAGATCCACCATGCCCTCTTGTATCGAGTCTTAAAACTCGAAAGTGCTCTTCAAGGACTTGAATCTGTGGGTCCCACATGATCATGCTTGATCCAAGTGAATGGCTTAAAGCTACGACAGGCAATTTTTCGTTTCCAGAGAGTTTAAAGTGAATATCAGCAGTCATTTTTATTTACGAATGTAGTGTTTGAGTTCGAAAGTAGAATTCTTGATGGAAGAGACGCTTATCTTCTTGAGATCGAATTTTCGGTCCAGGCTCCCAACTCTTCCAATCTATTGTAGGAAAGAAGATGCAGTCTTTAGTCTTGATTTGATCAGGCACGTAAGTTACATCAATGAGCTTGCTATATTGCACTGAGAGTGCAAAAATATCCGCACCGCCAATAAACCATATATCCGAATAGGCAGCATTTTCAATTGCAAGCTCCAACGAAGAGTAATGTTCAGTTTTGGGTTTTGATTTCCGAGTCAGAACAATGTTTTGTCTCTTCGGCAATGGGCGAATTGGAAGAGAGTCCCAAGTTTTCCGCCCCATGATGACAGTCGAATTTAGCGTGAGTGATTTGAATCGCTTTAAATCAGCCGAATAATGCCAAGGTAGCGTACCGCCCACTCCAATGACGCCGTCGGAATTCATTGAAACGATAATTTTGCCAAAGCGCGGCATAGTTGACAACTACACTACGACATTGAAATGAATTGTGCTGTAAGGCTTGTAACCCGTCAGTTTAAATGCATCAAGAATCGTTTCGAGATTTGCAGTGAAGAGTTTTTCAACATCTTCCAGAGTTCGAATTGCAGGATCAATCTTCAAATTTGGGAGTGCCCTCGGACTTCTCTGCAACTGTTGTTCCAAGCCCAAAATGTGATCGTAATCTGCCTGTGAACCATCTGGTTTTGAGGTATAGATGTGAGCGTCAACGAGAGAATGCGCAAATATCCCAGCGCGCAAACCCGTCAGATGTGCGAACAACTCAAGAAGAAACGCATAACCGGCAATGTTGTAAGGCACTCCAATCGCTACATCTGCGCTGCGTTGTGTGAGATGCAGGCACAATAGCGGTTCTCCAGCCTGGTCCATCTGAACGTTGAAAACCCAGAGCAGGTGACAAGGTGGCAGCTCGCTGGTATGGGCGTTGCTCGGCACCCAAGCGGAAATGACATGTCGTCGACTCATTGGATTGTTTTTGATCTGTTCGATTACCCATGCAACCTGATCGATCGAACTCTGTGTGGAATTATTGTCCGTTGGAAACTTTCGCCAAAAATTACCGTACGCGCTTGGAACGTTGCCGTGTTCGTCCGCCCACGGATCCCAGAATTTAATTCCGTGTTCGCGAAGTAATTTGATTTGTTCACTGCCTGACAAAAACCACAGGTTTTCGAGAACAATATTCTTCCACGAAATTTTTTTGGTTGTCAATAACGGAAAGCCTTCCCGAAGATCGATCGAATAGTTGTAGTTGAAGGTAGACAGGGTATCTACACCCGTTCGATTGGATTTTCGTGTTCCGTTTTGAATTACATATCGAGCTAAATCTAAATACTGTTTCATCTTAGGTGCAGCGAGATGTCATTCGGCGCTAGATAACTCTGGAAATACAAGATTGATAGAGGTACCAATAGATGCCAACTTCTTAACCAAAAACAATATTATCGACTATATCGGCCGCCACCGCCTCCTCGTTTGTTATGTGGAGGCTTGTGGCGGTTGATCCAGATTTTTTCGATATTTGGACGTGTTCGTGACGTACTGCGGCCGTCTGCTATTTTGTATTCAAAATTATGGGTAGTCGGAGAAAATATTCCAGAATAAATATATTCGCGTTTGCGACGTTTCAAATTATTTGTTTCACCAATTTTGTCAATGCTTCCAGTTTTTCTATTTCTCCATCGATACACTCCTGGTTTAGCAGGCGGTTCTTGGCTACTTGGTCTACCTGGTTTCAATATACCCATTATTATGTTCCCGTAGGCTTAACGAATTCCATGAGCTCTTCTGGTTGGATGTTCATTTTAAATGATTCGCGAAGTGGATGACATCAAGCTGGAAGACTTAGCTGGCGACCACTGCACAATTATCAAAATTCTATGCTTAAATTCTAACTTTGCTCACTATGGCAACGCACAGTTTTTGAATGAATCCACGAGTTCCAAATGGGGAATGGTATGTTTTTATAAAGTCTAAAATCAGCGCGATAGTCCGATTCAATTGACTAAATGTTAACTAGAGTTTGTTATCGTTCGGAATGCTATAGATGATCTTCCGCATGCACCATAACAGTCACCAGAAGATTGATCGGTTCAGGACAAATGCGTACTGCGTACGAGACTTTCTTGCCTACACCTTGTGTGGGGTCGAGAAGCGAATCTCATTCTAAAATTCATAGCAATCGTAATTGGATACAATTCCAATTGTTAATTAAATCAATGAATTATGTTTTGTATCGAGTTTAACTTAACCAATATGGAGATATTTTCAAAGTTGCCAGTGAGCCGAGCCGCTGCTCAATTTACCACTCTCCGTACTCAAATTTCGATAACATCTCGTCAAATTTCCTTGTTTCCTGATCTGGTGAAAAGATCTGGAATTTTAGACTCTTCTTTAGGTTCATCATCGCCTTGAATGACATTTTTGATTTCGGCATCTAGTAATCGCCACGGAGTTTGACTTTTTTCCAATTTGCCGGTGATAAAAACCAGAGCGTTCCCTTGATGAGCTTGAATTGCTTTGTTGTAATCACAATCATTTAAATTTACTTGAATTGATCTTTCTTTTCCTTCATAGGATGTCACCATTCTAACGTTCCCCTCAGTTTTATGCGGGTCCCGCTTCAACTGCTTAACGAATCCCCGAAGCCGGGCTGCCGGTTCAGGATCGTCCAATTTGAATTGTTTCGCTGCCTTGCGTAAATTAATTGCATCTTGCTCGTTAAATCCAATCGATGATCGTGGTTCTTGTGTTGGGAATATATTTGACCACTTTATGCTTATTTCCAGTTCGGAATATGGAGTAATCAATGAATCTAGAGCATTGCACAAATTCCAATTTACTCCTTGAGATATGACTTCAGAAAACGCATTGGTGTTACCAATTGAAAAATTCGTTGAGGCGGCCTTCGCAGATTTCAAAGATTCAGCAAGATGGTGTGTCAATTTTCGCTCGATAGGGGCATTGTTCGTTTCAATTGCCAAATTAAGCTGCGGAGCAGGAGGCGTAATTTCTACTAATAAGGTAACGACGTAACTCCCTTGTTCCGTTTGGCCAAAACGGACTCGTTCCAATAGTGACGTAACTTCATTGCTTGCACGACCTTGGTAGACAGACTGTTGTGGATTTATTAAGGAGCGTGCGGTTGTGAGGACCAGATCGCGGGCGCCTTCAAACAGCCCAACTCCTCCTTTCACCGGAAGAGTGCCGTCAATACCACTGGGTACTCGCACCCGTACGACATCTTGGTCGGTGGAAGATAGGTCTCTATAGATCGACAGTTCGTCGGTATCAGTCACCATCGCAAAAGTGCCGACTAGCCGTGAAACCACAGCTGAATAATCTCCCAACTCATTAGTTCGAGGTATGACAATTTCTGGAACATTTTCACCGCTGTATACGTCGGAATAATTGCCGTATGTGTCAACTTTACTCCAACCAAGTGATCGAGCAAACGCCGATAAGGCGGATGGTGAAATTGCGGATAAAGCTCCAGTATCTTGAATCGTTAGTTTCATTTTAATTTTCCTCTCCGCGATTGATCCATCAAGTTTTGTAGACTCTTCAAAGTGAACCTATTCTCTCTAGGGATTTTCACAGTAACTGTGTATTTGTTGGATGATGTTACAAACCCACACAAATTCAAATAATACGCACAGTTTCGAATAACTAGCTTTTCAGCTGTAGTCTTAACCATAATTTTTCGTCTTCGGGCAAGTCAAGGATAACAAGGATTCTAGGTGTTTGTGTAGGTTCTCGAAGTCGATCGAATTTTTTTAGCCGAAATCGAAGTGATCCATCATGTGCAGTTGTTAACTTAGAAGTTGCGTTCAATTGCACATCAAGTTACGGCCGCATTGGCTCCCCTGCTCGAATTTGAATATCGACTCCATTTAAATCCATAGATTCAGAAGCGATTATTTTACCTGCACTTGCACAACTACTGCCGGAACGTAGACTTCGGAAAAAGCTTCCTTTTATTTAGAAGGCGTAAGCAGTTGATCGTTCAAAGTATGGCTTGTTGGATTTTAAAAATTTCTGTAATTCGCTACGAAGCTAGTGTCAGTTGAATTACAAGTAAACTAGGATTGGTTGGCAATTGAAATTTTCATACAAGGCTCTTCTGTGAGTCAAAGAAAAATTGAATGAAAATCCTAAGTTCATTTCTGATGAAAATAATGATGGCAAATCTTTAATTGGCGTGTAATGCAGGTTCACACATCGTCATCTAACCAAACAGAATTCGATCATTAATCATTGTAACAAGATAACGAAGCCATCTTCCGATGTGCAGTAGCTGCGAAAACTCAATGCCAGCAGATTGAAGAGATGTAGATTAGGTTTGGACGCAGTTAAATTAGATGACTCAACTTACAATTCAGCGCAGTCACCAAAATCTGAAATTGATCGACTAACCTTGAGCGGGGGGAGATTTGAAATAATTTTCGATCACTTTGCGAGCCAAAACCGCAGGTTTTATCCGCCATTTTTCCTTGTTGACAACAACAGCTGCGATCGTGATTTGATCCGATCCCGAATCAACGTAACCGACAAACCATTCAGTTCGCCCTTTCGGATTGGTGCCGCTGAGCGATCCAGTTTTGCCTCCCACATCAAGATTCGCATACTGGCGCTTGAAGAATCCGCGAAACGATTTTCTTGCTGACCCGTGTCTGACCGTTTCACGCATCAGTACGCGCATATTCTGAGCAGATGTCTGATCAATCGCTCTGAATTTTCCAGGATTGGCTTCATAGACCAAAGGCCCGTTTGGAATACGTGCATAATCTACAATGCGAGGCTCAATGATAATTCCGTCATTCACAACGGCCGAAGCCAGCATCACTGCATGGAGTGGGCTGATCGTAGTTTTACGTGTATATCCTGAAGCTGCCTCTGCAATTGACCATTCATCATCGGCATTGATATTTGTCTTGCTGGGCGCTAATGCGACGTCTGTGACGAGAGCCCGATTGAATCCAAACTGATTGGCATATTGTCCTAGTGATTCACCACCGACGTCAAAAATGCCAAGTCGTCCAAAAACAGTATTGATGGAAAGCGCGAATGCTTTGGTGAGGTCCGCTGAACGGGTCCATTTGTTCTTTTTGTGGCGTAGAACATTTGATTTATAGAGCGAAGAATTTTTACCGTTGTATTGATATACGGTGGATGGAGTCGCGATATCCAGGTCCAGTGCTGCGGCTGCGGTGATCATTTTGAAAATTGACGCCGCCGGGAAATCAGTATGAACCGATAAATTATCAAACGGTTCACCATCTCTTATGAAGCTGGACATTGCCAGTATTTGACCCGTTTTCGGGTCTGCTACAACAACCGCTGCAAAATCTGGACCGTACTGTTCAAGAAGACCATCAATATACCCTTTAAATTCTGAATTGATGGTGTAGTGAAGTGCAACATCCCTTTTGTCGTCTCCAACCTGCATTTTAACTGGGTTTGGGTAGAGATTGTCTCGAATGCTTGCTTCGATGGATGCTGAAATTTCATTCACACCTACACCCCAGTCATGACGGTGAGTGCGATCTGTTTCCGCTTCAGGCGGGAGATATAGGAGAAAACCCAAACCGACCGCCAGGCAAACAACCAACTTGACAGCTTGAAAGCAAAAATTCCTGAACCAAGATTTTGCCTGTACATTTTGATTCAGATCTTGCAGACTTTCGTCTTGATCCGAAAAGCTGTTGGCAGTTGCTGCAAGTGATTCACGAAAGGCAGTGTCTTTTCCGACTGCAACTGTCTTTGTAGCATTGGATGTGTTCAATCGTCGTCGTTTCTGATCGAATTCAGCAGGTGAAATTCGACGACCATGTGATATTCGTTTACGCGAATTAAATCTTTTTTTCATACGAAACGGCGGGAATACGAGATCATGAGAAGTTAACTTAGGACGACGAACCTAATGTTCCTTATATTTTATTACATTTCCCATCCAAATAAAACCATGACGGTGAAGTCAGCAATTCTGTGCGGCTATATGTTCAATTAAGTCTACTTTTTGAGTTCAATTACTGGTTCGAGTTCAGTAAAAGCGATCAGCACAGGAGCCTGCGGTTGTGGTCAAGGCTGTGTCCGCGGCAGCGCGATGAGCGTCGGCAATGTTTGCCGTTGGTAAAGCAGAAGCAGTCGTTCAGACATACATGCGCAATGAGCCGAAGTCTGCGAGTGTTTGACCGCGGATCGTACGCCACCGCTCAAATAAACCATTGCCATCTAGCGATTGGTGTGCTGATACGCGACTGAACCCCGACAAAACGATCACAACCGCATTTCTCGCAAAGCACAGCTTTGAATTAGGTCAACACACGAGCCGATGAAATCAGCAGCAAGTGACTCTCATGCCGCAGAGTCAAACGTGGACCGTGTCGTTTTCTTGTAAACGGCATTAGTGATGATGGAGACAGTTCTCCGGTTGTACGATCGGTGGTGAAAAGCTTTTGATGTTCAGCGGCATAAACAAAATGAAATGGCTGGCACAGTGTTCTGCATGGCTGCCGTCAGCGATTGAAGCGTACGAATGCCAAATGGTGGTGCTGCCAGTCGCTGGTATTTTGAAGTTCCTCCAGTTTGCTTCGATCAAACCCCACGCCATTTGCGACGGTAGTTTAAGCCTCTGCTATGAAAAACAATGGGCACACTAAAGTGCCAAAATTGTTCCATACAGCTGCAGGACTGGTCAAACCGAGAACCGTGTGGAAATTCAATTAAGAATCTTCTCTAGATTCTCAAATAAGAAACAGTGTGCAATCACACAAGTTCCGCCCGTCGCAACGACTTTCGACCAACGAGCCCGATTCTAGCGCCGTGTTCGATGCTGCAAAAAATTTCTGTTTGCATTCAAGAATCTGCAAGAGACCGTCAACTTCAGTTTCGTTTTGGAACTGTCTCCAAATCCAGTTGGTTTAGACTTGCGTTTAAGCGGTAAAATCAAATTCACCATGAGTGAACGCATTCGTCTAGATTTCATTGAAAGTCGACTGAAAATACGCCAGCTGGTCGTCTTCAACGCAGTGCTTGAACAAAATTCGATCTTGAAAGCAGCCGAGCAGTTAAATGTAACACAGCCGGCCGTTACCCGTACTATTCGCGAAATGGAACGAATGTTCAGCACCAGTCTTTTCAATAGAAACAATCGAGGAGTTACACCTACAGTTTTTGGTGCGACACTAGGTGTTCGGGCAAAGCAGATACTCGCCGAACTTAGGTATTCCGTGGACGAACTGAACTCAATCAAAAATGCCGAGGAAGGTCATGTCATCGTAGGCACTTTGATTTCAGCTTCTGCAGAACTGCTGCCAGCAGCAGTCGCCGCACTGAAAAGAGACCATCCGAGAGTCGTGGTTACGGTAAAGGAAGGGACTAACGATTTGCTGCTGCCTGCCCTCGCTAACGGAGAAATTGATATAGTCTTAGGCAGAATTCCTGATAGTTTGAGCTATTTCGAGGTTGACCATTACCCGCTCTATTCCGAACCATTTCGCATTCTCGTAAGCAGCAGCCATCCATTGGCATCGGAGAGTATTGTTAAATTTGAAAGTCTTCACGATCAACAGTGGATCGTTCCCGTCAGCGAATCTCCAGTAAGCCACAGAGTGAAATCGTTGTTTGAGGCATCTGGGCTGAAATTGCCGGTGCGTATTGTTGAATCTCTATCGGTGGGAACGAATCTTGGATTGCTTCGAACTTTGGATGCCATTGTTCTATTGCCTGGATCTGTCGCGCGGTACTATGCAGCAATGGGAGATTTCAAGGTTTTGCCGGTTTCTGATTTGGGGCTTTTTGGTGATGTCGGCTATTCAGTGTCCACAACCAGAAAATTGAATCCATCGGCGGAAAGACTGGTGGGTTACGTAAGGGAAGTTGCATCCAAAATCGCTTTAAATGAGAGGCTGAATTCGTAAATCGCGGCAATAGTTGACTAAATCGCATCCCTTGATATAACAAAACTGTTTTCATATAGCAAAAAATATTATTTTATTTATATCTGATTAATCAATAAAATGAGGTCATTCAGTACGCCGAAATGACCTTGTGAATCCAATCTCACAAACAAAGAACTTCGTTGGAGGCAAGTTTGTCGACACGGGGGTTTATTTTCCAAATCTCAATCCGAGGAACAGTCAACATATTTCGGACGTTTGTGAAGCAGACGAGTCATTGATTGACTGTGCAGTTTCATCGGCCCGCACAGCATTGTCGGGCGCATGGGCGGAAACCTCAGTCAAAGAACGCCAAGAACTTCTTCATAAAATTGCTGATGGCATAGAAAATCGATTCGACGAATTCGTTGCGGCAGAAATTGCGGATACGGGGAAACCGCTGGTTCAGGTCAAATCACTGGATATTCCACGTGGTGCGGCGAATTTTCGCTTGTTTGCCGACTTGGTCGCACAGAGGCACGATGCGTGTTTTTATACAGAATTGAACTCTGGTGAACGGGCAATCAACCTTACGATTACCAAACCGGTTGGAGTGGTCGCCATTATTTCTCCCTGGAATTTGCCGATGCTGCTCACCACATGGAAACTCGCTCCAGCGCTAGCCTGCGGCAATACAGTCGTGGTCAAACCCTCCGAGGAAACACCGTCAACAGCAACTTTATTGGCAGAGGTCATGCGGGACGCCGGCATTCCGAACGGTGTCTACAACGTCGTTCATGGCTTCGGACCGGATTCAGCGGGAGAACTCCTGTCAAAGAATCCCGGGATAGACGCGCTTACGTTCACTGGTGAATCCAAAACCGGGAGCGCCATTATGAAGTCCGTTGCTGATGGCGTAAAAAGCATTTCATTTGAACTTGGCGGTAAAAATGCTGCAATTGTTTTTTCTGACGCAGATTTCAATCAAGCCATTAACGGCACTGTCAAATCGTCGTTTATGAATAGTGGTCAGATTTGTCTAAGTACCGAGAGAGTCTATGTAGAGAGAAAAATTTACGATGAATTTGTTTACGCCTTGGCGAAGAAAGCAGAGAAACTGGAAATTGGTGGGGAAACCGGATTGGGGCCCTTAATTTCAGAGAATCATCGAATCAAAGTTCTGGCTTACTACCAGTTGGTTAATGAGGAAGGCGGGAGGTTTGAAGCCGGTGGTGGCATTCCGGAATTTCAGGATGAACGAGACTGCGGTTTTTACATCGAACCTAGTGTTGTTGCCGGACTTGATCAGAGTGCAAGATGCATGCGGGAGGAAATATTTGGCCCAATTTGCTGCGTTGCGCCATTTGATACAGAAGACGAAGCGATCTCTCTGGCGAATGATTCTGAATATGGCCTGGCATCTGTCATATGGACCCGTGATCTAAACCGGGCGCATCGAGTGTCAGCCAAAGTTCGCGCGGGCATCATCTGGGTGAATACTTGGTATCTGCGTGACTTGCGCACCCCTTTTGGAGGAATCGGAAAATCAGGCATTGGCAGAGAGGGTGGACAGTATTCTTTAGATTTTTATTCAGAAACATCCAATATTTGCATTAAAGGAGACTGATTTTGATGACAGTCAAATTCACGCTGCCGCAGACTTGTTTAGCAATGACCCATAACGCAAGAGCATCTATTTTACAGATCGTTGGGATGATCCCAACGATTCAGCGACAAATTCTGATTTGGGTATGGCCAGGTGACGTCCAGATGAACTCGGAGGGCGAACAGGTCCACGGCAGGGACATCAAAGAGAATGTCGAATGGTTTGGCTCTGCTGGAATTTCCGCAGGAGTGGCTGGTTGAGCGCTATCAGTAAAAATGAAGGCATAGTGCCGGGTTTGGCAGAGCCCCGAGGAAAATTCCCTCATTTCCGTCGCGCCGGAAATTTCATTTACGTGTCTGGAACCAGCTCCAGATTGCCAGATGGAACATTTATCGGCGCCAGCGTCGATGAGAATGGAGGTCTTAGTCTTGATATACGAATACAAACAAAAGCGGTAATTGAAAATATCCGAGAAATTCTAAATTCAGCGGGAGCAGACCTTGGTCACGTGGTTGACTTGAGCGTGTTTTTGACAGACATGGATGACTTTGATCAGTTCAATGAGGTCTACGGCCAATTTTTCGACTACTCCGGACCTGCCCGTACAACTGTTGCCGTACGTCGGTTGCCCCACCCCCACCTGCTGATTGAAATAAAGGCTGTCGCGTACAAGGAAAACTGACTGCTCAATGAATATGAGGATATGACAATGCCTTCAAAATATGAACTAAAACCGTTTAACTTTCAGGCATGGCTTGACCAAAACAAGGAACAGCTCAAACCTCCTGTTGGCAACATCCAGATTTGGGAAGATGGAGACCTGATGGTAACTGTGGTCGGAGGTCCAAATCAAAGAACGGATTTTCACGATGACCCGGTCGAAGAATTTTTCTATCAGCTGCAGGGGGACATGGTTCTGCGAATTATGGAGCAGGAAGGGGAACCGTACAAGGATATTGTCATCCGCGAAGGTGACATCTTCTTTTTGCCGCCGCATGTAAGACATTCACCGCAAAGGCCGATTGCAGGGAGTATCGGGCTTGTCATTGAACCGAAACGCATGCCGGAACAATTGGATGCGTTTGAATGGTATTGCATGGAATGCCATTGCAAAATTCATCGAGTTGAAGTTCAGCTTCAGAGCATCGTTAAAGATCTTCCTCCATTATTCAATCAATTCCATGATAGTGAGGAAAAGAGAACATGCACCGTCTGTGGCGCCATTCATCCAGGCAGAGATCTGCCGGAGGGATGGAAGATTAATCTGCAATCATAAAGGAATCGTACACAACCATGTTCACTGTCGACATCCACTCCCATTTTTTCCCTAAACTGAGTCGCGCGCAAGGAAAACTTCTAGATAGCAATAATGGTCCATGGCTGGAGATTCGTAAAAATGGAAAAGGCATGATTATGACTGGGGTCAGGGAGTTCCGCCCCGTTTACGATGCCTGCTGGAATGCGGAAAGAAGAATAGAAGAGATGGACCGCTGCGGCGTAGATGTTCAGGTTATTTGTGCAACACCACTGCTTTTCGGATATTCAAAACCCCCGAAAGTTGCCCATGACTGGGCAGAAATGATCAACGAAATGGCAGTTGATCTCTGTGCTGAGAATCCCAGCCGATTAAAGCCAATGGCACAAGTGCCGCTGCAGGATGTAGATTTAGCAAGCAGATTGGTGACGAAAGCTAAAGCAGACGGGCATATCGGCGTGCAGATCGGCAACCACGTAGGTGATCACGATTTGGATCATCCACATCTTATTGAGTTTCTGCGGCACTGCGCGCATGAGGACATGCCGCTATTAGTGCATCCATGGGACATGCTGGGAAACGAAAGAATGAATGACTACATGCTCAAGTGGCTGGTCGCAATGCCAGCGGAAACGCAGCTTTCAATTTTGTCTCTGATACTTTCTGGAGCGTTCGAACAGCTTCCCTCGAACTTAAAAATCTGTTTTGCTCATGGAGGCGGATCTTTTCCCTATCTGCTTGGACGAGTCGACAATGCTTGGAAATATAGAGACATCGTTCGCAAAGACTGCCCCAATGTTCCGTCCAGCTATACTGATCGTTTTTACGTCGACTCCGCTGTTTTCAGTCAGGGAGCGCTTCGTCTGCTGACTGATGTCATGGGAGACCGCCGGATCATGCTCGGCACCGATTACCCGTTCCCCTTGGGAGAAAAAGAAATGTCTTCACTGTTGCGGTCGCATCCGGAATTCAATGACTCACAAAAACTGCGAATGCTAGGACTCAATGCAAGTGAATTTTTCTCAATTGACTATCACTGACAACCTTAAAAGGAGGCTTATCATGTTTCACAAATTACAAAAAATCATGGCGCTCACCTTGACTCTGCTGCTTGCAGCAGGCGCCAGCAGTATGGTTCAGGCACGCGATTTTCGCTTAGGCTTGATTACGCCACCTCCACATGTTTGGACAAAAGCCGCGATTGCCTTTGGAGAAGAACTTTCGCAGGAGACCGATGGCGCGCATTCTGTTGCGGTGTTTCCATCCCGACAGCTCGGCAACGAAGCACAAATGATGCAATTGCTGCAGACGGGAGGATTGGACATGGCTTTTCTGACTATGGCGGAAGTGTCAAATCGGATTCCTCAATTTGGAGCATTTTATGCCCCTTATCTGGTCGCTGACGTAATTCAAGCCGGTGCCGTGTTGAGAAGCGAAGTGGCTGAAAACATGCTGGGACTGCTGCCGGAGGGGGCTGGAGTCGTCGGAATTGGATACGGAATGGCGGGCATGCGACAGATTGCATCCCGGGATGCCGTCAATTCGACCGCTGATCTAGTCGGCAAAAAACTCAGAATAACGCCGTTTGAACCGATTAAAGACTTTTATAACGCAGTCGGAGCGGCCGCCACGCCCATGCCTCTGCCCTCAGTTTACGATGCCTTGGCGAACGGCCAGGTGGATGCTATCGACATGGACTTGGAGTTGATCTGGAAACTGAAATATCACGAGCACAGCAGTGATGTGCTGGTAACCAATCACATGATGTTTCCAATGATCGGACTTGTTTCCGCGCAAGTCTGGAACAGTCTTTCTGAATCTGACCAAGACTTGATCGGGAAGCTGATGGCCAAACATTTGGATTCCGTCATAGATACCTATATTGCGCTGGAACCGACATTCCTGGAAGAAGTTAAAAAGACAGATGTCAATGTCAGAATGCTGGATGCTTCTTTCTTCGGTGAAGCAGCGCAAGGCTGGACCGAAATTTGGGCAGATAAATCAGAAGGTGCGTTAGCGGAGCTTAAAGCAGCGCTCGAATAGACGCTGGAGTTAAAATATCGCAGACCATGACGCCAAAATTAAGTTCGATTCGATGATTGCAGTTTCTAACTTCGTCATCAGCTTCGAAAAGAAGTTCGTCGCATTTCTTGCTCTCGTCATAACATTGCTGGCTTTGCTCAATGTTGTGACGCGAGCTTTCAACAAAGCGCTTTTCTGGGTTGACGAGCTGCTTATCTATACGATGGTGTGGATGGTGCTCATCGGGCTGTCTGTGATCGTGCGGGAAAAATCCGGAATCGCCACCACCTTTTTTGTCGAATTATTAGGGCCTCGGTTTCGAATTCTATGCGCCTACGTGGTCGACATCGTCGTCTTCGCCTTTGCAGTCGCTTTAGCGCTGCTTTGCTGGAATTGGTTTGATCTGCCTGAATTGGCACGAGCTGGGTTTGACATCCAGCAGTTTGCCGCCGCGACGTTCAATTTCATCTATCAAGAACCCACGAACACTCTCGGCATACCGAAATTTCTGATTTGGCTGGTCGTGCCTCTCGTAGCGGTAACTCTCTTGATACACAGCACTGCGAACCTCATAGAATCTCTAACCAAAAAGCAAGAATAGCTAATGCGATGTTGGTTTGGATAATTTTCATCGGATTATTATTCGCAGGTGTGCCGATTGCGTTGGTTCTCGCAGTTTCTGCACTGGTTTACATCGCATTGTCGGGAAACCACATACTGTTCCTGTCTTACCCACAGCAATTGTTCAGCGGGCTTGAAAACTATGGGTTGCTTGCCATACCGTTATTCATGCTAACCGGTGAATTGATGAATAAGGGCGGCGTGACCCGACGGCTTGTCTCCATGGCATCAATTATCGCAGGCGGTTTCAAAGGCGGTCTGGCATACGTTAATTTGCTTGCGAACACCATGATGGCCTCGATCATCGGATCGGCTGCAGCGCAAATTTCGATCATGTCCCAAGTTATGGTGCCTGAAATGGAGAAGCATGGGTATACGAAGGAATTCGCGGCTGCGACCACCGCAGCAGGAGGACTGCTTTCGCCGATAATTCCCCCTTCTATGCTATTCGTGATTTATGGCGTGGTTGCCCAAGTCGCGATCGGTGACATGTTCATTGCCGGAATTATTCCGGGACTGCTGCTGTCGCTCGGTTTCTTTGCGATGATCACGATATTGGGCTTGTGGCAAGATTATCCGAGGGGAGAATGGCCTTCTGCCAATGACGCAATTCGTATGACAATAGCGGGACTGCCTGCTTTTCTTATTCCAATTGTGATCATTGGCGGAATCCTTCTCGGCCTTGCGTCCCCGACTGAGTCAGCTGCTTTAGCCACGCTCACTGCTCTTTTGGTTGGTAAATTCATCTATAAGGAATTGCACGTGAGGGATTTGCCCGAAATTCTTCAGCGCACTGCGATAAATTCAGCACTTGTGATTTTTCTGATTGCCGGGGCAAACGTTTTTGGCTGGATCATCATTTACGAGCAGGTACCGCAAGCGATCGCCAGTTGGCTCACCCAACTAACGTCTGATCCGTTGGTTTTCATACTGACGATCAACCTGATGCTGATCGGTGTCGGAATGATTATCGACGGCATCGCCGCGATGATCATCATTGTTCCAATACTGCTGCCGATCGCTACGATAAATTACGGAATCGACCCCATCGTTTTTGGGGTCATCATCTGCTTGAACCTGGTATTAGGGCTGCTGACGCCGCCGGTAGGCGCTGGATTGTTCATAATCTCCGCCATGACGAAAGTTTCGATCGGCAAAATTTTTAGAACGATTTCTCCTTTTCTCTTGGTCACCGTCATCGTGTTATTGATATTGAGTCTGCAACCTGGGCTGATAACGTTTCTGCTCAACTAGAAAACCTGTGCCTGATGGCAGACTTCATTTGATCGAAACGTATGAAATCTGTCTTTCATTGACTCGCTTCAGCGGTCACATTCGTCGACCTTCGAGCTGTGTTCGGCGATCTCCGGCCGCGCAGTGGCACTGTCGCCGCACCCCGGTTTGGAGCCCTTGCTCTTGGCGCCCGCTTTGGCTGGTGCAGTTTTTTCAAACAGAAACAGCGAACTGGTCAGACGTGAGGTGGCCGCGGTATTCTTGGTTTTTATCTCCAGCAGCATAACCAGCAGCAGCAGCGTCGAAAACAGCGCTTCGCACAGCGCCGCCACCGGCGGCGTCACTTCGCCGCGGGCCTTAAGTACGGCGAACTGCGCTTTATGCTCAGCTTACATTTCGCCCAGCGATTCGCGGCTGACCTTCGCCATCGGCTATTCGGCCTCCACCGCCATGATCGACGACAGCACCGCACGACGCTCGGCAGGCGGCATCTGCCGATAGAGCCGAGACCAGGTTTCGGCCTTGCGCTTTATGTGCTGGCGTTGGGTGAAGTTGCGCCCCGCATAACGGTGCCAGTGAACCCGACCCGGCTGGAAGTTGAACCACACTTTCTCGGTCACCGCCCCAGCCTGGTTCATCACTTGTACCGAGATGGACCGCCAGCCGTCGAGCAGCTCGTCATACAACGCGCTCGAATAACCCGACAGCATCACCTGACAAGGCAGTTTCTTCAATATTCCGAGCAGCTGCACATGATCTTTTTCCTCGTAGTCGTAGCGGTAACGATATCGTCCCGGCGCCTTGCGCGTCGATCGCAGGTACGGAGGATCAGCGTAAATCAATTCACTGCCGTCGAATGCAAACTCCGAAAGGTAGTCATGGCAGCAGCCATGCACCAATTCCACTGCATAATCGCAACGAAATTGTTCAATGGCCGCCGCGTCCAAATCAATGCCAATGTTGCGTTGTGCTGCCGGCTTGCGTTTCATAATGGCGCCGCCGCCCAGATGAGATTCAATGTAAACGCTATGCGCCGGCATCAGCGCGATGATGGCCTGATACAGCCCGGCCGTGGCTTTGGAACCTAAATATGCTTGAGCCATCTCTGGTTGGCGTCAGTGGTGTGGTGAACTATGCGCATACTATAGCCCCTCGACACTGTTATGTCTAGGATGCGTAGCTTCTAAAATAGCTTTATGAGTCCAAATATAACAGGTTGCAATGTCTGTACCCGTTAGTTTCGTCAGACGAAATGCTCAGACAGTTAAAACTGAATTAGAGGGGGCGAGTAGTTACCCATGCTTTTAGTAATCGTAGTGGCAGTTCATCGCTGATCGTTTCGTGCTATTCTCCGTACAGAGCAAATGAATGATTTATGGAATTGAGGATCCGAAGTGAGCATCTTTCAAAAATCTTCATACTGTACTTGAGTCAGATTGGCATAGAAGTTGATAGTTCAATCTGAATAGAAAGAACATAATACGAAATCCAATACAACCCAATCTTGGCGCTGTTCCAACTTCGGCAAGATTTGATGCGCACAATTAAGGTAGCAGCAGACTTATTAATCAGCAAAGTAATATTCGATGGAATAATCAATATTCTTCGAACATTGAACATGCTGATTTCAATAACGATATTGAAGTTCCACAAATCAGCAAGTGGGACCAAGAAAAAATTTTAATATCTCGTGAGCTCTCAACAATGCGGCAATCGCAGGTAAAAGCAGACCAAACCGCTACTGACTCTCCACTCATTTCCAACCGATTGACTGGGCCAATTCAATTTCTAAATAAATTGTTGAATACTTGGAATATTGGTCCAAAAGAAGCAGTTTACTTACTTGGATTTGAAAGATCGTCCCGACAGCATGTTGAAAAACTGTTAAATGGAACGGTTCGTCTTGAGGGACGAGACGTGAAGGACAGGATAGTCTATCTGTTCGAAATACGGAGTTCCTTGTCTGCGTTGTTTATGGATGAAGCTGCCGAGAATCAGTGGATTAGAGAGCCTCAACCTCTGTTGGATGATCAAGTTCCACTACAACTGATGCTAGAAGGTGTTGTTGAGCTGATGGTTTTATTGCATACACGTAACGTCACCGAATCACTGAAAGAACTATTGAACAAATCGTTTCGGCAGAGATTGAACCAAAAGAACACAAAGGTGACACGTTTTTCAGATGGTTCTTATCCTGTTTTCTATGGTGCATTGGAGAAAGAAACCGCCAAAGCTGAAATAACTTGCCACATACCTAAATATTTGAAAAATTCGGGCGGATAAAAAAAGTGTTTTATTTTCTTTTTAGCTGTAGTTTTCAAGGATGTGTGAAGGACCTGCGGCCAAAATCGAATGATTGACTAAAACTCACAGATGACTCTGATGAGATTTGTCAAATATTTGGCTCTGAAGCGATACAGATAGGCTTGGACGCTATTCTTACTCCTTCAGCGCGCAGGTTAAAAGGGACTAATGTAAACGTGTTCACACGAGAGTCGATTTGTAGCCCGCTTGAGCTAACCCAATTTGCTTTTACCTACGCCCCTTTTTCTGAATGTGTTACCAGTCAACAAGTGTGAAAGGTTAACTGCGGTACGTGAACAATAAGACCACCATTCAGAGCAGCTCAGTTGTCCCATCAGGAGAATCCTGTTCCGTTGTACTTGTAAATCTGCATGCGTTGATACCTAGGAATGAATCAATTCTGCTGATATAGATTTGCGCATTATCGGATGATATGCGGTTGAAATCGTTTTTTTTACATGAAGTCAATCCGATAACGGTTGCATTGCGCAACCTTCCTTGCGGAGACACCAGCTCCAATGGCATGCTCGGGATTCATGGCTGCTAAATCCAATTGAAGAGCTTGCTGTAGGCGCTGTTCAATCTTCCGGTCAATGGCACATGCAAGGGCGATGAGTCATTCATTCGCGGTGCAGCTTCTCAATGAGGATATTAACAGTAGACTTTACGGTTGATTTGCTTTATCAGAAACGCCCGAAGAGCCTCCGTTCATTAAAGTAAGCGACTTACGATTTAGTGCAAGAGCCAATTGAAGCTGGAAAACCCAAAATTAGAACCGCTGAATGCAAGCGAGCAGTCTGCCATTGGAAAAATTCAATGTCTCGGTTGTAATTTGTTGATTTTCAGTTAAAAAATTCGATCTTTGAGTTATGTGGACGGCATCGATCACTTGATAGGTTCGTGTTCCATCTTGCACAACAATGGGACGATTTACTTTTGCATAAGCCCGTATGAAATTGAGTGCTCTTTGAGAATCGATTTGGGTATTTATGACAAAATCGTTCTCACAAGGAGGTGGGTACCAGGTAGAAATTTCGTCCTTTTGTTCCAATCGTTCCCATTTTGAGTATGATTCAGCGAGCAATTTATGCAGACAATCCACTGCACATTTAATCAGTTTCAATTCGATGTCTGCCAAACGAGCGCCTTGAGCATAGGGAACTTGCCTGTGCGCAAGAATGTCTCCGGCATCAAGCTGTTCACTTACTTTGTGCAGAGTAACACCCGTTTGAGTTTCACCGTTTCTGATCTGCCAAAAAATTGGATTCGATCCTCTGTATTTGGGAAGTAATGATGGATGGATGTTGATGCACGCTTTACGAGCGAGGTTCACAACTTCCATGGGCAAACGTTTTGGATAGCAGGATAGGAGAATAATGTCAGTCTCTGGCGGAATTTCTGACGAACTCAAAAGTTCGTCAGGGTCTGCAAAGCAATGGAATCGAATCTTGTTCCTATTGCAAACACTCAGTATTGAGGATGGCTTGGAGCGATGAACTTCCACCGGTATCGGGTGGAGTGTTTCAGAGGATGGTCCGAAACCATCCAAGAATACGCTGTGAACTCGAATTTCTTTTTTGAGCAGTTGTCTTAGTGTGATTTCAGTAAAGCGGCTCCAGCCTCCAAAAAGGACAATCCTGCGTGCTTTATCCATGACCTTGAATTAGTGACAAATCAAATTAATGAGCGGACGATCAACCGAATTCTCGAGTCAGCTGAAAAAAATATTCGTAATATTTTGTCCCATATCTCGGGAGTGCATTTCTAACTTTACTGCCGCAATTTCTCCTTGTCGCCCTGCTAAAAAGTGAATCGCAAACATTAGAGCTACCGTCTTTACGTTCGGTTGTCACCTCGCAGTGAGAAGTTTGCTAAATTCGACTTCAATCGCCGTATACATGCTCTGTGCCGACTGTGCGAAACTGAAGTTACGGTCAAATATCGGCTAAACAGTTGTTTTTCAAATTCATTCTTTGGGGAGATCAAGAAATTCTGAGTTGGAGATTGCTCAACAATGTGCCTAGCATCAGAAATGCAGGCGAAATCGGACAAAGCGACGAGCAAAACCCATCTTTTCGGTGCCCAGAATCATCGTCTAGCTGTGCACCGAAGCATTTTGCGCTTAACGAGTTCTGGGATATTTAGAGAAACTTCGATGCTATCAATTTCCCAAACGCGCAGGCTTGTCCTAATTTAAAAATGGAACCTGCATTCCTTTTATCACAGCAGGACGTTCTGAGATCGCGTTAAACCATCGGTGTACATTTGGATAGGTTGCCAAATCAATTTGCTGCCATTCGAATCGCGCCGCCCAAGGGTAAATCGCCATGTCAGCAATCGAGTATTCACCGGCTACGTAATCTACTTTTTCCAATTGTCTGTTCAAAACGCTGTAGGCATGATCCGCTAAACCGTCAAATCTTTGAATTCCGTACTCCACTTTGACTTTGGCAAACTTCTTAAAGTGGTGAAGCTGGCCCAAAATGGGCCCGAACCCACCCATCTGCCACATCAGCCACTGCAAAATTGTGCTTCGATCTTTTGGGTTATGACCAAAGAATTGGTTCGTCTTTTCTGCAAGATAGACTAAGATCGCTCCAGATTCAAATATCGAGTGCGTCTCCCCATCGATGCCGCAAGGGTCAACGATGGCAGGAATTTTGTTGCTTGGGCTGATAGCGATGAAGTCTGGATTAAATTGTTCGTTTTTCATCAGATTCACCGGATGAACCTCGTATTGGAGTCCCATTTCTTCGAGTGCTATGGAGATTTTCCGACCGTTAGGCGTGCCCCAGGTGTACAGCTGAATGACTGAATTTGACATCGATAAACTTCCTTTTTTGAGGATTATTTTTTTACGAAAAGCTTTCTTGGATAGTTGGCGAGCAATTCAGGTCCATCTTTTTTTATGATCAGACTTTCGGTGATTTCAAAGCCCCAGTCGTCACTCCACAGTGCGGTCATGAAATGAAACGTCATGTTCTCTTTAAGGACAGTCTTGTCGCCCGGGCGTAAACTGATCGTACGTTCTCCCCAATCCGGCGGGTAACTTAAACCAATCGGATAGCCAGAGCGCCCATCTTTGTCGATTCCGTACTTTTTCAACACATTATTGAAGGCAAGCACGATGTCTTCCGCCAGATTTCCCTCTTTCGCTTCGGCCAATCCTGCTTCCATGCCTTCAAGCACTGCTTTTTCCGCATTCAAAAACTTTGACGGCGGCTGCCCCAAATAAATGGTTCGGCAAAGCGGGCAGTGATAGCGTCGGTGACACCCCGCAATTTCAAAAAACGTTCCTTCGTCCGAACGAAGCGGCAAATCATTCCATGTCAAATGAGCGGCAGATGCGTCTGCGCCGGATGGCGCCATTGGAACGATTGCAGGATAGTCGCCGCCATGACCATCGGCGCCGATGATCGCGGTTCGATAGATTTCAGCGATCAAATCATTTTTGCGCATGCCAGGCTCAATCAGTTCGAAAATTCTTTTATGCGTTTCTTCTACAATTCGGCCGGCTCGTTTCATGTAGATCAGTTCCTGTTCAGATTTCACGGCACGCTGCCAGTTCACGAGTGTATTCGCATCGACAAAAGTTGCATTGGGCAAACCTTTCTGAAGAGCTGAAAAGGTGGCTGCAGAAAAGTAATAGTTGTCCAATTCAACTCCAATCTGCAGGCGGCCCCAACCACGGTCCGAAATGATGGATGCCAACAAATCCATAGCATGACGATCCGGTGTCATCACGTAGTGATCGGGATAGGACAATACGTCTTTTTCTGGCATGAACACGGTTCGAAGAGCGCCTTTTGCATCCATCGCTCTGCCATACCAAAGCGGTCCGTCCGAAAGAGTCAATAAAACACATTGAGGAGTGTAAAACGACCAGCCATCATAGCCGGTCAGCCAGGCCATGTTTGATGGGTCAACCGTAATCAGCAATTCAACACCCCCTGCTTCCATCGAGGCGCGCGTTTTTTGGATGCGCTGTTGATATTCTTCAATCGTAAAGTTCATTGAAATTTGAGTTCTGGAATCCAAGCAGATTTACTCATTGAATTTTTTGCAATCGCATCAAGCCTTCAAATTCTCCCCCATCGCTGGTAATGTAAAGCCAGCCATCAGGACCGACTCCTACGCCAGCGGGCCTTGCCCAGCGCTGACCGTCCTCGTTTTGGAATCCTGTAATCAGGGATTCCACACCGGTTGCTTCCCCTTGCTCGAAGCGAACCATCACCACTGCGGGTGCGCGACGAGTTTCTTTCTTGCCTGTAAAATGTCCGTCGGGCAGAGTTGCCCACGAACCATGCAATGCAACGACAGCATTGTGTTCGATTGTTTCGTCCATCGCCCCAGTCGGTACGAATGCGACTCCAAGCGGTGCATTGCGAGAAGGAAAAGTTGCTACAGGGAGCTGCACTTTCTCCTTTGGAAACGGTGGATCGGCTTCCATGCATGGGTCGCGATGAACTTGTTTTCCATCGTACTGAAACCATGGCATGCCGTGAAACGAATTGGGAGTAATTTTCGAAAAATATTCCGGTGGATTTTCGAACCCGAGATGGTCTGGGCCGTTATTGCTCGCATACATCATCTGTGTCGTCGGATGCCAGTCAAAACCGACTGGATTTCGAAGGCCCGAGGCGAAAGGAATGAGTTTCGCCGGACTGCTGGATTCATCCAGTACTAAGACCCCACCTCTTCGATCATAGAATTCAAAATCATTCGAGATCATTTGATGACTGCAGTTCCCGCTGATTCCTATGCTAACGTAAACCAGTCCATCAGGCCCCACGCCCACCGTTCTTGAGCTGTGACCAAACCCAGCAGGCAGTCTAGCCACTAGCTCAAGCTGCTGCTTGGGGATGTTGTTTTGGCTTGGGTCATAAGGCGCTTTGTACAATCCGCCCGTGGTCGCGATGAACATTTCATTGTCCCGAATTGCTACGCTATGCGGGTAATCGTTGAGTCGAATATAGGTCTGTGCTTTGGTATAGGGAGGCCTCAACAAGTAAACTCGTCTGGATGAGCCGACAAACATTTCGCCTGTTGCAGCAAACTCAATCATTCTTGGTCCATTCAAACTCGAGTCCAAAAGCTCCAGCTCATAATTCTGTGGAACTTGAATCGTTACGGTACCGAATTTCGGATGACTCAGTTCTTGTGGCTGCAGTTTGATTTGTGAATCAGCAAAACTGGTAGAAATTGGAACAATGAACACCGCTAAGGTGCAAACTACCCATTGAATTAAACGCATAATCATGACAGTAACAGATCTTTAGCTCGATTGATTTGGCTTGCCAGCCAGGAAGAGCCCCCGCGATCGGGGTGGTTTTTTTGCATCAGAGTTCGGTGCGCATCAATGATTTCTTCGCGAGTTGCTCCCGGTTGCAATCCTAGAATCTGAAGCGCTTCTTCAGTAGTCATTCGGTCAGATGATGCGTCAGTTGAGGCGTCATGTTGATTTTGCCGCACGTATTCGTCCCACTCATCACCGCGCATTCGATCAAGATAAGTCTCAAGTACGGACGCGGATTGTCGATCTTTTCGTCTGCATAGTTCGTAGAGGTCAACGAGTTCATGAAATTCAAGATCTTCCAGCGCCCTTCCCTTAAATGGGCCGGCAAGAACCGTTCCGGAAATCTGCCCGGTATCGTGATCCAGTGTCATTTGCAGATACTTGGTTTTAACGTCTGAAGTCTGTCCGGGTTTGGAGCCTTGAGTTGGCCCTTTCCAGGATTTGAACATCTGATAGGCGCTTTGCATCATGATCATTCTTTGAATCCACACTACCAACGGCCCCAATAACGCAAACAGAGCGTGCAGCTTTCCAGTCAGAATAAGAGCGAGCAGGATGCCTGTTCCGCCCCACAAAGCGGCTAACTTCAGAAGCTTCTTTCTATCATGTGGATTTGATTTTCCTAGTTTCCCAGCGAACCACATGATCCCCACCAATACCACCAGGAGCAAAAAGATTCGTGCGAACATGTTTACTTTCGCTTGATTTGATGCGTCAGCTGAGCTACAACACCGCGTTGCCTGCTGCTGAAGTGCTCCAACGCTGTGCGTCCGCCTGCAGCATAAACGGCAACTGCTGCGAGCAGGTCCTTGAGCTGCTGCGCGCTTGATGCATTGAAAGAACAGTAAGCTCCTCCGCTAAGCGAGGCAATTTCACGAAACGCTTTTGCTGCAATTGGATTGAACCCTTCATGAAAGACAAAAGCTGGCACGCCATTGATACCCAGCTGTCCCGCTTTGTCAGATAGAACGTCGATGTTCTCTTCCACCGCATCTCCAACGAAGACCAATGCATTGACACGCTGTTTCTTGGTTTCGGTGATTGCGTGATTCAGCAGGCGCCCAATCTGAGTGAGTCCGCCTGCGCATCGAGTTTTACTCATCATTCGTTGCAGCTCGCTTGCATTGCTCACCCATCTGCTCGCGTAAAGTTCTCGAAACCCCCGATAGAAACAAAGTTGAACATCCAATCCCCCATGTACAGACGTAGCGGCGAACATTTCCGATTGAATGTGGCAGGCTTGATCCCACATCGGCTCACGACTGGCGGTGGCATCCATTCCGAAAATTAAACGACCGCGTCGCCGACCCGTTACAGGCGTTGGTGTCATTTTGACCTTACGCAAAAATTGGTCGATTTCGTTAGACGTTGAACGAGTTAGCTGCTTGTCGTCTGATTTTGGCATGTTGTGACAGTTACGTCAGTTGGCTTTTCAGCTGTTTTAATTCTTGTGATGATGGCTTCACAGAGGAGAGAATTCTGTCAACGATTTCATAAACGTTGACGGACACGCCCTTTGTTGAAGCAATTTTCTGCAGTCTCTGATACATTGCCGCTTGCCGTTCTTCAGTTTGTCTTCCAATTTCAGAGAATGCTTCTGCGAGCTGAGCAGAGGCTTGAGGTATGAATTTGTCAACTTTGAGAACATATTTCATAAGAAGATCGTACCCAGTCCCGTCTTTTGCATGAAAGCAGCAAGGATTTGCATGACAGAATGCTCCAATCAATGAGTAAATTCGATTGGGCACCTGGAGCGTGAACGCTTGATGATTGGTTAGAGCCAGCACTCTATCAATGGTATCACTTCTAGAAGCGGTGGCTTGAATTCGGAACCACTTGTCAATCACTCCTGAATCGTGGTACCAATCGGAATAGAAAGTTCGAAGCACTGACTCTTTCGCAGGGCTGTTTGAATTTACCAGTGATGTCAATGCGGCGGCGCGATCCGTCATATTTGTGCTGCTTGCAAACTGATCTAATGCGATTCCATGCACGGTGGGCGTATCCAGCGCAATCAGGTAGCTTAAACACAGATTACGAAGACTTCGTTTGCCGACAGCTCCTGTTGAATCATCCCATTTGCCAGTAAGTTGGTCATAAAGATTCAAAAACTGTTCGTAAAAATTCGACGCGATTTCCCGAATGATTAATCTTCTTGCTTCGTTGATCGCAGTCGGCGCAACAACATCCATGGTCTGACCGATCGAAATTTCTGACGGAATGTCCAACACCAAAGCAGTAAACTCAGGGTCGTCAGCAGCTTTGTTCAAAAGTGATTCAAAAGCGTTTAAATACTCGCCTTGCAACGACATGCGTCGATTGTTCTGCAGACCCGATATCACACGATAAACCTGTCGTTTTGATGCTCGCTGGCAAGCATTCCAAAGGCAGTAGGGGTCGTCCTCATTCGCCATCATGAAATACACTTCATCTTGTGCTGCCTGGTCGTGAACGATAACAGGCGCACTGAATCCTCGAAAAATGGAAGGAACTGGGTTTGATGGCATTTCCAAGAATTCAAACGACTGCCTGGGTTCTGTGAGCTGGAGCAACATTTCAGTTGTGGCTGAATTTTGTTCAGCACTTAATTTCAGCGGGAGTCGGTCGCCATTCTGATCCAGCAATGCCATCTGAATGGGGATATGCATGGGCTGCCATTCGATTTGTTCCGAGTGATTTGACGATTCCTGCTGAAAAGTCAGAGTGTAGGTTTGAAGGTCTGCGTTGTATTGCCTTTCGACGGTTACATGAGGAGTGCCAGCGATGCTGTACCAACGTCTGAACTGTTCTAGTTTCAAACCGCTGACCTTTTCAAGACAGCGAACAAAATCATTGACAGTCGCTGCTTTGCCGTCAAACTGATCAAAATATAGATCCGTTGCCGCGCGGTACTTCTGGGCGCCTAGCAGCAGATACAGCATGCGAATGAGCTCAGCACCCTTGTTGTAGACGGTGATTGTGTAGAAGTTGTCAATCGTCAAATAGGAAGTTGGTTGAACAGGGTGACTGGTTGGCCCAGCGTCTTCTCGGAACTGGTGTAATTTCACCATGTGTATATCCCGAATCCTTTGCACTGCAGCCGAGCCCATATCGGCGCTGAACTGCTGATCCCGAAAGATGGTGAAACCTTCTTTCAAACTCAGCTGAAACCAATCTCTCAAAGTAACTCGGTTTCCTGACCAATTGTGAAAATATTCGTGGGCAATTACGCTTTCGACAGCATTGAAATCTTGGTCGGTTGCCGTTTCTGGTTTTGCATAAACGTATTTTGAGTTAAAAATGTTCAGGCCCTTATTCTCCATCGCTCCCATGCAAAATTGGTCTACAGCCACGATCATGTAGCGATTTAAGTCATACTCTCTACCGTATTTTTGCTCATCCCAGCGCATTGCTCGTTTCAGACAGCCCATGGCGTAGACACATGCGTCTAGGTGATCCTTGCTTTCTGTGTAAAACTCAATATCTACGGACCTGCCGGAAGCAGTGACAAATTGATCTTCTATAAAAGACAGCGGGCCTGCGACAAGCGCGAATAAGTACGTTGGTTTGGGGTGAGGATCATGCCAAACTGCAAAATGCCTGGTATCTGACAGACTGCCGGCCTCCATCAGTTCACCATTGGAGAGCAGGACTGGAAATCTCTGTTTTGAGGCAATGATCTTGACGGTGTATTGACTCAAAATGTCAGGGCGGTCTGGAAAATATGTAATTTTGCGAAAGCCTTCTGCCTCACACTGAGTACACAGAATGTTCCCAGATTCATATAAACCCGTCAAAGAAGTGTTTTTGAACGGGTTAATTTTGTTACGGATACTGAGGCGAAACTCTTTGGGCGGGTTTTCAATTGTGAGGTATTCTGAATCCACTCGGTATTGAACAGGGGCATCATTCAAATAGATCGATTTCAGTACTAGATCATTTCCGTTCAATACAAATGGCTGACCATTGCCATGTTCTGTTCGTCTGACCGCCAGTGTTGACTGAACATGGGTTTCATTTCGGCCCAGCTCAAATGTCAGATGGACCTTGTCCACTGTGTATGGGGGTGGCTGATAGTCGCCTAGGTGCGTCCTTGGGATATCAGATGCGGATTGGTACGTCATATGAGGTGGCTGTTAATATGGGATGGGAAACAGTTACCAATCTGCGTACCAGTCTTGCATGAATTTCAATATCCAATTTTCCATTGTTTCCCCGTACTGAGATTCGTCTTGAAGTTGGCGCTGGGCTGAGTGAGCGCCTTGCCGATCTAGCATCCGAACTCCGCCACAAAGCCAACTGCTCATTACCTGTCTTGATACTTCTGGATGAAACTGAAATCCGTACACATTGGACTGATAACGAAAGGCCTGATTTGGGAAATCTTTTCCTTGTGCGAGAAGTTCGCAGTTCTCAGGAAGTTCGAATCCTTCTTTGTGCCACTGATAAAAATAGGTTTCCTGATCCAAGAATCCGTCTGCATCTTCTGTCGGCGTGACTTTACGAAATCCAATCTCAACGAGTCTGTCTTCGCGACGCGAAACTTTCGCACCCAAAGACTTTGCGATGAGCTGCGCGCCCAAGCAAATGCCAAGTGCAGGACGTCCGGTATTCAGCCAGTCTGTGATCCATTCGATTTCTTCAGCGATGTAAGGGCTTTCGTTCGCATCGTTGGCACTCTGGATGCCGCCATAAATCACCAAAGCGTCGTAAGCTTCCGCATCGTGCGGAAATGGAATCCCATTCGCCGGATTCACATGCAGTTGCTCGACGTGGTTTTCGTTCAAAAATTTCGCGACATGGTCATCGCGTTTTTCTTTCATGTGTCGAAGGATGATTGCTTTTTTGGTCATACGTAGTGGCTCACTTCTTCAATCTAATGTGTTCGATACTCCAAAAGAACGGTTCGATGTTTTATACGATTGCAATCAGCAGTATCACAAATAAAACGACTGCACCTATCGGCAACAGGACACCTTTCCAGTCTTTTTCAGCTTTTTGACTGTCTTCCTGAATTTTTTTGATGCCTGGTACAAACAAAAAAATGACTATGAGAGCGATTGCACCGAGTGCAATCATTTCCCATGTTGATAAAGCTCCGTCCAATTTACACCTTGAATTATTCTTTTTTTAAATTGAATCGATTTTGCGTCTTTCGCTCATATGTGATGCAAGAATCCTTAAAAGTATGCACAAATATAATAAGAAAAGCCCAAATGAAAACGAGTTTTACGCGGTCAGATCCTGAATTTCATTATATTCACTCCAACTAAAATGCTACGAACGTCATGTATGAAATTGAATCAGATTTTGCGCACTTAAGTTGTTTTGATTAACGGTCAGAAGCTATTTGGGGTGAAGAGGATCAATATTCAAGTACTGTGATCTTTTTAAGTCATCTCTCGCGATTTGGTTTTGAGTATTCTCCGTATTCTACTTTTATTAGATTGATTTTGTAGCTGTCAAAACCATTCATGAATTACGTTATAGGTAAAAAAATTGTTAGAATTCTACCGTGTCAATTTCTTTCAAGTCCAAGACGATACGAAAGACTTTTTGAAGACCACGAAAAAGCGCGAAAAAACTTGGTTTAGCGCGAACGAAATCAGTGCGTTATCTATTAGCAGACATTCAAGCGGCTAGTTTTGACAGTGAACCAACGAAGGTCACCCACATCCCTAGAGAGGTGATCGCAGGTGCCGGTTCACCGTCAATTAAGCAACAAATCTCTTCTTCTTTTTTGCGAATTCGATCAAACGAATGCTGATTGTGTAACAGATTGGGATTGGGTTTCTGAAATTCTAATCATTGAAATAGTAGACTGCCATGACTAAAAGACAGGAAGAATTTTGTCGAAATTGGGTTTCACCTCCTGGGGATACGATCGCAGACCTGATCGTGGAGAGGGGTTGGACTCACATTCAACTCGCAGAACGATTAGGGATTTCAAAGAAACACCTAGATCGTCTTGTTACGGGGAAGGTGGAACTTACAAATGACATGGCAATTCGATTGACGGCAGTTTTCGGATCAACACAACGATTCTGGTTACAGCGAGAAGCGCAATATCATCAGCAATTGGCTCGATTGTCTGCTGAAGATCGCTATCGTTGCTGACACGACTGACTTGAAGAATTTCCGCAGAGTAGAAGCGAACGGAGATACTGCCGAAGCAAAGACTTAGCAATGCCGCAAAAACGGAATTTCTCGAGAAACTGCTCAGATTCTTTGGTATCGCCTCACCAGAAAAGTAGGAAGTAAACTTCGCTCAATTGCAAGCACATTTTCGACGCGCTCAAAATTTCGATTCAAATTTAGGGGTGTTAACTGCATGGTTGCGTCAAGGTGAGACTCAAGTGGAGAGGAACGCGGACAGAAGCAAATACTGAGTTGCCAAACATTCAGTACGACCAAAGAAAATTTATTGCAGCTCTTTACGAGATTAAAAGTTTAATGGTTTGGCAACCCGAAGAATTCCGGTACGAAATGCAAACCCAATGCATGAACACCGGTGTTTTTCTAATTTTTGTCCGGGCTTCAAAGAGCAAAAGTTAGCGGAGCAGCCCGTTGGACCTATAAGAAATGCCCTCTCATTCAACTGTCATTGTTTGTCAAATCAAATGACGAGTTCTGGTTTTCCTTTTTTCATGAAGCTGCTCACTTACTGCTGCACTTAAAAGAAAAAGAAGAAATACTTCTGGATGACAAATTTCACCCAGATTCACAAAATCAACTTGAGACTGAAGCAAGTGAATTTGCTCAAGATAATTTGATGACCTTAAAACGAAATATGGTGTAATTGATTTTGCATATGAATTTGGCGTTCATCTTGGAATTGTCGTAAGGAGATTACAAAAAGAGGAAATAAATTACATACCGCTCAAAGTTGAATCACTTGAAGGCGCAGTATGAATTTGCCGACAAAGATTAGTGCCAGACCGTGAACAAACACCGCCCTTTTAGAACTGATAGTGTCCGGTTAAACATTTCTTTTGAAGTTCTAAATCAGTCTGTTTGGTCACTGAATATATGCACAATTCGATAAGGTTTGAAATTTATGAAGCTTATCAGGATCAAAAATGTTAAATATCACAAAATTCTTCGTCTGATTGACTTCCATTCACTTTTTGTTCATGTGAAATCAGGTAACTAGCATCTTTTGTGTGTGCAACAAATAAATTCAGAGACATCTAGAATTAGGGATTCCATCCAATAAATTCGGAAATTAAAATCGGAGTTGCTTATCAAAAAATTTCCAGACCAAAGTCAATTCAACCAAATTCGTGACGCTCTTTGGAAGCAGTCAGTTAGTGCAACCGTCATGGTAGGTTCAGGCTTTAGCAGAAATGCGGACAGAGCACAGGAGTCAGAAATACTAGCACCGACTTGGCGGGATCTTTCTGAAGCGACGCACAGAAAGTTGTATCCGCAGGACTAGGATGAGTGTAACAAAGCCGTTTCAATCGCAAGTCTAGACACAAGTTGTGCATTAAGACTTGCTCAGGAATACGAAACTGCGTTTGGAAGAACTGAACTCCATAGTTTCTTACGGTCACATGTTCAAGATGAACTAATGAATCCCGGAAACATGCATCGGCGACTCTTGCAACTACCTTGGCGTGATGTCTTTACAACCAATTGGGATACGCTATTGGAAAGAGCAGGTTCATCCATTCTGGAACGGTCGTATGGGATTTTGCGAAATATGGATGAAATTCCATTAACCGCAAGTCCTCGTTTCGTTAAACTGCATGGGTCTTTCGATGGGCGTTTCCCACTTATTTTCACGGAGGAGGATTACCGCACGTATCCAAATAAATTCGCACCGTTCGTAAACACAGTCCAGCAGGCGATGATGGGATCAGTTTTTTGTCTGCTTGGGTTTTCAGGAGATGATCCTAATTTTCTCCACTGGTCAGGTTGGGTTCGTGACAATCTTGGTTCCGCAGCACCGAAAATATACTTAGCAGGATGGCTAGGTTTATCGCTTCATCGCCGTCGTATGCTAGAGACGCGTAATGTCATTCCTATTGATCTCGCACAGCATCCTAAAGCAGACGAATGGCCAAGTAGCTAAGTGGAAAATAGAAAACGGCAAAGTTGAACAACGAAGTGCAATTCATTCCTTGGTTGTAAGTGGCCTAGGCTATCTTCTTGAGGAATTGAGGTACGAAAACGCACATGACGAAAATATCGACATAGCGAGGGTGCGGCATGCTTGTACTGAATTGGCAATTACAATGGCAGAAAATAGTGAGTTTGTTGAGCCCATTGTTGCCAATTGGGTTGAGAATTTACGCAATGATCCTATGATCGGAATTAAAAGATCGACACATGCGACATACTCGCGATGTATGACGAGTAAAGACTAAATCAAATCGTCCAAGAACACGTCGAGGGAGGCAGCGATGCGTTTCAATGCCTCGACTGAGCCAGGTTTCTTTCCGTCCTCAATATCGGATAGATAGGACTGGGTGACGGCACTTTCGGTTGCAAGTGCACTAACAGTCATGCCGCGATACTTGCGCCACACGCGAACAGGATTAATGCCTGCGGCAATTTGTTCGGCGAGCTCAAATGGTACTAATTCTTCATTCAGGTCCTCAAGTACGCGACGAGCAGCAGCGATGTGTGTCTCATCCTCGTCAATGGCATTAAGCAATGCTTCATAATCTCCGCGAGGGACGACCGCGTACTCCTTGCCATCCAATGTGAGAAATTGATAATTTGTTTTTTGTTCATCTATGTTCATGTTCTCACGGCAGTATGTTGATTACAGTCATTGTATCCAATTCGCTGTCAAGTGCATACAACACTCGGCAGTCGCCGATTTCTAGGTGCAAAATGCTAATCCCTCGCCGAGCCTTGACCCTGTTGTTCGTAGCGCAATAATTTCAGTATATCCACTCCAATTGAAGTGTTACGAACGTCAAGGATGAAGTTGAATCAGTTCTTGAGCAATCTAGTCGTGGCGATTAACAGTCAGAAGCAATTTGGACTGAAGAGTATCAATATTCAAGTTTTGTTGACGATTTAAGTGAGTCATCGCGTAAATTTGTAGCATCAGGTAAAGACTAAGAATTTGAGGTTTAGGTAACATGTTGGAGTTCAGATTAAAAAAGAATTGCTCATCGTGTGGTTATGAGGTTGCCAAATCCACTCTATTTTGGCGGTGGATGCAACGCTATAAAACAGTTAGTGAACCTGTTGGTGCTAGAAAAATTCTCACTAGGCGAACAAAGTTGAAATTTCCGCTTGTGACAGGTTGTTGATGGCAGATTTTTGGATGTGCGACCTCCGATTGCTTCTCAAGAACTTTCCGTTTTCTGAAAAAATCGCTGAAGATAATGCGATTGGTGGCGATTCGGCTTCATCAAATTGCCTTTGAGAGAACATTTAAGGAAAATTTGGAATTGCCTTAGTTCTTTGACTAAGTAACAAAAAGTTTACGATACCTTCACTTATAATTCTTAACTTCAATTCTATTTTCCAGACGAAACCACCCCATAATTTCAATTTCAACGACTAGACTGGTTTTGTTTGTGTTAGTAGTGTTGAAATAAAAGATAAATTCGGATATTTTTTAGGTTTAGTTTGATTTGGCCGAATATGGCAGTCTAGTCATATTCGTTACCACCGGAATGCTGCTCGTCACTTGGGATAGGTTCCATCGCATTTCAGCAACCCGGTGGTTTTTTATTGAAAGGAAATCAAGGAGAGATTAATGACCGCAGGTGGGTGGATTCCAGTAACCCTCGGCATTTTGGGCTTAGTAGTTGCGTGGATCATTTTTGGTGCCGTCAAGCGTTACCCAGAAGGCGAAGGCAAAGTTGTAGAAATTTCGCGCTCCATACACCACGGAGCGATGGTTTTTATGCGTCGGGAATACACCATTCTCGTCGTTTTTGTGTTGGTGGTTGCTGTACTCATCGCAATCTCCGATTTAGGTCTGAATTCGATGTATGCCTTCTTGCTCGGAGCATTGTGCTCGGGCAGCGCAGGTTATATTGGAATGTATACCGCGACGAAGTCAAACGTAAGAACAACAGTCGCGGCCCACACTTCCGGTGCTTCACAAGCCCTGACAGTAGCCTTCTTCGGTGGTTCAATCATGGGAATGACTGTCGCTGCCATGGGCTTATTGGGTTTGGGACTGCTTTATCTCTTTTTTGGTTCAGACCCGCACCACGCACACGCCATACATGGTTTTGGGATGGGTGCATCCTCCGTTGCATTATTTTCCCGAGTTGGTGGTGGAATATTTACCAAGAGTGCGGATGTTGGCGCTGATCTGGTTGGTAAAGTGGAAGCTGGAATTCCAGAAGATGATCCTCGCAACCCGGGAGTGATTGCCGACAACGTCGGTGATAATGTTGGAGATGTAGCCGGTATGGGCTCAGATATCTTTGAATCGTATTGCGGCGCCATGATCGCAAGCATTGCGATTGCTGCAACGTTGAGTGATTCGTACCTCGGTGCCCAGAATAACCTGATGTTTCTCCCGCTAGCACTGTCCTCAGCAGGAATTGTGTGTTCCATGCTCGGCATCATATTGGTGCGAATTTTCTGTTCAAAGTCCGCAGAAGCAGCACTGCGCATCGGTACCATCGGTGCCTCCCTAATATTTATGGGGGCCTCTGGCGTGGTTGTCGTCTTTGTAGGAGTCGATCTCGCTGTTTGGCACTGTGTTGTTGTTGGTGCTTTAGGCGGTGTCGTGATTGGCTTGGTCACGGAATACTACACGAGCGGAGCGCCCATTCGAAAGATTGCTAAAGGCGGAGAAACAGGTGCCGCAACTGTGATGATCAACGGACTTTCCATCGGTATGCAATCCGTCGTCGCTCCTTTGGTAGTACTCGCAAATATTGTAATGTTAGCTAGCTCCTTGGCAGGTCTGTATGGGGTTGGAATTGCAGCAGTTGGCATGCTTGCAACTGTCGGCATGACAATGGCAATCGACGCTTACGGCCCTGTTGCGGACAACGCGGGTGGTATCGCAGAAATGGCAGGTTTGGGTGAAGAAACACGAAAAATCACAGATTCACTCGACTCTCTTGGGAACACTACTGCGGCAATTGGAAAAGGATTTGCCATCGGTGCTGCAGCTCTAGCAGCCTTGGCAATTATTACTGCTTTTATCGAAACGGTTGAGTTCAACAACCCTGGTTTCTCCCTCCAGATCAATGATCCCGTCGTATTGGGTGGAATGTTATTGGGTGGAATCATTCCATTTCTTGTCAGCAGCATGACGATGACGGCTGTGGGTGACGCAGCATTCGACATGATTAAGGAAATTAGACGCCAGTTTAAAGAAATCCCTGGCTTGCTCGAAGGAAAAGCTGAGCCTGATACTGAACGTTGTGTGGACATCGCTACGAAAGCCGCGCTGAGACGAATGGTTCCTCCAGGAATTTTGGCGGTAGCTGCACCAGTTGGGGTTGGCTTTTTAATGGGTCCCAGAACCCTTGGTGGAATGCTTGGTGGTGCTTTGTTAGGCTGCGTGTTGTTAGCGCTGACGATGGCAAACGCTGGTGGGGCTTGGGACAATGCGAAGAAGTATGTGGAGAGCGGGCACTACGGTGGAAAAGGATCCGACACTCACAAGGCCGTTGTTGTTGGTGACACGGTGGGCGATCCATTCAAAGACACCTCGGGCCCTTCCATGAATATTCTAATAAACGTGATGGCGATCGTCAGCTTAGTGATTGCCCCTTTACTTTAAACCATTCCCCTCCAATCTCGCGCAAGACTGAATTGAGCGCGTCGAATTGTATTGCGATTCGGTTCTCAAAGGAATGTTAAATTGCCGGGTGTAAAGAGTTTCACACCCGGCTGAATACCAGATTATTCATTCTGAATTGAACTCTTCATTGAGGGAGTTCGTTGCCGAAATTCCAAGTTCCCGCTGGGCGTTTGTAAGAATCACCTGCTTCGATTTCCGATTGTACAAGCTGCCAATGCCGACTTGAGTGGCCAGCAGCTGGCGCATTATTGAGGATTTGACCGAGTTCAATCAAGCGCGTTAACAGGATCAATCCTCAAGACTTCAATTGTCCTGAGATGAGACGCAGTTCTCTTATGTAAGAGACTGATAAAAAATTATAAATTGAAATAATAAGCGATTATTGCTACGCTTTGTTGGCTTCGGAAGAGGAAAATCGCAATCGTCTCAAATTAAGCTTAGTCAAGTTCAAGTTATGTCAAATGGCGGCGGAAATCAATTTCATCCATGCGCTTAAAGTTTCAATTCAATACCCTGTAAGCAAAACGATTTTCTTTCATTGGACAGATTCGCCACTGAATGAACGGAAAATTGGATGAAACTGAGATGCCCAGAAAAAGACAGTAAGTCTGATCAGGGATACAAAGCGAACTTTGATCAAGTCGCTACGATTGGTGTCGGACATGTCGAACAGGTTTAGCTCGTACGGTTTATTCTCCCAAATGGGGTTGGTTTTGTGGTTTGCGTACTCAAAGTACCAGGCAACTTCCATCCAGTTGTTGCTATCGGCGTATCGACGCCCTTGGTTTTACTCTCCGCCCCGTGCTGCGAATTCCCAAGCCACTTCACACGGTGGCCGATACGCACCACCGTCAGCGTTTAAGTTGATAGGAAAAAAGCTGGATGTCATCTCAACTGACAGTCTCGACTAGACACTGCCGGCAATTGGAAAATGCACTCGGGTTTGTGTCCATGACTGACTGCCACAATGCCTTAGTTTACCTCGTACGCTCTGATCGAAAAGATGTCACCCCACACTGTGTGAACAGGCTTTTCATAGGCACCGCACTTCCCCTGCTCCTACGTACACCCCATTTCAAATGTGCCCACCTCAACGCGCATAAACTGAAAATTAATTCTTGGAGATTTTTTTGGAGTCTGTGAATAGACTGCATATGTTCTCGACAGTTTTCAGTCGGTCTTCTACAGTCAAAAGAAGTGTCAAGGTTGAATTTTCGTATTCTGAGTCTCCATCAACACTGACCAAATTATCGGTCAGCATCTTGAATCCCTTACTCTGCGATTCAGTTCTGGTACAGTGTAGAACAAGTTTTTGCCATGGAAGTGGGCAAGCAGTATCAGTTGTGCATCCAGGGCATCAATTCCTTGGAAGGCCGTGAAGCTCAATCAAGGTCACCGCTCTTGATCGCTCTGGCTGTTTTAATCAGCAGGCAGCGGGTCAGACAGAATGTGGAGTGGCCGGTTTTGAGCGGATGCGTGACTGTTCGAGAAAAGAACGAACACGAAAATCAGGGCTGTTCTTATGCATGTCGAAACTGCTTGAATCACTACGCCTGTTCCTCAGGTTTGTTAAGAGTTTACAAGTTTGGATCAGCACTTAACTGGTCGTTGAAAGTCTGAGCGATCAGGTAGCGATAGAGTTTGAGGGCAAGTTGCTCTTCGGTCTCCTCCAGCCACTGGCGGTCAGTTGGTGTTATAACCATGGTTTGGCACGAATCGTCCGCAAGTACCAAGTTTGCATTATCGTCCAGCTTTCGGATCGGCCAGATCGCATCACCTGGAATGAATTGACGGAGGCGTGTTCCGGTGCGGTCGTAAACGGAAGCCCGGCCCGAAAGCAGAAACTGCAGACCGTCCTGCAGTGTATCGGGACCTGTAAGAACCTCATTGGCGGAGTACTCTCGTGGCATGAGCCAATGTTCAAGCTCTTCAATCAGCTCCTCAAACTGAATTTGCTGCTCCAGACGAAATTCAATGTCATCAGCGGTGGCGTCAAATAATCGTGTCCCGCGCGTATCCGTTCTGGCTGCGTCCGCATTCCATGCTGAAATGATGATGTCCTCGCAGCGTTCAAGCCCGAAGTCGGTATCCGGCTCGATATGAATCGTTTTGAAAATTTCCGGCTGCAGGTTTTGTTCCAAGCCCGATCTCAATGTCTCTGACAAGCCTACTAGAACCAGCTGTGTCCCATCGGTGTGCAATTTCTCCAAGAACTTGGAAAACACTCTGACCGCGGAGAAATCGACGCCCGAGACAGCGGTGAAGTCCAGCATCAGACAGGAAGTGGTATCAGTCAGCGAATCCCTCAGCTGCTCAACCAGCGGAACGATGCTGCCGAAGAAAATGTAGCCGCGTAACCGGTAGGCCTGCACGCGGTCACCCTCCGCCAGCAAGATCGCGCGGTCTGGCACGGAGCGAGCCAATTTGCTATGGTGTTCACGTGCGGTGAACTGATCTTTGATCGGATTGACGCGGCTGAGCCGTACGGTGAAAAAAACGAGGGTTAGCAGTACTCCAGCGGCCACTCCCTCAATCAGTCCAATGAGATTAATGATGAAAAAGATCAATAGAATGACGCTGTATTCCGACACAGGAAGTATTTTCCAGCTTTTCACCAAACCTTCATCCACCATGCCGAGGCCGGCAAAGATTAGAATGCCTCCGATAAGCGCCACTGGGATAAATTCCAATAATTCGTCACCGAAGAACAATGCGCAACCGATGACTGCGGCCGCAACGATACCGGTCAGCCTAGTGTGAGCTCTGAAGAGCTTGCTGCGGAGCGACGCCGGTACAATCAAGGTAGACACTGTGCCTCCACTGAAGCCGCTGACGATGCTTGCGAACCCTGTTGACTTGAACTCTCGGT
Source organism: Arenicellales bacterium (assembly GCA_965202855.1). Taxonomy (GTDB): domain Bacteria; phylum Pseudomonadota; class Gammaproteobacteria; order Arenicellales; family JAJDZL01; genus JAJDZL01. The sequence goes on along the minus strand of CBDBBP010000004.1, from coordinate 1,361,178 downwards.
CCCAATTCAGATCCTGATTGACGGCAAGTTCGAGACCTGCGATGTTTAAAATGATGCAAATATAAGCAATCATTATTAACATCAACATGTTGTGCATCTGACCAACTATAGCGGCCCAGTCCACGCGCAGCAATTCAGAGGGCCATATAGCCGGCCAGATCTTTTCTGTTGAACCGCTGAGAAGCAAGCCCGCCGCCCTTGCCTCGTCACCGGATATGTTGAAAAAAGTAAGTGCCAGGTGGTACGCTGCGACTGCGGTCACCATACAAACCGGAAATAGCCACGAATTTCTCCAGCGTTTAACAGCAATATAGATTGCGGCCCCGAATACAATGCCGGGAGCCCAATTAATCAGAACGACTGTATCAAAATTCGCTGCAAGATCTCGCCAGTTCAAGTCCACTCCTGAAATTGAAATGGCCGCCAAACATACTGCACCGCCAATTCCGGCTACAAATCCGCATGCCACTGAATAGGGAATGAAGCGCAGCAGATTGGCTATTCTGAAATGTCCGATCACCAAGGAGCTGATTCCTGTCGCTACAGCGCAAATCATAAACGCGACCACCACAGTGACAAACAATTGATCACCTTGTGCGTTCATGGTGAACGCGATCAAGGCCATGATGATCACCAGTGCAGGGGAAAGTCCAGCAATGGCTCCGCGATAGCCACTGGTGATGGAGATGATGAGGCAGGCTGCAAAGTTCCCGAACAGCACGAGGCCAATGCCAAGTGAAGAATAATGCGCCAGCTCGCCAGAGAAGATGAAACTGCCGAACGCAATTTGGGCAACCAGCAAGCTTACTCCCGAGGAAAATCCAGTCGCCAATGCGGGAACAATTTTTGTGGATTCGATGTCCACGCGAAATTCAGAAATGAATTTTTGAATCGGTAAATTTGCCATCAGAGTCTTGTAAGAGGACATCTCGGGGTACAAAAAATTTGTCTTATTTCCCCAACCTGTAGGACAAATGATTCGCTGTCACTATACAGCTGTCGAACAGCAGCTAAAACTTCCAAATCTGAATCTGGGTTCTGTCAAGGAATCTAGTACGAAACGGTCGTTTAACGTAACAATTTTTCAAAATCAGTAGTCAGACAGATTTGATTTGCGAGCCTAAATTACATTGTAAAAGAATCTTGGCTCAGCAGTACGTTCGGGCACTGAATTCTTGATTGCTGAGTGTCTGATCACAGCCGAATTTTCCGGCTTGACGTCATCTTTTTGAATCTTCCTCAATGAGCATCAAGCGGGAAGAATCTAAAATACTTGCCATCGTCGGTCATTTTAAGGTTACATAGTTTATTCGCGAGGCTTCCCCACTTTCAGTGTGGTTTTGCAAGTCAGCAGATTTGCGATTGCTGTTTGAAAACTGCGGCGTCGTCTTTGAAGCGCCGCTGTCTCAATACCCCGAGCACCGCTCGGTTGTGATGGATCCGACATGTTGAATTAGACTGCTCAGCTCCATAAACCACTCGATTCAGGGAGGTTTTGTGCCTGTTGCCTGTTTTGATTATGACTCCGAGCTGAAACGCATTTTCACCCACCTCAAAATAATTCGCGCACTGGTGCAGTCTCTGCCGACGCAGCTGGATGACGTCAAGGTGAAAGATCTGCAGCTGAAGGCCACCGAACAGTGAGCAAAAGCCAGCAGAAGCTCAGGCAGGATCTGGTGTGGCAGGTGCGGCGAGCGGCAGATAAGACTCCCATTTACTTGGTCTTGGACTTCGCACCCTTTTTCAAGTCGAAAAGAGCTATTCCATCGAGTTTGCGGGCAACATCAAATTATTTCAGGCAGCGGTGGCGATTTCAGGTAGTTTCGGTTCGTACAAGGTATGGTTTTACAACTTCTTTCAAAGCACCTGGAACAAGCGATCACCTTAATTCACTTTGAACGATTTTCTAAGCGAATCGATTTGAAATGTTTTCTAAATGTTTCTCTGACGCGAGCCTTTGTGATAATTTCCTCTGCATCTTTCTTCGCTCTTTTCTTGATTTCTTCTCTGTCCCAATTGCTCTTATTGGAACGTCTAGGTTTCGTAAGGCGTGATGTCAGTTCAGCATTTTTTGCATAGCATTCATATATAGGTAACTCCATTGATAGTAAATTATTCCAAACGATTAAAGTAATTTGGATTCAGGGAGGCATCAAAATAGTATTTCCTTTTCTGCCAGATAATTCCGTCCCCTTTCGAAATTATTGCGACATCGACGGGACCACCCACAGTTTCTAATTCGAGGGACACGCGACGTTTCAGGGAAGTTAGACTGACCATTGCTTCCGCCATGCCATCCAGTTCTTTTGTTCGGTAGAAACTGAATTGTTTCAGTAATCGGCAGTGTGAATTCTTTGCAGCGAAAATCTTTCAGAGAAGTGACGTGATCGCTCATCAAATTGTTTGATAGCCTTTCCGCTATCTCAAGAAATTGATCAACCCCGAGACTGAGCTTGCTAAGGATTATTTTTGCAAATGACTAAAGCAGGAATTCAGTATTGAATTCTAGGTATTTTAGAAACTTCGGGGCAACACCCTCCATGGAACGTTTGTCCATATCAACTTGAGCAAACGGAATTAAAGCAGCTTCAACTGAGTCTTCTCCAATTGCACAACGCTCTTCCAAATTACATTCAAGTGTTTTGTCTAAATTCCGTCAACCGTAACTTTATAGAGTGTGGGAAACAGTTCACAATAACAAATAAATAAAATACTACAATAGCTCGGATTGAAACAGAAAATTCACTTTAAATTGGAGAAAGAGTCTTTCAGATATGGCAAAGTTGAAAAATGACTGGTACGTCTGCTCGATAGACAAGAAACTATTGCGATCGCTTTCGAAACGATCTGATAAACCAGCGTTGATTTGGTTTGGCAGCTATTTCCTGCTATTGGCCTTAATGGGAACAGCTGTCGTTTTGACCTGGGGCAGCTCGTGGGCTTGGCTGTTTGTGATTGTCTATGGCGCGATATGGGGTTGCGCCGCATCCGGATTTCATGAAACTTGCCACAAAACACCGTTCCGCACCCGCTGGTTGAATGAGACTGCATTATGGGCCTTTGGATGGATGGTTCAGATGGAGCCAATTTCTGTAAGGTGGGGACATTTAGGACATCATAGTTTCACACACTTCAATGAAGGCGATACCGAGCTGTCTGAACCCAATCCGGTGACTTGGGGCCTGCTGTTTAAGGTTGGCTCGGGCCTTGGCGGCACATATTTTTACTCAAAATCGCTAGTGGCACAGGCTTTTGGCTTCATCTCGGAAGAGATGCGGGAGGTCATCCCATCGAATAAAGTGCCCAAGGCAATCAATAACGCCCGCATTATGGTTGGTCTCTATGCTCTTGTGATCATCTTGGCGTTGTTAGCGCAATCTTGGCTGCCGGTTGTGCTTACTTTTGGAGCTAGGATCATTGGTGGTCCCGTAACGGGTCTTTTGCATCTCACACAGCATACCTGCCTGCAGATGAACGTGAAAGACCACCGCTATTCGACGCGCAGTTTTACGGCAAGTCCAATCACCCGTTTCTTCTATTTCAATATGAATTATCACGTGGAGCATCACATGTTCCCAATGGTACCGTTCTACAATCTGCCACAACTAAGCGAGGCATTGAAAAATCAGCTGCCGGAACCTTGTGAAGGCCTTGTGGGTGTATTCAAGGAGATTATTTGTGGTGTGATCAGGCAGCGGAAAGATCCTGATTATTTTGTGCGCAAAACAGTGCCAGGCCTGCCTGAACAACCCAACCCGGCGACAAGTGCTGCATAGTCCGCCTTAGGGTCATAAGGTCAGGCGCATGGAAAAATTTAAGAATCGCATAGAGGGTCAGCGATTCTGCAACAGACGCGAATGGTGAGAGAAACATAATCTGCATTGGTTGCATGTCCTGTATTTTCACCGTCGGCAATTCAAGCAAAAGCCTGAATTTACGACCAAAATAGGCACCGCTGGCAATAGCGTCTCCAAGATCAAGAGGAATGGCAACAGCCAACGAAGCATGTTTCACATTCCAATCCACTTCAATGTTGAATTTAGTTGTTCCTCTTGCTCCAGTCTGCCCAATGCGCGCCGATCGTACGACTTGCTTATTCAAAGTCAAGGACAAGGGATTCAATTCATCAATCTTCAGAATACGGAATTGTGATTACAGACAATAAAAACAGGAGCAAAACAGCAATGAAAAAAATCTACACATTCGGTCGTAAACCAGCTCTGAGGAACTATACAGTCGCAGATTTGCAAGCGCTCAAAGGCTCAGGTAAACGCCTGAGCATGTGCAATCCGGCAAACGAGACAGAAATCAGTGCTTGTGTAGATGCCGGCATTGATACCCTGACGGTTTGGGACGATCAAATTGAGTCAGCTCGTGAAATAGCTCCTCATCATTTCATGGGAACTGCGATGAACTGGGGTCAATTCGCCACTCCGGATGACATTCTTCGCGCTGCGATCGACTGTATGGAACGAGGCGCAGACATGTATTTCACCAACCGCAGTTATGACATTGTGGAAATGCTCGCAAAAGAGAGCATTCCGGTACAAGCACATATGGGATTAGTGCCATCTTTGAGCACTTGGTGTGGCGGTCTTCGCGCGTTTGGCCGCACTGCTGATGAAGCCATGGAAATCTATCGCGTATTCAAGCGCTACGAAGATGCCGGATGCTTTGCCGTGGAGATTGAATGTGTTGCTGAAAAAACGTTGAAGCTGTTGAACAATAGAACATCGATTGTGACGATCTCGCTTGGGTCCGGCAATGCTGGAGATATCATTTTTCTGTTCATGTCCGATATCTGCGGTGAATCCAACAATCCTCCTCGGCATGCATATGCTTTCAGGGATCTCAAGCCTCTGCATCAGCAGCTTTACGACGAACGCGTTGCAGCGCTCAAGGAGTTTCATGCTGAGTCTTGTGCGAACAGGTTCCCTTATCCAGAGCAGAGAATATCGATGCATCCCGGAGAAGAAGTCAAACTGGCGGAAATGCTAGATAAGCTTTGACAAGCACTTTGAATTTTCCACAAGTTAATGTTTTTCTGACTTGGATTGTGGTGAGTCTCGGAACCAAGTTTCTGCTCTAACAGGTTCAGCGACTTCCAGCGGGTTTTATGGTTGATAAAATGTGCCTGCAATCCTCGAAAAAACTTCGTGGCGTTATCCCAGCACATACGTGTCAGTCTGTTCTCTCATTGTGTACCGAAACGATCTTGCCCGGCTGACTATTTTTCAACTTGAAATCAATAGTATGCAGCTTTATGAACAAGTGCTAGCCACATCCTCTCAAGATCGAAAATTTCACTGCTTGTAACTGAGTCAAACGGAACATTTCATCGAACTCTCAGTGTCAAAACATCTTCATACACCTGCTTTAATGCAATTGCGAGGAAGTCGAAAAACTTTCGGACACTTTCTGACCGATTCGGCTCAAGGGGCGCATGCCAATTCTGGAGAAGGACCGCTATTGATCATACTCATCAGAATCGAAGATAAAATTGATCGATTGAGTTTCTAATCGTATTGTCGACAGCAACACTAAAGTGAGTGCCGGTAAGGCGCGGTCAAACTCGCCCGAATGGTAGATCGTACACCGAGAGTTGACGGACATAGACATACATTGAATCGCAGAAACACATCACGTATGGAGAAAGGGAAAAGAATCAAAGGAATATTAAGATGTACCCGGATTTCGCGAAAGCGTCGATAGTGAGGAAGTAAGAAATCACGAATGTGATTGAACACCGGGAAGGTGTGTTGGAAAAGAAATTTCAGACGAAGACGATAAACCATTTGCACAGAAGATGGAGAGGAACCAATCAGGCGAACAGCAAAATGAATCTAGAGATTTGGATAACAAAATTGTTGCGGATTTAAAACAGTTTGGTTTTCTCAAGAATTAACGATTAAAAATTTGGTGCGTTCTTCGTTTTCTGGGGTTGCACTCATACTCTGTCATGTCGAAATTTTGTTAATCTGAGGCCGAGAAATGCTTTATTACGGAAAATTTCAAAAGTCGCTAAAGAGACTGCAAGAGCAATATTCAAACTATCTAGAGTTAGATCAAAACTACCCGGAATTTATACTCGAAGCAATGTCTGAATCGGTTGTTCAGCGCTTCGAGAAATGCTATGACGCGCTGTGGAAAACTCTTCGGAGATACTTGAGAGAGGAATTAGGTGTAGTCGGGGCGCCAAACAGTCCAAAACCCATTTTCAGAGTGGCTGATGAAAACGGTCTATTGGAGTCATCAGTGGAAATATGGTTCAAATATGCTCGAGCCCGAATCGAAAAATCGCACGATTATGATGGTGAAAAAGCAACAGCCTGTCTTGACTTAGTGCCCGATTTTATTGAGGATGCCATTGCACTGTATCACACTATGAACGATAAAGAATGAGTGTACGCCACAATATCGAATTATCCCCTGAGCAATACGAAACCATCCTTGCCTTGTTTGGTCTGTATCTTCCGGACACAGCTGTCTGGGCTTTTGGATCGCGTGCAAAATGGACTTCACACCTGAAGTCTGATCTCGACCTTGTTGTGTTTGCGAAGGCAAACCAGTGGATGCAGGTTGAACTGCTGCGAGAAGAATTTGAAGAGGGTGACTTGCCATTTAGAGTTGACCTTCTGATTTGGAACGAATTGCCGAAAGTATTAAAAGAAAATATCGAGGATGAGCACGTCGTGTTAATTGACGAAATTAAACCTTCAAAAAAACTGGACTCAGAAGAAACTGAATGTCAATGCGCGTAGGGGATTTAACTACCTTGCAATACGGCAAAGGACATGCCTAAACATGCGAGAAATTCAGAAGAGCGTGTACTCGTATACGGCTCGAATGGCGTTATTGGACTTCACGATAGGGCAATTACAAAAGGATGAGCAGCAATTATTGGAAGATTTTCCGGTAGGCCGAACGAATCTGCGGCGATTGACTGGAAACAAATGGACACCTGATTTACATGCGGTTAAGAAGGCAGAACCTGTTCCAGAAAAAAACGAGGTATTCCGCCTAGTCGACCCTGCAGGTAACTTTTGCGAACATCCTTATCGTACCGAACATCCTTAAATTCGCTGAAAGAAAATAGAGTTGAAGCTCCTGAAGAGTCTCGTTCTGTCACCCACATTTCATCTCGCCGCAGTAATTTTTGGTCCATCAGCATAACGTCGTGTGTCGTTAGCAGCAATTGTGTTCTAGTATCCTCAGAGCAGGCAGTCAAATACATCTCAATCAGCCTGCGAGTGAGTAAAGTATGAAGACTCCGGTCAATCTCATCTATAACAAGTACGTTCTTCGAAGATTCAGTGCTTTGCTCAACGAAAGCAGGGAGCAGGTCCAACACCCGCTGTGAGCCGTTCGACACCTGATTCATTTCAAACTTGATCTCATTGCCATCTGCTTTTGGATGATAGGCAATCAGTTTTTTAGCCATCAACTGATTTTGTTTGCGATACACGACATATCGATCACCGCTAGCGTGAATTCCACATCGGACTCCCTTGTTTTCCGTGATGTCTTCTTTGATTCTGTCCTTGATTTCGGCAGGCAATGGAATACTATCAAATGGAACTTTCTTGCCTGTCAGCCGTGATATTCCCAGATCCAGCTGTTGTAAAGCACCTTGCAAAGTGTTGTAGTGAGGGTAATTTTCATCGAAATACAGTTCAATAACATTGAAGGCAGAATCAGGTCCCATTAATTGCAGGTTATTCTTAAACCAGTTGTATATAGGCCGAAAATTGTCAAGATTTTGGGAGACAGAATTCGTTAGAAATAATTGATTGTCCCGAGTCCCTCTAAAAACGAATTCTAAATACTCGTGATCACTGGAGGAAGGGGCAATGTTAATCTCCCCAGCACTGCGTTCATAGAGTACCTTCTCACTGGCTTTCTTGATCAATATGAGTTTTTCATCAACCACAATTGTCTTGGTCACCGAGAAACTAAATTCATAGATGTTATTGTCAACTAAAAGCTCAAGAATAAAACGGGTGGGCTTTTCCGATTCCTGCTCGTTCAGTTGAAAAGGCTCAACATCAATTAAACTATCGATTGCCGACCCTTTTACAACTAGAGTTTGTACAAATTGGATCGCTAAAAAAAAATTCGATTTTCCCGCCGCATTGCCACCATAAATTGCTGCAATCGGCAGTATTCGCGTTTGATATTTCCTTAGCTTTGAAACTCTGGGATTGTGCTGACGCTCCTTCGTGGCAAGCATTGAAAACTTGACCCTATCTCGGAAAGACATCCAGTTTTCTATTGCAAAACTGATAATCATTATTCCCTCAAAAAGTGAAATTGTTGCATTTTAACTCTTAAAATATACGATTTAGCACGACAATTATCAACTAAAAAGAGAAATAATCTCATTTTGAATGCCTTGAGTAACATTGTTCGGTAAGGCGTGACACACTGATTTAGACGTCAATTTCTACAAAAAGCTAATTCTGGACGCAACTGTTTAACCCGAAATTCCTGATCCCGAATGCAGGCAAACCATAGTAAGTCGGAATCTTAAACATTGATCTGCTAGGTGGGGTGCTTTGACAAGTTCCTGACACGTTTCTGAATCCACGACGGTTTTTGGCGGAACGATTCGCGAACGGGAATATGGCAGAATAAAATGTTGGCTTCGTTATGCTGGTGCAGACAACAGCGATTGCGTCCGGGGTTGCCTTAACTTCTTTCGGAAGTCCAATTGAATCAGCTTTTGGTTTAACCGTGAAAGTCAGGATCAATTGCCGCGCGCACTGAGTTTCACACCCGGCCGAATGCCAAATTTTTCTTCTAAATCGAAATCTTCAATGAGAGCGTCCGCCGCCGGAATTCCATGCTCCCGCTGGATGTTTGCAAGAATCATCCACATCGAATTGCAGTTCTAGTAACCGCCGAAACTGACTTGAGTGTCTGGCAGTTGGCGCACTTAGTCGATGGTCATAACCATATCTTTCAGTCTCTATCTTTCCAATCTGCAGGCAATTGTTTTTGGACCAGCTTATTTTTTAATCGGACATACTGTGGCAAACCATCTTTATAGGGTGGATAGTCCTCACCATAAATTAAGGGTTGAAGATACCTTCGAGCTTGATCGGTAATGCCAAATCCATCTTCTGAGATAAAGCTGCGCGGCAGCATCTTTTCTTGATTCGCGACTTTGTGCAGCTCCGCAGCAACGATATCCCATTCATACGGTTCATCAGATAGTCGTCGAATCGCAGGCATAAAACCAGACCGTCCGCTAATCGCATACTCAACTCCCGCTTGACCTACAGCGTAGGCTTGTTCAGCATCTGTTTTTGAGGCGATATGACGAGCAGCTCTCTGCATATAATCTGCGATCGCGTAGTGGTATTTGAGCCCAAGATCCTCTTTGACCATATTTGCCACAACGGAAGCGACGCCTCCAAGCTGGGCATGTCCAAAAGCATCACGCGTACCTTGATCGGATAAAAATACGCCGTTCTCATCACGTACTCCTTCCGAAACCACAATAGATGCATAACCATTCGTGCGTTCCATGTCACTGACTCTTTGCATAAATCTGCTGCGGTTAAATGGAATTTCTGGAAATAGTATGGCTAATGGAATGTTGTTTGAGGAATCGGATGCAAGACCGCCGGCAGCGGCGATCCATCCAGCATGACGTCCCATTACTTCAATAATGAATACTTTTGTGGAGGTTCGTGCCATGGAGGCTACGTCAAAACTGGCTTCTCGAGTTGAAGTCGCAATGTATTTTGCAACCGACCCAAAGCCGGGACAACAGTCCGTAATTGGAAGGTCATTGTCAACTGTTTTCGGAATATGGTTTACCGTAACGTTTCCCATTCGAATTTTGAGTTGCTGGGCGAGTTTTAGACACGTGTCCGCAGAATCCCCGCCTCCGTTGTATAGAACGTGGCGAATGTTGTAGCGCTCACAAACATCTACAACACGTTTGAACTCGCTTTTTTGAACTTCTGGGTCTTGAAGTTTATAGCGACAGGTCCCAAATGCTCCAGACGGAGTGTGGCGAATTGCACGAATGTCTTCTGGGGATTCCAAGCTGGTGTCGATAAGTTCCTCGTTGAGAACGCCGAGGATTCCATCTTTCCCAGCATAGACTTTGTGGATCGTGTCTGGATATTTGCGCGCTGTTTCGATGACAGCTGCCGCAGTAATGTTAATGACGGATGTAACGCCGCCAGATTGAGCGTATAGGAGGTTTCCAGCTGTTGTCATTTGAATTGATTTAGTACGAAATATTTATGATATGTCGGTTCCCGTTAAGCCCGAATAGACACAATGTGTTTCACGCGAACGATCAGCTTCATCCCTTAGCAGGGAAGACACACAAATGGTGGCGTCCGAGTACTCATTGTGTTCCTCTGGAAAATGCTCGCGGGGATTATAGAAATACCGACCTTGAATTCGAGTTTGTTCCATTCTTATTAAGATGAAGTACAGCCCAAGGCATTCCAGAACATTGCTGCTCGTTCAACGATTTCATCACTGGATTTGTCGGGTTGAGCTTCACAGTCCGCCAAATGGATTTCAATCTCCTCTTTGTAGCGACGAAACAAAGTTTCCTGAACTGCGTTCAATTCTGCTTCAGTGCAGTCTATTATAAATTTGGATTATAAAGCGGTGTTTCCAGCTATCAAATTTAGATGTAGTGTCAAAATTACGATTACAATGATTCCTAAACTGGCGCGTTCACGCCAAATTTCAACAATAGATGGTAATTGGAACCATGAACATTCTTCGAGTCGTATTTTTAGGACCACCGGGTTCGGGTAAAGGCAGCCAGGCTGTATTCGTCAAGAGGCGGCACAATATCGCTCATATATCTACGGGTGATTTGTTGCGAGAGGCGGTTAAGTCCGGCTCTCCGCTAGGCTTGCAAGTTGCAGATCTTATGGAACAGGGGAGTTTAGTGCCGGATAATCTTGTACTGAATCTGATTGCAGAACGACTAGGTGGTCAGAAAGATTCACAGGGGTTTTTACTCGATGGATTCCCGAGAAGTCTGAATCAGGCTGAAGGTCTCAATCAGATTTTGGCCGAAAGTCAATTGCCTCTGACTTTTGTACTGCACTTGGATATCGCGCAGGAAGCCGTCGTAAAGCGATTATCGGGACGAAGAACCTGCATTGCCTGCGGCAGAATTTTCAACGTATATTTCAATCCACCCAAAAAAGGAAGTTGTGACGACTGCAATGACGAACCTGAATTAATGCAGCGCAGTGATGACAACGAAGAGTCAATTAAACATCGATTGAATGTATACGATCAGCAAACTAAACCGCTCTTGGACTTTTATGAAGATTTAGGACTGCTAAGGACAGTGGATGCTTCCGGCACGGTTGAACAGATCGCACAAGATGTCGAACGAGCAATTCAAAAAGAAATTGCGTCCACCGGTTAACGATTTACCTTTTTCAATTAGTAAGAACTTCGCACAGCTGATAATGTCGTCTAAGCCAGCTCCTAGTTTTCCATCTACGCGAATGCGTCGCATGCGCAGTGAGGAATTTTCTCGACGTTTGATGCGAGAATCGGTGCTGACGACGAACGATCTGATTCAGCCTGCGTTTGTGTGTGAAGGCAACAACCATCGAGAGGCAGTGTCCTCGATGCCGGGAATTGAGCGATTGAGTGTTGACCTGCTCGTAGAAAAAGCAAAGTATCTGCATGATCTTGGGATTCCGGTCATGGCAGTATTTCCGGTTGTTCCTCTACACAAGAAATCAGAGAGTGCAGAAGAATCCTACAATCCAGATGGTTTAGCTCAACGTGCAATTGCTGCCGTGCGAGATGCAGTTCCTGGTCTGGGCGTTATGGCGGATGCCGCTCTTGATCCTTTTACTGCAGATGGTCACGATGGGATCACCAACGACCAAGGATATGTAGATAACGACATTACGCTTGAGGTAATCGTCAAACAGGCCTTGTCACAAGCCCGCGCTGGAGTGTCAATTGTCGCTCCGTCCGAAATGATGGATGGACGAGTGGGTGCAATTCGAAAAGCATTGGAGCAGGAAGGCTATCATAATGTGCTCATTCTTTCCTATGCCGCGAAATATGCTTCGTCCTTTTACGGTCCTTTCCGAAATGCTGTCGGTTCGGCTCCACAATTTGGCGGACAGAACAAAAAGACTTATCAGATGGACCCAGCTAACATCGATGAAGCGATCCGTGAAGTGTCACTGGATATAACAGAGGGAGCGGATATGGTTATCGTAAAACCCGGGATGCCTTATCTTGACGTGCTGCATCGAGTGAAAATGGAGTTGCGTATTCCTACTTTTGCATATCAGGTTAGCGGCGAATATTCGATGCTGAAGGCGGCCGCACAACAGGGGTGGCTCGACGAGAAAGCAGTCGTATTGGAGTCACTTCTCGGTTTTAAGCGAGCCGGTGCAGATGGTGTGCTCAGTTATTTTTCAGAACGAGTTGCTGAATGGCTTCAATAAATCACACTTTGTGGCATTAGGCGAGCAGTCGTGGAACGTTTAAAGCCAACCGAAATCAAGTTACATAAACAGTCCCGAATATTAGAAATCGCGTTCAATAACGGGAAAACCTTTCACTTGAGCTGTGAATACCTCCGAGTGTATTCACCTTCGGCTGAAGTTCAAGGCCATGGACCCGGGCAGGAAGTTCTTCAGTACGGAAAAGAGCGGGTCAACATCTGGGCAATTGAGCCTGTCGGGCATTATGCAGTAGTTCTTAAATTTGACGATGGGCATGATACTGGGATTTATTCCTGGGACTTGCTTTATGAGCTCGGTGCCAATCAAGATCGGTACTGGCGGGCTTACCTGGATCGATTAGAGCAGGCCGGATATCAGCGTAGAGATCAGTCGCATTAACCCCTTCATGACAGTCAAAGAAACGCGCGAAGATTCTACACACTTCGGTTTCAGTACTGTAAGTGAGTCTGAAAAAGGTCGTCTCGTGTCTGAAGTTTTCAGCTCGGTTTCGAATCGCTATGACTTGATGAACGATTTGATGTCGTTTGGGATACATCGAATTTGGAAGCGTTTGGCGATTGCCTATGGAGGAATTCGGCACAATAGCCAAGTATTGGATGTAGCAGGCGGTACAGGTGATTTGAGCCTCGCCATTGCGAATAAATTGGGAGACCAAGGCAAAATCGTATTGACGGATATCAATGATTCGATGTTGCGCTTAGGTCAAGACAGACTCATTGATCATGGTTTCCTGAACAAACTGCATTGTGTGCAATGCGATGCGGAAAATCTGGTTTTTGAAGAAGATAGTTTTGATTGTGTGATGATCTCCTTTGGCTTGCGCAACGTTACGCGAATGGACCGGGCCTTGGAATCCATGTATCGCGTAACGCGTATTGGTGGTCGGTTGGTAATACTTGAATTTTCCAAGCCTGTCATTCCACTTCTGGAAAAACTTTACGATCAGTACTCTTTTGCAGTGATTCCTCGCCTGGGGGAGACGGTAGCAGGTGATCGACAGAGTTATCAATATTTGGTCGAATCGATTCGAAAACACCCGGACCAGGAAAAACTCGCCAATATGATGGCTGACGCGGGATTTGAACGGATTCAGTATCACAATTTAACGGGAGGTATCGTTGCGCTTCATATTGGCTGGAAGCTGTAGCGAAACATTCTAAATGTCAAATCCATATACGAATTATGTAAAGGTTCACCTTGCGGAAGCACTGACGAATGCGATCAATGTGGCCGCTCAGTCAAACCCTGAATTGAGACTTTGTATCGCTGAGCTCGAGAATCGGCGAGTGGGTGTGACAGTCACAGATTTTCGCATTTCCGTTGCGTTGCATGTCGTTGACGGCATGGTATTGATAGACAACGGCTTGAATCAGAACGAACTAGACCTCCTTTTCCGCGGAACCGCTGCGAATTTGCTCAAGGTGATCACTTCGAGAGATTGGGATCCTCAAATTCTGGACAACATCGAGATTATTGGCGATGTTCAATTGGCAGAAAAACTATACAAGATCCTCAAAAAGATCAATTTTGATTGGGAAGAAGAAGTCGCCAAGCGCGTAGGTGATATTCCGGCGCGACAGGTCGGCAATTTTGTTCGTTGGTGCAAGCGGACAATTTTTACGGACAATTCGCCATTCAAACAGAAAGTACGTACCAATCTTGTAGATGAAAATTACATTCTTCCTGAGCAATCACGGGTTGAGCACTTTCTTGATGAAGTTGATGATCTCCAAGAGGATCTCGACCGATTGGAAAAACGCTTGGATCGACTGGACAAATGATGAATGAGCTGAGATGCTAGCCACCCTAAAAAGAATCTGGACGATTGCACGTACCGTACGTAGGCATGGCCTCGACACTGAGCTCGATCCCCATCTTCGGTTTCCAGCTGCAAAGGTGTTGCTTCGTTTGCTGTTTGGCCAGTCAAAATACGATGTTGACAGTTCGTTTGCTGTTCGATTGCGACAGGCATTGCAGGAATTAGGTCCCATTTTTGTGAAATTCGGTCAGAGCTTATCGACTCGAGCTGACCTTTTTCCGGGCGATCTCATTCAGGAAATGAGCATTCTTCAAGATCAGGTGCCGCCATTTGACAGCAGTGAAGCTCGAGTGCTCATCGAGAGCTCCCTTGAAAGTCCGATCGATTCACTATTTCGTGACTTTGATGATATTTCCATAGCTTCCGCATCGGTTGCCCAAGTTCATCGTGCAACACTGTCAACCGGTGAAGATGTCGTTGTCAAAATCTTGCGACCAGGAATCGCAGAGCAGGTTGAACTTGATATCAAAGTCATGATGCTGCTTGCAAATGTGCTGGAGTTTTTGTGGCCACATACCAAGAACTATCGTGCCAAAGAGGTAATTCAGTCCTATTACGATACATTGTCCGACGGATTAGATCTGATGGTAGAAGCAGCCAATGCGAATTTCTTCAGGAAGCGATTTGAGAATGATGAATTCCTGCGAGTGCCTAGAATCTACTGGAATCTCACTCGGACCAATGTGATGGTGATGGAGCGAGTCAATGGAATTCCAATACGTAATGTGGAGGAGCTGAAATCGGCATCCATCGATTTAAAGAAATTGTCTCAAAATCTTGTCAGTTCATTTTTCGTACAAGCGTTCTATGATGGTTTTTTTCATGCCGATCTGCATCCGGGCAACTTGTTCGTAACCGAATCCGGTCAACTGAACATCGTCGATTTTGGAATCATGGGGAGCCTCACCGAACAAGATCGAGGTTATCTGGCGGAAAACATCATTGCCATATTGCGTCGAGATTACAAGACCGTCGGAGACGCTCACATTCGCTCGGGCTGGACACCTCCTGACATATCAATTGAAAAGTTTGAAGTTCGAATCCGCACGGTGTGCGAGCCATTTGTCGGCCAACCGATCGGTGAAGTTTCATTCGGCGTGCTGATGGGGCGTTTGTTTCGTATCGCGCGAGATTTCAAAATCAACATCCAACCTCAGCTGCTGATGTTTCAGCAGACTTACGTAAACCTGGAAGGGTTGACAAGGTCTTTGGATCCGGAAATTGACATTTCGAGCACTGTTCGCCCGGTGTTGGAGAGCTGGGTGCGTCAGCGAGGCGGAATTGCCAATTTAAGTTCCAGCATTAAATCGGAAGCGCCGCATTGGATTAGCGCTGCTCCAGAAATTCCGCGACTTGTGCACAGCATTTTGCTGAATATGTACCGAAACCAAATGCAAAATCCAGCGGGTAGAAAGCAAGGTGTTTTAAATGGATTTGAAAAAGTCTATGGGAAACTGTTTTTTGTGGTGCTTGGTTCTGCGCTTCTGATCGGAGCTCTACTCGATTGGAGTTGGGACGGATTTGGATTTTTTACAATCGTGTTAGGAGTCGGTTCCGCGGTCTGCCTAAAAATGGCTTGGCCCAAAAATTAGCGCTAAATTCAATTTCGGAATTTCAAACCCGGAAATTTAGTGTGCCAATTTGACAGATTTATTGTCACCTCTCAGGCTCATGACATCTAACTGCAAGCATCGCCCGACAAATTAGAAAATCAATTTTCCTAATATTTTCATCATCATAAAATTCCAAACGTAGAAAATGTAAAACTGTTAGGAATAGACAACATAATTAACCTGATTCCATCAATTCTGCAAGCCCATTCACTAGGAGTGAATAGTCTGTATTGACTTCGATTTCTTCCAACTTTTTGGAACGGTGATCATATCTTGCGGCAATTGCGCGATTATCATTCAGCACCTCAATCTCTATATCAAATTGATTTTGATGCCACTCAATTTGAAGGGTACCATCGCTACCAGGCACCAATTCTGGAGCATCGAGGGAAGACTGAAATGTTTGCTCGAGAATGATTTTGGCAAATCTTGTGGAAGAATCTGTAACTGGTATCCCCTTATAACCGTCCCATCCTACGGGTAGATTACTGAGTCCTAAAATTTGCTCATCTAATTCTTGTAACCAATCTTCTTTTTTCAATTTGGATGAACCACATATTTGTTATTGGTTATTCCACCGAGCTTCAATTGGCCAGTCAATTAGCATGATGACAGACAATCCAGTCGAAGCTGCTGTAGGCTCGAACAAAGGAATATTACCGGACAATTTAGTTGTATCTTGGTATACAGCTGGACTTTGTAGAAAATTACTTATTGTTGCCTCCCTCAAGATAAACATGCTTTTTCTGTAGTCGTTTCACAGATTTGAGAAATTAATTTACACCTTCTTGCCTCAAGATTCTTGATAGTTTCCTCAGCGTATTTTTAGTTGCACCTAGATGCGTTAATTCATACTGAAAAGCTTTGAATTTGTCATGTTTTATTGAAACAGACGAAATTCGCCGGTTCAGTCGGGCGTCTGGGATTTCATCTGAGTCTGCATTTACCTAATTTAGTTACAATACGTAAAATTTCAACACGCGCACCTACGAATTTCAATAATGTAGTGCTTTCTTCAATTATAAATACAATTAAATCAATAATTTACAAAAATTAATCATGGAAATCAGGTGTGCTTGGCACTGCCCTGTTGATCAAAGCTCTATTAAATTGGAGTTGGGACGAATTTGGTTTTTATACAGTAGTGCGGAGAGTCGGTTCCGAGCTTTGCCTAAAAATGGCTTGGCTTCAAAAATAGTGCAAACTCAGTTTTTGGAGTTCAAAATGGCATTCAATTATTAAGGCAATAGAGCTGGATCAAGTTCCTGCTGCATGGTTATTGAATTTTAGTGGCAGATCTCTTCAGGTATAGGAAATTGTTTAAGAGTCGAATTCTCCGCCAAATGAGCTAACGGCCTAAATGCGAAAATCTTCGATCAACCGTCCTTTCCAACCGCTGCGCTGTTCGCTCAGCGCAGCCGCTCATTGATATAGGTGTGAATTTGAGTACACAGAATTGAAGCATTTTCAAGACAAGCATCCAACAAGACGTCAATGCGGCCCCCTGCGTGTGCATGTGGCCAATCCCACACATGGAGCACTGACCAATAGACAGTCCCTCGGTCTTTGACGCGCTGAATTCGGCTCAGGCGAAGTTGCTCCAGTTCGTTTGCCAGAGCGGTAGGAATCAGAACCTCATGCCTTAGACCTCCTTTGCCTCGAAGCGCATATCGCACTCCTGTACGACCTGAAAATCGCGCTTCTGACCATAATCTCCGAGTGCTCGCCGGCACATGCTCCGCACGGCGCAATGTCAGCAGTTCTCGCGCTCGCACTCCAGTTGCATGAGCGATTCGAACCGCAAGCGAACTGCTGGCGGGCAGACTGCGAGCAATCAGTTCGACTTGCTCCGGAAAATATGCTCGGCTTTCCTCTGAAAGTCGTCTTCCTTGTTTGCATGTAGACTGTATTCGCGGCAACTGGACTTTTTGTCCGTAGTTTTGCCGACGCAGAAAATGTGCAGCCAAGGTCTGAGCGCGCGGTCGACGATGGAGCTTCTGCGGGCGGAACTCCTGCAGGAAAAAGCGGTTAGGGCGGGTACAGTGTACCCGCTAAGAGATGTTGTATTAGTTCGATCACCGGTGCTAATTTTGACAACAAAAGACGATGGTGCGATAATTCAAATTGCTTTGAACTGCCAGTGTGAAGCCTTTGAAACACTGGGTGCTCAGCAGAGTGAAGGCATGCCAGTGAGCCGCCGAGGCAGCGATGAACTGGCACTACGGCACTTCCCTGAGGTGGAGGCGTCGGCGGAGGCGGTCGCAGGACCGTCAATAAATGGCGCATCTGCGTCATTCAAAATCCGCAGGCATGACTGCGGTTTCATTGTCAGCTTCCGAGGGGAAGCGACCCGGAAGGGCAAGCGGCCTTTAGATTTCATATCATGGAGGTCAAAATGAGTGAAAACATGGTTACTCGAGAAGAGTTCCTCATGGAACTTAACACAGAGCGTCGGATAACGATGCTTGAAGCGATGACGGCTGAGGTTCGAAAAGAAACAGCTGAGATTCGAAAAGAAACGGCCGAGCTTCGGGCTGAGGTTCGAAAAGAAACGGCCGAGCTTCGGGCGTCGAACGAAGACGCGCGAAAGGAGTACAGATCGCACCAACGCTTTGTGCTTCGCGTTACGGCGGCGATGGTGATTGCGGTAGTGCTTACATTTTCGGGTATCGGATACAACGCTTTTTCCGTCAATCGAAGCCTAGCCGAGTTGACGATCAAGGTGGATCGAATCGATGACCGACTAGCGTCGGTTGAAACCGATGTTGCCGCGTTACAGACCGATGTTGCCGCGTTACAGACCGATGTTGCCGCGCTTACGGTTGGTCAGCAGCAGATTTTCGCTGCTCTGCGCAACGAGGGCATCATCCAGTAGCGTTTCGCTGCTCGAAATCACCCGGCAACGGGTGGCAATAATAACCACAGGTTACTGTGGTTATTCCACATCTGCGACCCTTAGACCGCAGCATACATGCGGATTCAGACATCAGTCAAATCCGCAATCAATTTTTTTAACTCTGCGGGGACATCGCTCCCGCTAGCCGAAGTTGAATATTTTCATTGCGGTCTGAAGCGTCAAGACCGTGATTTTGGCAGATTTATCGCCAAAAATGCACCATTTTGTTCCTTTTTGCACTATTTTTGGCCCTTTTCAGGGCATTTTCAACCGAAATCAACCGGATTTCCAAATGTAGTGCCATTTTTTCTGAAATTACGATTTTTGCCCGCGAAAATGCCGTAAAATAGCACCCATGTTCATCCGAAAAACAAAAACCGGCACCGCCAAAGACGGCTCACCGCGGTTCAGCTTCCGACTCGTCAGAAACGACCGAGTCGAGGGCAAAGTCAAACAGCGCACGCTGATGAATCTGGGCCGCCACTTCCGCATCGAACAACACTGCTGGAGCCTGCTGTGCCAACGCATCGAAGAACTTCTGTCGGCACAGCATCCTTTCGATTTCGTTCCGCCGGAGCCGAACATCGAAGCCGAAGCCAGGCGCATCGCCAATCAACTGCTGGCGCGCAACGCACAGTCGCTGCCGGCAACTCGAGCCGCAAAAGACTGGCAGACGGTAAATGTCAATTCCGCATCCGACTCTGACGTGCGCAGTGTCGGCGTCGAACATGCCGCTTTGGAGGCGCTCAATTGCTTAGGCATGCCGGACCTGTTGCTGCAACTTGGCTTTAACCGCCGGCAACGCTGTTGTGCGCTGGCCAGCATCGTGGCGCGCATGGCGGCACCGGCGTCGGAACGACAGACCAATTTGTGGCTGCGAAACACCAGCGCCGTCGGCGAGATGCTCGGGCTGGATTTCGGCGCACTCAGCGATATGGCGCTGTACCGTATTTCAGATCGCCTGTTCGCCAAGCAGGAACAAATCGAACAACATCTTTATGCGCGCGTCTGCACTTTGTTCAGCCTCAAGCCGACGATTGCGTTTTATGACTTGACCAACACGTACTTCGAAGGCAAGATGCTGGCTCTGCCGCAGGCCCAACGCGGCCGTTCCAAGGAAAAACGAAGCGACTGTCCGCTTTTGACCTTGGCGCTGGTGGTCGACGCCAGTGGCTTCGTCATGAAAAGTCATGTGTTTGCAGGCAATATAGCGGAATGCAAGACGCTCGAAAAGATGCTCGATCAGTTAGGCGCAAATGAAGATGCGACCGTGGTCATGGACCGTGGCCTTGCGGCGGAGGACAATCTGCACTGGCTGCGAGAGCATGGCTATCGTTATGTGGTGGTTTCTCGACAAAGCAAACGAGAATTCGACCGCACAGCTGCAATCGAAACGCTGCACAACGCCTTGAACAAGGAGGTGAGTTTCTATCAGGAGACTGCCAAGCAAATCGACGAGCATGGCAACTGCTACCAGGAATCGCATCTTCGCTGTTATTCACAAGCCCGTGCGGACAAGGAAAACAGCATCGTCGGCAGTTTCATGAAACGTTTCGAAAAGGGGCTGGTGAAGATCAATGAGGCACTGAGCAAGCCCAAGGCGCGTCGGCAGCTGCAGCAGGTCGAGCGTCGGCTCGGTCGGCTGCAGAAACAGAACTCATGCGTCGCCCGCCACTATCAGGTGCAGGTTCATGCCGATGAAAGCGGCACCCGGGCGCAACGCATTTCGTGGCGCTTCGAACCGATCGATGGCACCATGGTGACACATCCGGGGGTGTACTGTCTGCGCAGCAATATTCTGGACTGGGATGGGCACACGATGTGGCGAACTTATATGACCCTGACGGAAGTGGAATCGGTGTTTCGTTGTTTGAAATCAGAACTAGGCTTGCGCCCGGTGTTTCATCAAAAACCGCATCGAGCCAAGGGCCATCTGTTGATTTCGGTATTGGCCTATCAGGCAGTTTGCGTGCTTCGCACTCGACTCAAAAGCAAAGGCTACCACGACAGCTGGACCACGCTTCGACATCACCTGAGCACGATCACCCGCACCACCACGACTTTCGAGCGCCGCGACGGGCGCACATTGCATGTGCGCAAAACCGCCGGCGCGGATGCCTATCAGGCTGCGATTTACGATGCCATGGGCATCGTCGCTCCGCCTCGAAACCTACAGAAAACCATCGTTTGATTTCGTATTGACCAACCTTCACCGACTGTAAAATAATAGTCGGTGATGACGGTATTGTAGTGCCACTGCAAATTTTAATGAACTTGATTTCAAGAACTTAGGTCACCACATGTTAAACTTCGGCTATACCACCAATCCTGCAATCCAATCCACTAGGAGTGAATAATCTGTATTGACTTCGATTTCTTCCGACTCTTTGGATCGGTGATCATATCGTGTGGCAATTGCGTAATTGTCGTCTAGTACATCAATTTCAATATCAAATTGATTTTGATGTCACTCAATTTGAAGAGTGCCATCACTGCCAGGCACTAACTCAGGGGCATTGAGGGGAGGATGATATATCTCCTTAAGAATGATTTTGGCAAATCTTGCACAAGGAGCTGTTGCTGGTATCCCGTTATATACATCCCAGCCTGCGGATAAATTACTGAGTTCTGAAAATTTCCCATCTAACCCGTAAATCACCTGGTTTCCAAAATCTGTATCACAGAATGGACTGTGAAGGTCACACGCGGCCTTTTATCGGAAATTTCGATTCCGACATCGAAAATCAGTGTCGAAATGGATGATTGCGCTTTATATCGACTGAATCCTCTGATTCCAATTCCTCAGCAGCTAAATTCGTTCAATAATGCACTAGGAAGGATCAAGAAATAAAAGCCTGTCATCCAAAAAAAATCACAACGCAGAAACATCTGCGGACGCAGATGTTTTTACGTCGTATGACGTATCTGATATTCAGTGGCGATTTCAGATAAAAGGAATTGCTCTAAAAGAGATAAGTAAAGATGGGCAGGAAGTTTCAAGTTAGAATTACCCTTGAAAACGTATGTGCTGATAGTATTTATTTAATACCGCTTTGGTAAAGCACAACAGCATAAATTATTTACGCCGATCCTCAGACGTTTTCCAAATGAACAAAGATTTACCTGACGAGGAAACTGAATGATTGCCAAACGTCATCTTTCGGCTGCCCCGATAAAGGA
This sequence comes from Arenicellales bacterium, assembly GCA_965202855.1. Taxonomy (GTDB): domain Bacteria; phylum Pseudomonadota; class Gammaproteobacteria; order Arenicellales; family JAJDZL01; genus JAJDZL01. The sequence continues at coordinate 1,339,182 of CBDBBP010000004.1, read as the reverse complement.
AGCATTGATTGACATTAAAGTCGCTTTGCCGGAGAAAGTGAATACGGAGAGACTAGAATCCGGGTATTCGCAAGTATCTGATCGGTATCCGACGATTGATACTTTGCATAAAGGAGAATTGCGAATTCAGTTGGATGGTAGTCCTCATGGTGATATGACTGTAGATACAGCGAATAGTACGACTTTTGCCGGTTATAGATATATTTCAGCTGATCGTCAGAATTCCGTCCAGTTTCGGGTTGATGGTTTCACTTTCAGCCGGCTCGATTCCAAAGATTCATGGTATGCGCTAAAGCGGGAGGCGGTTAAACCACGGGAGATATATTCATATTCTGTTTCACCAATTCCAATTGCACGTATCGCGACAAGATATATCAATCGATTGAAACTACCGAGGAATTCGAATATCAAATAGTATCTGGCGGCACCACCAGTGATTCCAGATGGATTAGACCTAGAATTGAACAGTTTTCTTGCTCGAATTACAGCCGAGATGCCATAGATAGGCACACAAGGTATCGTGACATAAGGATTGAATGGCGGAAATTACAATAATGTGACAGTGTTACTAGATATTGACGTCTACATCGAGAAATATTTGATCCACAGACAGAGAGATGTGGGAATGCCTTGATCGATTGAAAGAATAAAATATGATCTATTTTTCAATTGCATTATCGCAAAAAACGGCTGAATTGTACCGATAACTGAAATCTCAATTCCTGACCAAAGAAACTTCAGGAGGGATTTTTATAACTCAGGATCAGGTCTAGTTTCTCCCCAGATTCAAAATTATTTTCAATTATTTACGAAACATCAGAGTAATTCAGTTTTGCAGGATCGTTTTTACAGCACCCATTTCGTTGATGCAATTTTACAAATTACTCAAATATACGAAGAATGTCGCGAAGAGAACTGGGACGGATACGGTTCTTTAGCGATTTCACCAGCGGTGTTTTTTGAAGCCATTCGATTTATTTTTGCTTTACCGCAAGGATTGCCTTCACCCGAAATTGTGCCAGAACCTGCTGGTGATATTGGATTCGAGTGGAATTATGGAAAGAATCGGGTATTTGTCGCAAGTGTAAGCGGTACGAATTACATTACTTATGCAGGTCTTTTCGGAATAGGAGTGAAAACTCACGGAGCTGAGGTTTTCAATGACTCAATTCCAAAGATACTCATTGAGAATATTTCAAGAATTTCGCAAGTGTCGTAATTTGAGATGTGTAACAAAGTGACTGACAATGAGCCGGTCACGCGCTACATTTTTTCAAAAAGGCATTTCAGTCCCACAAAAAGGTTAGTGAAGTACGGTGCATACCTGCCGGCACCTAATGACGAATCCTCGGTTTTCAGAACTACGGGGATTTCAATCAATGAAATTTAGGACATTGGCCAAAAATATGTGGCGAAGCCGACAAATCGTACTCTACATGCCAAAGGAGAGTTCAAAGCAAAGGTGATCAGGAATGTCGGCTTGGATATCGTTCCAGATACCGCTCAGCATCCGCGTCACGCCAATATTGTAAATTGGACGTCGGGCAAGTCCGAGCAACAGATGCTTGCGCTTTAAATTTCCAATGAAGCTGAGCTCACAGTGCATCTTTGACTTTGTGTAACGTAAATGCCTCAAGTTTCTAACTTCCGATTCGGCAATTTCATCCGCCTGACAGAGTGTTCAGACAATGTTCGTGCTGACTAATTCCTGAATCCAACTGCGGTGCTGTGACGAAAACATCTCCATTTGCTAAACCACTGTCGCCATCATGATTTGTGCTTAGCATCCAAGGACGGAACCCATACCCGAGACCGCATTGTTGATCACATGCCCGAATATCTTCCATAGTAATTGTGCGTAACTCCTTGCTCTGACCTGTTCGACAATTTTGTGTCTGGCCTCACCGAGCCTAGAATAATTTTCATGCAGCGTTAGGTGTGCTGATACCAGATAGCACACCGCAGATAAATGTAACGATGCTCTCGGGCAGGGCAATTTTCTTAACTGAATTCGCCACAGAATATCAGGCACGGAATATGAAGTCGATTTATCTGCGCCCGCAGAAAAACTCAGTCGCTAGTCGGCTCCGCAAATTGCCAGAAAACGGCTTGGTTTCAAAAATAGCGCTAATTCAATTTAATTTTCATTTTCTGCAGTCGCAGAGAGTTGCCAATAACGGAAACAGACGAAAGACTCATCGCAGCAGCAGCAAATACCGGTGAGAGAAGTATCCCAAAGAAAGGGTACAAAATTCCGGCTGCGATTGGAACGCCCGCTATGTTGTAACCAAAAGCGAACCATAAATTTTGTCGAATATTTTTCATGGTCGCTTCTGCAATCGCTCTTGCTCGGACAATATTCTGCAAATCTCCATTCGGTATGGTTAAGTCCGCACATTCTAAAGAAACGTCGGAACCACTGCCCATAGCGAACCCAACTTCTGCCTGAATCAAAGCGGGAGCATCATTGATGCCGTCTCCGGCCATAGCGACAGGATGTTCCTTTTGGATCTTTTTGACAATGTTTACTTTATCTTCTGGCAGAGCGGCTGCATAAACTTCGTCAATTCCGCACTGTGCAGCGATTGCATTGGCTGTACCTTCGTTATCCCCGGTGACCATGATCACATTGATTCCTCGATTTTGGAGCGAACGAATCGCATCTGGAGTGGATGCTTTAATTGGATCTGCAATCTCAAAAATGGCTTGAATTTGGTTTTCTATAGCAAGGTAAACCAAGCTGCTCTCAGGATTTTTTTGTAGAACGGACGATGTAAAGGACTCGAAATTCTCAACCTCGATATTTGTCATGAATCGAGCGTTGCCAAGAGCAATTCGTTTGCCATCAACTTGCCCCGTGATGCCCAATCCTGGTGTCGCATTAAAGTCATCAACCACCAAAGTAGGTACCCCTTTATTTTGTGCTTCGTTCACGATTGCTTGGGACAGAGGATGCTCACTGGCACGACAAATTGCGGCGGCATAAGCCAGTAACTCGTCGGAATTGGATTTTTCCGTGCCGATACGTATTAGCTTCGGTTTGCCTACGGTCAGGGTGCCCGTTTTATCGACAACAAGAGTTTTAACCTTTGACAACACTTCTAACGCCGCTGCGTCCTTTACAAGAACACCTTCCCGAACAGCACGACCAACAGCAACTGTCACGGACATTGGTGTTGCCAGCCCAAGTGCGCAAGGACAGGCAATGATCAAGATGGATACAAAAACGACAAGCGCAAAATTAGGCGCTGGTTCAGGTCCATAGTTCAGCCAGAGTATGAAGCTGACAACTGCAACGACCATGACGATTGGAACGAACCAGGAAGCGACAAAATCGGCGAGTCGTTGAATTGGCGCCTGACTCAGCTGCGCTCTTGCAACCATGTGGATCATTTGTGACAATATCGTGTCGGATTTTGAACGCAGAACACGCATCACAAACGAACCGGTTCCGTTCATTGTTCCTGCATGAACTGGATCTCCGACCAACTTCTCGACGGGTATGGATTCGCCGCTTAAAAGCGATTCATCAATGCTGGAGGTTCCGCGATGGACGGTGCCATCTGCGGGCACATGCTCACCTGGACGCACCTGAAGCAAGTCACCCCTCATAATCTGCTCAATTTCAATTTCTTCGAGCTCACCGTTTTCCTTGATTCTTCTGGCGGTCTGGGGTGTCAGGCTCAAAAGTGATTGAATTGCCTTTTTTGTTCGTTCTCGCCCCTTCAATTCAAGAACTTGGCCTAATAACACAAGCAGAATGATCGCGGCAGAAACTTCAAAATAAACACCGAGTTGCCCATCGACTGTGATGAAAACTGGAAGAAAAAACCCGGGAAACAACACGATTGCAACGCTGACCAGATAAGCGGTTCCTGAGCCCAATGCGATTAAGCTGAACATATTCAATGATCGATTGCGCACTGACGCCCAGCCTCGTTTAAAGAATGGCAGCCCGCACCAGAGCACAATGGGTGTGGAAAGCACTAGCTGCAGCCAATGGGAAATCGAACCCGAGCTCAGCTGGGATGGCAGCAATCCAATGTGAGGTCCCATCGCGAGGATAAGAATTGGGATTCCGAAAATTAGTCCCAGCTTGAATCTCTTCGTAAAATCGATGAGTTCCGGATTCGCTTGATCGCTATCGAGCGACGGTGCCATAGGCTCAAGGGACATGCCGCAGATTGGACAGTCAGTTGGAAAACTTTCAACAATCTCTGGATGCATTGGGCACGTGTATTCCATGCCTGTTGGGGTTTGATCTCGAGAAACATGAGGAGCTTTTTTTGTGCTCTCCTCGCGTTTTTGCAAATACTCATCGGGATTTTTCTCAAACTTTATTCGACAGCCATTACAACAAAACCAGTACGTTTTTTCCTTGTAAGTGTGAGAGTGTGTGGATGTTTCTGGGTTGACAAACATTCCGCACACTGGGTCACGCGGGCCTTGTGATTTGTGAGTTGAACTGCAGCTGGTCATGATGATGATCTGTTTTCGTTAAAAATTTTGATAGTCTTCTGAATGTGTATTTCGTGAAACTGTTAAACTGAATTGCTCAAGCGCGGACTTGCTTCAAATCTATTGTAAGAATTATCAGCTGCTGGACTGAATTGATTCGCAGTGATTCAATTTTCCGTGCCAGATACAGTCGATATCGGCAACCATTTCTGTTGACAATCTTGTAAATACCAAGTAAATTACTATGTAATTATAGAAGAACCAAGCAGAAACAAAATGAGACTAACAACAAAAGGCCGATACGCTGTAACAGCAATGATGGATTTAGCCTTACAGGAGTCTGCAAAAAAAAGAGTTGCGCTCAGAACGATCGCCGAACATCAATTGATTTCGGTGCCTTATCTTGAGCAGCTGTTTGCAAAACTTAGAGATAAAGGCTTGGTGATTGGTGTTCGTGGTCCGGGAGGTGGCTATCGTCTGTCTCGCCCCGCAAATGAAATTTCAGTCTATGAAATCATAAGTGCGGTGGACGAAACTGTAGATGTAACAAGATGCCATGGCAAGAAAAACTGCCAGGATGGGGAAATTTGTCTGACCCACGAGCTGTGGACGCAGTTAAGTGAACAGATTTCCAATTTTCTGGACAATCTTTCACTGGCTGACATTGTGCAAACGGAGCGTGTACGCATGATTGCGGAACGGCAATCAATTTTGTGTCGACATGCCGAAGTAGAAGATATAAAACGGGTCAAATTTTCAGACCCGAAACTTTCGATGCAATATTAGGGGAAAATTGTGAGTTCATCGACTGCAACCGATATTAGTGAATTTGTAAAACGCGAGTACAAAGAAGGATTCGTCACCGATATTGAATCGGATACGTTCCCTCCTGGTTTGGATGAGAGTGTCGTAGTCGCACTTTCGGCCAAAAAAGAAGAGCCTGAATTCATGCGCGATTGGAGGCTCAAAGCCTACGCTCGCTGGCAAAAAATGAGCGAGCCTGTTTGGGCGCACGTCAACTACACACCGATTGATTATCAATCCATTAGTTACTACTCTGCTCCGAAGTCAGACAAAGATGGTCCGAAAAGTTTAGATGAAGTGGATCCAAAATTACTGGAGACGTACGATAAGCTTGGAATCCCGTTGTCGGAACAAAAGATGTTGGCCGGAGTTGCTGTGGATGCTGTTTTTGACAGTGTTTCCGTAGCCACGACATTCAAAAAGACGCTTGCCGATGCGGGTGTGATTTTCTGTTCCTTCTCTGAAGCGGTAAAAGAACATCCAGAGTTGGTTCGCAAGTATTTGGGCAGTGTCGTGCCGTCTGGAGACAATTTTTTTGCGGCGCTGAATTCCGCTGTGTTCAGTGACGGATCGTTTGTGTATGTTCCCAAAGGCGTACGCTGTCCGATGGAACTCTCTACTTATTTCCGAATCAACGCGATGAATACAGGTCAGTTTGAACGAACTCTGATCATTGCTGATGAAGGGAGCTACGTCAGCTATTTGGAAGGATGCACAGCTCCAATGCGCGACGAAAACCAGCTGCATGCGGCGGTTGTAGAATTGATCGCTCTGAAAGATGCAGAAATCAAGTACTCAACGGTGCAGAATTGGTATCCCGGCGACGAGGAAGGTCGAGGTGGAATCTACAACTTTGTTACGAAAAGAGGCGCATGCCGCGGCGAAAATGCCAAGATTTCGTGGACACAAGTCGAAACAGGATCTGCAATTACTTGGAAATACCCAAGTGTGATGCTGGAAGGTGATCACTCAACCGGTGAATTTTATTCTGTCGCACTGACCAACAATTACCAGCAGGCGGATACTGGAACCAAAATGGTGCATATCGGTCGCGCCACATCAAGCACAATCATTTCAAAAGGCGTATCTGCAGGCCGTGGACAAAATTCATACCGAGGACTGGTGCGGATCCTCAAGGGTGCCGAGAATGCCCGAAATTACTCCCAGTGTGATTCTCTATTGATGGGTGATCGCTGCGGCGCACATACCTTTCCCTACATTGAAGTGAAAAATCCGACCGCCAAAGTTGAGCATGAAGCGACGACGTCACGCATCAGTGAAGATCAGCTGTTCTACTGTCGACAGCGGGGGCTGTCGGAAGAAGACTCAGTGTCAATGATTGTTAATGGCTTCTGCAAAGAAGTCTTCAAAGAGTTACCTATGGAATTTGCCGTTGAAGCCCAGAAACTGCTAGGCATTAGTTTAGAAGGTGCGGTCGGCTAGTTCCTTCCCGATTTTTTTATGACATTTATTTAAGGACGAGTATTTATGCTGTCTATTCAAGATTTGCACGTCGAAATAGCGAACAAGAAAATTCTGAACGGAATCAACCTTAACGTTCAGAGTGGTCAGACTCACGCGATTATGGGTCGAAATGGTTCGGGAAAAAGCACGTTAGCGAATGTAATTGCCGGAAAAATAGTAGATGGTGTGAAAGGCACCGTACTGTACAACGGCGTTGACTTACTTGAACTGGATACGGAAGAGCGTGCGCGGGAAGGCGTATTTTTGGCTTTTCAACATCCAATCGAGATTCCAGGTGTTAACAATATCTACCTCATCAAAGCTGCTGTAAACGCGATCCGCAAACATCATGGCGAAAGTGAAGTGGACGCTCTCGATTTTTTGAAAATGGTTCGAGGAAAGATGAAGTTACTCGACATTCCTGAGTCGTTTTTATATCGGTCTGTCAATGACGGTTTCTCTGGTGGCGAGAAAAAACGCAATGAGATTCTCCAATTGCTGATGCTTGAACCGAAGCTGGTGATTTTGGATGAAACCGATTCAGGACTGGATATCGATGCCGTTAAAGTCGTTTCAAAGGCAGTTAATTCCTTGAGTCAAGAAGGTCGGTCTACAATCATCGTCACACACTTTCCGCGTATTCTCGACTACATTCTTCCCGATTATGTCCATGTACTGGTGGACGGACAGATTGTCATGTCCGGAGATAAAACTCTGGCTCACGAGCTCGAAAAGTATGGATATTCGTGGGTAATGCAACATCAAACAGCAGAAGTTGCATGAGACCCAGTAAATTTTTCAGTCATCTGATTGAACGAAGTTCTGACCTGATTGAGCACCTGCCGGGTGCTGCCAACACAAATATTCAGGCCATACGCACTGCTGCCCTTACGCGCTTTCGCAATATTGGGTTACCGACCTTAAGAGACGAAGCTTGGCGGTACACCAATATTCAACCGCTGGGACGGATGGAATTTGAGCCTCTGCAAAGAACCGAAGCCAACATCACTGCGGAAGAAATAAAACATCTAAGCATCGGTGCAGAGGATGCCGCACGAGTGGTTTTTGTAGATGGCTGGCTGGTGGATCATCTCTCTAATTTTGCTCATCCAGAAAACGGAGTTGAGGTGGTATCGTTGGCTCAGGTTCTCAGCGGTGAACGAAATGTTAAAAGCGAAGTATACGAGTTCGTCACTGAAAGATTGCGAGACAGGGCCAATCAAGGGAGCGATGGCTTCATTGCGTTAAACTCTGCTCTGGCTGCCGATGGAATTGTGATTCATCTGAAGCCGGGTGTTCATGTTGAACGAACATTGGAGATTCTCAGTATCAGCAGCAGCGGTGCGAGCCGACGGATGAATAACCTCAATCATTTTGTTTTTGCCGAATCAGGCTCCAAGTTAGATGTGCTGGAACACTATGCTTCTGTCGCAGACTCAGATCATTTAACAAACTCTTCGATTACCTTTCATATTGGTTCGGATGCTGCAGTTGATCACTATAGAATCCAAAATGAGAGTGATCGAGCTTTTCATATCGGCTCTTCAAAAATCAACCAGGACAACAACAGCAAATATCGGATTTATTCCCTGTCTTTCGGGGCATTGCTGGATCGGCATGAAGTGAATGAATCCCTGGATGGAGAGAAATCTCATTGTGAACTCAAAGGCTTGTACCTTGGAAGCGGAAAACAACACGTTGACAATTACACGACGGTCGTTCATGCCAGCCCGAATTGTACGAGTGATGAGTACTACAAAGGAATCCTTGATGACAGTTCCCGTTCTGTTTTTCATGGTCGCGTTCGAGTTGATATTGATTCACAGCACACCGACGCACAGCAGCAGAACAAAAATCTATTGCTGTCAAGAAATGCAGAAGCGGACACAAAACCACAGCTCGAAATCTATGCGGATGATGTGAAGTGTTCTCACGGAGCTACCGTTGGTCAACTCGACAATAATGCGGTTTTTTATTTGCGAACTCGAGGATTGAGTGAGAAGCAGGCCAGAGCTGTGCTGACAAGAGCATTTGCAACAGAAATCGTTCAGGAAATTGAGATCGAGGACTTGCGAGAGCAAGTCGACGATCTCGTACAGTACAAATTAGGTTTTAACGTGGAAGGGAGGAAAGTCGCATGAGTGAAGTTGCCATTAAGATGAAAACTCGCGACGCTTCAGCGACAAATCAGTTCGATGTGGATGCCATTAGAGAGCAATTTCCCATCCTGCATCAAAAAGTCTACGGTCGAGATTTGATTTATCTGGATAACGCAGCAAGCAGCCAAAAACCTCTGGCCGTCACAAATGCCTTAGCAGACTACTATGCGACAAATCACGCCAACGTGCATCGAGGTGTCCATGCACTCAGTGATCGGGCAACCGAGGCTTTTGAAAATGCTCGGGCATATGCCAGGCAGTTTGTAAACGCGCAACATGCGCGTGAAGTCATATTCGTACGTGGTACGACCGAAGGCTTGAATTTGGTCGCGAGTTCCTATGGTCGATATCGACTAAAACCAGGAGATGAAATTCTCGTCAGCGAAATGGAGCATCACTCCAACATCGTTCCATGGCAGCTGGCGGCAGAACAGACTGGGAGTGCAGTGCGTATGATACCGATGGATGATCGAGGCGAAATCATCCAGGACCAGTATCAAAACTTACTGAATGAAAAAACTGCCATTGTTGCGATCACTTATGTGGCAAATTCTCTTGGCACCGTGAATCCAATACGGGAGATGACGCGCCAGGCCCATGATGTTGGAGCAGTTGTGGTTGTTGACGCTGCTCAGGCAGCGCCACATTTGAAACTGGATGTTCAGGAACTCGATTGTGATTTTCTAACGTTGTCAGGGCACAAAATGTATGGCCCGACGGGCATCGGGATTCTCTATGGGCGCGAACGGCTGCTCGACGCCATGCCACCTTATCAAGGCGGTGGTGAAATGATCAAGAAAGTCACCTTTCAAGGAGCGGAGTATGCAGAAATCCCACATAAATTTGAAGCAGGAACTCCCAACATCGCAGATTCGGTTGGATTTGGCGCTGCCGTTCAATTTATGCAAGATATCGGTCTTGACACCATCGCTGCGCATGAAAGTCATCTTTTGGAATATGCTCATCAACAAGCTGGCTGCATTGAAGATCTAAAAATATTTGGTCAGGCGAGAAATAAGTCAGGTGTATTCGCATTTGGTTTAGATGATATCCATCCACACGATATTGGCACGATTGTCGACCGAGAAGGAATAGCAATTCGTGTGGGCCACCACTGTGCGATGCCTGTCATGCACCACTTTGATGTTGCGGCAACCGCACGAGCATCATTTGCAATTTACAATACAACCGGTGAAATTGATCGCTTATTTGAGTCACTGGAAGTGGCACGGAGTATTTTTGGAAAATGATGGATGACTTAAGAGCTCTTTATCAGGAAGTTATCGTCGATCACAGCCGAAGCCCTAGAAATTTCGGTCCATTAGACACAGCGAACCGTTCAGCCGAAGGAGTTAATCCACTGTGTGGCGATGAGTTGACACTGAACTGTTATATCGATGATGATGACAAGATTCTAGACATTCGTTTCACCGGGCGCGGGTGCGCAATTTCTCTTGCTTCTGCATCGATCATGACGGAAATGCTAAAGGGGATGACGAAGCAGGAAGCAGAATCCATATTCGAGCAATTTCATGCCACCGTAACCGGAGCAAGGACCGACAATAGTGTAGACATTGGTAAACTTGAGGTTTTAAGTGGAGTTCGCGAGTTTCCATCTCGAGTAAAATGTGCGACGCTCGCTTGGCATACCGCGATCGCAGCAATGAACAACGATACCGAAATCGTGACAACGGAATAATCAGATATGTCCAACTCAGTTAACGTACGACCACCCCAACCGCGAGATCAGTTTCTCTCGGATTTTTTGAATTCTGGGGACAGCATCTCTGAATCAGATGTATCTCTCGATCAGGAACACAGTCCCTCAGTTACTGATATTGTGCTGGAGCAGCATATCGTAGATGCTCTTCGCGATATCTATGATCCGGAAATCCCGGTTAATATTTATGATCTGGGATTAATTTATTCTGTTGATATCGACGAAGAAAAAGTCGTTCAGATTGAGATGACGCTGACAACGCCAGGATGTCCCGTTGCGCAAACTTTTCCAGGAACAGTAGAGTGCGCAGTCCGATGTGTGGAAGGTGTTGCAGATGCCCATGTAAACCTAGTTTGGGACCCACCTTGGACGAAGGATAAGATGTCGGAAGACGCTCTATTGATGCTGGGATTGCTTTAGCGAAGCGGTCTCTGTGAAAGTTTCGCTCATCAGTCTTTATGAAATTGGTCGTCAACCTTTTGCTCTTGCTCACCCCGCAACGTGGCTGAAAATAGCTGGATTTGAAGTAGACTGTATCGATCTTTCGGTTGAGTCTTTTGATTCCTCTCGAATTCTAGGATCCAAAGTCGTTGCAATCCATTTGGCGATGCATACCGGCGCACGTCTTGCCTCTCAAGTCATTCCAAAAATCAACCAAATCAAATCCGTCCAAGCGATTTGTGTTTATGGATTGTATGCGCCTGTAAATGAAGAATATTTTCGATCACTAGGTTGCGAATATGTATTTGGCGGGGAATCCGAAGCTGATATTCAATCATTGTGTGAATCTATTCGACAAAAGTTACCGACTGATCATCTGAAACGACTGCGAACTTCGCTGGACAAGTTAAGTTTTGTAAATCCAGACCGCTCACTTCTTCCCGACCTAGATCAATACTCACGTCTCGTATTGGCAGATGGCGCAGTCAAGACTGTGGGTTTTGTCGAGGCGACCCGAGGCTGCAAGCACTTGTGCAAACATTGCCCAGTCGTGCCAGTTTATGAAGGTCGTTTTCGCGTTATTCCCGCGCGTGTGGTGCTTGATGACATTCGACAGCAAGCGGAAGCAGGAGCGGAACACTTTTCTTTTGGGGACCCGGATTTTTTGAATGGTCCTGGTCATTCGAGAAGAATCATCGAAAAGTTCCGAGCGGAGTTTCCTAATTACACCTGGGATGCTACGATCAAAGTAGAGCATCTGGTCAAATACCCTGAATTGCTGCAATTATTTGCAGATAACGGCTGCCTTTTCATCACGACAGCCGTTGAATCTATCGAGGACGAAATTCTGCAGAAATTGAATAAGGGACATACTGCAAGGGATTTTAGAAAATCGTTAGCGCTGCTTAGAAAGTTGGGCATATCAATGATGCCTACTTTTGTTCCGTTTACTCCTTGGACCACATTGAATGGTTACCGAGACCTACTCAAGGAGATCGTTGAGCTGGGACTGGTAAATAGTGTAGCGCCGGTTCAGCTCAGCATTCGATTGCTGTTGCCGCGCGGTTCGAAATTGCTGCAGTCAGCTGACCGTGAAATTTGGCTGAATGAATTTAACCCAGAGTTGCTGGGATTTGACTGGACTCATCCCGACTCAAGCGTAGATTTGCTTCACAAGTCAGTTCAGCAGTGGATCATGGATGCTGATAGTCAGGGCAAGACGCGCAACGAAGCATTTATGAGAGTTTGGAAACTGGTTCACCAGGCTCTCGACATGCCATCTCCTGAATTGGAGTTCAGTGATGGCGCTGCAGTACCTACCATGACGGAGAATTGGTATTGTTGCGCTGAACCGACCATCAGCCAACAAATCGAATTAAGTGACCAAGTCGCTTCCTGCGTCACTGAAATGTGTGACGAAGCGGCATGATCAACTATGGATGTTGGGCAAGTAGTTCAAATAGATAATATCGACCGTCCCACGACACTTCCTCTCGAGTCAGCAGGTCCTGTAGTACTGCAACTGTTTCATCAAACCTTTCCTGTGTTTCAATGATCGGCACTCCCAAGCGTTCCATTTCGAACTTGTAGGGCTCCGCGTCCGACACCCAACAAAAGCCTCTGATCTGTCAAAATAGCTGCAACGACGACTGCACCTGCAAACACTCTCATGTCGTAAAGAGGGAGAACCACAGCCGATATGATGATCTTCAGATTCGTGGTTTCCGCGGCAATTCTCACAGCGAATTGAAGCGGGGCCGGATTCATCAATACATTGATTCAGTGATGTTCGGTTAAAGAAGCCGACTCAAATCCCACACGATCCGCGAGCCTCGACTGCTCCAGCATATCTTATCTACACTCAATCTCCAACGCACGACTTGTCGGGATAATCAGCCGACAGTTGAATGCAAAAATCCATTGAATTGATTAAGAGATTATGCTGTTGTTCGCGATTCAGTACAGATGGTCCACGATGAATCTATCGATTTATAGCAATGGTTCGCATGATTCGATTCCTTGCAATTCCTAGTCTCGAAACAATGGTGTCAATCCCTGATGATCATTCATTCAATCCGAAATTTGCGATTGCATTGCGGTTGGGTGTATAAATTTAGTCAGAATTTTCTGAATTTGATCGTCCAGGTGATTGGAAGTCGCGACGTTGGCAATCCAAATCCATCCTCAGGCGCAAATTGTAAAGTTCAAGGGACGGCTGATATTGGACGGCGTCTCCTCCAATCTGCTAGCTGCGATCATATGCAGTTTCAAAACCCACGTCAGCTGCATGCAATATTCCAAAGTAAAGACAGTGTTCACGGTATGACCAAAGACAAAAGAAGCGGCAAATCGGACAGCCTCTCCACCGGGTCGGAGGAAAGTTCAACTTCAAAGATTCCCCATGATAAATTCTTTCGAGCCATCTTCGAGCACACGAAATACTGTATCGATCTGTTTCGTCTGGCCTTGACCGAAGCGGAGTTCAAAGCATTCGACTGGCGAACTTTATCGAATGATACTGACCTTGTTTTCACCTCCAATTGGAGCGAGCGCAAACCCGACCTGGTGGTGTCGGTGAATTGGAAACGCTCCGGCAAGCGGCTGCAGTTGGTCAGTGTCATTGAGCACAAGAGCAAAAAGGACTCTGATGTTCTATTGCAATTGCACGAATACTGCGCCGTGATCATGCGTGCTCAACGCCGGCCGGTCCTGCCCATAGTGGTCTACAACGGCTTTCGACGCAAGTGGCAAAAACCATTGCAGCTGCACGATTCGCTGGTCAAGATGCCACCGGAGCTAAAATCGATGTTTGGAGCCAACATACCGAATTTTGAGCCGCGCATTGTGAATCTGAGAGATCTTGCAATTCCCAGACAAATCCGGGGCTTGGTGAGCGAGCCGGCGCTTTACATGTTGGCTGCGATCTGGAGTTCTTCCAGCAGAATGTTGGAGCGACTGTTTCGGATTAGCGCGTCGATGTCGTTCACCGACCGCAGTGATTTAATCCCTAGCACGGTCGATTATTTTCTCAGCCATCATCCAGAGTATACTGTTGAAGATATTGTAAGGATTGAACAGACCGTGGTCACAGACAAAGGCAAGAGAATCATGCAAGAGGCGATATTTAGTTGGGAACGAAGAGAAGAGATTGGCCGTCAAAAAGGAATCCAAGAAGGAATTCAGGAAGGATCCATAAAGATTGCCAAGAAGATGTTAGCCAAAGGATTTGAAATCGATACGATTTGTGATCTGACTGATTTAACTCCCGACGAGCTCGAGCAACTGCGGAACAGATTGGATTGATATTCCAGAAATTCGAAATCTTTTCCTTTGATGCCATCTCTTAATCGCATTCGGATGACTTCATTACCCAATGAGAGTTGAATGTATTCTTGCATTTGTAGATATTGAGCTCAAGCACTTACGTTGAAAACACCTAGGAAGTCAAACTTTGAATGCAATCTGAAGTTCTCCCTTTAAAATGCTGGAGTGACTATTGCAGGTTAGCGCTTCAATGCCGATCACCGACCGCAGTGATCTAATCCCGCGCATGGTAGATTATTTTCTCGATCATCAACCAGAAAACACAATTGAAGACATCGCAAGGACTGAACAGAACGTGGACATGGACGAAGGCGGGAGAATCATGCAAGAGGCGGTATTTAGTTGGGAACGAAGAGAAGAACAAGCTTATCAAGAAGGAATTCAGCGAGGAATCCAGCAAGGATCTGAAAAGAAAGGAGAGCAAATTGCCAAGAAGATGTTAGCCAAAGGATTTGAAATCGGCACGATTTGCGATCTGACTGATTTTACTCTCGACGATCTCGAGCAACTGCGAAGCAGATTGGATTGAAATTACAAAATAGCAAAATCGTTTTCTTTGATGCCATCTCTAAAGTGCACTCGGATGACAACATTACCCAATTAGAGTTGAATGTATTCTTGCATTTGTAGATATTGAGCTCAAGTGCTTACGTTGAAAACACCTAGGAAGTCAAGCTTTGAATGCAAGCTGAAGTTCTCCCTTTAAAATGCTGCGGTGACTATTGCGGGTTAGCGCATCAATGCCGTTCACCGAACGCAGTGATTTAATCCCGCGCATGGTAGATTATTTTCTCGATCATCAACCAGAAAACACAATTGAGGACATCGCAAGGATTGAACAGATCGTGGTCATGGACGAAGGCAGGAGAATTATGCGAGAGGCGGTATTTAGTTGGGAACGAAGAGAAGAACAAGCTTATCTAGAAGGATTTCAGCAAGGATTTCAGCAAGGGTTTCAGCAAGGATTTCAGCAATGGTATCAAGAAGAAGATGAGAAGTATCGAAAGAAAGTTGCCAAGAGGATGTTGGCCAAAGGATTTGAAATCGACACGATTTGCGATCTGACTGATTTAACTCCCGACGAGCTCGAGCAACTGCGAAACAGATTGGATTGATATACCAGAAATTGAAGATCTTTTCCTTTGATGCTGTCTCTTAGTTGCACTCGGATGACATCATTCCCCAATGAGGGTTGAATTTGATCTCAAACTTGTACAATTTGAGATCAAATATTTAAATTCAAAATAACGTAAATTGAGTAAGAGGAGCAAAACTGGGGAATAGCCAGTTGTCTTCTGAACGGCGACGGCGCATTTTAGCGTGATTGAACTGATTGAGATTGTACAAGAAGCGGTCGGGATTTTGACCGTCAGGTCGGGGCGGCTGAAGTTTCGAGTTGGCTGACGAGCGTAGTCAGGTGCGTCCGGCACTTTGAACCGATTCCCTAGATAGTGCCAGAAGCTGAGGTTCTGTTTGTGGCAGGTTTTCAGCAGTGCGAGACCGGCGTCACGGGCGTCGCGGCCAGCATCGCTGCGGGTGCCAGCGGAGATTTTGCGGCGCGTGACCTGTACCCGAATTTCATTTTCGCCTAGGCTATGCCGATATAGGCATAGCCTAGGTTGTTGTGCAAAGGGGTGCGCGGATAATCCAGCGTTCACAGCAGTTCAGACTTGTTCTTGTAAAGACGCTGCAGCAGCCGGTTGAGCGAAGGGTAACAGGTTTTGTAGATTCCAATACAAAATTGACCCACCATTCCAATTGAAAAGCGACCCACCCCTGAAGGTCAATTATTCTCTAATTTTCTCCAAACTTTTCGTCAATTCAACTTAATTTGCCGCACTTGGCGAAACGAAGTGAGGGCTTGCCCGAACGAAGTTTTGCAAAGTGCGGCGCGCTGAATTTTTCACACCTCCGTTGAATTTTTCGACGCTTCACCCGCGTCTGCTCTGTCGCTGTATTTCTTGGGGCCGCGAGCCGGCTTCTTCTTGGCTTTGCCAGACTTCTTCGAGACCTTGGCTCGAGTCTTGTCATGCATTCCGCTGGGCTTCAGCTGCGGCCGTTTGGGCAGATTCTTCAAAACCTTGAGTTCATCCGACAGCGCCTGCACCTTCTGACGCAGCTCAGCATTGGCCTCCACCGATTCGCATAGCTGACGATCCTTGAGCTCCAGATGCTCACGCAGCTGACGATATTCCTTTCTCAGCCGTCGGTAGGGCTGGACTCGGCCACGCCCGCTCATGACCGCCCTGTCCTCGAACCCAGAGACACAGCTGGCAACAGCCAACCATGGGTCTGCAGGCTCCGCTCCAAACGCGGCAGCTCAGTCTGCGCCGGCCCGGCACTCCATCTTCGGTCAGAAACAAGATACAACATGGATCAATAGACTACACTGTTCAGCGCCGAAAGTCAAGCTCAGCTGCGGGCAACTGCCCACAGCAAACCCACCCACAGCCGAATCAACAAAACCGTTTGGCTCTGCTTTGGCCAGCCGCGAATCCGCTAACTTGCGTATATGGCCTCACAACGCGCCTCCATGCCACCTTCATGAGTCACAAATTGTCAGAAATCAACCGCTGTTACAGACTTCGATTCAATCACACAGCACTGTCATGACTGACATCCATACCCCGATTTTCCCCCATTTACTAAATGGGTATCTATCAGCCTGTAATTCCTAAGGAAATTCGCAAACCCTTCAGCAGGTTAAGAGCTTCGAGCAGCTGAAAATCATTGCCAACTGTGGCATCGGTAGTAAGAGAAGCGCTATCTGGATTCTCTTCTTCGGCTTCATTTTCAAGAGCGCCATCAAGGTCAGACTCACGAATCATCGGATTTTCATCTTGCTCAGCGTCAGCGAATTCGCGTCTTTCGACAACGATATCCGGCACGATGCCACGCCCTTGGATGGAACGGTCTGCAGGAGTGTAGTAACGATGAGTCGTCAGCTTTACCGCTGTATCAGCGTTTACCGGAAAAATTGTCTGAACTGAGCCTTTGCCAAAAGTTTTTTCACCCATAATGATCGCACGCTTATGATCTTGCAGCGCACCGGCAACAATTTCAGAGGCAGAAGCGGAACCTTCGTTTACCAGAACAACGATAGGGGTATCCGGCAATATATCTCCAGGTGTTGCTTTGTACTGCTGTGCACTCACACCATCGCGGTTGCGGGTAGTAACAATGATGCCGTCGTCAATAAACATATCAGAAACGCCGATTGCGCTTCTTAATTCTCCGCCGGGATTGTTGCGAAGATCCAGCACCATGCCCTCAAGTGAATCTGATTCGTTGGCAAGACTTTGAATTTTCTTACGAGCCAATTCAGGCGTCGTGGATTGAAACTGCGTTATTCGAACATATCCGAAATTGTCGTCCAGCAACCGTCCTCTCACACTTCGAATTTGAATGACTGCTCGAGTCAGAGTAATTTTGAGCGGTTGACTCGAACCTTGTCGAATTATGGTGAGTGTAATGTCTGTTCCGGGTTCACCTCGCATGATATTTACAGCTTCGTTCAAGGTCATGCGATTGACTGGACGAGTATCCAGTTGAATGATCAGATCACCGGGAAGTACGCCTGCTCTATGCGCGGGTGTGTCATCGATTGGAGATATTACTCGTATTCCAGCTCCCTGTTTCGTAATTTCAATTCCCAAGCCACCGTATTTCCCCGTTGTTTCAATGCGGAGGGCGGACATTTCTGAACGATCCAAATAGTCTGAATGAGGATCGAGGCCACTGATCATTCCTCGAATCGCATTGTTCAACAAGTCTTCATCAGTGACATCTTCGACATAGAATTTTTTAATTGCTTCAAATACTTCGGCAAAGTTAGCAATCTGTGTAAGAGGTAAAGGAGAGCTTTGACTGTTTTCCGCTGACTGAGCTTGAGACGACAGAGGAACAAGCAGAGTCAGTGTCAAAATAGTGCAAAATGCAATGGTAGATCTGTATCGTGAAATCATTAATGGCGGCCTTATTTTGAATTTTGTGCGATCTTCAATTGAGTTACAAATTTAGAGTTATTTCCTGCAGGATAGTCGAGAGTTTGAGTCGTGCGAGAAAATGCATCGATAATTACTATTTTACGTTCAATAATAGCATTTAACCAGCAGTCTATTTCTGAATTAAATGTAAGAATGCTTCATAAACTGTGATCAGGGACAAAGATGAAAGAAAGACAAAGAAAAAGGTTTGTGCTCAAAGTGCTAAATTCCTGAAATTTCAAGTTAGATTTGAGTTAAGCCCGAAGTCAAATTAAATTTGGAAAGTGGACCTTAATCTAAACTGTATTAAGATATTGTAAATGGTGCAAAACTGGGCATGGTAAGTTGTATGTCTTTTGACTAGAAACTGCGTACCTTAACGTGATTGAACTGCTCGTGATTTTTTCTCCCCCCGACGCAGACATTAGAATCCGTCTAAATTTCATTACAGCGTAAAACGTCTCGAATCCATATGAAAGCGAAATCCACTGAGTGCTTTGAATATAATCGCGTTTGATTTGTTGCAAGCGCAAGTTTTACGCTTTGTAACAAACTCATTCCAAAAAAGTGACTTGACGTACATATTCAATAACCTAGGTAGAATCACTTGGGGATAAGATATTGTCAGTTTCATTGTTAACCCCTTAGATTGCCCATGGATTTTGAATTTGTTCAATTAAACTGGCATTTGTTCGTTGCCCTTATTGCGGTTATCGCTTTGCTTGCTTTCGAACCTCTGCGCAAGCGCAGAGGTGGCATCCGTACCGTGAATGTACTGGATTTGCCGCGAGTCATGAAAGCTGAAAAAGCTTTAATATTAGATGTGTCTGATCCAGCTGAGTTTCGTAGCGGGCGTATTCCGAAAGCTCGCAATATCCCTTTGAGCAATGTTCAGTCCGATATCAATAGCCTGAAAAAGTTCAAATCCCGTACGGTCGTAGTTGTCTGTCGCATGGGCAACCGAAGCCCCAAAGCGGCCGGCATATTGAGAAAAAATGACTTTTCTGATGTGCGAACATTACAAGGTGGATTTGCGGCTTGGACCAAGGAAAATTTTCCAGTCGAAAAATAAATCAGTTGTGCGAATAAAATCGAGATCAGAACGAACTGTTCAATTTTGAAGCATTCGATTTCTGGTTCTTTGGCCCGAATTTTTGAAACAACTGTAGTGAAACGGATGTCTATCATAGTAACATTGGAAAAATTGACGCGTTTATAGAGTCTAATTTGGAAACTGCAACTGGCTGAATCCATTTTGTCTCCATGCTTCGTATACTGCAATCGCAACTGCGTTTGATAGGTTCAGGCTGCGATTGTGTGGGAGCATTGGCAACAAGACTCGGTGTTCGGGAAGCACACTGTTACGGATTTCTGTTGGAAGCCCGCTCGTCTCCGAGCCGAAGATCAATGCATCTCTTGGTTTGTAGTCGACATTGGTAAATAAATTCGTGTGCCATTTGGAAAATGTGAAGCGATGCCCGCTTTCATGGGAATTGTCAAAATCGGAAAACGAGCGATAGGTTTGAATATTGACGGTTTCAGAGTAATCCAAGCCTGCCCTGCGCAGCTTTGCATTGCTAAGCTGAAATCCCAGAGGTTCAATCAGATGTAAGCTGCATCCTGTGTTAGAGCATAAACGGATAATGTTGCCGGTGTTGGGTGGAATTTGAGGCGAAACGAGAACTACTTTAAACAAAACAGAATAAATTTTTTAGAACAATACGATGAAATCGGAAAAATGACGAAATCTCAAAATAGAATCTACAAAATATCAATTGCATTAAGCACAATTTTCTTGCTGTTGACGAGCGCTTCCGTGAAAGCTGAAATCAAACATGTGCTGGAACTGTTCACTTCTCAGTCATGTTATTCTTGTCCGCCTGCGGAAGAACTGCTTGGAAAAATTGCCACGAATTTTGATGATGTTCTGTCTTTGGAATTTCACGTGGATTACTGGAATAGCATCAACTACGGTTCACATGGTCAATGGCAAGACCCATATTCATCGTCAGCATACTCTAAGCGTCAACGAGACTATAACGAATTGTCGTTGGATGGACGTAGAGGCGTCTATACGCCACAAATGGTTGTGGATGGTCGATCTGCCTTCGTTGGCAGCCAATCTCCTCGAGCATATTATCATCTTCAGAAAGCGTCAAAGTTTGTTTTATCAGCGTCAGCTCAGGTGAGTAAAGCGGGGAAAGTTGAGGTTCAAGTGGACGGCAAGCATGATTCTCCTGCTGATGTATGGTTGATTACGATCGACAAAAAGCAAACGACCGTCATCCCCTTTGGCGAAAATCATGGAAAAACACTGGATAACTACAATATTGTCAGGAGCATGCAATCGATCGGCGTCTGGAATGGCAAGCAAGTGAAATTTGAAACTGAGATTGGTGAACTGTCTGACAATCAAAATTGCGCTGTAATCGTGCAGGCATTCAATTCTTCAAGACAGGCCGTAAATGGTCCTATTCTTGGGGCTGCGCTTTGTGAACCTGTTTAATCCATACTTGACTAAAATGGTTTGAGCACAACCAGAGCGACAATCACGACCAGCAAAAGTACCGGGATCTCGTTGAACCATCGGTAAAAAATATGGCTTCGAGTATTCTTGTCTTTTTTAAAATCAGCAAGATACTTGAAGCACCAGAGGTGATACAGCACTAAAATGGCCACGAGCAGGACCTTGTAGTGTAACCACATACCACCGAATCCATACTTCAACCATAGAGTAAATCCGGTGATGAGGGTGATGATCGCGCTGGGAGTCGAAATTCCGAAATAGAGCTTACGCTCCATCACTTTGAATCTTTCCAGGCTGATCGTGTCCTGCGCTTGCGCGTGGTAGACGAACAATCTGGGAAGGTAGAAGATCCCCGCAAACCACGTAATGACAAAAATAATGTGAAATGTTTTCCACCAGAGCATTATTTTTCAGATTGCTTTTCCGTTGTAGATTCGACTGAAATTTGACGCATTGAACAAAAGCGTTATGTTACTCTTTGATTTTCTAAGTCAAATTGGGGTGTTCATAAAATCGTAAAATTTGATACACTTTTGCGTTTATACTTTATCTTCAATGTAACCAACGAGAGATTAAAAGCTAGCGAACGTGCCGAAAGAAGATCAAATCGAAATGAATGGTACTGTAATTGAGACATTACCAAATACCAACTTTAGAGTTAAACTAGACAATAACCACGTCGTAATCGCACATATATCCGGAAAAATGCGAAAAAATTACATTCGGATACTGAGAGGTGATCGAGTTATTGTGCAACTGACCCCGTATGATCTTACCAAGGGACGGATTGTCTATCGAGAACGTTGATCAGCGTGCTTCTGCGAAGGATCAAACTTTCAATCAAAGGTTCGACGAACGGATCAGCAGGTTTCGTCAATGTGCCCTCTTGTATTGTCGCGAACCTCAACTCAGTCAAATTTGTCAGTTTAATCACATTCATGCCAGCATAATCCGTGATCGCTCCTGTTTTTGACCTTCCCTGGTGGGGATATGCCCTCGTTTGCTTGGGTTTAACACACATAACGATTGTTTCCGTAACAATATTTTTACATCGTCAACAAGCGCACTCAGCACTTGAACTGCACCCAATTCTGAGTCATTTTTTTAGATTTTGGCTGTGGTTGACCACCGGCATTGTAACCAAGGAGTGGGTGGCAGTACACCGAAAACATCATGCTACTGTTGAAACGGAAGACGATCCTCACAGTCCTCAAGTGAATGGGATCAACGCCGTCCTGTGGGGCGGAATGCTGCTCTACCGACGGGCTGCAAGACTTCCAGGGATTTTGGAAAAATTTGGCAAGGGCACCCCAGACGATTGGCTGGAACGCAAAATTTACGCTGCTCATCCAAACTATGGCATAAGCATTCTGCTATTGTTAGACCTGTTTTTATTCGGATTTGCCGCCGGTTTAGCAATTTGGGCAGTTCAGATGCTATGGATTCCTTTTTGGGCTGCGGGTGTGATCAATGGAATTGGTCATTGGTTCGGTTATCGAAATTTTGATTTGAATGATGCAAGTCGCAACATTGTGCCTTGGGGATTACTCATTGGTGGCGAGGAACTGCACAATAATCACCACGCCTACGCAAGTTCAGCGCAGTTTTCTACCCAAAAATGGGAGATTGATCTGGGGTGGCAGTATGTTCGCATGTTCAGCGCGCTTAGACTGTTGAAAATTCGTCGTAAAATCCCAGTTTTAACGTATCACGCAGATAAAAATCGATGTGACATGGATACTGTCCGTGCGTTTGCGACAAATCGAGTTCAGGTATTCTCGAATTATGCCAATGATGTCGTGCGCCATGTTTATCGAGAAGAAATTCGCTCAGCCTCAGGTGAGACAAAAAAAGTGATCAAGAAAGCGAAGCACCTGTTGGCAACCGAGCGAGTTAGGCTGAGTTCGAAGAATCAAGTTCGGCTGCAAAGATTCCTTGAATCCAATCAGAGATTGGAACAGGTTTATTTGATGAAAGAATCATTGCACAAAATCGCCACTCGGTCTTCTTCCTCTTATGAACAGCTGCGAAGCGCTTTGGATGAGTGGTGTCGACTCGCAGAAGAGTCTGGCATCGAAGCTTTAATGAATTTTTCGATTAAATTGAAAGGTAGCGTCTGCAGTTGACGAACGTCGACAGATACAAAAAAACCGATGGGAAGTCACATCGGTTTTTACGTTTTTGACGGGTTGATTTGTTATTTCAATCGCCGAAATTTTCCTGCAGAAATCTATCTTAATTTCGATTCCTTATACATTACGTGTTTTTTGACCACGGGATCGTACTTTCGAATTTGAAGTTTCCCAGTCGAGTTTGCGTTGTTCTTGCTCGTTGTGTAAAAGTGACCAGTGCCAGCACTGGATACTAACTTAATGTTCAAGCGCTTTGGCTTGCTTTTATCACCTGATTTGCCTTTTGATGCCATTTTTTGGTTCCCCTATTCGAACTTACACTTTTACACCGTTGGCGCGCAGTTCGGCTAGAACCGCGTCAATGCCTTTCTTGTCAATCGTACGCAGAGCCTTTTGGGTCAGACGTAACTTAACCCATCTTTTTTCGCTCTCCACCCAAAGCTTTCGATAATGTAAGTTTGGACGAAACCGTCGCTTGGTTTTGATGTTAGATTTGGAGACCTTGTGACCGCTTACGGTCTTTTTCCCGGTAATTTTGCAAACTCTTGGCATTGTAGAAATGGTAAACGATGAAATTTTGACAAAAGGAACGCAAATTCTATACGATTCCGCGAAACAAATCAAATGCTTTCCGATCAGAATTGTCTAAATTTGGAACTCTCAGCAACGCCTGAGTTCCACAAGAAATTATTGAAATGAAGCAATAGTTGCGAATCTGAAATTTTATCATGTTTCTTAAATTTATAATTAAAATCAGTCATATGATTCAGTGCTTGGTCTGCTGAATCAGCTACAGTCAGATGGACTGAGATTGACAAGTTTCTTTAACGATGAAGGAACAATGGAATGATTCGCATTGGACTTGTTAAAATTCGAGAATGAATGGCTGCGGATGCAGGAAATTCTTGTTACTCGTTTCAATCGACATTCTGTCACGCACGTACATTTTGAGTGATGGAACAATTTGGGGATAACTAAGAATTTTTGCGGCAGAACTTGGTTCTGCCCAATTTTACGAGAGCATTAGATTTACAAGCAATCATGGAGCTGAAAGGCAAAAACATTCTGTTAGGAGTTACAGGCGGAATTGCTGCTTACCGCTCAGCAGAGCTGGTTCGGCTTTTGCGACAATTTGAGGCAGAAGTCCGGGTTGTCATGACTCCCAATGCCACGCAGTTCATCTCAGGGCTAACCATGCAGGCGCTGAGCGGTTATCCCGTGCGAATCGAGCTATTTGACGATGCAGCTGAAGCAGGAATGAGTCATATTGAACTTGCGCGCTGGGCGGATACGGTTCTTATTGCACCAGCTAGCGCAAGTTTTTTGGCGCGGCTCACACACGGTATTGCGGATGATTTACTGTCGACTCTTTGTCTTGCGACATCAGCAAAATTAGTTGTTGCGCCTGCCATGAATCGTTTAATGTGGTCGAATGCAGCAACGGAAAACAACATGAACATCCTAAAAAGCCGGGATGTTTCTGTTTTAGGTCCAGGAACAGGAAGCCAAGCCTGTGGAGAAGTGGGACCTGGCCGATTGCTTGAACCAGAGGAAATAGTGAAATCCGTCATTTCGATGTTGAGCAATCGCAGTCTGTTGAATGAAGTGAATGTATTGGTTACCGCAGGTTCAACCTGGGAGGCTCTCGATCCGGTACGTGGAATCTCAAATCTAAGTTCCGGCAAAATGGGATATGCAGTAGCCAACGCAGCGACTCGCGCAGGTGCGCGCGTCACCTTGGTTTCTGGTCCTGTAACGACATCAAATCATGTCGCGGTGAATCAAATGATTCACGTGAAAAGCGCTCGGGACATGTTTGACGCGGTTATGCGCAATCTAGAGGAAACGAACATTTTTGTTTCAGTTGCTGCCGTTGCTGATTATCGACCTTTAAAGATGATGCCATCCAAAATCAAAAAGAAGCACGATAATTTACTACTCGAACTTGTTAAAAATCCAGATATTCTGTCGGAAGTTAAATCCAGATATCCGAGTGTATTTGCGGTTGGATTTGCGGCTGAAACCGAAAATCTGATTGAGGAAGGACGTCGAAAGTTGACTCGCAAAGGAATTGATTTGATTGCAGCGAATCTTGTGGCTGGAAACAGTGGAGCGCTAGGGTCTGATCATAATACGTTGGAACTGATCAATTATGAAGATGTCATCACTTTGGGACCAGGGCTGAAAACAGAAGTTGCGGAGCAGCTCATCGAACAAATTTCAATTCAATATCATGCCGGTCGTACGATTTAAAGTGCTCGACGACAGACTCGGAGATTCGATCGAACTTCCGAAGTATTCGACCGACGGTTCAGCTGGGCTGGATTTAAGAGCTTGTGTTGACACTGAGATTTCAATTGGCCCATCACAGTGTGAATTGATACCAACTGGAATCGCGATCTATATTGAAGATCCTCACATCACAGCTTTGCTTCTGCCTCGATCAGGTCTTGGTCATAAGCATGGCATTGTTCTCGGCAACCTCGTTGGATTGATCGATTCGGATTATCAAGGTCAAGTATTTATCTCTTGCTGGAATCGAAGTGATGAAGCTTTCACAGTACGTCCGGGTGATCGAATCGCACAAATGGTCTTTGCTCCGGTGATTCGACCTGAACTTGTTCAAGTCCAGGATTTTCAGCCAAGTGAACGCGCTGCAGGTGGATTTGGGCACACTGGTGTAGGGTAATGGAGAAAAATGGCATTGGTTGAGATCTATACCAGCCCATTTTGTGGCTATTGTTACGCCGCAAAACGGTTACTGAAAGAAAAAGAAGTTGAATTTAAAGAATACGATGTGCTTTTTAGTGCATCTCGAAAGAAAGAAATGCTAAAACGTAGCGAAGGCCGACGTACGGTACCTCAAATTTTTATTAATTCAGTCGGAATTGGAGGATTTGATCAATTGAGTTTGCTCGTAAAACAGCACAAATTAGAGGAATTACTTCAAACTACGGAATAATTCCAGAGGGGTTTAGTTTCTTGTTACCTACTTGTGAGCAATTCAAAGCCAATCGACGGAAAGCGGTTACTTTGATCGGAATGTCGGGTGTCGGCAAAACTACATTGGCACGAAAACTGCCTAAAACATCTTGGTTTCATTTTTCAGCGGATTATCGAATTGGCACACGCTATCTGAAAGAGCCCATCTTAGACAACATCAAACAAAAAGCGATGGGAGTTGGTTTTTTGCGAGATCTATTGCGAAGTGATTCAATCTACATTGGAAGTGCGATGACGTTTGACAATCTCGAACTGTTGTCGAAATATGTTGGCAAAATTGGGGATGAGAGCAAAGGCGGACTTAGTTTTACAGAATTCAAAAGACGACAAGATTTGCACCATGATGCAGAGGTGTCGGCGATGCTGGACGTTGGTGAATTCATTCGTAAAGCAAAAGAGATTTATGGATATGACAATTTCGTAAACGATGCCAGCGGCAGCATCTGTGAACTCAACAACAAACGAGTGCTGGAGCATTTGGCGAAACACACCGTAATTGTTTATTTAGAAGCAAGTGAGGAGTTTGAAGCTGCAATTGTTCGTCGCCAGGTAAGTCATCCGAAGCCGCTCTACTACGATTCAGAATTTTTAAGCAGCAAGTTGAAGGAATATCTTAAGATCGAAAACTTGAACGGTTGGAGGGATATTGATCCGGATGAATTTGTCAGCTGGATTTTTCCTGAACTCGTGAAAGCTCGACGTCCAAAATACGAAATGATTGCAAGGCAGTATGGCTGTATTGTAGCTGGTGATGACATAGATGATGTGCGCGACGAATCGGATTTTATTGAATTGATTTGTAGCGGATTATCAAGTGGAAGATGATAGGGGTGGTATGTTCTCATGCCTTTTGTCAGACATAGGGAAATCAGTTCCTGGGATCGGTTGGCTGCCGAAGGAATTGAAATCCTAACTACAAGCGATGCCAATCAGCTACAGCTTCCAAGTATTCACATCGGCTTCTTAAATATGATGCCTGATCGGGCGCTGCGTGCCACGGAAAGGCAGTTTCTTAGGTTGATAGCCGCGGCTCAAGACAATTATCTCATTTATATTTACCCAATTACAGTAGACGGTCTCAACCGTAAAGATGAAGCTTTGGCTTATGTCGAAGATTATTACGACACCTTCGAAATTGCAAAATCCATATATCTGGATGGGCTGGTGTTGACCGGTGCAAATCCAGGCAAGTTCAAACTGGAAGACGAAAGATACTGGCCTTACTTTGTGGAAGTTATCCACTGGGCAGAATCCAATGTGCCATCGATCATGTGTTCGTGCCTTGCGTCGCACGCGATCTTGAACGTGTTACATGGAATTGAACGTACTCGTTGTATTCCAAGCAAACGATGGGGTGTGTTTTCTCACCAGATCTGCCAGTCATTGCATCCTTTGGTTGAAGGAATTGAAACTGAGTTTGACGCGCCGCGCTCACATGTGTTTGAAATGACCACCGCTCAACTTGAAACTTGTGGAGCTCAGGTTCTTGCGAGCAGTGCAGAAGCCGATTTTCATATAGCGGTTAGTGCAGATGGGTTGAAATGGGTGTATTTGCAAGGACATCCAGAATATGATTCATTCAGTCTATTGAAAGAATACAAACGAGAAATTGGAAGATACACGGCCGGTGTGCGAGAAGATTATCCAGAATACCCCAAAAATTATTTATGTGACGCAGCGAGGCAAATTCTTGATCGTTATCGAATCACTTTGTTGAAAGATCTGGAGCTGGGCAACACACCAGCTGCTTTTCCAGAATCCGATGTCCTGCCCTTCATTGAAAATACTTGGAGTCAACCTGGAAAGCTTATGTTCAAGAATTGGATAGACTTGATTGCTGAGCTGACTCTGACAGATCTCAAGATTCACAAATTTGCGAAAGCCACGTAACTGAATTTTCCTTTGGTCTTGCATGCCCTTGTTTCTGTTTCAGTAGGTGGTATAGTTGAACTCAACTGCCATAAAAAAAGCTAATAAGATTAAAACAGGGTAATCTCTTTCATATCAAAAGGTTCACTAACCTTTTCGATTGGCCATGAAATTTATGAGCGCACACCTGTGGTTTGGCGCGAGCAAACGAAGTGGTATGAAAATCAGTGCAAGGGTGGAGCTGGACAACCAAACAATTCCGGGGCCTTCTTACCGGGTTGGATCGAAGAAAATAATAATTTGCGTTGTCTTCGTGTTGTTCGTTTTTACGAATTTCTTCGGGTTTGAATCTTTGTCGCCTACGTTGCCCAAATTCGTGGCATGGAGTTAAACTGCTGATTCGAATTCCGCTGCGTGCATAGGTGTATTTTGGTTTGACGGGATGCTAGTGTGTTTGTGAGAAACAGCACCATTTCGACATTGATATGTGATTTGTTCAGACTCAACAATCTATAGCTCAAATGCTCCGAAGTGCGCTCTAGTTACTTAACACTCACCGCGGCTAGTCCTGATTCCCCTAGCAGCAGTTGAACCCTCGACTCTGGAGGTAGGCAAACGAGCATTCTTATTTGTCTCTACTGATTGAAATGTCTCAACTGCCATAACGCACGAATTGATTTCTTCCGTGTCCACCAAGTCTGATTTCCGATTGAAAAATTTACGATCGCTGTAACTAAGCTCGTGAATAAACTGCCTTCAATATTGTTGGAACAGCACTAGCTAGATTGTTTGAGTGCCAGTCGACTGATCTTTGTCAACCAAAACCACAATGAGAATGTTCAATTCCACTCTTGAGGCCGACGCAAGGAAAATCCATCAGTAGTTTTCACACGTTGAGGGAATTGACTGTTTTTCAGTGTTTTGCGATCTATCGAAGTCCATGCAGACGCAATGTCTTTCAATGCGTTGGAGACTCTCTTGGGGGAAACGCAACAACGATACGCTTCATTGGATTTCGTTTGCGTACAGTATCAATCGGGGGCGATAAATCACTATCGGCAGAAACAATAATTGCTGTGTCAAAAGTCATCTTCTGCATCAATCAATAATTTAACCGCAATGTTGACATCGGTCATTTTTTCTTCGTACGTAAACCACGTCGAGTCACATCTATTGCATCTTTGAACTTTCTTCAGATAGTTACCAAAATGCAGATTAGTATTTGGAAGTGTTCCCAACGCATCCAAATAAGTATTTTGCCTTTTCTTTTTCTGTTGTGCTTTTTCAGAACCAGCTTTAATACGCGCGGTGAAATAACGTATCGCAATGAGACGCTGATTAGGCTTAAGCAAATTATTGGCAAGTTTGTGGACGTCTAACCAATAGTAACAACGCCAATTTTTTTCTCTAAGTCCGTAATAGAGATTGAATCCGTCTATATAAACGATCACTCTATACATACTTGAAAGTCCTCCCAGTATGAGTGCTAAATTCTGGTGAGTTGAGAAATATAGGCGGGAATCAGCGGAGATTAACTAAGTAAAAGCGAACAAAGTGATGAGTCTCACCGTACAAATTAATTGTATAAAAACTATTGACAATTAATAGTTACAGAAATTTTATTTTGTACTATGACCCCGCCAGTGCTAGTACCATTGGCCCGACGCCCCTTTGGGGCGTCTCTTCTCTCACTTCTAGTCGACGTAATCGCAATAATTTCTCGATTACACGAAATGCACCATGTCCACGATGATTGAAAGTTTTGGTGTGCCAAAAGCAAAGGTGCTTATTTTCAAGGATTTATCTAACCCAAAAAAAAGTAGATGGAAATTGAGGATGTTGAAATGCCTTGAAGTTCCACTAAGCTCGCACTTTCCTCGCTGCGTTCCAGGCCAGCGGGAACAGATTTTCCCAACGGCTCCCCATCTGAGTTGCCCTGGGCATTTGCGGCTGATGAAACCATCATCGACTTCAACCTAATTGCGCAATCGATACAGTCGACCTCGATTTCACAAGGCGGGTGAAATGCGTGCTGTGCCCGTCGGCGAGTTCAGCCAGCTCTTGTGGCAAGACTTCAGTCTATCTATTGTGGTCGACCTCATTAATGTCATTACAATTTCGTGACTACCGTTACACTACGTACGGAAACAGGAACAGAGGTATTGAATCTTATTGGTCGAATACCGCATTTTCATTTCCGTTTTCAATTTGTTTCTTTCGACGAGAGATGAACTCATTGAGCTCTTCCAGAATTCCTGGATCGATCTTGGGTTTTACATAGCGACGGAGCAATGATTTCCAGATCGTATTCGCTCTTTGAAAAGTGTGTTGGGCACCATCCGCGTTCCATGTCTCGAAGTTGCGCCAGTCCGACAGCAAGGGCGTATAGAAGATGTCTTGGTAGCGCTGCATCGTATGGGGCGATCCGAAAAAATGTCCTCCGGGCGGAATATCTGCAATCGCTTCGACTGCGAGCGTATCTTCATTGACGGGAATGGGTTCAAGCGATTTGATCATAATCTGCAAAATTTCAGCATCGATGATCAGTTTTTCGAATGATGCTACAAGGCCACCCTCCAACCAGCCCCCTCCATGTAACAACAAGTTGGTGTGAGCCAAAGTTGCAGCCCATACCGACATGCAGCTCTCGTATACCGATTGGCCGTCCGGCGCATTTGATGCGTTCGTGTTGCTGGAACGATAAGGCAGTCGATACCTTCTCGCTAGTTGTCCACTCGCCAGTGTTGTTCGAACATATTCGGGTGTGCCAAATGCCGGTGAGCCGGATTTCATATCAACGTTGCTCGAAAAACTGCCGTAAATCACGGGCGTACCTGGTCGAACGATTTGGGTGAGCGCAATACAGGCGAGCGCTTCAGCATTCTGCTGCACGAGAGAACCTGCCATCGTTGTTGGCGCCATTGCACCTAACAACGTAAAAGGCGTCACTAAAACCGGTTGCCCAAAGCGTGAAAACTCGATCAAGGAATTAGACATGGCTCGGTCAACTTGGCGCGGTGAATTTACGTTGATGTTACCGATTGTGGAAGGTTGACGGATGATTTCGGAGGAATCCAGCTGATGCACGATTTTTAACATTTCGATGCCATCTCTAGCGCGATAGGCACCTAACATGCTCGTCAACCAAATTCGGTCATGATGAGTTATCGCAGCAAGATATTTATCAAGATGACGTGATTCAGCCGGTAGATCTTGAGGTTCAAAGGGTGTTGCACCACAAAAGTGGAATATTTCTAGTTGGCTGGCTAACTTAAAAAAATCTTCCAGATCTTTGATAGTTCCAGCTCTTCGGCCTCTATCGAGATCAGAGACGAAAGATGGACCGCCTACTGTTGCGAAATTCAGAACATTGGCCCCCATTTCGGTTGATCTATTTGGATTTCTTGCAGCAATCGTAAATTTCGATGGTGGAAGAGCAATCAATTCTTCAACCAATTCCGGATCGAAATGTACCATTTGGGAAGTTTGATCGACTTCGGCCCCTGCCTCACCAAAAAAACCTAGTGCCTGCGAACTTAAAAATTTAATTCCCGAATCACGTAAAACGACTAAAGAAGCGCGATGAATGGCTTCAATTTGATCGTCAGTGAGGATATTGAGGGGTGTATATGGATTGACGACCTTGCGCCATTTCAGGGTTTGGATGGAGTCCGCTTTGCGTCTTGGATGGCGGCGTCTTCTACGTAAATGATCTGCCATCAAAACAAATTAGGGAGTGGCATGCCGGATTTTTCTTTGCAGCCTGTTATACGTTCTTTTGCAGGACTTGACGAAACAGATCTTTGTCGATGTTTCCTCCCGAAGCGATGACTGCGACCTGTTTATCTTTCATGCGGGATTTTTCTTGCAATAATGCAGCTAAGGTAGCAGCGCCTGCTCCTTCAATCAGTTGATGAGTATCGTCAAAGTAGTGATGAATCGCACTCTCAATCTCAGATTCGGAAACTTTCACTACCTTTGAAACATGGCGAAGAATGATGTCGAGTGCTTGTGTATTTGGAATTCGAACCGCTACTCCATCGGCAAATGTATTCGCAGAATCAGTTTCTACAGCTCGACCCTGGTTAAAGGACAAGAAATAGGAAGGTGCATTCGCGGCAACAACACCAATAATTTCCATCTCTAATCCAAGTGCTTCGCGAGCGGCAATCACAGCACAAATTTCTGAGCCTAAGCCTATTGGAACGTATACTGCGTCCAAATTGGGTACTGCATCAAATAGTTCCATGCCCATGCTGGCGACCCCAGCAACTAGCTTTTGATCGAATGAAGGAACAAAATGCAACCCGAGTTCAGCTGCCTGTTGGTGAGCATAGTCGTGAGCCTCTGAAAAATCCCGACCGTATTCGGAAAGATTCGCTCCTAACGCATGCATTGCTGCATTTTTTGACTGACTATTGTTGTACGGTACGATCACGGTTGCATTTTTGCCAAAAATTTGAGCCGCAAATGCCACGGATTGGCCATGATTGCCTCGGGTCGCCGTAATTACATGACTGTCAGGTATTTGAGACATGTAATTGATTCCGCCGCGAACTTTGAATGAGCCTATTGGGGACATGTTTTCGTGTTTCACCCACACATCCGTTTCACAGCGTTGACAAAGCAGCGGCCATTTGTACTGAGGGGTAGGTTGCATATGCTGACCAATCAACGAAGCAGACTGGTTGATTTCTTCAAAAGTTGGCAGAAGCATGAATCGGAATGAAGATGTGACAAAATGTAAAAAGAATGGGGTGGACGATGGGATTTGAACCCACGACGACTGGAACCACAATCCAGGGCTCTACCTACTGAGCTACGCCCACCACAATAAATAAGAAGTCGGTTTCAAGATTACTATATTTGACAAATCAATTCAATTGAAACCAAATTCAATCGAGCACGCCTGACAGGACTCGAACCTGTAACCTACGGCTTAGCGTACTACTACAATTTTCACTGCCTGGCTGAAGTGTCAGTACGCTTCACCAGTTTGTAGTCTGGACTATATCTTCACCATCGCAGGTGGGGCACGTATAGTCTCTACGGATCTCCAATGAATTCTTCATTCGATTTCCTCGGTGTTGCCATCTCCATTGCAAGTTAAGGTTTCACCGATACAGTGCCCTCCACTTTACAAGTTCATGTTTCCTTGTAAAGGCTCCTATTTGAAGGCCGTTGCTCTATCCAATTGAGCTACAGGCGCATAATACATGGTCGGGGTAGAGGGATTTGAACCCCCGGCCCCCTGCTCCCAAAGCAGGTGCGCTACCAGCCTGCGCTATACCCCGACAAATTTGTTGGTCAATTGTCTCTTTTCGTCCAAATTAGCAATTCCCAACAATGACGCTGAATTATAGAAATGTAGGCAAAGATTCGCAAATGATAGAAAATCCTTGTGGTCTGCAAATTCTCAAGACGGACATTTCTGCGAATTCAACTCTTTGCATCAGTTGGAAATCGTCAAGAGTCGAACAAAATTGTTTGAGTTTCTTCTAATGCATTGACCGAACGTTCAAATTCCAGCCTCGTCGCCAACCAAAACAACAGATATGCTTTCGAATGAAAAAATCAATCAAAAGCATTATCGCAACAGACAGCGGGCGATTAACACCGAAGTTTATTCACCCGCTACCCGATTACGATCAAGCCGGAGGTTAAATTTTACGATTATGGAGTAATAATTACCGAACTTTGTTCACCTATCGAATCTGTCAGCAGAGAATTAATTCTTCGCACATAATCCGCAGGCTGGTCTAAAGTCGCCCCTTCGCTCAGAGTTGCCTGATCAAACAGCACATGCGCCCAGTCATCCAAATTGCTGTCGTTTGTCACTAAGTGCTGAATCAAAGGATGATCAGGATTAATTTCGAGAATTGGGGACATTTCGCTCGATGAATCCTGTCCTGACGCTTTCAAAATGCGAGACATGTTCCGGCTTAGCCCGTATTCATTCACAACTAAGCAGGCAGGAGAATCGGTCAATCGATTCGTTGCTCTAA
The DNA here is from genome assembly GCA_965202855.1 of Arenicellales bacterium. Lineage (GTDB taxonomy): Bacteria > Pseudomonadota > Gammaproteobacteria > Arenicellales > JAJDZL01 > JAJDZL01. Next base: position 1,305,290 of record CBDBBP010000004.1, on the reverse strand, counting down.
CGTCAGTGGCTCGGTCGGATAATGAATCCTTTAGCTTGGTAATGAGCGAATCAACTTTCAAATCGGATTGTTCTTCCGGTTTGTCCTGATCAAGCCAATCCAGCTTCAGGTCCCCTTTGGCGATTGATTTCAGCTGTTTCTCTTGATATGTATGGAGTCCCATGACAACCCATTCATCGATCGGGTCACTCAGAAGCAAGACTTCGACATCATATTTCTTGAAAATCTCCAAATGGGGAGAATCCTTTGCGGAAGTGTGGCTTTCGGCAGTAATGAAGTAGATAGATTCTTGATTTTCGTGCATTCGGTCAACATATTGCTTAAGCGAGACACTCTGTTTTGAATCTTCGCCTTTTGTTGATGCAAAACGTAGCAAGTCCGCGATTTTTTCTCGATTCTCAGGATCTTCAGTCACTCCTTCTTTAAATGCTCTCCCAAATTCATCCCAGAAATTCTGGTATTTTTCGGTATCTCTCTTCGAAACTTTTTTCAGTTCTGCCAATAGTTTGCGAACTGTCCCAGTCCGAATTCTGTCAATTTGCTTGGTTTTTTGCAGAAATTCGCGCGAAACATTAAGCGGCAGGTCGTCAGAATCAATTACTCCCTTTACAAATCGCAGATAACCTGGCATCAGACGTTCAGTATCATCAGCTATAAAGATTCGACGAACATACAGCTTAATTCCTTTTTGACGCTGTACATCCCACAGGTCGAAAGGCGCTTTGGAAGGAATAAACAGCAGTGCTGAATATTCTAGATTTCCTTCAACTCGATTGTGCAATCGGAGGAGCGGTTCGGTCGTGTCATAAGCTAAAGACTTGTAGAAATTGTTGTACTCCTCTTCGGAAATGTCGTTTTTACTGCGTGTCCACAGTGCAGAGGCGGAATTTACCGTATCCCAAACTTCTGATTTATCACTTGAAGCATCTTTCAGCCGAATTGGGATGGAAACGTGGTCGGAATATTTTTTTACGATTCCGTTCACCGTATCGACGTCGAGAAAATTTTCAGAGTCCTCTCTTATCTGAAGCGTAATTTCTGTTCCGTGTTGCTCAATGGTGGTGTCAGAGATCGTGTAACCACTGACCCCATCGGATTCCCAATGAACACCATTCTCCGGGGCATGACCCGCAGCCCTGGTTCGTATCGTGACATGTTCGGCAACCATGAAAGCTGCATAAAATCCGACACCGAACTGACCAATCAGCTGAGAGTCAATCGAATCATCTTCAGACAACGCATTCACGAACTGCTTTGTTCCTGATCGTGCAATGGTTCCGATGTTCTGTATGACATCTTCACTCGTCATGCCAATACCGTTGTCAATGACTTTGATTGTTTTGCTTGTTTTATTGATTTCGATATCAATAGATGGAATAAACTCTCCTTCAAGCATCTCAGGATTTGTGAGAGACTCGAAACGCAATCGACCGCAAGCATCGGACGCGTTTGAAATTAACTCTCTGAGGAATATTTCTCGGTCAGAATACAGAGAATGAATAATAAGATTCAGCAGCTGCTGAATTTCTGCTTGAAAGGGTAAGCTATCATTGTTTTGATTTTCTGACATTTAGTTGCTCCCAATTTAACCGTAACTTAGTTGCTTTAAAATAAGATTGCTTTTCAAGAATTCAAGCTGTTTATCGTAGGAATTGAACTTGATTTCGGCTTTGTACATCTATTGCACTTTGCGAGAACACGTTATTTTATCAATTTAAGAAGACTTATCGAGTCGTGGAGTGATTTTTGGGGGAAGATTTTCAATTTTTATTTTTCCTGATCAATGGCATGAGAAGAAGTGCAATTGCCGAAAATCGTGTCCGTCAAAGACAAGTTCACCTGCGAATACTTGCTTAATACTGGTATCTAGAAGTCTATGTACTAGACACGGGGTTTGATGTTGGATTAGCAATTCGCAGTAGACCTGACAGAAGTAAAATTTCAGCAAGAAACCTAATTTGGGTCACTGAAGTTAGTTAGGCAGAGAGAATTTGGGAGGAATTAAAATCGACATGAATCACCATTTAAATTGGGTACCGTGGTTTTTGGAGTTGGCGAAGAAAATATCAGATGGATCAAAGTCAAAGTTGATCGAAAATTCAAAAAAGGTTGACTGGAAGAGTAACAAAAGTACACCTTTGCTGGACTATGGTGATAATATCGATCCATTTTCTTTCTTTTACTTTCTTGCGAAGAAAAATAAACCAAAAATATTCAAGGATGTATGCAAAAGTATTCATGAGGTGTTTGAGTTAAAAGCACCCTACCCACTTACTGATCTATACATTCCAACCCCACCTCCCATCGCACCGGCTTTATTTCATGATGGAAAAGAATTCAAACTTGAGTTGCTTTGGAATTTGTTTCGACAGGCAGCAGATGACAAACAAGAAATTAGTCCAGAGTATTTTGAGAAAGTACTAAATATTAAGTATGTTGGAGTTAGCAAACTGACACAAAGTTTGTTTTTAATCAATCCCAAGCGCTTTCTTCCGATCGATAAGTGGGTCACACCTGTAATGTCAAATGGCTTGCTTTCTCTAAAATTTCCCGCAATTGAAAAGTCTATATTATCAGATGGATATAAGCAATACGAAGCTATCACTAATGAAATAAAGGAATTCTTTCCAGAGTGCTTTCCTTATGAAATACAGCTATTTTTATATCTGCATTCCAAAGAGACCTTAATCACGAAAACAATGAAAATTTACCAGGTTAGCTCGAATGTATTCGACGATTATTGGGAATTAAATGAAAGTCACTCGAACGACAAATTAACTTTTAAAGAAAACTACTGCATCTATGCCAGTGATGCAAATTTTCCAGTAACCGAGCCGGTGCGCGGAGATGTTATTTTGGTACAAACTGGAATGCAGCAAGGTAGAGGAATTGGTGTCGTTGACAAAAACGAATATACGATTGAAGGTAAAAAGAATCCAGTAATTCGAGTATTTTGGATAAACAAAAATTCATCTGAATTCTCGTCAGAGAATACGTCGACAAAAACTGGTTTCAGTACTACCAGCCCCGCATTGAAAACGTATTTTGCATTTCAAAGATGTGATGCTTACCAGTGTTCTTTTAAATTGGTAAGAAATTTCAGTGGCGTGCGAGAATTGAGCAGTAGAGTCTTTGTAGAGAAAGACGTAAGTAACGGGGGTGGGACTGAAGATACCACCCCTCATCCATTGAACACCATTCTTTATGGCCCACCTGGGACTGGAAAAACTTACGAAACTGCAGAGCGGTGCGTTAATATTTGCTATGGCCCAACCCCACGTTCCCGCGATGACATAAATCATCTCTACAACAAACTAAAAACTGATAGGCGAGTTGAATTTATCACTTTTCACCAATCATACAGTTACGAGGAGTTCGTTGAAGGACTGCGCCCGGAAACAAAACCACCCACAGGTGGCAATACAAGTGAAGCTGGTTTCCGACTTGAACCAAAAGATGGGGTGTTTAAGCGTATCGCAAAACGCGCCCGCAATTCGGAGGACAACAATCGGCGTTATGTTCTTATCATTGACGAAATCAATCGCGCAAATATTTCGAAAGTATTGGGCGAACTTGTAACGTTGCTTGAAGAGGATAAAAGGCTCGGCGCGAAAAATGAGGTCGTCGTAACTCTGCCTTATTCCCAAGAACAATTCAGTTTACCTGCCAATCTTTTCATCGTTGGTACGATGAACACAGCGGACCGGTCGATTGCTCTTCTTGACACCGCGCTTCGACGTCGATTTGAATTCGAAGAAATTCCACCAAAACCGGATCTTCTAAAATCTGCTGAGCAGAAAACAGGAATTGATTTGCCCGAGATGCTTCGTATGATTAACCGTCGAATTGAATGGTTCATAGACCGTGATCATCTGATTGGTCACGCTTTGTTTATGAATGCAAGTGAGAAATCAGATGTTGACCGTATCATGCGAAACAAAATCATTCCGCTGCTCGCCGAGTATTTTTATGATGATTGGGATAAGGTTTGCGCTGTTCTGGGAGGTGGGGAAGATTTTGTAAAAAAATATAAACTTAATTTACCACCTGGCATAGATGATGTGAGTGATGACCGCTACAGATGGACAGTGCGAGACGAATTTTCCGAAGAGGCATACAAGCGCCTTATTTCTGGTCTGGCTCGTCCGGCGGACGACGAGGGACAATAAGGCTGTTGTGATGAAACTCATCTGTCGGGAATGGGAATTATTAGCCGTCGGCAAAAATGGCATACCCGAAGATCAGGTTAGCAAACTCCGTAGCCTTGCCAAGCGTTCAGCAAAAAGACTGAAGTTACCGTCGACAGCAGTTTTAACTCGAGAATTCAACGGATTTAGAGCTGGTCAAGTTGTTGGGATTCTGGCTATTCCTGGCCTGACTGTTGAGATTTTGCCCAAAATCGGTGGTAATGACGATGTTTTGCGCAAAGCCTTGGTACGCATGATTGCCGTGGTGCAAGATTTTCGAATTACAGAAGGTGAACTTACTTCTCTCCATACTCAAAAGCATGACCTGCTGGAGCTCCTGATAGAATTATTCGCTCGTCGACTGCTGGTTGCAGTACGCTGCGGCTTGCCTCGTCGATACATCACTAACGAGGAAGACATTCACATATTACGCGGAAAGCTCGACATTACGCGTCAGTTCACGTCTCTCGCTGTCAGACCGAACCGTTTGGCCTGCAGATTTGATGAACTATCAGCAAATACGACTCTGAATCGGGTTTTAAAAGCAGCAGTATTGCAACTCACTAAACTTACACAATCTACAACCAACTATCGATTGTTAGTAGAACTTAGTGCACGTTTTGAGTTGGTTGGTCGTTCACAAAATCCACTCTTGGAGGCGGTATCGCTTGATCGTACTAATACGGCCTTTCATGATCTCTACAATCTCGCATGTCTGTTTCTGAAAAGAGATTGGCAGAGTACAACCAGAGGCGAAACAGCAAAAGGATTCTCCTTGCTTTTCCCAATGAATGAACTGTTTGAAAAATTCATTGGGCAGTGTTTGAAAAAAGTAGTTTTACGAAACGATAAAGTTGAATTGCAGCATTCAAAGCATTATGCGTTAACCGATGCAAAAGGACAGATATTCGCCCTGCAACCCGACGCGTTTCTCAAGACAAGATATTTTCGTATTATTCTCGATACTAAGTGGAAACACCTTAAGCAGGAACGAAAATTAGGTGTTTCATCCTCAGATGTGTATCAGTTGCTGACATATGCACAGGCCTATAACGCTACACGTCTAGTCATACTCTATCCATTTGAGGAAAAAGTTGGTCTTAAAGAAGGAGTGGTACGTACGTGGAAAGTTGCTGGTTCTGATTGTTTGCTGGACATTGCTACGATTGACGTAAGCCGTCCTGAAAAAGTAAACGAAATCCTACGCGACATCATCTATTACGCCCACCCAGTTTCAAAGACTAATACCGCTGCTGCGTGAACTGAACTGGCGAGCTATGGGTATGATTAGCACGATCGTTTTGATGGCTGTTCAATTGTGCCCCGAATGTAAAAATGAAATTGGTCCGCTTAAAGATGCCAACACAATTACTGCGACTTTCTGTAATCCGCCAAAGGTATGCCTAACCGAAGGCAGTCTACAATCGCTTGGCTTGGTGTCCAAACTGCTGATTGTTCATGACTCAATTTCTGCAAGTCTGAATGAATTTTAGGAACACCTATTCGATCTGCGCAATACATCAACCCTCCCCGCCATCGAGGGAATCCATATCCCAAAACCGTAACTAAATCGATATCCTTGGCACTGCACGCAATTCTTTCGTGCAAGATGCTGGCAGCCTCGTTGATCTGTGCCAGGATCAAGCGAAAACGAATTTCTTCATTTGTTATCGCTCGGCGTTCAATATTTGCGAACCTAGACTCTTCAAGAACCATTTGCTCGACACAGTCTTCTGATTCCTTGATGCCTTGTCGTGAATAGACATACCATCCCTTTCCTACTTTTTTTCCGAGACGCCCTTCTTTAACCATCCGATCCGAAATTGTTGGGTAAAACCGTTTTGGGTCTCGATTCTTGTCCTGCAGCCGTCGATTTGCAAATGCAATATCAAGTCCAGTAATGTCTTGTGTCTCGTAAGGACCCATCGCATAACCAAATTCGACCATCGCTTCATCCACCTGCCATGGCATTGCGCCTTCAATCAAAAGAGTGTCCGCGGCTTCACGGTAACGAGACAAAATTCTGTTTCCAATAGAACCATCACATACTTGTGCTAAAACAGGTATCTTTCCAAGCATCTTGGCCAGTGAATACGCCGCAGACAATGCGGCTTTCGAAGTATGCTTACCTTCAACAATTTCCAAGAGCTTCATAATGTAAGCCGGAGCAAAAAAATGTATTCCAACTAATCGGGAGGAATCTTTCAAGGCGGCTGCAATTTTGTTGATGTTAAGATAAGAAGTGTTTGAAGCCAGAACACAATCTAGTGGCAATACTCGTTCAAGATTCTTAAAAACGGACTTCTTGATCGCTAAGTTTTCATAGACTGCTTCGATTGCCAATTGTGCTTCCTTTATCGCTTCGTACTCAGTTTCTAAAGTCAAAAGGGAGCGGAAGTGCCGGGCGTCATCCCCATTAATCAGGCCACGTTTATTGGCAGTGTCAATGATATTGTTTACACTTGTTTCCGCTCGTTGTGCAGCTTCTGCGCTGAGTTCCACAATTGTGACATGTACGCCGGCTTTGAGCAGGCTATAGGCGATTCCTGACCCCATAGTACCGCCACCAACCACAACGCAATGCGAAATTTCAGAGGTTTTCGCGTTTGCAATAGTGCTTGAGATAGCTTCAGATTCAGCTGTAGAAATGTGATGTAGCGCACGTGCCTGGTCGGACTGTCTAAGTTCAATAAATTCAGCTTTTTCCTTCGCAACACCCTGTGCGAAGGACAACGACTCAGAATTTGTCACCAAGTCAATCGCTCGAAGTGGCGCGACCTGATTGGCTAGTTTTTTATTCGCAAACGCTAGCGCATCAATGCGAGTGGACTGATTAAATACTGGCCGCTTTAAACTCGATAATTTTCTGCATTCCTTTAGCAGAGGTTGATCTAGGTTTTTCGCAGTGACGACTGGGTCGTGTGCAAGTTCATCAACCAAACCAATTCGCAAGGCGATATGCGCGGAGATACGCTTGCACCCCACGATCAAATCAAGACTGGCATCTAGACCAATCAATCTAGGTAACCGTTGAGTTCCCCCGGAATTGGGTATGATTCCCAAGCTGACCTCTGGATAACCAAATTGCGCTCGTAAACTGGCGATCCTGTAACGGCAGCTCAGGACAAGCTCACATCCGCTGCTCAGCGCCAATCCGTCAATTGCGGCAATCCATGGTACGTTTGACGATTCAATTCGATTTATTAAATCAGATAAATTTTCCGACTCTTCCACTGGGCGAACTTCTCTCGCTACCTCGCCGGTAGCAAAAATACCGCTTTTCCCTGTCAAAATGATTCGGTCCCACCTGGATTTGCCGACTGCATGATCAACCACTGTTCTCAAGTCCGTTACAACATCTGAGTCAACCAAATTCGCAGGTGGGTTGTTTATCTCTACAATAGCGAATGACCCTAGATCGTGAAGTCGTATGGCCATGTTGAAGAATGCTGGAAGTTGTATTGGCTACTGATGTTTAGAGCGCAGTGAGAAATATTTCCCAAGCTGTGCGATCTGCCAGAATTTTTAGGCCTGCACTTTGACGATCGAGATTTTGATGGAATTCAATCGTTGGAGCAAACAAAATTCCCACTGAGAAACGCGAGGGATTCACATTCGACGAAGAAATTACGCGCTATGCAACTTTACGTACTCGAAATCACCAGGTCTGTTGTTGACACCTGTTCTTGGCGGTGCAATCCAACTGGAATATTTACCCGCGTCATAGCAAGGTTTCATTATGGAGTCGACAAATTCAGCATCACCGGCCGAAGGCAGCCAATCGGTCCTTCGCAAGTTCCACTCATCTTCTGAAATCAAGTTTCCTTGCGGGCTTACAAAATATGGCGCAAAATCTCCAATCTTGCGGTGAAACCCTTCATTTGGAAGCTGCAACTCGTAATTGATTCCTGCCTTCTTGATGATTCTGTTCCAACGACTGACGCCTCTGGACGCATCACGTATATAGTCATCGCGCAGACGAATGTTAATTGCAGTGAGCGCCGGCACTTCTTTGGTCACCATAACTCCATCATTTACAGTTTGAAAAATATAGGTATCGTTGTCCAGCTGGTGATCATCATCAATTCGATTTTCTCGGTAGCGGCCCTTGATCCCTGCGTTAAATGCATTCGCTGCGTTTGTGGAAACTTCCTGCCCGAATAGATCTAGGGACAATGAAAAATGAAGGTTCATTTTTCTTTGAATAGTCGGTAAATCAATCACTCCCAAATCTCGAATTTTTTCAACGTTATTTGGATCATCAATATTTGCTCTTTGCATCGCGTTTAGCGTGGCTTCAATAATTCGACTGATGCCATTTTCGCCGACGAACATGTGATGTGCTTCTTCCGTAAGCATGAATCGACAGGTGCGAGACAGAGGGTCGAAACCAGATTGAGCTAGACTCTCCAATTGCATCTTTCCGTCTCTATCGGTGAAATATGTAAACATAAAGAATGAAAGCCAATCGGTTATTTTTTCGTTGAATGCACTTAACAGTCGTGGAGTATCGTCGGACCCAGAAGTTCGCCGCAGCAATTCTTCCGCTTCTTCTCTGCCGTCACGACCGAAGTATTTCACCAAAAGATAGACCATGGCCCACAGATGCCGTGCCTCCTCTACATTGACCTGAAACAAATTTCGCATGTCGTAAAGTGAAGGCGCAGTCAGGCCCAGTAGTCTTTGCTGTTCGACAGACCCGGGCTCAGTATCGCCTTGAATGATGATTAAACGTCGCAACAGCGCTCTGTATTCTCCGGGAACCTGCTGCCAGGACGGCTCGCCCTTGTGTCGGCCAAAAGGAATGACTCTGTCTTCCAATTTGGGTGCCAGCAGAATACCCCAGCGATAATCCGGCATCTTGACATAACCAAACTTTGCCCATCCGTCAGCGTCAACATTTACGGCAGTTCGCAAGTAAACCGGAGACTTTTGAAATTGCTCCGGGATTTGATTGTTCCACCATTGGAAAAAACCTGTATGCCATCGTTCCAAAGATTTCAGAACTCTGCGATCAGAAGATAGATTGATGTTATTTGGAATTCTTGAATCGTAACTGACAATATTTGAATAGTTCATTGGTTCAACTCACTTGCTTTCACGTTACACTCTTCGTTTATCGAATTCGGCTCGAATTCCAGATCCATAACGTTGTAATGCTCCATTTTTTCCTACTGCATTTGGGCGTTGAAAGATCCAGTTTTGCCAAGCGCTAAGACGCCCAAAAATCCGGGTTTCCATTGTCTCTGGGCCAGCAAAACGTAAATTGGACTCCATTGCGGTCATCGCATCGGGTGAGAAACTGGCTCGTTCTTCTAGAAAAATTCGAATTTCGTCATCCCAATCCAGCTCATCGAAAATAAAAGTGACCAACCCCAAATCTTCTGCTTCCTGCGCATCAATCGATACATCCTTTCGCGATCGAACTTGGTCTAATTCACTGCTGGCCCCCAGATAACGAGTTTCAAGTCTGGACAACTGATTGGACATCGGGAAGAATTCGAAATTCGAATCTGTTAAAGTGATTTGGGCGAGATGTCGTTGGTCGCCTTCAAATTCTCCTTCCATCATATAGCTACGATCGACTGCAAACAGTATTTCTGCCAATACGCCCGCAAAACAAGATCCATGCTCGACTAGCGCAACCATAGAGCGTGACGTCAAGTCAATGCGTTTCAGAACGCGCTTCCAAAGCTGCAGCACTTCATTTGCCAGCCAATGTTCGCTGTTATCCAATAGCAATTTCTCATGTTCGAGAAGAAGTTGTGGCCGACCTTGGGAACGAAATACCAAAATGCCTAAATTTAATTCATTCAAGCGCAAATGCAAAATTGCGTCGTCCAGTTCACGCGCTAGTTGCAACAGATAAGCGTCCGACCCTTGCTCTTGGAATTGTTCCATTGATTCAGGCGCTTCAGATTGGGGACCCAATAGAGTCACTATCGCCTTAGACGATGCTCGATCAACTTCAACTATCAGGCTCGAATACTTGACTGAACCGTCTTTGGAATCAGTTTTCTGCAAATCCTTTAACTCAATGCCACTTGCAACTTGGATTTTGTCTGACTGATCTGCAAATTGCCTGGCTCGTTCTTGAACAACAGCATCAAACTTGGAATTTTGCACAAGTTCGTCTACCAATCGCCAGTCTTTTGCGCGCCTGCCTTTGACTCCTTCTTCAATTGAACAAAATACATCTGCTAAATCTCGTCGTACCTTGCGCTTGTCTGTTACTCTAGTCAAACCCCCGGTGCCTGGCAATACTGCAAGCAGAGCAACTTCTGGAAGAGCCACCGAAGAACTGCCATCATCAGTTAGCATAATGTAATTGCAGGCAAGCGCTAACTCATAGCCGCCACCCGCGCAAGCACCCTTTATTGCACAGATGTATTTCTGTCCTGAATCTTCTTCTGCTGCTTCGATCGCGTTGCGAGTTTCATTAGTAAACTTGCAAAAGTTAACTTTAAGCGCGTGACTCGCTGCACTTAGCATTCGAATGTTCGCGCCAGCGCAAAACACTCTCATCTTGCCTGATTGAACGACAACGACTTTAATCTGCGGATGCTCAAATCGCATACGCTGGACAATGTCCGCCAACTCGATATCTACACCTAAATCATATGAATTTAGTTTCAGTACATAGCCGTCGGACAACCCACTCGTTTCGTCTACATCCATATACAGATGTGCAATGTCATCTGCATACTCAACTCTCCAATGACGATATTGTGAAGGATTAGTTTGAAAATTGATCATTCTTGAAATTAGTCTCTCAATGCGGAGAGTGGAATTACCTCAATTATCCTAAAATCTGTTGCTGATTGGCAAAACCTTGGACACTGATTTTCGACATTGACACTTTAAAATTTCTTGTCATTTTAAAGATTTAGAATAATTGCATAGATCACTCTTTTTGTAAGAAAACGAGCACCAACAACGCTATATGAAAGGTATATCGTACGAACTCGAACAACTTAGGAACTATTGATCTCCTATGCGGTCTTGCTCCTGCTGTCCATGGAATGGAGAGACTGAAACGAAAGGTGCCAATCAACCAAGGCCTATAACCATATTGAAAATTATTCACAAAAAGAAATCTGCCCGATACGTTCCTCAAACGCGTGATTCTTGAAGAGATTGCTTGTGAAATCTGCTTGCTGAAATCGTTTTTTTTCAGTTCTAATGGCTGAGTCTGAAATCTCTTTCGTTGTCAAATAAAACGCAAGATTTGGTGGAATTTCTATCATTCAGTACAAATTCGTTAGCAATTAAAGCACGCCCAAGCTACCGACAAATTTTCGAATCGAGCGCAAAGTGTCATCGGGTTTCTCAAATTGCGGAGCATGTCCGCAATCCTCTAACACTTCGGAACTATATTTGGATGAAATTCGAAGTTCTAATTCTTCCAATTGGGCAAGAGTGCCATACTCGTCATTTTTTCCTTGTATGGCGAGGACGGGCACCTCAATACCGTCAATTACACTGCTGATGTTCCAACTTTTGAAATCAGGATGCAGCCAACTGTCGTTCCAACCCCAGAATGTGTGATCGGAATTTCGATGATATTTTGCGAGTTTCTGTTTCAGTGAAGTGTTGCAGTAACTGACTTTAGTTTCAGCAATTGCTTTTAATCCCCTTTCTTCGGTAAAGAAGTGAGGTGCAAGCAAAATTACACCCGCCACTCGTGGATCATTCACAGACCCAGCGTAAATGGAGGCGATCGAAGCGCCATCTGAGTGGCCCAGCAAAATTCCTCTCTTGATCGATAAACGGTTCAATACTTTCGGTAAAACGTCCAGAGCTTCGAGAGTCATGTAATTTAACGGTCGTGGAAAATCCGAAGGTTCCGATTGACCATATCCGGAGCGAGAATAAACGAAAACTCCGCAATGAGTTTCAGCAGCAAGACGCTTGGGGAAATCCTTCCACAGAGCAACACATCCCAAGCCCTCATGGAGCAATACCAATGTAGGCGCTACATGCGGATTAGGGCCGAAGCATGCATACTCAAGCACTTTTCTGTTGACACGCATCTTTCCGAGAGCATCGGAAATCCACTTAATTTGAGATGTCACTATCTCTCAATCTAAAGCGCTGAATTTTTCCCGTAGCGGTTTTGGGCAATGCATCAACGAAACTGATCCAACGAGGATATTGCCACTTGCCAAGGCGTTCCTTAATGAATTCTTTGATCGAAACTTCCAACTCAGCATCAGCTGTACCGTCCTTCAGTACGATAAAGGCTTTCGGTTTCAACAGCCCTTCCTCGTCTTCGCCGGCAACCACAGCGGCTTCCAGAACGGCAGAATGAGCGATCAGAGCCTGTTCTATCTCAAACGGAGAAACCCACATCCCAGATACTTTGAACATATCATCTGTTCGTCCGCAGTAGATGTACCTTCCATCTTCTCTGATCTGATATTTGTCTCCAGTTCTCGTCCATTCGCCCTCAAAGGTCTTTCTGCTTTTTTCTCTTTGGTTCCAATAGCCGTCTGCAGCGGACTCTCCGCGGACCAGCATTTCACCAATTGCTCCGGGAACAATGTCCTCGCCCGACTCATCTAGACAACGAACGTCATATCCCGGAACAGCAGTACCGGATGTTCCGTAGATTACGTCATTTGCCCGATTCGATAAAAATATGTGCAGCATTTCAGTCGAACCAACGCCATCAAGTATGTCAATTCCATAAAGTTCATGCCATTTGCGACCCGTTTCTTCGGGCAGCGCCTCACCCGCGGAAATACAGCATCGAAGATTTAAATCTGGTTTTTCCCTGTTTTCCAGATAAGCGATGGTTGCCGCAAACAGTGTGGGAACGCCAAAGAATATTGAAGCTTGAGTTTTCTCTATCAGATTCAATACGACATCCGGTGTAGGACGACCGTTATACAAAATCGTTGTTGCACCGACCGACATTGGAAATGTCATCGCATTCCCTAAACCATAGGCGAAGAAAATTTTTGCAGCCGAGAAAACTAGATCATCTTCCCTGATGTTAAGAATATGTTTTCCATAGGTGTCAGCGGTAAACTTCAAGCTGCCGTGTACGTGACGAACTCCTTTTGGATTGCCCGTAGAACCTGACGAATAAAGCCAAAAGGCCACTTCATCGGGACTCGCTTCGATAGCAGGCAAACAAGTCGCATTGGCGATGAAGTCATGATAGGTTGTCATCCCTTCTGGCGCTGACTTTCCTACTACGATGACAAGCGATAAGTACTGATTATTGTCCAGAACGGGAGAAATTGTTTCCAGTAGCTCTTCTGACACTATGAGACAGCTTGCCCGGCAGTCTCGTAAAATCTTGTCGTATACGGGTGTTCCCAAGAGAGTATTCAAGAGAACCGGAACAACGCCCGCCTTCAATCCACCCCAAAACAGTTGCGGGTACTCGATTTGATCCAAAACCAGCATAGCAACCCGTTGTTCCCGCAGAATGCCAGATCTTTTGAACGCACCTGCGACTTGCCCCGAACGCGTCGATAATTCCCCATAAGACAGTTCTCTTTTTGCACCGGAGAATTCTCGAAAGGCAATTTTGTGGCCCCTTCCTTCATCAACATGACGATCTAAGAAATGGATCGCTGCATTTCCATTGCATGCCATTGGTTTTTCCTCAATAACTTCGTCGGGAGTCGTCTACTCTAATCTACTATTAATACAAAGAATTAGGGCAATTTAAAATGAACAGATATTTTTTTGAAAATGATGCAATATTTTTCCTCTGTGTCGGAAAAAAGTTCAATATTTTTAAACATTCAAATTTCGCCACGATAAGGGAGTTCAAGAATGAACCATAGCATTTTAGGATTGGATTTTTCAAAGAATACTTTGCACCATGCGAAGTTGAACAGTAATGACAGCGTAATCGTACGGGAAAACCACAAGAATGCACTTGGCGTTTAGGTTCCTGCTGCTGTCGGCGGATCAAATGGTGATGGAAGCGTGGGAGAATTTGGTGGAGTGTTTGCGAGCAGAATGCGGGAGCTTACGAGACTGGAGGACACCAATTTGTTGACTAGTTCAGTGACATTGAAATGACATCGAATCCGACACCGCGGAAGGCTTTCGTGCGTCCTGTCAAAGGAACTTTATACCTCCGAACATCAATGCACCGGCTCCACTGCTGAAAAATGAGAAACCCCGTGCACTGTTATCGCCGCACAGCGTACTGAATATTCGGCAAATCGACTGAATTCTAGAACCTGCTGGCTGAAAAATTTTCTAATTTCGGATTTGGGTAAGAATATTTGCAGAAAACGAAAATATTGTATCATTACGAAACTTTCAATTGATTAATCAAAATCTTAGTTGACGACATAGGTAAGGAAAGAAAACTATGACAAAAAAAATATTACTGACGTTGGCTGCAGCCATACTTGTGGTGGCTGGCTCAGTCTTGCGCGTCGCGACTGCCGATATGGACAAGGCCAAGGAGTGGATTGATTCGGAGTTTCAGCCGTCTACGCTTTCGATGGAAGAGCAGATGGAAGAGATGGAGTGGTTCATCAACGCCGCCGAACCCTTCCGAGGCATGGAAATCAATGTGCTGTCCGAAACCATACCGACTCACGAATACGAGTCCAAGATTCTGACCAAGGCATTTGAGGAGATTACCGGAATCAAGGTCAACCACCAGCTGCTCGGTGAAGGCGAAGTGGTGCAGGCTGTGCAGACACAGATGCAGACCAACCGAAACCTCTACGATGCCTACATTAACGACTCCGACCTGATTGGCACCCATTCGCGACTGCAGCTCGCAGTCAATCTGACCGATTGGATGAACGGCGAGGGCGCGGATGTGACGCTGCCAACACTTGATGTTGACGACTTTATGGGCAAAAGCTTTACGACTGGTCCAGACGGCAAGCTTTATCAGCTGCCTGATCAGCAGTTTGCCAACCTGTATTGGTTTCGCTACGATTGGTTCAATCGGCCCGAGCTGCAATCTCAGTTCAAGGAACTCTATGGCTATGACCTGGGCGTTCCGGTCAACTGGTCGGCCTACGAAGACATTGCAGAGTTTTTCTCCGTGCACGTCAAGGAAATTGACGGCGTGCGCGTCTATGGACACATGGACTACGGCAAACGCGCACCTGACCTCGGCTGGCGTATGACTGACGCTTGGCTGTCAATGGCCGGCGCCGGCAGCAAGGGGCTCCCCAACGGCGTCCCGGTTGATGAATGGGGCATTCGCATGGAAGCCGGAAGCTGCAACCCGGTTGGCGCTTCGGTGTCCAGAGGTGGTGCGGCCAACGCACCGGCAGCGGTATATGCGATTCGCAAATGGGATGAGTGGCTGCGTCAATACGCACCTCCGGGCGCCGCCAGCTACGATTTTTATCAGTCGCTGCCAGCCCTTTCGCAAGGCAACGTCGCCCAGCAGATTTTCTGGTATACCGCATTCACCGCATCCATGGTTGCCCCCAAGAGCGACGGCAACAATACGGTCGATGATGAAGGAAACCCGCTTTGGAGAATGGCTCCCTCACCCCATGGTCCATACTGGGAAGAAGGGCAGAAGCTCGGCTATCAGGACGCCGGTTCATGGACGCTATTCAAGTCAACTCCGGTTGACCGCCGCAAGGCTGCTTGGCTATACGCTCAGTTTACAGTTTCCAAAACCGTATCTCTGAAAAAGACTCACGTGGGACTAACCCCCATACGTGACAGCGACATTCGCCATGAGTCATTCACCGAACGTGCGCCGAAACTCGGCGGGCTGGTTGAGTTCTATCGCTCTCCTGACCGGGTGCGATGGTCGCCCACAGGCATCAATGTACCGGATTACCCAAAACTGGCACAAATCTGGTGGCAACAGATCGGTGATGTGAACTCCGGTGCGTTCACACCACAGCAAGCCATGGATCGGCTGGCTTCGGAAATGGATCAGGTGATGGCAAGAATGCAGGTTGCTGACGAACGGAACGGCACCTACGGTGGCTGCGGTCCGCGACTTAATGAAGAAAGCGATCCGGCCGAATGGCTGAACAAGCCCGGTTCACCCAAAGCCAAAGTTGAAGAAAAGCCGCAAGGTGAAACCGTCAACTACGACGAACTTGTCAAACGCTGGAGCGCAATCTAGCTTGATGGTCTCTGGCTTAGTCTGTGATGAACCGACCGTGACCAGATGTTCGCATATCGCTGCTGACAGTGTGGGTTGGGTTTTGGACCTGACCCGCGCTGCCGGCACTCCCAGCCGAGTTGCCGGGCCGCTTGTACAGTCGAATTGCGGCTCACAGCTTTGCAAGTGCCATGAAATCCGATCGGCGCTTACGGCAATGCCAGAAGAATCTCACGACAACGTTACGCTGGACCGGCGTCAAAGAGATTCGTGGTCAGTCGCGGAATCGGAAGGCCGGTTTCAAGTTGATCGACTTGCAGAAGATCTCAACGCGACTGCTTGGACCATTCGCCGTGATCGGAACCAATTGTCCGCGCCGGTCTGCTGTTCGTCACCAACAGCCTCAGCGTGCTGAATTTACTTGTACGGTCGGACCGGATGAAGGTGTTGATCCCCGGTTGGCAGATTCGTCGCCATGATCCAGCAAATAAGAACCGCAAACATGATCGCCGATGGCAGCAGGTTTCAGCGTATAGTGCCAGATTTCCTCTGTGAATCGGAAAAATAAACTATCTCATCACCGATGCAAATGTGCCAGAGAGTTTTCTGCAAGCCGCAAAGATTCACTCCACAACGAACATGCATGCGAGTAGCCGCACGCATCCGCAGGCGATTTTTGCTCCGATGGGCCAACATTAACTGCTAAAGTTTGAAAAATTGTCGGTTGAACTAAAAAACGTGACCAAAGTGTTGGATGGTGAGACTCACATCTATTCAACCGACCTGGCCTTGCAGGACTCAGAGATCAACGTGCTTTTGGGTGCCACGCTGAGCGGCAAGACAACGCTGATGAGACTGATGGCCGGTCTGGAAAAGCCAACATCAGGAGAGATTTGGTTTGCCGGTCAAAATGTAACCTCGGTGACTGTGCAGAAGCGCAATGTCGCCATGGTCTACCAGGATTTCATAAATTACCCGAACTTCACAGTGTTCGAAAACATTGCCTCCCCGCTGCGAGTCGCGGGCGAAGCGACCTCTGAGATCAACCGTCGCGTCGGGCAAATCGCCGAGCTGCTCAATCTGTCCGACCTGTTGGAACGCGATGTCTCAAATCTATCCGGCGGTCAGCAGCAGCGCACCGCGCTGGCGCGGGCGCTGGTCAAGAATGCTTCGTTGGTGTTGCTGGATGAACCCCTGGCAAACCTGGATTACAAGTTGCGCGAACAGCTGCGCGAACAGCTGCCGAGGCTGTTTTCCAAATCCGGCTCAACCGTCGTCTTTGCAACGAGTGAACCGGAAGAAGCCCTGATGCTCGGTGGATATACGGCGACACTGCATGAAGGCAATGTTGTTCAGTATGGCAGAACGATCAAAACTTACCGACAGCCCTGCAATCTCACGAGTGCCAGGATTTTCTCGCACCCGCCGATGAACACGGCCAAGGTCTCCAAGTCAGGCAATACAATGCTGTTGCACGGCATGGGGGACTGCCTGTGTCCCAGCCGACTGTCGGGCGCAGCCGATGGAGACTACACTCTCGGAATTCGTCCACATCATCTGACTCTGTCAAAGGGGACCGTCAGCGGCGAGTTCATCGCGATTCGAGGCACTGTGAACCTGACGGAAATCAGTGGCTCATCAAGTCTCATTCACCTGCAAGTGCAAGGCAGCGACTGGATTTCGGAAACCAGCGGAGTGCATCAGCAATCCATCGGGAAGGAAGTTGAGCTGTTCGTGAACCTGAACAGCTGTCTCTACTTCGATCAGGCCGGCAACGCGATCCACTGACAGGCATCCGCGGCGATGGCAAAGATCACCCTTGAAAATATCCGCCACAGCTACCTGCCCGAGCCGCAGTCAGATGCGGATTATGCCCTCAAGCAAATCAATACAGTGTTTGAGGACGGTGGCGCTTATGCGCTGCTGGGACCATCTGGATGCGGTAAAAGTACACTGCTGGGCATTATCTCCGGGCTGCTGGAGCCGACAGCCGGAACTGTGCGCTTCAATGATCAGGACATGACCGGGGTCGATACGATTCACCGGAATATCGCCCAGGTCTTTCAGTTTCCGGTCATCTACGACACCATGTCGGTGTTTGACAACCTGGCCTTCCCGCTTCGCAATCGCGGCGTTCCGGATCAGCAGGTCAAGACCCGGGTTCTCGAAGTCGCCAAGATGCTCGATCTTGAAAAAGGCATCCATCGACGCGCTGCGTCATTGACTGTTGACGGCAAACAGAAAATTTCACTGGCTCGAGGCGTGGTTCGCGAAGATCTCAACGTGATGATGTTTGATGAGCCGCTGACTGTAATCGACCAAAACCTGAAATGGGAACTGCGCTCGAAACTCAAGGAACTGCACCAAAACGTTGGCACCACGATGATCTACGTTACCCACGACCAGACCGAGGCGCTTACTTTTGCCGATGAAGTGCTGGTAATGTATGAAGGTGAAGTAGTGCAGACTGGCACCCCGGTTGAGTTGTTTGAAAAACCCATGCATACCTTTGTAGGCTATTTTATCGGCTCACCGGGCATGAACATCCTGCCTTGCCAGATCAGCGGCGCTGAGGTGTCACTTGAGGGAGTGAAAGTTAAGTGCGGCAATTACAGGTCTGCATCTGCATCCGTGCCGGCTGCGGATGCGCGTACCGAAATTGGAATTCGTCCCGAGTTCGTCCATTTCAGCGACGACGCTCAGAGTCTGCCGGTACAGGTCCGTCGGGTCGATGATATTGGACGCCATCAGCTGGTTCACGTCACGTACCAGCAGCACGAAATAAAAGTGATTTGTTCCGAAGAGCAGGTGGTCCCGAGTGACGGCGCAAAAATTGAATTTGACGTAGAGCGTACGTTTCTGTACGTAAACGGGTGGCTGGCAGGAGGAGCCAAGAGCGCGTGAATAACAAAACGATCAAGCAAGGGGCTTGGCTTTTTGTCATTCCGGTGGTCGTGCTGGTGGCGTTTAATGCGCTGATTCCGCTGATGACTGTGGTTAACTATTCGCTGCAGGAAACCTTCGGCGACAACATGTTTTTCTGGCAGGGGCTGACCTGGTTTGAGCAGGTGCTGAATTCAGAGCGGTTTCATGATGCATTTGTGCGCCAGATTACGTTTACTGCGATCATATTGCTGATCGAAGTCCCTCTTGGCATTGCAATCGCCCTTTGCATGCCCAAAAAAGGATTCTGGATCTCAGTCTGCCTGGTACTGATGGCGCTGCCTTTGCTGATCCCATGGAACGTAGTCGGCGCAATGTGGAATATTTTTGCCTTGCCGGAGATCGGTTTGCTGGGCCACTCAATCAATGCGATAGGGATTGATTTCAATTTTACCCGGCAGCCGATAGCGGCTTGGGTGACCACGATTTTGATGGATGTCTGGCACTGGACGTCACTGGTCGTACTGCTCGCTTATGCCGGTTTGAGCGCGATCCCGGAAGCGTACTACCAGGCCGCCAAGATTGATGGTGCATCGAAGTGGGCTGTATTTCTGTGGATCCAGCTGCCGAAAATGAAACGCGTGCTGACAATCGCGATTCTCCTGCGCTTCATGGACAGCTTCATGATTTATACCGAACCGTTTGTACTGACCGGCGGCGGGCCTGGCAACTCAACGACGTTTCTGTCCATCGATCTGGTCAAACTCGCACTGGGACAGTTTGACCTGGGACCGGCGGCAGCCATGTCGCTGATCTATTTCTTCATCGTTTTGTTGATATGCTGGGTGTTCTATACCTTGATGATGAAAAATGAACAGCAATAGAAAATTTATGACAGTCCCTGTGCACCGGTGGCTGGTGCCGACGGCGTACATCATCTTTCTCCTGCTGCCGATCTACTGGCTGCTGAATATGTCGTTCAAGACCACCAATGAGATTCTGGGTACGTTCGCCCTGATCCCGCTGGAGTTTACGCTGGAGAATTACATCAAGATATTCACTGACCCAACCTGGTATCGGGGCTATATCAATTCAATCATTTACGTTGTCATCAATACTGTGATATCCGTATCGTTTGCGCTGCCGGCCGCCTATGCGTTTTCGCGCTATCGGTTTCTGGGTGACAAACACCTGTTCTTCTGGCTGTTGACCAACCGCATGGCGCCACCGGCTGTATTCGCGCTGCCGTTTTTCCAGCTTTACGCAGCTTTTGATCTGTACGATACGCATATCGCGGTGGCTCTTGCACATTGCCTGTTTAACATTCCGCTGGCAGTCTGGATTCTTGAGGGTTTTATGTCAGGCATACCCAAACAACTGGACGAAATGGCATATGTAGACGGCTACTCTTTTCCGCGGTTCTTTGTCAAGATCTTCATGCCGGCGATCGCTTCCGGAATTGGCGTGACCGCGTTTTTTTGTTTCATGTACTCCTGGGTGGAACTGCTGCTGTCAAAGACGCTTACGTCAGTGGCAGCCAAATCAATTGCTGCCACCATGACGCGAACGGCAAGTACGGCAGGCTACGAACTCGGCTTGCTGGCGGCAGCCGGAGCGCTGACAATCATCCCCGGAGCAATTGTCATCTACTTTGTCAGAAACTACATTGCCAAGGGCTTCTCCTTGGGTCGGGTATAGAACGACATGCTGGACTTTTCCTGGATGGCATGGACCTGGCCCACGGCGGTCTTCTTTGTATTCATCCTGCTTTGCATCGTGTCGATGGGCGTGTGGGAGAAAATTAGCCCGGGCGGCGGTCAAAGGCGCGGAATATTTCGCTTGGAGACAACACGCGGCGACCGTCTGTTCATCAGTCTGCTCGGTAGTATTTTCATCTTTCTGGGTTGGCTTTGGGCATTTTCGACGCCGCTTTGGGGGGCTTTGGTTCTATCCATCATTTGGTTTGCCTTTGTGTTTTCGCGCGTTTAATGCGTCTTCGGTTTAAATTTGACCAGGCGAGACGCGATGGACAGTGAACTTAGCAGATACGAGACTTACGATCTTGCCGTAATCGGAGCCGGCATCGCCTGGGACGGGACGCGGCGGGCAGAGGACTCAGGGTCGTGCTGTGCGAAAAGGATAGCTTTGGACAGCATGCATCGTCTGGCGCCGTACGCGTCACGGAGTTTCGATGAATTCTGCTCAGATTGCGCAGCTGAATGAATAATTTGAATCAGTACAACTCGAAGATTTAACGGAGGTGGCTGTCAATGCAGGCCTACATAGTTAGCATCGATCAGGGTACAACCAGCTCGCGGGCGCTCCTGATTGACCAAAACGGCAGAGTGCTCTACACCGAGCAGCGTGAATTTACCCAGTATTTTCCGGCGGACGGCTGGGTCGAACATGATCCCGAAGAAATCTGGCAGACCACTTTGGCAGTAACCCGTGCAGCACTGGACTATGCAAAGCAGCTGCCGGGCGAAGTCAAGGCAGTTGGCATAACCAATCAACGAGAAACCAGCGTGGTCTGGGACCGCAAAACCGGCGAGCCCATATATAACGCGATCGTGTGGCAGGACCGGCGTACCGCCGGTCTTTGCGCAGCGCTTAAGCAGGACGGCGTCGAGGCAGACGTTCAGGAGAAAACCGGACTGCTGCTTGATCCATATTTTTCGGCAACAAAAGTCGCATGGATTCTCGACAATGTCGCAGGTGCACGCGCATGCGCCGAACGCGCAGAGCTGGCATTTGGCACAATCGATACTTTTCTGATCTGGCGCCTGACCGGCGCCAGATCACATGTGACCGATGCATCCAACGCATCCAGAACCATGCTGTTCGACATTCGAAAGCAGCAGTGGGACCCTGAGTTGCTGGATCTGTTTCGCGTTCCGCAGAACTGTCTGCCGCGAGTAATGGATTGCGCTGCCGACTTTGGGGTGACCGATGCTTCGGTACTGGGTCAGGCATTGCCGATCTGCGGCGTCGCCGGTGATCAGCAGGCCGCATTGATTGGGCAGGCATGTTTTGCGCCAGGAATGGTCAAGAGCACTTATGGAACCGGCTGCTTTCTGGTTATCAATACGGGCGCCGAACTCGTCACGTCTGAGCACCGGATGCTGTCAACAGTCGCCTATCGTCTCGACGGCAGCACCTGCTACGCAGTTGAAGGCTCGATATTCGTCGCCGGCGCAGCAATAAAGTGGCTGCAGGATGAATTGAATGTGCTGGACGATGCAGCCAAGTCTGCTGAAATGGCGGCTTCGCTGGACGATAACTGCGGCGTGTACCTGGTGCCTGCTTTCACTGGGCTGGGCGCGCCGCATTGGCTGCCGGATGCCCGCGGTACAATTTTTGGCATGACCAGAGACACGGGCAAGGAGCAGTTTGTGAGGGCTGCATTGGAATCCGTTGCCTATCAGACCGCCGATCTTGTGGACGCCATCCATTCCGATGGCAGCGCTGTCAATCGGTTGCGAGTCGATGGCGGGATGGCAAATAATGACTGGTTCTGTCAGTTTTTGAGCGATGTCTTGAACCTGCCGGTGGCCCGACCTTCAAGTACGGAAACAACCGCGCTGGGCGCGGCTTATCTTGCAGGTTTGCACTGCGGGATTTACTCTTCTTTGGATGCGATTGAAAAGAACTGGAACATTGACCGAAGCTTCGAAACCTCAATGCCGCCGACACAGCGCCAGCAGTTGCTGACGCGCTGGAGAAAAGCTGTCCGTCTGGCTGCGAGTTTCTAAAAAGCGCTGGCTGGAAACGGATGCTCTGACAATCTGCCGGAGCAATGCAATGCTTTGTTTCCCAAATTCGACATTGGACATCAATGGGCTGACTGACGCGTGATTTCCCAAATCCGAAATTACGAATGAAAATATGGAAAGACGCCTTAACCCGTATATCTCGTGCACCGTGGAAAGTGTTGAAATCCAGAATAAATAGAAACGAATTTTTCAAATTGATTCGGAACGAAATAATTTGATTGTTCACACTGGTCCGACAATCTATTGAAGGTTTGGAGTTGGCAGTGTGGATTGCACCGCAGTGAATCTGTCGATGGAGTTTTGACTGTTGACGGCGGTGCTGTAGGTTGTCAACGGTGTTGGCGTCCGAATCAGGCAGATGTATGGGTTGGATCAGCCCTGTACTTCCTCGGTGGCTTGATTCATGTGTTCCAAGGTGACCACACGGGCTTGGTTTTGGGCGGCAGCAGACAGTGCATAGTGTGCGAGGCGGTTGATCTGGCGGGGCATGCCGCGGGCTTGGGCGTGCATCATTTCGATGGCGTTGGTGAGATATGAAGGGGCCCCTTGAGAAAGGTTGCCAGTCGTGAGTGGGTTCGGTTTATTTCGACTTTTAAACAATTTAATTGGGATTACAACAAGGGCGATGAAAGCGTGAGTGAATCTGGTGGAGTGTTTGCAGGCAGAATATGATAGATCACAAAGACTGGATACCGATTTGTTGACTAGATCAGTGATATTGAAAAATTCATCGCGGACTTCGTCTCGGAGACACTGCTGTACCAAAGCTATCGCAAATTATGTTTCACCGGGATCGGTGTCACCTAAGAGCACAATGTTGTCACACTGCAACAGATAATCCAATTCAGGTATCTGTTTCATCAGCAATTGTGACACCTCATAATGTGTATATCACTATGAATATATACACATTTATAATAAGTGCATGAGAACAAATATAGAAATCAACGACGAATTGATGGCGCAAGCAATGAAAGCTTGCGGTGCGAAAACAAAGAAAGCAACTGTTGAAAAAGGCTTGCATTTACTCATTAAGATTGAGCGACAGTCAGGCCTGCGTAAGCTTCGTGGCAAACTGCATTGGGAAGATTCGCTGGATGAGATGCGAGTGGATAAGTGATCGTTGCGGACACTTCAGTTTGGGTCAATTATTTTAACGGCGCACAGAATCGCCAAACGGAAATTCGTGACGGTCTATTGAGGACGCAGCCAAATTTAATGGGGAATTTAATACTGGCTGAAATTCTTCAAGGATTTCGAAAAGACTAGGATTATCAATTGGCAAGACATGAATTGATACACTTGCCGTTTGCAGACAAGATCGGACGAGAAATTGCTCTTGTCAGTGCCAGCAATTATAGGAAGTTACGAAAACAAGGAATTACTGTCCGAAAGTCTATCGACGTTTTAATTGCTACATTTTGCATTCAGAATAATCACACGATTCTTCACTATGACCGAGATTATGATGCAATGGTTGAGCCGCTTGGTCTTTCTGTCTATCAGCCGTAAAAAAAGTTCGGCTTCACGATGAATCAAACAACCTAAAGTAGAATAAATTTGGGTTGACAATTAGTAAATCGGAATATATTTTGTAATTATAAACAATCAGTTAGAAAGACACAAATTTAGAACTGCTGTTGAGTTAAGTCATCCGAGGCAACTGCTGTAAAATTCGCGTCTTCCCGGAGTCCAAGGAGCGTAGCCCATTCATCATACGGAATCCAGTATGCATCAGTATATTCTTCGTCAGGTATCGGCAGGTTTGAGGCGAACAGCTGCGTGGATTCAGAAAGTTCAGATTCCAGATTGAACAAATTCAATTTCGCAGGCCGCCATATTGCAGATTCTTCATCACCAGATTCCACGGTCACTTGGCCGACATACCATTTTTCCTTTAGAATTTCAGACTGTATTTTTTGTATCTGAGACAATGCGTCTCTAACACCTTCCTGGTCGAATTTGTAAAGGTAAATTACGGATTTGTCACTCAGTCCGTAAGGATTGATGATTGCCATCGTTGCAGCTATCCACGCGTCCCAAAATGTAAACTGATGCAGTTCAATTGAATCCAAATTAGAGTTTGATTCCAACTCAGAGCTGTCTTCAGCTTGTTCCGACGGTTGAGCGAACGCGGAAAACTGCTCGGTCTGAGTGGTTATTGCGAAGCAAGCGAACGCGAGTGCGAGCATCGCGAGTGATAGTTGAAGTGGATTTTTTTGTATTCGTATGATCATTTTCATTTTTCCAACTGAATCTACGTAATTGCCTGCGCCGCGAGTAGTGTGAATGCCGGCAGAAGCACTCCAGAAATAAAGTAACGAACAGCACCATGTTTTGAGTACCCTGAAGCTATCACGATAGCAAATATCGAAGAAAATACAATGACAGCTGAAAGCAAAATCAACAAATTGAATTCAGTCGCAAAAACAGTAGCGATAAATTGAATCCTGAAACTTTCGACTTCAGGTCCCTATGCGGCATCCGAATCCAATGCCTTTATCAGGGTTGTAAAAATTGAAGACCAAAGAAGCATGAAAGAACCGAAGAAAGAAAGAGAAATCCGAAGATGGTACGGCACTGCTTCCTTTTGTGGTTGGAAATAAACTTCATAAATAGCCTTGAGGCATAAATTGACCGTACTGGATAAACCTGATTCTATGATATTTTTTTCATTTTTGCCATTTGCAGGCATTTCAGGAGTAATTCCGATTTGTATTAGTAATCAGCATATGGGAATCTGATCAATTTATGGTAGATTATTTTTGGATTGCTATTGCGTTCAACCAAGGATTAGGGCTTGAGAGATTTACGCTGTAAAACGGACATTATTTGGAATTAATCACCTCGAATCGATGAAATGGCCGCGAACGCCTTCCTCCCGAAACCGCCATTCATGGATGAGCAGTCTTCAGATCCTTCAATTTGTAGAACGCGAAGAAGGAAATAAGGTCGCTGATTTAATTATGGAAGGGAGTCTCTTTTCCTAGTTGTAAAACTAACCGAAACGGACGGCGCGTGTTCCGTCGATTACTAATGATTTCGCTTTTTTCAGCTGTGTTTCATACTTGTCTGGACTCTTGTAATCCAGACTTGATCAACGGGCATATATTCTCTGCTTTTGCCCCACTTACCGCACATAGAGATTGCAAAAGCACTGCAAGCACCAAGGCGGGTGCATTGATTGACCACGGCAACCTCCACTTGAACTGAGTGACGATAAGACAACTTTGCTCAAGATAATGACAGATAAATTGGGAAAAGGAGAAAATATTCGTTTTTGGTTTATCACTATACAGTTAAGCGCCATATGTTCAGCCCTTGCTTAATTATTTCGTCAAGCCATTGATCAAAACGTACTTTCAATGCTTCTTCGTGGTCACGATAGTTGAATTGAAACGGCTCAGAACCAAGAGCGTATGCTTTTTCAAACCTGTCACTTTCTGGGTCTCTCCCAAAAGTCATTCCGGTACACACCAAAATTCCTTTAAACTTATAACCCAAAGTATGAAAAGAGAGAAAAATGTTTGTTTCGGTATCCGTTTTTATACCCATCCTTATCCAAGACCGGTAATCCTTGGTATTTGCAAAGTAGTCAAACTCTTTCGCCACCTCTACAATCTCATGGCGAAAGTAGTAACTGTTGTGATCATCGTTGTCTGCCTTGACAACAAAAACATTTAAGGTTCCACTCAAGTCTTTGAATTTTTCATCTAGCATCGTCTTAATCTCATTCAGACGTTCAAAAGCAGACATTTCTAGATTCTTCGAAAATTCGTATACCTTCCGTAAAGCGATGCGACGTTCTCGACGTCTTTCCAATATGGCTTCGCGAGCAGATTCAATAATGTCCGCGATTCCCGCTGCCTCTTTCAGTACATCTCGCGATAAACCCAGAGCATTTACAAAAGCTCGCTTCTGCATTTTGCAAAATCTATCGATCAGCGGTTTTAAATCACCTTGGTCTGCGGACTCAAGTGCTCGTATGTAGATCTCTCGATCATCTCGTCGCACTACCAATGGAAACCATTGCGCACGTAAAAATACCAATGACGCAAGTGCACGGGCAACTCTTCCGTTTCCGTCCTGAAATGGGTGTATCTGCGTGAATCTATGATGCAGCCATGCGGCAGAAACCTCGGGTGATATGTGTTTATTCTCATGCTTTTTGTACCAAGCTAACAAATTTTTCATTTCCATCTGTACATGTTCGGGAGGGCAGTAAATATGAAGCGTCCCGTTGGGACGAATTGGATTGTTTGGCTGTTGCTTCCAAGTTCCGTGAAGCAGTTCAATCTCTAATTCCCTTCCGAACTTATCAATTGCAGTAACAGTGCGTTGATGTCGTGTTATACAAGCGTGGAGTTCCTTAATATATGAAATACTCAAATCACGGCGATTCGACACAAAATCAAAAATTCCTTCGATAGCTTCATGGTGATCATTAACCATATTGATCACTTCGACCGGATCTTTGTCAGTTGATCCGTGTGGAATCAGACTGCTGTTGAGCCCCTGTTCAATTAGCAGTTGCGTTATTCCACGGTCGATATGATAGAGTCGTTCTATGATTCCAGTTTCAATCGCCCATTCCCTGCGTAAACGTTCATTAAATTCTTTTGTCGCTTCGGAGTCTCTTAATGAATCGGCTTGTTCTTGCCAGACTGACGCCAAACTTGGCAGCTCTTGGTCGTTAAGTTCTGAAATATCTTTTGGCAGGTCTCTTATCGGCATCCAAGTTTCGTTCGGCATGATCATGTAATTTTTTTGGCGTATATAAAGGTGATTGGTTATTTTCGAATCTAGTTTTATTTTCCTTATTTGGAGAACTTCTTTCTGGGAATTATATATTTGGGTTGATGGTTGAAAAATCGTTTAGAATTTTAAATGTTTTTAGAAAAATATTTCTTGGAGGGAGTATTGTGGCGGTAACTTAAAACTGCTCTCGCTGCCTGTTTGGGAGTTGCTTATTGATAGTTTGCCTTATAGATTTTTTTGGGGTTTTCTGATTTTCGCATTTCGTTTTTCTCAATTCTTCGTATTCATACATTCATCTCCGTTCTCTTGATTGCTTGAAAAGATTTTTCCATAAAATTGTCTCTGATTCTAGAGATTTTCGTCAAGCAGTTGCTATAAGTACAATCTGCCGTCACTCCCACCCAAAAAATCCTTATATCTCAGATTTTCATCCACCAATTTTTCAACACGACTAGATCTGGTCAATGGTACGGAGTTCTCGGAGATTGTGCTTCGCTTCAAATTCGGAAACGAAATCGATACAGACGCTTCTTACTGATTTTTGGAAAGTACCTTTGTGAGTTCTCTTTAACATCGCCCAAAACCATGCGTTATTTTTGTAAAGATAATCAACTTTTTTATTGACGGCAGGACTTATTCGATGACAAGTCAGTGGGGCCGAGAAACAAGTGAAGCAGTAAAATTACTTTGCAAAGAGCGCAAAAAATATATTTGTTTCGAAAATGATTGAGCGAATTTTAGAAACTTTTGCTATTTTATTCGTTCATCACAGCGAAACAACTATCACAAGAGTTTAGTTGAAGATTGCCGGTTTTGAATCTACTTTTGCTTCGCTATTAATCTATTCTAATTTGAAATTCCATTCCGATCAGGTTCAAATCATTTCCTTACGGTCCCAGCAATTCAGTTGACTGTCGCATCTGTTCTCCATAAATCACCTACAAGTTTTTCAAAAGGTGGTGGAGTTTGAAAAGGGTCATTCTGAAAAATTAAAATCAGTTCTTCCGCTCTTTTCTTAAAACCAGCAGCCAGTTTTTTGCCTGCCGGGTGAAATATAGTTTCCACACTACCAGTCAAGTTCCTGAGAACATTCTTCAAGATCGGCGTTCATACCATCAACGATCAATTCGCGCATTCCGGGAACAGACAGTAAACACAACGTCTCATTGATGGAGTTCCAGTCTTCCTCCGTAAGAAGCACTGCATTACCTCTTTTTCCAGCGATAACAACCGGCTTGTGTGATCGCACTGCTTCGTCAACCAGGCGGTAGAGCTTAGCGCGCGCTTTTGATACGCTGATTATCGTCATCTTTGTTCATTATTTGGCAGATATCGTACGCTTAGCGTACGAATTGTCAATTTCAAATGTTTTTCATTGGTCAGAATACTTTCATAAAAGATATTTTTCTCGTATCGTTATTCTAAAAATTTTGCAATAATCAAATTGAGAAATTGCTTCAAGCACTTGACATAACAGAAAGGTAAATCATTGCACGCGGTACAGTTCTTGATCGCAATTCTCAAGCACTTTCTGTCGGGAGATAGAAGTTGCTACCTACTCGGGTATGATTTTGATTCGTCTATCGTTTCAATAGGCGTTTAAGTGCAGATCAACTGCCACATCAGTTTCTGAATGCCGTTGCCAACCACTTAGCGGATTTATTATGACTAAGCTTTTCTGATACAGAGATAGATGAAATCAATAATTTAGCAATTCGAGAGAACTTCTCATAGGTGCCGAGTTTTTTTGGATAATTTGTACAGCCAACAATCGATAAAAGATTAACCGACGCAAACTCTTATCTGAAACGAAGTGAAGTTTACCGATCACGAAAGACTCGAATGAGTAAAAGAATGAAAGATCCGATTGGAAGACCTGTTTTACGGGTAGAAGATGAACGTCTGCTCAAAGGTGAAGGTCGGTTTACAGATGATCTGATGGAAAAAGGACAGCTGCATGCAGTATTTGTCCGTAGTCCACATGCACATGCCTGGATCAATCGTGTTGATTTGTCTGAAGCCGCGACCATGCCGGGAGTAAGAGCATGCATTCACGGAAAAGCACTCGTCAAAGTGGGTTTAAAACCGATCAACCCATTAACTCGGAGTCCGAATTTTCCGGTAAAGAATAAAGACGGAAGCGAACTGCCGGATGTTAGAAGGTGGCCGCTCGCAGTCGATAAAGTGCGGTTTGCGGGTGAACCTATTGCCGTAGTTGCCGCAGCCAGCATTGAACAGGCACTAGCTGCCGCTGAGGCTGTAGAGGTTGAATTCGAACCATTGCCGTCGGTGATAAATACCGAGAAAGCGATCAAAGAGAACGCACCTCTCATTTGGGATGAAATTGGTAGCAATGTTTGTGTGGACACTGAATATGGCAGTCGTGAAGATGTTGATCTCAAGTTTTCGCAAGCTCACAAAATTGTTTCCGTTACAGTGGATTATCCTCGACATATCGTAGCGTTTTTGGAGCCTAGAACCGTTTTGGCTCGTTATGATATTGAACGAGAACGATTTGAAGTATTTACCGGCTGCCAATCTCCACATTGGTTTCAGAAAGACATAGCGGAGGTTTTGGAT
The DNA here is from genome assembly GCA_965202855.1 of Arenicellales bacterium. Taxonomy (GTDB): domain Bacteria; phylum Pseudomonadota; class Gammaproteobacteria; order Arenicellales; family JAJDZL01; genus JAJDZL01. The sequence continues at coordinate 1,275,042 of CBDBBP010000004.1, read as the reverse complement.
GTTGAGCCGAATCAAGTTAGAGTTGTTGCTTATGACACCGGTGGTGGTTTTGGGGCGCGCACTTCGCCATCTCCCGAAGTCGCAGTAACTGCCTGGCTTGCTCAGTTTACGGGAGCGCCGGTGAAGTGGGTGCCAAGTCGCAGCGAAAGTTTTCTGACTGACTCGCAATCCAGAGATCATCAAATGCATGTTCAGCTTGGTTTGGATGAAGAAGGCAGGATGACCGCAATTCGATTGAACAGCCTTTGGAGATTGGGCGCTTATCTAAATCCTCGCAGTATTTGGCTGTACGCGAGCTACATGTCATTGATGCTTTGTGGTGTTTACCGAATATCTGCTGCACATTATTGTTTAAAAGGTGTTTTTTCGAATACTGCGCAAATTGGTCCCTTTCGTGGTGTTGCCCGCGCAGAAGTTTCATATGCAATCGAACGAGTTGTTGAAGAAGCGGCAAGGCAATTGGGCATTGACCGAATCGCGCTGCGACGGAAGAATCTGATTCGTCGTTCTGATCTGCCATGGACAACGCCAACCGGTGCGTTTTATACGGCAGCTGATTTTTATGGGAACTTCAAAAAGCTGTTAAATCAGATAGAGCTAGATGAATTTGAACGACGACGTCAGAAGTCGGCTGAATCAGGTCAATTAAGAGGACTGGGATTTTCAGTTTTTGTGGATAGTGTAGGCGGCAGTCCCAACGAGTTTGCCGAAGTTGAAGTCAAAAAAGAATTCGTTGAAGCAAGGGTAGGAACAAAATCCATTGGAACTGGCCACGAAACCTCATTTGCGCAAGTGCTTTCAAGCCAGCTGCAAATTCCACTCAAACAAATTCGAATCGTAGACGGTGATACCGATGACCTGCCAGCAGGCACTGGAACGCATGGTTCACGGTCGATGAGAATTGGTGGTTCGGCGATGTTTTATAGTGCGGAAAAAGTACTTGAAAAAGGTCGATCCTATGCAGCGGAAGTTTTTGAAGTTGCAATTGAAGATGTCGATTATTCGTTTGGAAGGTTTCATATACCGGGTACGGACCGGCAAGTCAGCCTGTTTGAGGTGGCGAAAGTTGCAGTAAGGAAAGGAGATGTGCTAGTTGCTTCTCATGAGCATTCTGTTCGACATGCGATGTTTGCAAGCGGCTGCCAAGCCTGTGAAGTGGAAATTGACCTGGATACGGGTCAAGTATCAATTGCTCGACTGCATGCGATTAGCGACCCCGGGAACATCATCAACCCTCTTATCGTCGATGGTCAGATGCATGGAGGGCTCACCCACGGAATCGGGCATGCAATTTTGGAACGCGTATTCTATGAGCCGGAAACGGGGCAACTGGTGACAGGGAGCTTTTTGGATTACACGATTCCGCGCGCTGATGACGTTCCTGATTTTGATCTTATCTGGAACGAAATAGAAACGGGCGAAAATCCTTTGGGTGTAAAAGGGGTGGGCGAAATTGGCACGATGGGGTGCCCAGCCGCTGTAATGAACGCGATTATTGATGCATTCACGCCGTTCGGCATCACCGATGTTCAGATGCCAGCCACGTCTGAGCGGATTTGGCGGTTACTGAAAAATCACCCGGGACGATGAATGTCTGCAAAATGTCATCCGACCGTGTGAAAATTCTCATTTCTCAATTTATCGTTCTCGAAAAATAGGCGAGTTGATTTTTGTCAATCCGGGTCAATTTTTAATTGAAATCTACACCCTGCTGCTGTCCGTTTTTTTCGCTTAGGGTAGGAATTTGATTAATGCGACAATAATGCCGCCGACAGCAACCATCGTCCAGTGAAGATTGTCAATCTTGCTCTCTAACAAATTCTGTCGGAAGTTGAAATCCGAATTAAGCTCGGTGACATCCGAATTAAGCTCGGCGATATCGGACTTAAGCCGATAACTAATTCCGCAATACTTTAGCTTGAACTGGTTCGAACCCTGCATCTTTCAGCACCTGCGGCGGTGCCGATTGTTTCAATGTTATTCATCGGATTGACTTCCTTCAGACAGGTTATTTCCAGAGGCACTTCTTTCTTCTCGGGGTTCATATCCACCGGAAGGATTTGTTTCTTGCCGTACAAATACAGCAAACTAGTGAGTGCATGGGAACCGCTTCTAATTTTACCCACAGTCAGGGGTGAAACTATGTGGCGGCTGTTTCCTCAGCAAAGGATCATCGCACTCATGCAGGCTTTAATATGATTTTGATTTTTTCACACTCTCACATGGCATGCAACTACAGTGGATTTCTTCCAAAATCAAACAAAACAAATTCCGCCCATTTTGTCTCATCTAAAATCGCTATGGAAGCTTACTTTTGCCCCCATTTTATATCGAGAGACCCGACAACCGAAAATAGAACGTGGCGAGGCGGAAAAATCGTCCAATGCTTTCTCAAATACAAAAATGAGATTCTATGCTTTGCAATGCGCAGTGAGGTGCTGTTCAGCAACAACAATCGAATCGAAAGCGACATCCTAATGGCCAAGGTACGGCAAAAATCTCAGACACAAATCCAAACCCCGGTCACGCTCAAGCCTATTGCCGAAATTCAAGCTGTCTGCAGTCGATGTCGCTTCAGGTTGCAGCTCGCTCGCCGCCATGCGATACACCCTGAACAAAAATAGGATGGCAATGTTCAGCCAATCCAAATAAATTCATATCTGCCAGCAGTTCCAGCAACTCGTACTGCTACATTTAGGGCGGGTGAATAGTGACTGCTAAATTTCCATTTTCTAAAATTTGCGAATGAGTGCGAGATAGGCTGTAAAAAGGCTGTTGTGAACTAGATACGGACACGGTTCTCGTTCGCCTCCTCTGCCACAGCTATTATTGCCAGACGTATTTACGTAATACGTATCCTTTCCAAAATCAAAGAGAGACCCACCCAAACGGAATGCCCACAAATCACTGATTGGAGTTTCTAAGTCTAATCCGATAACCCAGCCTAATTTTGACGAGGTATCGCTAAAGGAGTCATCTGGGTCTACGATTCCATCTGGATAAGTCTGACTGAAATCAATATCTATTACGAAATTCGAAATATTTGAATAAGCCAACCCTCCATTCACAATCAACTTCGTGCCACTTCCAAACTCCTGTTCAATGCCTAGTCGAAAAGAACTAAGCTGTTCAAATTCTGCAAATGCCGTTTCGTCCCCGGCAGCTGGGTCCAGTTGGTTTGTTTGTGCCATTGGTTTGCTCGCGTGGAAACGGGTTTCGAATCTTAGTGGTATATTGTTATATTCAAAACTTTTACCAAGAAGAATTCCACCACCCTGGTAATTAGAATCGTAATTGGAAACTGAACCAGGTTTCCCCCAATTTGCAAATCCCGTCACATCAATGAGTTGGTTGCCGGAACCTCCTGAATCAATGAAAATGCCGGCAAATCGATCAAGACAACAGTTACTTATTTCATCGCTTTCAGCATAGGCGATGCTGCTGATTCCGAACGTTAATAGAAGCAGTGCAATAATGATCAGCTTCTTTGAAGTTGGGCCGCTTGTCTCGTTTTGGCGATTGATTTTCATAGGAGAATTGATTCCTTTGTTCCTAGTTTAGATGGCAGTTGATAATAGAATTCTTCGTTGATTTGGACCTGACCACGTAGCTAATACACTCGATTGCGGTCGCCCATGATTTTTCCCAGTTTTCGCCGTATCAATTGTGTGCTGTTTCAAGTCAAGCCGAACTTCTGCGTCACTCGCGTCGCCGAGATCTCGTTCTTATCCAAACTCATCAAATCGATGGCGGCGAACAATTCGGAAGTGGCAGTTTGGTATTTTGAAACAAGGTGTTGGCTGTGACTGAAGTCTGATGCGTGGCTGTATTAACCACGCATATGCCAGCTGAGACCATAGGCTCGATCACTTCCAAAGCACGGGCAGACAAAGATAATCGCGCAGCGATGACATTTCAAATCTTCGAGGTAGTATTGCAGCGTGGTAAAGTGATCACACCAAGACAAAAACGAGTTCGATTATTGTTTGATCATTGAGATTAACCATTTGTTTTTATTAATTAAAATGATAATAACATTATACAACAAACCTAAACTCACTCTAAAGTATAAAATAAAAAATACGCTATTCAATACTGTGCCAGATTAGTTCTAAATTCACATATTTTTATGAAGGAATTTTACGATTATGTTTGATAAACAGTTCCAAAAGCCTTTGGGCCGTACGTCGAAGCTTTTTCTTGTGAACGGCCTACCGACTGAAGTAATAACCGCAGAGCTCGGCAATTGGAACGGGAAAGTTTTGAAAGCACCACGCTCGGAACTGCCGAATCTCAGCAAGCGCGATGAATGCTTGAAGACAGGTGTTTATTTATTGATTGGAGATGACCCGAACGACCCTTTTCGAAAGCTCGTATATGTCGGTTAGAGTGACAAAGTGAAAGACAGACTCACTAAACACGACAAAGATGACGAAAAGGAGTTTTTCAGGTTCGCATACGTAATTATTTCATAAGACGAGAAACTCACCAAGTCTCATGTTCGATATCTAGTGTCTGTCAGAAAACCAAAATAGAGTATAATAAGTCAATATAAACAATGGAATAGCGTCGGTAGTGCGGCACTGAAGAATTTCCCTTTCAAGCCCATTTCACGCCAAAGCGCATCCAAAATCCTTCATTGACTGCATTTTGACAAAATCTTCGGGCAAATACCATGCGAAAAGTTGAATCCACCCAGCTTGAATTGGGTAGCACTGACATCGGCGCGGTCCATATCAATCGCGAAATCGCGCGACGACATACCAGCGCTGCTGCGCGGCCTGCAGCACCTGTATGTGACTACGAAGCTGCGCGAGCAAGTCTTCGAGCTGCTGGAGGCTGAGGTGAATCCGAACGCGCGCAAAGATACCAGTCGGCCGGGCATGCACCTGTGGCGCATTCTGGTGCTGGCGGTGCTAAAACAGGGGCTGAACTGCGACTACGACCGGCTCACTGAGCTGGCCAACGAGCACGGTACCTTGCGCCAAATCATGGGGCACGGCATCATGCAACATTACTACGAGCGGCAAACTGTTGTCGACAATGTCAGTCTGCTGAGCCCGCAGTTGCTGGCGAAGGTCAACCAACTGCTGGTTCAGGCCGGTCACGAGGTGGTCGGGAAAAAAGCCTGGCGAAACCTTGTGCGGGCGCGCTCTGCCCTTTTATCAGAAAAGGGAGCTTGACATTTGAATTGATTGTCTGTACAGTATGGTGTCATGTACAGGCAGCACCAGATCCATCGCACTCTGACCTCCAGTGAAGGTGTTTCAAGCCTTCAGCGACTGTTGGCCGAGGAGCAGTTTTCGACGCGTGCAGCGGTCGCACGGCGAGTGTGTCAGAAGTTTGGATTTTATGATGCCCGCGGGCACGAGCAGTTGGCCAGTTGCCTGCAGGCGCTGAATCATTTGGAACAGCGCCAGCAGCTTGCATTGCCGCGATCAAAGCGAACTGGGAACTTGGCTGGGGTGCGCCGATTGGGCGAGCCGGTGGCTGCGGCTGAGGCCGTGCCGGCACGGGTGGATCAGGTGCAGGGCTTGGAGTTGCAGTTGGTCACGAGCGATCAGCAGCGTTGGCTGTGGAACGAGTTGATGGCTGAGGAGCATCCGCTGGGTGCGGTCATCCATGCGGGTGCGCAGTTGCGTTATCTGGTGCATTCGGCGAATGGTTATTTGGGTGCGCTGGGCTTTTCGGCGGCAGCCTTGAGATTGGCTTGCCGTGATGACTGGATCGGCTGGGATGACGAGCAGCGCGGCCGTGATCTGCATCGGATGGTGTGTCTGAGTCGTTTTCTGATTCGGCCCTCGGTCGAGTGCCAGAATCTGGCTTCGAAGGTCTTGGGGCAGTGTCTGCGACGGTTGCCGGCGGATTTCAAACAGCGCTATGGATATCGGCCGTATGTGGTGGAAACTTTTGTCGGTGAAGATTACAATGGGGTCTCGTTCGAGGCTTCGAATTGGCATTATCTGGGTCAGACTGCGGGTCGCGGACGGTTTGCCGAGGCCGGTGCCAAGGTCTCGAAGAAAGCAGTGTATGTGTATGAATTAAAACGCGATTGGCGGGCTTTGCTGGGGGTGTGGAAGTATGGCATCAAGCCCCGGGCCGGCGGCGAAGGTTTGGAGATTGAACAATGGGCGGAACAGGAATTTGGCGGCGCACCTTTGGGCGACGTGCGTTTGAGTCGGCGTTTGGTTAAAAGCGTGAAGATTCAGTCCAAGCAGCCGACGGCTTCGTTTCTGACCGCGGCCGGTGGTGACCGAGCGGCGGCGTTGGGGCATTATCGTCTGATCGAGCAGCCGGCGGATTCAGAAGTGAGCGCGGACAACATGCTGTCGGTGCATCGGCGTCGCACGCTCGAGCGCATGCAGTCGCAGCCCGAGGTGTTGTGTGTGCAGGATGGCACCGACTTGAATTTTGCCAATCGCGGGGGTTGCAAAGGCTTGGGCACGATCGGTCGCACTCGTGGTTCTGGCGGCACTTTGGGCATGCATCTGCATTCGGTGCTGGTGCTCGATGCGCAAGGCGTGCCGTTGGGCGTGCCGCATCTGGAGTACACTTCTAATGAGGACAAGCCCAAGACCGGGCGTTGGCTTCGGGGTTTGCGGCACTGTGTCGAATTATCGCAGCAATTACAACAGGTTCGGGTGGTGTCGGTGATGGATCGAGAGGCCGATTTTTTCGAATTGTTTGCGCAGCCGGAGGTCGGCCGCGAGGTGGAATTGCTGGTGCGGGCTCAGCACAACCGAAGTCTGAGCAAGGGCGAGTTGAAATTATTTGACCAGCTGAATGCGATGCAACCTCAGGCGCACTTGAGCCTGCGGGTGGAGCGGCAGTCGGCACGGCGTGGCAGTCGCAGTCAAAAAGCGCGTGCGGCGCAGTCGGCAAGACAGGCCCGGGCCGAGCTGCGCTGGTGTGAAGTGCAGCTGCCAGCGCCGCAAAGGAAAAAGTTTCGGGGCAGCCAGCCGCTGCGAATGCATGCGGTGCAGGTCAAAGAGATCCAGGCCCCTGAGGGGGTGGAGCCGCTGCATTGGTTGTTGCTGACGACGTTGCCGGTCCAATCGCGTGCGCAGGCCGAACAGGTGATCCAGCGCTATCGGTTGCGCTGGCGCATCGAGGACTGGCATCGGGTGTTGAAATCCGGCTGCAAAGTGGAGTTGCTGGCGCATCGCACCGAAGGCCGTCAGCAGCGAGCGATCACCATCAATGCCGTGATCGCCTGGCGTTTGACCGTGATGACGCTGCTGGGTCGGGACACGCCGGAACTGCCCATGGAAGTGATGTTCTCGGAACTTGAAATTGCCTGTTTGCAGGATTTTGCTGCGCACTACAAGTTGCCGCCGCCCACAGATTTGGGCAGTGCCATTGTGACCATGGCCAGCATCGCCGGCTATCAGAACCGCAAGCATGATCCCCCGCCCGGCAACCAGAAGCTCTGGGAAGGATACCTGCGCCTGACCATCATGACACAGATGGCTGAAGTGCTGCTCGGCCGAGCAGACCAAGGGCAGATGTACAAGACTTTGTATCTTGATTGAAGTCCAGCTGCAATCGTCACTGACGATTGACTCGCGCCCCAGTTGTCCGCCAATCTGGAGAAGTCATATCCGTCAAACCAGTGGAATACGGTTCGCAGAAGCACTGCTGAGGGCATGGATGAGAATCCAATGCTCAGATCTTTATGTCAAGAATGAACTTATGACTAAAGGGCAGGGCGCGCTGACTCGTTCTGCGTCGAGACCAACGTGCACTATCCCACCGATGTGAGCCTGCTGTGGGATGCCATGCGCTGTACCGTCCGCGAGGCCGCCCTCGCTGGCTTAGGCCTTGCAGCTTGCCGGCTGGCGCCAGGTCGATCAGGTCAGGCGGCGTCTGCTCGACGGTGAGAAGATTCCTCACCAAGAGAAGATGTTTTCGATCTTTGAGACGCATACCCGCTGGATCGCGAAGGGCAAGGCCGGGGTCTCGCAGGAGCTGGGCATGTCGGTGGCAGTGATCGAGGACCAGCATATGTTCATCCTTCATCACCGCATCCTGTGGCAAGGCAGTGATGTAGATCATGCAGTGCCGCTGATCACCGAGACGCAGCAACTGTTCCCGCAGCTGCTCGCCTGCAGTTTCGACCGCGGCTTTCACTTGCCGGACAATCAGCGCCAACTCGGTGAGCTGCTCCATGAATGTGCGCTGCCGCGCAAAGGCTACTTGAGTGTGAAAGCCTTAAAGCATCAGTCGCAGCCGTGGTTCCAAGCCGCCCGGCAGAAACATCCTGGCATTGAGTCGGCGATCAATCATCTGGAACATTGCGGATTGGTTCGGGTGCGAGACCATGGTCGCAGCGGCTTTGCCCGCGCCGTAGCGTTGTCAGTGCTTGCCGCCAATCTCAAACGACTGGGGCGGATTTTACGCGACCAAGAGCGCAAAAGACTCGCCCGCCGCCAGTACCTCAAAGCCGCTTAGCACTCCCACCTCATCCATCTGCATGGATCATCCGCTCGGCGGAGACTTCGTCGTCGCTGAAATTCGTGGTTTTCTCATCATTTCGACAACTTCACTCAAAAATCCACTCTGCGGCCGCTGACGCGTCTACACTGAGCTAAGTTTTCAACCCAAAACTATCTCTTCAACCGTCTGTTTAATGCGAAAATAGGGGTTTTCTGACCGACATCTATTTATATCTCCTTGAATCTTCAACTATTTGATAGTTAACCATAATTACTAATATCTTCATCACTAATTGGACGGTAATAAACCGCTTTTGCGCCGTCGCTTAATTTTATTGACCCATTTTTTCTTTCCAAAATTCTAAAAAGTTTTTTCCTGCCAAATCTTTCTAAATCAGAGTTGAGATTATGTTCATGTTTGAAAAAAGAATATGCAAATTGTTCCCTTGAATCTGGCATTACCCTTTCCCAATATTCTCTGTCAATTGGAAGATCATCTATATCTTTAGTCATTGATTGAAACCTCTCATAAATTGAATTTTGTGTTCTGAATAGTTGCTCATCTATAGTTTCAACACCGTACAAATTTTCATATTCGTTAGTTCTATCTGTACTCGCAGACCACGCTGTAATCAGTCTATTTTTGTTGCCTCAGATAGTATATGTACCACTGTATGTATTGTTATCATTTGCTTTTCAAACTACTCTTATTCTTTTCTCCCTGTTTTTATAGTCAGTTTTAAGTTGAAGCAAATCCCCGTAAAAAAATAGTGCTGACAACACGAAAATCACTGTTTTAGTGATCAATACGCAACTTGTTTGCTTTATCTGAATTCCATTCAAAAAATTTGTTATATGTAATAGTAAATCCTTCTTCTAGCAACCATTCTTCATACAGGATTTTGTCTAGATATGTTTGCGCAACTCTATCAATCATATTAATTCCGAATTCAGTTTGATTCAATAAATTTCATTCGGCCGTCCTCGCCAGAGACCAAGTCTTTATACATGATTCGACGACCAACCATGCCAGCGCCAGTTCGGACTTCTTTTTGTACAGACCTTGCAGCCGTAGGTTCAGTGAATGGTCGGATGTCCACTTTTGCCTCTCTTATCCGAACAATAAACAGCTAATTGATACAATTTATTTTGATATGTATCTAATTTACTAACTAAGAAGGGGGTGCAGTGCTTGTTCCTTCAATCGCTAATGTCGATCTAAATCTTTTGAGAGTTTTTCTGACTGTCGTGCGGTGTGGCGGATTCTCATCTGCTCAGGCTGATCTCAATGTAAGTCTAGCTACGATTAGCACTCAGGTATCAAAGCTGGAAGATCGGTTCGGTGTGTCACTATGTCAAAGGGGGCGGTCCGGGTTTGCGTTGACCGATGAAGGGAAAAAGATTCATGACGCTGCTCAAGCACTTTTCGCACATTTGGAAAACTTCCGTGCAACTATAGAATCGACCCGTGGAAAACTGGGCGGCGAACTTAACATCGGAATTATCGACAATACGGTAACGCACCCGTCGTTTCATCTGCATCGAGCATTACGGAAATTTCACAATAAAGCTCCCGAAGTTCGGATTTCTCTTGAAGTGGCATCACCGAATCACCTTGAACAGATGGTGCTTGACGGGCAAGCCCATGTGGGCATCGGATTCTTTCCAAGAAGGCTGTCTCACGTGAACTACCAACCAATATTCAATGCGCAAATGGAGCTGTTCGCTGGTCGGGAGCATCCACTTTTTCGAATATGCGATGACAATATTTCCATTGACGAAATTGCGAAATGCAGTCATGCGCAGCGAGGCTATGTTTCACTTGATCAGACTCCTGATTTACATCGATCTTTTAATTTCCGTGCTCGTGCACACAATATTGAAGGATTGTTGCATCTGATACTTAGCGGGGAGTTCCTAGCCTTTCTTTCAACCCACTACGCTGAACGTTGGGTGAAGGCCGGTACAATTCGGTCTATCAAACCGGAGATGTTTGCGTACACTTCCACCTATGAGTTGATCCGCCGAAAAGCCACTCAGGAAACGGCAGCCGCATCAGTGTTCATGGCTTGTGCATTGGAAGCCGTCGATTCGCAATTTAAGACATAACGTCGAAACATCGAACTTAAGAACAAATTTTGAACGAATACCGCGATGGATGCTTGATTCGCGCCTTGGCGGCCTACCTGTTACACACATCTTCAGTCCATACTTGACTTGTGGTGCAACCAGCCTTCTTTTTGGGTCAGCGTGTGCAGGTCCAAATCGTAAGCCTGCGACATCGCCACCAGTCGGTTATAGCCTTCCCAGATTTTATTATCTGGGCGGTGGATCATTTTTTCGATTCAAATAACCGGCGATCATGTCCATCGTCACTACGCCAGCGCCGACATTGTCCGGCACTTTCAAACGATGTTTGTCTGCGAAATCCTGCAGCACCCCGATTTCGGTGTCGCTGAGCAGCACTTTCATCGGCAATTCCGGGGTTTCCCGCCCCAGCATCGTCATCGCCGCCAGCCGCCAGGCAATCACCGCATTGATGATGACCGCACGTTCGATGCGCTCGACCCGGCGACATCGGTCGCCGTGAGGCTGGTCAGTAACCACCACTCCAGTGCGGTTGAGCCGGCCAGCGCTTCGGCTTCAGGCACATGTGCCAGATTCATCGAAATCGGTTTCTCATCGGCAAAGCCCTGCGTCGGCTGCTTCGAACGCATATTCTGACTGCGGCTGCCTGCCCATTAAGCACATCTACCAACCGAACTTTAACCTGCGCCGTGGAAAGGCGCTTCTTTTCAGTGGGTGCGAAACCAACGCAACGACTGTCGCTCCGGTTGATAGCAGCTAGGGCGGTTTATAGAGGTAACGACATGGACTGAAGCACTCTGGTGTAAACGGGTCGCAATTGAGCGACTTCGCGAACATGCGGGCTGAAACGTGAGTAACCGCCGAGCAGACTCCGAAACCGGTAATGCGAGATTCGACCCTCCGTTAATATGGGGAGGGCCGGGAGTGGGACAGGAAGTGAGCGACAAGAGCACTGCCCACTCTCGCCGGGGTATTGGTGTCGGCACGTATGGAAGAGGAAAGAAGCAGCAACACGGGAGAAGCCCTGACGCTAGCTCAAAATCGCTCAATTTGTTCCCACCTGCATAACACGGTGTTAGTATGAACATCTCGATTTAGTTCAAGCTGACAGCAACGGGCATTGTCTTCGTTAAACAATTCGAAATATTCCCTAACGCGACCGTCGAAATTCTTGTCGATGGCGTGTCGGCAGTTGGCCGACGACTGGTAGCGGCGGCATGGCTATCGGCCGGTGCTGATAGAAACTTTACTTTGACGAACGTCAAAGTAAAGTTTAGTAATATAAGATTTTACAAATAATAACATTGTGGTAAAGTTAACTTAATAATCAAACATTAAGGTATGAACGCGAGAGTTTTTAGCCACAATTTTGCTAGAGGAGGAGACGATTTGAAGTTTGAAATTGGAAACGAATTGATTGGGGGTTGATTTCACCACTGACTCGTCCGCATCCTATCGTAGTGTTGAATGATATGAAGGCAATTCCGTTTTCCAAATTAATCGCAAAATTACTTTCAAAGACAATTTGACGTAGCCGAATCAATACAAATCGCATTATTTTCAGCGATTTTTTCAGAAAACGGAATACTCTTGTGAATGATGTATTCAGCTTAAACGTAAGGCAAACGAAAATCCAAATTGATTGTCGTCATACTGAATATGATTTTGTTTCTAAACGATGTTTGAATACAACCTCCAAATCGAAAATACATGAAACAGTAAATTTTTTTGAAAAATAGGGGTGCAATTAATGAAAGATAATAATCACATCCAATCCATTTCCCGACGACGCGTAATTTGTGCTGCTGCAGCAACCGCAACTACAGCGGTCTTGGGTTTCCCGATGATCTCCCTAGGTCAAGATGCTTCCTTGAAAGTTGGTGCTTACGGGGGCTACTTTAAAGACTCTTTTGATCAATTCATTTTCCCGGTATTCACATCCGAAACCGGCATTGCGGTCGAATCCATCGCTGAGCCAACTGGAGAAGCGTGGTTAGCACAATTGAATGCCGCAGCCTCGGCTGGTGTAGCACCTGCTGATGTCTCGATGATCGCTCAGGTACCAATGCTAAAAGGACAAAAAACCGATTTGTGGATGGAACTTGACGAACAAAAATTACCTAATCTCAAGAACGTTTCGCCGAATTTCGTTCATCGTTATCCCGATGGGCGATTGGATGGTGTAGGTGCGGTCGCATGGTACATCACATTAGTCACCAATACTGACGTATATCCGGACGCACCCGAGAGCTGGGCTGAACTTTGGAATCCGGACAACAAAGACCGATTAGGATTGCTTGCCCTGGTAACTAACTCCTTTTTGCTTGAAGTCACGGCAAAAACATATTTTGGCTCAACTGATATGCTTGACGATGAGGCCGGACAGCTGGCCGCGTTCGAGAAACTCGCAGAACTGAAACCAAATGTCGCCCTTTGGTACCGTGATGAAGCGCAGTTTGAACAGGCATTGAAATCCGGTGAAATCCCAATGGGGCAATACTATCACGATGTTGCAGGTCTAGCAGCGGCTGACGGTTTTCCTGTACGAACTACGTTTCCGAAAGAAGGTGGAGTCAGCGATTCGGGCTTGTGGGCTGTTTCGCGTGCGTCTAAAAAATTGGATGAAGCGCATGAGTTCATCAATTTCATGTGTCGTGCGGACATTCAATCCTTGCTTTCAAGAAATGTTGGCACTGCACCGACGGTCCCGCGCGATATGCTTGACTTGACCGCAGAGGAGTTTGCCGCTGTTTCAAGCAATATTGAACCGATTGTGCCGCGCTATGACATTTATGATCAGCGAGGAGACTGGCTGGCGCAAAAGTGGTCTGAGCTTATCGTGTAGAATTAGACGTCGTGACCGACGCAATTCAATACCTTGAGCAACAATCGTGCCGCGTCTCCAATTAGAAGGAGTCAATAAACGATATGGTTCCTTTCAGGCGCTGAATGACATCTGGTTGGATATCCCAGCTGGCAAGTTGCTTTGCTTGCTGGGTCCTTCCGGATGTGGCAAGACAACTATCCTTAGAATCGTCGCCGGCCTGGAAACTACTAATGGCGGCAAAGTGTTGTTGGATGGTGAAGATCTAGTAGCGCTTCCTCCCCATAAGCGTGACATTGGAATGGTATTTCAATCCCACGCGTTATTTCCACACCTGTCTGTTGCCGACAACATTTCCTATGGCTTGCGCATTTCGGGAGTCTCGAAGTTGGAACGAGAGGAAAGAGTGCGAGAGTTGTTGAATTTGATTCATCTTCCGAACGCGGGCGATAAAAGAATCTCGCAGCTGTCGGGAGGTGAACAACAACGAGTATCCATCGCTCGCGCATTGGCGCGCCGACCCAAAATCTTTTTACTTGATGAACCCACCTCAGCGTTGGATGCAAATCTTCGCGAATCCATGCAGATTGAGCTACGTCGGCTGCAGCAGTCGTTGAACATTACCACTATTGTTGTCACTCATGACCAGTCAGAAGCAATGACATTGGCAGATTTGATCGTAGTAATGCGTGAGGGAGAAATTGAGCAAATCGACACACCAATGAACATCTATGAAAATCCGCGTACAGAGTTTGTCGCCAGTTTTATCGGCGCCACCAATATGCTTGCCGGATTTTGGCATGATAACTTCGTGAAAATCGGCAAAGCGAAAATTAGAACGAATGTAAACGAAGACATGAGCTTATCGGAAGGAGATGGAGTAAAAATTTCGATTCGTCCTGAACGAGTGGAACTTTACTCAGGCGACCAGATTGAGTCAACCAATAAAGAAAACACCTTATTGGGCAAGGTAGGGTTTGTTCGCAACATCGGCAACCTGATCGAAATTCATGCTGTTTGCGGCTCGGCCAACATAATTCATACATTTTCACCTCAGAGTTCCTCACAAATCCCAAGATTTTCTGAAGGTGATTCTGTTGTTGTGCGCCTTCCTGCTGAATATTGTTTAGCATATCCCGAATGAGCACACAAGATTCGGAATTTCGCTCAAGCCCAACACCTGGATTTTTTTCAGCATTCGCATTGGGAATTTTTTTCCTGGTGCCGTTTGCGATTATGTTGACGTTCAGTTTTTACCACAAAATACCGGGAGGGCTTTACGAGCCGGCATTCGAAATAGACAACTATCTGCGTTTCTTTTCTCCTTTTTTTGGAAGAATATTGCTTGTCTCTACTGGATTGTGTGCATTGGCCTCGGTATTAGCCTTGTGCATCGGATTCGGGCTTGCCTACTCGATATCTGGAATGTCTAAAAAAGGAAGGACATTGTGGTTGATTTTGCTCGTGTCATTGTTATCCCTTTCTGAAGTAGTCATCGGATTCGCATGGAGTACGCTTTTTTCTCGTACGGCTGGAATTGGAGGATGGCTGTTCGCATTAGGAATTACGAATTCTCCAAAGGCTTACGCACCGGGATTCTGGGCGTTGCTGACCGCTCTGACTTTTATCTGTATTCCATTTGTCGTTTTAGTGTTGTTCCCGCCCTTGACGCGGTTGCCAAGAGAGTGGGTTGAAGCGGCTCGAACATTGGGAGCAACACCGATACGAGCGTTGGTGACAGTTGTGCTTCCATCTGTTCGAACTGCTTTGGTAGCTGCGTTTGTACTTTCATTCATATATTCACTGGGATCGTATATTTTGCCGATCATGCTGGGCAAACCGAGGCACTGGACTTTATCAGTTCACATTACAGACCAAGCCTTGTACCACTCAAATGTTCCGTTTGCTGCAGCGATGTCAATTTTTCTGATTACGGCTTCTCTAATATTGATTGCTGTCGTCAATCGCTTGCAGAGCAGATTAGGGTAATAAATGTTTCGTTTGCGTAACATTTTCCTGAGCTTGATGCTGGTATTGTTAGTTGCCCCGATCATAGTGGTAGTAGGGGTTTCTTTCAATGCAAAAAAACAATTGCTGTTTCCACCCCAGGGATATTCATTGAGGTGGTATGCTGAAGCCTTGCAGAAGAGCGAGTGGCTATCTGCTGTTGGCACAAGTTTCGTCTTGGCAATGGGTGCGGCTCTGGTGGCATTGCTAATAGCGTTGCCACTGGCAATTTACTGCTGGCGTCGCCTCGGATGGCAGGCACAGATGTTGCGCGGACTAGGTTTATTACCGTTCATGTTGCCACCGGTTGTCAGTGCACTCGGTTTTCTTGTGTTTTGGAGTTCACTCGGCAGTTACGGACAACTTTATGCTGCAATCGTCAGCCATGGAGTGTTTCTGGTAACGCTGCCAATGGTGATGATATTGATCGGGCTTGATTCCATCGGTCAAAATTTGTTGGATGCGGCGCGTATTTGTGGAGCCAATCGCAGACAGGTATATACAACCCTGATTATTCCGAACATCCGCCCATTTCTAATATTTGGTTTCTGTTTTGCGTTCGTTCTAAGTTTTAACGAATACATCATCAGTTTTATGCTGATCGGGTTTACCAATGAAACTCTGCCGGTCAAGATTTTCAATAGTCTGCGATACGGATATACCCCGGTAATGGCAGTAGTTTCGACATTTTTCGTACTGTTGACGACCGGGGGACTTAGTCTAATCGCTTACTATGGAGATCTGCCACGCTTGTTCGGAGCCTGGGATAGTCACGAAAAGTAAACGGTTGGCTACCGACGGCGCCGAGCCAGATGTACGAAACAACGACAGAATGCTGGTTTCGTCCCACACTAAATTGGATCCACTTTGCTGCATGTCGACTCTAGGTCCCTATAAAATTTCAGACTGGTTGTTCGCAGGGTTTTCTACCGGACATTTACTAAACAGTTGTACGACAGTCGACGACTGCTGAACCTTCAAATCTGCCTTCTCGCAGGTCATTCAAGAGCATCGTTTACATGTTCTAAAGAATAGGCATTTACATGTGTTCGAATCGAAATATTTTCCGCAATCTCTAAAAACTCTATAGTTGAGTAATCGTAGGTCGTGATCGTCATTGTTTTAAAGGTGCCACCGTCCTCCGCAGACGCAATTTCTAGCAAATGTAACAACGCAACTGAAAACAGGGAAAAAATCAGAAATAGCATGATTCTCATAACGTCACTACATGCAAATTTGAAGATTTTTGTTCTATGTGGAACGCTGCCGATCAAGACGCCGCGAGAAGTCATATATTGGGAGCGATCTAATTGCACGCGACAAGAGTTAAATCTCTTTAGACAATAAAAAGAACATCTCTAAGGATACCGGTTTACAGTGAATCTTCGATTGATTAAATTCTAAAGTGGATATACTCAATGGTTTTGCAGGGGTCCGATTTCCTCATGGGAGTGAATGAAGAAGTTTGATATTCAGACACTTGGTTCAGCATTGATCGAAGTGCGCTGATCTATGCTTTATATCGCATACAGGCGATTGGTCAGTCCATTCATAAAAACTATCGCGGTTATATTTGATTCCCAAATTTCCTGATTCAGCGCTAGAGTTCGGAGTCCTTCCAAGAAAAATTTTCTGATTTATTATCAATTGTGTAAGGGAGTATTTGTATCAAATGAAATTGGTTCGATTTGGAAGTTGTGGAGATGAAAAACCGGGTCTGTTGGATAACGAAGGCCAAATTCGAGATTTGTCCGGCGTGGTTTCCGACATAGATGGAAAGGCATTGTCACCGAGCAGTCTAGACAAATTGGCTGCGATAAGTGTTGAAAGCCTACCCGTTGTATCAGGTGAAACGAGATTGGGCTCACCTGTTGCCAACGTTGGAAAATTAGTGTGTATCGGCTTGAACTATCGCTTGCATGCCCAAGAAGCAGGACTGGCAATTCCTGAGGAGCCCATAATTTTCATGAAAGCGACAACATCTATTGTGGGGCCCAATGATGATGTGATGATTCCGCGAAACAGCAAAAAAACGGATTGGGAAGTTGAACTGGCAATTGTCATGGGCAGCCGAGCGAATTACGTTGAAGAAGAGGATGCACTCAACTATGTGGCAGGGTATTGCATTGCCAATGATGTGTCCGAACGTGCATTTCAAACGGAAGGTACTGGGCAGTGGGTAAAGGGAAAGAGCGCAGATACGTTTTGCCCGCTCGGACCATTTGTTGCAACAAAAGATGAAATTCCAGATCCGCAGCAGCTGCATTTATGGCTTGATATCGATGGAAAAAGATATCAGGATGGCTCAACAGATGACATGATCTTCGGGGTCAAAGTTTTAGTTAGCTACGTCAGTCAATTCATGACGCTGATGCCGGGTGACTTGATTCTTACCGGCACTCCTTCAGGAGTCGGTTTTGGGTTACGGCCACCTGTTTTTTTACAAGCTGGGAATCAGATGCAGCTTGGTGTTGAGGGATTGGGCGTACAAACCCAGAATGTCGTTGCTTTTCAGGGATGACGCGAGGTTGACACTCACTAGTTTCGGCTGGAGCGAACGATATCAGCGTACGCACGAATGGTTGGCGCATATCCATTGAGCAGGGCTTCGACGGTTACTGCATGCCCGATGGAGACTTCCAATATCTCGGGAATCGTTAAAAATTTCGCTAGGTTCCGTTGATTCAGATCATGGCCTGCATTGACGCCGAGTCCGTGTTCTTGGGCCGATTTGGTTGTCATTCGATATCGCTCCAATACGTCGTCATTTTCTGAACTTCCATAAGTCACTGCATATTCTTCGGTATAAAGTTCAATCCGGTCTGTTCCGGATTCCGCGGCCGATGGAACCATATCCAAATCCGGGTCCAAGAATAGACTGGTTCGAATACTGTTTTCTTTCAGCTCGGAAATTATTGACCTGAGAAAATGAATTTCAGCTTTTGTATCCCATCCATGATCAGAAGTCACCTGATCGGGAGCATCAGGTACCAAAGTACACTGGTCGGGTTTGGCTGCTTTGACAATTTCGAGGAACTCACTGGTAGGATATCCTTCGATGTTTAACTCAATTGATGGGTTTTGATTTCTGAATTGAGCGAGGTCTTGAACATCTTGGTAAGTGGCGTGTCGTTGATCCTGTCTTGGATGAACCGTGACACCATCCGCCCCATTTTCAATGCAAAGTTCCGCAAAATCCATCACTTTCGGAAAATTCGCACCTCGTGCGTTTCTAAGCAAGGCAATTTTATTTAGATTGATACTCAGTGTTGTCATATTTCTGTTTTTTCAGTCGTAATTTTGTGGAAACCGCGGTTAACCATCGTAAGTGGCGTGACCACGTTCGCGATGCCAGGATCGAACCAAATGCCGCTTTTTTTCAGGGTCGGGGTGATCAATGATTTCACTTCTGTAGTGCGCGATATCAATATTGTTCAAATATTGCAGATGGCCTCTCTCGATCGGCAGTTCAAACCATAGAGAGGGATCTTCGGAAATTTCTTTCAATGCAGAAATCGCATCAAATGTTTCCGCGTCAATTTTTGTTTCTGCAACATCGTAACCCTTCATCACCAAACTTGGATTTGCCCGTGTCAGCAGTCGGTTGTCCTCAAACCGAAATACGGGAGCAAGAGCGACTACCGGCTCACCCTCTGCATGTTCGGTTTGACGATCCCAATAAACAGGTTTGTACAGGCGTTTCAATTGGTTTGGATATCGGCTCAGCATTTGATTGTGAACTGAATAGAGGCTGCAAAACCGACTGAGTCCTCCCTGCATGGAAGGCCGAATGCACATTAACCCGACATAATGAGGCAGCACTTTTCCAAACGCATTGTCGTTATGGAAGAGAAGTTCTACTTTCGTATAGGAGCCACGAACTCCATATTCGTATTGTGCGCCGGTATCGCGCACATGGTAAATCATTGTTCCATCCCACTTTTGTGCGACTTGTTGGCCGATTTCCTGACCAATGGTCCAAAATATGTCAATTGCTTGTTCTACTGAAATTTTTTCCAAGGGCATGCGATCAACTACAACCACACTTGGAGGCTCATTCAGACGTTTGCGAACTTCTCGCATCAATTGACGAGTTTGCGGAATATTGAATTGACATAAGGTGCGAAGAACTGTAGGAAGCGGATTGGCCGCGATTACTTCGGCCATATGCAAGAGTTCTTCCTCCACTTCATCGCTGATTCTGATGATGCAAGACTCAGGATTGATATTTTCCTTAGTCCAAGCCAAAGAATGATTAATCCAATGATCAAGTCGTTTGGAACTCTGTTCGTGTGAAAGATCGAGAATATTCATTGCTAAAAGTCTGTAAATGCGTAATCTTGGATGTTCAACTGCTAATATTCAGATATAGACTGATCTAATCTTGCAAGCCGAGGTCAAACTCTGATGACAAATTGTCTGTGGTTATAGATTCGACTCATCAGCGCAAAATTTTACAGTTTGTTTACTCAGGATCATGATCGTTGACAGGATTTCCTATCATTTTTTTCAAGAAATTCCGCCAACCAATGATCCTCGATCTCCCAGCAACAGCATCTTTAATCTGATAAATTAGCCTGGCCTTACCTATGCTTCGAATCCGATAAATTGTTTTCTCTTTGTTCTCTTAGTTGCTTCAAAGTTATGTTATTCAAGGCGAGCAGAGCAACGATTCTCATTCCTCTATTCGAATCTCAAATTATAACGACTGGTGCGAGCAGAATTGACAGCTCAAACTCCCGCTGCATGTTCTTCTCCAATTCAATATAGATTGAAGCCAATGTATCGCTTTGCCATTTTGCTGTAATTGACAATTTTCAACGTAGTGTTTGGTACAATTTCTGATTCGGTTAAGATTTTTCTTCGAATTTCATTCTGAATACGGGACGGGCCATGAAACATTTATTAGGAATTGCTGCAATTGTCAGTTGCATCATTATGTCGACGTTTGACACATTTTTAGGTAACCCAATCAATAACGTAGCTCTTTGGGGAGTTGTGATTTCCATCATCTATATGGTTCTTTCACATCTTCAAAAGCGCAGCTCGTGAACTGAACTTCCGAGCGCTACAAGAGACTTGATTTCTTAATTGGTAAGTCGGAATTCAGATATGAACGAATATGCCCGGACTTTCTCTGGCAGAACAGTTTTAGTTGTTGGTGGAACTAGCGGCATCAATTTCGGCGTTGCGTGCGATTTTGCGAGAGCGGGCGCAAATGTTGGCGTGATTAGTCGATCACAAGAAAAAGTTGACTATTCGATTATGCGCCTGCGAGAGTTCGGTACGCTGATCGCTGGATTTAGCGCGGATGTAAGAGACTATCAAAAACTGGCTGAAGCGATTGACGGAATATCCAGTGAATTGGGTAAATTTGATGTAGTCGTCTCGGGAGCAGCCGGCAACTTCCCAGCTCGCGCCATGGAGATGTCACCAAACGGATTTGCAGCCGTTGTCAATATCGATCTGATGGGGACTTATCATGCTCTTCGAGCGAGTTATCCTCATCTGAATATCCCGGGCAGTTCGGTTATCAACATATCAGCGCCTCAAGCATTTGTACCCATGCTAATGCAATCTCATGTTTGTGCGGCGAAGGCGGGTGTAGATATGATTACGCGAACCCTCGCCATGGAATGGGGGCGCGAAGGGATTCGCGTGAATTCCATTGTTCCAGGACCAATTCAGGAAACAGAAGGCATGAAACGGTTGGCACCGACACCAGAATTACTGGAAAAAGTCACCGACTCGGTTCCTTTGCAGCGTCTCGGAACGACATCGGATATCGGTCAAACCGCGATGTTTTTAGCATCGCCGATGGCGAACTATATTACAGGCGCAGTCATTCCCGTCGACGGTGGATGGTCCTTGAGTGGGGTTTCAGGCCTGATGGATGATTTAGCGCGTCTGATCGACTCAGAGTAAATTAAACTTGGGGTCTATACACGTGTTTAACCCCTTAAAAATAAATGATAAATATTATCAAATATAGTCTTCTTTAATTTCTTTCAATTCGTACATCATCAGTTCATGTTTGTCGTCGAACTTTGAATGAAGTTTCCCAATTTCTTCTTGAACATTGTTCAAACGACCGTCAATTTTACTTAGCTCATTAGCAATAATTCCTGCCTGTTCATTTGTTATATCGACCGCCTTAAGTTGTCCAAATTGATTGTTAAATTCAATTCTCTTGACACCGTAGGCAGGACTCGAACCTGCAACCCCCAAACTCAAAGTCTGGTGCTTTTCCATTCTAACCACTACGGTTTGTATTGGCTCGGACGGTAGGGCTCGAACCTACGACCGGGTGATTAACAGCCACTTGCTCTGCCAGCTGAACTACCACTGATTTAGTTTTTAGAATTTTAAAATGATTTCTAAAATTTCTTTAGGGATTGTTCTGCCTTGAAATAATGCGTATTCGCATTCAATTCGAATTTTCAATCTTGGCATGTCTGCCCACCACTCAATGTATTTATCGCCAGAAAATCTAACGCCGATGTGTTTATCGCCTTTCCACCACAATACTAAAAATACGCCACTGTCGACAATTGCCACTTCAGGAAATTTCGCCGATTTTGGAACTGCTTCCAAAAAGGCAATGGTTTGTGCGATTGTTTTGTATGTTGGGATTTTTGCCCATGGCAGAATTTTCTCTTTGGACAACTCTTTAACAGTTTTAATTTTTTCCAATCGCAGACTCATGATAGATACTCGGCAATGTTTTTTGGCAGTTTTATGTCGTTCGCCGTAAATTCAAATAAGTTTGTCAAATATGAATCAGAGTTGGGGCATCATAAAAAAATGCATTACGTCATCCCCACAAAAACTGATTTCCTTGTACATTTCCTTAACTCTCCAAGAAAATGCAATCTTGCCATGTTCAGCACACGCTATTTGGGCGTCCTTTACCAGCGCACATCTAACAGGTTGATGAAACTGTTTGATTGTGCTATGGCTTTTTTGTTTGGTGGAATGCTGTCGTTTACACCCCAGCCTTTTTGGCAGGTCTGAAAATCGCTTGATTTTGGGGAATTATATTACCTGTTCAACCTCTTCAAAGGTTAATGATAATGATTATCATTTAGAAGTCAAATAGATATAATTCCCTTAATTTAATTATTTGTTTACTCACCGACGAATATCGCTCTGTAGTCTTGGCGTAGCTGGTTTTTCTGGATTTTTCCCATTGCATTTCGTGGAAAATCCTCAACAAAAATGATTTGCTTCGGAATTTTAAATTCCGAAAGATGATTCTGCAGGCCAGCTAAGATGTCTTCTTTTGAAATTTCGTCATTTGTCTGAATTACAGCTGCAACTACCGCTTCACCCAAATCAGGATGTGGCACACCGAACGTTGCTGAATCAACCACCCCGGGCAGATCATTTAATGCGATCTCCACTTCTCTCGGATACACGTTAAAGCCAGCTGAAATAATGAGGTCGCTATGTCGACCGACGATCGTTACTCGGTTGCATTCATCAACCTTAGCGAAGTCTCCGGTTATGAAGTACCCATCTTTTCGGAACACTTCTTGGGTTGCCTCTGGTTTGCGCCAATAGCCTGAAAATACATTGGCTCCTTTAATCTCCAAAATTCCAGTTTCCCCAACTTCAAGGGGAGTTCCATCTTCTTCGGTGGTTCGCAGCTCGACATCAGGCAGAGCGAATCCGACTGTTCCAGGAATTCGTTCACCTTTAATTGGATTCGAGGTGATCATTTGAGCTTCGGTCATGCCATATCTTTCCAGTATTGGGTGACCGGTCTTTTGTTCGAACTCTTCAAAAGTTTCAGCAAGCAATGGTGCGGAACCAGAGATAAACAGCCGCATGGACCGACAAAGATTTTTCGTCAGCTCTGAATTTCGCAGCAGTCGCGTGTAAATGGTTGGAACTGCCATCAAGACAGTAGACTGCGGGACCGACTTCAAGGTCTCCCGTACGGAAAACTTATCATGAAAATTGATGCGGGAACCTCGGAGCATGGGACAATGCAATCCTACACAAAGGCCATGAACATGAAACAACGGGAGAATGTGGAGCAAAACATCATCGGAACGCCAATGCCAAATGTCAACCAGACAGGCTGCGTTTGATGAAATATTATTGTGTGTGATCATTGCTGCTTTCGGCTTTCCTGTGGTGCCAGAGGTATAAATCAGCAGAGCAAGGTCATCTTTGTTTCTAAAAATTGGATGAAAGATGTCGCTGCATTGAGCGATGCCGGCCCAGAGCGAGTGTTCGCCGTCATCTTCAAGGGTCAGCACATGTTGAATTCCAGCGCTCTGCGCTAATTCTTTCGTTGCTGACCGTCGACTAGGCTCACATACAACCAAAGTCGGTTCTGCATCTTCGAGAAAATAATCGAGTTCATTCAAGGTGTAGGCAGTATTGAGAGGATGAAAAATAATCCCTGATCGCAAACATGCTAGATAGAGAATTACAACTTTAGAGGATTTTTCACACTGGACGGTAATTCGGTCACCTGCTTCTAATCCTAGTAAGTGCAGGTGATTGGCGAGTTTTGCGGACAGGTAATTCGCCTCTCCGTAAGTGAGTGGCGAACGACCTGCCAAATCAAGTAAAACCTGATCTGGCTGATTCTGCATCACTTGCTGCAGCTTTATAAAAAAATTTTCGTTCAATTTTCCCAGTTGAGTGTTGGCGGTACTTTCCTTGGGGCAATTATTCAACAAAGCTCGCATAAACACAATCGACGAATTTTTTATTTGCAGAGAATCTCGAAATTGTGAAATGCCCCAGAACTCGTCCCTGCTTCAGCTGTAAGTCCAAGTTGCTCTTTAGGTTAATGCGGTTGAAATAGTTAGACTCTTGTCGATTTCAGACTCCAAATTCAGCTCGATTTCAAAACCCTGAAAGTCTTATTCATAGTCAGTTTCAATTTCTATTGGAATGTGCCTCGCTCGTGAACGTCCGACGCAAATAAACTGCAGGTTGATTTTGCCATTGCAGTAACCGTGCCCACACTGAAACTCTTCTTGCAAACGAAGCAATAAAAGGGCATGTTATTTTGAATTTTATAGCGGAAATGTGATTTGATCTGAATCAAGGGCGGGTACGATTTTCACCCCATCTCCAGAATTCAAACCACTTCTCGGACGCGAGTTCATCAGGTCATATTTAACATAATTCAATAAAAGAAATACCGATTCTGTAAGACTTTCCAGATGCTTTATTCTTCGACACATCGTAATTTAACTTTTTGATTGCACCACCTGAAACCATAAGAGTCGCTACAATGGAAAATAGAGGACGATAGTATGGCAGTGTCATTTGATACATTAAGCGCAGCAAAAGATTTGCAAAAAGCAGGTATGGATGTCGCACAAGCAGAAGCGGTGGCGATGTTAGTCAAATGGTCGCATAGCGAATTGGCAACCAATTCTGATGTCAATGAGCTTAAGTCCGACATAAATTGGCTCAAATGGGGGCTAGGCATCAACATCGTAGCCACATTCTCAATCATCTTCATCTTGATCCAATCGGCTTAATTCCACTTCTGTCCCTACGACAGAAGGGAAAAATTGTCCCGCAAAACACAGACTGTGCGCGTTTATCCGGAACATAAAAGCCTATCGTCTACGACAATCTTATTGCAGTCGGTGTTGACAAACATTCTCGAAGCGATGTTTCGTTCCTGTATCGCAACAGTCTGAGTATAGATTTTTATCTTCTGAATGTTAGAGTAACCTATCCCGCGAGCTACGATATGCAGCGGAATTCCAGCTTCGACTCCGGCAATGCTGAAGAGATGTGAAATTATGTGATTTCAACCAAGCGAAATTCAGGGAATTCTGATCGGAATAGTGAAGTCGAACAACTAGATCAAATGGCCGCTTGATTTATTCCCTTGCACTACTATTGGCAACATCTCGAAAAATGGTAGCAATCAGGACAAACTAGCTAGGTACGCTTGCCCGACCATGCCAAATATATCGCTTCTGTAAACGCAAGTAGTGCTATGCCTGTTCCTGCACCACCCTTGAACGTTGCTAATTTTTGTTTTTCAAAAGTTCAATCACAAACTTTTGAATTTCTGAATATCTGGGCTTCTGGCCATAATTTTGGGAATAGTGCATTAGAGTGGACAAGTAAAAATCAATCCAATTTCTTTGATTTCTTGGAAAGTTTTTGCTTTTGAGAATTTTGCCGGGTCTTCAGCTTCCTTCAAATTCCGCTTCGAAACGGAATCTCTTTCTGTTCGCCTAACCGTTCACCTTGTCGGGCTGGCAGCGGACTTTCACTGCCAAGTTGTCCAGCCATCACCACATGTATCGGTATAGCGTCAGTTATGACGCTACGCACAACCTTAACGAAGAGGCGATATATACCGCCTCTTCGTTGATTCCATTCGAATGGTTTTTTCCTTTCGGTGAACTCAGAAGTAAAACCGATTCTTCATCTGAATTTGTTCAGATCACACTGGTAAGACGGTTCGTACGAAGAGAATTACGGAAAGAGCCATAAGTACGAAGAGCGCAATCTTCTTAAAAGTCTCTGGATCGGTTTTAATAAATCCGTGATTGCCGACCCAGACACCGACAATCAGTATCGGTAGAAATACTGCTGTACGCCAGTAGACAGTCGTGTCGATCAGACCCTGAGCCGCAAACATGATCGTTCCAACACTATCGGTGCCGATGAAATAGGTGATGATCGAGGCGCGTCCTGCTACCAAGCCAATCGGCGAGGAGAAGTAGAACAGAATTACAGGCGGCCCCACGATCCCCATGCTTCCGTTCAGAACGCCCGCTATGAGCCCAACACCAAATGTTGCCAACGACCCAGGCTGTTTCGCAAGTGCGAAACCTCGAAGTATCAAGACAGCAGCAACGAATACGACGATGCTGAGCGCTATGTACACCGGTGTCGCGGGCAGAGTGGAGAGGGCATAAATTCCGATTGGTGTCGCCGCCCAGCTACCTAATAGCAAAAGTCCGATTGACTGCCAACGTACATTCTTCCAGATCTGTGGCAGAAGCGTGATGCTAGTGACTACCTCGAACATCAGAACCATCGGAACGACCTGCAGGGGTGGAAGTACGAGCGAGAGACTGATCACCCACAGCATTGACGCACCAAAGCCTGTGTAACCTTTAAGATAAGCGCCCGCAAACACAGCGATGAGACTGAACAAGAGACTGGAAGCGGTAAGTCCTGTCAGGCTGAGAATACCACTTAGCATCTCACTCATGTCTTGGCCTCCTCTTGAGATCTAGGTGAAATTTTCGTGTCTTCGCAAAGTGAGTTTTGAAAAAGGTTTTCTCTGCCCGAGCCATCGTTGATGTTGGGATTTGATGGCGGCTTGACACGTTGCTGAAAGGAGTGATTTGAATACGCAAATCGGGTGCGTGAGCAGCTGCCTGATTTTCTTGCCATACACCGCGGCAGCGTTTAAAGTTTCTATGATGGTGAGCCGACAGTTGCTGTGATAAATCCGAATTTCGAGAGGTTATATGAACCTTTATATTGATCGTCAATCACACCAAGCACGGTACATTTTGACACCGATTGAATAGAGCGCTCAAATCGCGTGATTAGCGCTGGCTCTCACATGTCTGAAATTGGATCAGATTGAATAGATCACAATAGATTGAAGTAGACAATTGACTATTTGTCTGTATTGAGCTTCTTAAACCGAACTTTATCGGGAGATACCGGCAAACTCTGAAAGGGAGTTTGCCTTTGTGCGGAGGAAGTGAAAACGATCTACTCAATTTAGGCGCTGTCTTTTCAATAATCTTCGCATCCCCAAACCCGAATCCTACAAATTTCCCCTCCTCTTTTCCTGCATTCATTCAGCGCGCCAGATTCCGCATCTGTACGAGTAGGAAACCCATAGGCATAGCCGTATATCATACTTCCGTAAGCTTGATCTGCAGCGTAGGCAGCACAGCCACCAGAAAACGTAACGACAATGTAACAACCAAACCCGCACTGGTCCAGAGCTCGTGATTGAGCTTCAGATGTCGTAGAGAAGTTAACCGCCCAACCGTAATTCTCGCCGTGGTTTTTATCAATTGCAAGAGCGCCATCCCCAAAAGCATGAAAACTCACAAAAAATAAAATTATCGCGATGAATTTTACATTTTTTTTCATGAAATTTTCCTTTCTGCTAAATTTCACCAAAAAATTGAACTTTTATTTTCAATTGAGTCAGCATGAACTTGCAAGTCCGGTCTTGGAATTCATAAATTTTAGAAATTAGCTCATAATCCATTGATGTAATAAAAATCTTCGATCAAATCTCGATTTTCCTATAGAATGCTCATTTTCGAAGATTTAATAATTAGAGTCAAGGACCCATCAATTATATCTATATGACTGAATCGCCCATTCAATCAATCAGTTGTCGGCACTTACTTACAGCCTCAATCAATATTCTGTAGAGTGAGTAACATTTCTGGTCCATCAACGCACACGGTCTATACTCTGTTCTGCCAAAATATGAGTTATTGCAGAAATGATCTACCTCAAATATTGCACTGAAGCCGGCTAAATCGAAGTTTCCTTGTTTAATCTTCCAAGCTATGCGATAGCCAGCACGATGTAACTGGCAATCCCTTCTCGAAACTTAATGTCCGACATTGCGTCATAGATTTGATATTCTTCTCTTTAGTGTATTTGGCTCAATAGCCAAAACTGTCGCTTCCAACTTGAATTTGCGGTCAATCCATTCTTATCGCTTCATTTGCAGTAGCCCTTAAATTTAATTCCTATAATCTTTCTAATGCAACTCTAAAGAAGAGACAAAGAAGCATTCCGCGCAGCAAAGAAAGTGGGTAGCCAGCTTTAGATACCGATGATTGGATTCAATATTTTCGAATGGATTGAGTTAGTTTTACGTTGGAGTCATTTCATCGTTGGAATTGCTTGGATCGGCGCATCGTTTTACTTCAATTGGCTGGAAAATCGGCTGGAACGTGAGAATCAGCCACAAGCGATCGCTGGAGAATTGTGGTCCGTGCACGGTGGCGGGTTTTATCACGTCAGAAAGCTCGCTGTCGCCCCAGCACAACTTCCGCCGCATTTGCACTGGTTTAAGTGGGAGGCGTATGCCACGTGGTTTACTGGCCTCGCGCTACTCGTCTTGATTTTCTACCTGAATGCAGAAATTTATCTGCTTGATGCGTCGCTCAATGACCTGACTCCACTCCAGGGTATCGGCATAGGGGTTGCCTCTTTGGTGATTTCGTGGATCGTTTATGATGTTTTGTGCCGTTCGCCGCTTAGGCGATATTCAGATATTCTAGCTCTCGTGATTTTCGTTTACTTTTCTGTTCTGGCCTACGTCTTGTGCCAGTTCCTCAGTGGGCGAGGCGCTTTCATTCATGTGGGAGCGTCGATTGGAACGATCATGGTGCTCAATGTCATGGCTGTCATCATTCCCTCCCAGAAATCACTCGTCGACGCAGTGAAATTGGGCAGTAAACCAGACAGTCAGCTCGGGCAATCAGCACTGACTCGATCTCGACACAACAATTATTTGACCCTGCCAGTGCTATTTATAATGATTAGCAGCCACTATCCATCTACTTTCAGTGGGCCGTGGAACTGGCTGATTCTTATCGGTCTTTCAGCGGTAGGAATTTTGGTTCGACATTACTTCAACGTGCGTCATCTGCCTGGACCAAAGTGGCCGCTATTGGTTGTTGCAGGTCTGGGATTGATCGCGATTGTCGTATTTTCCGCACCAAAATCGAGTATTACGACAGACTCTGCGCAACAGGTGACAATTGACTCGGTTCGCGACATCATTCACAAACGTTGCACGGTTTGCCATTCAGCAGCACCCGTGCAGGCCGGATTCCTGACAGCTCCAGGCGGTATCATCATGGATAGCGACAAACAGATTACGGATTTGATATCGCGCATATTTACTACATCTGTCGCGACTCGCTCTATGCCGATTGGAAACATTTCACAAATGACCGAGGAAGAACGTTCTATGATTGCTGCTTGGTATACAGATTTCAACAGACGCCAACTGCTTGATCAGAACTAACGATTACTGTTTCGGAGAATTAGAAGAATGGCTCAATTGACAACTCATGTGTTGGATCTCACTCACGGGCATCCAGGTTCAGGTATTTTGGTGGATTTGTACCGAGTCGAATCAGAAGGCCTGAGGCTGATCGGCTCGGCCTTCACCAATGAGGACGGCCGCGTCAATGAATTTTCGGAAGTTTCAATTGACCCTGGAATCTATCAATTTAAATATTACGTCGCCAAGTATTTTGGATCATTGAACATTCAGCAGGCCGAACCAGAGTTTTTAAATGAAGTTGTAATTCAGTTTGGAATAGCGAAGCAGAACGAACACTACCATGTTCCACTACTCTTATCGGTCTACGGATATTCCACTTATCGAGGCAGTTAGTGAAATCAAGCGTTAGTATCGAGTTCTTGTTGGGTTTCGAGCCTCGGAGCCTAAAAAATGGCTCGCCGACAATGACGGTTCTGGAATACCTGCGTAAAGTTGAGCGGATGACCGGAACCAAAGAGGGTTGCGCAGAGGGCGACTGTGGCGCATGCACTGTGGTTTTAGGAGAATGCCGCAACGAAAAAATGTCGTACAAGGCGGTTAACTCCTGCATTCTGTTTGTTCCATTTCTGCACGGCAAACAGCTCATCACGGTTGAGCACCTGAAACAGTCGGATGGCGCTTTACATCCGGTCCAGCAGTCACTCGTGGATGAACACGGTTCTCAATGTGGATTTTGCACACCTGGTTTCGTGATGTCAATGTTCTCCATGGTTCACAATCGATCCGATCCAAGCAAAACAGCCATTGACGATGCGCTAGCGGGAAATTTATGTCGATGCACGGGCTATGTTCCAATCGTACGAGCGACTCGCAAAACTTTAGCAGCATTCGAACAGGACGAGTTCGACCGGGCTGAAAACTCTACGCTTGGACTTTTGTCGAGAATGCACTCGCAGACCGTTTATTGGCATAACAAAGATCAAAAATATATCGCGCCGCGGACAACCACCGAGTTGTCAGAAATTCTTGAACAAAATCCTCAAAACAGCATTGTAGCCGGCGCAACAGATGTAGGTCTTTGGGTGACGAAACAAGGCCGTCAGCTTGAAACTGTAGTCTATGTTGGCAGCATTGATTCCATGAAAGAAATCAAGCGGGTTAACGGTACGCTGCAGATTGGTGCGGCAGTTTCAGTGAGTGACGCCCACCGAGTGCTTGCTGAGCACTACTCGTCGTTGGATGAGCTGTTTCGACGCTATGGTTCGGTACAAATTCGCAATCTTGCAACAATCGGTGGCAATGTTGCCAACGGTTCTCCCATCGGTGACAGTCTTCCAGCTTTGGTGGCGCTGAACGCAAATTTGATTCTTAATAGCGCTTTAGGATCTCGAACATTGCCCATCGAGGACTTTTTTCTGGAATATGGCAAGCAGGACATCACTTCAACCGAATATCTTGCGCGAATTGACGTGCCATTGCCATCACCCAATCAGATCTTTAGAATCTATAAGCTATCAAAACGTTATCATCAAGATATATCAGCAGTTTGTGGTGCTTTTTCCATAATATTTAAGGAGAGCGTGGTGCAGGAGGTGCGAATTTGTTATGGTGGGATGGCTGGCACTCCGTTGCGAGCGCATCATTGTGAAAGTGCATTGTTAGGGAACAGGTTTTCGATACAGAATCTGGAATCAGCAAAATCAGCTCTTAAACAGGACTTCAGTCCGATCACCGACTTTCGAGCTACGGCGGAGTATCGAAGTTTGGTCGCGCAAAATCTGTTAGACCGATTTGCCAATGACGTTTTGACAACCAACAATGTGACGGTTTGGAGTTAAGTGTATGCTTGAGCAGGCTCGATTAAATCCTTCAATCGTGCGTCAAGAAAAGGCGCATGACAGTGCTGCTCGACATGTTTCTGGAGAAGCCAGCTATATAGACGATCTGCCGGAACCACGAGATCTGGTTCACATTTGGCCTGCGCTGAGTCCGCATGCATCGGCTCGAATCTTGTCAATGGATCTCAGCAGAGTTATAAAACAACCTGGAGTCGCAGGCGTTTTCTCTGCACAATCAGTTCCTGCCAAGAACGACTGCAGTCCAAGCATTGGCGACGATCCGATTTTCGCTGAGTCACGGGTTGATTTTGCGGGGCAGGTCGTTTTTGCAGTGGCAGCAGATTCCGAAATTGCTGCCCGAATCGCATGCGGCCATGCCAAAATTGAATATGAAGTCGAAGATCCAATACTTTCTGTGGAAGAAGCGCTTCATCAAAGCCAATTTGTACTGCCTTCTTCAACCGTAAATACGGGAGATAGTGAATTCGCACTTCATAATGCGACTCACAGAATATCCGGTCGCTTGAGCTGCGGCGGCCAGGATCATTTCTATCTGGAAGGACAGGCTGCGATGGCAGTGCCGAAAGAGGCGGGTGATCTGGTAGTTTATTCGTCTACACAACATCCATCCGAAGTTCAACATCTGATTGCTCATGCCCTAGGCAAATCCTTTAGTTCCATCATCGTTGAAGTTCGGCGCATGGGCGGTGCATTTGGGGGAAAAGAATCTCAGGCCGCTCAAACTGCATGTATTGCCGCGATCGTCGCAAATCAAACTGGTCGCGCAGCGAAAATGCGGCTCGACCGTGATATTGATATGCTGTCTACCGGCAAGCGTCATGACTTCAATTTTAAATATGACGTTGGATTTGACGGCGACGGCAGGATCGAGGGATTGCAGGTCAACATGGCATCCCGATGTGGTTATTCGGCTGATTTATCAGGTCCGATCAATGGTCGTGCCTTGCTTCACATCGACAACGCGTATTACGTCAAAAATCTGACCGCCACTACACATTTATGTCGTACCAATACCGTCTCAAATACAGCTTTCCGAGGATTTGGCGCTCCGCAGGCGATGTTGTGTATCGAACGAATTATTGATGAAATCGCATTTGCTCTCAATAAGGACCCGGTGTCCATCCGTCAACTGAATTACTACGGAAAAAAAGACCG
This sequence comes from Arenicellales bacterium, assembly GCA_965202855.1. GTDB lineage: Bacteria > Pseudomonadota > Gammaproteobacteria > Arenicellales > JAJDZL01 > JAJDZL01. The sequence goes on along the minus strand of CBDBBP010000004.1, from coordinate 1,242,666 downwards.
GAACGCAACGCCGTATGGAATGACAATTACCGACTTTGTTCTATCTGAAATGACTGAAGAGTTATTGCAGACTTCCGAATATCTGAAGCGAAAAGAAGACATCCGTCACTTTAATCGCACAAGTCCAATCATCCGCAAGGGAATTGCCTTGACTCCGGTCAAGTTTGGAATTTCTTTCACAATGACTCACTACAATCAGGCGGGGGCGTTAATTCACCTGTATACCGATGGCAGCGTACATTTGAATCACGGCGGAACCGAAATGGGTCAAGGCTTGTTTATCAAGGTTGCTCAGGTAGTAGCGGAAGAATTTGCTCTGCCGCTCGAATCGATCAAGATTGCTGAGACCAACACATCACGAGTCCCCAATACTTCAGCAACGGCAGCTTCCTCTGGCTCAGATCTTAACGGCAAGGCCGCACAAAATGCAGCTCAGAAGCTCAAACGCCGTCTCTCTGAGGTCGCAGCGAATCTTTTCAAAGTGGACCCAAATACGATTGACTTCATCAATGGGAATATAGTCGGCGGGCGACATTCAATAACTTTTAAAGAGCTTGTAAAACAAGCACACCGAGCTCGTGTTTCGTTATCGGCCACGGGCTACTACAAGACCCCCAAGATTCACTGGGACAAAGTGAAAATGAAAGGGCGTCCACTTTACTACTTTGGTTATGGAGCAGCTGTCAGTGAAGTGGCCGTGGATACATTGACTGGTGAACATCAACTTCGTCGCGTCGACATTCTGCATGATACGGGCAGATCCCTCAATCCAGCGATTGACATCGGTCAAATCGAAGGAGGGTTCGTGCAGGGAATGGGTTGGTTGACCAGTGAGGAGCTCTGGTGGGATTCAAAAGGCCATCTGAAAACTCATGCGCCTTCCACCTACAAAATTCCAACAAGCGGTGATGTGCCCGATGAGTTCTACGTGAACATTTGGGATCGAGGCAGGAATGTGGAAGATACAATCTTCCGTTCGAAAGCGGTGGGAGAACCGCCGTTGATGCTGGGAATTTCGGTGTTTTGTGCAATTGCAGATGCAATTTCCAGTCTCTCAAATTATCAATATTTCCCTAAGCTTGACTCACCAGCAACACCTGAAAGAGTGTTGATGGCAATTCAGAAATTGAATAAAAAGGAAAACGATTTGTGATCTGGCTACGCGAAATGCTCGCATGTGCTGAGCGACGCAAACCTTTTGTATTGGTTACTGTCATCGAGGTGATCGGTTCGGCACCTCGAGAAGTTGGAGCACGCATGGTCGTTACAAGCCGTTCCATGTTTGACAGTATTGGCGGCGGCAATCTCGAGCATGAAGCAATGCACCAGGCCCGCAATATGCTGAGCGATCAAGAATCACCGCGTAGACGGCTCGAGTTTTTCGGACTGGGTGTAACGATGAATCAGTGCTGCGGCGGAGCGGTTCGAGTGATGTATGAAAAGTTTTCAGGCCAAGAGGCCATGTGTCTTTATGATCGGCTTTACCCTCCGGGCAGAAAACGCATTGAATTTTTAGTCAGTTCTTTATCTGATAATGGGGCGACGGCTGTGCTCAGTACCAAGCATGATTGGGAAACCGTGCCAGAAGTCGTGGCAGAACAAACACAACGGCTGTTGGAGTGTTTTGAACCAACAAGTGTTCTCGTGAAAGACGGCGAGGATGAATGGTTTTTGACCCGAGTCGATGAGCAGCCTACGAAAGTTGTAGTGTTCGGTGCCGGTCACGTCGGAAAGGCATTGATTAAACTGTTGCAGGACCTCCCATTTCAAATTGACTGGGTTGACTCGCGCAACAATATGTTTCCGGCTGAAATTCCAGTCAATACGGTTGCGCACCAGCTGGAATGCCCCCAGAACATCATTAACGTTCAGCCGCCAAGCGCTTATTATGTTGTAATGACTCATAGTCATGGTTTGGATTACGACATTTGCTTGAAAATTCTGCGGGAACGAAGGTTTGGGTGGTTGGGATTGATCGGTTCGAATACAAAATCACAGCGATTCAAAAAAAGAATGATTGAAGACGGAATCGATCCGTTTGTACTAAGCCGCTTGGTTTGTCCGATCGGAATCGAAAGTGTAAGAGGGAAATTTCCTGCTGTAATCGCATTGTCAACTGCTGCGCAATTGCTGCAAGAGCGTCAAATTGCATTGAAACAAAGCCAAACGGTTCAAAACTCAATCGAACCAGCGCAGTCGACGGCTGGATGATGTCTGCTCAACTCCTAATTTAATTCTAGGTTTGATTCGTGACTGCCACTGTACCTCTACTTGAACTGGAGAACATCACAAAAGCTTTTCCAGGAGTTATTGCCAATGATTCAGTGGATTTATCAGTTTCGGATGGACAGATCCATGCCTTGTTGGGCGAAAACGGCGCCGGTAAGAGCACGCTTGTAAAAATCATTTACGGCTATCACGCGGCAGATTCCGGATCCATGAAGTGGAAGGGCCTGCCTGTCAATGTAACCAGTCCCAATCAGGCGCGTAAAATGGGTATCGGCATGGTTTTTCAGCATTTTTCTTTGTTTGAGGCCATGTCTGTACGGGAAAATATCGATCTTGCAGTAAATCTGGACATAACAAAAGATGCGCTCGCTGATGAAATCAGACAAGTTTCAAACCAATATGGTCTTGGACTTGATCCTGAGCGGGATGTGTTTTCACTTTCAGTCGGCGAACGACAAAGGGTGGAGATTGTTCGATGTTTGCTGCAATCGCCTCAGCTGCTGATCATGGACGAGCCAACTTCAGTGTTGACGCCACAAGAAGCGAATTCACTGTTTGATGTGCTCAATAGATTGGCGGACCAAGGTTGCGCTGTTTTATATATCAGCCACAAGCTGGAAGAAATTAGAACTCTTTGTCACCATGCGACGATATTGCGCAGAGGTCGAGTCGTTGCGCAGTGTGATCCAACTCAGGAAGATGCGCGCAGTCTTGCTGAGATGATGATTGGAAAATCTCTTAATCCGCCGGTTTATTCCACCCGAGAAACCACTGAATCTGTTTTTTCTGTAAGTGGTTTATCTCGATCTGCGGAAAGCGAACGAAGCGTGCCGCTGCTTGATATTGATCTTGAAGTGCGAGCGGGAGAAATTTTCGGCATCGCCGGTGTGGCAGGAAACGGCCAAAAAGAGTTAATGGAAGTACTTTCGGGAGAGAGCTTGGCTGATTCAGATTCTGTGATTAAAATTTCTGGCGAAGCTTGTGGTCGATCCGGCATCCGCAAGAGACGTGATCTCGGAGTTGCGATTGTCCCTGAAGAACGACTCGGGCATGGCGCTGTGGGAAGCATGTCATTGACTGACAACGTATTCTTAAGTGGACACAAACAATACGATTTGACCCGTCACTTCTTGATGCATTATCCAAATGCACGCAAGTTCGCTGGGAAGATTTGTGATGACTTTGATGTTCGGCACTCCGGCATTCAGGCCGATGCAGGCAGCTTGTCTGGGGGAAATTTACAGAAGTATTTAATCGGACGTGAAATTCTGCAGTATCCGAATGTGATGATTGCTTCTCAGCCAACTTGGGGCGTTGACGCGGGTTCACAAATCGCGATCCACAAAGCTTTGTTGGATTTGGCAGCAAATGGAACAGCGGTTCTTATTGTCTCCCAAGATTTGGATGAACTGATGGCATTGTGCAATCGTATTGCTGTAATGTTTGCAGGGCAACTTTCAGAATCCCATGCCGCTGCAACTTTGAACGCTGAAAAAATTGGATTGCTGATGGGTGGCGCAAAAATTGAGGAAACGGCAGGGACAGCGAGTGAAGGTTAAACTAGTCAAAAGACAATCCCATTCCCAACCAATGATTTGGTTGACACCTCTGTTGGCGCTGTTCCTAAGTCTGTTGTCCGGCAGTGTTCTCTTCCTATTGTTGGGGTATCCCCCACTTCAAACGCTTCACACGTTTTTTATAAGTCCGATTAGCGATTTGTACGGATTCTGTGAGCTGATCGTGAAAGCCTCTCCGCTCGCAATGATTGCCGTTGGATTGTCGATGGGATTTCGTGCGAATGTTTGGAATATTGGCGCGGAAGGGCAGTTGACCGTTGGAGCGATTGCCGGGGGCGCACTCGTGATCTACTTCCCTGACTGGAATAATGCACTCATGTTGCCGGCCGTTTTAATTATGGGTGTATTGGGCGGGATGGCCTGGGCCGCGATTCCAGCTTTTCTGAAGACGAAATTCAACACCAATGAAATTCTCACAAGTTTGCTATTGGTTTACGTCGCAATCCTATTTCTGAGTGCTTTGGTTCATGGTCCCTGGCGAGATCCGGCGGGGTTCAATTTCCCAGAAAGTGCTGTTTTTCAGGATGCTGCGATTATTCCAAACATATTAAGCGGGACGAGATTGCACGCTGGTGTCTTTTTATCATTACTTGTAGTCGCGACAGGGTGGATAGTTTTATCCAGAACGATAACCGGATTTCAGCTGAAAGTGACTGGTTTGGCACCGGATGCTGCTCGCTACTGTGGGGTTCAGTCCAATCGAATGATTTGGTTTGTGTTGCTTGGAGCCGGAGGACTCGCAGGGTTGGCGGGCATGATTGAAGTCTCGGGTTTGATTGGTCAGTTGCAACCGAATATTTCACCTGGTTACGGATTTGCTGCGATTATTGTCGCCTTTTTAGGAAGGCTCCACCCTGTGGGCATTTTGTTCGCCAGCCTAGTTCTTGCACTTTCATATTTAGGTGGAGAATTCGTGCAAATTAAGCTTGGATTACCGTTGGGTATCGCCGGTGTCTTTCAGGGAATGCTTCTGTTTTTTCTATTGGCGTCTGATTTATTTGTCAATTATCGTCTTGAGTTCAGAATGGCAAGAGCGACAAGTTAATTGAAGTTGGAAGAAAAGACTTGATAACAACAATCGAACTGATACTGCTCACTGTTGTAAGCGCTGCGACACCGTTGTTGCTCGCCGCCACTGGAGAACTTATTGTCGAAAAATCCGGGGTGCTGAATCTGGGTGTGGAGGGAATGATGATCGTCGGCGCGGTATGCGCTTTTATTGCAACTTTGACAACCGGTAGCTGGGCCATTGGGATATTTGCCGGGGCAATCGCCGGAATCACAATGTCATTATTGTTTGGAATATTGACACTCATATTTTTGGCCAATCAGGTTGCATCTGGATTAGCGCTTACCTTGTTCGGAATTGGTGTCAGTTCACTGATCGGCATTCCTTTCATCGGTCTGCCAATTGACAAACTGCCTGCTCTCGATATTCCCGTTTTGGGTGACATTCCTCTGCTTGGGCCGCTGCTGTTTTCACAGGATGTGCTCATTTATTTTTCTGTGATCATGGTCATTGCCGTGCACTGGTTTCTCAATCACTCAAAGTCTGGATTGATACTTCGTGCTGTCGGTGAATCGCATGACGCGGCACATTCTATTGGTTACCCCGTGATCAAAATTCGTTTTCTGGCGGTGATGTTCGGTGGCGCGATGGCTGGTTTAGGTGGTGCGTTTCTATCTATTTCGTATACACCGATGTGGGTTGAACATATGACGGCAGGCCGAGGTTGGATCGCACTCGCACTCGTGGTGTTTGCGACGTGGAAGCCCGGTCGCGTTCTGATCGGAGCATATTTGTTTGGTGCAGTTACCATCTTGCAGCTCCATCTACAGGGTATTGGTGTCCGATTGCCTGCTCAAATTCTATCCATGCTGCCCTATCTGATTACCATTTTGGTGCTTGTTCTAATTTCTCGAAATGCGGCACGCGTCAAACTGAATGCCCCTGCTTGCATCGGGAAGATTTTTCATCCTAATTCCTGATCTAATTCGTTACCGAACTCCATCTTCAGCCTTTCGAATTTTTAAGCGTCTGGTCTGACAACGACTCAACGCGCGACAAATTTATCAGTGCCACGTTAACTGGAAATGGCAAATGGTATCTGATTTACCTTGGTAGACGGTTGCCGGAACCAGTTGAACTGCCGATACACATTCGTAGAACGCAAGACACAAGCCAAAACCTTAGCGGTTCGATAGTGTATGCTGGAGCATAAATTTGATAAGCAGGCAGAGCAGGAACTGAACCGAAACAGATGCAGAACCAACCAACTTTTGAGTTAAATAGCACGCATCCAATTGAGAGAGAGTGCCAAATCTACTCTGTTATCGTAACCACGTGAACCATATTCACTAGGATGTGACCGAACATCTACGCTGTTCAAGGCAATGCAAAAGCAGTTTCTTTATTGCTGCAAATTTCATGAACGGAAAAATTCGGCCTGAGTTGTTCTGGTCATAGGGATTCAACAAGAACTCAAAGTGCCATCGACTCAGTTCCGCAAAGACTGAAATTTAATTTCAGTAGATCAACAAAAAAATATATGCCTCTGCACAAGTTTCCGCTAGAACGGTTTAAAATACGGCTCTGTCTTGATTGACGGCGTCGTTCAACAAACGCTGCAGCAGTTGGCTGTGCCATTGGAGGTGATTGAAACGCAACATATTCTTGCAGATGCAAGCAACTGACCACTGAATTTGGGCAAAAGGATGCGGTACAGAAAAAAACAGTTCCGACAAGCTCTGTAGCCTGCATGCGCCGGAAGTGGAGTTTGTCAGCAAGGGCAAAGCTCACAAGCACTACGAGTTTGATGTAAAAGCGAAGTATTACGACTCGACCAGGCGATTGAGCCGATCATGGCTCATCTGAAGAACTACCGCTGGCTGGGACGCAGCCATCTCAAGGGTCGTAGCGGCGACAGCATGAATTTGCTGCCGAGCTGTGCCGGACACAGTCTGTGACTGGAGCTGAAACGTATGAGAGATTGTTGTGACAAAAATTTTTGTCGCTTAGTATTTCACCGGAAACGGACACCGTCGGACGTGAAATGCAGCATTTGTGTGTTGAGCGCAGCATAAAGCCGTTTTGATTTCCGATGACTTACCTTGACCTGACTTTCATCCCTTTGAAGATTGACAGAAAATCGATTTTTTCAGGGTCGGTTAACGAGTCTCTACTCAAAAAACTGTACATATCAATTCCACACAGAATGCAAATATATGTATTGATATTTTGGCAAAAACTGTATAACATTTTTATTCTATTAATTAACACATCTGTCCGTTTACATGATAGATGTAGGTTCATGTCTGTTAAGAACGGGCGATAAATAATATATCTCTGCACAAGTTTCCGTTAGAACGGTCTGTCATGATTGACGGCGGCGATTGAAACGATACACAAATTCATCAACATATTCTTGCAGTTACAAGCGACTGACCCCATGAAAGATCCGCAGAGCAGAAAGCGTTTGAGATTGGCGATCACGATGTGCACTTTCGGCAGACACTGTGGCACTTGCTCTGATGGCGTCACTTTCGCCTGCTGTTAACAATGCTGGCTCAAAATGTTCAAGGAAGGATGGGCATCGCTGCGTACCGTGGTGCTGAGATGCAGCGATTACGTTTGAGTTCTTCAAGGTAGGTCTGCAGGGTGGAAAAGTGCTCACATCAGGCAAGGTAGGAGTAGGGTGTTTGTTGCATAAATATTATTTATCCGATTGTATTTATTAATTTAATTGTATTCCAATTGTTCCACAGACCGAAATTTGTGCAGAGGCATAATAATAGATCTTGTCGAGTCAAATGACTAACTTTGGACAATTTAAAATGGACGCGCTCGCGAGCTCTGCAGGCGATATTCCCGTTCTTTGTCGTAGAAACTGATTCCTCCACTCAGTCCTTCACCATCTCGTACTGTCATCTGACCAAGCTCGCTCAAATCAAACCACTTTTCCGTCGGTTCCGTGACGAAACAGGTAAGCCGCGGTGATGTGGGAGCACGAAAGAACGTCATGTTTTGGACCCTGAATGGCATGACAAAAAGATCTGACTTATGCATCAGGTTCAACAGAAATATCTGAAGACCGCCATCCAACAAGGGAGGAGGTACGACGTAACCCTCCTCGCGTCCTTCGTACCATAGTTTTTCGTCCATCTCGATATCACAGCGGTATGTTTTCTGATTGAACGACCGAGACTCTTCGACGGATTTTATGGTTCTGAAAAAGGGACCGTATTGGAAGGTATGCTCGAGATAAACTTCCAGTTTTTCGTAGTGTTCATCGCTCTGACCTGGCGGGACCACGGGCTCGAATCCTGTCTGATCGAATTCGGCAAGACGACTAGGGACATCTAAGCGAAAGTCGTCGCTCAGCCGGCGTACTTTGCCTCGGGAATGCATCTCGTTGCTGCTGTCAGGCTCGTAAGATCGAGATGAAATTTCGAATGTGAATTCTTCGGTGGAAAATGCAGCTGGAAACAGGGCCGTCTGCAGCCGTATCGGCACTTTCGGTATTGAGCAAGGCTGAAGGCATTCCAATACCTCAAAGTGAAGCGGCACGCCCTCAAGCGCTTGAAGAATCAGTTCAATATAGCCAGCTGTCGGAATGATCGAGGCGTGGTGCACCCGGTGATCTAGCAGCCAAGGAAAATCTTTTTCCGAGAGGCGCGCTTCCAACAGGATGTGGCTGCTGGGAACCCGATGTCCTACCATTGGCCCATTGAAATACTGCCTTCCTTCATTGAAAAATTCATCGTCCTGCGTTGTATCTACTAATTTACTCTCATCTCTTGGGTGACCGGGCAACAGATGGGCGATCGGTTCCGGGCGCGGGTAATTTGCCGCAAAATCCAGCTCCACTCCAGCTCTGAACAATGCGCCTAAAGCCTCTTGGAAGCTAAGACAAACATCACTGTTCTTCATTAATGTTGGAATACAGACGGTTTTCGAAGCATCAGACTCCAGGCATTGAGCAATAGTGGACTGCAGAGCGCAGTGAGGTGCTATTTCAAGATACACGTCCGGTTGAAACTCCTGTCGGACGGTTTTCATCGCCATTTCAAACTGAACGGTCTGGCGGATGTTCGACCACCAGTAGGAGCTATCCAGCCGTTCAGTCGGCGTTCCAGTGACCGATGAAACGAACGGCGCGTCCAAGTCAAAAGTGCATTCGTCAAGAAAAGCCAAGTTTTCAAGCGCGTCGTCCAAGATCGAATTCATAGCGCTTGAATGGAACGCGATGTTTCCCGGCAGCAGCCGGTTCTGCAGGTTCCGTCGGTTTAGTTCTTCCACGACGGGTGTCAGTGCATCTTCCTTGCCGCAAATTACGATGCTGGCCGGCGCATTTTCACAGGCCAGCTCAACTCGAACATGCTGGCTACCGTGGTTTTGAAAGGAAATTCCGAGCTCATCCAGCAAATTCTCAACGCCTATGCGATCGCTGCCAATTGCCAACATTCGTCCCGAGCCTGCAGCTCTCTGCTGCAGAGTGGCACGATGAAAAACCAGTCGAATCGCTTCCTTCAGCGACAGTGCTCCACAAGCATATGCAGCAGCAACTTCGCCTGAGCTATGTCCAAACACGCAGTCGGGAAATACACCCCAAGTTTTGAGTAACTCTGTCAGTGCGCATTGAATCATAAAAATTGCTGGTTGGGCCAGTTGGACTTCGTTGAGTTCATCCTGTTCAGCGGTGAAGCAGGCGTTTCTCAGAGAAAAATCCGAGTGCTCGCACCAGTGTTCGTCAATGGCGTTGACTACGCGGCGAAAGACAGGGTTGGTATCGTAAAGAGCCCGGCCACAACCCGCCCACTGTGTTCCTTGGCCAGAAAATACAAACGCTACTCTTTTGATGCCGTCGTCCACAGTATTGACCGGCTCAGACAGGTTCATGAAAGCACCTAGTGCTTCTTCCAGATCAACCAAGTTACGCACGGCAAAGGACGTTCGCACGGCGAAGTGAGTACGACGACGGCTGAGATTGCCGGCGAGCGTGTACAAGTCAAATTCCTGTTTTCGTATGGTTTCCTGCAGCAGCTGTGCGCTTTGGGACAGAGCAGCAGAATTACGCGAAGAAAGGGGAATCATGAAACCTGCCTCTGGAGCTATCGGCACCGACCAGAACCGCGGCTGGGCCGGTCGATATTCCCGAACCACACAATGTCCGTTAGCACCTCCGAATCCAAATGAGTTGATACCGATGATGACGGGACGTTGCGGGAAGGGTTCGCAGAATGTCTGTACCTGCATAGGGCAGCTCTCGAAGTCAATTTCTGGATTCGGCACTGCAAAATTTTTGGAAATCGGTGCATACATTCGATGCTGCATCATCAGGATAACTTTGAGCAGAGAGCAGTGAAATGCTGCCGCTTCCATATGTCCGACATTGCTTTTGACGCTTGAAACCCGCAGTGGGACTTCTCTTTGAACTCCGCTAAATGCCTCCGCGATCGCGTTCCCTTCGATTCGGTCGCCGACCACGGTGCCGGTCGCATGAGCTTCGATGTAGTCGGCATAATCCGAGGAGAGACCCGCACGAGCCCAGGCCGTGCGAATCAGATCAATCTGCGAGTGACGTGTCGGTGTGGTGATCACGCGCCCCGGTGCAAGACCGTGATGGTCATCCGCAGCGCCCGCAGTGTTGACTGAGGTTGATTCCACAACAGCATGGATGAAGTCTCCGTCCTTTTCGGCATCTTGCAATGTCTTGATGGCAAAGACGAACGTGCCTTCCGAGCGCATGTATCCGTTAGCGTTTACGTCAAAAGAGTGGCACTTTCCATCTTTACTGATAACACCGAGTTCATTGAAAGAACTGCTAATCCTGGCAGACCCCAAAAAATTGGCCGACCCGACGAGAGCTTTATCACAATCCCCTGACTGTAGGGCATTGATAGCGGAATGCAAAGCACTAAGGCCTGCTGAGCACGCAGAGCAGTAGGTCATTGAAGATCCAGTCAGGTTAAAGTGATAGGATATCCGGTTAGCCAGCATAGCCAGACTTGCGTTCGGAACAAGATACTCATTCGCCCCGAGAACGGCCCTCCAGTTTCCCACTGCTGGAACCTGTGCTCCGATAAAGACACCGGTCGAGCTGTTGCGTAGTGAAAATAAATCCCAACCAACTTGCTCCAGAACTTCCCAAGAGCAAGTCAGCAACATCCGTGTCTGAGGTTCAAATCGCAGCATCTCATTGTGCGAAACTCCGAAAAGCGTTCGGTCGAAGAGAGTCCCTTCGTCGTTACGGATTAGCCCCTCGTATGGGCTGGCCAACCGGCTGCCACCGGAAAATCCGGCGATTGGTCGCACACCTCTCCCGTAGCGGTCAGTCACATGCTCCTGGACAATCTCGCGCTTACTTAGTAAATGCCAAAAATCGTCGTCCGAACGGATGCCGCCGGGCATGCGGTAGCTATACCCTACGATAGCAACAGGAAATTGCGAACGCTGTTGATTTAAGGGGATTGTTTCGCTGGGGGCAAGCTTGCTGTTCATTTCACCGACTGTATTGAGCAGTTCACGCTGGAAGCAGTGGCACAGGGTTCAAGCATTACAGAGAAAACACTGATCGTACGGCATGATCACCCTGCTTGAATGGCGGAATTGATTTTTTTTCGATGTTAATTTTTTGTAATTTCACACCGACCAACGGACCAGACCACGATAATTGATATTTTTGAAAAATATGTCGAATCGACTGATTTGACTATAAAAATTATATTTCATCAATGCGGGGTAATTAAGCAATATTGAACTTTGCCAACAGCAGTGCTCGGGAGGCAATAGTAAAAATAGCGGCGAATCAAAATTGTAAAATTCAAATTTTGAGTAATTAGTGTTGGTGCGTTACTTAGGTCTATACTTCCTTTAGTTGATTTGAAATCGCTGTCATTCACGCCCTGAACAGCAGAATTTCTCATCTCAATTGTGCCCTGTTAGAACCACTCAGTCCGGTAATTATTACCTGTTTTATCCGCTCATTTCGGTATCTTCCACTTCAACGGAGCTGAAAAGGTAATATTCAAATCCAAAATGACAGCTTCGAACTACAACATTTTTAAAATAGTCATCAAGTCGAACTGAATCAAAAATTCGAATGTACATGTAGAATATCAACATTATCCAAAAATCCAAGTAGCGGTCATTTCGTTAGCCGACTATTGCTAAGAATTGTTTTTCTACTATGAATCAAAGAAATTTCGAAGAACTGTCACGGGAATTACAAGCAAAACACGTCAAATATGTGCTTGCAAGTTACGTCGATATTCACGGCGTCTCAAAGTCAAAATTTGTTCCAATTTCCCATTTAGATCGAATGATGCAAGGATCGGAACTTTGTACAGGTGCAGCGCTGGATGGGGTCCCGCAGGACGTGAGCGACGAAGAAGTTTCACCTCATCCAGATCCAAAGTCCGTCCTGATTCTGCCGTGGCAGCCGGATGTTGCTTGGTTTGCCAGCGATCTTTTCTGTGAAGGAGTGCCTTTTGAGGCCTGTTCGCGGACAATTTTCAAGAAGGTATTGGCGCAGGCGAGTGAAATGGGGTATCAGTTCAATTTTGGAATCGAACCAGAATTCTTTTTGTTGAAAAGCACAGGAAATTCAGAGTTCGGTCCAATGGGCGCTCACGACAACTTGGCAAAACCAGCCTATGACGTGCGTTCAACCCTGGACAACTTTCACCTGCTGCAAGAGATCGTAAAGAAACTCAATGAATTGGGCTATGACGTTTATTCCTTCGATCACGAAGACGGGAATGGACAGTTTGAAATCGATTTTAGGTATTTCGATGGCCTCACAATGGCGGATCGATTTGTATTTTTCCGATTGCTTGTGCAGGAAGTTGCAGATCAAAGGGGTTATTTTGCCTCATTTATGCCGAAACCATTTGCTGATCGGGCGGGCAGTGGCGCTCACTACAACATGTCACTCGCTGATCCAGGCAGTGGAAAGAACCTGTTCGAATCCGATAATGATCCTCGGGGTTGCGGGCTGTCAGAGATCGGCTATTACTTTATGGGTGGAATTTTGAAACACTTGCCCGGGCTTTGTGCGGTTGTCTCGCCCACAGTCAATAGCTACAAACGACTGGTTAAAGAAGGAAGCATGTCAGGGTTTACGTGGGCGCCCGTGTTTGCCTGTTTCGGAAACAATAATCGCACCAATGCACTGCGTGTTCCGTTGGGAGGCGGTCGCGTTGAGCTTCGAGCTGCCGATATTTCGAGCAATCCGTACCTAGGTGGAGCAATGGTTCTCGCAGCCGGATTGGAAGGAATCAGAGAAAAACTCGATCCTGGATTACCTCATACAGACAATATGTACCTCAAGTCAGAAGAGGAGCTGAAACAGCTGGGTGTCTCATACCTCCCACGCACCCTCGAACAAGCAATCGATGAATTTGAAAAAGACACGTTGAGCAAACAGGTGATGGGTGATTTGATGTTTCAAACCTACATTGATTTCAAACGTCGTGAATGGGAGGAATACCACAATCACGTTTCTGATTGGGAAATTGCTCGATACCTGAAGTTTTTTTGAAGTTTGCATGGCGAAAGACTGCAAAATTTACGAACAAAACCAGTTTGAACTGCAATCGGGGGAAATTTTCCCGAAAATCCAACTTGCCTACCAGACACACGGTCAGCTCAATGCGGCGAAGAGCAACGTTATTCTCATGCCGACCTACTACACCGGCACGCACAAAAGCAACGCCCGCGTCATTGGCAGAGATCGTGTGCTTGACAGCGATCGGTTTTTTGTAATCGTGCCAAACATGTTGGGAAATGGAATTTCTTCGTCGCCCAGCAACACAGGCGGCAATCTGAAAGGAGCTCAGTTTCCTCTCGTCACGTTATTTGATAATGTCCGGCTTCAACAATTAATGCTGCAGGAACTTTGGGGGATTGAGCAAATTCGACTTGTAATCGGTTGGTCAATGGGAGCAATGCAGACTTATCAGTGGGCGGCGCAATATTCTGAACAGGTTCAGGCAATTCTTCCGTACTGCGGTTCAGCCAAAACTTCACCGCATAATTACGTGTTTCTTGAAGGAGTGAAGGCCGCTTTGACCGCGGATTGTGACTGGAACGGAGGCGAGTATGAACGACAGCCTGTTACCGGTCTGAAGGCGTTTGCTCGAGTTTATGCAGGTTGGGCCTATTCACAGTCTTTTTTCCGGGACGCACTCTACAAAAGAATCGGATTTAATTCGATACAGGATTTATTTTCTTTCTGGGAAAGTGATCATCTCAAATGGGACGCGAATGATCTGTTGGCGATGCTGAGGACTTGGCAGCACGGTGACATTAGTTCGAACCATTTATACGAAGGCAACTTTGTCCATGCTTTAAATTCAATTTGTGCTCGAGCGATTGTCGCTCCTTGCTCAACAGATCTATATTTTCCACCTCATGATAACGCTTTCGAAGTTTCGCACATGCCGAACGCAGAATTAAGAATCATTGAATCTGAATTTGGACACTGTGCGGCGAATCCCGGACTTCTTCCGGAAATCAATCGATTTCTACGCACAGCGGTAGATGATTTGCTGCAGGAATAAAGGATTATTTTTGATTTAATAAATTGTTTTTCATGAGTTAACCGAAATCGAAATTCATCATGAATTCAATTCCTACGTTATCAGTGATCGGTTGCGGCCGACTTGGGAAGGCAATTACGCGTTTGTTCCATGAGCAACAGGTATTTCAAATTACTCACATTTTAAACCGCTCGATGGAAAGTTCGGAACAAGCCGTGAATTTTATAGGCGCGGGAACACCTCTTGATAATATGTCGGATTTACGGGAAGTTGACGTTGTATTTATTTCTGCTTCTGATTCAAGTGTGGAATCGATTGCAAAAGATCTGGCGCGCACTGAAAATTACGCTGCCAAAATCGTATTTCACGCCAGTGGCTCTCTGTCTTATCGGGTTTTGGATTCACTGGCTGAGCAAGGCGCGTTGATCGCGAGTGTTCATCCAATGGTTACTTTCTCCGACCCTGAACATGCTCTCCAAGCGGTTCCAGGTTCGTACTGTTCCCTGGAAGGACATCCGGATGCTCGAACCTGTTTGCATGAAGCATTCAAGAAAATTGGATCAAATCCTTTCGATCTGGGTGATGTCGCAAAAGCTGAATACCACGCGGCCGCGGTATTCGTTTCGAATTATGTAAACACTGTTGTGCATACAGGACTCGACCTTTTTACACGTGTCGGATTGGACCGCAAGCGTTCGCTGAAAATTCTTCAGCCTGGGATTGCTTCCATAGTCAACAGTCTATTTCAAGAAGGGACCGTGGAATCGTTGACGGGACCCATTTCCCGAGGGGATGTCAACGTGATTGAAGGGCATCTCAGAGCACTCAAAGCAAACTCCCCAGAAATTCTTGAACTTTATCGTCAACTGGCGAAAGCGACAGTTCCAATTTCGCGTGAGAAAGGATTGGCTGATCGTGAATCTCTGGACAAAATCGACGCACTTCTCGATTCGACAGAATTCAAGCCTGCCTCACAATAAAGTCACAATTCCGTTTTACAGTTTCGAAATTGCGAATTCACGTCCGAGCTGAGTCGTGACTCGTTCGCAGTTTCCAGTCAGGGTCACCACCTGAGAATGCGAATAGAATTCTCAAACTGAAACAGGCCCTTGATTCGTGGATTCAACCACGAACCAGGGACCTGCTTCTTTCAAGACAGGTTGACTTGATGGGACTTAATTACGCTCCTTTATTTTGTTCGCGGTAATTGACTATTTCGCCCGATTTTACACGTGCAAAATAGGAATCCATCTCTTTCTTTACGATGGGTGCTAGAAAGTAAATTCCCATAATATTCGGGATAGCCATCGCAAAAATCATGGCATCAGAAAAATCTAGAACCGATGTCAATGGAATGGAACATCCAATGATTACGAATACGCAAAAAATGAACTTGAAACTAAGGTCGGATGCTTTGGACTCACCGAAACAGTACGTCCACCCCTTCAGGCCGTAGTACGACCAGGAAATCATGGTCGAAAATGCAAACAGCACTACAGCAAGTGCGAGCGGAGTCGGGAACCAAGACACTGTTCTCATCATTGCTTCGGAAGTTAAGCCTACGCCAGACAGGTGCGCCACTGATGGATCACCATATACAGTCGTAAGAATAACAAGCGCTGTAATGGTACAAATCACGACGGTGTCAACGAACGGTTCAAGCAATGAAACCAGACCTTCTGTAACGGGTTCTTTTGTTTTGACGGCTGAGTGCGCTATAGCGGCTGAGCCAATTCCCGCCTCGTTCGAAAATGCTGCCCGTTGGAATCCAAGAATCAATACGCCGATAACACCACCGGTAACACCTTGTGGGCTAAACGCATGCGAGAAGATGGAGCTGATGGCAAAAGGTATGCGGTCTGCATTCGCAGCCAGCACGATCAAGGCGCCGACCAGGTAGAGCACTGCCATAAATGGTACGACTTTTTCCGTAACCTTTGCGATGCTTTTGATTCCTCCTACAATTACGATTCCAACCAAAACCGCGAAAACAAGGCCGAATAGCCAGCCTTTGTCTGCAAGAAAACTATCTTCCCCGCCAGTGACATTGACGAATTGAACGTATGCTTGGTTTGCCTGGAACATGTTTCCGCCACCGAGGCATCCGAAGATTACAGTGATGGCAAAGAATACTGCGAGTATTTTGCCGAGCGTGGGTTTTCCAAGTTCCGCCAGGCCTTTTTTCAATGAGTACATCGGACCGCCGGAAACCGACCCGTCGGGATATTCATTGCGGTATTTGACGCCCAGCGTGCATTCGCAGAATTTACTGGACATGCCCAGCAATCCTGCCATGATCATCCAAAATACTGCACCAGGACCACCTAGAACGATCAACACCGGCACCGCGCCGATATTGCCGACTCCAACTGTTCCGGAAAGCGCCGTTGCCAAGGCCTGAAAGTGTGAAACTTCACCGTGATCATTCGGGTCAGAATAATCTCCACGTACCAACCGAAGCGCTTGGGTAAATCCACGAAAGTTTACCAATCTAAAATAGATGGTACAGAATATGGCTCCGATTACGAGCCAAGCCACAACCAGCTTCAAATCTGCTCCAAGAAATGGGACTGAATAAAATACTGCGTTGTAAAGTACCGCGTTAATGGGTGACATGAATGCATCGACAGCCGCGTCAATTCCCGTTTTTTCCTCGACTTCTTCAACCGCTGTCGGTGGTTGTATGCCGGTAACCCACGAACGATAACCCAGTCCAGGAACTTCAATCCCTTTTACCCATTCCTGAGCGGCGGACAGCTCTCGTTCCTGAGTCTGGGCATGTGCAGGCAGCACAGTCAGCACGAAGGCTCCTGTGAGACACAAAATTGCTATCAAACTCTTCATTAATCGGGTTTTCATCATTATTTCTTTCCTCCTTTTCAGTGCGATTACTCTTATATTTATTATGGGATCACCGTCACAGGCACTGCGGCGGTTTGTACCAAGTTGCTAGCAACACTGCCGAAAATGAGCTTTGATATTCCAGAACCCCCAGTCCGTCCTACGAAAATTTGTGAAGCACCATTATCACGTGCGATTCTATTGATCGTCCTTGCTGGGTGTCCGTGAAGAACCATCCCTTCAATTTCTCTATCATCCGCCCTCAACTTGTAAAGCATCGGTGTAAGCACGTTTATATTTGCTGATTCAATTTCCTCTTCTCGACGTTTGTGTCGCATCTCATTTTCTTCAGGCGTGTTGAATGTGTACGGAGACCACTCAATTACATATACAATTATTAAGTTTGCTCCTTGGGCACTCGCAACATTGGCAGCAAACTCAGCGGCGCGCTCACCGGGGTCACTGCCATCAATCCCGACTATCATGACATTTGACATATTCATCACCTCCATTCATGATGTTTTACGGCAATTCAATCTGATTGCCGAAGATTAATTTACCATTGTCAAAGCAAATACGTCCTCTGCCGCATCAGTTCTACCGATAGTGAATTGACATACTAACCGTATTTTCTTTGATAAATACATCCTTTTGCATTGTAGGATAATATTTAAGGCTAATATTCAAATTTTTTTTTGAGAGCGCAGTACTGCTGCCCGCTTTCAACTGCATTTATTCTGTTTGCAAACATATTCGACAATACGGTTCACCTCAGTTGGAGTTCCCAAACTGCGCAGTGCATGAATTATGAATTTCCTTCTGCTTTTTATGGAAAAATTGAGTTGAAACCAATCGCAGAGCGTTTCTTCCGCATTGGATTTGATAATGGATTTCTATAATTTTTTGTGCGAAAAACTTCACTCCGTGCGCATCTCCCGTATAAATCTCCATACTGTGGAACTATCCCGGAACTAAAGTGCGCAACTGCGAATTCAGTGCATCTAACACTTCAGAAAATGTGTTGCAAACAACCATTCACACAATATCGTACGTTTCAGCTACAACTATCGAAGGGCAATTGATTTTCCAATTTTGAATTGCTGATATACTACGGGAATGCCCGATGGCAATAAATTAAAATATCCTATTGCGATGATTTGAACTGAATTTATTTTCATCGTGATTACATAGGGAACTCAAGAACTTAATCTGAATTTTTCGAAATGACGGCAGTTCTTGTAATGGAAGAAATTTAGGAAAACTTTACTACAAAAGGAGTGAATTATGAGACGTCTACTGATCACTGCGATTTCATTGGCATTTGGATTGATGACCGCATTCACCGCTGTCGCGGAAGAACCGTTGAAAATTGGATTTGTTTATGTTGGCCCCGTCGGTGACCACGGTTGGACCTACCAGCACAACGAAGGAAGGTTGGCGATTGAGAGTGAATTTGGTGACAAAGTCCAAACGACGTATGTTGAATTTGTCCCCGAGGGGCAGGATGCCGAACGTGTCATACGACAGCTCGCTGCTGATGGTAACAAACTGATTTTTACAACTTCATTTGGCTACATGAATCCGACTATCAAAATTGCCAAGATGTTCCCAGATGTTCACTTTGAACACGCTACCGGCTACAAACGTTCAGAAAATGTATCGACGTACTTGGCTCGTTTTTACGAAGGGCGATATGTGATCGGTCGAATTGCTGGAGCCATGACGAAGACGAATGTTGTCGGTTACATTGCTTCATTCCCAATTCCGGAGGTCATTCGTGGCATCAATTCATTCACTCTAGGCCTTCACAGTGTAAATCCAGATGCCAAAGTAAAAGTAGTCTGGGTGAATACTTGGTTTGATCCAGGCAAGGAAGGTGATGCGGCAAAGACATTGATCGATCAGGGCGCCGATATTTTGACACAGCACACAGATTCCCCAGCGCCGCTTCAGGTTGCTGAAGAGCGAGGTATACTCGCTTTTGGCCAAGCGTCTGACATGAGCGCATTCGCACCAACAGCGCATCTCACCTCCATCATTGACGATTGGGCGCCGTATTACGTTGCTCGCGCACGAGCGGTTTTGGATGGCACATGGGAATCCAGTGACATTTGGGATGGCATGGCAGAAGGAATGGTAGCTATGGCTGAATACAACGAGAAATCCCTGCCGGCTGACGTCATTGCAGATGCGCAGGCGACAGCTGAAGCGATTCGCACGGGTCAGCTGCATCCGTTTACCGGTCCAATCAAAGACCAGGAAGGCAACGAAGTTGCGGCAGCAGGCGAAGTCATGAGCGATGAAGTGTTGCTTGGAATGAACTACTACATCATGGGAGTTGATGGTTCAGTTCCGAATTAAATCATCATCCATATCATAAAAGTCGAGGGCGTTTCTTGAAAAGCGCCCTCGATTTACGTACAGCTGCAACTTATCAACACTGTTTATTAGATATGAGCAAATTTGCAGTGCGTGGGCCAATCTTTCATACCATTGATGATCCCGCAATCAGCACCGATGCCTGGCAGTACTTTGACGATGGCGTATTAGTGATTGAAGACGGCAAAATTCAACAGCTCGGATACGCAAGGGATTTGCTAAAACAAATCGAGTCATCCATTTTCGTTCACCAATATTCCGATTGCTTGATTTGTCCAGGATTTGTAGATTGCCATATCCATTATGCTCAAACCAGAATCATCGGCGCGCCTGCCCCGGGTTTGATCGAATGGCTTGAACGTCATACATTTCCAGAAGAACTCAAGTTTGAAGATGAAGAGTATGCAGCAATAGTTGCTGCGGAATTTTTCGATGAGCTGCTCCGAAACGGAACCACTTCCGCACAAGTTTATCCAACCGTGCATGCAGGTTCAGTCAATCAGTTTTTTCGCGAAGCGCAGCGACTTGGCTTACGAGTTACCGCTGGTAAAGTCTTGATGGACCGAAATGCGATTCCTGGATTAATCGACGGCGAACAAAATGGCATTGACGAAACTGAAGCGCTAATTCAAGCATGGAATGGCAAAGATCGATTGTCTTACTCCATAACCCTTCGTTTCGCTGGTACGTCAACAGAACAGCAATTGCGGGCTTGCGGCAAACTAGTCGAAAAATATCCAGAACTGCTTTTTCATACCCACTTGTCGGAAACTTTAGACGAGATTGAGTGGACTCTTGGTTTGTTTCCAAAGTGCAAAGACTACCTTGAAGTTTATGAAAATTATGGAATGGTGACCGATCACAGTGTATTTGCGCATTGCATACATCTGAGTGATTCCGAGTGTGAACGCATGGCAGACGCTGGAGCAAGCGCGGCTCTCTGTCCAACCTCAAACCTTTTTCTGGGCAGTGGCTTGGCTCAGCCCAGCCGTTTGCGAGATTACGGCATCCAGCTGAGCATTGGTACCGACATCGGAGGCGGTACGAGCTTTTCGATGCTGCGTACGATGCAGGAACTTTTCAAAGTATCACAATTTAGCGGCGATAGTTTGAATGCGTTTGATCTATTTTATTTGGCAACATTAGGCGGTGCACGAGCTTTGCATCAAGATCGTTACATCGGCAATTTTGAAGCGAATAAGGAAGCTGATTTTGTAGTTTTGGATGCTGCAGATTGCCGACTCTTGCAACGGAAGCTTCAATATTCCAAATTGTTTGAAGACCTTTTGTTTGCTTTTGTCATTCTCGGCGACACTTCGAATGTCAGAGAAACTTGGAGTTTGGGTCGGCGCGTCTATCAGCGTCAGCGATAAATCAACATACATCCCCCGCCAAGTTCAAAGATTCCAATTTTGTTGTCCAAAACAAAATGGCCGCGGTATGAATTTCACGATTTTCATCGATTTTGATGGCGTTATCGCCGACAGCATCGAAATATTTGCCCATGCAATAAATGTGTCTGGTCGGTCATTGAATCAGATTGTCAATTTTGTTCCAGACGATTTGCGGAACATCAAGCGCATGACAATCCCGGAAATTGTCTCGGTCGCCGGTGTTGATATTCGTTTAACCCGGGAGTTCATTATTGGAATCGATGATGAACTGCGTCGAAAAGCGCTCGAAATACCGATCTTTCCTGGTATGGCGGATGTGCTTGTTCAACTGAGCAAATTAGGGCCTTTGGCTGTTGTTTCCGCCTCATCAAAACCTGTAATCTCAAAGGTGTTGGTCAATCACGGTTTGCGACAGCACTTTGTCGATATCGTAGGGGGAGATACAGTTGGTTCAAAATCGTCCAAGATGCTTTCATTGATCCATAAATATGGGGGAAATGCACGTCGAGCTTGCATGATAGGAGATACAGTTAGCGATATTGAACAAAGTAAACTCGCGAATGTATATTCAATCGCAGTCAGTTGGGGATGGCATAGAATGAATCGGCTGCATACCGCCAACCCCGATTTTGAAATCAATCAACCTGCCGGCTTAGTCAGACTGATTGAGCATTTGAGCAAAATTGAAACCAGAACAGAATTCACCAGACAAAATATCGAATTGTTGGATAGCCAATGAATGACTACAAAACACTATTAGCTCAAGCGGGTCACTACATCAACCCTCAAAGTGGCGGGATCGTGCCTCCAATCGATACTTCAGTTACGTTCGCAAGAGACGAACAGCTCGAGCTGATTGGAGATTACGTCTACGGTCGCTACGACAATCCCAGCTACCAGCAGGTTGAGAAAGTCATCACTGAAATGGAAGGTGGCAGCCAGGCTCTGTTTTTTGCATCCGGACTGGCGGCAATCGCAGCAGTTTTCGAAACCGTCAAAATGGGTGAGCACATTGCAGCGCCTCGGGTCATGTACCACGGTACAGTAGACTGGCTGAAGCGAATTTCTGAGAGAAGGAATATCGGTTTGACTCTATTTGATCCGTCTGATCCAGGCAATTTGAGTCGAGCGATACAGCCAGGGATGACGTCAGTGGTTTGGATTGAATCGCCCATCAATCCGTCGTGGGACGTGATTGACATCGCAGCTGCATCAGATGCGGCGCATCGCGCAGGTGCGATATTGGCCGTTGATGGCACAGCTGCGCCGCCTGTAACCACTCGCGCGCTCGAACTAGGGGCAGACCTGGTTTTCCATTCAGCGACTAAGTATTTGAATGGACACAGTGATTTGAACGCTGGCGTTCTAGTCACACGGGAACTCAATGAGCGCTGGGAAGACGTCCAAGAAGTCCGTCGACTCACGGGAGGATTACTCGGTTCGTTTGAAGCATGGCTGTTGCTAAGAGGCATGCGCACTCTTGCGTTACGCTATGAATACAGCTCTGCAAGCGCGTTGAAAATTGCCGAATTTCTTGATGCCCACGATGCGGTCGAAAAGGTGATGTATCCGGGACTGCCTAGTCATCCGTCACATGATGTAGCAAAACGACAGATGACCAATGGATATGGAGGAATGATGTCGATTCAGATGCGAGATGGTGAAACGGCAGCGCGCAAACTGGCTTCTTCGAGTCGGCTTTTTGCTCGCGCAACGTCACTTGGGGGAGTCGAAAGTCTAATTGAGCATCGAAGGACAGTTGAAGGTCCGAACAGCGAGGTTCCAGTTAATCTTATTCGGCTTTCGGTGGGAATCGAGAACGTTGACGACCTCATAAAGGATCTTCAGCAGGCGCTGTCCAAACTGTAAATAAGACGCTTAGTCCATACTGGGGTCGGACAGCCTGAATCTTCGAGGAGACAGCTGACTGAAGTCGTAATTGGACTTGCGGAACACATCGGGCATTGAAGATCCGGCAATCATGGAAGCTGCGAGCTGACCAATGCCGGGAGAGGAAAAAACACCGTAACCACCTTGGCCGGTGAGCCAGAAAAACCCTTCCTCATAGGGTTCCCATCCAATCACTGGATCATTATCGGGAGCAAACGTACGCAATCCTGCCCAGCTGTGATCGATTCGTTTTACCTTCAGCTCCGTATTCTCTTCAAACCGAGAAATGGTCACGGCAACGTCAATTTCGTCAGGCTGTGCGTCACAGGCGTGGCTTGGTGTCTGGTCCGCAGGTGAGATCATCAGTTGGCCGCGTCCAAAATTCTGATAGTACAAATAGTTGGGCTCAACAATCACAAAAGGCAGTGAATCAAATTCAACGTCGCTAAACTGGTCATCTCTGATCACAACGACCGTTCTTCGTCGCGGAACCAGTCCAACCGGAGAAATGTGAGCTAAATTTGCGACATGGTCACCCCAAGCCCCGGCTGCGTTGACCACAATCTTCGCTTCAAAGTTCTGATTTCCAGCAGTCAGCGCCCAGCTATTCAGCTTCCTCTTCAAAGCAGAAATTGGAGCATTGCGAAACACCTGTCCACCTTGATTTGAAAACATTTTGATGTAAAGAGAGTGAAGAGCATGCACATCGATGCTCGCAACATGCGGATCAACGATCGCGCCTATAAATATTCCTTTTTTTAGAAAGGGGATAGCCTTCAAACATTCATCTTCGCTCCACCATAGGCTGTCAGGGGGCCGTTCAATTTCAAACAAATCTTCTTCCTTGAAGACAGATACCGCCTGTTTCGGAGCAATCAGCGGATTGTCGGCCTGAGCAGGAGGATTCCGCAAAAAGTCCTCCGCTATGGAAGCAAATGCTCGCATTGAATCAGGACCGTAATTGGGGGTTAGCAGCGCAGCGCTTCTGCCAGTCGTGTGATAAGCAAGCGAGCTCTCCATCTCAAAGAGCGCGGCCTCGACTCCACTTTGCGCTAGAAATGCCGCAACAGAGGCGCCCGCGATACCACCGCCGATGATAGCGACGTCAAAAACTTCTTGGTTCATTTAGATTTGTTGGCACAGACGAATCGAGTCATAGAGTGCGGCGTGAATGTTTCTGCTGCAAACAGCGTCACCTAAGCGGAACAACTGGTACTTTCCTTGTTCGTTCCGTACTGAATTTTGTGGACGACAGGCCACCAAAGAGTCAATTTCCACCTGACCCAGGTTGCGTGATTGCGGTTTGAGATCGAAATAAATCTCGTCATTAGGGAGTGTTCCGTGTTCAACGACAATCTGGGAAGCGGCAATTTCCGTCCAAGTCCGGCTATATTCATTGTAGAAAGTCCCGATCAGCTGATTTTGTCGCTTGTGAATCGACAACAACCGCTGAGTGGCAATGGTTTCTACTTGATTTTCATATAGGATTTTCAGGTAAATCGGGTAGTTGGTGCCCCCGACTTCTTGTGCAGCCATACGATCTGGAGTAACGAGCTTTACTGAAGAGCCATTCGCGAGAATGTATTCGACACAAGAAATTCCTTGATGTTGGCCGTTGTCGTCGTATACCAATACATCGGCCTTCGGACGGCTCATCCTAGTCAATACATCCCAGGTTGTGGTGGCCAGATTTTCGCCCTGTTGAAGAAAGGACAAGTTGGGGGTTCCTCCGGTAGCGATGAGCACGACATCTGGGTCTTCATCGAGCACGATGCTGTCGTCAGCAAAGCAATTGAATCTCATGTCGACTGCCAGTCTTTGGAGTTGAGCGTAACGCCAGTCAACAATTCCCATCAGTTCTCGCCTTCGAGCGACTTGAGCAGCGATTCGAACTTGTCCACCCGGTTGATCGCTGGCCTCCAGCAGAACGACATCATGTCCTCTTTCCGCACAGACCCGAGCGGCTTCAAGCCCCGCAGGCCCTGCGCCGACAACCACAATTCGTTTTTGTTGTTTTGCAGAGGTCACGGCGTGTGGAATTGTCTCTTCACGTCCAGTGGATGGATTGTGAACACACAAGGCTTCACCGCCTTCGTAAATTCGATCAATACAGTACCCTGCGCCAACACAGGGTCGAATTTGATCTTCGATGCCTCGTTCGATTTTAGCCACGATATGCGGATCTGCCATATGTGCACGGGTCATTCCTACCATGTCAACGCATCCACTCACAATTGCGTGTCGGGCAGTCGCAACATCAGCAATGCGGGCTGCATGAAAAACAGGCAGCCGCAATTGAGAACGCACAGCGGCTGAAAATTCAAGATGTGGACCCGCTGGCGTGCCCATGTTGGGGATGACATGAGACAATCCTTCATCCGTATCCACATGCCCTTTGATAATGTTTATGAAATCCAAATGGCCGGTGTCCGTCAGTATTTCGGCAATTTTCATACCGGTTTCGAATTGGATGCCGCCATCTAAATCTTCATCAATTACCATTCGGATTCCGACGATGAAGTCTTTGCCAACTTGATTTCTAATTTCGCTGATGACTTCGTGAGTGAATCGAAGGCGATTTTCCAGACTTCCGCCGTACTCGTCTTTGCGTCGGTTTGTAAGCGGTGACCAAAATCCGTCAAGCAAATGACCGTATCCCTCAATCTCGATTCCATCCAAATCGCCATCCAGACAACGTCGTGCTGCAGCGCCGTAAGCTTTGGCGATACGAATCATGTCTTCGCGTTCCATTTCTTTGGGAAAGGAGCGATGAGCTGGTTCACGTACACAGGATGCGGCGATCGTGGGCAGCCAGTCCTCGACGTAAGGAGACGTACGTCGTCCCAAATGTGTGATCTGACACATCACCGCAGCTCCGTATCGCTGCACACGCTCGGAAAGCTGCTTGAAATAAGGCACAATCTTGTCATTTCCGGCGTAGAGGTTGCCAAACGCTGGCGGGGAGTCCCGGTCCACCAAGGTTGAACCGCCAAACATTGTCATCGCGATTCCGCCTTTTGCTTTTTCTTCGTGATAAAGCTGATACCTTAATTTCGGAACTTTGTCTTCAGAATAAGCAGGTTCATGACTCGTGCTCATTATTCGGTTTTTGAGTTCGAGATGCTTAAGCTGAAACGGCTGCAGCAACGGATCTTTCAACGTGTCCATGAGATAATGATGTAAAAGTTGAATGAAAATAGACTCAATATTCTATCACTAGGAATTTTTTATATAGAAGGTGAGAGCGTTGCGGTGTCTTGCGTTTGGATAATTTTGTGATTTGAAATCCCGTTGATGGATTTGCCTGTTGCGGTTTGAGGTTTCAAAGGCTCGAAGCGCGTAGAAAAATGAACGAACAATCCCCAATGACAGCTGCCTCGCCTGTCTCAGTTTTGAGCTGGGATCAGCCAGAACGGAAATTCATCTGTTTATTGAGTGAATTCAAATTCTATTGACGGTAAAATTTGAATTGCGAGGAATCAGTTCAACATAGCCTCAGTCTTAAACTTGAAACGTGATAAATTTATTCGCTTTGAAACTAAACTTGTCAGCCGCGTGCAAATTTCATTGATGATATCCTTGTGCGGCCTCTGTTCTGCGTCCGATAGTTTTTGATGTCTATAGCGACGGGTCAACGAGGCCGAAGACGAACTTCAGCAGTCCAGCCTGCCATTCAGCAGCTCCCTTTTCAACAGGTTGAAAATCCATATTCGCCGGTTGAAATCCTGTCACAGGAACAGGTTCAGACAATTCATAATGCCTCGCTCACCGTACTCGAAAACATTGGAGTTAATTTTCTGCTTCCTGAAGCAAAAGAAATACTTCGAAAAGCAGGAGCGGATGTTGAAAGTGACAGTGACCGCGTTCGCTTTGATCGCGGTTTGATTCTTGAGTCTTTGAAAACAGCGCCGAGCGAATTCACCATTCACGCCCGAAATCCTGCACATAACTTAAAAATTGGCGGGCGCTGGCTCACTTTTTCAACGGTCGCAGGTCCCCCGAACGCAAGTGACATTGAACGAGGCCGTCGATCTGGAAATTTCGAAGATTACTGTAATTTTGTTCGATTGGCACAAATATTGAATGTGGTTCACGCAACATCAGGTCATCCTGTGGAACCTCTCGATCTGAATTTTAAGACTCGGCATCTCGATACGGCAAGAGCCGCCGTAAATCTGACCGATAAAGTTTTTCGCAGCTATTCTTTGGGTCGAGAACGAGTGAAGGATCTGATTCGCGTTACATGCATAAGCCGTGGCATCGACTTGGATACACTTGCTTGCCAACCCAGCATGTACACCGTTGTGAATGCCAACTCTCCGCTGCAGTATGACAAACCGATGTTGTGGGGGATCATTGAATTGGCTCGTTTAAATCAGGTGGTTGCGATCACACCTTTTACACTGGCAGGCGCCATGGCTCCCATCACTTTAGCCGGCGCGCTAACCCAACAAAATGCCGAAGCCTTGGCGGGACTGGCATTTGCACAAATGGTCAATCCAGGAGCGCCTGTCATTTATGGTGGTTTTACCTCGAACGTGGATATGAAAACAGGTTCGCCAGCATTCGGCACTCCTGAATTTGTGAAGGCGACTTTAGCCGCTGGGCAATTGGCCCGCATGTACAAAGTGCCGTACCGATCATCAAATGTGAACGCTTCCAACGCACCGGACGCACAGGCCACTTATGAATCACAGATGGCGATCTGGAGTTCGGTATGGGCGCATGCGAATCTCATTCATCATGCATTTGGATGGCTAGAAGGCGGGCTTTGCGCCTCTTTTGAAAAATTCATCATTGATGCCGAAATGTTGCAGGGCATGGTAGAAGTCTTAAAGCCCATAGAGATCAACGACGATACCTTGGGCATCAATTCCATGAAAGAAGTGGGTCCGGGAGGTCATTTTTTCAGTTCACAACTGACGATGGAACGCTATCAGACAGAATTCTATCGCCCTTTTTTGTCCGACTGGCGTAATTTCGAAACCTGGCATGAAGATGGAGCGACAGACGCAACGCAGCGTGCAAATCAAACTTATCGGAAGTTGCTTGAAGAATTTGAACCACCTAAGATTGATTCAAGCATCCTCGAAGAACTGGATGAATTTATCGAGGTTCGCAAAGCTCAGTATCGAGCGATGCTTCAATAACAAATAAGGGCAAAGATGCAACGTATGAAAAAAACAGCAGAAGTAGTGATTATCGGTGGCGGTGTTGCCGGATGCAGTGTCGCATACCATTTGGCCAAGCGCGGTTGCAAAGATATCGTTTTGTTGGAACGCTCTGAGCTCACTTCAGGTTCGACCTGGCATGCCGCCGGCAATACGCATGTGCTGCAAGACAACGCCAACCTTTCAAAGCTGCACTATTACACGATTACTCTTTACCCGGAGCTGGAGGAAGAGACCGGACAATCTTGTGGCATACATCCCGTCGGCGGAATTTACTTGTCGACAACTCCTGAACGCCATGATCAGATTACGATTCAATCTTCAAAAGCAAAATACCTAGGTCTTGAATTTCAAAGGATCTCACTTGAAGAAGTTAAGGAATTGAATCCTTTGATCAATTTGGAAGGTGTCTACTCGGCCATGTGGGAGCCGAATGAAGCACACATTGATCCCAGCGGCGTTACCAATGCCTATGCTGCCGGTGCGAGAAAGTACGGAGCGACGATCTACCGAAATTGTCCAGTTTTAGCCACAGTCCAGCAGCCGAACGGCGGCTGGCTGGTTGATACTCCGGAGGGAAGAATTGAATCAACTTATGTAGTGAACTGCGCAGGTTTGTGGGGCAGGGAGGTCGGTAAGCTGGCGGGCTTGAATTTGCCACTGATGCCAATGGAACATCAATATCTTGTGACAGAAAACATTCCAGAGATTGAAGGGCTGGGCCGAGAATTCCCATTGATTCATGACAACGATGGCGAATACTACATGCGGCAAGAGGGACAGGGCTTGCTGGTTGGCGCATATGAAAAAGGAGGGCTTCACTGGGCGGTAGAAGGAACACCCATGGATTTTGGCCATGATCTCCTTCCCAACGACTTGGACCGAATGTTCGATAACTTGATGCGAGCTGTGCATCGAATGCCTTGTCTGGAAGCTGCAGGAATCAAACGTATTGTCAACGGCCCCATGATTTGGACGCCCGATTTATTTCCACTGTTCGGGGAAATCCCGCAGTTAAGCAACTATTTCATTATCGGTGGGCTGATTCCAGGGTTTAGTATTGGTGGTGGACTTGGATTGTCGATGGCAGAGTGGATATTGGATGGTCAGCCCAGGCTGGACCTATGGTCGATTGATGTCGCTCGATTCGGAGATTGGGTGACGCCCGAATATGTATTGTCCACAACAGCAGACAATTATCAGTCTCGATTCCGGATCTTTTTCCCATACGAAGAACGAGACGCCGGCAGACCGGTTCGGACGCGTCCGGCATGGAATTTTCATAATGAAAGCGGCGCTGTATTCGGTCATCAGTATGGTTGGGAAGTGCCGCTTTGGTTTGCACCGGAGGGAACAGAACAAAGTGAAACTTATTCATTCCGAAGAACGGAATCTTTTGCACCGGTTGCCAGAGAATGTCACGTAGTTCGTTCCAGTGTGGGATTGCTTGATACCTCAGCGTATGCGAAATACATCGTCCGAGGTCGTCGGGCGGAGGAATGGCTGGATCATCTCACAACGAACCGGCTGCCTGCGATGCGAAGAATGAGCCTGGCACCCATGGTTCATGAACAAGGTGGCGTGGTTGCGGACTTTACCGTCGCTCGTCTTGAAGAAGATGAATTTCTGCTGATTGGCGCTGGCACTGCGGAAACAAGCCATTTTCGCTGGTTTCGAAAACACTCCTTTTCAAAAGGTGTTGATATTGTCAGCATGACAGTCGACTGGGTGGGCTTTTCAGTTTCCGGACCTCGCTCTCGAGAACTTATGAGTTCGATTACCGGTGCAGATTTTTCAAAAGAAACCCATCGTTTTCTCGGTGTTCGCAAGCTGAAGATTGGACCGACTGACGCCTGGGTCCTGCGAGTTTCATTTACTGGCGAACTTGGTTACGAAGTTTATTTTCCAAGTGAGCATCAGCTGGAAGTGCTGCAGTTTGTGGTTGACCAAGGACAGCAGCATGGTATCGGATTTATTGGGTCTCGAGCTCTATTGAGCTTGCGGCTCGAAAAATCTTATGGGAGTTGGGGGCGTGAATATACGCCTGAGTTTAATCCTTACGAATCTAGATTAGATCGATTTGTTCGATTCGATAAAGGTGAGTTTATTGGAAAAGAAACATTGCAGAGTCAGTCCGCTCAAGAGCAAAAATGGCATCTGAGCTGTTTCACCATCGACGTCGATGATCAGGACGCGGTTGGCGGCGAACCTATAATTTGTGATGGTGAAGTGGTTGGCATTGTTACTTCTGGAGCCTTTGGTCACACGGTGGGCAAGAGTATTGCAGTTGGCTATATTCCGCCATCTCGTTTGAATAGCAAGGATGTGAGCATTGAAATCATTGGTGATCCAAAGAATGCGCAAATCGTGACTGAACCTCTCGTTGATCCGAAGGGTCTAAGAATGCGAAGTTAGCCTTCAACTTCACTGAGAAATCAAAGCGATGTACAGAGAGTCTCTTTTATGAAAAAAGCCAGTCCCAGCAGTTACCCAATCCCGAAACTAGAAGATTTGCCAGAAGATATTCGAGCCCGAATGCTCGCGGTTCAAGAAAAAGCAGGATTTATCCCCAACGTATTTCTGGCGCTTTCACATCGACCTAAAGAATTTCGAGCATTTTTCGAATATCACGATGCGTTGATGGAGAAAGAAAGCGGTCTCTCAAAAGGAGAGCGAGAAATGATCGTGGTGGCGACGTCCGCCGAAAACAACTGTCTGTACTGTGTTGTCGCTCATGGAGCAATTCTGCGAATTCGCGAGAAGCATTCCCAAATTTCAGACCAAATTGCCATCAATTATCGAAAAGCGAATATCAGTCCTCGACAATTGGCGATGCTCGATTTTGCGGTCAAGGTTTGCAATGAATCCTGGGATTTGGAGGAGGCAGATTTTCAAGCGGTCAGAGATGCGGGGTTCAGTGATGAAGACATTTGGGACATTGCAGCCATTTCGGCATTTTTTGCAATGAGCAATCGAATGGCTAGTTTCCTGACGATGAGCCCGAACCTTGAATTTTATGGGATGGCTAGAGATTTCTAGCGAATGGGAAAAGCAACAGAAACCATATTACGCAAGATTTGGAGTTCACGTTATAGAAAATTTATGCGCCCGTTGGATGCTTTTGTCGAAATATCTCATGCTTAAGACATTCAACCGCAAGCTGCGCACAAAGATCGACTTAGAGGATTTTCAGAACAATGCACTCCTTTGGTAACGGCTCGACGGCAACATCAGAATCTAACAGATGAATTGGATTGCACCATCTGCAGTTGTGTGGATTGAAACGACGTCCTGCTGTGAAGATCGAAGTTTATATGAAAAGTGGATAAATTTGTTCTTGCTTGCTACCGAATTTCATCAATTGCTGTTTTCTATCGATGATGGCAAGGACTAGTGGAAACAGCACACAATATCCAGTTATTGGAAGAAGTTTCATCCATTCCCAACCATCGCATTGGAGTTTTGGTGGAATTTGAGATTCACCGAATGAGCTGACGACTCTACCCAAATAAACAACGCTGGTGAGTTTCAGGACACAGGTTTTCCACCTTCGACTACAACTCTCGAGTGTTGTGATTTTGAACGATTTTATGCTGACAAAATAACTCCGATTGGTGAGAATTTTTGGCCGTTCACCCTTTCAGCAGTTGCTACAGACAACTCTTGAAATTTCATTTCGATGCTCAAGTGCTCAAAGTAATTCTGTGACGGAGCTGAAGCCGAGAGCTGATCTATTCATTCGCACTCATAAGTCAGTTTGTCGAATTTCTAATGAGCTTGATTCAGTTTCATGCTTTTCTCAATTGAAGCGAATTCCCAGACTTTTTTGATTGTCGCATTTGTCTCTGGTTGTGTTTCAAGCATCCTGCAGTTATACTTGTTGAACATTGTTCATGGTGTTTTGACCTTGACACGTCCGTTGCAATAGGTTCGAAAAGCACGCTCCCAGCGTGCTCGTTCGCAACCTGATCTTGCTGGTTCCTCTTTTTTGTCTCATAACACGACAGATTGATTGAGGCGGGTCAGTGCGCCTTCCATAACGCTGTGTTCAGAGATTGAGATCGATCTTTGAACTTCAGCCTTTCCCTCAGCTGAATCGGAAAATCACTGATGCCAAAAGATATAGATTATGATTCTGAATATAGACGTCTATTCTCATTTCCACGACTCATCGAAGACCTGCTGCGCGGCTTTTTTGCTTCCGAAAAGTGGACTGAACGCTTGAACTACGACAGCTTGGAGTCCATGTCCGGCAGCACTGTGAGCGAAGCTTTGGATCAACGTCATCAGGACATGGTGTGGCGTATCAAAACCAAAGACAGCTGGATGTTTGTGATTGTGGCGCTGGAATTTCAAAAGACCGTGGATTGGACAATGGCGCTTCGCTTTCGTGAATACTCTACTTTGCTGTTGATGCAAATTGCCCGCGAGCGAGGCGCGGGCATGAAGCTGCAGCTGCCGGCAGTGGTGCCGATTGTGATCTACAATGGCAGCGAACCCTGGCGAGCGAAATCAAGTGTTCGAGAGTTGATCGCTGTGCCGGATCCGAAGCTGCATCAGTATTTTGAAGAACGAAGTTATGAATTGATCGACATGTCACAGCAGCAGCGACAGGCCGAAGCGGTGTCCGACAATGTGATGGCTACGCTGATCTGCCTGGAGAATGCCAAATCCATGGAAGACATGACAAGCGCTGCCAAAGGGCTCATCCCGCTGATGAAATCGGCACACAACAAAGAGTTGAACGATGTGTTTTTGAAGTGGTTGAAAACAGAGTATATGGTGGAGCGGAATTTGAGCAGTTTAAGTGAGATAATAAAAGACATTGATGATTTGGAAGAGGTGGTGGTAAAAATGGAACGTTGGGTGCCGTTAGAATTTAAACAAGGCTATAAGGAAGGTTACCAAGAAGCATATAAGGAAGCATATCGGGAAGCCTCAGCGAAACATTCGCAAGAAAAACTGGAAGACAAGCGAAATTCAGTGATTCGTCTGTCGAGTTTGAAGTTTGGCATTGAGACGAAGCAGCTGCTCACAGAATCGTTGAATCAGTTCACAACGTCAGAACAGTTGGATTTGGCTTTCGATTGGGCAGTGATGTGTAATTCTTTAGAAGAATTAATTGAGCGACTTCATGCCAACTCGAATGACATGCACTGTAGTTAAAGTTGAGCTCAATGCCATATCAATACTGGATTCGGTTCGGCTAGCGCTTTCAGTTCCACCGGTGCCGACATGATTTGCCACAACAGCCCAGATTGCCTGCGCGTTGCTCACGCGCAGTTTTAAATCTGCTGGGCGTTCAGCAGTTTTTGTTGTTCCCAACCTGAATTCGAAATCGGTTTTTTTCTTGTTTCATGCGCAACAGTGCACACATTCCCATTCTGGACTGCCAAGTCAGTGTTTTTTTTGCTCAAATTCCAATACTCTGCGTTAAATAGGGAATTCGAAAGCCCTTCTACAACGCCCGCTTGAGCATGCCCTCGCCCCTTTCTGGATTGCTTTTCTCAAGTCCTTCTCGGTAGGTCGAAGCCATTCAGCTGTGTCCGACAATGTGATGGCTACGCTGATCTGCCTGGAGAATGCCAAATCCATGGAAGACATGACAAGCGCTGCCAAAGGGCTGATCCCCCTGATGAAATCGGCGCACAACCAAGAGTTGAACGATGTGTTTTTGAAGTGGTTGAAAACAGAGTATATGGTGGAGCGGAATTTGAGCAGTTTAAGTGAGATAATCAAAGACATTGATGATTTGGAAGAGGTGGTGGTAAAAATGGAACGTTGGGTGCCGTTAGAATTTAAACAAGCATATAAGGAAGGTTACCAGCAAGCACTTCAGGATGCATATAAGGAAGCATTTGCGAAACACTCGCAAGAGAAACTGGAAGACAAGCGAAATATATTGATTCGTCAATCGAGTTTGAAGTTTGGAATTGAGACGAAGCAGCTGCTCACAGAACGGTTGAATCAGATCACAACGTCAGAACAGTTGGATTTGGCTTTCGATTGGGTAGTGATTTGTAATTCTTTAGAAGAATTAATTGAGCGACTTCATGCCAACTCGAATGAAATGCACTGAAATTAAAGTTGAGCTCAATGCCATGTCAGTATTGGATTCAGTTCGGCTAGCGCTTTTAGTTCCACCGGTGCCGACATGATTTGCCACAACAGCCCAGACTGCTTGCGCGTTTCTCGCGCTCGGGTTTAAATCTGCTGGGCGTTCAGCAGTTTTTGCTGTTGTCCTTCCCAATCTGAACTCAATATCGGGTCTTTCCCTGTTGCATACGCAACACTGTACACATTCCATTTTGGATCGCTAAGTTCATGGTTTTCTTGCTTAAATCCCAAGACTCTGCGTCAAATAGGGAGATCGAAAGCCTTCGCAACGTCCATTAGCATGCCCTCGCCCCCTTCCGGTTTGCTCTTTTCAAGTCCTTCTCGGTAGATCCGAGCGTAGCGCCTGTCTTTGCTGTTTTGAAAGATCTCTCGCATCGAACGCTGTCAGAGATAGCGATCGATGAATCTCGTAAAAACTTGGCTTGCGCAACCTCCAAACCGAGCCGCTTGGTGGCAGCGGCGCGCTGCAGCAAGAGCTTTTCAAATTCAGGGTTCGGCAACTGTGAGCATACAGATTGTCCATGAGGGGATTCGAACCGGTTTTGGCAGGTTCAATCTTCGAGTGGATTTTTTAAAAATGGTGTGGGTTCGACAAAAGGGTATCGTGCTTGAGCTTTCGTTCCAACAGCGCTTGAATTTCGGATAAACCGATTTGAATCGTCTGGTCGAACGCAATGTGCCCAATTGGGTTCACCATTTGTCGCTTTATGGATCAAGAGCCGAGCCTGCTGACTCTGTATGCAGGCTTCGTGGATCGTGCTTGGGACCCAATTCCTCAGCAGCTTGCCTTTCAGTTCATCGACGACACTTAAGTAATTCTCGTCGTCAATTAAATTTTCAGTCTCCAAAGGATCTTTATTAAGATCAAAGAGCTGCATGCCATGTTGATGAACATAGATCAGTTTCATTCCATCGCGACGAATCATTCGGCAGGGAGTGTTAACTCCTTCTCCGGTGTATTCCGAAATGACTTCATTGTTCCAGTTGATCTGCTCTGACATTAGAGGCAAAAGGCTATTTCCGTCTAGTTCAAGTTCAATATTTTTTGCTCGATTCTGATCGGCAAGTTCAACAAAAGTAGGAAGCAAGTCTACAAGAGAAACGAGTTCAGACACACGCGATTTAGCTTGCAAACCTGGAACAGAAATGATGAGAGGAACGGTTGCTGACCATTCAAAAAACGACTGCTTGAACCACATTCCTCGTTCACCTAGCATTTCACCGTGGTCGGACGTAAAGACCACAGCCGTAGTAGAGTCTAAATTGAGCTGCTTGAGCGTCTCCAGTATGCGCCCGACTTTGTCATCCATATACGAGCACATCCCATAATATGCATGTCGAGCGGTCCTAACATGTTCATCTGTAACGTCGTGCAGGTCTCCGCCATGCGCGTAATGAAGCCAGCGACTCATGGTATCCATTTCGTCCAATTCCATCTTTGCGACAGCAGGCATATCAATATCATCATGTGAATAACGATCCCAATAATTTTGGGTGATGACGTAGGGGGAATGCGGGTGCGTAAAGGAAATCCATAAAAGAAACGGCTGGTCTTGGTTGTATCGAGCCAGATCGTAAAGTTTTTGTATGCTGGCAAATTCAACTTCCTCGTCATAATCGATCTGAAGGCTGCGGGTGCACACACCAGCATCCACAACAGCCCGCATGTTGATTCCTGTTGGTCGATAGCGTTCCCCGACGAGCCAGTCTGGAGTCCAGGCAAAATTCGACGGATAAATGTCCGTCGTAATCCGCTCATTAAATCCATGAAGTTGATCAGGACCGACAAAATGCATTTTCCCAGCCAAAACCGTATGGTAATCAAGATGGCGCAAATAGTGTGCCAGCGTCGGTACAGAAGCTGGCATCTCTGTGGCATTGTCAAAGACACCAATGGAGTTTGCGTACCGCCCCGCTAGCATCGAAGCTCGGGACGGTACGCAAAGGGGAAAATTACAATACGCGTTTTCGAAAACTGTACCAGAGTTTGCAAGTCGCGCAATGTTGGGGGTTTTGACAATTTTGTGACCATAGACCGAAAGTGCTTTCGCACTCATCTGATCAGTTTGAATTACAACGAAATTAAGATGATTCACAGTGACGTCAGTCCGGTATAGCTAGGTTTAATTTGGAATTTAAATAGCAGCAATGATCTGTACATTTTGATTATCGGCAATGCGAAACAGAATGAGATCAGGAGATGAGATTATGCAGAACGAAAATTTGAACGGCATAAAATCACAGTTAAATTCTACTGAATGGTCATGCCGAGTTTTTCAGTTAAGTTTTTAAATGCCAGATATTGGTTTTCTACAAAATCTTTAGTTTCTGCCGGAGGCAAAATGTAGGGAACAGATCCCAGACCTTTTGTCAGTTTCAGCCAAGCTCTATCTTCTGCAACCATCGCTAAAACTTCCACCCATTTGTTGACAATGTCGTCTGCAAGATTGGGCGGTCCCCAAAGTCCGCTCCAACCAATGACAGATTGTAAGCCT
The DNA here is from genome assembly GCA_965202855.1 of Arenicellales bacterium. Lineage (GTDB taxonomy): Bacteria > Pseudomonadota > Gammaproteobacteria > Arenicellales > JAJDZL01 > JAJDZL01. The sequence continues at coordinate 1,206,031 of CBDBBP010000004.1, read as the reverse complement.
GGATAGCCAGCTTCGCTCACTGTTGGCACGTCCTTGATCGACAGAATGCGTTCTGGGGTTGTAACCGCTAGAGCGCGCAGTTTTCCGGCTTGGATATTACTGATGACACCCGACAAATTCTGAAATAGCATATCGACGTGTCCTCCGACAACTGCCGCGGCGGCTTTGCCACCACCTTTATATGGAACATGTTTCATTGCATCTGCTCCCATGCCAAATTGATCGAGCATCATTACCATTGCGACATGAAGCAACGTTCCCACACCTGCTGACGAATAGCTTAAATCCTCACCGCTTTCAATTGCAGCTTTTACATCGTCAAGAGTTTGAAAAGGTGAATCTGCGGAAACTGCGAGTACAAATGGGTTGAGTTCCAGTAAGCCGATAAAAGTAAATTCGTCCCATTTATAGGGAATGGTTCTGTTGATCGCGGGTACCGCAGCCTGCGAACCCACGCGAGCCAAAAGCAAGGTGTAGCCATCGGCTCTCCCTTTAGCAACAGTTGTCGAGCCAGAAACACCGGCAGCACCTGTACGATTTACAACCAAAATTCCATTTCCAAGGTATCCGGGTGCAGTTGCAGACAGTGTTCTTGCAGCTAGGTCCGCTGCTCCACCAGGTCCATAAGGTGACACTAAAGTAACAGGCTTCGTCGGATACTCTGCCATTGCAGCTCCAGATGCGGCCAAGAGCAATAAACCACCAAGACCTGCGGTAATTCTGCGCAATATCGTTTTCATTTGATTTCCTCCAAATATGAATGAATGTGATTTCTGTTCTCCAAAGTCATATCTTAGAGTATAATTAATTGCTAACTGTAAGTAAATAATTAATTATGTCCCAAATTCGCAAATTTGATCACCGTATTCGGGTCTCCGAACGCAACAGAAAGGCAGTACTTTCGGAAATTCTTCTGCGTGGTCCATTGCCTAGAACAGTAATTGCGGAAAGAATCGGAATCACTGAAGCATCGGTCTCACGCATTACACGCGCCCTCATCAATGCCGAATTGGTCGAGGAAACCGGCAGTGAAACCACTCAGACTCGACCGGGTCGCAAACGAGTTGGAGTTGGTGTCCGCTCTGACGGAGGGTTCGTCGCTGGAATTGCAATCAACGCATTTTCGCAAGACATTGTCATCTCCAATATTTCAAATGACACAATCGCAGAAAAACGCATTCACTTTCAGAATCTTAGAGATGCCGAGAGCGTAGTCCGAAAATGCGCTGAGGAATTGAATCAGCTGATTGAAAATTCCGGACTTGATCACAGCAAAATTTACGGTTGCGGCGTAGCCGTAACCGGTGCGGTTGACCCCGAAGGCTATAGACTTCGTCATTCTCCAGTGATTGGATGGAAGGATGTGCCTATTGGTCAAATTCTAGACGAGACACTGGAACTGCCGCTGATTGTGGAAAGCATTCCCAATGCAAAAAATCTGGCAGCACACTATTTCGGCCCTGCTCGAACAGTTGACAATGCGGTGTTGTTCAATTGTTCATTGGCGGTCGGAGCCAGCCTGCTCGTAGATGGTGTTTTACTGCGCGGCGCCGAATCGAACGTAGGGCTGATTGATGGCATGATGATACCCGACGAGGACACCGGCGGCTTAATTCCGTTGGACCTGATCGCGGGTGGATTCGGTGTGATTGGTGAATCGATGTCGCAATCTGCCACTATGGGTGATCAGATGGCAAAAAAACTGATTGACATAATCGAAGCTGATTCACGAAACCTCAATGGCGAAAACAAAGCCATGACCCGAGCCGGGCGGTCACTTGCCTATGCGATTATGATTGTGAACTCTTTGCTTCACCCCCAACTCATTTTGCTTTCAGGTCCTATGACTAAAAGCAATTGTTTTCGCGAGGCAATTGCAGAACGTCTTTCTGAATTGATCAATCCTGAGTTCGTAACGCAGAAAATCAGATTTTTCCCGATTTCGAGCCATAAAGCTGTGCAGTCATTGGCCATTCACCACCTGCTGACTGCTGGCGGTTTTTCTTGGCTCAAGCCCTATACAAGGAAAAAAATAGCATGAATAGCTCGCGTCTGGTTGGTTTAGCAGTTGTGGCAATAGGGCTGTTTACGCTGTTTGTACTCATCCCCTATGGAATCGTTTCACCCAGTGATATTCCAACACTTGCGCTCGCTCCGGAGTTTTGGCCCCTGATCATTGCATCTGTATTTACATTAACTGGCGTACTTCTCGCGATTCTGCCTGCAACTACAGAAAAATCTAGTTTTGTTGAGCCCAATTTTTGGAGGCAGAGAGTACCGAGATTACTTCTGTTATTGGCCGCTCTTTTTGGATTTTATTTTTTGGTGCCGTTTACGGGCATGGTCTTGCCAGCCATACTGCTGATTTTCGGGCTTTCCTGGTTTGCTGGTGAAAAACGTTGGAAGTTAATTTTGGTTTTGGCTTTGATTATTCCTGTCGTCCTTTCGATTTTCTTTATCTACGTAGCAAATATTCCGATACCGCTCGGATTGTTTGAATTTCTTTATCGCTGAGGAATCTGATGCTTGAAAATCTAGCTGAAGCAACTGGATTATTCTTTACGTTTCAAAACGTTTTCATAGTCTTTATCGGTGTATTGATTGGTGCCGTCGTCGGGGCTATTCCTGGCATGACAACACCGATGGGTGTTGCATTGGCACTGCCGTTTACGTTCACGATGTCACCAGTCACAGGTATATTGCTGTTGCTTGGGATTTACAAAGGCGGGCTTTATGGTGGTTCCATCACTGCGATCCTGATCAAAGCTCCGGGCACACCTGCAGCATCTTGCACAGTGCTGGACGGTTACCCTCTCACGCAGAAAGGTGAAGCTCGGAAAGCCTTGGACATGGCATTATATGCATCCTGCTTTGCTGATTTCATTTCTAATATTGCTCTGATTTTACTTGCTGGATTACTGGCTCAATTTGCACTGAAATTCGGGCCGCCCGAATTTTTTACACTGATATTGTTTTCACTGACGATTATTGCCGGGGTCTCAGGCGACAATCTGATCAAGGGAATCACCTCAGCTTGTCTTGGTCTAATGATTGCAGTCATTGGGTTAGATATGGTATTCGGTACGAATCGATTGATTTTCGACAATTGGAATCTGCTGGGAGGGTTGTCTTTTATTCCGGTACTGATCGGACTGTTTGCACTTCCTGAAATTATTGATTTCTTTACAAAGCACACATCAGAGCACGTAAAAACTGCGGCGATGTCCGGTGTGGGCGCCCGATTTGAAGATTTCCGTCGTTGTTTTAAATCCATACTGCGCGGAAGCTTAATTGGTGTAGTTCTAGGAGCGATTCCAGGAATTGGTGGAGCGCCATCTGCATTTCTGTCCTACAGTGAGGCTCGACGAACTTCACCAAACCGAGAAAACTTTGGAAAAGGAGAACTTGAAGGTGTAGCCGCGGCTGAGGCAGGGAACAACGGCGTCGCTGGCGCTACGATGATCCCGTTGCTCGCACTGGGTGTTCCCGGAGATGTAATTACGGCCGTCATACTTGGCGCATTCATGATTCATGGTCTCAGACCCGGTCCTTTGCTTTTCGTGGAAAATATTTCTTTAATCTATGCGCTTTTCATTGGCATCATGCTGTCCAGCGCCTATCTCTTCATCGTGGGCAAATTTTCTATTCGCGCGATCAGTCGTCTTTCAGAAGTGCCAAACCGAATTCTTTATCCCATTGTCCTTATATTCTGCTTATTTGGTGCGTTTGCTATCAATAACAGCCTGTTTGATGTACTGGTGATGTTGATCATGGGGTGCGTTGGGTATGTTATGAAAATTTTTCGATTTCCTGCGCCTCCATTCTTGATCGCATTTATCCTGGGGCCATTGTTGGAAGACAATTTTAGGCAGTCAATGATACTTTCCGATGGAAGTCTGGGAATTCTGCTTCGAAGTCCAATCTGTTGGGTATTTTGGCTGCTCACCTTGCTGTCAATATTCTTCCTATATAAGGGCCGAAAGAAAAATATTCCTCTCGCAGGTTAAGAGTACAGCAATTGAATTTGATGCAAGGGCATCCGCTCGGAAAACACTTGTTTTCTTTTGCTGTCATCTCCGACACACACCTTAACGAAGGCGAATTTTCTACAGACTCGCCATTCGACGTAAATCGTCTTGCAAATCGTCGTTTGCGATACGTGATCCAAGATCTTAATTCTCGTGAAATTTCACATGTGATTCACTTGGGGGATATTGTGCATCCAGTACCGTCAAAAAAAGACTTGTACTCAAATGCCGCAGAATGTTTCTTCCAGCAGACCCGCTATCTAAAACATCCAATTCGAATCATCCCTGGAAATCATGATGTGGGGGACAAGCCCATGTCGTGGAGCCCAGCGAGCGGAGTCCGACAGGCTTATCTTGATGCTTGGTCTCAACATTTCGGTGATCACTACTTCGATTTTCAGCATCGCGGAGTTAAGTTTATTGGCATGAACTCGCAGTTGTTTGATTCCAGACTGCCACTGGAGTCAGAGCAGCGACAGTGGCTGTCGAACATATTTGAAAACATGGCCGAATCCCGAGTCTATATGTTCATGCACTATCCACCTTTTTTGCTCGATGAGAATGAAAATGAACACTATGACAATCTCGGCAGCCAGAGTCGTCGAGATTTATTACAGTTGATCGAAGAGAATTCGGTCGAAGCTTTGTTTGCTGGACACGTGCATCATTTCTGGTACAACCGATACAGGAATTGCGACTGCTATCTTTTACCGTCTACTGCATTCACGCGACAAGATTACAGTGAATTGTTTCGAATTCCACCCCGCGCTGCTTTTGGAAGAGATGATCGTTCGAAACTTGGATATTTGCTGGTGCGCGTCTACGAGCATGGTCACGATTTTGAATTCATACGTTGTTGCGGGCGAGAGCTGGAATCCGATAAAATTTCTGTTGAAGCACCAGATTTACAACTCCATCCCGTAAACCCTAGGTCGAGTCGTCTTTCAGTGATGGGCTTTGATCTGCGACATGATTGGTGTGAGCACGTACAGATTCCACCTACAGGCGGGCTGGACGAGTTTGACCGAAAAACAGTACGTAACGACTATCCGCTGCTGTCGTTATGGGAAATGGGCGCAAATCGATTGAGAATTCCAATTTCAGACTTGTGTGATGAATTGCGCCTTAAACGATTGCATGATCTTGCGCACTTGGGATTTAAGTTTACGTTGTTCTCTTCTGTTTATGAAGATCCAGGATTTTTAGAAATTTTGATGCAAAACGCACATCTCTTCGAGGGTTGGGAAATTGCCGGAGGGAGCGACAAAGTCTTACAGCTGAATGGAAAATTCTTGGATGAAATTCGAAAATCCAAACTTAGACTTTTTTTCTCGCCGCTTCGAAGCAAGTCAGACATCATCGCCTCTGTCGGTACGTACTACCATGTGATCAATCACGGGTTTACATTCCTAGACTTCGAACAAAACAATTTTGACAAGCTCAAGTGTATCAATTCAGTGTTTGATGGCATCGTCATTCGATGCGGAATGACAGATTCGGTACTTCAAACCTTGGAATTTGCAAGTCGCGTACGCCAGTCAACAAATCTTCAGACATCGGTACACTTGCGACTCAGCGCAGATAATCCCGCACAGTATCAACAGAATGAGACTCTCGTTTGCAATCGTCTCGTCAATGCCTTGTTTCATGCATGGCGACTGAATGTGGAACCGATATTTTGCGATACTTTGGTCGACAATGACCGTGGATATTTTCCTCGCATCGGACTGGTGGACCGAGAATACAACCCGCGAAAGGGCGCAAAAATTGTCAAGAATCTGCATAGTCTGATGCATGCGTTCGGAACTGTTAAAGCATCAGACTCCAGTGTTGATGACGATGGAATTAAAAGATTGTCCTGCGACACAGAATTTGGGAGTGCTACTGCTTTGACATTCCCACAAAATGTCAGTTCCTACGATGTTAAAAAAGCTGGCGTCATCACCGGTGATGAAAAGTGGTTGGACTGGGAAAGTGGCAAGCTGTTGCCAGAACCCAAACCTTTTGACGGATTCCCTGTGGTTAGCGTGGCTTCAAAACATCTGCGGAATCGATTCGAGTTCTAGAATCTGCAAAGTAGACTCACGACGTCGAACGACCTCAAATCTGTCGTTGCTGACCATAACTTCTGCGGGTTTGGGTCGAGTGTTGTAATTCGAAGACATGACAGCGCCATACGCTCCTGCATTAAATACCGCGATGCAGTCGCCTTGACGAATTGACAGTTGGCGATCTTTCCCCAGGAAATCCCCCGATTCACAAACTGGACCTACCACGTCATACAGTTTCGGATTTTCATCCGCCCGCGTTCGCAGCGGTTTGATCTCCATCCAAGAGTCGTAAAGCGCAGGACGCAGTAAATCGTTCATCGCGCCGTCGACGATCGCAAATGATTTGTCGCTGGAATTTTTCAAGTACTCGATTTTCGTTACGAGTACGCCAGCATTCGCGGTGATCGAGCGTCCCGGTTCAATCGAAATCGAAAATAACCAGCTGCGTCGATTTAACACTTCCAGAATTGAGGCACAATATTCGGAAATGGATGGAGGGCATTCGTCCTGATAGCGGACACCCAATCCGCCTCCAAGATCCAAATGTTCAATCTCAATGCCCTCATCGGCTAGTTCTTCTGCGAGGTCAATAATTCTTTCAAGCGCAATGATTATGGGATCAAGCGAAGTCATTTGAGAGCCAATATGCACTGCAATTCCTACAATTTTCAGATTTTCAATCTTCGCCGCAGTACGGAAAATCTTTTTCGCTGACCAAAATGGAACACCAAATTTATTTTCTTTCAGTCCGGTCGAAATGTGCGGATGAGTTTGCGCATCCACGTCCGGATTAACGCGCACGCTGATTCTTGCGCTCCCACCCATTTCTTGAGCAATCCGGCAGATGCGATCAAATTCAGATTCCGACTCGATGTTCAGTGAAAACAAATGATTTTTCAGCGCCAATCGAATTTCATCCGACGATTTGCCGACACCAGAAAAAATCGTTCGGGTCGGATCACCTCCGGCCTGGATGACGCGTTCCAGCTCGCCCCCCGAAACGATGTCAAAACCAGAGCCGAGCTTCGCCAGTAATGCGAGAACGCCGAGATTGGAATTGGACTTGACGGAGTAAAAAATTTGGGCCTGATGGCTCTTCAGTCCACGACTGAATTCAAGCCAGTTTTGTTTTATTGCAGAGCTGGAGTAGACGTAACACGGTGTCCCGGCTGTTGCAGCGACTTTCTGCAGCGGTACATTTTCAACGTACAGCTGATCGTTTCGAAAATGAAAATGGCTCATTTAGGATAGCAAGCTGAAATCTTCGATCTCAATCGAATTGACTTCAGGGGATATGGCTGCAGGTCGAACCAAAGGACCTTTGTTGCCACAGGCTGAAGCGACGATGACAAAAGTCGCAATGATCGCGATGGACAAAAGTTTTTGAATTGAGTTTCTCATAGCTTGCATTTCCGTCAAATTTGTTACAGATCAGGTAATCTCGTTTATTCGTCGCCGACCTTCTCGAACCGCTATTTTTACTTGTTCCGGCGCTGTTCCACCAATGTGGCTGCGTGCGGCAACCGAAGTCTCCGGCAGCAGGCATTCGAGTGCGTCCGCGTCGAACAAAGGGTGAAACGACTGCAGGTCGACTAAAGACAAAGCCTCCAGATTACTGGATTGATTGAGACAGTGTCGCACAATTTGACCGATGGCATGATGCGCCTCCCGAAACGGAACACCTTTGGAAACCAAATAGTCTGCCAAATCAGTGGCGGTAGAAAAACCATCGGATGCGGCTTGCCTCATTCGACCTCGACATGGTTCGATGTTTAACAGCATCTCACGCATCATTTTGATGCAGGTCAGCATTGTATCAATCGTATCAAATAGCGATTCTTTATCTTCTTGATTGTCCCGATTGTAAGCGAGAGGCTGAGCTTTCATCAGGACGAGCAATGCCTGCAGATTGCCAATCGCCCGCGCGCTCTTTCCGCGCACCAATTCTGCGATGTCCGGATTTTTCTTTTGCGGCATGATGCTTGATCCAGTCGTGAATTGGTCTGAAATTCTGATGAACTGGTATGCATCACAAGCCCACAATACGATCTCTTCACCAAAACGAGACAGATGAACCATCGTTAACGCGGCATGTGCGGCGATTTCGATCGCAAAATCCCGATCGGATACCGCGTCGAGTGAGTTTCGGCATACGCCATCGAATCCGAGCTCCTGGGCGCTCATTACGCGGTCGATTGGGATTCCAGTGCCAGCTAGGGCCGCTGCTCCCAATGGGGATTGATTGATCCTTTTTCTCGCATCCAGAAATCGTTGGTGATCCCGGTGCAGCATCTCGAACCATGCCATCAAATGATGCCCGAATGTAATGGGCTGAGCAATTTGCAGGTGAGTGTAGCCTGGCATAATGGTTTCAGCTTCGGCTTCTGCTTTGTCTAGAATCGATAGCTGAAATGCCGTAAGTTCTTGTACGATTGAGTCGACTGCCGCTCGCACATACAGCCGCAGGTCGGTCGCGACCTGATCATTTCGTGATCGGCCGGTGTGGAGCTTTTTGCCAGCGACACCAATTTTTTCAGTCAATCGCTGTTCAATGTTCATATGAAGATCTTCCAGCTCTACGGACCATTCAAACGTATCAGCTTTAATTTCGTTTTGAATTTCTTGCAATCCTTCAATGATGGAGCTGAGCTCTGAATCTGAAAGAACCCCGATTTTGTTCAGCATCCGCGCGTGTGCGATTGAACCGGCAATATCCTGCTCATACAATCTTTTGTCAAAGTGCACAGAGGCGCTGAATTTTTCAACTGCAGCTGCCGTCGGCTGTGCAAATCGTCCTGCCCAAAGTTTTTGGCTATGTTCGTTCATGATGTGGGGGAAAGGCTATTTTAGATAGACCTTCTCCAAAGAAGGTGACGCCTAGGCATATGCATAAGGGATATAAAAAGTAAATTATAATGTTAGCATTGAACTTTAGCTCTTGAATCCCCACAAAATCTACAGATCAAGTCAATCTAAACATCTGAATCAGTTGAATCTTTCTCACTTGTATTGATGACTCAGAAAACGGCATTGCAGACTGCCAAGTCAATTTGAAGCCTGATTGCGATGCCAGTCACTCGAATTGGTACTAGAGGTAGCGACCTTGCATTATGGCAAGCGCATAATGTTGCATCCTTGCTAGAGCAGCATCATCCAAGTCTTCGAGTTGAAATCGTCCCAATCAAAACTGAAGGGGACCGGCGTTTGGATGTAACACTTTCTGAACTCGGTGGAAAGGGATTGTTCATCAAAGAACTTGAACAAGCCTTGATTGACGATCGAATTGATTTAGCGGTTCATTCGATGAAAGATGTAACTGTAAATCTACAATCAGGGTTTAGCATCCCGGTCATTTTGAAAAGAGCGAACCCCTTCGACGCATTTGTTTCAAATCATTATCAATCTGTCAGCGCATTGCCGCCGAATGCAACCATAGGAACCTGCAGTTTGCGACGACAGTGCCAACTGTTGCAAACCAATCCCGAACTCAATTTTGTCGTACTTCGAGGCAATGTCCCGACTCGGCTCAAAAAACTGGACCAGGGTCAGTTTGATGCCACGATCCTTGCAGTTTCTGGTCTCAGGCGTTTAGGTTTGGACCAGCGAGTGACAGAGGTATTGTCTGAGTCACCGCATATTCCTTCACCCGGTCAAGGCGCTCTTGGTGTGGAATGTCGGTCTGATGATCATTTCAGTCAAGAGCTTGTTGCGCCGCTCAATCACCTGAGAAGTTTTTGGTCAGTTCGCACAGAAAGATTGGCAAATCGAGAATTAGGAGGAAACTGCCATGTACCTCTGGGAATTCTTGCGACGATTGATCACAAACACCTTCACATGGCTGCTGCTTTGGGAACACCAGATGGAAGTCAGTTTCTGTTCACACAACAAACCGGCGAAGTGTCAAACTACCAAGACGTGGCTCGCTCCATTGCGAAGTCTCTACGCGATCAAGGTGCACAGGAGATTTTGGATGCGTTTTCCTGACTCAGTCATCTCTAATTCGTGTTCACTGAAAGACGTTCGAATTCTCAATACGCGACCGGCGAATTTTAGTCAGTATCTGGTTCAGCAGATTAAACAAAGAGGAGGGAAAGTTGTCTGCCTGCCGACGATAAAAATTGAGTTTACTGCGAACCCGCAAGAGATCGCTCGCATTCTGGCTCCAGCAGATTCCTTTCATTGGGCTATATTTTCCAGTCGAAATGCAGTTTTGTCCGTGTTTGATTGTATGAAGTCCATTGGTCTAAGATGGCCTTCGCACTTAAAGTGTGCTGCAGTTGGTCCAAAAACTGCCGAAGCGGTCAAGCAGGCCTTCAAGCAGGATCAAGTGCTTTCACCAACTCGGCGCTATGGTGCGCAAGGCTTGCTCGACTTAAGCGAGATGCAGGATGTGAAAAGTTCCAAAATCGTCCTATTTGACGGCGGAAAAGGAACGGGGTTATTGATGCGTGAACTACCTGCGCGATGCAAAGAAGTTTCCCATCAGATTGTTTATTCTCGAAACCTGCCTAATGTAGATATTGAACCAATCGCAGTGTTAGTTCACAATAGATCGATTCATTTCGTTGTAATAACAAGCGTGAATGGCGGATCAAATCTATTTCAGTTGCTTGGTACGCGAATTTCAAACGAATTAAAGCGTTCAACTTTTATCGCGTACAGCTTGAGAATTGCTGAGTATCTCAAGCAGCAAGGATGCTCAAATGTTTTAGTTCCAGAACTTGCGTCAGATGATGCAGTTGTTGAGTTAATTGAAAAATACTGTATATAAAGTAAATATAGTTTGAGATTTGTAACTGTGCCTCTATAGATCGCTAAATCGAAAGCAGTATGAACGAAATTCCGAAACCCTCGAGTACAGCCAAACCCAAGACTTCGGGGTCGCTAAAGTGGTTGATTAGCATTGCGCTATTGATTTCCTTAGCCGCCGCGAGTGGGGCTGGTTACATGTTCTATCGTTATGAGATGGTGCTCATCCCGAAAATGTCAGCCGAAAAAGCCTCGGCTGACCAGTTCAATGCCAAACTTCAGAATCTGGAAAATCGTGATGCTGAACTGGGACAGCAGCTGGCAGTGCAGAATGAGGTATTCACGATGAGTATTGAAAATCAAGTTTCAGCTTTAAAAGATGTTGAAAGTACAGTTCAAAGCAATTACGAAGCACTCCAGTTTCAACTTGAGAAGTTGATGGAGTCGACCGAAACTTCCTCTCAAGAATCAAGACAGGTCAAAGACAGCTTGATCTTGGAAGAGTTGGTTTATCTATTGTCAATCGCTGAATCGAGGCTAAAGAATACGGGTGATGTGCAGGCTGCCATAAAGCTTAGACAAGCTGCGCGCGATCAGTTGGCGCTGAGTTCTGATCCAAGGGTGATACCGGTAGGCAATACGATTGATGAAGAAATATCCCAACTAAGTGCAGTGGAATCCGTTGATGTAGCGGACATCGCCACGCAAATTCTAACGCTTGCAGAGGTAGTGCCGACGCTTCCTTTCAACGAGCCTTTTGAAGAAATCGAGATTGGGTCCCAGCCCACCGATTCTCCAACTGATGGAGACGAAGATACGAGTGCGACTCAATCCATCTTTTGGGAAATTTATGCAGATTTTAGAAATCTCATCAAGATTCGGAAAGTCGACGAAAATTTGACACTATTCCTAGGCACAGAACAAAAAGACACTTTGGTTGAAAATTTGCGACAGTCACTTTTGGCGGCGCAGCTGGCAGTACTGCATAACCAGATTGAGGTCTACCGAGAAAATCTAAGTTACGTCCAGAACTTGCTGGATCAGTATTTTTTATCTAGTTCTGCGCAAGTTGCGGCCTTCTCAAAATCCTTGCAGGCCCTATCCAGCATCAACTTTCAAACTACGATTCCCAACGTTTCAGCATCACTGGAACAACTTCAGCTGATTCAAACCACAGACCTTACCCGATAATCGATGCCTTACTTGATTTTGTTAGTTTTGTTAACTGTAGTGGTATCAATGGCAACAACCTATTTGTTGGGTGACCCCGGTTATTTGTATTTAAGGCTAGGCGGTTGGCAGGTTGAGCTGTCTTTGATTCTTGGCGCTCTGTTGTTGTTCTTGGTTGTAGTGATGCTGTTTGTCATTTTCAATTTGCTTATTGGGATTGTAAATTTTCCAAAATCAATCCGTCGACTCTTTGGCGGTGGCGGAGCACGCGGCAGTAAGCGCCTAATTTCTAGAAAAGGCCTGATTTACTGGCTGGAAGAAGACTGGAACAACATTCAGCAGCGGTTTGAACATTTCGCTGCAGTCGATTCAGAACCTGAGGTGGGGTATATGGTCGCGGCGTATACAGCTCAACAGCAGGGAAATTTGGAAAAACGCAATCAGTATCTAGCTAGAGCTTGGGGCGAAAGCAATCAAAACAAGCACTTGGTTTATTTGCTTGCGGCTCGGCTGTTCATTGCTTCTGAGGAATATGCGAGCGCTGCTGCTCAATTGAAGAAAGTATGTTCGCGTTACCCGAAACATAAAACTGCATTGCGCATGTTGGCAGAGACGTACCAAAAAAACCGACAGTGGAGTGATCTCTACCTATTGCTTCCGCATCTTCAAAAGGCGAAAGCGTATTCTCAGAAAGAATATAACTCGATTGCAAAGGATGTGTATCAACTTCGTATGCAATCTCTGGAGTCAGCGAGCGAATTACTGAAGGTATGGAAAAAATCGCCGGGCGGCACTCAAAACAATCCTGAATTCACTGCGACTTATGTGCGGAAATTGTTGGAGTTCAACCGACACGAGGAAGCAGAAAAAGTATTGCGTCGAGTCTTAAATATTAGCTGGGATTCGGAGCTGGCTCGTTTGTATGGATTAGTGCATGGTCAAGTTGACAAGAAACGTCTTTACACGACTGCAGTGAAGTGGCTTGAAAAGCATGATGACGACCCCGAGCTGCTCCTCACAGTTGGCAAGCTCGCACGAAGAAATGACGATTCAAAGCAAGCTAGATTGCATCTGGAAAGTGCAATCGAAAATGGAGGTCGACGCGAGGCATACGAGGAACTGGGTGATTTGTTAATTCGAATGGGTGAGACCGAAGCCGCACTGCAAGTGTACAAACGAGGAATATTTGTTTCTAAGAGTTGACCGGACTCAGAACTCAAGCCGAATTATCTGCCGGGGTACAGAGTGTCCCTGGAAAACTCAAACGAATCGTAAAAAAGATTGGCTGGGTTGAGCCCACATTCGGGAAATTTTTCTCGAATGACATCAATCATTGGTGGTGAGCCACTCAAAGGCATTCCTATGTTGTTCATACTGAAATTTTATATTGTGCCTCAGAATGCGTACCGGAGAAAAACAAGGAAGACATGATCTAGGAGTTTGGTGCCGCAGTCACGTGTCAATAAAATCTGAATGAGGCTTAGGTCATACATAGGATTGAATCCTTTCTTGAGGGCATGAAATACAAAAAGCGGTTAACAGGCATACTACAGTATTTTTGAAATTGGAGATAAACTGTCATGCACCGGGTTGAAGTCAAACCGGAGCTGCTTTCTTGGGCGCGACAGCGCGCTCGAATGGATATTGACAAACTTATTAGCCAATTTCCAAAGTATCGAGAGTGGGAAGTCGGCGAATTAAAGCCGACGATGAAACAGCTGGAAAAATTTGCGAAAATTACGCATGTGCCTATTGGCTATTTTTTCCTTTCCAAGCCACCGGACATTCCGTTCCCGATTCCAGATTTCCGCAGTGTGGGGGATGTTGCACTACGGAACCCAAGTCCAGATTTATTTGACACAATCTATCTCTGCCAGCGACGTCAATTCTGGTATCGGAATTTTGCACGTAACGAAGGTGAAAATCCGGCCAACTTCGTTGGTTCCGCGAGATTGACGACCAGTGTAGAGACAGTCGCCAAAAAAATTCGAACAGCGTTGCATTTTGGCCTCGAAGAACGAGGAAGTCTTTCAGATTGGACTGACGCTTTGCGCCAAATTGTCAAACTGACAAACGAATTAGGTGTGTTGGTCATGGTCTCTGGAATCGTAGGAAATGACACCCACCGGGCTCTCGACCCTAGAGAATTTCGAGGTTTTGCACTTGCAGACCACTATGCCCCTCTAATTTTTATCAACGGGGCGGATACCAAAGCCGGACAGATGTTTACTCTTGCTCACGAGTTAGCGCATCTTTGGTTGGGACAGACTGCACTTTCAGATTCTCGGCTAAATGCCAACCCTGATCATAATGTTGAGTTCTGGTGTAACCGGGTTGCCGCTGAACTCTTGGTGCCGCGACATGTTTTGCAAGAGGAATTTCGGTGGGATGAGAATTTAGCCAGCGAGGTTAAACGACTAGCGCGTCGTTTTAAGGTCAGTTCGCTTGTGATTCTTCGCCGCATATATGATATCCACGGCTTGACGCGTGATGAGTTCCGCAGAGCCTACGATGACGAACTAGAAAAGCTGAAAATCATGCCTAGAAGCCGGGGCGGTAATTTTTATTCCACTTTGATTGCCAGAGTTGGCGAGAGATTCGCGCGCGCAGTCGTTGCAAACACACTTGAAGGAGAAACTTCCTTTACCGAAGCATTCCGGTTGCTTGATTTGAAGAACATTCAAACTTTTGACAAATTAGCAAAAAAATTAGAGATTGTTTGTTGATGGCATATCTACTAGATGACGATGTCTTTGTTCGAGGGAATAGACACCACTACAGTTTTGATTTTTGTCCAGCGTTCTGGGATTGGATCATTGCCGCGTTTGGCAATGACAAGTTGTGCAGTGTAGAAATGGTGCGGACGCAAAATTGCGGGAGATGATGAACTTTCCAAGTGGGCCAAGGATAGAGATGATGTTTTTTTACCCTTTGACAAGAATGACGAACCATCGCAGAGGCGTGAATAGGAGTGGGCATACAGCTAGGATTATTCGAGTTCAGCGATACACAAATTCTTTGAAGCAGCGCATTTTTTTTTGTTGTAAAAGCACTGGCCGGTGTGCATACGATTGCTACGCATGAAGTGTCATCAACTTCCAGATGTTTGCATTGCTCTCAACGTTAAATACCTGACACTATTTGAGATTTTAAGGCGGGAACGAGCGAGAATTGTCTTAGGTTCAGTACGGTAATCGATCGTCTCATTTTTATTGACAGCCGGTCGGCATGCCCTGACTAGACCCTTGTGTATTTCAACGCCGCATGCCCGACACGCCGATGTACACGACGCGGCATACATCATTACCGCGCATTCTTCTATTCAGTCTGTTTCGCTCGAACTACCCAACATTTGGGATGAATTTCGTCGGTACGATCGCTGATCGAGATCAATTCAGCTTCAGTATTTGACGACAATCGCAGACCGTTGGATTAATCAACTCAGAAAGATGAGTGAGGCCATATGCGATTCGGGCTGCGCGGTTATGGTTGAATCGAGTAAACTCAAACGAAACGGGTGTCTCTTCAGAAGGGCAAGCTGGAATAAATTGTGCAGATTGATAAAGATTACAGTAATTCTATTGCGTGGGTGCCATGCGTCACGCACAGGTTTATCTCTTTAATCCGACAAGCGAGACGTTTTTGTTTCTGGAAGTTGACCATACACCGAACCCAATCCGAATTATCTGCTGGGGTACAGAGTGTCACTAGAAAATTCAAACGAATCGTAAAAAAGATTGGCTGGGTTCAGCCCATATTCGGGAAACTTTTCTCGAATGACATCAATCATAGGCGGTGGTCCGCTAGCGTAGACTTCATACTGTGTGAGGTCCGGATAACATCGTAACACGGCATCGTGTACCCAGCCGGTTTCTCCATGCCAGTCATCATCGTCTTTTGGTTCAGACAGTACTGCAGTTGAATGAAACTCATCTCCAAAGAACTGCTTCCAAGTGCCAATTTTGTCGGTGTGATACAGATCTTGTTGATCACGCACCCCCCAGAAAAGATGAATTTTGCGTCGAGTATTGTTCAAAATCATGTCTTCGATGATGGCATGAATCGGTGCGAACCCCGTACCTCCAGCTATCATGATGAGCGGCTGATCAGAGTCATCGCGCAGAAAAAAAGTTCCTAGAGGTCCTTCGAATCGAAAAATATCACCTTTCTTCATTGATTGAAAAACATAGGTTGTAAAGCGCCCATTTGGTACATGCCGAACGTGCAGCGCGATAATGTCTTCAATCCCCGGTGGATTGGCGATCGAAAATCCCCGTTTCCTGCCATCTCGCATCATGATGTCGATGTACTGTCCTGCAATGTAATGGAAGGAAGTGCGTGGAGGCAGACGTAGTTTTACCTCCATAACATCATGTGTAAGTCGATTGAGACTTAAAATTCGACAAGGAAGCTTTTGAATTGTGGCATTGAACAGCGTGGAAAGTTCCGGCGCTCGAATTTCCACGTTCTCTCGGGGATGGGCGCGACACAAAAGAACTGCCCCATCGGCGGCCTCTTCGTCCGAAAGAGCCGATTTACTGTATTCGTCGTAGACAATTCGACCAGAGACCAAGTCAGCTTTGCAGGCTGCGCAAGTGCCATTTCGGCAGCTGTATGAAACTGCCGACCCATGTCGAAGAATTGCGTCTAGTATGGTTTCGCTGGGTCGGACGCTATATTTTCTTCCGGTTGTCTGATTTGTAACCTGAAATTCAGTCATATCAGTTATTGTGAACACTTAACACTATCGAATAATATTAGTTGTCTGTATTTCAAAATGCGATTCACAGCTATACCCAACAGAATTTTTAAACCGAAAACTTCTGTAGCAGCAGAATTCCTAACATATGCCGCACCACCAGATGTTTCTACTTTTCGGGACTGTTATGTTCTCGGCTGTCCGCACTGCTTTAGGTTGTTTTTCCCAACTGCAGCAGATATCTCTCATCGCTTCCGGTGACGCCATGCAACGCTTTTGGACGATCTTCGCACAGTTCGCGGATCAACCGATGCTGCGAACGAACAGCAGTACTTCAGCTGAGGAGCAGTCCTGCGCCAATTTGCTCACCGTCTTTGACGGCAATCTTGTGATCGCCCCGAAAAGTAGCCTCAACGCAGTACCTCACATGGAGCTAGCCGACTAACATCGTTGATGGGTACAATGTTCTTGGCGTATAGCTGCTAAATTGATCGGTCAACAGTGCTATTCGCACACCACGCTCCAATGTGCTGGCAATGTCAACGGTCTCACCGTACAAGCTAAGGTTCGAGCGTGGCGACCACACCAGTGTGACATCAAATTCTCGCAACAGCACCAGCGTTGGCAATCGTGGTCAAGATGCACACACTAAGTGAAATGGCAGGCAGACTTTTCAGTTTTACAAATCGAAAGTCTGTCAGTAACTTTCGAATCCGAATCAGCCGAACACTCATTCTATCGCTTCAAACCTTCCAAAAAACTCATTGACCGGTAACAAATATTGTACCAATCCGAATAGTGCTATTGCTTTTCGCTCACTCAACTTATCGAATCGCCGAGTCACCATACCCCTTCCTTTTTGAAAAATCATATGTCATTGATTTCATGAAGAAGTATGCCTAAACAATAAACGAATATTTACAAAAATAGCAAGATACAAATTTTCTACTCAATTCAAGAAATCTTCAAGATTCATTGTAGCACGACAGCGATTCTAATCCGAAGTTCCAGAAGGGTTTCAGGCCATGTCGCCACCTCCATTGACCGCCTTGGCTGCTACCAGTCGGAGCGACAGTTGTTGTGTGGGGTTTGCGCCTACTGAAAAGAAACGCCTTTCCACGACGTACGAAAAATACAAGCTAAAAGGGGAAGGGTGAGTGAGGACTTACCAGTTGGCTTTATCAGAATTCCTCTATCCATACGAAATGAATGAACAGCGATTATGCTATATTAACTAGTGGGTCAGTTTGAAACTAACTTAATTTTGAAAAAATTGGGAGGTCTGCAAAGAAACAGTCAGAAAATGGTTCTGAAACAGATCATTGTCTGACTCAAAAGCGCAACTATCGACCAATTAGTAAAGAGACAGCCAAAATCATTCGTGAGATTCGTGAATATATGTTTGTCAAAACGGACGATGTTTGGCCACGGCCAAAGCAGTTTGTCTTTACGTTCCTTGGTGCATTCACATTTGTCGTATCTTTGTCTCTAAACCAATTATTTACGACAACAATAGTAACCTTTCAAGAAATGGTTTCTACTCTTTACTTATTTCATTTGATTTTAGTCGTTTTTCTATCTGCGTTTTTCGGCTTAATGTTGGCTTGGGTACCGAGAAAAACTGGGCCAGTGCGTCTTTACCTTTCTGGATTATTGCTGCCAGCACTGACTCTATTTTTGGTAGTCTCTTCCATGAAATATATTAGTGAACCGAGCAGATCTGAATAGATAATTTGTATTTATGATTGTATGGCGCAACATTATCCCTCTTTCTGTTTCTGGAACAATTCTAGCGCTTGTTCTTAACGGCTTCATGCAGCCCGTTATGGCACAGGATAAACTTCCTGTTTTGAACCTTGGAGATTTCGCATCAGTCGCAATTCCATCAGAATTTAGTTTTACTGATAATCTAACCTGGGGATTTAAATCTCTTTTGAATCACGAAGATATTAAAGAGATCGTTCCTGTTACAGCCTACAAATATTCTGATATCTGTCCAGTATTGAATGAAGAATCAGATGTTTCCAGAAGTGTTGTGTTCCAAATCAAACGAACTGAAAATTCACCGGAGATAGCAGCTTTTTGGAACTATTCCAGGGCAATTTGCTCTAAGAGTTTGAAGTCTGAAAATTTAGAGGACTTGCAAATTATGCCCGACGTTGCCAAATCAGGAGAAGGTGAACATATAAGTTACAAACTGGTTAGTCCGAACGGTTCCGATATGACATCTCTAGCCAACAATTTCCAAGTCGTTGAATTTAAAAATGCTGAAGCAAAAGAAGGGACTTGGCAACATGTAGCGAAAGAGGTTGCAGATAAATTGACCGACAACGGAGATACAACAAATTTTGTTCTGACTGTCGGCAAGGTTCCCGGCAATTCCGAACCAGTTAATAAATTTTGGTTGTTGTGCAATGATCGGGACTCTCCATCGCAGAATTCTGTTTGTCAAACTATCCTGGCGCATTCGCCATATAAGCGACACAGACTGCTTGCAAATAAATCCATAAATAAAGGCCAGATTCCGATTTCTGACACCAGTTACTGATCAACTACTGCCCGGTGTCAACAAACGCGTCAAAGCGACTACTCAAAAATCTCTGGTCTTGAGGATAATTCCTATTTTCAACTTTCAGTTTTAACAAATTGATGGTGATTTCACCTGCGCAACAGCACAACAGAAACGCCAGTGCTCGATTTGTGTTTGTTAGACTACTACGCTTTTTCATAACTATTCAGTGGAGTTGAATCGGACAGACGGATTTTGTCTCAATTGCTGAATATTCCCTGATGTAAGCGACATCCGCATGGGCAATGTGGGCAAAACATCTCAGGCACCCATCGATATGCCAATCAGGCCCAAGCCTACTGCCGAATTTCAAGCTACCTGCAGTCGATGTCACTTCAAGGGTACAGCTCGCTCGGTGCCATGCAAAACGCCTTGAATGGCAATGCGTTGGCAATGTTCGGCCAATCGAAATTAAATCATATCAATCTACAGTTCCAACAGCTCGCCTTTCACAATTTAGGGCAGGTGAGAGTTGCAAAATTTGCAATTTTTTCACGAAGAATCTGTCTCTGGATATAAGAAGAGTGGGATTGGACTTACGGCATTCAAGTTCAGAATTTTGTCCCAGTTTATTTCACCATTTTCTAGCGCATAATCTTGGGAAAGTTCTATCAGTCAATCGTTCGATTGTTGATTCGTATTCAGACTCATAAGATTAGTGCATGGTATCAGAAATTTCACCAATCAATTTAAAAACAGTCTGATACATAAATTCTTTACCTGAAAGTAGCTCCCAAAATTCTCGACCACACATCTTTTGATGGGTCCCCTTGTCAAAAGTCCGACCAGTTACACCATAACAACAACCCTCAATTGCTCGAATTTCGTATTTGCTCGCACCTTGATGGTAAACAATCCGTACCCGTCGAAAATTTTCAATCATTTGCCTCTTCTGAGCGGAATTTCCCCAGTTCGGACCAGATTTAATGCTAATAATATGCAAAATTTCGTTTCTTTCAAATTCTAGGTCAATTCCTGTACCCATAGATTTTCTTCCACCGTAAGACTGTTCGCATATTCCGATTGCTATTCTTTCGAGAGCGTTTCCAAATAGAGTTTCTTCGCTCGATGATAAGCTGGCATCGGAAAGGGACTGTGCAAACGATGTCAATGAGTCAAAATTCTTATAACGAAACAAGTAAGGATTTTTTCGCTTTAAGATAAATTTCAATTTAAGATTGCGTGCTTTTGCAAGCCTGGAACTATCAAAATCACTCCGTGCATCCTAAATCACTGGCTGAATTAGTGATGTTCCGTTGGTACTGCTTGGACTCATTTAAACGAGCTTCGGCTAGGATACAGTAGTTAAGATTTATTTCAATTCCAATTGACTTGCGATGCAGCTTTCGAGCGGCAACTAGCGTCGTACCGCTTCCTGCGAACGGATCAAGCACGATATCACCAGGCTGTGTAAATAAATTGATAAACCAAGACGGTAACTGTTCTGGAAAGACTGCGCTATGTTTCCTATTCAAACATTCAGTTGCCAAATGAAGAGCGTTTGTAGGGTAGGCTTTGGTTCGACCTACCCAGTTTGAAACATTCTTTCCGAAACCGCTTCCAACATTGGAATCGTCCCGTATTTTATCGGTTTGACTTAATTTGGCAAGTCGAATTTTTGCCCAAGCACACATTGGCACCATTACAGATTCTTGGTACATGCATAATTTTTTTTGGCGACTAAAGTGTAGCAAACGTTCCCAGCTGTCACGAAATCGATTCGGCTATTTTCCTGGATAGCTGTTCTTTTTATGCCAAATGTATTCCTCGGTCCACAGCCAACCTTGCTTTCTCATAGCCAAAATCAGTTCCAAAACATAGGTATGCCGTTCACCCTTCACTACGCGTTCCTTAATATTCAGAATAAACGATCCCGTTGGCTCAATCACTCGATGCAATTCTTTTTTGATAGGTAAAAACCAAGAAACATATTCGTCAAGATGAATTCCGCCGTATGTAGTACGTCTTGCGTCCGCATAAGGTGGTGAAGTGATGATTAAGTCTACGGTACTCGACTCAATCAAGGATAATTTCTCCCGGCAGTCGCCATGAATAATTCGGGAACGCGTTTTTTGAATCTCAGATTGGCGAAATACTTGAGCTGGTGTCGACAATTACGAAACCTCCTTTTTCTTAGGGATTCGTACCGGATGCATGATTCGATGATAACCGATAATAATGAAACTAGATATCGTTTATCCGCTGAGGGGCTTTTATTTGGTTTCAAATATTAGAGAATGGAGTAAATTTACCGGCAATTGAACTATTCGAAACCATCCTAGGTTAGGAATTGTAAAAAATATCCATATTCTGTTGAATTTAGACAGTTATCTATCAGTGAATCGAAAGAAAAAATCCTTAGTCTATGTATAGTTGGCGACAAATTTTAAAATATCAGCGATAGCATGTCACAATAGAATTATTCTAGCCAAACATCTGTGTTTCATGAAAATCATTAATTCCACTACGGATTTGGAAGATGCAACCCATACTGACTTTACCTTCGTAACTAATGCATGAATTCTTATGAGTTCATTATTATTCAGGAACAACACTATTCTTTATGCCTGAGCTCCCTGAAGTAGAAACCACAGTTCGCGGCATTAAACCGGGGTTAGTCGGATTTCGGATTACAGGCCTAACTGTGCGCGATCCAAGATTGCGATGGAGGGTCCCTGAAAATCTGGATTCTATGATTGTAGACAAGGTCATAGAGAGCATTAGCAGACGAGCTAAATACATACTGGTCAAAATAGGGAGTGGACATCTCCTCATGCACTTGGGCATGTCTGGAAGTCTTAGACTTTGCCCATCAATTGAACCATCTGGACTCCATGATCACGTTGACTTTACACTCAGTAATGGCCTGACATTGCGCTACCGAGATCCGAGAAGATTTGGATGTGTGCTATGGCTCAGCGGTGACCCTTATGAATTCTATTTGCTGCGTCATTTAGGTCCCGAGCCCGATAGTGACGAATTCACCGGAGACTATTTGTATGGCTTGTCAAAATCACGAACGACAGCAGTCAAAAATTTCATCATGAACAGTCGCGTCGTGGTTGGCGTAGGCAACATATATGCGTCAGAATCCTTGTTTCGGGCCGGTATTCACCCCATTCGACGCGCAAACCGAATTTCTGTGAAGCGATACGAAAGATTGGCGAATAGCATACAAGAGACGATTGATTCCGCAATCGCATTTGGTGGAACTACATTAAGAGACTTTGTGAATGGAAGTGGCAATCCTGGTTACTTTCGCCAGGAACTACTGGTTTACGAGCGGCGACAACAGGCCTGCACGCGATGCGGAAATTCAATTCGAGTTAAAGTGATCGGGCAAAGGTCTACGTATTTTTGCATTCGCTGCCAAACTTGACAGATTTTGTCAATTTGCTCACATTGAAGCGATGATTCTTTGATATTTTTGAAGCAGTTCCAGTTCGGTTTCTGTATTGTCGGGGTCTACAAATATGCATTCAACGGGACACACCTCTACACACTGCTGAGTGTCAAAATGGCCGACGCATTCGGTACAGAGGTGAGGATGAATCTCATAGATTTCGGGCCCCATGTAGATTGCTTCGTTTGGACATTCAGGTTCACAAACATCGCAGTTGATGCATTCGTCAGTAATTAATAGAGCCATTTTTGAATTTTCTTTTTATTTCAACTCATTTTCTAATTCGAGTATATAAACTAGAGTTTTGCGGTTGGCCTAATGCCAGTCCAATTCCAATCTAGTGACCCGTTTCTGAATTCAAGTCAAATACAGTGACCGACCTGATAGATATGTACAATACTACGGTTTACCGTGGCAAGGCTAAAATTTTAGACCGTTTCAGCTTACAGCTCCCGCTTAAGCGCAATATCGCGATTCTAGGTCCCAACGGCGCTGGCAAGACTACACTTCTAAAAGTTCTCATGCGGGAACTCTATCCGGTTCGCTCGCCCGATTCTTGGGTTCGTATTTTAGGCGAAAAAACTTGGAACATATGGGATCTTAGAAAGAACTTAGGATTCATTTCTCAAGATCTGCAAAATCGCTATTTCGGCTACGTAAAAGGCATTGAGGTCGTATTATCTGGATTTCATTCCAGCGTTGGTGTTTACAGCCACCAAGAATACGAGCCTGAGGCGATTGAATTGAGTCGCCGAATTATGGTCGACCTTCGGATCGAATCATTGCAGGAAAGTTTGTTTAGCCGGATGTCAACGGGTGAACAGAGAAGATTTCTCTTGGCCCGGGCTCTGGTGAGTGAACCAACTACGCTGGTGCTGGATGAACCAACGAGTGGATTGGATTTAACTGCAACATTTCTGTATTTGCGCCTAATCAGAAAATTGATGCAAGATGGGAAGCAGATCGTTCTAGTGACTCACCATATTCACGAGATACCCCCCGAAGTTGACTATATTGTCTTGATGAAGAACGGGAAAATTGTCAATTGCGGGGATAAAAGTGACTTATTTACGAACGAACAGCTAAGCGATTTGTACAGCACCAAGATGAAAGTGATTTCTGACAACGGCTATTATCAAGTGATCCCGGATGACTGATGTTTCGCACTGCAGGAAAATCTCTCAATTTTTCAGCAGCTACAAAAACAGCGCTAGAAAGGAATACTCTATAATCTTGTTAAAATCAGTAGTTTCGTAGTCAAGACCAAGACTCGTTCAGCATGCAAGCTCAAGCACAATTGTGTTTTGAGTATTTTTATTTGATTCAATTTCAATTCGAAGATGTCCATAAAAACAGAGGCTGTTATCGTCGGTGCAGGCCCTTGCGGCTTGTTTCAAATTTTTGAATTAGGATTACTTGGAATAAAGTGTCACATCGTCGATTCACTTCCTAGAATCGGCGGACAGTGCTCGGTTCTTTATCCGGACAAGCCAATTTACGATATTCCGGGCTATCCGATCGTGGGTGCGCAGCAATTGGTAGACGCGCTGGCAGAGCAGGCATCCCCCTTCGATCCTGGCTATGTGCTTGGCGAGCAAGTCACGCACGTATCAAAACGGGACGATGGTCGTTTTGATGTCTCAACATCGGGTGGAACTGAATTTGACGCTGGCTCAATTGTGATTGCAGGGGGTTTGGGCTCCTTTGATCCGCGCCCCCTCCGTACGCGGGGCGCCGACAGATATCGCGGCATGAATCTGCATTATCACGTTGAGGACAAAGAAAAATTCAGGGACAAGAAAGTTGCAATCCTAGGCGGAGGTGATTCAGCGCTGGATTGGGTTCTGGAATTGCATGGAATTGCGAGGCAGATCACTTTGGTTCATCGCAGGGAAGCATTTCGCGCTCAGCCCGTATCCGTTCAGCGAATGAAAGAAATTGCAGCACGTCGAGATGGCAGCTTGCAGTATCACATTGGACGAATCGAAAAAATCATTGAACAAAATGACGAGTTGAAAGGAATTCGGGTGGTTTCATTCGGACCTGACCCGGCAGCGACCGAGGTTCAATTCGATGAACTGCTTGTTTTTTATGGGCTGTCACCCAATTTAGGTCCAATTGCAAAATG
The DNA here is from genome assembly GCA_965202855.1 of Arenicellales bacterium. Lineage (GTDB taxonomy): Bacteria > Pseudomonadota > Gammaproteobacteria > Arenicellales > JAJDZL01 > JAJDZL01. Next base: position 1,181,234 of record CBDBBP010000004.1, on the reverse strand, counting down.
GGGCCTGCAAGTCGATAGAAAGACGATAAAAGTGCGAACCGAGGACAGTCAAACGAGCGAACCGGGTATTTTCGGAGTCGGTGACATTGTTACATATCCAAGTAAGAAGAAGTTAATTCTATGTGGTTTTCATGAAGCGGCGATGGCTGCTTTTGGCGTACAGCATTATCTTTATCCGGAAATTAAGCAACGTGTTCAGTTCACCACGACCAGTCCAATCATGCATAAACGACTCAAAGTAGATGGGGCGTTATAAAGTTATTTTCACATTGCTGGAAAACGGCAGAAGCTGAGGTCGAAGATGTCAAAAGCACAAGTCCTGCATGAATTAGGTCCTGCGGACAATATGCGTTGGGAGGAATGGACGGTACCACCACCAAAAGCAAATGAAGTTCGTCTGCGCCATACCGTCATTGGTGTAAATTTTGTGGATACCTATCATCGCGGAGGCATTCCTCATCCTTGGCCGGTTCCACCGTGTCCTGTTGTCATCGGATTGGAAGCGGTTGGCATCGTCGAAGACATTGGCGCTGATGTAGCCGAGTTCAAAGTGGGTGATCGCGCAGCTTATGGAATTCCTCCTTTGGGCAGCTATGCTGAAGTTCGAAATTATCCTGCGAGTCAGCTGGTTCTTGTACCCGATGATCTCGAGGATCGAGAAGTCGCAGCTTTGCTCCTCAAAGGAATGACAGCTCACTATCTGCTGCATAGAACCTATGCGGTGCAGCCCGGAGACACCATCGTTGTTCACGCTGCCGCCGGCGCAATGGGACATCTGCTTTGTCAGTGGGGCAGCGCCTTGGGCGCCACGGTAGTGGGAACCGTGAGTACCGAACAGAAAAAGGAAGTTGCAGGCGCCTACGGCTGTCATCATCCCGTGGTTCGCTCAAAGGAAGATTTTGTGAAAAGAGTCTACGAAGTCTCCGACGGTGAAGGTGCAGCCGTCGTATACGAATCTATTGGAAAGGATACCATGCAAAGTTCTCTCGACAGTCTGCGACCGATGGGAGTATGTGCGGCCTATGGGCATGCCTCAGGTCCGCCCGATCCAATTGACATCATTTCGGATCTTGGACGCAGAGGCTCGTTGTTCATTACTCGTCCTGCGATCATGCATTACGTAGAGAAACGGTCCGACCTGGAGAACACCGCAGCGGGATTGTTTGAAGCGATCCGCAATGGTGTGTTGAAAGTAAACATCAATTATGAGTACGAACTCAAAGATGCCGCTTTGGCGCACAAGAACATTGAAAGTGGAACAACAACCGGCGCGACGGTTCTTATTCCCTAAGGGTTAGATTTAAGATTCAGCTGTTCCGGTCGAAGTTCAAGCAGCGTCGGACAGTTTCGATTGAACGCAGAAATGAGCGCTTTCTCGAAATGCTCTAAGTCGATTATTCTTTCCGCTTCACAACCAAATCCTTCGGCTAGTGTTAAAAAATCGGGCATTTGAAGATCAACACCAATCAAGGGCACATCACTTGCTTCAAAAGATTTTCGGATTTCACCATAGCCGTCGTTGTGCCACAGCAGGATCACGATGGGTAGCTGGCACTCGGCCGCGGTTGCCAGCTCTTGAATCGTAAACAGGAAACCGCCGTCCCCTGCCACGCAGACAACAGGGCTTTCAGGTTTGCCTAGTTTTGCTCCGATCGCAGCAGGAAGAGCATAACCAAGTGTGCCGTAACCGGTTGTTGAAGTTAGATAAGTTCGAGGCTGCATCGCCGGATAATAATAATTGCCGCTATAAACCAGCTGTGTAGAATCGGCCACCACAATTCCATCGTCTGGAAGTGTTTTCCTCAAAACATCCCATACATCGGTATGTTCCCCCGTATACGGGTACCAATGTTCTGGACATTCAGACAGCAGCTCCGCGACCGTGTTCATACTGCGACGATTGACAGCCATTACAGATGGTGCTGCAGCACGAATTCTTGAGCTGATTTCCTCGAGTGCATGGCGAGCGTCACCAAGCAATGCGAGTTTGGGTATGGCGTTTTGATACAGCTGGCGCGGATCGATATCGATGCGAATGAGGTTGCCGTTGAACTGAATATCCCCACCTCTGTGCCAAATGTCAGTTTCCGACAATTGCGTTCCAACCGCAAGAACTACATCACAATTGGCAATAAAGTCCAATACAGGTGGATGAAGCAAATTGGCGCCTAGGCTTAGCGGATGAGTTTCCGGGATGATTCCTTTGCCTGCAAACGTGGTTACAACGGGCGCTTGAATCAAGTCAACAAGTGAACGAGCTTCGGCAGCAGCATCCTTGCAGCCACCTCCTAAAATGACTGCTGGACTCCGACTCATTTGCAAACATTCAGCCGCGGTCTTCAAAGCGCTCAACGGTACATGCGAACTGCTGACCCGGTAAGCGGAATGATCAGACCAAGTGACGGACTCACACATCAAATCGATCGGAATTTCGATGTGAACAGGCTGAGGCCGCATGGAGTCAAAGACAGCAAATGCCCTGGCTACAACTTCGGGAATTGAATTGACATCCAAGATGGTTTGACTGAATGCCGTAAAGTGCTCAGTCAGCTGTTGCTGATGCGGAATTTCGTGTAAATCCCCTTGACCTAGATTCAAGCTTTGAGTTTTGTTGACACTCGAAATGGCAAGTACCGGAACGGAATCAGAATAAGATTGCGCAAGCGGTGTTGCAGCGTTAGTCACACCCGGTCCGGTGATCAAGCAGCATACGCCGACCTTTCCAGTCGCGCGGGAGTAGCCATCTGCCATAAACCCCGCCGATTGTTCATGTCGAGGCGTGATGTGCTGAATTCCCGCTTCTGCGATTCCTCGATACAGCTCGACGGTGTGCACTCCAGGAATTCCAAAAACAAACTCGGTTTCGTAATTCCTTAGCAGACTCATCAGTGCCACACCACACTGGTTCTTCAATTTGCTCATGTATCCTAGGACTTCCCTTGTTCGGCGGCAGGCGACGAAGCTGGATGAGGTGACCTTTTGATCAACGTCAAAATGGTCAGCAGCGATATGACTCCGGCTCCCCAGAATATGGAGTATGGATCCCCGAGATCCAACAGAAACCCAAAAAGAGGAGGACCAATGATTCCACCGGCATTAAATCCTGTTGTCACAGTGCCAAAAACCTTGCCCATATCTTTTGCAGGTGCCAGCGAGGAAATGATCATATCTCTCGAAGGCGCAATAAATCCGTAGAAAAATCCAGCTATCGTCATCGGAATCGACAGGATGAGTAGCGGCATCGGTACAAAGGTAATGAAGAACATGCAGGCGGCAACCACCAAAAAGCAAACAGCGACAACGACTTCATGTCGCTTCCATCGATGTGCAAAGAATCCGGCACTGAGAATCCCAACTGCATCAGCAGCAAGAAACACCCAAATTACGATTCCAGCTTGTGCCAATGTCGAGTCAAAAATTTCCGTGAAGGCTGAAACCGAAAAATCATACAGGCCAGTGCTGGACATCGCAAACCCGCAGAAAAACAGCCAGCCAAGAAGAACGGGAGCGCTGAAAAGCAAGCGAAAACTGCTCTGTCTTTTTTCGAATTGAATTTCAGTTTCATTTTGTACTGGAATTTCCAGTTTGCGAAATTCGAAGACTAGTATGGTGGCGATGATCCCACCGAAGATTCCGCAGATAATCAGTGCGTGATTCCAGGGAATTCCCGCACTGATCAGCACAATCACTACAGGTGCCACGACAGAACCGGATTGACCACAAAAGGTATGAATCGAAAAAGCTTTGCCCAATTTCTCCCGTCGCACCGTACGAGTCAAAATTGAGTAATCGCAGGGGTGATACACCGCATTCGCCAGTCCCGCTAGAGACATGAGTACCAAGTATCCCGTGTAGTTTTGAAATACTCCAAACAGTGCCAGCACAACAGATTCCAATGCGACCCCTGCAATCAGAACTGAACGAGCGCCGTAACGGTCAACAAAAAATCCAATCGGTGTCTGAAACAGCAAGGTGGTTGCGCTGAATACCGCGTAGCCAACTCCCAGTTCTGTGTATCCAATGTTGTAGGTATCGTGCAGAATCGGAAACATCAAGGGCAGCACCAAGAAGAAAAAATGAGAATAGAAGTGAGCGATGCCCACAACACCAACAATTTTTCTTTCAATTGGGTTCATGCTGCTTTTTGGCGCTTAAAGGAAAAACGTTCCTGCTTATCTGACGTGGAGTTCAATGATGTCCAGGTCTTCAAGGACATGGTCAGGCCCGACCTGTTGGCCGTCATAGACACTTTTCCCCCAAATCCTTGCAAATTGAAACTGGTCTGCGATTGTCTTGTGAACCTGACGTGCGACTTCAAACACAGTCCCCCCAAGGGTCAACGTGAAGGGCCGGTCCGTATCAGCGGGTTTGCCGGGAACTTTGGTATAGACTCGAACGATGTTCATCAGATCAAAAACCAGCTTGGGAAAGTAATCCAAGTTAAAACCTGTGGTGGCGGATATTGCGACAGACGGGTATTGTCGGCTGAGCAATTCATTTAGAGCATCTAATTCCTCGACGCCGCTTGTCAGGTCAATTTTGTTGGCTACCAACAGCGTCGGAAGCTCAATTCGAAAAGGGTCGGATTCCTGGTCATTCCCGTCCAATGGCTTTGCAGATTCCGGCTGAAAATCATTCGTCAAGAATATTTTTCTTTGTTCAAGCTGCTGATTGATGTGCTGGATGTGATCGATGCAGGCAGGATCCGAAATGTCAATTATCAGAAATGCGGCATTTGCCGGCTGCAGCGCGTTGACTAGCCAGGGTTCGAAGTAATCAATAGAAATAGGAGGCAAATCTACCAATTGAAAATAGATGTCTTCAAAAGGCATCATTCCAGGAAGCGGCTGACGAGTCGTAAAAGGATACATGCCGACTTCTGAACGAGCGCCGGTCAGCGCATGGTGAAGTTCCGACTTTCCCGAATTGGGTGGTCCGATCATTGCAATTTGGGCCGCGCCTTCTTGCCGAATAGAATGGACCGGTCCCGTTCGGGTTCCACCTTTTTTCGGACCGGCCAGTTCGTCCTTTAACATCTTCATGCGCGTTTTGATGTCGCGCTGCAGATGTTCTGTACCTTTATGCTTGGGTATGGTGCGCAGCATTTCTTTCAAGCATTGCAGGCGGTCTGCAGGCTCGCGGGCATCGCGAAACGCTTGTTCGGCTTTTTTGTACTCTGCTGTAACGTTGGTAGGCATCAGACGAATGAAATTCGAAATTCTCTCAAAGCTATAATACTTCGGGACGCGTTCTCTCAGTGATTATGTCGAAATTGAAATTATATGGATAGAAAAAATTTTTTGATAACAGGTGCATCGAGTGGAATCGGCGCTGCAGTTGCCGAAGAAGCGGTAAAACGTGGATTTCGAGTTGGATTGGCTGCGCGTAGAATGGAAAAGCTGGAGCAGCTTTCCCAACGGCTGGGTGGCGCTGACACAGCTTTGCCCATCAAGTGCGATGTCTCACAGTGGAGCGATCAGCAGGAGATGGTTGGCCGTTGCATTGATCAATTTGGACGTATTGACGCCATTTTGGCGAATGCGGGCGTATATTACCCTTCGCCGGGTGGATTTACACAAGGCAACCCCGAAAAGTGGAGAGAAATGGCATTGACGAATGTTTATGGTGCGGCGCTCACTGCCAGAGCCGGCATTCCCGCTCTTCGAAAAAGCACGGGTCACCTGTTGTTTTTAGGATCTGCTGCAGGCCGCAGGCCTATTGCAGGTTCCTTTTACGGTGCGACAAAATGGGCTGTAACGGGAATGGCGCGCAACATTCGGGCAGAACTGCATGGCACTGGAGTTCGCGTTACCGTAATCGAGCCGGGAGTTACAAACACCGAATTGTTTCCTGAGCGTCGTCCAAATGCCATGGAAGTTGAAGATGTTGCCAAAGCCATACTGTTTGCAGTTGAACAGCATCCAAGAGTCGAAATGCACGAGATTTTGATGTATCCGTCAATCATGCCAGCTTAATTCAATTTTTCTATCTAAATTGGGCAACCAATTCAACTGAGAAAAACGTTTTTTGGAATTATCGACCGAATCTTCTATCCTGCCAAGCATAGTAAAATATGCCCATTAGATCGGTATGCATCGAGTTCTTTAACCACTTTTGCAAGAATTGAGTTAGACAAGGAGAAGTTATGGCAGAATGTCCGATTTGCGCAAATGACATTGAATTTGAACAAGACACAATTATGGGAGAGATTCTGGAATGCTCCGATTGCGGTTCAGAGTTGGAAGTCATTAACTTTGAGCCCGATGAGGTTGAAGAAGCTCCTGAGCCCGATGAAGACTGGGGTGAGTGAAAACTAGGTTTTTTCTTGGCTAAGGTCGGTCTTCGTGAAAATTGGATTTTTGCACTCGTTGCTGAGAGTCGAGGAAAAACTCCTGCTGCAAGAGTGTCGGAATCGAAAAGGCCTTGAACTGGTCATGTTGGATGACCGAAAGCTCGTTTTCAAAGCGAATCAGCAAGAGAATGTAGACCTGGTCTTTGTGAGAAGTTTAAATCATTCTCGAGCTTTGTATAGTTTGCAGTTTTTCGAATGTGCAAATATTCGGTGTGTCAATTCACTGACTACGACCGAAACCTGCGGTGACAAAGTATCAACTTCCATTGCCTTAAGTCGCTGTTCGGTTCCACAACCCGAATATCGCGTCGCTTACAGCGAGCAAACCGCACTTGTCGCCATTGAAGAATTGGGCTATCCAGCTGTTCTCAAACCTGTCGTCGGATCATGGGGAAGACTGCTCGCAAAAATAAATGACCGAGAAGCTGCGGAAGCACTTCTCGAACACAAGAAAACCTTGGGGTCTTATCAGCATTCCATTTTCTATATCCAGCAATATGTTGAAAAACATGGACGCGACATACGTTCATTCGTCATCGGAGATGCCTGTATTGCGGCGATTTATCGTCATTCTTCGCATTGGATTACAAATACTGCGCGTGGGGCGATTACGAGCAACTGCCGAGTTACAGACGAAATTGCGCGTCTTTCGGTTGCAGCTGCAGAAGCAGTCGGTGGCGGTGTTGTTGCGGTCGACCTATTCGAAACCGAACACGGACTTTTGGTGAATGAAGTCAACGATTCAATGGAATTTCGAAATAGCATTGATCCCACCGGTGTTAATATTCCGGCAAAGATCGTCGACTATCTGTTGACTGAAGCCGCATAATTTGAACGGATGATTCAAGCTTCGGTAGCAGGTGCTTCAGGTTATTCAGGCGGAGAGCTTCTTCGCTTGTTGAACAGTCATTCCGAAGTGGAATTGTCTCAGGCTTCCTCCCGCAGCAAAGCGGGCAAGTATGTTCACTCAGTAAACCCAAACCTGCGCAAAACTGTCAGCTTGAAATTCTGTTCTCCAGAAAAACTAAAACCATGTGATGTTTTATTTTTATGTATGCCACATGGTGAGTCGATGAACTCAATCGAGCAGTATTTGGAAATCGCTCCCAAAGTAATCGATCTGAGTGCGGATTTCCGGTTAAACAAATCGTCGGACTACGTGACTTGGTATGGGCAGCCGCATCCTCAGGTGGAACGGCTCGAACAGTTCGTCTATGGCATACCTGAAATTCATAGAAATCGGATTGCAGATGCCAACTACGTCGCGGCCGCCGGCTGCAATGCAACAGCGGTCATACTCGGAGTTTTGCCCATTGCGAAGGAATATGGAGTCAAATTCATTGTTGCTGAAGTAAAGGTTGGCTCCAGTGAGGGAGGTCGCAGCTTTAATGAAGGCAGTCATCACCCGGTCCGCAGCAATGCGGTACGTTCATATCGTCCGGTAGGACATCGACATGCAGCTGAAATGCAACAGGAACTGGGCATTGACAAGATTCATTTTTCGGCCACCTCGATTGACATGGTTCGAGGCATTGCGGCGACCTGCCATGTATTTTTACCGCAGGAAAGAGTAACCGATCTTGAATTGTGGAAAGTCTACAGGCGACATTACCAAAAAGAACCATTCATTCGCATTGTAAAAGACAGAACAGGCATTCATCGACTCCCAGAACCCAAACATCTCGCCGGCACAAATTTTTGTGACGTAGGATTTGTCAGTGATCCCGATAGTGGAAGGATTGTCGTCGTCAGCGCGTTGGATAATTTGATGAAAGGAGCCGCAGGTCAAGCTGTCCAAATTATGAATATTATGCTGGGCATCCCCGAACATACTGGATTGGAGTTCACCGGACTATTTCCGGTGTAATCGGTATCGTTTTCGATGTGTAGACTGCTCTGTGTTCGATCTTCTGGTGCGATTGACCCGCAATTTCACTTGTCCAAATTCGCACACACCGCACAATTCAGCCCGGAGGATCAGAGTCACGGCTGGGGCTGCGCGTGGATGTTGGGCAATCAGTGGAATTTTTATCATAATCTAAAGCCTGTGTGGGAGGATACGTTTGATCATGTCCCTCAAACAAATTTTCTTCTGGCGCATGCTCGAAGCGCCTATCGCAATGAAGGCATTGCGGTCGAGAACAATATGCCTTTTACCGATGGCTCAAAAGTTTTCATTTTCAATGGAGAATTGCAAGGCGTAAGAATTCGCGAGAAAGGTCGCATTGGAGCTGAGAAGGTCTTCAATTTTGTAAAACGGTATGACGACGGCGATACATTGAGCGCCATTCGCACTGGTGTCAGAATACTCAAGCAAAAGTCGAATTACGTACGCGCGATGAATTTCATTATTGCGCAGCATGATCGTGCCTGGCTTAACTCGGAGTACAGCGAGAATTCGGATTATTTTCAAATGCATGAAAAATTTGCAGGAGACGTGCATATCATTAGTTCTTCACCGTATGAAAACGAATTCGATTGGATTGGGATTTCAAATCATGTTGCCAGAGAAATTGTTCAGACATGACTGAACAGCCAATCATCGTCAAAGTTGGTGGTGGAGCCAGCATAAATACCGAAGGTATCATCAAGGACTTGGCCGGCAAACGCGATCGTTTCATTATCGTTTTAGGGGCGAATGCGGTTCGAGATGATCTCGCCATCCGCTTAAATTCTCCGGTTAAAACCATTACGTCCGTATCTGGCTACGACAGCGTATTTTCTGATAAAACCGCATTGGAAATGATCATGATGACCTACGCAGGTCTTGCTCGAAACCGGTTCGTTGAGTGCTGCCAAAAACATGGCATCAATGCAATCGGACTCAGTGGTTTGGATGGCGGCTTGATTCGAGGACGCCGAAACAGTGCAATTCGGACTCGCCAGAATGGCAAGCTGGTGGTTAAGCGAGACCTGTCGGGAAAGCCTACAGAGATCAACACGAAATTATTGGCAGATCTCCTCAGGGGTGGCTATATGCCGGTTCTAAGCATACCGATTGCGGATGCAAAAGGTTATGCGATCAATGCGGACAATGACAACATCGTTGCAGCAATACACCGTGCAATTGGATCGAAAAGAATTTATCAGTTCATTGAAGCGCCGGGTTTGTTGGCGGACATCGATGATCCCAACAGCTTGATAAAGACACTTGATCTCCCGCAACTAAAAGCCCAGCAAACAGTTGTGAAGGGAAGGATGAGACGAAAATTACTTGCCCTTGGTAAACTGTTCGAACATGGCCCTGCGGAAATTGTGATAGCAGACGGTCGTGCAGAGACTCCCTATCTCGATGCGAAAGCGGGCAAGGGAACCATCATCAGATAAGGAAAGAAGATTTGACATGAAATATCCACAAATGGAAGAGCAGTATGGCATTGGAATTTACCCGAGCCGAGATATTACTTTAGTCTCAGGATCTGACGCAATTGTTTGGGACGACGAAGGACGGGAATACATCGACTGCACAGCCGGAATTGGAGTGGCATCGGTGGGACACTGCAATTCCGAAGTTGTTAAAGCAATCCAGCGCCAGGCAGCTCGAATGATAACCTGCGCAGGCATCTTTGCCAATGACGTTCGAGCTCAATGCATGGAAACATTGGCATCAGTCGCTCCTCCCGGATTGAATCGCGTGTTTTTATGCAATTCTGGAGCGGAAAGCATTGAAGCGGCCATTAAACTGGCGCGACAGTCGACGGGACGTCATGAGATCGCAAGCGCTTACCTTGGTTTTCATGGCCGTACGTTCGGAGCGCTCAGCGCAACACATCGAAAGTCATATCAAGAACCATTTCAGCCTCTAGTGCCCGGATTTAAAGGTTTTTCTTTCAACAAGATCAAATCACTCGACAAAGTGTTGGATGACGACACTGCGGCACTGATATTAGAACTTGTACAGGGGGAAGGCGGAGTTCGTCCGGCGCGTCAGGAATTTGTATCGGAGGCTGCGAAAATGTGTCATGAACGCGGTGTATTGCTGGTGATAGACGAAATTCAAACTGGATTTTGTCGAACTGGCACGATGTTTGCCTGTGAGCAATATGGCGTTGCTCCCGATATTTTGTGCCTCGCGAAAGCGATGGCCGGCGGATTTCCGATGGGTGCGACTGTCGTAAACGAAAAAATTCGGTCCAAGATCGGCTCTCATGGCAGTACTTTTGGAGGAAACCCACTAGCCTGTGCTGCGTCCGTGGCTACGATCGAATATATGCAGAGAGAAAAACTGGCCAAGCGGGCAGCTGAACTAGGAAGTTCTTTTGTGCAACAGCTGAAGCAGTACGAGATCCCCTTGATTCGAGACATTCGGCAGCTGGGCCTGATGATTGGAATTGAGCTGAGAGTGAGATCGACACCCTATCTGAAGCAGCTTCAGGAAAGACGAATTCTGGCATTGCCTGCAGGATCTACTGTGATTCGACTTTTACCGCCATTGGTTATCGCTGAGCATCAAATGGACCAGGTGCTGAACGAATTGGTTTCAATTCTTACTGCCAAAGATTGATTGATTTATTACGCGGATATACCGATAACTCTTGACGACGACAGCGCCTGTAGATAATTTTTAGCAACTATAAATGGCAGAGAGATGAGCTCAGTTACCAACATTGCGGAAAAAACAGTTAATATCTTGTTTCAGTGGATTCCGCGCCCGAGAATCAGCTCGGACGAATGGCAGTCTTGTCGATTGATCGCGCATCGAGGATGCCATGATTCGGGACAAACGATTCATGAAAATACCATGGCTGCGTTTGATGCCGCTTGTGACCTGAACTGCTGGGGCATTGAACTTGATGTACAGTGGACTCGCGACGGAATTCCGGTTGTCATTCACGATCCGGATACTGGTCGGCTTCCAGGTGCCTCGCCAGTTGAAGTCAAGCAAATCGAATTTTCGGAATTGAGACGGTTTTGTCCTTTAGTTCCTCGACTGGATGAAGTCGTAAACGCATATGGCGGCAGAATCCACCTGATGATCGAGCTGAAGGCTGAAACGATGAATTCCAATGCGGCGAATGTGCTCAAAGCTTGTCTGTCGAGTTTGGAAAGTGTTGAAGATTACCATCTGATGTCGTTGAATGCAGAATCATTGCGCTCGGTACTCGGATGGCCTGAAGAAGCGAAGCTGTTAATTGCAACGACAAATACAAATTCAATGTACGCAGAGTTCAAAAAAGGTGGATTTGGTGGATTCACTGGTCATTTTTTATTGCTGAATCGCAAAATTCGCAGTGAACTGGCGGAGCAAAATATTCCGTGGGGGACGGGTTTTGTCAACTCAGTCAATTTATTGGCAAGGGAAATTCGTTCCGGCACGCGGTGGATGTTTTCCGACAAGGCTGACCTGCTCGTACGGAGCATGGAACAGTAAAAAATCATACGCAGAATTTATTTTAGGAAGGGCTGTTCCATGAGAATTGGATTCATAGGATTGGGGAATGTAGGCGGTAAACTTGCAGGCAGTCTTCAAAGACGAGGATTTGATCTCATAGTGCGGGATCTGGCCAGAACGACTGCCAGGCCCTTTATCGACAATGGCGCTGCTTGGGCTGATTCGCCGAAGGAACTGGCTGAAAAGGCTGATCTGGTGATCACGTGCCTGCCTAGTCCGGCAGCTTGTCGAGAAGTGATGGAAGCGTCAGATGGCGTTTTAGCCGGATTGAGTGCAGGCAATATATGGGCTGAAATGAGCACTACGGATGAATCCGAAGTCAGGCGAATGGGTGAAAAGGTATTAGAAATAGGCGGGGAACCGGTTGACTGCCCGGTTTCAGGCGGATGTCACCGTGCAGCAACAGGAAACATTTCAATTTTCGCGGGATGTGAACGAAGTACTTTTGAGAGAGTGTTCCCTGTACTTCAGGCTATGGGACGACGAATTCTGCATACGGGTCCGCTCGGCAGCGCTTCGGTGCTAAAGGTACTCACCAATTATTTGGCTACCGCAAATCTGGTGACGTTGTGCGAGGCTCTTGTCACTTCAAAAGAAGCCGGACTCGATTTAAACACAACCTATGAAGCAATACGGATCTCCTCAGGGAACTCTTTTGTCCACGAAACGGAAAGTCAGGTCATTCTCAACGGCAGTCGAAACATTAACTTTACAATGGAGCTGGTGATCAAGGATATCTCTTTGTTTCAAGACGTTGCAGACCGTGCAAACGTCCCATTGGAGATTAACCCAATTCTGATCGAAATCTTTGAAGAAGGAAAATCTCGATTCGGAGCGCGGGAATGGTCACCCAACATCATAAAGATATTAGAAGAAAAATGTAATACTTCCATTCTGGCCGATGGTTTTCCCGCGGAATTAGCCGATGATGAGGAAGAGGCGCCCGGTTACGAAGTAGTGCCGAAGCACATCGAAGGTTGTAAGTAAAATGCAGGTTTCCAAAGTGATTCACGCAGTCGATCTGCATGCGTGTGGCGAGCATGGGCGAGTGATTGTCGGTGGAATACTGGACGTTCCAGGTAATTCCATGTTCGAAAAAATGCAGTATTTGGAACAGAACCTGGATGGTCTACGAAAATGCATGCTGCGCGAGCCCAGGGGTTATCCGGCTGCGAACTGCAATTTGATTCTCCCACCCACTGTTCCCGAAGCGGACGCGGGTTTTGTGATTATGGAGCAGGTCGAATATCCACCGATGTCTGGCACAAATACGATCTGCGTTGTTACGGCGCTTATCGAAACGGGTATGGTGGAGTACCAGGAACCTGTAACCCAGTTGATTTTGGAAAGTCCCGCGGGTTTGATCGAAGTGGATGCAGAGGTCGAAAACGGGCGAGTGACTGGAGTAAAATTTCTGAATGTGCCTGCATTTGCTGTTCATCTCGATCAGACGATAAATGTTCCTACAATTGGAAAAGTTTTAGTTGATGTAGCTTGGGGAGGCATGTTCTACGTAATAACGGAAGCCGAGCCTTTGGGGTTGAAGTTAGAACCAAGTCAGGCGGGTAAAATTGCGAGAGTGGGCGAAATGGTGAAAGCGGCTGCAAAAGAGCAATTGGAATGCGTCCATCCCGAGAATCCAGAAGTTTCTGGGGTGACCATCGGAGTCATTTCCGGACCGCCCGATCATCCACAGGCATCACTAAAAAACGCAGCGATCATTTCGACTGGCGCATTGGATTGGGATCGAGAAGAAACTTGGACAGCAGCTTTGGATCGGTCCCCATGTGGCACTGGGACCTGTGCGAAGATGGCTGCGCTACATGCGAAAGGTCAACTTTCATTACACGAAGAATTTCATCATGAAGGCATCCTCGGCACAATTTTTACAGGCACTCTGACTGGCACCTGTAAAGTAGGGACGTACGATGCCGTCATTCCAAAAATTAAAGGACAGGCGTGGATTACCGCGAATTCTCATTACGTTTTAAGTCCAGGCGACCCATTCCCGGAAGGATTTACAATGGGAGACATTTGGGGAGGCTCCACTTAACATGACTCAACGATTATCAATAAGCCGATGAATACCTACAAACCCATCAATACACTTTTAGTCGCAAATCGAAGTGAGATTGCAATCCGAGTTTTTCGCGCTGCGAGTGAACTTGGCATTCGAACTGTTGGTGTTTACGCCGAACAGGATAAGTTTTCTTTGCATCGGTTCAAAGCCGACGAAAGCTACCAGATCGGCACCGGATTAGGCCCAATTCAGGCTTATGGCGCCATCAGAGATATTTTGAATATTGCGGTATCGAGAAAAGTTGATGCAATTCACCCTGGTTATGGATTTCTTTCAGAACGACCTGATTTTGCTGAAGCTTGCATAGAGAAGGGAATTCGCTTCGTCGGTCCAACGCCAGAAGTCATGCGTCGACTTGGTAACAAAGTCAGTGCGAGGGAAGAAGCACAAAAAGTAAATGTTCCTGTGTTACCTGCTTCATCCGCCTTGCCGGAAGACCCCGCAGAGGTGCGAAAAATCGCATCGAAAATTGGCTATCCGCTGATGTTGAAAGCATCCTGGGGTGGTGGCGGAAGAGGCATGCGTGTGATTGACGATGCGAGCCAGCTGGAAGAAACAGTTGAAATCGGTCGCAGAGAGACCCTGGCTGCCTTTGGCAATACCGAGGTTTATCTGGAAAAACTGATACGCCGTGCGCGGCATGTTGAAGTTCAGCTGCTCGGCGATTTGCATGGAAACATAATTCATCTATTTGAACGAGACTGCTCCATTCAGCGTCGGAATCAAAAAATCATTGAGCGAGCACCGGCGCTTTTCCTGTCCAACCAGCAGCGAAACGCACTATGTAGCGCAGCGCTCCGCCTCGCTCGTTCGGTGGGTTATACCAATGCAGGCACTGCAGAATTTTTACTCGATGACGATACTGGGGAGTTTTATTTCATTGAAGTTAATCCTCGAATTCAGGTCGAGCACACGGTCACAGAGGAGATTACCGGTATTGATGTTGTAAAGGCGCAGATCCGACTCGCTCAAGGAGGGGCAATCGGCGATATTGCAAGTTCTGGCGTGCCTCATCAGCATGAAATAGGAATTAATGGATATGCGCTTCAATGTCGATTGACAACAGAAAATCCACGCGAAAATTTTCTGCCTGACTATGGGCGTATATCTGCATATCGAGGTGCGGCTGGTTTTGGAATTCGACTCGATGGCGGAACTGCGTATTCGGGAGCCGTGATCACGCGATTCTACGACAGTCTTCTGGAAAAAGTTACAGCGTGGGCGCAAACACCGGAAGAATCTGTTCGGAGAATGCATCGCGCTCTTCGTGAGTTCAGAATTCGCGGAATTGCGACGAATCTTGTTTTCTTGGAAAATCTGATACAGCACAAGACCTTTCTTGACGGTTCGTACACCACACGGTTTATCGATGAAACTCCTGAATTACTGCACATTCCGCAGCGACGAGACCGGGCAACACGCCTTCTGCGCTACATTGCGGACATTACGGTAAATGGAAATCCGGAAGTAAAGGATCGGCCACATCCTGGAACCACATTAAAAGCTGTCGTTCCAGAATTTGCAGTCGACTATCAACCAACCGGGACTCGACAAGTTTTGGATGCACTAGGCCCAGAGCGTTTTTCTCAGTGGATGCTGCAGCAAAAGCGGGCTTTGGTAACGGATACCACTTTTCGAGATGCCCACCAATCCTTGTTAGCGACTCGATTTCGTACTTATGACCTAATTTACGCAGCGGAATCCTATTCACGAAATTTACCAAACCTCTTCAGCTTGGAATGTTGGGGTGGCGCGACCTTTGATGTAGCCATGAGGTTTTTGAAGGAATGCCCTTGGCAAAGATTAGAAGAACTGCGTCGCCGGGTTCCGAACATCCTGCTGCAGATGTTATTGCGCGGAGCAAATGGAGTAGGCTACAAGAATTATCCTGACAATGTAGTTCGGGGTTTCGTTTTGCAAGCCGCAGAATCAGGCATCGATCTATTTCGGGTATTTGATTGCCTGAACTGGGTGGACAACATGCGCGTGGCGATGGATGCAGTCTTGGAGGCTGGGAAACTGCTTGAAGGTGCGATTTGCTATACCGGCGACATCCATAATTCTGCGCGTAAGAAATACACGCTGGATTACTACATCAAAATGGCACGTGATTTGGCAGACGCAGGTGTACATATTCTGTGCATTAAGGATATGGCGGGACTGCTCACACCGAAAAGTGCAAGAACTTTAGTGCAGGCGCTGAAGGATGAGACTGGACTCCCATTGCATTTTCATACTCATGACACCAGCGGCATCGCAGCGTCTAGTGTCATTGCAGCCGTCGAATCCGGTGCTGACGCAATTGATCTGGCGATGGATTCGGTATCTGGAATCACCTCTCAGCCCAATTTAGGATCGGTTGTCAAAGCACTCCAGGGCACAGGATACGATACCGGCATAAATTCTGATCAGGTCATGGCTTTTTCAGGTTATTGGGAAGCTGTGCGGCGACACTATGCAGCATTTGAAAGTGACGTCCGGTTTGGTGCATCTGAGGTTTATTTGCACGAGATGCCCGGAGGTCAATTTACCAATCTGAAAGAACAAGCTCGTGCGATGGGATTGCAAAATCGCTGGCCCGAGGTGGCAGAAGCCTATGCAGTTGTGAATGAAATGTTTGGTGATGTGATCAAAGTGACTCCAACTTCCAAGATGATCGGTGATATGGCTTTATCGATGGTCAGTTCGGGGGTTAGCGCTGAGGATATTCAAAATCCAGATAAGGAAGTGGCATTCCCGGATTCAGTGAAGTCATTTTTTGCTGGAGAACTTGGTCAGCCTCCAGGTGGATTTCCCTCAAAGCTACAGAAAAAAGTGCTTCAGGGTGAAAAACCTATGACCAACCGCCCGGGTGAAAATTTACCACCGGCGGATTTAGCCGCGATGCGTGACAACGCCAATACCCGCGTAGGGCGAAAAATCACTGACGAGGAGTTTCAGTCTCATTTGATGTATCCCGCGGTTTTCGCTGACTATATGTCCCATCGTGAAGAATATGGACCGGTGCATATCCTGCCGACGCCTGTGTTTTTCTACGGCATGAAATCAGATCAGCAAATTTCGGTGGACTTGGAGTTGGGCAAGACTTTAGTGATACAGAGTCTGGCTGTAGGTGAGACCGACGCAGACGGAAATGTGCAGATGTTTTTCGAATTGAACGGGCAGCCGCGAACAGCTAAGGTTCCCAATCGAAAATTTTCACTCAAAATTGAGAAACGTCCTCAAGGGGATCCAGAAAATCCAGATCATGTCATATCTCCAATGCCGGGCATGATTTCTTCTGTCAGTGTCAGTGTCGGTCAGCAAGTTCAAG
The DNA here is from genome assembly GCA_965202855.1 of Arenicellales bacterium. Lineage (GTDB taxonomy): Bacteria > Pseudomonadota > Gammaproteobacteria > Arenicellales > JAJDZL01 > JAJDZL01. The sequence goes on along the minus strand of CBDBBP010000004.1, from coordinate 1,164,097 downwards.
CGGGTGATGTGCTGTTGACAATTGAGGCGATGAAGATGGAAACTGCCATTCGTACTGCTGTTGCTGCAACCGTAGAATCTATCTTGGTCGCAGTGGGTGACAATGTTGATGCAAAAGATCTGTTGACCGAATTGAAAGCAACAAAAGAAAGCTAATCGACGTTAAGTGCAGCAGGAACTGCGTTCAACGTACTTATTTGAGAGCGCAGCACTTGGCATGCATGTGTGAATTACTGCGCTAGGAATTCCTAAATTTTCGAATTAGACAATGGCACAAGGGAATAGGTGCCTCTGTAAAACAACCAATTGCAAATTATCCGTCTTATATTGACGTGTTACGCTAACACTTGGAAACATAGTGTTCCAATATCTTCTAAAATCAAGTCTGTGTTGCTCACAGCGTTATTAGTGTTACTCGATACCGGCAAGATAATTGAGTTTAGCTGCGGTTGGCTTAAAGCGGTATTGAAAACTTTTCTGTTATGCCGAGCCAACTTTCTCATTCTTGTGAGTATTTAACTGGAAATCAACATGTAAATCGGATTCAGTACCGGATCTTACGCGATGATAGTGCTATTGACTGAGATTCCTGATTTAAAAAGTGACTGTAGCGTTTTCACTACGAATTGTAGACGTATGCATTTTATGTCAGTCCCGATCAAGTGCATTTCCAGAATTCAAGTACGAGCAACCGAATTTACGAATGGTCTCGTCCTGATAACAGAGTTGAGTATAGCGATGTGCTTGAATTTATATAATTATTACCATCTTCACAAAAAACTTCAAACGTGGAATGCGAGTGAATAATTGCATTCCTCACATTAAGAGACAGAACTCTCATGCCGAAACGATTAGTAATTAGTCCTATTTCCATAGATCTTGGTTCGAAAAGCACTGGAGTGTACTTCGCTCATTATCAAGCTGGAAGTTCTCTAGGAGAAATTGAGAAAGAAGGAAAAGTGTATCAGTTGGAGAAAAACGCATTTACGTTAATGATGCCCGAAAGAACTGCCAGACGTCATCAACGGCGAGGATACAAACGCAGGCAAATGGTAAAGCGTTTGTTTCGACTGATCTGGTGCCAAGAGTTTGGTTTGGAATGGGACGTAAAGACTCAGCAGACTATCGGTTTTCTGTTCAATCGCAGAGGGTTTAGTTATCTGTCCGAAGAATATGATGCAGAAGCCTTAAAGTACTTTCCAGAGCCTGCATTTAGGGAACTTCCAGAAGCGGTCCAGAATCAATTTGGTGAAATACGAGACACCTGTAATTTAGATGAAAAGATGTCCGAATGGAAGCAGCATGGTCGATCTGAAATCAAGGAAATATTCAAGTCTGTTATTGAAAAACCGAAAAAGATTAAACGCAATCTTCTAATCATTAATCGTACAAAATTACTGAAGGAAAGTTGTAAAACAAGGATTGGAGGGAGTCAGATAGAGGTAAACAAACGAACTCAAGACAAGTTTAGATTAAATGAATGGATTCTTGATGCTTGGGATGATATGGGCATTGTTGGGTTACACTGTATTCGAGACGAAGGAAGAACAGTCGACTTAGCTGAAAAACTCAATCAGAAGAGCTCTTCGGTTGCCAGTGAAATTCTTAGCAGTCTACCCACCGACTTGGAAAAAGAAAATGCTGAATTGAACGCTTCAATATGGAACTTTGATGCCGAAAAGTTTAAGCTCGAAAAAGCCTCGTTCGACCCGATAGAAACATCGAATAATTCCAATAGAGTAAATAAAAGAATTCTTCAAGCGCGGAAGAATTGGTTAAGAACTCATATCCATCACTTCGCATTCGCTTTGCATACGGTAATTCAGGAGTTAAGTACGGGTGCTCGTCATAGAAGCAAATATTTTCAAGAGATTAAAGATACCTTAGAATGCGTGAACCACCAACATGGCTATTTGAATTCATTCTGCACGAGACTGCATTCCGGTGAATTTAGAATCCAAAATGGTACTTCTCTCACTCCTCAGTCACTGGCAAATCTCATCGGTCACTTGAGTAATTTGGAACTGAAACCTCTCAGAAAATATTTCAACGAAAAAAGACATAAACAGGGTGATTATTGGGACAGGAGTCGCTTGAAAGATCAGTTTGAACACTGGATACTTCGGGAGTGGCGCGTAAATCCGGAAAAAGACTTGGACAAAGCACCAGGCGCAGAATATGACTACCAAAAACTTCGCTCAATATGCAAAGCTCATCAAGGTAGCGTTGTTGAATTTTGGCTTGAGCAATCTCCTTTATTTACTATTCCTCCATACCAAGATAAAAACAATCGGCGTCCGCCGAAATGTCAGAGCTTGGTACTCAACACAGAATTCTTGGATAACGATTACAGAGACTGGAGAATATGGCTGAAAGAACTGTTGCGCCTGCCGGAAGTAAAAGGATATCTAGGAAATTACAAGAAGGAAATGGAAGAGTTGAAGAGCAGTAAAGGCACTGCTTATTTTGGTGGCAAGTTAACCAATTCGCCTCAGAGAGATTCAGGGTGCAGAACTGCTAAGGATTTGGACGCTCGAATATTGCAGTTTCTATTAGACCGGGTGAAAGACGAAGACGTACTGAAGCTAAATGAAATTTTCAGTCATACGAAAAAAATTCGCCAACAACAGTCTAGTCGGAAAGACCGTGAGAAAACGAGAGAAAAATTAGCAAAAGCGATGAACTGCAGCAGATTGCCTGATAATTTCAAAACACGGCCGAACTACGATGACAGCGGTGTCTTTGCTCAAGGGAGTTTCATGCATTTAATCTGCAACTATTACAAAAATCGGCAGAAAGCGCGCGATGGTAGGATATTCATTCATCCCGAGTATCGCTTAATAAAAGGTCGTGGATTCAAAAAAACTGGACGTTTTGAAGACCGTGATCACCTGCTCACCTATTGCAACCATAAGCCAAGACAAAAGCGTTATCAGCTGATCAGTGATATAGCTGGCTTATTTCAGATATCCCCGAAGCAACTTAAAAAACGAACAAAATCTAATGACCATACCGAGCTGACAATTTGGTTGAAAAATATCAAGGGCTTGAAGACTAATAGCGCAGATGCAGCTAAGGAACAAAAAAAATTCCGTGGGCAGCTGAAGGATAAAATTCTTGAAGTTTGGGGTGAGTCTAATTCTCATGAAGAATTATTCAAACTTGTAAAAAAGTGTCTTGAAGTATGTGGAGAAATAGGAAGTCGACTGTATGATGAATCACAATCAGAGAAATGGAATCAAAGTCTTCAAGACCATCCAGCAAGTGCTGTATTTCTGCTTGCTCAGATTAACAACATAGCATTCAAGGAGCGCCGTGGAAATGCAAAAACTTGCTCTGTTTGTAGTTTGGATAACGCCCAAAGAATGCAAATGTTCGAAAAAAGTGTAAAAGCCCAACGCTTGCCTGCGATTCCGACCAGACTGATTGATGGTGCAGTGATGCGTCTAGCTCGAATTTTAGGCGCAGCTATCGCAAAAGATAAATGGTTAAAAATCGAGAAGAATTTATCATCGGGTATAGAAGTTCGGATACCAATAATTACAGAATCTAATCGGTTTCAGTTTGAACCAAATTTGCTAGAGCTTAAAAGGCCCTATTTGGACGCGAGGGAGTATAACAAAAGAAAAAGAGAATTTAATTCAAGTGACCTGAAGAAGATACAACATTCAAAAAGAAATAGAGTCAGAAAATCAACCCAAATTTCGCCATATTCAGGAGTAACATTGGGGAACACGGGGGATATCGATCATATTATTCCCAGAGCGCATCCTAAATGGGGTACGCTTAATGATGAAGCAAATCTGATTTTTACCAGTGAACAAGACAATCGTGCAAATAAAGGAGATTCAGAATTTTCCCTTTCAGATTTGCATCCCCATTACAAACGTCACGTTTTCGGAACCGCTGACGACTCGCGAATAGAGAAACGGATAAAAGATACAATTGGCGACGGTCAAGGAGGGCAGTTCAAATTTGGACGCTATTTCAATTTTATAAATTTGACGAAAGAACAACGAAAAGCATTTCGACACGCACTATTCCTCAAAGCAGGTGACCCCCTTCGAGAGCTCGTTATTAGCACTATCAATCATCGAACCAAATCGCTCGTTAATGGAACCCAACGATACTTTGCGGAAGTATTAGCCAACGCACTTTATAAGAAAGCAAAAAGAATTGACAAACATCACTTACTTTCATTTGACTATTTTGGAGTGGAAGCGCGGGACAATTCCCGGGGCGATGGAATACACAATTTGCGTCATGATTTGGTTACCTATTATCGCCCAGATCTAGCCAGCTACAGTAAAAGTGATAATTCGCCTCAGAAACCGTATTCTCATCTGTTAGATGCGCAAGTGGCATTCTGCATGGTGGCAGATGCACATCGCGGCAGTGGAAGTTTGAGGCTTGAATTGGGAAAAACGGGAATTTGGTCTCGTGTTGATCAATTAGTGAGCCAAATGGAAAACGCACATTTTCGAGTCTATGATGACAGTCTCTTCAAGGCTATTCAAGTTGAACCAAAAAATTTCCGAGAGGTTTCCTTGGAACGTCGCAAACCTGACCGACAGTATTTCAAACATCGCTCCATTCATCGCGATGGAATGTACGCCGAACATTATCTGCCGATCCTTGTACACCGAAAATTATCGGAAGTTCGTATTGGATTTGACTGGAAGAACAGTTTTCCACTCAAAGACTACAAACCAAATCGAGAAAAATTGAATTTTGCCCTTCAGTTCAATCGCAAAAAAAAATTATTGGCACTAAATGAAGAAGATACTTTCCAGACACTAAGGTCTCAGCTAATCCAAGTTGGATTTAAATCAAAAAATGACTATTTCTGTATCTCATTGAATACACGAATGATCCACTCTCATTACATAGAAAACTACAATACGGCTAAAGGTTGTCAAGTTTATAGCAATGAGATGAATTTTCTTAGAAAAAAGCTTTCTTATCGAACTGAGAAAAAACAAATCACAACATTGGATGATGCGAAGAAAATTTTGAACAATGGGCAAAATTTTAAGTTATCAAAAGATCAAGGGAATCTCATATTGCCAGTGAGAAATGAATGGAAAATGCTCATTGACGCATGGGAGAAGTCATCAGAATTAGAAAATGGAGAATTTTTGAGAGGATTTTTCAGGTATAGACACCAACACCCTCACAAAAAATTTCGTCAAGTTTATTCATTGCCCATAAAATCGAATCAAGGGCACAGGTTGCTGAAGAGAAAATCTTGGAACAACAGTCCAATTTTTCAGATCGTCAATGATTCGAATTCTCAAAAACTAGGTGCCAAAGCGTTTATCCCGGTTTGCAACAGTGAAGGTAAGATTGGTAAGTTACTCTCCGAGTCAGCCAAATCTCAGAACACATTTTTTTTGAAGAGACAAAAATACAATTCTGAACGAAGTGATACCGTTAAATTGATTGACACGGAAAAATGGCATAGAGTGGAACTTAACGAATCTTTGAAAAGAAATGGTGTGACTGAACTGGAATACCGAATTGAAGACAATACTCGCCCTCGAATCCGCTTTAAATTCGATCAGCAGGTGGCCAGAGAAAAAATTGAAGAGATATTTCAAGACCCTTTACTTAAGCCTAGAAAAGATAGTTTTCAAAAATTGAAAGAGAAATTTCTAACTAATTTGAATTCAAATGAGTTTGAATTAATGGAGTACAAAGCAGACGGTTTTTCAAACGAAATAAAGAGTTCCTTGAGTAAGATTTTACAGCAGTATTATTTCGGCGATTCGAACGAAACGTAGACACTCCTTTGAATTGGTGTACATGCAATGTTTCGCATTTAATATCGAGTGCAGTTTAGAGAAAAGCGTAAATTAGTAGAGGAACTAAAGCGAAGAGGATAATTTAATGCAGTGAAGCACCTAGTAATATGTGATTACGGCACTTTTCTTGGATTAGAGCGTCATCGTTTAGCGGTCAAACAGCGAGGTAATGCCACCAAATATTATCCTCTTAATCGTCTGTGTACCGTATCGATAGCAAAACGTGGAATTAGTATTTCGAGTGATTTAATTGAGGCGTTTAGTGTTCGGGGCATTAAGTTATTCTTCTTAGATTATCGTGGTGTAGCCCATTCAGCAATTCTAGGGCAATCACAACACGGAGTGGTTGCCGTTCGCATGGCGCAAATGAAATATTGTCAAGGCGACACCCTGCCACTCGCAAAAAAAATCGTAGTTGCGAAGATAAAGAATCAGCGTGCAGTAATTAAACATCTGGGTAAATATCATCAGAATGAGGAATTACAGTCAACTGCTGTAAAACTACTGGATTACGCCAACCAAGCTAATAAGACAAGTCACTTTCAAACCCTTTTAGGGTACGAAGGTGCTAGTGCGAGTGCTTATTTTGGAGGATTGCGCAATGCCGGCTTATTTTCATCTTCGTTCTGCAGACGCGAAGGGCGCGGAAGTCAAGAACTCAATAATGTCATGCTGAACTTTGGATACGCGATGCTAAGTGCCTACATTCTAAGTTCGATCATCAATGCTGGCTTGGAACCTTATCTCGGCATTCTACATGGCAGACGTCCAGGCAAAATGGCATTGGTATTGGATCTGATGGAAGAATATCGTTCTTGGGTAGTAGACAGAGTCGTTATCAAATTGCGCTCTAGAATTGAAAAGAAGCAAGATTTAGATGTGGAACTAAAAAAGGCACTAATATCTGAAGTTCAACGAACTTGTGCGAGAAGTTATCTATATAGAAAAAGAAAGCTGAAACTGGAACATATTATTCAAAGGCAGATTTATAGACTCTGCGGGCATTTTTACGGAGAGAAAACTTACAGGCCATATCTTTTCAAGTGGTAGAGAATCGGTCTTATCGAATGACGCATCCACTCCGACAAGAATATCTTGTTAGTTACGATATTTCGAACAATAAACTGCGCACTGAAATCTTCAATGAACTGAGCAAATTGGGATTAAAACCCGTACAGAAATCCGTGTTTTGGGGATATTTAACAACCGCTGAAACAGAGGCCATCAAACGGTTCCTGAAGACTAACTTTAGGAGTACTGACAAAGTTTTCATTACTCGAACTAATTTTAACGGTAGAGGGAAAAGTTTTTTCATCGGATACAGTGCTAAAGACTTTAAAGATTGGAATGAAACAGAAGTCATTTAGTGTGCCTGCGAACCTATTGCGGCAGTGGTGTTATTGCCCAAGAGTTGTTTACTATATTGAACTAACAGATATTGTTGCTAATTATCCACTATGGGTGAAACAGGGCGAATATTTTCATCAGTTGGAAGAAAAATTGTGGCAGCGCCGCAATCTATCTCGGTTTAAATTAAAAGATGGCGAGAAATTCTACAAACTCGCTATACGGGATAATCTTTATGGCATTCACGGTATTGTTGACATGGCTATTGAAACTAATGAAGCCGTTTATCCAATCGAGTTCAAAATATCGGCGAGCAATAAAAAACGCGGAGATATTATGCAGTTGACTGCATATGCGATGCTGTTAGAAAGTCATTTTTCGAAACCAAGCCAGTATGGATTTCTTGTTGGAGCAGGCAAAATGTTGCACACCATTGAAATCAGTACAGACAGAAGGCAAAAAGTCTTACAAATTGCCGATGCAATACGACAAATGCTAACTCTCGGTGTGAAACCTGACTCCAATGCATCGGTCTTTCAATGTTGCTCCTGCGAATACATTAACTTTTGTAATGACAGACTTTAAAGTAGATGAGAAGCATAAAAATAGGATATCCAACCAAGGGTGGATATCCTATTTTACTAATCAATTTCAGACGTGCTAGGCAGAGGTCCGATCAAAATACTTTTTTATGATTACAGTGCATCAGTAGTCAACTATATTGGTTTTCTTAATTTTATTGAAATCATTCCTTTTACACAAGAGATATTTTCGCAAAAAATGTCGATTTTCGTACAGAAAGGTCATTTTCGAAAATATTATCCCTCATATTTTCCATATATTACTGTTCTTAAACAGAAATCGAATGGAGTTTCACCAATATACCTGACTACTCAGCAACTGAAACATACCCAAAATCACCGCTATCATATACCTGTTCAACGTTTCACCAATATACCTGACTACTCAGCAACTGAAACTACGTGTCGCAAGCTTCCTCCACCCCTAGCAATTCGTTTCACCAATATACCTGACTACTCAGCAACTGAAACTCGGAGGCTAAATGTTTGAACTGCAAGAACGAATCCTAGTTTCACCAATATACCTGACTACTCAGCAACTGAAACGCCCACTCTCCCGCGAAGACGAACCAATAATCAAAGTTTCACCAATATACCTGACTACTCAGCAACTGAAACTTCAACACTAAAAGGGATTTTAAAGAATTTAACGGTTTCACCAATATACCTGACTACTCAGCAACTGAAACATCCTGGCCATGGCCTCGATGAGCTCTCCCTTCCCGGTTTCACCAATATACCTGACTACTCAGCAACTGAAACGATTCCAGAACAATTCGCTCAAACGTGTCTCGATCCAGTTTCACCAATATACCTGACTACTCAGCAACTGAAACCAATAACAACCTAGCCATGTTTGAAGACCTGAGCAGTTTCACCAATATACCTGACTACTCAGCAACTGAAACATATGAAATACTGCAACATTGTCATCCGCAACACCGTTTCACCAATATACCTGACTACTCAGCAACTGAAACCACTCCCTCTGCGCCGTCGACGGTCAGCATGGCAGCGTTTCACCAATATACCTGACTACTCAGCAACTGAAACATTCTAAGGGCACACATGACTTATAGCACTCAAATCGTTTCACCAATATACCTGACTACTCAGCAACTGAAACATTCTGAGATCTGACGACACGGTTGACGACTCTCTGGGTTTCACCAATATACCTGACTACTCAGCAACTGAAACACTCTTTATCGCTGGCGCTATTCAACGAATTCATCGTTTCACCAATATACCTGACTACTCAGCAACTGAAACTCAGGGGAAGTTCACCCGTATGTCGGCACAGTGCGGTTTCACCAATATACCTGACTACTCAGCAACTGAAACATGCCAGACGGAATTGAGATAGACAAAATTTCACCGTTTCACCAATATACCTGACTACTCAGCAACTGAAACTTGGTATATTTCTCTAATTTGCCATTCGTTAAATAGTTTCACCAATATACCTGACTACTCAGCAACTGAAACTGCCGGGTATGACTTCAAGGATACCGTTGTCTTTTGGTTTCACCAATATACCTGACTACTCAGCAACTGAAACTATCACACCTGACTCATAATCTAATGGATCAACCAGTTTCACCAATATACCTGACTACTCAGCAACTGAAACCCTTAAGATCCAGACGTCCGACTATTATCTGAGCCGTTTCACCAATATACCTGACTACTCAGCAACTGAAACTGATCTCAGGAATCTCATGTTTCATCTGAGCTTGAGTTTCACCAATATACCTGACTACTCAGCAACTGAAACACTCTAAACTGTCAACCTTGTAATACTCTTTTTGGGTTTCACCAATATACCTGACTACTCAGCAACTGAAACTGATCATACTCGCAGCCGTCAGCGGGATTTATCAAGGTTTCACCAATATACCTGACTACTCAGCAACTGAAACACTGGATGAACGAAGCGGTTGCACTACACCGTGTAGTTTCACCAATATACCTGACTACTCAGCAACTGAAACGCGCATACCTATAGTTAGACACCTCGCACCATTCGGTTTCACCAATATACCTGACTACTCAGCAACTGAAACTAAGATTCGTTCCTCGCTTCGGTGTGTGGTTCAAGTTTCACCAATATACCTGACTACTCAGCAACTGAAACTGTTTGCTCAAGCGGTAGGTTTTACCCTCTTCATGGTTTCACCAATATACCTGACTACTCAGCAACTGAAACTGTTTCATGTGGTTTAGGTGGTCGCCGATATCGGAGTTTCACCAATATACCTGACTACTCAGCAACTGAAACCTGTGATTGCTCGGTCGGAGAATGGAGGATTGCCAAGTTTCACCAATATACCTGACTACTCAGCAACTGAAACCTAATGACCGAAGCGTCTATGCTACGCATCCTTCAGTTTCACCAATATACCTGACTACTCAGCAACTGAAACTCGTAGTTCGAACTCTTGATAATCCCGTGGATCTGCGTTTCACCAATATACCTGACTACTCAGCAACTGAAACTCTTTGAAAATATCTACGTGTTCGTTGAACAACTGTGTTTCACCAATATACCTGACTACTCAGCAACTGAAACGTCCGATGATTGTCGCAACCTGGAGTTTTGCAGAGTTTCACCAATATACCTGACTACTCAGCAACTGAAACAGAACGTTTTGCGGCTCAACTGCAAATCGTTTTGCTGTTTCACCAATATACCTGACTACTCAGCAACTGAAACAGGTATCACATTTGTTTGGTTCCGACTGGGATTGATGTTTCACCAATATACCTGACTACTCAGCAACTGAAACCTGTATGGACAAGGTTTACATCCAGTTTTTTCGGTTTCACCAATATACCTGACTACTCAGCAACTGAAACTAAGCCTCTATCACGGTCGCATAAGTCTGACACGTTTCACCAATATACCTGACTACTCAGCAACTGAAACAGGAAGCAGTGACGCAACGCAAGATCGGAGGGCAGTTTCACCAATATACCTGACTACTCAGCAACTGAAACTCTCGAGACGTGCCGGAACGGATTGAACCTTTCGCGGTTTCACCAATATACCTGACTACTCAGCAACTGAAACAAATGACTTCCTGACGGACCCGCACGATCAACTTGAGTTTCACCAATATACCTGACTACTCAGCAACTGAAACAGGAAGCAGTGACGCAACGCAAGATCGGAGGGCAGTTTCACCAATATACCTGACTACTCAGCAACTGAAACAATCATAAGACTTGTTGATCCGGTTGTTTGCTTTTGTTTCACCAATATACCTGACTACTCAGCAACTGAAACTTACGACAGCCGTCAATTCAAGTAACGCTTGAAGTTTCACCAATATACCTGACTACTCAGCAACTGAAACATGATCTGGTTTTGGCTGATGGGCAGCGTAATGGGGTTTCACCAATATACCTGACTACTCAGCAACTGAAACAGTGAATGCGTGTCGTTCTCCCTCATAGCCTTCAAGTTTCACCAATATACCTGACTACTCAGCAACTGAAACATTGTCCGAATTCCAAGTTCGCTCGCGGCTCGAAAAGTTTCACCAATATACCTGATTACTCAGTAACTGAAACTTATTTCGCGTGGGAGCATAAGTTTCAGCAATTTAAACCGAAGGGAATCATGTCTCTTTCGGGTCATTAACTAATACTTCTAATACCCAACCGATACGAAATGTCGAAGAATTTTTCTCAGTAGATTCGGATCTAGAGGATTCTTTCTCGGTGAATTCTTTCTCAGAAGTGGCTTTATTGCGCTCAGCCGTTTCGATGTAATTTTGAAGAGTCAAATTTACTAAGTGTTCTAGAAAAATCCTGACCGATTCGCTCTAAATCCTGTTTTTGTGCATTCTTCGGATATCGAATTTCACCGAAATCGGGATTGACGCCCCCACCGCTGCTGAGTATATCAAGTACAGTACGCCAGAATGATCCTCGCTCGTCTGGAGAATCAGTATGCATTTCATGGTAAGTCAACGCTGCCATATTCTTTTTTTTGGTCATCTTTTTGGATCTCTCCTAGTTTGTTGTTCGGTACTATTTTTGTAATTTGCCTCTTAGGAATCTCAGATTCTTCTGGACATGCTTGCTAGTTTGAATAAGTGGCACGCCAGTAGACGAAATTCGAGAATATTTATTAGGTGAATTTAGTTTTTGGCATGATTTAATCTAATAAACGAATTTTCTTATCTAATTTTGACTAAAAACACATCACATGATGAAACGGGTGCAGAAGCAATTGAATCAAATTCGTGTTTCTCTCGACGAGCGACACTATTGAAGCTTGCTGTTAATCGTTTCAAGTGAAGTTGAATCTTGCTGTGGTTGGTTTCAAGTGACATTGAATAATTATTTTTATACTGAGTCAACTCTCTCGTTACTGTGAGCATTTATCAGAATACCATCAGGTAATTTGAACTTAGGCATATTCGGTTAATCTCGCAAAAATTTGTCGATATGTTACGCTCCGATATGTTCTGCAAAGCGTAAAATCAACATTCTCAATTTTTGAAGATTTCGTGCATCATCAATAAAATCTAAATGCTGTAAATGTTTTATAATTAAACCGATAAATTAATCGTCAATTCTTTTGAAAACTGTGTTTAATTTGATAGTTTTCAGTAGAGTCTTGTCACTCGCAGTATCCTAGTCATTTGATGTCATTCTATACAAATGACTAGGAGTTAGATTTATCTTCTAGCTTTGACTAATCCAACTAATTTCATTCCATGAGTACATCAAAAAGTCCAACTCAAGAAACCGCTTTCTTTTCAGGTAACGCTGATTATCTCGAAAGTCTGTATGATCAATATCATTCGGAACCCGAAAAAGTCACTCAGGAATGGAATGAAACCTTTTCGGATTTTGAAACCACCGAACATAAGCCATTTCTGCCTGGAGTAGGTTATGCGCACGAGTATGTGGATCATGACAGTATTCGTCGTCAGGCCGCAGTTCAGCGTTTGGTTCGCAAATATCAAGTTTATGGGCATTTGAACGCCAACCTAGACCCGCTGGGACTCGAAGATGTCGCACCCAGTACCGATCTGAGCCTTGAATCCGTTGGTTTGGTCGAAAGCGACCTGAATGAAATTTTTAAGATCGACGCAGTTGAAGACACGAAGTCCATGGAGCTCAGAAAAATCCTGGAGTTCTACGATAAGACGTACTGCAGCTCGATTGGTTACGAATTTATGCATGTTTCGGAACAAGATCGTCTGGAATGGCTGTTATCCAGAGTCGAAAACGAAAATTTGCACCCAGTCGTAACCGATGATGACCGCAAGCGAATTTTGCGAGCGTTGACAATGGCCGAATGTATGGAAACATACTTGCACATGAAATATGTCGGTCAGAAGCGATTTTCACTGGAAGGCGGTGAATCACTCATTCCTATGTTGACGGAGTTGGTTGAGCTGTCAGGCAAAACTGGCGGCAAAGAAGTCGTAATCGGAATGGCTCATCGCGGCCGGCTCAATGTTCTAGTTAACGTATTGGGTAAATCACCCGCCGAAGTCTTTGGTGAATTTGAAGGGAATGTGGCAGTCAGCGGTGTCTGGAAGGATCAGGGCGATGTGAAATATCACATGGGATTTTCGGCCGACATCAATACTTCCGGTGGAATTGTTCATGTTGCCTTGGGATTTAATCCATCTCATCTGGCAATCATTAATCCTGTCGTAGTTGGTTCGGTTCGCGCCCGACAGCATCGTCGTGAAGATAATTCCTGGAAAGAAGTGACGCCGATTGTCGTGCATGGAGATGCGGCATTCGCCGGTCAAGGCGTGGTGATGGAAACCTTTAACATGTCACATACTCGAGGATTCGGGGTAGGTGGCACCATCCATATCATCATCAACAATCAAATTGGATTTACCACCAGCAATAAGGCGGATGCGCGCTCTACGATTCATTGCACGGAAGTGGCAAAGATGGTGCAGTCACCCATATTTCACGTAAACGGTGACGACCCTGAAGCTGTGGTAAAAGTGGCTCGACTGGCGCATGCCTACCGAACGGAATTTCATACGGATGTTGTGATCGATATGGTCTGTTATCGAAGATATGGTCACAATGAAGCGGACGAACCGATGATGACACAGCCCGTCATGTATTCGCGAATCAAGCAAGTCGTCCCAATTCGACGCATGTATGCGCAGGATTTGGCCCAAAAAGGAGTGATTTCCGATACTGAAGCCCAAAAGATGGTTCTGGATTACCGCGACGAGCTTGACCGAGGTGAAGTCGTGGCCGGTCAGATTATTGATCCTGCAAAAATGGAAAAAATTGTCGATTGGAATCGATACATGTCTGCACAATGGACAGATCCAGTCGACACAAGCGTTTCTCGAGAGAGAATTGAAAAGCTGCAGAAGCAGCTGACGGAATTGCCGGAAAATTTCACACTGCACAATCGGGTTCAAAAAATTGTGTCCGACCGCACCAGCATGTCATTGGGGGAAAAAGCGATCGATTGGGGATTTGCGGAAACGATGGCTTATGCCTCTCTGATTGATGACGGATACCAGGTTCGTTTGACCGGACAGGATGTTGGTCGTGGAACATTTTCACATCGTCATGCGCTGTTGCACGATCAGAATAGCCGAGGTGTGTACTGTCCTCTGAAATCGATTCGTACTGAGGACAATTATGAAGTTTACAACTCGCTGCTATCCGAAGAAGCAGTGCTTGCATTTGAGTATGGCTATTCAACCACCGATCCCGAAACACTTGTTATTTGGGAAGCGCAATTTGGTGATTTCTCCAACGGCGCGCAGATTGTCATTGATCAATTCATCAGTAGTGGTTTCGTAAAGTGGGGGAGGCTCTGTGGTTTGGTAATGCTGTTGCCACATGGTTACGAAGGACAGGGACCGGAACATTCATCCGCTCGACTTGAAAGATTTCTGCAGCTATGTGCTGGCGACAATATACAGGTTTGCATTCCGACAACACCTGCGCAAATGTTTCATCTGCTGCGACGGCAAATTCTGCGAAAATACCGCCATCCATTGATAGTTTTGTCACCAAAAAGCTTGCTGCGACACAAGCTCGCCATTTCGGATATTAGCGATCTGTCGGATTCTGGATTTATCACTGTAATAGACGAAACTAATCGATCAATTCGACGTGATGAAGTCGTTCGTATTATTTTGTGTACGGGTAAAGTCTACTACGATCTTTATCATATGCGGGAACACTTGAATATTCGCAATATTGCTATTATTCGAATTGAACAGCTTTATCCATTTCCAGTCAATGTATTGAATTTCGTTCTTAGGAATTACCCCAAGGCACAAGAAGTCGTATGGTGCCAGGAAGAACCGAGGAATCAGGGCGCTTGGTACCAAATTTGGCATCTCATTCGCGATTGTTTGAGAAAGAACCAGAAATTCACTTGCGTGTCTCGAGATGAAGCTCCTGCACCTGCAGTCGGGAATTATCGTGTTCACTTAGTACAACAACAACGCTTGGTTACCGATGCACTGTCCGTAACTCGCAAAGTAGTTTCCATTTCAGATTCAAAGAGGCAAAGATCGAATGTCAATTGAAATCAAAACACCCATGTTGCCTGAATCTGTAAGTGAGGCAACTGTTCTTTCCTGGACTAAACATGTTGGTGAGAGCGTTGAGCGCGACGAAGTGCTGATCGAACTCGAAACAGAAAAAATCGTTTTGGAGGTGCCGGCGCCTCAGAGCGGTCAAGTTGGCAGAATCATGAAGGGTGAAGGCAGTGTGACGGTTGAAGGCGACATTCTTGGCGTGATCGAAACCGGTAAAACCGAATCAAGGCCACAACCTGCAGAACCAGCAGCAACTCAAAAAGCAGAACCGGTAGCGCCACCGGAAGTCAAAACCGAACCAGAAAAACCGGAACCGATTTTGAGTCCAGCAGCTCGCCGCGTTGCAGCAGAGCACAAAATTGACGTGAGCAAGGTTTCGGGTACTGGAAAAGACGGTCGAATTACGAAACCTGACGTAGAGAGCATGGTGCAGGCGGAAGCTCAGCCTGAACCAGAAAAGTTGGTAAAAGAAATAGCAGAAGCATTGCCTCAACCGGAAGAAGCGCCTTCTGTAACTGCACCGACCAGCAACGAGCGATCCGTTCGTCATCAGACGATGAGCAGAATACGGCGAACTATTGCAGATCGGCTCGTACAGTCACAGCAAACAGCAGCTTTGCTGACAACCTTTAATGAAGTAGATATGAGCGCAGTGATGGACTTGCGCAAAAAATATCGAGATGAATTTGAAAAGAAACATGAAACTCGTCTCGGTTTCATGTCATTTTTTGTGAAAGCTGCAGTCGAGTCACTCAAGGCGATTCCTGCCGTCAATGCTCAAATCGATGGCAACGAAATTGTTTATCACAATTATTGCGATATTGGTATCGCTGTTTCATCGCCACGCGGCTTGGTGGTACCGATTCTTCGGAATGCAGAACGGATGAGTTTTGCTGAAATCGAGCAACAGATTCGGGATTTTGGGGGTCGTGCTCAGAGAGGTGCGCTGACACTGGCCGAACTCAGCGGCGGCACCTTCACAATCACCAACGGTGGTGTATTTGGATCCTTGGTATCTACTCCTATCGTAAATCCCCCTCAAAGTGCCATTTTAGGAATGCACAAAATTCAAGAACGTCCAATGGCAGCGAACGGCAAAGTTGTTATCAGACCCATGATGTATCTTGCGTTGACCTATGATCACAGAATTATTGATGGTCGTGAGGCGGTTACATTCTTGGTGGGAATTAAAAGAGGATTGGAAGATCCTTCTCGTTTGTTGCTGGAACTGTAGACTCAAAGTATGCAATCAAAATCCTATGATGTCGCCGTAATCGGCGCAGGCCCAGCCGGTTACGTGGCAGCGATTCGATGTGCTCAGCTCGGTTTGAAGACGGCATGTGTAGATCGATGGACAAACAAGGGTAAGCCTGCTCTCGGCGGAACCTGCCTGAACGTCGGCTGCATCCCGTCAAAGGCGCTTTTAGACTCTACGGAAAAATATCACGAAGTCAAGACGACTTACAAAAGACACGGAATCATTGTCAAAGACGTGTCGATGAATGTCAAGACAATGATGAATCGAAAAAATCGAATTGTTTCATCGCTGACGAGAGGAATTGCGACTTTGTTCAAAGGCAATAATGTCGAGTCAATTCATGCACATGGTCGTTACGCTGGCGGCGATGTGGTTGAACTGCTAGATTGGAATACGTCGCAAAAAACTGGAGAAATCACTGCCGATCATATCATTCTCGCCAGTGGATCGACACCTATCGAACTTCGAAGCCTGCCCTTTGACGGCAGTCACATTGTAGATTCCGCGGGTGCCCTGGAATTTGATTCGGTCCCCAAAAAACTGGGAATTGTCGGTGCAGGAGTAATTGGGCTAGAACTCGGCAGCGTATGGAATCGCTTGGGTTCGAATGTAATTATTTTAGAAGCCTTGGATGAATTTCTTCCCACGGCGGATCATCAAATCTCGGCCGAAGCTGCCAAAATTTTCAAACGGCAGAAACTGAACATTCTGCTGGGTACTCGAGTTGAATCTGCCCAAGTTCAAGACTCCGTTGTAGATATCAATTACACACTTAAAGGAAAACTGCAAAAATTGACGGTCGATCGTTTAATCGTGTGTATCGGGCGTCGCCCCTTTACGGACAATTTGTTTACCCCGACAAGTGGTATTCAACTGGATGAGCGTGGTTTCATTCAAGTCGATAAAGACTGTCGTACCAGTGTGGACCATGTATATGCTGTTGGCGACAGTGTGCGCGGCCCGATGTTAGCTCATAAGGGTTCGGAAGAAGGTGTCGCAGTTGCTGAACGAATTGCAACTGGTGTGGGACACATCAACTATGCCACGATTCCTTGGGCGATTTACACGTCACCTGAAATCGCTTGGGTTGGTGAAACTGAAAACGAAGTCGTTGCAGCGGGAGGGAGATGCAGAACCGGATCTTTCCCTTTCATGGCAACTGGCCGCGCCAAAGCGATGGAAGATACTGCCGGTTTCGTAAAAATTGTTGCGGATGCAGATACCGACCGAATCCGAGGCGTACATATTATCGGACCACATGCATCCGAATTGATCGCAGAAGCGGTCGTTGCAATGGAATATCACGCTAGCTCAGAAGATTTAGCACGGACGATTCATGCACATCCAACGTTGTCCGAAGCGGTGCATGAAGCTGCTCTTTCTGTTGATGCACGTGGCATCCATCGCCTGAATTAAATTTATACAACCCTTTAACTTTTTCCGCTGTGGACAAAAATTTTTCAAACTCGTACGACTTTCTCCAATCTGGTATTCCCAAAAAGCGAACTCAAAAGCCTATAAAAGAGAATATCTTCAGAATGTATGACATTCGCGGAGTTGCACATAAGTCTCTCACAAGTTCAGTCATCAAGAAGATTGGCCAATCCTTTGGCACTATTGCGCAAATTAAATCGATCGAAGAAGTCGCAATTGCGTGTGACGCTCGATTGTCTAGCCCTCAGTTTAAAAATTCGTTGATCTCCGGCGTGCGCTCAACAGGATGTGGCGTTATTGATTTGGGAACAATTCCTACTCCCTTGCTTTATTTCGGAGCTTATCACCTGACAGCTGGCACGGGATTGATGGTTACTGCGAGTCACAATCCGCCGTTTTACAACGGTGTCAAGATGATGCTGGCACACCATACGTTGTACGGAACCAACATCCAAAAAATCAAGAAACGAATCGAAGAAAGAATGTTTCTGGAAGGTGAAGGGTATTTGCAGAAAAAATCCATATCAGAGTTCTATATCGACACGATTTGTTCAGATATTCGGCTCAATCAAGGATTGCGAGTCGTAATTGACAGTGCAAATGGCGTCGCAGGATTGATAGCGCCTCAACTGTTTCGTCGGCTAGGATGTGAAGTCATTGAAATGTACAGTGAAGTTGATGGCAGTTTTCCGAATCATTTGGGTGATCCCACGCAAGTCGAAAATCTAAAGGACATTATTGAAAAAGTAAAAGAGGTTGGCGCCGATGTCGGTTTGGCATTTGATGGTGACGGGGATCGAGTCGTTGCAATCGCACCGACTGGTGAAATAATTTGGCCGGACCGGTTAATGATTTTATTTGCTCAGAATATTCTTGAAGAAAACCCGGGTCGGGCTGTCGTCTTTGACGTGAAATGCTCGCGCGCTTTGCCAGAAGCGATTGAATTCGCAGGCGGCGAACCGGTGATGTGGAAAACAGGGCATTCTCTCATGAAATCAAAGCTCATTGAATGTGACGGAATATTTGGCGGCGAACTGAGTGGGCATATGTTTTTCAGGGACCGTTGGCCAGGATTTGACGACGGTCTCTACGCTGGTGCCAGATTATGTGAAATTCTCGCGAATGATGGACGGGCGACCTGGGAAATATTCGAAGATTTACCCTTCCCTCTTGGTACTCAGGAATTGAGAATAGAGTGTGAGCGACCACATCTAGTTGTTGAAGAGTTTCGAAAACGCGCAAATTTTTGGGATGCCACCGTCAATTACCTTGATGGTATCCGCGTCGATTTTGATGATGGATTTGGTGTCATGCGCGCTTCAAATACAGCCAGCGAAATTGTATTTCGATTCGAAGCGGATGACTTGGATGCGTTAGAGAGAATTCAGGAACGCTTTGAAGAAGAGATGCATTATTTGGATAATTCGCTCCTGCTTTAAACATAGAGCATTCTACGTTGCACAATGGAAATGTGCTCTATCCAGAGTTTATGACTGGCACAAGAATCGAGAGTCGTAGCTGGCTTCCTGAGTTCAGCCTACTGATTTTCTATTGAGGCAACACCTCTTATTTCAGCATGTTTTCCGTTGCCTTGCAGCCAATCCTCGATTGTCAGGATGACAGTCTCAAAATTCAGTTTGGTTTTTCCTTTTAAGCTGCATTCCCAGACAACCATCGTTCGCCAGCCTTTTTCTTGAAGCAGCGCAACTGATTTTACGTCCCTATCTCGATTCCCCTGTATCTTTTTCTCCCAATAGTCTCGATTTGAAGATGGAGGTCTGAAAAGTGGACAGTCGTGTCCATGCCAGAAACAGCCGTTGACAAAGACTACCGCATTGAATCGACGAAAGACAATGTCAGGCGTGCCGGGCAAAGTTCTATTGTGCAGACCATACCGATAGCCCCTTCGATGCAAAGCTTTTCTAATTTGTAGTTCTACACTAGTGTCTTTCCCCGAAATTGAAGCCATAATTTGGCTTCGTTTTTCTTTATTGAACACATCAGCCATAGATTCAAAACATTATCGAACATTCAAGCGATTAAGTAAAAGAATCGTCTCTGTTCAATTTTCAGTCTTGACTTACAAAACAACTCCAGCGTGATTCCCAGCGCGTTCATAAAACTCGGTAGCAATTGGCTTTTCCGAGGACTTCGATTGGAACGATACACAATTTTATAGATTATTTTCTACGAATACATTCAACTGAAACCGTGATGGGTGTTTAACAATAAGCGTTTGAGATGGGGGACCTGAAGGTGCACTTTCGGCAAGCTCCGAGCGGCTTCCCTAGGTCGTGTCACCCTCATTCTCTAAATATTTGTTTTTGTTGTTAATAAATTTTGTGATGACTGAACTGCTTACTAAATAAAGGGCCGACTTTTTGCTCCAGTTTTTGGAATTCACCATTTATTGGGTTTCACTACCGTGTGCTAAAATAGATTTTTTTAATATGAGCTTACCATTGATCTATAGGAGGTAATGTGAAAAACAAAGGCAATAAACTATTTGTAATTGGTTTGGTTGTTATGCTCGGAGGTTTGGTTGGCCTATCCAAAGAAGGAATCACCCATCTAGTTTCCTGGGAGTCGGGCAAGAACCACAATCGAATTATCCAAATTCAAAATGAAGGCGGCACGCGTGATGCAATGGCAGGAGTCGAAGTCTCGTACTACAGCAATTCATCATTTAAAGTCACGTCACCGCGTGGTATCTCCATGATGGTTGATCCATGGCGAAACGACCCTTCCGGTGCTTGGGGATTGTGGTATCGAATTGAATTTCCAATGACAGACGTGGATATCGGCTTGTCAACTCATGCTCATTTTGACCACGACGCCCTTGAGCGACTCGATGCAAACATGCTTTTGGATCGTATGGGCGGAACATTTGAACTGGGAGATGTCAAGATTACGGGGATTGCGGATAAACATCAATGTGTTGCGCCGGGAATCGTTACTTGGACTGAAGCAGTCAAGCAATTTGAAGGTCGCGATGATCCTTGTCCACCGACAAACTTCCGACACATGGACAATAGTCTCTACCTGATCGAAACCGGTGGTCTTCGACTGCTGATGTGGGGTGACAATCGGCCGAATCCTCCTCAGGAAGTGCTGGATAAAATCGGTCAGGTCGATGTCGTATTTGTTCCAGTCGATGGATCTAAACATATTTTGGATTATGAACAAGCGGATTCAGTCGTTGATATGGTTGGCGCCAAAGTTGCAATTCCACATCACTACTTGGTTCCTGAAACGACTTTCTGGACTTCCACGCTTCTTGACGCGTCCGAATGGACACAGACCCACGAACATACGATGTTAGATGGACCTACCGTGACTCTTACGCCCGATAGTATTGCAGATATGAAAGGGCATGTCATGTATTTCGGATCTCATAACCTGGCAGTTCAACAAGACGGTTAATTGCTGTAAAACTAACCAGCCTTGGAATATTAAGTTCCGAGGCTGGTTTCAGGTTGCGATTTAGTTGATAAACATATCCTGACTCTGTGATGCTTGTTATATTGAGTCGAGTTTTAAGTGCTGAATAGATTTGGGTTCCGACAAATCTCTTCTTTTAATCCGTCTTAAAAATGAGCACTAAGGCATTTGAAATCTCGGCTTGATTTGTGCTTGGGGGTTGAACCGACACCCCGATTGTCAGTCGCTAAAGTGAAAGTATTAAACGCACTTGACTTCGGGCTTCCGCAAAAACGAGAACGAGCAATTGTTGTTGGCATGCGCAGTGGTTTAGAGTCATTCAAACGGCCAAAATCGAAATCACACAGTAATACTTTCTCGCAAATTCGCGAGAGATGTGCAGAAAAACGGCACTTCGTTAGTGAACATATAAGAAGAAAGCGTCTGGCTAAACATACATCAAATATCGTTCCTTCAATATGGCACGAAAATAATGTAGGCAATGCAAAAAGTCATCCTTTTTCGTGCGCCTTGCGCACGAACGCACCTTACAACTATCTTTTGGTGAACGGAGAGCGTCGATTATCACCCCGCGAGCAGTTGAGACTGCAGGGGTTCCCTGAGAAGTTCGAGATCATCGGCAACGGCAGCCAGCTTAGAAAGCAAACAGGAAACGCTGTGCCAGTACCGATGGTTCAAGCTGTGTTTAGAGAGGTTCTCGTTGCCTCCGGTTAAGGAGCGGTTGTCAGAATATCGAGCCATATCCTCTCAATCAATTTTCTTCCAGTTTGATCGAAGGTTTAGCAAGGCAGATAGATTACTGGCGAGTATTGGGCACGGCACACCTAACTGGCAGTAAATTCAGCTAAATTTTTGCGAGCTCAGCCTTCCATTTTGATTTAGTTTTCTAAGTACCAGAAATCAAAAGTGGTTCGTTTCCGATTCTTAACCTTACTTTCTTTTGCGTTAGGGACGATTTTCGTTTCTGGTTCGGGTTACGCACACTTCAATCTCAACGCTAATATCCGAACGATTCACATTGTTCACACCTCAAATGGACTTGATGTCTATCTTCGATTGCCTACACCAATTTTTCTGGCTGGATTAGCTGGAGAGGATACTGGTGAGGGCACGCCAGCACCCGCTCCTTTTACTTATAACCGAATAGAAACTGACGTCCTAATGCACTATGTTGACGTTGAAAAAGTGCGGTTAAATCCCAATGAATTTGCTCAATTTGTGGTCGATGGCATGTCGTTCGAGACTGAAAATGAACGATTGATTCCTACGATACGCGCAGTGCGAATGTATGCTGTACTTGAACAGCCACCGTTTTCGTCATTGACGGAAGCAAAGCGTGCTTTTCAAGGAGATGCTGTTGTAAATTTTGATGGCGAGCTATATGTTGGTGAGACCGTTACAGATGTTTATCTACATTACGAGCATTCATCATCTGTCGATTCATTTACCTTTCAGGATCACTTTCAGCCCAATCTGGAATTCCAAGACAGCATCGCAAATTTGATACTTGACCACTATCCAGGCAGCACCAGAATTCATAAACTGACAGGTTTGCGTCACGAACCTGTGAAAATAGAAAATTCGGAAGTTGCTGCGATAGCAACGTTCATTTTTCACGGTATGAAGCACATACTGGAAGGATTGGATCATGTGCTTTTTGTGCTGTGCCTGACTGTTGGCGCTGTTTCACTCGGAAGTGTGATTTGGCGAGTGACTGGTTTTACTGTCGGACACACATTTACATTGATAGCTGGTTTCTTGGGTTTCGTTCCATCTGCCGCTTGGTTTGTCCCCACAGTAGAAGCATTTATAGCGATCTCGATCATCTACATGGGAGTGGTTGCTCTGCAACTAAGTGAAAAACCAGAAAGAGCATACGCAAATCTAGGCATAACGATTTTTATTGGTTTGTTTCACGGATTTGGATTTTCCTTTATTTTGCACGAACTGCTGTTGCCCAACAGCGCACATTTGTGGAAAGTACTGTTATCTTTCAATGTTGGCGTAGAACTTGGTCAGATTGCAATCGTCGTAGGCATGTGGCTGACCATGTGGGGAATCAAACGATTCAAAGCTAATTTATTGAATATCTACCGATGGATTGTTGTGACTCCTTGCGTTTTCCTTGCCTCCATTTGGACGATTGAGCGAATTGGAACGTTATTTCGAGCGATTTCAGTGACTTAGATTCTAGCTTTTGAATTCGCTCAAAAAACAAAGCAAAGCAAGCAAGTTTAATCCAAAATTCTCCTTAGAAACCAAACTAAAAAAGAATCGAAGGGAATCATTCAATCACGTTACAATCCCTACCGAACCCATAGCATCTATTCGATTTCAACTCTGTCGACTCGCTGATAACCCCGAGGCAGTAATTTCCCTCGTAACGTTCGGTCGCCTCTGTAGCCTTCTCGTTGTGAAGAATTCAATCGAACGAACCGTTTGCCCGCGTGAATTTTTATGGTCTGATCTTGTGACAGTACTTTTACGATCTTGACGTTTTCGCCAGTCGCTGTTTTCGGTATGTTGATCAGTTTTGTGCCTTTTCCTCTGCTGCGTATCGGAAGCTGCTTTATTGAATACGTCAGAAGGCGTCCTTTATTCGTAATTACGACAACTGATTCGGAAAAATCGTCTACACGCTCGATTGGGAGGGGAATACCCTCTGCCACCATGAGCACATTTTTACCGGTTTTTGTTTTGGAAGTGATCTGCTTTAGCGGACTCACGAATCCATACCCGTCACTTGATGACAACAGACAGTGACAGTCAGCAGGCCCTAAAAACATTCCAGTTAAGTGAGCCATTTTTGGTGGAGTCACAAACTTTGTCAATGGATCGCCCAAGGTTCTTGCAGATGGCAAGTCGCGGACATTTACCGTGTAGACTCTGCCAGTGGCGTCCATAAAAATCAACGTCTCATTTGACTTCCCTGTTGTGTGCGATAGGTATTTATCGCCAGATCGATATTTGAGCGTTTCGAGGTTGAACTTATGACCTTTTCCGGCACGAACCCAACCATTCTCAGACAGGAAGACTGTAATTAGCTCAACGGGAGTGAATTCATCAACAGAAAATGCCTGAACTTCGCCCATTTCTTGCATTTTTGATGAGCGATCATCTCCATACTTTTTGGCGACTGCTTGAATTTCTTGAATTGTCAGTTGCTTCAGCTTTCTCGGTGAATGAATAATTTCATAAAGATCATTGCTTTCAATGCGCAAGGCGTTCTGTTCTTTTCGAATTTTGATTTCTTCGAGCTTGGCCAATTGACGCAAACGAATTTCCAAAATTGCATCCACTTGACGTTTGCTAAGATTGAACTCTTGCATCAATACCAATTTAGGATGATCTTCATTGCGAATGATCTGAATAACTTCATCGAGATTCAGATAAACAGTGAACAATCCATCAAGAATTTCGAGCCTGTCTGTGACGTAATCCAGCCGACCCTGCAGGCGTCGCAGAATTGTCGACTTCCGAAACTTCAACCAGTCTGAAAGCAGTTTCTTTAAATTGTGCACTCTTGGTTTTCCGTCGAGTCCAATTAGATTTAGGTGAATTCGATAGCTTCTTTCCAGATCTGTTGTCTTGAATAAATGGCCCATCAATCGTTCACCATCAACCTGATTGCTTCGAAGTTCCAAGACCAGTCGCGTTGGAGTTTCTTCATCACCTTCGTCTCGAAGGTCCACGATCATGGGCAGTTTCTTTTCGAGCATCTGTTTGGCAATCTGCTCCATAATTTTTGCACCTGAAACCTGGTACGGTAGAGCATGAATTACGATAGATTTCTTCTCAGTTTTCCAGTCTGCGCGCATTCTGACTGAACCATTTCCCGTTTTGTATGTTTTCACTAAATCATCGCGAGGAGTAATGATGATGGCTTTCGTTGGGAAATCAGGACCAGGAATATATTCACATAACTGTTCACTTCTCGTGGTGGGTTTCCGTAAAAGAGCTTCGCACGCTTTGGCCACTTCCCGCATGTTATGAGGCGGAACACTCGTTGTCATTCCCACGGCGATACCCGTACTTCCGTTGAGAAGAATATTTGGCAGCTGTGCGGGCAGTCGCTGCGGTTCATCCATTGTGCCGTCGAAATTAGGAACCCAGTTCACCGTTCCTTTGGATACTTGAGGTTCGAGATCCGCATTGGATGTAGGAGCTGATGTAGGCTGCCAATAAACCTTGTCTTTGGACAGCTCTTCCAACAAGGTTTGAGCGTACGGAGTAAATTTACACTCGGTGTAGCGCATAGCGGCGAATGATTTTGGGTCATCGGGTGAGCCCCAGTTTCCTTGGCCGTGAATAATAGGATATCGGTACGAAAATGGCTGGGCCATGAGCACCATGGCTTCATATGCGGCGGTGTCGCCATGTGGGTGAAATTTGCCAATGACGTCACCGACGGTACGCGCGGACTTTTTGAATTTCTCGGTCGAATTCAGGCGCAGTTCGGACATTGCGTAGACGATTCTTCGCTGTACGGGTTTGAGACCGTCTGAGATATGCGGTAGAGCTCGATCCAGAATGACATACATGGAGTAGTTCAAGTATGCCTTTTCTGCGAATTCCTCCAGAAGGACGGACTCCTCTGCTGAATCAGCAAAGATATTCGGCTGGTCTGAACCCTCAATCGACATTGCTGTCAGATAATGGCTTGGTCACCATATCTTGTCAACCAAAGCTTTCGAGCCCCGGCTTTTTTCTTGGCGAGCAGCATGTCTAGTTTTTTGTCGACTGTCGCAGTTCCATTAATTTCAAGCCGAACCAGTCGACGGGAAGAAGGGTCCATCGTTGTTTCCTTCAACTGAGATGGATTCATTTCTCCGAGTCCTTTAAAGCGCTGTACTGTAATCTTGGTGTTTCTCTTTGCAGATTTCAGCTGCCGCTTCAATTGTTCCAGTTCATCATCATCCAACGCATAGTGCACATCCTTGCCAGAGTCAATTCGGTATAACGGAGGCATTGCGACATGGACATGTCCAGCAGCGACAAGCACTCGAAAATGTCGGACGAAAAGAGCGCATAGAAGAGTCGCAATGTGGGCTCCGTCCGAATCGGCATCAGCTAGTATGCAAACTTTTCCATAACGCAGTCCATTGACTTCTGATGATCCGGGGTCGACTCCAAGCGCTACAGCGATTGAATTGACTTCGGCTGAAGCAAGGACACGCTCCGAGCCAATTTCCCAAGTGTTGAGAATTTTTCCACGCAATGGCAAAATCGCTTGCGTTTCTTTGTTGCGCGCCTGTTTTGCTGAGCCGCCCGCAGAATCGCCTTCGACAAGAAACAGCTCTGTTTCCTGTAATTCAGTACTGGTGCAGTCTGCTAGTTTGCCGGGCAATGCGGGACCGAGCACGGTTTTTCGCCTTTTTACCGACTGACTGGCTAACTTACGCTGACGCGCATTGGCTATCGCCAGTTTAGCGATTTGTTCGGCAACTGTTACCTGTTGATTCAACCATAGACTGATGACGTTTTTGGTCATGTTGGCAAGGATTTTGCCTATTCTTCTTGTCGATAGCCGTTCCTTGGTTTGACCTTGAAACTGGGGGTTGTCCATACGAACGGAAAGAATGAAATTACACTGGCGCCAAACGTCGTCAACTGAAATTTTGATTGCTTTCGGAGTAAGATTTCGAAACTCGCAAAACTCTCTCAGGGCATTCGCGATGCCGATTCGAAACCCATTTACGTGCGTGCCTCCCTGCGGCGTAGGAATTAGATTGACAAAGCTTTTTGCGATGACTTGACTTGATGCGGGAGTCCAGGTAATTGCGCAATCGACGACCGTTTCTTCTAAATTTTGGTGAAAAACAAAAGGCAGTTCCGGAATGGCTGAACTTCCGTTTAGCTGGTCATGAAGATAGTTCTGCAGGCCTTCCTCGAATTGCCAGCTTTCATTTTTTTTGGGGTCGGTTTTATCGACATAATTCAGCTGTAAACCAGTGCATAGCACGGCTTTTGCAATCATCAGCTGCTTTAATTTCCTGATATCAAAGTCAATCGAATCAAAATATTTGGGATTTGGCCAAAATCGAATTTTTGTGCCTGTACACCTCTTTGCGACGTCACCGATAATCGTTAGCGGCTGACTGACGTCACCATTCACAAATTCGATTCGATGCAGCTGTCCACCACGCATGATCTCAACAACAAGACGTTTTGACAAGGCATTGACAACAGAAACTCCAACTCCATGCAGTCCGCCTGAGTGTCGGTAATTTTTAGAGGAAAATTTTGCGCCTGAATGTAACCTTGTCATGATTAATTCAACCGCTGGAATCATTTCATCCTGATGAATATCGACCGGTATGCCTCTACCATCGTCCAAAACGCTTAAGGAGCAATCTTCGTGCAGAGTCACGGTGATTTCTGATGCGTGACCGGAAATTACTTCATCCACACCGTTGTCAATGACTTCTTGTGCTAAATGGTTTGGATTGTCGGTTTGGGTATACATGCCCGGCCTTTTTTGGACCGGCTCAAGACCGACAAGGACTTCGATATCAGATGCGCTGTAACTGGAGACCAAAATTATTGGGAGGATCAAGTTGTGAAAAAGTTAGAAAGACTTTCTAGGCCAATTATACACTTTCGTTGAATCAAGAAATTCGATGGGCATGGCCGCGGGATCAAGGAACGACAAATCAGTGCGCTGTTTAGATTTTTCATCAAGTATCATGGATTATTTGCATTTTTTCTCGTCTCATTTCAAGGCAGTTGAGATCATTTACATGAACACATCAGATCAAAAACAATCTGGAAATCAACCAACTGTAGATTGGATACCGCACGGTGTGCCCGAAATTGACCTTTCAGTCATGCCGTCGTGGCTGTGCTCGCATGACCTCGTCAAAAAATATCAGGAGGATGGAGCAGTGCTAATTCGAGGAGTATTTCGAGACTGGATAAAGCCACTTCGGCGAGGGTTGCAGAGAAATCTCGATTCCCCAAATGACTATGCTTTTCCTTGTGACAGTGTTCCCGCAGGCAATCAAGGCCGATTTTTTGACAGTTATTGCAACTGGCTGCTGATTCCAGAATATTTTGAGTACGTAACTCAATCCTCTGCAGCTTCTATAGCCGGACAGTTGATGCAGGCACAGACAGCTCAATTCTTTCACGAACATACATTTTGTAAGGAACCTGGCACACAACAAGAAACACCCTGGCATCAAGATTTACCGTATTACTGTGTTGATGGCAATCAAACCGTCAGTCTGTATATTGCACTTGATCAAACTCCAGCAAATGTTGCCGTCAGATTTGTAAAAGGTTCGCACCGGTGGGGCAAGCTGTTTCATCCAGTCGCGTTTCAAGACAGCGCTAACTTTGTCGCACAGGGTGAATATCTGGAGTCAGTGCCGAACATTCAGCCTGCAGAGTATGAACTTCTAACTTGGGAATTAGAGCCGGGTGACTGCATTGCGTTCGATTTTCGGACAGTGCATGGAACGAAGTCTGATGAAGTGCTGAGTCGCCGTCGTGCGTTTTCGACTCGTTGGTTAGGAGATGATGTAGTTTACTGTGAGCGAAACATCGAGACATCGCCTCCCTTGGGGGATATGGGCTTGAGGCTTGGTGATCGAATGCGAGAGGATTGGTTTCCAGTGCTATGGCGTCGAAACTAATCGACGATTGTCAAAAATAATACTAGAGAAAAATCTCTGATCAACTGTCACCTCAAATTCTGGAAATCGCAGCAGAAATTTCAAATGGGCGTTCCGGTAAATGAGTACGAGCATTGGATGCGCGAGGCGCTGAAGTTAGCGCAAACAGCATTTGAAATGGACGAGGTTCCAATTGGAGCTGTGGTGATAGTAGATAATAAAATCGTAGGGAAAGGTTTTAATCGAACGATTACAGATTGTGACCCTACTGCGCACGCAGAAATTGTAGCCTTGAGAAATGCTGCTTCCCAACTCGGCAATCATCGAATGCCCGCAGCAACCATGTATGTGACGATTGAACCCTGTGCGATGTGTGCGGGCGCTATTGTCCAGGCACGGCTTGCTACTTTGGTCTACGGAGCAGCGGACGCAAAAGCGGGTGCGGTTGATTCACTAATGAACTTATTGAATCACAAAAAATTGAACCATCGATGTGAGGTAGTCAGTGCAGTGTTAGAGGAGGATTGCAGGGAATTGATTCAAATTTTTTTTCGTCGGAAACGTTAAAATTAAGAAAAGCATTGGAGGATATGAGGCCAGTCGTTGGTATTCAACCAGTTCAATTAATTCGCGGAACCCCAAACAGCTAGGAGGAGAGGTACCGAAGCGGCCATAACGGCGCGGACTCGAAATCCGTTGGGGGCGCAAGCCCCACGTGGGTTCGAATCCCACCCTCTCCGCCATTTATTATTTACAACGGTCCAATCAAGGATCGTTTTATCTGAATCCTATTCGGTCATAAAACAGCTGTCCACAGAACCACTGCTTCGGAAATTTCAATCATCGCGTTGCAATGGTCACCCGAGACCTTTTTCTTTCTTTTCTTAAAAACGTAGTAGACGAGAAAAGCGCCGGCTGCGCAAATCCCAATAATCACGATTGCCCAATGCCAAGCCAACAAGATCGTTAGCACCACAGCGGCTGACACACAAATCAATGAATTTCTTTTTGAAATTTCGACTTTTGCCAAGCCAGCAAACGTTGAACTTGAGTCATAAGCTGCAAATGCCAAAAGTCCGACGGGAATTGTTCTTGCAACTACACAAGCAATAAAAATTGCTCCGAAGTTTTCGGTTGCAGTAGCTTGGACTAGTCCTGTAAATTTGATTATCAGCAGTAAAATTATTGCGACCGTAGGCTGCCAGCTGAAATTTGTGTCTTGTTCTTGTTCCCCAGAACTGAAGGAAAGAGGACGATTCAAATCAAACCAGCTCTGTACGGAATTTACGAAGCCGGAAATATGGGCTAATCGTGTAAGCCAAACCCAAACAAGCAGTAGAACCGCGGCGACCAACACCGCGTCAAACAAATGCAGTACATATTGCAACCAGAAAATGTGGATGCCAATAGTCAATCCGACTAGAGGGTGACAAAGCAGCGATTGCCTGATTTCATTGTCCAAAATGCCTCTCGGAGGATTACGGATGAGACAGGTCATATGTGCTAGTGCATAATTCGTCAACGTCCAATAGGACTTCAGAGAAAGTGATTTGGCCATAACGGAATCAACTAAATGAATATATGAGAAATATATTAATACACTAATCGAAACATTAGCACCATTGTTAATATGTTTCAAGTTTGATTCAAATTTTTGCAAAGTCGTTCTATCGTTTGGATCAATAATGAACTACTGGCGAAAAATGAGGATTGAACATTTTTTCCGGTGGAGAGGGCGAACAATGGTTTCGTGTGTACCTTTTGCCGCGACGAAAGTCTATTAAACCATTTCTTGGCTTTACAAATTTTGTCAGAAATTTGTGTCAAGTGAATAATTGTATGTTTGAAGTCAGATAAGTTCTGTATCGTGCGTACAGTAAGAATTTTTACTTTATCCGCTGCCATTTTCGAGATGATGCGACACTTTTTTTGTCAGCGAAAAACATTCCTGCACGCAACGGCGAGTCGGTGCTAATCGTTCAATTCGTACTGCATGTTGCCCTGTTCGCCAACGAAGACAACTGCAGACACTGATCTCTTATGGCTGCGCTCGAACACGGTCCGACGTGGTTTGGACGCAAACGAGCAGATCATCCCTTCCGCTCCTCCGCAACGAACCTATAAGCTGCCTCCCGCGCATGTTCCATGGTTTCTACCACGCAGCCTTCAGGTATGCGCTGCAAGACACCGAATGCAAACAGTGTCTGTGCTACAGCGTCCGAAAAGCCTATGAGAATGAAACGGGTACGCTGCTCTTTCGCAATGTCAAGCAGTTCTCCAATCAGTTTCGCGGCGCTATCGTCCAGGTAAGTGGTACCGGAGAAATCGAATATGACGACTTCGTGGTCCTTGATATCCGCGCCTATAACGTCCACGAGCTTTTTGGAGGACGCAACGGTGAATCCTCCCTTGAGCGCCACTAGTCCGACTCTCGCCGAGTAGGGGTCAGCGCGAGCCATGTCGTCATGGTCAGCAAAAAAGGTACGATCGCGAAGCGGAATTGAAATTACGCTTTCCAGTTCGAAGTGTTCCAGCTTTCGCGCATGGGCCATGCCGGCGACGATCAGTCCTACGGCAACTGCAGTTATAAGATCGACAAACACCGTCAGAGCCAAGGTCGTCAGAATGACAATCAAGTGCTCCCGTCTGAGGTGGCGCGCCCGTCCGAGCAAATCCCAGTCAATGAGGCTCCAGCCAACCTTTAACAGGATCGCTGCCAGAACCGCGTGGGGAATCGGTTCGACCAAATGTCCAAAACCCAATACCAGTGCGAGCAAGAACAAGGCTCTCAAAACACCTGACACGCGCGTCAGGCCGCCCGCTCGAATGTTGGTCGCGGTACTGACAGAAGCCCCTGCACCTGGAAGTCCCCCGACCAGTCCTGCAACCACGTTACCGAAACCTTGGGCGGACAATTCGCGATTTGCATCGTGTCGTGTGCCGGTAAGCGAATCGGCGACCATGCAGGCGAGAAGGCTGTCGATCGAACCCAGCAGAGCAAGGATGAGAGCGGGTTCAATCGCACTGACTACGAACTCGACCGAAGGTGCCGCCAATTGAATTTTCGGCAATGCGCTAGGGATCGACCCGATGGTTGGCGCGTCGGTCAGCCATAGGACACCGAGGAGCGATCCTGCGACTAGTGCGACGAGAGGTGGTGGCAGCAACCTGGCAAGTCTGCCAGGCCACAGCACTACGGTTGCCAAGGTGGCGGCGGCGATCAGGACGGCGTGCGGTTCAAAGTTAGTGATGGCCTGTGGTATTGCCCACAGCGAAGGAATGGCGCCTCCTGGTACCGCGGGTGAGCCGAAGAACGGTGCAATTTGCACGAGCACGATGATTAAGCCGATCCCTGACATAACTCCCGACATGACGACATACGGTGTGTAGGCAACGAAGCGGCCTAGCCCGGACAGACCTAGGAGGATTTGAATCAGTCCTCCCATCACAACTACTGTGAAGGCTTCGGAAAGACTGGTGGCGTGTGTCGTTACGATCACCGCCATGGCGACGGTCACCGAAGGTGCAGGCCCCGAAATCACAGTGCGTGAACCGCCGAAGGCGGCTGCAAAGAAGCCGACTGCGATCGAACCGTAGAGTCCGGCAGCTGCCCCCAAGCCTGAAGCGACGCCGAAGGCGAGCGCGAACGGCAACGACACTACGGTTGCTGTCAGTGCTCCCGACAGATCGCCAAGAAAGGTCTCGAAGCCGTAGCGAAAGCGGTTGAATCTCAATTTTCGTTCTTGTCTTGGAACTGCCTTTTCTACCGTATCCGATGGGACGCGGCGTCTGCTCCCAATCGCTCCACAGTGTGGAGCTTCTCGCTGACATGCTCCCAGGCAGTGAGGTGATTCAGGACGCAAAGCCTGAGCGAAAATGTCCCGTACAGTGTTGTCGATGAGAACAGTGCTATTGCAAAGCAGCCAATGTCTGTTGGAACTGACCTTGTCCTGTTTCTGCTGTTTAGAGGCTCCAATTCATCGAGGCCTAGCCGATAGAAACGCAGAAATTCTACGAGATAGCTGCTACCGCGGCCCAGCGGGACTTCTTGAGTCCTCCCGCTCCTATGGCTTCGGCTCGCGGCCCCATTATGCGGTTTTACGGTTCTAGACACATTTCCCCCTCACAAGCGGATTCAGAGATTTTGCGCTCCAGCGTGGAGGTTCACACTCGCGTTCGTACGGTCACGACTAGCTTGAACCACACCTCTGACACACAATTCAGAACACCATATTCGACATATAAACTATTGATTCCATAAAATATTTTACAAAATATTCCAATTGAAACAATAGCTCATTGAAATACTGTGGCGGAGAGGGAGGGATTCGAACCCTCGGTACGCTATCCACGCACACACGCTTTCCAGGCGTGCACCTTCGGCCGCTCGGTCACCTCTCCAGATCAGCAATTCGGTCAGTTGAAAATAATATTACTGAACGAGTGTTTGTTGATAGGCAATTGGGAGAGATTTATTATAGTCGGGGACAATGCTTTCGTGCTGATTTACAGCGGTTCTGTACAGGGCAATTCGTATATCCGATTGTCGTGCTCAGATGCCGGAAATATATTTGAACTGAGATTCAGATAAAGTGAATATATGCGATCTGCAGCGAAAACGTTACGGTCACAGTTCGAATCCGCATCAATCTCAGTCAGTAGCGCCATCATCGAGCATTGTCTCGAACTGATACCGGATAAACGATTGGTTCTGCCGTTCTGTAGAAATTTAGGTTGACAAGAAACAAATGCGCAAAATTCAACGTCAATCGAGAGCGTCTATGAATCGAAGGTCTTTACGCGCTTCAATGTTTCAGGATTGAGAAAACTCTCCACTGTTGCATCCGTTTCCAGTTTCATTGTCTGCTCGAGATCAAGTTGATGCGTTGCGTTCAAAACGCACTTGAGTGTTTGAACCGAGTGCTCTGGCAATCCCGCAATATACTCTGCTGTCCGATGTGCAACGTCATACACTTCGGATTCAGGGACGACTTTCCAAGCCAGACCCATCTCCTTTGCTTCAGAAGCATCAAACACTTCACCGAGCAACATCAGTTCTTTCGCTTTCACTAACCCAACTATTCGCGGCAGCAGCGAAGTTACACCACCTGTTGGAAACATTCCCCACTTTAGTTCAGGAAAGAAGCACTGAGTATTGTCTGCAAATACCGCTAGATCACAATTGATTGCCCATTCAAGCCCTCCGCCAACGGCCCAACCATGAATTGAGCCAACAACAATCTTTTTCCCAAGCACAATTCGCCTTGTAATGTCCTGAATTGATTCGATAAATACTTGAGATTCTTCTTTTGTATTCGATTGTGCCTCAAAATCTTTCAGATCGTCCCCAGAACAAAACGCCCTTCCAGAACCTCGAAGTAAGATGGCTCCCACATCATCGCTAGAATTAGCTGCATCCAGAGCAATTCGAAACGCTAGCAGCAGTTCGGAATTGAGTGCATTCAATCGTTCGGGACGATTCAAAGTGATCGTGCAGACTTTTCTTCGAACAGAGCTCAATACAGTATCGTTCATGCTTAATTTTCTCGAATCAAATGTTTAGTTTTTCCCTCTGTTCTAGGTAGGGATTGAGGTGGCACAAGAACTACGCGCACTGAAACCCGAAGTGAAAATTTTATCGCCTTCTCGATTTGTGCTATTAAGGTTTCTGTAGTCTGAACATCGTCTTTCAATTCTGCTACGACCCGAACTTGATGATTCGGCGCTATTCCTTTCAACCGAATCCGAAATTCACCTGACAGTTGCCTGAATTCATTCAGAACACCTCCAATGGCAGCGGGGAATACGTTTACGCCTCGAATTACGATCATGTCGTCGGTTCTGCCCAACACTCTAAATCTGGCCGTTGTACGCCCGCAGGCACAAACATCGGTTTCTGTAATCACGATGGAGTCGTTCGTACGAAAACGAACCAGTGGCTGTGCTCTACGCGCCAAATGTGTCAACACCAGTTCCCCCTGGCTTCCTTCTTCCCAAGGTAGTGGCTCCAAGGTGTTCGGATCAATTACTTCTGGATAAAGAACGTCGTGGCCGACAAAATGCAGATCATTGCTGAATTCACATTGTCCAGCGAAATTGCTAAAGACGTCTGAAACTCCATAGTTGGCGTTTCTTACAGCATATCCCCACGTATTTTTCAGTCTCCTGCGAAATCCCATGTCATCAAGGCCAGCTTCACCTCCAAACAGTGCAAGTTCGAGCCCCAAATCACGAGGTGATAAATTAGAAAAGTGTTCTGCAATTGATTGTTCCAGGACCGCTGGATAGGATGGCGTCGAGTGTATTGCATTGACTCCAAGCTCTAAAATCGTTTCTATCAGCAACTTGCGATTTCCAATTCCAAACGGTATTACTGTTGCGCCGACGGCCTCTAGAGACAAATGATCTGTCACTCCACCCATCCAAATTTGATAATTCAAACAGTGGATGACCAAATGATTGGGTTTAAGTCCGCAAGCGCGATGGCTTCTTCCTCCAACTCGCGCAGTTTGTTCTGCGTCGAATTGAGTCTGTGCGATATTCACTTCATGTCCGGTAGAACCTGACGTGCGATGAAAGCGAACCACATCATTGATATTCGCGGCTAGATATTCACCAAATGGAGGGGAAATTTTCTGCGACTCCCTTAGCATTGGTTTATCACAGAGAGGTAATCTGTGGAGATCTTTCAGATTGTTCGGTACTTTGGCAGAGCTCCAAAGTCGCTGAAAAAACGAAGAATTATTTAGAACATGCTGTCGTTGAACATCCCAATTATGCTGCTGCACTCTTTCGACTTTGTCAATTGGGAGGAATTCTTCCTGTCCGAGATTGATGCTTGACGACACTTTTGTAATTTTTTTCGGTTTTAACTTACAGACTCAATGTAATACTTTTCAGTTGCTGAAACTACCCTGATTCTGTGCAGACATTCTCTAATCTAATATAGTGGGGAAGAATCAATTGAGTCTAGAATGAACTGTTTGGGTGATTGTGCAGCTGGCTATGGAAGAAAAAACTGCAAATTTTATACCGAGAGCAATAGCTGCCTAAAGTTTCGGATTTCAAAATCGCATTAAATTACTGAGGTAAGGGCACTGAATCATGCTCCAATCGCATGGTTGCCACGTCCAGTTGCAGACTCTGTTCGAAAAATTGTTCAAGCGCCCGGTTCACGGTGTGGGTCAGCTGGTTGACACGATTTTCGGACAGTATGTTCATTTGATCAATTACGCGTCCCATCAACGCGAGGAAAGAATACCACAGCCGGCACGCCAGGCTGAACTGATTAAGTTGGTCTTTGAACTGTTCTCGGATTTCGCACAGACTACCGCCCGCGTCACTGGAACTGGCGTAGGTGAGCATCAGGTGCTGAACCGGACAAAGATGCGCCGATGCCACGAACGAAATGAAGCTGCGGGTCTGTTCGGACAAAAGCCCAAGTTTTTCTTCGCCTCCTTGAAATAAACTTCCACGTTCCAGCGCAAAGCATAAATCTGCTGGAGAAACTTAGATTGCCCCTGCTTTTCGAAACTCTTCAATCTCCTGTGCATCGTAACCAAGAACTGATGAAAGAATCTCATCGGTGTGCTCTCCTAGCAGTGGTGATCTTTCAACGATCGCAGGTGAGGCAGACAGCTTTATCGGATTTCCGATTGATTTGTAGGGGCCTCGCTCAGGATGGTCCACTTCAACAACTGTGTTCGTATCCATTAAGGATTGTTCGCTGATCAGTTCCTCAATTGAAAGAATCGGTCCACACGGTACGTTGAGAGGATTCAGCGTTGCCATGACTTCGAACTTAGTCTTGGTCATAGTCCATTCTTCGATCATCTCAAAGCATTTGTCGAGTTTGGGCAAACGCGCTTGTGGAGTGGCCCACTCTGGGTCATCAATGAGTTCTTCACGGCCTATGACTCGCATTAGATGAGCCCAGCTTGGAGGTTGAATAATGACATAAACGTAATCATCTGGACCTCCAGGAGAAGTCCGAACAGCCCAGCCGGGCTGTCCGCCACCAGAAGCATTTCCACTTCTTGGAACTGAACTGCTGAAAGTTTGATTGGGATATTGTGGATATTCCGTCAATGGGCCATGCGCAAGCCGCTGTTGATCTCTGAATTTGACTCGACACAGATTCATTACCGCATCTTGCATTGCACATTCA
Source organism: Arenicellales bacterium (assembly GCA_965202855.1). Taxonomy (GTDB): domain Bacteria; phylum Pseudomonadota; class Gammaproteobacteria; order Arenicellales; family JAJDZL01; genus JAJDZL01. The sequence goes on along the minus strand of CBDBBP010000004.1, from coordinate 1,126,885 downwards.
ACACGTTGTCCAAGCCCAGTTTGTTCACGATGGAATAATGCCGCAAGGATTCCAATAGCGAGGTGAAGGCCAGTTCCGCTGTCGCCGATTTGAGCGCCGGTGACCGTAGGCGGTCCATCGTCAAATCCGGTTGTACTCGCCGAACCTCCAGTACACTGGGCTACATTTTCATACACCTTGCAATCTTGGTAAGGTCCTTTGCCAAAACCTTTAATCGATGCGTAAATCAATCCTGGATTGAGCTTCTGGATTTTTTCCCAGGGAAATCCCATGCGGTCGATCGCACCAGGTGCAAAATTTTCAACCAGTACATCGCACGTACGAATTAATCGTTCGAAAATTTTCTTGCCTTCGAGATTTTTTGTGTCTAGAGTCATAGAGCGTTTGTTGTGGTTGAGCATCGTGAAGTACAAACTATCTGCATCTGGAACATCTCTGAGCTGTCCTCTCGTTGCATCTCCTACTCCAGCTCGTTCAACTTTTATGACGTCCGCTCCAAACCACGCGAGAAGTTGTGTGCAAGTTGGACCCGACTGTACATGGGTCATGTCCAAAATTCGGACTCCTTCAAGTGCTTTACTCATAAGTCACTCTCCAGTTTATATCTATTTTTTGATGTGTGAATATGGGATATCGAAATTTAAAAAATTTTGTATTGCGATAATTGATTGCCATCGGCGATCAAGAAAATTCAATTCGACAAACGGATTGCGCCATCTATATTTGTGATCAACACAAGTAATCCTTGATTTTCCTTTGGTTGCAGAGAGCAAAAAAATAAGTATAGTTCAGTGATGGCAAGTCGACAAAACTTGTTGCGATTGAATCCAGAATTGCTCTCCTAAGAACAAAGAGGATTATTGAATTTGTATCTTATTGATTGAATTTATAAATATTGTTTCTTCTGATTGATATTTCTACGAAAATAAGAATACTTTCACACTCTCGGCTGAAGGTCCACGCTTAGAAAGCGTATGTGCGTGAATAGCGCACCGACGGTTCGAATCCGTTTCTCTCACCCATCGAATGGACCTAGTTGATCCTTTATATCTAAAACCTTCCCTCCCCTTTCCGATACCGGATGAGGCAATTGCGCATCGAAACAATTGATTTTGAACATTTGAAGCTCAAACTCCCTATTTCGGGTGTAGCAACTCAGTGATTTCATATGGTTTTTGTCACTGGCGCACCCAGAGAATGGCAGAATAGGCGACGACATTTGTGTCGCTGAAACATTGATAACCGACATAAAACGCACACCTACCCAAATAGCAAAGTGCACATAAGTTAGCCGAAAGGAATCTGTACTGCTAGAGATTAAGTCGACTGAAAGAACTGAACTGTAGGTTGCTTCAGGCTAATAGCATTCCAATTTGCGGTGATTAGTCGACTTAAGCACCGCACTTTATGCGGCGAATATTCTTTCAATGCGGTGAATAAAAACTATAATCAACGCATATTTTGCGTTGATTATGCCCCTTAGTCAATGCAATGAATGGGGTGAACAATATGTGGATCTACGAACACCAAGACTGGCCGGAATTTACTTGGGATGATAGCAAGCTGGCATTTAAACTCGCCGACATTCGCTATAGGCAAGGGCGTCTACTCGGTAGAATGGAAAGTCTAGGCTTTGAACTTAAGCGTGAAGCCAGTCTTAACATACTTACAAATGACGTAATTAAAACATCAGCCATCGAGGGAGAATACCTTGATACGAAAGAAGTACGTTCGTCCATTGCTCGTCGTTTGGGGATTAATGTTGCTGGCTTCGTACGAGCAAGCCGTGATGTAGAAGGCATTGTTGAAATGATGCTTGACGCAACTCGGCAATTTGCCAAACCACTAACGAGAGAACGTCTTTTTGATTGGCATGCGTCACTCTTTCCCGATGCGCACACTGGATGGTTTCGTCTTCGAATTGGGGAATGGCGCGATGATTCTGCCGGCCCCATGCGAATCGCTTCGGGTCCTGTTGGACGCGAAAAAATTCATTTTGAAGCCCCGAATGCAGATCGACTTGAACAAGAAATGGCAGATTTTCTTTACTGGTTTGAGCGAAAAGATGATGTTGATCCAGTTTTCCGGGCAGCGGTCGCACATTTTTGGTTTGTTACCATCCATCCGTTCGAAGATGGTAATGGTCGAATCGGTAGAGCAATTTCGGACATGGCGTTAGCGCGTGCCGATGGCACTCCAGAACGCTTCTACAGCCTGTCATCGCAAATTCAGTCCGAGCAAAAGTACTACTACCGCCAGCTGGAACGACAAAGTCGTAGCACACTGGACATCACTGGTTGGCTGGAGTGGTTTTTAGACTGTCTCGGACGTGCGATTACTTTTGCTGAAGATTCATTTGCTAATGTGCTGTTTAAAGCGCAACTATGGAAAAGAATCGATCAGCATTCGATCAATGCGAGACAGCGGTTGATTATTAACCGCATGCTTGAGGACCATTTCAAAGGCCACATGAATACATCAAAATATGCAAAACTGGCGAAATGCTCAAAGGATACAGCATTGAGAGATATTCAAGGATTGAAGGCACAAGGAATCTTCATACAGAATTCCGGTGGTGGTCGTAGCACGAGCTACCGTCTGACTGATGATACTGCTTCAGTTTGTTTCGAGTGAAGTCTGACTGAAATTTGAACTTGCAGTTCATTTTTCAAACGAAACAATCATCTATACTTTCTAGAATCTTGTTCAAACTGTTTCATCGTATCCAAAGTAGTATTTTGGAAGTCAATTTTAGGGTTGACGGCATATGCACTAGCAAATATGACTCGTCTGCCGATTCAACCAGCAAGAACCATCAGAGATAATCAAATCGGGAAGTCTTTGCTCTTTCATCCTGTTGCTGGATTGATCGTTGCACTCCTGTTGATTCTTGTCCAGTACGTTCTGTTAGCTGTCAACTTAGCAATGGTGGCCGCGGTTGTGTTGCTAATGTGGGTATGGATAACGGGTTTAGTACATATTCCGGGTTTCATGAAAACGATCACTAGTTCGTTTGAATACCGCTCTTTGAAATCTTCAGACCTATCAGAAGAAAGTCGACAAACGAGTTTAACTTGGGTTCCCACGAGTGCGATCATTCTGCTATTGTTTCTCAACCCTAGTTCCGCACTATTCAAAAATCAATTCCCGTAAAGCATTGATCTCATGATTTTTTCGAATACCACAAATTCGTACATGTAACAACATTTCGCGCATTTTTCTTATTCTCGTTGGCTCACCAGCGTCTTCGATGCAGCCCGACTTTCAGGTTCACCGCATGCGCCAGCTGTGCCTGTTCCGCGGACGGACATCCTGACGATTGGTACAGGTGCGATGCTGCTGGGTCTTCATCGTGGTCGTCACCCGCATCCAGTTTCGAAGACGCCGGCGAATGCTCTGCCAGCTCCAGTGAATGCCTTGCTGCTTGAACTGAAAGCGCAAGGTCTGAACGACGTGATAAGCCAACACTGTGATGAACAAGTGCACCTGGATTCGCTGGTTCAGACGATGCCACACCGGACGCAGTCCCAGCTCCAAAGAGGAATTATAAGTATCGCTTTTTATTTATTTTGATAAAATCAAATTGAAAGTTTTAAGTTGATATGGAGACAAAAAGCATGAAAAAATACAACAAAGACAATTATGTCGAATTACTTGCCACCGGGAAGATGTCGCGACGCAGATTCAACGGGCTTCTTGCTTCTTTGGGAGTAGCGACCGTTACGTTCCCGCTGATGCCAAGTGGGGCACATGCAGCTGCCGATGATCACCCCAATGTTTTTACTTGGGAAGGTTGGGATGCCAATGAACACCATGAAGAATATTTTGCGAAATACGGTGAGTATCCAAATTTTGCAATTTTTGGAGACGAGGAAGAAGCGTTTGCAAAGATCATGGCAGGCGCAAAATATGATGTCATTCATCCTTGCACTTACAAAGTTGAACTGTGGCGTGACGCCGGAATTCTTCAGCCCATCGACGTTAGTCGTCTAAGTCATTATCCTGACATCATCCCTAGCCTAAAGAATATACCCGGCATGAACGTAGGTGATGAAGTTTGGTTTGTTTCTGCCGACTGGGGCAACACATCAGTCCTCTATCGCCCCGACTTGGTTGATGAAAAATACCAAGAAGAAGAGACTTGGGGAATTTTGTGGGATGAAAGATATAAAGGAAGATTGTCAATGGCCGACAGCTTGATTGATGGTGTCATGGTCGCAGCAATCTACGGTGGCGCAAAAGATCCTTTCAATATGACGGACGCTGAAGTCGAAGTTACAAAAGAATTAATGCGTAAGCAACTCCCGCTTTTGCGCTACTATTGGACCAGCCCTACGGATATCGAAAACGCAATGGCGGCCGGAGAGCTTGTAGCAACCAGTGCTTGGAACGACGCCTATACCGAATTGAAGAATGCTGGCCACAATGTCAAGTACATGAATCCGAAGGAAGGGGCAATGACTTGGGTGTGCGGTTTTTGCTTGCTAGCTGATGCTGATCCCGCGAAAATTGATAAGAGCTATGACGTGATTGACGCGTTTTTGAGTCCTGAATCCGGAGCATTCTCAATTATTGAAGAAGGTTATGGATGTGCCAATCTTAAAGCATATGAACTTGTTGATGAAGCAGTTCTTGCTGAGCGCGGCTTATCGAGAGATCCGGATGCATTGTTAAATGCCGGAATCTTCCAAGTTGCGATCAAGAACGAACCAGTCCTTCAATCCATGTTTGAAGAAGTAAAAGCAGGACTGTAAGTTTCTCGTCCATTTCTTAAAACACTGATTTCAACCGTTTTGAAACAAGAAAAAGTGGGGAAGCTCGGAAACTGAGCATCCCCATTTTTGCATTCTAACTCAAGAAATACCCTTGCTTTTTTGTGTACCCTGCAAAAGAACCAATTTAATTTGTTAGTGTAGTCGTTTATCGTCGCTCATGGACAGTCTGTCAACAACCAGCAAAACCTCTTTCATCGACAAAACTCGAATTAAGTATAGAAAGAGTGAATCCGCTCGCGGATTGTCTCTACTTTCGCCCACATTAGTGATTATTTTGCTTGGGTTGTTATTTCCCCTTCTCATTCTGTTCACACTCAGCTTCTGGAAACAAGACTATGTCAATGTGATTCAAACCTTCACTCTGACCAATTACGCTGCGTTTTTTGAAAAGAAAATTTATTACTTGATCTTGTATCGATCTATAAAAATTTCTGCGTTCGTAATGTTGGCTACCGTGGTTCTTGCATATCCACTTGCATATTTCATTGCATTTCATGTAAAGAAAAACAAAATCATGTGGATCATCCTGGTAACTGTGCCGTTTTGGACCAGCTATTTGTTGAGAGTGTTTTCTTGGAAAGTGATTCTTGGGTATAACGGACTTATTAATTCTGGATTGGAGGCAGTCGGTTTCATTTCCGCTCCACTTGAGTTTCTTTTATACAACCCAATTGCGGTTGTGATCACCTTGGCTCATGCGTGGGCAGCTGTTGCAATCTTGCCGATTTACGTTTCATTGGAAAAGATTGATCGATCATTGATTGAAGCTTCACGGGATCTTGGTGAAACCGCAATTATGACATTTGTTCGAGTCACGCTGCCGCTTTCCTTGCCCGGTGTAATCGCTGCTTGTTTGCTTGTATTTATACCGACTGTAGGAGATTACGTTACACCTGCACTGGTAGGAGGCCCACGCGGGCTCATGATCGGAAACATCATTCAATCCATGTTTGGCAAAGCTTTAAATTGGCCTCTCGGAGCAGCACTTTCGATCATTTCTATGGTGACAGTTACTCTGGCGGTGTGTATTTTGCTAGGCGGATTTAAATTCTTTCGGAAGAAAGTCAGTTAATCGCTCATGACCGCAGGTACTAAAAAGTTCAATAGTCTCGGTGTGTATGCCGTGCTGTACCTCATATTTTTGTATTTGCCAGTTGCAGTGTTGCCATTGTTTTCATTCAATGATTCCCAATACATTAAATTTCCTCTCGAAGGTTTTACACTTAAATGGTATGAGCAACTAGCCGGTAGCCATGGATTGCAAAATGCACTATGGAATAGTGTCAAAGTAGGGCTGTCAGTTGCTGTGATCAGTACGATTTTGGGAATATTTGCAGCGAAAGCAGTAACTCGATATCGAATCAAAAGAAGTGGCTTTATTGTCGGCGTCATTATGGTGCCGCTTGTTATTCCAGAAATCATTCTAGGCATTTCACTGCTGATGACTTTCAGTCTCAGTGAAATTAAGTTGTCGCTTGTCACTGTAGGGATTGGGCATTTAATGTTGTGTACACCGTTTTCAATGTTGGTGCTAATTTCCAGAATGGAAGGGTTTGACAAGAGCCTGGAGGAAGCTGCTCAAGATCTTGGTGAAAATGCGTGGTTTACTTTCTGGCGAGTCACTTTTCCAATTATCAAGCCCGGTGTAATTGCCAGCGTGCTGCTCACATTTACCATTTCGTTCGATGAATTTGTGCTTGCTTTTTTCTTAGCCGGAACTGATGCGACATTGCCTATTCATATCTGGAGCCAGCTCCGATTCCCGGATAAACTGCCGTCTGTTTTGGCATTAGGCGCAATCATCGTCGTTGTGTCTACAATCGTAATTTTTTCCGCAGAATTTGTTCGTCGAGGTGGTGTTCAGCTGACAAAACGTTCAAACGTATAGTTTATGAATAGCTCAATAATATCGATCAAATATGTAACCAAAGATTTTGGCGAAGTTCGCGCTGTGAACAATGCCAATTTTGATGTATTGCAAGGGGAGTTTTTTTCGCTGCTAGGTCCATCCGGATGTGGGAAAACTACGTTATTGCGCATCATGGCTGGTTTTGAGTTGCCGACACAGGGAACCATCGAAATTGATGGTAAAGATGTGACGCTTACCCCACCCAACATTCGACCGGTCAACATGGTCTTTCAGAACTATGCAATTTTCCCGCATCTTGATGTGGCTTCAAACATAGCATTTGGGATGCGAAAATCCGGGCTCTCGAAACAAGAATTAGCGGCAAAGACGGAAGAGATGCTGGAACTGATCAAACTTCCGGGATACGGCAATCGGCGCGCGGACGAGCTGTCAGGTGGACAACGACAGCGCGTTGCTTTGGCTCGAGCTCTGATCAAACAGCCAAAAGTGCTGCTATTGGATGAGCCTCTTGGCGCACTGGACAAGAAGCTGCGAGAACAAATGCAGATCGAACTGAGAATGTTGCAGCAGCATCTCGGAATCACGTTTGTATTTGTTACCCATGACCAAGAAGAAGCACTTACTCTTTCAGATCGAATAGCGGTAATGAATCAAGGCGATGTAATCGAAATTTCAAATCCGGGGCAGCTCTATGAATCTCCACGTTCTAAGTTTGTGGCTGACTTCATCGGAACAATGAACTTTTTTCAGTGCAGATTGACTGGATTTTCCAACGGTGTTGCGACCGGACAATCGAAAGAGTGTGGACAGATTCGGCTGAAATGTGATCGCCCTGCAGTTGCCGTCGGAAATGAATTCACTTTGGCTGTTCGTCCCGAGAAAATTACGCTTTCTTTCGATGAAATAGAAGATTCTCCCAATGTCATGCTCGGTCGCATGGGGCCTTCTGCTTATCTGGGTGATCGAAGTCATTTTTATATTTTTGTCCCAAATCGTGACGAGCCGATATCCGTTGCCTTACAGAATTTAACTGCATCATTGGACTTGGTTCGAAATGTAGACCGAAGAGTTTGGCTGACATGGGCCGAAGATGCGGCTGTGATGCTGCCCATGGAATGATGGCTCTGCCCAAGATATATATAGACGGACAAGCAGGAACCACAGCATTAAGAATTTCCGAGTATCTATCAAAGCGAAGAGATCTTGAAATTCTGCGACTTCCTGAGAGTCTTCGAAAGGACGAATCTGCACGACGGGACGCGATTCAGGGAGCCAATCTAGCGATACTTTGTCTGCCAGATGAAGCGGCAGTTCAAGCTGCCACTTGGGCGTTGGAATCCTCCACAAGAATCATAGATGCAAGTACTGCGCATCGAGTCTCGGAAGGGTGGGTTTATGGATTGCCAGAAATTGGAACCCAAGCGCGAGAATCCATAAAAAATGCTAAATTCGTCGCAAATCCCGGGTGTTATCCTACATCCGTAATTTTGCTTTTGCAACCACTCATCGCTCAAAATATTCTCAGCTCAAACTGTCCACTTGTAATTCACGCTTTATCAGGATATTCGGGTGGTGGTCGAGTACTGATCGAACGTTGGGAACACGACGTCGCTGACTTAAAGTCGCTGCCGTATTCAGCACCCTATGCGCTTGATCGAAAGCACAAGCATATTTCAGAAATGATGAAGTACTCAGGATTGAGATGTGAGCCTCAATTTTTGCCTCGGGTTGGCCCCTTTTCGCAAGGCATGCGTGTCGAAATTCCTCTGCATTCTTCGTGGTTGAATCAAGCAGGTCGGGCTTCTAGCCGTGATGTTCATTCGGTTCTTTATGAACGATATCAGAATGAGCAATTTGTCAACGTAGTGTCGGAAGATTGGAACGGTATTTCGGAATTTCGATTTGACCCCCAAGCCTGCAATGGTACTAATCGAGTTGACCTGAACGTCATACCGCATCCATCAGGTCATGTCGTTCTGGTTGGAATATTGGATAACTTGGGCAAAGGTGCAGGCGGCGCGGCGGTTCAATCGCTGAATTTGATGCTTGGTTTTAGTGAGGCTTCCGGTCTTTAGGGCGAGTATGGACCGGCTCTACTTTGCTGTTCTCGCGCCAATTTAACGGCGGAACTGAAATTCAACGCGTCATACTTTTTAGCTCGGTCTGCGAGACCGACGACAATTTTTTTTACTATGGTCGGCCCTGTGTAAACCAAAGCTGAACAAAGCTGAACCAGATCCGCTCCGCACAAAAATTTTTGCCAGGCATCTTCGGCGCTTGAGACTCCGCCCACTCCAATGATCGGAATGGAACCCTGCGTAATCTCTGAAATCATTTCAATGATTCGATTTGAGATTGGCGCTAATGGTCTGCCACTTAAGCCGCCGCTTTGGTCATAATTTTTGTGAGTCAAGCTGGACGGTCTCATGATGGTTGAATTGGTTGCGGTAATCGCGTCGACTTTGTATTGAACTGCAACTTCAACAAGTGCGCTAAGATCTCGCTGCTCCAGGTCGGGCGCGACCTTGATTGAAATTGGAGTTTTCCTGCCGTCATGGTTTGATGCCAGCTTCAGCCGTTTTTCCATAACAACACTCAAGAGTTTTTCGAATTCTCCCTTCAATTGAAGATCTCTAAGTCCCTTGGTATTCGGCGAAGAAATGTTGATCACGATATAGTCTGCCAGTAAATAGAAGGCTTCCAGCCCTCGAACATAATCTTTGATCGCGTCATCTTTGGCAGAGAATTGGTTTGCACCGATGTTGATTCCAATCAAAGAAGGCAACGGAGACTTTAACGTGTGACGCAGATTGATTTCAAACTTCCGTAGTCCATTGTTATTGAAGCCAAGTCGATTGACGATCGCCTCATCCTCAACGATCCGAAACACGCGAGGACGAGGATTTCCAGACTGTGGCAAAGGCGTCACTGTCCCAACTTCAATAAAACCAAAGCCAAAATTTGAAAATGTGGTCAATGCAAGACCATCCTTATCCAATCCTGGCGCCAGCCCTACTGGATTGGCGAATGTCTTGCCGAAAATATTGACAGGAAGTTTGGGGACCTGCTTTCTATAAATTTTGCTAGTTCGTTTTGCGATCTTGTTCCCGGAGACTTTTAAAACCAACTTGCTGGCATCTTCTTCATCAAGTTGCATCAATAAGGGGCGGATCAATCGGTACAGTGACACGTCAAAAATTCTCGTTCTTACCAAGTAAACGCCAGTGGCCGGAGGGCAGTGAACCCAAACGAACATTGCCAATGCGCACTCGTTTCAGGCCAGTAACCTGAAGCCCAACCAATCCACACATTCTTCGTATTTGACGTTTGCGCCCCTGAGTCAAAATGATCTGCAGAAAATTTGTATCGATTTGTTTAACTTTTGCCTCTCTTAACTGCACGTTGTCTAATTTCAATCCGTAGGTTAATTTGTCAATTTGTTTTGAGCTGACTCGACGATTCACTCTGACCAAGTACTCCTTTTCAATTGTGGATTCGGGTCCAATCAATTGGCGTGGGATGCGACCATCCTGGCTGAATACAAGCAGACCACTTGAATCAATATCAAGTCGACCGGCAGGTGCCAAACGTTTAAGGGGCCACTTAATTTTGCGAGATTTCGATCCATATCGACGTTCTTTCACGAGCAGCGATGCAGCGGTTCGATAGCCTTTTTCAGGTTGTCCCGAAACATAGCCCACGGGTTTGTGCAACAAAATTGTTATTAACTGATTTTGGTGGTTTATAAGTGCAGGGAGTACATCAATCTGACTCATCGCATTTACTTCAGTGTTCACTCGAGTTACCTTTTCGCCATCGACTTTAAGCCATCCTCGTCGAATATACATTTCCGCTTCTCGACGGGAACAGAAGCCGTTCTGTGCAAGGTATTTTGTTAATCTCATCGTTCTAAAAACTACATACCAGCGTTTATTTGAAATCTTAAAGTATTGTTTATATGAACATAATACCTGATATTCTCAAACGAAGACTGAGCTTGTTAACTACTATAAATGGCTATTCTCTTATGCTTTTGTCGAGTTTTGGATTCAATGTTCTCTCGAACTCTGCGCTTCGGTGGAAAACAGCGAATCAAACCATTTTATGGCAGTAAATCTATCGACATATGGCACAGGGGTGGATCATACGAGAAGAGGTTGTTACAAAATGCGCGAGAAGTCCAGATTGCAGAACTAACGCAACGTGAATTTGTTTAATTGCTATATTCTGCTTTGGCAAAGACGTCATCCCGGAAATGCTTGAACCGCATTGGGATGTTGGGCATTTAGAGTCAATGTACAGAGAACAATTGATGCAGGTTGTGCGGATTTAAGCAACTGCGGAAAGTCATGGAAGAGATTCTGGTCAATGACGAAGTTGAAGCAATCAAATCAGAGGTAACAGAAAGGAATCCCATCGCCGCTCGAAAACTTCCTTCTAAAATGAAATGGACACTCCTCTCAAAAAATTAATTTGGACATCTATGTGTCAAATTAATTCGGGCATCTACGTGCCAAGGGGCCTCTAAGGCCGAACCAGTAAACTCTGGTTCCGGAGATGAAGTGTCCACAAATCATTGTAACAGAAATTTCTCCGATGAGATAAATTCAGAATTGCATTTGCAGCAAGATTCCCAAATCCGAACATTGACAGGCCAATTGAATGCTGATTCCGAAACTACAGCCTACTCCCACTGATTTGAGGGTGACATCAGCATCGACAAAGGCAACGGGCGGTGATGTATTGCAATTCATTGGCATCTAGGTGTGCATTGCAATATATCTATTTGATCTTCAAGACCATGATATACAAGGCTTTTCTTATGGATTCATGGTATCGGATTTTGGATTAGAGTATAAATTGAAACCATATCAACATAATTCACTCAAATTAAAGCAGACCGTAAACTTTTATCTTCAATTCGGCTTTTGGACAATGACATCACTGAAAAATCGAGTATTGGCTTCTGTTATTGCCACATTATCGTGGGTGCTCAGCGGACTTTTATTCGCCCAGACAGAAACCAGTGAAATCGAATGGATTCAAGCCGGCAATTGTTGGACGGCGGACGAAGGTTTTCTTTATTGTGGTCAAAAACATCCACTGTCTCAAGACAATTCTCATCCGTTCTTGTCATTTGTTTGTTTCGACGATTATCATGCAGTTCTTTTGAGTCATGACTCTATCGATACAGATTCCACAATACGCTCGATTACATTTAATTTTGGAGGTGCTCAGTTTACGGACACATGGATGGCGGCTGACACGAAGGAATCCTTTCTGTCGAACCGAGTTGACCCATCCAATCGAGGCTTCAACAAATTACTGCAGGCGCTGTTCAACACAGCTGCCAATGAACTGCATTTCGAAATTGCTTTAAATGATATTAGCGGAAAAATTGAATTGTCTGGATCAGAATGGCGAGCAGTAGAAGTCTTTTATGAAATTTGCCAAGGTTAAACCATCCAACTTGAGTAAAAAGATCCATCCTTCAGATTGGGTGAATAGAGTTTCCAAAAGTTTGACTCTAGCTGTCATGCTCTGTGTGGGGACAGTGTTGTACTCCAGTTCGACGTTCTCAATTCAGTCGGACCACATCGGACCAGACCCCGTTCAATCTGAAAATTGTTTGGTAGTCACTCCAGGTCGATCATTAGTGTGCAGAGGATACTATGTTCCTCCCGAGCCGAAGAATCATCCAACCATTTCAATCAATTGTCACCCCGGGATTTCATTGATCCTAACGCACGAATCTGTTCCCGTAAATTCACCGAGCAGAAAAATAACTCTTAAGTCCGATGCTGATCAGATGACACTGGAGTGGTTGGCTGTGTCGGATACTCAGTCAGCGATATTTGTGTTTTACATGGGGAGGGAATCGCGCGACTACGAATTCATAATAACAGCGCTTGGAAGATTGTTTGATCCATTGATCAGCAGTTTCGGTCTGACTTTAGACGATCAATCCTTGCTGAGTTTTTTTGAGTTTGATGTTTCAGATCAAGCTTTGTTCTATCAAATTGCTGATAATTGTGGACGTTGATTTGGCTGCTGGAAAATTTCTAGTCCGAACTCAAAATTCGTCATGCGCAAGTTCTTTAGCGATTCCGATGTAATTTTGCGGAGTTAATTCCAGAAGCTTTTGCTTTTCTGCAGGGGGTAAATTGAGCTGACCAATAAAGTCGCCAATGGTCTCTCGATCTACGGTGACACCTCTGGTTAAACTCTTTAGTTTTTCATAGGGCAGCTCACTGCCGTGTTTGCGAAGTACTGTTTGAATTGCTTCACTCAGAACTTCCCAGGAAATTTCCAAATCTCGATTAATTTGAATTTCGTTGACTTCAATTTTATTCAAGCCAGCAACGACAGCTTGGTATGAAATTAGACTGTGACCTGCCGCAACACCGAGATTTCTCAGTACGGTGGAATCGCTCAGGTCTCTTTGCCAGCGACTGATCGGAAGTTTTTCAGCAAAATGACTGAACAGGGAATTTGCAACGCCCAAATTGCCTTCAGCATTTTCGAAATCAATTGGATTGATCTTGTGTGGCATTGCGGAAGACCCGACTTCGTCGCGAACTGCTTTCTGTTTAAAGTAACCAAGAGCTATGTATCCCCATAGGTCTCGGCATAAGTCGATCAAGATTGTGTTGATTCGCTGGTAGCAGTGACAGAGTTCAGCGATGTAGTCATGGGGCTCAATTTGAGTGGTCAGCGGACTGTAATCCAAACCAAGACTTTCGACAAATTGTTGAGCGATGCCCGGCCAATCAACATCCGGGTAAGCGCAGTAAAACGCATTGAAGTTGCCGACAGCTCCACTCAGCTTGCCCTTGATCGAGATCGACATCAATTTCTGCATCTGATCGTCTAGTCGGTGTGAAAACACCCTCAGCTCCTTTCCTACTGTTGTGGGCGATGCGGGCTGACCATGAGTTCGAGCTAACATCGGCACATCTGCATAACGAACCGCGAGTGCGGATAACTTGGAATTTAAAGTCACCAGCTGTGGGTGAAGGACATGGTCACGCGACTGTTTCAACATCAGACCGAAGCAATTGTCGTTGATGTCGTAGGAAGTGCACCCAAAGTGGATGAATTCCAAACTGTTTTGCAGTTCGGAAATGTTCTGCAGGCGATCTTTTAGATAATATTCAAGCGCTTTGACATCGTGGTTGGTTTGGCGTTCAATCTTTTTTACAGCTTCAGCTTCAATCGCTGAAAAGCTGTCGGCAATGGCTCGCAGCTCTTCAATCACTTGATCCGAAAAACAACCTAGTTCGTCAACTTCTTCGCGATTGGCAAGGGTTATGAGCCATTCGATTTCAACGTGTACGCGAAACTTGATTAAGCCAAATTCGCTAAAAATTTTGCGTAGAGGTCTTACCCTTGAGCCATATCGGCCATCCAGAGGTGAGAGTGCTTCGATACTTGATATCACGGATGAATCAATCGATTCAATGGTTCGTGGCTCACATTCCTGCAAATAAGAATGTTTGGCTAAATCGCAGCTACATAAAAGTAGTGATCGATCAACATTGCAGCAAAAAGTAACGATAGATATTGAATGGAATAGCGGAACATCTTGCGCGATAGCTGATCGCTGTAGTTGAAATAGAGTCGAAGTGCGAAAATGATAATCACACCATTAAGCACAATCGCAGCGGCGAGATAGTAAAGCCCAAACATGCCTGCCGCAAAAGGCATAATTGTAACCGCCACCAAGAGAATCGTGTACAGCAAAATGTGCAATAGAGTGTATTTCCGCCCGTGGGTTACCGGCAGCATTGGTATCTTCGCGTTTTGATAGTCCTTGGCTCGATATAGGGCCAATGCCCAAAAATGTGGCGGTGTCCAGCAAAAGATGATCAGGAACAAAAGAAACGCGTTTGAATGAAGTTCACCGGTCATGGCAGTCCAGCCAAGAACCGGAGGCATCGCCCCCGCGGCACCCCCTATGACAATATTTTGAGGTGTGGCGTGTTTCAGGAAGATCGTATAAATCACTGCATACCCGATCAACGACGCAAAGGTAAGCATCGCAGTAAGTGGATTTACGCCAATCGTAAGAACCAACATCGACAATGCTGCTAGTAAACAAGCGAAAACCAATGCTGGCGTCGATTCCAGCCGGCCCGATGGAAGCGGACGATTTCGGGTTCGCTTCATCAGCGAATCTTTGTCTTCATCCAGAATGTGGTTCACTGCAGCTCCTGCAGCAGCAGCGAGTCCAATGCCGAACGTTGCTAACAATAACGAGTTAAGGTCAGGCAGCTGACTTGTTGCCAAAAACATGCCCACTATTGCAGTGAACATGATGAGAGCGACAACACGAGGCTTAGTGATTCGAAAATAATCCCTAAGCACCGCTCGAGCGGGATAATTCTGTGTTCGATGTGCTTGGGCAGAAACGTTAGAATTCATTCAACTACTGAAGATGCGCTGTCTATTCCTTGAGATATTTCGATTGCATAGTCTTACATTTCCGAACATATGACAAGGTAGTTTGAACTTCTTGGATTTATTGAAAATGATCCAATCACTCAAGTAATTATTGTTCAGAATTTGATTCAGGGATCGGTCGAA
Organism: Arenicellales bacterium; assembly: GCA_965202855.1. Taxonomy (GTDB): domain Bacteria; phylum Pseudomonadota; class Gammaproteobacteria; order Arenicellales; family JAJDZL01; genus JAJDZL01. Next base: position 1,111,654 of record CBDBBP010000004.1, on the reverse strand, counting down.
AAGTAAGAAGGCAGTATATCACAAGCAGTGTCGCACACAACGCAAACCACTGAAAAGCATAGGCCTTATGCCTTAGGATCCACTCGTCACTTGGCGGATTCCATCGACGTTCAAATCCATCTGGGTGTTCATTATTCAGTTGAATGACAAAGTTCATCGTTGAATAAGGCACTGCTTCGTCAAAACGAACCAGATCCAAGGATTGCCAGACAGATTCCCAATTTCCTTGAATGGGCGCCTGTTCTTCGAGCTGGAAAACATCTGCGGGTGGAACGACCGCGATTCCAGTAACGGTCGTTTCTCCGCCAATTGCTGCCACCGCTGGCAACTCTGATCGGTCGGGCGAAGCCAAAATCCATCCGCGATTCACTAGAACTGCAGTCTTAGCGTCTTGCAACAAAAGAGGTGTAATGACGTGGTATCCAGCGCGACCCGCAAGAATTCGATTATCCAAATAGAACTGGTGAGTTTCATCCCAGCTTCCAGTGGCCCGTATGGGATAAAACTCAATATCCTGAGGCAGTGCAATATCAATCCCAAGCTCGATAGGCGGTGCAGAATACCGGCTTTGCTGTTTAATTTGAATCTCCGTTTTTTGCTTGGCTCGGTCTAGCTGCCACATTCCCAGTGCAGCAAGAATCGGTACGAGAATTAAAGTGCAGATAGTTGGAATGAGACGAGGGCGAATTTGAACTTTCAACATGGCGTCAATTCATTCGAACCATGTTCACTGCTAAAATAATGACAGTGAAAACGAAAGATTGAAAGTTGTGCCACTCGATAAACTGATAATCGCCTTATTGATGCTGTTGATGATTGGCAGTTTGGGCTCTGCCTTCTGGTACATGATGAAAGACCGTGGCAAGACCGACCGAACGGTAAAAGCTCTTACTGCACGAGTTTCAATTTGGGTTTTGTTGCTTGCAATTATCGTAGGTGGAATCTACACGGGCTGGATCACGCCGAGCAATACAATCCCGATGCCGCCTAAGAATTCTGCTACCGAATAAATTTGTCTGCACTGCCTCAGACTACGTAGACAAATATAAACAAACCCACCCAGACTGTATCCACAAAATGCCAATACCATGCGGCTGCTTCAAAGCCAAAATGGTGATCAGGTTTGAAATGCCCTCTGATACACCGTACTAATATGACAGCTAAAATGATCGCTCCGATGGTAACATGAGCCCCGTGAAATCCAGTCAGCATAAAAAACGTAGCGCCGTAGACGCCGGTACCAAGTGTGAGACCTAGTTCTGAGTAAGCATGAATATACTCTGCCGCCTGCAGATAGAGGAACAAAAATCCTAGAACCACCGTGATTGCCAGCCAGACGTTTAAGGAAGTGCGCTGCCCTTTCTTGAGTGCCCAGTGAGCAATGGTTACGGTCACGCTGGAGCTCAGCAGAATTATGGTATTCCAAACTGGGATTCCCCAAGCGCCGATAGTAGAAAACTGACCGGCTGCCGCTACGGTATCTGCGGGGAGGAGATCAGGCCCCATTGGGCCGGCTGTCGGCCATCCACCTTCAAACCCCAACCACAAAATGTCGGTTTCTGCCAACCAGGGAACCGCAAGATTTCTAAGGTAAAAAAGAGCGCCAAAAAATCCACCGAAAAACATGACCTCTGAAAAGATAAACCAAAGCATGCTCATTCGAAATGAAATATCAACATGAACGTTGTATTGTCCACCTTCGCTTTCTTTGACCACGACACCAAACCAACCGAACATCATGAACGCGATGATCAGGCCGCCGATCAGCATAACGATAGGAGCCATGTTGACATCATTCATCAACATGACGAACCCGCCTGCCAATGTAAACAGTCCAACTGATGCTACAAGTGGCCAAGGACTCGGTTCGGGGAGATAATAATCGCCGTTTGACGCGCTCATTTTTATCCTCTATATCTTGTTCGGGTGTGCTTGTGATTTCTGTTCCATTAACCTAGATTTTCTTTCTTTGGATGAACTTCAAAAAAACTGTACGACAAAGTGATGGTTTTAATATCGGTCGGTGACTTTGTGTCAACATAAAACCGCACGGGCAATTCGCTTTTTTCTCCAGCGACTAGTTTCTGAACTTCGAAACAAAAACATTCCAGTTTCACAAAATGTGGTGCAGCTTGAATGGGTGTTACGCTGGGGATCGCTTGGACGTAAAAATCTCGATCGGATGTGTTTTCAACGACGTACTGAAGCTTGTGAATTTCACCCGGGCGTACTTTTGTTTTTTTGACCATGGGCTCAACTTCTAAAGCTAGACCATTGTTCGATGTGTCGATAAATTCGATTGTAAGCTCTCGATTTGGATCAACTTCGGAACCATCCTCTTTTGCCTGTAATGCGGCAATCGCTGGTTTGCCGCCAACACCGGTAATTTCGCAGATCAGATCGTAAAGCGGTACTAGAGCATAGCCAAATCCGAACATCAAAAACACAGCTGCGGTCAGCGCAATGATTGTTCGCCGATTGGATCGTTTCTTTAATGTGTTCTCTGTCATTTCGTTAAGCCATGGATTGACTGACCATGATCAATATGAAAAACACAAATGCGATGCCGCCTAGAATCGCAGCGAGCCGATAATTTTTGCGCCGATGTTCTTGCATCACACAATATCCAAGTTTTTACTTGACAGTGGGTGGAGTCGAGAAAGTGTGATATGGCGGTGGAGATGCCACAGTCCACTCAAGGCCTTCCGCTCCTTCCCAAACTTGGGAGGTAGCCTTCTCCGCTTTACCTCGAACACACTGGATGATCACGTAGACAAACAGCAGTTGTGCCACACCGAGTCCAAACGCTCCAATGCTGGAGATGACGTTGAATTCTGTGAACTGAGTTGAATAATCCGGAATTCGTCGTGGCATTCCAGCCAGTCCAAGAAAATGCTGTGGGAAGAATGTGATGTTGAAGAAAATGGTTGTAAGCCAGAAATGCCATTTGCCCAGTCGCTCATGATACATCCGTCCCGTCCACTTGGGCAACCAGTAATAGGTCGCACCCATCATTGCCATGATTGAACCCGAAAATAGCACGTAGTGGAAGTGGGCTACGACAAAATAGGTGTCGTGGTATTGAAAATCCGCTGGCACGATCGCTAGCATCAGCCCGGACAAGCCACCGATTGTAAAGAGAAACACGACGGCCAATGCAAAAAGCATAGGAGTTTCGAAGGTGATGGAACCGCGCCACATCGTAGCGACCCAGTTGAATACTTTTACTCCAGTCGGCACAGCGATCAGCATCGTGGCGTACATGAAGAACAACTCACCTTTCAATGGCATGCCGACAGTGAACATATGGTGTGCCCACACGATAAAGGATAAGAATGCGATCCCCGTAGTTGCGAAAACCATGGAGTCATAACCAAAGAGGGGTTTTCGCGAAAATGTTGGAACGATTTGAGAAATGATCCCAAATGCCGGAAGAATCAGAATGTAAACTTCAGGGTGTCCAAAAAACCAGAAAATGTGCTGAAACAATACGGGGTCGCCGCCACCAGCTGGATCAAAAAATGCGGTCCCAAAGTGGCGGTCGGTCAATAGCATTGTGACCGCGCCGGCAAGCACTGGCATCGCAGCGATCAGCAAGAAAGCAGTGATCAGCCAAGTCCACACGAATAAAGGCATTTTCATCAGCAGCATGCCCGGAGCTCTCATATTCATGATTGTAACAATGATGTTAATTGCTCCCAAGACTGATGATATTCCCATCATGTGGATCGACAGAATCGTCATATCCACACCGACACCGCCTTGAATGGATAACGGTGCATACAGTGTCCAGCCAGAAGCAGGTCCGCCACCTGCCGTGAACAGGCTGCCGAGCAATAGTGTGAAAGCGAAAGGCAAAATCCAAAAACTCCAGTTGTTCAGCCTAGGCAGCGCCATATCCGGTGCGCCAAGCATCATGGGGATCAACCAGTTCGCGAATCCTACGAAGCCGGGCATGATGGCTCCGAAAATCATGATCAGCGCGTGCATCGTCGTAAGTGAATTGAACAGTTCCGGGTTGACAACTTGCAATCCCGGCTGAAAGAGTTCGGCACGAATTGCCAATGCCATGATTCCGCCGACAAAAAACATTGTGAGCGAAAAGATCAGGTACATCGTTCCGATATCCTTGTGGTTGGTTGTTGTCAACCAACGCATGATGCCGGACGGTCTGTGGTCGTGATGATCGTGAGCTTCAGAGTGCGCGACTGCCATTTTCAATATTTCCTAAATTATCTTTTTTCAAATGATCGTTTACGAATTTTAAAATTCTAAAATTTTTGCTTTGTTTTCAGCAGGTTGAATAAAATCCCCTAAATAGTTTCTTAATCAACGGCTGCTACCTGCGTTTGTTGTTCTGCCACCCAGTCATCAAATTCTTCCGGTGTCAACACCTCGACTACGATGGGCATAAAACCGTGGTCTTTTCCGCAAAGTTCGGCACATTGTCCGCGAAACGTGCCGGTTTCGTTAACATACGTCCAAAACTCATTCACGTAACCGGGAATTGCATCTTTTTTCACTCCGAATTTGGGAATCCACCAAGCGTGAATCACATCGTTGGAAGTCAGTAAAAATCGAACTTTTCTTTCAGCTGGGATTACAACTGCTTTATCTACCTCCAGCAGATAGTGCTCGCCTTTCGGTTCACGGTTTTCGATTTGCGCGCGAGGAGTGGAAAGGTTACTGAAAAACGCAATATCGTGGTCTAAATACTCGTACTCCCATTTCCATTGATACCCCGTGATTTTCACTGTCAAATCCGATTCAGTGGTGTCTTCCATAAAAAGTAAGGCATATGTGGAGGGAATTGCCATACCGATCAATATCAGTGTTGGGATGATTGTCCACACAACTTCCAGTTTGGAGTTGTGGCTAAATTGATGTGCTTCGTGTCCACGGCTTTTGCGATGAGCGTAAAGCGCGTAAAACATCACGCCAAACACAACAAGAAAAATAACCAGACACACCAACATGATCGCATTGTGCAAATCCAGAATTCTGCTCGCAATGGGCGATGAAGGAGCTGGCAGGTTAAATCCCCATTCCGCAAAGGTGCTCATCGGAACTAGCGTGATTGCCACCGTCGTTACGAATTGAATCAGTTTAATTGCTCTACTTCGCATCAACACAGTCTCCGGTTCGCTAGTTCAAGTGTCGCTTGATAAATCATTACTTATCCATGTTTTTAATTGTTGGTGGACACGCCGTTTTGAGTGATCGACTAAATGTTGTCCAACTTCCATATACTGACCATGACTGCCGACCAGTAACTTCAGCGGTTCGTGTTTTGTACTTCCTGCTTCCAATCGAACACGAGTCCATTGTCGAATAAACGAATTCACGGTTTGGCTGGACCGGCGGATTCGAGTCAAATGAACGTACTTGTCGCTAATTGCCAGACGATCATTGTCCCGATTCTGTGTGCTGACGATTTGCACGCAGGTACAAAGAACAACTAGTTCCAATCCAGCAAAAGGAAGAACCAACCATATTCCAAATATCGCAAATATTATACCTATGCAAGTTAAAACAACAGCCAGAAAAATTGTTCCAATCAGCAACACCTTTGAATTCTGTTCTCTGTTGGAACGGATTGTCACTGTTACGATACCAGATTCGTCAGAAAATTGAACTCCGGCATCTAAGCCCGACCGCGAGTCGTCTTCGACTTTGAATGCGTCAAATTCCGCATTCGCGCCTCGACATTCGGCATCCCACCCCGTGAAATCTGGGTGTCTGATGTTTCTCATCTGCGTTTCAATCTGCTGGTTCGTGATAAATCTAAGTTCGAATGTTCAATCAACGAAGAATCTAATATCGAACTGAATCCACTTTCTCGTACAAAGTATATCTTTTTGTTGAATCAATGAAATCAATTGAAAAAAAAATTTCTTCATTCCAAGCCGCGATTTTAGACCTCAATACAGAATCATAATACAGCTTGTTTTGATTTGGATTGATTCAGGTTCAGCTTCTTCGATTTTTTTCATGGATTGGAGTCAATTGCCCGTGCCAAAGACCAGATTCAACTTCCAAATTCTCCGCTGCCGTCCCCTTTATCTGTGTGACCAATTCACATACCAGACCTTGGCAAGCGCCGGCACACTATACGCATATGCCAAACTTCCGCTGCTGAAATAGTTCGTGGCCACCTTTCTGACAGGTGCTGACAAAGGTGGAAGCTCGGCTACGCGATTGGCCAGCTTGATCGGGGTGACTTGGTGCCACAAAAAACTGATGTAACGAAAACCGCGACAATCCATGGGCGATCGCGAATCAGCATATTGGCAATCTCCATGCTGCTAAATCCTTCAGAATTCAGTTCGTGAATTACAAAAATTCCCCTCCACGACATCTTAGTCAAGGTCTATTTTGGATAGGCTGAAGAAAACAAATTACAGGGCAAATCCATCAAAGGCGGGTTTAGATTTCAATTGAAAATTGACCCGCCATTTCAATCGCAACTCACAGCATTTTTCGATTCAAATTAACACCGTTGCGCAATTGCTGGCGCGCGGCCAATGCCATTCACCCATCGGAAAATTTTTTCGGTCAATGCTCGAATGCAGTCAACTGGCTGATTGAACAAGTGATTGACTGCGGTGAAAAAAATTGTCCTGCTCCCTTAACTTTCAATTTCAATTGACCGAAAATTACACAAGGGAGATCGTCAACTCAGGAACACCCGAATAAACGAGAAGATCAAACAGCTCTAGAGCACAACTTTCAACGGTCGTCGTTTCACTCGTCGGCAGTTGTCGGACATGCAGCGCACGGTGGCGAGTTTTGCGAAATTAAGTCGCAAGGAGTTGGCGCAGACCATTCGTGAGAACCTGAATTGGCGCACGCCGGGCGGCAACAGTTATCAGGCGTGCTTGGGAGTGCTGCAGCAGCTGGGGAGACTGTGAATATATTGCTTCCCAGCAAGAAAAATTTGGGTGAATCCGATAGGGTGGAGAACTTGAAACCGCCGAACTGCCAACCTTTGCTAGGTGGAACGAGAACTGCTGGAAAACGGACAGAAAATCAGTTGTTTCAGCTCAATATCCCGCCAAAACCAGTGTAAATTCAGTTTTTTTGTTCCTTTTCAACCCATTTTCGAACTCAAGGCGCAAGACGACATCAGAGAGCTTCGACGCCAACGATGCTGAGCACGCGCTTGAAATTGCAACTGAGCGTGATCAGCGAGAATTCGGCACGGCATTTTGCAGCCCGCGCAGAAACTAGTAAATGCAAAATCCACTGCTGTGGTCTGTCAGCCTGTTTCGGCACAAGTGAACAGCAAAACGAGCCGCCGTATTGCGAGCTCGTTTTGCTGCGGTATTTTAGAATCTAACTTCTGACAGTGTCATCAGGCTGAAATCGGACTCGGTTTCAGTGTCTGTTTCATCAAGCCGTCATCCCAATCGCCTTCAACGATGACATGCGACAGCGCCCCTAGTTGGACGGCTTCAATCAGATTATGGCTCAAGTAAACGTATGTGCCCGACTGCCGAAATGTATAAAGTGCGGCACCTGCTGAACCGCCGCGAATAAACCATGTTTCCAGTCCGGTTGTCGGGTCGTCCGTAAACGATCCAGTTTCCCACACATAGTCGCCGTGGCCGCCGATCAAATGTGGACGCGAATCTCGATTGGACTGAGCATGAATGAACAGCGCTGTGTTGCCGACTTTTGATTTCAGCGCGTTATCACCAGTGAGCGCGCCAACTTTACCGTTGAACACAACGTGAGTTGGAGTCAAAGCAGCCATCAGTGGCAGAACATCACCTAGGTTTGCACCTGCCGAGGGATAAGTTTTGTAGCTGCCATTCTCATCTTTCGGGATATATAAATCCTGTTCTCCGATGTAAAAAATGTCGTCGTAAGTCAGTTGGTTGCCTTTCTTGTCTTTCAGACCATCGCGCGGAAGAACCATGCATGCGCCGTTCATGCCATGAACGACATGATAGGGAATCATGACACCGCCCGGAGCGCAGTGATAGACGAAGACTCCCGGTTTAGTAGCTCTCCAGCGAAGTTTCGTCTGCTGACCGGGCAAAACATGGGTCAGAGCGCCGCCGCCGAGTGCGCCTGTTGACGCATGGAAGTCAATATTGTGCTCCAATACACTTTCTTTCGGATTGATCAGCGTCAGCTCGACAAAGTCACCCTCATGGCAGATGATCAGCGGTCCAGGGACTGATCCGTCGAAAGTCAGCGCCCAAAACTCCGTACCGGACTCGTCGATTTTCCAGCGCATTTCGTGCGTTACCATCGTAACTTCGATCACTTTGGGTCCACCGCTTGCGACTTGTTCGTGTTCTGGAGCTAAAGGCGGTGCGACAAGCTCTTGTTTTACGCGCGGCAGAGCTGCGATTTCCTCTTCACTCATGGATGCATGAAGACTGGATCTCTGTTCCGAATCCGACGTGCCATATGCTGCTGCCTCCTGGCTCCCAGCTATGGCAAATGCGCCTAGCGCGGCGGAAGTAGGTAGAATCGTCGAAGCTTTCAAAAAACTTCTTCGATCAAGAAAACTGTCTAATTCATTTGATTGTTTCTTGTTTGTAGACATCAAATCGATACCTCTTTTTCTTTGTGAATTAATTTAAACATTAATTAATATTCAGTATATTGAATCTGGTGTTTAGTTCAAATTGAATATTCACCTTGAACAGTGTTCAATTATTCTTGCGGACAACTCAAAAACCATCAGAATCGATCATCGTGGATACGAGGCGCACCGAATTGAAATCAACACTCGCACTTGAAAATATATCGGTTTCCAGCTGTTTTCCGTATTGCTCTACAATCAGAATCAACAATGAGTTTTACACTGCCAATTTCTCTGAAACGGATTTTGAACGCTCGTTCACATAGCCTTAGGGACGGTCAGATCAAAAAAACAGACATGCGGCAAGAAGGGCAGCTGGAGATTCCCAGTTCTGCAGGCGACATCACAGTTGAGTGGATGCGGAATGCTTTGGCTTTCGGCGGATGGAGAAACGATGTGATGTCCCGTGATTTTCGCGTAGAGCCGATTGGAACGCAGATGGGACATATCGGTACGACTTATCGCTGTCGCCTGACCTATTCAGACGCTAGCTCTCACAATGTCATCGTCAAAGCTCCGTCTTCAAACAGGAAGATTCTCCGCCATTCAGAGAAACTCCACTTTTACCGGAATGAGTTTGCTTTTTATAAGAAAATCGCGCCTTCGGTACCGATTCAAACTCCATCCATTCTCTTTGGTCAAATCAATGACGGCAAGAATTTTGTGTTCGTAATGGAAGATTTGAGTCACCTCAATGTCGTCGATCAAATTGAAGGAGCAAGCGAAGATCAAGCGAGAAGAGTGATTCGTTCGATTGCGCCAATGCATGCGATGTTTTGGAATCAACTCGACCGACGGGAGCTGTGCCACTTCAAAGAAACCGTGCCTGCAGGCCGTGCATCGCTTCAACTGCTGTACATGCACTCAATAGCAGCTGCATTTGAACGTTTCGACGATCTGTTTTCGACTCAGACAGAACGATTTGTCGAAAAGCTTGGGACGAGATTGATGGAATTCATGAAAAATTTGGAAAACACGCCCAAGACTCTGGTCCATGGTGACTATCGTTTGGACAATATGTTTTTCGGTAACTATGGATCCAGCGATTTCTACGTGATTGACTGGCAGGCAAGCGGATTCGGTTGCGGTCTGCACGATGTTGCTTTCTTTTTAAGTGGCAACGTCACAACCGAAATGCGGCGGAAAGTAGAACGGGAAATTCTTGAAGAGTACCACGAATTCGTCTGCAGCACGGCCAGCCCCAAGAATTTTCCTTTTGCGGAGTGCTGGCGGCTTTACCGACTGTACATTCTGGTTTGTTTTGCCATAATCGTCGTTATCGCAGGTGCGGCTGACGTCATCGGTCCGCGGTCTTCCGAGCTGGTAAGAATCAGTGTAAAGCGAATGTACGCTGCGATCGAGGATTTGGAGATTGAAGAATTCATGCCAGGCAGAAATCGCATGTTCAGTGCTTCGAATGCGGTTTCAATTTTCTCGAACTACGTTTACCGCGCAGCTCGTACTCTAAGGAAATGCCGGGTGATTTCGGAAAGTTCACCTAGCTCGGAGCGTATTCACTGACAAGATACGACCTGAATGACCAGCGCTCGCGACTGCCGAGCCCGGTTCGTTTTGCAGGAGGCAGAATTATTCTCGACTCGTGATTTGGTCTAAGACAAAGGCATATTCAAGCGCGGTTTCTTTCATGGCGTCGTAACGACCTGATTTTCCTCTATGCCCCGACTTCAATTCCGTTTTCAGAATTAAAAGATTCGAGTCAGTCTTACGTGCTCTGATTTTGGCAGCCCACTTGGCGGGTTCCCAGTAACCCACTTGCGGGTCATGAAACCCTGCAGTGATGAATAATGCTGGGTACTGCTGCTCTCGAACATTGTCATAAGGAGAATACGATTTGATGTAGTCGTACATCACTTGTTCGTTTGGGTTGCCCCACTCATCTCTTTCCAAAATCGAAAGTGGCAAGTCATCATCGAGGATAGTTGTCAATATGTCCACGAACGGGACTAAGGCAAGTGCGGCTTTGCAACCACCGGGGTGGGAGTTAAGGTAATTGCCAATCGGCAATCCGCCAGCGCTGCCTCCCATGATCGCAAACTGCTCCGAGGTCGTAAACTGATGGTCAAGAAGATAATTTGCACAGGCATTGAAGTCAGAAAAAGTGTTCTTTTTCTTCTCGAGTTTTCCGTTCTGGTACCAATTTTCGCCCAGTTCTCCACCACCCCTTATATGGGCAATTGCAAAAATTACCCCGCGGTCCAATAGGCTAAGGCGAGATGTGGAAAAATGCAGTGGATAGCTAATGCCATACGATCCATAGGCATACAGCAATAAGGGTGCAGGTCGATGCGAAACAGCATTTTTTTTGCAGACCAGGTACAGCGGGACTTCAATGCCGTCGCGAGATAAGACCCGGTGATGTTCTGTCGTGTATTGTGACGCATCGTAATCACCGCCGACAGCCTTGACTTTTATCAGCTCGACTTCTCCGTTTTCAGCATTTAAATCAAACCATGAGCGAGGCGCACTTAAAGAATTCCCGTGAATTCGACACACATGAGTATCGTATTCATAGTTGGTAGAAACGTGCAGTTCCTGTATGTTGTCGGGTTTTCTGACTTTAAATTCACTTCCATTGCGTTGAATAATTCGTATGCCCGGCAGCCCCTCAAATCTCTCAGAGATCGCGATATAGTCTCGAAATACCTGAAATCGAGTCAGAGTCACATCTTTTGAGTGTGCAACAACAGTCTCCCAATTTGCTTTGTCAGGTGCAGACGCGCTAGTTTTCATGAGTCGAAAATTGACTGCTTCTTCATTTGTAAGAACATACAGCTCATCTTCTCGATTCTGAACATAATATCGAATATTTGGCATTCTCTTGAAGACTCGCTTCAAACTTCCGTCATTTTTCCGAGCATCCAGCAAATACACTTCCGTCGAAATTTGATTTTCCAAGGTAAGAAATATGTACTGCTTGCTCGTTGACTTTGAAATGTAGAGGTAAAACGATTCATCCAGTTCTTCAAGGAGAAGCTGATCTTTTTTAGGATCGTCCCCTAGCCGATGCAGAAAAATTCTTGATGGTCGATTGGTTTCATTTAATGTCGCGTAGTAGATAAACTGCCCGCAATTGCTCCAAACAAAGTTTCCTGAAGTGTTGCCGATTTCGTCTTTTAGGCAGGTTCGATTTTGAATGTCCAAAAATTGAATTTTGCAGCGGTTGTTGCCGGTTAGGTCTACCGCATAGGCTAGGGTCTTGTCTAAAGGGCAGGTATCCAAGGAGTACAGTCGAAAATAATCCTGATTTTCTGCCAGAGTGTTTTCATCAATCAGCAATTCTTCCGACTTTGGACATCTTGGTTTTCTTCGATAGTGTGCGTAGTAGTTTTGTCCTTTGTGAACTCTTGAGAAGTACTCGAATTGACCATCCTTTATCGGCGCTGTCGTTTCCGTATCTACGATTCGGCTTTGCATTTCCAAGTAAATAGCCTCTTGTAGGTCTGCGAGATACGCAAGCGAATTTTCTGCGTACTGGTTTTCTTTGTTCAGGTATTCGAGGACTTTGGGATCATCTCGATCTTTCAGCCAGTAGTAGTCATCTGGTCTTTGGTCGCCATGCTTGAGATGAACATGAGGAAATTTCGGTGCGACAGGAGGTTTGAATGTAGATGGCATAAATGATTGTTTCTTGTTAAAGCGATCGAACTAGTTCACTTGATCGCTAAGAAGTATGGCGAGCCAGCGCAGGCTATCGCTGCTTTCAGCGACCAGCTGCATCATCATAGTCAAGGGTACAGATAAAAACATTCCAACCGGACCAAGAACCCATCCCCAAAACACCAATGACAGGAATACAACCAAAGGAGACAAACCAAGATGGCGCCCTGCAATTCTAGGCTCAACGACATTTCCCATGACACCGTTTATGATCAGGTATCCCAAAGCCACCCAAAGCGCCATGATTGGATCAAGTTGCAATAAAGCGACGACGACTGCTGGTATCGCAGCAATAATCGAGCCGATATTGGGTACAAAATTCAGAAAGAATGCGAATACCGACCACAAAATCGCAAAATCTACACCCAAAGTAGTCAACAATATCCATACCAGAATTGCGGTGCCGAGACTGACTAAGGTTTTTATGACAAGGTAGCGCTGAACGTTGTTTTTAAATTTGGAAAGCTGGGTTACTGAAGCTGATGATTCAGATAGGATCTTGGCAAGTTTTTCTGGTAATGTCGACACCTCCAACAGAATGAAGATCACCGTAAAAAATACCAAATAAACGTTCGCGATCAAACGGCCTACTTCATTCGATACTTGAGAGAGCAATTGCGTAACCGTTTCAGCGTTGATGACGTTAAGCAGCCTCGTTGTTTCCAGAGTAAACCCTAAAGTTGTGGCAATTTTGTTGGTTTTCACAAAAAGCTGTTCCATACGCTCGGAATACACTGGCAGCCGACTCTGAAAATCATCAATCGAGTTACCAATCAAAGAAACGAAAAGAATGCCAACTCCGATCACGAAACTCAGGACAATCAAAAGCGCGATAATTCTCGGCAATCCTTTCTTTTCCAGCCAGAGCAACGGTGGCGCGCTAATCGTTGCCAGAAAAATTGACAGAATGATAGGAACAATGATCGGACTTGCTATCTTCATTCCAGCTACGATGATGGTGAATGCAGCTAGCATTAACATTACATTCAAAGTTCTGTTGGATGCTGATAATTGCATGAAGGAATTTGCTGGAAACGGGTCTTGATCGAAAACGATTGGCAGCTCGATGCGTATTGTAATCGCGTACTAAGGTGATAAGATTATATTGAACATAAGATTTGCAAAGCTATTGAGAACAGATGGAAAGAAAAAACAGCATTGAGTTAATACAAGAATTAATCGCATTTGATACAACCAGCAGAAAATCAAACCTGGAACTGATCGAGTTCATCAAAGGTTACTTGGAAGATTTTGATATTGGCTCCGAGCTTGTGTTTGATGCGGAACGGCGAAAAGCCAACCTGTTTGCCACCATCGGAGCAAAAGACCGAGGCGGTGTTGCGCTTTCAGGACATACTGACGTAGTGCCCGTAGATGGTCAGGCATGGGACACTGACCCATATTCAGTTAGCCAGCAAGGCTCTCGTTTGTATGGTCGCGGCACGTCAGATATGAAGAGTTTTATTGCAATCTGCCTTGCGAAAGTACCGCAGATCATACAGGAAAATCTAGAAACACCCATACATTTTGCTTTTTCGTACGATGAGGAAATTGGCTGCGTAGGTGTGCGCACATTGCTTCATGAACTTGTAAAAAGGCCACACAAGCCAAAGTCATGCGTAATCGGTGAGCCGACGAACATGCAGGTTGTGCGAGCCCACAAAGGGAAGACTTCCAAACGATGTCGCGTTCACGGCCTGGAATCGCATTCAGGGATGGCTCATTTGGGTGTAAATGCGGTTGAGGCAGCCGCTGAAATTGTTGCATTCCTGAAACAGCAAGCGCGCATATTTCGCGACGAAGGGCCGTTTGACTATGAATTTGATCCACCTTATACCACAGTCCATACCGGAACCATTTCCGGTGGAACCGCATTGAATATTGTTCCAAAGTTCTGCGAATTCGAAGCTGAAATTCGTCAATTGCCTGGATACGATACAGAACAGGTGTGGAGTAAACTCAGCCATTTCATCGAAAATTCCATACTGCCCGAAATGCAGGCGGTCGACGCCAATGCAAGAATAGAATGGCAGGAGCTGTCTGTCATTCCAGACCTGTCAACGAGCGATGACGCTCTCATTCAATTGACGCAGGAACTTTCAGGAACCGACGGGACCCACTGTGTCAGTTTTGGCACGGAAGGAGGCTTGTTCGAACAAATCGGAGTACCCTCGGTCGTCTGTGGGCCCGGGCATATTTCACAAGCGCACAAACCGAACGAATTCATTGAAATTGAACAGATTCAAAAGTGCGAGAAGTTTCTTGACAACCTGATTGATCGATTGGAGTAGCAAGATGAGTTCAGATGACCTAGTGCTTGTTGAAACCGACCATAATGTGACGCATTTTCGAATCAATCGTCCGAAAGTGAGAAATGCGATCAGCCTGGAGCTGATGGAGCAATTGTCCAATGCTTTTCGAGATGCTGAATCGGATTCAGATACGCGTGTTGTTGTATTGAGTGGAGCAGGCGAGCATTTTGGGGCCGGCTATGACTTAACTGTCGACTGGCGGAATCTGTATGGCAAGAAAAACCCCTTTGGCGTACGCCGAATGCTGTCAGAATGTGTCGAATTTGAAATGAATCCCTGGACCTTTTCAAAGCCTGTAATCGCCATGATTCGAGGATACTGTTTGGCTGGAAGTTGTGAACTCGCAATGATGTGCTGTGTCAGCTACGCATCGGAAACGGCAAAATTTGGTGAGCCTGAAATTCGATTCTCTGCAGTGCCGCCTGCAGTCGTCATGCCATGGGTTGTCGGTCTGCGCCATGCTCGGGAGCTGCTGTATTCTGGAAACATTATTGATTCGCAGGACGCACTGCGCATCGGCTTGGTCAATCGGGTATTTCCTGACGATGAACTGGAGGCAGAAACGATGCGCTATGCGCGTACGGTCGCTGCAATCGATCCAGAGGCAGTTCAGAGCATGAAAGCCTGTATCAACTTTACAGCGGAAAACGCTGGATTTAGACAGTCTATTCAGTATGGCGTCGACAACGGCGCCGTTGTTGAAGCGACCGAAACGGCGAGCTATCAGAAATTTATTGAAATTGCCCAACAACAAGGTCTGAGAGCAGCAATCCGCTGGCGCGAATCGCAGTTCAATCAGTAAGGTCTGAAATTCATGTCAAGCAGACGATGTGCCTCTCAGAAAAGATGGGTCTGCTTCAGTTTATGGCAGCTCCGCTATTGTCATCTAACTGACTTGAAATGACATTCGAAAAGCAATAGGAATCCTCCTGAAATCAGAGCTAAAAACAGAATCACAACACGCTGAACTGTCTCGAATGGGCATCACTTTGGCTGTGAACGGGTTGAGTTTAATCCTTTATCAGAGAAGAAACGATGGACTGTGTTGATCACAATTCCTGTGCTTAGCTCACTAAAACTGGGGGCGTTGCTTTTAGCTATTACCTGCTGATATCGTTAAAATTGAGGTTGACAAAATTCAAGGAATGCCAGTTAAACCAAACTCATGTTTCGCGAATGACAATGAGTTCATACTAAAAGGTTCAACCAATAACTTTACCAAATGTTGGAGTTAAACCAGTTAACTTACCTTTCGATGTGTTAAATTTAGTCGTTGGATGTGGATGGTGTAATGAACAAACGTATAGACGAAAAGAAAATTCGCAAAGCAATACATTCGAAATTGCTCCAATACTGCCATCGAAGCCAAAATATTCGAGTAATTGACGAACTCGGACTGGACCACGGAAAAGCTAGGATCGATGTTGCTGTAATCAAAGGAACGCTTTGTGGCATAGAAATTAAATCGGCACAGGACAATCTATCAAGACTCTCTAACCAAGCTGAAACCTACAATCGAATTTTTCATAGGATCACTTTGGTGTTCGCTGAAAAATTTCAAACCGAAGTCGTTCAAACAGTCCCTTTGTGGTGGAAGCTTGTTTCTGTTACACAAGGGCAACGGGGAGGTTTACATCTAAAGCAAATCCGGTCGGGAACGCCTAACCCGAATATTGATTCAGCTTCAGTTGTCAAGTTGTTGTGGCGAGACGAAGTGGTTGACTTACTCAGGCTTAACGGAATTAACGGGGCTTGCCTTCGAGAACCTAGGTCTGTTTTGTACGTAAAATTGTTGGAAACGTTAGATTGCAGTACATTAAATAAAGCAGTTTGCGATAAACTCAGAACGCGCGAACAGTGGCGCAATCTTTAACGACTTTAGTAATGTGGTGGTTGGTACCAACCCGTCTCCATACCGTTAAGTTACCTGTAGAAGCCGCACTCGCACTACAGTCCGCAATATACTTGTCTCCTATCGAATAGGTTTCTCCCATAAAATAGGCTGAAGCTACTAGCCTCTTGCAGATATTTTTATATTGTCCAAGTCCATTTTTTCTGACATTGACACCTTTAAATATCCACCATGCATTATCTGTGGCGTACCTTAAACTGGCAGAAGGAGTAATAATCCTCATATCCAATGACAAGAGTTCTGGATGTGCGATTGCATAGTCTCCAAATCTTGGCCTGCGTTCACTTTTGAATTGAGAACAATACGATAGATAAAACGACCACTCAAGTCTATCTATTAAATTGACACCAGTACATAATTTTCCCATAGAGCGAGGAAAATTCGTGGATGCTATCGTGAACGAGCGAGCAAGTTCCACCTGCGGCAAATTTTTTACAGCATTGCGAATAGCGCCAACAAATTGGTTCAAGGGCTTGAAGTTGGGGGCTTCCAAGTCTATGACAAGGTCGACATCTTGAATTTCGATCTCTAGGTAATTCACTATGGAATTGACCATCAATTCTATATTAGGTTTAACAATGTCTCTAATCTTAAGTCGTATGCAGACTCCATTGCTATCGATTTGTACAGTTTCTTTGATCGCGTGTTGGTAAGTTTGATTTTGATTTAAACCTATTACTGGAATGACTTGTTGGTTTATCTGTCTTACATTTCTAAAAACGTAAGTTAACGGGTGCGTTCCATCTTTCATTGTGACCCTGGAATCAAAGAATTTAAAATCCAAATATGCCGCTCGATTTTTCCACTTTTTGTGTAACCGATTGGAAAAAGGTTCCAAGTGTTTGTCAATAGTCTTAGCTTCCACTTTATTTTCGAAGTCCCACTCAATAGGTGGAATTTCAATCAATGGGATCACTTTATCCTTCACATTTGTATGAAGCTGGTCTAAAGCAAGGTATTCTCCTTGGCGCCATTTTAGAATTGGAACGTACATGAGCTAAACTTCGAGATCAAACACTTTTGATACTTCAAAATGACCGATAGCATCATTCAATATTGTGTAATTCTTTTGTTCATATCGTATTCGGCCCGCAAGTATCGAAGAATGAATGTGAAATTGTCTCGCCTCTTCTCGTACGGTATCCGAATCTAGACTAAATCTGGATAAACAGTTTTCCCAGTGTGTTCTGGGAAGCAAGGATTCCAACGCAAATTGATCCGCTTCTGTTTCGATTTCGTCCGTGTCATCAACATCTAGATCATCAAAGAAGTTTTTCTGGTCCGTATTATCGAAATGGAGATGTATGTGCGCTAATTCATGGAAGAGTACAAACCAAAAATTATCGAGCCTGTCATATCTGCCCGTTAAGGCTACAATGGGCGACCCGTCAGGATGCCTTAATGCTGCACCATCCAAATAAGTCTGATTTAAATGAGGTTCCACAATCATATAAATTCCACTATCTAGCAACTTTTTTCTAGCTAGCATAGGACCGTTTTCGTACTGACTCAGCATCGCAAGCTCTCTGAACCAATGATGAGTAAGTGTTTCATTTTTAAATTCTTGTGATATTTTTTGAAACTTGGTTAATCCGACAACCCGCGCCTGCCAGACTTGAAGAGCATTTTTATCTAATTTTCCACTTAAGTGAACTCTTAGTTTATGCCAAGTGGTCTGATTTGGAATGTAACCCGATTTAAGAAAAAAATTTTCAATCAAATCCTCTGCATTCCTTTTTGCTTGAAATAGAGTTCCTGAATAATCTTCAAACCACCCGCGTTTATACATCTCAGTGATGGGAAACTCTGTCGGTCGAATAGGCTTGATCGATAGAATTGCGATCTTGGTTAAATCCAGTTCCAACGCGTTCGCTACACGGATTAGTGTTGACAATTTGGCAGTACAGTAGTCATCAGCTTCGTAGCGCTGAATTTGCTGAGTTTTGAGCATTAAAGCATTGGCGAGGTCCGCCTGTGTCCAGCCACGAGCAATTCGAGCTTTTATCAACGCCTGTGGTAATTCTTGAAGTGAAGAAACTACGAACTCAGTTTGTTTGCCTGACGACAAAATTTCATACTCATCAATTTGTTCACAAATATTCTCATACTCGCTTTCGAGTTGATCTAACTTTATTTGCGCAACTAGTGAACCAATCCCCGATTCAATTTCGGAATTGAGATCAAATTCATTGATAGCAGATCCAAAAAGCTCTCTTTGAATTCGTGCAATCTTGTACTGTCGCTCGTTTTTGATCATTGAAAATCTTCTACCTCAATTCATTGGAATTTTACAGTCCACCAGTAAAATTCCCTTTTGCTTACCTGTATCACGGTCTAGCTGAAAATATTCTAAGAATGTAATTTCATTTGAAAAAATGTTGTCAACCATAAAAAATTCACCTCCAAATTTTGCTTTTTGAGCAGCTCGTTGGTCGCGGAAATCCAATAATGTCTCGTCAATCAAATTGAAGTCGACGCCCCGCAATCCCCAGCAGGCGTCAAAATCGTTAGGATGAATTTTACTTGTAGTGAAGCTGCCATTGAGGTATATAGCCTTACATCCTGCAGAAACAAGATTTTTACAGCCTAGACGAAATCCGTTGAGCAACTTGATTCTATGAGGTGTGAAGGCAAAGCGTCTCCTAACTTCATTGAGGTTTGTATTATGCACACCGGGTGGAAGTACAAGGTATGCGCTTTCGCTCCCAAGGTGAATCAAATCAGGTATCACGAATTAAACTAAATTAGAAAATAATTGCCAAAAAGCTCGGGTTAGAATGTGCAAGTTTCTATTGAACAACCGTATCGGATCACTCGGTTACTGAACCGTTTGTTGTTCTTTACAATTTTGAACCGAATTCGACAGAGCTCACAATTTCTTGACCAACTATGACACGGAAATTAGTTATATCTCCGCCTCGGAATACATCCACAACATTTAGCAGTGGTGTGAGTAAGTCCTGCTTTCATTATCGACAGCATGAATTAGAAATTCGTAATTCAATTCAAGACGTAATTCCCTAAGGATATTTCAATAAACCTGTTCATTTTCACTACAACAGGAACTTGAAATGTTCGAATTGAATAAAACCTAGATACCAACTATTTTGTAATCAAACGTACGAATTTCAATTCAATGTTATACAACATAAATGTTGTATTAGACTATATATTATCGAGTCAATCGTTTATTATGTTTTAATTTTTTGTACGAGGCGATTTTTTGATCAGTATTTAATGCAAAATATCTCATTAATTTTTTGGGAGTTGTATCTAAGTCAACATAGTGTTCATCAATTGGAGTTCCTAGAATTTACTCGGGACAAACCTATCGCGTACGAAGGCGAATTTAAAATCCGTCTGATAGATCTAATTTGGAATTGCCTTTCAATGTCAAATTAATAAGGAGAGATTTGTAGTCAATTGATAGTGTGTGCGCGACAATTCAATCCATAGTAATGAAACTCATCTAACACCCTATTCGCCAATGCGGCTAACCACTTTTAGATTTGGATTGCCGATACGCATGGAACCTTCAGACTATGTATATATTTAAGGTAATGAGTGTCTAATTTTCTTCACAGGGCATGTCGCCAAGTTGGGTCTGCATTGTTGTCTTTTATTTTGTGTGTTCAAAGCCATCTCTTCTATAGTGGTGACTCACTCTTTCACTTTCCTTCGACTGTGTCCTTAGTTCGGCAACAGCGATTTTCCCAATGAAGTTAGATACCAATGCTGATTAGATCAGTATGACCACCAATTGTCGCCTCCAATGTCTGGAGCAGGCGAATCATCAACGAGGTCGAGAGTCAACATAAAATTTGCTCAATGGCGGGACAGTCTAACGCATCTGATATTCGTCGAATATTTTCAATCAACTTCGATACACTTATAATGGCTAGCTGAAATAGATATACAACTTAGTTGATTCAGCGAGATTCGAAACTGCACCCGAAGTTTAGTCGGTTTACGCTAGTTTGTAATCGCTGATTTTTTAGGTAAAAATTTCACACCAAATCATTTGGTAGGAGTTTGAAAATATGAAATTTAAGAAAATTAGGAGAATCCCAATTGTTGCTTTTTTGAGCCTAGTGGGAATAACAGCCTGTGTGCCATTTGTGCCAGGAGTGTACAGTGCCGATACCGTAAAAATTGGGTTTCTCGGGGGATTTACCGGCCCGATCGAATCGCTGACACCTGGAATACTTAAAGGTGTGCAAGTTGCCGCAGATAGCGTTAATGCTGCTGGCGGTGTGCTTGATGGCAGTTCACTTGAAATTGTGGAAGCAGACACGACGTGCACAGATGCGTCGATGGCCACCAACGGTGCAGACCGATTGGTAAACTCCGATCAAGTTGTTGCCATCGTCGGCGCACTTTGTTCCGGTTCGACTATCGCGGCCGCCAATAATGTGGCGATTCCGGCGGGTGTGGTGATGGTGTCACCGGCATCGACAAGTCCGGCGATAACAGTAATGGATGACAATGACCTTGTGTTCAGAACGGCTCCATCAGACGCGTATCAAGGACAGTCCATGGCGAAGTTGCTCACAAGCAAGGGTATCAATAACATAGCCATTACCTATGTCAACAATGATTATGGCAAGGGCTTTGCAGACGCACTCTCAGCTGCATTCTCGGGTATGGGAGGAACTGTCTCGGCCAATGAAGCCCATGAAGATGGCAAGGCCGACTACCGTGCAGAAATTGGCTCCCTTGCGTCGGCGGGTGCTGAAACGCTGGTAGTTTTGGCTTACGCAGATGGATCGGGCCAAACCATCATTCGACAAGCTGTCGAAAGTGGGGATTTTGCGAGTTTTGTGGGCGGCGACGGAATGGTAGGACAATCCATTATTGATGGAATTGGGGCCGAAGCGCTCGAAGGTATGATTCTGACAAGCCCGGGATCAGTAGCAGGACAAGGAAAGGACGCATTTGAAGCCTTGTGGGAAGGAGAAAAAGTAGTCTTTGCGGACAACGCTTATGATGCCGCATATTTGTTGGCACTCGCAATTCGTAAAAATGGCGGTGCAGGAGAAGGATTGTCCGCCGCTTTGAGAGCCGTATCCAGTCCTCCGGGAATAGAAATTTACCCAGGTGAGTTCGCTAAAGCAGTGGAAGCGTTGAATGCCGGTGAAGAAATCAATTATGAAGGCGCTACGGGCAGCCATGATTTTGACGATGCTGGAGACGTAGCTGGATTGATCAATGAGTCAGCGGTCCAAGGCGGAGCCATTGTAGAAATTGGCGTGATAATGTAAAACTCAGATTTTACCTAGACAAAAAAGGCGGTACTGCGGTATCGCCTTTTTTTACTTGTTGCAGCAGGTCGTATGAAATTTAGCAGTTAAACCTTGACTAAATCAGACTTGTCAAGAAACTTTCCCGACTTTTTCTGGAATCATGCCTTGTGGTATATAGCGCAAGGCGAGGGTGATAGTCAGACCGATGATAAATAAACGTGACTGCAATGCACGCAGTGTCAAATCAGGGGAAGACTCCCAGCCAAACCAGAGAGAACCGTAGTGACTTCCGATCTCAAATAGGAATAGAGTTACGGGTTCCGACATAATCCAGATCATGTAAATGGCGATGGCGCCAAAAATCGTTCCCAAATTATTGCCTGAACCGCCAACCAGGACCATGACCCAAACGATAAAGGTATGGTGTAACGGCGTAAATCCTGCAGGATCAAAAATTCGGTTGAACGTAACCAATACCGCCCCACCCAATCCAATCATGCCGGAACCAAGCACGAAGATCTGAAGACGTCGAAAATTAACATCCTTCCCCATTGCCGCTGCCGCAATGTCATTGTCTCGAATTGCCCGCATCATTCGACCCCAAGGTGCCCGATATGCACGTTGTAACAGCATGAATAGTGCGACAATTATTACAACCACAACAACAAAATACAAACCTCTTGCTGCAACGAATCCTAGCTCGTTAGGCGTTGGAACCGGCCACGGAAGAGGTGATACGGTGAGCGTTCCGCGAGTCAGCCAATCCGCATTTTTTAATATGGCTTTGATGATTTCAGCAAAGCCGAGTGTCGCGATGGCTAGGTAGTCACTTCTCAACCCTAGACAGGCCTTGCCGATACCAAAAGCGACAACGGCAGCAACAACTCCGCCAACAGCCCATCCCAAAATAACCGGAAGACCAAAACCGCCTATAAAATCCGCTTCTCTTTCAATCAGACGGGCTACCGGTTCCAGCGCGCTGTTAAAGTAGAAAAACGCGAATACAATTCCCGTAATCAGAAAAATAGTAGTTAATTTCTGGCTGACTCCGATTCGATAGAGCTGGCTAATCGCCGCCAAGATAGCGATCACAACCAGAACATCAACTAAGAATAGTCCAAGAGCGATTGGTGCGTCAGAATGCCAAAAGGCGTTGTTGATTGGAAAACTGATCAGCATTGTCATAAATCCGCCCACCGCAACGAAACCCATCACACCTGCGTTAAAAAGCCCAGCATATCCCCACTGAATCGTTAATCCCAGCGCCAGAATGGTGAAACAGGCGATTTCCACAAGCATACGGACGGTGTAGGCGCTGCCGAAAGCGAAAAAAATCAACAGCAGTGCAACTACGACAAGCGAAAACAGAATGAGCTCTTTTTTGTGTTCTGCCATCATAAGATTTCTGTTCTATAAAACTTGTCCGCGAAAGAGTCCGGTCGGCTTCCAGATCAAAACTGCAATAAGAATCACAAACGGTACGATGATTTTGTACTCAGTCGGTACGAAAGCGAGACGAGATGGAATTTCAAACCAGTCTGGCAAGTACGGGGCCATTGGGCGAAATAAGATCGACCAGTTGAAAATTGCTATGGTTTCGGAAAACCCAACGAGCAAACCGCCTGCAATTGCTCCGTACGGTCGTCCTACACCTCCGACAATTGCTGCGGCAAAAATAGGCAGCAGCAAATTGAAACTAAGGTCTGGTTTCAGCACTACATCAAGCGCCAGCAGAATGCCTCCTGCTGCCGCCAAAGCGCCTGCGATGACCCAGGTGGCGTTGACGACTTTGTCGGTGTTGATGCCTGAGACCAGTGCCAATTCAGGGTTGTCGGACATCGCTCGCATCGCTTTTCCGAGTCGAGTACGAGTTAGAAATCTATGCAGACAATAGATGCATATGACGGTGGTAGCGATCAGCAATAGCTGCGGCTCTGAAATGACGATTTTCCGCGTTGCCCACTCGAACGGCAGCTCAATACGAAAGATATCTTTCGGGTGGTCGGAGAAAAAATTTCGCGGTGAAGTTCCAGCAAATAATCGAACGATTCCCTGCAGCATCAATGTGACACCGAGTGAAGCAACAAGCAGATATATGGGGCGGACATTTTTCTGGCGCAATGGACGGTAAAACATTCGGTCCAGTCCGACCGCCAAAAATGCTGTGATTGCCGCTGCAATTGGAAGAACTACAAAGCCGGTTGGCAACCCAACTGCGGGTCCGACACCCGCAAGCAAAGTTGAGAGAATAAGCGCAACGAATGCGCCAACAGTCATTAGGTCTGCATGTGCAAAATGTGCAAATCGAAGAATTCCAAATACGAGTGTGACTCCAACTGCCCCCAAAGCATAAATACAGCCGATCACGCTACCTGCAATGAGGACTTTATTGATAAAAAATACCAGCTCGTTCACGAAGTTCTACGCACCCAGAAAACTTTTTGCCACGTCGGGATTGTTCAGTAGATTTTCACCAGTGTCGGTGTACAAGTTGCGTCCATTTGCGAGTACAAATCCAGTATCGGCGATTTCCAAGGCTCTTTTGGCATTTTGTTCCACCACCAAAACTCCAATTCCAGATTTCGCGATAGCGATGATTTTGTCGATGATGTCCTGAACAAATGCTGGTGATAAACCAACAGTTGGCTCATCGAGCAACAGCAGCTGAGGCTTTATCATGAGCGCTCTTCCAATTGCGACCATTTGCCGCTGTCCACCGGATAATTTGCCGGCGATGTCAAATCGTTTCGGCTGCAGCGGAGGAAACAGGTTGAATGTTTGCTCAATCATATCCGAAAAATCTTCGCGTAGAATAAACGCCCCCATCTCCAGATTTTCCTGGACCGTCAATGACGGGAATATATTGTGCTCCTGCGGAACGTACGCGATACCCAAGCCCACTCTTTTGTCTGCCGCAACAGTGGTGATGTTGTTGCCATTTAGCACTACTTTTCCTGCATCGAGTTTAATCAGACCGAACAGGCACTTCAATGCGGTTGACTTGCCCGCTCCGTTGGGCCCGACGATCACTCCAATGCGACCGCTTCCAAGTTCAATATTGACTCCGTTCAAAACGGGTTCGCCGCCGTATCCAGCGATCAGATTGGTAGCAGATATCAACATATCGAGTGTTGGTCAGACCGCGCGTTTACCGCCGCCAAAATAAGCGGCAACAACCATTGGATTGTTCAGAACCTGCTGCGGGGTTCCTTCGGTTGCAACTTCACCCTCGATCATTACTGTAACTATGTCGCAAAGGCGCGAAATGAATTCAATATTGTGTTCGATGATGAAATAGCTCTGCCCATGTTCTTGATTCAATTTTTTGATGTTGTTCGACAAGGTGTTCAACAAAGTCCGATTGACACCCGCCCCTAATTCGTCTAAAAGGACGATTTTGGCGTCGACCATCAAAGTTCTGCCAAGTTCCAGCAGTTTTTTTTGCCCGCCTGAAAGATTGCCAGCGAGCTCGTTCTTCACTCTCTTCAAGCCTAAGAAATCGATGATTTCCAATGCTTTGGACAGCAACTGTTCTTCTTGTGCACTAAAATTTTTGGGACGAAATAACGCATTGCTCAATTTTTCTCCCAACTGTCTCTCAGGTACCATCATTAAATTCTCCACAGCAGTCATATTCGAATATTCGTGAGGAATCTGGAAGGTTCGAAGCAATCCGTTCGCGAACATTTTGTGAGCCGGCAGACCGGTTACATTTTCACCTGCAAGCTCAACGGTTCCCGAGTCTGGTTTGTAGACACCAGCTACGATATTAAACAGAGTTGACTTGCCCGCGCCGTTTGGCCCGATCAACCCATGAATCTTACCTGCTTCGAGTTTAATGCTTGCGTTGTTTACAGCTAAAATTGAGCCAAATGATTTCGAAATATTCTGTATGTCGAGGATGGTAGGCATGGAGTTAGCAGAAACTTACTCGCTTATAGACTCAATTGGCTTCGTCAATCGTAATTTTTGAGATCGTTTGCTGAGTTAATCAGTTAATTTATAATGCATTATTTCCGTTCACGGATACGAATATTATTACTCCGAGAACGGTTTAATTGAAACTACCGCCATTTTGATGTCAATTCCCAAGCAGAATTCATCTCCATATCAGAGTCCGAGCAACCCAGTCGAGCTGGGGTTGGACGGCGTGATTCAGATTCGTTGTCACAAGCGGATCAGCTGTTTCAATGTCTGTTGCAGGAACATCAACTTACTTCTGACTCCGTACGATATTCTCCGTCTAAAGCGTCGTTTGGGTTTGGAATCTAGCGAGTTCGCGGGGCGGCATGCAACGCCTTATCCGATGGATTGCCACGATCTGCCAGGTTTGAAAATGAACGTAAAATCTGGCGCGACAGAATGTGTATTTCTGGCGGAAGAGGGGTGCGCTGTTTATGAAGATCGTTCTGCAGTTTGTCGCTATTGTTCTTTTGGCAGTATGGGAGTCAGAAAAAAGATGATTCGAAAGTGGAAAACATCTATTTCATCGTCAAAGAAATTCACTGCCGAGGTCACGAAGAGCCTCATCGTTTAACCGTAGCAGAATATCGGCAGTAACAAGGCAATGATGGCTATGATGAATTGAATGAGAAATTGGGGGAACATCATTCTGAAAAAAATTCAAGCGGTCCGACGGTTGGGCGTCCAACTGATCGCAGCACCCAGTTGTTCGATATGTGCGGCTATGATATCGATAAATTTCGTAATTACATCCACAGCCTTGGATTCTTGGAGATTTATGATTTGTCTGATCAAGAGTTGTCAAACTTGTTTGATGATAAAGATGAGCTGCTTCGATTTACGACGCGATTCCTGAAGCAGGTCTTGTACAGAATTATGTCGATCCCAACGAAACCGGATACACGAGAAAAACGGCATATGAGAATGCGCGCCAAGATGATGGTGAATCAGGAGTTGGCTTGATTTCTTACGAGCACAAAATTGCCGATCTGTCGCGGTTGACAAGGGAGAAATTACGTATTGCCGTGATTTCTGATACACACGGTTTGGTCGACGCCAGAATTTTAGAAGTCGTATCGTCCTGCAATTTGGTAATTCACGCCGGTGACATCGGCGCTGCTTCTGTCATCCAAGCACTAGAGCCAATCGATGGTCAGATATTTGCTGTGGTCGGCAACAATGATGTTGCGTCAAAATGGCCTTCATCAGACCTTCGCATATTGGAATCGCTGCCGTTCAGCTACGAAATATTGCTGCCATACGGTACGATTGCGGTAGAACACGGACACAGGGTGCTTGACGCGAGTCGTTACCATGAAATTCTTCGACAACAATATTCGGATTGTCAGGTCGTAATTTATGGTCACACTCACGTTCGAGTCATTGACGACCAGACGCTGCCATGGGTCATCAATCCAGGTGCGGCCGGACGCACTCGAACTCGAGGTGGTCCATCGTGCTGTGTGATAGAAATCAACGACAAAATGTGGAGCATCGAGGAAATTGTTTTTGATTTTCTTTCTCAAGGAATGGCCAGTCACTAGATTGTGCAATCTGCCATAAGCTAAGAACCTTAGCTGCCGCCTTCCAGAAACCTCTTTTTTGAATGAATTTCATATTTCCCTTCGGAGATTTTCATTGTGTATATTTCGGCGAATCACGTACGAAGGACGGTGACACCGTCAAGTTGCATCGATTCGTTCTTTTTTGCTGAGATGCGCGGTTTTGCGGAAAGAACCGTCTTTCCCCGTGCCAGCCGAAGGGGATTTGGGACCAGCCGATGGCGACGTCGTGGCTTCGGGCTGCGCGCAAACATGCTTTTTTCCGAGCCCGAATGCAGGCGCGTTCCTGACGCGGCACAACCAGCCCAACCAGTGCAGATTGACCGTTAGAATCGACAATGCGACCATGTGCTCAAAACCGTCTGCACCATGACTGCGAACCCGATCTAAACCACGACGTTCCAGATTGTTCGCTGCCACTTCCTCATCCTCACATTGCGACGGTACCTTATGATGCAGAATAAACTGATGCTGATCCTCGATTAGGCACACCCGCACGCCCAGCTCCACCGGCAATCTCGGCCTTGCCTTTTCGAATCCAGCGCGTGCGCGGCTCGAACACTGAAAACACCTTCGCCTCATTTGGAATCGTTTCACCGTCCAGCAACCGACTCTTGACCTGACCCAGCTGCCGCCACGCAATTTCCAGATAATATTCAATATTCGGCAGCGAACGCAGTTCTGATAAGTTGCATCGTTTCAGCTCATTCATCGTCTTTTGCGCACGCGCTGCCATCAACTGGCAATGCTGAAGATAACTCTCGTTTACCATTGATTGCGGCGAAAATACTCTACTGACACTGAATTTGATTTCCGAGGAGTTTAGCAAAGAAGCAAGGATGCTGATTTCCGTAAAACTTAATCAACTGGGACGATTGCTCACTGGTGTGGCGGCAGCAGAATTGGCTAGAGTACTTGAGCCGCTATTTTTAACCAAATTGGCGGAGTATGGCATAGACACATTAGCGCTGTCGGAGGAAGAACTACAAAATGATCTGTTGAGTGCAAGTCGTTATTTGTAACACTTCGCCGTTGCAGTACTTGCATCAGGCAGGTTTATTGAATTTTCTTCCAGATTTATTCAAATCTGCGCAGATTCCATTGGCAGCTGCAGAGCAATTGGCTCAAGGTAGGAGGCACGGAATAGATTGCCGGAAATCATACGGTGTCATGGTTGTCTCTCAAGTCAGTGAGTGGAATTCCCGGAAATTCCCAAATTACTACCCTCGGAACAGGTGAAAAAGAAGTCATCAATTTGAGGGTGTATTCTTCTAACCCACTGCTTGTATTTGATGATGGCAAAGTGTGTAGGTTTGCATCCTCAGTCTGATTGAATATGAACGACAATTGTTGTCGGCAGCCGGATGAAAGTTGGCGAATATCATTTCGAGGACATGTTCTCGAAATGACAAATGAACAAAAAGGTGTAAGTAAAAGCGACTACACTCCTCATCATTACACTAGACACTACCGATCAATGAATTTTGTTTGACGGCAATTTAGGTAGAAAAATCAAACAGAAGTAGATGCAATGAATTCAGTCCCGGAGCTCAATTGCATTGCTTGCCGGTTCAGAATAGAAGAATTACGCGCCGATAATTGCATTGAGAGGCCTGAGTCTCACGAGCCAGACAATTTAGACTGAGGAGCAATAGAACATTATCTTTCCCGTGTCAATTCATTTCGAAGTATTTGAAAACTCCAAATCCTGACCGACCATTATCCGGATCCACAACATACTTGATCGGTACAACCTGAAGATCTTCCCATTGCGTAAATTCCGCAAAACTCATTGTCTTCGTTAAAAATAGTCCAACTGAAAACAGTTGGATTTCTCCTTTTTCGTTTTTTGTCTGAAATATGCATTGATAGCCGGAAGTGAATCTAGAGTCTGATGGCTGAAAGAAATTTGAAAACCACATAAAGATATCAAGAGCCTTCTTTGTTTCTGTAGAATTCTCCAGATAGCTATTTTCGTGCGTATGAAAATACTTCCTGGCAAACTGTTCGCAATACTCGGCAACAGTGACACTGTGCTGTAGTTCTTCGCGAGCACTATTCGTAGCTTGTCCAAAGGCGTTGCTCCAGATTAGAAGACCAGCGATTGCAAGAACAGCAAAGCCGCGAACTAACATTCCGATGCTCCTTTCAATTAACCATTTTTGTTGAGCAGTGCGCATCAAAGAAACTCGACTAACAGCAACGTTTCTTGTGAATGCGAATCAAATATGCGGTCAATTTAGGCCACTTTCAGGCGATTGAAGCTCTGCAAGTTCACGGACTGAATATTTCCAAACATTTTCCACAATTCCTCATCCGCTAGCGTCTCGCAGCATCTGGACATGCCAGTTTTTACTACCGTAAAACCAAGATACTCAAGCTTATCTTGTCTGCCGAGTTTGGTATGGTCAAAGTGCAACATGTTATCGTGATGCCGGGTATGGCCGGATTCAATGTATATGGAGCAGCTGGCAAAATGCCATTTTCTCCGTCGCCTGCCAATTGGATTGTCCTTTGGGGCACTCCATAGCGGGAACCGCAATGCACCAAATATAGCAATTTTCCGTTGTCCGACGGTTGTCAAATGAGAAATGAGTCTGAAAACCGAGGGATTTCAGATCATCATCGAAGGATGAAAGCAATTGAGAAACTCGGAGAATTCAAAAATCTGTATGATTTGAATGCATTTCTGGGTGGTACGCAGGCCGTGATGTTTGAATTGACACAGAAATAAGCGAACGTGAATTGCGTCGCGCGGCTGATGCGAGAAGCGCGTCTGTCGGTGTGGGTACCGAAATAATATGCGCGCGGCACTTGCTCCTCGGGTCGGGCTCACGGAATAGACGATCGTGTGAACCGTCAAATTCGCGTGTACGAGCCGAATCAACTGAGGTGGGTAAGTGCGACATTCAACAATAGAATCTTGAGTAAATCTATCTCAGAAAAAACGAATAATCAACAATAATTTTAAGTATCAGGTTTGTTTATCGACATAGAAGAAATTACGAATTGTTTGCAAAAAGTATCAATAAATGATGTCATATAAAAATGAATTCAGATAAATATCGGTTACGCGCAAGAGAATACGTTAGCGACTTAGCCGCTACTGGTAAAAATCATTTCGTTTCGGCTGACGCTCGCAAGGCACTTAATGTGTCTGCAAATGCAACCAAGCTCGCTCTAAACCGGCTGATAAAGCACAAATTGATTGCCCAACCTGCTCGGGGCTTCTATGTGATTGTTCAGCCAGTGTATCGTTCTCTTGAATTTCTGCCTCCGGACCGATTCATTCCGGCGTTGATGTAGAAACTTGATCAACACTACTATGTCGGGTCACTGTCAGCAGCACAGTATTATGGTGCGGCACATCACTCGCCTCAAGAATTTCAAGTACTTCTGGAAAAGCCTCGTAGGCCAATTCATTGCGGTCAGGTGCGTGTGACTTTCATCGTTCGCAAGCACCTTCGAAAACAGCCCGTTCAAAACTTCAATACATTGCGAGGTACGATATTGGTGTCGATACCGGAAGCAACAGCTATTGATCTGATCGGATATTGTCATCGCGTAAGGGGGATTGACCATGTTGCAACTGTTCTCTATGAAATCGTAAATCAGATTGATCCTCAGAAATTAGTGAATGTTGCACAAAACGTTCCCATCACGTGGGTACAAAGGCTGGGTTATTTGATGGAAATTGTCGATGCAAGCAAGAAAGTCAATTTTCTTGGAGATTATGTAAACAAATATGCTCGGCAAACGGTTCCGCTTTTGCCTAGAGCATCTCACGAACATTCACCACTGGATTCGCGATGGAAGCTCTTCATAAACGCTAGGGTGGTCCCAGATATTTGATTCCCCGTGATTACATTACAGAGTGGCGTACGCAAGTTCCGTGGGTGCAAGATTTCCAAGTCGAGCAAGATTTGGTAATCAGCCGAGCTTCTATTGAAATTTTTTACCATCCTTATTTAAGACAAACACTCGCTTTGCGAAGACGTACGGCACTTTATAAACTCTACGTTCAGCCACCAATTCGTTATTCCGAAGACATTGATCTTGTGCAAGTCGGCGCAGAATCGGCTGGCGCTATGATGAGTGTAATACGAGAAGTATTAGATCCTTGTTTGGATAGACCAAAATGGAAACAAACCGAGGGACGCGTGACTTTCATTTACCGCTTTTTATCCGAGAACGCGCCATCAATTTCACTAAAACTAAAGGTGGAAATCAATACGCGAGAACACTTTGCGGTATATGGTTTCGTGCATAAACCATTCACCTTGTCTTCGAGTTGGCTCGAAGGTGCCAGTGCAATTGAGACCTACGTGCTTGAAGAGTAGGCAGCCACCAAATTGCCAGTCCTAATTCAGCGTCGAAGTAAACGCGACCCTGTCGATCTGTTTGTTGCACTGGAAAAGGCGATGGTTAATACTGATCGAATTGTTGCTGCATCTTTACAACACATGTTTCATGGTGGCCATAATGTTACGTGTGCTAGGTTTGACAATGATCTTGAAAAGAAATTGCATGACCCGCAATTCGATGTCGATATCCGCCCGCTACTCACACCTGGATTTGCTTTGGACATTAATGAAGCCGCAGAAAATGTTCGTTCCCAAATTACTGGGTTACCACCTGTCCAAGAAAGTGAGAATGCAAATATTATTACAGAGAAGAGTTGATTCAAAAGCTACATAGTGAGAAAGCGGACTGATAACAATCTTTGATACCAGGGACGTCAATTTGGAGCTGATAAAATATTTGCGCTGATCCTAGAAAATGGGTAGGTTTTGGAGGAATTCAAAAAACTAATTGCTAATATCGAGAGCCCGTGAAGTTAATCATTACGCGACATGCCAAATCAAGCTGGGATTTCCCATACTTGAACGACCATGAACGTCCTTTGGCAAAACGCGGAGAGCGAGCTTCGAATGCAATCGGCAGGTGGTTAGTTGAACGAGACCATATTCCAAAAATCGTACTGTGCTCCACTTCGGTAAGAACGCGACAGACTTGGAGTCGGATTGAACGTTGCATTCCCGGCAAGTATGATGTCCGATTTAAATCTAGCCTGTATCATGGTGGGATAAGTTCAATCTTCGAAGCGTTATCGGCGGTTGATGATTCGCCGGTTCTTATTCTTGGGCACAATCCAACTTTTGCATATTTTGCGAGTGCAATTTTGCAAACGCACCCAGTGCATCCCAAGTTTCAGAAGTACCCGACTGCTGCGACACTAGTGTGCGAAGTTCCCGTGGAGAAGTGGGAGCAGCTGCAATTTGGGTCTGGAAAGTTGATTGATTTTGTTGTTCCGCGCGAACTAGAGTAGTCTGAGTCGCTGGCAAGGAAATCAAAAGCCGAAATCGACTTTAGCAAATTTCCCTTAACAAAAGACCTTCTCTGTTCTGTCGGGATTAAAATTTCAAATCATCTCATTCCTAAAGTCAGCCACATACGCTGTTTTGCACCAAGCAATTACTCACGAGTTCACATCACTCGGGAATGATTATTCAGTCGGTAGGAATCCCTTTAGTCTTGATTGGTTTCAGTCTATTGCGTGTCAAAACTCTTCAAAATATGGCTTTACACGCCGAAACCAAATTTCCCGAGACATTGGCGAGCAACAATTTTGAAAAAGACAATCGAGAATTAGAGTGAAAGCGGACTAGAAATCAAAAAATTGAAAATCAATAATAAACGTTATTCATCAGTAACGATTTATTCATACGTAAATAGTCTACGATAGATATTACCGTGTAACATTAAATTCACGCGGCGAGCGGTGCTGGATTCCACTCCGACAATCTAAAAACCAGTTCACTTCGTGCCTCTTCAAAGCCACTTTATTCTATTATTATCTCAATAAAAACAATCACATAAAGGTTAATATTACCGTTAATCGGCCTGCGTAAGGGCGCATTCGACATGTTGCAATGGGTAAACGTGATCATCCTGCACAAAACACTCGGAAGCAATTTTGACGCAATATCAAGAAAGTGGCTAGGACAGAAGCTGCCACCGTTGCCCAATCTCTAGAGTCAATAAAATCTCAGGGAAGGGCGATTCTCCTTTGATCTGGCAAATACACCAGCTCCGAGCGAACCACTGCTGATCACGACCTTAGAATCAATCATCAACCGAATCAATGAGACTATTGTCCTTAGTACCGTTGTAGCTTCTAGCGTTTTTCAGCGGATGGGTTAATCCCATGGTCCGCACACGCGTTGGAATCTATCACCGATGGTGTTCAAATTGACGAAGGAGACGATGTGACTGCTCGACGCAAATTGAAATTAGGTGGCGCAAACGAACTACAGCGCTTGCATCCAACGACTGCCTATCGAGTTCCGTGCGTGCACTCCAAATAAGCATGCATGACCAAGGACGGATCTTCCATCAGTTTCTTTTTCCACTTGCCTAACCTTACTTTGGTTTGAATCAAGCCCCTCAATACACCGACGTGCTGAGTCAACCCGATAGCGAGTGATCCGATCAAAATATCATCCTGAAATTCCAAGCGAAGGTAACGATTGTGGGCAATGTCTTGCATCGTTGATCGATCCCCTCCATCCGTTCCTTGCCAAAGACCATAGGAACTGGTAATCAAACCGAGAGTGTTGAGAACATTCATCACCAAACTGCCCCCATAGGGAGTTCGATCACCCGACATCTGATAAGCTGCAATTTTTCCGTGCTCAGCAGCTGTAGGTTGAATCGCGTGCACCTGTCGATCACCCGTGCTGCGGTCGGGGCCTTCTGCCACATCACCTGCGGCGAATATATTCTCAATGTTGGTTTGCAATCGATGATCGACTAGTACTCCAAAATTGACTTCAACACCACTGCCGTTTAAAAAATCAACGTTTGGCTTGACACCTGCTGCGCATACGATGTGGTCGGCAGCAATCGTTGTCTTATCTGCCAACGAAATCTCCAAATGATCACCATGTTCGGTGACGGCAATCGCCTCTGCGCTAGTTTTAACGGTGACTCCTTTACTTTCGCACCATTTCTTGATGATCGCACCACCCACATCATCCATCATTCTGGCGAGCATTCGGTCCTCCAGCTCGACAACCGTCAACTGAAGGCCCATGCTTACCAGCGCTTGCAACACAATGCAGCCAATAAACCCCGCTCCCAATAGTACTACGCGGTCCCCTGCTTTGACTTGATTGATAAACCGATGGGCATCGTCCAATGTCCAACAGTTGTGAATTTGAGGAAGATCCATTCCCGGAATGGGCGGTCGAATTGCACTGGAACCGGTTGCAATTAGAAGGCGGTCGTAGTGCATGGACTCACCACTGGCAAAGGTCACAGTTTGATTGTCGCCTTTAACGGCGCTCACCGAATTATTTCGAAATTCGATTTCTAGGTCATCAAAGTGATGGTCACTTTGACGCAAATATGTTCCTTTTTCACCGACATCTCCTGCCAGCATGTAAGGCAAAGCCATTCTTGAGTAAGCTGGATAGGCTTCATTTCCAACAATTGTGATCGAACTGGATTTCGAAATTTTTCGCAGATTTTCGGCTGCGATCACGCCGGCAGGTCCGGCTCCGACGATTAGATGATGCACTGAATTTCGCTAGAGGGAGGTTGACGACGATTAATTTTGACCATGTGCCTCTACGGCAGATTCCTGCATTCGCGAAAAGCCGGTCCAGTTGGCATCTACGTAAACGATGGCATCGGTGGGGCAGGCTTCCGCACACTGTGGATCGCCGCCACATAAATCACATTTCATTACTTTACCTGTATCAACGTTGTAATTGACTGTTCCGAATGGGCAGGCAATGGTACATACCTTGCAGCCGACACAAATCGAATCGTTCACTTCTTTCGCGCCAGTCTGCAAGTTGATTGTGATTGCTTCTACTGGGCATGCATGCAGACACCACGCTTCGTCACACTGAGTGCAGGTATAGGGAATTGTACGCAGTCCGTGCTCAAATTCGAAAATTTTGATTCGAGATTTTGCCGGATTGAAAACTCCTTCGTTTTCAAATGAACAGGCCAGTTCACACTGTAAACAACTCGTGCATTTTGTCGGGTCAATTAGTAATGACTTGTACATTTCTATCTGTTCTCCTCTTGCAGCTGCCGCGTTACAGACATGTACGCGAACTTTTTATGGTGAGTGTAAATTTTAGCAAATTCCAACCTAATGCTTGCGGTAAATCTGTGCAGGCGCTATAGCCAGCCGTGATTTCCCGCTATTGTTAGTTTGGCAGGTCTTTCGTGTTAAAATTTCAACGACTAATCTATTAACATACACTTGAAGGAATTATGAAAAAATTAACAAAATTCTCAGCAATTGCCTTGGCAATTCTGTTCTCAATGAGTGCATCTGTCTGGTCTGCGGACCCAGAAAGCTGTAAACAAGTGCGTTTTTCTGATGTTGGTTGGACTGACATCACTGCGACAACTGCCGCCACGTCCGTTGTTCTGGAAGCTCTGGGCTATGAACCAGAAGCGATTACCCTGTCAGTGCCAGTTACTTATGTCAGTTTGAAGAACAATGACATCGATGTTTTCCTAGGCAACTGGATGCCAACAATGGAGGCCGATATTGCTCCATATCGTGAAGAAGGTTCTGTAGAAACAGTGGCAATGAATCTGACTGGCGCCAAGTACACGCTTGCTGTCAATCAAATTGCGGCGGACATGGGCGTAAAAGACTTCGCAGACATTCACAAAATCAAAGATGCTGTTGAAGGCAAAATTTATGGAATTGAACCTGGAAATGATGGAAATCGCCTAATCCAAACCATGATCGATTCAGATGCATTTAACCTGTCTGGATTTGAAGTGGTTGAATCAAGTGAGCAAGGTATGCTCGCACAGGTTGCACGTGCCGACCGTCGCAATGAAGCAGTCGTATTTCTCGGTTGGGAACCACATCCAATGAATGCCAACTTTAAGCTAACCTATCTGAGCGGTGGTGACGATTACTTTGGACCGAATTATGGAGGCGCCGAAGTATTCACAAATACCCGTGCCGGCTATAGCTCAGAATGTCCAAATTTAGGAAAATTCCTGCAAAACCTTACATTCACATTGGCTATGGAAAATGAAATCATGGGTGCTATTTTAGACGGCGGTGAAGAGCCAAAAGCTGCAGCATCTGCTTGGTTGAAAGCAAATTCCGACGTCCCGAAGGCTTGGGTAGAAGGCGTAACAACCTTTGACGGTGGCGATGGCATGGCAGCAGTTTCAGAATCCTTGATGTAATCATCAGACCGATTCTCCTCAAAATACACACTGAAATTGGGCACCTCAACATGTTGTGGTGCCCAATTTTTTCTTGAACTCAAATTAGCGTGAACATCAGCTGGCACGAATCAGCAAAAGATCAGAATTCACTCACTTCTCAGATGTTTTCGCTCCCCAATAATCTTTCGAATAGGTAAACATACCGTTGTTAAGCTCCCTCTATCAATCAATTACCGAAAACAAAATTCCCTTAGGCAAGTGGATCAAATCGTTTGTCGACGTCATTCAGGATAACTTGTTCTACGTCTTTGACCTTTTTTCAGAAGGCGTAGAATTTTTAGTAAGCGGCCTGATCAATGTAATGTTATGGGTTCCACCCCTGATTTTGCTCGTCATATTTGCAGTGATCGGTTGGCTTTTGCACCGATCATGGAAATTGGTACTGTTAATCGTTGTAACTTTATTGCTCGTCATCAATTTGGGATATTGGAAAGAGACCGTGCAAACACTCGGTCTGATGATGTCTTCCGCATTGACCTGTGTGATTGTAGGTATTCCAGTTGGCATTGTTGCTGCTCATCATGAGCGTTTTTACGTGTTCTTGCGTCCAATTCTGGACTTGATGCAGACTGTTCCTGCTTTCGTATATCTAATTCCCACTATGATCATGTTTGGACTTGGACTTGTTCCGGGACTGATATCGACTGTTATTTTCGCAATCCCGGCACCCATCCGACTCACGTATTTGGGTGTAACGAGCGTACCTAAAATATTGCTTGAAGCCGGGGAGTCTTTCGGTGCAACCAAAAGGCAACTTCTCTGGAAAGTTGAGCTTCCGCACGCGCTGCCGACCATTATGGCGGGTGTTACTCAATCCATTATGTTGTCTCTGTCGATGGTCGTGATTGCCTCCATGGTTGGCGCGCCTGGTTTGGGAATTCCGGTACTGCGCGCATTAAATACGGTCAATATTGCCAAGGGATTTGAAGCGGGTTTGGCTATTGTGATCATAGCGATTCTGCTAGACCGCGTTTGCAAGCAGCGCAACTCGGGTTGAAATTGGCACGCCGACAGTGATGCAGCAATCCAGTTACCCTGAAATTGAGCTTCGCGGTGTCGACATCATATTCGGCGAACGAGAAAGGGAAGCGACACAACTGCTTTCTGAGGGGGCTACTCGAGAAGAGATTCTAGAGAAAACAGAGACAGTCATTGCTGTTTGCGAAGCGTCGTTATCAGTTCAAAAAGGGGATATCTGCGTGATTATGGGGTTGTCCGGATCAGGCAAGTCCACTTTATTGCGAGCCATAAATGGACTGAATCCAGTCACCCGTGGTGAGGTTTTGCTCAACCATGAAGGCACGCAGGTTGATGTCACGAAAATCAGCACTTCAGATTTGCGCCAAATTCGTATGAACCGGGTATCCATGGTTTTCCAGCAATTTGCACTGCTGCCATGGCGAACCGTTGCGGAAAATGTTGGTTTGGGGCTTGAAGTCCGCGGAATGACAAAATCTGAGCGAACCAAAATCGTTGATGAAAAACTAGAAATGGTTGGTTTGCTGCAATGGCGAGACAAATATGCACACGAACTCTCAGGCGGCATGCAGCAGCGCGTGGGGTTGGCTAGAGCATTTGCTACTGACGCTGACATTTTATTGATGGATGAGCCTTTTTCCGCATTAGACCCTTTGATTCGATCACGTTTACAAGATGAATTGCTTGAGTTGCAAAGCCGGCTGCACAAAACCGTACTGTTTGTGAGTCACGATTTGGATGAAGCACTCAAGCTCGGCTCCAGTATTGCGATTATGGAAAGTGGGAGAATTGTGCAATTTGGGACGCCTGAAGACATCGTTCTAAATCCAGTCGACCAATATGTGGCGGATTTTGTCGCTCACATGAATCCTGTTGGCGTGTTGCGAGCAAAATCCATAATGACACCAATTGAACAATTTGCGAGCGGGCAAGGAGATTATGTGCTGACCGATGACGACATATTGTTGGCTACATCGGAAAATGGCAGCTTGATCTCTGCTACAAAAAATGGGTGTGAACTGCAGGTCGAAGCCTGGTCTGCGGAAATGGACTTGAAAGTTGGATCGCTTTACCGCGCATCAGTCGAAATTTCCATGAAGGATGCGATTGAAATTCGACATGCCAGCAACGAGCCGGTCGTATTATGCAAAGACGAAGGAGCAGTCGTCGGCATCGTCAGTGACAAAGAGATCTATAGCGCCATTTTGCACAGAAAAGCAGCTGTTGAGCAGTAAACATGGCTAAAATTGTTTATTGAAATTACAATTCAGAATTTTGCAATGTAACACAGTTAAAAATCGGTAATTGAGGTATCTATCATGAGCAGCCACACAGTTTCGAATAATGTCTTGCAAGGACGATGGCAATCGATCAGCGAGGATGAACTCCAAACTCGAATTGATCTGGCGGCATGTCATCGGCTAGCCGATTTAAATGGTTTTAGCGATATTGTGTGGAACCACATCAGTGCCCGCGTACCGGGTTGTTCAAACCATTTTTTGATCAACTTATTTGGGCTTCGTTTTGACGAAGTGACAGCTTCGAATTTAGTTACACTTAACGAGAACGCCGAAGTCGTTGCACCGCCTCGAGCATCGGATGGAAGCATTCTCGATACGGAAAATAGCAACTTTACGGGATTTGTGATCCACAGTGCAATTTACAATCATCGTGAAGATGTGAATTGCGTGATGCATTCCCATAGTCGCGCCGGGCTGGCAGTCGCCGCATTAAAGGAAGGATTCGTTCCGGTCTGCCAAGATGCGTTTCAGTTCTACAATCGAGTTTCATACCACGAATATGAAGGATTGTCTTTAGATCTTGATGAGCGAGAACGACTGGCGGAAAGCCTAGGCGATAACTCAGTCATGATCATGAGGAATCATGGCTTGATGACTGTCGGATCCTCAGTGGCTCAAGCCTATGTCAGAATGCATTATCTGGAAATTTCATGTCAAGCCCAGCTGGATGCATTTGCTACCGGCAGGGAAATTCATTTGCCACCACCGGAAATCTGTGAGCTGGCAGCAGAGCAATATCAATATTCAGCGCCCGCAGGTACTTATGAGTGGCCGGCGCTATTGCGAAAATTGGACCAAATTGATACGAGCTACCGGAACTAGTCGTCACAAACAATCGACCGAGACCCGGCGAGAGCATCATCAATCAATTGACGTAGTGAATAACAATGACACCTGAGCAGATTGATAGTTATTGGAAACAGGGGGCA
Source organism: Arenicellales bacterium (assembly GCA_965202855.1). Classification (GTDB taxonomy): domain Bacteria; phylum Pseudomonadota; class Gammaproteobacteria; order Arenicellales; family JAJDZL01; genus JAJDZL01. The sequence goes on along the minus strand of CBDBBP010000004.1, from coordinate 1,071,898 downwards.
GTCTACCCGTTTGCCGCATTCGACGAAAAGTATGCGCGAAGCCTCATCCCGAAATTTTTTGAACTGCAGGATCGGATGTCAGGTTGGATCTCATCCAAACAATTGCTGAAGACAAATTTAGTATCTACCTGGGTGCATCAGGTTTGCTGCAATACCCGAATTTTGGATGAAGTCGAATGCATTCTCGGTCCCAATATATTGGTATGGGGCGCTACGTTTTTTGCGAAACAGCCCAATCATAGTTTTCATGTTGGCTGGCATCAGGATTTGCGGTTTTGGGGATTGCAGCCTCCCGACGGTGTATTGACCGTATGGCTGGGATTGACTGACGCAAGTATTGACAACGGAGCGATGCAGGTGATTCGTGGAAGTCATCTGGGACCAATTCGACATCACAGCTGCATTAATGATGGAAACAACATGCTAATGAGTGACCAAAATGTTGAGTTGACTGCAGAAGACGTGAGCAACCAAATGACGGTTGAATTAAAAGCAGGTCAGTTTTCATTGCACCACAGCATGGCGATTCACGGTTCCGGTCCAAACAAGTCCAACGGACCGAGAATCGGACTTTCGATAAACTATCTTTCGACAGATGTCATTCAGTTGAAGAATCGCGGGCATGACACCGCGATGCTGGTACGAGGTGTCGATTATTTCCACAATTTTGAAAAAGAGCCAGCGCCAAAATCAGATTTCTCACCTGAATCAATCGCACAGTTTCGTAAATCGATTGTGATGCCATCTGGATTGGCTACTGTCGAAGATATGACAGATTCCATTGTAAATTTTGACAACATTAATTAAAGCGGAGAACCTAGGATGAAAGAGCACGCACAAGTGGTAATCATTGGCGGTGGAGCGATGGGAGTCGGTCTCGCTTACCATTTGCCAGATGAAGGTTGGAACGATGTCGTGCTGATTGACAAAGGTGAATTGACGTCAGGTTCTACTTGGCACGCTGCAGGTTTGATTCCGAATTTCATCGGAAGCTTGAATATGGCGAAAATCCATGCTTACGCGGTCGAACTTTATGACCGACTTGAAGCTGAAACCGGTCAGGCCACGGGGTGGCATGGATGTGGGGCGTTGCGTCTCGCCGTCACAGACCATGAAGTAGACTGGTTTCACTATGTCAAAGGAATTTTGGATTACGTCGGAGCAGAATGTCATTTGGTGGGACATGCTCAGATGAGAGAGATTCATCCACTTTTGTCCCTAGATGATGTCAAAATGGGATTTTACACGCCAAATGATGGTCATACAGACCCAGCGAGCAGCACAAATTCGATGGCAGTCGGAGCGCGCAACAAAGGAGTCCAGATCGTGCGCAGAAACCGCGTTACTGGAGTTGAACAGACAGCAGGTGGGGAATGGAAAGTCACGACGGAACAGGGTACGATCACTTGCGAGCATGTTGTGAACGCTGCCGGCAGCTTTTCCGATCAGGTGGCGCAGATGACCGGTTTTCGACTCCCTATCGTGAATATGGAGCATCAGTATATCGTCACTGAAAATCTGGCAGAAGTCGAGGCTTTGGATCGAGAGCCGCCTGTAGTCAGGGATCCGATCGCATCCTGCTACATCCGGCAGGAACAAAAAGGACTGCTGGTTGGTCCTTACGAAACATCAGACGCAGTTGCATGGGGTGTTGATGGGATTGACTGGGGTTTCGATATGGAGCTGCTGCCCGATTCATTGGAGAGGTTGGAAACAAGTCTGATTCATGCTGCCGACAGAGTTCCAATATTTGGAACTGCGGGAATCAAGAGAATTGTCAATGGCCCGATCACACATACGCCAGACGGCGGATTTTTACTCGGTCCAGCTGCAGGATTGACAAATTATTGGTTGTGTTGCGGCGCCTCTATCGGGATTACACAGGGACCAGGAGCGGGCAAATATCTGGCGCAGTGGATGGCACACGGACAAACCGAAATTAATGTGCGGGAGATGGATCCTAGGCGGTATGGAGAATATGCCAACATACCTGGAAACTATGTGGTGGACAAGTCGATCGACGAATATCAGGAAATGTATCAGGTGCATTTCCCAGGGGAGTTTCGAGAAGCAGGTCGGCCGGTCAAGACTACTCCCATTTACGACAAGTTAAAGAATAAGGGAGCGGTTTTTGGAGAATTTTACGGTTGGGAACGTCCCAAATGGTATGCTCCAGAAGGAGTTGAGGAGGAATACGGATTTCGTCGAACCAACGTATTTTCTCATGTTGCCGCAGAATGCAGGTGTGTGGAAGAACGCGTCGGTTTTGCTGACCTGACCGCGTTTTCCAAATATTTTGTTACTGGAGTCGATGCAGAGGGATTTCTTAATCGGCTCGGAGCCAACAATGTCGCCAAACGAAGTGGAGGAATGTCGTTGTCTCACCTGTTGACTGAACTCGGCGGCATTGAATCTGAGATTGCAATCACTTCATTGTCAGAAAATCGTTACTTTGTGACTTCAGCCATCGTTGCGCAACAGCACGATTTAGACTGGCTCGTGCAACATCGAGAATCAGGCGAAGACATTCAGGTGGAAGATGTGACAGATCAATTGGGCATGATCGCAGTCGCGGGGCCGTATGCACGCCATGTAATTTCAAAGCTGACAGATGAGTCTTTGGAAAACGATAATTTTCCTTGGTTGACCGGTAAAGAAATCGAAGTTGCAGCTATACCAGTCATTGCACTCCGAGTGTCTTACGTTGGCGAACTTGGATGGGAGCTATATGTCCCGATGGAAAAAATGGCCGCACTATGTGATCAATTGGAAGAAGCAGGAGATGAGTTTGAAGCTGGCTGGTTTGGTTCCTATGCGGTCAATTGCATGCGACTTGAAAAAGGATACAAGGGTTGGGGCAGTGAGTTGACAACTGAAATCACACCAGTCGAAGCCGATATCGAAAGATTTGTGAATTATGACAAGGATTTTATTGGGCGTGAGAGCGTGTTGAAGCGAAAGCAGGAAGGCATTGAAACGAAACTGGTTTTAGTTTCTGTCGATGCGCATGATGCTGACTGTTTGGGAAACGAGCCTGCCTTGGATGGAATCCGTCCGATGGGGATTGTATGCAGCGGAGCGTTCGGACATCGGACACAAATGAGTTTGGCCTATGTCTATGTTGAACCTCGATTCGCCGCTCCAGGTTCCACATTTCATATTCCAATTCACGGTGTGCGCCAGACCGCTACTGTCTTGGAGCGACCACCCTACGACCCGACCAATCTGCGACTTCGGGCTTAGTGTTACAAGAAATTTGAGTTGATCACGTCCCAAATTCTTTAACAATTCTCCATTTTTGAGTACGTCTTTCGACGTAATACGATACAAACCAGTGGAGAATTCGTACTGTCGCGGCTGTATAAACAATCATCATTCCCATCGCTGCTGCAGGTGCCACATCACCTGCGTCATCCATGTTCAAAACCGCTACCGCGGCAATCACGGTATTGTGACCATAAAGAAACACGACTGCTGAAACTGTGGTAATCGCAGTCACAAACAAATAGAGCCAGATGTTCAAAATCGCAGGCAGACAAATCGGAAGAGTTACAGTCCAGAATGTCTTGTAAAACGGCACCTTCAATGAAGCGGAAACGGATTCGAATTCATCGTCGAGCTGTTTCAGCGCGGTAACCGCAGTCAAGTGAGGTACCGTGTAGTAGTGCACGATATTCGCCAGAACCAAAATGGCCATGGTCTTGTAAATGAAATTCAGAGGATTTGCTGGATCGTTAAAGAAAAACAAATACCCGAGACCTAATACCATGCCCGGTGTTGCCAATGGAATAAACGCGAAAAAATTTAGCGTTGTTCGAATACCTTGAAATTTTCTTGATTTTTCAATGAAGTAGGCTCCGCAAAAAATAACTAGAGTGCCAATGAATGCAGTGTAGATTGACATCACGACACTGTTTGTATAGGCAAACCAGCTGCCGCCGTCCATAATATTGAACTGGTAATTTTTCAGAGAAAGAGTGAGATTGTAGGGCCAAAATGTAACGAAAGATGCATAAGCCGCAGTTGCCAAAATACCGATTAGGATCACACTGACGACAATACAGTAAATCAACATGATCAAATCAAATCTACGATTCGGCTTTGGTGCGTACGGCACAGAGCCGGGGGTAATCTGTGCGGTTTGCCGTCGTTGTACCTGCTGTTGTGCTGCAAACGTGATTACAACCGGAAGCAGCATCATGACACTGACGACCGCACCGAGCTGAAAATTCTGCTGCCCTACGACCTGTTTGTAGATATCAAGCGAAAGCACATTGAACCAACCCCCGATGACTTTGCACGCACCAAAATCAGTGATGGTGTAGATAAATGCAACAAAGCACGCGCTCATCACACCATATTTGGCAGCAGGGATTGTAATTTTGAAAAATGTGCGAATATTGCTGGTACGCAGCACCTTAGCGGCTTCATAGAGTCGTCCATCGGCAGTCGAGAGCGCTGTTGTCAATATCATCACGACATGTGGAAAAATCCAAAATGTGAGTGAGATGACAATGCCAATGGGCCCGCGAATCTCGTAACCGAACATCGCCCATTTCATAAAGCCTTGATTTCCAAACATGTAGACTAGAGCGATTGCAGGAAGCAGTGAAGGGGCCAGCAATGGGATCAGCGCAATGGAGCGAAACAGCCCCTTGAGTGGCATGCAGCTTCGTGTTAACGCATAAGCATAAACAAAGGCCAAAGATATTACGATCACCGTTGTAACTACACCAACAAACAAGGTGTTCGAGATCGAATCAACTAAGGCAGGCGTTTGAAAGTACTCGACATAGTTTGAAATGCCAACGAAATTTCCAGCTTTGTTCTGAACGCTTTTCAAGAAGATCGTATACAAAGGAAAAAACACGATCACGAGTATCGCAATTCCAAAAATTGCGAGGATGCCGCCTTGAATCCGATCATCGCGGCTATAGTTGCGAATCTGACCGAAGGCAGCTACTGCGTTGGAAATCGCCGACATTGACTCATTCAGCGGGGATAAATATGCAAACGATCAATGGGGAAATTGACTTGAACAATCTGACCGGGATCAAGACTCAATTCCCGCATATTCGCAGGTGGCACTTGGGCGACAAACTCGATTTGGTTTGAATTCCTGAATGTCAAGCGAATTCTATAGATAGAACCCAGATACTCTGTGTGCTGGATGGTTGCCAGAGCATTGTTGACATCATTGTTTGGTTTGGAGGCGCGATTGATCACTATGTCTTCTGGTCGAATGCAGAAAAAAACTTTTTTGTTTTTGACTTGATCATTGTCAAGCGGCTTGAACGAAAAATTAATCTGGTCAATCATTACGCTCCCAGAAGTTTTGACGAAGCCTTCCAAGAAATTCATTTCTCCGATGAAGTCCGCTACAAACGCGGATACTGGAGAACCGTAAATCTCACCGGGGGTGCCGGTCTGAGCAATGACCCCGTGGTCCATAACCACAATGCGGTCCCCCATCGTCAGAGCCTCTTCCTGATCGTGGGTGACCAAAATCGTAGTAATTCCAATTTTGCGTTGAAGCTGCAAGATTTCTCGACGCAGGTGCTGGCGAACTTTCGCATCCAGAGCGGATAGAGGTTCGTCCAACAAAAGCAAACCGGGCGAAGTTGCCAGCGCTCTTGCCAGTGCGACGCGTTGCTGCTGCCCACCTGACAGTTGACTCGGAAATTTGGGACCCTGTCCCTCCAAACCTACCGTATGCTTAAGTTGAGTAATTCTTTCTTCAATTTGTTTTTTCGTGAATTTACGATTTTTCAAGCCGAATGCGAGATTTTCATTCACCGTCAAATTGGGAAATAATGCGTAAGACTGGAAGACGATTCCAAAATCTCTTTTGTCCGGAGGAAAAGGAGCGACGTCCACTCCATTTTGAAAAATCTGTCCTGTGGTTGGTGTCTCCAAACCTGCAATACACCGAAGAACCGTAGTTTTTCCACATCCAGACGGACCAAGCAAGCAGATCAATTCACTTTGCTTGACATCAAGATTAATGTCCTTTAATGCTTCAAAGACACCAAATCGTTTTGTTAGGTTAACAATTCGCAAGTACGGTGAGGCGGATTGCATATCAAATCAGGTGTAACAATCGATAAAATTCATAAGAAACGGGTGTTGTGATAGAACACAACACCCGGTTCACACTACTAGTTAGATAGTGATGATTGATTAACGATTCAGAACCAGCAACTAAGATTTTGGTTCTGATTTAGCGCCATATCGATTTTGCCATTCAGCTAGAATTCGCTGTCGATTCGCAGCGGCCCAGGCAAAGTCGTTATTGATCATCTTTTCCAGAAGATCAGGTGGAAAGTTCTCCACTTCCTGAGCGACGCCTGGCATTGCTACAACTGCATATTCACGATTGTAAATTTCGTTTGCTTTGCGAGTGACCGACCAGTCCGCAAGAGCTTGAGCAGCGGCTAAGTTCTTGGTGCCTTTCACGATGCCGAACGCTTCCAAGTCCCAACCGACTCCTTCCGAGGGTGCGATCACCTCGACCGGAGCTCCCTGATTTTTCAATTTTGCGCCTCGATAGGCGAAAGATACACCTACTGGAATTTCACCTGCGGCAGCTTGTTTGCAGGGCTTAGAGCCGGAGTGTGTATACCATGCAATGTTTTCGTGCAAACTGTCCATGAACTTCCAGCCTTCTTCCTCACCCCACATCTGCAGCCAGCTGGAAACGTCTAAGAATCCGGTGCCAGAGGAATTCGGATTGGGCATGACGACATGACCTTGATAAACCGGATCCGTTAAATCCTGCCAGGATGCAGGCATCGGCAGATTATTTTTCTCGGCTTCCACCGTGTTAAAGCAAATGGATGCAATCCAAGCTCGTTGTCCTACCCACAGAGGCGGGTCCATGGTTGGGTCTGAATACTTTGGATCCAATTGGTCAAGTCCTTTGGGTGCGTAGCCTTGAAAGTAACCTTCATTGGCTAACAACACCAAACTTGTAGCAGCAAGCCCCCACACAATGTCAGCTTGCGGGTTGTTTTTTTCAGCGAGTAATTTCGCTGTAATGATTCCAGTTGAATCTCTAGCGCCCCACTGCAGATCGATGTCCGGGTAGTCTGCCTCAAATTCCTTTTCGAACATTGCCAACTCATCGGCTTCGACCGCTGTATATACAATCAACTCATCTTTAGCTGATGCGAAAGTAGTGAAGAAAAATGAAATTACGACAAGTGTCGCAAGACTCCGTACGTTACGAAGAAGTTGAAATTTACTCATTTGTTATCCTCCAGAGATTAAATGATTTCTATGTTGTTTCGGGACAATCAACGTTGTGATTTCTAAATTCAGCTTCTAAAACCAAACCTAGGTAACCAATTCGAGATAAATTCTATTTTACATATTCTACAGTTAGCGGTTCGGTGTTCCAATTGGCGTCCAAATTAATTTGGCATATGTTTTATGAAAGAATGGATTGGTAACCTTGTTCACACCGATGAACAGTCAAATTCTTGCAGATTTGCCGTTGTCTGCCGATGTAATGAAAAATATAGTGCAGGCATAATTTAGTCAATTTTCGCTTCTATTTGGGATTGCTTCTGCGATCCTTTCACTTTTGAAGCACACGTTCTGTTATGGATTGTCACGTTAAGTGTTATTGAATGAATTCATTGTACTGCCGTAAATTGCAATGAAGTGGGCATGTTCGGCAGATTGCGACATTCGATCAATTTGCTATACGTGGATTGGGCACCAGCTGACTTGAGAGTGTCAATAGCAATCATGAGTCTCAGCCACATGATTCATTAGTGTAGGTGCTCTTGGATTAAGAGGAACAGCTAGGGCTGAACAGATTAGGACTGTTGCTATGATTCTTCACAAAAGGCTGTTGTCTGTCTGTTTCCATGAAATGATATTCTCCTTTAGTGCTTCGAGGTGCATGCAAAGGCAGTGCATGATATGTTCGTTATTTTGTACAAGATTTGCCCGTTAGGGGGCAATCAACCTGTGTTATCAGTAGTGATTGTTCTTGACTAGTAATCTTCTGTTCCGTGTTCAAAGGAAAGTGACAGTATTCAGTTCAGCTTGATAGAACGGACAGAATTCGTTCCAATATTTTTACGATGAGTTTAGTATTTGTGTGCTAGATAAGGTCAATTATTTATTGACAGGCATACTCAGAGCAGTAGTTGTACTTTTTTTTGCCGTCAATTGGAATAGACTAAAAGTGAACTGCAAATTGTGATGCCTGTACTCGACAATGCGGGTAATATTGCAACCAAGTTACCGAGAAGCTATAGGTAAGAGTAAGTTTTTCAGAGGAAACTAGAAGTGGTGTCAGATGTACTGTCAAAGTTACAGCAACAAATCAGTTGGAACAACATTTTCATAAAATTCATCCCTCGATTTTGTCAATTATTGGAATCGCGTGTTTTGCGATTTTAACGAATAAATCCACAAAATATTTTGTATAAACACCTTCTTTCTCTCTGCACTCCTTGTACAGTTCTGGTATGAGCAATTCCCAATTCCGCTTGCTATCGTCAACGTAACCACCCCATGGATACCAAGGATTACTGTTACTACGATTAAGCACCCCCTGAAGTTCTTGACTCTTCTCAAGTTGTTTTACTAAGCACTTTCGTCGTTTCAAATCTCCTTCTTTCATATCGTGCGCGCTCATTGGCGAGCATACCCCGATGAACCAATCATTTAGTCCTTTTTCTTGATTTTCAAGTTGAATTACAGTGCACTTGCTTTCGTTATCGATTTCTCCTAGGTATTGTTTCCAACAATTTCGATACAACCAAATGCCACTTTTGTACTTACCCTCTTCATAATGATATTTGACCTGTAGATTGTCGCTAAATTCCTTCACATTTTTCTCAATTCGACAACGCAGTAATTCCAGAAACTCTTTACATACTTTAGCCTTGATTTCGGGCCATGAATCAAACACAACCTGAGCGGTTTTCAAATAAGTTGGATTTTGTGTTACATATTTAATAGTAGCTTTTTTTTCGCTTTCACCTTCAGAATTCATTGTTGTGTCTCCAGAAATTCGTTGACAATATTTCTCAAAGTCGCGCAGAAACCAACGCAGTCGATCTACTTCGCAGTTCTTCCGGCATTTTTTTAGCCAATCGGCAAGCGAATGCTCAATTCGAAAGGATTTGAATTCGTTCTCTCGCTCTTTTCCAATACTACTGTAGGGCAATATTGCGAAGCAGTCTCTCCATTTATTGTTTAGTTCCTTCTTTGAAATGCTGGATTCTGACGGCCCTTCGCCAGTGTTAGAGAGATAAATCAGAAGAAATTTTTCATCATATTTCTTTTTCAGGTATGTGAGGTAGTTCGTGATTTGATTTTCCTGATCGCCAGCGTAGGGCTTGTTCTCAAAAGCAACGCAATAGGGTTTTCCATTGCGGTCGCGGATATGAACAGAAATATCAATTGACCTGTTGGTATCAGTCTTTCGTTCTGTTTTGACTGAAATTTCACTACTATCAAGGTCGGGCCAATTCTGAGCATTTTTTGAACTGCGCAAGATTTTCAGCAATTCTCGGAGGAATAGCGTATCCTGACCGTGGTTTGCCGTAGGGTCGAGCAAATCGCTGATGATTTTGGAAAGCCCCAATTCATCTGTCTTCAAGTAATCGAGAACATTGAACCTATGTGCTAAATTTCGGTCAAGTTCACTTCCTAGAACTCTTACCATTTTCAATCGTGAGTCTAAATCGACGAAAAATGTCCGAAGCAATTTTGTTATTTCTAAACCATCTGTCATTTGTTGATATTAGAAAGGGTCGTGGTTGAGAATTGCTTTATGGTTTCATTCTAGTTGCCTACAAGAGTTTCTACTAACCGGATAGCAGAGTCAGGAAATTCGACAGTCGATTCTTAGACTTCCATTACAAACTTGGGCCTACATGAATAAACTGTGGTCAATTGTTGCTTATCAGCACTATCAATAGACATTTTGTATTCGGCGTTATCATTGCGCACAATTCTATGCCAACGAGTCAAAATTAACAGTTAAGAATTTAATTCTGTCAAGCTTACACGACACATTATCGGACATGGTCCACGCTCCAAACCGTTTTTATCCGCAAAGGATACCTAGAGGTAGTTTCTACTCCAATCCTCGCCTAGAAATTATTTTAAAACTACCTTCCGTACTCATCACTTGTTCCAGTTTGCTATACATGCAGTCGCCGTGAGCCCCACTCCTGTACCGCTGCTCAATGAATTGCACGTAAATCTCACAGCACTTTTATCGCAGTGAAAAATCGGGCTCAAGTCTAGTTCAGGCGTTAAAATCACGCACTTTACTCTGGCACTCCCAACCATTAACTCCGTACGGTTTGATAAAAAATCAGTAAAAAACGTATTCGCGGTCTGAATCCTATACGCCGTACTTTCAGGATATAGATTAAATTAGACGCAGGTCGAGAAATCTAGTGCTAGAAAGTGTAATCGGTGCAGGCTGAGGACTATCACATTCAGTTAGTCGTTTCAGAAATTTGTGACCGACTGAGCAATAGTTGGGGATTGACTTATTGCCAACTCACAATTTTGATCAGAATCAACCAAATTTGCTTTGTAGCGAACAAAAAAATACAGTCTCAGTTTGGCGCAGTCATACGATCGCGACTTGAACTGATGTTGCATCGCAGTCATTCAAAGTATCACAGGCAAATATGGAAAAATCTATAGCAATTCAAACGGTGTCGATCATAAGTTCATGCGAAACTCGTAGCAAAACCGAGGCAGAGATACAATGTAGTGAAGTCTAGTTCCAACCAGCCTGCAAATTTCAGTATGACCCTCCATCGTCACGGGTTTTATAAACTTAATTTGTTACCTATGTATTGCTGCTTCATATAAAATACTTTTTTTGGTCGAAGTTCAATTATTCTTTTGTTCAGTTCTTTCCAACTTTCATTTTGAACTTCGCGCAGAGAAGAGGAAATTTAAATTCGATTTGTATTCACACTAATTGAGTTCGCATTAGAGCGAATCGTAGTAATAAGGAGTTCGAACTTGTGTTGAGCCAACAGCGTTCATGCATTTGAATTCAAGGAGAAAAAATTATGCGATCAGATTACGTATATTCAAGATCCTATCAAGGAAAAGTTAAGGCGCTCATTCTGGATTGGAGCGGTACGGTCGCGGATGCTTATGTTATTGCTCCAGCAGTTGTATTCGTCGATGTGTTTTCACGACAAGGAGTAGAGATTTCCATGGAGGAAGCCCGCGGACCCATGGGCTTGCGTAAGGACCTTCATATTGCGGCATTGACAAAAGTTCCTGAGATCAAAGACAGGTGGATCAAAATAAAGGATCGCGAACCGACTCAGGACGATGTAGATGCGATGTTTGCGGATTTCGTGCCTTTGCAGCTGCAGTGTTTGAAACGATATACGACATTGCTGCCAGGAGTGGCGGAGCACACAAAGAGGTTTCAGGAACAAGGTATCAAAATTGGTGGCACGACTGGCTTCATTCGAAGCATGGTTGACATTCTGGCTGCTGATGCAAAAGAACAGGGATTTGACCCAGACTGTACCGTAGCAGGCGATGAAGTTGTTCATGGTGCTCGCCCGAGACCATTCATGATTTATCGGAATTTGGATTTGCTGGATGTTTTTCCGATTCAGTCGGTGATTAAAGTAGACGATACTGTCGGTGGCGTAGGTGAAGGATTAGAAGCGGGTTGTTGGACCGTCGGCATCGCGCGTTACAGCAACTATATGAATATTAATTCTTTGGAAGAAGCAGATACGATATCCGACGAAGAAATCGAGAGACGGCTTGGAATTACACGCGATATTCTTCACAAATGTGGGGCACACTACGTGATAAACGAATTTGAGGAGCTGGCAGATGTCGTGGTTGATGTAAATGACCGACTCTCAAGAGGTGAAAAACCTTAATTCTGACGTTTGGATGAACGCGGCGGTTCGTTTCTGGAACGAACCGCTAGATCACGCCCCTGCCAAGTTCGTCATGCAGGTTTTGGCTTTACCTTGCCAAGGATGTTCAAGTCGCTGATTTACATGTTGTGAGTTGATTCTTGGTCGATTAGTTCGATGCCTATTGTCACCGGCCAGCTGACTGTTGCAATCTCGCGTGGATCTCAAAACGTCAGGGAATGCAGTGATCAATTGTCTCTCGAAGAATTTCGGGACTGTACGAGCTGGTGATTTTGGCTTGTCCAATCTGATTCAGTGTAATAAAGCGAATTTTGCCAGAATCTACTTTTTTATCGCGGGACATAAATTGGAAAAAATTTTCGGGAGTCATTGAAGCTGGAGGTGCAATAGGAAGATTGCAATTTTTGATCAATTGAATCGATTCTTCGACTTGATCTTTGCTGAGCTGCTGCAGCCTCCAGGAAAAATCAGCGGCCATTCTCATTCCAATTGCGACAGCCTCACCGTGTAAATAATCCTCATAACGGGTAAATGCTTCAATGGCATGCCCAAAGGTATGACCAAAGTTCAAAATTGCCCGTATTCCTGATTCGCGTTCATCTTCTTGCACAACTTCTGCCTTGCTGCGACTGGACTGCTCAACTGCGTATGACAACGCATCGGAATTACCGGCTAGGATCGATTGATAATTGTTCTGCAGCCATTTAAAAAACTTCAAATCTTGGATAAAGCCATATTTTAGGACCTCCGCTAAACCTGCACGCAGTTCTCGCTGCGGCAGAGTGCCCAAAACATCTGTGTCCGAAATCACACAAAGGGGCTGATGAATCGCGCCAATCATATTTTTGCCAAGAGGGTGGTTTACACCCGTTTTCCCGCCGATCGATGAATCTACTTGAGCGAGAAGGGTTGTTGGCACATGAATATAGGGTATGCCGCGCAAATAGCAGGCAGCAGCAAAACCAGTAATGTCTCCGACGACGCCGCCTCCCAATGCGACTAAGGTTGTTCCGCGATCACAGGGTATTGACAGCAGCTTGTCAAAAATTCGACTGATCGTCTCTAGATTCTTATGCGTCTCCCCATCCGGCAAAGTGTAGATATGAGTTCGCGCGACTGAATTTATTGTTTCCAATAGTCTCTCACCATACAAATTCGCAACGGTGTCATTGGTAATCAATACGACTTCTGCACCTCGAATATGAGACTGGAACAATTCAGATTGATCCAGAATTCCAGAACCGATGTAGATCGGATAACTACGTTTGCCTAAGTTGACGGTGACAGTCTTCACAACATTAATAACTTTTCTTCCAAAGCTTCAACGATTGCATCTTTGCTCATGTTATCTGTACGAATGATGATGTCAGCTTCACTTCGATACAAGGGGTCTCGCACCGTCATCAATTCAGATAGTTTCTTAAGTGGAAATTCTGTGTTTTTGAGTAAGGGACGACTGTGTCGGTTGGAAATTCGTTCCAGCTGCTGCTTTGGCGTGGCATGGAGATAAACGACGAGCCCATGCCGCATAATCGCTCGATTGTAGTTTGACAGTATAGCCCCGCCGCCGGTGGCGACAACAGTGCCGGAGGCGCAGCAGTTATCGTTCAATACCTTGGATTCGATGCGCCGGAACCCGTCCTCGCCCACATTATCGAAAATTTCCGAAATCGTGATTCCTGATTTTTTTTCAATTTCTTCATCGATATCAATGAATCCAAGTTTCATTTTCTGTGCCAGCTGGCGTCCGATCGTGCTTTTTCCAACACCCATTGGCCCAACAAGAACAACCATTGGGTCGGTATGTTTGTACTTTGCTCTAAACTGTTTCATGAATCGAGTTTAAGGATGCGCTGAGTTCAACATTGATTCCGGATAGATCCTCAGTTTGACTCATACAAGTATATTTTGAGACGGATAAAATTTAGGTAAATTAAGCGCTCAATTTCTGGAATCGCTCGGGAAGAAAGACACTTGATGTCACTAAAAATTTTTGAGTTTAGTGATTGTCACATTCAAATTTCGCTGAAGTATTGGTTGTCGTGAGTAGATTTGAATTTTGCCAGCCAATGACTTGAGGGTAGCTGCAAACCGCTTTCTCTGAAATAATTTGTCAGTTACAGACATCAGATTTTCTGCAAACTTACCTATAATCAAATGTGTACGAAGCCAGCATCATCAATCGTATCTTATAAAATTTGATTGCCTCTGGTATTCGTAAATTCGGTGCGTAATTGACAACTTTCAAGCCTTGACAATAGATTCAGAGTGTTCAATTTCAATTCTATCGTCATCCAATAATTCAAATTTGCTTTCGCTTTGAAAATTCTCTATAGAATTCTGAGCATACTCAGCAATCTGTTTGCCGCAGCTGTGGCAACTGTCGTCATTTTCATGCTATTTTTGGTTCCGAATCTGCCCGATATCGAAACCATCAAAACGTTGGAATTAAAAATTCCACTAAGAATTTACTCAAATGACGGGCTGTTGATGGGTGAGTACGGATCAGAACGACGGATTCCGGTTCGTATTGACGAAGCACCCCCTAAATTGATCGCAGCAATTTTGAGCGCTGAAGATGATCGTTACTACGAACATGTTGGAATTGATTATCTTGGTATTCTTCGAGCCATTTATGTCAACGTGCAGACCAGAGCAAAATCACAAGGAGCAAGCACGATCACCATGCAAGTTGCTCGAAATTACTTTCTTTCGCGTGAGCAGTCTTACATTCGAAAAGCGATAGAGGTTCTTCTTGCGCTTCGACTTGAGCAGCTGTTGGACAAAGATCAAATTCTTGAGCTTTATCTAAACAAAATTTTTCTTGGTCATCGTGCCTACGGCTTTGCTGGAGCTGCGATGACGTATTACGGCAAGCCGCTTGAAGATCTGGACGCAGCTCAATTTGCGATGCTTGCTGCACTGCCAAAAGCTCCTTCAACAGTCAATCCGATTTCAAATCCAGAGCGGGCGCTTGAACGGCGAAATTACATTCTCAATCGAATGTATGAACTAGGCTACATTTCAAAAGAGGAACATTCTGATTCGACCGGTTCGCCTCTGACTGCGACGCTTCATCTATCGGAAGTGGAATTGAATGCACCTTATGTTTCTGAATTTGTCCGGCAACAAGTCGTCGATCAATTTGGTGAGGAAGCTTACGAAGCCGGTTACAAAGTCTACACAACTGTCAATTCAAAGGATCAAATTGCTGCTGTTCGGAGCTTGCGGGAAGGATTGATCAGTTATGACATCCGACACGGTTTCAGAGGTCCAGTCAAGAAAATAGAGTTGTCGCAAAATTCCAATCTGGAAGGACAGCTAAATGCTTTGAGCGACGTAATTTCCAGTCAGGAAATCGTTCCGGCCGTGATTAAATCAGTTCAGCTTGACAAAGTCGACGCAATGACGAAAAACGGCGAACAGATTTCGATTCCGTGGGAAAACATGAAATGGGCCAGACCTTACTATAGTGCCCGTTCCCTTGGGGCAAAACCAAAATCACCGTTGGATATCCTGAATGTTGGAGATGTGATTCATGCTCGACCAGTCGTGACTGAATCTGCAGAATCAACAGAAAGTGCGGACTCTGCTCAATCCACCGAGGGCGATTCCAACGTCCAACTTGATGAATCTTCTCCCGCGGAGTGGTTGCTTGCGCAAATTCCAAAAGTTCAAGGAGCATTGATCTCAATTCAGCCTCGAGACGGGGCGATCAGAGCAATGACCGGCGGATTTGATTACTACTTGGGTAAATTTAACCGCGCTACGCAGGCAGTTCGGCCCATAGGCTCGAGCATCAAACCATTTGTTTATTCAGCTGCTCTCAATGAAGGCTTCACCGCGTCCACACTCGTCAGTGGGGCGCCTGTTGTCATAGAAGATGAGTCTACTGAAGTAGTGTGGAAACCAGAGAACTACAGCGGTAAATTTTTTGGACCGACCCGACTGCGAAAAGCACTTGAAAAATCAGTCAATCTGGTATCTGTTCGTTTGATTCGAGGTATTGGCTCTGAACGGACCATAGACCATATCAGCAAGTTCGGGTTTGACAGAGATTCATTGCCGACTGGGCTTTCGCTGGCTTTAGGCTCTTCTCAATTCACTCCGATTCAGGTTGTTCGCGGGTATTCGGTTTTCGCCAATGGCGGGTATTTGGTTGAGCCTTACATCATCAATGTGATCAAAGACCGCTATGGTTTTGTTGTCGCTCAAGGCAAGAAGACCGAAGTTTGCGCCAGCTGTCTGGAAGAAGCAGAAGCTCCAAAGGACGAAGCCAAAGTTACTCGGACAATTCCGGTCGTACGAGCCGCGAAACGCGTGATTTCGAGCGATAACGCATACATCATGTACGATATGCTTCATCAAGTTGTGTTAAGTGGAACAGCACGCAAAGCGAATTCGCTGAACCGCAGCGACCTTGCTGGCAAAACGGGAACGACAAATGATTTTGAAGACGCCTGGTTCTCTGGATTCAATGGAGAACTTGTTACAACGGTTTGGACTGGATTTGACAATCCGTCCGACATGGGTCGCCATGAGGCTGGCTCGAGGGTCGCCTTGCCGATTTGGATCGATTTTAACCGCTCTGCGATGGAGGATATGCCGGTTTCCAAGGTTCCCAAACCCGACAATGTGATTTCAGTGCATATTCATGAAGAAACTGGAAACGCGGTTCGAGCAGATCACTCCAATGCATTGTTGGAATATTACGTTGCGGGGACGGAGCCGATTTTGAAGCAAGTTTCCGAACAGGTTGGAATGGATGCTACGAGTGAGTCCTCGACATCACAGTCATCTTCCGACAAACTATTTTAATATTGCCGCACTTGGAAAATGGCTAAGTCAAACAGCCGTCTAAGGCGGATGATTCGTTATGAAGCCGCTCGCATCATGGCGGAAGACGGAATTCGCGATTACGCGAAAGCAAAACGCAAAGCATGTTCCCGCGTCGGGGTACCGCTTACTCGAGGAATTCCAACGAATCTGGAAATTGAAGATGGTTTGGCTGAACACCTTTCTATTTTTGCAAAAGAGAAACTTTCAGATATCCATTATCACTATTTGCGCGCTGCAGAATCGGTTATGTGGCAATTGAAAAATTTTTCTCCGAGGCTGACAGGTGCAGCATTGTCTGGGACGATTACTGATTCTCGTCCCATTGCCTTGCAGGTATTTTCGGACACTGTGGAAGATGTTTCAGCGCAGCTCTCAGCGTTGAATATCAAGCACAAAATTTTTGATAAGCGGATGCGTTTTTTTAAGGAAGGCTATCTGCGAGTGCCAGCTTTTGAGTTCTGGAAAGACGAAATTGAGTTTGAATTATCGGTTTTTTTACCCGGCGAGCCCTATCCGCCGTTAAGTCAGATTAACAAAAAACCCATCAAGTGGGTTTCAACAAAAAAAGTGAACAGCTTGCTCAAGAATAGAACACTGTAACAGTTTCTGCCTCGAAGGTTCGTTGCGCCAGATCGAATTTAGACAAGAACCCAAATTTGGCAGTCTAACCTATTTTGCGTTTCGCGGTTGATTTCCGCTTTCGTGTAGTTCTTCTTGATTTTTTAGCAGGCGTGCCTTTTGCAATCTTCTCAGCGATCAATCGCTGACAGGTGGCCGAATCGAGATCGGTTGGAATCAAATTCTTGGGAACAGTCGCATTCACTTTTCCATTTGTCACATACGGACCGTACCGCCCGTCCAATACTTCAAGCTTGGAGTCTTCAAATTTCTTTATGACAATCCTTCTTCTTTTGTATGGATTTTGCTTTTTTTCTTCGATAAGTTCCAGCGCACGTTCGAACGTAATGTTCTTTGGATCATCATACTTGCTGAGAGTCACGTTGAGTTTTGATTTTGGGTTCGCAACTGAAATGTAAGGACCATATCTCCCAGTGCGAATTAATACATCGTGACCGGAGTCTGTCTGCCCAAGAAGCCGCACACTGGTTTTCTCGGTCAAAAGCGCACTGACGTCCTCCAAAGTGACAGTCAACGGGTCTTGGTTGTTTCTCAGACTGACGTTCGTCTTGGTTCCGTCAGCGTCAATGACGGAGATGTAAGGACCATAACGACCCGTTAGGACTTGAACCTGTTTCCCTTTTAGTTCACCGAGGTCTCGTGGAAAAACATTTTGATTGAGAATCTCGAGTGCTTTTTCGAGTGTCAGCATCCCCGGGTCCAAACCCGGAGGGAGAGCTCGAAACTGAGGTTTATCATGATTGTCGTTCATGCGGCCTAGCTGAATAAATGCTCCGCCACTACGTACCCGCGCGATTACCTCTCGACCCGTATCGGGATCCTGCCCGAGAGAATTTTCGAACCGCGGAGCAGATTTCTTATTTTGCAACTCCGCATGAAATTTCTTCCAAAATTCACTGAGAAGCTCTATTCGGTTCTTTTCTCCTCGAGCCACTTCGTCCAGCCCGTCCTCCAAGTGACTTGTAAATTTGTAGTCGACATATTTACCGAAGTGTTCGTTAAGGTAATCAACCACAACACATCCCAGGCTTTTCGCAATTAACTGTTGTTTTTCCAACTGTACGTATTTGCGATCAATTAATTTGGTAATGATCGTTGGCCATGTCGACGGTCGGCCAATGCCATATTCTTCTAACTGTCTGATCAAGCTGCCGTTGTTGTAGCGAGGAGGAGGCTGCGTAAAATGCTGGGACGGACGCAGATTTTGAACTTCCACCAATTCATCTTGTTCCAAGGCAGGTAAACGCCGGCTTTCATTTTTTGACGATTTGGATTGCTTGACTGAACTCTGATAGATGCTAAGCCAGCCTGGGTACCGCAGCGTAGAGCCAGTCGCACGAAATATGTGATTGGCTGTGGCAAGATCAACGGTCACATCGTCGTATATGGCGTCTTTCATTTGTGACGCTACGGCCCGATTCCAAATTAATCGATACAATTCAAACTGCGCTTTGTCAAGCGATGCCCTGACGCTGTTTGGTGTACGAAATATGTCAGTTGGTCGAATTGCCTCGTGCGCTTCCTGAACATTTTTTGATTTGGTGACATAAGTTCTTGCTTTATTTGGTAAATCTTGCTGCCCGTAGTTCGATTCCACGAAACTTCGGATTTGGTTCAGGGCTGTCGTGGACAAGGTGGTTGAGTCTGTACGGGAATAGGTGATCAAACCGGTCTGCACGCCGTTAATCGGAAGCCCTTCATAAAGTTTTTGTGCCACGCTAGCGGTTCTTCTCGCGGTCATGCGCAGCTTGCTCGAAGCTTCCTGAACCAGGGTTGAAGTGGTAAAGGGCGGTCGTGGTCTTCGCAAACGTTTCCTTTGACGAATATTTTGAACGCTTATCTTCTCCACGCCATCTGCGCGCACAAGTTCAGATTGAATGCCCGCTACGATGTCAGTCGCCATCTTTTTATCAGAAATACTGAGTTTCTCTAATTTTTTGCCGCTGATGGATGTCAGTACGGCTTCAAATTTGATCTGGTCTTTTACCAATTCGAGATGTATCGACCAAAATTCCTGCGGCTTGAATCTTTCGATTTCCCGCTGCCGTTCGACGATAAGTCGCAGAGCAGGACTTTGCACACGGCCTGCCGACAGATGAGATGTGCTCAGCTTGCGGATTAGAAGCGGAGAAAGATTGAAACCCACCAGCATATCCAGAGCATCTCGGGACTTTTGGGCTTCCACCAAAGTCTCAGAAATTTGTCCTGGATTTTCCACGGCGTTTCGTACCGCCGCGCTGGTTACTTCGTAAAACACGACGCGATGGACGGGTTTGCCGTTTAGGTCACCGCTTTTGATGAGCTCGTCCTGAACGTGAGCGGATATCGCTTCACCCTCTCGATCAGGGTCTGTTGCCAGAAACAACTGATCGGATTCTTTCATGGCGGCTTTGATTTTTTGTACATTTGCCTTCTTTGAAGGAATGAGCTGGTAAGTCAGCTTGAAGCCCTCATCGACATTGACTCGAGTCGATTCGAGAATATGTCCGCCGGTCGCCAAAATTTCATAGTGATCGCTGCCGACTGAATCAGATTTTTGGCCGCGGTTTTGAAGAGCGTTCAAAAAACGACTGACGGTTTTTGATTTGGCGGGCGACTCAACGACTACAAGGTTTCTTGTCATTTCTGTTCGAGATGTATTTCTAATTCGGCAATGCGATTTTTCTTGTTTATTATATGAACAGCAATAGAACTACAATTTCAGATAATATTCGGTAAATCTGATTTATTTCCGTCTAATAGACAATATATTTATGAGTGAGTTTGCAGCCGCCCCAAATAATCTTCAAAAAGAGACTAGTATTTAAGGTGAAGAATTCAACAGCGATTTGATGTCCAAAGTTTAAATTAGTATTCAGAGTGTCAGTTTTAAAAATATTGATCTACCCCGATCCTCGGTTGCGCAAGATTGCGCAGCCTGTGACCAAGTTTGACCTGGAGCTACGTAATAATGTTCGCAATATGGCGCATACAATGTACAAAGCTCCCGGAATTGGGTTGGCTTCGATTCAAGTGGGGATTCCGACCAGCATTGTGGTCATTGATCTTTCGGAAGCCCAGAACGAACTTAACGTTTTAGTCAATCCAGAGATTCTCGAGCGCGAAGGAGAGCAATTGGTTGAAGAAGGATGCCTCTCTTTTCCAGGTTATTTCGCAACCGTAAAACGCAGCCAATGGATTCGCTATCGTGCTCAAGACATCAATGGCAAAATCTACGAAAAGGAAGCAGAAGATCTCTTTGCAGTATGTGTTCAGCACGAAATTGATCATTTGACGGGAAAACTTTTTCTTGACTACATGTCGCGCCTCCGCAAGCATAAAGTAAGAAAACAATTTGAGAAAGCCGCAAAAATTCGTCAGAAACAACGGTTGGCAATTTCTTGAATTGAAAAAAAGTGATTGAACGAGACGGAATTGAGAGTGACTCGTATCTCGCGGTAATCGATCATGACGAAGGCAAGAATTATATTTGCCGGAACACCTGAATTTGCAGTGCCGACTTTGGCCAATCTGGCCGCTGCAGAGCTTGACATCATCTGTGTCCTCACACAGCCTGATCGCAGGCAGGGGCGCGGGCAAAAAATAACGCCGCCGGCGGTAAAGCAATTCGCTGGCAGTCATGGGCTGCCAGTGAAGCAAGTCCACCGAATCGAGAGCAAAGTGACCGCGCAAATCCAAGCAATGCAAGCGGATTTGATGATCGTAGTTGCGTTCGGCATGATATTGCCAAGTGAATTGATTGAAATCCCTCGATTGGGTTGTGTGAATGTACATGCATCGTTGCTGCCGCGGTGGCGCGGGGCTGCCCCGATTCAACGTGCTATCGAAGCGGGTGATCAAAAAACGGGTGTAACCATTATGCAGATGGACGCAGGTCTTGATACAGGACCGATTTTGTCTCAAGTTTCCTGTCCAATTGAAGCAACTGAGACTTCGGCGTCACTTCGGTTTAAACTCGCTCAAATGGGTGCGCGGGAATTATGCAGAATGTTGCCGTTTATATTGAATCAGGATCTGCAGCCCGTCGAGCAAAACGAAAACGAATCCACATACGCGAAAAAACTGTCAAAGGCTGAAGCTGAAATCAATTGGCACGAATCTGCTGAGTCTATCGTTTGCAAAATTCGCGCACTGAATCCCTGGCCAGTGACACATACTTGGATTAATTCCGAGAGAATCAAAATCTGGAATGCACAACTCGATTCAACTCCCGCCACAAATACAGCACCAGGTAAAGTGATCGATGCGGGAAAACGAAAAGTCGTAGTCGGGACAGGCGACGGGGCGGTTCGCTTGCTTGAGGTTCAGAAGATCGGAAAAAAACGGTTGTCGATTGAAAATTTTCTCAACGGTTATCCGATTCACCCAGGTTCAGTTTTTGTTTCAAGCGCGGTCGATTAACGAAAGAAAAGTCGTGTGGCGAAACCGTGAAACCGAATAACTCTAGAGCCGTCGCAGCGCTTGCGATTGAAAAAGTTATTTACCAGGGCAAGCAATTGAATCGCACCCTTGACCCTGTCCTCCAATCCTGGCCTGCTCGGGATCGACGATTTATTACAGATCTTGTCAACGGAGTGGTTCGTTGGTTTTGGCTGCTCGATACTTTCGCGCATGTAGCAATGCATAAACCCCTTCGAAAACGGGATCATGATATCTATTGCCTCCTTTTGGCGGGACTTTATCAACTTGAGTTTATGCGGGTGCCGAATTATGCAAGTGTTTCCGAATCGGTCAACGCGGCTGCAGCATTAGGAAAATCTTGGGCTAGTGGTTTGGTCAATGCTGTTCTGAAAAAACACGCTCAGTCTCGTCAAAAGTTGCAGCTGGACGATTTAGAAGAGTCCAGTCGGTTTGCTCATCCTGCTTGGATGATTGATCGAATCCGTGATGAATGGCCGCAACACTGGGAAAAAATTCTTCACGCGAATAATGAGCGACCACGGATGGAATTGAGGGTTAATCTCAATAGAGTTACCCGTCTTAAAATGCTTCAATTGCTTGAAGAACGTAAAATCAAAGCGAAAACAGACTCGAACTGTAGCAGTAGCATTCGATTATCGCAGCGAATTTCAGTGCGTGATTTACCAGGGTTTGATCAAGGCTGGGTGTCGGTTCAGGGGATATCCTCTCAGTGGGCCGCTCCATTGCTGGACATACGACCGGGACAGCGTGTTCTTGATGCCTGTGCTGCGCCGGGCAGTAAAATGTCGCATATGCTGGAGCTCTGCTCTGAAATTGATCTGGTCGCGATGGATGTAGATTCTTCTCGCTGCAACCTCATTCGCGATTCGTTAAATCGTTGTGGGCAAAAAGCGACGGTATTATGTGCGGACGCGACTTTGCCTGAGGTATGGTGGGACGGAAAATATTTCGATCGAATTTTGATTGACGCACCCTGTTCGGCACTTGGTATAGTCAATAAACATCCTGAAATCAAGCACCATAGACAACCGCAAGATATCAGCGCAATCGAGAAAATTCAACGACGGTTACTAACTAACCTGCTGCCACTTTTAGCGCCGAATGGCAAGTTGCTGTACACAACCTGCTCGATTTTAGCTTGCGAAAATGAAGAACAAATTCGAAGGGTGCTGACAGACGACTATCGATTCGCTTCGGAGTCGCTGCCAGCTCACTTGGGGCGCGCAACAGGTAACGGGAGGCAACGGTTGCAAGGTGTCGATTCAAGCGAAGGTTTTTATTACGCACGTCTTGCTCATGCCAAATAGCATGTCAGTTCGATTCTGCAAAGTTTATTTCAGGCAACGTAAGGTTTCACGTTCAATTGATGGCATGAAAGATCGAGTGAATCCCTAATTCTACGGAAACTTCAAAACTAGAGAGTTACGAATATTTCGTGAAAAGTATGATCAGTGGACGAAGAATAGTATTTAGCTGTGCGTTAGCATTAGTCGTGCTCATCATACTGAGTCTTATCACAAGTCCAATCTGGCTTGAGTCTAAAACGGTTTTTCCAATTGAGCTCCTGCTTTTGAGTTGTGTCGGCATCGTTGTTTTGCTTTTGCTGGTCATCTTTTATGTTGTTCGCTTGGTCAGACGATACCGCATGCATGTGCCGGGAACTGCTCTTGGGATTCAATTTTTAGGTGTATTTACTTCAGTGATCATTTCGTCACTGAGTCTTGTTTATCTATACTCATTCTTTTCACTCAGCCAGAGCATCGACAGTTGGTTTGATTTGCAAGTCGGTGATGCTGTAAAGGATGTGAATCTGGTTGACGATTTGTTCATCGAATCCTTGCAAGAGAAACTTGCCTCTGACTTGCACGATTATGTTGAGAGGCTTGGACAAACCGCTGAATTGCGAGAAATTTCAAAATTGCTGTTTGACGTTCGTTCGTTCGGGGATTTTGAAGAAGTCACGTATTATGAAAATCTTACGAGTCCTACTGGAATTATCGCATCCAGTGGAATAGACATTGAATCGCTGGTGCCTCAACGTCCAAGCGAGAGCCTTGTAAATCGAGCTCTAGCTGCGAATGTGTACGAACCTGTAGGAGAAATCCTGGAAAGCAAGGGAGGCAGCCCGGGACAGCTGCGAGTATTGTTTCCGGTACCGATTCCCGGTACGGAAGAGAAACATTATTTGCAGGTAATGACAACGCTGCGAGCGAGTTCGCAGAGTCTTTTGGATCGAATCGGCCTGGTAAACATCAAATATGATCGACTTGCTCAGGAGTTTGTAACCTTTGAATATAGTTTGATACTTACTCTTTCTTTAGTTACGTTGTTAGCTTTGCTGTTCGCCACTTGGGTATCGATGGCTATGACCCAGAAGCTCGTCGCACCCTTTCGAGTGCTCTCAGAAGGCACTTTGGCAGTCGCGAAAGGAATTTACGATCAGCTGCCACCCACAGCCGTTAGCGACGATTTAGGAGTGCTCTTCAGTTCATTCAATGAAATGACGAAACGGATCAAGACTTCTCAGGAACAATTGAGAAAAAGTCGTCTGACAGCAGAACTGCAAAAAAACAATTTAGAGATTGTCTTGCGACACTTGTCTTCCGGGGTTCTGTTTATTGATCACTCCGCTCGGCTGATCAACATTAATATCGCAGCTGAAGACATTCTCGATGTTCATGCCAACGAGGTGATTGACAAAACCCTCAGTGAATTGGAGCAGACGCATCGACAGATGGCGCCTCTTTTTGCTGAAATCCTAAAGGGAACCCAACAACATCAAGATGAGTTGAGTGACACAGTTTTTGTGGATTCGTCCGATGGTCGACGTGTGTTAGCTTACAGTTCGACTAGACTGCCGGTAAAGCTTGAAAACGTCAATCGCTATGTAGTTGTAATCGAAGACATAACTGACTTGGTTCAAGCACAGCGCAGTATTGCATGGGGCGAGGTTGCCAGGCGAATGGCGCATGAAATTCTCAATCCCTTGCAGCCTATTCGGTTAGCGGTCGATCGAATTCGAATGAAAACTCAACTCAAGCTGACCACATCCGATAGTCAGTCGCTCGACTTGGCATTTGATGCGATTTATCGGCAGTTGGATTTCATGCAAATCATCGTCAACGAATTCAGAAACTACCAAAGCATAAGTGTTGTCAATGTGAGCCCAGTCAATTTGAACGCGCTGATTCGGGAAGCTGTGGAACTATACAATCAGGATGATGATCCTCTGGAAATCGCGTTGGATCTCGATCCCGCACTGCCAGAATTTAAAGCAGACGCAAGCCAGCTGGTTCAAGTTTTGAATAATTTGTTGATAAATGCAAAAGATGCAGTTGCAAGCATACAAAAGCCTGTGGTTACAATTCGAACTGAGAGTGATGAAAACAGCACAATCACACTTACCGTGCTAGACAACGGACCTGGTTTCAATCCAAAATTGCTGGGACAGCTCTTTGAACCTTATGCGACCACAAAAAAGAAGGGAATGGGTCTAGGTTTGGTTATCGTAAAACGTATCGTCAACGGGCACAATGGAAAAATATCTGCTTCAAATCGCAAGTCCGGTGGCGCTAAGTTTACGATTCAGTTTGACACACGTACAACGAGTATTGCTGACGGCAGCATTTCCTCTCTTAAACAATTCCAGAGAGATTACGACAATTGAATACAGTGAAATCAAAAGTACTGGTTGTTGACGATGAACCAGATATTCGTCAGCTGATTGGGCAAATTCTTGAAGACTTCGACTATCGAGTCACAGAGGTTCACGATGCAGATGCTGCACGTCGTGCAGTTCGCTTTGAGAAATTTGATGCCATCCTGCTTGACATTTGGATGCCAGGAGACGATGGAATTACCTTGCTGCAGGAATGGTATGAAGCAAAGTTGCCTACACCCGTGATCATGCTGTCAGCGCACGGAACCGTTGAAACAGCCGTTGCCGCAACCAAATTCGGGGCTTATGACTATCTGGAAAAACCGGTTTCGGCAGGTCGTTTGGAGATCACGGTTCGCAATGCAGTCAACCAAGGATTCAAAGTTGGAGATGACCCCCATTCAATCCAGGATCGCTTCAGCAAAGCTGAGATTATTGGCTCAAGCACGAAGATTTCAGGATTGCGAAATCAGATTCGAAACGCAACCAAAACGAATGCAAACGTACTGATTGTCGGAGAACCCGGTTCGGGTCGGGAAACTACCGCTCGCGTAATCCATCAATCATATTCAGATGATGAGCGTCCACTGATTGTTGTTGACTGGCTGACTTCAGACAATTTAACTCAACCAGTATCCGAACTAGTGGAAGAGGCAGCGAATGGAACATTGTTGTTTTTAGACCTTCAAGCCTACGATTCGCATGATCAGAATCGCGTTTTGGGATTGCTGCATGCGATCTCAAACCTTTCGTCCAAGCAGAAAAAATCAAGCCCGCGGCTCATCGCAACTTCCACAATTGCGATACATGAACTGTTACAAAGCGGCGAGTTTCGCCCCGAGGTGTTTCTTCGAATTAGCGAATTAACGATTCAGATACCAGCACTGCGAGAACATGCCGAGGATGTTCCAGAACTTGTTGGATACTATACTGACTATCTGAATCAGACAGAGAATCTAAAATATCGGTCTTATTCGACTGCGGCGCTAAACCGAATGCGAAATCATCCTTGGCATGGAAATGTCAGTGAACTCATCAATGTGCTGCGTCAAATAATGGTAAGTGATTGTGCTGAGATCGTCGCAGGTCCCGAAATTCAGCCATTTTTGTCCGAGATGGAGTTTGTCGAAAAGGCAGCACTTTCAAAAACAAGCGGTTCGCGCAGGTTGTATAAACTTCCTTATAAAGCAGCAAAGGAAATATTTGAACGCGACTATCTTCTTTATCAATTGAAAAACTCACCCAGCTATACTGAAATTGCGAAAAAAACAGGTCTTCATCGTTCCAGTCTGTTCCGAAAAATCAGAGATCACGAAATTCAAATTTTACCTGGAGGTGAATCTTCGTTAACTGCAAAAAAGAGTGACGAACCATGATCAAGGTTGTAATTTTTGGTGCTGGCACAGTTGGTATGAGTGTAGCGCGGGCACTGGCGGAAGAGGAAAATGATGTAACGCTAGTAGACAGAAATTCCTCACGCCTTCATGGCATCGGACAGAAGATCGATATTCGCACTGTGTACGGGGACGCATGTGATCCTTTGGTTCTGGACGATGCAGATATTGGCGATGTCGATCTGGTGTTGGCTGTCACGGATGATGACCATACCAACATGCTGGTCTGTCAGCTCGCCTCCATGATTGGAAACCCACCTCAGTTGATTGCTCGATTACGCAATCAAGAATTTCAAAATCGATCTGATGAACTGTTCGGTCGCGACGCAAACCAAATTCCGGTGGACAACATTATTTCGCCCGAACGGCTGGTAACAGATGCAATTATTCGACTGATTCGTCATCCGGGTGCGATTCAAATCGTTGAGTTGGCAGAAGGAAAAATTCAACTTATGGGAATCAAAGCGGATGAAGGCGGTAAACTGGTCGGGCACAAAATCAGGGAATTGCGAGACCATTTGCCTAGCGTGGAAACTCGTGTCGCTGCGGTCTATCGCAAGGATGAACCGATTATTCCCAAAGCCGGCACTGTCATCCAGCCTGGGGATGAAGTCTTCTTTATTGCTGCGCCGAAACACATCGCACAAATCATGACTGAATTGAGTTCAGTTCGATCTTCATTCGGCAAACGAGTGATGATCGCAGGTGGCGGTAACATCGGAATGAGACTTTCAAGTGAGTTGGCTCCTAGCGAGTTTCGTGTGAAATTATTGGAGATTAACGAAAAGCAAGCAGACCTTGCCGCTCGGTCACTGCCTAAAACGACTATCATCATCGGCAGTGCGACAGACCCGGCTTTGCTGGTTGATGAATATATTGAGGCTTATGAAGTGTTTTGCGCAGTGACTGATAATGACGAAGTTAACCTAATTTCGGCAATGATTGCGAAGAAACTAGGCGCTCGACGTACGATGGCAGTGATTAGCAATCCTGAGTATGCCGAATTATTGGATGAAACTGGAATTGATATCTTGATTTCTCCACATCTATCCACCATCAGCGAGGTACTGCGATATGTTCGACGGGGAGCTACCCAAGCTGTTCATTCATTGCGTAGAGGCGTGGCCGAAGCTTTGGAAATCATAGTGTACGGCACTAGAAATACATCGAAAGTTGTCGGCCGAACAATCCGAGAATTGAATCTACCCCACGGTACAAGTTGTGAAGCGATTCTTCGAGGTGACGATGTTCTGATGGCTCGCAGCAACCTCATGATCAAGTCGAATGATCGAGTTATCGTATTTGTAATGCATAAGGACCGCAAGCAAGTTGCTTTTGTTCACAAGCTGTTCGAGCCGAGCGTGCTTTTTGTGTAAACCATCCAATGGCTGATTGCTTAACAATGTGCCAAAAACTTAGCGATGCACTATAGAGCAGTACTGAAAGTTGTTGGAATACTGTTCATGATGTTCAGTATTACGCTGCTTGTGCCGTTGATCGTTGCCTATTTTTCGAAAGATGGTTCGTTCGTCGTTTTTCTGCTGTCTTTTGTATTGATCCTCTTGGCTGGAGTGCTGTTTTGGTTTCCAGTTCGTCGCAATCGCGATCAACTAAGAGCACGTGATGGGTTTCTTACGGTCGCAGCATTTTGGATTTCACTCGCTCTTGCAGGCTCTTTGCCGCTATACCTGTGGCCCGAGCTGAACATCGGATTTACGGACTCTTTCTTCGAATCAATGTCGGGTTTGACGACCACTGGCGCCACGATTTTAACCAATATTGATGATCTGCCGTTATCCCTCAAATACTACCGACAACAGTTGCAGTGGCTCGGTGGAATGGGAATCATCGTGTTGGCTGTAGCGGTGATGCCTATGTTGGGTATCGGTGGTATGGAACTTTACCGAGCTGAAATGCCTGGCCTGCACAAAAACACCAAATTGACACCGAGGATCAAAGAAACCGCACAAGCGCTTTGGTACATCTATCTCGGACTCACTGTCATTTGTGCGCTGGCCTACTGGGTTGCTGGAATGAGTGTATTCGACGCTATTACACATAGTTATTCAACAATTGCAATCGGTGGATTTTCGACGCATGAGGATAGTTTCGCCCAATTTGAGAACACACAGATTATGTACGTCGGTGTGATATTTATGATTCTCGCGGGAATGAATTTTGCGTTGCACTTCAGAGCCTGGCACAAACGAGACATTCGAGCTTACTTTACAGATAACGAACTCAAGACGTATTTATGTATTTTGCTGGTCGCTGGAGTGTTGGTTTGCACAGTTCTCTTAATCGGTGATCAATTCGAAAATGCGGAAGATTCGATCCATCACGGAATCTTTCAGGTTGTTTCGATCGCGACAACATCTGGATTCACGACGACTGATTTTTCAGCTTGGCCTTTGTTTGTTCCTGCGCTGTTGCTGGTGACGAGTATCATCGGCGGCTGTACCGGTTCTACGGCTGGCGGATTAAAAGTAGTGCGAGTGATGCTTTTGTACAAGCAAGGTCGACGAGAATTGCTGCAGCTGATTCATCCCAATGCACTGTTGTTGATTCGAATGAACGACATTCCAATGGAAGACCGGGTTGTGCATTCAGTTTGGGGGTTCTTCGCGCTCTATGCAGTGAGTTTTGTAGTGCTTGCTCTGGTTATGCTGGGAACCGGTGTTGACTTAGTGACCGCTTATTCAACTGTTACCGCGTGTTTGAATAATCTTGGTCCAGCACTGGGCGAAGCTGCAGCGAACTATTCGACTTTAGCCAGTTCATCCAAGTGGGTGCTTGCGTTTACGATGTTACTCGGGCGTTTAGAGCTTTTGACGATTTTGATATTGCTGTCTCCAAGTTACTGGCGAGCTTGAATCCGGTGCATTGAATTGAATCCCACCATTCAAATCAGAAACTTTAACCGATTGCTGGAGAGCGGTCGAGACGATGCATTGCTTCGTTTTAGCCTTGGTTCAGCATATTTTAGGAATCGCCAATTTGAAGAAGCGATTATTCATCTGAAAGCAGCGATCGGACACAATCCGGATTATTCTGCAGCCTATAAAACTTTGGCAAAGGCATTGGAAGAAATTGCTGATCTATCGGCAGCGATTCAAACTTACGAAATCGGAATTGAAGCGGCACAGAGGTCCGGCGACAAACAAGCCGAAAAGGAAATGCAAGTCTTTCTGCGCAGGTTGAGAAAAAATCAGTAGATTGAAGCTTCGCCTTCTGGTCGAGTTTTGAATCGACGATGCAACCAGAAATACTGATCCGGAGCTCGGCGAACCAACTCTTCGATCGTTTCGTTCAAACGGTTCGCGTCTTTTTGAATATCCCCTACCACGAAATTCTGAGGCAGCATTTCTGTGTGCAAATCGAAACCCCTTCCATCCGGTCTGATGAGTCCGAAGCAAAGAAAAATTCTGGAGTTTCGATATGTTGCGAATCGTGTCAAAGCTGTATAGGTTGCAGCTTCGATACCAAAAAAAGGAGCAAAAACGGTATGTGCTGCTATTTTGGCATTTTGGTCTGGGAGATAGAAAAATGGCACGCTGTGCTTCAGTGCGTCATAAAACGGGCGCATGCTGCCGCGTGAAGAGCGCATTTGAATTGAGTTCTTCCCTCGTTTCTTATACAGCCAATTCACCCATCGGTATGGAGATTGCCGTCCTTCCAGGGCACAGTGGTAAGTCATATCGATGACGGGATTGACCGGTGGATAATACATTGCCACCAGCGGAGTGAGAAGGCCAATCGATCGAACTACCATTAACGGCGCAACGAAATGAGGTGAGAGCAGAATTACCGATTGCTTTGTTTTCAAAAAGCCTTCCATGGTTTCGCGGCCGTACCAGGAAATTTCTTTCTCAATTCTCTTGTCACTCGCAAACAGCGCCAGTCCCCAGCTGAGCACTCCCAAGGCGGCATTTCGGAACACTTGCGAGGTAAGATGTTTGCGGTCTGCCTCTGACTGCTTAGGAAAACACAATTCTAGATTACGCCGAACGACTTCCCGTCGTTTGGGGACGAGCCAATACAGCAATTTCCCCAATGCGCTCCCGACATACCAGCGAGGCTTCTGTGGTATGAGTGCGCAAGCAATCCACAGAATCGAGCCAAGAAAAGCGAAAAATTGATGCTTTAAGCGTGGTTTAGTAGAGCGACTGCCCATTGTTGGGTCTTGTCTGAAACCAACGAATAGTCCACATGTACTGTTCTGGAGATTCTCTGATCATGAATTCAAACTCGGAATTCATACGACGTGCGTTGGAATATTCATCATCTAGAGGAAAGTTGTCTAGCGGCTCTCCCAAAGTGACGTTGTATTTCCCGGTTCGAGGGTCCAGTTTCGTTCGAAGTGGTATTACGGCAGCTTTGGTAAGCCGCGCCATGCGTCCAAGTGTTGTGAGTGTCGCCGCGGGCACTCCAAAGAAAGGGACAAAAATGGAATTTTTTGAACCAAAATCTCCGTCTGAGATGTAAAAGCAAGAAACATTGTTGAGCAGGTTTTTGATCAACGGTCTCATGCCGTCCTCACGATTGTAAACTTTGATTCCAAAGCGCTGCCGACCTGATTTGAGTCGATTGGAGAAGACAGGATTTCTTAATTCTTTCATCATTGTGCACATTGGAACAAATTGCGAAAGCAAAACACCTGCTGCATCCACTGACAGAAAGTGAGGCGTAAAAAAAATGACAGGCTTCCCTTCAGTAGTCGCCTGGCGCCAATGTTCCAAACCCTTTAAATTCCAAAAGTTATTCAGGCGCTTTTCACTTGAAAGCCAGAGCATTCCCAGATCTGTAACCGCTTGCCCATAGCGTTTAAAATGTTCCCGAACAACTTGATGGCGCTTTTCAACGGGCCAATCAGGAAAACAGATTTCTAGATTTTTATGGGCGATCCTGCGTCTTTTTTTGTTTGACAAATAAAAAGCGTCGCCCAGCCCCGCCCCGAGCAAAAGCGAAATCTTTCTGGGCAGCAGTCCGATAATTGAAACTGTCGCAATGGTGGTCCAGGCTTTGATTCTCTGAGAAAAACCACCCTGTTGTTTTAGTTTTTCGAAAATTTGTACAGACAAAAATGATGCCGGAATGAGTTGTCTATGTTTTCCCCGCCGTGCATTTTGAAAAGGCACGGTCAATCGAAGTTTAAATTCTGCGAATTTCATTCTACATTTTGATTTTACACAGAATTTCCTGAAATTTGGATTCAAATTGGGCAGCCCAGAGAAAATCACTCCAAGTATCTATATCTTGCAGACAGCTGAGCATTACATCAATGTTGATTCGACATTCATGCAATCGTCTCAACACTGAATCAAGAACTTGATTCGTTCCCCATGGAATTGCGTCAAACATTCCGGGAACACATTGATGTAAACCGATCAAGTAAAAACCGCCATCCGCACTCGGGCCCATAACATTTTTTCCCGCATGTATTCGATGATAGGCGTACTGTAATATCGATTGCGAGACAGATGGTATGTCACAACCGACAATGGCAGCGGGAGCGCTATCGAGTGTCTGGCAGATTGCAGTTTCCATTTTCATCCCCAAATTGCCCTCACATTGACCGGTTAACGCGATGTTGTGCTGTTGAGCAAGAAATTCAAGAGCAGGATCGTTGGTATCTGGGCTTGCCATCAGCTGAATCGGGCCAGGCCAGCCTGCCACCGCAGTATGCACGGTCATTTGAATCATTTCAAGCGCGATGGATGCAGCAATTTTTGGAGAAGCATTGGGTAAAAAACGAGTTTTTACTTGGCCTGGAGTCGGCTTTTTTGCAAAGATCAGCAGGACCGGCTCAGTCGAATCCACTAGACAACCTGTCGATACATTTTTGCAAGGGTAGCAGGTGATACACCGAAGTAGTAAAGCAGTCTCATAAGCCACATTTTCCCTATGGTGCGGCAGTAGCCATTTCGCTCCCACCTGCGTGCCGATGTAATGACCGGTGTTCTAATCCGTGCGGCTGATTGTGTTTTTCGAAGAATTTTGGATAGTGCAATGTCTTCCATGATGTCAAGTTCCGGGTAACCTCCAACAAGCTCAAAAAGTTTTCGATCGACAAAGATTGCCTGATCCCCAGTGCACATGCCAGTTATCGATGAGCGAAGATTCATCGACCACGCAACCAGTTTCATCAAGTAGGCCGAGCTGTCGAATTCTACATCGAATCGTCCCCAGCGATGATGATTGGCTAGCTTTTGTCGAATTTTGCGAATACCATTTTTCGGTACGGCAGTATCCGCATGTATAAACCATAAAATGTCACCGCGCGCTTGCGCCGAACCTAGATTCAATTGAACCGCGCGTCCGATGCGGTCAGATTGGATTAGATGAACGTGCTTTTGGTTTGCAGCCAGCCTTTGCAGCGTATTGACTGTAACCATCTGATCACTGGCATCAACGATTATGATTTCTAGCGCGTCGTCGATTTGGATTAAATCTTGAAGCTGGTACAGAGTTTGTTGGTTTTCGTTGCGGACCGGTACAATGATCGATACGCTCGAATTTTTCTTCATCACCTTGATGGAGGTTGTTTTCAATGCCGGTCTGATCTATTTGAGCGATCTGCCCCGCGCGGCGCCGACGCGCAATCTCAGCGCATTTAAACGAATGAATCCTTCAGCATCGGATTGGGTGTAAGCTCCACTTTCGTCGTCAAAGGAAACGATTGCTTCATCGTACATCGAATTCGAATCAGACTGACGCCCCAATACGATAATATTTCCCTTGAACAGACGGAGGCGAACCAATCCACATACATTTTTTTGAATTTCGTCGATTACTTTCTGTAAAGCAATGCGTTCCGGGCTCCACCAGAAACCGTTGTACACCAATCTGGCGTAACGAGGCATCATATCTTCCATCATGTGCTTTACCTCGCGGTCCAAAGTGATCGATTCCATCGCCCTGTGCGCTTTGATCAATATGCTGCCTCCGGGAGTCTCATAACAGCCGCGGGATTTCATTCCGATAAAGCGATTTTCGACGATATCTTTGCGTCCGATCCCATGGATAATTCCGAGATCGTTCAACCGCCTGAGGATAGTGGCAGGCGAACCGCTCTGATTATTGATTGATACCGCATCTCCATCCTCGAATCGAATCGTAATATCTTGTGGTTGATCGGGTGTGTCCTGGATATTTTTGGTCCAGCGCCACATGCCTGCGGGAGGCTCAGTCCAAGGATCTTCCAGTTCTCCACCCTCATATGAAATATGCAATAGATTCGCATCCATTGAATAGTCTGATTTTCCACTAGAGCGCTTGTCAACGGGAATACCTTCTTGGTCAGCATAGGCAATCAGATCATCGCGGGATTGAAAATCCCATTCCCGCCATGGGGAAATGACGCGAACATCCGGCATCAATGCGTAAGCTCCGAGTTCAAATCGAACTTGATCATTGCCTTTCCCAGTCGCTCCATGTGCGATTGCATCCGCACCTGTATGTTTCGCAATTCGAACCAAATGGGAGGCGATAAGGGGACGTGCGATCGAAGTTCCCAGCAGATACTCTTCCTCATACAAGGCATTGATGCGAAACATCGGAAAAACAAAATCTCGTGCGAATTCTTCTACAAGATCTTCCACGAAGATTTCTGTACAACCTAGATCAGCTGCTTTTTTCGCGATTGAATCGAGGTCTTCATTCTGGCCGATGTTCGCGGTAAACGGAACTACGTCACATTGGTAGGTATTCTGTAGCCAACGGAGGATGACAGAAGTATCCAAGCCGCCTGAATAAGCTAAGACTATTTTTTTGAGCATAGATTTGTTGTGATTTGAATTCTAGAAGACGAATAACTTGAGACCATAAAATTATGACACAAACCGAAGTTATTCGTTCTACAGACGAAATTAAACTTGAATTTTAAGTCAGTAGATAACATCAGTTCTGGCACGAATGCGAATCAGAATGTACGAATCTGAAATAAGAATCCCTTTGCATGGCAACTTAGGTTAATTTAGTCGAAACCGAGGTTAGCAGCAGAACTATGCAGTTTGTATGAGAGGCTCTTGCCCCCCAATGTTTGTCATATGATCAACCGTATCCTAATTACGGATGCTATGCATATATACAATCTCGGTCCATCCTGAATCAGATGTTTGACGCTAATTTTGTGGTAGGGTTTCTTTATTAGCACTTTCCAATTTGACTAGAACAAATCTTTAGTGTTAATAAGAGTCATCCAGTCCATGCACATTCCACCCATGTTATGCTTCTACAGTGCAATGACCTAAGCTATCTAATTCCTTGCAATTCCTGAGATTGTTAAAGCAAAAGATTGCTCACCGTTTGTTTGAGAGTTGATTTACCGGGCATAAATAACTTTTTTGTTGAGGATGTCCAACGCTTCTTGTTCTAAACTATAAGCCTTCGCCCGTTTCTGATTTAATTCCAAAACTTTCTTATTGATGTTCGATTGCAGGTTGTGATCATGCAATAAAGGAATACTTATTTGCGAAACATGTTTATCGTTTATTTCATCAACAACCGCACCATAGGTGAAACGAGTGATCAACAGATTAGCGTAATCGCTGCTTAACCATGCAAAAAGGTAACCTGCAATATCCTTGTTTACAGGTACTACGCGAATTACATGTTGATTTGCAGTCCATCCCTCCCAATGATTTGGAACTATAGTTACTTTTCCTATTGTCCCGCTACATGTAATCAGCGTCATATTTTCGTAAAGCTCTAATTCATTTGTTATTCTTTCAGTATGATGTAATGATGAAAGATATTTTTTGTTCGTGGGATCAAGTTGATAGAGTTGCTTTCCTCCGAAAAACGTAACTCCATTTTCTTTCCGCACATATATCCTTTTGAACCAACCGGGCAAGATTATTGACTTAGTTATTTTGCTATCACCGAGGTTTGTTACTTCTTGAGCATTTTGTCTCAAAAGCTGTTCAATTACTTGAACAGCAGGGATATGGTAGGAACCATCTAATCGATTCTCCAACAGTCTCAACGGAACTGAATAATTTTTAAATCCAACACTTTTATTAAAATGGTTTGCTTCTCGTTTGAGTATTTTTAAATCCGGCAACTTTAATTCTTCTTTGAGCAAGGTATGAGCTTCGTCCATTAAATTGTTGGATTCATCTCGCGCTTCAAATGAAGCCTCAATCAGCTCATGAATTTTTTGCTTTAATTTTTCAGGTGGGTTAGGAATAGGTATATTGTTAAGATGTTCGGGTTCAATGTGTTTAACAACTGCGCCATAGGCATTAGTTTCTATCAACAGTCTACCGGCTTGCGATTTTAGGTACGAATAGACATAGCCTGGGTATTCTTCCCCGGCATCTATCCGTATCACATCATCTGATAATGACTGGTTTTCCAGTGTTTTTGATACATACGAAACAACTCCAGTAGTACCTGAACGTGTAATTAAAACTTGACGTCGCTTAACTCTCGTACTCTCGATATTTATATTAGTCTTAGGAGAAATAAATTTAACAGCCTTTGGATAAATTTCGGTAATTTGAGAAGGTAGAATAAAAGGTATACCATTACTATTCTCGTCAACATAAATCCTCTTAAACCGTCCCAAATAGAACGCATCCTTGATAAATCTATCGCCAAGTCGAACCACTTCCCATTTGCAACTTTCTAATTCTTCCCTCACTCGCCTTGCATTATTGGCATAAATTTTCCCTTCTAATCGATACTCTATACTAGCAACTTCTTGAATTGCTATGGATATCCATTTGAATGGCGGAAGTTCTTCCTTATTTTCTTTACTAGGTGGGGGGGGGGGGGGGAGGGGTTTGATTACCACGGCAAACCTTCTTGATTTTTCCATTGATCAAAAACGATAGGAACATCGCGGCTTTGGTCATCAATGATTCGAGATTTGCTTACGGTTTGAACCGTGACATTACCTTCAGCATTTTTGTCCACAGTTAAAACATTCGATTCTTCAGGTTCCCAAATTTCATCACCGTATTCGTCTCGTTTAAATAGTGTATTTCCACGCTTGTCATGCCCGACTTTTTCAACCATAGCCATGAAAATATTGTAGGGCTTGATATTACGGGTCCTCTGCTCAGTTTGAAATTCTTCGTTTGTCTTTTTCCGAACGATCAAAACAGAAGTTTGCGTACCGTTTTTTGGTTGAAAAGTATCGGCATGTAAATCAATACTGGCAACAATTCTCGTTTTCTCAATCAACCACTGGCGAATATACACCAGCCCTGGATTGCTTAAAATTGAGTCCGGTAGTACGATCGCTAGTCGCCCTCCTGGCTTTAGAAACTGAAGACATCGTTCGATAAACAACTGTTCCGGGGGTAAAGAAGATTGAATTTCTAAAGATTTTATCCAAGCAACTAGCTCGCTGGTGTCGTTTTGTTCGAGTCGCCAGACATGACCAACATCAAATTGCTCAAGGATATAAGAATCTTTTATTTTAATTTTGCTTCCAAAAGGTGGATTGGTAACAATAACATCGAAAAATTCGATTGTATCGGAGTCAGTTATGCTTTCTGCATTTATGCTCAGGGCTTCTGCTAATTTTTCTTTAAGTTCCGACGACCATACATGAGGAGGTAACAAAGAATCATTGCGATAGATATTGCCGCTGCCGTCATTATTCATCACCATATTCATTTTTGTAGCTTTGACTAAATCTGGGTTGATGTCGAACCCAAAAAAATTTGATGCGGCTGTCTCCTTAACCCGATCTTTAAACAAGTGTTTTTGATGATCTGTCCATTCGCTTTGAGGCGTGCTGTAGTCTTTTAAAACTTCCAGTTTTAACTGTTCTGCGACATGGTTCATCGCCGTAACAAGAAAACCACCAGTGCCACATGCTGGATCACAGATTTTTTCATGCGGTTTTGGATTGATCATTTCTACAGCCATACGCGTGATATTTCTTGGTGTAAAATACTCCCCCCTATCCCCTCTCAAATTAGCACCTACCAATTCTTCATAGGCTTTTCCTTTTACGTCGATGTTAGTTTCCAGCAGGCTGTAGGGTTGTATCTCTGCAACAATCCACGCAAGGGAGCGAGCCTCCAAAATAATTTCCTCAGTTGTATCGAATATTTGCGGGAATCGTTTCTTTACACGCTCAAAAATATTTGCGATTCTATTTTTAACGGTTAATTGGCCGTCTGGATTAGAACGCTCTTGGGAGGTTGTATAAAATTCAAGAGGGTTGCCCACATTTTTTTCATCTAACGTTTTACAGAATATGAGTTTTAATAACTCAAAAAATGCGGGTTGTTTTTGCAGGCCCTCAGTACCATAGATATAGTTGTGACAGGTCTTGAAAACCATTAGAAGATTGTCCTCGTAGGCTTTCCTTAAATTGTTGCGACTTGGCTTGTCTACATCAATTAATGAACCTTCAGCTGGCGGAATATCGTTGTAATTTCGAAACTCAATTTTGTTTTCATGGATTACTTTTCGTAATACCTCTTTGTACCTGCCGTTTGTCCACATACCCCACTCGCAATTGGGGCAGACACTCATGTAGGATTTGAGTTGCTCAACACCGTCCTTTTTGTTTTTTGGATTGATTTTTTCACTCTTGCATTCAACAATCAACCATACATGTTCTTGTATCAATTCTTTGGAATCTTTTGGAAAAACGGCAATATCCACGCGAGGGCGCCGGGAACCAACCTTGAGACTGAATTCAATTTTGATTCGCGTGTGTTTGTACTTATGTTCATTGACTAATCTTTTTTCAATGGTCTGACGAACATATTCTTCTGGTGAGTCCTTTCGGAATTTTCCATCAATGTAGTCACAAATTTGTCCATCGGGTACTCTTAAAATTTTCTTTGGTTGAATTACACGACTTGTTTTTCTGGAAGGTAATTCGCGAGAATGAATACGCTGATTTTTATTTGAACTGGTCATATTAATTGATCATATTGCTGAAATAATACGCTTGTTGAGCACGCTAACGACAATCTTTCGCATCTGCTCGTTCGCTGCTTATTCACGAATAGAAATGACTACCCGCAAATTACTGCGACTAACAATTTGCATTTTAACGCTCATTTTGGAGTAAGTGCGATTGTGAGCCTCAGCATCGACAAGAATGACTCCGTACACTTTGTATAGTGCTGTTCATCAAAATACATTCCGATGCCGTGCGTTGCTGTCCTATAAACATGTTTACTTATTTTTTATACCCATTGAAGTCGTTCACGTACTCGTTGAACCTTCCTCTTCGCAGTCCTGAATGAAAACGAGAGGTGTCTACGCATAGTATCATCAATTTCATTCACAGTGACTTGTTCTTGGCTCCGATATCGGCTATCTTACCACTTACTCCATGAGCGGATTTCAGTTTCTCGTTTTCATGCTTGTAGTCTTCTTCTACCCCATTACCGATATAAGTTTCACAGAATTCCACCGTTTTAGACAGTGTCTCTTTCATGGCGAACACCTCGTGAACTCAATACACAACGAACCATGAATATAGATGTTGGACATTAAAGTTACGATACAACTTTATGCTAAACACAAATTTCAAACTTGTTGCATACAATAAATTGCGGCAACCGCCAATTCTTGTAGCGATACATCATGAGTTTCCTGACTTTTTGGAACTTTTGTACTCTCATAGTCGCGATGTGGAATATTTCAATTGTCTCCTCACTTCAAATTCCAAAACTACTTTTCTCCGGTAATTTGATCAGAAAAAATATTGAACAACTTGATCAGGGCTACTTGTTCCCAAAAGTATTTTCCGTTTACTATCTGCGTTGTCTGAATTTACCCTATTGATTTACATGTGTTGAGTCCTAAGTTCAAAAAGGTATAGTCAAATTCCACAATAAACTAATTAAATTTAATTTTGTCAATTTGGTACTGAAATGGAATTTGTAACTGTTTGCAGGCAGGATTCTAAGTGGTTGAGCTTGAGCGTAGCCGAAGTTTCATGCGCACGACGCAAGATTTTAAAGATATGCAAATTCTATCGTAAGCTTTGATCGGTATACTTAACTACAGATTTGCAAAACCGACCTCGAAGTACCATCTGCGAAGGCTCACTCATCGAACTTATATCTTGGCACTGCTCAATTTATAGTGACTACAAATGCCTTGAATTACCACCGAATACATACGCCAAAAATAGTCTGAAAATCAGCTACATCAGCCAAACACAACTGATTTAGCTCTGGCAGTTTCATAGTGTTTGATGTGTTTGAGTCGATTGGGCTGAATATTCATCATCCTTGATCCTTTTATTTTTGGGATTGATCCAATTATTGAAACCTAGGTTTTGGTTAAAACCTTAATATTTAAGGTTTATGATTTGCGCCGAGGATTGAATTTCCAGATCAAGGGAAGGAATTGCTGTAAAGTCGATATTCCAAAAGATATAAAATAATATTTTCTATCCAAATAATTTTTTTGCTTGCAATTCAAGAGGAGAGGAGCAATGAAAAACCCATTAGATTCCATTTCGGGTACCATAATCGCAGGCCTGGTACTTACCTTTGTTTTGTACTTATTTGCCAGTGGATTTTTGTCAACTGGTTGAATGTGACGAATTTCTCATTCGATTTCAACTCATTTCAATATAGGATGAAAAAATGGACTTACTAATAGATCGGTGGCTTCACATCCTTGCAGGCGTAACCTGGGTAGGACTGCTGTATTATTTTAATTTCGTGCAGGTGCCTGGACTGGCAAAAGCCAAAGCTGATGGCACGGCCGCAGGGATCGTAAAGCATATTGCACCGCAAGCGCTGCTCTGGTTTCGGTGGGCTGCAGTTGTAACCTGGTTGACAGGAGCATATTATTTGGCTAGGTCTGGAACCTTTATGGATGCGTTTATTTTGCAAGGACCTCATGCATATTTGGGAATCGGCGCCTGGCTGGGAACCATTATGCTGTTCAATGTATGGGTGCTGATTTGGCCGAATCAGAAAAAAGTATTAGGAATTGTGTCTGCCTCAGACGAGGAAAAGGCAAAAGCAGCTCGAGTTGCACTGCTTGCATCTCGAACCAATACAATGCTGTCCATCCCCATGTTATTCTTCATGGTAACCGGTTCAGTTGCCCATTTCGGAATGTTTTCTTAAATACCTGGCACCTAAAGCCAACCTCATTTAGAAATTAGCCGATAAACAGGCCGGGCTGGACCCGGTCTGTTTGTTGTTCTATTAGAGATTTCAATTCTTTTGAATCATGCCCCGACATTTTTTGAAACTCAGTGATTTGAAAGCTGATGAAATATACGGGCTGATTCAGCGTGCGATTGAACTAAAAGAGCAATGGCGAACGCATCGGACGTGTCCACAGATTATGAAAAATCGCA
Organism: Arenicellales bacterium; assembly: GCA_965202855.1. Classification (GTDB taxonomy): domain Bacteria; phylum Pseudomonadota; class Gammaproteobacteria; order Arenicellales; family JAJDZL01; genus JAJDZL01. Next base: position 1,030,732 of record CBDBBP010000004.1, on the reverse strand, counting down.
CGCTCGCATTAGTGTTCGACAAAGCATCGACTCGAACCAGGGTCTCTTTCGAAATTGCAACTCATCATTTTGGAGGCAACGCGCTCTTTTTATCTTCGAGTGATTCTCAACGCAAGCGAGGTGAATCTGTTGCCGATACTGCGCGGGTTGTTTCCAGCATGGCAGATCTCATCGTAATACGAACAGGCGCACACAGCACAGCTGAGACCTACGTATTGAATTCCAGCGTACCGGTGATCAACGGATTAAGCGATGATTATCACCCCTGTCAATTGCTCGCGGACTTATTGACCTTGTACGAAGTCAGAGGTAGTGTTGAAGGCTCAGTGGTGGCTTGGATTGGTGACGGTAACAATATGTGTGTGACTTGGGCTTCGGCAGCGTATCTGCTTGGATTTCAATTGAGAATTTCAACGCCTCCATCTTATGCGCCTAGTGCGGCATTGCTCAATGAGTTTCGGTGTGACTGTATCAAGTATGTGGATGACCCGTTAGAAGCCGTTCAGAATTCGGACGTCGTAGTTACCGATACTTGGTCCAGCATGGGACACGAGAGCGAAAAAAAAGAACGTGCGTTGGCATTTGAATCTTTTCGTGTGACTGAAGGGATGATGAAGCAAGCAAAAGCTGATGCCATCTTCATGCATTGCCTGCCAGCTTATCGTGGACTGGAAGTTGAGCCGGCGGTGATCGATGGTCCACAAAGTGTTGTCTGGGCCGAAGCGGAAAATCGACTGCACGCTCAAAAATCGCTAATCGAGCTTTTGCTTCGCTGATCACTTTTTCGAGGATTAGGCAATCTGTACCAGGGGCAGTTCTGTTGATTTTTGCCTCAGCAGCAATTCGCTGGTGCGTTAGAGCTCTTGTTCTGTTCCCATTCGTTTCAAGAGTGAAAACAACGAGCAATCAATTGAGCCGGAACCCAGCCAGCTTTCTGACTTCCGGTTTGCGAACTACTATGGATTTTCATCCGTTTAACGGATGAAATTTGGAAATTTCTTGTGTATGAGATCAGTCTAAGGAGTGATCGGTTTTGTCCATCACTCGGCGCAAGGTTTCCAGCGCTTTCTTTTCAATTTGACGAATGCGCTCGGCGCTGACGCCATACTTGTCGGCCAATTCTTTCAAGGTAGCGGGCTTGTCTTCTGTGAGATAGCGCTGCTCAATTATGTCACGGCTTCTTTCATTTAGACTATCTAGAGCAACACGTATCAATGGCAAATACCATATTTGCATATCTACCATTAGAAAGGGGAAAAAAGCGAATCATTTCGGCATGGAAAGCTGGCAGCGTAAATGAAAGAAAATACAAACCAGAATTGATTGGCAACCACAAATCGATAGAACATATACTGCTTATGGAACAGGACTTGCTCAGCGAGAGAAAGAAGAAAAAAATGAAAGACGATTGACCTGATTATCCTACGGATCAGGAATGCTGGGAAAAGGAAATGCCAGATATGAAAAACTTAACCAGGGTGATGGAAGGAACTATGGATCAATATCTGAGGCAGAAAAAGAAACTTGGTGAGAAAAAATTCTTCCGAATACTGAGAAAGAAATATGGCTCAGAGGATATCGGCTGGCCAGAAAATGCACCATTACTATCCTATTACGACCGAGGATAAACGGAATTACGGGTAGCTGGCATTGATATTATTCGCGAGATCAAGAACTATAAGACGGCGTAAACAATCAACCAATTCAACAGTCTTTGGTATGAAGAATTTGAATGATTATTGCAAGGAACAGAGTTCTTCGGACTTGATATCTGACTACATTCGTAAAATAAAATGACTGACGAACACTGGTCATACGAGGACGCACCGGGTTTCACAAGAAATCCGCTGATACGGCTATGGAGGCGTTTATGGTCTTACAGGACACGACCGGATGCGCCGAAGGAATACTGCTGTTTTGATTCCTATGAAGGCTTATGGCTGCGACCAGAAATTGTTAAACAACTGATAGATAGTCAGGATGCACCGCTCACGCCCATAGAACATTTACTGAACGAGGAGATAGAAAAAGAATAATCATTGCGAGAAAATCATTTGGCAGTGAAAGGGAGACTTACAACCGAACAAGGTATTTGTAGTTCAAATGAATTTGAATGAGAAACATAATACAAATATTGACTGGGAATTGAATCCAATGCAATGCGATGAAGTGTTCACTTGAACTTGAAGAAATGATGTTTAAAGAAGCGCGGACGACACCCTGGAATAAGATGCGACAGAGAGTATCTAAGGAAACCGGACAGGATTTGAATGACGTAATGAGATACTATCCATCGGGAAAATCATCAAAAAACGTAGCTGCTGGGAGGGTTCGACTGGATAGAGATCAATCATTGCCTTTTTCTGACGGACAGTGAACTCAATCAATGAATGTTTGGTGAGAAACCAAAATTTCCAGCTCTCTTCATTCGACCTCGGCGCGGCGAAAGCGTTCAACGAATTCTGCAGGGTGGACGCTGGTTCAGGTGGCGCTGACTGTATTTCTGGCAATGTCTGATGCCCTCGACAGACCGGTATCGGACACGATCAGTCCAATAACACCAATACGCGGCAATATTGTGAATGATCGGGATGTCTGAAAAGTTGCCGGTGGCAACGAATGAGCTCAATTCGGGCGAGCAACACTGTCTCGGCAGCTATGCAACAGTCACGCTGAGGTGAGTTTTGAATTCACTTTCTGAAGGAAAGCGAAGTCATGATTGACACATCGGGTGGCGGCTGGGAAACAGTCAGGCAGTTAGAGCGTCAGGAAGGATGTCAGAAAGGGAAAATCCAGGCCAGCCATGAAATTGCCGTGCGGATGCTGCAAGATGGCTTTGACCGCAGCGCAGTGAACAGACAGACGAAACTGAGTGCCGAGCAGATCGATTAGTCGGCAAGCGAACCGGGCGCCTCGAGCTGAATCTTGTGCGGGCCGCAGGCCGCCGCGGCCTTTGTTGAGGATGCGCTTTGCCGGTGCCGACCGAAAAAATGCAATTTCTTCTGTCAGGGAATTGAAATCAGCAAAAACGGGCAGACATTAATGGGTGATCGATTCATTTTGCGGATCAGCCGTCAGGGAGCAGACGGATTTTTTTTGCCGACCTTTCGGTAGTTTGTCGGTAGTTCGCTGAAAAGGTGCGCAGGCTCGCCCGAATGCGAGCGCGTCGGCGCCATTGGACTATACAACAGCCGCAAAGGCGGGAGGAGATATTGATCAATGAGCACAAGGGTGCGGGGTCCGAAAAGCCCGTGGTGTGTGACCACAACTGGCTGTTTGGCACACTGATTGGATGGCAGCCGTGCCAGAGCGATCTGCTGAGGCTGTCGTTTTCGGACGAGCAGCTGGCGCTGATCGATCCGGACCGGACGGTATTGCTGTCTGCCGACTTGTGCTCGCCGGAGTTGCGGGCGCGTGCGGCCGATACGGTGATCGAGGTTGCCGGGGCGCACGCGGGAGGCGGCAAGCTCGCGGTGCGGTGTTTGCTTGAGCACAAGTCGCAGATCAACAAGCGCGATCTGATGCTTCAGCTGCTGCGCTATCAGACGGGGCTGTATGAGCGGGCGTGGTCGCCGGTGGTCACCGTGGTGATCAACAACGGCGCGCCGGTAGACGAGCGCGTGCTGCGGTTTCGCGACCAGCTGGAATCGACCGACGATGCGTTCTTGAGCGCCTACGACGGCATGGTGATTGACTTCAATGCGGTGATTCTGAATCTGCGGGATCCGGAGTTCCAGAAGCGGTTGCTGGAATCCGGGCACCGCTCGGAGCTGGGGTGGTATGCGATGGGACAGGTGTCGGGCGGGCTGAATCAGGAATTTCTGACCGAGATGGTCCGCATGAGTGAGCAATGTGACCCGGAAACAGTTGACAGACTGCTGGTGCCGGTGCTCGGTTACTTGCGACACTATCTCGGCAATATTACAATAGATACACTCGAAGAGTTTGGAATTCAATCTCTGGAGGAAAGCAAAGTTATGATTGAAACATTGAGTGGCTGGGAATTGGTCAGGCGGATAGAGCGTCAGGAAGCTCGTCAGGAAGTCCGTCAGGAAGTCCGCGAGGAAGTTGCGGTGAATCTGTTGCAAGATGGCATGGATTCGAAGAAGGTCGTTGAGGTGACGAATCTCAGTCGGCGCCGAGTCGAATCGCTTTGGCAAAAGATGAACGGCGGTTCAAAACCCTAAGTCGGAAAATCGTGCGGTTCGTGTTTGGCCGATGCAAGCCGGTCGGCGAAGGTTTATGATTGAAACATTGAGTGGCTGGGAATTGGTCAGGCGGATAGAGCGTCAGGAAGCTCGTCAGGAAGTCCGCGAGGAAGTCCGTCAGGAAGTCCGTCAGGAAGTCCGCGAGGAAGTTGCGGTGAATCTGTTGCAAGATGGCATGGATTCGGAGAAGGTCGTTGAGGTGACGAATCTCAGTCGGCGCCGAGTCGAATCGCTTTGGCAAAAGATGAACGGCGGTTCAAAACCCTAAGTCGGAAAATCGTGCGGTTCGTGTTTGGCCGATGCAAGCCGGTCGGCGAAGGTTTTCACTGGTTGGATTATTTCCCGACATGCACGGGGATCGCGCCGGCCTTTTCAGCATGCGCCAAGGCCACCAAGGCGCTCAGCCGATTAGCTGGGCACATGATGCGGATGCCTATTTTTCGAATGTTGCTGAGAAGCCATGTCCGCCAGTGAAAGTGTCAGCGATGTTTGCCTGACGAACTTGGACGCAGATGGCTTTGGTCCGACAGTCGAGTTGGCCGATGCGCGGGTGTCTGAGAATCTGGTGAAAAATGTCGCAAGAACGATCAAGTCGTATTTGCCACCGCTCACACGGTTGTTCTCATCTGTTCCGAAATTCGTATTTTTTGATCGAATCACGCGTCTGGCACAGTTCGCTGAACGCCTTGGAGACCCTGCATCTGCGCCATCAGGATTTTCCGGTCTTGCAATCATGTCAAGCAAGGCGTGACTTGTGTTGTCAGATACCGTTGCTTGGAATGTGCTTGAATATAGGTTGTCAGTCGTGAATCCAAAGCGTTCGGTCTGTGCCAGATGCTGATCAAACCCAGGCGATTGCCAGGTCCCAATGCATGGACTTCACCTCGAAAATGGGGGATGAGTGCGCTGTGCCGGCTCGCAAGTTGATGAATTCGCTATGCGCTGATTTGAAGTAGCGTTGTCAAATGCGGCAGAGGTTCTGAATAATCCGGCCGATTCGCCACTCAAGACGCGGAGCCTGACTCAAACGAAGTCTCCTTGCTGAAATGCTGGACTGAACTCCAGCCGGCAAAACCGATGGGCAGCCCTTTCGCTCGGTTTCGAATATGCGGTTGTCTGGGCTTGCGGATTTTGCCAGCCGCGTTCAAAACTTGCCCCGCACAGGTGAATCGGAACCGGGACGAATGCGCTGAACTGCATCTGCTCGGTCAATCGGAGTCTGCCCCACCGAGGCTTGTTTCGCATCAGCAGTTGGTTCTCTTTACGGAATCGGCGACATCAGCCTAAGCCTGCGGCTTTCGATGTGCGAAACAGTTGAATTTCCTGACTGGCAAAGCCACAACCCAAAAGTTTGGGAATTTTGTACAAATTTTCGTTTGCAAGGGACTGATCCAAAGTGAAGTTTTCACCTCGAAAATCGAATGCCAAGCACCGGTTGGGTGATTGCAGGTTGTCGGGACTGTAATCTGGAAACGGATTGAGGTCCTTGATATTGGCAGCGATCAGCGACTGTCGGTCGGCATCGACCGGATCAATATCACTGAATCGAGAACATTCCCTCTCAAATACAAAAGGTTGCGCACCCAAAGCGCCACAGAAAGCACGGAAATTGACTGGCTGGGATGGATTGTTGTGAACAGGCTTTTGCAACAGCTCACCCACTTGTTCAGTTCGAGTGTGCGAGTTACCAAGTAGATTTCACAGTCGGTTTCCTGAAAGCCGCAGTCCGAAGCCAACAAACCGAAAAGCGAAAAAATTGGCGCTATAGTTCCGGTTACACATTCCATAACACACGGCAAGCGACCCGATGCGAACAATTCATCCGCCCTTTGGAATTTGTCGTGTCAGTTAAATCTTTGAGCAAGATTCCGATGTTGTCGAGCATGTTGGAAAATACCTTAAACTGCCTTGGAAGCTGCGAGATAAGGTGTTGCAGCGAGACTGCCGCGCGGTCAAGTATTGTGTAATCTCGGTAGTCTTTCATTTTGGCTTTCGGTTTACAATTCGAAAAAAGCATTCCGCCAAAATTCAAGTTTTGCAATGTACAGTAAAAAATTAGGCTTGACAGATTGAAACACTCATCTAACGCGCTTGGAAACAAATATGACGACGACCAATACCAGCAACGCCAACCACAGCGAGTCTGTCATTGAGTGCAGGCATCTTTGGAAGATCTTTGGCCATCGCTCAGATGATGCGATGCAGGCCGTTCAGAACAAGGGCTTGTCCAAAAATGAAGTTCGCGACCAATTCGACTGTGTTGTCGGTGTTCAAGATGCGAGTTTTACCGTTGGTGAAGGTGAAGTCTTCTGCATTATGGGGTTGTCGGGGTCGGGAAAATCAACCTTGATTCGGCATGTGAACCGTCTGATCGAACCGACTCATGGCGAAGTGCTGATTGAGGGTCAGTTCTGTTGATTTTTGCCTCAGCAGCAATTCGCTGGTGCGTTAGAGCTCTTGTTCTGTTTCCGTTCGTTTCAAGAACGAAAACAATGAGCAATCAATTGATCCGGAACCCAGCCAGCTTTCTGACTTCCGGTTTGTGAACTACTATGGATTTTCATCCGTTCAACGGATGAAATTTGGAAATTTCTTGTGTATGAGATCAGTCTAAGGAGTGATCGGTTTTGTCCATCACTCGGCGCAAGGTTTCCAGCGCTTTCTTTTCAATTTGACGAATGCGCTCGGCGCTGACGCCATACTTGTCGGCCAATTCTTTCAAGGTAGCGGGCTTGTCTTCTGTGAGATAGCGCTGTTCAATTATGTCACGGCTTCTTTCATTTAGACTATCTAGAGCAGCGCGTATCAAATTTCTTTCATAGATGGTTCCCTGTTCATCCGCATACAATTTGGCAGGGTCCGATTCGGAGTCTACGACATAGTAGTCAGAAGATAAATAAGTTTCATCGTTACTTTCGCTGGGTGCAGAGTCGATTGAAACTGTCTGCGAGCTTAATCTGAATCGATTCAAGAAACTGTAAATTTCGGCTTTGATCCAGTGAACAGCGTATGTCACAAGGCGGACACCACGTTTTGGGTCGTATTTTTTGACCGCTTTCATCAATCCTAAGGTTCCATGCTGAATCAAATCCCGGATTGGAATCCCAGTTTGGAAAAAAGGTCGCGCCTGTTTCACAACAACCCTCAAGTGCGACAGGACTAATTTTTGTGCTGACTCCAAGTCACCCTCATCGTGGTAACGGGTAGCGAGTTTCTTTTCTTCCTCTTCGGTAAGATAAGGCTGAGAGTACACCCATTTCAGATAGGCTTTAAAGCTGGAACTTTCTGGATGTGAAAGAGCAGTAGACTTCGTTGGCTTGGATTTCTCAGAAGGGGAGGTCGAAATTGACTTCGTAGATTTTTTCGACTCGTCGTTCATATATATCCGGTGATTTGCAGGTTCCCTGTAATATTAGAACACTCTGGCATAAAGAGTGCAATCAAATTGAAATCAGATTTCGATTCGTAAGCCCACCGCAGAGAATACAAATCTCGGCGATATCAATGGCAGCTAGTTTCTACCACTTGCTAGGTTTAGTAAGGTTAGTTCCAGGAATCCGGGAAGGGAGTTGATAATTTTCTAACACATTTTTTCGAATGTGACGGTGAAAATCTGCGTATTTTAATAGGTGTTGAGACGGATGTCTCCTCCCTGGAGTCAGTAGACCTAGCGGTTTATCAGTATTCATTTTTTACAAGACGCATAGCCTCGGAAATATCACTGTCGTTTGTGACTATGATCGCACTGTCGTAGGTATTTTGACGTTCTGGTTTGAATGTGTCATTGGGATGAGCTGAGACGCGCGCGGTAAAGTATTTGATTTTCTCAATTTTGTAGGGCGATTGAAGAATTTCGCGAATTAAATTAGAAAGGTCCAGCCACTTGAAAGGTGTGCGATTAACTGATTGATAGAATAGATTGAATCAGTGGACGTAGATGTAAGTTCGCATAATTGGATTTAAAATAGCAGGGGCCTCGAAAAGAGGCCCCGCACCCATCTGTCGAAACAAGAAGGGTACATGTTTCAATATGAATTCTTCAACTCGGTTGTTGCATTGAGAATTTAGGATTGTTCGAAATCGTAGAAACTCAAATCATGGATCGTTTATAGAAAGAATCGGAGGTTGATCTGCAGTGATACTTTCACGCTATCCACCTAAATCTGAAATATTTTGGCTCGCACCGAGCAGAACAGTTCGCTGGAAGCTTATCATCAAACTGAGAACAATTAAATTTGCATTTGGGCTCACAGTCTCTGCTTCGTTTAAATCCCATTCAAACCTGCCGGAATCTGTCGATACAGATCCAGTTACTCGAAAGAGGATTCAACCCCTCTGCGGTGGCTGATGCTCAGTTGGATCGAGGGGTTGCGACCGAAGATTCTGCCGACAGCATTCAGTGGATGGATTCATCCGTTTGACTGATTTAATTGCGCATGGTTTTCAGTGCTTTTTTCGATTTTACAATTTGACGAACATGTTCTGCACTGATCTGAAAACTGTTGCTTAATTCTGTCAATGTTGCTTTTTACTCGCCTACAGAATAGTGCAGTTAACTCAGACGACTCAGGGCACCAAAAGTCAAATTGAGTTGATGTTACTTTTTCTTTGCGTACAGCTTGGACGAACTTGATTGTGTGTCTGATTAATAGTATGAAGCTAGTCCTATAGCTGTTGGCATCGTCTACACTAGGCGTTGTATCCAAAGAAAAGTTGGTCGCAATGCGAGCTTGCTTACAGTTTATTGGGATGTAGTAATTAATCTCTGCCTTGATCCGGGTACTGCATAAGAGATAAGATGGGCTCCACGTGCTGAGTCGTACTTCTTCACGGCCTTCATCAGCTCGACATTGCTTTCTTAAATCAGGTCTTGATAAGGCAGTTCATAGCCAAAGAATTTTCGTGCCACTAACACCGCCAATCACATAGGAGAGAGCACTAGTTGCTGCACCGTATCCAGATCGTTGTCTTAACGCGAACGAACTTCTGGTTGGTATTCTTCGTCTCTTTCCAAGTAGGGTGAAGTGCGGACTAGGTTGATTCAGGCACTAAAACTACCACCGCCAAAAACGATTAAGGCAAGAGAATTTTGAGATGTGTCCATTATTCATCTAGGTAATTCGTTGTTTAAGTATCGCCTGTCTTCTTACGCAACGCTTCTAACATCGCTTCACTGTGAAAACTATGTACGGGTTTACCTACTATATTGGCGGTATCATCTAATCGATCGACTCGCACTACACCGGTATTTGTGTTGATGTTCCACAATTGTTTTTCGATAATTTGGGGATTATTCTTCAGTAATTCACCTGTTTTCCTTACTTCTGAACTCTCATTAACCAACATTTTTTCTATTCGCTCACCTAGCCATTGATCGGACATTTGCTTAATGCTTTGAGAATTATTCAATGAACTCCCGTTAACTTTACTTTCCGTAACAATAATTTTGGTAATATTGTCCGAAGCATTTTTCTGAATATAAACACCATCAATCCCGTGAATTTCGTCTAACTTAGAATGTAACTTTGTATAACCCATCGCTGTCAAATTTCTTGCAGTCCAATGTTCCCCGAACCTACCTATTTCTTGTGTATTCTGCCAAATTACGGGCTTTCTGGGACTCTTATCAATAAAACTAGCAACTTTACAGACATCATCCTTGAGGCAATCAAGAAAATATTTGGGAAATTCGTCGTAATCAATAAATTCATTTAATTTATTACGGTATGCAAATTTATCACTCCATTTAATTCTTCCTTCTGTAACTGCTTTTTGCAACATTAAGTCAATTTGTTCATGCTTGGTTAATGACGCAAGATCACCAATGTGAAGAGTCGTAATCGATTTAGTAATCCACGTGTTGTTGTGCGGAATGCTTTTAGTAGACTTTGTTAAATGTTTAATTTTTGTTGCATCAAATGAATGAACTTGAGATGCAAACAACAAACTGCTTAACGCCAAAAATATTGTTACCAATTTTTTCATGATTGTGGACCCTTACGGTCTAGAGTAAAACTAGCGTCGTGTAAACTCGTTATTGGTTGTAGCCAGCAAACTGTTGTCGAAGTGCTGTGAGTTCATCACCTTTCATAGATTCGGTAATGTCATGGAAAATCTCCCACGCTTTTTTCTTATCTGCCATGCAATAGTAGGAGTTTGCGATGCCAAGCTGTATTTGATTTTCTAAGTAATCTGAAGAGGGAAAGAGACCTCTTATAAACCCAATTTCATTCTTTGCTTTCTCGAAATACTGTTTCGCCTTAACGCATCTTTGGTGGTTATGGTATATGGTTCCTACCCTGAAGAAAAGTGCTAATAGAGAATAAGGACTTGAGTATTTATTAGAGTTGTAGTTTTCTTCGGCATAGTCAATTTTATCTAGCATCAGCTGTTCATTATTGGATAGATCATCACTTAGCAGATTGACATAAAGGATGATCGGTTCTATGGCATACGGATTTTGTCGAATCGATTGTCCCAAAGTCCTAAGTGCAGTTTTTACTTGATCGGAATTTTGACTGGAGTGTAAATAGTTTATGGCTTCTAGGTATAAGAGGTAACCAGAGTCATCCCGAGTTCTCCAACCAACACGTTTGAATTTTTTTAGACCTCTTTCAAATAAATCGAAATTCCAATTTTCATAAGCTACCATACTCAAAATCAGTAAATCTTCTTGAAGGGAACGACTAATCTTTGGATTGGATTCCAGTAATTTCACCAGCATTAATTCGGCGTGTTCCATATTCACCTCAATTAATTTTTGATATCTACTCGCAGTTTCATCATCGCCTTCCGTACTTGCTTCAACTCTTTTTTCTTTAAAATCCTCTATTTCATTTATCAACTGTATTACTCTTTTGCTCCCAAATTTTTTAGGTAGAATTAACTTGGAGACGTAGTGTAATTGACCGGTATCTGGATTTCTAAAAATAGCCACGCCGTCTAGGACTGTAGACGTAACTGTAGCCATCACTCCAAATTTTGCGGCTGCAGAAAGTGCCGTAAATTTTGCACCACCCCCAATTAATCCGTAAGAAAGGCCATTTAAGATAGCGGCTCCGACCATTGCATTGCCACCCACTGCACTACCTACCATAGACAAACCAGCCATATACGCTCCTGCTTTGCCACCGGCGATCCAACTTGCTATCCAGCTTACACCCATAGCTGCTTTAGGTGCACCTATCCCTGCCGTAAAGTAACTAAATACTCCTGCTGCAACAACACTAGTTCCAATAATCGTCAATTCAAAGTAACTCTTCTTATACAAAGGTTTCGGGTAAAGATCACTAAACCCTACATTTTGTAAAGGTTTTTCGTCCCAAAATTTGAGATCGTCTATCACGTTCGCAGTTGTCAATGATGGTGTAACCATTGCAAGGAATACAACTAAAACGGGCATAAATTTTGTTTTAGAATGTTTTTTCATGCGAAAATTGGTGGGTTCCTGCTGTATATTCGACTCCTGTCCACGAATGTAATTCGGATTGTATTTTTTTACAGTAATTGGTATTTGGAACTAACATTCTATACTTAGTCCGAATTCAATTCAAATTCGTGATTTAGAGCCGGAATAAATCCCGATTCATCAATAACTAGAAACGATCTTGTCTTTGATGATGCCGAGATATTGCGGAGAGTAGTGCGTAGAGGGGGTTGGAAAAAGCGGCATACCTAAGGTTAACTTGTAGATTGAAACATTGACAATTAACCAAGGAGGTACGTCACTGTGGATAACAATAAATTAATTGAACTTGAAAGTGGAGGATTTGTTGCAGATTCTCTGAGCGAACTGATTCGAGAAGGTGCGCAGAAACTTCTGGCACAGGCGGTCGAAGCGGTCATCAACCAGCAAGAACGATTCAGACGGGTGTGGGACTGGTACGGGTAAAGATTCCCAAGGTGCGCTCTAACACTGGGAAGGCAGTGACTTTTCCTTCGGCGCTCGTGCCGCCGCATGTTTGCAAGACTCACAGTGTGGAGGCCTTTGTGCCCTGGCTGTATCTCAAAGGCGTCTCCAGCGGTGAGATGAGTGAGACCTTGGGCGTGCTGCTCGGTCAAGATGCCAATGGCTTTTCACCGTCTGTGGCATCGGTGTTGAAGCGCAAGTGGCAAGACGAGTTTCAGCAGTGGACCCAGCGTGCTTTGGATCAGGAGTGCTGGGTATACATTTGGGTCGATGGGAATTTCAGCGGTCTTCGCAGTGAGGACGTGAAGTTGTGCTCGCTGGCGATCATTGGTGTCAACTGAACACGGTCATAAGAAATTTCTGGCGATTGAGGACGAAGTTCCGGAATCGACCCAGAGTTGGCGTGAGCTGTTACTGAATCTAAAGCAAAGAGGGATGAATGCACCGAAAGTGGCGGATGCGATGGTACCATGGGGTTTTTGTCGGCACTCGATGAAGTGTATCTGCAGACTCGTCAACAGCGTTGCTGGGTGCACAAAACTGCGAATGTTCTGAATAAAATATCCAAGTTGGGCGCATGCCAAAGCCAAGACCGCATTGTAGCAAATTTGGATTGTGGAAAATCGGGCCCAAGCTCATCAGGTTTTTGATCAGTTTGTCGAGGTTTATGAGGCCAAATACCACAAAGCTAGTCAGTGTCTACTGCAGGACCGAGACGAACTGTTGGTGTTCTATGACTTTCCAGCACACCACTGGCAGAGTTTACGCACCACCGACCCGATTGAATCAGCCTTCGCCACGATCCGTCATCGCACCTGTACCATTTAATACTCCAAACGCTCGAAGGGTTGTTTCAACCGCACTAGCATGCTGTGTATGATGTTTAAAGCTGGGGCAGTATGCGCAACAAAAGTGGAATCGATTGCGAGGCTTTCGACAGCTGGGAAAAGTCATCGCTGGAATACAATTTAAAGATGGAAATGAAGTGACCGAGTTAGACTAAGTCGCTACGTGAAAACAAATTCCCCTCTACGCACTACTCCCCGCAATATCTTGATGATACCGAGATTTGCTGAAACTTTGGGGAGTAAGTTTCTCAATGGGATTTCTCAGTGGATGGATTCATCCGCATGACTGATATGATGGCGCATGGTTTCCAGCGCTTTTTTCTCGATTTGGCGAATCCGTTCGGCACTGATTCCATATTGGTCGCCGAGCTGCTGCAAGGTCGCTTTTTGCTCGCCTGCCAAAAAGCGTTGCTTAATGATGTCGCGGCTGCGTTCACTTAAACCTTCAAGCGCGCCGTGAATCATATCATGCTGATGTAGCTGTTCCTGTTCTTGCGCATACACTTTGGCCGGATCGGACTCGATGTCAGAAACATAATATGAAGCTGGAACATACCGATTGTCATCCTCGTCACTAGGCGTTGTGTCCCAGGAAATGGTCGGCGCATTGATCCGGGTCTCCATTTCTCGAACTATGCTCGAAGACACATCGATCTCACTGGAAAGCGCCTGAACTTCGGCATCCGTCATCGACTCAAGGCGTTTGCGATACTGACGCAGATTGAAAAACACTTTCTTCTGCGCTTTGGTGGTGGCAATGCGAACCATCTTCCAGTTTTTCAGAATGTAGTCATACATCTCGGCTTTGATCCAATGCACCGCATAGGAAACCAGACGCACTCCTCGCTCGGGGTCGAACTTCTTCACCGCCTTCATCAGCCCCACATTGCCTTCCTGGATCAGATCCTGATAGGGCAGACCATAGCCAAAGAACCCGCGCGCCACCGACACTACAAATCGCATGTGAGACAGCACCAGCTGCTGCGCCGCTTCCAGATCATTGTTGCGGCGGTAACGAACCGCCAACTGGTATTCCTCATCTTTTTCCAAGTACGGAAACGAGTGCACCATGTTGATGTAAGCACCGAGACTGCCGCTGCCGGAAACCGATAAAGAGAGTGCATTTTCAGAAGTTTTCATATCTTACCTGCGTAAAAACCGGGTTTGAGATTGATCTGTATCGTTACTAAATACATAACGAGAAAATCGAAAAATTCAAGAGCTGGTGGAAAAAATTTTTGTGCGGAACCAACCTGTTGCCTGCTCAACGGGAGAAACGCTAAAGATCATACCGAGCAACCTTTAGTTCAGCCAAAATTCAGGAAGCCAACATACTAAAAGTTAGGGAAGTTAGGGGACAATAATGATTCTCATATGCATTTTTGGGATTTAGGTGAATATCGAAAAGGCTACCATGCCTATCTGAGATTCAGTGATCGCCATTCACTCCGGCGGTAAAGCCGTCTGGTTCTCACGTTGTGCAAGGGCAACCTGCTGCGAAAAAACTGAACTGCTGCACAAGAACATCCAACTTGCTGCAGAATTTGGTTGTCCATTTGTTTGGCTGATCGGTAAGTTTAACGAAGACTTAAGCGTGATTTCTGCCGCTGTAAGGAATGATCTAGTCGCAATTACAACCGAATTTGGAGGCGGCAAGTTACACCCGAATCGCTGAAACTCAGTGAACGCGGCATTCACAATTGTCCGCGACACTTGAAGGTGCTGACTGACAAAGTTCAACCGCCTACGGATCCCCCTCCCCCAATTCTGAAGATTGTTAATTCGGAACAACACAACTAGTCAACTCACACGGACTTGTTTGAACGCGCTTTCTAGCCGGGCGAAGCCGTTTCAGCAAGGAGACCCGGTCAGAATTACTCACAACACAAATCAGATCGAATTGCCGGCGGTACTTATTAAAATTTCGGTAAGCTGAGTGGCATTCGTACGTTGCCATCGCGGGATAGTAGAACGGGGAGAACTCCTCGCTCTCTCAGGCGTGGAATCTGAGAGCAATTTTTAATCAGTTTCTTACGCTCAAGCCGGCCATATAGCACTGCTGCATACAATCCAGCTTGAGTTTGTAAATCAGACAGAATCGCACGCTCACTGTACGCAAACACAGAAGTCCGAGCGCTGTTGTGAGATGCTCGATACATTAAGAATGCTTGCGAGTAATGGCATGACCATTGTCGCTGTTATGCACAAGACGCCTTTTGCGAGCGAAATTGCGGATTGAGTCGCTTTTTTCCCGCTGGCGTGGTCTACGAACTTGGTCCGGCAAAAGAGTGAATTAACAATCCACAAAATCAAGAACGCAGGAACTTCTGCGGAACATCATTCAAATGACAATTCAAACTCCTATCGAAGAAGTAACTCTTTACCAAACCGCCGGAGCAATCAAGTGCAGTTCTGATAATCTAAACCAAGGGTCAATTGCCGTCTGTGTCGAGATAGATGCCGGAGCCGATGACACCCCTCTGATCCGTGTTAGGCACAGGGAAGCTCACCGCGTAGCCGAGCTTGGGGGAGCCAGTTTCCTCATCTCCCTCAATGGCTGGATTGTCGTAGTGATATCGCAAGAATTTTCGACCGTCTCGCCTCGCACCTCCGATCAGCTCTTCGGCGAATCTCACCCCCTTGAAGTCTGTCCTCGTCATGTCCGTAGTTTTGCCTTCGCGAAATGGCTCTGATCCGTGAAAAAGGGTGACACCCCCGCCACTCACAACATACAGGTAGATGGAGCCTGATTTCCAGTCCCCTCCTTCCACCCGGAAGGCGTTTCTGACCTCGGTGAGGCCGCTGTAGCCTTCAGACGAGACGGCTTCAAGGTAGACCTTGGCCGCTTCCTCGACGAAGGTGATCAGTGTCTCGCGGTCCACAACCTGAGATGCGGTAACGACGGGCTTCGGAAGATCCGCGACTTGGATTGAGACATGTGAGACGTCCTGCGAGTAGC
Organism: Arenicellales bacterium; assembly: GCA_965202855.1. Taxonomy (GTDB): domain Bacteria; phylum Pseudomonadota; class Gammaproteobacteria; order Arenicellales; family JAJDZL01; genus JAJDZL01. The sequence continues at coordinate 1,014,808 of CBDBBP010000004.1, read as the reverse complement.
CGCCGACCAGCACGAATCGTCTTGCGGTGATCCCAGAGGTGTATTCGACAGCGTATGCTGTTTTCAGCCCCTTGTCATAGTATTTGACGAATCCTCCACCCCCGGCGGCAGCCGATAATAGTTTCTGAACGACCTTGGTTCCACGTTCGTCCTTGACGTCCAGCAGGTTCTTGCTCTCTGCCGTGCGATCATTCCCGTGGATGAACGGTTCGCCGCTCTTGAGGAAAATGACGAGAAACATCAATCCGGACTTCCAGTCACCTTCTGTTCTCAGCCTGTCCCTGAGCTTTGCGCCTTCATTCATGTCCGTGATCGCTTCGATTTGCGCCTTTGCCCCTTCAACAAAAGCCTTGAGGCTTTCATCGTCTGTAACTTGGGCGGCCGTCGGTCCAGCACCGGCATGCCCGCTTGCCAGCAGGATCAAGGCTAGAACAGCAATGGATGACGCTATTTTGAGGTTTAGTCGCATCGCATTCTCCTTCATAGAGAGAACTAGACGGCTTGCAATTAGTAGCAAGTCCAAGTGTAGTCATGCATATTGTAGTTACCCAGTCTGGGGTTTATAGTCCGCACCCGAAACTCCCACCTTCCAATCTGGGATTTATACATTTTACCAAACAAGAATTTCTCTAGACTCTGCAATTCTAATTTTGGCAATTGAACCATACTTTCTTCACATGATACTTTTCTCCAAGTATGAACGACAAAGTTTCACCGATTCGGTTTCTCTATTCATCGGCTCAAGTGTAATCAGGTAGGTGGTGTGCGCGTTCGATGGAAGGTTTTGAGCAGTGTATTCCAATTGTCGAAGCAGTACAGTCGGCTGAGTGCTCCTAAGTTTCTGAAAAACTGATAGTGCTCCACCTAGGACTTTCGCGCCTGCCGCCAAGGCGCACCTAGAAGGTCACTGATGACACGGAAGGCGAAAGCCAGAAGATTGAGTTGAAACAGGGTGTTGTCGAGGCCACGCTGGCTATTGCCGAAATTATGTTCGATGATGAAATGCCGATATCAGTACTTGTGTTGTATCCCCTTATTATCGAGGTATTAAAACTCTCATTATTTTTATGCGCCAACGACTTTTTCGGGCTTGCGCGATGGTCTCCACAGTCACTTTATTGTCCGGCAGAGAAGTGATGGAATCATGGTGGTAAACGACTCTGCCTTGATGGGTGACTTTAATGACAGCCAGTTTACTTGGAGCGCATCTTTGCGGTCACGGAGCGGAACTTTTTGGAGCCACTTGAAATGAAAAGTTTCAAATTGGTTGGGTTGGTTTTTGCGACGGCGTTGGAGGTGCGGCAGTTACCGCAAAAAGACGAATGCAAACGACGCCCTGCTACCCGCAAACCCTTGGATTGGAGTGAAGACAGTGCGCCACAGCCAGAATTGGTGGATTTTTAACACCATCTAGGTTAGAAACACCTGATCGGTGCCAATCTGCGCTATTTCGTGGTGGATGGACGGAGTCGCAAGTTGGGTTGCATAGGGTTTTGTTTTCGGTCAGAAAGTTGAGCTGTCGGGATGAATGAGTCAGTTGGCGGAAACAGCAGTACAAGCAGCATCTACAGTTGAGAATGGGAAAGTATTCCCAATTTCGTAGTTTTGAATCAAAATAAATAAATATTATCAATTCAATCAATAAGATATAAGTACATAGACTCCTTTATTTTGGGTTATTTTGAAATTCTCTTACAGTCTGAAACAAATCCTGCCGCAAGCAGACAGAAGTCAGAACCAGAACATGACCCGCCGTGTTCAAGTGGTGGAATCCATCACACCTCCGATCGAATACTGCCAGCGGATCATTCAGCCAACAAAAAGCAGAATTTTTGCTTTGATTGGATTGAGAAGAGAAAACAAGAAACTTGGTCATTTCGCTGATCAGTGCGCAAAAGAACAGTCATTCAGAATTTGAATCGATGAGCACATGGCATAATGACTTTTTCATGGACGAGGATGTAAAACACAACACAGATTCAATCAAAAAAAGAAAGAAAACCAAGATTAATTTTGTTGACGGACTCGCAAATGTGAATTATTCCCATCTGCTGTCGATAACTATGTAAGTCACTAAATTTAGGTGTTAGCTCACATAGTGCTAAATCAGAGAAGCAGGCATCAATGCAGACCTTTTGTTTGAGATGTTGCGACAAATCTCGAGTCAATCGAGCTTTGCAGAGCGACATGTTCAACTCGATAATACGTCAATTCGACAAACAGTGAAATCGGTGAATCTACGAGTCAGTGATTAATCCCGAGCAGCGAACTGGCATATTCGTCCGCACGAAATACGACAAGATCCTCAATTTTTTCACCAACACCGATAAAGCAGATCGGGATGGAATGCTTTTGCGTCAGTGCCACAGTAATTCCGCCTTTTGCGGTACCATCTAACTTGGTTACACAGATACCGCTTAGCGGTGTGTGACGGTTGAACTGCTCAACTTGTGACAGAGCGTTTTGACCGGTTCCGGCATCGATTGTGATCAATGTAATATGCGGTGCTGATTCTTCAATCTTATTCAGCACTCGACGAATTTTTGCGAGCTGTCGCATCAAGTCGTCTCGCGTCTGCTGTCGGCCTCCCGTATCCACTATCAGAACTGAACTTTGTTTTGCAACAGCCGAATGATAGGCATCATGTGCGACTGCAGCAGGGTCCGATCCTGTTTTCTGGGCAATTACCGGAACATTGAGACGCTGTCCCCAAGCTTGCAGTTGTTCAATTGCGGCAGGACGAAAGGTATCACAAGCGGCGAACATCACGGATTGTCCGTTTGATTTGAGGTAGTGTGCAATTTTCGCGCTCGTAGTCGTTTTTCCCACACCATTGACACCAACCATAAGAATGACAGTAGGAGTCGAGTATTGGGACGGATCAAATTCCCATTCAGCGATTTTCAGAACTTTTACTAGTTCGCGATGCAAGACATGACTAAGCTGCTTACCCGACATTGTGGAGCGTTTTGCTTGGGCGCGAATCGAGTTTATGAGTTCTTCACTCACTTCAACTCCAATGTCGCTCATGATTAGTGAGTCATGAAGATCCTCAATTTCCTCCTCATTGATTTGAGACGAAGCCGAAAACAAACTGGAGAGTCGAGATGTGATTGACCTGCGGGTTCTTTCGAGCACACCGAAAATTCCTGACGACTTTCGAGCGCCTTTTTCGGCAAATTTGTTTTTGTCACTCATGAGGATGGAATGTACAGGATTAGAGGTCTGAAATTATCAATATTTTCAGTATGAGGTTAAAAATTGTTCAATGACTTGGTTGAAAGGCGAACAGATTCGTGTGTAAATTTCAATGCCGAAATTATATTATGTTCAGTTTCATAAGCGCGAAAGGCTGGCTGAGCCTCATGGAAAAACTCGACTGAAAGCAATTTCATGCCGTTAGCCGAAACATAGTTCCACTGATTGGCTGTCGGTTGCAGTTGTTCGCGCAATAGGTCGGCTACTCAATCTCAAATATGATCTAAATTTACAATAGGAACAATCATTCGCGTATTCGAATCGCTCTACGTATTTGATATTTTGTTTTGAGCGAAAATCTGATTTAGTTCAAATTGCAAGGAAAACTTAGAATTATCGCAGGCAAGTGGAAGCGACGGGTGCTTCAATTTGATGCATCACTTGATATTCGTCCCACAACCGACGCCGCTCGAGAGTGTCTGTTCAATTGGCTGCAGAACGAAATTGAGTGTGCAGATTGCCTTGATTTGTTTGCCGGCAGTGGTGCGATTGGTTTTGAAGCGCTCTCTCGGGGCGCTGCTTCTGTGGTATTTGTAGACAATAACAGGAGCGTGATTCAAAATCTACGAAAAACTGCTGTATCACTGAATTCCAGCCAACACATAATTTTTCATCGAAGTGCGCTTAGGTTCCTGAATAAAGCTGAGCGACAATTTGATGTCGTATTTTTAGATCCGCCATATTTTAAAAATCTCGTTATTCCTTCGCTGCAATTGCTGGAATCGAAAGAACACTTAAGCTGTGGAGCGTTGGTCTACGTGGAAACCGAACAAAATTTCAAATTTCCTGCGCTGCCGAAAACTTGGAAACTGTTGCGCAACTATAAAGCAGGGAGTCGAGCATACTATCTGCTTCAATTTGGATTTTCTTGAGTTTGAAGTCGATGAGCGAAGCAGGATTGTTGGCTGTGACGAGTCATTAAGATAGATAATGTAACTAGATCACTTTAATTTTCCATAAAGTCTAATTCGGAGTTGAAACCAACACGGTGAAAAAAAATCGCATCACTCGAGCAATCTATCCAGGAAGTTTTGATCCTGTCACAAAAGGACATACGGACTTGATCCGTCGGGCAACTGATCTTTTTGATGAAACGACGGTTGCTGTAGCAGACAGCGCAAACAAAAAAACTCTGTTTACATTGGAGGAACGAGTTCGGCTCATTCAAAATACGACTTCAGATCTAAGCTGTGTGACAGTGGTCGGTTTCAGGGGATTGCTGATAGATTTTGCCCGACAGCATGACGCTACGATTGTAATTCGAGGATTAAGGGCGGTCTCAGATTTTGAGTATGAGTTTCAGCTGGCGTGGATGAACAAGCAAATGGACCGTCAAATTGAAACTTTATTTTTTGCTCCAAATGAGGCTTATGCCTTCGTTTCTGCATCACTTGTAAAAGAGATCGCGGGACTCGGAGGGGATATCTCTCAATTTGTCGACCCTGAAGTGAATCAAGCATTGATTGAGAAGTTGTCGTAGCGCCTTATCTGCGGTAACTCTATACAGAATCCAAATTTGACTCGAAGTCGAAGTGCGCGGTTTATAAATTCGGAAATAGTAATTGACTGTCTTATTTTGACAATCACTTATCGGCTTCAGTCGCGACTTCTAACGCCAAGCAAATCTTGGCTGATCAAAATGAGATACACGTGTATGCCTGTCGAAAATGGCCACCTCCCGAAATTGATAGATAATTGCAGCGGTTGGAGCGTAAACACGATGGCCGATTGTCTTAATCGGAATTGATAATACGGGTTCGTTGCCGTCGGCAGACTTTTCAAGGTAGGGGATGTTTGGTGCCCCAAGGTCACTTAGTGGAATTCGAAATACAGTTGCTACTTCATTTGGGTCCGGATTCAATCGTTTGCGAACACCTGCCCAAACGATAACAGGTGTGATCTGAAATCCTGAACGTGTTTCGTAATCATCCAAAATACCAATCACGTCCCTGCTGGGAACTTTGATGCCTATTTCTTCATCCAACTCTCTCAGTGATGCTTCGACCGCTGTTTCATGTGATTCAATTCGACCGCCGGGAAGGGCATATTGTCCACCGTGTCTTTTGAGATGTTTAGGTCTGCGCATCAGCAAAAAATTTGCCTCAGATTCGGAATCTCCATTCAATATTGCAAAAACAACCGCAGCTCGCATCAATTTTGAATTATTAATTTGAGTTCGCGGAAATTCCGATAAACGTCCTGTAAAGAGTTTTCTCAATGAATCATTCAGTGAAAATTTACTATGAGACTGCGTATGCGAGCTTAAACTCATTGATGGAACAGGGGTTGATCAGCAAACTTTTAGCGTAAAGAGAATTAAATATACTTTGATACTATATTCATTGGCAATGATTTACCACGTAAAACTCAAAAAATGAATTACAACTCGCTTCAATTGATTACACCTTCGTAATTTGAAGCTTATCTAGACTCAACCATTTCAACGTAACTCCCATCTCATGTATAGGATTGAAGCTCAAGATTATTCAATTATTGAACAGCCTTTTTATTCTCCGCAGGGTTCTGAAGTAAAGCTTTTTGAAAGTGCTCACGCGTGTGGCATTCCGGTACTTTTGAAAGGGCCAACTGGATGTGGCAAAACACGATTCATGGAATTTATGGCATGGAAGCAAAAATTACCTTTGGTTACAGTTGCCTGTCATGATGATCTCACGGCTTCGGACCTGGTCGGTCGCTTCCTGATCATCGGTGGTGAAACTCGCTGGGTAGACGGCCCGCTTGCGCGTGCGGTCCGTGTAGGTGGAATTTGTTATCTCGACGAAATTGTTGAGGCGCGAAAAGATACGACCGTAGTGATCCATCCATTAGCTGACAACCGGAGAGTATTGCCGATCGAAAAAACAGGTGAGCTGCTCCATGCCTCACCGAGCTTTAATCTTACGATTTCCTACAATCCTGGTTACCAAAGCGTACTGAAAGATCTAAAACAGAGTACCCGCCAAAGATTTCTTACTCTGGAATTTGATTACCCTGAGCCTGATTTGGAGCGATTTATTATTGTTCACGAGTCCGGTGTAGACGAACAAACCGCGATTTTATTAGTGCGTTTTGCGAAGATGACGCGCAATCTCAAGGGGAGCGGTTTGGAGGAAGGCGCCAGCACGCGGCTGTTGGTTCATGCGGCTAAACTGATCGTTCGCGGGATTGAGCCCTTGGAAGCCTGCAATGCAACGATCGTTCAGACTCTGACTGACGACCCTGAAATTTTGACTGCCGTTCACGAAATGGCATCCACTGTCTTTTAATGGTCAGAACGCCGTATTGCTCAGAAGAAAATTATCATGACCGTCCCCTATTCAGCACTGGAGATTGAGGAAAAGCTAGAAGAACTTCTAGCCGCTGTTCTTTCGTCTCGGCGAACCGCCAGCGGGCCTGCAGCTCAATTGTCCAATCTCAATCGCACCAGTCAGGATTTCACACTGCATTGGGCAGATGTAATCGCAAAATCCAATTCCGAAATGGCCTTTCAATTTGTGAGTTTTGCCACTAAGGCATTTTCTCTGATGGACATCAAAAGCATCGAAATGTGGATTATCGAAGCCATGGATATTTACGACCGGCAGGGCCTTTATCCGGGTAGTGCTTGTTTTCGGGAAGTTGAGAAATTCGCCAGTCAGCTGACACAATCTCAGAATTCAGTTGAATTTGAAGAAATTGCAGGTGTTCTAACCAAATTTGCACGAGGTGTCTCAGGTCGACATCTTGAAATTCGCGTGGACAACGAAGCTTGCACCGACACAGAAGCAATTTACCTGCCCAAATTTGTCACAGAGTTTGATTCGAAACCCATGAATTTTCAGCTGTATAAGGCAACTAGCGCTTTTTTGCTTGCGCAGACGCGTTATGGCACATTTCGGGTTAATTCAAAGACGGGGATACCAGTAATCTGCAGTGAGATCCAAAAATTTCGAGACCAGGCCAGAGCTCTGCGGCTTTTTGAAGCAGTGGAAGAAGTTCGACTTTTGACAAGAATTGAGTCTGATTACCCGGGTCTTGGACGGCAGTTGAAGGAACTGAGATCTTCAGCTGAATCAAAAACCCCTTTAGATCAATTTGAATTATTGTTGGATTTAGTCCGAGACAGAAAATCAACCGTAAAGGAGTCTCTTCACGTTGTGCGTACGCTTTATTCAAAAAATGTAGATGTACGAAACCCATTCTGTTATCAAGGCGTCGTTGACTTAGAAAAAGTTCGACTGATTACGAAGCAGCGAGTCGAAAGAGAAAGAGATAGATTTAGAACTGAGCTTGCCACACTCTCTGAAACTGCATCACCCGAAGAAGAAGTCAATGTACATGACGGCGAGCCGGAAGAACGAAGACAAATCAGTCTGAATGAAAGTTTCGAGCCCGATGAAAACAATGATTGGGAAATGACAATCATGATCGACGGCAAACCGGTTTCGCTCTCCGACGAAATGGTTCAAACCGCACAGAGCATTGTTCAGGATTTTGGCGAAATCCCCGAAGACTACCTGGTTCCGGCAGGAAACAGTCAATATCAAGCGGATAACTCAGCGCAAGAAAGAGATTCAGATCGATTGCTTTCAAAGAATTCTGAAGTGTTTTATTACGATGAATGGGATTATCGACGCTGTCATTATCGGAAGAATTGGTGCGCCCTGAAAGAACTGGATATGCATCCGTCCTACGAACCAAAAGTAGAGCAAATTTTGGAAAAGCATGCCCATCTGGTTCGTGACATCCGAAAAACATTCGAATTGTTGCGGGGTGACAACAAAACTCTGCGGCGGCAGAAAAATGGTGACGATATTGATATTGATGCTGTAGTTCAGAGTTACGCTGACGTTCGAGAAGGACACGAAATGACAGATCGAATTTTCATCCAGTCGAGGAAGATTGAACGAGACCTGGCCGTTGTCTTCATGGTGGATGTGAGCGGTTCGACCAAAGGATGGATCAACGAGGCGGAACGCGAGAGCTTGGTTTTGCTCTGTGAAGCGCTGCAGACTTTGGGTGACCGCTATGCAATTTATGGTTTTTCTGGAATGACGCGCAAGCGTTGTGAAGTTTATCGAATCAAAAAGCTTGAAGAGCCGTACAGCAGTACGGTGAAAGCGAGAATCGCAGGCATGAGGCCTCAGGACTATACTCGAATGGGTGTCGTAATTCGTCATCTAAGTGAAAAATTAATGGCAATCGATGCTAAAACACGAGTCCTGATTACAATTTCAGATGGTAAGCCAGATGATTACGACGGGTATCGAGGTGAATACGGTATTGAAGATACTCGCCAAGCATTGATGGAAGTAAAGCACGCTGGGATTCATCCTTTTTGCATTACGATCGACTCTCGAGCTCATGATTATCTTCCCCATATGTATGGACATGTGAACTACACGGTTGTAAGTGATGTCGGCAAACTGCCTTTTCGAGTATCCGAAATCTACCGCAGGCTGACGACTTGATTCAGCTCTAAAGTTCGAATTTTGTTCAGTTGAATTGAATATTTAAATAAAATATGAAATTCAATTGCAAGCAGCTAATCCTATGTGTTTTTAATGTTGTGCCATCGACATGGGAGCAGCTTCTTCTTTATGCCGAGGTGGCGAAATTGGTAGACGCGCTAGCTTCAGGTGCTAGTGGGGGTTAACTCCGTGGAGGTTCGAGTCCTCTCCTCGGCACCAAATTAACAAACCAAATCTGACCTCAGAAAAATCACCTGCTTTATTTTTTAAAATACGATTCCTGTTTTGCCTATCAAGAGCTTCCCCCTGCATTGAATCGCCAATAGAACGTGAGTGGAACGCAGATTGGTCTATTTCGCATCGTGACGAATCCAATTTTCCAACACTATTCGCACCTAGCCAGAACTTATTTCAGTGCGTTTAGATAGCATAATCAAATAAGCATCTGCTCCTTTATGGTTTGTGTTTCAGAGAGTCCACAATTTCCTGCATGGATTCACTTTTAAGTGCTCAACAAGTCTTGCACATTTTGAATGCTCCTTCCATGGGCGGCGCACAGACACGTAGTGAGGACATTGTTTTGACAGAAGCGCAAAAATTGCATCAAAACCGAAGAATTTGACCCTCAAATCGCATAGTGACAAAAAATCAGAAGGCAAAAGATTCGATCTCAATTTGCCAAGGAACTGAGCAACGAGTCACCGCCTTTAGGTTATGGGCAATTCCCGGGCTACGCTTGCCTCGTCGACGGGCGCCTGCTGGTCGTGGCATAGCAAACGAATTTTCGCGCGGTGTCCACTTGGGCCGCACGCTTTAGAAATCACACAGCCAGAACGTTTTTCTCTAAATCGATGATGCCTCCAGTTTTCTGACATGCATCGTCCATTTCCTTGCGTGAATCGTCAACGCGCAAGCATTCCGCTGTTCGTGATCGGGACGTGTCTGGCTATTTGGGAAGTGCGAATGCAACGAGCGAGGCATCCTGACCGCCACCCGTTGAAATGACTATGAATTGACGCCCCGACTGGGTGCGGTAGGTCATCGGGATCGAGTTGGTTCGAAACGGTGTAGCGCCGCGCCAAATTTCAGTTCCTGTCGATTTGTCAAAAGCATACAGATACGGTGCTCCACCGCCTAGAAACACGAGTCCTCCCTTGGTCACAATCGGGCCAGAGTTGCCGCGCGTGCCAAGACGCTCAGGCAGTGAGACACCGCGTAGCAGCGGGTGCTCGCGCAAAGAGGGGCTTCCCTCGCCGAACGCCACTTTCCAAGCAATATCGCCTTTATTCAGGTTGATCGCCACCAAGTGCGCGTATGGCGGTTTGATTAGTGGAATTGGACCGAGCTTGCTCTGGGGTGTTTCGGCAGCACCTGGGCCGTCAGCCTCTCGAAACATAACAAGCGTCGCCCCGTAGGGACAGTTGTTACTGTATGCGACATCGACCTCTGGATCGTTACCCTCATTCACACACACTTGGTTTGTAGCAGCGTCTTCCGACGTTCGAACGAATAGGAGCCCGGTCTCGACGTCGAATGCCGCGCCGCCCCAGTTCGCGCCGCCGCTCTCACCTGGGCGCTGCAGCGTTCCCTGAAGACTTGGAGGAGTGAAGAGCGGACCCATCCGAAACTGCTGCATCTCCTTCACCGCGAGCGCATGGATCTCCGGTGTCAGGTCATTCGCATCCTCCAGTGATATGCCTTGCTTGCTGAATGGCGGCGGTTTCGTCGGATATGGCTGCGTCGGATACAGAACCTCGCCCGGCACGTCCGTCATCGTGTCCACCGCACGCTCTTCGATAGGCCACACCGGTTTGCCCGTCACTCGATCAAAAACATAGGTGAAACCGTTCTTCGACACCTGAGCCACCGCGTCGATCTCGTTGCCATCCACGGTGATGGTAACAAGGTTAGGTGCTGCGGCCAAATCGTAATCCCACACACCGTGGTGCACTGTCTGAAAGTGCCACTGCCTCTCGCCTGTGCGCGCGTCCAGACATACCAGTGACTCGGCGAAGAGGTTTGCCCCCACGCGACGGCCACCCCAGTAATCACTGCTCGGCGTGCTGGTCGGCACGTACAGCAGTCCGCGCTCGACATCGAGCGACATCAGTCCCCACACGTTGGCGTGACCGGTGTATCTCCAAGACTCGTTCTCCCAGGTGTCCGCGCCGAAGTCGTCCTTCGATTGCGGGATCGTAAAAAATACCCAGCGGCGCTCTCCTGTACGGGTGTCGAATGCCTGCACTGTTCCGGGTGTGTCAAATTTGCGCTGCAGCCGATCAGGCACGCGGCTGCCGACAATCACTAGGTCCTCGAATACCACTGGCGGGGAAGTTTGGTCGAACTCATGGCGAGTTACTGGGCGACCATGGTTCTTAGTAAGCAGAACGCTTCCGCCGTTGCCGAAGTCCGTGTCCAACTCACCTGTTAGGGCATTGATCGCGTACAGCCGGTCGCGGCTATTGAGAAAGATGCGCCTGCTGTCCCCGTCGTGCCAGTAGGCAATACCACGATGCTTGAAACCTGTCGGCGCCGCACCCTTGGGTCCCCCCGCATAGGCATCAGGATCGAACGTCCACAGCTCGGTACCGGTCTCCGCGTCAAGTGCCGCTACACGTGTGTACATGGTCGACAGGTAGAGGATATTTTCGACCATAATCGGTGTTGCCTGAAACGGTCCTGGCCGCGTGCCGTACTCCTCGAAAGGCATTTCGTTCGGTTCCCATTGCCAAATGATCTCCAGTTCGCTGACATTGTCGACGTTGATTTGTTCAGCAGTTGAATACTTGGTTTGTGCCTGCTCGGCGCCGACATACGGCCACTCGATCATGGCAACAGGTTTGTCAGCACTCGCAAAAAGGGCGGACACGAGCGTCATAACAGCGAGGACGGAAGCCGCGACGCATCGCTTCGCGGCGGAGAAGTCAATTGGAAACTGGATGGTGGTTTCAAAACTCATGCCAAGTCGCGCAATCATGTGTTCACAATCAGCGTTGTCTATCGCGACAGCAGGGACGATTGCAGTTTCTGTGTTCAAAGTGCTTCCTCGAATTTCAAGCATCGGAGCTTGAAGAACACACAAATAATTGTTGCATAAATGTAACTCAAGTTTCGGGGTTCAAAATACAGTCCGAATCATTCCGTCACCAGAGAATCGTCGTGCAATTGAATATGAGTAATATTCGTCATTCAGTTTCCTGCTTGACCTCAATCCAACAGAATGACGCCCTGCAATGCCCACGTCCGTCTCTAGCAATCACTTCATTGAAAATTGGGTCCTATTTATGCACATACCGTTGTTTTCCAAATGAAATGCTATTACAAAGCCTTCGCGCCGGGGGGGATTCCTTCATGCTTTGATTTACGGCCACAGGAAGATTCAATTAATATTAAATCTTTAGAGACTTTCTCATTACAGTGAACACGACTGCATTCCCCCAAAATCAATACTGTTTTAAACAATACTCAGACTTAATTGCTGTCATAACATTTTAACGATAGCGTACTTACATTTTAAGAAAAGTTTGTGGATTCAAAATCATCTAAATTAACCCGACAAAACAGCTGGGTCATCCTCCATTTGGAGGCTGAGGACATCCAATTGAAGTGATCTCTCCAAGAATTGTTCGACTTCTCGGTCAATGGCTTGCATCACGAAGTAGAGGCTGCGCTCGGTCAGGGTTTTGCTGGCGCGGATGGAACGGTACACCAAGCTACGGAAGTAGTTCCACAGGCAGCGGGCGAAACAGATCGTATCGAGTTGTTCTTTGATCTGTTCGCGCACTTCAGGGACATTGTGTCCGTGCTCGCTTAAAGCCGCATAGCTGAGCAGCAGATGACGGATCGCACACAGATGGATGGAAGCGATGAACGAGGCGAAACTGCGAGTCTGTTCGGACTAAAACCCCAAGTGCTGCTTGGTTTCTTTGAAATAAACTTCCACGCTCCAACGCAGACTATAGGTCTGCAGCATTTGTTCGGCGCTCAACTGAAGATCAGTGGAAAGAAACAGAGCCCAGTTCTTGCTGCTGGGGTTTTGATCGTCGTCATCCAAGCCGCGCACGAACAGCAGTTTCACCGGCTGCCAGCGTTCTGGCTTGCTCTCATCCTCTTCAAGATTCAGCTGTACCGTACAAGAGACCACTCGCCACGGCAGATCTGCGACTTTGCGTCACTTTTTGCGTACCGCCTTGGCATACAGCTGCTTGGCGTCCAGCAACACCTCATTGCCATCTGCTTGGAGCACGCAATATTTAAATTTCCTCTTTTCATGCACAGCACCGCCGTTAACTTCAGCTCCAGCGCAGACTGAATGATGCGCTTGGTTCCATACCACGAATCGGCCACTAAATACGGTGCCTCAAAGCCCATTCGCATCGCTTTTTTCAACATGCCGATGACCATTTGTGGCTCGCTTTGGCGCTTGGCACAGCGATACCGCCGAGCCACCACGCTGCGCCCATCTCGGTGCATGTGATTCAATCTCTGCACTTTCTTGGAACTGATGAACAGTTCCGAATCCAGCGGTAAAAAACCGTCGTCTGCCACCAGCCCCAAGGTCATCACCTGCTGTCCGATCACGGTTTTCCCCAAGCAGTGATCATAGTGTGCCGATACCCCTTCCATCTTCTTGCCGCGACGACTGACAATGGTGTCATCGATCACAAAGGCATGCTGCGACGAACGCTTGAAACCGCAGCGCTGATAGACCGCCCGAGCCACGCGGTAGTTCAGACCGCGCCAGTTGAGGTCTTCACGCTTGAAAAACTCATGCACCGCATCTTTGCGCGCTTGAAAAAATACCTGCATGGAGTGACGACAGAACATGGTGATCGAAGAGCCTCGCAGCCAACGCCACATCAGCAGCAGAAACACCGTTTCGCGTGCGCTCAGACCGCTGCGCTTGGTCAATGGCGGCTCGACCCAAGTGTCCGTTCAAACCCAATGCCGCCCACATCTGGGCGAAAAGATTGTCGATGCGCAACTGTCGATCCTGCACCGTCGGTTCAATATTTTGTGGCAGTTCAGATTTACTGGCACAATGATTCATGCTTTAGCCTCGTTTGGTTTGTTGATGATTTTTGAATAACAGCACTATAAACCATTCTAGGATTACTTTATTTATTAAATCAATTACTTAGGTCTTGCATCAAAATCGAGTTGGAATCAACGAATTGAACGCGGCGAGACCCAATATCGAATTCAGGTTCGTAAAGACAACCGAAAGACGCTGCTGAAGATCAAACAGATATATGCCCAGCGGATTTGATAGAACTGATGCATGCGATCCGGGTTGCCGTAGCAAGTGGAGTTTGCGCCACTGAAACTGAATCAGTTCGCCAAAGCGCACATGTTGTAGCGTTATGTTCTCGTTTTGATGGAGTGCGAGATACGCAGACAAATCAAAATTCTTGAGGTTGTTGTTTTATTTGATAAGTCTATCCAGGCAAGTTAAATTCTCTTGGTCAGCACCGCCATTCTCGTATGTTTACAGGCCCACTATTTTTCTGAAATTTTACGGGTCTTGCGCTTAGACGAGAATGAATAGTTGTAGTTGGCACGCCCGGAGGGATTCGAACCCCCGACACCCAGGTTCGAAGCCTGGTACTCTATCCACTGAGCTACGGGCGCGTAATATAGGTTAGAGATCGTTTTTCTTCCGCTTGGCCAGCAGGCAGATAAAGTCCAGCATTATACTTGCTCCCGCGAGTGAAGTGATTTCACCGATGTCATAAATTGGAGCGACTTCAACGAGATCCATTCCGACAAAATCTATGTTCGTTAATCCCCTGATGATCGTTTGAGCCTGCCAGCACGACAATCCACCACTTACGGGAGTTCCGGTTCCCGGGGCAAAAGCAGGATCCAAACAGTCAATGTCGAACGACAGATACGCTTTGTTGTCCCCAACGATACGAACGACTTCTTCGATGACAGCATCTACACCGACTTTATGTACAAAGTCCGCGTCAAATATGTTGAATCCATGGGTTTCAGGATTCCAGGTTCTAAGTCCGATTTGAACGGACCGGCTGGCATCGACCAATCCCAGACGTGCGGCATGAAAAAACATGGTGCCGTGGTCAATTCGCTCGTCATCTTCCCGCCATGTGTCTGAATGTGCGTCAAAATGCACCAGGGATACAGCGCCGTGCTTTTCGTGAACTGCTTTTAAGATTGGATAGGCAATGAAATGATCCCCGCCCATTGTCAAAATTTTTGCATCTGCAGACATGAGATGACGAGCATGCTCTTCAATGACGGACGGAATTTTGTCCGGGTAGCCGTGGTCCAGTTCACAGTCACCGTAGTCAGTTGCGCTCAGAATGGTGAACGGGTCGAAATTCCAAGGCCAGGTAGATCCAGGCCAAGTAAGCTGTGCTGATGCGCCTCGGATCCCGCGTGGTCCGAAGCGGGCGCCAGGCCGGTTCGTTACGGCAAGATCGTACGGTACGCCACTGATGACTAAGTCTGATTCGGTTACGCTTTTGGAATAAGGTCTTCGAAATAAGCTCAGACTGCCAGCATAGGTGGGCTCATAACCGATCCACTTTTTATTTTTGCCGGTAAATGCGGCGTCAATCGTCATAAATTTCTTTTCAGAGTTTTTTTCTGATGGTTTCGTTGACAACTTTCGGATTTGCTTTACCTCGGGAAAGTCGAATGACTTGCCCCACGAAATAACCCAAAAGTCTCATATTCCCCGCGCGCAGTTTCTCTAACTCCTTTGGATTTTCTTTGAAAGCTTGCTCAACAAGATTTTCAATTTTGTCGCTGCCGCTGATTTGAGTCAATCCTTTTTCTTTGATGATGCTATCGACCGCTGAATTCGGATTCTCCCATAGATTTTCAAGCAGCTCTTTGCCCGCTCGCCCGGAAATTACTCCTGTTTCTATTCTTGAAATTAGCAGACCGAGCTGATCGGCGCTGACTCTGGAATGCTCTATTTCCAAATTATGTCTGTTCAAATGACTGTTCAGCTCTACAGTGATCCAGTTCGCTGCCATTTTTGGTTTTTTCGGCACTTGCAGGCACACCGTCTCAAAATAATCTGCCATCGCTTTCGATTGTGTCAATTGAGCTGCGAGCGATTCGGTGAGTTGATACTCTGACATAAATCGCTTTTTTCTCGATTCTGGCAGTTCGGGGAGTTCTTTTTTCACCTCATTGACAAATGCTTCGTCCAGCACCAGCGGCGGTAGGTCGGGATCGGGAAAATAACGATAATCCTGAGCATCTTCTTTGCTTCGCATGGGTCTGGAGAGATCCCGATTTGGATCGTACTGACGCGTTTCCTGAATAATCTTTCCACCGTCTTCCAGCAATGCGATTTGTCGTTCCACCTCGGAATTGATTGCTTTTTCGACGAAGCGAAAGGAATTGATATTCTTCAATTCTGTGCGTGTTCCCAATACTTCACTCCCGGCCGGCCGAACGGATACGTTGGCATCACAACGAAACGAGCCTTCCTGCATGTTGCCATCACAAATTTCCAGGTAGGTAACCAAAGTATGCAGTCTTCGCAGGTAATCCGCTGCTTGAGCGGCTGAACGAATGTCAGGCTCAGAAACGATCTCAAGTAACGGCGTGCCAGCTCGATTCAAGTCGATGCCGGTCATATCATGAAATTCTTCGTGCAGAGATTTGCCTGCATCTTCTTCCAAGTGAGCGCGAGTAATGCCCACCCGCTGTCGATTGCCATTGACTTGAGTGTAAATATGACCGCCAACGACGACCGGTAATTCGTACTGACTGATTTGGTAGCCTTTCGGCAGATCTGGATAGAAGTAATTTTTGCGGGCAAATATCGAATGATGGCTGATTTGAGCATTCACCGAGAGGCCGAATTTCACTGCCATGCGGACAGCTTCAAGGTTGCATACGGGTAAAATCCCAGGCAGCGCTACGTCGATCAAACACGCCTGGACGTTTGGCTCAGCTCCGTACTGAGTCGAAGCGCCAGAAAAAATCTTGCTTTGAGTCGCAAGCTGGATGTGAACTTCCAAACCGATAACTGTTTCCCAGTGAGTCATGATGCAATACTTGGATTCAGCAGATGGTAATCTGTATGAGTTTGATACTTGTGTGCGGTTTGCAGCAGAAGTGAGTCCTGCAGATAAGGCGCTACGATATGCAGCCCAACCGGTAGTCCGGCATTGTCCAATCCCGCTGGAATTGACATTCCCGGCAACCCTGCGAGATTTACAGCTGCGGTATAAATGTCATTCAGATACATCAGTACAGGATCGTTCACCTTCGAGCCGATCGAAAAGGCGGTCGTCGGGCTGGTAGGTCCCATGATCACGTCACACTGTTCAAACGCTTGCTTGAAATCGTCGGAAATCAATCGTCTTACTTTTAGTGCTTTCAGATAAAACGCATCGTAGTATCCATGGGACAATACATAAGTGCCAATCATGATTCTTCTGCGAACTTCAGCGCCGAATCCTTCGGATCTCGTAGTTTTGTACATATCTTGAAGATCGGTATAGTTGTCGCTTCTATAGCCATACCTTACACCATCAAACCGAGATAGGTTCGAGGACGCCTCAGCAGGTGCGATGACGTAGTAGCAAGGAATTGCAGCCGAACTGTTCGGCAGTTCAATGTCAACCAATTGAGCCCCGATTGATTCGAATTCTGACAGCGCGCGCATGATGATGTCGGACACAGACGGATCCAATCCGGTTGTAAAGTATTGTCTTGGAATTCCGATTTTGAGCTGATTGAGCGGTTTTTCCAAATCTTCGAAGCAACTGGGATAAGAGATTTTCAAGGAAGTTGAATCTTTTGGATCATACCCACACATTGCGTCGATGACCATTGCAGCGTCTTTGGCGCTTCTGGCAATGATCCCCGCCTGATCCAATGATGATGCAAAGGCTACCATGCCATACCTCGAAGCGCGCCCATAACTAGGCTTGATCCCTGTTACTCCACAAAATGCTGCTGGCTGCCGAATAGAACCGCCGGTATCCGTCGCGGTGGCAGCAGGCGCGAGACCAGCAGCAACGGCAGCAGCCGAGCCACCGGAACTTCCGCCTGGGACTTTTGAAGGTTTCCAAGGATTGCGTACGGGACCATAATACGAATGTTCGGTGGAAGAGCCCATGGCGAATTCGTCCATGTTGGTTTTCCCCAACATGATCATCTGCGAATTTTTTAACTTCTTGACGATCGTAGCATCGTAAGGCGCAATGAAGTTGCTTAATATTTTCGAACCGCAGCTGGTTAGAATTCCTTCAGTGCAAAAGATGTCTTTATGCGCAAGCGGAATTCCAGCAAGTGGTCCCAGTGTTGACTTCTGTCTCCTGCGATCGATTGCTTCGGCGGCTTTCAGGGCATTTTCTTCATCCAGTGTGATAAAGGCGTTGAGCTCTGTGTTTCGCTCTATGCGTTGAAAGTGCTCTCGACACAATTCAACGCTTGAAATTTCCTTGCGGCGCAAGAGCTCGCTTAATTCGAAAATTTGAGAGTACCCAGAAAGCATCGCGGCAGTTCAACTGGAATTAGTCGGTATTGTTGATGAAAAAAGCAGTTTTAAGATTGATCAATGATTGACTCAAAAATTGCGCTGACTAAATGATGAAAAGACAACGAATATTCGTCTGGCAATCTATAATTTAAAAATGTAGAGGAAACTCTTGATTAGTAATCGATCAATGCTTGCATTTGCTGACTAAATTGAAGATTGAAACAAACTCTGTCTGATCTCAAAGTGAAAATATACCTCTTAGTCGAGTACTTTGGGTACTAGATATAATCCGTCTTCAGTGTTAGGAGCGATTCTTTGTAAGATAGATCGTTGATCTGGTTCAGTCACTAGGTCTGCTCGCAGACGTAGTTGAATATCCTGTGGATGTGGCATGGGTTCTACGCTAGAGGTGTCAATTCCCTGCATTTGATGAATCAGCGCGAGGATATTTGTCATTTCTTGTTTGAACGGTTCGATTGCATCTTGCTCAATTTCCAATTGAGCAAGCGAAGCTATAGTTCTAATATCGTTTTCAGAAACGCTCATTGTTTCGAGAGGTAATTTAGAAATTAGTCATTATAGTCATTTCTTCTGGACGAAAAATGTGCCTCATTTGAATTGAATGTCTATACTGAATTGCGACCTAGCCAAATTTTAATCTTTCTTGAGTGTGCTGAAACGTGTCTTTTTTTAATCGTATGTCGCAAGATCTAGCTATAGATTTGGGCACCGCCAATACCCTGATATACGACCGCAGGAAAGCGAAAATTATCCTGAATGAACCATCAGTCGTGGCGGTCTATGTGCCCGATTACCACGATCAGCAGCGCTACAAAAATTTGACGGATTCAGTTTTGGCCGTGGGTGCTGATGCAAAGAAAATGCTGGGTCGAACACCGGCCAACATCAAGGCGATTCGACCGCTGAAAGATGGTGTCATCGCAGACTTTACCGTGACAGAAATCATGCTCAAGCACTTTATTGGAAAAGTTCAGTCCAGAAGATTGTTCATGCGGCCCCGGACCGTGATCAGTGTTCCATGTGAATCAACCCAGGTCGAACGACGGGCAATTCGAGAATCTTGCTTGAGTGCGGGAGCAAGAGAGGTGTACCTTATGGAAGAGCCCATGGCGGTTGCGATCGGTATGAATTTGCCTGTATCGGAACCTGTCGGCACGATGGTAGTCGATATCGGCGGAGGCACCACGGAAATTGGAGTGATTTCGTTGGGGGGTCTAGTTCGGGCAACCACTCTGCGCTGTGCCGGAGATCTGTTCGACCAGAAAATCTGTGATTACGTAGAAGAAGCGTATAGCATGCAAATTGGACTTCCTACATCAGAAAAAATCAAGCATTTGATTGGCACTGCGTGGAAAGGGTCCGAAGATATTCAGATGGAAATTCGTGGTCGGGACTATCGGGGATCATCGCGGCGATATACGCTTCGAAGCAGTGAAATTTATGATGTGCTCAAAGATTCGTTGAGCGAAATTGTCAACGGAGTTCGTCAGGCGCTGGAAAAATCTCCGCCGGAATTGTCGGTTGACATATTGGAACGTGGGATTTTGTTAGCGGGAGGCGGCGCTCTGTTACGCGATATCGACAAGCGCTTCAACGAAGAGCTCAAAATACCTACAATAATTGCAGAGGATCCGCTAACGTGTGTGGCTAGAGGGTGTGGTCGAGCCCTGGAAGTAACCGAACTGCTCAATAAAGTTGTGTCAAGACACTGAATCAATGCTAATTCTTCGATTCTCAGCAGTGCAATAAAGACGATTTTCCAAAAATGAATGCGCGATTGTTCATCCTGTTGTCGGTTTCCATCCTGTTAATAGCATTGGATACTCACACTTCGACTCTTCGGGTTTTTCGAGAAGTCGTATTTCTGCCGGTCAAGCCCCTGGTTGAAATTGCGCAATTGCCCACTGCTGTGACGAACCGTCTTCAGCTGCAGTTCGAACAGAGAGAATTATTGCAGGAACGAAATCGAGAACTCAAAAAAGAAAACATAGCATTGCGAGCTCGTCTTAACGATCTTCAAGTACAGGAACAGCGTAGCAACTGGCTGTCAGAATTGCTAGGCGCCCGTGAAACACTTGACTATGCCGTACTGCCAGCAAAGCCGTCGGCAATTCAATTGCAACCGTTGTCGCAAAAAATCGTAATCGACCGAGGCAACAACGATGACATATTTGTCGGACAACCTGTTGTCGATCATAAAGGTATAATAGGGCAGATTACCAGTATAACAAGAACCGAAAGCGCGGTTACACTCGTCACCGACCCAAACCATTCTATTCCCGTCCGAATTCGACGCAATGGTGTTCTCGCGATCGCTCATGGTTCCGGATATGCAGATCGAATGCGGGTGACCGGTTTGCGATTCAATGCCGACATTCAAGAGGGTGACATTTTGGTGACCTCAGGTTTGGGGGAACGGTTTCCTTCGGGTTACCCGGTCGCTGAAGTGACGAGTGTTGTTCGCAATCAAAACACCGCTTTCGCTGAAATTACTGCTGTGCCTTTGGCTGCATTTGACACTGAGTTCGAAGTTTTACTCGTTTGGACTCAGATGCCAGGTGAGGGTGAAGAATCAATATTGACAATGCATGATTCTGGAGAGCAATAAACCGACTTTTGGCCGCGAAGTTACTGTAATCATTGGAACTATCGCGATCGCAATGATTTTGTCGATTGTTGAGTTGCCGCAATCGATTGTAGATTATCGCCCTGATTTCGTTGCTCTCATTCTGATCTTTTGGTGTTATCGCCGACCTAAAATCGTGGGATTGACATCCGCTTTTGTGGTTGGTTTGCTCACCGACGTAATGTTTTTTGGCATCTTGGGACAACATGCAGTCGCAAAAATTTTGATTGCTTATCTTGCACTGAAAATGTCCAATGTCGAGCTTAGAAATCAGCATGCAGTTTATGTTGTTTCTGCTTGTGTTCTAGGCATGCTGCTATTGAACACTGCTGTTCTTCGTATGGTAAATGTGATTTCGCTCGGTTACAGCGGCACCGACTCGCTGTGGTTTGGAGCGTTCGTGGGAACTGCGTTCTGGTTTTTAATTTCCTATTTTTGGAGCTATAAAGAAAAAACGAAACATGAATTTATTTGATGGCTGGATGACAAACCGCATTCCAGTCCAACTGCAGCGAAAGAGTCAGTTTCGACTTTTGTTGACAGTTGCTGTGATAACTCTGCTGATGTTTGTCCTGCTCGCTCGAATTTTTTACCTTCAAATCATCTCCTACACCGATTTCGCCGCATTATCTGCGAATAATCGTTTAGAAATCGTTCCAATTGCTCCCGTACGAGGACGCATCTTTGATCGGAACGGAATTTTGCTCGCTGAGAACAAAGTAGTGACACAACTTGGAATCGTGCCGTCTCACGCTGAAGATTTGTCTGCGCTGCTGATCGAAATTAGTGACGTCATTCCAGTTAGCGAAGAGGAGGAAAAGAATTTTATTCGAACCGTGAAGCGAGGGAGTCCTTTTGATATGCATATTTTGAAGGACAACCTGAGCGCTCAACAAACCGCGCGATTTGCTGTTGACCGATACCGATTGTCTGGAGCGAATTTGAAATGGGAATTTTTTCGAGACTACGTTCATGGAGAACTGTTTGCCCATGTCGTAGGCATGGTCAGTCGTATTGACAAGAACGATCTTGAAAAAGTCAACCCCGCACGTTATCGCGGCCTTCAGTATATCGGGAAATACGGAGTCGAGAAGTCCAACGAGAATGTTTTGGTGGGCTGGCCAGGATTTGAACAAATCGAAACCAATGCACATGGCCAAAGAATTAGAAGGCTGTCTCAGGAATTGCCAACAGCTGGACGTGATGTCTATCTATCGCTTGACTTTGATTTACAGAAGCATGCGTTTGAAGCATTGGGAGACAAGAAAGGAGCAATTGTTGCGCTGGAGCCAAGTTCCGGGCGAGTTCTCGCAATGGTCAGCAAACCCGGTTTTGACCCGAATGATTTTGGCATAGACTCGACTTCTGAAAAACGGAAGCGTTGGCTGAACTCAGAAGACAGCCCTTTAATCAATCGTGTGGTTCAAGGCCAGTATTCACCGGGGTCGACCATAAAGCCATTTATTGGCCTTGCGGCTTTGGAAATGGGAATCAGTGAACTGAAAATTAATTGTAAAGGGTACTATCAATTGCCGGGCAGCGATCACAAGTTTCGGTGTTGGAAGAAAAAGGGGCACGGTCTGGTCAGCCTGACTGAGGCGATCGCTGAGTCATGTGATGTTTACTTTTACAAGTTGGCTGAAATACTTGGCATTGACGAAATTTACTATTATTTGTCGAAATTTGGATTTGGGACCTATACAGGTGTTGACCTTGAGGATGAGTTGACCGGAATACTTCCATCCAAGGAATGGAAGCGCTATCAGCGTAATGAGCCTTGGTATCTCGCAGATACGATCATGATGGGAATTGGTCAGGGAGCAACAACTGTAACCGCGTTGCAACTGGCTCACGCGCTGTCAATTGTTGCCAATAAGGGACTGAAAGTTACTCCACAGATCATCTCCAAAATTGTAGATGTAGAAAATGGAGAGGAACTGATTGTGCAGCCCCAGCTCGACAATGTGCTCGACTTGGAGGCTAGGAATTTTGAAACAATCATCAAAGACATGGAAAAAGTCGTGCACAGTCATCGGGGCACTGCGCGTGGGATGGGCAACGGTTTAAAGTATCGGGTGGCTGGAAAAACGGGTACCGTCCAGTTGATTCAAAGAGCTCAAGATAAAGAATGGCAGGCTTCAGAAGTTCCGGAGAAGTTTCAGCCTCATGGTATTTTCATTGCTTTTGCGCCTGCAGATAATCCTCAAATCCTAGTTTCAGCAATTGTTGAAAATGGAGGTTCAGGCGCTGCCGTCGCCCCGATTGTGAGATCTATGATGGACCTCTATCTTGTCGACAAACCAAGTAAAACGAACGGAGATCAATTTGCTCTTCTTCCAAGATAGCAAGACACCGCAAGTCATTTCGATTGCATCCCGAATCGATTGGTCTTTGTTTCTGACCATATTCGTCTTGGCGGCGATAGGTTTGGTTGTGCAATTCAGTACGAGTGGACAAGATACCGCTCAAATCTGGCAACATGCTTCTCGAATTGCGATTGGCGTAGTTCTCATGATTGCAATCGCAGGCATTCCAATCTCCCGATTGGAAAAATATACTCCTCACGTCTACGCTCTTGGTTTGATTTTATTGATTTTAGTTGCCTTTTTTGGGACGGGGCGCGGCGGAGCACAACGCTGGCTGGATTTAAAAGTCATCAGTATTCAGCCTTCGGAACTTATGAAGTTAATGGTACCGATGATGGTAGCGTGGGTATTGACACGGCCCCAGTCGTCAAGAAGCAATGAAGCTTTGCGAATAATTATTGCTGGTGCTTTGGTATTTTTGCCGGCTGGTCTTGTCTACTTCCAACCGGACTTGGGTACGGCTTTGCTGATACTTGGAGTTGGAATATACGCCATCTATTTGGGTGGAATTCCTTGGCGTTGGCTCGGATCTTCGGCCGTGATTGGATTGTTGGCGATTCCCCTCATTTGGCCGTTTCTGCATGAATATCAGCGGCTTCGCGTCACAACCCTGTTTGATCCATGGCAGGACCCGATGGGTGTCGGATACCACAGCATACAGTCCATGATAGCCATAGGTTCGGGCGGAACGATTGGCAAAGGCTGGTTAAATGGCAGCCAATCTCAGTTGGAATTCATCCCTGAAAGAAGCACTGATTTTGTTTTTTCGGTATTCGCTGAAGAATTCGGACTTCTTGGAGTCTTCATATTAATGCTGTTGTTTTTATATTTGATTGTTCGTTGTATTTCGATTGCATTCCAGTTGAGCAGCAGTTATGCGCGAATCGTTGTTGGCAGCGTTGCAATCATGATATTCATTCACGTTTTTGTCAATATTGGCATGGTTTCAGCAATTCTGCCAGTGGTTGGAATTCCATTGCCCATGATTAGTTACGGTGGCACTTCGATTGTCACCATACTTGTTGGAATTGGAATTGTTATGGGGGTTAGAAATGAAAAAGATTAGATTTATTCACTTTCGCTATTTGGCTTTGGTCTTGTGTTTCAGCATGTTCACAACTTTCAATGTTGTCCAAGCGGTAGACTTCAAAGAATTCCCAGAAGCGAATGAATTGATCGACGAAATTGTCGACGAGCATGGTCTTAGTCGAAATCGAGTCACCGCAATTGTGACGGATGCGAATTATCAGGAGAGCATTATCAAGGCGATCACCCGACCGGCAGAAAAATTGCCTTGGTATCGCTATCGTACCATCTTCATTTCTAATTCCAGCATTGACCGCGGTGTCAAGTTTTGGAATCAGCATGCGGACATCTTGCAAAGAGCTGAAAATGAATATGGCGTGGATGCTTCGGTAATCGTAGCGATCATTGGTATCGAAACTCGTTATGGCACCTATATGGGCAAGCATCGAATCATCGATAGTCTGCTGACTTTAACGCTTGGCTATCCTCGTCGAAGTGAATTTTTCAAGAAAGAGTTCATTGAATTTTTGAAGCTGAGTCAAGAAGAAAAACTGGATCCTTTCACCGCCAAGGGATCTTATGCCGGTGCGATGGGGATACCTCAGTTCATATCAAGCAGTTATCGACATTTTGCGGTTGATTTCAATGCAAATGGACAAAAAGATCTGCTGACTGAAGTAGACGATGCGATTGGAAGCGTGGCCAATTACCTAAAAGTCCATGGGTGGCAACACAAAGCGCCAATCTATGACGAATTAAAGGCGCCCAATCTGGCGACTCTTGATCGGTTGAAAACTAAATCGTTGAAGCCAGATCGAACCTATCAGGAATTGAACGAATCAGGAATTACGTTTGCTTCTTTGCAAGCTCCTGCCGAAAACGAAAAGCTTGGTGTAGTGAAGCTGGAATCGAATCTGGATACCTTCGTGTATAACGCTGGATTTGAAAATTTTTACGTGATTACCAAATACAATCGAAGCTCTTTGTATGCCACAGCAGTGGCGGAACTAGCTGCTCTCATCTCCGCTTCCCGAATAGGAGGGTAACATTATGCGCAAATTTATATTACCGCTTGTAGTGCTTGTTTTGGCGATTGCTATAGCAGGCTGCTCGGATGGTCGGCGAGCCCCGACCAGCTACAGTGATGCAGAACCAAAGTTTGAACCTTTGAGCAGAACTGGAAACGACCCCTATCGAGAAATGGGAAAGGTATATGTACCGCTGCACACGGCGGAGGGATTCGAGCAACGCGGCATCGCTTCTTGGTATGGAAAAGCTTTTCATGGAAAGCGTACTTCCAACGGGGAAAAGTATGACATGTACAAAATGACCGCAGCGCACAAGATTTTGCCTTTGCCCTCCTATGTATCTGTGACGAATGTCAGCAACAAAAAGACAATCATCGTTCGCGTCAACGATAGAGGTCCGTTTGTAGATGACAGAATCATTGACTTGTCATTTGCGGCTGCGTCCGAATTGGATCTCGTTGGCCCAGGTACGGGTGAAGTCAAAGTCAAAGCAATTGTGCCAAAGGGGGGACGATTCGCGAGGAAAGAGAATCGGGAAGTTTTCATCCAAGCCGGCGCGTTTTCAGTCAAGGAAAATGCAGTCAATCTAAAACGCAAATTGAAAGAATACGGTTTCGATGACGTTGACGTTCAAAAAAAGCGAAAATCAGGCTCTACGATCTATTTGGTGCGCATCGGCCCGGTTAACATTGACAAGAACTTTGATCAACTGTTCAACAGAATTGCGAGTCGAATTAGCGGCAACCCTGTGGTTGTATCGAAGTAATCGCGCTCGCCTTGAAAAGCTAGTCAGATCGAATTGAGGCATATTGGGCTTGGAACGGAGGGTTGTTGTCCGCCGACTGGGATTGATTCAATATCAAGAAACGTTGCAGGCCATGCAACGGTTTACGGCACAACGTGCATCTGACTCAGCCGATGAAGTTTGGTTGCTTCAACATCCGGCGGTTTACACACAAGGTTACTCCTGTACTCAGGTTCCGCTTAATCCTACAACAATACCATTGGTTAAAACCGACCGCGGTGGACAGCTGACTTACCACGGTCCTGGCCAAATCATCATATATCTGCTACTTGATCTTAAACGCCGAAAATTGGGAATTCGGCACATCGTTCACACAATTGAAGCCGCCATTGTCGGGGTTCTTGCTCGTTGTGGTGTTGAAGGGAAGGTAAGACCTGATGCGCCAGGAGTATATGTGCAGGGTAACAAAATCGCGTCACTTGGTCTTCGAATTCACCGCGGCTGCAGCTATCACGGCTTGAGCTTAAACGTGGATATGGATCTATCTCCATTCAAGAACATTGAAGTGTGTGGAATTCAAGGATTAGATGTTGTTAGTCTGCGTGAACTCGGAGTGAAGCACGATATTGAAGTTATCGAAAATTACTGCATCTATGAGTTGAGTCAAAAACTAGGATGCGAGTGGAGAACTGAGCCAATTCACGAATCATTGTAAAATTTGTAGAGATCGATTTAGTTCCATCAATTCCCACTCTTGGAATTACTGAAATTCTGTTGCCGTCGTCTCCGTGATGGTAATTTATGGAATTTCTGGTGATTGATGCATTATTGCCGATTTATACTCCGGATCTTTGCAATTCCGAAAGATCTAGACTATCAAAATGGTGTTGAGGCTTTGTCGAACCAATCTTTTTCAGGTATAGCAGACTGACCAGAAACGCTAGAATTTTCAAAACAATTTAACATTGACAAGCTAAAGATTGCAGATTATGACCGTTAAATCCCATTCAGGAGAATTTCCGCCTGACGACAGGATTGATTGGCAAAGGCTAGTTCCACTTCTCGGCCCTACAACTGGAGCCGTCATGCAAAATGATGGAATGCTTGCAGCAATTCCTAACCCCAATATTTTGCTGGCACCCTTAACTACCCAAAAAGCTGTGTTTTCATCAAAAATTGAGGGAACTCAAGCTACCCTTGCAGAAGTGCTTGAGTTCGAATCAGGACGAGTACCGAAGTCCTCGAGCAAAAAAGAAGATATACACGAAGTGCGCAATTATCGTAGTGCCATGAGAGAGGCGAGTGAAGCACTGAAGACGTTGCCGCTTTGCCAGCGAGTTGTTCGCGAAGCTCATTCCAAATTGCTTGCCGGAGTGCGTGGTCAAGGCAAATCACCTGGGGAATACCGGAGAATACCTGTTTGGATTGGGCCTCCTGGATGCGACATCAATAATGCTAGGTTTGTGCCTATCCAAGCAGACCGAATTCTAGACGCCATGAAAGTATGGGAGCATTACATCCATAAGAATGTGGAAGACCGACTCGTACAAATTGCTGTCTTACATGCCGAATTTGAGGCCATTCACCCGTTTTTGGACGGAAACGGCCGTATGGGTCGCATGTTGGTGCCTCTGATGATGTGGCAATATGGCCTTATTCGGGAACCTATTTTCTACATTAGCGCTTACTTCGAAAACCAACGCGATGCATACTATGAAAGCTTACTTGCCGTATCTCGCGATCAAGATTGGACAAGCTGGACCTTGTTCTTTCTCGGGGCAGTCAAGGCTCAGGCTGAAGATAATCTTAAGAAGACGAAAAGTATTCTTGATCTATACAAAAAAAATGAAAAATCAAGTGAGCAAAGCTACTCGCTCACAATATGCAATTTATGCTTTGGATTGGATTTTTGAACAGCCGGTATTTAGCTCAACTAGATTTAAAATAACTGCCGGTATCCCCAAATCTACGGCACAGCGAATCCTGAGGGTGTTGCGCGATGAAGGCATCTTGAAAGTCCTGCAGTACGGTTCCGGTAACCAACCGTCTTTTTATGTGTTTCCAGAACTTTTGAAGTTAGCGGAAGGGCGGGAGATTTTTTGACACACATATATTTCTTGCTGAGCAGTTTGTATGACATAGGTGTCACACAAAGCTGTTTGCGTCCCACTTATGGGTCGCTAGGCGGTTTGCGTCTCACTTATGGGTTATTAGGCAGAATGTGATTCAATCTATCGTCAAATAGGAACCTCAAAATAACTTAGTTAGATTAGCGATAGGTGGCGGCGCATCACGTGGCTAACCCGAAAAGCTATAGGAATGGGTCAATATCGTTCTTGGCAAGCGATGGGAAACCGATTAAAAGTTACACTTTCCGACGCTGCAATCATCCGCGACTTTTTGTTCTACGGATTAACCACTGTTCAGCGGCATTTAATCGAATCGAGACATCCCCACCAATAGGTGATATTTCTGCTGGAAATTATTGAAAGTGACTTTCTCCGATGTACATGAAGCCATACAATAAACAATCCGCGGAACGGTTTAACAAACTGGAACTGCGGCAAGTAATTGGAACGAGGGTGAAACCTTTTGAAAGAACTCCGAATTAGTAATGTAACTCTGCTTGAACTTAATTTGAGCGCTGCGAATAACAGTTCTGCTATCGCGACTTGCAATAGCATAAGTTTCACGTATGGTCCTGACATTTCCGTGCGCAAATATATCCTTTGTTACCAAATCAGCGTTGGTTTGTTTTAGCACGTGAACGATAACTTTGGATTGTCTTTCGTTAAAGCCAACATCCTGCAAGTTGAGGATCAGATCGCGAGCGCCAATCATGATTCTATTTATCATCTTGCAGCATAATTTGATGGGGTTTCCAGATAGCTCACTATGCCTCTTTGAGGCATCTGTGCAGACAATACTCTGAAATGCTGGATTTTGGATTGAATCAAGTGATTTGGAGCCAAATTCGTTCCTTAGGGAGAGGCAGAAACCACTTTGGATCGCCATAGAATAAACACTCCGAGTTGGATACCGTTTCACGTAGCAGCCGTCCTAAATTAGCATTATCAGAGATTCAATATAGACATTCGGTTTGAGCGACCAAAATCTGGATGTCACTCATGATGTTTGGAATGGCGAATTTGCGCATGTATGCAGCGAATGAGTTGGAATTAACTAAACCAAATGAAGTACTTGATCACAAGCGTGCACATTGGGAGAATATGTCAGCCCTTACCCATAGCGCTTTTGAAGTCAATTACAATCCCTATAAATCGAATTTGACTGAAAAAGCGGCAGTTGATAACCATCGAGAAAATTTTGCTTGATATTTCTGGGACTGCGAAGTGATGTTTCTGCATCAACTCCCATTTACAGTCTAATATCAATTAGAATCTGCGTCATCAATCACAACACTGCATGGAATAATATGCGAAATACGTTGGACGAAATCGAAAAGCTCGCAAGCAAAAAGCTCGTCATGTACTATTGAGGAATATTAGTCGGTACGATTGACTAAGATTGGTTCATTTACTCGCAGCATGCTGTCTGTCGCCTTTTTATCAACAACTTTTAATTTCATTTGCTATTCGAACAATTCCCACGCTTGGTTGCCCTCAGATGCAATGATCGCAAAATAGTAAAGACAGACGTCCTAATTTGCAAAACAACAGTACGAAGTTGCGTAAATGAGCAACGATAACCTGGATTCCAAGTTCTCTACTAGCAAAAAAGGGGTTGAATATGCTGTGCCAGGGCAATTGTTTCCTCCAAAAACTGCGGAGCAGTGGTATGAAAGAAACGCCCACATCTATTTGGAAAGGCAAAAACACGTAACTTTTGATGAAATTCATCATTCTTTGTTAAGACATTTGCCGAAATCACCGGGTCTCGTGTTGGATATCGGTGCGGGAACAGGCCGAGATGCAGTCGGTTTTGCAGAACTCGGTCATGACGTGACTGCCGTTGAACCATCAGTCGCAATGACAAAACTGGCGAGTCAAGCTCGAAATCATCCCAGAATCGATTGGCATAATGATCGTCTTCCGAAACTGAAGAAAGTGAGGCGCTTCGGATTACACTACGATGTCATTTTACTGAGTGCGGTGTGGATGCATGTTGCTCCATCAGAGCGAAAAAACGCATTTCGCCGACTCGTGAGCCTGTTGAAACCCGGGGGATTGATGCACTTCACACTGCGACGCGGTCCTCATGAGCGTTTGAGAGGCTTTTGGGATATATCGCTGAGTGAAGTTCAAGATCTTGCTCGCGACCATGGCTTGTTTGAAGTGGAATGTAGCGTAGCAGACGACATGCTTGGACGCGAAGGAGTGACTTGGAGTCAACTTACGCTTCGCTCGCCTGGTGACGGAACGGGCGCACTTCCTTTGTTGCGAGGAATCATACTGAACGACAAGAAAAGTTCCACTTACAAGCTGGGTCTGCTCAGAGTGCTGCTGCAGATTGCACAGAATGCAGCTGGCATAGCCGACTATGCAGATCAAGAGCGGATTGAACTTCCATTGGGGTTGTTCGCACTATACTGGCTGCGGATGTATCGCCCATTGCTGGATAAAAATCTTCCACAAGCCCCACGCAATACATCTGGTACAAATGGATTAGGATTTGCAGACCCCAGACACTTTGATGGGTTGAAGCACATTTCACCGCTTGACTTAAGAATCGGCATGAAATTTGACGCCAAAACATCAAATTTCTTGCATGCAGCGTTGAGAAATATCTGTAATACTCTGGTTAATATGCCTATGACGTACACGACTTACCCAGGGCAAGACGAGAAAATATTTGTACCTCGGCGCTCGATTGTTCCAAAACCTCACCGAATTGTTCTAGACAAGGTCTACCTCAGCAGCTTTGGAACTGTCAGCCTGCCGTTCGACATATGGGAAACAGTCCATAAATATGGTACATGGATTGAACCTGCGATCATTTCCGAATGGAAGCAATTGATGAAACGGTATTCATTGAGACAGAGAAATAATCAGCTCGACTCCGGAATTATGGATTCTGCTCTTCAGTGGACTGGCACTGAGCACCAAATCTCACGGAGCACCGCAGTTCCTCGAGCCAGAGCATTGGAACTTATCAATTCCAAGAAGTTTAATCATTGTGTTTGGAGTGGCAGAAAACTGAACCCAAAATATTTTGACATGGACCATTGCTTCCCATTTTCGGTGTGGCCCTGTGACGACTTGTGGAATTTGCTGCCTTCATCGAGAAGCGTCAATCAGTATGGGAAACGTGACAAATTGCCGAGTAAATTTCATCTCAGGGATGCCGAGGACCGAATTCAAAGCTGGTGGGACATCGCTTATAAGAAGGCTCCATCTAATGCCATCAAACATCAGTTCTTTACTGAAGCTTCGTCAAGTCTAAGAGTATTTTCCGAGCAGTGCGAGAGTCTTGAAGACGTTTTTGAGGCAGTGATAGTGCAGCAGACAAACCTAAAGTTCAATCAGCAGGTTCCAGAGTGGGAATTTCAATAGAGGAAAATATTCATTTTTCGCTAACATCTAATTCAGAAATTGACCGAAAATGTGGTTTAATGCGTACTATGAACGAATTTTTTAATTTCAATTGTTGAAATTTGATATGTCAGACCAATCACAAACTTCGGAAACAGTACTCGCCCTTGAGGTCGACGATATTCACAAGAGTTTTGGTGCAATAGAGGTGCTAAAAGGTGTTTCTGTTTCAGCAAGAGATCACGACGTAATTTCCATTCTTGGCAGCAGTGGCTCTGGGAAGAGCACTTTCCTGCGATGCATTAACCTGCTTGAAATCCCAACATCGGGTTCGGTTCGAGTCAAAGGCGAACTGATCGAAATGAAGAAGCTGCGAAATGGAGAGAATGCTCCCGCTGATCGTAAACAAGTTGATCGAATTCGATCCAAGCTCGCAATGGTTTTCCAGCAATTCAACCTGTGGTCACATATGACGGTAATGGAGAATGTCTGCGAGGCTCCTGTTCACGTTCTGAAAGTTCCCAAGAAAGAAGCGAAGGAACACGCGCAGTCCGTGTTGGAACGAGTTGGTTTGTATGATCGTAAAGATTATTATCCCGCTCACCTTTCCGGTGGACAGCAACAGAGGGCGGCGATAGCAAGAGCTTTGGCAATGAGTCCAGATTTAATGCTTTTTGATGAGCCGACATCCGCATTGGATCCGGAATTGGTTGGTGAAGTGCTCCGAGTTATGCGCGGGCTCGCAGAAGATGGAACGACAATGCTGGTTGTTACCCATGAAATGGGGTTTGCCAGGGAAGTGTCTAATCGCGTTATGTTTCTGCATCAAGGCAGAGTCGAAGAAGATGGATTGCCAAACGAGGTGTTCGATCATCCAAAATCAGCCAGATTCAAAGAGTTTTTATCTGGAAGTCTAAAGTAAGATATTTTCAAAAATTAATCTTTTGAGGTAATTTAAATTATGAAGAAATTCACATCGATAATTTTCGCCTTGGCTCTAATGATGTTTGGAGTCAGTGCCTTAGGCAAAGACTGGTCAAAAATTAGAATCGGCGTCGAGGGTGCCTACCCTCCGTTTAGCGCCGTTACAGCCAGTGGCGAGCTGATTGGATTTGATATTGACATTGCCAATGCCCTATGTGATGAAATGGGAGCGGAATGTACGCTGGTTCAGCAAGATTGGGACGGAATTATTCCGGCTTTGCTAGCAAGAAAGTTTGATGCGATCATCGCTTCGATGTCTATCACCGAAGAACGAAAGAAAAAGGTTGCGTTTACCGACAAGTACTACAGTACACCGGCTAAATTCGCACAGCCGAAAGGCGCAGGCAACGAGATCACAATGGAAGGACTGACGGGCAAGACTGTTGGTGTGCAGCGAGCAACGATACACGATAACTTTGTATCGGGTGAATTTGGAGATGCTGTTGACATTCGGCGTTATGGAACACAGGACGAAGCTTACCTTGACGCACTCTCGGGTCGACTGGACTTGCTGTTAGCAGATTCCGTTGCCATGGATGAAGGTTTTCTAAGTACCGAAGATGGATCTGGTTGGGAATTTGTCGGGCCAAATTTTTCTAATCCTGAATATTTCGGGCCGGGCGCGGGAATCGCTGTACGGAAGAAAGATGAGGACCTTGTGGAAATGTTCAATAGCGCGATCGCAACAATCCTTGCCAACGGAAAATATAAAGAGATTAACGATAGATACTTTAAGTTCAACGTTTACGGTGAGTAAATATTTATTCACTTAGTTGCCGAAATCAATGTGAAGCCGGCTAAATTGCAATACTGTCGAAATAGCCGGTTTCTTTTGACCAAGATGTAAACATGCACGAGTTTCTCGTAGAAAGCTTAAGCGGAGTTCTTGGGGGATACCTATATCCCTTCATTTTGGAAGGGATGCTGTTAACGATAGAGTTAGCGATTATTTCCTTGTTTGTGGCACTGGCGCTAGGTTTGTTGGCTGCTACCGCTAAGCTGTCAACCAATCGAGTGGCGAATTTCGTCGCTGAGGTATATACCACGTTGATTCGTGGTGTCCCGGACATCGTATTGATGTTCATTCTTTTCTTTGGCGGACAGATTTTAGTGAACACTATCGGAGATCGGCTGGGATTCGATTACATTGAAGTGAGTGAATTCGCTGCGGGTGTTGTGACCATAGGGTTTATTTTCGGCGCATACATGGCTGAAACATTTCGGGGTGCAATTCTCGCAGTTCCACGAGGTGAAATTGAAGCTGGATTCGCATTCGGGATGACTCCCGTGCAGGTGTTTCGAAGAATTACATTTCCAGCTTGTGTACGACATGCCTTGCCTGGATTTGGAAACAACTGGCTCGTTTTGGCGAAAACGACGGCTTTGGTTTCAGTGATTGGTTTAGAAGATATGGTTTTCCGAGCGGCTCAGGCAGGCGGCTCTTTGCGGCAACCCTTCACGTTCTATTTTGTGGTAGCCGTTTTATATCTGATCATCACTGCGGTTTCCGATGGCGGCCTTCGATGGTTGGATAAACGTTACAGTGTAGGTGTACGAAAGGCTTGATTTGGCATGGACATCGAAGCGATTGTAACTAATATCCCCCTATACCTGAGCGGATTGTTCACGACAGTCCAACTCGTCGCGATTTCCCTTGTCATCGGCCTAGGTGTTGCAATTCCGATTGGGCTGGCTGCCAGCAGAAACAACATATTCATAAATTTCTTGCCAAAAGCCTACATTTATTTCTTTCGCGGCACTCCGCTCATTGTGCAGATGTACATGATCTACTATGGAGCGGGACAGTTTGAGGCTCTTCGAGAAAGTTTTCTGTGGTTTGTCTTTAAGGAAGCATACGCATGTGCATTGATCGCATTTTCCTTAAACACTGCCGCCTATACGGCAGAAATATTGCGTGGAGCGATCGTTGCGACTCCTTATGGCGAAATTGAAGCTGGCCGTTCTTGTGGAATGTCAGGATGGCTGATTCTTCGTCGAATCATATTGCCTAGCTCATTTCGACGAGCTCTTCCAGCGTACGGAAATGAAGTGATTTTCATGCTGCACGGCAGTGCGCTTGCGGGAGTGATTACGATCGTAGACTTATTCGGAGCAGCTAGAATCGTAAACTCTCGTCACTTTGTACCCTTCGAATCCTTTATCACCGCTGGAATTTTCTATCTCGCGTTAACATTTGCAATCATCTGGGTGTTTAAACGAGTAGAATTTCGCTGGCATGCACATTTAAAGCCTAGGAAAGCTTAACCGAACCGGTCAAATCAACCGGTCAAATCGTTTTGGAACTTAGTGTTCCAGAAATCAGAATCTTCTGATTGCTCAGGCTTTTTCTACGATAAAAACGTAGACACCATTTTCTCGATTTGAGTCCAACAGCTTGTGTCGAGTTTGCCGACACAAGGCTTCAAAATCTTTTACAGACCCCGGATCTGTGGAGTGAACCTCGAGCGTTTGCCCGGATTGCATTGTCGCCAGTGACTTTTTTGCCTTCAAAATCGGAAGCGGGCAATTTAGTCCTTTTGTATCTAACAACTGATCGGCCATTTCTTATATCTCCTCATTTGTTCATTAAACGGCATCACAGCCGGTAAAACCATCAGCTTCCATCTTGGCTTCATAGGGCCCTGATATTTCGTGCCCCGAAGTAAGATTGGATCTTACAGAATCCCAATCTGGAATTGCTACTTTGATCAGCCATCCATCTCCATAGGGTTCTGTATTCACTAAATTTGGTGTGGAAACTACCTTGCGGTTCACTTCGACTACTTTGCCGCCACTTCGCAATTTAGCAGGGCCGACCCATTTGCCCGATTCGATGATTGCGCAGCTGCGACCGGGCCGCACTTTTCGACCTGCGCGCTTTGGCGTGATCGCTACGATCTTTCCTGCCATTGCGGCAGCGATCGTTGTCATCCCTACTGTTATGGTATTGTCTTCATTTTCCCGATACCATATGTTATTGTCGACATCGTAAAGCAATTCGTCTGGTAATTCGCAACCGCGAACATTAGCCATATCTATTTTCCCCGCTTATGAATCTGTGTTGTTCAATCTTATGGCTTTGGAAGAACAGCAGAACTCTCCCAAATTTTCGTTTTCCATTTTGCCGCGAACAAATAAAAGCAAGTGCATTGCCACCATTGCCGATAGCGCAATTTGATCGTCCTTTCTCTGTATTCGATATAGATTAATCAGATAGATCAGTTCTCTGCAAGTTTCGCGACAAGCTAAAAAGGTTGGGTCTTCAATGGAACCCTGTCGATGCAGAGCTAAAAGTCGAAATCCTTCATGTTTGCTATGTGTTGGTTCGATTCCCTTTGCCGATAACCACAGCTCCAATATATTTTCTCCCAATGCCAAGAGTTCGGCATCTGGATTTGAGCAATCTCCAGGACTGGTCGTAAAATGGTCGAGTGTTTTTTCGATTGTTGAAAATTGCATTAGATCAAACCTTGCTTTCGCAACAAGGGAAAGGAATTTGAAACATTTTCGTGTATCCCCACTTTCCGTGCGCTGAGTCCAAGCGCAAGTCCCAATAATTGAGTGAAATATAACATCACTGGCTTGGTCTTGATGCCTAAAGTTTTCTCCGCTCGAATTTGATGCATTTCCAGACCGCTATGACAGGTAGGACATTCAGTCGCAATGACATTTGCTCCGCACAATTCAGCAGTTTTCAAAATGTTCAGAACCAATCGAGTGGAAGTATCGCTGTCAGACAGGGTGTGCGCACCTCCACAACATGCTGTTTTTAGTGGGAAGTTTCGAACAATATCCGCTCCGGCAGCTTCAAGCAAATCATCCATGAAATGAGGATTGTGCGTGGATTCACTATTACCCCCCTGATCTTTCTCGGGAAAGATGTGCCTTGGAC
This sequence comes from Arenicellales bacterium, assembly GCA_965202855.1. GTDB lineage: Bacteria > Pseudomonadota > Gammaproteobacteria > Arenicellales > JAJDZL01 > JAJDZL01. Next base: position 978,445 of record CBDBBP010000004.1, on the reverse strand, counting down.
GAGTGTACATACATCCGTAATAGTTGGCAATACGCAGTCCTTCTAAAGATTTTTTCACTTGCTTTTTCAGATTTTTTTCTCCAATCGCATGCTTTATCCAGTCAAGAGCGTGAATGGTCTCGACATCGCCTGCTTTGTATTCTACATCGCCTGCACGCTTCGACATTTTACGTAGGGTATTACGAGTTTCCTGTCGGTGGGTTACGTCGTGTTCCGCTTTCTTCAAATTGTGGTAACAGCCGTTACAGGGAGCCATGACGACATCCATTCCCATTTGGTGCTTTGCGATGGTTAGATTGCGAACCGAAAGATAGTTTTGAATTTCCGGATCAATATTTTTTACCTCCATCGCACCACAGCAGTTCCAATTTTTGATTTCTACAAGTTTAAGACCCAGTTTCTTGCCAATTTTTTTTGTGGACCTGTTATAGGCATGTCCAGTACCTTCAAGTGCACAACCTGGATAGTATGCGACTTTCTTTAGGTCAGTGCGCAATGGTTCGTTTTTTTCCATGATTCCCCAGTTATTTTTGGCGTAGTGCTTTCTTACGTTCCTGCTCACGCATTTGGAGCAATTCTCGGATTGATTCTTTCGATCGTTTCCATCTGTTAGTTCTCGGACGAATCAAAGTAGACAATCCCAGTTTCGTAAGCAATATGAACGGCAGGCCGCTTATCAGGCCTTTGACCATGCTGAACAGCCATTCCTGTTTCAGTGGCTGAGAGGTTCGATTAAAGAATTTACGAATCAATCGACCTTCCTCAATTTTTCCAGTTTCGAGGACTTGTTCGAAAAAAGCCTCATCGAAATGTTGGGAGTTTGATTTTGGTGTATGGCCCTTGTGCTCAAGCCAATGCGATAGCGCTTTCATTACCCCTTCGGGTTCAACATCTCGAGGGCACACATGCGTACACTTATGGCAGGAAACACACTGCCATATGATGTCTTTATCTCGAAGCAACTCCTGTTCCATTCCGAGTCGAACCAGGTATATCCAATATCTCGGGTTAAAATCTGGATTGATCGCATTGACAGTACAAGCATTCGTACACGCTCCACACTGCCAGCATCGGTGAATGAAGGAGCCACCGGGAAAAGCTGAGACTTCCTCTTCAAGATTTTCGTTGTACTCGTTGATAACTCTCGATTCGATGAAGGTGCTCCACGCACCAGAAACATCAACTCCATCGATTTGGAGCTTGTCGTGTTCTCGTAGGTTTTCAGGGCGAATTAACGACTTTTCGTGAATTGGCATAGATCCAATCCAATACGCTAGTGTGCTACCGAGACAAACGGCTCGGCTAATTGGTAGCGTTTGCCACCGGGCAACAGCAAACGGGTTTTGCCACTGCAATACGCAGTGTCCAGTCCAAGCATTCTCAAGGCATAACCGAAGGGCATTCCCGAAGAATTGAACTCAGTTCGCAAAAAACTTCCTCCCTGATTCCCAATATAATCGCTGTAAATCCATGCGAACAGCACATCGATCGTGAGATTTTGATTGGCGAAAACACCGCAGTCCTTCAAAAATCCAAGTAACTCTCTACGCAGTTCGAGATGTGTTTGAATTCCGTTCGGGACTTTGATTTGTTCATGATCATTATCGGTAAACCATATTTCTCGCAGCACACCGGTATTTGAAGAAAAATCCCATATCCAGCGAGTCATTAGCGGAAACTTGTCTGGGTCGCAGAAATGCAGAATCTCAGCAGCCAAATCTCGAACCCACCGATCTTTCTTACTCGTTGCCAACGCGAGGAAAAATTGCTCAATCCGATTATCCACATTCTCGATTGTCACCTCGTCCAGCAGTTGCTGTATTGAATCCCAGATCAAACTAAATCCATGTTTTTCCAGTGCGACTTTCAAGCGTCTTCGAACTGTCGGCATAAATGCGCAGGCACTGTAAAAATCAGACTCGAAACTGATCGTATTGCGATCGGAAAAAGTTGACTGAAACAGAATAGACTTACCGTTAAGCCCGTCAATAATGATTTCAATTCCACCTAATTTTTCGGCAGATTTAACCATATTTTCAAAGGAGGCGCGAAGAATCCTTCCATCGAGATGAAGTTCTGGCAACGGAGACGTGTTCGTTGCAAGAGACTGTTGTGAAAATCGACTCAAGAAGTTCATATGAATCTGCTGGGGTATCAGGCGGCTTGCGTGACGATGCCGAGCGCGGCCATAGCAGCGGCTTGTCCTTGGGCGATCGAGTCGTCAATCGTTTCAGGGCCGACTGCAGCTCCTGCTACAAAAATTCCATCTCGAGAAGTGCCTACAACGGAATTGTAAGCTGGTTTCTTTTGAATAAAGCCATGTGGTTCCAATTCTACGCCAAAGATCGAGGAAATTTCTGGATTATCCACGTTGGGGTCCATTCCGATCGCATGAACGACTAAGTCAAAAGGTATTGATATCGGCCGCTTCACTAAAGTATCTTCTCCTTTCAAAAGCACGCTCTTCCCATCAAATGTCACTTCAGCAATTCGTGCTTTTATATATTTCACCTTGAATTCTTCTTGACTTCGCCAATAAAACTGCCCTTCGTACAAACCGAATGTGCGGATATCCATGTAGTAGATGTAGACACTGCAGTCCGGCAATTCCTCACGAATTTCCATGGCTAAGTTAGCGGATACCGTACAGCAGATCTTTGAACACCATTCCCGGCCGATTTGGCGATCGCGGGACCCTACGCAAAGCAAAATAGCGACACGTTTTGGCTTTCTTCCATCGGATAAACAACGCACGCCGTCTCCGGAAGAAATCATTTGTTCGACCTGCGTGGTGGTAACTACATCAGGATGAGATCCAAATCCCCACTCGGGTTTATTGATGGAATCAAAATGTGTAAATCCGGTGGCAAGAATGACAGAAGATACAGAATAGCTGCGACCGTTTGAACACGACGCCTGGAAGTTTCCAGACTCACCAGTGAATTCAATGACTTGGGTGGACGTTTGAACGTCAATATTGGAGTTTTGTTCGACACTTTGGACCATTTGTCCAATCGCATCGCTTGCCCATTCACCCGTAGGCACCAGACGGGCGTAGCCAGAAAGAATCGGCGCGCCGCCTAAAATCTCTTCTTTTTCGATCAGAGTAACTTGTTGACCAATACTTGCGAGGGATCTTGCTGCTGATAAACCTGTCGGTCCTCCTCCTACAACTAAGACACTCTGACTCACGCCCGTACCTCAAATCCGGGCCCCGAAGTGATCGCTCGCCGCGGATCGTATAAGGTCTCAAAATTACCAGCCTCGACTTCGATCAGATAATTTTCAAACTCTGTTTTTGCTTTTTTCCAATCGATTCCGAGTTTTGCAAGCAGCGGTTCAAAAGCAGAAGCATGCCAGTGGAGTTGAGCAATCTTATAAGGATGAGCCCCACACAGTACAGCTGCCAATTGACAATCAGCTAAAATTGGCATCTCATAGTTCTTATCGACCGCTTTCCCAATCCATTGATTCTTATCAAGTGTGGTGATGCAGCCCGTATCGTGTCCAACCATGACATCAGCCCGCGCTTCTTCGACAGCAACCTTGATTTTCCGATCAATCGCAAAGGATCGGGTGAATTCACGCTCAGAAATAATATGCCGAAAACCGAAGCCGCAACAGTCATACCAAGTGGAATAATCTATTACGTTGGCTCCAAGCGCCTGTACAAGTCCGGTTGAGACCGCGACGCGGTTCCCATCCAAAACTTCATCATCGTAGATTACGTCTTCTGGAACCATTTTGTAAACGTGGCATGCCGGGTGAATTACTGCCCGTATCTGCGAGGCGTCAATTGTTTGGCGTTCAGCGATATCGTGACGCATCACATGCAGCCATTCCGAATAGTGAACGATTTCTTCTGGAATTAAAATTTTACCGTCTACCAAGCGACCAATTTTTGCAAGAATCTTGCGAACCTGTTCCCTTAATTCAGCGGACTGGACGAGAAATTGCCGCATTTCTTTGTAATTGCCAAAAGAGGTTCCGCAGTGGACCAAGGGATAATAATATGCTGAATCCAATCCTTCAGCTTGTGACGCGACATAGGCTTGATGAAAATTTCGCAGAAAAACTGCAGCCAAACTAACAACGTTGCCGATGCCCGATCCGTGGTAATTCCACGCTGTGCACGAGGTTTGGTCGGTTTCGTCCAAATAAGTTATGCCGAGCTCGTTCATTAACCACAGCAAAGAAGTTGGATAGCCAGGAATATTGCCACATTGTCCGCAGGACTTGTGGTGCCATAAACGATCAGTAGGGATTTTTTTATCCCATCCGTAGAGAGTTTTTGTCATGATTGGCTTATGGCCTTCATTAACTCGGTGAACAACAATCTCACCGTCCCTCTCAAGCTGCCACATTGCATCTCGAACATCATCAACATGTTCGCGAGTCGTCAGCATCGCTCGCTTATCAATTCTCGCTTCCACCCACTGAGTCGCGGTTGTCGCATCACTTGCACTTAAATTGGAATCTCTCCATTCCGACCCATGGCCAGTGAAACGTTCGTTGCTGAATTGATTTCCAAAAGGAACATTTATACTCATACTTTCATTTCCTCAATGTCTATGATGGTCTCAAGAACGAAATTGTGTAATGTTCTTGATTTATTTTCTTTTCTCGTTTGCGGACAAAATTTTTCTAAAAATCGTCCATCTCATCCTGTTCATCCAACCAATCTTCGTATTCTTCCTGTTTTTCGTCCATTATGTCGAGAATGACGTCAAACAGGTTTTCGTCAATGGTCTCGAGCTGATCTAAAACCCCGGAATCTTCCCAAATCGTATAAAGTTCAATCGAAGTTTTCAGATTCACTTCCCATGCAGTTGACTCGGTATGCATGGTTGGCATCGGAATTGCTTTTCGCAATACGCTCAATGGGGCGTCGACTTTGCTGATGTTAGGGCCCCAATCGGCGAAGTGATCCGGTGTGATCATATTCGGGGCTAGCTGATTGCCGGTAGAGATCAATTTCAACATGACTCGAGAAAAAGGCCTCAATACATCTTTTGCAGACTGTAGTCCATGTTTGATGGACACTTCTCGCATAATGCTCACCAAACCCCCAGGTGAATTCTTAAATGGACAGCGTGCCGCACAGGTATAGCATTGCGCACAAGCCCAGATTTTCTCCTGCATGGCGTCATAAATCCCTTCAAGATTCTCGGTCCACAGCAACTGCACAATTTCACGAGGAGAATAATCGAAATAGTGTGCAGAGGGGCAGGTGGCAGTACAAATTCCGCAGTTCAAACAACCATGCAGTTCGTGGTCGTAGAGGGGGTGTTCACAAATATCGGAAAAGATGTGTTCCAGCTTCTCCCGACTAACTTCAGGTTCGTCAGTTAGAGGATCTCCGATTGTCAGTGCAGGGGCAGTCACGATATTTAGTCCTTAATAGCTCAATACTTTAGCGTCGTCATCTTCCATCACTTGTTCAATGACGTAAGCCCCGCCAACGATGCCTTCGCACTCTGGAATCAGATCCTTTTCGGTCATGTCAAACAAATCAAGATTGGGTGAGCAGCAGAAAAACTTGACACCTGCATCGTGCGCATCCTTGATGAAATCATAAACAGACTTTGGGGACCCTTCCTTTACATATAAATTTTCCGCAACCCCTTTTTTCATCAGCTTGCCTGCAGTTGCGGTACAGACTACATCGACTTCGTACTCCATGGCAGCCGCAACTGTCGCTTGGAATATCGGAGCACCCAGTTCTTCACCGTTGGATGGATCCGTATTAACCATCATAATTACAAGCTTTTCCGCCATTTTTCCTCCGGTCGCTCAAGCATGATCACTTTCAACTTTGTTCGTGTGGTTTCAAATTTTATTATATTAGCAAATTCTAATATAAGAAGTTACCCGTTGGTATTCGAAATTTGATTTGCAAAGATAAAAGGAATCCACAACATCACTTATTTCTGATAATCGGCGTAAAAAATGAGCAATCAAGAAATCCTGTCGCTCGCTACTATTGTGGTTTTGAATTCGTTCAATGAACTTAAAACTACCATGCACGGGTGCAATTTGACGGGCTCAAAATTTGCACACCACAATTGGATCGGATTTGGTTTACCAAGACTGCTATTGTCTACTTCTTAAGATGCACTCGAACGGAGTGCGGTACAGGTTGGCGACACTGCATCGGGAGAGACTCAGATGAATGCGGCCGAGTGCCTTAGATTACCGAACCCAAAGTCGATTTGCGGCGACTGTTGTCGGAAATGGGTGTAAAGTGGTGTAGTATTTCAGAATAATTCGAACGGGATATGTGTTTGGAACGAATCTTGAGGCGTGGTGCGAACATCATGACATTGCGCGTTCGACGGGGCGTATCGGCAATAGTTATAACAATGCGCTGGCGGAAGCGGTGTTTGCGACGATCAAGTGCGAGCTGGCAGTGACACGTTAGTCCGTTGGCATGAGATGCGCGATCGTATTTATGACTATATTGATTGGTTTTACAATTGCGGGCGTTTGCATTCGAGTCTGAGTTATCTCAGTCTGATTGAGCATGAACGACAATTGTTGTCGGAGGCCACATGAGATTGGTGAATGTTACTTCGAGGACATGTCCTCGAAGTAACATTTAAACTGTAAGGTGTGAGTGAAAGCGAGTACACTTCAAAGCCTTATGCTCATCGAAAACCGTAAACGAGAGATTTCAACGGAAATATGAAGTCAAAGTTTATTGAATCATGCTCAGAGACTGAATCAAGCTAGTTGTCAATCGCGAAGTACTCGTCGAATCAACTTAATATAGTCAAATAGTTAAGCGTATCAAGCATATGGCTTGCTTACATGAGATCTAAGTCGACTTATCTTTTTCATTTCTAGTGTTGTACACATCTTCAAATGCCTTAATTGCTTCAGTTACAGCTCTATTACTGAAATTTCGATTTTGTTTTAGTTGCTCTTCGAGTCGTTCTTCAAGCATTCTATCAATGTCCTCTTTTTTATTTGCATCCATTTCGCCTCCTTATTAAGATTAATTATTACCATAACTATGATCTAGGTAATTTCCAATAAATGAATAGTTCAATTCCTTACTGAAGTAAAATTTTCTTTTGGTCCAAATGAATCCGTCTGCTTTCGAAATTACTGCGACATCAATTGGACCTCCCACTGTCTCACTATCAAGGGATAGTCTGCGCCTGACTTGAGTCAACCGAATAAACAATTCTGCAACTTCAGCTAGTTCGCTAAACGGCATAAATTTAATTGCTTCCTCGATTTGAAAAGTGTGTTTTTCTTGGCGTACATGGTCCATGATTCTAAAAAATTTTTTTGTCGACTCTAATGATGCATCTTGTGCCAGTGATTTGTAGAATTCTTTTTGCCTTTGATCAAGCTCGTCAATGCCGTCTATAATTTTCTGAGGTAGTATGTTGAGTATTCTGTAAGCAGAAAGCAACAATTCAAATGCATAGTTTGGGTTTATACCATCAAGTATTGTTCTAGTAATGTCATCTTGGGCGAATGACATGACCTTCCCAAGTTTAATATGGTTTTGTGTATATTCTTGTAGCCGAAATTTCTTAATTTTATTGAATATTACCAAATCTGTTCGGTACTCTACTAATTTTGGAAAAATTTCTTTTTCACCAAATCCAGTGATTACAACTCCCGAATAGCCACCGAGTCTAGTTTCTTTAGTGATTGCTAATGCTGCGAGCCTTCTATATTTTCTCTTTATATTCTTAATTTTAGCTGATTCAAAAACACGATTAGCTGCTTTATCAACTACAGTTTTGTAATCTTGAGACAATTTAGTGTCGCTCTCATCAAATGAGACAGCAAATTTAGCTTTTTCCATTTTCTCAATTTGTTTGTCGAATACAGCTCTAACATTTTGGTTTGAGTCGATTTCCTGACTCAGATGCGAGAAAAAATTTAGTAAATAGAAAAACAAATTATCCTTAATTTGTTCTTCATTGAATAATGTTTCGTTGTTACATAAAAATTTAAATAAATCGTCCACATAGTGATCTAGATAATCAAATTTTTTTTGCTTTAGGTGTTCTCTGTACATTTTTATAAGTGTTTCCCAAGGAACGCCTCCTAGATCCGCTGCGTTATAGACCATAATTCCTAGAGGTGCATATTTGGAAAGTGCGAATACCTTATTTGCAGTGTTAAAAATTTTTTGAGGTGGACTGTTATTGCTACCTATCGACTTAATTGTTCTCGCACTATCTGCCGCAATCGCGACAGCAGATTTATTAATAACGGCTACTTCTGCAGTCATATTTAGTCCTATTCTCCTTAACGAACTGAACTATCACTAAAATGCTTTCCACACAAATTGTAAAATCTTCTGGAAGCTAATTTACCTTTGATTGCCCGACACAGCCAATTAAAATCGTATACAGTTTCAATTGTGTTGTTATGATTGCTTGTTCCGGGCATGACTTAAGGTTTCAAGTCCATATGATCGCCTACCAACGAAGCAATGAGTGCGTTGGTGTATTAGTATCTTGTACGTAGCGGCCGTAGCAAAAACTAGTTGCACGCCCGTGCAAACATCAAAGAGAACTTGATTCTGCATTAATTACTCCGAATTAATGTAACGGGTTGAAGTGTTCTGCTCTCAAAACAGTCCATCCATGGACGGACTGTTTTCAGATAATCTAATTTAGAGAGCACGGAGATTTGTGCGACCCCTGATGATGTAGAGAAACTTTGATGATACTGTCGCAATTGAATTTTAACGAAATTTTATGGTGAATAAGGGATTTACTCTGAAGCATTACCTACGCTTTCATTCTGGCGTAGAGCAGTTCGCATCAACTCCGCATCGTGGCTGCGAGAGAAACTGCGCCCCACGATTAGCTTCGAACACAAATCCATTACCAATGCCAGATAGCCGAAGCCCTCTTTGACCTGGATATAGGTCGAATCCGCAACCCACACTTCATCCAGCCGGTCGCGCTCAAAACACCGCCCCACCAAGTCCGAAGCCGCCACACCGTCGGTCCCAGCCTGAGTCGTCTTCAGCCGGCAGTGCCACATCCGTCCCTGCAAACCGGCACTTCGCATCAAACGATGCACCCGACGCCGACCGATGCTCGGCCACTCGCGCTGGAACATCGCCGTCACCCATAGGTCTGACGAGAATCGACATGTATGGTGCGGATCCGCTGCAGCAATTGCTGATCCTGCAACTCTCGAACAGACCACCGCTGAATAACGCTTCTTTCCCATCACATCTACCTCCTAACTTTAGTTTAATAGATGTGAGTCTCAGTGAGTACATTCCAAGCATTTGGTTTGCCTAAGTGCAATCTAAGCTAGCTTCTCCTTTTCGTTTTGGGCGTTATACGCTTTTTCAAATGCCTTTATCGCTTCAGTTACAGCTTTTTCGCTGTAATTCTGGTATATTTTTCGTTGCTCCTCAAGACGCTCTTCGAGGGTCAATTCAAAGTCTCCCTGATTTTTTGATTTCATAATTTTCTCCTCTCGTGGTTAACCAATATCTTCTCTTTTTTCTAGGTAATTACCCAGAAATGCATAGTTCAAATCCTTGTTGAAGTAAAATTTTCTTTTGACCCAAATAAAACCATCTGCCTTCGAAATTACTGCAACATCAATTGGACCTCCCACTGTCTCACTGTCAAACGATAGTCTGCGCCTAATTTGGGTTAATCCAATAAACAATTCTGCAACTTCAGCTTACTCACTAAACGGCATAAATTGAATTGCTCTTTCAATTTGAAACGTGTGTTTTTCTTGGCGCTCTTTATCCATAGTTTCGAAAAACATCTCCATTGCCGCTTGAGATGCATCTTGCGCTCTTGATTTGTGAAACTCTTTTTGGTCTGGGTTAAGGGCATCAATAGGGTCTATTATTATCTCGGGTAGTATGCTCAAAAGTGCAGAAGCAGAGTTCCGTATCACCTCTGCATAGTTTGGGTTGATGCCTTCAAGAATTGTCCTAATAATGTCATCTTGAGCAAAGGACATCACCTTCCCAGAGTCGAAGTGTTTCCCAAGGAACCCCACCTAGGTTCGATGCGTTATAGACCATAATTCCAACAGGCGCGTATTTCGAGAGTGCAAATAGCTTATTTGCGGTGTTGAAAATTTTTTCGGGATGCCTGTTTTCTCTGTATAACGATGTAATTGTTCTTGCGCTATCTACTGCTAGAGCGACAGCAGATTTGTTAATAACGGCTACTTCAGCAGTCATTTTTAGTCCTTTTCCCCCTTATTCTCTAAGCCATTATTTAAAATCTTCCCCCGGTGCTTGTAACATCTTTCAGAAAGTTATTTGCTATCGACTGTCCGTCTGGGGAAATAGAAAACGTCAACGATCTTGAGTAAACAGAATTAGCTACCTCTTCCGAACACAGCTGTTACTTTTGAGCCCATTTGATCAGCTGTTATCGGAATGTGAGAGATTTTGATGCCCGATAGCATCGCATTCTAAATTGCCATACCTAAGGCTCCCTTCAATATCTAGAGTTAATAGTTATTAAATTCAAGATGTTTGTACTAATTTCCGCGATTGCAAATGAAATTTGAAATTCCATCTTTGAACGCTAACAAATTTCTTCTTTCCAAATTCGTTGAAACAGATTACCACTAACGCACACAGATTAAATTCCGCGTACTTTGTGATAAATGCCATTGATCAAAATGTAAACTCATCGGTCTTAGCTCAAATCGGAACTATTTTGTTTCTTATTCACACACTTTCAAGCGGGACACCACTGGTGGCGTAATTCCTTTTGGGTCCTGCCCGGCTATAGAGCACAAGTATTTCGCTCATCTCTCTACTATTGACACTTTTGAGATACAACTAAGGAATAAAAGCCTTCATACTTCCATTCATTCGCATCTGCAGAGGAACCAGTTCATAGCGAAGTGTAATCAGTTTACCGAAATTGCATTTTTGGAATCTTGACTGTGACTGCACTAATTGTTGTCACGATTTCTAGCAGGGGATGACAGTCACTTCGAACCGCCACTCGAAGCAGGCTTTTTGTAGGCCTAACCTGGTAGCTGTCCATCTATTGCCTGAAACTGACATTCCCCGCTTGAGCAATCAGCTTTCTCGTAGCATTTAGAAACAATTCGCTGAGCGCGTTTAGATCAAATAAAACTGAAACTTCATAGTCAATTGCGATATTTCATAGTAATCGCTGCATACTTTTGGTGGCTTCGTTTTGTTCAGTGAAATTTGAATTATCCAGATATCCTGCTTTTTTAAACCGCCTCACACACTTCTTTCAACAATCGCTCTCTAAATTTGCTAAAAGGCATTCGCACTTTTTCTCAGAATTATGAAATATGACTCGCTCAAATTTACGAGAAATGAATGTTAGCATCCGTAAAGTAAAATTCTTAGCAATTTACTCTCAATTTAGAGTTTGATTCACTGTTCAATTTCCAAATCAACGAATTATTAAAGTCATGAAGCTGAAAAAACCTACGCTTTCGCATCTCAAAAAAATCGCATCGGAGTTTGGAATGAATTTATCCGATCAGCGAATTCGAGAATTTTTGGATGTAATGCAGCCCACACTGAATGATTACGATGTTGTTCATGCTTTGTCTGATAATTTGCCTGAAGTCGTTTATCCTCGATCGGAAGTTATCCATCCAACACGAGAAGACAATCCATTTAATGCGTGGTACGTCAAAACTCATATACAAGGCGCAAAAGATGGGATCCTTAGCGGCAAGGAAGTTGTACTCAAAGACAACATTTGTCTTGCAGATGTGCCTATGATGAATGGCGCTTCGACGCTTGAGGGTTATGTGCCAGAAATTGATGCGACGGTGGTAACTCGATTGTTAGATGCCGGTGCCACCATTGTTGGAAAGGCACAATGTGAGTATTTTTGTGCATCTGGCGGCAGTCATACAAGCGCTTTAGGACCCGTAGTCAATCCTCATCGTAAAGAGTTTTCAGCGGGAGGGTCATCTTCCGGTTGCGGGGCACTCGTTGCCGGTGGTGTGGTCGATATGGCAGTCGGTGGAGATCAGGGAGGTTCAATTCGTATTCCTGCGTCGTTCTCAGGTTGTTATGGCATGAAACCGACATACGGATTGGTTCCTTATACCGGTGTGATGCCCATTGATACAACGATCGATCACATTGGCCCAATGACTCTAAATGTCTTAGATAACGCAAAGATGCTACAGGCTATTGCTGGTGAAGATGGACTTGACCCGCGTCAGTATTCCCCGCAGGTGGACGACTATGTCGGCACCATTGGTGAAGATGTGAGTCAATTGCGAATTGGTGTTGTCAAAGAAGGTTTTAATCGACGAGGTTCCGAAGAAGATGTGGACCAAAAAGTATGTGAATCAATCGAAGTGTTTGTTAAGCAGGGCATGCGTGTTGAGGAGATTTCTATCCCATTTCATCGCCAGGGCGAAGCTTTGTGGACTCCCATCGGTTTGGAAGGACTTACTAATCAGATGATGATCGGCAATGCTTTGGGCACGGGGTGGAGTGGGCTATATGCCACCTCATTATTAAACTATCACGCAAATTGGCGCCAAAATGTGGAAAAGTTGGATGATGTTGTAATCATTTCCATGTTAATTGGTCAGTTTTATCGCAAGCATCACCACGGTTACTATTACGCAAAATCACAGAATTTAGTTCGAAAACTTAGGGCTGATTATGACGCCGCTTTAGAACAAGTCGATTTACTATTGATGCCAACCTTGCCAATGAAAGCTACACCCTTGCCTTCGTCCGATGCTTCTCTGAAAATCCACTGCAGACGGGGATTTGAAATGGGTGCGAATACGGCTCCAACTGACTTAACGGGACATCCAGCGATGTCACTTCCGTGTGGCATGAGTGATGGGCTTCCGATTGGCCTGATGCTGGTGGGTAAAAAATGGTGTGAAGCTACGATATATCGGGTTGCCTATGCATTTGAGCAAACAACCGACTGGCGACTTCAATAATAAGATTTGGAGATTAACTTGAATATATTTGAGCAAAATTATTCTGAAATAATTTCTAAATTAATTCCTTCCAATCAATCTTATTCAAGTAAAACAGTAAAATCATCATTTATCGTCAGTGATAGGGGATCCTATAGGAAAGCGTTTGAGGGAAAATCATGAAAATTAACCGTTTCAGCAATTGGGTGAATTCGCTAAGAAGTTTTATTTTTACCTGTTCCAGCTCTCCTCGTTCCTCGTAAACTACGCGATTCGAAATCATTTGCATTAGCAAGTATAGAATTCTCATATCGTTCAAAATTTGCCTAGCAAACAATTAGTAAATATTTCGTTGCCCATCAATTCATTTCCAACTAATTCGGAATAAACTTGTGCCTGCTCATACCTATCAGGTTAATGACCCAGTTCGTTTTTTAAGCTCAAGAGGGAAAGAAGAAGGATTCATCATAAATATTCGAGGTTCCAAAGCAGACGTTGTGGTCGCTGATGGGACTGAATATCGTGTTTCACTGTCTTATCTTCGCATACGTAAGGGTATTGCGCCCAAACGTGTATTCACAAAGGATCAAATGGAACGCTTGGGGTTTGAAATCGGTGATGTCGTAACTTTTTCTACTAATGATGGGACAAAAATTTCGGGATTTATTCAGCGACTAAACCCACAACGGGCACGTGTTCACTCTGATGATTCGGTATGGCACGTACCTTACCCATTGTTGGAAAAAGAACGTGCCGAAGAACAAGCTCTAAAAAATAGACGGAAACTCGAAAAAGTTGCAAATTACGCAGACAAGCAGTTGGATAAACATGGCTTGTCTTCGTGGCGGTTTCGTTACGATTATGCAGCAGGACGCAGTGGTCTTTGCTCCTATGAAAACAATACAATAAGCATGCCGGAGCAATTCTGTCTCAAATCAGACCAAGAAGAGATAAAAAATACGTTGTTGCATGAAATAGCGCATGCCTTGGTTGGACGAGAACATGGTCACGACGCAATTTGGCGAGCGAAAGCTCTTGAGATCGGATGCGACGGAGAAAGAACACACGCCAAACTTTTCGTACCACCGAACTTTATCGTAGTTTGTAAAAACTGCGGTTGGCATATTGGTCGAAACCAACGTCGGAAGCATATCTGCAGAATTTGTCGAGCACCTCTAACCTACGAACTCTACACGCCGACGCGATGGCAGTCATACCAAAATTAAGTGCTTTGATAAAAATCCAAACTTGTGGAGAATTTTCGAACGAATTTACAACGAGCAAAAATCTAGGAAATACCAAGAGGGTAAAACCGAGAAATTTTGCTCCTAATGGTTCCAGCTAGGTCCAAGTTGGCAGAAAAGTATGAAACAGATCACTATGTTGTGGCAGATCAGATTGTTTATGATTTCCCTGCATCACCAACAGACTGAATACGACTTGGCATGTTGGATTGTTTGATAGATTACTATCCAGCCACCAGCAATTCCTGATGCTTTTGATCTATATGAAATTCGAGGACTGCAAATATAGATAAGTTCAGAACCAAAATTGCATAAATTCTGAGATTTACTTTGCTTCATCCAACCGTTCTTGTGCATTATCTTTATCCAGACTTCGACGATTGATGTTCAAATTGACCGTCAAGTTCAGATTAAATGATGTTAATCTACAATTTACGGTTTGCTATGCATTTAACAAGCGATCAACGATCGGTCTGGATAACAAGAATTCTAAACAGGTTTACGTACGCATCCAGCCTGTGCTTTGAATTAATCCCGTCATGATTCTGATAAGAGATTGTTGAATAGCGTGTTGACATGCTGACAACTGGACGAGAGTGCTTGGATCGTCCAAAGCGTGAGCAGGAATCTGAACAAAAGAATCCTCGACCATGGCCCGTTTGATTCCCGGATGACCTAAGAAGCCGAAACTTCTTTCCCCAAACTGAAAGAGAGCCGTTGCCCCTGTATCCGTCGTAGCCAGTACACGAGCATTTTTAGGCAACTCCGGATAATCGCTCATATAAATCACGAGCGGGTAAGATTTCGGAAGATAGCCGTTTAATGCATCATCCACTTGTCGGTGTGCGGTTTCAACCGATAGTACCAAAGGGTGCTTTTTGACAGTGGAACCTGCCGCTAAAGTGAGAATCTGAGTGCCAGTTCCGAATGCAACGACCGGAATATCGTCGTCAAGGCACGATTTGACGATGTCGATCCGCTGCTGTAGCAATGGTAATTTGGGTAGACTGACAGTCCCATAAGGGGCCGACCCCAAAACGATTAGACCGGACTTGGGAAAATCGAATTTTTTGATCCAGTTCGGGTCGTGTGCAGGACGAATGTAGCGAAATGCGATATTTCGTCCTTCAAGGTGATCTTCTACAAATCCAAGGTATTCTGCATCAGTATGTTGTAGTACAGCAACAGTTTTCACTTTGTACTGGCCAATTCAATGGATTGAGTCATCGGTCGTGACTCATTCGAGTGATCAGAATGGGTAAAGACCCACCAGATTCCTGTCTTAATGAACTGTCTTTGTGTCACGCAGAATAACCGGCAGTGCAAACGTTACGTTCTCGATAATGCCCTGCATGGTTGAAACATTAACATGTGCAAATTTTCGTAACCGGTCAATTACGTCTTGTACTAATTCATCCGGTGCAGATGCACCTGCCGTAATGCCAACTGCGCGTATTCCTTCCAACCAAGCGAAATCAATCGAATCAGGACCTTCAACCAAGTAGCTAGGGACACCAGCATCAGACGCAACTTCGTGCAATCGATTGGTATTTGAACTATTTCGAGAACCGACGACCAATATCATCTCAACCTTTTCTGCCAGTTCGCGAACTGCGTTTTGTCGATTCTGAGTGGCATAGCAGATATCCTTGACATTAGGACCGACAATTTTCGGAAAACGACGACGCAGGTTTTCGATTATGTTTTTTGTGTCATCAACGGACAATGTGGTTTGAGTGACAAAGGCGAGTTTATCTGGATTAGTTACATTCAGTGCGCTAATATCCGAAACTTCACTCACCAAGTGTACGGTCCCGTCAATCTGCCCCATCGTGCCTTCCACTTCAGGATGATTTTTATGCCCAATTAATATGACTTCAAAGCCGCGTTTCGCGTATCGCTGGCCTTCTTTATGGACTTTTGAGACCAGCGGACACGTCGCATCAATCGCCTGCAATCCATGTTTTTCTGCGTTATCGACAACTTTTCTGGAAACGCCATGCGCACTGAACACGGCGATCGCCCCCGTCGGAATTTCATCAATCTCTGCAACAAATTGAACGCCCTTCGATCTCAATGTTTCCACGACTCTCCTGTTGTGAACAATTTCATGCCGCACATAAATCGGCGCTCCGTATTTCACCAAAGCTGTTTCCACTATGTCAATTGCGCGCTCCACTCCTGCGCAAAATCCACGCGGTTGAGCCAGTAGTACTTCCATTTTCGAGTTACTCATGTGTTATTGAAATTTCAGATAAAGGTTGGTTGGTATCATAGCATTCCTTTTGAGTTTGTCGTTAATTTTGTGTTCAACTCAAAGTATGGCAGATCGCCTCAGTTGAGACGTTTTGGATCTAGACCGCTCGAAACTTTGTTGCATGTTTGCATCTGGCAAACCGAAAGCAAAGCATCGAAAGAGTGCTTTTAGAGCAATGTTTGATCGAACTCCAATTTTTGTTAAAAAGTAGACTGTCCACACACTGCGTCGGGAGATTTTGACGTCCTGACCACTTTTGAAATCCGGATTCGCGTAGATTTTTCTCAAGGTGAGCAGTGCCATGCTCAGTGCCATCATGCAGTGATTTCGAATGCCTGTTTCTCGACGTGGAATACAAAGGGTGTAGCGAATCGCTGACACCAGGTGTCCGTGAGCGATTTTTACGAGTTCGATGACACCTTTGGAAAATCGAGGATGCATCTTAGTGGTTGAAATCGTAGACAGGTCGCAGTCGACAGCTTCAAAAATGTCCCGAGGCAACCAGCACGCTCCTCGATTTCGGTCTTCCCACATGTCCTTTAGAATATTGGTCATCTGCAAGCCTTGTCCGAAAGAAATCGCATATTCGAGCAGTTCATCACGACACTTTCTCACATCTAAAGAATATATACAGAACAACTGTGTCAGCATTTCTCCAACCACGCCAGCGACGCAGTAACAATATTGATCATGCTCGGATAAATCTTTTTGACCATCCAAGGTGACATTTTTCTGAAACTTTGCCATGCCTCTTGCCATGATTTTTACGCATCGGTGCAGGGCATCAATCTGGGAGGGCTCAAAAGAGTGTGTCACACGTATGACACGGGCAATATTCTTGATCAAATCCTGTTCGTCACCACTGCTGGAAGCAGACAGCAGGCAACCTAAGTCCCGGGCGAAAGACTCTGTATTCTCTTGACCTGAGACGACGCGAATATAACGTTCAGAAAATTCTCGTTTTTGTGCTGAGTTCAGTGCTGGCTCATCTTCTATCGTGTCAGCGATTCTGCAAAGCAGATAAGCGTTCCCGACCACCAACTGTAAATCATTCGGAAGTTCAGGAATGGTTAGTGCGAAAGTGCGCGAAACACCTTGCAGCACCTTTTCCTGGTAGTCGATATCACTGCGCAGTGATGAAGTCAACTCTCCCTTGACGTCGGATGCTTCACTCATAATCAATTGACATCAGTGGCATGCAGACTAAAACTTTGGGACTTGTCCGCTTCAGTAGAAGAGAGAAAAATTTATAATTTTTCTGCCCTTGATTCAGACGATATGGCACACAAAACCATTTGGCCAGTGATAATGTCTGAGCTCTGCCAGACGCGCTCTTTGGATTGAATTCATGGTACGCCAGTCGATCAAAGAAGTAGGGTTTTGCTACGTGTTTCTGGTCTTCTGGTTGCATAAGTAATTGATTTTATTTTATGAACAAAACAGATAGCATACCACAGGCTGAAACAGAAAAAGAAATTCCTATTCCCTTTCTGTTGCTTTTGTCCAGTGCTTCCCCATTTTTTACTTACCTGTTTCTAGTTCATTGATCGACAATCTGTCAACTCAAGCATATAAATCACAAAATTTCAGTTTATCGCCCAGCATTAAAATTAAAAGAAAATCACATTGGAAGGAACCTGAAATCCGAGAGACTCTCTGGGAATTTGACGACGCAACTTGTGACTCGATACCAGGAATTTTCGGAGATTCGGGTGAAGAATTTGTCCAAAGCACTGTTCGCCTTCTCCGAAATTTGACTCAATATTTCAGCGCAGCGTGCATATCTCCAACATACGACCCGCACTGAGCTTGGCATTCGTGCAATTTATTCCCATTTTGGTCAGGGAGCAGAATAATATTTGACACTTTCGAACCATCCTATCGATTGCGTGGCAGCACACTCGAAACATCCAATTCAAATTGTCCTATAAATCAACAACGGTCGATGAACTTCACGCTGAGACGTTCGTAGCAACCGCTCCCGAAATGGATCTCCAATTGCGTCTAATTCGAGGATGGCAAGTGCTTTTTATTCATTCCGAATGTTAGCGTTGGCGTCCTGATTCAATTTGTTTAGCACATTTTCTACGTTTTGCCCCCGCACGAAGGTGGCGGATAGAGCTTCACTAACCATATCGCGCACCGCTTCGTAGCCTGACTCATTTGGTTCGTGGTGCCCATACTGCAACAGGTCAAAGGCGGTTTTGTAGGAGACGTTACGCTTAAAGTAATCGTCCAAACGCAGCGCGGCACTTTGCCGCACCGGAAAGTAGTTGCTCGCCTGCGCCCACTCCACTTGAATTGCCGGGCTAGTGAAATATTTGACGAACAACCACGTTGCCAACTCTCGCTCCGGACTACTCTTGGGAATGCTGACGCTGGCGCCGTAGAGGTTCATGACGGGCGTCGGCGTGGTGTGCGGCAACGGCGCGACGTCCCATTCAAAATTGGCGCCCGATTTAACGGCATCCTTATAGAACGGCAAACCGGAACTCGAAGATGTGGTAAATAGCAGGCGACCGGCGCTGAATTCGGCTAAAAGGTCTGCGCGATCGTCAGCAGGCCGTGCGCAATTTTCGGCGTATAGGCTCTGCAGAAACGCCATAGCCTGTTTAGTGCCGTTGCTGTCGTAGTTGTACTGAAGCGTTTCGTAGTCAAAGATATCGGCGCCGAAAGCGAAGCTCCAGCTTGCCAGTCGCGAGGCATCAAGGACGAGTCCGTAGCCCATCGAAACGTCGCCGTCGGCCTTGCTGAACGGAGTCTTGGCAGCTTCGCAGGCAACGAGCTTGAAGACTTCAGGGGTGCTCGGCGGTTCATCGTGACCGAGCTCGGCCAGCCAATCGCGGTTATAGTACAGAACTTCCATCGAACGGTTCGGCGCAAGCCCCAAGCGAGCATTGCCAAATTGCGGGAAGATGTCCTGCTTTAAAAAAGCGGGGAAGAAGTCAACCAGCTCTTCGCTTGATAATCCCCATTTGGGGTTTTCCAGCAACGAGGTCATGTCTACGAGAGCATCACTCAGTTGATAGTTGTACGCTTGGTTAGGGTACGCCACAACCAGATCAGGAGTTTCCAGAGTCCCGAGCACATCCTGCATTTTATGGAAGATTGCGCGGTATGATTCTTGAAATTCCTCAGTAACGGTGATTCCGTACGGGTTGCTTTCGTTGAAAGTCTGCACGATGGCTTTGAGAGCATCCAGGCGCCCGCCGGTGTGGTTGTGCCAGAACATCACGTTCTGGTTGCTTGGGTCGACATTGGTCCAAACGTCAGATTCCGCAGCGCTAGATGCAGAGACCAGACTGAGGGTGAGCACGAAGATGGCTTTCAGAGAAAATGGGAAACGGCTTGACATAAAAGAACAGGGGGCTCCTTCGATGAAATATATCATTCGATAAGTCTTATATCAGGCATTATATATCCCCCTCTATTCGAGATTTGGGGGCAAATTGAAATATTGCATTTCGGTCAAATCGAATACAATTTGAGCAAGAACGATCAATTCAATTTTTGATCATTTACAGAACGGTTGTTCACAGAACTAACAACAATTATCTCTCCAAAGTAAATAGAAGTCGTATTCAGGTTCCATGGAAGAAGTAGTCGGACTCCCCATACTGATCGGGTTCTTTCTAATTTCAGCGGTAATGGGCGTCGCTATCAGCCGATCAAACTTCTGCACAATGGGCGCTGTTTCGGACTGGGTGAATTTGAGAGATTTCGGTCGTCTTGGCGCTTGGTTGCTTGCAACCGTAGTGGCGATGATGTTTATTGCGATTCTTGAGTTCGGTGCCGTGGTGGATGTAGATGGGTCGCGTCCTCCTTACCGGTCCGCCACATTTGCATGGCTGCGATATTTGCTGGGCGGCCTAATTTTCGGCATCGGCATGACGTTAGCTGGAGGTTGTGCAAGCAAGAACTTGGTGCGTTTGGGCGGAGGCAACCTCAAATCTCTAGTCACGTTGATTGTCGTCGCGATATTTGCCTATCTGATGACAAAAACAATATTTTTTGAAGTTGCGTTCTACAACTGGATGAACCCTAGCGCGGTGCAGTTGGATGAGTTGGGAATCGAATCCCAAGATCTAGGCACTATTGTGAACTCTATCGTGTCCTTTATTGACGCATCCATCGTCCGGATCGGACTTGCGATCGCATTATTTATTCTTGTACTGCGATTTATTCTAAGAACCAATGGAATTCGTAACAATGCTGCGAATGTCGTTTCTGGCTGTGTTATTGGCTGTTGTATTTCACTCGCGTGGTATTTGACTGCGAGTTCAATTGGGGCAAACTGGGTTGAAGCCGCCGAGTGGTCCGACAATCCTCCGGTCGGTGTCGGACCTCAATCTTTTACTTTTATCAATCCCTTGGGTGAATACATCAGCTGGGTTCTTGATTTCAGCAACGCTTCAGTGCTTCTGACTGTAGGCATGTGCGCTGCATTTGGGCTGTTCGCGGGTTCGCTGGCCGACTCCATGATTCGACGCGAATTTCACTTTGTTTGGTTTGTGTCTTTAAAGGATTTTGCTGCCAATGCCATAGGTGGAATGTTGATGGGAATTGGCGGAGTACTGGCGCTTGGATGCACTATCGGTCAAGGGATCAGCGGAGTGTCGACCTTGGCATTGGGATCGTTTATGGCGGTCGCCGCCATAATATTTGGTTCGGCGATCACTTTGAAAGTTCAATATTACAAGTTGCTTTATGAGGAGGCAGGCGTCATTGACGCACTGGTCAGCAGCTTCGTCGATATGAAGCTTTTGCCCGAATCATTGCGGAAATTAGAATCATTTTGAGAAAATCAAGAAGTTGAATTATGACAGATAACGAGTGGTTGCCGACTGATCGTCTTTACGATGTACAGTCCTACGTATGGGTAAGACAAGACGCAGATACGGGTCATTTGACAGTGGGCCTCGGCTCGCCCCAAATTGCCTCCTTTGGTGATCTGGTCTATCTCAATTTAGTCAAGCCTGGATCGACTGTGACGCGAGGTGATGTTCTCGGTTCTGTTGAAGCAGCGAAAATGACCGGAGAAATTTTGAGTCCAGTAAGCGGCACAATTGTGAACCGTAACGAATCAGCGTTGAAGAACCCGAGACTCGTCAGTGATGATCCTTATGAAGCAGGATGGCTGTTCACAATTCTGCCTTCCTCATATCTGTCAGAAAAACACCAGCTCCACAACTCCTCCAGCCTGTTGGAATTGCTGCCCGAAGATTTACGTGGACCACAGACACTCCAATGACTTGGGTAGCGTGATGTGGCGAGTTCTGTACGATCGCAATGTAGAACACGACTCAGGGTTAGCGACAGACGACGCACTGACCAGGCTGGCTGGGGATCAATCAGCAACTTTAAGGCTGTATACGTTCCAGCCATGTGCGCTGATTGGAAGATTTCAGCATGTTGAAGACCAGATTTACCTAGATCGATGTCGCTTGGATCAGATTCCGGTGAATCGAAGACCGTCTGGTGGAGGCGCCATCATTATGGGGCCAGACCAGCTGGGAATTGCACTTGTTTTGGGTGCCGGACAACCAGGCTTCGCGTCGACTTCAGTCCAGTTGATTCAACAATGTGCGCTGGGTATTGTGAATGCGCTGCACTATTTGGGAATCGAAGCTCAATTTCACGGGAAAAATGACTTGGTTGTCGATGGCCGAAAAATTGCGGGCTTGGGACTGTACCAAGCGCCATCGCGCGCCACTTTGTTTCACGCGTCTTTGCTGCTGGATCTTGATGTTGGATTCATGCTCGACATTTTGCGTACGCCATTTGAAAAGACTAAAGGCAAAGGATTTAGATCCGTTTGTGAGCGCATTACAACAGTTCGAGCAGAAACCCGCTCATCGATGAAAATGTCCGAATTAATCCAGTGTGTAGAACAAGGATTTATGCGAGAATTTCCAACCAAATCGGAAGCCGGGCAGTTGTCCGATTCCGAACTCACTCTCAAGACTGAATTATGTGAACTGCAGTACGCCACAGAAGAATGGGTATTCCAAAATTCAACAAAAATTCGCGATCGGGTCGGCACCTGTGAAATAAGAACAACCGGCGGTTCCCTTGAGGTGCGGGCAATCGTCGCTGGCGAAACCGTAAAGTCAGTGTTCCTCAATGGAGATTTCATCGCATCCGGCAATGCAGTGGCTGATCTGGAAAGCAGTCTGCGCTGGCATCTGCGAGACGAATCGGCTTTGCATCAGACAATTCAGAAGTCAGTTTACAGAAACAATGGAGCCTGGGCTCAAATTTCCGCTGAAGAAATTACCGAGGCTGTGTTACAAGCTGTGGCTCATACCTCGGTCACAACACCCCAAACCTGTTTTGCAAATCAAGGAGTAGAACTTGTCTAGCGCAGTCACTTTCGTGGACAACCGAAGCCTTCATTATTCATTTGGAAATGATTTATTTCTGCTGCGCGTTCAAAATTTTGGCGACCGCATTACCTTTCACGCGCCGGGACTGAAACGTTATCAAACTTCAGAATACGAACGGCATAATGCGAATGAATTTGTTGCAGTAAGTGTGACGGGCGAAGCCTGCGCTCTGAACTGCGAGCACTGCAAGACCGGCGTGCTGCGCGGCATGCACGACTTAAGCCGAAGCAGCCAATCACTTTATGAGATCGCCACTCGATTGCATGACTCCGGAGCAAAAGGAATTTTAATTTCGGGAGGAAGCGATCGAAAAGGGAGAGTTCCGTTAATTCGGCACGTTCCCGACATGATTCGAATCCGCCAGCAACTAAAAATGCTCATACGTATTCATCCAGGACTTCCTGATGAACGCACTTGTTCTGCTCTAGCCGATGTGGACATTGATGGTGCGATGGTGGACATCATTGGCCACGAAAAAACAATTCGAGATGTTTACCACTTGCCTGTGGGTGTCGAGGAATATGAATCGGTACTGGAGCGACTTGAAATGCACGGAATACCATGCATTCCACACATTGTGATGGGGCTGCATTATGGTCAGATGCTCGGCGAGGAACAAGCTTTGGCAATGATTGCCAGGCACGCTTTCAAGCTATTGGTTTTAGTTATTTTGATGCCGCTCTCAGGTACTCCGATGGCTGTTGTCAAACCACCATCGATGCCAGAGATTGCTGAATTTTTCCAGTTTGCTCGAAAGAAAATTGTAAATAAACCAATCATGCTGGGCTGTGCTCGGCCACTTGGCCAGCTCAAAGAAAGAATTGACCGCGCAGCAATTGACGCAGGCTTTAATGGAATTGCTTATCCAGCAGAAGGAATTGTGCATTACGCTAGCGACAAGGGTCTGAAGCCAGAATTCGTAAATTCGTGTTGCGGTGTAACTTGGTAAATCATAGAAACGAAAGGCAGTCGATATGTCAGTAACTGGTATCCCCACAAAACTTCAAGAAGAGTATTTCAATATTAGTCCCGACTACGTGCGAATCAGCGTTGCTGCGGCAATTGAACTTGGATTGTCGCCTGGAAGCATTCGCGGCTGCAGCTGCGACTGTATAAATCTGCTGCAGAATTATCCGCAAGGATGCGCTGCCAATTGCTCCTATTGCGGTCTTGCTCGCGAACGTCCAGGGCTCGCAGAAGAAAATAGTTTCATCCGCGTCGATTGGCCTCTCTATCCGACTGATCTAGTGGCTGAGAAAATTGCAGAAAAAGAATCCAAAGATACAGTGGGAAGAGTATGCATCGCGCAAGTTCAAGATCATCGAGCCACTGCAGACTTGATTGATATGGCGACTCGAGTACATCGAGCTGCACCGCCAGTGCCCATTTCTGCTTTGGTCACTGCGACTTTATTGGATGAAAGCGCTCTGTATGAAATTCAGGACGCCGGAGTGGACATCATTGGTGTCGGTTTGGACGCAGTTTCTGAAAAGCTTTTTTTTAATACAAGAGGAAAAGGCGCAAAGAGCCCGCATCGTTGGGATCAACACTGGGAAATTGTCTACGCCGCCCGTCGGATATTTGGACCAATGAAGGTGAATTGTCATCTGATTGTTGGTTTGGGTGAGACGGACAAAGAAATGTTCGACATGATCTATCAATTGAAAACTGACCAGATTGCAGGTTATTTGTTTTCATTCAACCCCGAGCCAGGAACCCAAATGCAGGATGTGCCAAGAGCGCCTCTTCATCGTTGGCGACGAATACAGTATGTCAAGTATTTGATCGAGGAATGTGACTTGGAACGAGAGGCTCTTACGTTCGATGACACCGGTGAATTAGTTGGATTGGAACCGGAGTTCGATGTTGCGAAATCAGCATTCGACAGCGGTTTGGCGTTCATGACGAACGGCTGTCCAGACAGAGAAGGAGCGATGGCCTGCAATCGACCTTATGGTTCCTATCGGCCAGGTGAAGAGTACCGAGATTATCCGTTTTTACCTGATACAGATATGTTGAGAGTCATTGCAGATCAAACCAAACTGGAAGAAATATTGCAGAGTTCAAAAGTTCAAGTCTAAGTAAGGCTACTCGAACTTAGTGTCTAATTGTGTGAAAGCAATTGATGCAATATATGCATTGATCATCGAACTATTTCTATGAAATATGGATTGAGCTGAGAAAGTTCAAAATTCAAAATTTCGTCCTGATTGGTTACAGATGTTCATAAAAATCTTGAAAGCCAATAATTTTTACAATAGAACCGTTTCGGCGAACCGTAGATCTCGGTCACTGGTTTGCCTCCTTGATCTTCTTTTCTTTGGCGATAATGCGCTCGGTCTCTGCGATGCCAGCATCCGCCTCAGCCTGCATTTTCGCCTGTAGATTTGCTGGGAACGGTCGGGAGCCAAATGTCCAGTCTCGCTCTATGATCGCTTCAAATTTTTTGATCGTAGCTCGTTCGGCCGGCGTCGGGTTCGCGATCACTTCTTTTACCAGCACGCCGTTCTTGTAAGTTTTGATTGTCTTGGCCATCTGAATCTCTGTCATGTGAATGTAAACCGTGCTTCCGCTCTGCTGCCTTTCGGTCACCTTGAATTGCGCTCCGGCAGGGATCAGCACTTCTTTTTCGCCAGTATACTGGCTGATCGACGAAACATTGACGCCAGTTTTCGTCTGTATCAAGAATTTGTGGTCGCCACTGAATCCGTCGCCGAAGCAGTTCGACGTGAAAGTGTATTCGGTTACGGTCGCTCCGACTTGATACTTGCGGAGAATTGCTTCTTCGTGCGCGGTGTCTCTGGAACTTTCTATTATTGCCAACCTCAACCTCTTCCTTTTGCTCATTTCGTTCGGCACTATGTTTGTTTATGCTTCCGAGAATTCCAGTTCGGAAGAAATTGAAGAGCGCGAGACAATGATCTATAAAACTGGAAAGAAA
Organism: Arenicellales bacterium; assembly: GCA_965202855.1. Lineage (GTDB taxonomy): Bacteria > Pseudomonadota > Gammaproteobacteria > Arenicellales > JAJDZL01 > JAJDZL01. The sequence continues at coordinate 952,699 of CBDBBP010000004.1, read as the reverse complement.
CCGTTTCAGGAATTAGTTGGTATGTGAATCATGCACATGCGTCGATCTTGAACTCAATTCCGAAGCGGTACGGGCGGCTTAGCCAGTTCTAAAGCTCACCTTAGATCGGAATGGTGCAATCGGAAAAATCTCAAACTATCACATCGACACTCGATTCGAGTGTTCATACAGAAACGATTTCTGCTGTAATTCATCTCACATTCAGACGCGCGGAAGAATTCAAAATCGTCTGATTGATCATACACAACAATTAGAATTAACTATCTCCGTGCTTCCCGTAGCAGGATCCAAGAATCCAATACACAGACATAAAAATCGAGTTCGGATTTAGCAAGAATTTTTTAAAATCTTAATCCGTGTAAATAAATTGTCGTTCCTATCCGACTTTTGATGTGGATAGTAGAATTTCGGCTGTTCCATCTCATCACTCTCATCTTGATTTGAGATTCTCTCACCTCTAGCTACCAATCAGCGAAAGCTAGAGCACCATTTTCTCAAGTGGAGAGTCAGAACCGATTTGGGCTTTACCGCAACGAGTTCTTCTTGCAGCATATTAGATGTGGCTAACTTCTAATTCACTTCTTGTTATCTTAGAATTTCGTGTCATCACAACACTGTATCAAATTCGTAAAAGACTTTGAAACCATGGTGTGACTAGCACTTAACGCAGCTTTCACTAACCAATCATCGTGGCTCTTTCTCGACGAGCGAACCTGATTCTAGAATGATTGCTAGCACCATGATCGAAACTCTAAATATGAAAATAGGTGTTATGGTGTGGTAAATGTGTCAAATTTTGAATTAAAGCGAAGTTTTTAGTTTGATTGTAAATCGAAATATCAGAATTTTAAGTATTCGCAAATACCAGATTTGAATGGAGGAATATTGGAATAAATTTATGGATAAGCGAAACAGACATTTAAGAAAAGTCGGTAGTAGAAAGAAAAATGTGACAAACGACAATCAGAATAAGCCGTTTGTGCAAAGGCATTCAGAAATTCAATCGATTCTCGATTTTAGACCCGGTGAAAATTCTGTTGGCAAAGTGCTTGAACGCATACGCCACGAAAGCCGAGACGAAGTGGAAAAAGGACATTGGTTTGAAAATTTGGTTGCGCGAGTACTTAAAGATAACCCTCAATATGAAATTTCGGAGGTTTACCGCTGGTCAGAGTGGCCGGAGCGTGAAGAATTGACAGGTCTGGATGGACGGGACATCGGAATTGATCTTGTAGCAAAGCGCAATTTCGGAGGTTGGATCGCAATCCAATGTAAATGCTATGAGGAGAATCGTACAGTTGGTAAAAAGGACATAGACTCCTTCATTGCAGCATCACAGCGTGACCCATTCGAATTGCGTTTCATAATTGCGACTTGTAAGTGGTCACGAACTGCAGAAGCTGAGATCGAAAGACTGTCACTACCAATTCGGAGAATTGATTTTCTCGAACACATTGCTGATCCGATTTCTGAGGAAGGTACGGAGCGCCCTATTCGACAGCTTTGGACGTTACAAGAGAATGCTGTTAACGATGTAGTTTCAGGTTTATGCAATTGTGATAGAGGACGACTCATCATGGCTTGTGGTACAGGAAAAACATTTGTTTCACTACGAATTGCCGAGCGCATAGTAAAAAACGGTGGACGAATTTTATTCTTGGCGCCAAGTATTGCATTAGTGTCCCAAACTCGGCGAGAGTGGTTACGACATACTACAAGTAAGCTCAGGTGCTTGGTCGTTTGCTCGGATTCATCAGCTGGAGGTCGGGGAGAGAATAAGCACGCTTTCAGGATCTCCGAATTAGAATGTGCTGTTACTTCTGACCCTAGCGAAGTGGCTAAAACTTTGCAAAGCGATGAGAATACAACGAGAGTAATTTTTTGCACTTATCAGTCCTTGCGTCATGTGACCGAAGCTCAATATGAACATAGTGCTCCAGCATTCGATTTAGCCATCATGGATGAGGCACATCGAACTACCGGTGTCGATAGAATAGCATCTAATATGAAAAAGAAAGGACCTGACAACAAAAAAAATACAGTCGAAAGTCTATTTCAGGCGGTCCACCATGATACCAGAGTCAAGTCCGCCAAACGACTTTACATGACTGCTACCCCACGGATTTACAAAGAATCTTCTCGACTTAGTCTGAAAAAACGAGATATTGAAACTGTTGATATGAGTGATTTTGATGTATACGGCCCAGAGTTGCATCGTTTATCGTTTAAAAAAGCCGTAAATGCAGGAATACTCTCTGACTATCGAGTCATTGTTTTAGGTGTTCGAGAGGATGCCGCTACCCCTCGCATGCGTCAAACTTTAGTCGAATTGGGAGAAGAACAGAGTGGTGGCCGACACAAGCTGGTGATAGTCAACGACAAAGATATTACTCGGTTATTAGGCACTAGCTTGGCTATAAATGGAATGACCGAGGGGAAACATGCGGATAAACCAATCCGTCTTCACAGGATTATCACTTTTTCCAACACGATTGCTCGCTCAAAATTCTTTGCGGCAGGAATGGCTCTCCCTCAAGTCCTTAGTGCAACCACGCGCAGGATTCGCAGTACTCAAAGCGATGCGGATTCAGCGATGAAGGTGGAATCACGGCATTTAGATGCTTCAGATAGTGCTTTGGAGCGGAACAAAGCACTTCGAGATCTGGCGAGCGCAGATAAGGACGGAGTTGCGCGTATACTTTGCAATGTCAAATTATTCGGTGAAGGTGTTGACGTACCATCACTTGATGCAATAGTATTTATGGAGCCGCGTAATAGCCAAATTGACGTCGTACAAGCTGTAGGAAGAGTTATGCGACGTAGTGAAGGTAAACGATTTGGTTATATCGTCGTTCCGATTTCAATTGATTCTGGTAAGGAAATTGCAGAGGCCCTCGCAGAAGGATCGGATGGTTATAAAACCCTTGGCAAGGTATTGAGGGCCCTTCAATCACATGACGGACGTCTTGCGGAAGACCCTCTGCAATTCGTTAAAGTACACGATTGTAAAAGTCGTATTGGCAGAAATTCAGAACAAGGTAATGAGCAAACTAAGCTCATGCTCAAACTTTCAGATGTGTCAAATGCTGTGTACGCCCATGTAATTGCTGCGTCTGGCCTTGGTAACCCGGGATATCAGGCGTCTCTTGACATTGAGTATGTTGTACGGAGAGTTGCGCGCAATTTTATAGATGGGCAATTCGATCTCAAAATCGCGAATGTTCTCGGACTCGCTGCAGAAGGAGGTGCAAAAAATCTATGCACAATCGCAGCGCTGTTAGTTGCTAACGCCTGCCTTCTTCACCGCCGGCTTTGTAACCTTCCCGACCTAAATTTCTTACCGACACTGAATGAAATTGGGGGGTCAGCTAACCCTCGAAAAACTTTATGCGAAGCGTGGCAAGCGATCCTTGTTCGAGACTATAAACCAGTATTTGAACCTGCGTTAGCTGTTTTGGATGTTCTCCCTAATAGTAAATCTATAGGAGATTCCCTCAAAATACTTGCAGAGTGGGCTAACCAAATTGCCGATTCCTTGAGCGAACTTGGTTACGACCACGCAGGCCCTCTATATCATCGAATATTACCTAGTGCCAAGGCAGACGGCGCATTTTACACCAATAATATTTCAGCGTTGATGTTAGCTCGCCTCGCGCTAGATGAAGGTTTCGTTGATTGGTTTCACTCTGACGAGATTCGTTGCCTGCGAGTCATTGACCCCGCATGCGGCACCGGTACATTGCTAATGGCCGTAATCCACACGATCAAGTCACGGTTTGATGGTCTTGAAAATTTTAATGACGATGAAAAGAAAGAATTTCATCGAATGCTCGTTGAGAATGTGCTTTGCGGTCTTGATATTAATAGACACGCCATCCAACTTGCGGCTTGCAATTTGACTCTCGGTGCACCGACTGTGGATTACAAGCAAATGAACTTGTTTACTCTGAAACATGGTCCGCAGCCTGATGGAAGTGTACGATCTGGGTCTTTAGATATTATCGATGTTACTGAACAGTCCGATTCAATTTTTTCTTTGGTTCGCCCTTTGGAAACAATGAGCGGCCTTCAAGCAGAACAAGTGGACAAAGCAGAAAAACTGGAGTTTCCGTTGACAGACATTGATCTTGTAATCATGAATCCGCCGTTCACGAACAACACAATTCGTAATCGGCAATACGGTCAGAGGGAGGTCAAGCGAATGCAACAACATGAACTAGAACTGCGTAAAAAGTTAGTTAATCAAGATCCACACTGTGCGAATGTTGTTAACTCCAACAGTATTAGGACATTCTTCACTCCAATCGCCGAGCGTCTCCTTCATCAAAAACACGGCACTTTGGCAAAAGTGCTGCCTGCGACGGCCTGCACAGGTGCCTCAGGTGAGGGCGAAAGAAAATTTCTCGCGAAACATTTTCATATTTCAATAATTGTGACCTCACATGACCCTAAGCGGATTAACTTCTCAGAGAACACCTCTATTCACGAGTGTTTATTGGTAGCGCGTCGAAATTTCAAAGACCGCCAGCAACCTACTTACTTTGTGTCACTTGCTAAAATGCCGACTACACAAGAAGAGGTATTTACCGTCACGGATGCCATCGCAAGGGGGGGGGCGGCGAGTTTGAATGGGGAAGTATAATTGAGTGGCCGTCTAAACTCGTAAGAGCAGGAAACTGGACTCCCGTTCAATGGTTCTCCGAAAAACTAGTTAAAATTGTGCACGAACTCGAGAATTCTGCGTGGCTCGAATCAATTGGACTCCGCCATAAAATTGGGCCTGCCGGACAAGGAGTAGCGGATGCATTTGAAAAGTCCTCTAGAGATCAACTCGGTGTAGTACCTGTATTCTGGTCTATTTCATCTAAAATTCGTCAAACAATGCGTGGTACTCCAGATGAATGGTTCTGTGCCAAGTCGGATAAAGCCCAGCTTGCTGAAAAGTATTGGGCTCGACGACGTCACGTACTTATCGCTATAAGATACGATACGATTAATAGTCGTTTGTCTGCCCTTTGGTCTGCACAAGCATCTATAGGAACAGGTTGGGTTCCCGTTGCAGTTGACGATGAGCGTCGAGCCAAAGCACTAGTCGCTTGGTGGAATTCAACCCCAGCACGACTGATGCTTATGAATCGGCGTGATCGAAAGCTCACCTACCCCAAGTGGTCTTTGAAACAATTACGCTCCGTTGGTGTACCTAAACCTAACAATCCGGCGTGGGGATCTCTTGCAGATGCATGGGAGGAAGTTTGTGACACAAATTTATTACCTCTATGCAAAGCTGAAAATTGTGTGGCACGAAAGGTGATTGACAATGCCGCGGCAAAAGTTCTTGGAATCGAGGGAAGTCAAGTAGCCGACTGGCGCCGGCTTTTGATGTCGGAACCGACTATAACAAACGAACCTTCACGAATTGATTGAGGGAGCGGCGACTAAGAAGTCTTAACTGTTAAATTACTTGGTTGAAAATTCTTATGGGAACTTAAGAATAGAAATTAGCACTTGGAGCAAGTTTTCTACGCAATAAAAATTTAATCGTCAAATAATTACTCGAAACATGTAATTTAGAAAATTCTAGTTTGATGTTAGACTCTTTCGATTAACCCCTTAGCCAAAAGGTGCTAAATATTAGATTGTTGTCAACTGTAGTTCGAATTAATAGTAAATCAAATTTTATTGCTACAGCATAGAATCTCCAATTACTATCTACACTTGGTTCATTGATTTCAACACTGCAAAATTGCCTTATGTTATGCTATCGTGTACAAAATAATAGATAGCGATAATAATCGCATCAAAGGTCAGACTTTTTCGAATTTAGGAGGCAAACAGGATGGCAATTCAAAAATCTCGTCGTAATTTTCTGAAAACGACAGGAGCGCTGGCGGCGGCGTATTCCTTGGGAACGTTTCCCAATTTTGCACGCGCTGCACGTGAAAATGAACTCAATATTTACTGTTGGGAAGGATACAACTCAGATGATGTCCTAGACCCTTTTCGAAAGGAGTTTAATGCTACCGTTCGTGCAGAGGGTCTCACATCAGACCCGGATGCGGTAAACCGGCTGCGTGCAGGTGAGACCAAGATTTGGGATTTAATCAATGTCAATAACCCTTGGGCTCAGGAAATGATGTGGCCGGAAGGGCTAATTCTAGATCTGCCAAGAGATCGTTTTGAACCATTTTTTGCAAAAATGATGCCTGCATTCCATCCCCCTTATCCATGGGCGATGGATAAAACGGGAGAACACTTATTGGGAGTTACACAACGATTCGGTCCTTTCAATTTCGTAGTAAATACTGACAAGATTTCACGAGGAATGGCTGAAGATCAAGGCTTCAAGCTGTTTTTAGACTCGGGTATGAAAGATCGGTATGGGGTTCTCACTTACGACAATTGGAATATCTATCATATGTGTGTTGCTGCTGACGTAGATCCGTTTAAGCCGCATTCTGCTGAAGAAATTGAAGCCTTTGCTGGAATGGCAAGGCAAATTTTCAATGGTGCAAAAATACTGACAGACGATTTAGTGGCAATGAATCTTGCATTGATCAATGGTGAAATTGACGCATACTTCACGGGTGGAACCTACACAGCATCACCGGCTCGTTTTGACGGCTACAACAACGTTCGAGGCATTACGCCGAATTCGGGTCCAATGGATGGAAAAGGTGGAATTGTCTGGATTGAACTCACTTCTGTTGTAAACAATCCCCAAGTATCACCGCTCGCTGAAGAATTTCTGGCGTACATTCAACGACCTGACGTCAGCAAAAATGTAGCTTTTGCAGAGGGAACTTACAACCCAGTGACTCAAATGGGTGACCCATCTGTTTTAGCGGCTTTTGATTCAGACGAGCTGGATGCCATTCAGTGGGATTCTCTCGAAGAGGAAATGGCGCGTTCAGAAGATTACAACATCAATCCCGATTACGCTGAGATGTATGAGCATTACTCTGCAGCGAAAAGAGAACGGGAAGGTTAGTCCCAACATTCTTGCCAAACCCGAAAAATATTATTCTGGAGATTCATCTAGATGGATGGTGGTCATGCTGCAATTCTCAAGCTACAAGGAATCACAAAAAAGTTTGGAACCTTTACAGCTTTATCGAATGTCAATCTTACCATTTCCGATGGAGAATTCTTCACTTTAGTCGGGCCATCAGGTAGCGGCAAGACAACTTTAATTCGCATACTAGTGGGGATGGATCACCCCACTAGCGGCGAAATCAGACTCAAAGGCGAGGTCATCAATGATGTGCCCGCCAATAAACGCCCCACTTGCATGGTTTTTCAAAACCTTGCTTTATTTCCCCATAAGTCGGTTGGTGAAAATGTTGAATTCGCCATGAAGATCGCGCGCGTCAACCCGCAGACTCGTCGCACTCGAGCTTTGGAATTGCTTGAGTTGTTGCGTCTGCCTGCCGATTTTTATGGCAAGAACATCAATCAGTGCTCTGGAGGTGAGCGTCAGAGAATTGCGCTGGCCCGCGCATTGGCATTTGATCCTGAAATATTGTTTTTTGATGAGCCTCTATCAGCACTCGACTACAGACTTCGCAAGACTCTGGAAAAGGAATTGAAAGATATTCACCGTGAAACAGGAAAGACATTCGTATATATCACACATTCACTGGAAGAAGCGATGGTTATGAGTGATCGAATTGGAATTCTCAATGAAGGCGAACTCATTCAGATCGGTAGTCCAGATGACATCTACAATCGACCCAAAAATAAGTTTGTTGCTCAATTCATGGGCGAAGTAAATACGTTTGAAGTCGAACGCATCGATTCGCGGAAAGTGAGAGACATCGAAACTGGTTTGGAAATTGAGATCAATTCAATTCTAGATGAACACTTCAAATCTGGGTATTTGATCATTCGCCCTGAAGTGATGAAAATCGGACCGGCTGCAGAAAATTTGCCGAATCAGTTGCAAGGGGTGCTTTTCAACGATTATGCCCTTGGCTCCCGCATTCAGTATCAAGTCAGAAATGAAGAAAGTTCACACCAGTGGTTGGTGGAAAGACTTCAAGATGATCCCTATTCAGGAAACGCTGGTGAAGTCGTAACTATCGGCTGGCGTGCGCAGGATTCTATGATGGTCGATCATTAGCAATTCGGAGTCTTCACAATGAAATCGATCTTTTCGTGGCTTCGTCAGCCCGGATTCCTGACCGCGCTGCCAACTGGCATATTTTTGCTTGTTGGATTTGCAGGACCGCTAGTCTTAGTTGTCCTTTACAGTTTTATGCCGGCTAAGACTTTTACTCTCAATCAGTTACCTACCTTCGAAAATTACATTTCAGTTGTAACCCAGAGTTACTACATTTCATTCGGATGGTCCATCACCCTTGCTTTAGTTACAGTAGCGCTGTTGCTGGTCATTACTTATCCAATTGCCTATGGAATGGCTAAATTGTTTGGAAAATGGGCGACATTGGTTACGATTATGGTGGCGCTCCCGCTTTTGATATCGGAAAACATTCGTTTGTTTGGGTGGGTGCTGCTGCTATTGAAAAACGGAATTATCGATGGTAGTTTGAACTATCTGTTCGGAGTGTCATTATCTGGAATGTTGTACACCGTTCCCGCCATCGTCTTGGGGCTGGTGTATGTCTACTTGCCATTCATGCTTTTTCCTTTAGTGATTGGACTGTCAATGGTTCCAGAGTCATTAAAGGAAGCAGCGTCGGATTTGGGGGCATCGAGAATTCAGATTTTTCGCGAAGTTGAGTTGCCGTTATCGATGCCCGGCATTTTAATTGGTAGTTTATTGGTTTTTATTCTCACATTGGGATCATTGGCTGAATCAAAAATTCTAGGTGGTCAGGCAGTTATTATGATTGCCGATGATATCGAATCCGCATTTACATTCGCGCAAAATTGGCCAAAAGGTTCGGTGCTTTCCGTACTGCTCATCATAATTTCAATGCTCATTATTTTCTTTTTGTTCAGAAAGATCGATTTAGACCGTCTCATGGGGCGTCATTCGTAACATGGAAGCCAAAAGAAAAGGAAGGGTTGCGCGTGCTCTGATTATCGTTTGGACGGGCAGCATTTTGTTGTTCTTGTATATGCCAATGCTATCTGTCGTAATGGCCTCGTTTACCAAGCAGCGGTATTTTCAGTTTCCAGTTCGTGCTTGGGACACTCGATGGTATGAAAAAGCGTTTGTATCCTTATCTGTGCGAGATTTAATTTGGACTTCTCTTAGCATCGCCACTCTTGTAACGATTTTGTCGGTAGTTCTTGCATTTTTTGGTGCTTTGGCCTTTGCTCGATACAACTGGAAGGGAAGAAAACTCTATCAGAGATTGATTTTGCTTCCAATATTTTTCCCTCAAGCGGTGTTGGGATTGGCACTTTTGTTGTGGTTTAGTTCGATTGGGATTACCACCAGCTGGCAAACTGCAGTTTTTGCTCATATGATTTGGGTGCTACCGATCGTCACACTGATCATGTCAATTCAGGTTTACAGTTTCGATCCAGTTTGGGAAGAAGCTGCTTATGATCTTGGGGCGTCGAGGATGCAAGTTCTCAAAGAAATAACACTGCCTATTTTGTCACCTGGAATAATCTCAGGAGCAATTTTTGCTTTTTTGCTTTCGTGGGGCAATTTCCCGCTGTCTTTGTTCACAACAGGAGCGGATCAGACAATCCCCGAATGGCTGTATGCAAAAATGGTGTCAGGTTATACGCCGATGGTCCCCACTCTAGGATCTCTGACAATGGGCAGCGCAGCCGGCCTGCTGCTGATTTCTTTCGTGATTTTTACAATTTATCGAAGAATTAAACGAAAAAAATAGGTCGAGGAACGGAATTCCTTCAGGTGATTCCGCCACCTTGTTGCTTGAATTTACTGTCTACACGCGCTACGGTTTTGTCGCTGCCTCATTATTCACGCAGATAATCGACTTCGATATTTTTTTAACAATTCCTATGCAAACTTAGATGTACGGAATGTCAAATTTGCAGTCTCTGATCAAAGTTTGCTATTGAAAACAAAAAATTGGGTCAGAAATTTAGCGGGAATTCCGAGAGGAAGTTTTGCTTTCAATCAATAGAGAAGCGAAAAAAGAATCGAATTTGATATCAAACAAATTAGGAGAACAAACGGTTGCTCACTCGAACCAGATACGACACCACAGTTGCGCATGGTGATGGGGCTCGGCGCTTAGTAAATTACCATCACAATCTCAGGTGTGATATTTATACCGGTTGTTAAAAATAAAGCTGCAGGAATTATTGGCGAATCTCTTTTCTCGGCCGTTTATCCGTTCTAGTTTTCAGTGAATTGACTCTGATGTAACAAGCGGCTTTCTTGCCTTAGGCATTGGATTCAATTTTCGCCTACGAAATTTCAGAAAATTATTGCTGATACAAGTTCAACTACGAATTTGAAAAGCCATCTGAATTTTTGCGCAGGGCTTTTGCTTTTTGACTCAGTTGTGATTGCAGTTTAAATGTGATCCGCTGCTTTTGAAGCAATACCAGTGCATATTGGATGTCAATTCACGTATTCTTTTCTGTAATTCTTACGACGGCGATGTTTGAAAGTAGCGCTAAAAATTGAAGCAGTTTCAGAAGGTCCGAAGAGATCATTAAGCTTCTGGCGAGAGCCTTGGTGATTTTGCCAGTGAGCGCAGCGTATCTCGACACACTTTTTTGCGATTTCACATGAGAAGAAAGTTGGGAGTTTCGATTAGTGAATAGGAACTAGCCAATTTCAATACCACATTACGCAGCACTCTTCAATTCCCTAGAGTCGTCACTATCCACGTAGAAGTGAAATTACTCCTAACGAAATTCGATGACTACGGTACCTAATTCATGTTGGCGCGATAGGGATGAAGCGGGCAAGAATGTACTAAATGCCTCAAGTTTGGGTACCGAATCGAGGCTGTTTTTTCCAGCTTGATGTCATCTTCTCGAATCTTCAGACTAAGCGTTCAACGGGAAGGACTTTTCTCTGTCATCAGCAGCTTCGACTAACATCCCTAAAATTTTGACGTGCTCTTTGATGAATTCAACTGATGTCGTTGGAACTTGCACGAAAGTGTTGGAACAGTTCCTCAGCTGAACCGCACTCAATGATCCAGTCTCCGAACTGATCCAGAGCTTCGACTGTGGTTTGTTGCCGCAAGGTATCTGTCAATTGTTCGTGCACGTCAGTTCCATACTTCTTCTCAATTAGCCGCAAAAGCAGCTCGCGTTTGCCTTCTTCCAAGCCTTCAGCGTACCCTTTTGCAAAGCTTTCAGCGTACCCTTTTGCAAAGCCCTCCGCCAAAGCAGCTTCTTTGTATTCTTTGTGTTCGGCAACCCACTGTTTGAGATTCTCGGCTAACATTCCCATGTCTGCAGCTCTATGTTCGATGAATTCAGCTGATGCCGTTGGAACTGGCACGAATGCGTTGGAACAGTTCCTCAGCTGAACCGCACTCGATGAGCCATACCCCAAACTGATCCAGAGCTTCTGTCGTAGTGTGCCGCAGCAATGTTTCTGTCAACTGTTCGCGCACCTCAGTTCCATACTTCGTCTCAATTTGCCGCAACAGCAGCTCGCGCTTGCCTTCTTCCAAGCCTTCAGTACGACCTTCGGTACGACCTTTCTCTAATTGAGCCAAAGCAGCTTCTTTGTATTCTTTATGTTCGGCAACCCACTGTTTGAGATTCTCGGCTAACATTCCCATGTCTGCAGCTCTATGTTCGATGAATTCAGTTGATGCCGTTGGAACTGGCACGAATGCGTTGGAACAGTTCCTCAGCTGAACCACACTCAATGATCCAGTCTCCGAACTGATCCAGAGCTTCTGTCGTAGTGTGCCGCAGCAAGGTATCTGTCAATTGTTCGCGCACGTCAGTTCCATACTTCTTCTCAATTAGCCGCAAAAGCAACTCGCGTTTGCCTTCTTCCAAGCCTTCGGTACGACCTTTCTCTAATTGAGCCAAACCAGATTCTTTGTATTCGGCAACCCACTCTCTGAGATTCTCGGCTAACATTCCCATATCTTCTACTCCTTCAATACGGCGACGTAAATTTTCGTCACCGACGTTCTCTAACAACATCTTGAACCAGTCCGTCAAGTCCGCTTTCAGTTCCTCTTGCCCCGGTTGCCGATACCACCCGATGAAAGTTTCCACCACCTGCGGCAGCTCTTCTACCGACTCTTCTACTTCCAGTCGGATCAACAAGGCCAACGGATTGTCGGAAAACTCAAGTGCCCGTTCCTTGTAGGTTGAAAAGTCCATCAGAATGTATCGAGCACTAATATTATATCGAGCGTGCACTGAATTTCGAAGCGGGTGCAGTTCACCAAATTCCAGCGGTGCCGACCAGTGCTGTTTCCCATTATAGATAACGATCGGGATCACATCCGGCAGCCGTCCATCGGGCTCCAATTGGCGTTGCCGAACCAACTGCTCAAACAGCAAAGAACGGTACGTGTTCACCCGAAGCGGCATGAATTTGTCCACCGTCGACTGAAACTCCAAGGCCAAGTAGACAAAAGTCCCGTCTGCTGCTCGCAGCACCTGCCAGACGAGGTCCTGCTGGCGTTTTTTCAGCTGTTTGCTCACATGTTCGGTGCCGATCAGCTGTGCGTGCCGCAAACTGAGTTCATCCAGCTCCGAAGAGAGAAATCTCACAAGCTCCTGGATCATGTCGGGGTACGAAAAAATGCGTTTGAAGGCGGGATCATATTCAAAACCGGGGGTAGGCACAAGACCTCCTAGATGGGGTGAATGGGGTTACAGGAATCCATGACAGCCTGACATCACACGTCAGGGCGTCGAGTACACTGAACGGATGCTCAGTTGTGATCAAATAACGTCAGAAAACAGTGCTTCGAAAACTAGTTCGTATCAATTACGAACAATCGAAAACAAATCTGATGTACGGACACTTGCCTTATCCAAAGGGGAAGCCGCGTTGACAAACCGTGTAAGCAAGACAGCTTCAGCGACGGCATGTGTTTGCCGTCCTATGGCAACGCAATCGCCTTTGCTCAATGAAGGCAATGCTTTGACTTAAGTGTACTCATCTTATCGTGAATTGTCCATAGAGTCAAATTTTCAATCATGTTTCGAAGTTCAGAAACACAGAAATTCATGGTCTAAGACACTGAAACTACGCATTGCCAATTCGAATGTCATCCTGAACATTCATTGAGATCAGAATCGAAGATTAAGTAACTCTGGCAGATAAATCTGACTCTAGAATTTTCAAGAAATCCCTCTCGCTGCCAGTGCTTCACCATTTAGCAATCAATGTCAACCATAAAAATAAGTTGATACGGATTTCGTGACAATCAAACTAAACGTAAATTGATTCGATTGAATTCGGGGTTACATCCCAAAAAGAGTGTCAATCAAGCCTGTCTGGCAGACAAGTCGGGAAGAAGACGCGGTCGGACTCAAAAACGAAGCAGTTGTCCTCGAAATTCGCGTGGCGAAAAACCAGTCCATCGCCGAAAAGCTCTGCTAAATGCACTCAATTCCGAGTATCCGAGAAGATAAGCGATTTCGGAAAGCGATAAATTACGTTGTTTGAGGTAAACTTCTGCGAGGTTTTTCCGAGTGTCTTCAACGAGTTCCGAATAGGAAAGTCCCTCCCAAGCTAAGTTTCGCTGAATTGCGCTCGTGCTCATGTACAGACTCTTGGCAATCATGTCCAGTGATGGATATCCATCGGCTAATTTGATACGAATTAGATTTCGAATTCGGTCGGTCAAATTCTGTTCGTAAGGTGAATTAGTTTGGAGGGTTTCTAGACAGGCGCGAGTAATCGTCATCAATTTAAGGTCACACTTGGGCATTCGATTGGTCAAAATTTCAGGTTTGAACACAATAGCGTTAACTTGCTGATTGAAAAAAACTGGAGCTCCGAATGCCGCCTCGTGCTCTTTGCTGTCTTCCGGTCTCGGATGCTCGAAATAAACCTCTTCCGGGGTCCATTGAAATCCGGCGCTTTCGCGAAATAAATTAAAGAACATTCCCAATGACAATTCGGCATCTTGTCTTCGCTGCAGAATATTCGGATCGCGAACTTGATACTCCAGTCGGTACATTTTGTTGCGAGTCGTTACCAAGCGCATCATCGAACATTGCTGATGATATCGAAATAAATCGACTAGATTGTAAAGTGCGCTGCCGAGAGTTGAACTGGATAGAGCAGCGTACCCCCATAACCCCAAATCATCAGGTTTGAACTGATTCCCAAACCACAATCCAAAATTATCGTTCTGAGTGTCTTTAGAAGCCGATTCAAAGAGACCGCAAAAGGATTTTAAAGACATGCCAACAGTTGGATTGCCGATGCATTCCGGGTTAACTTCAGCTTCTCCAAAGACTCGGTCAACATCACCTCCATGTTCAGAGATGAAACGGTCAACACCAGTCGCTGCAGGCGCCAGAACGTGAGGAACGGCTTCTTCACTCCCAGAAACATTCGCAGACAGATGCTTATTTTCAATAGGTTGTCGAGACGATAAACTCATAGTATTTGGCAGTCAGATATCTTTTCCACAATTGATTTTAATCGTGCTCATAATTCGACACAGAAGCGAACATTGTCAACAGTATTCAAACTATTTGGCCTCAGTATTAAATTTTAAGATTAAATCGTTCTTGTAATTTACTATTTTTATTGATAAAAATCAACAAACTGGTTTCAGTATTGTTAACATTGATTATTCAGATTCGCCATGTGGCAACGGAGTTGACTGCTGTTCGCTAATCTGATTTCGAGTGCAGAAACAAATTCAATGCACCATTTATCTTGAAAACACAATTGTGTTTTTTCCGTTGCGAAATCACTTGATTCTGACGCTGAAAACAATTTTTTTCAGTACTGTCCTGATTAAAATAAGTGGTAAATTAGAAAGCATAACTGTATAGTCAATTATCAGCTGCATTTCATCCTGAACATAGAGAGAAACTAATGTCAATACTGCATTCTGAACAGACCCAAACCCTCATCAATAGACTCGCGAGCAGCGATACCGGATATGCTGCCGGTTCCGACTCAGAAATGTTTCTGGATTTCGTGCGAGACTACTATCACGGAATACCGTACGAAGATTTGTCAAAGCGAGAATTATTTGACTTGAAGGGCGCAGCTTCTGCCCACTGGCAACTGGCTAGATTTAGAGGTAAAGGAGAAACCAATATCCGCATCTACAGCCCAGAGGTGGAACGTGACGGATGGCGTTCTGACTACATGGTTCTTGAACTCGTGGCTACAGATCGCCCTTTCATCGTTGATTCCGTATCTATGGTATTCAGCGAAATGGGCTTGAAAATATATTCCACGATTCATCCAGTAATGATTGTGCTCAGAGATGAACAGCGCGAAATTCAGAAAGCTGTTTCACCGACCAATGCCGATTTTTTGAATGGCGAGTTTGAATCTTTTATTCATATTGAATTCGATAAACCCGAAAGTTCAGCTGAAGTTGCGCAAATACGATCACGATTAGAGCGAACATTCGACATGATTGAATGCGCTGTCACGGACTGGCAGCCAATGAGAAAACGTGTCCATGAGGCCGCAGATAATCTTAAAGCGCTTGAAAAGCAGTCAGATGATTCAAGCATGGAAGATAATTCTGAATTTTGTGAGTGGCTGCTATTGGGGAATTTCACCTTCCTTGGTTACTTCGAACTGAATTTTTCAAATGGTAAAAAAGTTGAATTAGATCGAAGCTCAGTTTTAGGAGTATTGAAAAACTATGATGAGATTGGCGAAATTCTGCCGGACCCTGATTTTGGCACAAACGAGGCAGAACAGGTTCTCTCCATCATAAAGGCGAACGAACAATCTCCGATCCATCGTCCCACATATATGGACCTGATCAATATTCCCAACTATTCAGACACGGGTTCGTTGATTGGAGTTCGAGGTATTTTGGGATTGTTTGGGTCAAATGCCTACAATAGCAGCGCCGGCATGATTCCACTGGTTCGAAACAAAATCAAGTATGTTCTGCAAAAGAGCAAGTTCGCCGAAACCACTCATAGCATTCGAGAGCTGACTAACATTATTGACAATTACCCCCGAGACATGTTGTTTCAAGTATCGGGGGACGAATTATTCGAAGATGTAGCAGGAATCTTGGAGCTGCTCGGACGTCAGCGCGTGAAAGTGCTGCTGCGACGCGAACAATACAATCGATTTTACTCAGCGATTGTTTACATTCCTCAGGAGTTGTTCAATCGAAATTTACGAATCAAAATTGAAGAGATTCTAATGGAATCTTTACGAGGAAATTCATCAGAGTTCTTCGCGACTTTCTCTGCGTCCATCCTTGCTCGCATCACATATTCCATTTATGTGGATCAAGATTCTGATCCATTGCGCAATCTAGCCACGATCCAGCAGCTGGTAGAAGACGCTTCGGTTACTTGGAATGATTCCGTGCAAAAAGCGACGATTCAAAAGTACGGCCAGGATCTGGGCAGAAAATTCTTCAAAAGATATTCTGATTCGTTCAGTGCCAGCTATCAGGAATACAACTCGCCTTGGATGGCGGCAGCCGATCTCATACGGTTCTCAGAATTAAACCAGGACAACGATCTGATTGTTTCATTCTATCGAACACTCAGGGAGATTGCCGAGCAAAAATATCACTTGAAGCTGTATAGCTACAACAAGCAGATTTCTCCGTCGGATGCATTGCCTTACCTTGAAAATATGGGGCTTCGAGTCCTCGAAGAGCGTCCCTACGAAATTCGTCTGAAAACCGGAGAGTCATTGTGGGTCCATGACTTTGTCCTTGTTCACTCACAGGGAGTGGAAGTCGACCCAGACGAACAGCGCGGAATGTTTGAGGAGGCATTTCAGAGAATTTGGCGAAATGAGGCAGAAAACGATGGTTTCAATATATTGGTTTTGTCAGCAAATTTATCCTGGCGACAGGTTGTCCTATTACGCGCCTGCAGCCGATATCTCCGTCAGATAGGAACGACATTCAGCGAAACCTACATCATCCAGACACTGACTGCGAATGTAGGATTTGTGCGGCGGCTTGTTGATTATTTTGAACTGTCATTTGATCCGGAGTTGGAAGAAACTGCTGATCAGAAGCAACAGCTCTGGGACGAGTTGAATGTCACGTTGGATGCAGTTTCGAGTCTTGACGAGGACATAATTCTACGGAGTTATTTGAACGTAGTTTCCTCTATGCTTCGCACAAATTACTACTGTATCGGCGATGAAGGGCAAAACCTGCCTTATCTTTCATTCAAAATTGAAGCAGCCAAAATCTTAAAAATGCCAGACCCCCGACCGAAATACGAGATATTTGTGTATTCACCTCGCGTTGAAGCTGTACATCTTCGAGGTGGTAGCGTAGCTCGTGGAGGATTACGCTGGTCCGATCGCAGAGAAGACTTTAGAACCGAAGTATTAGGTCTGGTCAAGGCTCAGATGGTCAAGAATGCAGTCATTGTTCCAGTGGGTTCAAAAGGTGGTTTTTTCGTAAAGCAGCCCCCACCCGAGAGGAATGCCTTTTTCGAGGAAGGCATTTCCTGTTACAAGATATTTATTAGTGGATTGCTTGACCTGACAGACAACATTGTAGGTGAGCAAATTGTACGTCCGAATCGAGTTAAGTGTTACGACGATGTTGACCCGTATCTAGTCGTGGCTGCTGACAAAGGAACCGCAACATTTTCCGATATTGCCAATGGATTGTCGGAAGAATATGGATTTTGGCTCGGTGATGCATTTGCATCGGGCGGTTCCGAGGGCTACGACCACAAAGGAATGGGAATTACGGCAAGAGGCGGTTGGGAATCGGTTAAACGCCATTTCCGAGAATTGGGAGTCAATACCCAGACAACCGATTTTACTGTGCTTGGAATCGGCGATATGAGTGGCGATGTTTTTGGGAACGGCATGCTGCTTTCTCGACATATTCGATTGGTTGCAGCGTTTAATCATATCGAAATCTTCGTCGACCCAAATCCTGATTCAGCTTCCAGCTTCGTCGAAAGAGAACGACTGTTTAACTCCCCAGGGCTGACTTGGAAAGACTACAACCAAGACTTGATATCCGAAGGCGGTGGAGTGTTTCAGCGTAGTGCGAAGGCAATCGAGATTTCGACGCAAATGCAAAAACGTTTCAATATCGAGGAATCCAAGCTGACCCCCAATGAATTGCTTCACGCAATGTTGAAAGCGCCCGTAGATCTGTTATGGAATGGCGGAATCGGAACTTACGTAAAGGCGACAACAGAATCACACGCCGATGCTGCGAATCGTTCAAATGACCAGGTGCGAGTCAATGGCAATCAATTGGGTTGCAAGGTCGTTGGTGAAGGCGGCAACTTGGGCATGACTCAGTTAGGAAGAGTCGAATACTGTCTTAAAGGAGGTCGCTGCTATACAGATTTCATTGACAATTCTGCTGGAGTTGATTGTTCAGACCACGAAGTAAACATCAAAATCCTGTTAAATCAAGTCGTGGCCAACGGTGAAATGACGACCAAACAACGCAACAATCTGTTAAGAGCGATGACTGATGAAGTTGCCGAATTAGTTCTTGTTGACAATTATCAGCAAAGTCAAGCGTTGAGTCTGTTGAGTGTTCAATCGAGTAATCTGCTGCAGGAACATATTGGGTTTATTCGCGAACTCGAATTGGCAGGTGAGTTGAATCGACAATTAGAGTTTCTCCCGGACAGCGAAGAACTGCACCGTCGCGAATCACTTTCGATCGGGTTGCAACTGCCGGAATTATCGGTACTCCTTGCCTATTCGAAAATGACCCTTTATCAAGAACTGCTCGAATCTGATGTCACTGATGATCCGTTCTTGGTTGAAGATCTAGAAGACTATTTTCCCGTTGAGCTGGCTGCAAAGTTTTCCAATGATATTCATCAACATCGATTGAAAAAAGAAATTGTAGCAACGTACCTGACGAACAATTTAGTGAATCGGGTTGGCCCAACATTTGCCTACCGCATGCGCCAGTTTACGGGTGCTTCGAATGTGGACATTGCAAGAGCCTTTTGCGTGGCAAAAGCGATTTTTTCAATGAATAAAATTTGGAAGGATATTGAAGCATTGGACAATCAAGTACCTGCGCAAATTCAGATGAAAATGCTCTTGTACACAGAAGGTCTTTTGCAGCGTGCTACATTATGGTTGCTACGTCACCGCGCAACACCGCTTGATGTGAGCAAAAACGTCAGTAATTACAAAAGTGGCATGCATACCTTGATGAAGGTTATGTCAGTAGTGATCACAGAAAACCACAAGCGGAAGTTGAATCAAAAAAGCATAGAATTCACAAAACAGAATGTTCCAGAGCCGCTCGCACAACGAGTTGTTGAGCTCATAACATTGTCTACTGCATTGGACATTCTGGATATTGTCAGAAGTACTGACAAAGACGTTACTTTTGTCGCCAGTGTTTACTACAATGTCGGGGCTCGTTTAGATCTGCTTTGGATTCGCGAGAAAGTATCTGAATTGCCGGTTGAGAACCATTGGCACAGTCGAGCGAAATCCAGGTTGAGCGATGATATTCACTCTCATCAACATAAAATTGCAAGTGAGGTAGTTCGAGGTGCAACTACAGGTGATCCAGTAGCGGCAGTGAGAGATTGGATGAATGGCAAGAGTGCCGGATGTAAGATTCTGGCTAATATTATTTCTGATATGAAAACCCTTCCCAAGATTGACTTTGCAACTCTATCTGTTGCAATAAGTGAAGTAAACCTGTTAGGCAGACCGACGGACTGAAGTCAGTCAATATTAGTGAACCATACCTCGTGTATGGTTCATTATTCCACATAGCAATCAGCATCAATTTTCTGTGAGTGGTCCATTCGATCACTCATGATCACTTTTTGTAAGGCAGCTTTGCGCTGCATTCTCTACTTTATGAATTTCGTTGCACATTTTTGAATTTTGAATTTATGGCTGTGACTTGATAATGCTATTGTTCTAAAGTCAAAATACTGAGTTGAACTGTCAAGACTCATTGCTTTTGCGGTCGCTACAATTTTCTTGAAAATGAAAAAAGTCGTGAAATCGCTAAATGGAATGAAATTCAATGACAGTTCACGCTGAATCAACCCCGTACTTCCAAGCCGCTCGGATCGTAAACCGAGCACGCTGGGCTGGAAGTTTGTATGCAAATTATGGTCGCCAGGATGTTCTAGCGATTGCTGAAGCAGCCGCACATTTCGGTAAAAATACGGCGCGTCGTTACGCGGATTGGGCAGTTGCTGAAACGGGATTTGGCAATGCCGATCATAAGGAAATCAAAAACCGTCTGTGCAGCCAAGGCATATTTGACTACTACAAAAACGACAACTATACCGACCATCGGATCAATTATCAGCAAGGGATTGTCGAAATTCCCAGACCCGCTGGGGTTGTCTTTGCACTTACACCGTCAACCAATCCCGTCTGTTCAGTTTTCTTTAAAGTGCTATTGGCATTGATGACAAGAAATGCCATTGTCATAAGCCCACACCCGGTGGCTCAGGAATGTTGTAGCGATGCTGCCTCACAACTCGCTGAAATCGTCGAGTCTGCGGGCGCTCCCGATGGGATCATTCAGGTAATTGACAATCCATCACTTGATGACATTCATGCACTTATGCGCTCTGATGGTGTAGATGTGATTTTAGCGACGGGCGGATCGCCCATGGTACGAGCTGCCTACAGTTCGGGAAATCCGGCGCTGGGCGTAGGCCCTGGCAACTGTCCAGCATATGTAGATCGAACTGCTGACGTGCAACATGCAGCGAAAAGCATAGCAGATAGTAAAGCATTTGATAACAGTGTGTTGTGTACCAATGAATCTGCGATCATCGCACATGCTTCGATCAGTGATGCTTTGACCTCGGCACTGCGTAAGAATGGTTGCTATTTTTGTACCGATGAGGAACGGGAGCGATTGACTGAAACATTGTTCCCTGATGGAAATTTTGATACAGCAATGATCGGACAGAATGCCGAATGGATCGCCGAACGAGCCAGAATTCGTACTCCAAGTAAGACCCGAGTTCTTGTTGTAGAACTGGAACGAATCGGTGATGACTATCTATTGAGTCGAGAAAAATTATGCCCGGTACTCGGTTTTTATACTGTCGCCAGCCGAGAGGCCGCTCTCAATTCCTGCAGCGCTATGGTTCGACGAATGGGCATGGGGCACTCAGCTGCAATTCACTGCCATGACCCTGAGATGATTCTAAAATTTGGTGCTCAGATCAACGTATTAAGAACCGCTGTGAACGCGCCATGCAGCACTGGCGCATCAGGTTTCGATACAAATTTGGCACCAACAATGACAGTTGGCACTGGCTTTTTTGGAAGAAGTTCGGTGAGTGAAAACTTGGGTCCGCATCACTTGGTTCAATGGTCAAAAGTTGCTTACAACAAAAATCTCCCTATGGATATGGAAGTCTACGAAGATTTGAAATTGGCAGTGACCCAGCCACCTCCAAAATCAGGTTCGATTGATTACTCGTTCTCGAGTGAATTTGAACCCGCAAGTGTTCAGCAGACAAGCAGTGGTGACGATCAATTCAGTTCGAACGGCGACTTAGCCTTGGAAATTCGAAAAATCATTTTGGAGGAAATTCAAGCGCTACAGCTGGTTAGAGAAACAAGATACTGATGGCTAAGTTACGTTCCTTCATATTCATTGATCAAATGCAGCCAAAAACGATGAGCTATCTTGGCAGCTGGATTCGGGGATACCTTCCAAAAACCAATATGGCCGCGATGGTCATTGAGGTGGTGCCCGGGTTGCACATTGAGGAAATTACTGACATTGCCTTGAAAAATGTCAATGTCCAGCCCGGCATACTGGTCGTGGAGCGGCAGTTTGGCTATTTGGAATTTCACGCGAAATCTACCGCTGATGTTGTCGCAGGCGGCGAAGCGGTACTAGAGACATTAAACGCGAATGCCAGCGACGCGATGCCACCCGAAATATTGGCATCCACAATCGTAAAACGTGTTGACGACTACCATGCCTTTTTAATCAACCGAAATAAATTGGGATCGATGATTCTGCCAGGTGAATCTCTGTTTGTGCTGGAAATGCAACCTGCAGCGTACAGCATCATTGCTACTAATGAAGCGGAAAAAGCAGCTGAAATCAAAGTGGTCGATTATCGAATGATTGGTGCGACCGGTCGTGTGTACCTAAGTGGCCCCGAAAGTGATGTACGCGCAGCCGCACAAGCAGCAGAAGAAGCATTGGAAGCGAGGATGTAAGAACAAATGGACAGTAACGCTATATCAAGAGACCAGATTCGTGCGGCAGTTCGAGAAGCGCTGCGAGAAGTGCTTCCTCAAATTTCAGATAGGCCGAGAAAAAAGACATCCGCACCAAGTTGTTTGCTTATGAAGAAAATTTTAGGTGTTTTAAAGTCGGATCGCGAATCTCTTGTTGAACTGAATGTCGCGAACGATAAGCAGCTGAATAACTTTGTTGTGGACTTTGCAAAATGTCTACGCGACAAAGATGTTGAAGCAATGATCTTGTCGGGGCGTCTTCGTTTCAAACTAAGGGGCAGTTCGAGTGAACACCCACAGTCTTCTCAAATTACCACCAGTCACTCAACGACGAATCAGCAGAAATTGAAAACAGTCGATGAACGAATTGAAAGGGGAATGTTGTCTGAAGCAAAAATAGCAAAGCTTGCAGAACGAAGTCAGCGCATTGTGATTAGCAAGAAGGTTGTGTTGACACCACTTGCAAAAGATCGGGCGCGGGCTATGGGAATCGAAATCGTGAGGCAATAAAGTGATATTAGGAATCGTAACAGGGAAGATCTGGGCAACTCGAAAATTAAAAGAGCTGCCAAGTGGCGCATTGTTGGAAATTGAAGTTATCAAAGATGGAGAAACATCCGAACATATGGTTGCTTTTGACCCTCTCGGTGCTGGACGCGACGAACGTGTATTGGTTACGTTGGGGTCTGTGGCAAAAGGGTGGTTTAAATCACACGAAGTAAGCAATGTAGTTATTGATGCATTGGTGATCGGCATCGTCGACGAAAAAATTGAAAATTAGATTATTTAACTCAAATCTCAAAGGAGAAAACTCATGTCAAACGCTATTGGATTTATTGAAACTCGAGGCTATGTTGGTGCGTTCACAGCCGCAGATGCAATGGTTAAAGCCGCGAACGTGGAAATCGTCACGCGGGAACAGGTTGGAGCTGGATTGGTTTCAGTATTGGTTCGAGGCGATGTTGGTGCTGTGAAAGCAGCAACGGAAGCCGGTGCCGAAGCTGCAAATTCAGTAGGCGAGGTGATTTCTGTGCACGTGATTCCACGCCCACATTCCGATGTTGTCAGCAAGTTCGAAGTCAGTGGTTAGCAGACTCAGTCAATTGCTCAATCATTGGAGAATTTCCGTCAACATTTGACAGTTTCTCCTAGTGAAACGTTGAAGTCGAGTGTGAATGAAGATGGCTGATCTTCGAGTCTATTTGCAGATCGAAAATCTTCAGACTCAATTTGCAGCATATATGGCCACATCTCTGCGAGCGCGCGGTTATGTGCCAATGCAAGGTATGCATTCGCTCATCATTGAGATCTCACCCGCGCTCGCGATTCATCGAGTCATTGATCTGGCTTTAAAGTCGGTGCGCGAGATTGAACCGGGTATCCTTTATGTCGAACGCCAATTTGGAATTTTAGAACTCCACAGCTCAAGATTAATAGATTTGGAAAAAGCCGGACGAGCGATACTGGAAGGATTTGGACTGAGAGAGGAAGACCGACTCAAGCCACGAATTCTCTACTCCCATCTCGTCAAAAATGTTGTTGATCAGCATTCGGTTATTCTTAATCGTCAACGAGGGGCATCAATGATTTTGCCAGGTGAGTCTTTGATGCTTCTTGAGACAGCTCCCGCTTTGTTCGCGGCCGCGGCCGCCAATGAGGCAGAAAAGGCGGTACCAGAAAATATTCTCGTAGACTGTCAGATGTTTGGTGTTTCAGGGCGAGTGTTTATTGCCGGACACGAGGATCAAACCAAACGTGCCCTAGATCACATCATCAGGGTCATTGAGAAGATACCTGGAAGAGAAATGTAATCACTGAAAATTCAAATTCGTTGGGAGCGATCAATCAATTAAGATCTTTGTCAACCGTCCGAATCAGTTCTTACAGCGGTATGAAATTCACTGCAAACTGTTGCCCTCGCTCCCCCACAATTTGTAAATTTAAATTTCTTTCGGAGCATGTCAGTGCAAATGACAGTGAGTCGGGTGAGAACCTAACGCAGCGGGAACAACAATGCTTTCGAAATTTAAAATTCGTAAAGTTGTGATAATTCTAAGTAAATGTTGCTAACTTCTGGGTCATTCACTTTTTTCATACCCTCGAATTCAACTAGATACTCATCTCTAACTTTGCTGGGCGAATTACTCATGAAAACAATGCGATCCGAAATTGAGATCGCCTCTCTTAAATCGTGAGTAACAAAAATAACGAGCGGTTTCGTTTCGTAACATAAACTCATCAGCAGTGCGCGTTGACGATCTGCGGTAGCTACATCAAGTGAACTAAATGGTTCGTCAAGCAGTAGGACAGAAGGCTGGTTGACAAACGCCCGAGCCATTGCGAGGCGTCTTTGCATACCTCCCGACATCTGATGTGGGTATTGATCTCGAGCATTTTCAAGTCCAGTTTGCGATAGTTTCTGTTCGCAAATTTCTCGATTTTTTTGGGGGTCACCAGTCATGACAAGAAGTAGATTGTCAATCGCAGTTAACCAAGGCATCAACCGAGGGGTTTGAAAAACAACACCAATCGTGAGAGAATCCATACTTTGATTCCCGTTCACTCTAATCTCGCCATCAAAGTATGAATCCAAGCCTGCGATTAGATTGAGCAAAGTGGTTTTTCCACAACCTGATGGGCCGGTAATCGCAACAACCTCACCGGATTTAACTTCCAGCCGGACGTCTTTGAGTATGATCTTGTCTTCCGTGAACCATTTTTCCCGGACATTGACTGAAAGCATATCCTAAATCTCCCGGACTGCAATTTTTCGATCCAGTGGTCTCATGATGAATTGTTCGATACTCATGATGACAACAATAAACGCAGCAGTGTAAGCCAGAATGCTCGTTATGTCGAAAAACTGAAAAAAGGTTCCCAACTGAAATCCCACTCCACTGCTTAAGCCAAGCAACTCAACGACCAGTACAATTTTCCAAATCAACGCAAGACCATTGCGAGATGCTGCCATCAAATAGGGATAAAGTTGAGGAAGATACACACGCATCAATCTTCGATTAGTACTTAGTCGAAATGCGTCGGCGACTTGCAGCAAGTCTCTATCGACAGCTCTCGCGCCTTCTCGAAGCGTAACAGTAACCGTTGGAATTTTGTTGATTGCTACCGCGGTTACTGCAGCAACATCAGTCAGGCCAAGCCATACGTAACACAAAATAATTGTGACGAGAGCGGGAATATTCAGACCGAGAACCAAGATGCCGTCCAGTGAAGCATCGGCAGTCTTTGACTCTCCCATTACGATACCAATGAACGAGCCAATGGCGAGCGCGATAAAAAACGCACAAAATACACGTAGGAGAGTGATGCCTAAATGATAGGGCAATTCTCCATTTTGAAAGTACTCGGAAACTTTAACTGCGACCGCAACTGGAGATGGCAGTATCGGATCATTGAGAACGACAGCTAGAAACTGCCAAGCGGCGAATAACGCCGCTAGACAGGAAAAGCGAAGTAATGCACTAGACAATTTCGGATCATTCTGTAAGGCTTGGTTCCACTGTAAAACCTTTCCAGAATGTGCCGGGATTCAATTCCGTTGATTTACCTACGAGTTTTTCACCACCTTCAACAACCAACAATTTGAAAATTTCAGCTGCAGTTGCTTGTTCTGCTTCTCCGAAGTTTCTTGGAATACCGGCGCGAAAGGCATCACGGAGAGCGAAAAGAGTCTCATCATCTGTCGCTTTTGTCAAAGGTCGGATACGCTCCCATTCTTCATCCGATGTAAGCAAAATTCTCTTTGCCTCGTAAGAAGCCGCAAGAAAAGCTTCCATTGCTCCAGGATTAGTTTGAGCTAAGTTGTCATCGAAAGTCCAGCCGATCAGCGCTAATGAACGTTCGATACCAAGTCCGGCAAGCACATCTGGGATGCTGATGACATCATTATGCCCTGCCGCTCTAAATCGGGCGCCGTAGTGCCAGAAGTTTAAAAGTGCGTCAACTTCACCTCGCATGGCGAGTTCATTCAACAGTGGCGGCGCTCCGAAATTGACGTCGGAAACTTCAGCGGGGTCGATCCCCGCGTTTTTCCTGGCGTAGGCTCTCAATAGCAGCCAGCTTTTGTCAACCGGCCCCCCTGCAACTCCAATTTTGCGTCCGGCAAGATCGGCTACGGTTTCAATACCACTATCGGAGCGAGCCATTAAACCACCTGCGGCGACTGAGTATGGCACAAATGTAAAAGTTTTTCCTTCATCTCGCTGCCGTGAGACCCAAATCCAGTCATTCACAATCACATCGGATTCACCTGCTTGTAAGGAGATGTTAACGGCATTTTTTCCACCGAGTGGCTGAACGTTAACTGTCAGCCCGCGTTTTTCCGCGAGTCCGTGATGCTGAATAACATCCAATTCCCAACGAACCGTACCAAACTTCAAGACACCAATTGAAAGCGGTTCCATGGCTTTGGCCTGGAAACAAAAGATAAGTGCAAAAACAGCACTGATCTGAAGAAGCAAATTAGTCGATTTTTTTGATATTAACCACTTCATGGATCAACAACACCTCTTTTTCGAATTAAGTTTATTCATGCTCTACAATCCTTTTTAATTGTTCTGCACCATTGATTTGTAAAATATTTTCAGTCATGCAGCATGTGCACACAAAATCCTATTATACGTTGTCGCGCCCGTTTATTGGTGGAGGTAAAGAGCGTGGCGCTATCCCGCACTTGAGTTAATTGTATTTCGATTTACTATCAAGCAGATAACAGCAAAAAGTAGAGGAATGTAGGACATTTATTTACATTCTGCTGCTCAAATCCAATAGGTCTGGTTACCGTGCACGAGTTTTATGTTGTCTTTCAAATTCGGCTTTATTTGAATGTCTGATTCTCTCTGGACTATTTGAACCAGCTGGTTCGCAACTTATCTGATTTTCTTTAGGCAATTTGAGGTTGCTGTCAGACATTCCTATGTCAACACCTTGCGAAACGTAAACGAAAGGCGACGTCCCCTGACTTTAACCAGTTTTTTGTCATTTGGCTTCTTCGGGTCCGGTTCTTTCAGTCTCCTAGGAATTTCATGAGTCCATTGATAGCGTGCTTCACCGGTCATAACTGCTACACTTCTACGTTCAAGCATAATGTTGACCGTTTTTTTCGTTTCCTTTTGTTTAAATCTCATTTGCCAGGACTCCAGTAAACTGAGCATGACGATGCCGTCGTCGAAATCCTTACTATCTTTGTGCGGACCTATTCCTTGATTTTTAACATACTCGTTGACAATCAATTGATCGGGCATGTTTGCTACAATTTTTTGATTTACAAGACGAGTAGCAATGTTTTTGGCCCATCTTGGCAGTTCTCCTATGCGCATTTCAGAATGCACCCTTCGCGCCTTATAGTCATATTCCCAACCATAGTGTTGAACTCGACGATTTAAATTGAATTTATTTTCATGCCAGTTTTTATCAATCTCCTTGACTAACAAATCTTCTTCTTTCTTACTAATGAAGTCTTCGATCAGGTATAAGCCAGGAACTTTTGTAATTTTTGATTGAGCAGCACTGAATTTTGAAATTGATTTTTTTGGCTGTGGCGGATCAGTTACAGTTCCTGCAGCAATGGCGATATGTTTGCGAAATGACTCAACATCCAATACGCGTTTAGTTTTAAATTCGCACCCTAGTGGCAGGGAAATTTTGTAAAAGTGCTCGTTTCTGGTGACTGAACTATCGAAATCAAAATTGTCTGCCTCGAAAATCAATTCTGTTCGTAGGCATGGCCAACTAAGCTGTTCTGCAGTTTTCTTTGCTGCAGTCCTGACATCAGGGTTTTCAAAATCTGACATATACCATTTTCCACGTGCCTGAACAGCCTTGATCGTAATCTGCGAATTATCTGCCGACAATATATACCGACCCTCGTCAACATGCCATTTCAGTTCGTGATCATAGGAAGGCCACTTAAACACCTGGTAACGATTCTTTGAAGACCAGCTGCGCAAGGCACATGCTGCGATAAATGGCCATAGATTAGTATTCCTGCTGCGAAACTGATTGCTCAGTTTTCGAAATCCGTTATGAAGTCCGCACAAAATTGCTGCCGACCAGAACACCGCTGGAGGTAAATCAGGCATGGTTTCGGCCCAAGTTCGAAATTTTTCCGGTACCCTTCTCGTTAGCAAAAGAAGTATGGCGAATCCAACTGGACAATCTTTCCATTCAACAATGCGTACTCTGGCATTCCCACGCAGGATTTCGCAGGTCAAGTTTAGAAACTCCGAAAAATTGCGTTTGTATTTGGGACTTAATGCAGAGGCTTTTACGTATATTTTTTCTGGTAAGTTTTGGTTGTTGCAACGCTCACTCAACACTTCAACAGAAGCGAACCAAAGAGCCTCATGAATATCAGGAGCCAAAGCAAATTTGGTGGGGAAGGAGAGCCATGGCGGAAACCGTAGCCAGCTGGCATCAAGATCTTTTGCTAATTCCGAAAGAGTTGACGCCCTAGATGACAGACTGCACTCCAGAAATCTCAGCCATGGTTCTATACGAGGTACTGCCCAAACTGCCATGGTCAATGCACCGTGTATTGAATCCAAGTCGGAATCGAGGACGAGCTCAGAACTAGAATCTTGCGGTGGGTCGGGGGTGGTGCTAACACATGGTTTCGGATCGATGGTTATTGGCACATCAGGTAGCTTTATATTCGAAAAAATTTTGGACAATTTTTTTAGCCGTACAAGTTCTTCTTCGGAATTGACTGCTAGGCTTGAGATCGCAAAGACTGGGTATGGGCCTGGCCACCATATGAATTCGTTCCCATGGTATTCATTGTTGAAGTCAAACTGTTCCCAGTGATTATTCCGCAGAACTAATGGCTTGAGAAGAGGCAGCTTGTTTTTGTCGAGCTTAATGTGAACTTCTATCGCGTGCTGTCCACAATCTACGATATTTTCTTTGACCTGTTGTCTCAATCCGAATAATAGGCCGCTATCTTCAGGTTTAGGTCTGAACCAACCATCCTCAAGAGCTTCAAACAGACGCCGATGTACTGTTGTATGCGCCCAAAAATTAGGGTAAATTTGTTTCTCGTCACCTTGTTCAGGTTGGAGTTTTAGTGTGAAATCTATGTTTGTTTGAGCTGATTCCTGCTGTCTCATGCTCCTTTTACCACTATTTATCTTCGCCTCAATACATCGGGTCCTGGCAGTATGTCAACGAATGCTCTTGGGAGTGGGTTTGGCCCATAGATCAAATGCAGATTGTCGCGTGCACGTGCGCACATCATGTAAATCTTCCTATACGTCGCTTTGCGATTGGCTTCGTTTGCATCGATTGCGCTTTGAATAAATTCTTCAAACTCCAAGATAAATACGCAGTCAAATTCCTGTCCTTTAACTGATTTGACGTTCAAAATAATTATGCCATCGTTTAGAACATTAATGGAATTCTCGTTCTCAGTGTCATGAGGGTAGATGAATATCCTATCACCTAGACACACTTGACAAACGGACTGTAATGCACTTTAATTACGCCCATGCAAATAGGACTTCGACAATTCGAGAACGATGTCGTCAAGTGGTTCAAGACAGCAGCGGGTGGCAACGATTATAGTCGTTACGGTTTAGCCAAAGAGTTGTGCGCACGGGCTGAGTGGCGCAGCAGCAGTGGCAAGTATTGTCTCACCCAAGCCTATCTGGCGTTGCCGAAGCTGGCCGCTGAATTGGGCATTTCGTTGCCGCCTGTACGGGGATCAAGGCCGCTTGAGGAGTCGTTGCCGGCGTATGATGAGGCGTTTCGTCTGGACGCCAAATTAGAGCAGCTGGGTCGGATTTCGGTGGAACCGGTGGAACCATCGGCGCGCCGGCAATGGCGCTCCATGATGCAAAGTTGTCATCCTCTCAGTGAGCCGCGTCTGCCGGGCAAGGCGCTGAAGTACTGGGTGATCAGTGAACAGTACCGGATCGTAGGCGGAATGTCATATCATGCTGCGAGTTGGCATGCGAAGGCGCGGGACCAACACATCGGCTGGAGTGCGCGGGCACGGGCGCAGAATCTGGGGCTGGTGGTGAACAATGCACGGTTTTTAATTTTGCCTGAGGTTCGTGTGTATGGGCTGGCGTCGGCTGCGCTGGAGGCGGCGAAGTCGCGGCTGGTCGCGGACTGGCATCAGCAGTATGGTGAGAAGCCGCGGTTGGCATACACTTACATTGATCGCTCTTACAGCGGTCAAAGCTACCGCGCTGCCGGTTGGCGGCAGATCGGCGAGACTTCGGGTCGGCTGTGTTCAAAAGGACAAAAGAAACAGGTGTTTGCCCTGCCTTTGGCAGCGGATTGGAAAGCGCGGCTATGCCGCCGCTCAGGGCAACGATTCCGGCCGGTGCAGGACATGTATTTGAAAGATGACGCGCACTGGGCCGATGTTGAGTATGGCGCCTCGACGCATCCAGATGGCAGAGTGGGCAAAAGAATTCTGTCGATGGGACGCGCCTGGCGCAGTACGCCGGGCGAGTTGACGCCGCAGATTTTTGCCGACGAGGCCAGCCAAAAGGCGGCATATCGGCTGCTTTCAAGCGATAATGTAAACATGGACGACATCTTGGAATCACACCGACAGGCGACGGTGGCGCGTTGTGCACAGCGACCGCTGGTGCTGGCGGTGCAAGACAGTACCGGCTTGAATTTTGACACCTTGAAAAATGCAACCAGCGGGTTGACGAAGATCGGTGGCACGGCCCAGGGCATCTATGCGCATGCCAATGTGGCGTTTTCGCCCGGTGGGCGCGTGTTGGGCGTGTTGGACTTGGACGGCAAGTTTCGGGCGCGTTGTGCTGCCGGCGGGGATGATCTGAAAGAATCGGTGCGTTGGATCGAGGGCTTGGAGACTGCCGCTGAGTTGTCAGCGGCTTGCGGTGCGCAGACGCGCGTAATGACCGTATGCGATCGGGAGGCGGACGTGTGGACCTTGTTTGAACGTCAGCATCAGCTGCGCGATCAGGTTGGGTTGCTGGTTCGTCGCAATGGCGCTCGGCTTCGCAAGGTGATCGATGATGCTGCCGGCACTTTGGATTTGCGCACGCATGTTGAAGCCCTGCCAAAAGTGACGACACGCAAAGTGAAGATTGCCGCGCAAGGTGGCAAGCGGGCGCGGAAGGCGCGTACCGCGAGCGTGGCGCTGCGCATTGCAAAGGTTCAGCTGAAAGCGCCGGGCAAACGTACCGACACTTTGCCGGTCATTGCGGTGTCGGTGCTCGAAGAACGCCCGCCGGCGCGCGTGAAAGAGCCGCTGAATTGGTTATTGCTGTGCTCCGAAGGTGAGGCCGATGCAGCCAATGCGATTCGCATTTGCCAGTGGTACGAGTCGCGCTGGGGGATCGAGGAGTATTTTCGGGTTCTCAAAAGCGGTTGTCGGGTGGAGAAGCGCAAATTCGATGATGTCGAGGACCTGCTCAAGTGCCTGGCGTTTGATGCGATCACAGCGTGGCGGGTGTTTGACCTTCAGCGACAGGCAAAATACCAACCGCAACGACTGGCAGCAGAAATTGTGGACGCCGATGAACTGGAAGTGCGACAGGTGCTGCTGCATCAAATTGACCGTCGCAGTCCGATTCGGCCGCCGCCGCAGATGACCATTTTAGATTTTGTGGTCGGTCTGGGCAAGCTGGCCGGATTCAGACCGAGCAAAAGACAAGCGGTGCCGGGCACTGCAATTTTATGGAAAGCAACGAAAAAACTGATGATCTCGATACAAGCAATCAACTCCTACAAAGCGATTATGCAGATTGATGTCAATGAGGACGACCAAAACACTTTTTCAAGTGTGGGGTAGTGATAGATGAATATCTGATTTCTTGGCAACCGCTTTTTTAGTATCGAGAAAATTTGTCTTCCGATGGCATTATGTTTGACAACGATTCCGATACTGCCAGCTCGTGAGCCATACCAGTTGAATATCAAATTTGCGGTGAATTCAAGGTTTGGGGATCTAGTTAATTCGGGAAGTTCTCCTAACGATTGACGTACAGCTGTAGCAACAGGAATGCATCCGGTGTGGAAATGCTCCGCTAATTTAATTATTTCGGGAGTATTTCGATGATTCAGTTGGAGGATAATGGGATCATTCAATTGTGCAGACTTTTTTATTTCTGCAGGTGTAGAGAATTTATCTTCAATTGCTTGCTGTACATCAGCAAAGACCGTTATCGAATTCGACACAAATCGAGCGGAGAATTCAAAAAATTCTATTGGGAGATCCTGTCCTTCATCAACTATCATCGGGAAACTCGACGGAGAAATTCCTTTCTGTTCAAGGTGGTAAAACATAACCTTCCAGTCGTGCTGATATGCGACTATTTGAGGTGGTTCCATGTGTACCTTCTCAATGTAAAAATTCCAAACAAAACTATGCATAGTATTGATTTCAATATTTCCACTAGATTCAAAGTTTTGCTGATTCACTAGAAGCTGCAACAGCCGGCGCAACATACGGTTGTATGAAATTAGTATCACATTTGAATAATGGTCCGAAAGCATCGCGGCACGATACACCGCCAATATAGTTTTGCCAGAACCAGGCGGCCCTACAACGAACAATGATTGATCAAGTGGATGTTCCAGTACGTTGAGTTGCTTTTCTTCCAGTTGATGATATGGTGGAAAATCTAAAGGCACTTTATTAAATCACAGATGAAGAATTTCTCGCTTGTTACGATGAAACAAAGCATAACGTAGTTCGTGTTCTTTCTCTACGTATGATCTAGAAATTTCAATTGCACCTACATCGTTCGCATGTTGTTGAAACCCTAGTTCCCCTAATTTTTCGGTGAAACTCTCAAATTTTGTATTGTGTTCTTCACTAGGTGAATTTGTATAAAGCACAGTCACCGAACCATTTCCTAACCGATTCAAGAGACGGTCTAAGTCCTGTACTAGTTTCTTAACATTTAGGGTTGAACTGGCAAAAAGGTAAGACACAATTACGAATATAGGGTTCCAATTGGGTGCAATATTCCATTCGTTGCTAAATGATTGAAGATCATCTGTCCACCAAATGTTATCAAACTTCGGTACATCTTCAGTTCTCGCCACAGTACTGGCGAGCTGGTTTCCTAATTTACGCATTTCACGTGATTGATCAAGTCCAATATAGTCAAATTTTGGACCAGGCACACAGGCAAATGCGAGACCTCCGGTGAACGGACCACACCCTAAATCTATGACAGTCATTTTCTCCGTAAGCTTCTTTGTGAAAATTTGACGAAATATTTCAATGAGCTCTTCAAGATGTCGAAGTTGATTAAGATATGCATATAAGAGAACGCGTTCTTCAGCGGAAAATCCACCAGATGGGTGGTCGAAATTAGCTTTTCCTGCACCTATAACTTCGCGTGCTTCTGCCATTGTTATACCGAGAATATTATCTTCTGTCGTGCGCGGGTCATCACGTACTCTACTTACGATTTCGTTTTGGCGCAGTTTATTTAACCACGAGGGGAGTGTGTAATCATTCATGAAATTAGAAGACTTGGTTCATTCCTCTGAGATTTCTATCGATTCGAGAAAATTGAGACTCGAATAGTTGTAAACGATACCTTTGATAAATTATCAATGATAATTTGGCCCTTTTTCGACGTAATTGGACATACGATTATGGTGAAAATTAATAAATACTTTGTAAAGCAGGAGAAGTCAAAAAAAACACGTTCAGGTCCGTGAAATTCAACTGAACTCAAGATCGTTATCGCCGGTCTAATCCAACTGTCTGCGGACCAGATTTAGAAAATTTCGAATAGCCAAATTCCAAAATTCTTTGAAAAGGAGAATATGGCTCTGCTCCTGTTCAGCAAAAATGGCTCAGAAAGAAATCACCGTCTGCCAGCCCACTGAATTTAGTGTTGTGGAAGCTCACCCCGTTGCAATCATCGGCTTCAGTAGCCGCTTATCGTCTTCCTCCCTAGTTTCTTGTTCTGCTACATTCAACTCGTGTTTCTCATCGACTATCAAGCTAGCTTGTGATTCACCGGCATTTTTTAATCCTGTCGGGATGCCGGACTATAAACTGTCGATGTTCAGCTTATTTTTCACGATATAGCGTACCCCGCGTGTCCAAGATTCGTCCGTATCGCCCCGAATTCCTACACGTACCGCTCGAATTGGAACATTCCGATGGGTATCAGTGACAGAAATCGCAACAGTCATAATGAGAGTGCTCACTTTTTGAATTCGACCTAAGAATGCATAATCAGCACCGAGCTGTGATGCGATTTTTGTTTCACATCCATTGCAATTTCGAAGAGGATATCGTTTCTGAATCAAGTCTTTTGCTGGCTCGGTAGAAATAATTTCGAAATTCCCTTGTTCGACTAGTAAGTCTTTAAGTAACTGTGTTACAAGCTGAATACGTGCTGGATGCTCCGGCAATTCGCCTTCACCACTGGTATCTGCGATTTCAAACTCAAAAACGACTGCGTTCTTTTTCAAATCAGCTGACATTGCATTCAGCGAATATCCTATCGCCAGAATTAGCGCGACTAGAATTGCCAAAGAACGTTTTGTGTGAATCTTCATTTCCTAATGCGAAATTTTAAAACTAATGTGGGTTGTATTTAGATTGGCAATTGGGTTGATTCAAATATCGTTCAGAACCCAAGAGCTCATTCCCATTCCAATTCGGAGTATGCCTTCAACACGTTTCTAGGATGAGAGTCTGAAAACAGCAGCCATTGATCTGGACTTTCTGATTCCGCGAACCTTAAAGCTTGACTCGCGCTTTTCCCCTGCTGAATCAAATCTCGAACAACAGTGACTAAATTTTCAAGATAAGCCAACATTGTCGAACTACCTGACGGCCAATCTCGAACAATACTTCCATGACCTGGAACCACTACATCCGCACTAATCTGCTGCAATGAGTTTAAAGTTTTGATCCACCCAGTTATGCTGCCATCCAAAACGGGAGCTCGTTCAAGAAATAATAGGTCAGATAACCACAGAGTCTTGGTATTGTAGTCAAAAACACTGAGATCATTGTCGGTGTGGGCTGTTTCATGCGCACGAATGAGTAATTTCCGCTGCCCGAGATCAATAGTTGTTTCAGATTTTACGAGGAGCGTCGGCGCAACGATGGTTTCGACCTCATGATCACCGAGCACCTCTTTGGATCGCTCGACATAAAAACTTCCTCTTTGCAAAATTGCGTCGGGCAATCGATAATGGCCGATAATTTCAGGTTCAGATTCAAGAAAATGCGGTGTTCCGAGGCAGTGATCGGGATGAATGTGCGTGACTATGACATATCGAATCGGCAGTGTCGAAACTTCGCGAATTGCATCTTTCAGCTCTTTGCCAATCGAGAGAGAACCGCCGGGATCCACAACCGCTATGGCTTCAGAACCTACAATAAATCCGATATTTGCAATATTACCTTGATTGGCACGATCAGGATGTTCGTGTTTGCCTAAATGCACGTAAATTCCAGGTGCAATTTCTGAAACTTCAACTAGTTTTGCCAGAGCCATCTTAGGTGCGAAGAGGCAGAGCACAATCGCGATAACGAAAGTTCCGAAATTGAATGAGTTTCTGTTACTAAGCTGCATAAAATTACTTTATCTGCAATGATTTATCAATATTCCAATGACTGAATTATTGTATACAAATGAGCTCATGGGCGCAGGGCAGTTGCAACGGCCATTGGATTGAGTGCTGATTCAACACCTCGTAGATAGTGTACAGTTCGTCTTTTTCATCTAGTCTATACGCTATCAGTCCAAGTTCAGATTACACCGAGTTTCCCCTCTTCGTTCACCACCAACAAAAGTTTCAGATAAAGACAAACCGAAGAGCTCTTGAAACATATACCCAATTGGAAGTGCAAATCCACTCTGGCTTGTCTTGCAGCCGAATCATCGGAACGTAGACTTCGTATCATTTGTCAAGACAAAATGAGTTTTTTTTGGCAATTCGTAAAATTTACGAATGTTTGGAATCAGTGTGTTGCATGTCAACTTAATCCGTGACGATGGGATCTTTTTTTGCTGGAAAATTCCAGCAAAAATAGTACGTAAGTTCAAAATAAAGTGACTCTGGCAGGTGAATCTATTGCCTTTTGCCAGCCTTCGTTCCGCCGTCGGCGACGTCAAAATTCCGTAGTTTGAAAGGGCTGTTGTTTTTCTATCTGCGCTGGACGTAAGTTGTCGTTTTATCTCCAAATCAAGAGTTATTCAAAGTTTGGTATTGAATCTTTTGTTGTCAGTCAACAAAAGACTAAGCGACTCAATATTTTGTCATGCTATGAATCTGTTAAAATCCTTCCATTGAAATACGCAGATTTACATTAGCGAGAATTTCACAAGGGGCTAGAATTGCAACCACACAAATTTATGAACAGACTGTCTACCAATCAAATCTATGTCGAATTTTATTGCTTTTCCATCATTTCTATTCGCTGAGGTTGACGGTAGTTTAAATCTTCGTAATTGAGAAGTTAGCATGATTCCGAAAACCGTTTTATTTGAATATGCTCGACTAACCGTATTGCTCGTGGCGTTGTTTAGTTTTGGTGTGTCGTTTGGCGAAGACCAAAACCGGGAATTGAACAAAGCTCAAAAATTGATCTATACGACACCACATTTTTTGTCCGTTTCGGTTGGGTCTACGATTACTTATCAGTTGGAAAGCAACGTAGAAGGAGTGGAATCTCCAGATAGTGTCGATGTAAAAATTCTGAAATCCTATGATCAAAACAAAAATGATATTCAAATTCGTTTTCTGTCAGGAGAAAACCAAATTCCCTTTCCAGAATTTATCGGCTACAAAGGCAACCCCGTGATTATTGGTTTTCTCGAGCGGGATGTTCGCCTAATGAAAACATTAACGGGTGGCAGCGATCTGTTTTTTCGAAATAGAATTCGCCATGCACTCGCTGACGAACCCATCGTCGAATTAATAGACATCGAATACAGCGGAATGAAGCATGATGCTTATCAAATTACAGTCATGCCATATGTAAATGCTCCGCTGCGCGAGAGGTTTTCTCACTTTGTAGAAAAGGTGTATCGAATAACGCTTTCTGATTCGGTTCCTGGTTACGTGGTTTGGCTCAGTACGGAGGTGGACAGTGATTCGTATAGTTCAATGGAGACATTAAGATTTGAGGGTGTCGTCACTCCCTAACCTGTAAGGAGGAAAAACTGATGAAAAAAATTCTTCTAAGTTTGATTGCTGTAGTGTTGCTGGCCAGTCTTAATTCTGCTCATGCAGCAGAAAATTGCGCAGAAGATGATTTTCCCACCAGCGTCAAAGTAGATTATGTCATCGGCTGCATGGCTGCAAATGGACAGAACCACGAGATTTTGCAACGATGTTCTTGCAGCATTGACTACATTGCATCCAACCTAACATATGCGGAATACGTGGAAGCTGATACGGTGCTAAGAACGCAGCTTTCCGCAGGCGAACGCGGAATTTTCTTTAGAACCAGTTCTTGGGCGAAAGATATAACAGACAGACTCGCTAACGTTCAAGCGCTCTCGACTTTAGAATGTTTCTGATGTACTGACCTTGTTTGTACTGAATGGAGTGTTGTCAGCCAAAATTTATCAGCGATTACTGAGTAGAAGGATCAAGTGTCCAAGAACGTTCAAATCGATTGTCTTTTGAATCTATGGCATAAGCAGATAATTCCGCATATTTTTCAGGAACAAATGAAAATCGAATGGATGGGTTTTCGCTGAGGGAGAAATTCGTGTCAATGTGTACGATTTCATTACCGTCGTAACTGATGCCCATTTTATGTACGAAGTGAGCGGGGATGTAGTGACGGCTAACCTGATCAAACTGCATGCCAGAATTGTTTGGGTGGCTCACCATGACTTGTACAGTAGTGGAATGCCCTAAAACAGGTTCTCCCAACATTGACATTTTCATGCGCCCCAGCCTTTGCAAGGCAGCTTCCATATCTGACATTGCAGGTGCGGAACATCCACCGCTAGCTTTGATGAAAACAGTATCCATGTAGAGGTCTCCTGAATTTAATTCAGCAATCGCTCGTACGTTGGTGTACTCATTGATTCGAATTCTTGTTTCAAATGAATCCCATTTAGTTTCTGGCGCGAAGGTAAATGTACCTGCCAGTGGTGCGGGGTTCATGTCCACGATCAGATGAACTTTTGAAATGTAGCTATCTTCGTTTTGGGGTAAAGTCGAAGATATTGTGATTGGAACCAAAGCGGCATCATAAGCTCGTTGCGGTGCTTCTAACTTAATTACGCCTTGACCTTCAAGGACCTCCTTTTCACCTAAAAATGCTGTCTTGATCGCTGACCAGCGATCTTCCTCTTCTGCGGCAAAGGATACATTCAGCTGGAATGTTACCAAAAGAATGAGCACTGCAGACAACCGATAAGTTATTTTTTTCATGGCAAGTAGAACCTTCTTCAACTATGGGCTTATTATTGGGAGCACAAAGAACTGCACAACTGCGTCAATTTAACTATCACTCAAATTTTACATCCATTTTCATCTTGTCAATCAATGATAATTCAACTTAAAGCAAGCGAAAGGTGGGATTCTTTAGAAATAACCTCCAAAAACTTGAATAAGTCTTGAATCAGGACAACTCTCATTCTTCGGCTAACTCTATAAATGTAAAGAAAAATCATCCGATGCCGTACTTTTCTCTGTTATTTTGGAAATCTATAGTCAGGTCCGAAGGTGTTAAGACTCCCCAAGCATTTCCGCCAACCCTGCATCTACGGATGATCAGCGGTGATGAGCTGGCGCGGTTTGACGATTTGACGGAGCATCATCATCGTCGGGGTGCGCTTCAACGCATTTGTCACGAATAGCATTACGTCGCGCTCGGTGACGAAAAGTGGATTGCGCTTTTGAGTTTATCACCGGCGGCGCTGCAGCGTAAGGCTCGAGACGGCTGGATTGGCTGGCATCGCCAGCATCGCACCGACCGATTAATGCTGGTCGCCAACAATTCATGTTTTTTAATTTTGCCCGGACATCATTGCCCGAACCTGGCTTCACGCATCTTGTCAGGGTGCCGGCGGCGTTTGCAAACGATTGGCTTTGACATTTCTTAAAGCCGCTGTTGATGCTTGAGACCTATGTCGATTCGCGCTGCCACACCGGCACGAGTTATGGTGCTGACAATTGGACCTTGGTGGGAGAAACTCGCGGCTACCGGCGCATCACTGGCGGCTACAGCGGCGCGCCGGTGGAGTCTGTCAAGTTCGTGTTCGCTAAACCTTTGCAGCGCAATGCGAGGCGCATCCTCAGGGCGCCGCAATTGTCGCCGGCGTATCAATGTGGAGTCGAAAAAATGAGATTGAACAAGCACGATTTCCGCTCGTTGCTTGAGCATTTTGAATCCATTGAG
Organism: Arenicellales bacterium; assembly: GCA_965202855.1. Taxonomy (GTDB): domain Bacteria; phylum Pseudomonadota; class Gammaproteobacteria; order Arenicellales; family JAJDZL01; genus JAJDZL01. The sequence continues at coordinate 913,082 of CBDBBP010000004.1, read as the reverse complement.
TATTTTTGTCAGGCGCAAGGGCGGCGCAATTTGCTGTCCAATGTGCTGGTGCTGATCAGTGGCGCCATGCTCAGCGGCGCTCGCGGCTACAAGGACATCTGGCTTTAGTGCGATGGTCTCTTTCAGGTCGACCGGAAGCATTTCCGTTGCCGCTTGGTCAAGGGGCGGTGCCTGCCACCCTTACAGACGGTGATTCGCAACGTGGCGGGGTGACGTCTGAGGCTTTGCGGCATAGCATGAATGAATTCTTCTGTGCTCACTTCGGTGACCGGGCAGAAGCGTTCGCGGTCGAAGGCAAGGCGATGCGCGGTTCAGGCCGAGGCGGCTGCAACCAGCGCCAAGTTCATCTGCTCGATGCCATCGGTCATGCCAGTGGGCGCTGTTACGCAAAAAAAAGCAGGAACGCTGCCGGTCGCTGGCGTCCGTTCAGACCTGGAATCAGCTCGAGGTCGAGGCTTCGGCAAATAAGCCGATTATGCCGAAGCTCCGGTGAAAGACCACGGTCGCATTAAGCAAAGAAGCATCTGGCTCAATGAGCATGTCGAATTCCAACATGTGAAACTCGCGTTTGTGGTGCATAGACGGGTCATGGATTCAAAACGGAAAAAACAAGAAACCGTCGAGCTCGCCTGCGGTGTGACTTCCCTGAGTTTACAGGAAACCATTGCGGCAGAGGTGCTGAAGGTCAACCGAGGTCACTGGGCGGTCGAAGCCTCCCAACACATTACAGGCACGATTCACAGTCAAATTGATCCGAATTTGCTCAAAATGCAACCCTCACTAAGGTCAAAACAAAGAATTAATTTGCTATGAGTCTTGAATAATTCTTTAAAATCTAGTAAAAGTTGAAATTGAGGTAGCATACGTGTCTTCAAGGGATTCGTGTCTAAATTTATTGTTATGAAGGTCAGACCGCATTTTTAGTTCATTTTAGTCGCGGATTTACCTTGAGGATAATGCTTTTAATGGGCAAACGATTTTGAATTGCCTAGAGATTTGAGGAGATGATATATGAATCTGAGAATTATTAAGCGACTAGCAGTCGTTTCAACCATCATTGCCATGCTTGGTTTGGGATCCATTGTTCAAGCCAATGAGGAACTCATGGTGATGAGTGCAAACCCCGCTAATTGGGCGATGCCAACAGGCAACTATGAAAATCATCGCTACAGCGAACTGGCACAGATCAATCGCGACAATGTTGGTGATTTGCAAGTTGCTTGGACAATGTCAACTGGTGTTTTGCGAGGACATGAAGGTGGTCCACTCGTGATCGGTGATGTGATGTATGTTCACACACCCTTTCCAAACCGGGTTTATGCGCTGGATTTGAATAGTGAAGGAACAATTATTTGGATGCATGAGCCAACTCAAGATCCGAGTGTGATTCCAGTTATGTGTTGCGATACTGTCAATCGAGGCGTAGCATATGGAAATGGAAAAATTTTCCTTTACCAAGCAGATACGACTTTGACAGCGTTGGATGCCGCTACTGGTGCAGTAGTTTGGCAGTCAACGAACGGTGATCCTGCAATAGGTGAAACTGGAACAGCTGCGCCTATGGTTGTTCGCAATTTGGTGTATGTCGGAATCAGTGGAGGTGAGTTCGGTGTACGCGGCAGCTTGACGGCTTACGACACCGAATCGGGCGAAAGAGTTTGGCGAGGTTACTCAATGGGTCCGGACTCCGATACTTTGATGGACCCGAACAACACTACGCATCTGGGCACACCAGTCGGAGTCGACTCAGGTACTGCAACTTGGGAAGGCGATCAGTGGAAAATTGGCGGTGGAACTACTTGGGGCTGGTTTTCGTATGACGATGATTTGAATCTGGTGTATTACGGAACCGGAAATCCGAGCACTTGGAATCCAGTGCAGCGACCAGGAGACAATCGTTGGTCCATGACAATTTTTGCTCGTGACGCAGACACTGGGATGGCCAAATGGGTATATCAAATGACCCCACATGACGAGTGGGATTATGATGGCGTCAATGAAATGATCTTGGCCGACATCGAAATCGATGGTGCAATGCGCAAAGTGGTAGTGCATTTTGATCGTAATGGATTTGGATATACATTGGACCGAGAAACCGGTGAACTTCTTGTCGCAGAAAAATTCGATCCAGCTGTGAATTGGGCAACTCATGTAGACATGGAAAATGGCCGTCCACAAGTAGTAAGCCGCTATAGCACTCACTACAACGGCGAAGATGTCAACACGACAGATGTATGCCCGGCCGCTCTTGGGTCTAAGGATCAGCAGCCAGCAGCATACTCTCCCCAGACTGGAATGTTCTATGTGCCAACCAATCATGTGTGCATGGACTATGAGCCTTATGCAGTGTCCTATGTGCCAGGTCAGCCTTACGTTGGTGCGACTTTATCAATGTTTCCAGCACCAGGTGGAACTCACTTGGGTAACTTTATTGCTTGGGATGCCGCCGAAGGTAAAATCGTATGGTCCAATCCTGAACCTTTTTCAGTTTGGAGTGGTGCGCTGGCAACCGCCGGTAGTGTAGTGTTCTACGGAACTCTGGAAGGTTATCTGAAAGCAGTAGATGCCGATACAGGACGCGAACTTTATCGATTCAAGACTCCGTCTGGGATAATCGGAAACGTCAATACTTGGATGCACGATGGCAAACAGTACGTCGGTGTATTATCCGGTCTCGGTGGTTGGGCTGGCATCGGATTTGCCGCTGGACTGACTGGTGATACAGATGGACTTGGTGCAGTTGGCGCCTATAGAGGTCTATCAAGTTACACGTCATTAGGTGGCGTGCTCACTGTATTCACTCTAGATTAATTCTGCAGAATTAAATTTTTTAATCATTGCCGGTACCGTTCCTGCTGGGAGTGGTACCGGCTTTCAATGTAGAGCACTATAATTCAGCGCTCTTTCTTAACAAGAAAATTTTTACAGAGGCCTATGAAAAAAGTCAGTAATCCCCTTTTGTCTTTCATTGGCATGCTCGTTTTAGCCAGTGGATTCATCTTTTATTTATCGGAAGTATCCGCACAAGAAGCCGAACCTGTTTACACTGTAGTTGAAGGGAAAGTGGACAAAGGTACTTTCAATGGCTACCGCCGTTATCACGGTATTTGCCACACATGTCATGGACCTGATGCCTTGGGCAGTACGATCGGCCCGTCTCTTGTGGATTCAATGAAAACTCTAAGCTATGCAGAATTTAAAGAGGTCGTATTGAATGGCCGAACATCAACAAACGCGCAAGGCCAGCCAAGCGTCATGTTGTCATTTTCGGATAATCCGAACATCGCACCATATGTTGATGACATCTATATGTATGTAAAAGCTCGATCTGATGGTGTAATTGGTCCAGGGAGACCTCAGAAAATCAAGTAATTTCAGTTTTTTCTGAATGTATCGAAAAACAAAACAATTCACTCAGATACCTTTCGCCTTAATCTTTGCCCTCTCTATTTGCATTGGTTGGTCGGGTGACGCAGCTGCCGAAGCTGCAACACGCCAAGCACTTGTTACCAATGTTTTAAGAGTTTGCGCCGACCCAAGCAATCTTCCTTACTCAAGCAAAACAAAAACGGGTTTTGAAAACAAAATTGCTCAGTTAATTGCTGATGAGTTAGGGGTTTCCGTGGAATACACCTGGTGGCCTCAAACCATAGGTTTTGTTCGCAATACTCTGCGATTACGCAAATGTGATTTGATTGTGGGTATGTCAACTACAAACGAATTGGTGCAAAATACCAATCCTTACTATCGATCAGTCTATACGATGGTTTACCGTAGAGATTCCGGAATTTCCGCCACACAATTGGACGATCCAGAACTAGCAGATAAACGATTCGGCGTGGTTGCCGGGACACCTCCGGCAACAATTTTGGCGTTAAATGGAATGATCGGCCAAGCAAAAGGATATCAGTTGTTTATTGATACTAGAAAAGTTTCTGTGAATCAGCTGATGATTGACGACCTGATAGATGGTGAGATTGATGTGGCATTGATGTGGGGGGCCAGCGCTGGATATTTCAGTTCCATCGCAGACCAGGACCTAATCGTAGTCCCTTTGCTCAACGAAGATCCCAATATACGATTAGACTTCAGAATTTCTATGGCTCTGCGATATCAAGAAACTGAGTGGAAGCGAACACTGAATCGCACTATTCGTAAAATACAACCAAAAATTAATTCAATTCTTCAAGAATACAACGTTCCACTACTCAATGAAAAAGGTGAATTGATCGCAAGTGTTGATTGACCTAGCCTAATTAGTAATGGGTTTTCGTAAAACTGTTCTTGGAATCATTCTAACATTCTCGATTTTCCTCGTCTCAGCTTCTGACCAAGTTGCGGAACCCAAAGGATATCGGCTCGACCAATACGACGCGCCCGTGCCTGCGACTCTGAATGGAGGCATTGTAGTTGACGTCGATGGAGTAAAACTGCTCGTTGAAACGGGTTCTGTCATTCCAGTTGATGTTTTACCTGCGACTCGGAAGCCTGAAGGCTTAAGTGAAGCTAATATTTGGTTACCAGCACCACATTATGGAATACCCGGATCTCTGTGGTTGCCTGATGTTGGCAGGGGGGAGCTGAATGATCAATTGAGTTTTTATTTTCAATCCGCTCTTGAGGAAGCAACCAGCGAAAATGTCAATGTCGGATTGATGTTTTATTGTCGCCCCGATTGTTGGATGTCTTGGAATGCAGCGAAGCGAGCGATCACTGAATTTGGATACCAGAATGTGTATTGGTTCCCGGAAGGAATTTTGGGTTGGAATTTGGTAAGTGACCAAACTGAAGCACTCACTCCTTTTGAAATTAGTAACTAGTGTTTTCCAGAAGTAAATGGGGCATAACTGGGGTTTGTGTTAATTTGCCGTGAAATTAACTTGTTGGTAAACTAGCGTCAGGTCGCGTGGAAGGGTTGCGATGTTTTTCGAACATCACAGTCGGCAAGAGGCGGAGACTACGCCAGGCTCGCTAAGCGGACGGTTTTGCAGCTGCCCAAATTTGCTGCGGGCCGGCTCCGAGTTTAGCCGCCGGGCTCAGTTTGGCGTTACCAGTTCAAAACATATTCACCGTCGTCATTGCGTTGGAGAACGCCGAACTTTTTCAACTCCCGCACCCAGCGTGGCGCATTGCGACGCACGAGCAATTCCTGATAGTCGGCGACGGGATCGCGATAAGGCTGTTGATCGCGCAACACCGCATAGACGGTCCGCGCCAGTTTGTGTGCGGTGGCGGTGATGGCTCGTTTATAGCCGCGTCGAACGGTCAAGGCCTTATGGTAGGCGTGAAACTGACAGCCCTTGCTGCGTGCGGCCGCATGCGCACATTCAGTGAAGTTGCGTTTCAAGTGGTGATTGCCGAGGCGAGTTCGCCCGCTTCGGCGCTTGCCGGCGCTTTCGTTGTTGCCCGGACAGACGCCGCTCCAAGCGGCGAAACGGTTGGCGTTGTCAAACGCGCTGAGGTCCGGTCCGATTTCGACCAGGATGCTGACGGCCGAATCATAACTGATTCCAGGGATGGTGCACAGCAGCTCCAGTTGTGACGCATACGGCTCCAGAACTCGATGCATCTGCTGCATCAGTTCCCGCTCGCGCGCCGCAAACTGATCATGCTGGGTCAGCAGAGTCTTCAAGGTGACTCGCACCGAGTCGCTCAAGTTGGCCTGCAGCGCGTCGGCAAACAGTTCGCGTTTGCTCTGCACATGCCAGGTCAATGAGTCCAGCACCTCTTCGGTCGGTATTTTCTGCAGCACGGCCGTGAGAATGCGCCGCCCATTGACGCCGAAGACATCGGTTAAAATGCCACCGATGCGAAGCCCTGCCCGGTCCAACACCTGATGAATCCGATTGCGCACGCGGCTGCGGTCGCAGCGCAGCTGCGCGCAGCAGCGGCAGAGCTCGCGCAGGTCGCGAAACAGCTTGTCGGGCACGTAACTGGGACTGCCCAGTCCGAACTGGCACACCCGCGCCAGCCAGCGTGAATCCTGAACGTCGGTTTTGCGTCCGCGCAACTGCTTGATCTGAGGCGCAGGATACAGACTGACCTCAATGCCGTCTTCGCGCAGCACGTCATACGGTCTTTGCCAGTAGATGCTGGTCGCTTCCATCGCCGCCGCCTGAACCTGATGTTGGCGCAGCCAGCCGCGCATCTCACCCAGTCCGTTGGGCAAGGTGCTGAAACTGCGCGTTTCGCACTGCGGGGATGCTCCCGCACCTTCGCACAGCCGCACCGAAGCGGTGATTTGCATTTTGTGCACATCCAAGCCGGCGGCATGTGAATGGACAATGTGCAGATCATCATTTATCATAATCAATCCTCCGAATGTGAGGTTAAACAGCTTGGAGACGGGGCAAACGGGAGGACTGTAAACTCACAGTCGAGCGACCGTGGTGCAATTTGCCGCGCGTCTACGCCGTTGATGACGAGTACATTTTGGGGCTCGTGCCTGCCGTTTCGGTCAGTTTCAATGCGAGGTAAAGAGTATTCTTTCCGTCAAAATATATACGACCACTGTTCCGTCTCCATACTCTGATGAGCTTATCAAGTTCCGACCGCACATGCGAGTTGGTCAGTCACAGCGAAGACCCCAATCAATTTCATGACTTCGGGGTGATTACGCCATAATCATGATGTTTCAATTGAAAAGTGGCCTACGTCAAAACTCTGTTTATAGCCTCCAAATCGTCAATAGGCTGAAATGTAGTTTAGAATGAAATTGGGGACAATGAAAAGTTCGATAATCCGTCAAAGTCAATGTTTCTTCGTCCGATTAAATCCCAACAAAGGGCGGCTATTAGATCAAACCAAACTGTCACAACATTCAATCATTCACTTTCCGCTGCTCTTGTTGTCCTTTCAGGATGTGGCTTTCAGGAATTCAGGTAAAAAGAGTGGCCAGCGTCCGGTGCAATTGAGAGTTTGAAAGTGTGTTATGGAAAATCATCGGATAAAATGAAATTATGAAAAGGGATGAAGTGGAAACTGGATGACACCTGCAGATTACGTGCAATTTGTAACACCGGTCTTGTTGGTCGGAATTTTCATGTGGATGTGGCGCGAGCATCGCGAACTGCGTCGCTACTTAGATTCTCGACTCGATAAAGTAGACGAACGATTCGAAAAAGTAAACGAACGGTTCGATAATGTAAACGAACGGATTGATGGTCTACAGTCTGAGATGCGTGCTGAGTTTCGCGTGTTCAACAAGAGTTTGAATGAACTGTCGACGCGTGTCGGCAGATTGGAAGGAGCGTTCATGCATACCTTCCGTGGCGCACTCTTCGGCGATGAGCTGGAAAACTCCAAGGACAGTCAAAGCCATCTTGCGGCTCGCTATGAGGCTCCCAAGAAGAATGATCAGGAGCCTGCTTGAGCCTTGCGAGGCTATCTTCAAGACGTAATGCCACGCCATGGCAATGCGCAAGAACTGCTGGACCTTTTGATGTGGCAGAAGGCGGACATGTGGCTGAATCCATGGTCGCATGCTGCCCATTACACACAACTTCGGTTTGGACTTAACACCCAGCAGATTCGGCTTTTGACCAATTTGTGGACGGAACAGTTGGCATGTTTCGACCATGATGCCGATTCGGAATATTACGTTGCGTACGACGCTGTCATCCAAGGTGGGGCGGGTCTGGGTTATCACTATTCAAATCCAGCCTTTTTCTGACGCCTCGAGAATTCCGCGTTCAACCAAACATTCAGATCCTCCATCAACCGGCTCCGAGCCTTGAGCAGCAATAGATTTGAGCCAAAAATTGATGTCTCAGGATCTTGAAAGATCGTCTCTAGCGCCTGGTCGAGCATTGGCTCTCCAACTGGAGCTTTGTCAATCGCAGCAGGCAATTCAAGGACGCAATCAACTCGACCGTTTTATCGCGAGTTCCATCAAACTCGCACCTTCGAGCATAATTTGGAATGTTACATGAGATGCAAGGTGCAACTGTCCTATTTCATGATCTGGCAAGAGCGGCAGAATGGCTTTAACTAGAGTAATGTTCATAAATTCAGCAAAGTTGATTCGCTAATGCTTTTTATTTTGAGAAGATGAGGGATTTAGGTACAGTCACAATCAGTTCAAGAACGCTAAACTGCATAGTTGCAAGCTAGCAGGGTGGTATGTCATACCCAAGTGCTCCTATTTACTTCCAGAAAACTTAACCTATTATTTAAATACAATTAAAAACTTACTTCACGAACGAAGATTAAGTAATTTGTGATCTTTAAAGCAGTTTAGCAATGAGGGACGTTGGATACCAACAAATTCGATTTGGTGAAGTCCTCATATGGCAACATCTTCATTGATTCCACTCCAAGGTGCGCAACGGCGTATCGGTGCGGCTGAAAGATCTGTCATTGATTTGAACTGAATCAGCCTCGCATCAACAGGTGTTCTATCTGATACTAGATCGGGTTCGGCTACAAGGTCGTCTGATGACGGAGCGGCCTCGGCATGGATCTGTGGAAGTCATTTTGGTGGGCAGTTCTCGAGCCTATCTTGGATTACGATATTGATCGTATTAAAACAGGTAGGTGAAATAGCACTGACTTGAATTTCCAGTATCGCGTCAGCAGCGCATCCGAATTCGTTTGAACGAAAAGGCACGTTTGCTCGCCGCATTAGATTTAGCGTCGTTTCCTGCTCATTCCTAATTCCTCGGCCGGAACGAGGCCTGACCAGCTAGGTCTGTTTAACTGGATCTCGCAGCAAAATTCAAGAAGTCGATCTTAGGTGGATGGCGCAATCGTTTTCTAGGAACGATCCGATGCAAAAAATAATGTAGAATTCTCAGTGAAATTTTAATTTTCGAATCAAAATGGGAGTCTTCTGTCAGACAGGAACTAAGTAGATCGGTGTGACTTCAACTCAATCCAATTCGTTGTATATCGTTCGAGCGATTTCACCGAGTTGTGTTTCAAGCAATATGGGTTGCTCACACAGATGAATCATCGTGCGTTCACGTTGGTCAAAGACGCGCATGTGCCAATAGACTCTTGACTCCAATTCCTGAACCTCTTCCGACTTATTTGCTGCCTCGGTTTCCGATGGAATATTTTCTGCTTGAGTCAATAAGTCTTCTAGCTGGTCCGCAATATCACTTTGGTGTCTTGCGAATTTCATGATTTTCTTCATGTAAGATTTGCGACGATCATTGAGGGTCTCCCACACACCTAAAAAGAGCAACGATAAATTTTTCGTTTTGGTATCAGAGGGTTCATTGGCAGCGAAATTCGAAACTAGTTTTTGAAAGTCCAAGGAAGAGTCTGTTCCGGTCAATTGATTTACTAGAACGCTAACCTGTGGCAAATTTCGCCAATTTTCTTCATACTGGTAAGGATCGGGACCCGGCCACACGATACCGGGCGCTACTTCTTCAACAAACCGTTGTATGCACGGCCAATCAGGAGGTTGATTGAATTGAGCATTTGCGGACCATGCGGTCAGCATTAGCATTCCAGCTGTGAATATCATGGTTATACGCATAAGACTATCCTTTGCACTTCCAAATTAATTTCAATTGAATAAATTATCGTCCCAAATCGAAACTTCAATTCAAAAGACATTATCCTCCGCCTCCGGCAGGTCGACGCGCCATAAATCCCCGAGAAGGGTCATATCCATAGATGGCGAAGCACAAAAATACAGAGAGTGTACCCAAAACAACACCGAGTGAAAATAGGTTTACTTGACCATATAGTGCAAATCTTATTATTTCTACTGCATGAGTGAACGGATTGTACTGGCATATATAGTACAGCAACAAACTTGAATCTCGAACTCGCCAGAGCGGGTACAGCGCTGATGATGCAAAAAACATCGGAAAGATAACAAAATTCATCACCCCAGCGAAATTTTCAAGTTGACGCACAAGTGAAGATAGCAATAAACCTAAGGAACCCAACATGAGTCCAGCTAAAACTAGAGCAGGCAACAGTGTAAGGTAACCGATTGGAGGCGGTTCGACTTCCCATAGAAAAGATATAAGTAGAAAAACATAAACTTGCACAACGGCGACAAGTACACCTGCCATCAATTTACAGAACAGCAAATACCATCGAGGCAATGGACTTACCAATAAAACTCGCATGCTGCCCATTTCACGGTCGTAAACCATTGAAAGGGAACTCTGCATGCCATTGAACAGCAGAATCATACCGACTAAACCGGGAGTTATGTATTCTTCGTAAAGAACATAGGTTTCGTACGGCGCAATAATCGACACGCCAAGCACGGACCTAAAACCGGCAGCAAAAATAAAAAGCCATACCAAAGGTCGAACGAGAGCAGAAAGAAATCTCCCTCGTTGGTGCACAAACCTCAGACCTTCTCGAATTCCGATTCCCCTAAAGCAGCGGTAATAGTTAAGCAGAGTCATTCAAATCACTTCTTAGATTTTGACAAAAATTTGAATGCACTGCCAACTGAATCAGTACCGGTTTGTTTTAACACATCCGAAACAATCCCCTTTCCGACAACTTTTCCTTTTTCAAGAACAATGAGATAATCTGTCAACTCGACTTCATCAATCAGGTGAGTGGCCCACAGCACTCCAACTTCTTCTTCGGTGCACAGTTTTCGAACATGTGCGATAAAATCTTGCCGACTTCGAATATCAAGTCCAACCGTGGGCTCATCTAGCAATAACAATTTGGGCTCATGGATTAAAGCACGAGCGATTTCTACCCTCCGGCGTTGACCTCCGCTAAGCCTCCCTACTTTTCGCTGAGCAAATTCTTTTATCTCATGGCGAATCATACAGTGATCTACTCGATTAGCGGCTGTCTTTTTTTTCATACCATGCAGTGCGGCATGGTAATACAGGTTTTGCTGGACAGTCAGATCGAGATCAAGTGTCTGTCTCTGGAAAACAACGCCGACCTGCGCGAGTGCTTGGGAAGATTGTTTTTTTAAATGGCATCCAAATACGTAAATTTCGCCATTTTGAGTATTAAAGAGGCGTGTACTAAGCGAATAGAGCGTAGTCTTGCCCGCTCCATTCGCTCCTAAAAGTACTGCAAATGATCCTGCATAGACAGAGAAACTAACGTTATCAAGCGCCAGAGCAGTCGTATAACTGTAGCTTACCTGATCTAGCTTCAATGCAACAGGAACGGAAGAATCGTTCTTCATTCCAGAATGCAATGAAATGTTTTTGATTAATTCCTATTCGCGCGTAAGGATGCCCCAAGGTAACCTGCCCACACGGATGGATTTCAAGACCTTAAGGCTATCGGTATCAATTACCGAAACATCATTGCTAACCCCATTGGTGGTGTAAACTCTGCTGCCATCTGAGGAAAGTGCTACATTCCACACCCTCTGTCCAACTAGCAAATAGTCAAGCACTTCAAAGGTAGTTGCGTCGATCACTCCAACCCTTGCTGCCGGTCCGAGGGCAACGAATACTTTTTTCTGTTCATTGTTAATTGCGATTCCAACAGGCTGAATTGACTCTGGGCGAAGTCCTGGAATATCGAATGAGATTTTCTCAATGACTTTACGTGCATGCGCGTCAATAACAGCAACAGTTCCTCCAATTTCAGAGGAAACCCACACATGATTGCCATCTGCGGTAAACTGGGCAACTCTCGGACGTGTGTCAACGGCAACAATGCCTTCCTCCTCGTTCGTTTCAAGGTTGATGAAGTGAGCCAAATTCGACGTTTCAGATGTATTTACGAGCCATTTCCCGTCTGGACTAATTCCGAGACCTTCAGGTTCAATTCCAACTGGAATTTCAACAACGACTCGACGATTTTCAACATCGACGACAGTAACGAGATTATCGTCTTCGTTGGCTACATAGAGTAATTTACCTTCTGGACCTAAAACCGCTAGTTCTGGGTCTGGACCGGATGGAAGCGTATATTCCACTTCAAGGGTTTCGAGGTTCATCACTTCGATATGGTCATCGTCACTAGTGCAGATATATAACTGACTTTTGTCTTTACTGAGTTCAATACCGCGCGGACGTTCCCCAACTTCTATGGTGGCGGTAACTTCGAGTGATTCGCTGTCAATTACTGAAATAGTGTTATCTTTTTCGTTTGATACGTAGATTGAATAGGCAAATACAGGTAGGGTTGTCCCAAAGAATACTGAAAAGATTAGAATTTTTAAAAAAATACCTTTCATTTTTTCTCCTAGTAATATTTATTGAGATTTTAAGGTTGCCAAATGAGAAATGAGTCTAAATCCATTAGCAAACGGCACAATTAATTGCATTAGCGCATTACATCCGCTACGTTCAAGCAGAAAAATCACGCACGAGAAAACGACTCAAGAGCTAAAATTATGGGTGCAACCGCTCTCTGGCAAATCATACCCGAGCGTGTCTAACGGAGACCTCTCGTGTAAAAATTGCCTCTGAGGAGAAACAGTAATCAAGGACCTTGGCCCTGACACGAGTATTGGTTGTCGCATTTGCCCGTTCCAAGTACGAAAAGTAAGAGGCACGCCCTTGAAAGCTGCAAGTTTAAAGGTAGGGTCAAACAAAGCTGATCGTAGTTTTTCAGGGTCCGCACTATTGGCTTTTACAACTGCTTCTCCAATAGCCCGCATTGCTGACCAAGCACTATAGTCTCGAGGCGTCATATCTCGATCAGCGAGCTTCTTAAATCGACGCTGCAGCTGAGTTCCTCCCCACTGTTCATGTGAACGATGCCAAGCGGTAGGAATTAATCCCTGAGTGCCACCCACAGGCCGCGGCCGATAGGTACGATAAGAAAGGTATTCGCCAAAATTGTCGCTCTCATCAGCAACGATCGCAATATCGTAATCTCGGGTTTGTGTGGCGTTTGGAACTTCCTGCTGCTCGTTGACATGACCGGTATCCGTCCGGCGAGCGCCAGTATCAAAGTCCCACTGAACTTCTTCAACTATTTTCGCTCCAAATCTCTTGGCTGCGCGCCGAATTGCTTCAGCATAGAGCTGGTCAGGTTCGGTTTGACCAACTATCAATACCCATTCTCGCCATCTTTTCCATGCAAGATATTGTGCAAGTCCATCTGCGAGCATAGCTCGACTTGGCAAAATGTGCAACGTATTTCGATTACATGCGTCATTTCGAAGAGAGTCGTCTGGAGCTCGTATGTTAAACAAAAGAACATCCTTTGCTTGTGACAACGAGCTGACCTTCGTTAGATTGTCGAATTCCAAGTCGGTAATGAAAATTCTATTATTCGCTTGCAGCAGCTCAAGAAACTCACTTTCAAGGTTATCAACTTCAGGTTGGGCTACTCCAAACTCGTACTTGTGACCTAGATAACGACCAGTAGTAATGTTGTCATTGAGAGCAAGTTCCGCACCGCGTTGGCCGTTGTCTTCAATCGGAACTTCCAACAAGGTTAACGGTACGTGCGGTTCCTCAGCAATGCCAAGATAAACAATTTTTACATTAACTTCGTCCGCTGAATACGCGTACAACGCGAAACTGCTCAAAAGAAAAGCAAATATTATCAATAAATTATTTTTCAGCCCAAACATTCGAAGACTATTCGCAAAAGATACAAATAAATTTTACTCAAAGTGCTCTTTTATGGCTTCCAATCCTGCATTATATACACCTGTGACAAAATCAACAGCTTCTTGATCGGAAACATCTTTGGCATCAAAGGTTGATTGCCAAATAACTTTTGAATCTCTTCGGCTAGTTTCCACAGTTAAGCTGGATTTGTAGTTTGCAAGTGGAAGAGGGCTGTCAAGAATTTCGTAGGAATAGGTCATTTTCTGGTCACTGAACGATGTCAATTTCTCAACAATTCTCCCGTCACCGGACAATATCAAAACCCTGCGGCTACCGCTTGTCATTCCATCGCCAACCATAAATGAGTCGATGATGGCTGGATGCCAAACTTCCATAGCGTTGTAATCTCGAAGATATGCCCAAACATCCGCTGCAGGTGCGTTAACGACAATTCCTTTCCTGACATTTAGACTTCCATCTGCCGCAAACGCCAAAGAGCTTCCAAAAAAACAAGTTATGAACGCGGTATAAATAATAGTTCTCATTAATGCAGTCATTGCAAAATCACTCTCTCTTTATATGATTGTTACGATTCTCAGTGAAGATAGCACTCAGCACTTCACCGTGACCTAGATAAGGTTTTCAGGCTCAAGTGTCTTGAACTTAAATCACTTTTCTATCTTTTACTATAAGTATACAAATGAACGGGCGAATTAAAAATTGTTGGTACAACTTGTAATGTATGTCCTTGCTTGATTCAATCCAGAATTTTCGGTTTTATGAGTGCAAATATTTCCGCAGCTGTGAGTACCTTTCAGATGCCAATTTGAAGTCAAATCATCAAATTTCAGTTCTAACATACATTTGACATCTCAAGAATCGGAGTTCAAAAACACAAAATTTATAAATCTACTCATTTGACGATAAAAAATATAAATGACTCTGATGTCGTAGAGTTGTGATTTTGCCTTTCTTTTCAATAGTCAACAAGCCCAAAGAAACGATGGAAAGAACCATAGTAAAAAGGATTCAAAGTTCGCCCTTGATCATTGTACCCATCTTTAGCGATTTGAATGTCCTCATGGACAATCTGTATGCTGACTGTTGCAGCACCTTGAATTTGAAAAACCTGCTGCATCGCGCCGGCATAACCAAGCATACTGGGTTGGAGGTTGCGCAAAGCGTTTTTTGCTGCTGATGTGGGTGTTTTTGCGAAATTCATCAATCGCCATGTTCTGTCATTGTTCTATGTTCGAGTTCTTCAAGCCAGAAAAGTTTCACGCTGGAATCGATTCAAGATCGATTGGGACAATTGGCGTGGATTTTAGCGGATGTGTGCAGGTCTCAGCGAGATCAAAAGATTCCAGCTGCTGAAACTGCATTAAGATGTTAATTTTTCGCTTCTTATTATTGTTGCTGCGTTTACGTCAGGCCAGTTGTCGAAAGCGTCGAATCGACAGCCAAACATTACAACTCGCCGAGAAACTGCGCTTCATATAGAGGCCAATGCTGTACTGTCGCGGACTTTCTATCTGCAGGCTTTCCAGCAAGCATCACCGCCTGTGACGGGTTATGCCGACCTAGGTAAGAAGCCAGGCTCCTAGCACGTCTACTACGGGACCCACTTTTTACTTCGACAGGAATGATTTCACCGTCTTTGCACTGGTGCAGAAACTCAATTTCGGCTCGTGCTGTTTTCCAGGAATAGGTAGGGTGCTTTGAATGCACTGCAAGTTCGTTTTGTACGAAGTTTTCCGCAATATATCCTTTGAATGGCAGAGACTGCGATCTTTGAAATTCATAGGGAATTTCAAGCATGTGATTTAGCAGTCCGACATCAAATAAATAAAGCTTGAATATATTTTCACGAATCAGTGCCTGAAGAGGTGGAACTGGCTTGGCGTCGATGGGATAGCATTTCCGAATTAATTTTGCATTCTCCAGCCAATCAATCGGACCACGGAGATCGAGATATCTATTTTTTCGTTGGATAACGCCTTTAAATTTGAATCGCTTGACAGATGCATCCTGACAAGAAGCCAACTGTCGTGGAACGGCTAAAAACACAGCGTCAATATGAAGAGCGTGGATTTTACCGGAGTACTTGCCAAAATCCAGACGATAACCGACCAAAAGATCGCTATGGACCCGGGTAACATCATTCACGCGATCAATTACACGTCCGGCGCTGTCATGCCAGCGCATCACAGCTTCCGGCATGCCACCAACAAAATAATAGTCAAGAAGTGTTGACCAGAGGTGATCGAAAACGATTTGTGAATGACGTCGTTCCCGGAAAGATTCCAACAGTTTTGAATTGTTTTTCGCCATTACAAACTCTTCAAAGCACAGAGGGAACAATTCCATGTGATGGACAGCTCCTACGGGAAAGGATTCCAATAATCCAATGTTTGAACCTGAAGCGCAGATATATGCGTAGGGGAGCTCTTCGGCGAAATACTTCAGCGAATCGACAGCTCTTTGACATTCGCCAATCTCATCGAAGAAAATCAGGTCGTGGCGAAGAGAAATTTCGGTATTAAGATGTAATTCAATGTTCGACAGAATCGTTTGGGGTTCCAGAGATTCAATGAACAGTCTGCTTAAATTCGAATCTAAACGAAAATCCAGCCGATGTACTTTCCGAAATTGTTTCTTTCCAAAAATTTCGCCAATCAAACAGGTTTTGCCGACCTGTCGAGCACCATCCAACAACAAAGGTTTACGATGGGTCTTGTTTTTCCACTTTTCTAAATCTTCAGTTCTCAGGCGAGCTAACATAGTGAATTTGGTTTGGTGAACTGTTCTTTGATCTCTGTACTAATTGAGTCAGCTGATTTACATTAAAGAGTACAAGTAAATGTACTTTTTATACATTAATAAGCGCATATAAATGTACTTTTTATACATTAATAAGCGCATATAAATGGAATAAGCACACAGTATATTGTGCAATAAATTGTAATATCTTTGAAATTCTGTCTTCAGATTGATTACTCTCTGTAATTCTTATTCACGTACGTTTTCTGAAAAACTGTCCCATCAATAGTTTTGTGTCAGATGAATTTGACTTATAGTAGGATGAAACAAATATTCGTTAAACATACGATTTGTGCGAAAGTGCATTACTGCTCCAAAAACTCGCTTAAAGAGACACAGGCCGCGATTTAAACTCTGAATTCGCTGAAAACGCTATTTATAGATCAATGTGGTCGTGACACTGCAGGTCACATTCGATGCGTAGCATTAACAAAATTGATAGGTGTCAATCAGAGTCGTGTTGTGTTTCACTTGAATCCACAAATATCAAAACGGTAGACAACCAAATGCCAAATACGGAGTATCAATTCGTCAACTTTAAGAACCTTGAGAATCATTTTCGATTCTCAAAAATATTGAATCGAAATACTTTCATAGCCTCTTTGGCAAAGCTGTTATGCGAAGCGGCGCACACCGAAGAACAAAGATACTATGTAGCCTTCGGCACTCTTAGTGGTATGGAACGAGTGACTAAACTTTCCAGACGCAAATTTGTGTTGAGTTAAAGACGAACGTTAGACGGCCTGCTTCAAAACGCGGTCCACTACTGGGCGTTCAGCACCTGTCAGCATGATCCTCGCTACAAGCAAAAATATCAGACCTTGTGCCAACGCGGAAAATTTCATGGCCGAGCATTGCGGTCGGTAGGTCATCCATTTGCTAAATGTGATCTGCGTCATGCCGCGCAGCAATACCTTATATGAATTCTCAAGCCCAATCGACGCGGTCGGCTAGAGGCAATCGATTGGATCAAATTTATTTGCTGACTTTAGACTTGAAAAATCATAAGACTGCCAACCCAATTGACTCTACCTTCGCTACGGTTTGTCATCGCGCTACGATAGTATGCATGATGTTCAAATTGGGGCAGTGTGCGCTTTAAAATGGAATCTATCGCGGGTTTACGGCAACTTGGAAAAGTCATCGCTGAAATACAATCTAAAGTTGGAAATGTAGTAATCAAGATAGATAAAGTGGCCGCGTGAAGCTAGGTTCCCTTTCTCGGCGCACTGCTTTCCGCAAAAACTCGATGAAATAGAGTGTGCAGTCCAATCACTCTCATTGATCTGAATCAGTAAATCAAATTTCACAAGGTGTAATTGATGGAAGCTAAAAATCGATTTCTATTTGAATTTCTCGAAGGTACGAAACAATTCTGTATTCCCATTTACCAAAGAGATTACTCGTGGAATGAAAAACAATGGTTGCAATTGTGGAATGACATATTGAATGTATTAAATGACGAAAATCGAGAAAGTCACTTTTTTGGTTCAATCGCTTGTTCACCAATGAAAATTTCTCCTGGATTTTCACATTGGTTTGTCGTAGACGGTCAGCAGCGTCTCACGACTATCACTTTGCTGTTTAGCGCGTTGAGAGATTATTCAACTGAAGAAAATTTAGAACACCCTACTCCAAAGCCAGACGAAATTCAAAATCGCTACTTATGTAATCCTTTTAAATCGGGAGATGAAAGACGAAAGCTCCTGCTTAGAAGAAACGACGATGAATACTTAAGAATGATTGTTGATAAATCAACTGATTTCATTGACCATAACTCCCTCTTGTATAAAGCATATAAATTCTATTTGAACCAGCTTAAACAGAAGAAAAATAGTAACGACGTCTATGAAGGCATAAATCGCCTGATAATCGTGGACGTCACAATAGACCCGAAGGATAACCCCCAGTTAATTTTTGAGAGCTTAAATTCTACTGGAGTACCTTTGGAGCAGTCTGATTTAGTAAGAAATTTCATGCTGATGGGGTTGACCGTAGATCAGCAAGATTCATACTACACAAATTTTTGGTACCAAATCGAGAGAGTGTACCAAGGCGCCCCTCAGGACGCAGTGTCAAATTTCCTCCGAGCATACATCTGTTTAAAGCTGAGACGGGCCAGAGGCATCCCATTTAATCAAATCTATAACGAATTTCGTAATAATTTCAATCAAATAAAGGGAGAGCGAAATTTAGAGTCTGTACTGGAAGAGATGTTGAGGTGGGCGCGCTATCATGCGCAATTTTCACAAGCAAAGAAGAATAAACACGCTCTATACCGCCTGAACCAAGTTTTACCTGAAGCGGTTGTTTTGGTGATGGTTTTGTTTATTTGTAAATGTGAGTTAAATACTTTAACTGATGACGATTTTGTGAAAGCGTTGGGTTTGCTTGAAAGTTATAGTTTCAGGAGAATGGTTACCGGAATAACTAGAGGCAGTTATTGGAGCAATTTGGCAAGATTGGCTTTCAATTTAGATCGAAACGCACCTTATCGATCTCTACAGGTTCGACTAAATTGGTGGACAGGTAAATTTCGTTTTCCATCCGACAAGGAATTCAAAGAGAGTTTGGTTCAATTTGATGCCTACTCCTTTCGACGAGTGCGCTACATGTTGGATGCTCTTGAAAATCACGAAACGAAAGAACCGCAAGATACTTCCAATTACACAATCGAGCATGTTCTGCCTCAGTCTCGAAATTTACGTCCTGAATGGCAAAAAATGCTCGGGAAAAATTCGAGTGATATTCAAGAACGATGCGTGCATCGACTGGGAAATCTGACATTGACTGGTTATAACCCCGAGCTATCGAACAAATCGTTCGAACAGAAAAAAACAATGGACGGAGGATTCCGAGATAGCCCGATCAGATTGAATAAATTTATTGCCAAACAGGATTTTTGGACAGACAAAGAGATTAATGAGCGGAGTAATAATCTTTCGGAACAGGCTAAATCAAGATGGCCAAGACCGGAAGTTACAAAAAAAATGAACAATAGCGAGTTAGAGATTCGAAATCGCAGGCGGAAAGATAATTCTGATATATCAAAAGTGGAAATGGATAATTTTGCCAGGTTGCTTTTTGCCGAAATTAGAAAAGAAATCCAATCGTGGTCAGATGATGCAAGAACAATTTATGAGATCAATCTTACTAAACGACAAATTAGCTATCACGTTGGCCCAATATTTTTTGCAGAAGTGATACCAAGAAAAGAGCGTCTAGCAATTCTATTGCCGATTCCTCATGACGAGGCAAAAGCACTTTCGAACAAGTCTATCGATCTGAGTCGCTATTCGTTTATTCCTTCCAGTAGATTTTTTAGGATTTGTAAAACCTTAATTTCTTTCGAGGACAAAAGTGATTTATCCACCGCATTAGATTTGCTCAGCCGTTCTTTCCAACAGCAGAAAGAGAAATGTTGAAAATTAAGTTACGGCGTCAACGCATGCTTGAGTCGGATGGAATTGGGGACGCGAGATTTGCGATGGCTTGAAGCCTTAATTTCGGAAATTGCAATTTCCAGAATCAACGGTTGAATCGATAGATAGTTTCATTTAGAAACTCATGAAGAAGCTTTTTTTTACTTGACAAAGGACACTAAGTCCGCCGTCTTTTCCCAGAATTGCTTTGTCCACGAATAATTGCTGGTTTTCATATTCCAGACGACGAATGACCACATCCTTGCCCTCCACTTCGCCGCTGAATTTGACTTTCAAATTTCGCTTCTAAAGATTCAGCGTCTGCACCGAAGGTTCAGACTCCCGGGCCAATTGCGACACCCAGTGGCCTGCACCTCACTTCTCTAGTATCCATTGCTTGAACTTGAGCGAATACCAATTCACACTCATCATCAATACCTCAATATTAGTTGTTGCCTTATGCAGGCTACGACAAGTACATTTCAAAGATTTCATGTATTATTGAAAGGAGCTGCCAGTAAAAAACGCGAAATTATTTCGAATTGAAGGCAAGCCTCATCACTACCTTGACGGCGACATTATTTGGATTGAAAATCAACTTTGATCACTTCCCATCAACCTGCCTCCGAAGCATTGAAACGACTTACGCTGTTGCGCAAGCAAATTCGGGGAACCTATCTCGCGGATGAAACAGAAGTTGTTGAGAATCTTCTTCAGCAGCAAATTCTAACCCCAAATCAGGGTTGTGCCGTTAGCGAGCAAGCCGCGGAAATTGTCAAATTCATACGAGAAACACAGGATATGGGTCCGATGTCATCCTTTCTGCTGGAGTACAGCCTAACCACGCAGGAAGGAATTGCATTGATGTGCCTTGCCGAAGCTCTGCTGCGCGTACCTGACGAATCAACTATCAACATGTTGATTCAAGACAAGATTTCAGCGGGCGACTGGGGGCTTCACTTGGGTCATTCCAGTTCATCTTTGGTTAATGCATCGACCTGGGCCTTGATGCTTACAGGGCGAATATTGAAAGACCAGGAAAGTGACGATGTCGCTGAACTGCTTCGACTAATCATCCAACGCTTAGGAGAACCGGTTGTACGTGTTGCGGTTGCTAAGGGAATACGGCACGTTGGCAATCAGTTCATTTTGGGAAATACGATACAAACTGCGATAAAACGGGGTCAATCTTTTGTTAAAAAAGGCTACACGTATTCTTATGACATGCTAGGTGAATCCGCTCTCACCGCCCAAGATGCATTGAAATATACGCATGCTTATTCAAGTGCGATTTCGTGCCTCATGCGTAACAGAATTTCCAATCGTCCTAGAGACAATCCGGGAATTTCTGTGAAATTGTCTGCGCTTCACCCGCGTTATCAGTGCGCGCAAAGGAAGAATATTGTCGATGAAGTAGCAGAATCCGTTTTGAAATTAGCATTGCAGGCAAAGGAAGCGGATCTGGGTTTCAATATTGACGCCGAAGAAGCTGATACATTGGAAATTTCTTTGGACGTAATCGAAAAAGTATTGTCCAATCCCTTCTTGCAATCTTGGGATGGGTTCGGTGTAGTCGTCCAAGCCTATAGTCGCCGTGCTATGCACTTAATTGATTGGCTATACGCTTTAGCTGAAAATCTGAATCGAAAGATCATGGTTCGACTTGTAAAAGGCGCATACTGGGACACCGAAATCAAACGCGCTCAGGTGCTTGGCTTGCGAACCTTTCCCGTGTTCACTAGAAAATCAACGACAGATTTATCCTACCTCGCATGTGCAAAAAGACTGCTGAAATTCTCGGACCGAATTTATCCACAGTTCGCAACGCACAATGTACACAGTATCTGCGCAGTCAATACCTTGGCAGACAATCATCAAGAGTTTGAATTTCAAAGACTGCATGGCATGGGAGAAGCCGTACATGAAACTGCAAAAAATAAATTTGGCCACAGATGTCGAATTTATGCACCCGTTGGCGCACACGAAGATTTGCTGGCTTATCTGGTACGACGAATTCTGGAAAATGGCGCCAATAGCTCGTTCATCAATCAGTTAATGGACAAACAGCTGCCGATTGAAAAAATTGTTCGAGACCCAGTAGACGTTACTCGACGGCATCGTTCTTCAATTCCCAACCCGGTTGTTTGTCCTCCACAAGAATTGTTTGGAAAATCCCGTATCAATTCAAGTGGATGGGATCTAGCTGATGAAGATCAAATGCATCAGCTTCGAACGTCAATGTCTGCATACCGAATGAACAATTGGCAGGCTCAGCCAACAAACTGGAACTGGGAACATGAAGCACAGGTTGAACACATTCATAATCCCGCGAATTTAAAACACCATGTTGGGTCAGTCGTTCAAACGCCTGTAGATTTGATTAACGGGGCGATGCACCGTGCACAAGCTGGATTTACGACTTGGCGAGACACCCCAACGATTCAAAGATCGAGACTGCTCAATGCAGTAGCAGATGCTTACGAGTCAGCAGCATCTGAACTGATGGCCTTGATGATCTTGGAAACAGGAAAAACTGTAACGGACGCCATGTCGGAAATTCGAGAAGCAGTCGACTTCTGCCGATACTACGCTCAAGACATTCTGCGTTTAGAGCGTGTTCCCAATCATCGGGCGCGTGGGGTAATTGCTTGCATTTCACCTTGGAATTTTCCGTTAGCCATTTTTACCGGACAAATATCTGCCGCAATCGCCGCTGGCAATGCAGTCATCGCAAAACCAGCCGAACAATCGCCGCTGACGGGAGCCAAGGCAGTCGAGCTGATGCATCAGGTGGGCATCCCGCAAAGTGTCGTACAAATTCTGCCAGGATACGGAGAAACCGTGGGATCTTCATTGGTTGCTGACAGTCGATTAGCCGGTGTCGTTTTTACCGGATCAACTCAGGCTGCCCGTTCCATTCATCGTGACCTGGCTGCCAACGGAAACCCTTTGGGGATTCTTGTCGCTGAAACAGGTGGGATCAACGCAATGATGGTTGATTCAACCGCTCTGCCCGAACAGGCAGTTCTCGACATCGTGCTGTCAGCCTTTCAAAGTGCCGGTCAACGATGTTCAGCCTTGCGTATCTTATACGTACAGCAGGAAATCAAGACAAAAATTTACGATATGTTGATCGGTGCCACAGAGCAGTTGATAATCGGAGATCCTTGGGATTATTCAACGGATGTAGGCCCGGTAATCAATGAAGAAGCGTTTCAAAACATCAACAATTACTGCAACCAACTGAAGACTGAAGGAAAACTCTTGTATCAGGCTCCGATGCCTGCCAATTTAGAGGGCTGGTTCGTACCACCGGCAATTTTTGAGGTGACGGGAATACAGGATTTGCATTCTGAAATATTTGGACCCGTACTACACGTGACAACATACGAGTCAAATCGACGTTCGGAAGTTATAGACCATATCAACAATTCGGGATACGGACTGACCTTTGGCTTGCACAGTCGGGTTGACCAACGAGTGCAGCAAGTTGTCGAACATGTTAATGCAGGAAACATTTATGTAAACCGCAATCAAATTGGCGCTGTTGTAGGTTCCCAGCCATTTGGTGGAACCGGTAATTCTGGTACTGGACCGAAAGCTGGCGGACCACAATATGTCGCTCGCATGCGAATCTATCGGGCAGAACAGATTCAAGCTGTTGCGAATTTAGACGAATTGCAAAGAGGCGATGTTCAAGAAAATCTCAAACAGCTGAGCCTATGGCAGGTTAAGTGGCGTAAAACATCAAACAGAATTGCCAAAATGAAAACAGCGGTTGCTGAATATCCGACGCTCATGAAATCGATTGAGGAAGTTGAAAACCATTACCATTCACCCATCGATCTAGATGGTCCAACGGGCGAGAGCAATCGACTTTATCTTGAGCCAAAAGGAGTCTTCATTTGCTTAGGTTCAAGTATCCACATTGTGCAGGCGCTTGCTACCGGCAATGCTGTGCTGGCAGTTGGGATTGACAAGAATGTCGGTGATGCGCTTGCAAAGTCAGGTGCTCCGATAGTTCATTGTGATTTCCTTCCTGATTCAGACTCGTTGATAAACAGCAGTCACATTTCCGGAATTGCGCTCCTGGAAAATTGTTCCCCAGAGTTGACGCGGACACTGCGCAGAGAACTGGCGTCAAGGAAAGGACCGATTGTGCAATTCATCATTGAACAGAACGCACCTTGGCAATTTATGACTGAAAAATCTTTGTGCATAGATACAACTGCCGCTGGTGGAAATGCGAAATTACTGCTCGAATCTGGATCGTGAGTTGTTAGTTGTTGCTGTACGCTTCCCAATTTACTGGTAAACCAGAGCAAGTGCGTTGTAAATGGCGCAGACATAGGGAAGGACAAGTTGCGAATTGCAGAATTTAGACTTGATTGAGATTCCGGTGACTGTATTTATGGGAAATTTAGCATCGGTAGCGAGTTCGATTGACAGCAGAATTTATTGCCGATTTTAAATCTGCCAAATCACAGAGCTGAAGTCCGACAGCTCCGACCTGCTTGAACTTGGCGCTGATCACATGAATATTCAAACGAGTAGACTGAAATTGATGGTGATGATGTTTGAGAAGCTCTGCTATGCAGGCGTGCTGGGTTCATAAATGTTGCGTCAGTCGTCAATGAACGTTTAATCTTGTCGCGTGATCTTGGCCTATCACAACTTTTGGAAGTGATACTTTTCGGGCACTGAACTTCATGGCTTGAACTAAGTCAAGTCACGCTGCTGTTTCTTCGTGATCCTGCAGTTCTGAGACGAGAACTGCGGAATTCAAAGTCGTTTATTTTGACAGCACACCCGGCCAATTTTTGTCAGCGCGTCGAATGTTTCTGGCTGGGTTTTTGCTCCATCGACTTCGGATTTGTTTATTGAAGTTCAAGTAAAGTCGATCATCGACAATAGACCATGCGTCAGGATCAGTTGATGCCAAATAATTTTTTGAAACCGCCCAAGCGCAATATCCTCCATAAGCAGGCGCCCATTTTTCGGGGTCCGATTCAAACTTGTCTCGATTTTCAGAAGACGCAAATAACCAAGTGGCTCCATCCCATTCCACAGTGTATTCTGACGAGCCTTTCTTGGGTCCATTCTCTTCAAAATAGGCTACTGGATCGTAACCATTAATTGCAATTCCTTCCTGAGCTTGAAACACTCTGTCTCGTTCTGCGCCGAATGCTGTTGCAGCGATCAGGAGACTCAATGCCGAAATCATTAAAAATTTCCAATAACTTAGGGTTTTCATATGTAATTCCTTTCACTTGACGTAAAATTTTCAATCCGTTGGATGATAGTTAATCTTCTAGAAGATCTATTCAAGATGTATGTCCAAACGGACTGATTTCAATATTTAAATGCATAATAGAATTCAGGAAATCGAAAAAGCAGCAAAAATTATTAGGCGTCAATTTTACGCTTATCTGAATTCCTTTAGCACGTTGCAATATTTGAGCGGTGGTTTTGTCTCGAACCGATATCCTTCTCAAAAGTAGACAAGCAGCAATCTAGCAAGTTCTCCGGTGTTGAGAATTCGCATTGAATTATTGATACTCTGAAAGATATGCTTCGCATAAACCAACTGTTTCTGCCGTATATGGCAATCCCATTGACTGTGCAAGGTCGGTTTCTGAATGAGATCCGATCCAGGTCACAAGCAGCAGTCGTCTGAGCATCACGAAAGTTGGAATTTCATGTTCATCTTCTTCTGATAAATGCATGACTGATCGATAACCGCGACACCATGTTTGAATTAGATCGGGAACGTCTTCTCTCGCTTCAATAAAGCTCAGTGCGGTTGCACAATCGTACATAAACCAACTAAATCCACAATCATCGAAATCGATCACTTTTGTGACTTTTCCATCAATCAGTAAATTTGCAAGACGAATGTCACAATGCACGAGCCCCCATTGGTCTCGACCTTGTCCGAATTTGTCCAATCGAGATTTGATCAGATTAGCAGTTTCGCCAAAGAGCTGTTTTCTTTCCGGTGTTATGCCCATACCATCCTGCCATCTTCCCCAATGTGGTTTTGTGCCTAAACTGGTCTCGAAGTCCCAGATGTATCGTTCAAACCAAGGAGGTCGTTCCCAGTTTTTAGAATGATGATGCATCCGGGCTGAAACCTCGCCCAGAAGTTCAAATGGGCCCAGAAGATTTGTTTCCGGGGGTTCCTCTCCGGATTCCCAATCAAACATTACGACGTGACGCTCCCCGCCAGGCATCCCCTCGGCAAAGACAGATTGAATGTTTTCACCATCTGAGCCAGGCACGATCACCGGCGTAACTACACCTGCGTCTTGGCGCAATGCGTCAGTCCAAGCATGTTCAGACGCGATCGCAGTTCGCGAGTGATAACCCTCCCGATGCACTCGAAGAGCCCATTTTCGATTCGCAGGTAGGTCGTCAATTCGATACGTCGCATTTTCTGACAGATTGATTAGCTCTATTTTTACATTGGAAGGCAAATCATAATGAGAAACTGCGTTTTTAGCGACTCGTTCGAGCAGTAGCAGTTGTTCTTCATGAGGTAAAGATTGAAATTCTGACATTCTGAGCTCCGCACACGATGTTAGGCTGCATTTGCATATTGTTTGTCCTGCTGTGTTCTTCTTGTGTTTGAATTTCCGCCCTTTGTTTGATTCTTGAAGGCTGAAGCTTGAGCTTGCCCTAAAGCAGTCTCCAAACGATTTAAAATATCATCGCACAGGTCTTTATTGACCAGAACACCAGGTTTGAACTGCAGTACTTTGGGGTCTAAAGACGAAAATATAGCCCAAATTCCATTCTTGAACAATGCTTTCATTACGTGAACTGCACCTTCGGGATGATTGAACTCCAATCCCATTACGACCCCCCTTTGCCGGATACCGATGAAGAAATCGGGATAAATTCTTCGCAGCAGCTCAAGGCCGTTTCGCATGTACCGTGCAATATAGTGCACCATGGAGCGCACTTCGGGCCGTTGAGAGATTTCAAGAACTTTGGCGGCTGCAATGCAGCCGAGTTCCGCACCACCAAATGTCGACATGTGTCCCCAGCCATCTTCTTTCAACCACGCTCCCGCGCGCTCGTTAACCACTACTGCACCAATCGGATAAATGCCTCCTGAAAGTCCTTTCCCGCTGACTAGAATGTCAGGGACCACGCCATAAGTGTCAATTCCCCACAACTCACCACATCGCATCAAACCCGTTTGCACTTCGTCAACGATGAATAAAGTATCATATTTTTGGCACTCATTTCTGATTGCGGCGAGATAGCCTTCATTTGGCATCGGGAAACCATAGGTTGCAGGTATGGTTTCGATGATGACACACGCGGCATCGCCAACTCGAATCTCCCGCACAATTGAGTCGAGATCGTTAAACGGCACCTTCACTATTTCCTGCGGTGGCGCATCACTCAAAAATAATTTCGAAAAACGGTCGTCTCCCACTTGTACAGCAAGGCCGGTATGACCGTGATAGCAGTGATCGATACAAATGATTTTCCGTCTTTGAGTCGCATGTCGAGCACACTTCAAAGCGATGTCAATGGCTTCTCCGCCACCGGACGCGTAAATCGTATACTTCAATCCTTCCGGCGTGCACTCTTCGAGCATTTGTGCCACATGGGTTCGCATCAAAGATGGAAAATGATGATTTCCGATATCGAAATATTTCATTCCTTCTTTGACCGCAGCGACAACTTCCGGATTGCGATGGCCAAGATTGTAGGTTCCACCATTCAGGTGGACATCAATCAAGCGCTTGCCATCCATGTCATAGAGGTAATATCCTTCTCGTCGATCAATAACTAGGTCGACTCCAAAGTTTTGCCAGTCCTTGGTTTTACCTGGATTCCAATATTTTTTGGTACGTTCCAGAAATTCCTGTTTCGTTTCTACCATTGCTGCCTCCTAGTGACCCTTTTAGAAACAGTAGTCCATCAATAGTGTTTCAATTTAACGTTTTGTTGAAATTGATTCTTGACACTACAGGGCGAATATTTGATAACTCAGTTTGCAGTTGACCATGCAACAGGTTGAAATTCAACATAACGACTATACTATTGACCAAAGGTGAAACAAGCTTTTCACTTGTACCAGGAAAGTGTTGAAAATTAACGTTCAGTGAAAATTAGGAGGTAATTGAACCATGTTGACTTCTGTAGAGGGAAGATCGGTCGTTGTAACTGGATCAAGTAAAGGCATTGGCAAGGGCATCGCTAGAGTATTTGCAAATCAAGGCGCCAAGGTACTGATTGTTGCACGTGGAATGGCTGATGCTGAAGCCACCGCGGAAGAAATTCAAAATGAAGGTGGCACTGCTTCTGCTTTCGCAGCAGATGTAACAAGTTCAGAACAAATGGACGCTATGGCTGCAGCTGCGGCTGAACGCCATGGTGGCATTGATGTGCTTTGTTCCAATGCTGGAATTTTTCCGCAAAACCATATAGAAAACATGACTGGTGACGAATGGGACCTAGTTCTAGGCACAAATTTGAAAGGCACGTTCCTCTCCATCAAAAGTTGTCTTCCCCACCTCAAACAAAGCAGCAGCGGGAGGATCGTATTAACATCATCCATTACCGGTCCGATTACCGGATACCCGGGTTGGACCCACTATGGCGCAAGCAAATCCGGTCAGTTGGGTTTTATGAAAACTGCATGCATGGAGTTTGCCAAGTACGGCATCACCATTAATGCGGTAATGCCTGGAAATATCATTACGGAAGGTTTGGTTGGATTGGGTGAAGATTATCTGCAGACGATGGCGGCATCGATTCCACTTAAACGACTGGGTTCTGTCGAAGACATCGGAAACGCTGCTCTATTTTTTGCATCGGACGAAGCAGGCTATATCACTGGACAAACCATTGTTGTTGACGGTGGGCAGACTCTGCCGGAATCCGTTGAAGCGCTAGAGGAAGCTTGAGAATTCAAAGGAAGACTGCCTATCGAAATGATAAGAGCGTTTAGACAACGCCTTTTGAGCCACTGAGTTGGCAACACAAATTATTGTTTCCATTGAATTTGTTTCCAGTGTAATTCACTATCTGTGAATACTGATAGGCCGATACGCGTACTCAATTTAGGTACCGTCTCGAACTTGGAATCTCAGTCGATATATCATGCGATTGCGGATTCCATGACCGTTGATTCTTCGGATACGATTGTATTGTGTGTCCCGCGTGAACCTTATTTTTGCATTGGCTATCACCAAAGCAGTTTACGAGTCATCAATCGATTTGCATTGGAAAAGTTTCAATATCCAGTTATGCGTCGCAGATTGGGTGGTGGGCTCACTTACCTCGATGACCGGCAGATTTTTTATCAGTGCATCTTTCACAAGAGCCGGAGTCCGAGCATACCGGCAAAAGCGTTTAAAGCTCGACTGCAGGCTCCAATCAATACTTTGGGTCGAATCGGTTTGCCCGCTGGTCTTTTCTATACCAATGAAATCGAAGTTTCTGGAAGACGCATAGCGGGCATAGGCGGTGGTCAAATTGGCGAGGCCCATGTAGTTGTCGGCAACATTCTTCGCGATTTCAATTATGAAGCAATGGCGCAAGTTATAAGGGTGCCCTGTGAAAAGTTTCGAGAATTTGCGTTGACCGCCATGAGACAAAGGATTACGACGTTGACCCAGGAGGGAAAATCGAGCTGCTGGCAGGATTTGCCGAAATTACTTGTCGAAGAATATCAAAAATCGGCGGGAGCGCCCGTATTCTTTGGGCGTCTATCTTCTAAAGAGCAGGAAGCTTCACTACGCTGGGCAGAGCTCATGACTTCTCCAAGCTATCTGGAACAACACGACCAGTACGAACCGTTTCAGTCTCCCCCAATTACTGATCTAAAAATTTCGGGCACGACGTCAATTCAATTATTTCGTTATGATGACAGCCAGCAATCGGGGTATTTGATCGTTATGGTCTATAAGGGGAGAGTCGAAAAAATGGCCCAAGTTCACGAATTATCTCAAGAATATTCGGATGCTGCTTCCCATTCAGCGATTCCCTTGGTCAAATTGAATGATGTTCGTGTTGGCAGCAATGTATCAGAATTGCTCCACTCACAGAATTTCTGATGCGGATGCCATCAGAGCTTCAGGTAAAACTAGCGATGGACTGATGAACAAATCAGATTACATTGTGCCGGATGTTCTTGGATCGGGTTTGATTACCGTCTTTTGTGGAAGAGCGCCGAGTCCTGAATCCGCCCGCCAACGAGCATACTATGCACACTATTCAAATCAGTTTTGGAAAATTCTGGCGGAAACTGGGATGACTGATCGGCGATTCGCACCGACAGAATTTCAATTGCTGCCGAATTTTGGGATAGGGTTGACAGATATCAATAAAACGGAATCTGGCAGTGATCATGAGTTGTCTGGATCTGGTGATGCACCTAGGACAGTCTATGAGAAAATCAAATTGCATCAACCGCGCATACTGGCATTTAATGGAAAAAACAACTGTAGAATGTTTCTGCACGCGGTTTTCAAGGAGCCTAAGAATATGCCAATCGACTATGGCGCTCAGGAACCTTATAAAGTTGGTGACACCAAAATTTTTTTGCTTCCCAATACTTCAGCGAGAGCACGTGCCTTCTGGCAACCCGAATATTGGTGGTCTTTGGCTGAGATCCACAAAAAATTGTTGAATGCCTGAATGATTCGGGCAATAAATCGAAAAGAACAATTTGATCAATTTGGATTCTAATTTTAGACACAATCGTATGAAAATTCAGTGAGATAGAAATAATCGCGAAAGTGCTGTGCTTAAAAATACTCGCCATTTAAAAAAAGTTGGTTTGGTGTTGATTTCGCTTGGTTTGATCTTTGGTGTCTCACAGATCAGCAGCGCACAACAAACCGAACTGGGATCAACTGCGGCTTCAAGTGAGCTCGGAACATTCTCTGGAGCAAAACCAACCGAGTATCCGTCGTGGTTCAAAGACAGTTTTCTTGAATTTGCCGATGACATTGAAGAAGCAGCGCAAGCCGGGAAACGAGTGATGCTCGTGTTCCATCAAGATGGGTGCCCGTATTGCAATTTGTTGGTTGAACGAAACTTGAGCCAAAAAAATATCGTTGAATTAATTCAGGAAAAGTTTGATGTGATTGCACTCAACATGTGGGGTGACCGAGAGGTTGTAACTGTCGAAGGGCAGGCCTTTACAGAAAAACAATTCGCAGCGGCGCTGAAAGTTCAATTCACACCGACGCTGCTATTTTTCAACGAAAAGGGCAAACCAATTTTGAAGTTAAACGGGTATTTGCCGCCCGATGATTTTCTTACTGCGATTAAATTTGTGGCAGAACATCAAGAGAAAAAAATTTCGTACAGAGAGTATGTGCGAGACCATAATTCTGTCGAAAGCAGTGTCAATGAATTGATTTCCGAACCATTTTTTTTGCCATCTCCATACAATTTAGACCGAACTCAAGGTATGCATGAGCGTCCTCTTGCTGTCTTTTTCGAACAGAAGCAATGTCCGAATTGCGAAACTCTGCACCAGAAGGTTTTAGTCGACGCACAAACGCGCAATCTGCTGGCAAAATTTGACGTAATTCAGTTGGACATGTGGTCGAATGAACCGCTGGTTTCAGTCTCTGGCAAGCAGAAAAATGCACGAGAATGGGCTGCTGAACTTGAAGTTGCTTATGCACCTACCATCATACTTTTTGATCGCACCGGTGCTGAAGTGATACGTTCGGAAGCATGGTTCAAGATATTTCATACTCAATCTTTGTTCGATTACGTCTACAGTGAATCATACAAGCGCGAACCAAGTTTTCAACGGTATATATCGGCTCGGGCAGACCATTTGATCGAGCAGGGAATTGATGTTGATATTTGGCGTTAGCGTACTGGCTGATTTTGGCACTGAACAATGTCGTCGATTGAAATGGGTTCAAGTAAATCGACAGCTGCGATTTGCAGGTTGCAATGAGTTTTGAGAAGATGCGATAGCTCCACTGCTAACAAACTATCCATGCCATAGTGAATGAGCGGTTCGCTGCTGTCAATTTCGTCTTCTTGCATGCTGAACACCCTGGCGATGCAGGCAGTCACTGTTGATTGCAAATCGAAAGATTTTTCTTTCGGCGATGGAAGATTTGGATGAGCTTGTTGATTTTCTGCAGGTGTTGGCAATTCTGCCGTTTTTTCACCGTTCCAAATTTTGCCAGCGTCGCACATACCTGAAATGATGATCCTGGACCGCTTTGAATTATTGGCAAGCGCTGCATTCAGGGAAGCGAGCATACTTTTCGCAGGCAGTGGTACGACTCCAAAACTGTTGATGGTTTCGATTGACTTTCTTGGATTTTCAGCAACAAAACCGTAGTCGGATACGGCACCCCAATTCACAGAAAAAGCGGGTACATTTTGATCGCGAAGAAAGTCTGAAAAGCTATCCAGGAAAGCATTTGCAGCACTGTAAGAAGCTTGGCCAGAGGGTCCAAGCAGTGATGCAACGGAGGAATAAAGCAAAAAGAAATCCAGTTTTCTTTGCGCTGTCATCTGATAAAGATTCCATGCCCCTAAAATTTTGGCAGCGCTCGCCCTTCGATCACTTTGCTCGGTCAAAGTCGCAATCATGTGATCGTCAATATCAGAAGCGCAATGAATCACTCCACGAATCACGGGAAATTCTTTGAATGCGCTTTCAGAATGTTTCTGCAGTTCTTGGAGATTCGCGATATCTGCGGCAACGTGCCGGATTTGAATTTCTAAGCTGTGCATTTCGTCAACAAACTCCTTAAATTGATCAGAGAGGCTTGGTGATCTGCTGATCACGATGACAAATCTCGCCCCCTGTTCGCATAACCACTTTACAGTAGCGAACCCAAATCCTCGGCTGCCTCCCGCAACGATATAGGAACCTTTTGAATCGATTCGAAACTCTGTTTCAATTTCTGGAGCGCCACTTTGCTGCATCGAAACCACAACTTTGCCAATATGTCGGGCTGATGCCAAATGCCGGAAAGCAGCTGTGACATTTGCGGATGAAAAAACTTGATAGGGCAGCACAGGGACATTTTCATCGGCAATCAATTGACTTAGCCTGCGAAAATAATCTGAGATTATTCTGGGTTTTTCTTTCCACAATTGGTCAATATCAACAATTTCGATTTTCGCCTTAGGGTTCTTCTCCCTGATAAATTTGTGAACAGAATCTCGATCTTCATTTTTTCCGAGTTCAATCAACAAACCACCTGGCTTGAGAACAGCGGAGTTAGCAGCCGCAATCTCACCGCTGACTGTATTGACTACGACGTCAACTCCCTTTTTATTCGTCCATTTCAGAATGTCTTTTGCATAAGATTGGGAACGCGAATCGGATGTGTGTCGAACCCCAAGAAGATTGAGAAATCTTCTTTTTTCTTGTGCTCCTGCAGTCGCGAAAATCTGAAGATTTCGAGCTCGAGCGAGATGAACGAGCGCTAACCCCACTCCTCCTGACGCACAATGAATGAGAATTGAATCACCTGACCGAATACCCGTCATTCTGTCCAGGCAAATTAGGGCTGTGATATACGCGGTGGGCATCCCGACTATCGACTCGTCACGAAGAGAATCTGGAATTGGAGCCACAAAATTTTCCTCAGCGACAACGTGACTCGCAAAACAATCTTTGGCTAGAGCAATAACGTGGTCGCCAGCTTCAAATCTTTGGATTTTTGTACCTGCACTTACGACTCTGCCCGTACACTCAATACCCAACGATTTTTGCATGAAGCCTTGAGTGAACATGTTATCTGGAAGAGCGCCGAGCGCAATCATTACGTCACGAAAATTCAGGGATGCTGCTGTAACTTGAATGACTGCTTGATTCTTCTTGGGAACAGGTACCGTTATGGGCAAATAGCTAAGACTTTCAAGGTCTCCTGGCTGGGTGCAGATCAATTGGTTTGCGAATGATCTTTCATATTCAGTATCAGGACCGTGAACTGGACTGATACTCGAGGTATAAACTTGAGCTTTTCGAAGCACAATTTCCCGAGCCTTGATATCCGAATGAATCACTTCATGCAAATGCATAGCTGAATTCGGTTCGGATGAATCAATGTCAATCATGCGACAATGAATATTGGTAAATTCGTTTTCAATTGTTCGCCCAACACCCCAAAGTGTAGCTTGCAGGCAGCCTGAAAGACTGACTTGATTGAGGAACTTATGAGCATTTGAGGTTACGATTGTTATTCTGTCAAGTTCGTTCAAATATTGATGCATTGCTTGGATAAAGCAAGCAATTGTGACAGTGGGAGAAGAATTAGGAGAGCAAATATTTCCTGATTCTGTCAGAAAATTGAAATCGTTGAAATTCCATAGATAAATGACTTCTGTCGGGAGGCTTTTTCGTCGCTGGAGCATCTCAACCAAGCGAAGGTAATCTTGTTTCGAGTTTGGACGAACGACATAAGCTCCGCAGGTTTGCGCAAATTGGCGCCCCGCTCTAACTGTGATGATCGAATTTTCGTTGAATTGTTCGAGAAAGCGATTAGCGAACGGACTGTCATCACAAAAAACTAGCGGATTTCGATCTGTTTTGGGTTTTAGCGAGGGCAATAGAATTGGTTCTGCTGATTTTTGAGCGACAAAGACTGTATGCAGGGATTCGATGGACTCAGCTGAATCCCCTAAGCTAATAAGGCATTCGAAGCCATTATTGCCCAGAGTGCTTCGCCACTCGCAAGCAGGCCGACTCGGACTGTCGTTGAGTTCGGACTTTCCAGATTTGTGCCACCAATCGCCGAGCATTCCAAAAACTATTCGGGCCCAAGCGGGTTCATTCGTAAGTTCAATCAAATGCAGATAGCCGCTAGGCTGCAAAAGCCAATTTAAATTTTGCAGAGCAAGATCTAAATCACGTGCAAGATGAAGAGTGTCCGATGCCAATATCAGGTCATATTCATGTTGAGCAAATCCTTGCACGAACGGATCGGAGTCAATGTCGAACTGCTGATATTGAATGAAGTCATAGCTGCGAAATCTCGCTTTTGCTTGTCGAATAAAACTCTGGGATATGTCAGAAAACGTGTATCGAACACGAAACTTAGACAAAATGGGCAGCAAGTCAGACAATAGCGCTCCGGTTCCGCTCCCGACTTCCAGAATTTGACAAGGTCTGTCGTCTTCCCATCTTTGCAAAATCAATTCAATAGATTCGCAAAGAGTTTCGTTGTAAATTCGACAGGTGGGCGAACTTGTGTAGAAATTCCGCAGAGTCGTCATCGATCCATTGGGAAAAAGTGATTCTAATCCGGTCATTTGTCCTGAAATGACTTTCGATAGATTCAATCCACAACGGTTAATCAGAAGTATTTCGTGCAAGTATTCCGCAGTTTCAGGTTGAGGCAGAAAGTTCGATACAGATTCTTGAACATCAGATGGAATTTCCCGAATGAAATCCAGTTGACTTGATTGACCAGTCGAGTCGTCGGTGATCTGTAGAAACGAGTGATGTTGCAACAAATCAAGACAGGAACGAAACAGTGATTTCTGCTGATCATCAACACTGCATCGCTGCAGCAGATCACGATATGAGATGGATTTGCAGTTGGAAGAGTTGAATCCCAGCTCGAGTAAACACTGACCGATGTACGAAATGGTAATTGAAGCAAGATCATCAGCGATCGTTTCGTAGTAGAGCTGTCTGTGGTACGCTTTGGCCCGCGAACGTACAAACTCGGTTAGCCGGTTCCGGTAGATGTTGGGTTCTAGATTTAAGCGACTTTTATAGCGAACCCAGTTTGGTTGAAATACCTGCGGCTCACTATTTTCAGCGAATGGATTTGTCCGATTTGACGTGAATGACTGCAGTGCCAGCTCACTAATTCTTGCACAAACGTTTCCTTGCAAGTCTACGATGATCATGCTTATCGTGAGTGCATTTTCGGAGCTTTCGATTTTTTTTATGAAGCATACAGCCTGCTGTCGGGGCTCACTCCAAAATTCGATTTTTTTGATTTTGACCGGAAGGTAAGGAATCAAATCTTCTGTGAAAAGAGATGCTGCGCGAAAACAGGTGTCAAGCAATCCCGGGTCAAGACAATAATTGAGATCTGTGTGCTGACAATTTAGTCTCTCCAACTCAATTTTCGCTTCGGATTGGTGTAGTAGATCAGCATTCCGAACAATCCATGTCGAATCGCCGCTTTCAAACCCGGGAAGATTGAACAGAAACTGCTTTTTGTGATTCAATTCGAGGCTTGAAGTTTCCTTTGAGTGATTGTGCAGGAAAACTTTAGGGCTTGAAGCAGTGAGTTCTCTCACCCGACCTTGGCAGTAAATCGTATCTGCTGAAGCATCCAAAAATTGAAATTGCATCGCATTGATTTCTGCATTGGAAGCCAGTTCTAGATTCAGTGTCTCTAAAATTCCTTCCATTGATGGATTCAACTGCAAAATTCGGCTAAATTCGATCGTGTTAATTTCATGGGAATTTACACGGAGACTGTATTTTGCAGCTTCCAGCACAGCTTCGATATAGCCTGCTGCTGGAAAAATCACTTCACCATAAAGTCGGTGCTTGCCTAACCATGGCCAATCATTGACTTTAAGGGGAATACTCCACGTTTCGCGGTTTCGATTTTCATATTCGTTCCTCGATGCAGGGTTTACGAGCGCTAGATTCAAATCAGGAATCGTGTATGTCCGCGGTTTTCTGATCGGCTTTCTGTATAACTTGCGGTCAAAGACTGTAACGGGCAAATCACAGATCGTTGACTTTGGATTGATTCGTTTCCAATTTACGTCATGACCTAAATTGAACAAGGCTGCCAATGCAGAGTGCAGAGTGAGATCGTTACTTTTGTTTTTTTCAAGTGACCAACTGACATAGCCATCAAGAGATTTTTTCTGTAAGCATTCGTTGAGACTGACTCGCAAATAGGGATGAGGTCCAATTTCAACGAACACCCGATAGCCATCGTCTAAACAAGCATTGATTGCATCTGAAAATCGAACTGTCGAGCGAAAATTTTCCCACCAATATTTCTCATTAGATTTTTGATTTTGCATTTCAGTTCCAAACAGCGAAGAATACCAATGAATTTCACTTGGTTTGAGCGGTTTGTGGCCTAGAGCCGCGTTAATTTCGTCTCGGCAGTGATCAATCAGCGGACTATGAAATGGAACGGGAAGCTCAAGCTGGCGGCAGAATATTCG
Organism: Arenicellales bacterium; assembly: GCA_965202855.1. Taxonomy (GTDB): domain Bacteria; phylum Pseudomonadota; class Gammaproteobacteria; order Arenicellales; family JAJDZL01; genus JAJDZL01. The sequence continues at coordinate 876,202 of CBDBBP010000004.1, read as the reverse complement.
ATTCTTTTCAAATTGCTCGGCAACCGACTGAATTTCAGCTGGCGTACCCGAGAATGTCACGGAAGAATCACTGTTGATCGCGGCGATAAAAAGTGTATCACTTGCCGAATCAATGTACTTTTTGGCTTCCCGGGCAGAAATGGCAGCTGCCAGCATCAACCCAGAACCGCATGCTTTTTGTAATGCCGTGGCTCGTGCAGCTACGATTTTGATTGCGCTGCGCAAATCAACACTGCCGGCAGCGTAAGCTGCGGCGATCTCTCCGACACTGTGTCCGACGACAGCTTTGGGTTGAACTCCCAACGATTTCCATAATTCAAACAGTCCTGCTTGTAAAGCAAAGTGAACTGCATGCGCTCGCTCGACGCTAGGTCCTTTTATGCGGGATATTCCTGTGAAGAAAGAACGTACGCCAAATGTAGGCGAAATGGAGCTGAAATGAGCATCGCACAGATCGATTGTTGATCGAAATACTGGCTTGGTCGAATAAAGACTGTTTTTGTTCGGAGTCCAACTCGTGCCAATGCCGTTGAATACAAATGTGACCGGAATTTTCAAGTCACTGCTTTGGTCCTTTTTTGATGTAAAAGAACGAATAAATTCTGTGACCGTCGAGGAGTGCAAAATTTGGTGATTCAACGCCACCGACGCCTGACGTACCTTAAATTTAGGTTTGCGAACCAGCGTATGACAAATAGATTCTAAATTTTGTGGATTGTGACTGGTCATTTGATGCACAGTTTTTTTCAGTTTATCCAGTGCTGATGACGTGGGTGCGGTAAGAGGTAAAACTAAAGTTTGATCCGGATGAGTCGAGTGATTGAATCTGTGTTTTGGCGCTTCGCGAAGAATCGCATGCGCATTGGTGCCACCGAATCCAAAAGAATTTACTGCTGCAATTCGTGGATTTCCATAGGGCGCTAACCACGGTTCAACTTCGACAGGCACTCGAATTCGGAGATTTTCAAAATCTATTTCTGGATTTGGTTCAAGAAAATTCAGATTCGGCGGTATTTCTTGATTTTTAATTGCTAGAACCGATTTGATCAGGCCAGCGATTCCAGCTGCAGCCTCTGTGTGTCCGATATTTGTTTTCACCGAACCGACTGGAAGTATTCCGGATTTGGAAGAGCGTCCATAGGCTTTGCCGACTGAGGTTGCTTCGACGTAGTCTCCGAGGCGCGTACCCGTTCCGTGCGCTTCCACGTAACCGATTTGATCTGCGGTTATTCCACAGCTTTCCATGCAATCTAGAATCATCTTGGTTTGTGCCTGAACGCTCGGTGCCATGATGCCGCTGGTTTTGCCGTCTTGATTGACGTTTGTGGCTAGGATAGTGGCATGGATTCGATCATCGTCCGCGAGCGCATCCGTCAATCGTTTGACCAAAATTAAACCTGCTCCTTCCGCTCGTACAAAGCCATCTGCTTTCGCATCAAAGGCATGACACTTCCCGGATTCGGTGAGCATGGCAGCCTGCGAAAATTCAATGTAACTTTCAGGCGATAAAATGGCGTTGGCGCCACCCGCGAATCCAACGTCGATCTCTCCAGCAGCCAACGCCTTACAAGCAGAATCCACGGCGGTTAGTGACGAAGAACAGGCGGTGTCGATCGTTATGCTCGGCCCAGAAAAATTGAAGCAGTATGAAATTCGATTGGCGGCGATACTCGTAGAGCGCCCCAATCCAGTGTAAGCCGATATGCTGCTTTGGTCGGATAGCAAAAGTCGTTCATAATCATGATTGATCACACCCGTGTATACACCGGTTTCCAGCTTCGCTAATTCTTCGGGTTTGATCGCAGCATCTTCCATGCATAACCAAGCTAATTCGAGCAGTATTCTTTGTTGGGGGTCAATATCGATCGCTTCTCGCGGTGAGAGACCGAAAAAAGCTGCATCGAAACGAAAAATATCGTCAATGAAACAACCAACTTTAGCGAAGTTGGAACTTAAATCTAGTTCTGAGAAGGCTTGATTTTCAAAGCGTTTTTGCGGAATTGTCTCAACATGATCGACCTTGTTTCGAAGATCCTTCCAGAATTGATCTGGGGTATCGGCCCTGCGCGGAAATCGGCATGCCATGCCGACAATGGCGATAGGACAGAATTGAAAAGTTTGATCGCGATTCAATGATTCACCGTGAATGCGAATGATGAACTTTGCAGATGGAACAGGCTACCCAACTAATTCGATTCAAGAGTGTTGAACAGCTACCGGGGTGCAGTACATTTTGTGTAGAAGTTGAATAACTTGCAGCGCGTTAGGGTCGACAATTGAGTAGAGCATCGTTTGCGCACTTCTTCGAGCTTCAATGATTTTCTGGTTTCGCAATTTAGCCAGATGCTGCGACAAAGACGACTGTTGCAAACCTAGCAGGCTTTGGAGTTCACTCACTGATTTTTCTCCATCAGCCAAGTGACACAAAATCATCAGCCTTTGCTCGTTTGCCAGTTGTTTCAGAAAATCGCTGGCTTCAGAGGCAATCGCTTGGAGTTGATCTGCGGCGATATCCATGAAAATTCAAGAAATAAACGTTACGAATTTATTTACACTCACGCAAAAACTTTTTATCATATTCTCACTCTATATATTGTAAAGATTAGCGATGGGCACTCACCGAATAGATACTTTTTGGAATCTTGAAATAAACTATGACAAATAATTATTTTTTGTAAGAATAGATTAATTGCTCATCGAAATTTGCAACTTAGCAGTTGTAATTCAGTCACAATAACCCAACCTCAATATTGAGAATCTATATGATTTTAAATTCACATACATTATTTGGAATATGTCTGTCGGTCGTTGTAGCGTCATTCTCAATGTTACAAGTAGGTTCCAGTTATGCGGACAGTTCCGCAGATATAGTTGCCGAAGGCATGGAAATCGCTGTAGACCGACAAAAGGGGAATTGTTTGGCTTGTCATATTATGGGTGACGGAGAATTTCCAGGCACCATGGGTCCTCCGCTTATTTTTATGCAGCAAAGATTTCCAGATAAGGCAATTTTAAGAGCGAGAATTTACGACGCAACAGCGGCTAATCCAAATTCGATGATGCCGCCATTCGGACGTCATGGTATTTTGACTGAAGAAGAAATAGATAAAATTACTGAATATATTTACACGTTGTAAGAGGCAGTTTTATGGAAAAAATTCAAAAACGAAGACGCACAGTACTAAAAGGAGCTTTAGCGTCAAGTCTAGTAGCGCTTGCAGCTTCTTGGGGAATGTTAGGAAACCTCGCCCACGCAGCACGGCCTCAAATGGCGTTTGACGCAGAAGAACTAGATGAAGCTTTGAAAGCTCTGATTGGAGAAGACAGCGTTGCTGACAGTGACATGGTCAACGTGAAAGGGCCGGATATCGCTGAAAACGGTGCGGTCGTACCGATCAGAGTCAGAGCCAACATTGAGAATGCTGAATCAATTGCAATCCTCGTTCCGGAAAACCCTGCACCTATGGTTGCTGCATTCGACTTACAGTCTTCAATTTCACCTGAAATTTCAGTGCGAATCAAGATGGGTAAGACGTCGGATGTGATTGCCTTGGTTCGCGCGAACGGCCAAGTGTTTAAAGGATCGAAGGAAATTAAAGTTACCATCGGCGGTTGCGGTGGTTAGATCAAACCAGTGAGGAAATAATTTATGACTATGAAAGCAAAAGCTAAAGTCACTAGTGATAACAGGGTTGAAGTCAAATTGCTGATCAAACACCCGATGGAAACTGGTCAACGAAAAGATAGGAAAACTGGTCAGCCAATTCCCGCACATTTCGTAGATGTCGTGACATGCCATTGGAAAGACCAGGAATTGCTACGCGCACACTGGGGGCCGGCAATTTCAAAAAATCCCTATTTGTCATTCAAATTAGAGGGTCCCGCAGCAGGCGATGTAATCTTGATTCGTTGGTCCGACAACAAGGGCGAATCGGGCGAAAGTGAATACACGATTAGTTAGTCTGCAAATCGTTGATTGGTTTCAACAAGGAGAGTTAATACGCATGAAGAGATTCCTGCTATCTGTACTCATTGGTTGTGTAGTGGCCGGAGTATCGATGCTATCGTTAGCAACGCCGGAAGAGGACCGTGAAGCATTTCAAAATTATTATTTGACCAAGTTTCCGAATGTTCCGAAAGAAGATTTTATTAACGGACTCTATTCGATTAACGCAGCCGCCCGCGAACAGTGGTATGAGCTTGAGGAATTTCCTCCTTATGAGCTAGCGATTGACCGGGGGCAGATTGCATTTGAAACGCCATTTGCCAACAGCAAATCTTATGCGGATTGTTTTGAAAATGGTGGCATTGGCGTCCGCCAGAATTATCCGTATTTTGACCTGGACCGAGGTGAGGTTATAACTCTGGAGCTCGCGATCAATGAATGCCGCATGACGAATGAAGAAGAGCCGTTGAAGTACAAGTCTGGTGATCTCGCGGCAATTTCGGCTTACATGGCGTTTACCTCTCGCGGTCAAACCATCAATGTGGTTGTTCCCGATGACCCTCGTGCACTGGCCGCCTATGAAGCGGGCAAACAGTTTTATTACACCAAGCGCGGTCAGCTCAATTTTTCTTGTTCGGACTGTCACGTTGGCGCTTCCGGTGGAAGACTTCGCACTGAAACTCTCAGTCCGGGTTTGGGACATCCCAGCCATTTTCCAGTTTATCGTTCGGAGTGGGGTGCAGTTGGCACTTTGCATCGTCGCTTCAGCGGCTGTAATCAACAAGTGCGGGCCAAGCCCTTTAAAGCACAAAGTCCTGAGTACCGAAATCTAGAATATTTCATGACTTTCATGAGCAACGGTTTGAAATTCAATGGACCAGGTGTCCGCAAGTAATCGAACGGAGACAAGATCATGAAATTAACGACTTTTCGAAATTATGCAATTTTGTCATTAATCAGTCTTTTTTTGAGTTTTAGCGCAGTATCGGTATCTCAGTCAGCGAGTGTCGCAGAATTCAATGCCGCTTTTGTTGAGGCGAATGATCTCCGCAAACAATCCAGGCAACTCAAACACGAATGGCGAGACACCGCAAAGCTTCTAAGGCAAGCTCAGAAATTGGCTCAAGAAGGTGAGTTGGAGAAAGCAATGAAACTTGTTGCTGAAGCCAAAAAGCAAAGCGAGGCTGCGATCTTTCAAGCGAATCGTGAACAAAAGCTATGGGAAGGTCGCGTAATTCGCTAAATTAGCAATTGAATATTTCTTTCTTCTCTTGCGAAACCGATTGAATAAGTCTTGCTTGCGATCGCAGATTTACCTTCAATTCGACCGCTGGCACCTAGATTGAAGCTAGGTGCAACAACGAAGTGGACCGGAGAGCATTTTTAAAAACGCTATCGGCAGCGAGTGTCGCTGGATTCATACCCGCGGTTTCAATCGCGGGTGCCGATGCCTACGATATTCCATCCTTTGGACAAGTTCGTCTGCTTCACATTACAGATACCCATGCTCAATTAAATCCAGTCTATTATCGTGAGCCTCATGTGAATGTCGGCGTCGCTGGCGCTTGGGGCAAACCACCGCATATTGTGGGTGATGCATTTCTGGAATTTTACGGAATTGCAGATGCTTCACCCGAAGCCTACGCTTTTACCTACAAGAATTTTGCCGAGTTGGCCGAGAAATATGGCAAAGTAGGTGGGTATGCGTATATGAAATCACTCATCGATCAGCTAAGACAAAGTTATGGACCGGAACGAACCTTGCTGCTTGATGGCGGTGACAGTTGGCAAGGCAGCGGAACAGCGCTGTGGACGCGGGGAATGGAAATGGTGCAAGCTAACAATTTGCTCGGAGTTGACGTCGCAACCGGCCATTGGGAATTTACCTATCAACCCTCTGAATTACAGGCTAATTTGGAAGCGTTTCAAGGAGAATTCATTGCTCACAATGTTTACTTGACCGAAGATGCCTTGTTCGATGAAAAACCAGCATTCGATGAGTTTACCGGGCATGCTTTTCGACCTTTTACAATCAAAACTATGGGAGGTTTCGATATTGCTGTCATCGGGCAAGCGTTTCCGTATACACCTATCGCGAATCCACGACGCAATATTCCGGACTGGACGTTCGGAATTCGATTGGATGAATTACAAGAGCTAGTTGACCAAATTCGAGACAGTCATAGTCCCGATGCGGTGATTCTACTTTCCCACAATGGTATGGATGTTGACCAAAAACTAGCGAGTTTAATCAGCGGAGTCGATGCGATTCTGGGAGGTCATACACACGACGCCGTACCCAGTCCAGTTCAGGTAATAAATCCCGGAGGAACAACTTTAGTCACGAACGCAGGTTCCAATGGAAAGTTTGTGGGAGTATTGGATCTAAAATTGGGTTCCTCAGGAATTGAGGAATTTCGTTATCGCTTGTTGCCTGTCTTCGGAAATTACCTCGATGCCGACACAGATATGCAGAGATTTATTCAGAAATCCAGAATGCGATATGCAAGTGTTTTGGATGAAGAACTCGCGGTGACGGAATCTTTACTGTTTCGGCGGGGAAATTTCAATGGTACGTTTGACGAGATTATCGGTGATGCTTTGCGCAATGTTTTGCAATCGGAGATCGCTTTGTCTCCAGGTTTTCGGTGGGGAACTTCTGTAGTCCCGGGTCAAGCCATTACAATGGAAGATGTTCTTGCCCAAACCGCGATAACTTATCCGGAAACTTATGTTCGCGAGATCAATGGTGAGGCCTTAAAATTGATACTTGAAGACGTTGCTGACAACGCGTTTAATCCAGATCCGTTTTACCAGCAAGGTGGTGATATGGTCCGAGTTTCAGGCATGACTTACAGCATTGATCCAACTCAAGCCATGGGTAATCGAATATCTGATCTTCGACAAGTGAATGGAAATCCGATTTTGGCTAACAAAAACTATTTGGTTTCGGGGTGGGCGACAGTGGGTGAAGTTTCTTCCGGTCCCCCTGTGTGGGAAGTCGTTGCTGAATTCCTGCGCTCGAAAGAATCGATACAAGTTGACCAAACGAACCAACCTAATATAAAGTTAAGAGCTGGAAATCCAGGTATCGGAGATTGGAAAGTTTAAAACTACATCGATGAAACTATTAAAGCATTATCAAAAATTACTTGCGTATCTCAGAGATATATTCATTGTTACGCTGGCTGTTTTTTGTTCAGGTGTCGCAGTAACCTATGCAGAATTGCGAGATCCGGATGAGTATTTTTTTCATCAGACATTTGGAGATCTGCAGGAAGAGGCTGAGCTTGCACGGGAAGAAGGACAAACCAACATTATGGTAATGTTTGAGTTAAATGACTGTCCTTGGTGCGAGCGCATGAAAGTTACGGTTTTCAATCAGTCGGAAATCCAAGATTACTATCGGGAACATTTTCGAGTGCTGATGATGAACGTTGAAGGAGATAATCTGATCGTAGACTTCAATGGCCAGGAAATTTCCGAAAAAGATTTTGCTCTGAAACACAACCGAGTTCGTGCGACTCCAGTATTTTTGTTCTTAGACCTTCAAGGAAATCGGGTGATGCGCTACACTGGCGCGACCAAGAATGCGGAGGAGTTTATGCTGCTCGGGAATTTTGTCGTAGAGCAGCATTACAAGACGACCAATTTTGTCAAATATAAAAGAAGCGTCAGAAAATCAGCTAGTGTCGAATAAGCTCATAAGAATCGTAGGATTCTTCTAAATTGCATGAGCTTCATGCCCAAATTTCTCAAGGTAATTGGCGCTGTTTTCGCGGCTTCACTAGCGGTTAGCGCATTCGCTGATGTCGAATTTCCTACTGAACCTCTTTCTCTCGCTGAAGCTCTCGCTTACGCCGGAAAATCAAATCATTTGGTTCGACAAAAAGAACTGGATGTTGAAGCCGCACGCGTTAACTTCGAACATTATGAAGCTGGCCGTAGTCTGCGGCCGGAGGCAGCAGTCGACCCACATGTGAATCGGGCGCGGGCTGACACGGATAGAGCAGAACGTTCTCTAGAGCGCCAGCGGCAGTTGCATCGTTTTGAGATCATGCACAAATTTTTTAACGTGTTGCTTGCAGATCTCGACTACGCCGTGAAAAACGAGAAAATGACTTTAGCATTTTTGCGTTACAACCGCCTGCGCGAAGAAATGGAAATGTACGACGCGCATGCTGAAGTTGATGTTCTCGCATTGGAAACCATTTATCGGGAGCGGTTTCATGTTCGAGAGGCAGCTGCCATGAATCAGATCAGCTCGCGTCGGGATTTGGGACAGGCTCTCGGGATTCCAGACTACATTCCGCGTGATTTGGCTGAACCTGACGTAAGCGGCTATGTCGAACGCCCAATTCCTGAATATGAGGACTTTCTGGCTGAAGTTTCGGGGAACAGTTTTGAGATAGCCGATGCGGAAATGAAGCTGCAGTCGGCAAAAGACGCATTGAAAGCGACTGAAAAGCAATATGCTCCAAAATTAGAAGCAGTGATTGGAGCAGCGGCATGGGAAATGGAAACCGGAAGTCGCAACAGCTCATCCGTAGGGCTTCAGTTGAGGTTTCCGCTGATTGCGGGAAAGACGAAATCGCAAGCTCTGAAGCTAGGCGGAATCGAGGTTGAGCGGGCACAGTCCGAATTGAATTTGATGAAGGATGATCATCGCAGGCGCGCGTTTGAGCTTTGGAAGAAACTCAAGCTGCTGCAGGTGGAACTGGCTGCAGCGAAAGTGCGATCGGATTTTCGGGATCAATATATGGACAGAAGCCGGGCATTGTATGAGCTTGAGGAAAAATCGGACCTGGGCAATGCGCAGGCGGAGCTGCTTTTCGCATACTATGAAATGAGACGGATTGAATTTGCGCTGGCGCTGACCTGGGCTGAAGCCGACATCATGAAAGGCGTTCGAGCAGGCATCGAATAGCAGCAGCCTCGAAAGCCAGTCCAAATTTCATATTTTCAGCCGCGTTGTCAGATTTCATGTTCTGTGCCTTTTCTTTGTACTCGGTGATGAGTTGACTGCCGGCGCGGATCTTGGGGCAGCGATGGAGCGATCATGCCTGACGTTCGCGAAATGAGAAAGACGCAAGGCTCGACGCCACTCAAGGCATCCAGCTATCCGAGTCCCTCGACAGGCGGCCGCATCGCCAGTTTGGACGTCCTGCGCGGTTTCGCCGTGCTGGGCATCCTGGTCATGAACATTCAGGTGTTCTCGATGCCGGAAGCGGCCTACCTCAATCCTACGATGTGGGGAGACCTGACCGGAATCAATTTCGCAGTCTGGTTCCTTAGCCATCTTTTGGCTGACACCAAGTTCATTACCATTTTCTCCATGCTGTTCGGGGCCGGTGTATGCCTGTTCGCAGATCGGGTCGAAGCCCGAGGCGGGAGAGCTGCCTCCTTGCACTACAGGCGCATGTTCTGGCTGTTCGGTTTCGGGCTCGCCCATGCCTATCTGCTGTGGATCGGCGACATCCTCGTGCCGTACGCCCTGTGCGGCTGTTTCGTCTTCATGCTTCGGAACAGTCAAGCCCGAACACTGGCGTGCGCCGGGGTGGCTGTTTTCTCAGTGTCCACTCTGCTCTATCTCTTCATTGGCATTGCCATGCTGAAGGAGGTTGTGCCGCAGGAGATCGTCGCCGAACTGCGGGCCAGCTCGTGGGCGCCTTCGGAAGCCCAGCGCCTGTCCGAAGTGGAAGCCTACCGGGGAGGATGGCTCGAGCAGCAGCCGCTGCGTGTGAAGGGTTCGCTGGGCATGCACCTTTACGCGTTTCCGTTGCTCCTGCTGTGGCGCTGCGCCGGCATGATGCTTGTGGGAATGGCTCTGTACAAATGGGGGGTTCTGAGCGCCGCCCGCGGCGACCGTTTCTACTGGCGACTGGCTGCGATGGGAATCGTCGGAGGATCGGTGCCGATCTTGGCCGGAACATGGCTCGATTTCGCCACTGGCTGGAACTGGCCGCACTCGGTTGCTTTCTGGAGCCAGCTGAACTACTGGGGAGGAGTGGTGATGGCGCTCGGCTACGTCGGCGCGATGATGCTCGCGCTTCGCCGCGGCTGGCTGCCCGGCCTGCAGGCGCGTCTCGCAGCAGTGGGGCGGATGGCATTCACCAACTACATCGCGCAGACCCTGGTCTGCACGGCCATCTTCTATGGGCACGGGCTCGGGCTTTTCGGCAGCGCGCCGCGCTGGCAGCAGGCGCTCATTGTCGGAGCCGTGTGTGCGGCACAGCTGTGGTGGTCTCCGCTCTGGCTTCGGCGATTTCGAAGCGGACCGCTGGAATGGCTCTGGCGGAGATTGACCTATGGGCGGCCGCCAGGCTGAGCCAAGCCGGTTCGCCGTCCTGCGATTGTTGTTGAGTTTCACGATCCGCGCCATTTCATCGAACTCAGTTCCCAAAGGGAACAACGTGTTCAAGAGCGATGAAACCGTTGCTTCCAAGATCAAAAATAGCCGCTGCCGCAGTCTTGATGCTGGAAGGCAGGGCTGCGAAGAAAGTCGGAGATCAACAGAAAGCCTGTCGCAGAGTAGGCGCTTTAAGCGGTTGCTCGGGCGACTTGCCATAGAACAGCCAAGATTGCGGTTTCGGTTAAATCTGGCGCCAGTAACGGTCGAGTTTCTCAAACAGTGCCGGCGGCACAAACACCCGACGTTCATGGCCGTTTTTGCCGCGGCGCACTCACACCAATTGTTGGGCCCGGTTCAGATCATCGAGCTTGAGCTCCAGCACTTCAGAGATGCGAAGCCCGGTGCTATAGGCCAGTTCGAAAGCGGTGCGATAGCGCACATCGAAAGTGGCCTTGAACAGGCGCATGACATCGGCTTCACTGATGGGCCGGGGCAAACGATCCTTGACCGGGCGGCAGCTCAATTGTGCAATCCGCTCGGGTTCGCCGAGCGCTTTGATGTGGAATAATCACAATGCGGCTACAGTCACATTGGTTGACGCGGGTGCGCATTCGGAATGGATCCGCTGTAGCACATAGTCCTGAATTTGCTCGGCATCCAGCTGCTCTGGCGAATGCCCGTAGTATCGGGGGCAGTTGCGTCAACTCCCACATATAGGTTTTTTAGGTGCTGTCTGCGAGTCCGCTCAGGGTCATGCAGTCGATAGTGCGTTGCCGTAAAGGGGAGGTAGGCTTTGAGCCAACAATATTTGTCATCACAGTCTCCCGTAAAAAGGTTGATGATGTTCTTATGAACACCACCTATACAGTAGACCACTATCGGCTCATGTGTGGCAGAGTCTTTTGAAGATTGAAATCAGATTCAGAGGCAAATCAAGACCTCTGGCTTGACCCCCCCCCCCCCTGCCGCGAAGCGGCTTCGTTCAATCTAGATTATCACCATGAATTAAGGTGCGATTTCCCCAGTTTGGAACTCCCATTTTAGAACAAAATTTACGAATTCGGTAATTCTTGTTTGAGCTTTCTAGCTATGAAAATGTCAATAAATTCAAATTCTTATTATTCGTGAATGTATTTTTCATATCATTCATAACGCTCAGTAAGACCGTCATATACAGTCACTCTCTCTCCAAATTTAGTAACTATAACTAGTTTTCTAATTGGATAGACTTTAAAGATTAATCTGTAGTGATCATCTTTAGTTCTGCGCATTCCATCTATGTTTACAAATATTGTTCGAACATAATAAGCACAATAAGTATGTCGAAATCCTTTTAATCTTTTTGTTGCGTTTTCTAATGGGGCGTTAATTATGCCGTTTAATATTTCTTCAATATCATCTTTTTCATCTTTTGAAAAATCATAAGAATCAATTTGATTCATTACATTTTCATAAATATTGTGCTTCCAATTTGACTGTGTTTTTCGTTTTTTCTTGCCAATTTGTTTAGCCCCGCCAAATCTTTACAAAGTCTTCAAATTGTAAAAATCTTTCTGGATGTTTCTCATAAATTTTTAGTACTTTCTTTGTATCCTCTATGTCAATTTTCTCTTCCAATGCCTCAATCTCTTTAAGAGTAGGCATTTTCTTTTCTTCTATAAATTCTGCAAATGATTTCGTCATTTTTCGATACCTTTAAGAGTATTTATCGTTCATGTTTACATGATCAGAACAATCTGTTATCTTCACCAGGTACCAATTCTTCAAATTTTAGCCGATTCCCTTCCATGTTTTTAACTATGGATTCCATTTGATCAATGGTATCGACTTCTCTAATATTATGCCTTCCTGAAAATTCCAATACATATTTATCCAAATGCTTTACGCTGAATTTGTGATAAGTTCCTTTTATGGGCTCTTTTCAACATAGACCAAAAGGATTCAATCCCATTGATGTGGGTCATTTCATTTACACATTCACCCGCACTATGCTTGACATACTGGTGAAAATAATCTTTTAAGTTCCTGTAACTTTTAAAGTCATCAGTGAATAAATTTGAACCAGGTTCTACGTTGTCCTGAATGATTTTGTGAAGAGTTTTCCACTTGGTGTTTTCAATAACTTTTGCTTTCACTTGATTGGTTTCTCGATCTTTGATTCCAGCAACTATGGATTTACCAACTCCGCCACGTCCAGCATTTATCTTTCTTGTCTTTGTGTTTGTTCTTTTCCAGTCCGCCTACATAAGTTTCGTCCGCTTCGACAACACCTGAAAAAAATTCTTTATCGGCATCCCAAGTATCTCGCAGTCTGTGAGCCAATTTCCAAGCAGACTTTTGAGTAATATCCAAATCTCTGTGCAACTTCATTGAAGATACACCTTTCAGATTTGTAGTCAAAAGAAAGATCGCAGTTGCCCATGCCTGATAGCCCAGTCTGGAGCACTCTATTACAGATTTAGTTCTCACGCTAAATCGTTTTCTGCATCCTTTTTTCGACAGCGATAAGGCATGGACTTGTGTTTCGTACCAATTAGCACATTTGAAGAATTGCAGTGTGGACGATGAACACCGCATCTGGTGGATACAGATCTAGACTCTCGCGACGAAAGTAAATTGCATTGAGAAACCGTATTTTGTTGCGGAACCAGCGAGCGTGTTCACTGTCTTAATGTGGCTGTTCATGCCCTTGGCATAACTGTCGTCGACGATTATAGAAACGCTTGAATTCAGCCCCATTACCATACTGAATCAAAAATAACACAAATCACGAAGCAGCAAGGTTATCTCAATATTTCATTGACCCACACTAATGGGTGTAGACCCGAAAATGAAAGGCTGACTTCCGTATCGACACCTATACAAACCATTTGCGGCAAATAGCGCAGCAACTCTGGGATGTGAAAACAAAGTCAGGGCTGGGATATTCCATAACCCAGATTGAGGACAGCCCTTCGGAACGCCTTCTCTGATTCTATCCGAACTGCAAGATGCTTCTTCCCTGCTGGCAGGCACAGCTTGGATGTCTGCTTGTTGGTTACAAGTTTAGCAGCGATTTTCTCGTCGGCGCATTCGATTAGTATCGCGCTTCCGAGCACTTTGAGAGCGGATGCGTTGCGTTCAACATTTCGCAAAAACCCCTCGACCTTCTCAGGCAACGGTTGACCGTAGTCCCTAGCCGCTAGAAACTTACGTAAGCTGTCCACATCATTTCCGCTTGCGACGGCGGTCAATGTTTTGTCGAGCACAAGTCGCCACACTCCTTCCGATTCGGTATTTGCGAATGTTTCCAGTGTTAATCGTTCATCCGTGGACAGCGGATGTTCTGAACACACCCGCAAGTCTGGAAACACAGTTAACGGAGTAAGATCGGATGGCAGGCTTGGTTCGTAATCTTCCGCGATCCCCAGGCAATAAGCACCAAGTGGGTTCAGCCGAAAGTACTCCAAACCGTCATATTGACTGATCCAACTCAGGGATTCCGCAGCCCACAGATCGCCGTAGTCATACTTTGCATACGAGGGATGGATGTAAACAATGTCAATCATGCCCAGTGTGGAGATGTATTCAAAGAGCAGACAAAGAAGGTAGCGTCCTTGGAGTATTCCCCACTCGTTACTACTATATCCCAAAGTGCCATATTGCGAGTCGACTGCATATAGTCTCCATGGATCGCGCGTGACGCTGAACTCGAAGCCTGCAGCTTCCATGAAGCGAGAAAACTCATCGAAGCGTACCCACTCGCCGACAGGACAACTCTCGAGTGCTTCGGCTATCACCTTCCGGCGCCCTGGAGCCGCTGTCATTGCACGTCGCCCCTTGCCGCGAGTTTGCCCCTTGATAACATCAATGCGGCTGAATTCATCCAGCATTCTGTTTTTCACCCACTGTTGCCACAAGCGGCGCAACGTCTTCGCTGCGGGTGCGCCGAGAGCAGCATAGCCTGCTTTTGTCAATGTGAGCTTTGAGCCTCGGAGCTGGACGAGTTTGCCGGCTTGCACCAACAACGGCCAAGCAAAGGCCCTGATTGGCCCCACGACCTGATCCCATCTATCTTCTTTTACTTCGGGTTCAAAAAAATCTCCCCCGTATAATTCCTCGGCAACGCGCTTTACAGACACCGCCGAAGGACGTCGGGTCTTGGCGCTCGCTGAAATCCGCCCCATGTCAATCAAACGCAATACTGAGAGCAGATCCTTTGACGCAGCACGCTCCATATCGCGTCGTACTAGTTGCGCTTTTTCTGTCTCTGCTGTTTCGCCTTCGAAAGTGTAAGTCTTCGACCCGCGGGTGATCGACTTTGGCAACTCTTTTTCGCTGCTTAATGTCGTTGCGGGCGGGGGAGGTACGAACTTAAGCAGACTTTGCCTCAAATCCTCGGGGATGGTCAGCTCTGAATCAACATAGCGCCCCGATTGATACAGAAAAAATCCCACTGGAAGAGTCGATTTACGAAAATTTTTGACGTTAACGGCAGGCAACGAACGGTACTTCGCATTGAACTGATTTGGAATATGAATCCCCTTTGGGGAATAAAGAACTTCGCGAACCGCCAATTGTTCAATCTCACTCAAGTCTCCCCATAGTTGATGGAGATGCCTTATAGAAGTGAGACGGCCTTCGATAGTCCTTATTATGTCAGCCTTTCTAGTCGGCTTGGGATTGGGAACAGAAAACCAGTTCATCATCGGTCGCAGCTCCGGCACTGTCAGCGCGAAGAGGGCGTCCGATAGATTGAAATTGGAAAATGCAGCATGTGGATTCATCGTTTCGAAGACTGGTAATGTGCTTGACTTTTCGGAAACTTTCCGAATAGTGATTGACTATTGATGTTTGTGAGAGTGATTATTACTTGCCTGAAAGTGGAAGAATGACTCGTCGACCACCGAATGAAGCCTATCATTTCAATGTCTTTCGTTCTCGAAAAATTCATGGGTATCGCCCGGGCATCATTAGCCTGCATCTTGCGCCAAGGCAACTTTAAAATGACTCTCTATTTCATACTTGCAGTGAAATTTATTGTCGTGCACGGTGAGAAGTTGCAATACTACCCTTGCCTCAGACACAAGCTTAAAATTTTTTCCGCTCACATCACTTTCGTCGATGACATCGCTTAGACCAGACATGCTCCCCGAATGTTAATGTTGTCTTTTGCACCCAATCGGATGACAAAGAAAGCGTATCGAACAGACTTATGACTGATCTCATAATATATTCCTGATTTCGGGTTGAGTCAGCTCGTTAAAATCATGTTTCTTTCATACAGCAACAACAACAGCCATAAACCAATACCCTATCAACAGGATACACTTGATGCAGGAGGCCAAATGAAATTTTATCATTCGCATGATAATTGGGCTGTGTCAATTTGAAAACGATGTTGTTGAGTGGTTCAGGGTTGCGTGTGCCGCCGGCGATGATACGCACTGCCGATTAGCTAGGGAGTTGTGTGAGTGCGCCAACTAGCGTAATCGGAAAGGAGATTTTGGCGAGTCGCAGGCTCGAAAGAAACGGGAAAAGAACATTTTCAGAGATAAGAAAATTAGAGGGAATCTCAAATGCAGAAAATTTTTGTCACACGGTTAACGCCAGCGCTAGGGGCAGAAATTGCCGGTTTCGATTTTAGGACACCTCCTGATGCTTTTGCTCGTGATTCTATTTACAAGCTGTTGCTGGACCATCAAGTCATTTTCTTTCGCGATCAGGAAATGAGTCCAGAGAAACATGTTGCGCTTGCTGAATCTTTCGGTGAGGTCGCGCCGCCGCACGCAATTTACCCGCATCTCCCTGATTTCCCATCGGTTGTCGTCCTTGATTTTAACGGCGGTGAACAGCAGGATACCAATGTATGGCATACAGACCTGACTTTTCGAGGCTCACCACCGTTTGCTTCTGTTCTTTATAGTCGAGTGGTTCCGAAAGTAGGAGGCGATACCCTGTGGGCATCAATGACTGCGGCCTATGATGCGCTGCCGGATGGTGTGAAATCGGAAATTAACGAGCTTCGCGCCGTTCACGACATGAGCGATTTTCGTAACAACTTCACGGTTGGCGAGCCCGAAGGTGACGCTGCTAGATTAAATGAAGCTCATAAGCGAATGGGAAGCGCGATCCATCCTTTAGTCAAATACCATCCCGCAACGGGTCGTCCGCACTTATTCTGCAACCCAGGATTTACGATGCATGTCGAAGGCCTGTCATCTGCTGACTCGCGCAGACTATTGGCATATCTGTTTGATCATATGACTCAGCCGGAGTTTCAGATAAGGTTTAGGTGGAGTGAGAATGCGGTCGCTATTTGGGACAACCAGTGTACCATTCACTATGCTCTTGGGGATTACGGGATGGCCCAGCGCGTCATGCATCGTGTAACCGTGGAAAATGACCGCAGATTAGAATCTTAGTCTGCAACAGACCGTTCTCGATTTCAGGTCTCATTAAATCTGTTTCGGTAGCGTTTCACGAGCAATTGTGCTGTATGTCGCAAGTAAAATGAGCTTCGGAAATCCAAATATGGTCTAGCAATTGAAAAACGCACTTCAAACAGAATGATTCAGTGAAAAATATTGCGCATAATTCGTACTCTTGGGCATTTGAGCTACTTAGGCTATTTTAGGCACAATATCACTCTCTTCACTTCAAGTGTAAAATAGGTTTGTATGAGTGAGTATGTATAATTTGAGAGGTGTTTGCACATTCGTGCATAAAATTTCTATAACCAGTTAAATATTTTTAAATTGAGGAGTTTCATGGATTCTACTGATCTTGAGAGACACGTAAATACACCGGGGCGAGCAGACCTGGTAAAGCAAGTTCGAGAAAAAATTAACGAACTCAATATCGACTATATCTACTATCAGTTTATTTCGGTTACGGGCCGTATAGTCGGAAAAGGAGTACCCGCCGATCATTGGGAGCAAATTGCCGCACGAGGATTCCAGCTTGTTTATGGTTCAACCGCGAACCTGTTCATCGACCGACATGGTGACTACATTGGTTACGGTCCCGAAGCGATGGAGTTGGTTGGTATTCCAGACCCGGAAACATTCTGTCAGCTGCCTTGGGACAAACGTGTCGCGCGCGTCTACTGTACCTGCTTTCGCAACCGAGAAGAGCGAGTAAATCCAGGCGGGCACCTAACTTCAGATTGCCGAGGAAATCTTCGAATCTTGCATGATGAATTTCAGGCCAAGCATGGTGGCTTGCATTTGCGCCACGGCATGGAACCAGAAATGATGTGGTTGAAAAGAGGCGATGATGGCATGCCAGATGGCGGTTTTTCCAAGCCGTTCTGTTATCACATCGATCAGTTTGAGAGTCTTCGACCCGTATTTATGAAAGTGATCGAGTATTCCAGATTTATGGGTTTGGATATGATCCAGGGAGATCATGAAGATGCTCCAGGGCAATTGGAATTGAATTTCACTTTTGATGACGCCCTTCGAACTTGTGATCGGTTGTCGACCTATCGTCAAATTTGCGCCCAAGTCGCACGCGAAAACAATCTGATTGCGTGTTTTATGACCAAACCTTTCATGGGTGTATCGGCGAACGGCTGTCACACCAACATGTCGTTGTGGACCGGCGGCGAAGAAACACTCAATAGGCTTGGAAATGATACGCTGAAGGGGTCGGACGATGTCTATTCATACCGTAGCGGCGGCGATAACAAGTTCATGCCGGAAACCGATGATTTACAGCTGCCCGGCAAAATCGGCCTTCAATCCATTGCTGGAGTCATGAAACATCTTGATGCATTGACAGCTTTGGGCTGTTCAACTGTAAACTCCTACCGTCGCTTATGGGATACCGGTTTCTGGGCGCCAGTGTACAAAGACTGGGGATTCCAAAATCGAACAACAGCTTTGAGAATTTCAGCGCCTGGACGTTTTGAGTTTAGAGCTGTAGATTCGATGGTGAATCCCTATCTATTGTGTGGCGGACTTCTCAAAGCTTTTGACGATGGAATTTCAAATGACCTTGACCCAGGCGAACCTGAGAATCGTAACATTTATGAAGCCATGGAAGCAGGGAAAGAGGTTACCAAATTGCCGATGTCACTCGGTGAGGCCATTGATGCTTTGAAAAAGGACGAAACGATTATGGAAGCTTTGCCCGATGAAATGGGAAAAGTATTCATGCACTATAAAGAAGATGAATGGGCAAAATTTATGGCGACGGTAACTGAATGGGATATGGAAACCTATATTGATTGTTTACCTTAAGAGGAGAGAGTTTAATGTGTGGAATTGCAGGATTGATTCATCGCGGCAAGACTTCCGAGATCGGTAGCGAACTGCTGTCGATGCTGCAGGCGTTGAAGCACCGCGGGCCTGATTCAACAGGGCTGGCCTTTTATGGGCTGCAGGACAATGCGGCAGGTTCAGAATATGTAATGCGATTCAAAGTGGCTGAAGGTGAGGACTTAAAGTCTGGATTTAAAATTCATCAGCAAATCAAGGATCGTTATGCAGCCGTTAAGTCTCGGCTGGCTGAATATAACGCCGAAATTACGTTAGAAGAGGAAGCGACAGAGTACGCGTTCCGCTTTCGTTTTAGTTATGACGGAGATATGAGACGTCTTGCCGATTATCTCGAAGACATCGAAGGAGTTGAGATTCTGTCAATCGGAAAAGGGTTGGAACTCGTGAAAGATCTCGGAGATGCGATTACAGTTGGGTCTCAATATGACTTGAGTCATTTCAAAGGAACTCATGCGATCGGACACACCCGAATGGCAACGGAGTCCGATGTCGATATTCGCTCAGCACATCCGTATTGGGCATATCCGTTTCTGGACGTATCCGTGGTGCACAATGGTCAGCTGACAAATTATTGGAATTCACGACGCGCTCTAGAGCGACGCGGGCACCGATTTATGTCGAACTGCGATTCGGAGCTGATCGCTGTGTACTTGGCCGATTCTCTGGATCGGGGTGATGACTTGGAAGAATCCATGAATCGTTCTTTGCGGGATTTAGATGGTGTTTTTACCTATGTTGTTGCTTCTCTAGATCAGCTGGGAATGGCGAAGGATTACATGGCTGCCAAGCCGATGGTGCTGTATGAATCAGAAGAATTTGTTGCCTTGGCGTCAGAAGAAGTTGCGATTCGCAGTGTGTTTCCGCATGAAATCGATACTTTTGATCCGTATGAAGGCGAGGTTCGAGTATGGCAAAACTAGAAAATGCAGCGTCCATGCATGCGGAGAAGCTGGCGGGCCGTACACAGCAAATTTTCTTTTCCGCGGTTGAGGCCGAACGATTTTCGTCACCGCTTGCAATTGATGTTGATTTTGACAAGGGCGCAGAATTCGATGGTGGTCCGCTAACTGCTAGAGAGATTAACAGGAATATCACTCGACTCATGCGAGAAGGTTACGGAACGATCAAGGTATTAAACCCGGGAGCCAAACACTCACTAGGAGTTGGGTTTCTGAATCGCCTGAACTTGACTTTCGAAGGCAGTCTTGGTTATTTCGGTTGTGGTTTGAGTGATGGTCCAAACATTCGCATTACTGGACGGGTTGGCTGGTCATGTGCTGAAAACATGATGTCAGGAACCATTGTCATTGAAAAGAATGCCGGATCAACCTTTGGGGCTGCAATGAGAGGAGGTGATCTGGTATGCAAGTCCGACGTAGGGTCGAGAACCGGTATTGATATGAAAGGCGGCACCATTATCGTAGGCGGCCGTACAGGTGCATTTAGTGGATTCATGATGCAGCGCGGACGTATGATAATTCTAGGTGACGCGGGCGTAAATCTCGGTGACTCCATGTACGACGGAGTGATCTACGTCGGCGGCAAGATTCAAGGCTTGGGAGTTGACGCAGTTCACGCTGAGATGACAGAACTTGAACGGGAGTGGATTCAGCGCAAGCTGGATTTGTATGGGCTCGCAGCCCCCAACGGCGTCAGCAACATGGTCAAAATTGAATCTGGAAAGCAACTTTGGAATTACGATAATTTAGAACCGACTGAGAAGAAGCTCGTTCTATAGAGGAGAGTAAGAATATGGAACCAAAACCAAAAAGCACGCCGCCCAATCCACCTGGCCCGACTCGAGACACGAGCAATTTAGGTCGAAGTTCAATTTTCTCCCCGGAAGTCATTGATGACATCCATATCAAGTCGGAGTTGGGACGTTATAGAATGCGGGGATTTTCGCTGTTCAAGAAAATTCCTACTTTTGACGATTTGACATTTCTCCCGGGCACTCTGACAAGATTTGTCATTGAAGGGTACCGAGAGCGCTGTGTGACAAAAACAGTGCTTGGCCCTCGAGCCAAGAATCCATTGGTCCTGGATATACCGATCTATATTACCGGCATGAGTTTCGGAGCATTATCCTATGAGGCAAAAACCGCTCTGGCTCGAGGCGCCACTATGGCAGGGACAGCAACATGTTCCGGTGAAGGCGGCATGATTCCGGACGAGAGGCGCTATTCGACAAAGTGGTTCTATCAGTGCATCCAGTCTCGATATGGATTCAACCCTCATCATTTGAGATTAGCGGATGCTTGTGAATTCTTCATCGGGCAGGGTTGCAAGGTCGGCTTAGGCGGACACTTGATGGGCCAAAAAGTTACCGATCAAGTTGCAGAAATGAGATCTCTTCCTGCAGGAATTGACCAAAGATCTCCTGCTCGACATCCAGACTGGCTAGGCCCTGATGACTTGGCTCTCAAGATTGAAGAGATTCGGGAAGCCACCGATTGGCAAATTCCCATTCAGCTTAAGTTAGGCGCAGCCCGAGTCTACGACGATGTTCGAATGGCGGCCAAAACTGGCCCTGACATGATTTACATTGACGGCATGGAAGGTTCGACTGGCGCTGGCCCGCATTTGGCAACCGAAGAAACCGGAGTACCCGGCATCGCAGCCATACGGCAGGCTAGAAAAGCTCTTGATGACGTTGATAAGACCGGTGAAATTTCTCTAATTTACGCAGGCGGTGTTCGCAATGGCGGAGACTTAGCGAAGGCATTGGCTCTTGGCGCCGATGCAGTTGCGATCGGTCACGCCGCGCTCATGGCGTTGAATTGCAACAAAGCGATACCGGAAGCGGACTACGAAAAAGAAGTTGGTGTTGAAGCTGGCTATTGCTACCACTGTCATACCGGCCGCTGTCCGGTCGGCGTTGCTACACAGGACCCGATACTCAGAGAACGGTTAAATCCAGATGATGCAGCAGAACGTGTCTATAACTTTTTGCACACACTAGCAATAGAATGTCAAATGATGGCTCGCGCCTGTGGCAAAACCGACGTGCATTCGTTGGAGCCAGAAGATTTGGCAGCATTGACCATGGAGGCATCTGCAATGGCGATGGTACCTTTGGCGGGAACTCAGCACACCGTCGGCAGACCTGACATGACTCGGTATTGAGAGAATAGATATGGAAAAAGTCACAAATATTAGTCAACAAGTGATAAGTGTTTCGACAGCTGAACGCATCAAGGAGATTGGTCAGCACATTGGTTATCGATATGATGTGAACCTGGTACCCGATTACACTCGGCTAACCCCGTTTCTCAGAAAGTACATGGAATTTATGGGGTGGCAGGATCTGAACTGGCTGGAAGATGTTCATTTGGGTTATGAAGAAGATCGGCCTGCTGTTTTTGATCGAAACATCAATGGCTGGGTGCAGGTGCCTGAATCTATGGAATTGCCGGACAATCAACAAGACCGAGATATGATCGCTCGAGAGCTTTTAGTTAAGTTTCAATGTTCGGAAACGCATCCGTTGATTGAACTTGATCATGAGTACGGAAAAGTAAAACCGGATTCTTAGTCTCAATTATTGCCGAACCAAAAATTACTGCCACGATCGACGAAAAACGATCGTGGCAGTTTTTGCTGTACTTAGTAGTGGTTTCTAACAGGAGGCCAACATCCCTGCCAGAGAATCCGCTAAGTTCCTAGGTAGGACTCCATACTATCGTCCATTGCTTCCAGCCAAACTGTATGATGAACGGGCTGCTTGGTGCTCGTCATGAGTGAGCGATATCCATTGTTTCGATATCCCATGATATCGTCATGCTTATGGTGTTCCCACTCCATAAACGTATTGTTGATGCCTTGGACATCGAACTTCGGGTAATCGCTTTGGTCCAGCAGCGTTTGGACGTAATCCCCCTGAAACCAAATTTCATCTTCATAATTTTCAAGGGTTGCTTCTCGGTCCAGCCAAGCTTGACTGTCTTTTTGCATTTCTTCGTAGGACGGCAATTCAATGCGTCCCATAATGACATCTCGAACATACCAGGCTTGAACATCAAACATATTGAATGTGTAGTACTGATCCTGCATGCCGAGATACATCACTTTCGGATTTTTCTGCCAAACGACACCTTGATATAAATCAGGAGTCCACATTCGGTTTGTGGTTTTTAGTCTCAGGTCTTCATCCATAAATGGGAAATGATGAAGATAACCCGTACAGAGAATAATCGCGTCTATATGCTTCGAACTGCCATCTTTGAAATACGCTTGTTTTCCATCTACATGGGTCAACAGGGGGACTTCCTCAAATGATTTTGGCCAATGAAATCCAGTTGGCGCTGTTCTGTGACTGATCGTAAGCGACTTAGCGCCATACTTATGGCATTGAGAGGCAATGTCTTCTGCAGAGTAGCTGGTACCGATGATAAGGACGTCCATGTCGGTAAATTCCCGAGCATCTCGAAAATCGTGAGCATGTAAAAGACGGCCGTTATATGTGTCAAATCCGTCGAAGTGCGGAACGTTGGGTACTGAAAAGTGCCCTGTTGCCACGACAACATAATCAAACTCTTCAGTAACCAGCGAAGCGTTGGACAGATCTCTCATCGTGACAGAAAAGTTGTCTTTGCTTTCGTTGTAGGCAACCCAGTGAGCCGAATGTAGAAACTTACAGAATTTACGAGCTCCCGAAGCTTCAACACGGCCCTTGATATAGTCGGTTAACACCGCACGAGGCGGATAGGAAGGGATCGCTCTCCCGAAATGTTTTTCAAATGTGTAATCTGCAAACTCCAAGCATTCCTTTGGTCCATTCGACCATAAGTATCTATACATGCTGCAGTGCACAGGCTCTCCATATTCATCTGTGCCGGTACGCCATGTATAGTTCCACAAACCTCCCCAGTCGCTTTGCTTTTCATAGCACACAACTTCTGGAATTTTCGCTCCTTTTTTTTCTGCTGATGCAAATGCCTGCAACTGCGCTGTACCACAAGGTCCAGCCCCAATAACTGCTACTCGTGTCATGTGACTACTCCATTTTTTATTTTGTTTCCTTTTTAAAATGACAAGTTATTTTCATTATGAATTAGATTTGGTTCCTGACAGTTCATCTTAGAAATGCCAATCAACTTAAATTCATCCGTCATTCAATTATAACGATGGATTCCGACTCGTTGAATTTGTTGCTAATTCAACACAAATTTGATTTCTTACCAGTGAAAATTTATCAAGAATATCGTATTATTTTATGTAAGAGTAAGGTAAGTATTAACAAATGTGTAAAAGGTGAAATTATATGAATAAAAAATTATTACATCCGTCAAGAAGAAAATTCTTGAAACAAGTTGCCGCTGGGGCGACAACTGCAACAGCAGCCAGCATTATTCCCAGCCGTGCTTTTTCTGCCAACAAGACTCTGACTGTTGGCATGAATATTCCGATGACGGGCGATTTAGCACCCTGGGGCCTGCCAGGATTTTACGGTTGCGACATTATTGCGAATAACGTAAATGCAGCTGGCGGTGTGGAAATCGGAGGTGAAACCTACGATATTCAGATTGCCACATACGATCATGGCTATGAAACCGAAAAAGCAGTGCAGGGAATGAAGAAACTGGTACTCGAAGATGATGCAAAAATGGTCATGATGCTGGGGGGTGCGACAGTCGGTGCGATTCTACCTTGGGCAACGCGAAAGAAAGTTCTTACAACGACCTTGCTGCCTAGTGACATTACCCCCGACTCACAGTATCTTGTTGCGACGTGTGAATCGCATCCACTGTACAACGTTACGGGAGTGGAGTGGCTTGCGCGAAACTTCCCGGATGCCAAGACAGCTGTGATCGTAACCAACAATGATGCTGAATATGGGTTACAGTCTACAGCAACCTACAATGCAGCGTTTGAAGTTGCGGGAATAGAAGTAGTGGACACTAACCTCCACGGTTTTGATGTGACAGACTTCGCACCAATCGTAAGTTCCGTACTCGCTAAAAATCCAGATATTTTCTGTATGGCGACCAGCTTTTACGTAACTCCAATTATGGAGCAGCTTTACCATCAGGGATTTGAAGGTAAGATTATTTCGTGTACGCTGGATTACTATCACGAAATCATCGCTAAAACAAGTGTTGATTTTGTAAACGGAACGATTTTCCAATTTCCGGATTTTGACGATCCGGCTTTAAATCAAGAAGGTGTCAGCTTCCCGGATGCAGCGGGATTCGACGCGGCGTTCCGAAAAGACCACCCGAATGACTGGTCTGCCGTGGCCTGGGAATATCCTGTTATCTTGCTGAATTGGATTGAAAACGCGAAAGCCGCTGGCAGCGTGGAGTCAGAAGATGTTGCAGCATATATGACTGGCAATGAACAGCAATTCGTCTTCGGTGGCGGTTCTTGGTGGGGCAGTCAGCTTTGGGGACTTGATAATGTTCTAATCGGCCGCTGGCCAGTTGTTGTAGTAGAAGATGGCAAGGCACGGATCCAAGAGTACGGAAATCTTGCTGCTTGGCTTGATGCAAACAACGATGTTTTGATCAAGCACATGAAAGAATTGGGCCTACGAACCGTATAAATCTGCCTGCATAACTAAGAAAGGGGGAGAGACTAAGCTTCTCTCCCCTTTTTGTATTGCTGTAAATTGAATTGATCTGAGGATTATTCATTGGACCTGCTCATTCAAACCATCGTAAACGGATTCATTCAAAGCGGATTTTTTGCTTTGGCAGCAATCGGGTTTGTTCTGGTTTTCGGTGTTATGCGAGTTGTTAATTTTGCGCATGGTGAGCTCGTCATGATCGGAGCTTACACCGTTTGGTTTGTGCATGCCCAAAATGACGTTCCATATTTAGTCTCCGTCGTTCTGGCAATTCTAATTGTTGCTGGGCTTGGTTTATTGATGGAACGTTTTCTGTTTCGTCCAATGATTGATAATCCCCTGGGCGGGTTGATTTGTTCTATTGGAGTCCTGTTTGTTCTCCAGGTTATTGCCACCTATGTCGGCGGTGAGGGGCCTTCCAAGCAAGTCCCACCGCCGTATGAAGGGACGCTGATCATCATGGATGCGATACGCATCCCATATCAGAGATTATTCCTCATTGCCATATCGATAGCCGCACTCATATTTCTCTGGTATTTCCTGACTCGAACAAAGCTTGGATGGGCATTGCGAGCGGTGGCTTTGGACCGGGAGGCCGCAACTTTACAGGGGATCAGCGCGGTAAAAATTTCGGCTATAGCCATTGGTGTAGGGGCTGCATTGGCGGGTCTCTCAGGCGCTTTGATCGCACCGCTTACAAATATCAATCCACACATGGGACACAACGTGATCATCACTGCATTTATTGTCACAATCGTCGGTGGAATTGGCAGTCTTCCGGGAGCAGTGATCGCTTCTGTTCTGTATGCGCTGTTCCATACATTTATCACTACTTATTTCAGTGGAACAATCGCCACCATTTCGGGTTTGCTGATCATGGTATTGGTTTTGATAATTCGGCCTACTGGAATCATGGGGCACAAATTCAGTGAATAAGTTCTCGTCTCCCTCGATACAGAAGCTCGTTGCATTGGGAGGATTGTTTGCCTTTCTAATTGTTCTCCCTCATTTCCTAAAGTATCACCATCAAGACTTTCTTATATTCCTTACGATCAACATTCTAGTTGTTGTCAGTTATCGACTGGTTACCTTGACGGGTGAATGGTCACTGATACACGCGGTGATGATGGGAGTAGGGGCCTATACAAGCGCAATTCTGAGCAAGAGCTTTGGCATATCATTCTGGATCACTCTCCCCCTTGCTGGTATTGCGGCCGGTTCTATGGCTGCCTTGTTGAGTTATCCTCTTTTTCGCTTGACCCAATTCTATTTTCTAATTGGTTCGTTCGCAGCAGGTGAAGCAATCCGTCTGTGCTGGATTCAATTCATTCAACCCTTTGGAGGAACTGGTGGAATCAGCGCAATTCCATCACCAGAACTGTTAAATATTGATTTTTTAGAGCCCATTCCCTACTTTTATTTGGTTTTATTCATTGTCAGCGTATGTGTATTTCTACTCTACAGAATTGAAAAATCTCGAATTGGGCTGACATTGCACGCAGTACATTGGAAAGCTGTTCTTGCAGAATCGGTTGGTGTCAACACGTGGAATTACCGTACACTTGCGTTTATTACCGGTTCACTGTTTGTTGGATTGGCAGGCGCACTCAAAGTGCACTACATTGGCACTGTGGCTCCGAAGCAGTTTGATATTGGCTTCATGGTTTTTATCTTGATTTGGGTCATTGTAGGTGGATACAGAACATTTTATGGCGCGATACTCGGTGCAATCATCTTGTCAATATTGGATGAAGTCTTTCGTGGTGTCGATCAACTGCGACCGGCAATTTATGGCGCGACTTTAATTTTGTTTATTCTTTATCTTCCGGGTGGACTGGAAAGTCTATTGCAGAAAATTAAGATTTTTAATCCAGCTAAAAATCAGAGATTTACCTGATGGCAATACTTGATGTAAATCACTTAACAAAAAAGTTCGGTGGATTGGTTGCGGTGAACAACGTGAGTTTTCACGTTAATGAAGGCGATATTCATGGACTGATCGGACCAAATGGCGCAGGGAAGAGCACGACATTCAAGATGATCGCGGGATTTCTCTCGTTTACCGATGGAGATGTTTTGTTTAACGGAGTCAGTCTAAGGGGCAAGAAACCTTCTCGAATCGCTAGTTTAGGTGTAGTACGTACTTTTCAGGAAACAACGTTGTTTCAAGAATTGAGCGTGTTCGACAATGTTCTTATCGGTAATCATAATCAGGCCAAAACCAACGTATTTTCCGCATTGATGGGTCTTGATCAAAATAAACAAAAAGACGCACACGATACCGCTCGCGAAGTACTCGAATTTATGTCTCTCTGGGAGCGGCGAGATCAGCTGGCATCGGAATTGCCGCTGGGATTCCAGCGAACTCTGGCGGTAGCGATTGCACTGGCTTCAAAACCTAAGTTGTTACTGCTAGACGAACCGTTTGCGGGAATGAATCCAGAAGAAACTCGTCATATGATGGAGTTGACGCAAAATGTACGAGAATCCGGAATCACGGTTGTTCTCGTTGAACATAATATGAAAGCCGTGATGGGCCTTTGTGACCGACTGACAGTATTGAATTTTGGTACGGTTTTGGATGACGGATCACCCGAACGTGTTCGCAATAATCCAGATGTGATTCAGGCGTATCTAGGTGGAAATTAGTTTTACAAAACAGTGCTGACCGAACGAAGAGACTTGATATGAAACTGAACGTAACCGATTTGCATGTGAACTATCACAATGTCGCAGCGTTAAAAGGTATCAGCTTTACGGTCGAGGATGGTGGATTTATTACGTTAATTGGATCAAACGGAGCCGGTAAAAGTACGACACTCCGAGCTATTTCAGGACTTGTTCGTCCAAGTGCTGGGCAAATTTCAGTTGATGATCAACCTCTCAATAATATTCCTGCCGACCAGATTTTGAAACTTGGCATCGCACATGTGCCTGAGGGGCGCCGTGTATTCAAAGATCTGTCAGTGATAGAAAACTTAATGCTGGGTGCTTTCATATACAAAGACCAAAATCGAATCAATCAAGATTTGCAGGAGATATACAGGCACTTTCCAGTCTTGAAGGAACGTCAGAATCAAGAGGCGCGAACTTTAAGCGGTGGGGAGCAACAGATGTTATCAATTGGTCGTGCACTGATGTCGCGGCCGAAAGTGTTATTGTTGGACGAACCCTCTCTAGGACTCGCCCCCCTAATTGTTCAAGAAATTGGTGAAATCATGCAGGAAATCAACAGCCAAGGCGTAACTGTAATCTTGGTTGAACAAAATGCTGATTTAGCGCTCAAGCTGGTGGACTATGGCTACGTTCTGGAGAATGGCAGAATTACGCTGCAAGACGCGGCTGATGCGCTAGCGGACAATGAGCACGTCAAAAAAGCCTATCTCGGAATTTAGGCTGATTCGTCGTAAAATCCTCGAACACGTAGTTTTGTAGGATCAAAATGCGGATGTCGAACCACGACTGCTGGGATCCTCTTTTGGTGGCAGTCTAACTTGCCAACTTCAACCTCGGTTCCAAAGTCCACATATTCAATATTCATTCGACAGAGTGCGATTGTCTTCCCTAATATTGGGGACACAGTGGAGCTTGTAATTTCGCCGACTTTGTACCTTCCATCATAGACTCCGTCGCCGCAAGCTGCAGCTTCACGTCCGACTAACTCCAATCCTACAAGTTTTCTCTGGGGATTGATTTTACGGTTTTCTAACGCTTTGCGACCAATAAAGTCGTCCTGCTTCGATTTTAGGGGCACTGTAAACGGGATGCCAGCCTCAAATGGATCAGTCTGTTCACAGAATTCTTGCCCTGCGAATATCAAACCCGCTTCGATTCTAAGCATGTCCAATGCTTCCAGCCCCATCGGAACGACTGCTTTGCCGTCGTCGTAATTTCGTATGATCTGCCACACTTGCGCTGCATCTTGTGGATGACAGAAGACTTCAAAACCAAGTTCGCCCGTATAGCCAGTACGCGAAACGACAATTGGTATGCCTGAGGCATTTAGCATTCGAGCGACCGAAAAGCGAAACCATTTCAGTTCCTCAACTGAAGCTTGATCTGGTCTTGTCCAGATCAGGTTTTTTAGAATATCGCGGCTGTTGGGTCCCTGAACTTGCAGGTTTGCGAGCTGACTCGTAGAATTCTTGACCCAGGCTCTCAGACCCAGCTTTTCGGCTTGCTCTCTCAACCAAAGACCAGAACCATCGCAGCCGCCAATCCAGCGAAAATTGTTCTGTCCAATTCGAAATACTGTCCCATCATCGATCATCCCGCCCGACTGATTGCACATTGCCGTGTAGACGACTTGTCCGGTGGCGATTTTCTTGACATCGCGGGTCACGCAGGTTTGCAACAGCAATTCTGCATCCGGTCCAAGAACTTCATACTTTCTCAACGGAGAAAGATCAATCATAACGGCACCTTGCCGACACGCCCAATATTCATGGATGGCACCCTGATTTGTAAAACAGTTTGGCAGCCAATATCCAGCATACTCAATAAAATTGCGTGTTAGTTTTGAAGTTTCTGAATGGAAGCCAGTTTCTTGAGTCATGATTGGTTCTGAATCCGTTGTTTTTCGAACTGCAATGGAGCGTTTGAACAATTCATTCTTACTGTAAACGCGTAGGTGAATATCTGTTGGATTCCAAGCATTGGTGGCGGCAATATCGTCCGGGCATGATGAAGAAACACAGACCATATCCCTTGTCGCTCGCATCAAAATATAGTCACCCGGACGTGACCAGGGCTCATCCGAAAGAATTTGATTGGCGTCGCCCAAGATCGTATTAAAAAACAGATTGATTGCCATCCAGCCTTTACGCGGGGCAATCGGATATTCCCTTAGTGCTAAATTGAAGTTGTCAGAACAATTCTCGTGTCCTGGATAGCCTTGGTCCTCATAGTATTTTGCAGTGCACGCGAGCCCGAAGGTGTCGTGACGGCCACAGGTGTCTTGAATGACTTCTACAACCGGTTCCAAGTCAGCGTCAAAGTATTTCGAGTACAGTCCAGGACTTGGATAAGACGCTCCCACCAGTGACCGGGTGGCCGTAGCATCAAGGCAGCGTTCCAATCCACGGTCTAATGCCGCAAGATCAAAACATTGAAAATCGGAACATTGACGACCATCGATGTCAATGATCTGAATATAGTCACCGGCATTGACTTCATAGCTTTGAGCCGTAGCAGCTTTAACGGTGAATTCCTGAAGCGGGTCTGCCATCGGGTCTGGAATAGGATTCGAAATATTGTGATTCGGATGTGCTCGAATGACCCAGACTATCAACTCTGTCGGTGGATTTTGCTGATCAACTCTCATCAATTCGCCTGGCGCTCCGAAAATAGCAATACTTTCAGTTTCGCAAATTAATGATTCTCGAGATCCAGGTTCCGTTTGACCACCGAGTAGCACAGCAGCGGGCGCGCTTGCTAAGTCTACTCCAAATAACTTCAACTTGCTTTTGACTCTTTCGGCTCCTGAGCGATTTTGTTCCAGCATTGATGCTAACTGCTTGCCAGTGGTCATCACTTTTGGAGAAAACTGGTCTGTGCAGGAGTTCCCATTTGAATCGAAAGCAGCAACATGAGCACATTGGAGTCCTTCGGGATCGACAATTTCAATTTGATCTCCCGGTAGCAATGGAATAACGACCATTGAATTGCCAAGAACAACATAGCGTTCTCGACCAATTCCAAAATTCAAAAGACCTGGCTCGAGCGGTTGTTTGGATAACTCAGGTGAAAAATTCAGGTTTAACATTTTTTAGACTAGTTGCACAGAATTAGAAATAATAAAACTCAAAAAGGATAGATAAGTCATTACTTTATGATACTATCATTGCCATGAATTGAAGCATCAATTCCTTTTTCATGAGATCACGGGTTCTAGCGCTGATGCCAGTTTACGCCTTTAACATCAATAACCTCTCAAATTGCATCAACAGAAGATGAGAAACCTTTCAGCTATATAATTCGCTGATATAATGCTAGCGATTTTCATTATGGGAAGATGTTCATTTTGAGCTCCTATTCGGGTTCGACGTTAGTTGAAGTTGAGTGAAGGCGACCACACACCGCAGCCTGCGGTGGGTATGATCAGGGCGGTGATCGCGGCGGCTGTGCAACGCGCGTTGTAATATTTCAGAATAATTCCGTTCGGATTATTGTGAAGTACTACAGTATGGAAAGCAAAGGTGATGAGGTTCAGGGTCAGTAGCAGATTGGACGTCCCTTGTGGTCGTGGCGAAATTCGAAATTGTGCCCCACATGATAACCGTTATTTCAAATATGTTAAACGAATCGTTCTTCGCTCTCAGCAAACCCCTGTTTCATGTCTCAACCTGATCAATCCGACCGAATCAAGAAACTCGACGATTACCCCCAATCGATCTAACAAAAGTTACTGTAAATCCTATGGCAATTGAGAAAATCGATACTTTAGTTGTTGGAGCTGGCCAAGCTGGGGTGGCTATGAGCGAGCATCTGAGTATCGCAGGTATTCCACATCTCGTATTGGAACGGAACCGGATTGCCGAGTGCTGGCGCACGGGAAGATGGGACTCTCTGGTTACCAATGGTCCTGCATGGCATGACCGCTTTCCAGGCATGGAGTTTCCTGGATTCAGTCCCGATGACTTCCCTCCCAAGGACGCTGTTGCGGATTACTTTGTCGCCTATGCCAATCAAATAAACGCTCCGATACGCTGCGGTGTTGAAGTGACCGGTGTCGAAAAGAATATCGGTCAGCCTGGTTTCCGTGTCCAATCGTCGGAAGGTGTAATTGTAGCAAACAATGTGGTCGCAGCCACTGGTCCATTCCAACGTCCGGTCATTCCACCGATAGTTCCGGAAAGCGCAGGTGTTGTACAGTTTCATTCCATCGACTACCGCAATCCTCAGCAACTGCCCGAAGGTGCTGTTTTGGTGGTCGGTGCAGGATCGTCAGGAGTGCAAATAGCGGAGGAAATCTTGCGTGCTGGAAAACCTGTCTACCTCTCCGTAGGTCGCCACGACCGTCCACCGAGGAGCTATCGGAACCGTGATTTTTGCTGGTGGTTAGGTGTTCTCGGCAAGTGGGACATGGCAACGCCTGATCCAGAGACAGAGCATGTAACCATCTCGGTGAGTGGTGCATATGGCGGTCGTACTGTCGATTTTAGAAAACTTGCCAACCAAGGTGTGACCTTGGTCGGCTTGACAGAATCATACCAAAACGGCCTAGTGCGCTTCGCACCTGATCTAGCGTACAACATTGCACAGGGAGATGCGAATTATCTAGCCTTGTTGGAAGAAGCTGACGCATACGTTCTTCGCAATGGCCTCGACTTGCCGAAAGAACGCCAGGCGCACGAGATCGGACAGGACCCGGACTGCATCTCCAATCCCGTTCTTGAATTGAATCTGGCGGATGCTGGTGTTACTGCGATCATATGGGCAACAGGTTTTACCGTCGACTACAGTTGGCTGAAGGTTGATGCATTCGATCAGCATGGAAAACCCATGCATCAACGTGGTGTATCGACAGAACCCGGAATCTATTTCCTGGGTTTGTCATGGCTGTCACGTCGTGGATCTTCATTTATCTGGGGCGTCTGGCACGATGCCAAATATCTGGCAGATCATATTTCCACACAACGCAAGTACCTGGCGTACTGTGGGCCGCAAGAACGAAGTGCTGGCGTTTCAATCAAAGAATAACTGTACAGTTGGCGCAACGCGAATACGACCTGAAATGAAACGCTCCTCCATCCGCACGGTCAATGCTAAGGGACTTATATACTTAACTGCACAACGCAAAATCAAGCGTCCTGTCAAGTTCTTTTTGACGTTTCACCGAAGGACTCCGTCCTTCTCCGCGTCCGTTTAGACTCTCCCCAATCCCCAAGGCGAGTATGTTTTTTGCAGCGTTAATGTCTGCGTTGTCCAAATGACCGCAACTCACGCACCTGAATTCAGATTGCGTCTTGCGATTCTTGCGGTCTGTCGTTCCACAGCGGTTGCAGCGCTGACTGGTGTAATGCGGCGCCACCTTGTGAATCGTCGTTTTGCAAGCAAGCGCCTGTTCCAGCTTGTACCAGCCGGTCTTCAGTATTGAGCGGTTCAGCCCGCTTTTCTGCCTGACATTCCCGCCGGGTTCTTCAACCGTTCCTTTGGCAGACTTGGTCATGTTCTTTGTCTTCAAATCCTCCAGATAAACCATCGCATATCGGTCTGCAATCTGGCGCGAAACCTGATGCGTCCAGTTGTCATTGACTTGCCTGATTTTCTGTCATGCCCGAGCGGCCAGTCGGCGCGCCTTCAGATAACGTCCAGAAGCTTTTATGCCTTTTTTGCGCACCGGTTTCTGCCGCCGCGCCATCATTCTCTGGTAGCGCTTCCTGCGTCGTTCCTTCCTCTCAACGTCCGGGGCATGGTAGATCGTTCTATCCGATAACGCAATCTGTCCAACGTTCCGATCCATTCCGACCGATTCGTTTGCTTTCAGACTCATACTGGCATCGACCGCATAAACGATATAAACATACCAGTTGCCATTTTCTTCCTTGACAGTACCGGTTTTTACGATGCCGTCCGGGTAGGGATTGGATCCGGTCAACCTGACATATCCGATCTTTTGAATGTGCAGCCACTGCCCGTCAAGCCTTGCCGTCTGTCCGAGCACGATCGGAAATGAGGGTGGATCGCGCCATTTGGCCTTGAACTTCGGAAGCCCTTCATTCGGATGTTTGAAGAACTTCCGATACTGGACTTCAATCGGTTTGAGCGAATAACGCACGATGTTACATGAATAGTCCTGCAGCCATGGTTCGCAATGGCGACGCAGCAAAGTGAACTGTCTTGAAATCTCGACGAAACCGAACCGGCAATGACCATGAAGGGTATATTCGTCACGGAGTTTTCCGACAAAGTGATTCCAGGCGTAGCGGCAGGCACCTGCAAGGCCGTAATCTGCCGGTACTTATTTCGGGAATTCGCGTGAATACGGTAGCGAATAGTACGATAGGTCGGTTTGGCGCCTGCTGTCATCTGTGCAACTGAGCAATGAAGTCCTTTTGTTTCACTTACAAGACCATTATCCAGATGGGATGGCTCACCGCGTGAGCCTGCATCAAAAAATATCTCAATTTACATGTTCTGATCACGTGTGAGCCGTTTGAAGGAAACGGGGAGAATTTTAGAAGGGACGTTGTCTCAAGACATGGCCGATACGGACTGCTCACGGGCTCCTATTTGACAGGTTGTACTGGCTTGAGAGAGTCTCTTGCCGTCGACCCAATCAGAATTGGGGAAAGGTGTATCACATCATTTTGTTTTGAACATCGGAAGCCTGTCGTTGGGACTTTTGAAAAACTTCCGACACTGGAATTCGGTCAGACCCCGCGCATCATGGACGATGTTGCGCGAAGAAACTTGCAAGCGATTGTCTCCATCATAACACAGCAAAGTCATTTCAGACGCAGCCGCACAAGCCCGCAAAAGAGGTATGTCTGCGCATTGTTTGAAAATTACTTGAATCCGAAGCGTATGGACTTCATATCATTTGTCAAGACAAAAAGTGCTTTTTTTTAAGGCAATTCGTAAAATTTACGAATATTTGGGATCAGTGTGTTGAATTCCAACTTGATCCGTGGTGTTGGGAATAAAGTGACTTTGTCCGGCGGTTATATTGTTCTTTGCCAACCTCCATTCCGCCGCTCTTGATTTCAAAGTTCCGCCACATGAAAAGGCTGTCATTTGGCGGAGGCGACCGCGCCGTCACCTCAGCAATTTCAAGATTCGCAGGTCCAAGCCGAATCGCTGCGATTCGACGCTGCGACGCACTTGCG
This sequence comes from Arenicellales bacterium, assembly GCA_965202855.1. GTDB lineage: Bacteria > Pseudomonadota > Gammaproteobacteria > Arenicellales > JAJDZL01 > JAJDZL01. The sequence goes on along the minus strand of CBDBBP010000004.1, from coordinate 841,242 downwards.
CGTTCAATGCAATTCAAGTCCCTGCTTCGGAACCAAATTTCCGGAGCTGCATCTGCGATGAAATTTTGCCACCGAGAATTCACTGCAGACATTACCGTCGCAACCGGTGAACGAGACATCCAAAGTCTGCGGCGCCCGCTGCTGATGGTCGAACGCTCTTGAACCGGCGGCGTGGGTCGACTGGATTGATGAAATCCACAAACATTCAGAGCCTGCCACCGGCACGAAGCAATGGCTTTGAATCCGGTCCGCCACAGCGAACTGCCAAGTGAAGGTTTGCGAAATCATGAGCCAACTGAGACTGTGAAAGAATTGCTTTATTACTCGAAATGAAAGAGTACATGAATCTATATCTTATTGAAATAATTGATATTATTTATTTCTTTTGATTGATCTTTCTACGAAAATAAGAATTCTTTTACGCTCTCGAACTTACACTGAGCCTGAAGTATGGAGAAACGAGGAGGGCATACAACTGGGCGAACCTCATCGCACAGATTCATAATCGTGTGGTTGGCACATTTGATTTTCCGCTTGGAAGCCGATGGAGAAACTGAAGCCATGCGAATTGCGCGATTGTGCGCTCAACATGAATATCGTGCGTTTTGCACGCGTCAAAGCCAATAAAAAAACTCACTTGATTCTTGTCATCTCATTGCGGAAAGAGCGTATGAAACTGTGAAAGTACTGCGATATTACTCAAAACGAACGAATGATCGAATGGATATATTGTTGAATGAATGGATGATTATCGTTGCTACTGATTGATATTCCTACAAAAATAAAAATTCTTTTCAGCTTTCGGATGCTCGTGCTTGTGCCGTCGCAAGTGAATCGCAAGCCAGCAACTCGTCTGTTTCAGAGAAGTTTTCAATCCAATATTGACCCTCTGGCGAATTCCGCGTCGAGGCAAGAGACATTCGATTCGTAAAAATCATCTTTCGTTTTAAAATCCGGCCCTTCGCCAAGGCATTCGATGAGTGCCCGCGCACGCCGCAAAATGGGTGACAGCAACGGTCGACTCTCCTTCGAATTTGTCGATCCAATCGTTTCAAAGACAATTGAATACAGTCGCATCGCCGCCCATCGCATTCTCGTCAGCGTTGTTAGCGAAAACGGGATGTTCTTGGAACTTCTGCTTGAAGTTTGTCGGCGATCAAAAGTTCTATGGTTTCGACCGACATGCGTCGGAACTGGCCGCGGTCGCGGCGCACTTTGGGCCGCAGGGCCTCAAAGCCACCTTGAGCATGCAGGCGCAGCCAGTCGCGCAGGGCCTGTTCCGACACTCGGGTTCGAGTCGTGCCCGGAATGACATGCGGCTGCGCCGCCACCTGGCGCACGCGTTCTGCGGTTTCAGCACCCGGAGCCAAGCGCGAGATCTCACTGATCAGTCCGTAGCGAAACAGCGCTACATCCTGACGATGCTGTTCTGGGTCTTTTTTCATTCATTTCTCCACAGTGGCTGAAAATAACAGTTTCAATCCCAGTTTTTATCCGAGCGCAGGGCTCCATGCGACACCATGAAGTGTTGCCTGCCTACGGCGGGTCGAGGCCCGAATGAAATTGACCAAATCCAAGCGGAGGGGGGAGAAAATTCAACTGCCCGGCACAACGCTGTCGCAACTGCACCAACAGCTGCTCACTGTCCATGGCGGCTCGCATCGGCAGCAGTTGCGGCTGGCAGCCGGCAAACACCTCTGGCAAAAGCCCCAGCGTCACCGTCAGCACCGCGTACAACGCGGTTTGGCGTCGCCGCCACCAGCGATAGTGCACTGAATCTTCCGAGGCCTCCATTTGTGGGCGAGCCTGGCGTACCACCTGTGTAGATTTGAATTGAAAATTGACCCTGTACCATTAGCTAAGTGATTTTCAACCAATTTCTGGCTCAATTCTACTGCTGCCCCGAAGCGAAGCATGTTTCGTGTTAAACACAATAGTGCCTCCTTTCAGATGAAAACAGAAAGGAATACACTATTTCATGACGATGAAGAAGACTTTGTTGGTTCTGCTATCTCGTCATTGCACAGCTCAATGCGTTGAAAGCTGATGAAAGAAAGCAGGAGGTTTATCTTGCTGCCAATACCTGACAATTGGCGCGAGAACAGCCAATCGGACTGTGTCGAGCGCCCGTAACTATGCCGATATCGGCCTAGCTTGGCCGAACGCGGCATCCGCATGGCCAACGTGCGGCAAAAATTCTCAGGCATCTGTCGAAACGCTAATCACACCCATGCCTACTGCCGAATCTCAAGCTACCTGCAGTCGATGTCACTGCAAGGCTACAGCTCGCTGCCATGCAAATTGCCTTGAATGGCAATGCGATGGCAATGTTCGACCAATCGAATTAAAATCATATCCATCAACAGTTCCAATAACTCGCCTCTCCCCATTTAGGGGGTGGGGTGAGTAGTTACGATTTTATTAAAGCAAATTTTTACTTGCATGAGTACGCAAAACAATATGAAATCGGTGATGTAAGTCAAAAAAATACATAAAAATAATGACTTAACGGAGAGTAGAATGTAAAAACAGAGTTGGAACTTCGGTGTCAATCGAGCGAACCAATCTCGTAACATGTTTATAATCATTTTTCGTATCTGGTTGAATACCCCTATATCAGTGTAACTCCAATATTGTTTCGATCTTTTCACTAACATAAGGGAAATTTGATCCACTGGACAATCTATTAGTACCAAAAATTAAATTCGAAAATTCAATTTAGGTACAGGAGGAATTTGACATGGCAACAGTAGACGGTGTATCCAGAGAACAGGGACAACTTCGCGGGTCCCTGGGTTTCAAGTCCTTGCTGGCAGTTGGCGTCGGCTTGGTCGTATCGCAAGGTGTTATGGTAATAATGCTACAGGGAGCTGGATTTGGGGGTATGGGATTCTTTGTCACCATGGGTCTCGCTTATCTCCTTGCCCTGTTTTATGTTTTTTCTTTCGCTGAGATGGCTTTGATGTTCAAGAGTCCCGGCACACTCAGCACGTATACTGAAGTTGCAATTGGTAACTTTCCAGCAATTATCGCGGTGTTTTCCGGGTATCTGGTTGTTGCGATGTTTGCATTGTCGGCTGAACTAGTGCTGATTGAACTTATGCTCGTCGAGGTTCTTGGAATCAAGATGCCCCCGATGATCATTGCAATCGGACTTCTTACAGCTTTTACTCTTCTGAATATCCGTGGTGTCGATATTTTCGCGACCATGCAGTCGGCTCTGTCCTTCATCATGGTGTCTGCAATTATCCTGATGGGTCTGATCTCGATCTTCGGAATCGCCTTGCCAAGGCCTGAAGACATGAAACTTTTAACTACTGGAATCTGGAATGCAGACATTCTTGCTCTCTTGGCAATCGCGATTTGGGGATTTGTTGGTTTGGAGTTTGTATGTCCTCTGGTGCGTGAAACAAGTGATCCAGAAAAAAATGTACCACGCTCGATGATTATCGGCGCCACTGTAATTCTCTTCATGTACGTGTTATATGTTTTGGGAGCTCTGCTTTACGTTCCACAAGAAACCTTGGCAAATTCAGCTTTGCCACATTATGAGTACGTCGGTAGTGTGTTCGGTGAGTTCGGGCTTTATTTCCTTACCCTTGCGGCCTTCACTGCGACCTGCAGCACAGTAAATACCTCGCTGGCAGCAGTTCCGCGAATGATTTACGGTATGGCAGAAAATGGCCAGACATTCAAATTATTCGCTAAGCTCCATACAAAATACAACACCCCTTACACCTCTATCATTTTTGTAGCCTTGGCTACCGGCATTCCTGTGTTAATCTACGGAGTTGATGCAGATGCCATTCTCCTGTTGCTGATTGGTGCGGCCATCGCTTGGCTGATTGCGTACATCATTGCCCACATCGATGTCATCGTACTACGTATCCGCTATCCTGATATCAAGAGGCCTTTCAAAACTCCGCTATACCCCATTCCGCAGGTGCTCGGAATCGCAGGAATGTTGTATGCAATCTGGTGGGCATCACCAGCGCCTGAGTTGACAGTTCGGGTCTTCACAATCGCAGGTTCAGTTTTGCTGGCGGGTTGCATCATTGCGGCCATATGGGTGAAATTTGTGATGAAGAAAGGTCTGTTCGAGCCAGAACCTGCAGAGCACTTTTCATCAGATTAATTCGTTCCTAAAGGTGCTCATTATCAAATTGAGTTGGTTAGTTCACCGACTGAGCCCTTCGGGTTATAGGTCCAAAATTTTTTATTGAGTTGATGATGCATGAAAGAAGGGTTCGACATGTGCAATCTCCGCATTGCTGGGCAAACAGTCGTCTTTGCAAATGTTTTTTTGAATCACAATTTTAAACTCAAACGTTAGGTTCTGGCTTTGTCAAGTTAGGAAGAGAAGATGACTCGTGACCCACGGTATGATGTGCTGTTTGAACCGGTCCAGATCGGACCGGTAACTTCCCGTAATCGTTTTTTTCAGGTGCCACATTGCAATGGCGGCGGTTATCGGGATCCCTCGGCAGTAGCAGAGATGCGCCGAATCAAAGCTGAGGGTGGCTGGGGGGTGGTTTTCACCGAGCAGTGTGAGATGCATCACACCTCGGAAATCACTCCTTTCATTGAGCTACGCCTTTGGGATGATGGTGACATCCCAATGTTAGCTCGAATGGCCGACGCAATTCATGAACATGGTGCTCTAGCCGGCATTCAGCTAGCCTACTCGGGTATAAATGGCCCGAACTTCTACACCCGGGAGGTGCCTCGCGCGCCGACACCGCTCCCGATTCGTACTTTCACCAATGACCCGGTTCAAGCTCGAGCCATGGACAAGCAAGATATCCAAGATCTTTTGCGCTGGCACCGCAATGCCTATCGTCGGGCTAAACAGGCAGGCTTCGACTTGATTTGCCTTTACGGCGCCCATGGATTCGGCATCATTCAGCATTTTCTCTCCCGCGCTACAAATCACCGCAGCGACGAATATGGTGGCAGTCTGGAAAACCGCTCGCGTCTGATGCGTGAATTGGTAGAGGTGGGCAAGGACGAAGTAGGCGATTCATGTGCAATCTCGCTGCGAATTTCACTTCACGAGACTGTAGGTAACCTGGGATTCTCCAATGCCGAAGTCCGAGATATGATTGAGATGCATGGTGATCTTCCCGACCTCTGGGATTTGGCTCACGGCTCTTGGGAAGACTGTTCCGGACCGTCGCGCTTTTTACCGGAAGCTGCCCAACAAGATCTCGTCGAAGGCATAAAATCGCTCACATCCAAACCCATTGTTGGTGTAGGGCGGTTCACCTCGCCGGATACTATGGCCAAGCAGGTAAGGAACGGAATCCTGGATTTGATCGGTTGTGCCAGACCGTCTATTGCTGACCCCTTCCTTCCGAAAAAGATCGAGGAAGGTCGAATTGAGGATATTCGTGAATGTATCGGCTGTAACATTTGCATCTCTGGCGATATGACTATGTCGATCTCACGCTGCACCCAAAATCCCACATTCATGGAGGAATGGCGCAAGGGTTGGCACCCAGAGCATATGCCACCCAAAGGAGAATGCGATAGCGTTCTGATCATCGGTTCAGGGCCAGCAGGGATGGAAGCCGCTAGAGTGCTAGGCTTAAGAGGCTATGCAGTGATAGTAGCCGAAGCCAATACGCATCTGGGTGGACGTGTAGCCCGTGAGTGCAAGCTGCCAGGCTTGGCTACGTGGGGACGGGTTGAAGACTATCGACAATACCAACTCAGCCAAATGGCCAATGTGGAGATTTTCTTCGACAGTGAGCTTTCAGCGGAAATGGTCCTCGAATTTGGATTTGAACATGTTGCAGTTGCCACCGGTTCAGTTTGGCGAAGAGATGGGGTTGCTCGCTTTCATGTAACTCCCATGCCGCTTGACCCGGCCATGCCAATCTTCACGCCCGATGACTTGATGGCGGGTCAACTGCCTGGTAGCGGCAAAGTTGTGCTTTTTGATGACGACCACTACTACATGGGCGGAGTGCTGGCGGAACTGCTGGTGCAAAATGGCAATCAAGTAACTTTAGTGACGCCTTCTGCCTATGTTTCCGACTGGTCAAGAAATACTCTTGAACAGGGAGCAATACACAATCGACTGGTTGAACTTGGTGTTGAGCTTCGACTCAATCGCACTGTCACCCGTATACGAAATGATCGGGTTATTACTGCTTGTAGTTACACTGGTCGGGAAGCAGAGCTTGCAGCTGACTCAGTGGTTCTTGTAACCTCGCGTACGCCTAAAGACGAACTTTGGCAAGAACTTAAAACTAAACAAGATGATTGGGCGGATGCAGGTATTCAGTCAATCAGCGTGATTGGAGATGCTGAAGCCCCAGGTCCCATTGCGTGGGCAGTCTATGCAGGCCATCGTTACGCTAGAGAGCTTGACGGCTCCAGGCAAATCGATTCACTGCCTTTCCGACGTGAAGTGGCATCATTGGCTGATTGACGAGGCTGTTTGTCCCACAGGTGTACACCTTGAAAGACCTTGAAAGGCGTGCTTCCGATATACCACAACCACCATAGAGGATTTTCGCTGATTCCGCTGTTGTTTTTCAAATTAATGCGAGAATTGCTGCTTGATGTCAGAAATCAAGCTCGATAACAGATCAAAAAAGGTGCAAAGGCCGAGGTTTCCGAAATTGCGATTGTTTCATCAACGATATTTACATCCCTTCGGGAAGCAAATTTGTAAGGAATTTAAAAATATGTTGTGCCGATTCGAATTGTGGATTACCGCCCAAGTTCGAAATTAGTTGCGCCAGGATTAAGTTCTGGGATGGAGGATGATATGAAATAACTGAAACCATTCATAGCAGTCCAGCGGGTTCAACTCCCGTCCGGCAAAGGCACAGCCAGCCAGCCGGAAGCGAGTGTTGCATGGCTGACGGCAACGTTAGTCGTGAAGCGTACGCAGCAGGCAATGAAGCATCCTATTGAGCCTCGATATGAATAAATGTCGGTGCTTTCATTTTCTAATTAGTGGGAGCAGCACTCTGAGCGCCGACAGAGGCGAGGAGTTTTGGAGGCCGTCCGGGGTCTTTGGAACGGCGCAAAGTTGCAGGATGGACTGCCAGGAAACCTGGGAGGGCCTGTATTTTCCATCTGAGACAAGAACCGGCGAAGGGGTGCCGGCTACCTATTACGTACAAATTTAGTCAGGACTTAACTTATCGTGTAACCAGCCTTGCTTTCGTATCATCATGTGATAGGCTAAGTCATAAGCTTGCGACATATTTTCCAATCGGATATATCCTTCCCAGATTTTCTTGTAACCGGGCGGTGGATCATTCTTGCGGTTCATATAACCGGCGTTCATGGCCATCGTCAACACACCGGTAGCGGCATTGTCCGGCACTTTCAAGCGATTTTCGCATGCGAAATCCTCCAACACTCCGATTTCAGTGTTGCTGAACAGCACCTGCATCGGCAATTCTGGAGTTTCCCGCCCTAGCAAAGTCATGGCCGCCAGCCGCCAAGCGATGACGGCATTGATGGTGACCGCCCGTTCGATGCGTTCGCCCTTTCGATATTGCAAAAACTCCGCTTTGCAGCCGGACTTCAGAATCCGATGCCAATCCTCAATGCGCCAACGCAAAAGATAACGCTCCACCACTGCCTTGGCCTCGTCGACATTGGTCACCGCCAAGCTGGTCAGCAGCAGCCACTCCAGTGCGCTTGAAGCCGCCGGCGCTTCAGGTTCATACACATGTACCAGATTCATCTGGATCGGTTTCTCATTGGCAAAGCCGCTGGTCGGCTGAATCTCGACCGCACGCCAGCGCAACTCGACCGTCGCCATCCGCTTGGGCCGCTTCAGGCGCACCTTCTGACTGCGAGTGCTGCGCCGCGCGGATTGTGCCATGACCGGCACTTCCAACCGCGCTTGCGCGGGCTGTGCCCGGATCGCGGCGAACATCTTCGGCTTGCCTTTGCCCTGACTTCGATCATACTTGGCTCGCACCAAAAGCTCCACCTCAGGCAGCCGCGATTGCTGCCTGGCGCGGGCATGAAATGATCCACCAATTCGTTCAATCCCATGCGTTTGAATAAATCCGCAAGCACTACCAAACCAGCGTGGGAGGTCAAGTTGCGATTGCTGTCAGCTGTTTCACAGGGTAGAATGTTCATACGCCTTGTATTTTTTAGGGTTGTTACCATTGATCACACATTAGAGGATCCTGAAGAATGCTTTAACACTTTAATATTACAAGGCTTTTTTCTATATTGTCATTGCTAATTTCGGATTAGGGATTTAACGTTTTTCATGTCCTTAGCATTTGACTTTGTATAGCGGTAAGAATTTCTTATAGCAAGGCTTAACGCTATGTACAATCTGAAAGTAAGGAAGCAAGCACTGAAATCTTTCAGAAGAATGCGTAAACGAGATGCAAATCGCGTACGTAGCAGATTGGCAAAGCTAGTCGAAGACCCACAACGGAACGATATCGATGTAGTGAAGTTACAAGGCCGACAAGGTTTTAGATTGCGATCAGGAGATTGGCGTGTTATTTTTGATAGAGACGACCAGAACTGCGAAATTGAAGTATTGCGCATCGTCCTTAGGAGAGATATTTACAATCCATAGGAGAGAAAATAATGACCGAACCGCAAGTGATTTTCGACGATAAAGGACAACCAGCATTTGCTGTTATTCCATGGCGACTGTACAAAAGATTAAGCAAATATTATTCGGATATCGAACTAAGCGATGAAGAACTATATGACAGCGCTAAACTTGCTGATGAGGAGTCGTTTCCGATTGATGTGGTTGACCGTTTGCTTGCTGGTGAAAATGGTGTCAAGGTATACCGCAATTATCGCGGTATGACTCAGAAACAGCTTGCTGGGCTGGCTGGAATCAATGCTGTTTATCTTTCAAAGATTGAGGCAGGTAGACGTACTGGATCAACCCAAACATTGACTAAACTTGCTAAAGCACTGAATGTGGATTTACAAGAATTGGTCTGAAATTCTGATCAATAGAAACTTGCAACTTGAAACACGAGAATTATCGAGAAATTTCAACGTTGTTTGATGCGTCCGGAAGGAAGCGGGAATATTGCACGGCAAGTGTAAAATACAATTTCGGTTGTTTTGAGTGTCTCGTAAACCGAATTTGTAATGGCTCGTATTCGCTGTTATCTCTTCAATTTCACTCGAAAACTTTCTTTTAGGTCGACTAATTGAGAGCACATTTTTTGTTATTGATATCTGTGTTACCTTACCGAAGGCTCGGATATCAAGCAAAGATGTGGGTATTTCAAAAATAAGTAGGTCGCTAGCTTACAAAATTTCAGAAATGTAAAAGGAGCTTATTTCAAAGACTACATACCTCAAGTTTCTGGATTCAAAATCATCTAAATTATCCCGACAAAACAGCTGGATCATCCTCCACTTGTAGGCTGAGGACATCCAATTGAAGTGATCTCTCCAAGAATTGTTCGACTTCTCGGTCAATGGCTTGCATCACGAAGTCAAGGCTGCGCTCGGTCAGGGTTTTGCTGGCGCGGATAGAATGGTACACCAAGCTGCGGAAGTAGTTCCACAGGCGGCGGGCGAAACAGATCGAATCGAGTTGTTCTTTGATCTGTTCGCGCACTTCAGGGACATTGTGTCCGTGCTCGCTTAAAGCCGCATAGCTGAGCAGCAGATGACGGATCGCACACAGATGGATGGAGGCGATGAACGAGGCGAAGCTGCGAGTCTGTTCGGACAAAAACCCCAAGTGCTGCTTGGCTTCTTTGAAATAAACCTCCACGCTTTAACGCAGACTATAGGTCTGCAGCATTTGTTCGGCGCTCAACTGAAGATCAGTGGACAGAAACAGAGCCCAGTTCTTGCTGCTGGGGTTTTTATCGTTGTCATTCAAGCCGCGCACGAACAGCAGCTTCTCCGGCTGCCACCGTTCTGGCTTGCTCTCATCCTCTTCAAGATTCAGCCGTACCGTACAAGAGACCACTCGCCACGGCAGATCTGCGACTTTGCGCCACTTTTTGCGTACAGCCTTGGCATACAGCTGCTTGACGTCCAGCAACACCTCGTTGCCATCGGCCTGGAGCACGCAATACTTTAAGTTCCCTCTTTTCATGCGCAGCACCGCCGTCAACTTCAATTCCAGCGCAGCTTGGATGATGCGCTTGGTTCCATACCACGAATCGGCCACTAAATACGGTGCCTCAAAGCCCATGCGCATCGCTTTTTTCAACATGCCAATGACCATCTGTGGCTTGCTTTGGCGCTTGGCACAGCGATACCGCCGAGCCACCACGCTGCGCCCATCTCGGTGCTTGTGATTCAATCCCTGCACTTTCTTGGAACTGATGAACAGTTCCGAATCCAGCGGTAAAAAACCGTCGTCTGCCACCAGCCCCAAGGTCACCAACTGCTGTCCGATCACGGTTTTCCCCAAGCAGTGATCATAGTGTGCCGATACCCCTTCCATCTTCTTGCCGCGACGACTGACAATGGTGTCATCGATCACAAAGGCACGCTGCGACGAACGCTTGAAACCGCAGCGCTGATAGACCGCCCGAGCCACGCGGTAGTTCAGACCGCGCCAGTTGAGGTCTTCACGCTTGAAAAACTCATACACCGCATCTTTGCGCGCTTGAAAAAATTCCTGCATGGAGTGACGACAGAACATGGCGATCGAAGAGCCTCGCAGCCAACGCCACATCAACAGCAGAAACACCGTTTCGCGTGCGCTCAGACCGCTGCGCTTGGTCATGCCGGCTCGACCCAAGTGTCCGTTCAAACCCAATGCCGCCCACATCTGGGCGAAAAGATTGTCGATGCGCAACTGTCGATCCTGCACCGTCGGTTCAATATTTTGTGGCAGTTCAGATTTACTGGTACAATGATTCATGCTTTAGCCTCGTTTGGTTTGTTGATGATTTTTCAAAAACAACATTATATACCATTCGAGGCTTACTTTATACATTAAATCAATTACTTAGGTCTTGTTTTCCAGCCAATTTTCAACCCAGAAACTTTAGATTTAATTTGTGTTCTGAAGTGGTGATTTTCTCTTGTGAAACGAAATTTACGAGCGCCCTTTAATTTTATCCAGTTAGGACGAAGGCCTAACCGAGACGAAAGACTTGAACTCCTAGCGGAATTCAGAATAGGTTTTGTAGAGCCACAACAAAGAAAAGCTTGCTAGCAGGGAAGAAAGGGCGATCAGAAAAAATGGGATCGTGTAACCACTCGTCGAATTTACAATCAGCCCAAAAATGGGTGGTAATACCGCCACTCCACCGTAAATCAGAAATTGAACTCCGCCTGTCCAGTTGTGCGCTTCTGCCTCGGGAGCTTGGTCCGCGACTTCCGCAAGAAACACTCCGTTCCAACCGTGCGTACTGCTGCCAAGGATAAAGGAGAACAGGTACAGCAGCAATAAATTCCAACTGACCGAGATCATGAACATCATGCTCAGGGATACCGCAGATACCACGCCGATTGCTGTCAGTGTGTATTTTGGAGTAAGCCACCTGTCAGATAGGCTCCCCCAGGCAATTCTGCCGAGAATTCCGCCAAAATTTACGAAGAGAAAGAACACGCCGGCTTCAATTAATGTGAAGCCTTTCTCCACCAGAAAAACGACAAAAAAACTACTGACGCTGATCTGTACTCCGGCGAACGTAAAACCAACAAATGCAAATCCGCGCAGCAGCGGGATTTTCAAAATTTGCTTGACAGGGCGAAAGACTGCAGTGAGAGACCAGCTGAGATCGGTGTATTTTTGTTCTGAGTCGAAGCGCTGTCTCATCGGGTACAGCAAAAACAGAGACAACACCCCCAGCAGGGCGATGCACAGGATCCCCATTTCCCAGTTCCACCAAGTCGCTACGATGGGCACCACCAACGCCGCGCATGCTCCACCCACCGTAACCCCCGACTGTTTAATCGAAAACATGAATGCTCGGTTTTGAGAATTCGTGACTTTAAGCAGTACCGGCGCATTGGCGGGATTGATCGGGCCGTAGGCGATGCCAAGCAAAATGGCACAGACTACCGTCGCAAGTGGACTTCCAATTGTAAATGCGACCAATCCCAAAATCGTTGTAAGAGCTGAAAACTGAAGAAGTCTTATAGGTCCATATCGAACGATGAATCCAGTGCAGAAACTGCCTGAAAACATAGAAACAAAATAGACGAATCCGGTGAAAATCCCAACATAAGTCGCTTGCACGCCAATATCTGGAGCAGCATCGGGAGCGCTGACAGCGATTGCAAGAATCGCCGAGCTTCCAACTGCCATGGTTAACATCATGGCTAAGGTAGTGCCCATCGCTGTATGGAGAATTTTCATACCGACGCTGTGGGATTACAGGTAAGAATGATCTGTTGGGTGTGTCGTGCGATTTCGTGGATTTTGTCAGTAACTCAGCATCCTAGCTGAACAGCGAGATCAATGAAATCACTTGCAACGAAGTCATACTGTGCAGTTGGTTCCAGATCTGTTTTCTGATTTGGACCATATTCTGTAGGACGGGCGACAAAGGCCGTTCGAAATCCACAATTTGCAGCGGCAACCAGATCAGAGTTGTGCGCCGCCGTCAGCATGCAGTGCGTAGGGTCCACATCAATCAATGCGGCTGATTTCAGATAGGATTCCGGCTGTGGCTTATAGTGTTTGACCACTTCTGCTCCTAAAATCATGTCCCAAGGGAGATTGGCTCGTTTTGCCATGTTCAAAAGCAGGGACACATTTCCATTTGATAGTGTTGTAATCGTAAATTCTGACTTTAATCGAGTCAGGCCTTCAACTGCATCGGGCCATGGTTCGAGTCGGTGCCATGCATGATTGAGATGAAGCTTGGCGCTGTCACTCAAGTTTTCAATCCCCAATTCATCGAGCAGCTCCATTAAATTTTCATAATGCAGATCATCCAGTTTCGTCCAGTTTCGTCCACCGCTGCGAATCCGTTCCATCGCAGGCTGATATTTTGCACGCCAATTATCGGCGAAATCTTCACCGTTTATGCCAGTAAGTTCAGGCACCTGTCTTATTTCCTTCGCGATGCTCGAACGCCAGTCAACAACGGTGCCGAAAACATCAAACATTATGACTCGAATCGAATTTTTCATTGATTTGTTATCTCTTAATATTGAATCGGAAGTGAGTTTTATGATGAGGATACTAGTTTAAAACAACTACCAGCTTCTTTCATGGAGAGTCGGTGATAATACCCTATAATTCGAAAAATCAGGGCGATTAGCTCAGCGGGAGAGCGCTGCCTTCACACGGCAGAGGCCACTGGTTCAATCCCAGTATCGCCCACCAAGTTCCCCCTCTTTTTTGATTATTCTCGTGTCGATAGTCTGACGTTAAGGTAGTTTCCAGCGAGAATTGCCAGTCCTCCGATAATTGTTGCTGTGTCAATTGGCTCTGCATAAAGCAACGCGCCAACCATTGCAATCATTGGCAATCGCAAGTATTCCATTGGGATGACAGCGATAATGTCAGCAATCAAAAATGCGCGTGCCATGCAGTAGTGCGCAAACATAACACCTGCTGTAATAAAAACGATCAGGATCAGATTGACAAGACTGGGAATCTGCAGCGGACCGGTAGACAAAAGCAGGGTTGCTGATAAAGGCAATTGCAACAAAGCCATATAAAACAATATGTTCAATGGTGTTTCGGTGAGTATCAGTCGTCGCGTTGCCAGCATGGCACATGCAAATCCCAAAGCCCCTACCAACATTGCAATCTCACCAGCTTCGATTCGAAGACCGAATGGACGCACAATAATTAGGATTCCAATAAAACCGACTGCAATATATAGGCCCCGTTCAAGAGTGAGTCTTTCTTTCAGAAATATCGGCGCTAGAAGAGCAATCCAAATTGGCACCGTAAATTCCAATGCAAATACATGTGCGAGTGGAATGCTGGCGATCGAAAAGAACCATCCGAATTGACCGACAAAATGAGTGCAGTTTCGCAAGATATGAAGCTTGATGCGAAAAGTCTGAATCTGCGCAAAACCCGGTTTCGAAATTGCGACTAAAATCAGAGCTAATGCGATGGCGCTGATAGACCGAATAAACAGGACCGACGGAGTGTCAAGCTCCAAGGTAACTTCTCTCGTAGCGACTGCGACAGCGGTATAGCTAACAAGAGTTCCACTCATCCATACAAATGCTTTGCTCACTTTTTCAGTATTGCGGTAATAAGGTCGGTGATCGATTGGGGCTTTGACGGTGCAACTCGAGCTATCCTGCCGAGCCGTCAGTCGGAATTCAGTGGTTTATTGCAACTGAAAATATTCCGCGAAATTTCAAATTTGCCTTAGTACGCAATATTGGGGCAATTGTGCATATCAATTTCGTATCAATCGCTGGAGATGCTATCCGAGTAAAATAATCTATGGCATGTATCCTCGTAGATGAAAAAGGATACGAGCAATTGAACCACTGCCAGTACTCTGGCCGGCTTAAGTAGTTTATTATTTTACTCTCCCTTTCACCAATTCGATTGTTGTTCGGTATTTATACTTCTGAGAAATTCGAAAATATAATCGTGTTCAAATTACACAATAGAAAATTTAGAATTGTAAGTTAGAGGAAATAATTGTGTAGAACTTAGATGTGGCGAGCTAATATCTATCCGCGAACTTGTGAACAACCAAAATTTCAAAGTAAATCGATTTTTATACTCCCAGCCTGGTACGAATCGCTTTCGAAGTGGAAGTCCAGTCAGCTTAATTCTATTCTTTTTGCTCCTCATATATTTTGCGCCAGCACAAAGCGAAATTGTGTACGGTCATGCTCGCGTATCCGACGCTGATACGATTAGCATTCGAGGAGAACGCATTCGCTTTACCGGAATTGATGCGCCTGAAACGAAGCAATATTGCCGTCGAAGCACCGGTGAGCCATACCGATGCGGTCAAGCAGCCACCCAGGCGCTAATCGAACGAATTTATGGACTTCCAGTCAAATGCGATCTACAGGAAGATCGCGATCGTTACAGCCGCAGACTGGGAACCTGCTATTTCAGTGATGGCGTAAATATGTCCGCCTGGCTGGTTAAAAATGGACATGCCGTGGCTGCTAGAAAATATTCTGATCGCTATGTGTTGGAAGAGCATATCGCTCGAGCTGCAAGGAGAGGTATTTGGGCTGGCCGTTTCATGCCACCGTGGAAATGGCGCCAAGGCCATCGCCTGCCATAGCAGTTTAGGTCCGATAGTTCTGGGTGTACGGTAGTTTTTGGTACACTTTTTGAACCTCGCTCATATTTTCCAAGAGCAGCGAGGTACTGTCCCAGAGGCCATCAATCAGAGTGTTTCTGTGATGATCCTGCATGTGAAAATCTACCGTCAGTTCCCGACAGGAGACAGTTGCAGTTTTCAGATTGACAGTCCATATGAGGTCTGCATTCGCCGATGCGCAGCTTTGGACCTTCTTTGCGTCATTTTCACCGACAGTCACTGCGGGGATCCCCAAAGTGATGCAGTTGGAGGCAAAGATTTCAGCAAATGATTCGCCGACGATGGCATCGATCCCCCAGCGTTTCAGTGACTGGGGAGCATGTTCCCGACTTGAGCCGCAGCCGAAATTCTTGTTTACAAAAAGAATTTTCGCATCGCGGCGGCTTGGATCGTTAAACGGATGATTGGTCTGGCTCAAGTCTGGTTTGAATCGTTCATCGTAAAACGGAAACCGACCGAGATTGGCAAAGGTGATCTCCTTCAAAAACCTAGCGGGAATGATGCGGTCAGTATCAATATCGTCTCCGCCAACGACAATGCCCTTGCCGGCAATGGACTGAATTCTAAGGTCTGCCATGTTGATTGTTCATATCAGTTCGCTAAAGTTCGAATGTCAGTGACTTCACCGGCAATGGCAGCTGCTGCCGCCATCGGTGGTGACATCAGCAATGTTCTTCCGCTTGGACTGCCTTGACGGCCGATGAAGTTTCGATTGCTGGTGCTCGCGCAAATCTCATCCCCTTGAAGTCGGTCATTGTTCATGGCAAGACACATCGAACAGCCGGGTTCTCGCCATTCCAGACCGGCTTTGACGAAAATCTGATCCAGTCCTTCTTTGACCGACTGTGCCGCCACCTGCTGCGATCCGGGAACGACAATCGCGCGAACTCCGCTTGCGACTTTTTGCTCCTTTACGATGCGGGCGGCCGCTCGCAGGTCCTCAATTCGGGAGTTGGTGCAGCTGCCGATGAAAACCACGTCAATTTTGACGCCATTCATCGACTGGCCTGGCGTTAGCTTCATGTGCTGGATGGCCCGTTCAGCGGTTTGGGCTTCGCCCGCAGACAATGAGCTCGGATGGGGCAAATGCTCATTGATGCCGACACTCTGACCTGGATTGATGCCCCATGTCACATAGGGGGCGATGTCCTGCGCATTCAGCTTTACAACATCATCATATTGAGCATCCGCGTCAGAACGCACCGATTCCCAATGCTCGACCGCTCGCGCCCACGAATCCGCACTTGGCGCATACCTGCGTCCACGCAGGTAATCATAGGTGATCTGATCTGGATTGATGTAACCGGCTCTTGCTCCGCCTTCAATGGACATGTTGCAGACGGTCATGCGTTCTTCCATGGTCATGCCTTCAATGGTCGAGCCTGCATATTCATAGGCATAACCGATGCCGCCTTTGACGCCCAACTTCCGAATCACATGAAGGATGACATCTTTGGCGAAAACTCCATTTGCGAGCTCGCCATCGATGACGATCTTGCGTACTTTCAGCGGGTCCATGGCTAAACACTGTGTGGCGAGCACATCACCTACCTGAGTGGTGCCGATTCCAAAGGCAAGTGTGCCGAAGGCGCCGTGCGTCGAGGTATGTGAGTCGCCGCAGGCGACAGTCATGCCCGGTTGGATCATTCCCAGTTCTGGACCAATGACGTGCACGATTCCCTGTTCAGCAGAGCCTTGCCCGAAGTAGCGGATCTTGAATTCAGATGTGTTCTCGTGCAGAGCCTGCGCCATCGCTTCAGCCTGAACGTCTTGATAAGGCCGCGCTGAATTTTGGGTTGGAATGATGTGATCAATGGTCGCTATGGTTCGATCTGGAAAACTCACCTTGAGGTTGCGCTCTCGCAGCATGTCGCAGGCCTGCGGACTGGTTACTTCATGAATCAGATGCAAGCCGATAAAGAGCTGGTATTGTCCTGTTCTGAGCTGGCACACAGTGTGTTGATCCCAGATTTTGTTATAAAGCGTTCCTCTTGCCATGGATTTAATTGACTGCCGTTGGTGGATGTGATGAACCTTCCGAAAGATATGCTGATGTCAGCAAGCGCATTGTACTTAAAACCGAAATTCGAAAGCGAATTACTGCTGCTGAACACTGCGAAATCAGCCCGTATTTCTTTTTGAACAGTCGAATTATCAGGATAAGCTCAAACATTCATTGCGCTATGAGTAGAGTTTATTGCATGAAAATTTGATAATATGATCAACTCAACATATAAATTCTTACAAATCAATGGTATACAGAAAATATATTAAATCGGTTGGATGAATAAATACTCATGCATAAAGGAAAATTGATCACTTGAAAAATTTGGAAAATGGATTAAATTATTGTGTAGTCAGATGAACAATTTTTATGGAAAAAAAATTAACACTGATTCAAACGAACAGATTAATTGGTCCCCTGAAATTTGGAGTAGAACAATGTTTCAAAATATTCATGATCGAGTAGGAATCTCATTTATCGGCGCGGTAATCGTGGTACTTTTACTCACCCATATCGTCGCTTAACGAACATTTATCTTAGGTCAGCTGTTTGCTGTAAACAAAAGGGTATACAGAAATGATAAACAACACCATTGATATCCGCCCATATCGGCGTGCTAACCAATACATTAAAGTCGGAAGCATGACCAGTCGAGTATGGCTTGCGTACAAAAATTCTGTAACACGAAGAAAAGCAATCCGAACACTGGAGAGCTTGAATGACGCTCAACTATACGACATTGGCATTCCGAGACATTCAATAAAGGATGTTGTCAACTCAAACTTAAATAGGGCAACAAACAGAGTGGTCGAACCAACAATTACCAATATCACTCCGGTTGAGGGACATGCAGTGCCGACAGACCGACTTGCTGCCTGACCGATTCTCATTTAGTAGCTTTATCCTCCTACATTATGGCCACCAGCCTCTGGTGGCCTTTTTTTTATCTATTTGTCCCTCAAGTCGATTTTCTGTCTCGCAGTTTGGAAAGATTGATCAAGCATTGTTCGGTCTGCTGATAACCCTATTTATATAGTATAGTTGAATATTTTAATTTCGATTGGCAAAGTGATTTGCAGCAAAGAAACTGGACTGTAAAATTAGCTAGGAGAACATCAACATGTTGCGTACAGGCAATCAATATCGGAAGTCGCTGAAAGACGGTCGTGAGGTCTGGATTGATGGTGAGCGGGTTGACGATGTGACAACCCATCCATCGTTCAAGCCCATTGTAGATGTCCGGGCGAGAATTTTTGATCTTCAACACGAAGAAAAAACTCGTGAATTCCTCACCTACAAAGACAGCAGCGGAGATCCTAGCGCCATCATTCTCAAGATGCCATACGTTCAGGAGGATTGGCACCATCGAAGAAAAGCAGTCGACATGATTTTAGATGATATCGGGGGTGTCGTCACTCGTGTCGGCGATGAAACCGTTGGTGAGATGTGGTCCCTCTATGACGGCAGTGACGTACTATCGGAAATTGACCCTCGCTTTGCAGAAAACATCAAAAATCACATCGATGCTGTCATCCAGAACGATGTTTTTCATGTATCTGCGAATACCGACCCGAAAGGAGACCGTTCGAAACGGCCCCAGGATCAAGATCCAGATATGCTGTTGCACGTTGTAAAAGAGACTGATTCTGGATTGATCATTCGTGGCGCGAAGTATGAAACAGCCGCAGCATATGCCGATCAGGCGTTCGTGAAACCGACCATTGCCAACTGGGGTGATCAGAAACTATCCGATTACGCACTTGGAGTAATTGTGCGAATGAACGCCAAAGGTTTAACTCACCTTTGTCGTACGGGATTTCAAGGTCGGTCAGCGGCTGAGGATTATCCTCTGGCGAACGGATTTGACGAAATTGATACATTGATGATATTTGATGATGTGTTGATTCCCTGGGAGGATGTGCTGTTCTACCAGCACACCCGAGCAGCCACTTTTATTCGAGCGACATTGCATCGCTATAGTGCGTTTGCATTTGTTCAGAGGATACAGAAAATTGCTGATATGCTGATTGGCGTTGCCATGTTCAATGTACGGCAGACCGGACTGGACAAGCAGCAGGCGGTTCGCGAAAAACTAGCGCAGCTCGTGTGTTACAGGGAAGGCATCAACGCTCATCTTACGGCCTCCATCGCAACTGCGCAACGAAGTCCCAAAGGGCTGCTTATGCCCAACCAATCTCTGCTTTACACAGGGCGTGTTCTAGCATGTTCTCAACTGCCGAATATGATGCATTTGGCCCGAGAGCTGTGTGGTGGGCAAATCTGTTTGACACCTGATTACGTAAATTTTCAGACAGATGAAATTAAGCCTTGGCTGGAGAAATACTATTCAATCAATGAAGAGTGGCTGTTCGAGGACCGGCGTAAATTGCTGGCTACGGCCAGGGATCTTTTGAATTCCGATTACGCTAATCATAAACTGACGTTTCAGCTGTTCGCACAGTCCCCTCCATTTGCGCATTTGAATGCCGTCTACATGAACTTCGATTTTAAAGAGGCGCTGAGGTTCGTCAAAAAAGCGGCAAATTTAAGCGACCGAATTACCATTTCTTAAATTTTGATGACAAGACCATGAGCGAGCACGTTAGACTAAGAAAATTCAACACCAAAGATACCTATTCCGACCAAGTTTTGGACAATGACTTGTGCCAGGTCGTGATCGCTGGCAATTTGGTTTTTTTAAGGGGTCAGGTTGGCAGTGATTTTGACGGTAATGTAGTCGGCGCCGGCGACCCCGCCGCGCAAGCGGACCAAGCCATGCGCAACGTAAAGCAATTGCTGGACGAGGCAGGTTCGAGCCTGAGCGACATTTGCAAGATTACCGTCTACATTACAGACCGCGCCTATCGCGAGGCGGTTTACCAAGTGATTGGGTGTTGGCTGAAGGGTGTATTCCCGGTATCGACGGGCCTAATCGTACAAGGGTTGGCAAAACCAGAGTGGGTGATGGAAATTGATGTCATTGCTGTTAAGTCCGCCGATTGCTGTTGAGCGGGTTCCTCAACACACAAAAAACATTTGTTTATAGAGTTAGAAAGAGGTAGATATGCTGAAAAAAAAATATGACACCCAGGATTTATGGACCAAAGACAGGGATCATTACATCCATCCATGGACTGATTTTTCAGTTTTTCACGATGAAGGGTCACTAGTTGTTGCAGAAGCCAATGGCCCCTATGTCTATGACAGCGATGGTGGACGCTACATTGATGGAATTGGCGGATTATGGTGCGTGAACATAGGATATGGAAGCGAAGAAATGGCGCAGGCCATTGCAGATCAGGTGCGTGCGATTCCGTATTACTCATCCTTTAACCATCTGACTACTCCTCCGTCGGCAGAACTTGCCGCCAAATTGGCCGAAATCGCTCCCGATAATATGAGCCATGTGTTCTACGGTTCGGGCGGTTCCATGGCAAATGACACTGCAGTACGTATTATTCACTACTACTTTAACCGTCTTGGCAAATCATCCAAGAAGAAAATTATCTCTCGGCGTGATGCGTACCACGGCAGCACCTATCTAACGATGACACTTACTGGAGTTGAAGCAGATCACATTGGATTTGATTTGGCGCCTGGACTGGTAAGCTATGTTTCTTGTCCAAATCCATATCGCAAACCTGATGACATGTCGAACGAAGAATTCTGTGATTTTCTAATTGATGAATTAGAACAGGAAATCGTCAGTCTCGGCGAAGATAATGTGGCGGCTTTCATCGCTGAGCCAATTATGGGCGCGGGCGGTGTGATTGTCCCTCCCGATGGCTATCATCGACGAACGTTGGAAGTTTGTAAAGAGTATGGAGTTTTGTATATTTCCGACGAAGTGGTAACCGGATTCGGTCGAATCGGACACATGCTGTCGTCAGAGCCCGTCTTCGGAATTAAACCTGACATCATTACTGCTGCAAAAGGACTTTCATCAGGTTATTTGCCACTGTCCGCGACTCTTTTATCGGATGAAATTTATGAAGTGATCAGCGCTCCTAGCGAGCATGGATTGTTCACACATGGGTTTACTTATTCCGGACATCCGGTTTGTTGCCGAGCTGCTCTAAAAAATATCGAGATCATTGAGCGTGATCAGATTTGTGAACATGTTCGCGAGGTAGGGCCTTATTTCGAGGAACAGCTGGATACGCTCCGAGAATTGCCGATCGTGGGAGACGTCCGCGGCAAGTGTTTCATGATGTGTGTGGAAAACGTCAAGAACCCTGAAACCAAAGAAATATTTGACGAATCGGTTCGAATTGGTGATCGAATTGCTGCCCGCTGTCAAACGCTCGGCCTGATCGTACGCCCCATCGCGCATCTGAACGTGCTTTCGCCTCCTCTGATTCTAAGTCGCGAGCAAGTGGATGAAACTGTGGATATTTTGAGACAAGGGATAGAGATGACGATGAGTGATTTGGTTCGAGAAGGTCTTTGGAACGGTTGACGTTCTGAATTGATCGAGTGCGGAATTCGATCAGAAACTTATCGGACACAAGATAATCGCCACAAACTGCATTTTTGCTTTCGCACGGTAATCCTCCATGACTCGAGACTCGCGTTACGATATTCTTTTTGAGCCGGTTCAGATTGGGCCGGTTGTCGCGCGCAATCGGTTTTACCAGGTTCCTCACTGTGCAGGGATGGGGCACCTGAGACCAAAAACAGCTGCCGCAATGCGCGGAATGAAAGCAGAGGGAGGTTGGGCGGTCGTCTCTACTGAAGAGTGTGATATCCATTATTCCTCTGACATCGCCCCATATTCTGAACAGCGGCTATGGGATGATGCCGATATTCCCCAACATCGATTAATGGTTGACGCGGTACATGAGCACGGTTCTCTTGCTGCCTGCGAACTTGCTCATTCTGGGGGCCAGGCTTCGAACCACTATGCAAGAACAGCAGCGCTTGCTCCTTCACCGATTGCTATAGAAGGATTTGGAACAATCAATGCTCGCGGCATGACCAAACGCGACATTCGGGAGATGCGCAAAATTTACTGCAAGGCAGCGAAGCGGGCGCAAGCGATTGGCTATGACATCATTTACGTCTATGCTGCCCACATGCTCACACTGCCAACTCAGTTTCTATCACGCCGGACCAACCAGAGAACGGATGAGTATGGAGGCTCCCTCGAAAATCGTGTGAGATTTATGAAAGAGCTGATATTGGATGCCAAAGAAGCCGTGGGCGCTTCTTGTGCGATTGCTGTTCGTTTTATGTTGGATGAACTAATGGGTTCTGACGGACTGCAGTGCGATGAAGAAGGTATTGAAGTTGTCAGCATGCTCGCTGAATTGCCCGACATATGGGATGTCAATGTTAGTGACTGGAGTAATGATTCTGCGACTTCCCGCTTTCAACCGGAAGGATTTCAGGAACCTTTTGTACAGAGAGTAAAGCAGGTAACCACAAAACCTGTCGTGGGAGTCGGACGATTTACTTCCCCCGATACCATGGTTTCACAAGTTCGGCGGGGCATACTCGATATGATCGGTGCAGCTCGACCTTCAATCGCCGATCCATTTTTGCCGAAGAAAATTGAAGAGGGGAGATTAGAGGATATTCGCGAGTGTATCGGCTGCAATATCTGTGTTTCGGGAGACTACACGATCACTCCCATTCGTTGCACGCAAAATCCAACGATGGGTGAAGAGTGGCGACGTGGATGGCACCCGGAAATCATCCCTCCGGCCAGGAATCAAGACTCAATTTTGATCGTTGGCGCAGGTCCTGCCGGCTTAGAATGCGCAGTCAGTTCAGGTAAGCGAGGGCATAAAGTGACTTTGGTCGATTCTGAAAACAGTTTCGGTGGCCGAGTCAGTCGAGAAAGTCAATTGCCGGGATTGAGCGCCTGGTCTAGAGTTCGAGATTATCGACTGCAGCAGCTGCAGCAATTGGTCAATGTTGATCTATATCCGGCAAGCGCCTTGAACGCTGATGACATCTTCGAATTCGGAGCTGAGCGCGTAGTGCTGGCGACGGGGGCGAAATGGCGCAAAGATGGAGTTGGGCAAGAACACTTGTTTCCCATACCCGGAACGGATCGGAGTTCTGTGTTTTCAGCGGATGACATCCTGGACGGAGCCGAATTGAATGGAAAAATTGTCGTCTATGACGACAATCATTTTTATATGGGAGGAGTGATTGCGGAAAAACTGCGACAGCAAGGCGCAAGTGTTTCCCTCGTAACGCCTGCCGCTGATGTTTCACATTCTACTCACTTCACTCTTGAACAGCATGCGATACAGGAACGGCTATTGAATTTGGGAGTTTCAATTCATACCTGTCGATCATTGAAAGCTGTCCATGAAGGCGGAGTTGAGATTCAGTGTGTCTATACCCGAGATTCTCTGGCGCTGGAATGTGATTCGGCAGTGTTGGTAACTGCCCAGTTGGCCAACGACAAACTCTATCAGCAACTAATGGCAGACAGCTCAAGATTCTCCGACTCGAGTGTTCGTTCGGCTGACTGCATTGGTGATTGTTTCGTTCCTGGAACGATTGCAGCTGCGGTGTATTCTGGTCATCACTGGGCGCGGCAGCTCGGTGAGCGAGCGGATGAGCGAGAAGTGCCCTTTCTGCGTGAAATGCCCGCGGTCTGAGCAATTGCCCCCTTTTTCCTTGGTTTCTCTATTCGCGGTTCAGCTGCTTGATCTGTGTGCTGACACCATCGCGGCAAGAGACTCAAAGCGAAAGTCAATATTTACTGGCTGATTCACCTCTGGGGTGGCTCCAGATCCCGTTTTTCCCGCTCGTCTGTCGATCCAGCATGTTGCCAGCCCGAGATCTGTTGCTGGCGCCATGTCGTGAAACAAGCTCTGCGCGGTGTGTAATATCTCAGACTTTGGTATTCCTGATTCCTCAAGTCTTGATAGCATGTACTTGAAATTATTGATGGACGGCTTATATGTACCAATATCTTGAGCTGTGTAGATGTCGTCAAACTCCACTTTGAGATGCTGATTGCTTTGGCTGAAGCTGTTTTGATCAACGTTCGAAAGAATGACAAGTCGATAATGCCGTTTCAAATATTGAAGGGATTCGGCTGAATCTGAGAAGGCAGGCCAGTGGCAGACTGATTCGCCAAAATAGGTGTGCAATTCGTCAACTGCCGCAATATCGAAATGTCTGGAGATCGCGACGTGAACTTTATGAAGAACTTGTGAGTAAACTAGATCTGGAAATTCTGTTTGAATGCCTGATTCCAGTTCGGAGAAAATTTTCAAGCTTTCATCTCGATTGGGTGAAGGCTCAACCATCTGCAACAGCGGCTGCAATGCGTTGTAAATGCCGGTTTCCCAGTCAATGAGCGTGCCGTAGCAGTCAAAGGTTAATGTGGAAAATTCAGTAAGCTTCATCAAATATCTGTTCCTTGTTAGAATTTTGTGATTAATTCGCTGTGTATAATTTCAACTTGAAGTAAGGAATCGGAAATCAAAGTGCTAGAATAACTTGATTTCCGATTTCGCAACACAGTCGCACTCAAAATTTTATTTGTAAACCCGAGTAAAAGCCAAGCGAAAGTGGCGGAATTGGCAGACGCGCTGGTTTTAGGTGCCAGTGGGGCAACCCGTGGGAGTTCGAGTCTCCCCTTTCGCACCACAAAACGCTAATCACCATGGAAGTAACGATTCAAAAAGTATCCCCTTTCGGACGTCGAATTAAGCTCGATATCCCTAGTGCTGATCTGCAAAGTGAGATTGATCAGAAATTGCGATCACTCGCTAAAACGACGTTTGTCCCGGGATTTCGCAAGGGTAAAGTTCCAAAAGCGGTATTGCGAAGAAAATACGGGGCCAACCTACGTACAGAAGCAATGACGAGTTTAGTTCAGCAGCGTCTTTACCCAATACTGGAAGAAAATGAAATTGCCCCCGCTATTGAGCCATTCATCATAGACTATAGTCCAGACGGTCGGAAATGCTCGTTGTATCTTGAAGTAAGTCCAGAATCGATTGTGACGGATTTGCTTGGTCAAAAAACGGTCAGACCGAAGGTGAGGCTCACACCCGAAGTCATAGACAAGGAAGTGGACGAACTTAAGTATCATTACAGCAAATGGGAATTAGTTGAGCGTCCGGCCGAAAAGGGTGATCGAATTCAAGCAAAAATCAAGTTATCGGAGCTGATCAACGACAAGAGTTTTCCTGTGGATGATTCTGGTGAGCAGACAATTCCGATTGTTTTATCAAGTCAACGTATTCTGGACGAGGTCGTTGATGCGTGCATCGGACAATCTGTTGGAAGCAATGTTACCGTGAAAACAGCGACTTCTGAGCTGCATAAGTCGGGTGAACCAGAACAGTTGAGCGAAGACCTGCCCAAACAAACGTTTGAATTTCAGATCAATATCGATAGCATTGAAAAACCGCTGAGAGGCCAATATCACCAGCAGTTGTATGACAGCTTAAATGTAGAAAGTGTTCATGATGAGGATTTTCGAGAAAAAGTCTGCTCTCTAACGAAGAGAAAAGTTCTCGAACGAATCTACAGGAGTTTGGTAGGGCAAGTCAGGAATTTGTTGATGAATCTGAACGATTTTGAGCCATCGGATTATTTGGTTGTCTATGGCATGATCAATGTTCTTCATCACAATGAGTATGATGGCAATCAAATTGAAATGATGTTTCTTGACGAGGAGAATTCCGAATGGATCAAGGACTTGAGAAACCAAACAGCCGCTAACGTGAAGTGGACAATAATCGAACAAAACTTGACTCAGAGAATTTCTCCTGAACAGAAGGATCAATTGGAGATTCCACTGATTGGCACGATTTGGGACATTCCGAGAATGGAGGTGGATTTTTCAGGTGCAGATGACTCTGCGACTGTTGGTTACGATTCGAGTGTTGGGAGCTTGGTAAATTTTGTGCTTTCCAAGAGCGAATGCCAAGAAATTGAAATGTCTGTGCGCGAGTTTAAATTATGGGAACAAGAGTATCATCCTGAAGTTCAAGGACATCACGATCACATCCACGGTCACGAACATCACCATCATCACGAACATCACCATCATCACCATCATCATGAAGGCGAACACTCTGAACATAAGGAACACGAAATTGTGCAAGACACATCAGTGAGCAGCAGTTCGGCTGAAGTGGAAAGTGAGCTGGAACTCGACGATTTTCAAAGGAGACTCAACGATTTTCAAAGGAGAATCGACGATATTAAAATGAGAACTGTAATTTATAGTCGCTTGGGCATAACTGTGGGAAACGTCCCCAATTGAACAGCGCTGAATTGATTATTGAAGCAAGGAAAGTCGAAAATGATAGAAAACGCCGCCTTAATTCCTATGGTAGTCGAAACAACAGGTCGAAGCGAGCGAGCGTACGATATTTTTTCGCGAATGCTGAAAGAAAGAGTGATTTTCTTAGTTGGGGCGATCGAAGATCATATGGCGAATCTCATAGTGGCTCAGTTGCTGTATCTAGAATCGGAGAGTGGCGAAAAAGACATTCATCTTTACATCAACAGCCCTGGTGGAGCTGTGAGTTCAGGGTTGGCTATTTACGATACGATGCAATTTGTGAAACCAAACGTCAGTACGGTGTGCATTGGTCAAGCTGCGAGCATGGGAGCTCTCGTGCTGGCAGGCGGGGAGCCGGGAAAACGATACGCGTTGCCTCACGCTCGGATTATGATTCATCAACCAATGGGCGGTGTTCAAGGTCAGGCGTCCGACATTGATATTCAAGCAAAAGAAATTTTACGTTTGCGAGAACGACTGAACCAAATCATGGTAAAACATACAGGTCAGACGCTTCGCAAAATCAAACGTGATACAGACAGAGATCACTTCATGGAAAGTGAAGACGCTGTCAAGTACGGAATTATCGACTCAGTGATTGAAAACAGAAAATGACTGCGATGCAAGGTTTAATCTACTAGTGACTTTAATCGAAAAAAGGGGAGGCAGCGCGAATGCCAAGTAGAAAAGGTGGAAGACAAGATCGTGGATTGAATTGTTCCTTTTGTGGCAAGAGTCAACATGAGGTGAAAAAGTTGATTGCAGGTCCTTCGGTCTTTGTTTGCGATGAGTGTGTCGAATTATGCAATGACATAATTCGAAGTGAGACTTCCGCTGACGCTTCGGCACAGACAAGCGTCCGTGCCAGTTTTCCGACACCGCGTGAAATTTGTTCGATGTTGGATGACTACGTCATCAGCCAGACGGAAGCCAAAAAAGTTCTTTCGGTAGCAGTTTACAATCACTACAAGCGAATCGAAAAAGAAGGCACTCTCAACGGCGATGTTGATATCGGCAAAAGCAACATTTTGCTTATCGGCCCTTCGGGGTCTGGCAAAACATTGCTGGCAGAAACCCTTGCCCGAGAATTGAATGTGCCCTTTACAATGGCGGACGCCACTACTCTGACTGAAGCCGGCTATGTCGGAGAAGACGTAGAGAACATCATTCAAAAGCTCCTTCAAAAATGTGATTACGAGATCGAGCGCGCGCAAGTTGGAATTGTTTACATTGACGAGATCGACAAAATTTCAAGAAAGTCGGACAACCCGTCAATTACCCGCGACGTTTCAGGTGAAGGAGTTCAACAGGCATTATTAAAACTCATTGAGGGCACCGTGGCATCCGTGCCACCACAAGGCGGGCGCAAACATCCCCAGCAAGAATTTCTGCAAGTTGATACTACGAACGTATTGTTTATCTGCGGCGGCGCTTTTTCAGGACTTGAAAAAGTGATCCGTATAAGAACAGAACAAAGCGGCATGGGTTTTGGCGCTGAAATCTTGGATGACACCCGTGAAAATCTGGCCGATACGCTGAAGCAAGTCGAACCGGAAGATCTCATCAAATATGGATTAATCCCTGAATTCGTTGGTCGGCTGCCGATTGTCGCAACCCTTGAAGAGCTCGACGAGGATGCGCTGGTACAAATTTTGGTAGAACCTAAAAATGCGCTTTTGAAGCAGTACAAGAAACTTTTTGAAATGGAAGATGCGGACTTGGAAATTCGACAAGATGCGCTGAATGCCGTCGCTCGCAAGGCAACGCAGAGAAAGACGGGCGCTCGCGGACTTCGTTCGATTCTTGAAAATGCTCTGCTTGAGACGATGTTTGAATTGCCGTCTGTACCAGGCGTAAAGAAAGTTATTGTTGACGCGAATGTCATCGAAAAAGGAGATGCGCCTTATTATGTCTATGCTGAAGATGAAGCTCTTCGCGCGTCTTGATTGCCAGGGTGTAAGACAGTCCTGGTTCTTAACAACTTGAAAAATTTGTAGTCGGCTATATATGTCAAAGTTTATGGGTAATGAAGAAGGACACAAGAATGTGCAATAGAAAAAATGGTTGATTTTACATACGAGAACGAGCCTGAGCCTCTGTTTTTACCGTTACTGCCCTTGAGGGACGTAGTCGTCTTTCCTCATTTCGTCATTCCGCTCTTTGTAGGGCGTCCGAATTCGATCAGTGCGCTGCAGAGAGTTGACAAAGAAAATCCGTTGGTGTTTCTGGTCGCCCAACAGGACCAGCGCGTAGAAACGCCGGAATTAGAGGACATCTATACAATCGGAACCGTAGCATACATTATGCATACCGTGGAATTGCCAAATCAAAACCGAAAGGTTATGGCAAAAGGTCTGTGGAGAGCGAGACTGGATACTTTGCACATTCACGATGGCTTCATGATGGCGCAAACTGTGCCGTTGGACAGCGAGCCGCTCAACGAGACAATTTCTGACAGCCTCATGCACTCCTTGCTCAAGCAGTTTGAGCAGTATGCCAAGATCAGCCAAAAAATTCCATCGGATATTATTACGAAGCTCGCTGAAATCGACAATCCTGGCCACCTGACCGACATTATTGCAGCGCACCTAGTGAGCCAGAGCGTCGCTGACCGTCAAAAGATATTGGAGGTGACAGACGAAAGGGAGCGTCTGGAGCGAGTCATATCAATTATGGCTTCTGACATTGAATTGCAGGAAATAGAACGAAAAATTCGCGGGCGCGTCAAGAAGCAGATGGAGAAAAGTCAGCGAGAGTACTATTTGAACGAGCAATTGAAGGCGATAAACAAAGAGCTGGGTCATCCCGAAGAAGCCCGCAGTGAAACTGATGAGTTGGCAGATAAGATCAGCGAGGCTGGAATGACCCGCGAAGCGCGTGAAAAGGCGAATACCGAACTCGCGAAACTGCGAATGATGTCACCGATGTCAGCAGAAGCAACTGTCGTAAGAAATTACATTGATTGGCTAATTTCTGTTCCGTGGAAAAAGCGTTCGCGAATGAACCGAAATCTAACGGCGGCGGAAAAAATTCTAGACGATGATCACTACGGTTTGGAGGAAGTCAAGGAGCGCATTCTGGAATATCTTGCAGTGCAGCAGCGCGTCAGAAAGAATAAAGCCCCAATCCTATGTTTGGTCGGTCCTCCTGGAGTCGGCAAGACTTCACTTGGCCAATCTGTCGCCAGAGCCACAAAAAGAATGTTCGTACGCATGTCGCTTGGAGGAGTGCGAGATGAGGCCGAGATTCGAGGTCATCGCAGAACTTATATCGGGTCGCTGCCTGGAAAGATCATTCAGAACTTAGCAAAAGTAAAGCGAAAAAATCCGTTATTCATGCTGGATGAAGTGGATAAGATGTCCATGGATTTTCGCGGAGATCCATCTTCGGCGTTGCTGGAGGTCTTGGATCCAGAACAAAATTTCTCGTTCAGTGATCACTATTTGGAGGTTGAGTATGATCTTTCGGAGGTCATGTTCATCGCGACTGCAAACACTTTGAATATCCCCCCTCCACTGTTGGACCGAATGGAGACCATCCGGATCTCTGGATATACAGAGGAAGAAAAAATCAAAATTGCCCAAATTTACCTGATTCCAAAACAGTTGAAAAACAACGGATTGAAGAAAGGTGATATTGAGATTGATGATGATGTGTTGAAAGACATTGTTAGGTACTATACCCGTGAGGCAGGAGTACGTGGATTAGAAAGAGAAATATCAAAAATCTGCCGAAAGGTTACTCGCAAACTCGTCCAAAATGGAAGCGAGAAGACACCAGTCAAAATAAATTCTGACAATTTATCTGATTATCTTGGTGTTCGACAATTTCGTTATGGACGTGCGGACAAAGTAAACCAGGTCGGTCAGGTAACGGGATTGGCCTGGACCCAGACCGGTGGAGACCTGCTCAGCGTTGAAGCGGTTGTTGTGCCGGGTAAAGGCAAACACCTTTATACAGGCAAGCTTGGAAATGTCATGCAGGAATCGATTCAAGCTGCATTGAGCGTAGTTCGATCACGTACAGGTCTTTACGGTATCAATTCTAATTTTCATGAGAAAAAAGACATTCATGTGCATGTTCCCGAAGGTGCGACACCAAAAGACGGCCCCAGCGCAGGTGTTGCAATGTCTGTTGCCATCATATCTGCCCTAACGAAAATCCCAGTATTTGCCAACGTAGCGATGACAGGTGAAATTACATTGCGTGGTGAAGTTTTGCCAATTGGCGGTTTAAAGGAAAAACTGCTTGCCGCGCACCGCGGCAGAATAAAGACAGTTTTGATTCCAGAAGAAAATAAAAAAGATCTGCCGGAAATACCTGACAAAATCAAGGAGGATTTAAATATCGTTCCGGTTCGCTGGATCGATGAAATCCTGAACCTGTCACTGGAATCTGTACCAAAAGCACGTACCGAGTCACCGAAATTACCCCTTGAGATTGAACCGGATGTCGCGTCTGGAGAAGGTGTGGGTGTTGTAAAACACTAATCGCAGTCTCCATCCACGACTTTAGACAGCTCAGCTCAAATTTTTCATTCATCCACAGTGAACGACAATGTTGTAACGGCAGATTAGCGTCTTCGTTCGAGTGAATTATTCTCGATCAATTTTGTAAATTACGAAGACGTAAAGCCCACTATTAGTTCGTCGCAGTATACGAAGAAACTTCAAAAGTTCGAAAAGCAGTCTAGAAAGTCATCATGGAGCTAACTCGGATTCACACTGGGTAATTGGCATCCATTGATCAACGCCCGAAGAAATTCATAGATAAATCAACATCAATACAGTTCCAAATTTCAAATTGTGCAGCTTCCGTCGGGGTTGAACGAACAAAAAGCAAGCGCATAGATCAACAACAAGTGTATTCACTGGCTCAATGCGGTTTGCGAATGGTGAAAACAAGATCAATAGGTTAATTCATGGCAGGCGACTTAGACTTGAAGAAGACATTCGGCGTACTCCTAGAAGCAGCTCGCGAGGGTCGGTACGTCAGCTATAGTGACGTTGCCGAAGAACTCGGGCTTGACGCCTCATTGTATGTGGTTAGATCTATAGTACCCAACCACCTCAGGGAAGCGAATCGTTATTGTGCTGAACACAACTGGCCATTAATTGGTTCCATCGTAGTTGCAAAAAAATTCGTTAATGTAGAGAAGCCACCTTTGTCGAGCGGGTTTATAGATGTAGCAAAGGATTTGGGATTTGAATTTGATGACGGTCAATCATTTGTTGAACAACAGCGAAAGTTCGTGTTTGATTGTCCTGCCCAAGGTCATCATGCTCTTAGACGATACTGGTTCGTCGGTGCTAAATTTCGAGAAGATGATCAAATCAACCGCTTCTTAGAGGAAGGAATTTGGGAGAACGGATGGGGATTGGACATTGAGAAGAACGTAAAACTTGTCGAGCGTATGCAGTCCGGCGACCGAATTGCGATTAAATCTTGGCATACAAGAAAGATAAATTTACCCTTCAAGTTCGAGGCGGGAAAACGCGTCCCCTGTTTATATATCAAGGTAGTCGGTACGATTACAGAAGCAACGCAAGATAAAGTTACAGTAAAAGTCAAGTGGGACACTCCATTGGATGAATGGAGAGT
The DNA here is from genome assembly GCA_965202855.1 of Arenicellales bacterium. Lineage (GTDB taxonomy): Bacteria > Pseudomonadota > Gammaproteobacteria > Arenicellales > JAJDZL01 > JAJDZL01. The sequence continues at coordinate 809,159 of CBDBBP010000004.1, read as the reverse complement.
ATGGATTGACTCCTATTTCAGCAGAACAATTTATGAAGCTGATTTGAAAAAGGATAATGTCCGAAAACTGGTCGAATTCGCGTTTTATGGTGGCAATCAGATTTTCGCTGATTTTGTAAGCAATGGTGAGGATCAAGTCAGTCCATCAGATTCGGAGTCTGGAAGTTCTTTCTATAGCATTGACTCAATCATTGAAGATGGTTGCTTCTTATCGAAAAATGAAGTGGAAGTGGCGTTGAAACGGCTGGAATCAAAGAAAAAGACCCGAAGCGAATTCGAGTGATTCAGTTTCATCCTTCCCTTTCTTATGAGGATTTTGTATGTGGCTGGCGACCCGACGGTGATGGTGGGCTGGCACTTGAAGACGGAGTTTTCCTACAAGCGGTGAAGGAGGCAAAAAATGAACTGGGTCGTCCCTTTGTGGTAGTCATCGAAGAAATCAACCGCGGCAATCCGGCACAGATTTTTGGCGAGATGCTAACTTTGTTAGAAAAGGACAAGCGAAGCAAAGAAGAAGCGATTGAGCTTGCATACAAAAAGCGACCAATTGAACGAGTGTACATTCCCAGCAATCTATACATTGTTGGAACAATGAACATTGCTGATCGATCCTTAGCGCTTGTAGATTTGGCATTGCGAAGGCGATTTGCTTTCATCACGCTAAAACCCATGCTCAACGAACGCTGGCAAAATTGGTGTAAGGAATACGGTCTGGATTCCGATACCGTTGAAAAGATTCGAGAGGCGATGACAGAGCTAAATGACGAGATCAAGAAAGATCGTTCTCTCGGCAAGCAGTTTAGAATTGGGCACAGTTACGTTACTCCGACACAGAACGAGGAAATTGGCGATCCCAAAAGATGGTTCCAGCATGTCGTAGAAACTGAGATTAGTCCAATGCTGGAAGAGTACTGGTATGACAATCCTGACCAAGCGGAAGCTGCTGTAGAGAAGCTGCTTGAAGATTTCTCGTGAACTCGCCAACTAGGAATAATGACTCAGTCAATGCAGATTCATTGCTCCTAGACAAAATTCCCGTACAAAACGTCTGGCTTCTTTTTCTCTACGCGTTTGAGCTCGCACAGTTTCGGGATCATTTCAAAGGTGAGGTGAATTCATCGCCGGACTACAAGGCACTCATTGCACGGCTTTTGTGTCATGTTACGGAAAAACGCCTTCGTCGAAATCTTAGCTTCGGATATCGACATCGAGAAGACGTTCTGCGACGGGTTCGGGGACGGATAGATGTTTTCAGAACATTTTCGAATGAGCTTTTAAAGAAAGGCGAGATTGCATGCCGCTTTGAAGAACTGACCGTCAATACACCACGCAACAGGCTTGTTCGTGCAGCACTGTCAAAATTAGTTCAATACGCCGACAGCGACCAAAGTTTTGCGAGCAATGTGGATCTTGTATCACGATGCCGATCCCTGGTTCATACGCTAAGCCGTTTAGGTGTTAGCGATGATGTGCCTTCGCGAGCCGAGATCGCATCCGACCAAATTGCGCAGCATCAGGCTGAGGACCGTCTCATGGTTTCCCTTGCTCAGGCGGTATCTTCCCTGATACTTCCGACTGAAAGAGCGGGTTATCGATCTCTGCTGAGAGCGAGGCGTGAAAATATTAAGCCTAGTACGCTATTTGAAAAGGCTATTGCAAATTTTTTTGTGTTGGAAATGCCGAATATACGAGGTGGCGATGGATGGAGAGTCCATAAGCAGAAACAGTTCAAATGGCCGGTCGAGCCCGATTCCCAAGTAAATCACGACTATCTGCCCATAATGAAAACCGATATCTTTTTGATAAATGAAAAGCTGGGCAGACAAATCACAATTGATACGAAATTCAAAACGATTACTAAAAAACAACGAATTTGGTCAGCCCAAATTCATATCGACGGACCTGTATCAGATCTATTCTTATGTTCGCAGTCAGAATGTTGCAGGTAATCCGATGTCACAATGCGCGGAAGGCATTTTGCTCTATCCATCCATCGGCAAGGATATTGACGAAGAATTTACAATCCAAGGACATCGGTTTCGATTCGTCACAATCAATTTGGAACGTCCAAGCAACGATATTGTTCAACAGCTTCAACAAATTCCAAATTTAGGGATTTATAAGGAATACTACACAAAATAGTAAATGATAATAGTTCTCATTTAGATTCTTGAATCAAATTTTCCAGTCTTTCAAATCCTTCATCAATTTTTGAGTGTAGATTACCAATTTCTTCTATGACTAAATTCAGTTGATCGATTCTTTGAGTAATACACTGAAATGGAATCGGGAACTGTTGAAGTTGACGAAACCTTTATTGGTGGATTAGAAAAGAACAAGCACAAGGATAAGAAATTGAATGCTGGTCGCGGTGGTGTTGGCAAATCAGTCGTAGTTGGTGTTAAGGAACGAGGTTCCAAGCAAGTCAATGCAATAGTGATAGACAACACCAAAAAGGATACTCTGCACGATTTTATCAACTACAACGTAGAGACTGGTTCAACTGTAAATACTGACGATTTCAAAGGATATAAAAATCTACATGGATACAAGCATGATGTTGTTAAGCATTCGGTTGGTGAGTATGTAAAGGAACAAGCTCACATCAACGGCATTGAATCCTTTTGGTCAATGTTAAAGCGAGCGCATAAAGGCACTTACCATAAAATTAGCAAAAAGCATTTGAATTTCTATGTCAACGAGTTTGTCGTTCGGCATAACATTCGAGAAGAAGATACCATTAGACAAATGGAAATCATTGTTGCTGGCATGATTGGAAGGCGTAGTGTCTGGTGAGGACGGCCGAATGAATTTTATTGAGTGAACACGAATAAAAAATACTATTAAAGGTATTAAAAATGGCGAAACAGAATTTAAACGAGACACGAATTAGACAGCAATTAACTGCACAAGAAATTGAAGAATTACAAGATCAAATTGATGGTGAGCACGCAGAAAGGGTAATGAAACTTTTTGAAACACGACCAGATTTGTTTGAAACACTTGAAGAACATGGTAAAAGAATGGGCGTTTTATAGTCTCAAAAAGTGAGAGAAAACTATGGAAAATACATTTTCTTAAAAGTTTTGATAAAGACTACAGAGAATATGGATTTACGCAAAATGATAGGGAAGAACTGTTTGACGTCTATTTGGATTTGAGAAAGAATCCTTATAGGTATGGCACGAAAAAATTAAAAAGATTTAAAAATCTTTATCGAGCAAAATTCATTAGAAATGAAGGGCGGGAAAACGACGAGCAATACAGAATAATTTATAAACTTAAACCTTACAGCAGGCAAATAATTATTACAGATTTTAGAGATAGAGCGACCGTATATGATAATATTGCCGAACAGTATGAATGGGACAACGAAAACATTTATGAATTAGATTGAATTTATCACCATCAATTTGTGAAGCAGTTTGTTTTATTATTTTTGACTCACTTGTTGTTGATTCACCTGTTGCTGACTCACCCAATTTAATATCGGTAGAATACTATTTTGCAAATTTGTGAAATTAGTTTGAAGAAATCTTACATCATTTTGTATTATCTCTATATTATGCTCAGTAGTAAGACTAGACTTAGTTGTTTCAAGTCTGTTGTCTGATATTTCACTATTTGTATCTAATTTGAAATCAGTAAAACTCTTATTGAGTATATTAATATGTTCAATAAGAGTATCAATATCTTTTTGAATATCTATTTGTCCGTTTCGTAGATGGTTAAAATCTGTTTTTACTGTTTCGATCTCTGTTTCATTAGCTTTTACATTTGTAAACATCCAACCAGAAACGCCTATAACTACAAGCACTACAGTAGTAAATAAAGCACCCAGAGCTAGCTTCACTGTAGTTTGTATATTTGGTAGTATAGAAGCCATTTGACTTAGTGTACAGTTGCTTTTAAATAATATTTATTTGATTTAAATTTTATTGTACAAAAATACTATACAACTATATTTGAAATTTTGTATTAAAATGCTCCCTTGCAAATAATTTCCGAGTTCCCGCTAGGTCGGGTTACTCACTGAATACAACAACCCGATTTAGTAAGAACTAGCTACTCTTACTTGGGTAAACATGTGAGGACATCCTTTCCTTAATCTTGGAATTTGTTTGCAATGACCCGACGCCCTATGAGCGTTGAAATTGCAAACAAGTTAAAGGGAGTAACAGCATGGAAATCTATCCGTCCGCCGTTCAATCAGCACTTTCAAATATGACTGATGAACAGAAAATTACTTTTCAAAATTCTTACGATCAACAAAAAAAGAACAAAAATCTACTTGTAATATTGTCAATACTTTTTCCAATTCAATTATTTTTATTTGGTAAGACGGGATTGGGGATAGTGTTTTGGCTTACAAGTGGCGGTATTGGTATTTGGTGGATTATTGAGATTTTTCGTACACCAAAAAAAGTAGATGAGTTCAATAACGAGTTAGCACTAAAAATCGCCTCACAAATTAAAAGCTTAGGATAAGCATTAATCCAACTCATAGTCAGTTGGTGAAATTGCAAACAATTGTGGTGGTGATTATTGGTGATGGATATTTTCTCATTAGAGGTTCAGTCAGCACTATCGGACTTGACTGACGAACAAAAATCAATTTTTGAATCTACATACAACAGCAAGAAAAAGAACAAGATAAGAGGTAGGATTGATAGACTTTAATTGCGCAAATTCGGTTGATTTTGTTTTGGAGTTATGGGTTGGAGGTGCTAAAATTTGTTGTTGCGTTAAACTAAGAAATCCGCTGTCAGTGAGTGATGATTTCTCGTGAAATTCGCTGATATCATTTGCTTGCCAGTGAAGATTTGATAGCAAGGTTTTGTAGAATAAAGCCGTTGGGTACTTAGCTCAATTGGAAGAGTGTCGCCCTTACAAGGCGAAGGTCGCAGGTTCGACTCCTGCAGTACCCACCAAGCATTTAGGAGTGGTAGTTCAGTCGGTATAGAATTCCGGCCTGTCAAGCCGGGGGTCGCGGGTTCGAGTCCCGTCCACTCCGCCATCTTTTCTAATTTCCGATTCAGTTTTCGTTATCGGAAATTGGCCGTTCAATCGCCTCTCTTCGAAAGAACGAGGGGCGAGTTTGAAAATCTCGCTCAGGATTTGATTTCAGCATGATTCGGCTGCTCTTTGAGGAAGAGCCGAAGTCGATGATTCTTCCTTTGTGGTCGAACAAACCTTACAAGTCTGTCAAAAAATTCCGATCTCCCGTTGTGTTAAAATGCAAGGTTTCTAGCAGTCAGGTTGTAACATCGGGCGTCGCAGAACCACTAAGCATGACGTCTGATTCGAGCGAACAGCACTTTCTGCCTTTGAACTCGGAGTGGTAGTTCAGTCGGTATAGAATTCCGGCCTGTCAAGCCGGGGGTCGCGGGTTCGAGTCCCGTCCACTCCGCCAAATAAATTGATAATGCAAAAAAGCACAGTCTTTGAACCAGCTAGAGCGAACGAATTCGCTGCCGATTCACTACAAATTTAAAATAGCGCCATGTTAACGAGAATTAAGGAAAAAGCGTCCGGATGGATTGCCTGGGCGATCGTCATACTCATTTCGATTCCATTTGCACTTTGGGGAGTCAACTCTTATTTCATTGAAGGGTCGTATGTAAATGTAGCGGAGTTCGAGGGTGGTGAAATTGATTATCAATCCTATCAGAACGCACTTTACCAGGAAAGAGCCCGTCTGCGGGAAAGGCTAGGGCCGAATTTGGATCCTGAGATCCTCTCCGGTGGTATCTTGGGGCGCCAAGTGATTACTTCGCTGGTAGCTGACCGGCTGTTGGTTCAGGATGTTTTACGGCAGGGATATCGTGTAAGCGATGAACAGTTGTTAAAAGCAATATTGACTGAAGAAGTTTTTCACAACGAAAGTGGTTTCAGCCAAGAACTTTATGAAAGGATGTTGCGGCTTTCTGGTTATTCACCAGCTGAATTTGAAGCGCTTCAACGAAACAATGCAGCGATACAGCAATTGCAGACCGGATATCTTGAAACCAGCTTTGGGATTGATCAAGGAGTAGAGCAGGTGTTGAGTTTGATATTCCAGGAACGCACCGGTGAATATGCAGTTATCGATTCGACTAGGCTGCTTCCAGAAATTGATGTCACATTAGAAGATATTGAATCCGAATACGAAAAGAACAAGTCAACTTATCAAGTTCCCGAACAGATTAAAGTGGATTACGTAGAAATCGCACTTTCTGATTTCGCACAAGGGTTTCAGCCTTCAGATGAAACGTTGAAAAATCTCTATGATGTTCAATCTGCGCAGTTTCAAAAGGACGAACAGCGCAGTGTAAGTCATATTTTGCTGGCGGTGCAGGAAGAGAACGAAGAACAAGTCGAAGACGATGCGAATCGTCTGATTGAGAAAATATACGCGGGAGAAGATTTTGCGGATTTGGCCAGAGAATATTCCACTGATTTTGCTTCTGCAGAAGCAGGAGGAAGCATTGGTTGGATCAATAAAGGTGCGACGGGGCCGGAATTTGAAGCTGTTGCGTTTTCTCTCGATGTTGGGCAGATTAGTGAGCCGGTACGGTCTGGTTTTGGAATTCACATCATTCGTGTTGATGATATCAGAGCAAGCGAAGTGCAAGATTTTGAGGAGGTTCGCGAACAGCTTGTTGCAGAAGCCGTTCGAAGTCAGGCTGAAGCCGAAATGTTCGAGGTTTCTGAGGAGTTGGCCAACATCGTGTATGAACAGCCCGAGAGTTTGGCACCGGCTGTGGATCAGCTTGGACTAACTATAAAGAGTTCGGATTGGATCAGCCGGACTGAGGGAATGGGCATTGGAGCGAATTCAGCAGTACGCACAGCTGCATTTGGTGAGGAAGTGCTAAATGACGGTTTCAACAGTGGAGTCATCGATTTGGAAGGCGACCGACAGGTAGTGATTCGAAAAAATGAATATCGAGTATCAAGTCAGCTTAGCCTGGAAGATGTGAAAGCGCAAATTACCGAGCTGCTGCTGATTGCCAAGAGCATAGAAGGTGCTGAGAATCTAGCGAAGGAGCTGGTTGATCAACTCGAAAGCGGTCGTGACTGGAATCAAGTTCTGTCGGAAAATGGACTGCAAGTTTCCGAACTTCCACGATCATTTGCAGAAACCACAGACCTATTTTCGCAAGAACTTTTGGATGATGTGTTTGCTGCCGGCAAACCTCGTGCCGGGGGAGAAGTTTATGGATACGGGTTTGATGGTTACAGTCAGTACTCGATATTTCGGATCACTGATGCCTCTAGTGGAGATACGTCGCAAGCTACCGATTCAGAGCGTCAACGGATACAGCAGGGTTTGAGATATCGATTTGGTGACAGCCTTTTCGAAAACTACTTGGCGAATCTAACAGTAGATGTCAATATCCAGGTAAACGAAGAATTGCTCTGAATCTCACAAAAGTTGTTCGCTAAAGCCAACGGAATGGAAACCGCCGTCGACGTATACAATTTCACCGGTAATTCCCGAAGCCAAGTCAGAGCATAAGAACGCCGCGGCGTTTCCCACTTCATCGATTGTCACACCTCTCCCCAAGGGTGCGATCTTGTCGTAATATTCCATCATGGATTTCATGCCATGAATTCCCGCCGCAGCCAGTGTTCTGATCGGGCCTGCTGAAATTGCATTCACGCGAATGCCTTGACCTCCCAAAGACTGAGCACAATATCGAACGTTAGCCTCTAGGCTTGCTTTGGCCAGCCCCATGACGTTATAGCCTGGCATGGAGCGTAAAGACCCAATGTAAGTCAGTGTCAGAAATGCTCCTGAACCTTCGTTCATGAGGGGAGCGAAAGCGCCTGCAAGCGCTGAAAAACTGTATGAGCTGATGTCGTGTGCCATCAAGAAACCTTCTCTTGATACCGAATTCAAATACAGTCCCTTCAATTGATCTCGAGGTGCGAACGCAATTGAGTGAACTACGATGTCTAAATTGCCCCAGTTTTTTTCAACTGTACTTCGCAACACATCGATTTCGGAATCTGTGGATACGTCACAGGGCGCTATAAAGGATGCATCCAGCGCTTTTGCAAATTTTGCCGCGCGCCCCTTTAGTTTTTCACCTTGGTAAGTCAGCGCAAGCTCCGCTCCTTGTTCCGACATTGCCCGTGCAATTCCCCATGCTATTGATCGATTGCTGGCAATTCCAGTTACTAACGCTTTTTTCCCTGCAAGAAACCCCATAATATCTCCTCAAGTTCTCAATCTTTTATCAAATTGCTTTATATATTTTTTTAAATGAGTGTTTATTATAGAAACATGAACATTTTGAAATGTTGATTGAATCATCTTTCATTAAACCGAGCAAATAACTTCAATGGATTCGTTTGACCGAAGATCATGACTCAACCCTCTGTTTGTATTCACGAATCTTTAGAGTATGAACTGCAGTGCAGACGAATTAGTGCTCGATACTCTTTGCCAAGAGTAAGCGATTCTCCTGAAAAATTGGCAGAATTTGCGCTACGTTACCAAGATGATGTGTTAAAGCTCTGGGATCTTCATTGCCCAAAATTTCGTCCTATTTTCGTTAAAGTGAGGCAAACAGCAAGGATTCAGAAAAACAGTCTGCTCGGGAAAGCGATGGGGCGCAAAACCAGTACTGTAGTCGATGCTACAGCCGGGCTTGGCGGTGATGCCCTGTTACTTGCCAGAATGGGGTTCGACGTCACCGCGATTGAACGCATGCCGGTAGTTTCAGCTTTGCTCGAAGACGGCATTGCAAGAGCAAAGACTATTGAGCAAAGATTGCAGATTCAGCACCAATTTGGCGACGCTAAAGAAATGCTTCTAAAAATGTCCACTCCTCCCGATTCAATTTATCTGGACCCGATGTACCCTGAAGGCAGAAAAAAAACTGTAGGAGTTGCACGTCCACTGAAAATTCTGAGAGAACTGGTCGGAGATGATTTAGATTTTGAAGAGTTGCTGGAAGTTGCTCTCTCTTCAACTGCAAAACGAGTCGTAGTTAAGCGTCCAATTTATGCAGAACCTTTATGTTTGAGAGAACTGGCCGGCAGCTTGAAAGGAAAAATGGTCCGTTATGATATTTACGTAAAAATGACGTAAGCAAACGACTTTTCGTGTAATTCCATCTTTTTGTTCCGAAGCGATCAGGTAGAGCTATTGTGATTGTTGTGATTGTCTATAGACGAGAATTATCAGAAATCAACCAGTTTTCAAAGTTTTTTCTAGCTGCACGCTCCAGCTGCGATTGAGGCTGGATATGAAGCATAATGATGAACAAGCGGGCGTAGTTCAATGGCAGAACTTCAGCTTCCCAAGCTGATAACGTGGGTTCGATTCCCATCGCCCGCTCCACTTAAAGCTCTGCATCGACGACAAATTGAATTGTTTCTATCGATAAAATTCCGCAATTTAGCCAAGTGGTTCGAATATTGCCCTGTAATCTAAGAATCTATCGTCTTATTTTTGCAGTCGCTTCCTTGGTTGTACGCTGAGCGAATTTCTGAACGATTTCAGAAAGCGCAAGGACAAGCAAAGACTATTTTTTCAAGGGACGGGCGTAGGCTCCAACCTTGCTGGTTGAGATTCGAGCTCCGATAAGACCTTCGAGTATTTTGACTCCGGCAACAACTCCATCAATCACTGGAATGCCTGCTTCCTGACTCAGAGAATGGGTCAAATCTGCCATACCGGCACAACCTAAAATGACAGCTTCAACGCGGTCTTGCTCAATGGATAGTTTAACTTCATGAAGAATTTGACGATAAGCGCTTGCGCCGTCGTCTTCTAGTGCAAGCACTGGCAGATTTGTCGCTCTAACCTTTCGACATCGCCTGTGCATTCCATAGTGGTCAGCGAGATCCTCTATGATCGAAACGGACCTTGCGAGTGTGGTAACCACACTGAATCGAGTTGCTACAATGGATGCGGCAATCATGGCGGCTTCGCACATTCCCAACACTGGACCGGTAGCAACTTCGCGACATGCCCCGATAGCTGGGTCGTCAAAACACGCGACTAAAAAACCATTGATTCCTTGCTCTTCACCCCAGACGATCTGCTCGATCAATCCTCTTGAGCTCATTACTTCGTCGTAATGGCCTTCGATGCTCGCAGGAGTATCCGTTGGATTCGTTGCGATTATTGTCGTAGTTTGTGCACAAACATTTTTGGCAGCAGCCTCGACTTTTTTTGTCATCGAAGCTGTGGAATTGGGATTTACTAAAAGGATTCGCACTCGAAATTAAATTCCCAAATACAATCTTCGGACCCGATCATCCTGAATGAGTTCGCTTGATTTGCCCTGCAATGCGATACGACCTGTTTCCAGCGCGTAGGTTCGATCAGAGACGCGAAGCGCCATTCGAGAATTTTGTTCGACTAGAACGATGCTTACGCCCTCTTCTTTATTGATTAGGACAATTGACCGAGCGATTTCCTGTACCAACAGGGGAGCCAAACCCAACGATGGTTCGTCTAACAGCAACAGCTTCGGTTTTGCCATGAGAGCACGACCTATAACAAGCATTTGCTGTTCACCGCCGCTCATAGTTCCAGCTTGTTGGCGTCTTCTCTCCTTAAGGCGAGGAAAACGAGCAAACACCTTTTCCATATCTCGTTTGATCTCAGCTTTATTGCGTCTTGCGAATGCACCCATCAAAAGATTGTCATTAACACTCATATAGGGAAAGACATGTCGTCCTTCCGGCACCATGACAATGCCAAGATTTACAATTTCGTGCGGACTTAACGAGTCAATTCTCTCTCCTTTAAAGTGAATCTCCCCGTTGGAAAGCGGGGTTAATCCGGTAATTGCGCGCAATGTCGTTGTTTTTCCCGCACCGTTGGAACCAATCAGAGCAACAATCTGTCGCTCAGCCAAATTCAGAGAAACATTCGAAACAGCGAGGACGTGATCGTAGCGAATGGTTACATTTTTTATTGCAAAATATTCCACTGTCACTCCATCAGCACTTCATCTTCTTCACGCCCGAGATAAGCTTCGATCACTTTTTCATTATTCTGGATTTCCGTAGCTGAACCTTCTGCAATTTTTCTGCCGAAATTCAATACGATAATGCGGTCGCTGATGCGCATCACAGCACGCATGTCGTGTTCCACCAGCAGTACTGTTACTCCGCGGTCGCGAATTCCTCGTACCATTTCGACCGCAGCGTCAGTTTCTTCCGGATTCATTCCGGCGAAAGGTTCATCAAGCAACAAAATATCAGGTTCTGCTGCCATTGCGATTGCAATTCCAAGTCCGCGTAGATACCCATGAGGGAGATTTCTGGCGACTTCGTTCTGTACGCTCGAAAGTCCTAGATATTCCAAAATCTCAATTGAGCTCTCCCGAAATTCAGACTCGTCCTTTCTTGCAGTTGGCGAACCAAAGAAAAATCCGAATAGGCTGGCTTTACTGCGTAGATGGTGAGCCACAATGACATTTTGCAATGTTGTCATTTCTCGGAAAATAGTCGTCTCTTGAAATGTGCGAACAACACCTTTTCGAGCGACCATGTGCGCAGAAAGTCTAGTGATGTCTTCGCCCTTAAAAATAACCCTGCCAGAACTCGTTTGAAGAAAGGATGTGATGAGTTTGAACAAAGTGCTTTTTCCAGCGCCGTTGGGGCCGATGACACTTAGGATTTGGCGGGGTTCAACGTCGAAAGTGACATTGTCTACAGCGACTAAGCCGCCAAAGCGTTTCGTCACTCCATTTAGTTCAAGTATGGCCATGTGATCAGCTCTTGCTGCCCGAGTACTTTTGAGAAATGAAGCTGGGCAGTCGTATGCTTAACAATCCATTCGGTAGCCATATCATAAAAGAAATCATTATGATGGCGTAGAGAAACGGTTGATATTCATTCAAGCCATGTAGTAATTCAAAACTCAAAAACAAAACAAAAGTGCCTGCCAAGGGTCCGAATACGTAACCTAATCCGCCTAGGAAGCAGTACAGCATGAAATAAATTGAATCTTGAATTTGAAAAGTTGCTGGATAGATGCTTTGCTGAGATGCAATGAAAAATGCTCCGCCTATGCCTCCGTAAAAACCGCTGATTGCAAATGCGATAACCCTAAGAATAGGTACGTTGATTCCAATGGACGAGGCAAGCTCCTCACTTTGCTGGAGTGACCGAAACAGCCGTCCCAGTCGACTGTTGATGATTCGATAAAGGCACGCGTAACCGGTGATTAACAGAAATGCACCGAGAAAGAACATGGCCACATGTTTATTTGTACTCGCAAATTCCGGAATAATTGTGATCCCAAATAGTTCGACGGCTTGCGGTAAAGGAATTTTTATGATTCCACTCGCGCCGTTCGTTATTGATGAGAAGGACTGAGCTGAAAGGCGCGCTGTTTCGGTAAGACTCAGCGTAATCATGGCAAAATAAACGCCGCGTAACCGAAGAATTGGAAGACCAATCAGAATTGCAATGATCGCTGAGGCAATTCCTGCAATCGGCATAGCCAGCCAGAATGACACATCAAGTCGCATGATCAAAATTGCAGTCACGTATCCACCAAATAAGGCGAACGCTCCCTGACCAATATTGATACGCCCAATATAAAAAGTTAACCACACACCCGCGGCGATAAATGACAGAACCGAAGCGGTGGTGATGATTCCGAGCAGATAAGGGTAATCTGCAAGAACCGTCGGTATGCCTACGAGGTATAAGAGCAGAAAGATTGCAACGAATACAACCTTAAGTTGTCTTAATTGGTCTAGATTCAGCACAATGTCGGCCTGCTAAATGACGTAATTGAAGTACGCGTCATCCCCATGGTTTACCCATAAGACCTTGTGGGCGAAATGCCAGAAATATGATGAGTGAGACGAAAATGATCAGATAAGTTTCTCCACCGGGCAGGAATCGATAACCGAACGATTCTAGCATTCCGAGTATGAATCCTCCAATAATGGCACCGGATATGACGCCTGCGCCACCAATCATTACCATGATGAAAGCTTTGATTGAAATAGCGGTACCGATCCCACTGTTTACACCGGAAATTGATACCAGCAATGTGCCAGCCAACCCTGCCAATGCGGCACCGATCGCGAATCCCAGCATTGCGTATCGGTTGACGTTGACTCCTTGCAGTTGCGCTGCCTCACGATCCTGTGCAATGGCTCGAAGTCCACGTCCTGGACGAGTAAATCGCATGAAGGCGATAAAACCCGCGATTAGTGCGGCTGCGAGCACCATTACGACGGCTCTGGCATAGGGAATGAAAGCGTCGCCGACGCTGAATACGCCCGACGCAATCGGAGGAACACCGCGATGTTTTTCGCCGAAAAAGATCAAAATCATACTTTCAAGTAACAGTGCTGTACCGGCTGCCAGCAGCATGGAACTTTCTTCCCGCGTGCTATGTCGGAGAACTCTCCGAAAAAATAGCAGTTCAAATAAAACTCCAACAATGGCCAAAGTCAAAGCAGTGGAAAACAAGGCGAGAATAAAGGGGTAGCCTAGGACACCATAAATATAGTAGGTGACAAAGGCACCCAGCACATACATTTGACCATGAGCGAAGTTCAGGACGTTCATGAGTGCGAAGATCATGGTGAGTCCCAACGCAATCAGCGCGTATTGAAAACCGGAATAAATTCCGTTGAATATTACTTGTTCCATAAAATCAAATTAATTTACTGCAGACAAGCTGTTGCTTTCTGCTAAAACAATTGAAGCACCACTGCATTTTTTGCAGTGGTGCTTCACACCCACAACTTATACACGGATTTAAAGTTCGATTCCGTGTATCTCTATCAAAATATTAATCTACCGCACCTACGAACAAAGTTTGAAAATCCCCGTCTCGGTATTCATTTACAACCATCGGAATCGGTAATTGCCGCGGTTGATCAAAGAAACCTGTACCAACATATGTCAATGAATTTTCGCCTACGAGCAGACGATTTTCAGCACTGACGTTTGGCATAGCGGCTTTGAATACTTCAACATCATCAAGTGCGCCTTTACCAGCGACTTTCAAAGTTTCGATGATCATTTCGAGAGCGTAGACTTTGGTGCCGGCTTCATCATTCCACTCACCAACATGAGCTTCATACTGTTGTCGGAATTCATTCATGTAATCGTCAGAAATTGCGGGAGTACTTGCTCCACCTACTGAAATAAAACCAGTAGCCGCATCTCCGGCGACTTCACTTAGAATTTTTGCATCTTGCGCAGTTTCTGTGCTCATTAGACCTTCATATCCAAGTTCACGAGCAGCTCGGATCAACAATGGCGCATCGGAGGGTGCAACACCAGACAGCACGATGAGATCTGGATTTAGTTGAACGATTCTTGACATCACTGGAAAGAAGTCAGTCGTACCTGGCTCATAAGTGTCCTCTGATGCGACGACATTCAAACCAAGTGCGTTGGCTGCTTCTACACCTTGTTTACGCTGATTGATTGGATCTGATTCGTTTCTAGCAACAAACGCAATTGAATTAACTCCTTGATCTTGCATCAGTCTCTTATAAATCACGGGACCTGCTTGATAGGAAGCGATCATGCCCAATATTGAGTTGCTCGCCGGTGGCGAATATAAAGTTTTATCAAATGCATACGGAATGTTCATCGCTCCACCTTCTTCCAAGACCGGAACAATAGCTTGAGCTGTTGTATCAACATTCGGGCCGATGATGTATTTGATGCCTTCCTGATAGACCAAGCGTTCTGCACCAGCAATCGACAACTTTGGATCGTTCTTGTCGTCAATCGACACGACTTCAATCGTATACTTTTCGCCGTCGATTTCAATTCCGCCCATATCGTTGTACATTTTTGCTGTAACTTCTGTACAGTAACGATTTACCAGTCCCCAAGATGCTGCTGGACCGCTCATAACCCCTAGGACACCGATTTTAATCGTTCCTGCGTTGGCTGTTGCTGCTCCCAGAATCAAGAGGGATAAAGTCGCTGCTGTGACTACAATTTTTCGAATAATTTGCATGCAAATACCTCCCCATATACGTTAATTTACTGCAAATAAACTATGGAATTTGTTTCCGTAGGATGTGAATTTTATTTCATTTTTTACAATAGATTCAATTTAGTTTCACAATAATTTTGATCTATTCGCAAAAAGTATGATTTTCGGATTTTCGGCCTTCACCTCATCACCGAATTGTTGCACCTGAAACAATCCACTGGTGTCAGTCTACATCGCTCTAAACCCTACCTTCAATCAGCTTTCAATCTATTGTGTCAGTTCCCAATTATTCCATTGCATCCTCTAGTTTGATTCGAAAACTAATTCTTGGCATCCGCTACTAAGCCCAGGTATTCGGAAGACACGTATTTGGCTGACTTTTAACACATATGTCCGTTGCTTGAATGTTCAGGGTCACCCGTTTACGATGATGTGAGGTCACCGTCAAGAAGCGACGGTACAACTTCTCAAGTGCAAGTGCGGTTGTTTCGTTATTTCTCTTTCGCTAAAGCATGGACACTAGGAACTGGGCGGCTGTTTCAAACCCAAAAAACGGACATCAAGCCGCGTTCTTGGCAGAGGTGGCGGATTTTTTCTAAACGGCAACCCCCTTTGTGCAGCACCATCACAAAATTGCTCAATTCGGTGCAGTGAGTGTAGCCAGGCTAACTCCCGTTTTGGGAGAGACCGCGCATCGACCTCTGCGTCAAAACCCAGATTTTGCAGCAGCTCGGCGATGCGCATCAAAACGGAGCGGGCAGTGAGAAAATTGGAAGTTTCACGAACTTTACATTGTGAAACTTTCATGAGCTTCTTGCAATGCGCAGTTCCACTTGATCTGTGAAGAGTTGGAAATTTGTAAATCTATATTTTGATAGGGCTTTTTCTTTCGTACGACGGGTCGATTACGAATTTAGAGGAGTTCGGAATTGAATGTACTTTTCGATATTTATCTATATAATTAACTTTTTATTTTGAGTTCGACTCAAAATATGGAGGGTGTTTTTGCTCGGTAATCTCTTTCAACCCTGAATCATAATCATCGTAGTTGAATTCAATGCACATACTTTTTGCTGATAAATTTCCTGAGAAACAGCTAAAAATGTTACAGACTGCTGGTCACGATACTGACTATATGCCAGAGTTGCAGGCAGCAGATTTACCGCAATTCGTATGCGGGAAAAACGCACTTATTGTAAGAAGCACGAAAATCGATCAGATGACGCTCGAGGCTGCGGACCAGTTGCAGATTATTGTTCGAGCAGGTGCTGGAACGAATACGATCGACAAGGCAGCAGCTTCGGATTTTGGAATTCCGGTTTGCAATGTGCCAGGCAAGAATTCAGCAGCAGTCGCAGAGCTGACTCTAGGACTTCTGCTTTCAATTGATCGGCGCATTCCAGACAATGTAAGTGAGATACGAAATGGAAGCTGGAATAAGAAACGATATTCAGCTGCTCAAGGTGTGATGGGGAAAACCTTGGGGATCGTTGGTGCTGGTTCGATTGGGATGTCAGTCGCCGAACGTGCCAAAGCATTCGGCATGAACATTCTAATGGTGAAGAAAGCTTCTCGTTCCGAAAATATCTTAAAGAGAATGGAACAGCTTGGTGTAGAGGAAGTAAATGACCTGAAGGTTCTTGCGATGAGCAGTGACGTGGTTACAGTTCACGTACCATCTGTAGCTGCAACACGAAATCTAATCAACGCAGAGTTCCTGTCATGGATGAAAGATGGCTCGATTCTTCTAAATACTTCTCGTGGGGAAATCGTGGATGAGGATGCCTTGTTGGAAGCGCTAAGCGCCAAGTCCATGCGTGTTGGTTTGGATGTTTATGTCAATGAACCACCTACTCCGACAGGGGAGTTCCTGTCCAGATTAGCTCAACACCCCAATGTCTACGGAACCCATCATATTGGAGCGTCAACTTTTCAGGCTCAAGATGCTGTAGCAAATGGTGTTGTTGAGATACTGCAGGAATTTGAGAAAGGTAAAGTTCTCAATCGAGTCAATTAATTTCTATTTTTTGGTCTGTAATACGGAGGATAAATTTTGCCCCAGCGTGTTTACAACTTTAGTCCAGGTCCTTGTACTTTGCCGTACGAAGTTTTGGTGGAGACCCAATCAGAATTGGTCAACTACAAGAATTCCGGGATGTCGCTTGTTGAAAGCAGTCATCGCGGAGAAAATTATGATGCCGTTCACAATGAAGCAGTGAACCTCGTTCGGGAACTTCTGGAAGTTCCAGATGACTTTGCAATTTTATTCATTCAGGGTGGCGCCACTCTGCAATTTGCAATGAGCGCGCTTAACTTGCTTGCGCCATCTGAGAAAGCTGGTTTTTTGATGAGTGGACATTGGGCGAAATTGGCAATGAAAGATGCTCGCATGTACGGCAATCTGTATATTGCTTGGGATGGAACGGAGGAAGGTTACTTTCGAACTCCTCGGTGTGATGAGATTCAGGTTCAGGCTAACACTCGTTATTTGCATGTCACTACCAACGAAACCATCGGTGGAGTGCGTCTTTTTGAGTGGCCGGATGTTGGTGTCCCTCTGGTTTGCGACATGTCGTCCGATTATTTCTCAAGGAAAATTCGCTGGGACTTAATTGATGTCGCGTACGGTGGAGCTCAAAAAAATCTAGGGCCTTCTGGAGTTGCTTTGGTGATAGTGCGCAAGTCAGCTTTAGATGCCTCTCCGCGTGAACTGCCAACCTATCTGGACTATCGAGTCCACCTCAAGAAAAATTCTTTATTCAATACCCCTCCCGTTTTTCCTATTTATGTTGCCGGCAAGGTGTTGAAATATTACAAAATGAACGGCGGAGTTGAAGAGTACAAGAAAGAGTCCATCACTAAATCGAGTCATTTATACGATGTGATTGACCGCAGTGACGGTTTCTATGATTGTCCGGTCCAAGGTGAGAGTCGCTCTCGAATGAATGTAGTTTTTCGTGTTCCGACCGACGAGCTGCAAACAAAATTTCTTGCTGAGGCCGCGCAGGAGGGTTTCGTAAACCTGAAAGGACATCGCAGTGTCGGTGGAATGCGAGCCAGCATCTACAACTCAATGCCGATGGAAGGAGCAATTCAGCTGGCTGCTTTTATGGACCAATTCAGGTTGTCCAACTCATAGCAATTCTAATTTGGCTAAACTCAGGGATTTCCAGTGCCAGCAATCAAAAAATTTGATGGGTATTTGGTTAATCCCGCAAAAGCCAAACAGGTGATCACGCCTGCATACGATGGCATGCGGCCGTCTGAGCGACGCGAATTTGCCGGCAAACATCCTGCTAACTATGTCAATGTGATGCGAACCTTGGAAGAGTTTGATGAAGACGGTCCGACTCTTGAGGAAATTCTGCAGTTCAACCAATCGAATCTTAACCAATTATTGGCGGACGGTTCGTTTTTAAAGACCGAATATCCAGCGTATTATTTGTACAGCCTAAAGCAGGGAGATCATGAGCAGACGGGGGTGATTGCCGAAATCCCCGTGTCCGATTACGTTAGCGGCCGATTGAAGAAGCATGAAGACACGCAGCTTGAAAAAGAAAATATGCTCACGGCCTACCACGAAGCGGTAGGTGTGACTTCGAGTCCGGTCTGTATTGCCTACCCTGACCGAGAAGATCTTTCCGCAGCTGTTGAAAAGGTGAAACAGAGAGCGCCTTACCTAAACGTCAGTACGTGGGATGATGTCGTTCAATCTGTCTGGAGAGTTGACGACTCGGATGTTTCGGAGCAACTGGAACAAATTTTTGGAAAAGTTGAATTTACATACCTGACTGACGGACATCACCGCTGTGCGTCAGGTGCCAGATATGCTGAGATTGTTAATTCCAGAACATCTGGTGAGCAACAAGATTCGATTAGCAATTATCTGTTGGTCGCGCTGTTCCCTCAAAGTCAAATGAGAATATTCTCTTATTTTCGGTGTGTCAAAGATTTAAATCGCATGAGTTCTACAGACCTGATTTCTGCGATTCGCAGTGTGGGGTTTCAAGTCGATGCTCTTTCGATCAACGATGTAGACAAATTGCTGCCTGAGCGATCCAGTTCAATAATTATGATCGTTGAGCAATCTGCATACCGAATTCGAATTCCAGCTCACATGATTGACAGGGAAAATCCCGTAGCGTCACTGGATGTATCCATACTGCAAGAACGGATCTTGGCAGAGGTTTTAGGCATACAGGATGCGCGTGCGGACAGTCGACTCAGTTACACTCCCGGAGTTGACGGGATTGGCAGCTTGATTTCTCGCTGCAACAGCGGTTGGCCGCTTGGATTTGCGTGTGCGGATACCAAAATTGAGGAAGTAGTCAATGTTGCTGATGCGAGGCAAGTGATGCCTCCAAAATCAACTTGGTTTGACCCTAAGCTGAGAGCAGGCATATTTCTTCGCTCGGTTTAGACTGCGTTAAAGGCTCTAGGAACCCGAAAGTAACTCGTAAAAGAAGGGGCTATCCCAGAAAAAGCAATTTTTCTGTTAGATTATTCCGTTTTTCCAGATTTTTCGAATCATCATTCAAGGCTAGTCTGATTTGATCTCGTGTGGCAGGCTTTTTTCGACCTTAGTGATCGGATTCCTGTTCCACAGTAGATGGTCCCTTGCCTCGGAATGTCAGCATGATCAAAATGCTGATTGCGATAGGTAGCATGATCAGGGTGATTAAGAAAGTTTCGCTCATATTT
The DNA here is from genome assembly GCA_965202855.1 of Arenicellales bacterium. Lineage (GTDB taxonomy): Bacteria > Pseudomonadota > Gammaproteobacteria > Arenicellales > JAJDZL01 > JAJDZL01. Next base: position 789,523 of record CBDBBP010000004.1, on the reverse strand, counting down.
TAATTCTAGCTGGCTGCAGGAAAAATTACCGTTTTGTTGATGCGCATTTAAGAAACCTTGCGCAAGTGATGCCGATTGTCGGCAGCAGCATTCAGATAATCTCGGTCATGTTCGAGTGCAGGAATCATCTGCCTTGCCTTTGCAACTTCTGACATATCAACCTGCGCAATTATATAACCGCGATCTTCGCCGCCGTCTTCCAAAATTCGACCCCACGGATCGATGATCAGTGAATGGCCATAAGTTTCGGCTTTACCATGACTCCCATATTGACACGGAGCTACAACGTAAGATCCAGTTTCAATTGCGCGGCTTCTAAGCAAAACATGCCAATGAGCTTGTCCTGTAGTCTTCGTAAAAGCCGCTGGCACTGTTAGAATACCCGCTCCCGCTTGGGCGAGATCTCGATAAAGATAAGCAAAACGAAGATCATAACAGACTGTAAGCCCAATACTGCCCCATGGAAGTTCTGCTACGACAGCTCGACTGCCTGGTGAAAATACGTCAGATTCCCGGTAAATTTCTCCACTTGGAAGGTTGACATCGAACATGTGAATCTTGTCATATCGAACAACAATGTCACCATTTTCATTAAGAAGTATTGAACGATTTTTCTTTTTTGAATGAGAATCGAACACGGCGATGGAACCGAGCAGCATCCATGTTTCCAATTGCCGGGACAGTCGTTGAAAGGCATGCAGAGCCGGGTGTTCGCGTTCCCAGAACGGCGCTACATCAAGGCCTGAGTCATCCAGATGCAAATAAGAAAAAAATTCCGGCAGACAAATCAGCTGCGCACCTGCAGAATGTGCTTCACGAGTCAGAACGACCGCGTCGCGAATTGACTCTTCCAAATTCGCTTTCGCACAGTTTTGAATACAAGCAATATTGAATTTCATGGATGATCCTCCCGCTGGAAATTCGCAAACACCAAAATACGTACTTTGTATTTTAACAAATCAAACTCGATTCTTATTTTTACGCGCAAAAGTCAGGTACGGTTTTTCGTTCAATGATGTGTTCGTACTGTTTTTAACGAACTGCCGATTCAATTGTCAACATGCAACGAATTGATCAGTGGCAGGAATTCAAGCAAATCACCGAAAAATTCATAATTCAATGTGACCTATGACGCGAGGTTGTTAGTACACGATAGCGCGTAAGCGTATATAATTTTCTGCCATTGCAACAGTCTCCCAATTTGCGCAGTTACGTCAAAGGAACTTAAGCAATTGTGCGACTCTCGCATTCTTCATAGCGCACTATTACCGACAAAAACTGAAGGTTACAAATATCGTCAGAAAAACTGTTGTATGCAGTTGATATCAGTGATCTCAAGACGCGCTGATTCCTAATTTTAATCAACCTCTACTCTGATTTCATTGGCTGAACAATCGGTCGAATTAATTCTGCTCACTCCCCAGATGATTGTCGTCTTGGGGATTTTGGTTTTTACCGTTGTCTTGTTCGCGTTCGAAGTGTTTCGCGTGGATGTTGTTGCCATTCTGATTTTAGTCATTATCGGCCTTTCGAGTTTAGTGCCCGGCTATCCAGGCTTGCTTTCTGCCAGTGACTTGTTTTCCGGTTTTTCCAGCAATGCCGTACTTTCAATCATTGCAATCATGATATTGGGAGCAGGTCTCGACAAGACAGGCGCGCTAAATCGCTTGGCATCCCAGATTTTGCGATTCGCAGGTGACACAGAACGCACCATAATGATCATCCTTTCCGGTACCGTCGGCTGGATGTCCGGATTTATTCAGAACATAGGGGCAGCTGCGTTATTTTTACCTGTAGCGAACCGCATTGCAAAACAAACTGGAGTTTCTGCCAATCGACTGCTGATGCCAATGGGATTTTGCGCAATTTTAGGCGGCACGTTGACCATGGTCGGTTCAAGTCCATTAATTTTGCTAAATGACCTGATTGATGCATCTTCTTCAAACTTGCCATCCAGTGTAGGCGAACTGCGCACCTTTTCACTCTTTTCTGTGACTCCAATCGGCATTACCTTATTGGTTGCTGGAATTAGTTTTTTCTTTTTGTTCGGTCGATTTGTGTTGCCTTCAGGACCCTATAAAGCGTTGGAAACTGGGGCGGTCACTTCTTATTTCAAAGATACTTATGGAATCTCCGGACGGGTGTATGAACTTTATGTGCCGCGAGAAAGTTCAATTGTTGGCAAGACTGTCCAAGAAATTGAAGACGTAAGTGGATACGACGAAAGAATTATTGCAATTTATTCCCACGGCAACATAATCGTCGAACCAGGAAGAAGCACTAAAGTTATGGCAGACAGTCATATCGCAATTATGGGACGTTACGATCAGATCGTTGAGAACGTCAATGACTTTGGCATTGAACTGAAGGATGAAATCAGTATCTTTCAGGAGATGTTCAATCCCAGTTCATCGGGAATCGCGGAAGTCGTTATTCCTCCTTCTTCCCCTGCGATTGGAAAGTCTATGACTGAGCTCGGTTCCCGTAAAAACTACGGAACTACGATTATTGCAATTTATCGAAACGAAAGACCCATTCGTAAAGATGTAGCCAATGTGAAAGTCCGCGCAGGTGACAGTCTCATTGTTCACTGCTTGTGGAGCAATCTGCAACGATTCGCTAAAGCTTTGGAAATTGTGGTTGTAAGCGATTTTCCGAGAGAAGATTACAATCTGAGTAAGTTCTATCATGCATTGGCTATTTTTGGCGTGACCTTGAGTCTGGTGCTTTTCTCAAATCTAAAGCTGTCTTTATCGTTGATGACCGGCGCGATTTTGATGATATTGGCGGGCGTAATCAAAATTGAAGAAGCATATCGCTCCATTGGTTGGCAAAGTGTATTCCTGCTTGCCTGTTTGCTGCCACTAGGATTAGCCGTCGAACAAACACAAACAGCGTTATGGATTGCTCAAAATTGTGTAATGTTGCTGGAAGGCGTACCTATAACTGTGTACATGGTCGTGATGGGAGTGCTTGCGACGATTTTCAGTCTATTGATTTCTAATGTTGGAGCAACTGTTTTGCTCGTTCCCATTGCAATTAACGTGGCAGTAAGCATTGGGGCTGACCCAACGATATTTGCACTCATTGTAGCGGTATCAACTTCGAATTCTTTCGTACTGCCGACTCACCAGGTAAATGCGTTGATTCACGGGCCGGGAGGATACCGGGTGTCCGATTTCATGCGAGCAGGCAGCGTCATGTCGATTCTTTTCCTTGGAATAGTCATTCTTATGGTGCAAGTGTTCTACGTTTGACATGGTTATCTGAATATACTCACATCAAATTGAGGTGAATGATTTCACCTTACTCAATTGTAAGCATCATCCAGTCGGTTAATCGGTATAGTAAAATGACTTAAATTCGTAATTGTACGAATTTAAGTTCAGGTACATTGGTTCCGCATTCGACAGCCACATACGAGTTAAAACAGTGACACCACGAAGAAAAAGGCGTCTTTATATGGTCTGTTTTATTGTCTTAGGGATGGTCGCTTCCTTGGTTTTGGTATTAAACGCATTCCAGAGCAATCTGCTTTATTTTGTAAGTCCGAGTGAAGTGAAAGCAGGCGAAGTTCCGATTAACAAACAATTTCGGGTGGGTGGTCTTGTCGTAGAAGGCAGTGTAAACCGACCTGGAAACGATATACTCGTAGTATTTGACGTTACCGATACAGTGCATTCCGTACGGGTTCGATATTCTGGGATTCTCCCCGATCTGTTTCGAGACGGGCAAGGCGTTGTAGTCAAGGGAAGACTAAATTCTGAAGGCACCTTCGAAGCATCCGAAGTCTTGGCAAAACACGATGAGAACTACATGCCGCCAGAAGTTGCAGACGCATTGAATGCAGCGAAAACACTCAAGACGGAGTAGTTTAGGAGAAAAAAATCATGATTCCAGAACTTGGTCATTTCTGTTTGATTCTTGCTTTGTGTTTGGCAATCGCTCAAACTTTGCTTCCCATCTCCGAAGTCATTTTCAAGGCGCCGTCATTTGCAATTAGCGCTGCATTTGCGGCACGCGCTCAGTTCCTATTTCTCGCATTGTCTTTCATCTGTCTTACGTACGCGTTCATAACGTATGATTTTTCAGTCTATTATGTCGTTCAAAACTCCAACTCCGAGCTGCCCTTGATGTATCGAATCGCAGCAGTCTGGGGCGCGCATGAAGGTTCACTGCTGCTGTGGGTGCTTATGCTTGCCGGATGGTCGGCACTCGTTTCCGTATGGAGTCGAGAGGTTCCAGATCGCTTTTTATCGATCGTTTTGGCAGTATTGGGCGCAGTGAGTGTTGGCTTCCTGCTATTTTTGATCTTAACCTCCAACCCCTTCAGCAGACTGATTCCAGCCGCGCCGGAAGGCAGAGACTTAAATCCTCTGTTACAGGACCCAGGGCTGGTATTTCATCCGCCCATGCTGTATATGGGTTATGTTGGATTTTCTGTGGCTTTCGCGTTTGCAGTTGCCGCATTGATCAGCGGCAGGCTGGATTCTGCTTGGGCGCGCTGGTGCAAACCATGGACTAATATTGCTTGGATTTTCCTAACACTTGGCATCGCTCTGGGCAGCTGGTGGGCCTATTACGAGCTTGGCTGGGGTGGATGGTGGTTCTGGGACCCCGTAGAGAATGCGTCTTTCATGCCGTGGCTGGTGGGAACTGCGCTGATTCACTCCCTTGCAGCGACGGAAAAACGCGGGCTGTTTAAATCCTGGACCGTGCTGCTTGCCATGCTGGCTTTTTCGCTCTCACTGATTGGTGCATTTCTTGTTCGTTCCGGTGTTCTCACCTCCGTGCATTCTTTCGCAACTGATCCTTCCCGCGGTGTGTTTTTGCTGATTTTGATCGCCGTCGTTATAAGCAGCTCGTTGGCAATCTATGCCTATCGTGCTCCCAGCATTCGCTCTAGCGGAACGTACACCTTGGTTTCTCGGGAAGCTGCAATTTTATTGAATAATATTTTTCTGGTGACTGCGGCTGCGAGCATCTTGCTCGGTACCTTGTATCCTCTGTTTTTGGATGCGCTTGGGCTGGCAAAAGTCTCAGTTGGTCCGCCTTATTTCAACTCCGTTTTCATACCGTTGACGATGCCGCTTGCCGCGATGGCGGGATTGGGGGCCATCGCCCGTTGGAAACGAGACAATTTTCTGCGTCTGATGAAAAATTTATGGATCCTGCTGGTTTTCAGCATAGCAGTTGGTCTCGGTCTGCCGCTGGTCAGCGAAGGCCCGTATCAGTGGCTGTCAGCGTTGGGTTTAACCCTGGCCGCATGGACAGCATCGTCAACCGTGCACGGGTTGTTCGACCGAGTGAAGCATCGTCCCAATAAAATTCGGGCGCTGCTGAGTCAGCCGAGAAGCATCTGGGGAATGTCAATCGCTCATTTTGGAATTGCGGTGTTTGTCGTTGGGGTGACAATGGTCAGCCTGTACGAGCAGGAAAAAGATTTAAGGATGAATCCAGGGGACCGCTATGAGCTGGGAGGATACGAGTTTGTCTTTTTCGGCGTGAATCGCAGTGCAGTGGACAACTACATTACGGATATGGGACGATTTGCAGCATTTAGGGATGGGAAACAGATAGCAGTCGTCTTTCCAGAAAAACGATATTATCCAATCCAGTCGGACCCCCTGACAGAAGCTGGAATCAGCCCGGGCCTTTTTCGAGATCTTTATGTTTCATTGGGTGCGTCGCTGGATGAAAATGGAGGATGGAGCGTACGCATTCACGTCAAGCCCTTTGTTCGATGGATCTGGATGGGAGCGATATTCATGGCGATTGGAGCCTTTCTTGGAGCGACCGACAAGCGATTCAGAAAACTTGCCAGAAGACGCGAGGCATATGCATCCAATCTGACTCCAGTAACTTAGTTTCCATGGCTAAGCGCTCTATTCTTTCAAGACCAAAGTTCTTAATTCCTTTAGTCGCTTTCTTATTTGTCGCTGGATTTTTCGCGCTTGGACTTCGTTTGGATTCAACGTTGGTTCCATCTCCCTTGATTGGAAAATCAGCGCCTGCGTTCAAACTTCCAATACTGCATTTGGAAAGCGCCTCCTTGGAGCCGGAGCAGTTGAGTGGAACCCCGTGGCTGTTAAATGTTTGGGCAAGTTGGTGTGTGGCATGCCGAGATGAGCATCAGCTGCTGCTGGACCTGGCAAGTCAAGGCGTTGTAATCGTTGGCTTGAACTACAAAGATGATCCGGCCCAAGCGCGGCAATGGCTGCGAAATCTAGGAAATCCCTATCTCGTTACCGCAGTCGACAATGAAGGCAGCGCAGCGATTGACTGGGGAGTCTATGGAGTGCCAGAGACATTTCTGATTGACCCATCCGGCGTCATCGTTTTCAAGCATATCGGGCCTCTTTCCGCTGAAGTGATTACTGAAAAAATTCTGCCCTTGATTCGGAGTTCTGCGTGACTCCAAGAATTATTGCGCTCTTTCTGCTGATGTTCTCACTGCAATTGAGCGCAGCGGAAGTCATTCTTGATTTTGACTCCCCCAAGCAGGAACAACGCTACAAATCTCTAATTGATGAACTGCGATGCATGGTCTGTCAAAACCAGAACCTCGCTGATTCCAATGCGGAACTTGCAGAAGATTTACGCGATCGAACGTACGATATGATTCGCACAGGCGCATCCGATGACGAAATTATCGATTACATGGTTGAAAGATATGGTGATTTTGTTTTGTATCGGCCGCCAGTGAAAACGAGCACCTTGCTGTTGTGGTACGGACCAGCGTTGCTGCTTTTGATCGCGGTCTACGCAGTATGGAGACACACTCGCCGAAAATCTCAATTGTCTCCCACCCAAATCAGTGATTCTCAACGTAAAAAAATTCGTCAACTTCTAGATAAATAATTTACTACGTTGATGGCAATTCTGTTTTTTCTGAGCATCAGTGCACTGGCACTTATCGCGGTGATGTTTTTGGTTTTTGGAATTCTGAAGAATCCCGATTCAGAGAGATTGAATCGAGATCAACAGAATGTTGAGATTGCAAAACAACGATTGGCTGAATTGAAGCAGAGACAAATTGCGGGTGATGTTCCCGAGAGCGACGCAGCTCAAATTAAAGAAGAAATTGAAAGAGAGCTTCTTGTTGACTTAGACTCTTCGGGAACGAAAGATGGTCCTGCAGCAAGTGCATCTTCATCAAAAGTTCGTCAATGGGCTGCGATTAGCGTAGGAATATCGATGCCAGTTGCCGCGGGGCTGCTTTACCTGGTTTTGGGGGAACCGTCGATCATTGGCAATCCGTCCCTAGTTGCGCCCAAGACTGCTGAAGTAACCCAGGGCGCTGATCCGCCACCGCTTCCTGAATCGTTCGACGCCATGATTCAAACCATTGAGGAGCACCTTAAAGTGGAACCGGACGATACGCAAGGCTGGTTGACTTTGGCACAGTTGTACTTGGCAGAGAAGAGATTCGCTGAAGCGTCTGTTGCATTCGCGAGAGTCAGAGAATTAACTGGCGACAGCGCCGATATTCTAGTCCGACAGGCTGATGCTTTGGTGATGGCCAGAAATGGAAATTTCAGTGGAGAGCCGGAGGAACTCATTTCTCTTGCGCTGCAGCTGGACCCAGATCACGTCAGCAGCTTGTGGTTGGCTGGACTGGCAGCATCAGCCAAGGAAGACTATCGCACCGCTCTCAATCATTGGACGAGAGCCGAAGCGAATCTTACTGATCAGGACATACGCTTTGAAATGCGGCGACTGATTAACGAAGCCAAAGTTAATCTGGGTGAGCCGCCCACTTTTGATCAAGAAGCAAATCAGCTGGTTTCCAATGGCTATTCCGTACGGGTGAAGGTGACGCTAGATTCTTCGATTCGAGAACAAGTTGATCCGCAAGATACGCTATTTGTATTCGCTCGTTCGATCGGCGGACCCGCTATTCCTCTTGCCGTCGTAAAACGACAAGTGCAGGATCTGCCTCTGGAAGTAGTGCTGGATGACTCACTCGCGATGGTGCCAAATATGGAAATCTCCAATTTTGACGAAATATCAGTTATTGCTCGAATTTCAAAATCCGGCACTCCAACACAAACCAGCGGAGACTTTTTTGGAGAATTTGGACCGATTCAGCCGCGCTACAATCCTGCAGTATCCGTTGTGATTTCAGAAAAAGTTCCGTAGATTTCCTATGAGGATGTTTTATTGCACTCACAATGTTTCGATTTGGCTTTTCAAGTTTCGAAACGAAGGTCGACGATGCCGTTGACAATCGATGAATCCATCAAGATCAAGGTCTTTAAGATCTTACGAATTCGCAGATAAAATATAATGTCATCACGATTGCGGTGAAGTGCTTTTTCCACCGTGAACCCTTGGCTCTGCACACCACTGATTGCGAACTACCTTGAATTCTTCAACAATAGTTTGAGGAACACACAGCAAATCCTCTAGAATCGCTTTGTCCAAAGCGATTCTAGACTGGTCCCGATAACTTTCGTTCGCTGGCAAAAAGCGCACTTTACGAAAATTCTCAAATAAGTCATTGATTTTTTCCTGTGCCTTTTTCTCAAGCCCGCGAGGATCAAAAACCAATAAATTCGGTAATGTGGTTACTGAGATGCGCGATCTTCCGATGTGCTGTCGGTTTCCATTCCACCAATGACACATCAAGCCCAGCGTTGAATTCAACCAAAGCATGACAGCCTTTTCCGTTGTATGATCAGCTGTCACGAAATTTGGCCATGCTGTTCCACCAAGAGTCTTTTCGTTCGTCATGCATGCAGCCAGACTCTGGGAATTCAGACGAAAATCAAGGTTGATGTGAAGTCTGGAAGCGTTTTTCAGCCAAAGCTGCGCTGCCTGTTTCTCCTTGCCACTGTGGACTTGCATCTGACAGTCGGGTTTAACAAAGAAACAACGTTCTCGGTCAGTCTTATGCGACCACAGTGTCGGGTATGTGGGAATGCTATCTTTGGTCAGCGAAACCTTTTTGAAAGGTGCATTTTGATAAACCAGTGATCGATGGCCGGCACCTACATTTCCTAAAGCACTGATATTTGTCATCGGAATTCTAAATTTTTCATTCGTTTGAACTGATAGAAGTTTACATTGTCTCAGCAGCATCATAAATTTTGCAAGATTCGGTTCGGATAAAGCTACACATCCTGATTCAAACTCGGGTGAATTTATGAAGTTGCCGTACAAATCTTCGCTACCAATAACAATATTCCCTGATTTACTTTCGGATTGCCTTTGATGTATGAATTTTGCCAACTCATAAGCTTCGACATGATTGCAGGGTCGATTTTTAAGATTCACATATCTAAAAGATGGACTGTCTTCGTCCTGTTGCTGTTTTGTACGTTTTGTCGGCGAACAGCTTTTCTTTGTAGCAACTACAAGAACTTCCGCCATTCCGGTATCTGCGGAAAATGCGACGTCTTTTTCTCCTACGCTGGTGATTGATACAACAGTTATGTCAGAGTAATCTGCTGCCAGCAACTGTCTGGTCTTTTCCCACGATGAGCCCGCTGCAAAGGCGCCGGGCAGCACTAATCCCAAAATTCCACCTTCCTTCAATTTCACATGAGCTAAATCAATGAAATCTGACGCCAGCCCGGCGTATCCATCTCCTACCGGTTTTTCTATTTTTTTTCGCAACTTTTTCAACTTCGCACCCATTGCTTTCTGCTCTTGGCTTGAAGTATTAAACCCTGCAAACGATGGTATGGGCACGTCAGTCAATTTATGGTTGGTCGGTCGGGTAAACGGGGGATTCATTACAATCAGGTCCAGCGAATCATGAGGCATATCTACATCATGATCTATCTCAAATTTCAATTCTATTGGACCACGTGTCGGCAAAGTTGTATTGTCAGCCTGAATTCCAAACAACTGACTTCTCCTCAGACTGAGAAGGGATGTGGCTTGCTCGTCTTTAAGGAGTTCTAAAGATCCGATATACGTAACACTGCTTTGATCTTTGCCATAGGGCATGGTAACAATTCTTGTTGTACCGAATGTGATGGCAGGGTGCAGGTTTGAGAGAGTGGAAGCGGTCAAGTGAGTTACGGAGGGCAGGATATCAAACGCATAAACGGCTCGCTCAAGCATCTTGGCATGAATTTCTCGGTCATCACTTCCAGCACGTCGATATCGAGCCAAAATTGAGTGATATAAAGAACCGATCAATGTTCCGGTCCCACAGGCAAAGTCCGCAATACCCAACTCTGTTACCGAGTTGGAGTCTTTCCAATCAATTTTCAGCCGTGACGCAGCCAGTTCAGATAGAAATGTTGCTGAAACTGGCAGAGTGTAGAAAGTAGCAAGAAATTTTCTATCTGTAATCAGTTTTTGAAACATTCGCCCTGATATGTCAGTTAATCCTGTGACTCCCACGTCTGATAGAGAAGCAGACATGGAATAAAGACGATTCAAAATCTGTATTGCTTGTTTTGTTGGTATTTCTTGAAGCAGACCCGCTGCGATTTTGAAAATTGGCCAAAAATTGACTGCAGAGATAATCCAGCGCCAGCAACTCACAGTGTTCGGTTTTGACATATTGCCCAACTCGTCTTTCAGAGACTCCATCACCGGGATATGATGGTGCCCCTCCACACATGAGTGGAAAATCATTGAATTTGCAATAATGGCGCAAGCCATGCGATTGGTTTGCTCCCCTGGCTCCTGACACAACAGATTTCCAATTACGCGCTGTCTTTCCATGGATGTGTCAGACAAAATTATTGCTGCGTATTTGACTCCTCTTTCCAAAATATCGGTAGTTCTAGCCAGAAGAGATTCAGTTAGTGTGACGCACTCAACACAGTTGGCGACATCATTGATGCTGCCATCCAGCCATCCACTGCTTGGCCATCTTTGATTGGTTCCATTTTCTGATGAATAAACACAATATTGGAAAGCAGAACGTTCAATTGCATCCTCAAGATCGTGTTGTTTGGCTTGGCGCAATTCAGCCGGAACGCAAATTGCGATCGAATGCTCGATGGGACTCTCGCTATTTGCCAGAACGTCACCTAAACGAGATGCGGCGTCAGTCTGGACCGTCGAAGCCGGTGAAAACTCTGTTTCTATAACAACGGGAGGACATCCGCGTAACGACAGTACAATATCAGGCGCATGACTGAGTTTGCCGCGAATTACCTGTGTCTGTTCGGCATTGAGGTCATTTGCCCATCGAGGATTCTTCCTCCTAAGCACTGAACTTAAGGCAACATTAAATGCTCTTTCATTAGTGCGGTTCTCAACCACCTCAAAAAACTCTTTGAAACTTTGGGATTTAAAGCTTTTAAGTTATGATAACCTTGATTGCGATGCTTTGATAATCGTCGATGACGACATTCGATGCAAATATCTCTCACCTCGGCTGACTAGAATTTTCAGACGACAGTTTAATCTGTTTCAAATCGATAAATTTAACGACTGACACGCAAAAACAGCCCCATTCCCAGCAACAGTGAAACCGATGCTGAATTAGGTTGTCTAAACTGTTGTAGGCAATAATATGGCAGTTAGCTGAAAATGAAACAGCTGCTGCCAATGCCAATCCGATGTCGAATTTCTGCGGAAAGATTCAATATCAAGTTCTCGCGAGGAACGGACCGCTTGCTTCATGAAAACAACTGATTTGCGTGCAGAAAGGCGATTCTCACGTGGATGAACAGGGAAAAAACCAATTGTGAATTTTTTGGTCTCTTAAGGCATCAAAACAATTTTGACAATGATAACATGATAAGCACTAAAATAGTGTTATATGCCGAAATTCGTAACCATCGGAATCATCTTTCATTCATGGTTATCAAATCGCAACACTTATACTCTTTCATAATTACGGAGAAAATATGAAACTTTTTTTAAGGACAATTACGGGATGCTGTGCGCTGATGATTCTATTGTTTAGTTCAATAGCCAGCGCTCTCGAAGCAGTAGAAGTACAATTGCCTGTTCTTAATGTAGAGCCCGCATATAAAAGCGTATACGAAAAACGCCCAGTGGAAAATTGCAAAGAAGTAGTAGTTTCTACAGGTGGTTCAACGTCCTCCGATACCCCAGAGCTTCTGGGTGCAATCATAGGCGGAGCCATCGGAAAAGAAATTGACGGCAAAGACGGCAGTAGTGACGAAGGCGCGATAATCGGCGCTCTCTTAGGTGCCTCCATAGCAAGTGATATGGAAAAAGAAGCTGCAGCGAAGAAGGGCGGCACTAGAACGGAAGTTCAGTGCACGACAGTATATAGGGATGTTGAAGTTCGAAAGCCTTTCGGCTACTACGTGACCTACGAATACGCTGGGCATCTATTCAGATACAACGTTAAGAATCGGCCGGGCAGTACAATTGCAGTTCGAGTATTCGCAGTTCCAATTGATGCCAATTACTAATCGTTCAACGCTCGTATATTAGAGCGTTGAAATGCGTGATGATTCCTAGAGAGTCAACGCAGTTTTGCGACCTTCGTAAATAGCAGCAGGGGCTTGCCGCGGCGAGAGACAATCCCCAATAATGTGGAGATTGAATGCTTGTTGCTGAGCTCCAAGTTCTTGTTCCAGTTCTTTAACTGGAAGGTTGACCGTCGCTAAAACCAGGCTGTCGAATTTCATTTGAACTGTATTCCCATTCAGGAAATCCGTGACGTCGGCTGAGTTTCCATGCCATCGAGTTACCACTGATTCGGTGTAAAACTGAGTATCTCGCTTCCTTAACATTTCTCTGAGCGCTAAATCTGCGCCGGTTCGAACGATTTCCTTACCGACGACAGGGTAAGGAGTGACTATTGTAAGATCGTATCCTTTTTCCGCCAGATATAGCGCGGTTCCACCTGCCTTCCAAGTACCGACATCGTCCACAAGCAAGATCGACTGTCCCAGTTTAGCTGATCGGTTCATCACGTCTTCTACATGCCAGACGTTTTGCTCATCGATTCCAGGCAGACGGTCTCGAGCTGGAATTCCCCGTTGATACCCCATAAAGGACGGTTGTGAACCGGTCGCCAAAATTACTTCATCCGCAGCAAAATCCACAACATCTTCGGCAAAATAAGGTGTGTTCAATTGAACATCTGCGCCAAGCCGATTGAGCTGCCGTTCCTGCCAAGCAAGGTAATCAAGAATTTGAGCACGTCTAGGTTGCATTCCGGCGAGACGAAACTGGCCTCCAAGGTTGCCGGACGCTTCAACTAAAGTGACGTCATGTCCTCTCTCGGCTGCAACACGTGCTGCTTCACAGCCTGCAGGCCCGCCTCCTACAATTAGCACTTTGCGAATGGATGGAGATTTTACAAATCGATCACCGCCCCACTCAAATTCACGTCCAGCGGAAGGATTAATCAAGCAGCTGATCCAATAGTCTTTGAATCGACGCCCCCAGCACATTTGGTTGCAAGATAAACAGGGTCGAATATCTTCGCTTCGACCTTGCATGGCTTTGTTAGCTAAATGAGGATCAGCAATTTGGCCGCGAACGATGCTAACCATGTCTGCGCTGCCTGACGCAATTGCGTAATTGGCAGCATCTGGAGTACGGATATGGCTTTCGGCTTGAACTTTCGCGTGGCTGACGCTTTCCCGAATTTTTGCGGCATATTCCACTCCAAATTGATCTGGATGAAGAGCAACCGGAATAATCATTGTCGGATTGTAATATCCGCCTGTACCTACGGTGACATAGTCAAACAGGCCGCGCTCATCGTGATATCGCACGGTTTCCTGAATTTCTTCCATTGGAAAAATAGAAGACTCGACTGGATCGTAACTGGTGCATACACCGATAATAAAGTTGGGTCCAACTGCGTTGCGCATGGCCGACAGCAGTTCGACAGAGAAATTCATTCTTTTTTCAAACGAGCCGCCGTACCTGTCGTCACGACGATTGGTAAAACTAGACCAAAACTGCTCGATAATCGCATTGTATGCAGCCATGAGTTCACAACCATCAAATCCGGCTTTTTGTGCTCGGACAGCACCTTGCACAAACCCGTCTATGATTTCTTCTATCTGTGATACTGACATTTGCATGCTGCCATCATGATCGTGCAGGGAAGGAAGACCGGAAGGCGACCAATTCGGAGTGAATGAGTTGTCCCATTCACCATGTGCGCCGATATGATAGAGCTGTTGAATCATTACGGTTCCGTGTTCATGGCATGCATCCGTAATTTTTCGAAAATGAGGAATCACAGAATCATCAGAATGGCGAAAATTTCCCCGGGTCAAAACCCCCGTTTGGTGAACAGGAACGGGTTCAATCACGATCATCGCTGCACCGCCAATAGCGCGTTCGAGATAGTATCCATAGTGGCGCTCAACGGGAAGTCCGTCAACTGACATATTGGCAGTATGCGCACCAAAATTCAGACGATGCTTTAGAGTTCTGTGTCCTACTGTGACGGGATTGAACAGGTGGCTGTAGTGTTGTTCTGACATGCCCTTCAGTCTGCTTTTGACTCCAACCTGCGAACATTTGTTCCAGCAGGTGATTTACTTTCTAAATTTTGAGACAAGTTTTAAAAGCGGCAATAGCAATAGGATCACGGCGCAGGCCATAATCGCTGCAGCAATCGGTCGCTCGAAGAAAATTGAAGCTGACCCGTGCCCTATGATCAATGATTGTCGCATGGAGGTTTCTGCCAATGGCCCTAAAACAATGGCCAGTACGGCTGGCGCCATCGGATAGTCCAACTTGCGCATCAGATAGCCGACGACGCCGAAAAGAAGCATCAGCCAGACGTCGTGCATATCTTGTGTCGGCGCGTAACCTCCGACGATACAGAGGATAAAGATGACAGGCGCCAGAATCGTAAATGGAATGCGGAGAATCCAAATGAAAGCAGGAATGAATGCGAGATTGACGAGCAGCGAAAGCAAATTTGCGGCGTAGAGGCTCGCAATCAAGCCCCAGACAAATTGGGTTTGGTCGGTGAATAAACGCGGTCCTGGCTCCAATCCCCATATGACCATACCACCTAGCAGAATCGCCGTCGTCGGTGAACCCGGAATCCCAAGCGTCAGCATCGGCAACATCGATCCTGTGCTAGCGGCATTATTGGCAGATTCAGGTGCGGTGACGCCTTTGACGTTTCCTTTGCCGAAACTGGCGGGATCTTTGTCCATTGTTTTAGCGACACCATAGGCCATCAAAGAACCAGGTGTGGCGCCAGCTGCGGGTAGAATTCCTACAAAAAAACCTAGGAACGACCCCATAATCATTGTGTTGATGGCTGTTTTCAGTCGAACCAGACCGTAGACAAACTTCTTGAAGCTCAATTCAAGCTTCGAAACTTCGACTTCTCCTTTATTTGTCTCGAGTGTCCATAGGATTTCACCGATACCATAGATTCCGATGGCCAAAACCAGAAAATTGACACCGTGAAAGAATCCAGGTATGTCGAAGAATATCAGCCTTGGCTCACCACTGACAATATCCAAACCTACGGCACTCAATACCAGACCAATGAAAATAGAAAAGAATGTTTTGGGGATATCATCCCCGCCGAGTCCAATGAAGGTTGCAAATGCAAGCAGCATGAGCGCGAACTCTTCGGGTGCGCCGAATGCAAGCGCAACCTGAGCGAGTGGAGGGGCAAACATGGTGAACAAAATCACCGAAATTGTGCCACCGATAAAAGACGCAGTTGCCGCCGCAATCAAAGCCTGATCGGCGAGTCCGGAATTAGCCATCGGACGACCATCAAAGGTCGTCGCTACGGCTGTAGACGCTCCTGGAATACCCAGCATGATGGAACTGATCGCACCACCGTACATGGCGCCGTAATAAATTGCTCCCAAGAAAATTACGGCTGAAGTTGGGGGCACGAGAAACGTCATCGGCAAGAGTATGGCAACGCCATTTACTGATCCCAAGCCGGGCATGGCTCCAATAAACAGTCCTACAATCACCCCCACTAAAATCAAAATGAAATTGAGCGGCTCGAAGGCGATCGCGAAGCCTTCCAAGAGATGAGTTAAAACTTCCACAACGAATTACAGAAAGATATCGTATAGAGGGTAAAACATAGGCTCGGTCAATCCTTTGGGCAAGGTGATTGTGAGCGCAATTTCAAAAAAGAAAAAAGTGACGACCGGAAAACAGATTGCAAGCGTCGCTGTGAGCAGCCATGAATGTTTCCCGATAAATTTCATATAGAAAATAAGCAGCAATGGTATCGCACCATAGACTCCAACTAGATAGATAGCCCCGATCATCACTGTTAGCGACAGCGCGCCCGTAAGAAAGATGACCAATGTCTCTCGGTCCATATAAGGCACTTCGCCATGTGAATCGAAATAACCTCGAAACCAGCGTACGATGATCCATATGCAGCAGACCAGCATGCCGAAGGAAAGCCAAAATGGAAACGCCCCACCGCCTGGCCCCTCCCCTGGAAGCCAACCGATGGGGAGTTCCGCGCTCTTCCACATCAGCGACGCGGATACGATGGCCATCGCAGCGGCCATCACTAGTTCAGCTTTACGCATCCGTAAACGTCAGACTGATGGGCAGGTTCATCTAAATTTTAGATTTCACCGATTTCTTTCAACATGGTTTCGTGAATAGCACGTTCTGCCATCCAATAGTCCTTTAGCGCGGCACCGGTCAAGAAATCTCCGTACAAGCTCTTTTTCTGCCGATATTCTTGCCATTCTGCGGTTTCGAATACTTTGGAAAACAGATTCTGATAGTAGGCTGCTGCTTCATCCGACATTCCAGGAGGGCCAACAACACTTCTTTGCATGTAATAGATAAATTCGTTACCGAGTTCGCCGAAGGTTGGTGCGTCCGGAAACATCTCAAGCCGTGATTCAGTAAAAGCTCCCAGTGCAACTGTGTTGCCGGCTTCAAAAAAACCAAGCTGCTCGGAAGGATTATTTACAGTTGAATTTGCATTGTTCCCCGCCAATTCCTTCGCGACACGACCACCACCTTTATAAGGTACATACGTCATATTCAGATCATAAGTACGATTCAAAAAGTCAGTAATCAACTGATCTTCCTGTCCCTTGCCTGTACCTGCCATAATCCAGTCCGCACCAGCGGCTTTTGCTGCTGTTACGAATTCATCGACATTCTTGATACCGCTATCGACATTCACCCATAGCAAAAATGTATCTTCAGCCATTCTGCCGATGGGAGTGAAAGTTGAAATATCGATTCCCAGATTTGGTTGACGAAGCGGAGTGGTGTAGAAGCTATTCAGGGTGACCATGACCGTATGATCTTTCGCGACGCCTGATGTATTGTTCAGATGAACTAAAGCTTCGGCTCCAGAGCCGCCGGGTTTATTGATAGGTACTAATGGTTTACCCGAAAGACCATGTTTTTCAATTATGGATTGCATCAGACGAGCCATTTTGTCCGCACCACCACCTTTACCTGCCATGATTACGAAATCCACTGGCTTTTTGGGTTCGAAATCCGCCGCAGCAATTTGAACTTGCGTCATAGAAAAGACGGCCATCGCTAACAAACCGAGGCATGCTAACAATGCTTTCTTGAATTGAGTCATAGTTATTTTCTCCTTGAAAATGAGCAGTTAGAACAACAAATAGCACAAAAACCGAAAGTTGAAGTGGATTGCTCAAAAGAATAACCCAACATCACCTCAGTCAATGACGCTATGAAAGAAATATAGATTATCACTTTCTACAGGATAATTGCAAATTTCTATTTGTAATTTTAAAAAATTTACTTGAATTCGACTTGTTATATCAAGTGTTTTCGTTTGAATTGCATCAATTGTTCTTACTTATTAATGCCGCCGAAAAGAAAGTTGACAAGATGAAAAAAAAATGATTCAGAAGGGTTTTGAGCACTGAATTTTTGGTTGCTATAAAGTCGCAGATGCAGTGTGCGTGCGAGCAATATGCTTGATTTGGTCCGACTCCCAGCGCGATCTTGCAAGTGGTTCCAGATGGAACGAGAATCCCAGTCGAAAGCGACAAGCGGTGTAACGTACGCGAATTTGCGAAATGCGCCAGTCGAAGAAATGATGTTAAATGCTATCAAATACTCTAGGGCAAACAAAAACTTTGTATGGCTATTTACCCAAACCATGACAGACGGCGACTATCACATCGATAGTCAGAACAGATATTTTCATTCATGGGATTCAACAAATTAGTATGAATCATGACGTGAAAAGCCCCTGGAAAGCATTCGGGACGGCATCAGTCTAGTCGAGTTGGCTCTGAAAAGTCCAGATGATGAAACAGCCGAGATATGGTTTATTCAAAATAGCTGGAAAGATGGTGTGCAATGCCCCAAATGTGGGGCCCAGAATGTTCAGGAAAGAAAAACCCGAAAACCATAGACCTTTCGCGGCCGGTCATGTCGCAAGGAGTATTCGGTCAAGACGAATTCGATCATTCACAATTCCAAATTGAGCGATCAAAGATGGTCAATTGCGATATTTCTGCTGACTGCAAATCTCAAAGATGTGTCCTCCATGAAGTTGCTTGAAAGTTTGAAGTTCACTCAAAAATCTGCATGACAGTTGATGCACCGCCTGTGTGAATCATTTGAAATTAACAGCACGAAGTTGGAAAGAATCTTCGAATTAGATGGATCTAACTTGAGTGGATTGGAGAAGAGCAAGCACGAATCCAAGAAACTGAAGGCGAGTCGTGAATCATGAAACTGTCGGTAAAGCTGCCGTTATCTGTACGAAGTGCAGAGAATCCAATCAGGTTGCTGCAGTGATCATAGAGAATACGCAAATTTTTTGGCAATGATTGAAAAATTCTTTCGGGCATTCCCCAAGCTGGCCGAACGGCGCCGACATTTCGAAGTGTCATCCTAAACAGGCAGCTCTCGGGTCAGGCGCTTTTCCGCGTCATGAAAAGGCAGATTGCAAAGTTCGCAATTTTGTCGCCATACCGCGAGGAGCGCAGAACCAGCGACTTGCCATGCCATTCACCCGGCAAGCCAAAACGGACATAGCCAATCCCCGTCTCCAGAAAGGGGGAATAGGCACCGGTGGTGACACGGCCGACCAGACTGCCGGAGTCAAGCACCAGATCGCCGCCACTGGGAATCGCACCCTCACAACGCAAGCCATAAATACGCGTGCCACGCTTGGCATTCACCAGAAAGTCGCGGCCGATGAAGTCGCCTTTGTCCAAATCAATGAACCTGTCCAACCCCGCCTCAAAAGGCGTCATGGTGCTGTCGAAATCGCTGCCGCTGTCCAGAATGCCTGCTTCGATCCGGCGAATATTCATCGACTGCATCGAACTGAAGACCATGCCCAACGACTCCCCAGAACTCATCGAATGATCCCACAGGCGAGGACAATCCGTTGAATCTCCCAGCGAATATATTTCATACCCCAACTCACCGGTCCATCCGGTGCGCGAAACATAGACGTCTTGACCGCCGATGTTGAATAATCCGACGCGAAAATACTTGAAAGTCTCGTCCAGCACATGACTCATGGCTGCGCGCATGATCTGATAGGATTTCGGCCCCTGAAGCTGCATTACTCGGAATTTAGGATCAGACACTGTCACATCATACCCTGCTCGATGCGCCAGAAGCCAAGTATCGAGATCACCATCAGGCTGCACGAACCAAAATCGGGAATCTCCCAATCGAAACAGAATGCCGTCCATGAACAGGCCACCCTGATGCGTGCACGCCAGCACATAGCGCCCTTGACCGAGCTTCATGTCGGCAATCCGCCGCGCAACAATCTTTTCTAGAAACGCTACGGCATCCGTACCTGAAATTTCTACGGGGCGTTCAGGCACATCAAACAGTGCGGCATTGCGGCGCAATGCCCAATAGCCTGCCGTCGGATCATCGCCATTGTAATGGGCGAAAAACCGACCGGCTGCCAAGCGTAGCACCGTTTGTTCATTGGCGTAGCAATGATGGAAAGGCGACAGCTCGTTGCTGCCCGCGTAGGTGGGAAAAATACGGGCTGGGTCTAGGGAAGGCAGATCGCTCAAAGCACAATTTACCCCATCGGACCAGCACAGAAAACGCAGATCTTGTTGCCATCGGGATCGCGCAGACAACCGTACCAGATATTGCTTCCTTCCTCGCGGGGTCTAGGCGCACCGTCGTCCGTGCCACCGCTTTGCTGACCGATTACGTGAAACTGACTAAGTGCTTGGATCATCGGCGCTGCAAAGGCGATCATGCTTCCGTTGCCGAAGGCGCACTCCCCTCCGTCGTACGGTAAAGTGACATTGAATTCGATTGCCTCAAGATCAGTCTCAGGCGCATAAGCGACATAGCTTTCGGTTCGATGTACTTGAATTAGACCGAGCGGAGCGAGAATGGCGTCATAGAACACCGAAGATCAATCCAGATCATTGCTTCCAACCATTACGTATCCAATCATTTGATCACTCCTTTGCGCTATAAATGCCAGCTACCGCTGACAGGTTGCACTTTTCGGATTCTGCCAGACTCTGGCATCAATGGCCGGCAGTGAATCAAGCCCCAAAATTGCGTCGCCCAGCTTTTCCGCGATCATAATGGTGGGGCTATTGGTGTTGCCGTTCGTCACACATGGCATAATTGATGCATCCACCACCCGCAGGCTCTGTAAGCCGTGCACCCGACCCTGGCTATCGACGACCGCTCCGTTGTCCTCTTTCGAACCCATTCGTGCGGTGCCGGACAAATGCCATTGAGTGTTGCAATGTGTGTTGAGAAAACCGTCAAGCTCGACGTCTCCTTGCGCATTTGCGCCCGGAAAAATTTCCTCCCCACATAGCTCGCTGAATGCCGGCTGTTCGAGCAGTTCGCGCACCAAGCGGATGCCTGTCCGCAACGCATCTCTATCTCGAGCGTCCTTCATATAGTTTACTAAAATGCGCGGAGGGCTCGAAGGGTCGGAATTCTGCAACTCGATTCTGCCGCGGCTGTACGCTCGCATCAGGCCGACATGTATCTGGAAAGCATGCCTCGGAATCGTGTTCCAAGTCTGGTTGTCCACCGCAATGGGCGTAATCGTAAGCTGAAGATCAGGATAATCAACCCCAGCAGAAGAGCGGATACATGCGACTGCCTCAAATTGGTTGGACGCGCATACACCACTTCGCGTCATCAGCCAGCGCAGACCAGCGGCGGTACGTCCAGCCAGTTTTGTTTTTGGCCATAGAGTGACAGGTTTCAGGCACTCGTATTGCATCACGAAATCAGGATGGTCGTTCAGGTTGTGTCCGACACCAGGGTGGTCGATCAAGACATCGATGCCCAGCTCCTGAAGATGCGCGGCTGATCCGATCCCGGAAAGCATCAGAATCTGTGGCGTGCCGACAGCACCCGCAGAAAGTATTACTTCCTTATGCGCACGCGCAGTTACACGCTGGCCACGCTGAAGATACGTTACCCCGCTTGCACGGCTGCCTTCGAAGTTAAGATTCTGTACGTGCGCATTGGTCAGAATGGTTAGGTTGGGCAGAGCACGGGCTCGGTCAAGGTAGGCGCGTGCCGTGCTCCAGCGTTCGCCGCGAAAGATAGAGGAGTCCAGCAGACCAAAACCTTCTTGCATGTAGCCGTTGATATCATCAGTCAGACGATAGCCTGCCTCTTCTCCAGACTTCAGAAAGGCTTGAACCAGCGGATTATCCGGAGTGGGGCGTTGAACATGCAACGGTCCACTGCCACCTCGATAATCATCCTCGCCACCGGAATAGGTCTCCATTCGTTTGAAGTAGGGCAATACGTTTGTGTACCCCCAACCTTCGCATCCGGCTTGCTGCCAGCTGTCGAAATCCATTGCGTGACCGCGGATGAAAACCATGCCGTTGATCGACGAAGAGCCGCCCAGTGCCTTGCCCCGATCATGTTGTAGCCGGCGGCCATTTAACTCGGGCTCCGGTTCGCCCAAAAACGCCCAGTTGTGCTTTTTACTAGTGAGATTGGACAGAACAGCCGCGGGAATTTTCAACGACAACGCGTCGTTTTCAGGGCCTGCCTCGAGCAGCAGCACTTTATTTCGAGCTTCAGAACTCAATCGTTCGGCTAGCACACACCCCGCTGATCCAGCGCCTACGATAATATAGTCAAACTTCATTCTGAAACTGTCGAGTCATTGAGTGAATTTCCTTCGTTGCGGCAATATGACGCCCAGCACTTGCCAAAATTCATACCATTGTATCTGTAAACTGAGACTGTTAATTGACCATTGGTCAGCCTATGCGAATGCGTTGAATCTGCAAAAATTTGCTTTGTAATCGCATCTCCTATCGCTCAGCTTCCCAGCATCAGACGCATCGTAACCGTTGCGCCGATTCAGTTGCGCTGCCATCCATATTCCACCAGAGCTATTGATATGGTGACCTGAGCTTTCTTTATCAGATGTGGTACTGGAATTTAAACCTGTTCGGGAAACGAAAAAGATATGAAAAGATTCGGTGACAATCTGATTTATGCCGTAATATCAATGACATATTTCATTGAAATGGCAAATAGGGCAAAACTCGGGTATGACATACCGCCCTGCTAGCTTGCAACGATGCAGTTTAGCGTTCTTGAGCTGATGGTGACTGTACCTAAATCCCTCATCTTCCTAAAATAAAAAAGCATTAGCGAATCAACTTTGCTGAATTTATGAACATTACTCTAGTTGAAGCCATTCTGCCGCTCTTGCCAGATCATGAAATAGGACAGTTGCACCTTGCATCTCAGGCAACATTCCAAATTATGCTCAAGGGTGTGAGTTTGATGGAACTCGCGATAAAACGGTCGAGTTGATTGCGTCCTTGAATTGCCTGCTGCGACTGACAAAGCTCCAGTTGGAGAGCCAATGCTCGACCAGGCGCTAGAGACGATCTTTCAAGATCCCGAACAGCTCGACATCAATTTTTGGCTCAAATCTATTGCCGCTCAAGACTCGGAGCCGGTTGATGGAGGATCTGAATGTCTGGTTGAACGCGGAATTCTCGAGGCGTCAGAAAAAGGCTGGATTTGAATAGTGATAACCCAGGCCTGCCCCACCTTGGATGACAGCGCCGTACGCGACGTAAAATTCCGAATCGGCGTCATGGTCGAAACATGCCAACTGTTCGTCCACCAATTGGTCAAAAGCCGGACCTATTCGGTGTTAAGTCCAAACCGAAGTTGTGTGTGATGGGCAGCGTGCGACCCTGGATTCGGCCAGATGTCCGCCTTCTGCCACATCAAAAGGTCCAGCAGTTCTTGCGCATTGCCATGGAGTGGCAATTCGGCTTGAAGACAGCCTCGCAAGGCTCAAGCAGACTCCTGATCATTCTTCTTGGGAGCCTCATAGCGAGCCGCAAGCTGGCTTTGACTGTCCTTGGAGTCTTCCAGCTCATCGCCGAAGAGTGCGCCGCGGAAGGTATGCATGAACGCTCCTTCCAATCTGCCGACACGCGTCGACAGTTCATTCAAACTCTTGTTGAACACGCGAAACTCAGCACGCATCTCAGACTGTAGACCATCAAACCGTTCGTTTACATTATCGAACCGATCGTTTACTTTTTCGAATCGTTCGTCTACTTTATCGAATCGAGAGTCAATATTAGACTGTAGGCCATCAAGTCGTTCGTCTACTTTATCAATTCGAGAATCTAAGTAGCTACGCAGTTCGCGATGCTCGCGCCACATCCACATGAAAATTCCGACCAACAAAACCGGTGTTACATATTGCACATATTCTGCAGGTGTCATCAAGTCTCCACTTCATTCCTTTTCATAATTTCATTTTATCTGATGAATTTCGATAATGCACTTTCAAACTCTTAAATGCACCGGACGCAGGCTGCTCTTTTCATCTGAACTCTTGAAAGCCACATCCTGAAAGGACAACAAGAGCAACGGAAAGTGAATGATTGAATGTTGTGACATCTCAGTTGCACTTCCCACACCAAGTCCAGGTGACGTTGCTCTAGAGTACGCTTGACCACATTCGTCGGCCTTGACCTCAACCGTTTTGCATCGAGCGCGTCGAACCACTGCAGCTCCAGAAATTCGCCGGACAGAAGATCCAGCACCATCGACTTGTCTTGGAACAACTGTTTCATCCAGGGGTCGAAAAAAAAGCGATGGGAAGTTGAGACTTCTTGTGTTTCTTTTTGGGTCATGGACTGAACCTCGTGTTGGATTGAGTTTGAATAAGAAGCTTCGGTTGAACGAATTCAACCCAGCATCTCAAATTAACCGAAAAAATCCAGAAAGTCAACCGTTTATTCGATCGATTGGATATCGAATTTTCTATTGACTTTGAGCGAAAAATATGCTTCCAGCGGGTAAACTTCGACTCAAACCTGAGAGTCCTAATCCAGTATTAGCGATCCGGCACAGCAACACAAAGGCAAATAGGGCAAACAGAATCGAGACTGTGAAAGAATGGCAATCGGACTCGAAATGAACGAATGATTGAATTGATTGATTGTGATTGTCTCTTTTGAGTGAAAGCTCAACAAAAAGAAGAATGCTTTCACACTATCAATCGCCTTGCGGCCGGCATCCAAAGCCTTGACGGCGGCCAAGCACGCGAGTCCGCGTTGGCGCTGCTGAAAACCAGCCACCAACGGAAAATCAGTTTCTGGCTCAGTCTCAAGCCTCGGCTCAAACTGCCATACGCTCCCTATGTGCTACACTCATCCAACCAGTTCGAAACGTCAACTGCACCGACTTTACGGCGACGCAGCCGCAGCCGCTCCAAGTGCAATCACAATCAGTCCAACAATGCGAAACGACAAATTTGAATCCTAACGAGATAGCATGTCATGCCTCAGTTTTGCATCAATTACATTGAAATATCAGCTCTCGCCTAAACCGATGGCGCGCCCAATAACCAAATGCTAAAACCATTTAGGCGCAATCCGGTTCGTCGAAAATCATTTTCCTGCCAAGAATCGAAAATTTTTGAAAATGCATCTGATCAGACGGCATAACCGCTTTCAAATACATCTTTCTTTTCGCCTGGAAAAATTAAGAATCTGCGCAGACAGTCAGAAGAGCTGCAGGAACTGCCTTTTGTTCCGATCACTCGCGGAGTACGGATACGGATTTTTCCTTGAACGCCTTGGAACCAAGCGCAATGGCCGCGATGGTTTCCATCTTTGATCTGGCTTTTTTGTGTTTTGCAGCGCTGATCTCGTCATTGGGTAGAAATTTGGACATCGCATACTCCCTTTCGGAAATGGCCGCTTTACTTTCGATGAGCTCGGCACCCAAGGCAGCGCGCACCCAGATACCGTCAATTAGCACACCTAGCTGACGCGATGTCGACTTGGCCTCCTCTAACTCCAGAAAATGCTTCAGCACATACATCAGGTTGCTGTAAATGCGTCGATTGCAGGCGATTTGGATTCGCTGACACTGCTCGCTATGTGGATTCTCGGAAATAAGCGAAATCCAAGCCTGACAAACACGCTGATTGAAAATCGTTTCAAAAAAGTTCGCAACGATAATTGCCCAGAGCCTTTCGCAAGGTGTTTCTGCGTATTTGTACAATTCAATGACCGATTCACTCAGCAAAGAATTTGATCTGCGAAACACCGCTTCGAGCAACGTACCCTTGTCCTTGAAGTGATGGAGCAGAACACTTTTTGAAACTCCGGCAATTTCACCGACTTTTTCCAATGTGGTTCTGCGCAATCTGTAACGCACAACCGCCTCGAAAGCCGCGCGGGACAATTCTTATCGCCTTATGGTCTGAATAGAGCTAGATCGCATCTAGTCGTTCCTTTTCTTTGGACAACGAGGCAATTTTGTCACGCATTGCGCGCGGATAATGCATCCGCTTTATAGCCAGAAAATATTCGTTTAACCCGCAAAACACGCTGAATCATGCCGCTTCGCGTATTCTGTGTCCGAAGCCCTCAATTGTCATTAGAGAATTTCGATATGTTTCCAAATAGTTCGCAAATGCTGCAGATAGCATTGAATCAATTGATGATCCACCCATTGTAAATACACCCTTTTTTCATGACTCGGCATGGCAGAAAAAAGGTGGCGCGCAACAAATGATTAAGTTCGATCTATCATAATTCACGATTATGAACTTTCCCCAAACCGACTTCATCATCTTGACCTGGTTCATATGCCTGCATCTTCGAATGACATCGCAGTCAGAGCGTTCATACCCTGACACCGAAATCCGAAATTTACTTGCATCGCTGAATGTCGCAATGTACCGAAAGCAAACATGTACAAAACGTCAATATTCAGGATTTGCGATCCACGGCTCGTAAACAAGCTGTATGCTGGGGCGCTGCACAACGACCTCCGTGATGCGCTTTACGTTGGGAAATTCATCAACAGCTGGATGTCCCTTGGCCGGTCGCAGCCAAGTGGTTAGCATGAACATATAAATGTCGGCCGCGCTGAACCGATCGCCAAGCAGCCATTGGTTATCGCCAATTTGATCGTCGATCACTTCCCAGGTTTCTCTAAGACGCCGAACACCGCGCCGCTGCGCACTTGGCTCATCAGCCAATGTGTCGACAAAACGGTCCGGGTAATAAGTCAATTGAAATGCGTTCTGAACGGAGTTGGAGAAATAGACGAGCGTCTGCAAATAAAGCGCCCGAACCGGATCATCCGCAGTCGGAGCCAACTGCGCTTCAGGATGACGATCGCACAAATACACAGTTATCGCAGCGCATTCGTACATGGCGCCTCCTTCCCATAGCAGAACTGGCACCCATCCGTTGGGATTGACTGCCAACTGCTCAGGTGGGCGAGGCTTATTCATATCAAGCGTCGTCTCGATTAATTCATAGGGTGCGCCAATCTCCTCCAACATGGCTCTCACACCCATAGATGCGCTTTTGAGCGCGTAGAACAGTTTGTACATCTTTGCTGGCTCCTTCAAGTTACGGGTTCGGCATGTCGGCTTTATTCAATTTTTTTGGAGCATGTATTGGCTTGCTGGTCAAATCTCCAGTCGGCGGATTTCGTTCAAATCGGCGGATCATCCGGGTTGCCTGGGTCGTTGTCATCGCAGGCTGTCCAGCACATGATTGGCATATCTATAATACAATTCCATCCAAGCAGCACGGGGCGCGAGCTCCCTCGGCAGACGCAGCCTTGTGTTGCGACATTCCATCATTTCCCCTCCATCCGGTCGGCGATTGCGACAATGCGGTGCATTTCACGCAGAACCGGTTTTTCAATCAGCTTGCCGTCGATCACCACAAGACCGGTGTCGGCTGCGTCGAACTCGGCAATGATTCGGCGCGCCCGGGCAATTTCATCTTCAGATGGCGTGAACACCTCGTTCAACGCGGCGATCTGCTTGGGATGAACCGAGCCCTTTCCGGCAAATCCCAGATCTCGAGCCAGTTCTGCCTCGACGCGCATGCCCACCGGGTCGTCCAAATCGAGATAAGGCACATCAATCACATCCAATCCGGCACTGGCCGCGGCATGCACCACTCGAGAGCGCGCGTACAGCAATGGTTCCCATGCGTTTTTGCAGCGCAGTTCGGCTGCCATGTCTACACCGCCGAAGAACATCGCTTCTATCCGCTTGGAGCAGTGGGCGATTTCGTAGGCAGCCTCCAACCCTTCATTTGTTTCAATGATGACATGCAAAGCGGTGCTGTGATCCGCTTCAGTCAATAGGCTGTCTAGTTGTATCACCTCGTCGGGTGTGCGGACTTTTGGCATCATCAGCGCGGGAGGCGGTTTCTTAGTGGTCAATATCGCCTGAACGTCCTCGATCCCGAAGCGTTCTCGCATCGAATTGATTCGCACGATTCTCTCCACGCCGTCGTTGGCCTGAGGCTGATGGAAAAGCGCAAGCGCTCGCCTTCGCGCATCGGCTTTATCCTTCGGAGCGATGCCGTCTTCCAATTCGACACAGACGATGTCCGCCCCCGACGCCAACGCCTTGGGATACATATCCGGCCGCAAGCCCGGTGTAAAGATAAACGACCGGCGCGGGCGAGGTGTGCGTTCTGCCATTTTGCTAGTGCATTCCTGCTTGTCTGTTTTGATTAGATGACTTCATCGCGGCGCTTGATAGATTAATCTCCTAACTGAATCATTCCAGGCTGCTGCTATGTTGTCGCATACAAATTCGGGACATCAACTTCTTTACCTTGCCGGACGCTTTGGTATGGATCGATCCACACCGCGGACAATGGTCTTTTTGCGGTCGAAAAATGGAAGCTCGACAACCTTTCCTTGATGAGTGCTTTCATCCGGCAGGCGCATCGACAAAGTTCTCCCAACCCAGTCACCTGGTGCGTTGAATCGGACATACCCGATCCCAAGGCACAAAGTAGGTGACGGAACGCCCGCAGTGATGCGGCCAACAATCTTTTCGCCATCCATCACCGCGCTGCCGGCTGCTGGAGTTTCGGTTGAACAGGTCAAGCCAAACAAGCACGACCGGGTATCCTTTCCGACCAGCGCTTCGCGCCCGATGAAGTCGCCCTTGTTCATGTTGACGAATGGCGCAAGCCCCGCTTCGAACGGGGTCATGGTCGTGTCTATATCAGTCAGATTTCCTAGAATGCCTCCCTCGATACGCCGGATGGTCAAAGCACGCGTAGACGAGAATTCCATCCCGTGCGGCTCACCGCAGGCAACAAGGTGATCCCACAGTGCCAGATGGTCGGTGGTGGCGCCGTCGCAGTAGATCTCGTAGCCCAGCTCATTGGTGAAACCAGTACGTGATACATAGAGGTTCTGACCGCCGATATCAAAGTAGCCTGATCGGTAATATTTCATGGTGTCGTTGATGGCGCCGTCCGAAGCTGAATTCATGATCGCCATCGACGCAGGTCCCTGAATCTGAAGAACGCGTGAACGCGGGTCGGATATTTTTACGTCAAATCCGCCACTGTTGGCCATCAGCCATGTCTCAAACGGGCCGTCAGCCTGCACATACCAAAACCGGTTCTCTCCAAGTTTGAAAACCACGCCATCCATAAAAATCCCCCCTTGTGGCGTACAGGCGATGGCGTAGTATCCGCGCCCTTCGGCCATCGCAGCCACTTTGCGAGACAATATCTTGTCGAGATACGGTACGGCATCCGGCCCCGTTATCTCGATCGGCTTTTCAGGCACATCGAAAATCAGCGCCTTCTGACGCAGGCACCAGTATTTTTCGATCCAGTCCTCCCCCATGAATATAGGGAAATAGCGACCTGCATAAACACCGCGCACCATCTCCGAACTGTAGGTGCGTTCGATAAATGGCGATTCCTCGAAACGACGGGCGCTGATTGCCACGGTATTTGTCAGGTCTGACGCTTCTTGCAGGTTGTTCATGTAGTGTCCTCGCGAATAGTTCAAGTTTCGGGCTGAATAACGACCGGCGGCTGATGGGCGGTGACAGGCGGCTGTGCCTTTTCGTATTGCTCCGATTCGTTCAGGCGGGAGTGAGCGCTAGGCCCCTGTTCGAGCTTCGAGACAACCTTATCGCGCGTCAGCACGTTGGGATTGTCGTGTTTGCACAAAGAGCCCGATCCCGCTGGACGATCAGGTTCATACCAGGCGCCAAACCTCATCTGTACCACGCCTCTACGGATTGTGGCATCTAAAACAACCCCAGCCAGACATGCGCCACGAACATTGAACAGGCGAACAACATCACCTGCCTGCAATCCACACGCGGCTGCATTATAGAGAAGTATCTGAATCGGCGTTCGGCTGGCAACTTTATTGGCTTTGCTTCTATTGCCATGGCCGAGCTGCGGGTGCAGCTTGTCCCTAAGCTGATTGGATTCCAAATGCAGTGACCGGCGAGAATTTGTTTTGCTGAGCCATTCATGCGGCTTGAGCCACAGCAGGTGACCCGGGCAATCCTCATAGCCGCATTCAGCGACGGTCTGCGAGAAAATCTCAATCTTTCCACTCGGGTTTGCCAAAGGTTTGGACTCACCAATATCCTCGACGTCTGCGGCCGCCAGCGCTTTAGGGCAGAAGCCGCCGATGTTGTTGTCCCGGACCTCTGCCAGAAAATGCGAGTTGCCTTGGTCCAATCCAGCAAACTGGGGCAGCGCTCCTTCGCTGACATGTTCGATGTTGCAGCCCAACTTTATTTTAGTGACTCATCGGCATTTTTCGTCAATGCCGATTGGCCAGTCCAGTCGTTCAAAAAGAGCTTGATGGGATCATCGTTTTCCGGTAGACCAGCAGCTGAAGCAACACCTCCTGATACCATAAAGACGAATGCGATAAGAATCGCGGATTTCAGAATTTTGTTCAATTTTCCCCCTTTGATGAAGCGCGACATTTGAATCGACTTCGCCGTTGCAATTCGACTTCAATTTACAACAAACTTACTATTGGAAAGTTTATCGTTTCGTTGATGAGTTTTTTGTACTAATTGTTACTTCTGCGTTAGAAAAAGGTTACCGCTTCCAGCGAAAATGCAAGTTTCTGGCTGCAGCTGGACAGCATTCAATTCGGATTTATAGCTGTTCTGATGATGAACAAAACGACTGAATTTCATGAATGCGATCTGAAATGTCATTCCAATTTCGTTATACGCTCCTGAGCACGAGTGTCATGCCCGTACATCATTGGTCACGAACGATGCGGCAAAACAGTTCATCCAGAGTTTATGTTTGGACGCTGAGACATAACGCCAACACAATATACCAATAAGCAAAAAGCGAATGAACGGAAATGACAATTTCTGGAACCAGATATTGATTCAATGCGCAAGCCCCGAAAATATTGCATTGGTCATGACAGCAGGAATTCATCTATTTCAAATCGTTTTTTACTTTTCAGCGCCAGAGCTAAAGCACATCAAATGGCTATCTCATTCAGATACAATGAAAGCCATTAATTGACTTCATTTTTGTACACAGGGAAGTGCAAAACATGTTCGTTCACGAATATCAAGCCAAGGATCTTCTAAGCCGCTTTGATCTGACTTTTCCAGCGGGAAACGTTGCATTGTCCATTATGGAGACAAGCTTGGTCGCATTTGATTTACATGCAAAAAACTGGGTAGTCAAAGCTCAAATTCTGGCAGGTGATCGAGGTCGATTTGGCGGCATCAAAATGGCACATAGCGTTGCTGAAGTTACAGATTGCGCCAATAAGCTCTTTGGCAGCACTTTATTCACTCCACAAACTGGGGAGGAAGGTCAAAAAGTAAGCAGCGTGTATATAGAGGAGGCGCTGGACATCAAGCAAGAGCTCTATCTAAGCGTTTTAGTCGATCGATTTGAAGGCGAGCTGATTTTGCTCGCATCCAGCCAAGGCGGTTCTGGAGTGGAATCACACTTGCACGAAAACTCCGAAAATTTGCATCGCGTCAAATTGTCGGTAGATGAGCCTTTGGATGAAAACGAACTGATGACGGTCGCAAAAAGCATGGGTCTGAACAGTGATCTTTGTTCCGAATATGTCAAAATTTGTCGAGAAGTTTATCGCGCTGCAATTGAACTGGATGCGCTGATGATTGAACTGAATCCTCTGGCCATTACTGAAGACGATCAATTTTCGATTTTGGATGTGAAGATGGAATTGGACGACAATTCTCTGTTCCGTCATCCAGAATTCGAAGACTTTCGCACAATCGATGTCGATACTCATCGTAAAATGCGTACCTACAGCGGATTCAACTATGTTCGACTGAAAGGCAATGTAGGATTGTTGGTTGGAGGAGCGGGTCTGGCGCTGGCAACGATGGACATGCTGCACGATCACGATTGTGAGCCGGCAAACTTTTTGGATCTGCCGCCGGTCGCAAATCGAGTTGATGTAGAAAGCGCCTGCTATACGATCCTGGAAAACAAATCCATTAAAGCGCTGCTGGTCAATATCGTAGGAGGCGGTCTTACGCATTGTGATACTGTGGCAGCCGGGCTCATTACCGTGCAGAATCAGTCTCCGATGCCGTTTCCAGTGATTGTACGATTTGCTGGGACAAAAATGGAGCATGGAATTACATTATTGAAAAATGCCAATATGCCATTTCATCTGTCCGATTCAATGACAGAAGCAGTTCAGCAAATTTCAAGGATTGTTCGCTAGGTATTGAGATGAGTATTCTGGTCAATTCTCAGATGCGTGTTTTATGTCAGGGCATTACCGGCTACACCGGGAGTTTTTTCTCTCATCGGGCAATTGAATTCGGAACCAAAATTGTTGGAGGTGTCGTACCTGGAAAAGGTGGTCGGCGACATTTGAATTTGCCGGTGTTTGACACAGTCAAAGAAGCGAAAGAAGTTACAGGCGCTACGGCTACGGTTTTGTTCGTGCCTCCAAAAACTGCTCACCTTGCCGTCATGGAAGCAATTGATGCGGAAATGGAATTGATTGTATGCGTAACAGAGGGCATACCGATCCTTGATATGATCAAGATCAAGCAAAAACTGAAGAGTTCAAAATCCCGGCTTATTGGTCCAAATTGTCCAGGAATCATTGCGCCTCGGCAATGCAACATTGGCATTATTCCCAGCTCAATTGTGCAGCCGGGAAGGATCGGCGTGGTCGCGCGTTCCGGAACGCTTCTCTATGAGGCCGTCGCTCAAATGTGTCGAGACGGTCTGGGTCAGTCCACGTGTATTGGAATTGGCGCCGATGTAATACAGGGGATGTCCTTTGTTGAGGCGCTGCGGCTGTTTCGAGATGATACGAAGACCGACGCAGTGCTATTGATTGGCGAGATCGGAGGCGGAGCCGAGGAAAAAGCCGCAAAATATCTGTCAGAAACGGATTACCCAAAACCCGTAATCGCTTATGTGGCAGGTCGATATGCGCCACCGCATCAGCGCATGGGACACTCCGCTGCGATAGTTTCTGCTGGAATGGGCGGAAGTGAGGGTAAAATAACGGCTTTGCGAGAGGCCGGAGTGATAATGGTCGAATCTCCGGTAGAATTTGGTTCTACGGTGTACAAAGCAGTTCACTAATCGTTACAATTAACCGAAGATAGCAGCTCAATCGAAGACGTTTGATGAAAGTTCACGAATATCAGGCAAAAGAAGTACTACGAAATTTTGGCGTTCAGACCCCGCAGGGATACGTTTGCCGCGATGTCAGCGAAGTTCCGTCAGCCGTAGACAGACTAGGTGGGAATCTATGGGTGGTCAAGGCGCAGATTCATGCCGGCGGCCGCGGAAAAGGAGGGGGCGTTCGAGTTGTCCGATCCCGAGAAGATGCGATTGAGGCTGCGGATCAAATTTTGGGGATGTCACTGGTCACTCCTCAAACCGGCCCCGAAGGACAGACCGTACGGAGGTTGCTGATTGAGGAAGGCCTGCCCATTGCATCGGAAATTTATGCTGGCATGGTGGTGGATCGCCAGAACCAGAGAGTGGTTTTGATGGTCAGCCCGGAAGGCGGAATGGAAATTGAAGAGGTTGCAGCTGCATCCCCGGAGAAAATTCACAAAGTCAGCATCGACCCGACACAGGGATTGACTCAAGACGAGGCCGAACATGCGGCAAAATTTGCTGGCATTCCTGACTCTTTGGCGGACCAGGGCGCTGATTTGCTGCGAGGCTTATATCAGGCATTCTGGAATCATGATGCATCGCTTGCTGAGATCAATCCGCTCGTGATTACAGAAGACGGACGAGTTGTCGCCTTGGATGCGAAGTTCAATTTTGATGACAGCGGCCTTTTTCGACAGTCCGCAATTGTGAACTATCGAGATTTAGACGAGGAATTGCCCGCTGAAATCGAAGCGTCCAACGTTGGTTTGTCGTATATCGAACTCGATGGCAATATCGGATGCCTGGTCAATGGAGCTGGACTAGCTATGGCAACCATGGACATTATCAAGCTGTATGGCGGCGAACCGGCGAATTTCCTAGATGTAGGCGGAGGCGCCAACACTGAGCAGGTGACTGCCGCTTTTAGAATCATGCTCGCGAATGAAAACGTAAAAGCCGTCTTAGTCAATATTTTTGGGGGAATCATGCGTTGTGATGTGATCGCTGAAGGTCTCGTT
Organism: Arenicellales bacterium; assembly: GCA_965202855.1. GTDB lineage: Bacteria > Pseudomonadota > Gammaproteobacteria > Arenicellales > JAJDZL01 > JAJDZL01. Next base: position 755,694 of record CBDBBP010000004.1, on the reverse strand, counting down.
AAGGCATTGAGCCAGTTTGACTCGGTGGTTCCAGTCGTTGTTCGTCTAGAAGGAACGAACGTAGAGATTGGAAGAGACATTTTGAATGGCTCCGGCTTGAAACTGATTGCTGCAGGAACCATGGATGACGCAGCCCAGAAAGTAGTAGAGGCAGCAGGACTGAGTTAAATGCCGATATTGATTGACAAAAACACGCGCGTGATGACGCAGGGGATCACGGGAAAAACTGGACTGTTTCATACCCGAAACTGTTTGGATTACGCATACGGAAAAAGCGCGTTTGTCGCTGGCGTCACTCCCGGCAAAGGCGGGCAGACCGCTGAAGGCATTCCAGTTTTCAATACGGTTGCAGAGGCGAAAGAACAGACGGGAGCGACTGTTTCAGTTGTTTACGTGCCACCGCCATTTGCAGCGGGCGCCATAGATGAAGCGATAGAAGCAGAGCTGGATTTAGTGATTTGTATTACTGAAGGGGTTCCAGTGAAAGACATGATCCGAACTCGGCACAAAATGAAAGACTCAAACACCATATTGATTGGGCCCAATTGCCCCGGAGTCATCACCCCTGACGAAATCAAAATTGGAATCATGCCTGGCTACATTCACAAAAAAGGCTCAGTTGGTGTTGTTTCACGTTCTGGCACTTTGACCTACGAAGTCGTTGACCAGCTGACCAAACTGGGGATTGGTCAATCAACTTGCGTGGGGATTGGAGGTGATCCGGTCAATGGCACCAAACATTTGGATGCCGTAAGGTGGTTCAACGAGGACCCTGACACCGAAGCGATCGTCATGTGCGGCGAAATCGGCGGTACAGACGAAGAAGATTGCGGACGTTGGATTCAACAGCATTGCACCAAGCCTGTGGCCGCATTTATTGCCGGCGTTACAGCGCCGCCGGGGAAAAGAATGGGACATGCCGGCGCGATCATCGCAGGTGGCAAAGGCACGGCCTCTGAAAAAATTTCGGTGTTGCGCGAGTGTGGAGTTCGTGTTACCGAAAATCCAGCTGGAATTGGCAAACTGGTCCAAGAAATTCTCTAACCGACGCAATTGACCGAGATCGGTATTGATTACTGCCGCTAATGCCAGATATCTGGCATTTCGCTTTTTCTTCGCTGCATGAATGCCTTTAGCTCTTCGTCCTTCGCCGGATCAAGTTTTGGTTTTTCGTACTCTTTCAATAGTGATTTCCACTTTGCATTCGCACGTTTTGCAATGTCAATGCTGCCTTCTTCTTCCCACTGCTCAAAAGCGGGAGTATTAAACAGCTCAGATTCATAAAAGGCTTCCTGATAGTGTTCAAGAGTATGCGCACAACCAAAAAAGTGGTTGCCAAATCCCACTTCCAAAAATGAATCTGTCGAGAATTGTCCCTGATCGACCGAAACACCTTTCACAAATTTGTGCAGAGAGCCCAAGTAGTCGGCATCAATGACAAATTTCTCGTAGCTGATCGTCAGCGCGCTTTCCATCCATCCTGCCGCATGGAGAACGAAATGAGAGCCGCACAAAATCGCAGCATTGAGTGAGTTTACGCTTTCATTTGTGGAATGAGCGTCAACACAGGGTGAACTGGTAAAGCCACCGCTGCAGCGAAGCGGAATGTTGAATCGTCGAGCCAGCTGCCCTACCACATATGAAGCAGCGACAGACTCAGCGGTTCCGAATGTCGGTGAGCCAGCGCGTAAATTGACCGTGGTGATGAAGTTGCCGAAGATCGCCGGGGATCCAGGACGTATCAATTGGCCAAGAGCAACACCTACCATGACTTCGGCTAACGATTGAGCAATTGCGGCGGCGATTGTCACCGGCCCCGTAGCTCCGCTTAGAACAAACGGCACAACCACCGGGCATTGATTTGCTTCAGCATAGGCTCGCAATGAGCCCGACATCGCACTATCGTAAACAAGCGGCGAATTCATGTTGATATTTCCGCTGATCACACAGTTTTGATCAACATATTCCTCACCAAACAAAATTCGAGCCATTTCAATGGAATCCAGTGCGCGATCCCTGGAGGTCACAGATCCCATGAAGGGCATGTCTGAATAATTCATGTGAGCGTAGACCATGTCGAGATGACGTTTATTGACGGGCAGGTCAACCGGCTCGCATACCGTTCCTCCTGAATGGTGAATCCAAGGGGACATATAGGCCAGCTTAACCAGGTTCTGAAAGTGCTTGATCGTTCCATAGCGGCGTCCTTCATCCAAGTCAGAAACAAATGGGGAGCCATAGGCGGGACAGAAAACGATATTGTCATCCCCGACCCAAACCGAGCGCTTGGGATTTCTGCCATGCATCACAAAGGTAGATGGAGCAGTCTTGATCAGGCTTCTCACATGCCCTTTGTCAAAGCGAACCCTATTGCCTTTTACGTCAGCCCCTGCATCTTTCCAAATTTTCAGGGCCTCATCGTCTCCTCGGAACTCAACTCCAACTTCCTGCAGGATATCTTCCGTTTTTTCTTCGATGAGATCAAGCCCCTCTTCATTCATCATTTCATAGGGAGGGATCTCTCTTTTCAGACCGTTGATGATGATGGGGCCTTTTTTGGTGCGTTCGCGCCTTCGAATGCGTCCTCTTCCAGATTCCATATGCCTTCGTATTGTGTTTGATTCAGGACTAACGAGAAATTGTACATTGAATCTGAGCATGAATGAATGAACGACAGCAAATTTTCAGCGGTTTGCGCGGCCGGCAATGATTCATAGAAACATTGCAAATTTCAGAATTTCATGAATTGTGATATCGCATAATTGACTACTAGGTAAAGCATAATGATTCTGACCTAATCACCCCGAACGCATGAAATATAATTTCTGTCAGTTCAGGAGTCTGTCTTACATGCTTGCTCTGTTATCTAGTCAGTCCGGACACAGCAAATTTTGGAGTCCGCTAGCGTGGCCGGCGAGATTTCAAAGACGAAAGTAATGCAGTCGGAAATCATTTCCCCAGTCGCATGGGGCAACGGGAGAAATTCGCTACAATTTTTTATGCCATATTGTAATTTCACGGCAAAAAATTGTGAACATCCGACCTATTTTTGTTTAATTGATCAAAAGCTGTTATTGAATCTATCGATAACACGCTTGCTTTGAGAAATGAACATCAGCACTAAGAAAAATAAATTGGAGTGTCATTAGAATTGACCGATGTAAAACGACCATCACACCCAGGTCGTGGGTTAATGCGACGTTCTTATGTTCCAAAGGGACGTCAGGTTGATCCAGATTGTGTAAAAGAAATTCGTCAGCGACTAGGGGATGCCCCGTTGCGAAGAGACCTGCTGATTGAGCATCTGCACGTAATTCAGGACTCTTTTGGATGCATTCATGCTCATCACTTGGTTGCTTTGGCGGAAATAATGGGTTTGGCATTGTCCGAAGTGTATGAAACTGCTACTTTCTACGCTCACTTCGATGTGATTGCTGAAGACGAAAATCCACCGCCCCCCATAACCGTTCGGGTGTGTGACAGCGTCACGTGCGAAATGAACGGCGCACAGGATCTGCTTGAGGAACTGGACTCGGCTCTTAAACTTCGGGTACGCGTTGTCCGTGCGCCCTGCATGGGACGATGCGACATGGCGCCGGTCGCAGAAGTAGGGCATTTTCACGTCGATAAAGCAAAACCCGAATCCATTTACAACGCTATCGACAATCGTATCGTTGAGCCAGTAATACCAAAATATGAAAACTTCAATTCGTACGTCAACGGCGGTGGCTATTCCTTTCTGCGCGAGTGTTTGGCTGACAAAAGGACTCCTGAGGAGCTGATTGCGATTCTCCAGAAGTCTCCGCTTCGAGGTCTGGGCGGCGCAGGATTTCCAACCGGCCTGAAATGGAAATTTGTACGCGGCTATCCAGGTCCCAGACTGATGGCGATCAATGCTGACGAAGGTGAGCCTGGCACATTTAAAGATCGGTATTACTTGGAACGTGAGCCGCATCGTTTTCTTGAAGGTGTTCTGATTGGCGCTTGGGTTGTTGAAGCAGAAACGGTTTATATTTACCTTCGAGACGAATACCCCGCAATCCGCAAGATCTTATTGACTGAAATGGAGAATCTGAGACAGGCAGGTTTGTGTGACTGGACCCAGCTCGAACTAAGACGAGGCGCCGGCGCTTATATTTGCGGCGAGGAATCCTCCATGATCGAATCCATCGAGGGGAAACGCGGACTGCCTCGCCATAGACCGCCATATGTTGCGGAAAATGGAATATTTGGACGGCCCACGTTGGTTCAGAATGTTGAAACTGTTTATTGGCTGCGTGATGTTTTTGAAAAAGGGCCAGAATGGTTCAGCAGCTACGGCAGAAATGGAGGCAAAGGGCTTCGCAGTTATTCGGTATCCGGGCGCGTGGCTAAACCCGGTGTGAAACTGGCCCCGGCAGGCATCACAGTTCGAGAATTGATTGATGAGTTCTGTGGCGGCATGCTGGCTGGCCATGAGTTCAAAGGCTATCTGCCCGGGGGCGCATCGGGTGGAATTCTTCCTGCCTCTATGGACAATCTGCCCCTCGATTTTGGACAACTGGAAAAATATGGCTGTTTTGTCGGCTCCCATGCTGTAATAATATTAAGTGAACATGACAACACTCAAGACATCGCATTGAACCTAATGCGATTTTTTGAAGATGAAAGCTGTGGACAGTGCACTCCCTGCCGAGTTGGTACAGAAAAAGCGGTGAAATTGATGGAAAGCGATGAGTGGGACCAGCCATTGTTGAATGACATTGCACAGGCGATGACTGACGCTTCAATTTGCGGCTTGGGTCAAGCGGCGGCAAACCCACTTCTTTCTGTAATTAAATTCTTTCCGGAAGACCTTGTATGCAAAATAACTTAAGCTTTACTTTTGAATTGGATGGGCGAGAGGTTGAAGCTCATCATGAGGAGACGATCTGGCAGATTGCAGATCGTGAGAATACAACGCTTCCGCATCTGTGTCATTTACCACAACCTGGCTATCGATCGGACGGAAACTGTCGTGCCTGCATGGTTGAGATTGAAGGCGAACGAGTGCTGGCGGCTTCATGCATACGCAAGCCCTCACCGGGCATGAAAGTAAAAACTGGGAGTGACAGAGCAAAATTTGCGCGTCGGCTAGTATTCGAAATGCTGGCTGCCGATCAGCCAGAAAAAGAAATAGCGCGTGATCCAAAATCTCGTTTTTGGCAATGGAATGACCAGGTTGAACCTGAATTGGGTCGGCTGCCAAAACGCATGGCGCCGATTCCGGACAGCAGTCATGTAGCCATGCGCGTCTATCTTGATGCCTGCATACATTGCAATCTGTGCGTAAGGGCCTGTCGCGAAGTGCAGGTAAATGACGTCATAGGCATGGCTTATCGCGGAAACCATTCGAAGATCGTATTCGATTTCGATGATCCGATGGGACAAAGCACTTGCGTGGCCTGCGGCGAATGCGTACAGGCTTGCCCCACGGGGGCGCTTGTTGAAGATTCATTCGTAGACGAACGCGGCGTAAATCGAAACTTGAAATTGGATGAAGTCGAAAGCGTTTGTCCTTATTGCGGTGTTGGCTGCCAGATCACCTATCAAATCAGCGATAACAAAATCAAAGCGGTGCAAGGGCGCGAAGGCCCGGCAAATCTGAATCGACTTTGTGTCAAAGGAAGATTTGGCTTTGATTATGTCAATCACAAGCATCGCTTGACAAAACCGCTGATTCGATTGGATATCGCGAAAAAAGACGCACACAGCGAAATTGATCCTTTGAATCCGTATACTCACTTTCGAGAGGCAAGCTGGGATGAGGCTCTGGATGCTGCAGCAGCGGGTTTCAGAAAAATATTAGATGAAGTCGGCTCGACTGGATTAGCAGGGTTTGGTTCCGCCAAAGGCTCGAATGAAGAGGCTTATTTGGTTCAAAAGCTGATACGGACAGGATTTGGAACGAACAATGTTGACCACTGCACCCGATTGTGTCATGCGTCCAGTGTTGCCGCTTTACTGGAGGGAATCGGTTCGGGAGCGGTCACGGCCCCGTTTACTGCTTGTATGGAATCTGATGTCATTATTGTCATCGGCGCCAATCCAACCGAAAATCATCCAGTGGCCGCGACCTTTTTCAAGCAGGCCCGACAGCAAGGGAAAGAACTGATTGTCATAGATCCTCGTTCTACGACATTAGCTCGAAAGGCAACTCATGCTCTGAAATTCAATTCTGGAACCGATGTCGCTCTTTTGAATGCATTGCTGCATGTCATCATTGAAGAAGGTCTTTATGATCGCGACTACGTCGGTAAATTTACCGAAGGATTTGAGAACCTGAAGCGACACATTCAGCCGTTTACACCTGAAGAGATGTCGAAAATCTGCGGAATCGATGCGCAGACACTGAGAGTCGTCGCCCGTAAATTTGCAAATTGCGAGCGCGGAATCATCTTTTGGGGAATGGGCATATCTCAGCACACGCACGGTACGGATAATGCGCGTTGTCTGATTGCTCTGGCTACGATTACTGGGCATGTGGGGCGTCCGGGAACCGGTCTGCATCCTTTGCGCGGTCAAAACAACGTTCAGGGCGCTTCCGATGCAGGCTTGATCCCCATGGTATTTCCTGATTACCAGGCAGTTGACGTCGAGAATATTCGAGCAAAGTTTGAAGACGCTTGGGGCACCGCCTTAGATCCCAATCGAGGACTGACGGTCGTCGAAATCCTGGATGCCGTACATGCGGGTGAAATTCGGGGCATGTACGTCATGGGCGAAAACCCTGCAATGTCCGACCCTGACGTTCAACATGCGCGTGAAGCGCTGACAGACCTGGACCATCTTGTCGTTCAGGATCTGTTCCTGACCGAAACTGCTTTTCACGCAGACGTCGTATTGCCGGCGTCGGCTTGGCCGGAGAAAGACGGCACGGTCACAAATACCAATCGGCAGGTCCAAATGGGTCGAAAAGCGCTGAAACTGCCAGGGGATGCCAGGCAAGACTGGTGGATCATTCAAGAGATCGCCCGACGTCTAGGCCTTGACTGGAATTACTCGGGTCCAGCAGATATCTATGCAGAAATGGCCAGTGTCATGCCATCTTTAGACAATATTTCCTGGGAAAGACTATGGGAAGAAAGCGCGGTCACGTATCCTTGCGATGGCCCTGACGTCGCTGGGCAGGACATCGTCTTTGGCGATGGATTTCCGACTGAAACAAGCAGGGCAAAATTAGTTCCAGCCGGCATCATCCCACCTGCTGAAGAGCCCGATGACGATTACCCGCTGATTTTGACGACCGGCAGACAGCTTGAGCATTGGCACACAGGCGCAATGACAAGAAGGTCCAAAATTCTGGATGAAATTCAACCGGAAGCCGTCGCCAGCCTGGCGCCGAGTCAGCTGCAGAGCTTAGGGATACAGCCGGGTGAAATGGTACAGATTTTTACTCGCCGCGGCGAAATTCAAATAAAGACTCGAGGGGATCTAGCAATTCCGGAAGGAGTCGTGTTTGTACCGTTCTGCTACGCCGAAGCTGCAGCGAACGTCCTGACCAATCCTGCTCTTGATCCGATGGGAAAAATTCCCGAGTACAAGTATTGTGCCGCTCGGATCGAGAGGTTCGCAGTCGTTTAGGCCAGATCCAGCCAACTTTGTGTCGGCTTTTCATTTGCTGATTTAACGACAAACAACAAAGGAAATGGTCGGGGTGAGTGGATTTGAACCACCGGCCCCTGCCTCCCGAAGGCAGTGCTCTGCCAGGCTGAGCTACACCCCGCGACCTAATAGTTCCTGCTGTAGGAAAACTCTGCCAGTTTGATCAGCAAGTCTCGATAAAGGGACTGCGGCAGGAAGTCAAGACATTGTACTGCTTGATCTCCATAATGCCGCGCGAGGTTTGAAGTATATTCAAGTGCTCCGCTCATAGCAACAATATGGCAGATATTTTCGATGTTGCAGTCTCCGGGATGCTCTAATGCAGCATTGATCAGTTGCTGATCTTCTTCGCTGACGTGCTCGCGAGCGTAAATCAAAGGAAGTGTCAGCTTGCCTTCACTTAAGTCATCTCCGACTTTCTTTCCGATGGTTTTTGTGTCGCCAGCGTAATCGAGGTAGTCGTCAATGAGCTGGAATGCAATCCCTAAATTGCGTCCGTAAGCTGCTATCTGCTGCTGTATCTCTTCTGGCTGATCGGAAATAATGGAGCCAATGTGCGCGCCTGCACGAAACAGAGTCGCTGTTTTTCGGTCGATCGTTGACAAGTACTCTTCTTCGGTTGTATCCGCAGCTTGGAGTTGAACCAACTGCATGATTTCACCTTCTGAAATTCTACGCGTAGCTTGAGCCATAACCTCAAATACAGGTATTCGATTGACTTCAGTCAGCATTTCAAAGGAGCGGGAATAAAAGAAATCTCCAACCAGCACGCTTGCCGAATTGCCCCAGATGGAATTTGCGCTGGCACGACCTCGGCGCATGATGGACTGATCGACGACGTCATCATGCAAAAGAGTGGCAACATGAATAAACTCGATCATCACGGCTAGAATGATGTGCTGATTGCCTTCATAGCCGAGGGCGCGGGCGCTCAGCGCCAAAGTGATGGGACGCAGCTTTTTGCCGCCATGTTGAAGAATATGATTTCCAATTGCCTGAATCAAGGGTATGTTTGTGTCCAAGGCATGCAGCATGTATTCATCGATCGCTTTCAGATCTTGTTTAACAGCAGAGCGTATGACCGAGAGAGAACCGGTTCCCGATTCGGCAGAAGACGAAGATTGAGTGTCTTTATTTTCTCGGTTACTCATGGTTTTGCAGTTCGCACTGGATTTTCGAAATAGATCATGTTGAAAGTAAAAAGCAAAGGATCAGCGTGAATTTTTTGAGATTGGAACCCTTCGCTGAAACGCTTCCACCAAGGTCCCTTGATCCATGTATTCCAGCTCGCCTCCAACAGGAATTCCGCGAGCCAGCTGAGTCGTTTTCGAACCATAGTTCGATAGCAGATCTGTCAGGTAATTGGCGGTGGCATCACCTTCAACAGTGATGTTTGTAGCGAGTATGATTTCGGAAATGGGGTTTGCATCTATGGTCTTGAGCAGTTCACTGATTCCGAGCTCGTTTGGGCCGATCCCATCCATGGGGGATATCCTTCCCATCAGTACAAAATACAGACCGTCGTAAGCGCCCGTTGCTTCAAATGTTGACAGATCAGCGGGAGTTTCTACGATACAGAGTTTTGTTCGGTCTCGGGCTGGAGAGGAACAGATTGAACATACCGGTGTTTCACTGAAGTTGTTGCAGCGACTGCAGTGGCGTACGGTTTCTGCGGCAATTCGGAGTGAATCCACTAGTTGGAAGGCGCCCGGACGATCTCGCGCAAGCAAATGAAAAACAAACCTCTGGGCTGATTTTGGGCCAACTCCCGGCAACCGGCGAAATGCAGTCAGTAAATCAACTACTGCCTTGGAAACGCTCATCGAAAATCAATTGAAGAAACCAATTCGGAGATTAGGGCCAATTTGTTGGCAAGGGAAGGTTCAAGCCCCGCGTCAGATCCGTCAGCTTTTCCTGACTTAGCGCATCGACTCGTCGGACTGCATCGTTGATTGCGCCAGCGACCAGGTCCTCTAATACTTCACGATCATTCATCAAGCAATCATCGATAACAACGTTGATTGCATCATGTCGACCATTCATTTCCACTTTGACGAGCCCCCCACCCGCATCACCGACTACGGTTTGCCGGTCCAGTTCGCCCTGGACTTTTTTCATTTTGTCCTGCAGCTCACCCGCGTGTTTCAAGATATCACTTAAATTTTCCATTAGCGTTCCTCATTTTTTTTAATTGGCTTCTGTAGATTTGGGTAGCGTATTGAGCTTCTGTCAATTTTCGCACCGAACTCCTTTCGAAGTGTTCTTGGTATTGATTCGCGTTCTATCTGCTGTCGAACAGTGGCAAGCTTGTCTCGGCGTTCCCGCGCCATGCGGCTTTCCGGTGTAGTGACGCTTTTTGGCCCTGGAGAGTAAATTATCTCTAGATCATCACCTAGAACATTTCGTAAAACTTTCAACAGGTTCGATTTGTTCTGCTCTCGTGTGACCGACGTGGATCGATCCGCTGGCGGATGCAAATATAACTTATTGCCGGAACGACTTTTGAAAGCTACCTTGCTGGCATAAATTTTCGTCCATCCGGCAAGTTGCTTTGAATTGTTCACAAACTGAATCCATTCTTCCGCATTGTCAATGGTGATCATTTGTCGATGCTGTTCCGGTCGACGCGAGTGTTGAACTTTCGGTGCAGCATGGATCGTATCAGGTCTTTTTTGCGCTGCCGCCACAGGGCGCAGAACAGTTTCTCGGCTTGATTGAATCGGTCTCTTCGATCCTTTTGCGGGCGCCTCAATACCGTCAGTCGAAGTTTCGCTTGATTGTGAAATTAGTTTCAGATTTGGATGAAATGCCAGCATGCGCATAAGCACCATTTCAAACCCTTGCTGCGGTCTGGGCGCGAGCGGCAAATCACGCTTTCCAATTAAGCCGATCTGATAAAACAACTGGATGTCTTCTGGCGACATCAACTCGTCAATTCGTTTCAATTCATCTAAATTCTGTGAACGCGCTTCCAAAACTCTCGGCTCAATTTTCATTAAACTGAGGTCATGCAACTTCAAGAGGACATCGTCCAACGCCGATTCAAAGTTGATTGCCCTTTCACACATCTTCTCGACTGTCTGCAATGCTTGTACTGCATTTCCGGTGGCGATCGCTTTTAGCAGATCAAAGATGTATTCGTCAGACACCATGCCCAACATGTCTCTGACAAGGTCCGCACGAACATTCCCATTGGTATATGAAATCGCTTGGTCAAGCAGACTTAATCCATCTCGCATGCTGCCTTTTGATTGACGTGCGATTGCATCCAATGCCTCAATTTCGAATCCAATATTTTCCTGCGTAAGTATGTATTGAAGCTGATCTCTGATTTCGTGCTCGTCCATAGCCCGGAGATTGAACTGAATACATCTTGACAATACCGTGACGGGCAGTTTCTGCGGATCGGTTGTTGCCATCAAGAATTTCACATGCGAGGGAGGCTCTTCCAGAGTTTTCAACAGGGCATTGAAACTATGCCCCGTCAACATGTGGATTTCGTCGATCAGGTAGACTTTGTAACGACCGATCGTCGCTTTATAGGGCACGTTCTCAAGCAATGATCGGGTATCCTCGACTTTTGTGCGAGAAGCAGCATCAACCTCAATCAGGTCGATAAACCGACCTTCGTCAATCTCAATACAAGCGTTGCATACGTTACACGGTTTTGAGCTTACGCTATTTTCACAGTTCAAAGATTTTGCAACAATTCTGGCCAGTGTTGTCTTGCCGACTCCACGGGTGCCGGTAAACAGATAGGCGTGATGCAAGCGGTTGTTGTCAAGAGCATGCTGCAATGTGCGAACCACGTGGTCCTGTCCGACAACTTCTTCAAATTTCTTTGGACGCCATTTTCTGGCAAGGACAAGGTAACTCACGTTAAATTAAGTCGATACGTAGGGGGTTGAATTCAAATGCTGTTAGAGTGGAGGCGGTTTCAATCCGCTGAAATTCAGTACCCGCATCAGCTGCTACGGCTGCTTCCTTCCAGACCTGACCGGGTTCACAACCTATCGTCACTGTATTAGCGAACTGTCCCCGCCATAGATGTTTACATATTTATATAGAATTATCGAAGAATCAGAAGGAGAAATTTCTGCAAGATATTTTTTCAAGGTGCTACAGATATTCTGATACGAAGAATCCGTCAAATTTTGACAAAAAATGATTGATGATTTGGGAGCCGTAACAAAGCACTTGAAAATTTATAGTACTCTTGATGATATGACCGTTGCAACTCTACCTCGCAGGAAATTCTAGTTTACAAGTCCATTGAATTTCTCTTTTCAGACCATTCATTAGAAGTATTTTAATACGAGTGGTCCAAAAGACGCAGGCGCCGCGCAAATTGACAAAACAATATAGACCAGCATTGGTTGATTCAGAGATTAAATTCAGCAATATTTGACTTTGGAATCCGCGTTCGATCAGCTGTCTCGTACAAACTATAAGTCTTTGTTATTATATTACTATTCATTTTCATTGAATTCGGGCATCAGTACCGGCCATAACACGCGTGGTGAATGCTTTGATCAACCGTCAGCGCTGGCTACAGCCGACAATTCCCTGATCCACGTACCGATAAATATTCCAATTTCCCGTGGAGAACATTGAATTGACCGAATTTTTGAATTCTAATTTCTTCTGAGAGCGGTCAAGCAATCGCTGAAACTCGATTTAAATTGAAATCGTCCTATGAGAGACTGTGTGCGATTAACGATACACGGCAATCAACCCAATCAGTTCTTCGAGAAATCTGGAAATCTTGAGTTTGTTGACAACATTTGCAGAATTACTCGAACAATGGAATTGATAGACCTGCATTATCAGAAATTCGGAATTCTGGGGGATTCGTTCTTGTTTTTAGCGCACTACAGAGAGAGTTGGCGTTGACAATCTGCTTTCCTGACCAGAGAGAATCCGATCAATTGAACTCTTCATTTCGGCAATCAGGCCTGTCAGGGAATCCTGCTCTTGTTCGGACAGCGGCTGCAGCGGCGGGCGAACTGAACCTGTCGGAAGACCCGCATATTTACAAGCGAATTTGACGCTTTGGGTAAACTTCCCGTGCAATTCTAAAAATTCAAGAAACGGCAGCATCGCTGACATAATTTGTCTTCCGATATTGAAATCATTGTTTAAAACACAGGATTCGTACAGTGCTATATGTTCTCGAGGCAGAGCGGTGCCTGCACCGCAGACCCAACCACGCGCATTCCATGCAAAGAACTCAAGCGCTTGGTCATCCGCGCCACAGAACAGTGACAATTGCGGATATTGTTGAGCAAGCATGTGAACCATATCCAGCCGACCGCTCGATTCTTTAATTGCTTGAAAATTAGGACGATTCGAAATAATGTCGAAAAATTCCGATTCCATGCAGGTTCCAGTTCGACCTGGATAGTTGTAAAGCATGATTGGAAGGCTCACAGCCTCATCAATTTGAATCGCATGATTTGCTAATTCTTTTTGTGTTGGAACTGCGTAGTAAGGAGAACTGATGAGTATTGCGTCGACACCGATTGCTTTCGCTCGTAATCCTATGTCAATGCATTGACCAGTTTGAATTCCACCCACGCCGGCGATCAAGGGGATTCGGCCTTGTACCACCTGGTTTGCGACTTTGATGAGTTCCAGTCTTTCTTCAATCGTGTGCAGATAGTATTCACCAGTGGTCCCGCCTACGATGACCCCATCGACACCGCTAGCTAAAAGGTGTTCGAGCACTGTCGCAAACCCCTTGTAATCAATAGTTAAATCATCGTGATAGGGTGTGATGACGGGTGGAATTATTCCTTTCATTTCAACTGACATTGCATACTCCGTGCAAATCTTCTCTAGATATTGTCTGACAGATTCAATTCAATCATTCAGGGCGAAACTATCAGCAGGCAGACAAATATTTCCTTACAGTATAGCAATTACGAGAAAGCCCTGATCTTGCGAGAGATAATCTGATACTACAAGCATCGTGAGTATTTCGGTGTCCGCAATGCGTTGAAGTCGTTGATGAAATCAGACGGTTGAAATAATGTTCACCCCGAAAAAACGTGGTTTTCAGCCGCTTCGGAGCGGTTTTCGAGGATTTTCACGAAATTCTGCGCAAGTTGTCAGGAAAGTTGCTCCAGACTGGATTGTAAACTAGATCAAATATTGGTTTTTATTGAATAAATTTGTGATTGGAAAAACTATTTTCCGTGCCAGTAAATTCTTAGGCAAATACATCGAAGCATATTTGTTCATGACAAATGCATCCAGTTTTGCCAGCGGAATTCTCCTCTGATGCAGCCACGCCAGCAAATGCCTGCTTGCCGAGCGGGCAATGTTTGGCATCCGATACCCCCTGTCCCTGAGGTGATCATCAAACCTCTCCAGCAGGCAGTCTGCCTGATCGAGTTCGCCCGGATGGCTGACATGTCCGTTCTTTTCAAGAAAACTGACCAGTCTCAAAACCCCCGCCATCACCTTGCGAGTGCGCGGGTTCCTGCCTGGCTGCCAGCTGACATGAAACCGGTGGCATTGGCATTGATGATCGCGAAACTGGAGCAATATGGCATCGTCGATCAACTTAACACTGAAGTTGAGGTGCCTCAACCAGATCAAAAAATGCCGAGCATCGCAGGTCAATCTTGCAATCGTATTGTTCGAGAGTCCCAGCTGCCGCAAATGCTCGTGAAACTCAGATAGATACCGACTCAGCGGATCGTGCCATAAGGCGGAATCCGCATTCGATTTGTTTTTCTCTGACATGTGATTTCTCCTGTCTTTGATGAATTAAAAGGAGAAGTCACTATATATTTATGTAAAGCAATCTGCTTGGAAATCGTTTGTTTTTCAGGCAGTTGCAGCGACGGCTTTACATAACAATATTGTTTACATAATGTCAGTTGTGTAAAGCTTTACACAAGACATATGGATTCAACTGTGAGGGCCGGGAGCAATGTTATGGCGACGCTGGCGTGAGTGCCGATGCGAAGTCAAAGGTGGTGCACACGAAAGTGAAAGTCGAGCATCTTCGTCAATATCCGCCGCTGCCGCCTTGCAGTGATAAGTGGAAACGCAAGCACCGCAAAAGAAGCGGCTTGGAGCGTCTCAATTCGAGGCTGGCTGACGGTTGCATGCTACACGGTCACTATCTGCGCGGCCAAGGCAACATTGGACTGAAAATCATCATTTCGATGACCGTGATGCTGGCCGCGGCGAATGTCGCCATCCAATCGCAACGTCCCGAACAAGTCCGATCGCTGATCAAGGCTCTGGCGGCCTGAGCTCGCCCCTTGGCGGGGGCTTGATCATACGACCGCCGCGCTCGCAATCAAGCGTCGATGGTTCAGCGCGGGCGAAATCTGCTGGAAATCGCCTCTTTCAGCTTTCAAAGCCGCGTCAATGGCATCGGCAGTCGAAAGTCCGCCGACGCATCCGCAATTGTTCTTGAATTCCTACTTTCGAGTCTTGCCATCGCGTGAATTTAGACCTCAAATTCTCTCCAACGAATAGCTCTCGCCGTGGTCGGTAATTGACAAACAGAACCTCGTAAGAGCATAATTGACTCATCAACCAAGTCCGCGCGAAGCCGTTCGGGTGCGGGGTGCTCCAACAGGAGCGGCGGCATGCCAGTGAGCCGCCAAGGCGGCGATGAACTGGTGCTACGGCGCTTCTCTGAGGTGAAAGCGGAGGCGGAGTCAGTCGCAGGCCGGCTGCCAAAAAATGGCGCATCGGCGTCATCTAAAAACCGCGGGGATGACTGTGGTTTCACATCAACCTTCCGGGGCGATTAACGCCGAGAAGAGTGAAGTACCTCTGGAAATAATCTGACTAAAGGAGGTCGATTAGATGAATAGCATCGAAGTAATCGGCACCACACAAGTGCTGAAAGATGCAGGGGTCGAACCAGTTCAAGCAGAAGCGATTGCGAAAGTAGTTGTCGCAAAGCGTGACGATCTTGCAACGAAATCGGATTTCGCCGAGCTTAAAACGGATATCGAAGCTCTGCGTACAAGCATGAAATCGGATATCAGTTGGCTTAGGTCCGAGCTTAAATCTGATATAGCTGAGCTTAAATCCGCTATCGACTCCCACCGAAGTTTGTCGGAAAGCAAGTTCAACAACCTTCGCTGGACGATGGTCGTTGTTGGTGGCATTATTGTCGTTTTAATCAAATTCCTGCCCTAAACGACAAAAACGAACATGATTCTGACCGAATCACCTCGAACCGATGAAATAAAATTTCCAACAGTTCAAGAGTCTGTTTGACACACTTTCATTTTTATCCAGCTGCCCGAACATAGCAATTATTGGGCCTGCTTATGTGGTTGGCGAGATTTCAAAGACGAAAGTGACGTTGGCGGAAGTCAATTCCCCATTCGTTATGGGGCAAAGGGTTTTGTCGCCGTTATTTTTCTAGTCCTGATTGTTATTTCACAGCAAAAACAACAATTTCCTCTTCCTTGAACACCCCGGATTTTGGCAAAAGCTCGATGAAATGGGCAACCTGCGACGCCTGCATGCGGCACTGCAGAGAGTAGATAGCCAAGTCTCGGCGCAGACATTGAATAAAAGCTAGGGGAGGCGATCTCATCGAGTGGGTGATCGCGTTCATGCTCATTAAACTGTATGCGATTTTGGTGTTTCAATACCAAGGTGTGGGGCATTCGCAGTGCTATATGATGCGCGCTCCTTCGCTGCTGGCGAGCAACGAGCAAAACAAGGCCACTGATGCAATGTGTTTTGCCTAAGGGGTGGATTTTGGTACGGTATGGACTTCTTAGCGAAACCAAACGATTTCTGCTGTTCAAACTAAATTTACATGTAAATTTTACACAGCTAATTCGCACGGCTGCGTTTACGTCAGCCTAGTGTCCGAAAGCGTAGAATCAACAGCTAAGCGTCACATCTCGCTGAAAAACCGCGCTTAGTACAGAGGTATTATTCCTGACCAAGTTAAAGGTATTTTGACCACTTACAAAAGACTGAGCATTTCGTTACACTACTGTAAAACCTAATGATGAGGTTAGTGATTTCACATCAATATCGAAGGTGATTATTGCTAAATCCCTAGGATCGGGGGAGACATACAAGGCTGTAGCAACATGCCATAGATCTGCGCCCTTATAGGTTCCCAGTATCAAGTCTCTTATTAAATTCTTTGGTTAATGGTCGGTCTGGATAAACCCAACTGATAACCTCTAACCATTTTCTTGAATAAGTAAATCCTTCTCTAGCTAGTGCAGAACAGAACTCGGCTTCGAGTAAATTGGAGGAAATTAGGAGTGGGAAATCAGCCAAGCGTTCAACAACACGTTTTCCACTGGGTTCAGCAAAGGCGACTGCTGCCAATGCAGATGTATCAATGTAGGCAATACTCAATTGTTACGATCTTTCAAAAATCGTTTCAACGCGCCTGGCCGCGACGCAATGGGTTGAAATGATTTGTTACGAGATCGTGAAATTTCCAGCGCACCCCTCTTTTCCAATTCTTCAATTCGTTGATTAATCGTGCTGCGCTTTTTGGTTATGGGAACAAGCTCTGCCATATGTTCACTCTGAAAATTGATAGCAAATTGTATTAATCGTGTAAACATGAAAAATAATAACATTAGAGGTATAGAAAAATGGACAAAAAAACTGAAATCATTTAAAGAATTTGTAACAGAAGGTGAAAATAAGCCGAATCTAGAAGAAATATACGATATTTACTGACTTAATGAGGAAGCGGAAAAAAGCATTATTGAAGCGAATAAAAGAAAAAATTTACTCCTATCGAAGTATTTCTAAAAATGCATAAATGAATATTGACAAATTACTCAACGAATATAACGAGATTTTTCAAGAAGGGAAAAAGAAAAGGAGACAAGGAAAAAATCATTAAGTTGAGACATGAGTCCACCGCTAATTCGTTTGATTATGAGAAATATCAAAACAATAGTGATGTAATTGACAAGGTTGAGAAAATTAGTAATCACCTAAAAAGCGGCCCACCGACCGCCGTCGCCGCCATCACCAAAGGAACAGATAACCTTCGCCGAGGGAATTGATTTCATTCGGCGTCGTGATTTCATGCTACATTGAGAGGGCAAGCGCCGGGCCGGAGGCCGTTATCTACAATGGTGATCTAAGATCCCGATCAAAAGTTTGGTCCGTTCCACGCGCAACGTTCTTCACTGATGGCACATCTTGGATGGGACCTCGTTTGAGAGAATGCGCAAGTCATGCGTGGAGCGCCCGGCACAATTTTCAACTGTTCATAGGAGTATAGCATGAATGAAAAAAGCACTGTTCAGAGTCGGGCCGATGAGCGTTGCATCGTTCGCAGCAAGGCGCCCGTCATGGAAGTGAAATATCCCAACTGCGCCGGCATCGACATCGCCAAGAGCGAACATTGGGTGGCGCTGCCGGCGGACGTCGAGCGCGAGCATCGAGTCCGCGTGTTCGGCGGTTACACCCAGGAGCTGCGGTCATTGTCGGGTTGGCTGCGGCAAAACAACATCGAGCAGGTGGCGATGGAAGCGACCGGGGTCTACTGGATCGCGCCCTACGAGCTGCTGGATCGGGCCGGCTTCGACGTGTGGCTGGTCAATCCGCTGCAGACCAAGCGTCGCGATCAGCGCAAAAGCGATGCCCTGGACTGTCAGTGGATCCAGCAGCTGATGAGTTACGGTCTGTTGAATGCGTCGCATCGTCCGCAGGACCAGGTGTGCGAGCTGCGCTCGTATGTGAGACTCTATCGACGTGTGATGAAAGATCGAGGTCGTTGTGTTCAGCACCTGCAGAAGTCGCTGCACGAGATGAACGTTCATTTGGACACGGTGCTCAGTGACATCTGCGGCATGAGCGGAATGCGGATCATGGATGCGATCTTGGACGGCGAGCGAGACGGCGGTGAGTTGGCGAAGTTGTGCGACGTTCGAGTCAAGGCCAGCGAAGAGGAGGTTTCGGCCGCGCTGGTGGGCAATTGGCGACGCGAACATTTGAGCGCCTTGCGCTATGCGCTGGAAAGTTATCGTCATCTCAGCGTGCAGCTGCGGCAAATCAAAGTCGAGATCGACCGCGTGGTGGAGCTGTTGGCGCCTGCGCCTAAGGTCGTCGAAGACGACGGCGTGCGCAAGAAGATGCATCGAGAAGATTTGAAATGCCCGGCCAGAACGGTTGCCGAACAAACGCTGCAGCTGAGGATGTGGGATGCCTTCGGCGTGGACCTGACCGCCATTCCGGGAGTGGGGGTGCAAACGGCGCTGACGCTGCTGTCGGAGGTGGGAGCCGAATTTTCGGCGTTTCCATCGTCGGCCCAGTTCTGTTGCTGGCTGGCGCTGGCGCCCAACGTCCGCGTCAGCGGCGGCAAGCGGCTGTCGGGACGCGGACCGCATCGCACGCATGCGGCCGGACAGGCCCTGCGAATGGCGGCGATGTCGCTGCGCCGCAGTCAGACCTACGAAGGCGAAAGGCATCGCTCGCGCTGTCTTCGACTCGACACGCAAAGAGCGATCAAGGCGACCGCTCACCGACTGGCCAAGGTGATCTATTCAATGGTGACGTACGGTCATGAATACAACGACCCGGGACTGAAAAAAATCGAAGAGGAACGGCGCGCCAATAAAGTCAAACGGCTGCGCAGCGCTGCCAAGTCACTGGGCTTCGAAATGGTCCGCTCGCCGCAGACAGCCTAGGAGCAACCAATATACGTTCTAAATAAATATGTAAAAACAACAGCGTACATCGTGTTCCTTGAGAGCACAATCCACTTCTCGTCATTGATCGCAACGTAATGTAATTCGTGACCAATGCGTCGCAGCGCACACCGACGATGATGCTGTTCCATCCAAGCGTCAAACGGCGCCAACTCATCACAGCTGATCAACCGTAAATGCCGGGTTGGTGAATACGCTTTAGTGGCCTTGACATCCCCGGACATGGCTATAGATTAGCAAATCAAGAGGGTAAAGTTCAGCTTCGGATGATTTTTCTTTGTATTTATAGAGTTAGCCAAAGAATAGAGTTGTTCTGCTGTGTCTATCGATACTCATGTTTTTCTGTGTTATCATCATCAAATTATGTACATCGGCTAGGGGAAAGAATCGCGACATTTAATGAATTTATTAGTGAGTTGGGAAAAGCGGGGGCGCAGCGTTCGAAAATCTTCAGATTTGCTAGAAATGTCGCCCAAATCTGTGTCCGACAATGCAAAGCGAGATAAAGTTCCATATCGCGTGGCGACAATCGCAACCCTATTGGCGGAGTTGAACATTCAAGGAATTCCTAACGAATCTGTTTTTTCTCGCCTGGACCTGAACAAGAAAAAACCTCGTCGTTGTGATGAGTTTGGCAGTGACAGGCAGCAACAACGGTAGTTGGGTTCGTGAGTCTCTTTTCGACTATTTCATTGGAAACGACCCACAATGTGCTGGGCTGGCCAACACCGGATAGCGTCATACATCCTCAAGGTGCAGGTGCGGCGGTTTTCGCTAAACTAGTCCGGGAAAAGATCGGAGGTGCCCTACAGAGACTTCCGCAAGCGAAGGACGCACAGGTTGGCGTCCTCATGGCAAATCCCGATGCCTCAACATCGGAACCGCCTATGGCAATTGTTGCGGAGTTTAAATCAGAAATAGATAGCGACAGCCTTCGCGAGTTGCATCGGCTTTCTTGGAATTTTTCACATGCGCCTACGGTGATAACAATCGAGCCAACATTGATGCGCGTCTGGAGTTGTTGCGAAGCCCCTGATCCTGAACTCCCAATTGACTCTTATTTGGTGAAAAGACTTCCGGCAACGCGTCTGGAAGTTGAGGATTCTGATAATCTCGAGGTACGGGCCGCTCAGGCCTTGCATTGGATTAATTTGGTTTCGGGTCAGTTTTTTTCCGAAAACTCGTCGCGCTTTGACCGCGATGGCCGTGCAGATCAGATGCTTCTGATGAATTTGCGATTCATCCGAAATGAACTAGTCAAGCAGGGATTGGTGAATGATGATATTTGTCACGATCTGCTTGCGCGCGTAGTCTTTGTTCAGTTTCTTCTTGACAGAAAAGACCAAGATGGAAATTCTGCGTTGACGGTCTCAATGCTTCATCGTCTTCAGAATGACGGTATTCTCGAGCACATCCACTCGACTTTTTACAGCATTCTTTTGGACTATGACGATGCCTACCGACTTTTTGACTGGCTTAATGCCAAATTTAACGGCGATTTGTTTCCTGGCAAGGGTAACTCCCGAGTCGAGCGAGAGAATGGATGGATGAAAGAAAAAGAGTTTGTCAAGGCCAGACATTTGACGCTGCTTGCTGATTTTATCCGTGGCGACTTGGACATGCCCAAACAGCAGGGATGCCTGTGGCCACAGTACGCTTTCGATGTTATCCCACTGGAGTTCATAAGCAGCATTTATGAAACGTTTGTAACGGATCGAGCTACCCGTGAAGGAATCTACTATACACCCCCTTATCTAGTTGATTTTGTACTGGATCGTGTTCTGCCTTGGGATGGAGAGGACTGGGACCTTAAAATCATCGATCCAGCCTGTGGTTCGGGTATCTTTTTGGTGAAAGCGTTTCAACGGCTTGTCCATCGGTGGAAACTGGCAAATCAAGGAATACCGTTGCGAGCGAAAACACTGCGGTATTTACTTGAACATAACATCTTTGGCGTTGATAAAGATCCACACGCCGTCCGCGTGGCCTGTTTCAGTCTCTATCTCGCTATGTGCGATGAGATTGAGCCGAGGCATTATTGGACGGAGGTGTCCTTCCCACCCATGCGGCAACGTAGATTAGTATTCTCGGACTTTTTCCGCGAAAATCAAAAGGGCTTCAAAACGAATGAGGATGCCGAAACCTATGACTTGGTCGTAGGCAATGCACCGTTTGGTGCTGACACAATCACCAAACACGCTGAGGCATGGGCAACCAGCGATGATCGAAACTGGAGTATACCCAACCGTGACATTGGCGGATTGTTTCTGGCCAAAGGCGCGCAACTGTCTTCTAACAAAGGGAGAGTTGCGCTAATTCAGTCTGCCAATACTCTCCTTTTCAACATCCGCAAAGCATCAGATTTTCGCAGGGAGTTATTCCTTGCACATAGGGTAGAAACAATCTTCAATCTTGCCGCCTTGCGATCCCGTCTGTTCAGAGGCAAAAAGCACACAAAAAATCAGTCTGCAGCGCCTGTCTGCTTAGTGATATTGCGCAGTGAAAAATCTTCATTAGCAGACTCAATTGAATTTATCAGTCCCAAACATCTGCGGCCGTTAGCGGACGAATTTACTATTGTGATTGAACCGTATGACCAACGCTCGCTAACGGTTGAAGAAGCTATTTCAGATCCTCAAATTTGGCCGAAACTGATGTGGGGAAAACCGCGTGATTTACAACTCATTGAAAAATTGCAGAGTTTTCCAAGCCTGAAAAAGATGGAAGCGAGTTATGCAGTCAAGTCGCGGGTGGGCATCAATTTTGGTGACAGAAAAAAGTCCGCTCACTACTTGGATGGCAGGAAATTTTTAAATGAAAATAAATTTCCACCAGAGAATACCCTTTCATTAGAGACAGATGATTTGCCCATAATTGATGGCCTGCGATTACACTCACGCGACTCGACTAATTTCGAAGCATTTGCGTGGCCACAACTCATAATCAAGCGCAGCTGGATTAAGGGCAGTTTTCGATTTCAGGCTCGGCTAAATCAATCGAGCAATGAAGAGGGAATTGTGTTCAACCGGAATTATATTTCGGTACACACAGAGAAGCCGGTTCTGGAAGCTGCTTGTGTTTCGCACAACAGCAAGATTGCGGTGTATTTTCATTTCTTAACCAGCGGGCGCTTTGCTGCATACAGGCCAGTACCCTCAAAGGACGAGATGTTAAAGTTGCCTATCCCGTTCCCGGCATCAGACTTGCTAGATGGAATGGAAAACTATTCCTCGCTCGACGAACGTGCATTTGATCTCTTTGAGCTGAAAGAAGCAGAACGAGTTCTTATTGAAGATGCGATTGAATTCACGCTTGGTGATTACGTCAACGGGAATTCTTCAAAAGGGAGGCAGCCGACATCCTTTGGCGATGCGTCTGGAAATGATTTGCATCTACGTTCCTATTGCAAGTATTTTCTCCGCGTCCTGAAGGCTGGATTCGGCAATGAAAGACAAGTTTCGGCCACAGTTTTCCGCTGTTTATCCGAGAGCATGCCTTATAGACTTGTTGCCTTTGCACTAGGAGGTATAGCGGATAACGAAATTGAGTTAAAGAACATCGAATCAACTGCTCTGTTAAAGGAATTGGAGCAATTGAATCGAAAGGCGATTGACCAGAGCAACGGGACCTACAACCAACGTGTCGCTCGCATTTATGAAGTTCGAGACAGAGTGCCGATTGTCTTTATCATCAAGCCCAATCAGAAGCGTTTCTGGACCCGTAGCATGGGGCTTCATGATGGAGATGAAGTCGCGCTTGATTTGTTCCGGTGGCAGCAAGAGGTGGTCGTGAAAGACGAAGGAACACTTCACTAATGGTCCAAATTCACGATGCGAATAGAGTAGCTTCAATTGATCGTGATTTTGTCAAGTTGGCCTGTTCATGGATGCAGGATCCAGCACAAAATTTTCTCGGTTTCATCTGGTCAGCCTACAAAGATATGAGGGAATCGCCGCCTAATGTGAATGCCGAGGACTTAGAAAGAAGCATCACTCAACTCTTGGAACCACGCATGCGTAAATTTATGACTGGTTATGAGCCGTTCTATATACAGCACGGGCCATATGAACGCGAAACGATGAAGGCTCCACCTGCACAACCGCCGCAATACGATCTAGCATTTGTTTTTCGAGCAGATGAAAGAATTATGTGGCCCATGGAAGCTAAAGTACTTGAAACTTCCAAGAGGGTGAGTGCTTATGTTCGCGATGTTAAGAAAGAATTTCTGACGTGCAGATATGCACCTTTCTCAAATTCTGGGGCGATGCTGGGATACTTATTGACCGGTGATCCCAGTGATGTCTTTGATGCAATCGCACAAAAACTGAACTGCGTATTGGAACCAGTGTCAGAATATCCTCGTAAACCAAATCGACTCTCACGGCACCAAAGGAATGTGCCAGCTGGGAAGCCATATCCGTTAGATTTTGAATGCTACCATATGATGTTAGAGTTTCCTAATCTAAGTCGGGCGAATTGAGCAAGTCATTTTGCCGCAGTACTGGCAAAAGGTCATCAAATCGAAGATCAAAAACATAAGCGAAAGAATGAGAGTCTTTGAATCTTTAACTATTTGATTTTAGATGATTATATTTCTTCCTATAAACATACTAATGCTTTTTGCTAATTTTATGTCAAGTGCCTTTGTTTGCTCGCTTTAGCATTGACCGAAAGGATTCAATCCCGTTAATATGCGCTTGTTCCAATTTGATTTCGATTTATCCAGTTCAAATTGCAGCACACAACTAAAAATTTCTCTCAAAAATATTGACCAAAGTTTCGTTTCGCGTTATACTTTCAGTTTCACTTTTTTCCCTATTCCTTCCTTGGAAAATTACTGATGTACGCTGTTATCGAAACCGGTGGAAAACAACTTCGGGTAGAACCCGGAAAACGAATTCGTGTTGAAAAGCTGAACGCAGATGTCGGCAGCGATTACACGTTTGATCATGTATTGCTCGTTAACAAGGGAAACGAAACCTTGATCGGGAAACCTCATGTAGAGAATGTGCCCGTCGTTGGAAAAGTAGTGGATCACGGCAGGGGAGAAAAGATTCGCGTAATAAAGATGAAACGTCGCAAGAACTACCGACGCACTCAAGGGCATCGGCAGAGCTATACCGAGCTGGCAATTGTCAGAATCGGCGAAACCGTGTTTGAATTTGCGGAACCAGCGCAAAGCGAAACCAAACAGGCGCAAAGCGAGACGGAACTGGTGCAAAGCGAACCGGAACTAATTCAAAGCGACGCCAAACCAGTTGAAGGCATCGCGAGACTACAGCAAAGCGAGTAATCCAGTTCGCAACGATTGCGAATTAGAGAATTTGGAGAAAATTTTTCATGGCACATAAAAAAGCAGGCGGCAGTTCCCGAAACGGGCGCGATTCAGTTTCCAAGAGATTGGGCATTAAAAAGTTTGGCGGTCAAGCCGTGCGCTCCGGCAACATTATCGTGCGCCAGCGAGGCAGCACGTTTCATCCTGGCACCAACGTGGGCATGGGCAAAGACTACACGTTGTTTGCAACTGCAGACGGACACGTAAAATTTGAAGTGAAAGGCCCCCTTCGTAAAAAAACAGTCACGGTTCTTCCTGCCTGAATCCACTTTTTGACCGTTATCTTTTCGGTCAGCTTCCATCACTGTTGATGAACACTCTGCAATGTAGATTTTTGGGATGTTCATCGATCAAGCTAGAATCAAAGTCCAAGCAGGCCGAGGCGGAGCTGGCTGCCTGTCATTTCGACGCGAAAAACATGTCCCCCGAGGTGGCCCGGACGGTGGTGACGGCGGCCACGGCGGGAGTGTCTACCTAGTCGCGAATTCCGCTCTAAACACTTTGGTTGATTTTCAGTTCAATCAATCCTACAAAGCACAGAACGGCAGGCCGGGCGCGGGACGACTCCGCTCTGGTCCCAGCGGTGACGACTTGCATGTCGCAGTCCCGCTTGGCACCGCAGTTTATGATGCAGATACGCGTGAGCTGATCGGTGAGATGACGATCAATGAACAGATTATGCTGGTTGCTCAAGGTGGCAAACGAGGTCTTGGCAATGCTCGTTACAAATCTAGTGTTAATCGCTCCCCGAAAAAAACGACTCCCGGAACGGTGGGTGAATCAAGAAGCCTCTTCCTCGAACTAAGGCTGTTGGCAGATGTTGGATTGGTTGGACTCCCCAATTGTGGAAAATCAACCTTGATTCGAACTGTCACGAACGCTCGACCCAAGACAGCTCCCTACCCATTTACTACACTTAAGCCATCGCTTGGCGTCGTATCGCTCGATCTTGGGCGCAGCTATACCATGGCTGATATTCCTGGCCTGATTGAGGGCGCATCTCAAGGCGTTGGCTTGGGAATACGATTTCTGAAACATCTTCAGCATACTCGACTGCTGTTTCATCTGGTCGATGTGGCAGAAACTGATGATCTGGATCAAATCGCAGACTCTATTCAGATTGTGGAGAAGGAACTGGAGCAATTTGATGAAAAACTGATCGCACGGGACCGCTGGCTGGTTCTAAACAAGATTGACCTGCTTCAACCCGAAGAGGAAGGCATAGTAGAAAATCTGATTCGAACCATCGATTGGAAAGGGAATTGGTTTGCAATATCCGCCTTAAAAGGAACAGGCTGCAAAAGATTGGTCGGCATGGCGATGGATTGGCTTGAAAAAAATCCGTACACAGAAGAAATTTCCGAGAATTTGGAATTCGAGATTCTGGAAATATGAACTTTGACTGCAGTACAGCGAATCGCTGGGTTGTAAAGATCGGCAGTTCCTTAATTACTGATGTCCGTCTCGGGATTCATGTCGAGCGAGTTCAGTCCTGGGCTCAGCAAATTTCAGATCTAAAACAAGAAAATGTCGAGATTGTGCTGGTATCTTCTGGTTCTATCGTTGAAGGCATGAAGCGACTAGGCTGGGAGAAACGTCCTCACGAAGTGCATTTGCTCCAAGTAGCTGCCGCAGTGGGTCAGATGGGCTTGGTGAGAACGTACGAAATCGCGTTTGAAAAACATGGATATCAAACGGCTCAAATTCTTTTGACCAATGCCGATCTCGCCAATCGCAAACGCTACCTGAATGCTCGCAATACCTTGCGGACTCTATTGGAATTTGGCATCGTTCCTGTGATCAATGAGAATGACACTGTGACGACTGAAGAGATTAAGTTTGGTGACAACGACAATCTCGCTGGCTTGGTCACGAATATTGTAGATGCCGAACTTCTAGTCATTCTTACCGATCAAAAGGGAATGTTTGAGTCTGATCCCCGCAACGACCCCAACGCAAAATTAATTCGAAAAGCGGAGGCAAACGACAAAAAACTTGATCTAGTCGTCGGTCCGGGCAGTCAGTTGGGAAGAGGTGGCATGCAAACAAAACTTGATGCTGCCCGCAAAGCCGCGCGATCAGGCGCAGCGACAGTGATTGCTTCTGGATTGGAAGAGGGTCAGTTGCAGAAAATTCGAAAAAATGAGATCAGCGGCACATTGCTGTACTCCTCTACCGGTCGCATTGCTGCTCATAAACAATGGTTGGCGGGACGGCTTAGAGTCGCTGGTAAATTGCACCTTGATGAGGGAGCAGCAACTGCGTTACTGGAACGCGGAAGCAGTCTGCTGCCAGTTGGAGTGCGTAAAGTAGAAGGTAAATTTGAACGCGGAGATCTAGTTGTCTGTGTAAACCCCAATGAAAATGAAATCGCCAGAGGTTTGATCAATTATGATTCGACTGAGGCGAATTGCATTCAGGGATGCAGGACCAATCGCATTGAGAATAAATTGGGTTACATTAGAAGTCACGAGATGATTCATCGGAACAATCTCGTGATTATGTAGCTGATTCATTTGAGAAAAAGATAACGTATTCTCAAAAAGACGATCTTCCTTTCTCAACTTCAATGACTGTGAGTGAAAATGCGTGTAGCCGATATTGATATCACCCGTCACCAAACCAAAATTCGGCCGCGGTTTCCATCGTCCTGGGATCCCCGTCCACTGGAGACGTTCAATACAACCATGGTTCGAGTGACACTGGAAGATGGTACTGTGGGCTTCGGTTCGGGTGATGCCATGATCGGATTTGAGCGTTATAAAGATTTATTTATTGGAGCTGACGCGTTCGACTTTGAAAGGCACAACAAAATTCTCGAAAGCATTTCTCTTTTTGCCGCTCGTTGCTGGCCGTTAGATCTTGCGCTTTGGGATCTAAAAGGAAAAATTGAAAACAAGCCCGTTTACCAGCTGCTTGGCGGAACCAGCGGCAAGCTTTCTTTATATGCATCAACGGGAACTGTTCGTCCACCGAAGGAATTGGCGGATCAGTCTTGCTTATTGCAAGATATGGGATTTAAAGCGATTAAATTTCGTATTGGGAGGCGCCCACTGGATGAAGACATAGCAGCGCTTCGAGAAGTTCGAAAAGCGCTGGGTGACGACTTTGAAATCATGGTTGACGCGAATCAAGCGTGGAGAATGCCGTGGGATCTTTCTCCAATATGGTCGGCGGAACACGCGAAAACTGTCATTGAAAAAATGATGGACCTGAATATCTACTGGATAGAGGAACCACTTCATCGAGGAGATTTTGACGGACTGCGCCAGCTGCGTTCCATTGAAGGCGGTCCGAGAATCGCCAGCGGCGAGATGAATACTGAATATCACGAACTGCGCCTTCTAATAGAAACTGGCTGCGTAGACGTACTGCAGACAGATTGTGTTTATTACGGCGGCATAACGGGTCTCACATCGATTGCACACGAATGCACCCAGCAAGGTGTGACCTTCAGCCCTCATACCTGGGGCAATGGAATAGGATTCTTGGCGAATGCGCACTTGGCCGCAGGTACGGTCATTCCACCTTATTTGGAATATGCGATCGACCCGCCAGAGTGGACGATAGAAGAACGGGACTTCATGCTGCAAGATATCGTGCAGCATGACGGCAATGGCAATATCGATCTAGGAGACATGCCAGGGTTAGGGTTTGAAATCAACGAACAAATACTAGAACAAACACGTGTTGCGTGAGCAGCTGCCAAAGCCGCCGACACGCAAAACTTTTATTGGAGCTGAGGAAGGTTGCGATACAGGTCCAACGCTTCTGGATTGTCGAGTGCCTCTAAATTATCCACTGATTCACCGTGCACAATTTTGCGTACCGCCACTTCCGTAATTTTTCCGTTTTTTGTTCTTGGAATGTCTTCAACTTGAATGATTTTCGCTGGAACATGTCGTGGTGACGCATTGAATCGAATCACTTTTTTTATCTTATCGATCAATGGATCATCCAAAACCAAATCCTGCCTCAATCGAACGAACAGTACGATCCGAGTGTCTCCATCCCACTGTTGACCTATGACAAGGCTCTCAACGACTTCATCAACCTGTTCGGCCTGTCGGTAGATCTCAGCCGTACCAATGCGAACACCGCTTGGATTCAATACCGCATCCGAGCGCCCGTAAACGATCATTCCGCTGTGTTCTGTAATTTCGACATAGTCGCCGTGATGCCATATTCCTGGAAAGGTCTCGAAATATGCAGCTCGATACTTTTCATCGTTTGCGTCATTCCAAAATCCAACGGGCATTGAAGGAAAAGACTTGCGACAGACAAGTTCGCCTTTCACTCCTGGAGCGACTTCGTTTCCATCGTCATCGAAAACTGCAACATCCATGCCGAGTCCTTTGCACTGAATTTCACCGCGCCAAACGGGCAGGGTAGGATTGCCCAGTACGAAGCAGGAAATCAGATCCGTGCCGCCTGAAATGGATGACAGGCAAACATCTTTTTTGATTGCATCATATACGTAATCGAATCCCTCTGGATTCAACGGCGAACCCGTTGACATGATGGTTCGCAGTGAAGACAAAGAATGGGTATCCATGGGGCGAATGCCAGACTTCGAAATAAAGTCAATGTATTTTGCAGAGATTCCGAAGTAATTGATGTCGTAATCATCAATGTAGTCAAAAAAGGCATTTTCGCTGGGTGCAAAGGGTGAGCCTTCATAAAGAACAATCGCGACTTGAGACGCGAGTGCGGTAACAAGCCAATTCCACATCATCCAGCCACAGGTCGTGAAGAAAAAGAGTTTTTCTCCTTCTTGGAGATTCACATGAAGCTGGTGCTCTTTAAGGTGCTGTAAAAGCGTGCCTCCTGCTCCGTGCACGATACACTTGGGCGCACCCGTAGTGCCGGACGAAAACAGGATGAATAATGGATGGTTGAATGGCAGCTGAACGTATTCGATTGGGTCGTCAGAATAGTTTGCAGAAAATTCATTCAAGTCCGTTGAACCATCAATTGCATCTGCGCCAGCCGCGTTTAGATAGGGTACGATCAAACATTTTTCGAGTGTAGGGAGATTGCGAAGAATCTGGCGTAGTTTATCCTGAAGATCGAACGCTTTGCCGCCATAGGTATAACCGTCGATAGAAATCAATATCCTTGGTTTGACCTGACCAAATCGATCAATGACACCTTGCGCTCCAAAGTCAGGTGAGCAGGACGACCAGGTTGCGCCGCAAGCCACCGCAGCAAGCATGCAAATGACCGTCTCTGGAATATTCGGCATGTATCCAACAATTCGATCACCAGGTTTGATTCCATTTGCCTGAAAGGCTCTAGCCAGTTGAAAAACTTTTTTGTTGAGCTCGGCATAGCTGATCACCCGATCCTCTTTATGCTCGCCTCTGGATATGATCGCAGGACCGTCATCATTTCGGCGGAGCAAATTCTCGGTGAAGTTCAAATGAGCATCCGGGTACCAAGTGGCGCCTGGCATTGACGATTCATTGATTACAGTCGTTGAGCTGGTTTTGGATGCGTATACACCACAAAAATTCCAAATTGAATTCCAAAAGTCTGCTTTATTTTCCACTGACCACTTATGCAACGCATTAAAGTCAGAAATTCGTGTCGAATAATTGGTTTCGACATATGTTGCGAACTTTGTGATAGTCGCTGCGTCAACAAGATCAGAACTCGGTGTCCAGAGTGGCTGCTTCATCACGATTTTTATCTCGGGCGGTTGAATTTGTTAACGGATGGGCGTCAAACCTAAGACGATCATGCCAATTTTGGAGTTACTCTGGAATTGCATACTGCAGTGGCAATGCCGTCGTATATTTAATTCGCTCCATTGCAAAACTTGAGCTTACGTCGTGGATATCTGCGGACGAAATAAGTCTTTTGTAGAATTTGTCAAACTCATTAATGTCGGGTACTACAACTCTCATCAAATAATCGATCTGTCCGCTCATTCGATAAAATTCTACGACTTCAGGAAATTCAATAACAGCCTTCGCAAATGATTCAAGCCAAGCTGCATTGTGTTGATTGGTTCGAATTGCGACAAACACATCAACTCCAAGATTTAGTTTATCCCGATTCAGCAATCCGACTTTCTTAAGGATCACATCATCTTCTTCCAGCTTTCTGATTCGTCGCCAGCAGGGTGTTGTACTCAATTTGACTTGTTTAGCGATATCACTGGCGGATAGATTAGCGTCACTCTGAATACAACTGAGAATATCAAGATCAATTTTGTCCATAGCAAATTCATCCTTTAGAATCAATTATTTTGAAAAATATTACCACTAATTGAACAAAATCTCAAAATAAATTTTACAATCTTGTGATTTTAGGTTATTTCAAGCAAATCAAATTCTAAGATCAAAATTTCGACTGGAAGGACAATTTTGGAATAAATCTTGTGCATTTGCAAGGACGCTTCTATAATTACATTACTGAAATAAGATTATGTGCCAAAAAGGCGCACAGTATTAACCATCAAGTATCCAGTGCTTAGGAGGTGTAAACTCAAAATGCCAAGCGTACGCGTCAAAAACGACGAACCTTTTGACATCAACCTGCGACGGTTTCGCCGCTCTTGTGAAAAAGCGGGGATTTTTAGCGAAATTCGAAGAAGAGAGTATTACGAAAAACCGACAGCCATTCGCAAACGAAAAGCGGCAGCTGCGGTGAAAAGAGAAAAGAAACGCATGATGCGTCAACGCGGTTATTACACTCGTTCATACTGATTTCGTCGATTCAATCTGGTCATGGCTCGGCCAGACCACCCATCAGTTATTCCGTAAATTCATACCATTCACATTGACTGAACCCGTTCGGTCAAGCAGGATTTTGTTTCGTACGAAAGCCTGTATTGATACAATTTTGCATAACATGACGATTCAGTTCTCGTGTTACAACTCACAATTTTGACAATTCGATGCCTGGTAGACTACCGTCTGAATTTATCCAAGAACTACTCAGTCGAGTAGATATTGTGGGCGTTATACAGAATCACGTTCCATTGAAGAAATATGGGCGTGAATATCGAGCTTGCTGTCCATTTCACACCGA
The DNA here is from genome assembly GCA_965202855.1 of Arenicellales bacterium. Classification (GTDB taxonomy): domain Bacteria; phylum Pseudomonadota; class Gammaproteobacteria; order Arenicellales; family JAJDZL01; genus JAJDZL01. The sequence continues at coordinate 724,014 of CBDBBP010000004.1, read as the reverse complement.
GCGCACCCCATCCTTTTACGTCAGTCCACAGAAGCAGTTTTACCATTGTTTCGGATGCGGTGAAAGCGGTACGGCGATTTCATTTCTGATGAAATACAGCAATCTTAGATTTTTGGACGCTATCGAGGAGCTTGCGACCCTTGCAAGAATGGAAGTTCCGGTGAATCGAACTGCCAGCTCGAAGCTTGAGAATACTACTGGATTGATTCAGTTGATGGAGCAAGCTCAGGCTGCATACCAAAGGGAACTGCTTCAAAGTGACCCTGATTCTGAAATTAAGAGTTACATTAAAAATCGGCAGCTTACCAAAGACAGCGTCATGCACTTTGGAATTGGTTTTGCGCCGGATCGATGGGATTTTATTTTGAGAAAACTTGGCCGCTCGAAATCAGACCGGGACTTGCTGCTCAAGACTGGGCTCGTTATTCGAAAAAATGAAGATAAAGAATATGATCGATTTAGAAATCGACTCATGTTTCCGATTTATGATCGTCGCGGCCGCGTCATTGCTTTTGGTGGTCGAGTGCTGGATTCGGGTGAACCGAAATACATGAATTCGCCTGAAACGGTTCTGTTTCGAAAAAGCAATGAACTTTTCGGATTGTTTCATGCGGCAAAGGCGATCAGGGATGAAGGCAGAACGATCATTGTGGAAGGGTACACGGATGTATTGTGTTTACACCAGTTTGGCATTGAAAATGCCGTGGCGACGCTGGGGACCGCGACGACTCCGTATCACGTAAGAGAATTATTCCGCACAACGGACGAAATTGTGTTTTGTTTTGATGGGGATCGCGCTGGAAAAATCGCTGCCTGGAGAGCCATGAAGTCAACGTTATCGATGATGTATGACGGGCGACTCGTTGGGTTTGTGTTTTTGCCCACTGGTCATGATCCGGATTCCTATGTTCGACAGCATGGAGCAGATGAGTTTAGCAATCAGATTTCTAAATGTGAACCGATCGCCGAGTTCATTTTTCGGGAATTGATAGACAGTGTTGACCTGAACCGAGCGGATGGCAAAGCTAAACTTGTCAAGGAAATCACTCCAATTTTGTCACAACTTCCAGATTCGACTTTGCGCGAATTGATGAAAAACGAGCTCCGTGACATCACAGGATTGGGAGATGATTATCTTCGAGAAAAAATAGCGCCGAGAGTTTCTCACAGACGGCAAGTGCAGATACAACTAGATCAAAGAGATTTAACAAATCGCGCATTGGCATTATTGATACAGAATCCTGAATTCAGTCAATTTGTCGAACAGGTAGAACACCTGATCGAATTTAAAGGTGGACAAAATTCCCGGTTGCTGGTCGAAGTTCTGAGTAAATTGAAAGCAAATCCCAACTTAACCACCGCCGCTCTCATTGAAGAATACCGTGAAACAAATGCATTCGAGTTGGTTCGTACGTTCGCTGATTTAGATCACTTGGTGCCAGGAAATGGTTTGGAAAATGAATTTGACGGTATTATTTTAAAAATCGAGGAATTAGGGAGTCGGCATAAGATGAGATCGAAAATATCGAATGTAATTAAGGAGGATCGATCGAGTTTAGAGGATGCAGCTCGAATTCAGGAACTGTTGGTAGAATCTCGAAAGGCTAAAACAAAATCGTTCAATTGATCACGACTAGTAGTGCGATTCGCGTCAGCCTGCGATAAAATCTAGTACCCTGAAAAAATAATGGGCCTGTAGCTCAGTTGGTCAGAGCAGTGGACTCATAATCCATTGGTCGAAGGTTCGAGTCCTTCCGGGCCCACCATTGCAAAGTCTACATCACTTTAGTCAGTCGTTGTCGATCAACCTTTGTTTTAAAACCTATTTACAAATGATTAACTGTGCATTTCTTCGAATTCAAAGCACTCAATTCTTAAGTCAAAGGTTAAAACCTTGGATTGGACCAGTCTAGTGGCAAGCAATGGGGAATTGTTTATGTGTTGTTTGAGCCTAGCAATAGTTTCAAAATTTGCGTCGATTCACTAGATTTCAGGATCCTCTTTCCTAAGTCGAATTTTTTTAATTACATCTGGTGATTTTTTTCGATGTCGAAACCATTTCCATCCGGTGTAGATGGCGGTTACTCCAGAAACTACAACTGCCGCTATGAAAAAAATTCCATGGTTGCATCAAATGTATCTGTACCTAGTGCTATCAGAAATGAAAAGAAGATCGATTTACTGGTTAACATAAACGCAAAATTTTGCGCCACCCGACTAGTTTCATCCTCGATTCGCTTAAGTTTATTATCTGTTACTTGATAGATCTCAATACGCGGGATCTCGTACGTAACGATAGGGATATCGCCTTTTTGTTTATCCACTTAACCCTACCAAGGAAAATTAACCGCAATAGGTGGAACGGTGGGGTAATGCCGACCTACTTTAGGTTGTAGTTGTTCCGCCAGAAATCGCTCAACACCACTACGTGACCCAGTATCCACTTGGGCCCAAGTCACGAAGATGCCGTAATGCGAAAACTGCAAAATTTCGGGATTTTGTCGATGTTGAGCTAAGCGGTCGGCGATAGAACCTTGTCCCACGTACACGGTTGCAGGATACTGCCCCCCATGCAAGATAATGTAGACACCTTCAAGATTTATAAAATGAGAGTGTTCCAGGTTTACGTCGAGAAGAGAGCACAATTGATTCTCCTCACACTTAATCCAACTGAGGTTCATTGTTATTTCTTCCATAGATAAATATCACTATAGTCAGGAGCATCATACAATATATGTTCTTGTTATTTTTCAATAAAATTAAAGTGAAGGCTCGTATACATTTCATACCGAAACTTCAAGCCCGTAGGACACTTATACGGGCTTGAAGTACTACGGCGAAGTGAAAAATTCGGTAGTCCGCGCAGGCATTTCTCAATCAACTTGCATTAGTTAGTACTACTCAATGTAGATCAAATGTCTGCGTCTTCAATCGTATCGAACACCGATAATCAGCTAGTCTATCTCTCTCAAAGCTTTGAGACGGTTCGACGAACTGAAATTATATTGCAAACTTTGTAATGAAAGCTGCTGTGAATGTGCTGCTTTATAAGCTGTCCATTGGTTGCAAGCTATCAAATTTGGGTTAGTAGCGGCTTTATTTTGAACAAGGGCTGAAAGGGCTACGCAAACGCAGTACACGCCCCCGGCGTTTCCTGTAGCGAAGCTGGAATCGTACCGAGACGACGCTTATTGTGATTGGGCATTTCATCGAGAACCAGACGGAGGGGCTTGCCCACCTGCAGTTCTCGACAGGGTAGTGAAGATGTATGACCAATTTATCGTAATGCATCGGCATATAATAAAACGATTGATTGCTGAAGACTCCTAGATTTAGTTCATTGTCAGCGAGTATGTACATTCTAGTGATAGGTAACGGAAGTGGCCTTTATTGTGGCTGAAAAATCGCTCGTTGAACCGGTAAAAGTTAAATTGTTAAATTGAAATAGCATTTCAGCTACGGTTTAAATTCATTCTATCCATACTAAGCAATCAGGATATTCTTGTCACTATACGGTTATCTGTCGTTAGTCGCATAGCAAGATAATGAAGAATAGTCTATTCGAAATTTTCGAGTTTCACTTACCAATTGTTCAGATTCAGTGTTCTATTTGCTTTAGAGTTTGCAACAAACAATTAAAAAATTACTAACGTTCTTGGCGAAAAAGATTCAAGCGTTTTCAGTCTTTCATTTAAAATTTACCACCAAATTTGAAATTTATGCATTCTTGAAGTACAACTATGCACAACGAAGAAAATATTATCCCTTATCTCGCTCGTTTCGCGGTTTTACGCACTAAGATTCCCCCACTAAGAGGTTGGTACTCTCCCGAAACTTCTATGTGGATGTTGGACACTGCCGATGGTCCTCGCCCGGTTATAGAATGCGATAGAGCGTCACTTGAAATGCTAACAAAAACACGCGTGCGTTCAGAGGCAGACGACGACCCCACGTTGGAGCTAATGACGAAAACAGAAGCGAACGAAGAAAGAGATGATTAGGCAACAGACAAATACTACTTATCAGTGACAACCAACCTGTAAATAGTAAGTTACCGTTCAAATTTTCCACTAATGTGGACTTGGGTTATGTCAATTCTTTTAGTAACCAATCGAAGGGATTTGACCACCGATTTTCTGATAAGAGAATTGAACAAAAGAAGTTTGGCTTTCAGACGATTAAACACGGATGTTTTAACCGATTCCCTTGTCGTCTTGCACCCAGTGTCAAACTCCATTGGGATCAAGAATGCATCTTCACGATTTCATACAGATTCTATTTCCGCAGCATACTTTCGTCGACCTGAGATATCCCAGCCAAGTGACAATCTTGGTGTATACCGCGAGTATGTATGGACAGAATGGAATGCATTCCTGAAGGCATTGTATTCCAGTATAGGTAGTCGGTGGTTTAGTCATCCATCTGACATTTTAATAGCGGAGGACAAATCTCGACAGATCAAACTTGCACACGAGCTTGGCTTTAATGTCCCAGAAACCGTTATCACAAATGATATCCATGCCGCCCGAGCACTTTACAGAAAGTTCGACTTAATTGTAAAACCACTAAGACAAGCTTTAGTAAAAGACGAAGATGATGAAAAAGTTATATTTACTTCCAAACTAGATACTCTTGCAGAAGAAGACTATGCATCGATCTCTGTCTGCCCATTTATTTTCCAGCGTCAAATACCTAAGGCTATAGATATTCGGGTTACTGTTGTCGGGAGTGAGGTTTTTGCAGTCGCTATTCATTCACAAGAGACGGCAGAAACTAAAACTGATTGGAGACGTGGGTCGAACCCACAATTACGTCATGAGGTCATAAATCTGCCAGAGGATGTATCAGAAAAGTGTATCCGAATCGTACAATTGCAATCTCTTCGCTTTGGGGCAATTGATTTGATACAAGATGTCAGTGGAAAGATCTGGTTTTTGGAATGTAATCCAAATGGCCAATGGGCGTGGATAGAGAATCGCACTGGTTTGCCTATTGCGGCAGCAATAGTGGATGAATTACTTAAATTGGTCGATAATTTGTGAATAGGATAATCGAGTTAGTTTGGCCACGGCTAAACCGTAGCACTAATTCAGATGAGCGCGAACTAAGGAAGCAGATAGATAAAACTATCGACGATATTGAACAAGCACAGTGGCAACCTATAGATTCTATTTTGGAAGAATCCAGAGAGTTGTTTCGAATAGAGGAAGGAAGGAGGAAATCTGCCGATACGAAAGCCACAATTTATCTAGCTGTTCTAGCGGCTGTAGTACCACTATTTGCAACATTAACAAAAGAATTTTTCATTGCTTCCCAAATGTTCGAAAACTGGCAAATTTTTACCCTGATACCCATATTCATGCTAGGTACACTTTATTTGTTGGTGGCAGGAATTTGGGCATTCCGAGCGATTAAAGTTGCAGGTTACCACCGAGTAGAGGTGGAAGATTTGATCAAATTAAGCAACAAAGATGACATTGATTTGTCCGTTTGCAAAGAACTTCTGAAGGCAGTCAGAAGAAACCGTGAACCCGTAAACGAGAAGATTACACGGGTAATTATGGCGCATGAATTCTTAGTACGAATGTTTATTTCGTACGTTCTGCTTCTTATCCTAATAGGTCTTATGACGGTTGTTCCATTAATCCGAGTTACCGCAGAAATGTAGTGCACTAGGGTTGAATCTTGGCAAACCATTACAATGCGGATGTGATGGTATCTGTTGCTATAGCCCGGACAAAATTTTGCTTGATTACTATTGTCGCTAGATAACTGAGGTATTAACGGTGGAAATTTTATATTTATGCATCGCTGATCAGCAAGTTATTCAAAGAGAGATCGCTTCCGACTCGGGGAAGTTAGCTTAAACGTCATTTCAGCTAAGATTTGTATTCTTTTGACTCCTGCCCACTCAATCTCATAGTACTTAGTTTTCAATTGATGAGAATAGTTGCTTATATTTAGCTGCAATGAACGGATTAATCAGTTTTTGATTTAGCCGATACTTTGGCACAATAAAAGAGGAGGATATTTCTTGTGAGTGAGATTGCCGGGAAAGCGAGGACAGTTCGAGAACTGCTAAAAGGAGTCAAATATACAATCGACTACTATCAGCGTGAGTTTAAGTGGGGAAACAAACAAGTAACCGATTTGGTCAATGATCTTGTCACTAACTTTCTTGAAGCATATGATAAAAATCATGAACGAATAGAGGTCGCCAAATACTCTCACTATTTTCTTGGTTGCATAATAATCAACAAAAAAGATAATGTTAACTATCTCGTTGATGGGCAACAACGTCTTACAAGCCTCACGCTTTTCATAATTTTTCTCAATAACTTACAGGCTGGTCGAGACGATTCTGTTTCGATCAAGGAGCTAATATTTTCCGAGCGCTTTGGCCAAAAGTCGTTCAACCTTGTTATTGATGAACGTACAGCATATATGGAGGCGTTATTTGACGGGCGTAGTTGCGAGGTTACCAACGATGCGCCAGAGTCGATCAAAAACTTGTGCAATGGATATGAAGATATTGGGATGGCATTCCCAAACGAATTGCAGGAAAAAGCTCTCCCGTATTTCATTGATTGGCTTCTTGAGAACGTACATTTAGTCGAGATTACAGCTTTCTCGGATGACGATGCCTATACGATTTTTGAGACTATGAATGATCGGGGATTGTCCCTCACTCCCACGGAAATGCTAAAAGGATACTTGCTCGCAAATATTAAGGAAGAACACCGTGATCAAGTAAACGATGAATGGAAAGAACATATTCGAGCCTTCACAGATTTGGGTAAAGGTGTTGATGCCGATTTTTTCAAGGCATGGTTTAGGAGTCAATACTCAACGAAAATTCGTGAACGAAAAGCAGGTTCGAAGCAGGAGGACTACGACCGAATTGGGACTGAGTTTCATCGCTGGATTCGAGACGCTCGAAATCAAATCAAGTTGAATTTTCCGTCTGATTTTTTGAGGTTTATCCAGAATGACCTCGATTTTTACGCTAAGCAGTATTGTCGCTTGTTGAAGGCTTCAAAGAACATTACCCCTGAGCTTGAACACGTCAGATACAATTCGTTGAATGGATTTACACTTCAGTACATGCTATTGCTAGCACCTCTGCAGAAAAATGACTCTCAGGAGGTGATCAACAAGAAAATTAGGGTTACGGCCCAATACATTGACATTTTGCTCACATGGCGCATATGGAACTTCCGCAGAATCACTTATTCCACTATGCAGTATGCAATGTTTCTTGTAATGCGAGATGTGCGAGGGCTTGAGGTTGAAGAACTGGTTCATACTCTCTCTGAGAAACTTCAAAATGAAGACGATAATTTTGATCAAAACAGTCCTTATCACAGACCAGGGATTGGTTTCCATCTTCATCAGCAAAACCGGAAATTCATTCATCAAATTCTCGCTCGGGTTACTAATTTCATAGAAGTTGAATCCGGCATGGAGTCGCATTTCGAAGATTTCATTGGATCTAACAACGATCCGTACGAAGTAGAGCATATATGGGCTGACAAATTCGACCGACATAAAGACGAATTCCAGCATCCGGCGGATTTCTCAGAACACAGAAACCGAATCGGTGGACTTCTGCTTTTGCCTAAGTCATTCAATGCAAGTTTCGGCAAACTCGCATACAGTAAAAAATTGCCCCACTATTTTTCTCAGAACCTTTTAGCGAAGTCACTCAACCCGAAGTGTTACGAGCACAATCCTGGATTCAAGAAATTTTGTTCGAAATATCGCTTGCCGTTTGAAGCGAATGAAGACTTCACAAGAACAAGTATCGATAATCGCGCTGAACTTTATCGGAAAATTGCAAAAATCATATGGAACCCTGAAAATTTGCGTAAAGAGATTGCAGAATAAATCCGTGCAGATTCAAGTAGTCAGCTACAGAAAAAGTTAATCAATCTACATCGTGTCAAACGAGAGAGTTGAAAAATGGGAATATTTGAGAATTTCAAAGGAAAACTATATTCGAAACGTCAACAGGAACTACGGGGAGAAGTTTCTGATGTTTACCGATATGATGAACTTCCAAACGAACTAAAAGTACAAATTGTACAAATTTGCATGAAAATTTTAGGAGATCACGACGGATATTTTTGCAATCGATGTCAAGCATATCCTTACCAATCTATTGTCGAGATTGTACGTCATGAAAGGGGTGTTTTTCACCTCACAGACAATCTTGGTGAAAACTACTTAAATGAATTATGGAACTACTTTCTTAACGAAATTGAAGTTGAGAAGGCACTGGATGTAATTGAAGTAGTATTTCGAATTATTCATTTTTGCAGATTTGACCTAAATGTTCGATCAAACCAAGGTCAATGTTTGTCACCCGACGACGCCCTCCAACTTGTTAATTCTCGGTTTAAAGAGCATAGAGTTGGATACCATCTAGTCAATTCTGAAATAATTCGTATTGATTCCGAAATCATTCATTCAAAAGTCATGATTCCTGCTTTCAAATTACTTCATCAGGACCACTTCTCTGGACCTCAAGAGGAATTCATGAAAGCTCACGAGCATTACCGAAGTGGTGAATTTAGAGACGCATTAACTTCTTGCTCTAAAGCATTTGAAAGTGTAATGAAAGTAATTTGTATAAGGAAAGGTTGGAATTACAATGAGAATTCAACAGCAAACGAATTGATACAAATTTGTTTTCGTAATGAGTTAATTCCTAGTTTTTGGCAAAGTCAGTTTTCCGCACTACGGTCTCTTTTGGAATCCAGTATACCTACCGCCCGAAATAGACTCTCTGCTCATGGTCAAGGTGCAACACCCATTTCTGTACCTGACCACCTCGTAGCTTACGTGATTCATATGACTGCATCCACTATCGTTTTTCTTGCTGAAGCCGAAAAGCAATGAATCGATTGGTCAAATTAGTTGCCTATATTTGTTTCAAAGATTGATAATCACTCAGTCTGTATTGATGTTAGTGGTACTACCTCGATAATGTAGAGACGCTTAAATGACAGAGTGACCATAACAATTCGTGGGAAATTGAAGATCAGCAAGTGATTCATTCAAAAGAATTGAAGGTACATAAATTTTAGAGTCAGAACCAATTAGGAGCATAATTTGGATTTCGGTTACTGTTGAACCAATCTGTTTTACGTGATCAACTGCACCTAGTCAGTCCAGTAAGTTACCTTAAGCACTTGTTTTACTGAGTGGTGACTGTTTGTTATACCGAACTTTCTTAGTAAAACAGTTTTATGATTTTGTTCAATACCGAATGTTTCTCGAAATCAACGATTTCTGCTTCGAATAGCAGTTCCGCTTAAGTTCGGATACGTTTCGACCGTGCCCACCATCGTAAAGCATCCGAACTATTTTAAGAAGGTTCAGGTTAGGTAGGTTTGTCGATTATGGCGAACGCATCAATTGATGTGTGCGCTGTGTAGTACGGCTTGCCGGCTTCTTCGTAGGTCGCTTCTATTCTAATTGGTCCAAGGACTTGGCGCAGGGTCTCAGTGGATTGAGCCGCATTTTGCTCCAGCACATCGCTCAATTCAGTTTAGAATTTCCTCAAACCAGTCGATGGGAGCAGCTTGAAACACTTTATCCCGAGTTGCAATTGCACAGATTGTGCGGCACGGCAAGAACGCGGCGCCCGCGATGAGAATATTGCGTAGTAACGCCCGCATGCTGTTGGATTACCTGGGCCTGAGCGAAACATTTCATTGAAGCTGGCTCACTTCGCTGGCGCAGCTTAAGTGCTCAAATTCGGCACTTGCGCCTCGTTGTCGAGCGCGTCGCTCAAAGTCTGCCTGTGTGGCTTGAAAACCGAGCAAATTCGATACAATTGCCCTCGCAAAGCGACGACAATGAGAACACCCGATCAGATTATGCAGCGTTTCATTGACCAAAGCGCTTCAAAGCACCTGAAAAAAGTAGCCTTGCCAATTTGAACAAAAGGTTGATTATTTTACATTCTGGCACTATATTAGTGACCAATATAGCCGTCACGCCTCTTAATAATGCGCAACCTTGGTGGCTTTTTTCTTTTCTGCGCTACAAGGACTCTCGGTGCTTGAAATCTACACAAAACCTCCTACTACGTTAAATCAACAACTACAACTGCTAAATGACCGTGGTCTGTTGATAGACGACGATGAACTAGCTCGTTTTCACCTCAGAACCACCAGCTACTACCGACTAAGCGCTTATTGGTACCCGTTCCGAAAAATAGAGCAAAATAGTGTCATTTCCGATGACTTTGAGGTAGGAACACATTTCAGGGATGTTATAGGACTGTATGAGTTTGACCGACGGTTACGTTTACAAGTGATTGATACAATAGAGCGTCTTGAAGTGTATGTGCGTGCTCTTTATGCTGAAATGATTGGTCACAAGTACGGTGTTTTTGGGCACACAGAGGTGGCAAACTTTCATCCAGATTTCAATCACGACCCTTGGTTAAGGAAACTTAATCACGCGATATCCCGAGCAAAGGATGCGTTTGTTATTCACTACAAAGACAAATACTTAGGATTTCCTACTTTGCCAATCTGGATGGTGACAGAAGTGATGTCTTTTGGCAGTTTATCCTTTGGCTATAACGGATTGAAACATGAAGACAAAAGAATCATATCAGATACATTTGAACTCCACCATAGACAGTTGGCTAGTTGGTTACACACACTTACCTATATTCGCAATGTCTGTTCACATCACGGTCGTTTGTGGAACAGAAAACTCGCCATACGCCCCCGCCTGCCTATGAGACAAATTAGAAGGAACTTTCCTGCTCGTCTCGACAATGAAAGAATTTTTTACGTTCTCTTAATTCTTCGATTCTTGTTGCGAAATGTACATGTTAGTGACGAATGGCAAAATCAAATGAATGACCTTCTGGAACCAATCGCACAAACCGAAAAATGGCGAATAGCGATGGGGATGCCCGAAGACTGGGGGAATCATCCAGTGTGGCGACAAGGTAGTGTTTAAGGCTGGTTATTGGGGTCGTAGAAACAAGGAAACCACTGTAAGGGGATTTGATCACCAATTACCAGGCACGGTCGTGAATGTAAGGCTCAATACCGCAGACGAGAAATCATATAGCCTAGTTACTAAATATACATTTGACAATTTTTTTGTGAGGTCACAAAAATGGAAAAAAGACTAAAAATATCTATGTTCGAAGTTGTCGGAAGTTCCTTTTGCGTCGGGTTGGGCGATGGTCAAAAGGTGTATAAGCGTCTCTCCGCTGCAATAGCCCAAGATCAACCAGTTTCTCTTTCTTTTAAAAATGTTTCCCTTTTAACCGCTGCGTTTCTCAACGTAGCGATCGGTCAGCTATACGGTAAATAATTTGACGAAAATCAAATTCGTCAACTTTTAAAGGCAGTGGACATCGAACCTGATGATAAGGCACTACTTAAACGCGTTGTCGATTCAGCGAAGCGTTACTTTAAGGATCCCCTACGATATGAGCAGGCAATGAAAGAAGAATAGGGATAGAATTTGAACGAAGAATCAACCAATGTCAATAGAAAACTATATATGTCTGCCAGAAGATGAATTGATTCTGGATGCAAACATATCGTTATTGATTTTTGGCGCCAAAATTTTAGAAATTCAAGGGCAGAGATCTAAGCTTCGGCATTCCGTTGAAATTTGGAGGCGCAAAGCTCAATTAATATTGATGTTCTTATCGTTTCAGAATTCATTAACGCATACACTAGAATTTTATGGCGTCAAAGAAATTCTAATCTTAACTTCAAAATACTTGGTAATATTTCCCAATTTAAGCCAATCGCTGAGGAAGTAGTGGACAACATTGCGCGAGTATCGAGTCATTTTTTTTCGTACCGAAAACCAGTTTGCAATCATGGATATGGAACGCGTACTGGATGAATTCGCAAATGGTGGTGCTGACTCTAGTGATCAAGTTATCGGGAATCTATGGGTGAGCAAGAACTTAAAGTTAGTTACTGATGAACAAGATTTCATGTGTTATGGAATGTCGCTATTGACTGCGAATAAAAATTTGCTAGTTTGATTTCGGAGTTATGTCGTTTGTACCAAATTCCTCAAAATTTAACCAGAACCTAATTTGAAACAGTTCCATGTTCATACTTTGTTCTTTTTCGTTAATCCAAAATTTTTAGATTACAACAATTTTATAGTTTGATTGAATACGAAGTGTTCTTCAGAGTCGACAATGTCTACTTTGAATTCCAGTTCGTCTGAAGTTCGGATACCTTGCGTCCGTGCTCACCATCACAACGTGTCCAAATCTTAATACGGGCATTTCACTTTGAATGGAACATGTAAATAACAGAAAATAGCAGTTTTCGACGTAACGTCGCGCATTTTGCATTCCTAATGAAGTTGACAATTACAAACCCAGAGGTTATTGAAACACTTAGGGACTTTCCAGGAGGTCTGTTGCCCTTTCGCCGCATTGGTGACTTGCGGAAGATTCTAGTTCTGAAGGCCTCAAGAGAATTGGCTCAAACGGCTCGACTTCGCGGTGAATTCCGCGTTTATTTTGTTCCTGTTCATGTTGGCGGTGTGGCTACGTATGGTCTGGCAACAGCCTTCTTCGATGACAAGGATGAACCGCTTGTCATCAGAACACCTTTGTTCAAACAGGAAATCACCCGAGAATTCCTATTATTGCTCTCTTCGGATTCCATTTATATCCACTTCTTCGACGAACATAATCGAGAGCTGATTGGATTCCGTGCCGAGAATCCGCATGCTGATCATGTTCGAGTGCTCTCGAACACGATGCACTTCGTGAATCCAACTCTCGAGCGTGTACGCCAAGTCCACAACGAGATGAATTCTTGGTTTGGAACTCGCTCGTCGTCCGACGACGCTGCTGCGTTCACAATCCATCTACGGGAGCGACTGTTTCCCGACAGCTTAGAAGAGTCTGTCGCCAACCCGGGCGATCTCAACGAACCTGACATTGCCATGGCCTTGCGTCGCCCGTTCAGGGTTGACCAAGTTTTTTTGAATCCAATTCGCACCGATAACGAAAGAGAGTTCGTAGATGTTCTAGTGGTGACCGCTAAGACTGTGCTCCTGATTCAGGCTAAGGACAGTCCAAGCACAGAGTTAGCACTGACGCGGAAAATCACCCGCAGGATAAACACGACTGCCAACCATGTCAATAGGGCGGCCCGCCAACTGAAGGGGTCCATCAATCACCTTCTATCGGGGAATCCCATTGAGATCATCACCAATGGGAAGTGCCGCAAGGTGTCCATAACTGGACGCGACATCTTTGGGCTTATCATCGTCAAAGAATTATTTGATCTAGAACAGCGGACCTTTAGTCCACCTGTTTTTAACATATTCGGGGAGACGGGGGTTCCTTGCCTACTTCTGGACCATATCGACTTTCATGAGCTTACATTCTTCCGAACCACCGAGGAGAGCTTTGTGGGAACGTTAGAGGAGATTTTCTCAGTTGCCTGCGCACATGACTTGTTCCCACGCAGCCGATTCGGCCTTGTTTCGGGGAAGTCGGTGGTTTCTTTTCTTGGTGGAACAGGAATCAAGCGAGAACCGACTACTCATGAAGCGGTTAGACTTGTCGCGGAAAAAAGCCCCATCACTACCGCTTTGCAATCGGAGGGCAAAGTTACTGGAGTGGGGTTACGCGGAGACTTGGGTGCTGAATGGCTTCGTGTGGTCGTAGACCGCTCAGAAGTGGAGGCCCTCGATGTGTCCCGAACGGCTGTTACTCTTTCGCGTGTGCTAATCGACAGAAATAGTGTCGAACAGTATCGGGGGCGCGTAGATCTAACCTTTTTCGGCTACTTCGATGACCCACGAGAACTATACGAAATCCCGGAGGTACGGCACTTCACTTCCAAGCTGGACGAAGTGTTTCCTTATTGGTTCTATTTCCTTCCCACATATGGAGTGGCGCTGGTGGTAGTCGCAAGCTGCTTGTGTACGGTTTCCCAATTGAGGCCGGGGGTTGTCGGCTTCGATACTACTGACCTGCTCGAATTCATCACACGCGGTTACAAAGCACAAAATTGGCTCTTCGACAACTACTCTCTGGACGAGTGCCACAACATCGAGATAAGTCGTAATGTCGCCGAGTATTTCATAAAGTCCAAGCTGAAGCAATAGTGCCCAAGAACTCTGCAATAAGTTTCTCCTTGTCAAACATTTACACGTTCAGTCAAAATTTATTCGGTCAACCTAAATGCATTTGTTGTCAAACTCGCTAATCGACTCAATTGTCCTTGGAATTGGAATTATGGTTCACTTCTAGTTAACTCGCGATTGAATTGTAAATTAATTCAAGCTTCTTGAACCGCAATGCTATTTCAGCAATATTTTGATGGCAAGTTTGCTCAGCGGGGTCACATCTCTTTATCTGGAAATGGTAAGTGACAAAATGTTCGCTTGAATTGCGAGCGAGCCCACCATCGCATATGACCCACATTCCCGGAATCCCTTGTTCGATAAATGATTTCGAGTGTGATTTTGGTACTGCGTGCTATGTCGTATTAGCTTACGAATTTCCGGGTAGGTGCGTTAAAAACTTTAGGTCCAAGGATATCTCGGAGGAGCAATGCTGAGTGAGTTGTGTTCTGTACCAAAAAATCATTTAGATCAATTTTTCATGCTCTTATCCACTCTTTGGGAGGTGTTTTAAACAGTCGTTTCTCTGTTAGACGCAAATCTTCGATTTCGCTTTGTAGAACATCAACGTTTCTTTCCGTTTCCTCCGAATACTTGCCGAATGCTCAGCTATCTTGTCCTTTTCCAATAAATTCCATAAAAATAGCGACATGTTTTTTCTCTGCATTTAATTCCAACTCCTTACTAGGAATCATTTCAGAAATTCCAGATGAGTGATTTTCAATTTCTTTTTGAATTTTCAAAAGAATATTCCTAATTTTTATAGGAGAAAGACTTGGCTACGAAATTTTTCCAAAATCATCTTTTCCACTAATTTGGGAGATTGTTGTGCCGAAGGATGCCCGTTTGCTATTCCGGTCAACAAGTGACTGGAATATTGATCTTCCAAACTTCCTTTTTTCGTCCAATTCTCGCGTTCCATTTCCACTTTGCCAAGATTTTTGTTTCAAAGCGATTCTGTATTTTGAACTAGATTCTCAATGACTTGCGGAACAATGCACTGCGTGTCATCATGAATTGTGATTCATTCGGATTCTGCTTTAGGAATTCTTCAACAGCGACATATTTTAGGATCGCGAGACTCTCTGTTTCATTCCAAAGAAATTACAGGTGTTCAACAGATAAAAGAATTGCAACTTTAGAAAAATATCGCACACGCGCACTGCAAGATTGATCAGGTTTCGCGTCGCTGGTTCAATGCGGAGAAAATTGTGAATTAGGAAAACATGTTTTCGTTCTTCGAGTCCCGTACCCATCGTTTTTAAAAACCGGCAACAATTTCTGGACCTCATCGCCTGCAATTCAACATCAACTCGGTGAGCAGTTGGATCAATGTGCGCTGCCGGTCTAAGTCAAGCTAAGTGCCAAGTGCTTAGCACGTGAATTGCAACCTACGTTCGCCATTGCCCGTTATTAGCATCCAGCGATTTAGTTGGCAATCAATCATTTGCAGCATTGTGGACTAGATCGATTCCTGAACTGGGAAGCCTTTGCCCGCGCAATCGCACTGCCGTTGTTGGTGGCAAACTCGAAGTGACTAAGCAAATTTTGGTGAGCAAGCAGCGAAACGAACTGGTCCGCCAACAATGATTGTATGCCGCTTAGCAACTTACCTTTCCCAGCGACTATGTGGACACGTGCGCGGGACTTAACAGTCAGCTATTTTCGGAAGTATGCTGAGATTAAGGCGAATATTGTCACTATTCCACTCAAACTATCGGTAGTTTGTTCTCGTTGACCTCAAGGTCAATTATCAGTTAGGTATGTGCTGGAATTGGATTTAGTCGGGTCCATGGTCTAATGTGCAAGTAGAGTTTATTTTAGGATGATGGAGTTTGAGCCACGGAAGCTGGCCATTCTAGCATCGGGACATACTTATGAATTGAGAAATTTTTCAAGAGAGTGAGTAGAAAATAAACTCATTCCATGAAAGTTCGTAGACGAGACTTAGTTTGGTCTCCGGACCAACGGTTTTAGTGGCAATTTAATTTGCAAGTGATGTGCGATGCACTGGTATATAAAGTAATGTACCCTGTCTCAGGATTTAATCATAAGCACATTTATCTCAAGACGGGGAAGAATATTCGAACTAGAATGCAGAGGCATCTGATTAATTAGCGCGTGATTTCCTGTTATTGAAGAGTCGGCAGGCGCGGATGTCTGTGAATGCATGTTATAAACTTTGGTGTATTTCCCATATCCGACAGAGACTAACAAATTCAATTAATCTTCCGATGGACGTTTTCGATTTAAATCAATCCGTACTCCAGCAATATCAAAAATTTGCTCGATCTTTTACCAAAATCAAATCAGAGGAGCTTAAGAAAAAAGTCGATGCGCTATATGAGACAAATCGTTTTTGGCCAGATCCTCTCATACAACTGAACCCTCATTATGCCACAGGCGGTTCAGTACAAGAATTCGTTGATGCAGGTGTTTTGGAAGATGAATGTTCTCGATATTTTATCGATCCGAATTCGTCTGCAAGTACGATGGATCGAACGATAAAGCTCTACAAGCATCAACAGCAATCTGTAACTTACGGTGTTCAAGGCAAAAGTTTTGTAGTAACTACCGGGACTGGCTCAGGTAAGTCGCTTTGTTACTTCATACCGATCATCAATGCCGCAGTCAAGGGTAGAAAGGCTGGAGAGTCTGCAAAGACGCGTGCAATCGTGATCTATCCAATGAATGCCCTTGCCAACAGTCAAAAGGAAGAACTTCGGCGATACCTTGGATCAAGTGCATCACGAGATAATCCGACTTATGCACGCTATACAGGTCAAGAAAACTCGGAAGAACGCAGACAAATTAGAGACAATCCACCCGATATTCTGCTTACTAATTTCATGATGCTAGAATTGCTCATGACTCGTCAAAATTCTCGTGATAAACAGGTTTTGGCAAATTGCCGCAATTTAGAGTTTATTGTTCTCGATGAACTTCATAGCTATCGAGGTCGACAAGGCGCAGACATTGCAATGTTGATGCGCCGATTGCGAGCAAGAGTTGGCGACCCAAATCATCCACCGGTTTGTATCGGTACTTCCGCCACTATGGCGAGCGAAGGCGATTCTCACGAAAAAACTGATGCTGTTTCAAAAATTTCTACGCAGATGTTTGGCGTGTCTATCGGTCGAGATGCAGTCATTACTGAGACACTGAAGCGAGTAACAGATTCTACAAAGAGCGCAAAAGACTCACACTTGGGTTTAGCTGATGCGATAGATAACATTCTTGGTGGACAAGCAGGATATGGACTTTCCAATAGTAAACTAGCGTCAAATGATCTCGCAATTTGGATAGAAACAGAAATTGGCCTGGAGCATGTTGATCAAAAGCCGGAGCGTGCGAAACCTGTTCCATTTGGAGTAGTAGCAGAACGACTGTCTGGTGCATCTGGTCGACCGATTGGTGAATGTGAGGAAGCTCTTAAACGAGCATTAATTGATTTCAGCATGACGGAAAAACAAAGAGGTATAAAGTTTGGAAGCAACTCACCCCTGTTTGCGTTTAAATTGCACCAGTTTATTTCAGGTGCTGGGAGACTGTACTCTACATTAAGTATGGAAGGAAATCGTAGTGTTTCCTTTTCAGGGCAGATATTTAACCCGAGTAATGCAGATGAACGGCTATATCCGACTCATTTTTGCAGATCTTGTGGCCAGGAGTTTCATCCAGTCACACTAAGGACACAAGACGGATGCCAATATTTTGAAAAGCGAGAAATTGACGACATTCCCGTTGAGCCGGATGAGGCAGATGAAGGTGTAGAATGGGGTTACTTGATGCCGGAGCCTCAAGACGATGAATTTAATTTTACTGGCAACGTTGATGACTATCCTGAGACATGGGTAGAGGTAAAAGGTGGTAATCGGAAACTAAAATATTACTTTCGAAAACGCCGCGCGAAACTATTTATTGTAGCTCCCAATGGCATTGTTGAACCGGGGAAAGAAGGGCGAAGAGTCTGGTTCACAGCTGGGAAATTTCGGTTCTGTCCAACGTGCCTAAACATTCCAACTCCACAGGCACGAGAGACAAATAAACTTGCTTCGTTAGCAGCCGAAGGCCGGAGCTCGGCAACAACCATGCTTGTATCCAAAATTTTACACTGGATGAATAGCAATATGTCGGAGTTAGAGTCCCACACTCGAAAGATTCTTGCCTTTACCGATAATCGTCAGGACGCCGCACTTCAGGCGGGACACTTCAATGATTTTATTTTTGTTTCCCTTTTTCGCGCAGCAATCCTAAAGGCATTAAAGTCCGCTCCAGATGGTTCACTTTTAGAGCCCGAAATGGGAGCTAGAATCCAGAATGCGCTAGGATTCCGAGCAGCACCGCAATTTACAGATAGAGCCGATGAATGGCTCATTAACCCCAATCTTAAAGGCCAAGCCCGGGAGGATGTTGAGTCGACTTTGCGTGAATCACTTCAACATCGATTTTGGGTTGATCAACGTCGAGGATGGCGATATACAAGTCCTAACCTTGAACAGCTTGGGCTAGTGTGTGCAAGCTACGATTATCTTGATCAAATTATTTTCGACGATGAAGAATTTAGAAATTCAAATGTATTGGAATCTGCTAGGCCACAAGAGCGAAAAGCCGCATTTATTATTCTATTTGACCATATGCGTAAAGGATTGGCGGTTAATTCTCAAGTTCTTGAGCGCCAGAAAATAGAGAACTTAATACAAAGAATGCGTAGTTCAATAGCGGCTCCATGGGCACTGTCTGATGAAGCTCTAATTGGTTCAACCTTTCTGATGCTTAAGCCTCCTCACAAAAGTCGTATCTCACGTCGAGATGAAGACCGGATACTTAGAGGGACGCCTCGGAGCGCACTTGCGAAGAAAATTCGTGAGTTAAAGTTCAATGGTCGACTGATCGAACCGAAAGATATTGAATGTATCCTAAGTACCCTGCTAAATGCCGCGAAAAATTACGGTGTTGTTGAAGAGGTGTTCAGTCCATTTGAAGAATTAGGTTGGCGATTACAAGCCAAAATAATTCACTATCATTTGCAAGATGATCAAGCGGAAGCAGAAGTGTCGAATTCTTATTTTCTAAAATTCTACGAACAAATCGCAAGTTCTCTCACAGATGAAATGGTTACATATCTCGGTTTCGAAGGCCGGGAGCACACCGCACAAGTAGATCAAGAATTAAGGCGACTTCGTGAGTGGCGTTTTCGGTTTGGTACAGAAGAACAAATAAAACTCGACGAACATCGGTTTAGTGAGTCTCAAATTCAGGAACGATTACGGTTCCTTCCAATCCTGTTTTGTTCCCCAACAATGGAACTCGGGGTCGATATTTCTTCTATGAATGTTGTGTACTTGCGTAATTCTCCACCGACTGCTGCAAACTATGCCCAAAGAAGTGGTCGAGCCGGAAGAAGTGGCCAAGCAGCACTTATTTTGAGCTACTGTGCGGCCCAGAGTCCACATGATCAATATTTTTTTGAGCGGAAAGAAGAACTTGTTGCCGGGATAATGGTTCCTCCTTCGATAGATTTGCGCAATCGAGACTTAGTCGAGAGTCACCTTCATGCTGAGTGGTTAGCTGCAACTGAAGTGGAGTTGCAATCAGAGATCCCTAGTAATCTTGACATGCAGAGAACTGAACGTCCGTTACTTAAACACTTGGTCGATTCGATAAACTCAAAGAATTCGATCGAACTTTCAAGTAGTCGAGTCAAATTGGTATTGGATATGCTTGAAAATGACTTTGGCAATGAATTTCCTAGCTGGTATCAGACTCAAGGTCAATTTGTAGATACTCTAATTTCGGAAGCACCATACAAGTTTAATGCTGCATTTAATCGGTGGCGAGAGCTTTTGGCATCGGCTGAACGCACTAGAGACCAGGCAAATCAAACACTTGCGGATTATTCAATTTCATCTCGCGAACGTCATGCTGCCCAAGCTCGACAAAAGATGAGCAATCATCAAGTTGGAATACTTCTACATTCAAATTCGTCCAAAAATCATGATTTTGAACTTTACCGCTACCTGGCAACGGAATGTTTTTTGCCTGGTTATAATTTTCCCCGTCTTCCATTAATGGCGTACCTACCGGGAGCTTCAAGGCGTGAAAAATCGAAATATATCCAACGCGCTCGATTTCTTGGAATTTCCGAGTTCGGTCCCCATAGCCTTGTATACCACGAGGGAAATACATTTCGCGTAAACAAAGCTCTATTGAAAGATGCTGGATCAGAGGACGATGGTAAATTGCCAACCTTCCACAAAGCAATTTGTGAAAATTGTGGGGCAAGTCATCTAGGAGAACATCCCGAGAGTTGTCACGTTTGTAATGCTGTTTTAGATGATTCAGTTCTTATACATAATCTCCATCGAGTAGAGAATGTCGGTACATACGCTGAATCAAGAATCACTTCAGATGACGAAGACCGCAGGCGCCAAGGGTTTAATATTGTCACGACATTTTCCTTTGTAAATGCCAGAGAAATTGTTTCGCGGTCAGCAAACGATGACGAAGGTGAAGTTGCTCTCCTTAATTTTGCTCAAGCAGCATTAATTAGCCGAATCAACAAAGGACGGCGCAAAAGAAATGAGTCTAGTCCTGTTGGTTTTTTTATCAATCCAAAAACAGGCGATTGGAAAAGTGAGCCAAAAGATGACCAGTTTGATAACGGTTCCAAAAATCCAGAAGTAATTAGTCAATTGATTGTCCCAGTCGTAGAGGACAGAAAAAATGCATTACTACTACGATTTCCTAGGTTAATAGTTAGTAATTTCAGTATGGATTACACAAAGACCATAGCAACAATACAGCATGCTCTGGCACGTGGGATAGAAACCTATTATCAATTGGAAGAAGGAGAAATTTTGGTTGAACCAACACCGGATTCGAACAACCGTAGAGCATTGTTATTTTATGAGTCTGCAGAAGGTGGTGCAGGTGCATTAATTCGAATGATTGAGGAAGAGAAAGGGATAAGCGAAGTAGCAAGATGTTCGTTGAAAATTATGCATTACGACGAAAATAGTTTCGAAGATGCGAGAAATGATGTTGGTAAGCTTGTCGATTCAGGAAAATCCGAATGTGTTGCGGGTTGCTATAGGTGCATTCTTTCCTACTATAACCAACCTGATCACGAATTAATTGACAGACGAGATTCAGGCGCACTTTCCTTCTTGCTTCGGCTCGCATTTGCAAACTGTGTGAAAGACAAAGATGATTCAGTTAGTTTACTTGATTCAAATGGAATACCACCGCCTGATGCCAAGCCGCTAGAAATGAACGGAATGAGATTTTTTAAAGTCTGGCGAAAATTTCGACTTGTAGCACTTGATAAAGATGCGGTTAATGAAGCAACTCGTGAAGTGTTAGCTGCTAAAGGAGTCAGATTAATTGAAATTCCTTCTGATCCAGATGGGAGAGAGAAAGCTGAGATTCAATTGAGACAGGCGTTTCAGAATTGAAGATTATGGAAGTTGCTGAAAAATTCTCACTTGGTGATTTGATTCGAGCAAGGGGTCGCGAATGGGTCGTGATTGAGGCAGGCCGAACACTAGGCCTTCGCCCCCTGACAGGAACCGAAAAAGATATTGAATATATTTTGCCGGAAATCGAAAAGTCTCCCGTAGAACATGCCATATTTGAACCGCCTACAGTCGAGCGTGTTGGGGGAAGAGATGCAGCGCTATTGTTGCGAGACGCCCTTCGGTTATCCCTTCGACGAGGCGCGGGACCGTTTCGCGGCGCGGGAAAAATCAATTTTGAACCGCGTCCATATCAGTTAGTGCCACTATTAATGGCACTTCGATTGGAACCTGTACGGTTGTTGAATGCAGATGACGTAGGTATAGGGAAAACAATTGAAACGGGACTTATATTGCGTGAATACGTAGATCGCGGCGAAATTGATCGATTTACGGTATTATGCCCCCCTCATCTAATCGAGCAATGGACGAAAGAGTTAGAGGAAAAGTTTTCGTTTTCAATTACTCCCGTTACAGCGTCAGCCGCAATTCGATTAGAGCGAGATTTGTCTGATTCGATGAGTGTTTTCGATGCTTATCCATTCACAGTTGTGAGCCTAGACTTCATAAAGAGTGATAAACGGTTTCACGACTTTGTCCGTGCTTGTCCAAACATGGTCGTTGTCGATGAGGCGCATTCAGCAGTTTCTAGCGGTCAGAGACGTCAACAGCGATATGATCTTGTACGTGCATTGGCAAATGATTCCGAACGACATCTCGTACTGTTGACTGCGACTCCACATTCTGGAAATGAACAAGCTTATTACAACTTACTTGGACTCATAGACGAAAAATTCAAACAGTTACTTGATGCTAGTGGTGAGTTGCGTCAGAGTTTAAGAAAACAACTTAGTCGGCACTTCATACAAAGAAGGCGTGTAGATATTGACGCTTGGCAAGAAGCAGGACTATTTCCGACGCATGAAACTACCGATGTCGCGTATAAGCTGACTGGCGATTACGAAGATTTCTACGACAATGTTCTAGACTATTGTGTGGAGATTGTTTCAAACGCTGAGGGTGAGTATCGACAGCGACTTGCATTTTGGGGCACATTAGCGCTTATGCGTTGTGTCTGTTCAAGCCCAGCTGCCGCCGTAAGCGCGCTTAAAACACGTACAAACACTGAACAGAAAGAGATATCAGAGGAATATGTATCTGCCAATGTACTTGACCGTGAAGACATGGTCAGCGATGATATCGAGCCTGACATTGGAACATTCAATCAAGCACTTTCTAACCTAGTTTGTCAGGCAGAAGCATTATCAAAAAAAATTTCAACTGATCCAAAGTTTAAGGCACTAGTGAAAGTGTTGAAAACTCTAGTCAGTGCTGGATTTAATCCGGTTGTATTCTGTCGCTATATTGCAACTGCCAGCTCAGTCGGTAGAGCTTTGGAAAAAGAATTTACACGTTACACAGTCGAAACAGTGACTGGAATACTGTCTTCCGAAGAGCGTGAAAGTCGTGTCGGTGAACTCGGAAATCACGAAAATCGAATTCTAGTTGCGACCGACTGCCTATCGGAAGGAATTAATCTACAAGCATTATTTGATTCCGTTGTTCATTATGATCTTTGTTGGAATCCTACTCGACACCAGCAGCGTGAAGGAAGGGTGGATCGGTTTGGCCAACCCCGTGAGACGGTGAGGAGCGCGTTAATTTACGGGAAAAATAATGCCGTGGATCTAGTTGTGCTTAAGGTAATCTTGCGAAAAGCGAGAAAAATTCAAGAGGAAACCGGTGTAAGAATCCCAATTCCAGACGAGAATGGTAGTTTAACTAGGGCATTAATGTCAGCGGTGATATTTAGGCCCCACTATAGTCAGCAAACAACGATTGACTTTGATCTACTGGAACCTGTTAAGGACATCGAAATTGCTTGGCGGAACGCCTCAGAACTGGAAAAAAAATCTAGCACTCGCTTCGCTCAGAATACACTCAAACCAGATGAGGTCAATTCTGAGTGGAATAAATCCCTAGCGGTATTTGGAGGGTATAGAGATACGGAACGCTTCGTTGTTCAAGCGATGAAACGCTTGAATGCGCCACTTAAACAATTACCTATCCCCGGTGGCTACAAGGCACCAATTGGACAAACACCTGAACGTATACGCAACAGACTGCAATCCGAAGGATTAGTCGATGAAAACGATAGTCGCGCAAGAATAATGAAAGTTGTATTTTCTGAAAAGCCACCTGCAGGAGCAACATCAATTCATCGCACTCATCCGTTACCATCCATTCTCGCAGACACCATTTTGGAACAAACACTCGAGTCTGATTCCAATTACTCGAATGATATGGCAACACTTCCTCGTTTAGGGGCTTGGGAATCCGAAGGTGTTGATGAGGTCACTTGGCTCGCAATTTTGAGAATTCGGCACAAGTTGCATTCGAGCGGTAAGTTGGGTCCGCAGTTTAACTTAGCGGAAGAAGCTAGTGCAATTGCGTTATCTGCAACAACACGCAGTCGGCTATTATCGGACGAACATGCGTTTAGACTACTCAATGCAAGAAGCTATGATCTCCCAGAAATGATACGTCGCCAGGAATTGGAACGCTTAATTGAAAATCTTCCCAAGATAAAACCTGTTCTTGAAACATTTTCGTTAGAACGCGCTCGGCAACTTGCTAATGACCACATTCGCGTTCGTCGCACTCTCGGTTCGAAAGCGAAAGTTAGGGTTGAGGCGTCAATTCCCGTCGACGTGATTGGTATTTATGCTCTACTACCTGTTCTCTGAAAATGCCCCGAATTGGTAAACGATCAAGCAGGCTTCCTTCATTCGATTTTAAAGCGATTGAAATAAAAAGTGCGCGTATTCAACATGATGTTGTGATGCGAGTTGCGGATTTTGACATGCCCGATCAGTCTGAAGATAGCTACAGAATTCATCGCGGTTTGAAACTTAGTGATGAAATTGCGCGCTACTATCGAATCGCTCGTTCTTTTTGGGATGATTTTGACTTGATTCGGGAAAGTGACAACAATGCATCGAATTTGTTTGCGCACAATTTACTTCAAAACTGCTTGAGATTTGAAGAGTTGGAAAAAGTTGAACCAATTGAATTCGCAGAACGAAAATTTCCAATTGGGTATTGCGTTAAACAGGGAAGGGTTCCAATAGTTATCGCACCTGCAGCAAAATCTGACAGTCGAAAGGCGGGAGTTGATGAATCACTTGTGCAATTCGGAGATGAGTCTCGTCGTTCTGCAACGCAACTTCTGCAGGCCTATCTCAATGCGGATGAGGGTGCACTTTGGGGAATTGTCGTGGATGGGGCTATTTTGCGTCTGTTGCGCGACAACATTAGCCTTACACGTCCTTCGTGGATCGAAATTAACCTAGAGAAAATTTTTGATGAAGGTCTCTACAACGAATTTGCAGTTTTCTGGTTGCTGGTACATTCAAGTCGGTTTGGGGCTACGGGCTCTAGGCCGTCTGATTGTTCACTTGAGCGTTGGTATGAGGAGGGTCTAACGGTAGGCTCAACTGTTAGAGAGAAACTGCGGGATGGATTTAGGTTAGCACTTGAGGAACTTGGTACAGGGCTATTGGAAAATAGTTCGAATGGTGAGCTTCGTCACAAAATACAAACAGGAGGATTGAATCGTCAAAATTTCTTTGAGGAATTATTGCGTTTGGTGTATCGCTTAATTTTTCTATTGGTTGCGGAGGATCGAAACTTACTACATACTCTGAACGCTCCGAAATCTGTCAGAGAGACGTATCGTCGAGGGTATTCGGTTTCTCGTCTTCGTGACCGGTGTACAAATAGCAGTTCGTTGAACCGACATTGTGATTCTTGGGACGGATTGTGCGTTCTATTTGATGCTTTAGCATCTGGCGAATCTCGCTTGGGTTTGCCGGCACTCGGCGGGCTATTTGATGAGTTAAAACTAATTGATCTCGAAAATTTAAGAATTTCGAACAAACGATTGTTGAAGGCAATTTGGCACCTTACGTGGTTTCGCTCGGACAATCAGTTGTTAACACGCGTAAATTGGCGTGATATGGAAACTGAAGAACTAGGTTCGGTTTATGAGAGTTTGCTTGAGCTAGTCCCGATTGTCGATTTGGAAACCCGAAAGTTTACGTTCAATTTGGATATAGCCAGAGGCAAAGGAAATAAACGTAAATCTACAGGCAGTTACTATACTCCCAACAGTCTTGTGCAATTGTTGCTAAAGATAACACTAGATCCTCTGCTTGAAACTGCTGAAAGTTTTAATCCATCCGATCCGGTCGACGCAATACTCGATCTTACAATCATTGACCCTGCTTGTGGTTCCGGTCACTTTCTTCTCGGTGCAGCGCATAGAGTAGCGGGTTGCATTATGTACCATCGTTCAACGGGCTCCTACAGTCAAGAAGAATATCAACATGCTCTGCGAGAAGTTGTAAACAAATGCGTTTATGGAGTAGATTGCAATCCAATGGCTGTTGAACTTTGTAAAGTAGCACTGTGGATAGAAACACTGGAACCTGGTAAACCGTTGTCGTTTCTTGATGCCAAAATACGTTGTGGTAATAGTTTGATCGGTGTTTTTGATCCAGAGTATCAAATAATTAGAAATGGTCTCCCCGACGAAGCTTTCAATCCATTGACTGGGGATGATAAACAAGTTGCAAAGACATACAAATCAATCAATAAGAGACAGAGGAAAGCAAAATCTGCGTCTGGAATTTTTGAAAGTTTCCGCGTTCCTAAATCAATTGGCGAAAGTGCAGCGAAAATAAATGCAATGCCGGAGAACACAATAAAGGAAATTAAAGCCAAGTCAAAAGCTTGGTCTCGTCTAGAGAAAAAGAAAAGCCGGCAGAATCTAAAACATGCTTGCGATACATATGTAGCCGCGTATCTTTTGCCGAAAACAGGTGAACTTCCAAACCTGGAAAATTTCAAAAATCATGCAGTACCGACAACAGAAATGATCTGGGATTTGCTTCGAAATGATATAGCGCAGCGCGAGATTAGTAGAAAATGCACTCAGGTAGCATTAGAAAACCAAGTCTTTCATTGGCCGTTGGAATTTCCGGCTGTAATGTCTCGTGGAGGATTTGATTGTGTCGTTGGTAATCCTCCTTGGGAGCGAATTAAAATTCAGGAGCAAGAATTTTTTTCCACCCGCGATTCAAATATTGCAAGTGCCCCGAACACAAACGCTCGCAGGTTGTTGATACGTAGTCTAAAATCCGCTGAACCAAATACGCATCAAGCTCGACTTTATGTTGAATTTCAACAAGCAAAGCGTAATTCAGAAGCGGTAGGTGTTTTTGTCCGTAAATCCGGTCGATTTCCTTTGACGGGTAGAAACGACGTGAATACATATGCATTATTTTCTGAACTCTGTTCTCGCTTGGTTTGTAGAGAGAGAGAATTCACCTTAAGAAAAAATCCAATTCAAACAAAAATTGGTACGAGGAATTCGTTATATCTAATTCGAGGGCGAGCCGGCGTGATTGTTCCAACTGGAATCGCGATCGATTTTATGACAAGTCGATTTTTTGGAAGTATCGTAAGCAAAAGGAAGTTAGCAGCACTTTACGATTTCGAAAATCGATGTGGTTTTTTTCCTGATGTAGATAGTCGATTTAGATTCTCGATTTTTGCCATTGGACATAGTGATAAAGCACGCTACTCAGCGTTCATTCACAGCCCCCAGGATCTAGAGGAGGTCGAACGACAAATTGAGCTTGAATCTGAAGATTTCAAAGTAATGAATCCAAATACACTTACATCACCTCTTTTTCGTACGCGCTCTGACTTGGAATTGACACGGAAGCTCTATAAGAAATTTCCCGTATTTATTAGGGAGACACTCGTGGATTCCGGAAATTTCCAAAACCATTGGAAATCATCGTTCAAAAGAATGTTCGACATGTCCAACGACAGCCATTGGTTCCGAACAGCTGAGCAGTTATCCGAGTGTGGATTTCAACCTCAAGGGCAGAATTGGTACAGTAAACAAGAAGATTTGAAATATGTTCCTCTTTTGGAAGCAAAAATGATTCATCAATTTGATCATCGACACGGTTCCTTTGAGGGATTAATGAAGCGTCCTACTAATCACAGTCTTCCAGAAATTCCAGTCGCTACTAAAGCTGATCCCAATTACGAAAGTGAACCTTGGTATTGGGTTCCCGAGGATGAAACAAAATTGAAGGTTGCTCGCGTACCTGAGAAGCTCAAATCATCTTTTCGAAAACAACAAGAACTCAACTGTTTGAAAGTTCTCGCAGAATGGGTGTTAGGTACTGTACATCCAGAAGAATTGAAGGCTAACCGTCTTGCAAGTTCTGTTGCTTGTGTGGAGAGTCTTTTGGTGGACGTTCTTGGAAGGAGGGTGTTGTCAAATAAAGTATTGAAGTCAAAGATGATTACTTGGCTAGGTAAATCAGTATCGAGTGCGCAAGACATTCAAAGAAAAACACCATTGGACGAAAGTGATCTCACTTTCATACGATCAGGGCCTTCCAACATTATTGATTTAACCGCCGCTCTCATTGAGCGAAAACAACCGAGGTGGTTGATGGGCTGGCGGAAACTTACGAGTGCAACAAATGAAAGAACATTAATTCCCTCTGTATTTTCGAAAACTGGAGCAGGAGATACTATTTTGCTGTTGTTTGCACAACAACCTGCTAAGCTAGTTAGCGCACTTTACAGTTACTTGTGTTCACTTACCTTAGATTATATTTCCCGTCAAAAAATAGGAGGAACTGCCATTAATTTATATGATTTTAAGCAACTGCCAGTTCCATCGCCAAACAAATTTTCCTTAAATGACCTTGAATTTATAACAACTCGTGTATTAGAACTTACATATACGTCTCATTCAATGAAACTATGGGCAGAAGACTTGGGATACAAAGGTGGCCCATATAAATTTGATCTTGAACGTCGCGCGCTTTTGAAAGCAGAACTCGATGCTTTTTTTGCAAAATTTTTTGGTTTGAGTCGAGATGAACTACTTTATATCCTTGACCCTTCCAACACTCATGGGGAAGCCTACCCATCAGAAACTTTCCGAGGTCTCAAACGCAATGAAATAGAACAATTCGGAGAATTTCGAACCCAAAGGCTGGTCCTTGATGCGTTTGACCAACTTGTTGAAACTAGAGTCGGTAGTAGCCCCATATTACTACAAAACGTACAACTCCGTAAAAAGCCAACTTCGAAACAAATTTCTACTCAGTCTTCGGAAGTACGCTCCCTAAATTTGACCACCGTTTTGATCGCTGTTCTAAAGGCATCCAAAAGGCCTCTTTCCCTACACGAGATTAAGTGTTTTGTAATCTATGTACTTCATTCTCAATTTTTAACTCGCCTGATTTCCAAAGGCAATTCTTCTAATGCAAGTTCCTTTCACAACCGAGATGTACCCGAGAAGGATACGTACTTTGGAAAAATTTTCGATGATATATTTACCCAATGGGACAACACCGTTAAGAAACTAAGGGCAAATTCCTACCTTTCCGAAGATAGCGAATCTGGTACTTGGTCGGCAGGTGAGCATTTAGAGAGTGTTGCGAATGATGACGAGGTGGATGAGTTGACAAAAAATGTAATATCAGTGTTGTCTCCTCTGAAAATTCAGATGGTAATTGAAGCATTACCGAAAGATTTGAGGAACTGGATTGAATGCAGCCCTTAAGGCATCAAATAATCCCATCAGATTCTCGCCTAAGTATAGAAAATTACTGTCTTATTCTGAACAGACTCATTTTAATCTAAAGCAAGGATTCGACTGATCCTTCAAATCTATGGTACTCATGTGAGAATATATTTTGGATCGATATATTGCAAAATTTATCTTCAGCCTAGCCGATATCGCTATTTTTCCCGATTAAATGTAGTACAAATAGCTGACTTTGGAATTTTCAACGACTTCTACGCTGTAAATCGAAATGAGTGAGAAAGCTCTTCCAGAATTTAAAAAAATTGAACTCGAAAAAGCTGCTGTAGACGAAGGATTTCCTCTGCAACTTGAATATGACGGTTTGTGGTTGGAGTTCGGTCGGTTAAAAGACAATACTAGAATACGGCTCTCATATCAGGAAGGTGGGTACATTATTGCCGTTAATCATTTGGGCGTATCCAACGATCTTCTGACCCGTTGGAGTTTTTGGCCAGGAATCGTTCCTATTGGATTTACTGGGTTAATCGTATTTAACACTGACTCTCTTCATCAGATTGTTCGAGAAGTTTGGAACTTAGCGAGCGAAATCTCCAATAAATCTACGAGTGATCCATTAAGTGATTTCGAGAGGCGTATCAAAGATTTACCACGTTCAACAGAAGCAGAGCGACTCGTTGTTCAACGAATCGGACAGAATTTGTTTAGAGATTCTTTGTTGTCCTATTGGGGTGGTCAATGTGCTGTATCCGGACTATCCGAAACACAACTTCTAAGGGCAAGCCACATCAAACCTTGGGCAGAATGCGAAACTGATTCTGAAAGATTAGATGTTTTCAATGGCTTTCTTCTTGCCGTACATTTGGATGCGGCATTTGATACTTGTTTAATTTCCTTTACGAACGAAGGTGGAATTTTATTTTCCAACAAGTTCAACAGAGAAGACAGAGAAATTCTTGGAATACACAATAACTTACGCCTGAAAAAAATATCATCGAACCATTTGCCTTATCTAATCTGGCATCGTCAACAAATAGAAAAACAGATTTGACTAGTATTTAGTGTCGGTCAGTAAACCCCTCTAGCTAAAACTAAACGCGCCAGTCCTCGACTCCACCGATCAAATAAATCTATTTTTTTAATGCTAACCTTGAGTATCGGGGTAGGACACGAATTTAATGGCGATTTGGGTAACACCGATCAATAAAACACACCTAAGTGTCGGTTCGATGAGAAGTTTTATTCGCTTTATTTATGGAGTTTTTTTGTATGGAATTTTTTAATTTTGTTCGAGTTTTCAGAAGTCCCACCGATCCAATCTCTTTAATTGATTGCTGGATGATTGATGACACTGAACTGAACACTGTTGCTAAGACATCGCTGAAGTCGCTCAAAAATGAAAAGATACTAGGCGCAAAACATCGCGACTTGGCTTGGTTGATACAAGCCCTGATCGAGTTTATGGATTTGCTTCAATTGAGATTTCATGCCGGTCGACAGTGGAAACAAAACAACTATTTGTACTTCGAGGCGGTCGCTACACTCAGGGAGGCGACTGTGGGGATGCTTAATGGACTCCCGAGAGCATCTACAGGATTGCTGCGTTCTACGCTGGAAATGCTTATGCTTCACTGTTGGTGGCAAACAAAAATTAAGGAGAAGAACGGATCTGACAAGTTTTACTGTTGGTTGAGGGGGCAAAGGAACGGTCCAAATTTCAACCAAGTGATCAAGGACAACTTAGACGCTCTGGGAATTCCGACCAATGATCTAACCATTCAACATGTTAAAGGAGTGTACAAACAACTGTGTTCCTACGTACACGCTCCTTTACCAAATGAGTCCATGACGACTTTAAGCCAAGGAAATCAAATGAATAATAGTATTGATGTCATGCGGAGTTGGATGTGTTTGGCTACTGATGTTCTCAGAATAATTCTCAAACAATTTGTGCATCTGTATCCACAGTGTATTTTCCCGGTGGACATAATCAAAAAATTTGGATTTAACCCGCCCGTTGGACTTTATTTCGATAAGTACAACTTCGTTCCAATAATGGCCATTTTTGACGAGGCACAAATCGAGAAGTATCGTATGCGTTTGCGGAATCATGAATTGGTACAAACTGGGGTAGATTTTTACAAATCGCGTCCATACCTAACAAGAGATGAGATACTCCAGACTTGGGACCATAAACTAAGAGGGGATCTTCCAAACAATGCGGCTGACAATCTGGAAGGTTTGTATTTTCAGGGAAAAGCTGAAACACGCGTCTCGTCATGGGCATTGCCTTACAGCACCCTAATGTAACCAAATTGGTAAATTGGTGCCGCCTGATGATTGAGCGCAGAACGGTATCCATCACTGAAATTAAAAATCCGCCTATTTGGACCGTGCTAGTTTTTCATGAAATCTGTTGCGCAAAATCTCCGCAGACAAGCTAGAAAAGTAAAGTCTGCAAACTACGAGCCCACTTAAATTTATTCCAAGTATAGAGTAATTGTAAAAGATAGTGATTCTCAATCAAAAATTTTGCACCTTGTGTCACTTCAGACATTTTAGGATTTGATATGGCAGCATTTCTATTCTCAGTTCATATTTTTCGCTGACCAAAATTTGTGGCTGATAATGTCGTTTTTTCAGGAACCAATTCAGGTTCAAGGACTTAGAGATTCTCTGCATCTGGACGGAGGCATTCTCATCGCACTTGATGGGGCCGAGTTTCGTCACTCCAGAAAGATTCAATACCCGCAGCGCAGCACTCGCAGACGCAAGCACGGAACCGATTATTGACATAGTGTGCTGTGCGCCACCTCGGTCCCAAACTGTCGTATGTCGATTCTATTCATTTCTGTTGATAGTAATGCACTTCAATTTTTCGAACACTAATATTGATTTGATAGTCGGTCAAAATCGCAACGGAATTCTTAATGAACAGTCTTAAACTTTCACAAGCTCAGTCAATTGCCGAAATAGAATTGCCAATATTTCCCAGTTGCTATGTCTTAGTTGTTGATTATGAAGGTGTAAAGGAATTCGGGCTCAATCGCAATGCATAGCGATCTGTACTCTACGTCGGTAAGGCTGAATACAGTATTCGAACTCGCGTTAACACACATTTATGTGTCGGAGGTAGTAAGCGTTCAACACTTCGGCGCTCAATTGGAGCTTTGCTGCGGGAAACTTATTATCTCGATCCCCAGCCTCGTTCAGAAAATCCATCCGATTCAAAACGATTCACGAACTACAAGTTTGATCATAATGGCGAAGAAGCTATTAGTTATTGGATTGAAACACTTGTTTGCCTTTTGGGTGTTAAGTCGTCGAATCCAAAAAAACTGAAGATTACCTAGTATCTGAATATCAACCACTGTTGAACCTAACGGGATAGACGAATCCCGAGAAGGCGATCATTCTGCGCAAGATCATTATGCGCAAGAGAGCAGGATGCGTTCGGCTAGCGAAATACGGATTACGCGCATAACACCACAAAAAATCTGGGCGTTAATATAATGGATAGTTGAATAAATCGTCAGCTGTGTAAAAATTTTGTAGAGTAACTTATAAAATGTTACTTTCAGTTAGTGTAATTTGTTGACCGAGTCAAACTGAGACTACCACGTCGGTTGGTATATTGAACCTATTGCGTGCTGTCTTCCCTGCATCTACTGATAAGCTGAGATTGTATTGTAGAAATTTGATGAAAATTGATTCTGAAATGCAATTCTGTCGAAGATTGATTTGATTCTTTCCGGGGCTACTAAAATTGTTATTTTTGAATTTGTCACTACCGATTAAAAGTTCCCCAATTCTCGCTGTTAATTCAAGTGAAAATCTTTCACCCACTACTGTTGGATACAATTCATTGCTTGTAGATTGGGGAATCAATAGGCCATAGCCTCTACAGCAAAGGGTAGTGTTCACCTTCATTCACTGTCCAATAAAAATAGGAGAGTTCAAAGATGCCTTACGCTTTTCAAGAGTTTCGACGATTAATGCCATCTTCAATCTCGGGTCAAGACCCTATAGTCAGGTACCTTTGCGCGCTAGTTTCCGAACTTTCTTACCATCATGTTCCTGAATTTGAAATAGATTCTAATCGGAGAGCGAAGATTATTCCCTGTAGACAGTACAATGAAATCGTCAATGCTGGCATATCGACCAGCGTCATCGAGTATCTCCGACAATTGGATTTCATTAAGCCATTTGTTGTGTTTACCCGAAATGTCGTAGCGATTGGTATTCCTTTAAATGGGAATTTATTTATTGGATTTCGTGGAACTGTTTTTCTGTATGACTGGTTGATTAATCTACGTGCCTCATTAGTCAATATACATGCAGGCTTTCAGGCTAACGGATTAATCATACCCCAGTATTTAGGTTGGGGTGGTGGTCGGGTTCACAGAGGATTTGCAGGAGAAGCATTTCGCATTGCGGTGCAACTAGTGAATAAAATACAGGACAATCGCAACGACAAGTTCAATCACATTTTGCTATCAGGGCATTCACTCGGCGGGGCGGTGGCAGCTCTTGCCGAAAAATTCTTAACCCACAATAATACGTCGACAATTATCTTTGGTTCTCCGCGCTACTGTGATGCCTCGGCTTACTTCTCTTCTATAAGGATGCCGCCGACACAAATCCAAAGACCCGGAGATATAGTACCTTTTGTTCCGCCTAAACAGATGGGATATTCGGACCATCCTTACCAAATTGACACATCAGGCAACACGATTGTGAAACCAATCCATGCAAAATGGCCTTACATCAATTGGCGCCTAGCATTGTTCTTGGGTAAGGGCGTCGAATCCCACAGCATAGAACGTTACCGCGAAGAGCTGGGCGAAACCGCAAAAGCTGCTTTGTGGAATGAACCACTAACGCCGTATGAGAAGTTGAAATCAGAGGAAATTGGTTCATAGTAGTTTCCTACTTCCTAAGCTTCTATAGAAATGCGAATACGCAACTTGAATCTGGATAAAGAAGATTCGCAGATGGGATCGATTTTCTGGTGAAGGTAATTTCAGAGCAAGACTTTGCCATCAAATTTTTACACGGGGAAGTTGTATGCTAGAAGATTGTCTTGGTTCAAGAAATCCGAAGATGGTAATTGTAGAGGAGATAAATTCTAGGCGACCATCCTACCTCAACTTGATAACATGAATATCACCCTTTGATCAAAAGATGCGGAAACTGGAGTAGTAGAGGAATTCACCATACGAAAGGAAGAGCTCGCCGCTCCTCCAATAATTCAACCTAAATGTTTTGACCACCTGAATGTATTTTGCACGCATGCGTACACATTGATGACATCAAATAGTTTTCAGAAAAAACTAGTGTCAGGCAGAAAACAAAAATAGAGTTTAATTAGTCAATATAAACAATGAATTATAGGAACCAATCTCAGTGCTGAAGATTGATCAACTCCCGCTGATTCGGTATGAGAACACATTAAAACACCTTCAATTGCGCCGAACTTGCAAAATCTTCGTTTGTAGAATTTGCTACATTTCTGTTTTATATCAATGGAATATGACTTTTCTGCCAGACACTAACTATTGAAGAGTACAAGAAGCAACTCGGATTGCCGGAAGAATTCCGAAAGATGGGTAGTCACGTGGTCGTTATTTCTCATCCTCCAGTTTTTGTGAATCGAGTAATGGCGGCTGCTCACCGTGAGGAATACAAGATTTGTCACAGGCTCGTGAAGTATTAAGGCCCTGAATTAGGTGTGCCATTATCGATACTGGATATGAGAATAGTCTTCGCTAAAGTCCAAGATTATGCGCACCAAAGAGAGTTTCGTTTCGCAATAGATACAGGCGCAATTGGATGTGATCCTATCACACTTGATTTCGGTAAGTTAGACGATATTGCGACACTAATGAAGACGGTTGACATAAATCATCAACTACCGTTAAATGTTGATTTGTAAATGACCGGGATAGACCGACTATGACAAAATTAAAGCATTAGAGAAAAAGCCATTGCTGCGGTACATTCGAAATTGCAGTAATAAACTCGACTCGAATCACGAGAATTGCCACGGTTCGAATTCTTCCCTGCTAGGCTACCAATTCGAGAAGAGTGGAACTGTTCACAATACGTCGGCAAGCTCTCCAAAATTTAGTTAATCCTGCTCTGATCGTAGTCTTGACTTTGCTACTGCTTCAGCAACGCTACCACAACTCAACAGTAAATCAATGAAGCACCAATTGCGCCCGGACCCAAATACACTCGTGTATTTCCCTTTCGGATCATTGGTTGGAATCGTTTTACAGTTTAAACGGGGGCCTAGTGTGTAAAGATAATAAGGCATTTCAGCACGATATGGGTCTTTAAGAGGGAAGTGATCAGAAAATTCTTCAACTACGAGATAGTGCTTAACGTGGTGAATTGATTGCAACATTCCGTCATAACGGAATGCGATATAGTTTGGTGGTTCATTTGGATAATGATTACCTACAGGGTGAAAATATTGTTTGTGCTTCTTAACAACATCAACTAAAGTCATCGCGTTACCTGTTTTTTCAATTGCAAATTCATCATATGACAAAGGAACCACATAGACTTGGTTCGAGTACTGGTTTTGCATTACAGTTACCTTTCTAAGATATTCAATTAATTGAGTTAACAGTCTTTTTTCAGCATTATTTGCATCACTTAAACCAAGTATTGCCATTTCTTGAAACTGTCGCCACGAAATCCCGATAACAGGAATACCGCATACTGATTTCGGAATTTGTAGACTCAACCAAAGTTCTTGATGATCTGATTCAGCTAACACGACCATTAAATTTCTCGTGGCATGACCCTTGTTATCGTTCATTCGCTGGGCATACAACTCAAGTTGTTCTCTACTCGGCACCGAGAATCCACGCTTTGCCTCAATGATTACGTGATGATGATTCTCAAAATCAAAAACTTCAATGTCGGTAACCCCGCTTTGATTGCTACGATATTGCAACCTAATTTGTATGTTTTCAGAAAATCCCTGAACCAATTTCAATTGTTTTGCAAATTCGGTACGTAGTCTTTTTGAATTCGCAAGAGTCCATCCAAGGCTCTTGGTCATGTCATTCTCGTTGTTGCCTAACAATTCGAAAAGTGTTTTAATTTGATTATTGTGTAAGTAAAGAGGTGCCATATTGATCAAGGGCTTTTAAAATTTTGTAACGCATGGAATTGAAGCAGTTTGTAGAGCCACAAGCAAGGTGAGACGTCATCGACAATCAATGTTGTTAAACTAAGTTGCTTACAACATAAGGTCACACCAAATTATCTCCAATTATGAAGTGGCTCAAGCGTTAGTTGTTGGACTATTGAAAATTTTCTCTGTCTTAAGCACATGTCCGATTGATTTGAATTATTCACATTGTCCGTCCGGACCTGCGAGTTCCTTGGTAGCAGCTATTCAAGCACTTGGTTATCATGCCTGTTGTTCGCTGTTACTTCCATCCATAAACTTCGACTCACGACCCGCGCCGACACATGATCCTTGTATCCCCAATAAGTCTGACCGTGCTTTCTCGTCCAACGCAAATCAGTTGACAATGCCGATCAAATTTGAATGTTCACAATTAATCAGTATTGTGAGGGTCTACACGAGTCTGATAACACCAGTGATTAGACACATTCCTCCTTGCTTCTTGCGACATCCCATCAGATTGCCAATCTTTGTCAAATTCGACATCGCTCGACTTCGGAAGTTGATTGTCGTCTAAGTTTGGAATCATAATTCTGGACGGTAGCATCGCGGCCTGCCCAATAAGTAACGCCTCCTGTCGTCTGAGTCTGGAAAGTACTCTTGTCAATCCAACCATAGAATCTGTAACACCCCTCGAACATGCTCGCTGTCAATAAAGCGTTTTTTACAATATTCGCTTGTGATGTCGCCGAATATTCGGTTTTTCCGATAATCAGCCCAATAAGCTCGTCAAGGTTCAGTAACCACTAAGGCAATGTCAACGTCCCCTCATCTGTCGACTATCTCAGGTGATCCTTGAAAGCGACTCCGTACTCGTTGTGCGCGTCCAAAATTAAAATTGTAGCTTCCACTTGTCGTAATTCTCATCCTTGCCGCGCATCAAAACACTGTGAACTATCGCAGCAACTGTAGCGGATTTTCCTGAACCGGTCAATCCCAGTACCGCAGTGTGTTTACCCATGAGATTGTTCAGGTCCGTAAAGCAGAGCGTTCCGCCCACTCCTACGTGTTCTCCAATCTAGATTACTGCACCTCTAAAGTACCCATAGATAAACCTCAGTTCTGAGTTTGGTATGAGATACAGAGTTTGCTGAGGTAACGGATAGGTGGCGACTCCACGTTCAAATTGAAGATTGGCCCCATCAGATGCGTCATAACTCCACTCTCCTTCTCCGAACAAGTCAGCCTTGACGATTTTCTCATCCGGTGCTGCTCGTGGTATCGCTCCCCGCTCTGCTTCGGAATCTGCTTTCATCCGCAGACGCCTCACGAGAGTGTATATCGATCTGCGGCCAAAGTGGATCTTTACGATCAATCCGAACTGCCTTATCGGATATGTTTCGCCAGCGTAGACACGAGACAATTCGGTCAGTCTAGGATCTAGTTCAGCAATAATTCGGAACTCATCTACCTCGATAACAGTACCAATGGCTAAGTTCTGATCGGATCACCGGCACTTCGATTTTGTGAACCCATCGTTCGCCTCCAAGTACACGTACTAGGTTTTCAAATGGTCGGTATTGGCCTTGTCCACGGTATCCCCGTGAAAGAAACCTCGCTTAGCGTAAATTAGTACCTGCTCGCGAATCTCGCTATCGACGTTCCATTCCTTCAACTGATCGACAGGCATGTTCTCACTGGTGAAGGCAATCACGGTAAAGTCGACCGCAGACCTGCGCAGCGCCTTGTCAATTTCGATATTGATACGTGCGTCGGTGAACGACTAACAGAGATGACTAGATCTCGTTGATAGCCCGTAATAGGGCTAAGAGCCTCGCGAGCTAGATTTGCAAGTTGTGCGAAAGGATCTAGTTGCGTTTCGCAATATTTCGTCAAGGTTGGCCAGATCAAAATGCAGCGATCCACCAAATTCTATACGTGCTGGTGCAATTCGCCTTGGGAATGAATCTTCGGCAACTTCACACCAGTCGACCGAACCGCGCAGCTTTAAAACTCGTGCCAATAGGTTATTTCCGTTTAAACGTTTCTAGGTTCCACCAACTGGTCACCCCCTCAATACCATCAGTGAACGGAGCATGTTCCATTGCTAAGGCATTCTCGAGGACAGTGTCGTAGTTGAGTGCTAGGTAGGTTACGATTGAACTTGCTCAATATTGCCGACGCAAACTGGCTGATGTAACACATGTACGAACACTCGGTGGGTTTCAATACTGACTTGAACGCTAGTGGCATCCGAGATGCTTAACTTGATCTCCTCAGCGGCGGTTCGCAGTTGTGCGTTAGTATACATGTCCCCACCCAAGGAAACCTGCTATTGCTAAGCGCCTCGTTCCGCTCTGCGCTGCGCGATCGCTAGCTGATCTATTAATTCACTCAGGCAGTCTTCGAATTGAGATCTCGCTGCACCATCAAAAGCTCCGGATCGCGGTAAGAATCTTCTTGCTAGCTTACCCAAGCTTGTTGCTTTCTATTGCGTTGTTAGTGAGTTTATCTGTCAGCAGAAGTCCTGCGCATTTGCTGCGACCTGCACGAGCATAAACGTACGGCCACTCTGGTCCACAAGTTCTACGAATCGAGAACTGCATTTGAAAACGGCTTGTCGCGAAGAACTGCAAGGTCGTCCACTTTGGGCATGCGCCGGTCCTCGATAAGATTAAGTACTTATGCTCTGCTTGGGTAGAGTAGTGGCTGAGTTTGACGCAAAATCGGCTGAAGTATCCCTCTTTGGCCTTTTTCTTAATCCGTAGTCGTCCTGTTCATGCTGCTACAGAAGATTTGTCAAGACGAATGCCAGATGTTCATCTCTCCTCCATTGAGCTACTTGGAGCAGTCTAGGTTGCTCACTCAGGGTGAACTACACCAGTTTTGCGAAATAAACTGTGGTGATAGCAAGAAAATTACGTCAAAAAAATGGAGGAACAAGAAATTTACCTTCTTTTGCTGAAATCACTAAGGAGTATTAAAATTCAGCTTGTAAACTGCCAATTTTGAATAAGTTGTTTTGAGATTTGGCGAGGTTCGCAAATATCATGGGCAATAGACAAATGAATTTACTGAGTCAGAAAATTTGTACTGAAATTTACCTCTACAATGTTTCGAATTTTTCCTTCCGTACTCTCCAATTTCGTCAATGAATAGCTTGAAAGTCTAATCTCAGGAGGTAAGTCAATGACTGTTCTATTTATCAAGCAACTCACCGAAATAGTGGAAGATTATGAATCCGCAAATTCAAGTTCAAATTTTGGAAATATATTGAATAGCGATTCAAGAATCAAATATTCAAATTTGCAAACTCGATGTATTTCTGCGATTGAAAGAGTCGTCGGGCAGAGTTCAGATTACTATAAACGTGTCACGAAAGTCAACGTACTTGAGAGACAAATAGGGGTTGTGATAGCGCTAATTGATGATATTCAAAAAGGATATTTATTACGTTTCGAGGAACTCGCGCATAGTAATGTGTTCAGCGATTACATCGAAATGTCAGATTACCTATTAGACAGAAATTTCAAGGATGCGGCAGCTGTAATAGCAGGTTCCACACTTGAGGTTCACTTAAGGTTGCTGTGTATAAAAAATGAAGTGTCTACAGAGGTTAATGGAAAGAACAAAAAGGCGAATGTTATGAACGAAGATCTCGCAAGAAAAAATGTCTACAACAAACTTAACCAAAAATTAATTACTTCATGGATTGATCTAAGAAATAACGCTGCTCACGGAAATTATGACGAATATGATAAAGCTCAAGTTAAAGGGCAGATTGAAGGTATCAAAAATTTCATAGCTCGATATCCTGCGTAGTGGAAAAATAGTAGTATTTGATCTTGTTCAAAATCACTTGTTTCTTTATCGTGTGTTTCTTAAAATAGTTCGGCTTCAAAACAAAGAATCACTAAAGTTTGAATTCTTCCCTGCCGGGTCCCACCAAGTTATTAATACAGTCACAAAACGTAAATTGTGTATGTTTCAGCAACTATAGGGGAAAAAAAGTATGAATTCTGATGGTCACAAAAACATTTTAGAAGATTGGTAAGAACATCCACAATACAAAAATAAAGAATTCATTAGCGATGGCCCCATTGATTGGGACCGTTGAAACAAATCTGAATGCCGAGTGTTATTTTTAGAGAGAGGTAAACTCAAAAGAAGGTAAGAATTGGAGTCTACCGGATACAATTAGACGTTACTAGAGAGGTCCTAAGTACAAGGTCTAGTGGACTGCTGCATATTGGGCCTATGGAATTCAAAATTTGAGCCAAGATTCGATACCACCAAACCCAAAGTACGAAGAATGCTGAGATAATGTCAGCACTGCTTTTCTATAAACTGCTATTGCAAATGTCAAAAAGAGAAAAGGAGGTACATCATCGGAAGACGACGATCTAAGAAAATACATTGATGATGATATAGACAAAGATCTACTCAGCAAACAAGTCAACTGACTGAATCCGAATTTTGTCTCGTTGCAATACCTAGCATTTAATTCAAGATGTTTGGCAAAACGCTAGGGAGATTTCCGAGCTAGTACTCAAGATTGACGAAATGTTGGTGTTGAATTTCTGGCATCCTTCGAACCACTATCCTGATGTGATGAATTACTACACCGCATTGGGATTAATTCAGCAAGTGCTCGTGTCGACTCTCTTGAATAATGCAATCCTAGCGTTTGCATTTCAATTGAACCTTGTGAAATCTAGGAGAATTGCATACCTAATTTAAAAACTCATGCAATAAAGCTGGGAGCAGGTACGGTTGATTTATCGGCCGGACAGAATTAACGTACTTTTTGAATGCGAGAATCCAACACCATCAGGCAAAACGTCTTTCGATGCTGGCAATTGGATTCAATTAGACTTTTGGAAGTTCGTTTTCACGCCGGTTTTTAAAAAAGAGTTGGTTGAGTTCCGAATTTTTTCTAGGATGGCCTCAAGAACAAGGATGCTATTCAGGTGATTTATTGTCCACTTATTTACAATAAAACAGAGAAAAAGCGAAAAGCGTTGCTTACGAAATAGTTGAATTTCCTAATAAAAGCAATGGAAAAATTAGTTTTCAAACAATTTCCGAAGCACAACAACTTATTGAATTTACTATAGTTTCAAACACAATGACTACACGTGACCGGGAGTACTTGACTTCGCATTAAAAATTGTGGGACTTAAGTTCGTATAAATACACAGTAGTACATTCATGCCTTGTTTGACGCCTGGGCCATTAACAAAAGTTACGAATATTAAATTCCTAGAGCGGGTACCCAATTCATTGCAGCTATCGAAATACGCACTGTTACAAATACACCATCCAAATTATCCGAAAAGTCTTCCCCTCAGACCTACCAGTGATGAAAACTAATTTGATATTAGTAGCTTTAAGCCCTCAACAAATTCAACGCGCTAAAGACGTAAACGGTAATCGCAAGCAGATTACGCATGCAGTCGTATGCGGACCGCATGGGCAGATATTTGGAACAAAAAAGCAATGTCGGAAATATTTTGAAGCGTGGGACCCATCAAATTTACATCCAATATTCCCCAAGTTATTCGATGAGGCGGTGGAGCTCGATGAATACAGAATAACTGACTATGAAAGTACATGGGATCTAGTCGGAAAAATGATTAAAGTGCAAGAAAGTATCACCACACAACGAAAAATAGAGACTAGTCAAGTTACGCAACCTAAAGTACGGACAAAGCGAAGCGGTATCTTCAAGCACTTCTTTACTCGGTGAAAAGTGTTACTGCTTAGTCTAAATTTTAGTACGTATAAATTAATTTAAGCTACTGATTTTCCTTTTCCAATTTAAGAAGCATAGAGCACAAAAATCAGATGAACAAAGCTATGCGTATTTGAATTTGGGTTGCATGTGAATTTGGGATGCATGAACTAGGTGCTGCACAATAGTAAGTAAACAAAAGTGATAAATTAGAATGTACAACTCGATTGATTCAAAAGGCATTTTTGT
This sequence comes from Arenicellales bacterium, assembly GCA_965202855.1. GTDB lineage: Bacteria > Pseudomonadota > Gammaproteobacteria > Arenicellales > JAJDZL01 > JAJDZL01. The sequence goes on along the minus strand of CBDBBP010000004.1, from coordinate 681,568 downwards.
ACTAAATGTGAATTCACTTAAAGTTCGGATACGTTGCGACCGAGCCCACCGGTGAAATTAATTCACACCCTTGTCCAGGTGTTTCCTAGGCAACTGTTCAGTGAATTCAAGTGTATTGATAAAGTAGTGCTCTAGGTTTTACCGAAACCAACAGTCGGAACGAGAAATCTGAAGAAATTAGCGAAAATTTCAGGGAGATGCATAATACTTAATCTCCTGAATTAAGCGATGTCCGTTATGTTGATACAGACTATGAAGGTTCGGTTTGATTTCACAGAGCATCTTTTTTCTATTTGCCACTAGAAATTCTTTCGATTTACAAGCAATGTGATTATTGAGTATTTCCACAATATTGGGTGGAGCATTTAGTGAGGTTAATTTATATTTTTTTGGGAATAGAAGCAAAGAAAGAAGTGGTCCGAGGGGAAAGTAAAATATTAACTCAATGGGTGGAGTGTCCGCGTTCACTGACAAAAACAGATTTACTATTGGTTGATCGCCTGTAATAATTTCACACTCTGGTGCGGTTCGTAGAAAAATTACCTCAAAATGTGCTCGATCCACGTATAAACTACATGCGAGATTTTCAGCTATGCAGTGGCTAAGTATGTTGCTTAGGTGTCCTCGGTCTTGTCCTCCTGGAGCATCCTTAAGTATTGCTCTCAATTTGTCACGGCCTACCTTCGTTCTCATATATTGATGAGACAGAAACCTAAAAAAGTTAATGACCGAATTATCATCAGATAAGAAATTTGTGTTCTCCTGACGCAAGTGTGCTAGCAAGGGCAAAGCTTGTTGTTCAATCTGAGTGTGCAATATCTCTTCCGCGTTAATAGAAAAATCTCTAATGAATTTCCTGTCCTCATTGTTAACTTGCCGGAATTTACGGACTGCATGATTTGCATTCCCTATGTAACGAAAATTCCTAATGAAATTCTGATGGGACTTAAATAGGATTGGGGGGGGGGGGACTTCGAAAGGATCGTCTCAAGGAAAGCTACATCTGAGTCAGTGATACCGACTAGGCTATAAAAGTCTCTTTGCTTCATAATTTTTTTCGAACTAGATTTGAAGATCTTTCCTTCTCGCGATACATACAACTGTCCAGCACAATTTTCCCACGCATCTAAGTGTTTTCTCCATACATAGTGTTGTTGGCGTGTTGTCATTTTTCTGTTTGTCTTATGATTTCAAATGCAGGAATGCTTGAATATACAGGACGCTGACTGAGGTCACGCATTTGGATTCAGGACATTACATCCAAATTCTGACATTTGAACGATATCATGCACAAAGCCTAAATCCTCTTAACTATAGTGCGTAATTCCTTGATCGAAGATCCTATTTATTTTCTATTGTTCTGATAAAAAAATTGTAACCTGTTGTTTTTATGAGTAAAGTATGCATCATTTTTCATTTCACTTAGAACGGCGTGTTAGCGTGTTCCTTTGGCGATGGCGGTGACATCGGTCGGTGAGGGACTATTTTGACAGAATCATACAACTTCTCGGATTTCGCAAATTTTCCAGAATTCATAGTAAGACCAAGAAGAAAATAATTCGAGATTGTTTTTACAATCCCCTTTCGAATTGAATTTTGCTTAGTAAGAACCACAAATGATTGTTAGTCCAACCCTTTTCCATCGCAAACGCTACATCCAAACCAGTAGCTATCAGCCATATCACCAGTATTAAGCTCATTGCACCAATTACAAAATCTAACGGAATCAAATTCACCAAAGCAAGATGTGCAAAGATATTTGTCTCCTTCAATTCCCAGGCGAATAACTGTGTGAAATCCGTCACACTCATTGCAATTACCTAGCATCCAGGTGTCATCGCCCTCTTTTGTAGCAATATAAGTAGCATTGTCATCTACGAGTTCTTCTGCTAAAAATTCGGGGTCAAAGTCAAGTCTGCAATTTTCGCATTCGCCAAACCCCTCATTACGGAACAAAAACGGTTGTTCACATTCGGGGCATTCCATCATTATGCAATTCTCAGTGAAACTGCAAACAATGCATTCAGCCTCGTACAGTTCACCAATCTTATTTATGTGCTTTTGAGAAAGGAATTCACAAGAAGAACAATTTCGAAATCTATATCCTAACAGTTTCCATTTTTCAATATCAGAACTCAGTTGATCGAAAACTACCTGGAGATATCTTCGATGCGTACGCAATCGAGCATCAAGTACATTCAAATCATCAGACCAACTTGAGAATATGTTAGACCATCGGCCGGTTAGTGACTTGTGAAGTAAATACCAAATGGTAAGTTGCTCCTTTGCAATAGCCTCACGCAGCATTTTATTTCCTTCTGTAGAGTCAGATTCATGGAAAAAATGCACCATCTTATTTCGATGGGTAGTCAATTTCTTGAAGGTCTCGATCTCTCTTCCGCTGAATCCGCTGCGTACTATTTTGTTTAGTCGATCCACAGCCTCACTCAGAGTTACAGACTTGAAATTTCCGACTATGAATTTTTCCCAATCAGGGTCGCCTCGTTTTGAAACAACCAAGGTCCAATGCTCTGCCATTAGACGGGACTTAAGGAAAAGTTCGACGGCTGTATGGAAGTGTATAAGTGAGTATTTTGGATACTCTTTGAACTCGTCTATGGAACGAGAAAGAAAATCCATAGCATTCTCTACGAGCTGTTTAAATTGATCATCCTTATTCATACCACAAATTTGATTATAACGATTAACTTAGGAGATTCCCTATTTCCTCGATAGGAATTGGTAAAAAAAGAAAAAGCCTTGTAAATTAAGGACTTACAAATAACACAACATTCGCCTGCTGGATGAATCCATATCGAACAAGGCTGACGAAAACTATACTTTTTCAAATTGGTGAAACCAAAGAATTTGTCACTGCACGAGCGGAGCTGTTAAGTGTCGCTGAGACCTTAAAGAAACTCGATCTTGGGCCTTTGCTCAAAGCTGTATTTCCTGTTGTTGGCAGCAATCGAGGCCACGCTCAAAGCGTTTACGTTAACACCATGGTGATGACGCCAAATGAAGAGTGCTCTGTGTTTGGAGGATGTACGGCACTTGAGAAGGGAACGATGTCTGTTGCAGCTTTTTGGGATGGATGAGTTGCCAAATGCTGATGCCCTTGGCACTAGGCTGCGTCGCATGGGTCACAGTAAAAAAAGCCCAGGCCGGTTTAGCTGTAGTCAGTCGCAATGTGTTTGCGAAGACTTTACATCATCGAAAACGGGTCACCCTGGACATTGATGCGACGGTAGTGCATCGCGACAAGAGTTCGACGTAGCCGACCTATCTAAAGGCCAAGGGTTACATGCCGATGGTAGGATGTATCGCGCAGACCGGGCAGGTAGTGACAGAATTTCGTGCCGGCAATGTGCCCCCAGCGGTTGATAATTTAGTTTTTATTAGACGTTGCGAAGCTGCATTGCCAGCGAGTGTCGAGGTCTCCCAGTTGCGGTGGATTCCGCCGGTTATCAGAATTCAGTTCTAAACGCTGCGTTGGAGGGGGAGATTGAATTTGGAATTCGGGCTAAGCTGACGCAGGACTTGAGGATGCTGATTGAGGCTGAGGCCGAATTGAAAACGCAACCCTTGCGCAAGAACGATGGTACGGAGTCAAAGCGATAGCAGACCTGTCGGTTCGCACATTGAAAAGACGGTGTGGATCAAGAGTTCGAGGTGTTGGTGCAACGCAGTCCTAAATACGGACAGTTGCAGTTCGGCCCTACCCCAATAATGTAGAGACATCATAATGACTGAGTAACCTTAACAATTCGAGGAAAATTGAAGATCAGCAAGTGATTTATTCAAAAGAATTGAAGGCGCATGAATTTTTGAGTCAGAACCAAGCAGGCGCAACTCTTACGAATTTCCACTACTGTTGAACCAATCTGTTTTACGTGATCAGCTGCATCTAGTCAGTCCAGTAAGTTATCTTAAGCATTTGCTTCACTGAGTAGTGACTGTTCGATAAACTGACCTCCTTTATTAAAACATTATTTTGTTTTACATGCCTCTGCAGAAGTTTAAGTTTGTTGTATAGTTAAAATTCGTTTAATTCAGTAGAAACAATAAGTTAAATTACACTTATGAAATAAAAACCTTACTACTTCCTAGTTTGAAATGATCACTATTCCACCCAGCAGGGCTATCTTGAAGAGCTCAAACGTAATCGCTAACCCAATTGCTTTGTTTGCCGGTGCTGCAGTGATGATCATTCCTATGTACTCAGCCGTTATACACTGCATCAATGCATCCAATGCACGCATTAAGCCTCAGTCACCGCCGGCACTTTATTTGAAAATTTCAAGCTGCCACTTTCGAAATGGTTCTTCTCCATTTAGCTAATGAGTACCGACAATGGCAGGGTCTCGGCGACGCGTCTAGTGCGCATGACCGCATTGACATTGCGTAGCGCACAATTCATGCTTCGAGTACTGCGACAAGCCATAGGTGCTCGCGATAAATCGTATCGGCTGCGGAGTCTGGCAGAAAGTGCACATCGTGACCGCAAAAATTAAACGATTTTTGTTGGCACCTTTAACGGAGTCAATCGCTAATTTACACAAGAATTTATTGATGAAATTGTTTATCGTTTCAATCGCCGCCAATTTCAAATCTAGCTACAATAGCGTTTGTGGAACTCCGCCGCCAATTATGCCCAGAACTGTATTTCAATCCGTTTTAACGGAAACTCGTGCATAGGCATATATTAATTATTGATTTCAAAAAAAAACTTACTGCCAGAGAAGTAATTTATGACGGACACAAAAAAGCAAAAGGAAAGTTGGAATCTAGTTGGAAATTCTGCGTCAGTTAGCGGCTTAGTTGCTTCGATTAGTATTGTTTTATCTATTATTTACGATTGGGGATTCTTTTACGCTTTGGGGATCTCATTTGGCGAAGCTCCAACCACAATAGTTGACCATGTTCAGAGTTGGTTAATTTGGTTGCCTAATGTAATACTTTTTGCAGTCGCTCTTTTAATCGGTAGCAAATTCACTTCTTTTTTTATAAAGCGTAGGAATATTAAAATTGAAGCTGAGAATTCATCTAGAAATTCATCGCAAACACAGCCAAATATAAAGGCCGCTCGTATAAAGTATTCTGTAGTACTTGTCATTTTTGGTTCGATTTTGATACTAGATTGGCTTCTATTTGGTGACAGTTATGTTCCGAATATCAAACTATTTATAGGAATTTATTTGATTTTGGTTGTAATTGCATTTTGGATTACTATAAAAGTATTTCCAAATAACTTAAGAATACTAGTATTCAAAGTAATTCCAAGTAGCTTAAGAACACTAGTATTCAATTTTTTAGTTTACATTCCGCTACTACTACTTGTTATTTTTATATTGGGCAACATTTCCGCCAAGTCAGGTAAGTCAGATTACCTCGCATCAATAGAATCAATTGAGCAGAATGAAAATAATGTAAGTGCACTAGAAACTAAAAACATAAAACTGGTTCGAAGTTTCGAGAATTGGTTGCTGATTCGGGACGAAAAGAATAGGATTAGCTGGGTACATACGAACAGAGTTCACAATTTGGTAAAGCTAGACGAAAAACAGCCATTTACCGGTTTAATAGGCAATCTATAGATGAATATGTTCTCACAGAACGCAGCTGAACGAAAAACGGAATCATCAAATTAGAAAAATTGTCATTGCAGGATAGTTTGAAGTCGATACATAGCGTTAAAGCGAGAGTATTTTCCAAAAGTAGTGTCTTGAGGAAAAATTAGAATGTACCTCTGCACAAGTTTAAGTTGAAGTGTACTCGCTTTCACTTACATCTGTTAGTTTGAATTTCATTTCGACGAGATGCCCTCGAAGTGAAATTCGCCAATTCTTTTTTTCGTGATCAGCTGTTGCGAGTCAATCTGGTAGCTTGCCTTAAGAATTTGTTAATCTCCGGGCCGATTGTTCGTTAGACTGAACTCTTTAAGCAAAACATTTTTGTGGTTTTATTCAATGTAGAGTGTTTTTTGCAGTCAACGATTTCTATATTGAATGGCAGTTTAGCTAATGTTCGGATACGTTGCAAACATCCCCACGATCACAACGTATCCGAACTTTTTTGAGAAGATTCAGATTAGGCAGGTTTGTCGATTATGGTGAATGCATCAATTGATGTGTGTGCTGTGCAGTACGGCTTGCCGGTTTTTACGTAGGTCGGTTCTATTCTAATTAGTCCAAGAACTTGGCGCAGGGCCTCAGCGGATTGAGCCGAATTTTGCTCCAGCACATCGCTCAATTCAGTTTAGTATTTCCTCAACCCGATCTGGGAGAAGCCTGAATCAATTTTTCCCAAGTTGCAATCGCACTGATTGTGCGGCATGGCAAGGATGTGGAGCCCGCGATCAGAATACTGCTCAGCAACGCCCGCATACTGTTGGATTACCTGAGCCTGAGCGCAAACACTGGACGCTGGGCAGCGGCTTGCGCCTGAGCGAAACATTTCATTGAAGCCGGCCCGCTTCGCCGGCGCAGCTTAAGCACTGGCGCCTCGTTGTCGAGCGCGTAGCCGAAAGCCTGCCGGTGTGGTTTGAAAACCGTGCAAATTCGATACAATTGCCCTCGCAAAGCTACGACAATGAGAACACCCGATCAGATTATTCAGCGTTTCATTGACCAAGGTACTTCAAGGCGCCTGAAAAAAATAGCCTTGCCTATTTGAACAAAAGATTGATTAATTTACATTCTGGTGCTATGTTAGTGACCAATATAGCCGTCACGCCTCTGAATAATGCGCAACCTTGGCGGCTTTTTTCATTTCTGTGCTACAAGGCCTCTCAGTGCTTGAAATCTACACAAAACCTCCTACTGCGTTAAATCAACAACTTCAACTATTAAAAGACCGTGGTCTGTTGATAGATGACGATGAACTAGCTCAATTTCACCTCAGAACCACCAGCTACTACCGACTAAGTGCTTATTGGTGCTCGTTCCGTAAGATAGAGCAGAATAGTGTCATTTCCGATGCCTTTGAGGTAGGAACACATTTCAGGGATGTTATAAGTCTGGATGAGTTTGACAGGCGGTTACGTTTACAACTGATGGATGCAATAGAGCGTCTTGAAGTGTATGTGCATGCTCTTTTTGCTGAAATGATTAGTCACAAGTACGGTGTTTTTGGGCACAAAGAGGTGGCAAACTTTCATCCAAATTTCAATCACGCCCCATGGTTAGGGAAACTTGATCGCGCGATATCCCGAGCAAACGATGCGTTTGTAATTCAACACAAAAACAAATACTATGGATTTCCTACTTTGCCAATTTGGATTGTGACAGAAGTGATGTCTTTTGGCAGTTTGTCCCTTGGCCATATAGGATTGAAACATGAAGACAAAAGAATCATATCAGGAAAATTTGAACTCTACCATAGACAATTGGCTAGTTGGTTACACACACTCACCTATATTCGCAATGTCTGTTCACATCACTGTCGTTTGTGGAACAAAAAACTTGCCATACGCTCCCAGCAGCCTATGAGAGAAAATAGATGGAACTTTCCTGCTCCTCTCGACAATGAAAGAATTGTTTACGTTCTCTTGATTCTTCGACTCTTGTTGCGAAATGTACATGTTAGTGACGAATGGAAAAATCAAATGAATGACCTTCTTGAACCAATCGCACAAACCGAAAAATGGCGAATTGCGATGGGGATGCCTGAAAACTAGATGAATCATCAAGTGTGGCAACAAGGTAGTTTTTGAGACTGGTTATTGGTGTCGTAGAAACAAGAAAACTACTTTAAGGTGATTTGACTACCAATTCCTAGGCACGGTCGTGAATGTAGGGATCACAACCGCAAACGAGAAGTCATCTAGCCTAGTTACTGAAAATACATTTGACAATATTTTGTGAGGTCACAAAAATGGAAAAAAGATTACAAATATCTATGTTCGAAGTTGTCGGAAGCTCCTTTTGCGTCGCGTTGGGCGATGGTCAAAAAGTGTATAAGCGTCTCTCCGCCGCAATAGCCCAAGATCAACCAGTTTCTCTTTCTTTTAAAAATGTTTCCCTTTTAACCGCTGCGTTTCTTAACGTAGCGGTCGGTCAGCTATACGGTAAATTTGATGAAAGTCAAGTTCGTCAACTTTTAAAGGCAGTGGACATCGAACCCGATGACAAGGCACTACTTAAACGCGTTGTCGATTCAGCGAAGCGTTACTTTAAGGACCCTCAAAGAAATGAGCAGGCCATGAAAGAAGAATTGGGATAAGAGTTGATTGAAGAATCAACCAATGTCAATAGAAAACTATACATTTCTGCCAGAATATGAATTGTTTCTGGATGCAAAAATGTGGTAATTAATTTTTGGGCCCCAAAATTTTAAAAATTCAAGGGCAGATATCTACTCTACGGCTTTCCGTCGAATTTTGGGGCCGCAAAGTTCAATTTGTATTTGATGTTCCTATCGTTTCAGAATTCATTAACGCATACACTGGAATTTTCATGGCGACAAAGAAATTCTTACCGTAGTTTCAAAATACTTCCCAATATTTCCCACTTCAAGCCAATTGCTGAGGAAGTAGTGGACAACATTATGCGCCTGTTCAGTCATTGTTTGCGAATCTAAAACCAGTTTGCAATCATGGACATAAAACGCGTACTGGATGAATTCGCAAATGGTGGCACTGACTCTAATGATCTAGTTATCGGGAATCTATGGAGGAGCAAGAACTTAAAGTTAGTCACTGATGACCAAGATTTCAAGTGTTATGGAATGTCGGTATTGACTGCGAATAGAAATATGCTAGTATGATTTCGGAGTTATGTCGTTTGTACCAAATTCCTCAAAATATAACCGGAACCTAATTTGATACAGTTCCATGCTCATACTTTGTGATTGTTCGTCAATTCAAACTTTTTAGATTGCAGCAATTTTATAGTTTGATTGAATACGAAGTGCTTCTCAGAGTCAACAATGTCTGCCTTGAATCGCAATTCGTCTAAAGTTCGGATACTTTGCATTCGAGACCACCAAGTCCCGTTTAGAGTCCCTGCCAAACAGGTGGGAAAATAGCGTTCGTCAAGTTGCACGGCTCGGTTAATTGATTTTGAGTTCGCCCGATAGAATATGAATTTTGGTATGATGACGTGGTTGGAATTCCTCTTAAAAGTGGTTGTCACCATGCGAACGGAAAAGACAGCAAAATTCTAATACCGCTTGATGGTGGTCCTATGCTGCTTGTCGGCACGTCCAACAGGATTCAAGACTATTCTCGGGCTATATCTCATAAATTGCACTACCATTTTCGGTAGTCAATAAACAATGCAGATCAACTGCTTGTGAGTGGATTCCGCTTAGGAAAAAAGGCATCAACTCACATGTTATTAACCGGTACTACGCGAGGCGAGGGCGAAGACTCATCATTATCCACTCGAAACCAGAAAAACTCGTCAAGAACGCCCGCTAGGCAAAAAGGAGTAAATAACAACAATTGATTCAAAATGAGGGAATCAGACTTAAATGAAAGGAATTAGAAAATATTAAAGAGAACGAATTGCTAGAGGATTTTTCACAATATGATGAACGCGACAGTTTCTGAAGACATGAAACGTAGATATTGACTGAAATGCCATCGGCTGCATCGATTACTTGTGCAATTCAAAGTGAAAGCAACAAATTGGGCAAAGAATTTTCCGGGACGACCCCCATAGCGATCTCACCACCCCACTATAATATGATCTGTTTTTGTTTGGCACCACCGGGGAAGAAACTACTCAACGGAACATTAGTGATGACCAACGTAAATGATTCGTGGGCTATGCCGATTAACAAAGCAGACCTACCTCATACGGCGGGTTGCTATATCTTATTTGCCGATTCTGATGGTATGCAACATCTTGGACTTCCGCAAGAAAACGGTTTATCAGTTGTGTATGTAGGAAAGGCGGAGAATAGCATCCAAGGGCGAGTTTCTAAAACCCATCTTGTTTCAGAACGCAGCGGGAGTTCTACGTTAAGACGTTCCCTTGGTGCGATGCTACTCAGACAATTGAATCTCACTCCTCAGCCAAGATCAGACAACACAGAGGATAAAAAAAGATTCACAAACTACAAGTTTGATTCTGATGGAGAGGTCAAACTGACTGATTGGATCAAAACACATGTTTTCGTGATGCCCGTTCCAAGTCCGTATCCCAAGGCTGTTGAAGATCTACTCATCACCGAGCTGTCCCCGCCGTTGAACCTGACGACGTGGCTTAATCCTTATAGAAAAAGGATCAAAATAAAGCGTGCGATGTGCGTTCAACTTGCAAAAAAAGCTTCGTAGTGAAGATGAGTTTGAGACAGAAAATTGCCACAAAGCTCGTATTTAATATTCAGCGATTGTCGAAATGGTGTAAGCACTCCGAAATTTTTCAGATTCGAAGGTTTCCTTTTGACAATTAATTCAAGATTGCCTAACGTAATTCTGAGCGACGACTACAAGGTATCAATAGGTCAATACAAATGCTTTACAAACTTGACGAAGAAAAATTGACAAAACTCGAGCGAGTGAAAAACATGTCTCCACATGAATTTCAATTGCTGGAGAAAGATATTGTTCAACTCTACAAAACACATTTGAAAAGCACTTATTCAATCAATGAAATAATGTTTATTGGAGAATCGCGTGCTTTTCAAGCCGAAGCTGACCTTTTCGCACTGGACCGGAATGGAGTTTTGTATATTTTTGAGTTTAAGCGATGGCAGAGTCAAACGAGAGATATTCTACAAGTTCTGAGATATGGTCAAATTTTCGGGCAATACGATTACGAAGATTTGGAGTCGTTTGCACGAAAACAAAATGATGTCACAATCACTAAAGAAAAAAGTCTGCGTACAGTGCATCAAGAGTGGTTCAATTTGAAGCAGGAAGAAAAACTCGAAAAGTCTAGATTTAATCACGATCAGGTGTTTGTGTTAATCACAAATAGTGCTGACACCGACACAATTTCTGCTATTGATTATTGGTCAAAAAAGGGGATAAACATAAGATGCTCACCTTTTTCGATTTATGGAATCAAAGGTGGGAAATTCATTCAGTTTGACTTCAACGATCCTAGAGGTGCACTAATGCAGGATTCTGGGACTGAAAAGTTTATTGTCAATACTTGCGTAAGATATTGCGCTGACTGTTGGGCGGATATGATTGGAGACGGAAAAAACGGTAAAGCTATGGCTTATGGTGCCCGCGCATCATCAATCGAGAATATTTCCCGAGATTCTGAAATTTACCTTTATCACTCCGGTACTGGAGTGATAGCTAAAGGACGGGCAACATCCGCTCCTGAATACATTAAAACTGACGGTCAAGATGAGTGTTTTGTCGACTTAAAATTTGATTGGGCACACAATGATGTGGATTGGCACAATCTAGCTGTTACTGCGTGGGAGATAAATAGTCAATTAAGCTCAAGTCATAAATTTATGAATACAGTATTTCGAATTTCTGACGAGATGGCATTGGCGATCAATGGCATTCACAGGCGTAAACTTCAAAATTCCGACGAATAGACAAAAGTCTTCAATTAATTCTTACGTGAAAGAACACTACCTCTGATGTCTGGTTCGCCAAGGCGCAAGAACGCGGACATAGCAGGTAGTGGTGTATCGGTTCGTGGAGGCGAATCTGGCCGAATTTTCAGTTGTGGCGATTTGTTGTGTGCTGGGAGAGTTTGTCTGCTCTCGTATTTTGGCTGGAAGCGCATGAGGTGGTCTCATCTAGAGTTGCAGGAGCAGCAGAGACTGTGAAAGTATTGCCAAAATTCTATGCAGATCATTTTTGGAATTCAAGTTCGCGCGGCAATCGGTGTTGGTTTCAACTCCAACAATCTAAAAACAAGTTCACTTCGAGATGCTTCAAATCCACGTTATGCTATCATTATCTATATAAAAACAATAATATAAAGGTAGAATTAGATGACTGTACCACGTTACCGGAAAGTGCTTGATCGAGACCTGTCACTACTGTTGCCACCTAGTTTAGATGAATCTGTGTCGGCCGACAAACCTGTACGTGTGATCGACGTTTGGGTGAGCAGATTGGACCTGCAAAAGCTGGGTTTCAAGTACACCTAAGTGGGACAGTCGGCCTATGATCCGGCGTTTTTGTTAAAGCTGTATCTGTTTGGCTATCAGCGCGGCATTCGCAGGTCGCGCAAGCTCGAATACGCTACACATGACAGTTTGGAAGTGATGTGGGTGTGTCAAAGGGCGCGACCCAGTATGGAGTGAATTCCTTGAGACTCACACTATTGAACTAAAGACAGAAGTAAATGTTATGGTAAGGAGGTATTATCGACAAAGTTTTAGCAGTTAATGCAGGAGAAGCTCCGAGCGTTACGACAATAATGTGCCGGTGGAATCGATGTTTGTAGTGATAAAGCGTGAGTTGGGAGTGAATGACACATTAGTCAGTTGGTGTGAGATGCGAGATCACTTGTACTACTAAATTGGTCGTTATTTAACTGTGATCGTTTCTATCCGAGTCTCGGCTATCTAAGTCTGATTAAGCATGAACGACAGTTGCTGTCGGAGGTCGAATGAGAAGTGATGTTTAAACTAACGGGTGAGGGTGAAAGCGAGTACACTCCACTATTTGTATAATTCAATATTTTCCATATTAGTCAATTTAAATTAAAGCCGTACGAGTAATTTCCACTGTGCCGATTCTTGATTTTAAGGGTAAACAACTCATTTATGCCCATCATCTAGTTATTCCGTATCGACCGTTAGTTATTGACTTATCAAAGTCTGTAGCACTAGATGTCGAGGAAATTAATCAGGAATCAGGAATCAGGAATCAGGAATCAGGAATCAGGAATCAGGAATCAGGAATCAGGCGAATTATATCATACACGGTGACAACTTAGACGCATTAAAAGCCCTTCTCCCTCGCTACTCTGGAAAAATCAAGTGTATATACATTGACCCCCCTTATAACACTGGTAATCAGGACTGGTCGTACAACGACAACGTCAATAGTCCTCTATTGCAACAATGGTTGCATAAGAATTCTCCAATAGACAAGGAAGACCTTGAACGACACGATAAGTGGTTGTGTATGATGTGGCCTCGTTTGCATTTACTTAGAGAACTTTTAGCACCTGATGGTGCAATTTTTATATCCATTGACGACAACGAACAACATCATCTCCGGATGATAATGGACGAAATATTCGGTGCAGCAAATTTTATAGTGAATATTATCTGGCAAAAAAAATATGCACCTGCGAACGACAGTAAAACTATCTCTGATACTCACGATTTTATACTTGCTTACGCAAAAAATATTTCAGATTGGAATATGGGGCTATTGCCTCGAACTGAGGAGATGGACTCGAAATATAAAAACAGAGACGATGATCCTAGAGGCCCTTGGAAACCAGGAGGAATGTCAGCTAAGACCTACTCCAAATCTTATGATTATTCAATTGCTCTTCCAAGTTCAAGCGAAAAAGTACTGCCTCCAAAAGGTAAAAGTTGGTCTTTTTCACGGCAAAAATTCGATGAAATGCTTGCACAGAATAGAATTTGGTTCGGAGTATCGGGACAAGCCAAACCGCAAATAAAACAATTTTTATCTGAGGTAAAAAAAGGGGCGGTTCCTCAATCGTGGTGGCCACATACGGTAGCGAGTCACAATCAAATTGCAACAAAGGAAATTGAGCAAATTTTTGGATTTAAAGCATTTGAAACACCAAAGCCAACAAAACTAATAAAAAGGATTTTGAAAATCGCTAACGTATCGAATGACGATATAGTTTTAGATTCATTTGCAGGTTGCGGAACAACTGCTCATGCTGTTCTTGAATTGAACAAAGAAGATGGTGGAAATCGTAAGTTCATACTGATTGAATGTGAGAATTACGCTGATACTGTCACAGCGGAACGCGTTCGAAAAGTAATCAACGGGTATAGTTTTTCGGGAAATCAGAAAACTGAATTGATGCGTGAAAAAATTACTTGGTCAATGATACGAAAATGCGAAAAGATAAGGACAAAGATTAAAGCGTTAGAAGATTCAAATGGAAACGAGTATGATCAGATTAAGAAGGAAGTAAAAAACAATGAACTAATTGTTACCGGGATAAAAAAGATAAGAGAAATCTCTGATGGCGTAGGAGGGTCTTTCAACTATTGCACTTTGGGTGACCCAATCGATATAGATAGTATGCTAGCAGGCGATGAATTGCCACTGTATTCAACACTCGCTGCTTACCTAATTCATACTGCATCAGGGATTTCAGTAGGTGAAAGGGAACTTAAACCTTTGAACGAAGTTGGGTTATGTTATATCACGGAAGCAACTAATTACTACCTGCTTTACGAGCCCAATGTAAAGTACCTGCAAAGTAATAAGGGGATACTAAACGAGGAGCAGGCCAGAAAAATTCAATGCGACAGGAATGGCAAGAGAGCAATTGTCTTTGGAGTAGGCAAATACATCAGTCAGAAAGTATTGACGGAGTTGGGGATTACCTTTTGCCAATTGCCTTATGAAATTCACTAGGATTGCCTGAGGGAAAAGAATGTGGAACTGAAAGACTATCAAGTAGCCACACTTGATGCCTTTGTTCGCTGGAAGGACGAGTTGGATAAGGCTCATGCGGACTATCTGAACGTTTTTAGTTTAGCTAGAGCAGAGTCAATAAATTTTCCCGAACACTTTCGTAATTATCCAAAAACGGCTTGGGAAACCGTAGCGAATTCGGGCGGTGTGGCTGAATCCTCTTGCCAATATGTAGATCGATATGACGCTGCTGGACGCCCTATTCCGCACGTTTGTTTCAAGGTGCCAACCGGCGGTGGAAAAACGTTGCTAGCTGCTGCTGCACTTGAAAGACTGAATAGACAAGCTGGTTTTACTTTGTGGATAACTCCAACTAGTGCGATATACGAGCAGACAAAAATTGCCTTGTGGAATAGAGAACATCCGTACCGTCAGATGCTTGAACGAGCTAGTAGTGGACGCGTTCTAATGTTAGAAAAAGAAGATATTTTTACGATGTCCGATGTCGAAAATTATCTTTGTGTTATGTTGTTGATGCTACCCGCAGCCAATCGTCGCAAAAGCAGAAATTTCTTGAGAATGTTCCGAGATTCGGGGCGATATCCTACGCTTTTCCCGGACGATGATGATGAATTAGGAGAAAAATGTCTATTGAAAGACCATCCTGACCTAGAGAGAAGTTCAGAAGATGGCCCAGCAAAACGTAGTTTATTTAATGTTTTCAAAATTTTAAGACCAGTAGTAGTGCTAGACGAAGCACACAAAGCGTACGGATCAAATTACAAAAAAACTAATGACAAATTTGTTCAATCCGTCAATCGCCTTAATCCTAGATTGGTGATAGAGTTGTCGGCTACACCCAATAAAAGCATCAGCAATCTACTAGTAGACATTTCGGGCGTCGAGTTGAAGAAAGAAGAGATGATCAAATTACCGGTACAGGTAACGTCAATAACCAATGTAGACTGGCAGTATACATTAGCTCAAGCGCACGAAAAACTCGAAAAGTTGAGTAAAGAAGCAGAGTTTTATCAGCATAGAGAGGGGCGTTACATTCGACCTATTGCTGTAGTGCGTGTGGAACGCACCGGTTCTGACCAGCGTAACAGCGAGTACATTCACTCGGAGGATGTCCGTGATTACCTCACTATGCATCTTGGCGTTTCCAAAGAGGATGTTCGTGTTAAGTCTTCCGACAAAGACGAATTAGGGCGTGAAAATTTGTTGTCAGAATATTCAACAGTGAGGTGGATCATAACAAAAGCAGCATTGATGGAGGGTTGGGATTGCTCATTCGCTTATCTACTGGTGATGTTGGACAACACTAGCGCAGATAATGCAATTACTCAGCTTGTAGGACGTGTGTTACGTCAACCTCATGCACTTCGAACGGGGTGCGAGTCGTTAGACCAGTGTTATGTGTATTGCTGGAAAATTGATGTGGAGAAAGCAGTTACGAATGTGAAATTCGGCTTAGAGCAAGAAGGTTTGACGGGTTTAGGTAGTGAAGTGCTGGGGGAAACTGAAAAAGTGAACCGCGTTACTGTCCGACGACGGGAAGAATTTTTGAATAACGATATTTATTTGCCACTTGTGTTACATAAGGACGGTAACGGATGGATAGAGCTAGATTATCAGCACCATATACTACCAGAAATTGATTGGACAACTTTACTTGCGCCCGAACCAATTAGTTTACGAGCTTATGCAGCAAGAAGCATCTCAATTAACGTAGACCTTGATAATGAGCATTTTTCTCGGCCAACTAGCAAACTTCTCTGTATTGACAAAACAGTGAAATTATCTTGGTTTACTCGTCGTTTGGCTGATGTAATTCCAAACCCCTGGCAAGCCGCCCGCATCGTCCAAGACTTGCTTAAACGATTAAGAACTGTTGGTGAGACGGATGACAGTATTTACGATAAACGTGACTCGATATCATTATGGCTACGGGAGAACATAAGCAGGGAAGTCGAAGTGATGTCTGAAGAGGTATTCCGAAAAAAGTTACAACACGGGCAAATTCGTTTTGACTTAGAGACAAAATCACTCAACTTTAAAATAAGGAACAGTTACGAGATTCCAATTTCCGAAAATTCCGAGCTGTTAGCGGGCAACGATGGGTGGCCTACACGACTTAATTTGTTTGAACCAATGCACGCGCAAAATTTTGACACTACTTTAGAACGTAACTTTGCTCGCTATTTAGATGAACAACAAGCTTTAACTTGGTGGCATCGTGTAGCTGCCCGACAGTCGCGGGATTATTACTTGCGTGGCTGGAAACAAAGACGTATTTGGCCAGATTTCGTAGCGATGGCTCGCGAGTCTAAGGGCATTACTCACCTACTAGTATTCGAAACCAAGGGAGAGCATCTACGTGAAAACGCGGATACAAAATACAAAAAATGTGTTATGGAGGCCTTGCAAAATGCTTTTAACTGCGGAACAATGACCATACACGATGGATTAGCGAAAGGCACGTTTCGGCTTGTGTTTAAAGATGGCTTTGCGGAAGCGTTGGATGAATTAAACTGCACAGCGAACAGTTCTTGAGACTTTGAAATTCGATGTTGAAAATTAAGTTCTCAACTGTCAAGTTGTTTTTTTGACAGGATCACTTAACAAACTGAAGATAACCACGAAGATTCCTCCTTTTCTCAAGGAATCAAAAAAATCTTCGCTCAACAGAAGGGTTGGGATGCCCCAAAAGTAATAACAAGAATTCGTAACGATATTGTTCATCCTGACCAGCATCTTGAAGTTTCTTGGAAGGCTATGATTGAAACACACAAATTGTGTTTGTGTTAAATTGAAATGATTTTATTTAGCAAAATGAATTTTCGAGGAGTATATTGGAACAGATATAACTTGGAAAATGAAAGTCCGTACTGTAAGGTGCCGTGGGAATAATTTCCTCAAATGGTGCTTGAAGGCAGTTGATCAACTGAACTCCGTGCATCAAATTCCGAAATGACTCTTAACTTGAAAAGTCGTCTGCTTTAGTGTTCAAATATTCGTTTTTGGGTTAGTCATTCAAGCTTTCGCCGTCATAATTGATCGCCGTCGTAATTGAGTAGTAGGTATTGACGACAGCATTTTAATTCTGCGAATCTAAGGTGTAGTAATTTGACTGGAAATTCTAGTTTGGGAATTTGGTGACGATCAGGAAAAATCTTCCAAAGTATCGTGACCTCAAATGGGCTCTCGTTAAAGGATTTGAATCTATCTATAGCGAAACTCGAACGAATAATGTTTACTGTGGCTTGTCTTTCAAGTTGCATCATCAGCAGTTCCCGTATGTTTAGATTTGTCAAAATTTGTTTTCGAAGAATCATTCATCGAACTGCTGTCGAGTACGAGGCTCCGGAGATTTCAGACTAACGCACTAATTTCCTAGATAAAACTATGCTCAAACGCAAATGAAGTCTCGCATAGACAAAGTTAGAGCCTCTCGCGATGGACACGAATACCATGAGGCATGGACGGCTCGTAAAGCTACTCAGCTCCTCTTGCCTCAAAGTGAACTAACCGCTATAGCTGTTGAAGGCCTGTCTCCTACAGATCAGGCAGGGGCTTCTGACCAAACCGTACAGATTGCTGACCTTACACTGTATTTTGGCGGCTACAGCTTTGAAAACGCGTCACAGACGACTATTGCACAGTTCAAATACTCGATTGCGGACAGAAACAAGCATTTTCGGGCATCTAAAGCAAAGAAAACTGTAGAGAAGTTCGGTAAGACGTACCGTGAATTTGAACAGGAATATGGAACTCAAGCAGTACAAGAAAAGCTGGACTTTCAACTTGTTTCAAATCAGCCAATTAGTGAATCTCTATTACAGGCAATTGACTCGTTAGCATGTAACGTTCCACGTAGAGGCGATGTAGAGAGACAGGCAAATCAATTTCAAGCAGCATCAGGTCTTGAGGGTAAACCTCTCGCAGCATTTGCTCAGAAATTCAAATTAATTGGCCGTGCAGGAAGTTTGCCGGAATCCAAGAACGAGCTTGCGA
Source organism: Arenicellales bacterium (assembly GCA_965202855.1). Taxonomy (GTDB): domain Bacteria; phylum Pseudomonadota; class Gammaproteobacteria; order Arenicellales; family JAJDZL01; genus JAJDZL01. The sequence continues at coordinate 663,045 of CBDBBP010000004.1, read as the reverse complement.
GCTTGCTTGTTGATTGGTCTGGAACGAATGATCCAATAGCATTTGCTCGGCTGGGTGGGTTAAGGGATCTAGTACGAAATAAAGCTGGGTACGCTGGAGCCAAGGACAACTTGATTACCAGCTTTGATATTCTGGACGTATTGCAAATTAGCGACCCTAATGATTTGTTGCCATGTGATTCCACCCTCGCGGACGTTGGGAGAGTTCTTGAGCGCGAACAATTAACGAAAGCACTCAGCCAAATCGAGAACACAACATCACCACTGCTAATCCACTCCGCAGGTGGTGTCGGTAAAACTGTTTTCATAGATGCTTTGGCAAAGAAAGTGAAAAGAGATTATGAGGTTATATTTTTTGATTGCTTTGGGGGCGGAACCTACCGCTCGCCAGAAGATGCACGCCATTTGCCGAAGAAGGGGCTCATCCATATCGCCAATTTACTTGCTTTTCGTAGTTTGTGTGACCCCATACTTCCTGGCAGTTCTGACCTTCAATCATTGCTAAGGACTTTTAGGCGGCGTCTTACACAGAGTGTAGAGACAATCTCCAGAATGACGCCAGGGAGGAAGCTGGTACTATTCATTGATGCTATAGATAATGCCGAAATCGCTGCTCGTAGGCATAGTGAGGATTGTTTTCCTATAAATTTGTTGGAAAGTTTGCGCACTAAATTTGTTGCAGACGTAAAACTAGTCATATCCTGTCGCACTGAGCGAAAACCGAACACTTACGCTAGTTATGATTCGTTTGAACTTCACCCTTTCTCAATAACTGAAACAGCGGAATTTCTGCGGACGCGGTTAGAAAATGTTTCTCTCGTAGAGATTAATGTTGGGCACGCGCGTTCAGGGGGAAACCCTCGTGTTTTAGAGTATCTACTAAAAGAAGGACGTGGTTTGCTAGATGAGTCAGAGATAGAAAAAAAACTCGAACTCGACGATCTAATCCAACAAAGGATTTCGGATGCGTTGGATATAGCTGAAATTCGTGGTTGCAAAAAGGAAGAAACTGAGGCGTTTGTTGCTGGGCTCGCTGTTTTGCCTCCTCCAGTGCCCCTGGATGAATACGCGAACGCGCATGGAGTTGAAGTCAGTGCGGTTGAGAGTTTTGCATCGGATTTAAGTCCACTACTAGAACGCACAAATCATGGGCTCATATTCCGCGATGAGCCTACGGAGACACTAATTCGAAATCAATATGCATCATCTCAGGACGTACTACAACGGATTGCCACGAATTTGAACTCGAGGCAAAATGTTTCCGTTTACGCTGCGCGCTCGCTACCTGGTTTGTTGCATGAACTCGACGATGGTGAACAGCTCCTTGCACTCGCTTTTGATGATCGTTTCCCTTCTTCTATCACTAGTAGCGTCGGTAAACGCAATATTAGGTATGCTAGGCTTGTCGTCGCGACACGGCATGCAGCGCTGAAGAAGAATTACAACAGCTTAGTTAGACTGTTGCTGGAACTCTCTACCATCACAGCCGCAGATCAACGGGGTGCCGAGTTCATATTGGATTATCCCGACCTCGTAGTAGCTGCACGAGACGTTGATGCCACGCGACGTCTATTTGAGACCCGGACTAGTTGGCCCGGAACCCGTCACGCAAGACTTGCTATTGCAAATGCGCTATCTGGCGAGTTTGAAGAGGCATATCGGCACGTAGACCTGACAAAAGGTTGGATTGAGTATCATATTCGATCTCATAGCGACAATCAGCGAAACGAATTAGGGCCAGAGCTACCTGATATGGCAGCGATCCCATTTTTTGATATTTCACAAGGTCAAGGTAAAGATGCAGTGAAATTCCTAGGTAGATGGCGTGATTGGTATGTGTATGAAGTGTGTGAATTGGTATTCAAGTATTCAAATCTCGCAATTTCTCTTCGCTCTGAGCTGTCAATTCGTCTTGACAATTTCGTTAACGAACTTTCGGGAATTGGTTCTCTTTCCGCTACACTTTCATTTCACTGCATTTCTCAGCAAAAGTGTAGAGATCTGATCACCAAGCTTGCAAAACGCTGCAAAAGCTCTGAAAAACTTGATCTGCCGAATTCTAATCATCGCAGTAGGTACTATACGCTTGAGGATGGGCTGCGTAAATCAGCTGCAATTGCTTTGTCACTAGGCCTTTCTAAAGAGGGGTTGACGATATGCTCGCTTGCTCCGTGCCAGCGTCCAAGTCTATGGAGCTTAAGTAGGGTTTTCAGTGGCGATGTGTTTCCCTACATATTTCGAGTGGCTTTTTTGGCAGCCGCCAAAAACAAAATCATTCATGAAAAGGATGTGCTTCCAAAGGAAATCGTCCCTGTCTGTGCCCAAATTAGTAGGCGCGTTACCGGTGAGGAATTTGCCAATAAGGCGAGAGAAAAGATTTCCAATTGCGTTCGAACACAGAGAAGAGCTGGAGGAGAAAAAAAACTCACTGCGACACTCAGCTATGAAGAATCTGAGAATGCCCAACGGTTTCTTAGTCTACACCTGGAGCCTTTGCTTGCGCTAACTAAGGCTTTGTCTAGGGTGCTTGGAGCACAACGCGGCGATTTAGACAAAGCATTTCTTAACTTTATTGAAAAATGGGAGATGTTCTCAAAGAATCGAGACTCGTACAGCAGTGAGAAGTATGATCATTTTTTTAGCTTACTTGGTCTCGACATCGCGCTCTATTGTCTTTGGATGCGTTCAGAATATAAGCCTGATTCAGTTGAGCGTTTTCTCACTACGGTACACACACAAGAATTTGGCACTCATAACCTTGTGCGTATCGTCACAGTACTCGCGCAGAGGCGATCACTTCAAACCCTTGCTGGGGAACAGGCAATAAAAACCCGCGCACTGATCAATAGGGAAAATGATGTTGATTGTCGGGCTTCACTATTTGGCAAATTAGCCAGTGCCATACTCCCTGCCAATATAAATGAAGCATCAGTATATTTTCGCGATGGACTTGAGCAGATGGATGCGATCGGATCCGGCGACTATGAATTTACTAATGAACTATTGTCGTTCATATCGCAATTGAGTGGTGACGAGTTGGAGGAACGCGAGTTTCATACCCTAAGCAATATCTGTGAACTAAACTTGGGCGGAGAGGCCGAAAAATTTCCTTGGGGTCTATACGGGCGTGGTTTTTCTAAAATTTCGGGCATAAGAGGGTTAGCGAAACTTAGTCGTTGGGATGATCGCTCAAAAATAACATTCAGATATACGCTTTTACCGTATCTCACGGGACTTCTTGCGTGCGGAAAAATTGATGCAAAGGATGCACTTGCTCTTAACAAATTAGCGAACTCCGTTGAGTACTATTTCGCCAGCACGAAAGAGTTTGCGGAAGCGATACGCAAACAGGCATGCCCCGAACCAGTGGTAATTGAGGAACTTATCAACCAATTCCTAGATGACAATCCAGAGTTTGTAGTGGACGACACCATAGGAACGCCAGGCTTGCTTGCAGAGAAATCTTTTGGCCAGTCTGCAAAGATAACGGAATTTCTTGCAAGTACACGTAAGCATCACCAAGAGGTCGGGGAAATAAAGCACGAGCGAGAAACCTATCGTGATGAATCTGACGAGAGATTGAGACAAAAGGCTCAGGTTCGAAACAGTAACAATAAGGAGGAACTCGAACGAATCGCTGTTGAAACAAACCCTGCTGACTTCGCCTCTCTTGTTGAAGCGATTAATCAGTTTAACGCTCTCGGATATATGTACGATCTAAAAGGCGGCTTTTTCGAAGCACTCCGCGACAAGGTGTCCTCCTACAGTGAACGAGAACGATATATTCGAAACATTGCTAAATTAGAAAACTTGCATTTTGGTTGGAAACTTGAGGAACTAGAGCACGCTAAACAAGCATGGGGAGACTCGTCTGTATATTTGCCGAAAATTTTTGAAAATCTAACTGTACCACTCATAAACGAAATCGCTAAAAATTTGATCGATACTAGCAGACTTGTTGCATCTGAACTTAAGCAAGTTTCCGATCTTACTGGACTTTCGACGGTTGAGATCGCTGTCGATCTCATAAAGAATATTGCATGTCAGGGGAATTCAGTTTCTGCTTCAGTCTGGCTGAGGTTGGCTGCCTTAATCTGCCCGAATTCAGACAAAGGAAAAGGACACCTAGCTTTAGAGCACTTTCTTTCCAGTGAACCGTCAAGACTGGCAAATAACGCTATTGATGGACCCTGGGTAAGTGGGCTTTACCCCAACTCTGATATTCGTGATATATCCTCTGGGCTAATTTGGCGCATTCTTGGTTCTGCTTATGCAGCCGAACGATGGCGTGGAGCACATTGTATCCGCTCTTTCGCAAAATTCGGCCGTTGGGAGGTTGTTGATAAGCTCGTGAGTATGATTGGTCAGACTGATGCGGGGCCTTTTCAGGCTGGAGAGCTTCCCTTCTTCTACATGCATGCTCGTCTTTGGCTACTTATTGCTTTAGCGAGATTGGCAATTGACTATCCCGACGAAGTTGCACGTCATAAGAACGACCTCCTATCTTATGCACTAGGAGATAATGCCACACACGTGCTGATGCGTCATTTTGCGGCACAGGCACTTATTTCCTGTGCTAGTGCAGGACAACTGCAGTTGCCTGCTAAGCAGATGAATTGCCTACGAAATGTTGCTCTTTCTCCTTTTCCTCGCTTGAAAAAGAAGTTAAGGACTAACGGAGGATTTTACTCAGGTCGCCAAAAATCAGAGTTAGGTCCATCGTCTGAATTTCATCTTGACTACGAATTCCACAAATATGATGTCAACAATCTCTCGCGAGTATTCGGTCAGCAATGCTGGAAAGTAGCTGACCTAATTTCCGAAGTTGTCCACACTATTGATCCAAATGTCAAAAGAATGTATGACTCAGCAGGACGAGAGTCCCAATACAGGCGCAATACAAAAAGCATGACGACGCGATACCATACCTATGGTCAGCAGCTCGGTTATCACGCTCTTTTTTTCGTAGCAAACAAGCTCCTTATGACGTATCCAGTTACTGATGATTCCTGGTACGATACCGATCCCTGGGAGGAGTGGCTCGGCCGCTATCTTCTTTCACGGAGTGACGGGTTGTGGTTGTCAGATGGCACTGATAGAACACCTTTAGATACTAAAAACTTCTTATTGGAAGCAAAGAGCAAGGACTACGCAATCACCGGTGATTACCTGAAAATTTTACGACTCGTCGGCATTGATTCACAAGTAGGAAAAGAGCTCGTTGTTAAGGGTCAGTGGTTCTCTGAAGACGACATCGAAGTTCGAATATCATCTGCTTTGGTTTCGCCGAGCAAGGCAGCGATCCTTGCTCGCAAACTTATTCAAGAAGATCCAATGCATGCTTGGCTTCCTTGCTTCCAATCGACTGAAGACGATTCAGAGTACGTTCAAGCTCATAAGACAGAATACATTCCTTGGGTAGTTGTTCCCACTGCTGAAGTACGCCTTGACGAACATGATCCTTATGGTGTTTCCTCCGTAATTCTTAGGCCGCATTTAGCACGCGAGTTTACAAAAATCTGCTCACTAACCAGAAGCGATTCCTTTGGCTGTATCTGGAAAGACAAGCGCGGCTGTGTGTCATTGCGCGTTCAGGCATGGGGTAGAGAAAACAAAAATCCAGAGGTCAAGTCAGAATTTGGAACTCGCCTCTTTTGTAGCACAGAGATTTTGAGAAAAATACTAGCTAAAATTGACAAGGAGTTACTTATCCTAATCAATTTGGAGCGTTACGAAAAGAAGACTTATTCAGAAAAAAGTAAGTTTAGTCACACTATTGCCGTAGTACGTATTACAAATACTCTTGCATTTGAATTTTTCGAAGGTCGAATTAATCATTTGCAAGTGATGGATTACTGAGCAACGGGAGGTTAATTTACAAAACTTGAATTTGTTAAAGGCAGGATAATCCTATGCTGACAATTTTTCCAGCAACATCTGCTGGCAATAAGTAATTTTCTATTCGTAGCGTTTCCGCTAAAGCCAATTTTCTATTCGTAGCGTTTCCGCTAAAGCCAATTTTTCCATTTGTGCTTCGAGATTTTCAAGACGGTACGTTCACTAATTTTGCATAAATTTTTAATTAAAACCTAGAGTAATTTTTGCGCGGGATTATCAAGACAATGAAGATTCTTATCCTATTTGCTGCGTTTAAGTGTGCCAGCACTTCAAATTCGAATTTTGTTGGGAATAGATCTTGTCAAATTCAAGTTTGACTGGCAGTTCTACAAAATTTTTGAAAAGTTTTGACCTTGCCCACCAAGTCTTAATGACTATATTGAAAAGAGATGTGGTAAAAATACAACGTTTTATGATTTAAGGTATATGGTTCCTCAATTCTTGGAAAATAATTTTTGATTTAGTTTCTAAGTGATTCTTCGTTTAACAGTTCCGGTAATGCACGCTCATATTCCGACTTACTATTTCGTTCTAAAAATTGGAAGGTCTCAATGAGGGCAGAGAATCGTCCATTTACAAGAATAATTAATGGTGTTACGCAATTCGTGGTTCCGGTTTTCCAGAGGGATTACAGTTGGACCAAAGTGCATTGCGAACAACTATGGAAAGACATCCTGCAAATCTCGGACGCTCCATCTGATCGGAAGCATTTTCTTGGTTCTTTGGTATACATATCGACAGAAGACTCCGCTGCTAGTTTTACTCGATACCAACTAGTTGACGGGCAACAGAGAATGACGACTCTCATCTTGCTGTTAATTGCCCTCCGGGATCACATCACTGCAACGGATTGGACAGGTTCACAAGATGGCCCCACAGCAAAGCGAATTGAAGCCTATTTTTTGAGGAATGTGCAGGAGGAAGGTAAACGTGCCCAAAAACTGGTATTACGTAAGCGCGACAATGAGAATCTTACGGCTCTCTTAAACGGACGCGAACTTCCTAATCGGACTTCGGATAGAATCTACGAGATTTATCAGATGTTTCGAGAACGTATGAAAAGTGTCGATCTTGAAAAATTGTATCGTGGAGTTAATCGACTCGTTGTCGTTGATGTAACTCTTAAACGTGGGGTCGACAATCCTCAGTTGATCTTCGAAAGCCTAAACTCAACGGGTCTAAATCTCAATCAATCCGACCTGATCCGTAACTTCATTTTGATGAGTTTGTCCGAATTAGAACAAAAGCGGCTTTATTTGGAGTATTGGAATCGGATCGAGATGTTGTTCAAAGACTCAGAGAAGACTTTTGATGAGTTTTTCCGCGACTTTCTTGCATTACAAACGAAAGCTAGTAAACAGGTACGATCAGATCAGATTTACTCTACCTTCCGCCGACAATTTGCGGAAATTGGATCTGAAAGTGAGCAGGTCGAATCGTTCCTTAAGGAACTCTTACGCTTTGCTTGTTATCATGCCGCTTTTAGTGTTGGTGCAAAAGTGCCGCAAGGTTTGGCGAAGCCCCTTGCTCGATTGCGTGGAATAGTCAATGTTGTCCCTGCAGTTCTGATTATGCGTCTTTACGATTGCTTTGACAGGCTCAAAACTCTTGATCGAACAGAGTTTATTGAAGCTATTTCGTTGCTCGAGAGTTACATTTTTAGGCGGGCTGTGTGTAAGTTTCAGACGCGAGGATACTGGTCGCAGTTTACAAGAGTTGCCTACAAAATTTCGGACGATAAGCCTCTGGAATCGCTAAAGGTTGGTCTCGCTCGATTGCCTAAAAACTATGCTTTCCCAAGCAATTGTGCGTTTAGGGACGGACTGGAAAATGGCGACATGTATCACAAACGCATTTGCTTTCACCTTCTCGATAGCTTGGAAAACTACGACACTAGGGAACTTACTGACACCAGTACGTATTCCATAGAGCATATTCTCCCACAGAACGAAAATCTTAATCGAGCATGGCAAGAGATGTTGGGTGAGCAATGGCGGGAAATTCAGCGGGAATGGGTCCATAGACTAGGTAACCTTACTCTCACCGGCTACAACAGCAAATATTCGGATCGATCATTCGAGGAAAAGAAAAGAATAAACGGTGGTTTTACAGAGAGTTCGGTTCGCCTTAACAAATTTGTTAGAGAAAAAGATCATTGGAAAGTAGAAGAGATTCGAGAGCGCGGACTCATGCTAGCACAAAGCGCACTCAAAGTCTGGCCCGAATTAATTGTCTACCAATCGCTTATTGACGCAGCAAAATTTGCCGAATTGCAAGAACTAGCGGCGCGGAGAGACGTCAGTAAAATTAAAATGAGCCCTGTTGCACGTAAACTTTTTAAACTCCTGAGATTAGAAATTCAAGCAATTGATCCCTACACAATTGAGATAGCAGAGCATAGATCCGTTAGCTATCACGGGCCTACGTTCTTTTTAGAGGTACTACCTCGCAAATACTATGTTGGTTTGTTACTTGCATTGGAGTTCAATGAAATCGAGGATTCAACGGGACTCGCATCCGATACTTCACAGTGGAAGTTCATTGTGAACTCGAAATACGATGGAGGAGTATTTGCCAGTGTATCGAATAAATCCGATATCGCTAAGGTATTGCCTATCATTCGGAAAGCACATAGGTTAGCTAGGGTGTAAAGGCGAACGTTCTTTTTGTTCCTTCAAATTGATTTTTTGGAATGGAGCTTAGATTAGTGTTGAATCCAATTGATTGTTTTAAACAGATTTGAGTCCAGCATCGGATCGATGTGCGGTCGATGCAGTGTTCCAACCGAATTTCTTTCAGTTCTGTGCTCTTGCAGTAGTTTACTGATAGCGTTTGCTAATTTCAAACTAATTTGTGAAGTCTAAATCAATTGTTGATTCATTTGAAGGTCAACAATTCTGACATCCAAAATTTACATTGGATTTTGGAAATTGAGCTTTCCTGATTTTGGACCAAATAGCAAAATTATTAGCGAATTCAAAATGGCCGATACAAACATAAATAAAGCAATAAAACCCACAATAAATTTTCATTTATACATTCGAAAATGCAAAGCAAATTCTACTGTGAGTGTGCAGATAATGCACGCCGCTGGAGAGGCAACAATTCCCAATCATAGTCTAGTCGGTAAATTTGCTTTCTGCGACGGAATATTTTTGGATTGACAGTAATCGACGAATCGCATAGTTTCATGATCAAAAATTTGACACTAAAATTTGGTAAATCTCCAATACAACCCGCCGAAATTCTACCTTCAGCACCGGTAACGGTTTTTGTAGGCCCTAACAATTCTGGAAAAACATTATGCCTCAGTGAAATTTCTAGATTCTGCGAATCTGGCACACAGGACCAGCAAAACAAAATAGTAGAAAATATCGAATTTGAAATATTTGGTGAAGAAAGAGCAGGTCAGTTGTTAGATAAAGTCTCGATTAGCCCAACAGTAAGCCCTCATACAGTTTCCAAAAGCCAAGTAATAGTTGGGAATAGTAATAATTATCCCATCGAAAAGTCATATCTTTTGAAGGGTTTTGCTAATCCTAACCTGCATAAAGAGATTTTCTGTGAAAATTTTCTCCGTTTCTTTAAATTACATCTTGATGGACCTTCGCGAATCAGATTAGTGAATGATCAGCAAGCAGGTGACCTTCAGCTACCTGGTACAAATGGATTACAAAAACTGTTTCGAGATGACGATAAGCGAATACATGTGCGAAAAATTATTTTCGATGCGTTTGGTTTGTATCTAGTAGTAGACCCGACTAATGTTGGGTATTTGCGTCTTCGTCTCTCCGAACATTTACCGACTTCCGAAGTACAAGAACGTGGTTTGCTTGACGAGACTGTAAAATTCCACAATAATGCGTCGCTTATTCACGAAGCCGGCGATGGTGTAAAGGCTTTCGTTGGAATTATTATGGAAATTGTGACCGGAGACCCTGCCGTCCTTTTGATTGACGAACCGGAAGCTTTCCTACATCCTGCTTTGGCATTTAAGTTGGGCAAGGAAGTCGCGAACACAAGTTCTGAAACCAATAAGTGTGTTTTTGTTTCTACACACAGTCCGGATTTTGTCATGGGTTGTATCCAGTCTGGCGTTTCGGTTAACATTGTGCGTTTAACATATCAGCAAAAAATACCGACTGCGCGACGTCTAGACAATCTAGATTTGTTACCGCTTATGCGTAATCCGCTGCTACGTTCGACGAATGTTCTCCGCGGAATTTTTTACGAGTTCGTTGTTGTTACAGAAGGTGATTCGGATCGTGCATTTTACCAAGAAATTAACGAAAGGTTATTACGAAGTAAACCTGAAATGGGAATTGCAAATTGTTTGTTTCTGAATGCCCAGAACAAACAAACAGTTTCAGACTTATTGAGACCGCTGAGAAACCTTGGGATTCCTGTGGCTACAATCGTGGATCTCGATGTGCTTAAGGAAGGTGGTAAAGTTTGGAAAAAATTTCTGAAGGGCGGATTTTTCCCAGAACTTGAACATAATTCCTTAGCTGATTTTCGGTGTAAAGTGCACCAAAAACTAGAAATAAAAAATGCGTATGGAAACGGTGGAGGCATTGATAAACTAAATGATAGTAATAGGGAAGCAGCTGAAAATTTGTGTAGCAAGCTGGCTGAATATGGCCTATTTTTAGTAAAAGAAGGAGAACTTGAGTGCTGGTTACCAGAATTGTGCGTAACTGGGTATAAATCTCATTGGCTAATTGAAGTGTTCAAAAAAATGGGCGAAGATCCGAATGATGAAAACTATTTACAACCGAACAATAGCGGAGTATGGTCATTCATTGGAAATGTCCGGTCGTGGTTGGTCAATTCTAATCGCAAGGGAATTCCTGCATAAGATTATTCGGTTTCAAGTCAGAGAATGTTAATATTCGTGCAAGCTGTTATTTTCATAATTAATTCTAAATCAAAAGTTCGCTCGCGGAATTGTTGAAAATCGATTTGAAAAAGCAGTTTGCCAAAGTCCAAATTGGATCTATCCGTAGCCACAGAATTCATACAATCATTAGCCACGCAATTTCACAGTTGAGAAGACACCACGAATTCCAAACGTATGCTTTGTTATGGGTTAGTAATAACTCTCAGCGAGAAATTAAACAAATATTAAATTATGAATGTAAATTTCCCGAGCCTGTCATCCAAAGGAAAATGCATCTTACGATTTACCACGGTAGAAGAATTCTTCCAGGACTTATTCCGAAATTAGTTGCGCCAGGATTAAGTCCTGGGATGGAGGATGATATGAAATAACTGAAACCATTCATAGCAGTCCAGCGGGTTCAACTCCCGTCCGGCAAAGGCACAGCCAGCCAGCCGGAAGCGAGTGTTGCATGGCTGACGGCAACGTTAGTCGTGAAGCGTACACAGCAGGCAATGAAGCGTCCTATTGAGCCTCGATATGGATAAATGTCGGTGCTTTCATTCTCTAATTGGTGGGAGCAGCACTCTGAGCGCCGATAGAGGCTAGCAGTTTGGAGGCCTCCCGGGGTCTTTGGAACGGCGCAAAGTTGCGGGATGGACTGCCAGGAATTCTGGGAGGGCTTTACCTGACCTTGCGAGTCGTGTTGACAAGGTCGCTGAAAGAAAGGAGGTAATCCGAATCTTAAGATGAGTAGGGTAATGCAATCGGATGCAGCCATAGTACTGTTGAATGCGGCGAACAAAGAGGTGTGAGTCTCGGCGGAGTCGAACGAGGGAAGGGCTGCAACCAAAGGGAATCTGCGAAGCCAAAGCACGTACCGTACACAGAGACGGGAACGCGTGTCACAGGCGGCTGAGCGGATACGGCAGGCTGTATTGGTTTGCCGTCATGACCTGAGGTAGGAGCCGTATGCATTAGCGTGCACGTACGGATCTGTGCGGGGGGAGCATGGTAACATGCTTCCCTACCGCGTCTAGCATAGTAAAATATGTAATCCCCAAACTTACAAACTTATCATAAATCGCAGAATGCAAACATTTAACGCAATTGATATAGAAACAGCCAATGCTGATCGGGAAAGTATCTGCCAAATCGGTATTGTTCACGTTCGGGACGGTGAAATTAAAGATCAGTGGAAAACCCTTGTTAATCCTGAGACCTGGTTCGACCCCTTCAACGTTTCTATTCACGGAATCAACGAACAAGCTGTTAGCAACAGTCCAACTCTTCCCGAAGTGCGTGGAGAGTTGCACTCTCGTTTACGCGGTTCAATTTTAGTAAGCCATACGAGTTTTGATCGAGTTGCATTGGAACGTGCTATGGAGCGTTATAGCCTTGAACAACCCACGGTGACATGGCTTGATAGTGCTCGAATTGTCCGCCGTGCATGGCCCGATAAGTATGGAAAGAAGGGTTATGGGCTTAAGAATGTCGCAAGAGATTTCGACATCTCATTCATGCATCATGATGCATTGGAAGACGCTAGAGCTTGTGCAAAGATCGTGCTTCTTGCGTGTGTATCCACTGGGACAGAAATAGAACAATGGTTGAGCCTTGTTAATCGAGCCATCTTTCCGTCGTCTTCTAGGACTGTACGGGGTTCTTCTAGGACTGTACGGAGCACACCATCAGTAAGTAGAGAAGGGAATGAACAAGGAGCGCTGTACGGCGAAACAATTTTATTCACAGGAAAGCTCGAAATTACAAGGCAAGAGGCCGCAGATATGGCTGCCAAAGCAGGGTGCGCCGTGGTAAGTGGGATCTCCAAGAAAGTGACCATACTTGTGGTTGGGGTTCAAAATATGAGTAATTTAAATGGTTATAGCAAAAGCACGAAACATCGAAAGGCAGAACAGTTAATCAAACAAGGTGTGCACATTCAAATTCTCTCAGAAAGTAACTTTCTCGAACTAGTAGATTTTGTAAAACCAACTTAATGAATTGAAAAACCAATCGAGGTGGTTCACGTCTTTAAAGTCTCATAAACGTAGATAATTGTGTCAAGAAACAATTCAAGATGGCAACAATCAAGAAAAATAATCTTACATTAGTAACCTCTATCACTGCATAAGTGAATGCTTACGTCTATTTTGAGTTGGCGAGCGATTGAACTGCAAGTTAACCCAAGTTCCTTAAGTTGCGACGCTTTTTCAGCGGTTTTCTGATAGTTTGGTTGTTCGCTCAGATCGTATATTGTTATCTGAGACGGCGGCTGATAAAAAGTTTGTATGTATTGCGACGGAGCCCACCAAAGTCAATCGCAAACAGATTCAATTTGAAAGGTGACTATGAAATTGACTACGTATCAAAAAGCTGCTGACAGATATATTCCTTTGAAAACTAATGTACTATTTGTCGCAGAATCGCCACCCGACGCGCTTGATCGTTATTTTTATTTTGAGAATGTAAAGAATCAAGATTCGTTGTGGATTGGACTAATGAAAGCACTCTATGAGGGTGAATTTGGAGAAACTTCGAAGGAACGTTTGTGTAAAGAGAAATGGTTAACGAAATTCAAAGACGATGGTTATCGACTAATTGACGCTTTAAAAGAACCCGTCGTTAAATCCACGGGACCGCCAAAGCGAAAGAAGTTGATCTCGAACGTGGTAGATCACGTAGTCGAGGAAATTAGGGAGATTTCACCAAATCAAATAGTATTGATTAAGGCAACTGTTTTTGATGTCCTATATGGTCGCTTACACGCTGCTGGTCTGCCCGTAGTTAACGAGAGATTATCCTTTCCAGGTTTGGGACACCAAAAAAAGTTTGCTGAAAGGTTTGAAAATCTGGTTTCTGATCGACGATTAACGTTATCAAAATGAACTCTCAATCAATGGAAGAATTTCTACTAGCACTTAGTGAAGATGATGAGCAGATTCGTAAGCACGCCCCGTATTTTGCTTTATCGAAAGATAAACAGCAGAACGAATTTGAAGTTGCCCATCTTTTTAATGAAGAATTGAAGAACCGAGGCGCAAAATATTTTCATTCAATTGTCGCACGAGAATCAGGTAAAGATCCGCCGGACTGCGAGGCAATCGGCAACGATGGAGAGCGGATAGGGATTGAGGTTACCGAATTGGTGGATGAAGACTCAATTACATCTGCGATTAACGGGAAAATGATTGGTCAGTCATTACCGAAACCGTCAGAAGTGATCGAAAAAGTATCTGCAATGATCCGTAGAAAAGACTGTGCGAAAGTAAAAGATGGACCATACGACTTGTACATATTGATAATCTACTGCGACGATCCGAAGTTTTTGGCCTTCAAAATCTACAAGAAATTACTAAATGCGCGATTCGGACCAACCAATTTGATTGATCACGCTTACTTTTTGGAGTCCTATAATCCCTTCAAAAATTGTTGTCCTTATTATGAATTGCGATTGGGCTAGGACCCTCGAAAATGTTCAGAGATTCTGAAATCGTTGGACTCCCGAAATAAAATTTGAAATTCCAATTCAGCCGAGCTGCTAATACATTCATTCCGCGACGCCAATTCCAATTTTTATCGCCTGTCGATAGAAACTGATCAATGATGTTGTCTGTATATTTGTCAAATTGAGGAGATTCGCATGGCAAAGGTGAAACAATAAATCTAAGGCACCTATCGAAACGCCGATTACGTCCAAGCCTGCTGTCGAATTTCAAGCTGCCTGCAGTTGATGCCGCTTCAAGGCTGCAGCTAGCTCGTCGCCATGCAAAACGTCTTGAACGGCAATGCGATGGCAATTTTCGGCCAATCCAAAATAAGTCATATCAATCAACCTTTTCAACAACTCGCCTTTCCCCAATTAGGGCGGGCGAATAGCTACGTCAGAGGAATTTATCAGTTATGATCGTACCGAAAAACGAAGGCAAAGTGTGCGATGCAGTTGTCAGAACACTTGAGAAGAGGACGCGCGAGACGCGTGCAGATGTCCAATCTCCAGACAAAGAAGGTGCTAAACCGCCTGTCGACCTGCGCCTAAGGCTCGGCGCCCAGAACTACGCGATCGAACACACGAGAATCGAATCATTCAAAAACCAAATCACAGCCGTCGCTGCCGCGAAACGGATCATCGGCTATGTCCGAGAACATATACCGGACCCGTTTCCGTCCCCGGCGTACTACGAACTGCAGTTTCCGATAGAGGTTTCGGTTCCCAAAGGTCGACGCAAAGGAGACCGTGCTCTTTGCAATCTCGTCAAATGGATTCGCGAACAGGAGACAATCTTGCGCGAACGAAGTACTTGCCGCATCTTGCCCATACGTAATCCTCATACGGCTAACGATAGCATCCAGGGAGTTCCACCGGGATTCGATTGCGAATTTGAACTGCTACACTGGCCCTTCGCCTCGCTCATAAGACGAAAACCGGGTATGCTCTCGTTCCAGTTCATTTCTCCGAATGATCCAGAAAGCCTGCGGACGAACAGTCTGCGCCGAAGCTTTTTCAAGAAGTGCCCCAAACTGCAGGAGTGTAAAGCGGAACATGCGCGTACTGTCCTCGTCATTGAGAGTAGCGATACCGAATTCATGAGTTTTGAATTCCGAGGCAGCTTACTACCGTCGATACTGGCTGAGCTCGAGAACGTACCTGATGAGATTTTCCTCGTGGAAACCTTCACTAACCGCTGGCGTGTGTGGCTGCTCAAGCGAGACGAGAGCCATTGGCCCGATACGGGAATGCCTGAATTGGGTGGATTCTATTACGACCCCGATACATCGGATACGTCTGAGTGGCTGGCAAGTATTTCCAAACATATGCGAGACGCCCTCCAATTGGAAAATATGCATACTCCGTTCTTGCCGGGATGGGCTCCTACAGACTTTAAAAAAGACGAGCTGAACAATCTGACAGCCAAGTAAAGGTGATAAGTTATGGCTGTACGATTATCGGTGGTAGGCGATCAGGTCAACATATACAGATTCGCAATATCCCTCAATGATTCAATTTTTCACTCTCGCGTTGATTTTGACAATGCAATGACTAAGGCAAAATTGACGCATTTATACCCACAAATTAACGCTTTAGGCGAATCATTCTGCTGTTTTTTTAATCTTAGGCAGCACGATGTTGCTCCGTTTACGCCTTCAAATTGGATTAGCGGGTGTGAAGAGCGGCACAATCCCGATAATGTAGATCACATTGCTCATCTTAATTTTCCCCTCCGGCTCTTCCCTAAACTGAATCATCAGAGTGTCTCTACATTATTGGATTCACCCCGATTTGGCAAAAATTTTAGAAGTTGTCATTTTACTTCCGCCCTATACGGCGGAAGTAAAATCTGATTGTGATTTTTTTCAGCTTCGCTTCATAGTCGACCGGGCTCATGTATCCGAGACTCGAATGAAATCGCCGACTCTTCCCATGGACTGCTGAATTCCATGCGCTTCACACAAACTCTGAAATGCCTTCGCACTGTATTGTGAACCTTGATCAGGATGCTGAAACACGCAGTCGCAACTGCGACCTGTAAGTGCCATCTGCAAGGCTTCACTCATCAAACCAATGTTCTCGGTAAGTCTTGATCGCCCAGCCCACGATGTGCCGACTGCAAGCATCCTGTACGGCCGCCAGATACAGTTTACCGTCCAAAGTATACAGATAGATCGCATCCGCTACCCATAACTGATCCGGCTTGAAAGCCTTAAACTGACGATTCACTGAGTCTAAAATTCCGTGTGCCCGACCGAGTCGGGCACTCAATCTACTTGGAGTCGAGGCCGTGATGGCGTGTTGCACCCGAAATCTGGAATTTCGGTTGCATAATGCATAAAAAATGAAAAAAACTGCTGTTTCGAGTAGTTTTTGGACTATTCAGCCTCATTTTAAGTCTATTGAATCAAAAATGAAGTCTTAATCGACCAAAATTTCGTGATGGACTCTTCAAAAATACAATTTCACTTTAATTGGTCGGGTTTTTCCTCAAGAGTCCCCACCGCCCTTTAGCGCCGCCATCACGAAAGGAACAAACGGCAGGGTAGTTCTAAGCGAAAATTAGAGTAAAAAAATCGCATAGAATTAACTACTTAAAATTTCTTCCTAAAAAATAGTCAATAAATTCACAGCCTCAAGTGCCGGTGCTGATCTTCGATGAAGCCCATCATCTGCGCAACGAAGTGCTCGAAGACCTGCGTCTTCTGACCAACTTCGCCATGGACTCAGAACCGCGCCTGTGCCTGCTGCTGATCGGACTGAGCGAACTGCGAAAACGCCTGTGCATGCGACTGCACCAGTCCCTCAGCCAGCGCCTGGTCATCCGACATCACTTCGGCGCTCTGAGCCGCACCGAAACCGAACGCTACCTGCTGCACCCTGCCCTTTTATCAGAAAAGGGAGCTTGACATTTGAATTGATTGTCTGTACAGTATGGTGTCATGTACAGGCAGCACCAGATCCATCGCACTCTGACCTCCAGTGAAGGTGTTTCAAGCCTTCAGCGACTGTTGGCTGAGGAGCAGTTTTCGACGCGTTCAGCGGTCGCACGGCGAGTGTGTCAGGAGTTTGGATTTTATGATGCCCGCGGGCACGAGCAGTTGGCCAGTTGCCTGCAGGCGCTGAATCATTTGGAACAGCGGCAGCAACTTGCATTGCCGCGGAGCAAGCGAGTTTGGAACTTGGCTGGGGTGCGCCGGTTGGGCGAGCCGGTGGTTGCGGCTGAGGCGGTGCCGGCACGGGTGGATCAGGTGCAGGGATTGGAGTTGCAGTTGGTCACGAGCGATCAGCAGCGTTGGCTGTGGAACGAGTTGATGGCTGAGGAGCATCCGCTGGGTGCGGTCATCCATGCGGGTGCGCAGTTGCGTTATCTGGTGCATTCGGCGAATGGTTATTTGGGTGCGCTGGGCTTTTCGGCGGCAGCCTTGAGATTGGCTTGCCGTGATGACTGGATCGGCTGGGATGACGAGCAGCGCGGCCGTGATCTGCATCGGCTGGTGTGTCTGAGTCGTTTTCTGATTCGGCCCTCGGTCGAGTGCCAGAATCTGGCTTCGAAGGTCTTGGGGCAGTGTCTGCGACGGTTGCCGGCGGATTTCAAACAGCGCTATGGGTATCGGCCGTATGTGGTGGAAACTTTTGTCGGTGAAGATTACAATGGGGTCTCGTTCGAGGCTTCGAATTGGCATTATCTGGGTCAGACTGCGGGTCGCGGACGGTTTGCCGAGGCCGGTGCCAAGGTCTCGAAGAAAGCAGTGTATGTGTATGAATTAAAACGCGATTGGCGGGCTTTGCTGGGGGTGTGGAAGTATGGCATCAAGCCCCGGGCCTGCGGCGAAGGTTTGGAGATTGAACAATGGGCGGAACAGGAATTTGGCGGCGCACCTTTGGGCGACGTGCGTTTGAGTCGGCGTTTGGTTAAAAGCGTGAAGATTCAGTCCAAGCAGCCGACGGCTTCGTTTCTGACCGCGGCCGGTGGTGACCGAGCGGCGGCGTTGGGGCATTATCGTCTGATCGAGCAGCCGGCGGATTCAGAAGTGAGCGCGGACAACATGCTGTCGGTGCATCGGCGTCGCACGCTCGAGCGCATGCAGTCGCAGCCCGAGGTGTTGTGTGTGCAGGATGGCACCGACTTGAATTTTGCCAATCGCGGGGGTTGCAAAGGCTTGGGCACGATCGGTCGCACTCGTGGTTCTGGCGGCACTTTGGGCATGCATCTGCATTCGGTGCTGGTGCTCGATGCGCAAGGCGTGCCGTTGGGCGTGCCGCATCTGGAGTACACTTCTAATGAGGACAAGCCCAAGACCGGGCGTTGGCTTCGGGGTTTGCGGCACTGTGTCGAATTATCGCAGCAATTACAACAGGTTCGGGTGGTGTCGGTGATGGATCGAGAGGCCGATTTTTTCGAATTGTTTGCGCAGCCGGAGGTCGGCCGCGAGGTGGAATTGCTGGTGCGGGCTCAGCACAACCGAAGTCTGAGCAAGGGCGAGTTGAAATTATTTGACCAGCTGAATGCGATGCAACCTCAGGCGCACTTGAGCCTGCGGGTGGAGCGGCAGTCGGCACGGCGTGGCAGTCGCAGTCAAAAAGCGCGTGCGGCGCAGTCGGCAAGACAGGCCCGGGCCGAGCTGCGCTGGTGTGAAGTGCAGCTGCCAGCGCCGCAAAGGAAAAAGTTTCGAGGCTGCAAGCCGCTGCGAATGCATGCGGTGCAGGTCAAAGAGATCCAGGCCCCTGAGGGGGTGGAGCCGCTGCATTGGTTGTTGCTGACGACGTTGCCGGTCCAATCGCGTGCGCAGGCCGAACAGGTGATCCAGCGCTATCGGTTGCGCTGGCGCATCGAGGACTGGCATCGGGTGTTGAAATCCGGCTGCAAAGTGGAGTTGCTGGCGCATCGCACCGAAGGCCGTCAGCAGCGAGCGATCACCATCAATGCCGTGATCGCCTGGCGTTTGACCGTGATGACGCTGCTGGGTCGGGACACGCCGGAACTGCCCATGGAAGTGATGTTCTCGGAACTTGAAATTGCCTGTTTGCAGGATTTTGCTGCGCACTACAAGTTGCCGCCGCCCACAGATTTGGGCAGTGCCATTGTGACCATGGCCAGCATCGCCGGCTATCAGAACCGCAAGCATGATCCGCCGCCCGGCAACCAGAAGCTCTGGGAAGGATACCTGCGCCTGACCATCATGACACAGATGGCTGAAGTGCTGCTCGGCCGAGCAGACCAAGGGCAGATGTACAAGACTTTGTATCTTGATTGAAGTCCAGCTGCAATCGTCACTGACGATTGACTCGCGCCCCAGTTGTCCGCCAATCTGGAGAAGTCATATCCGTCAAACCAGTGGAATACGGTTCGCAGAAGCACTGCTGAGGGCATGGATGAGAATCCAATGCTCAGATCTTTATGTCAAGAATGAACTTATGACTAAAGGGCAGGCTGCACCGGCTCCACAGCGCCGGTGCCGCCGACCAAGTGCAACTGTTCGAAGCCAACGCCATCGAAATGATGCACGCCCAAGCCCGCGGCATGCCCCGCCAGATCAACCGCCTCGCTGTCTACCGCCGCCCAAAACCAAGCCCGCGTGGTCACCTTGGAACACATGACTCAAGCCACCGAGGAAGTACAGGGCTGATCCAATCCATACATCTGCCTTATCCGGACGCCAACACCGTCGGCAACCTACGGCACCGCAGTCAACAGTCAAAACTCCATCGACAACATCACTGCGGTGCAATCCACACTGCCAACTCCAAACCTTCAATAGATTGTCGGACCAGTGTGAACAATCAAATTATTTCGTTCCGAATCAATTTGAAAAATTCGTTTCAATTTATTCTGGTTTTCAACAATAATTAGAGGCAGTTTTTCTGGCGTCGCGACTGGGATATCGAACGGCTGATTCCTTTCTGCTAGCAAGTCTTCTTCAAACGCGTCCACTTCGACTGCTGCTGTCAACTGCTCGACACGCAGTCCAATTGGCTAGAAATCCGTACGCAGTCACCGCGTAATTTGCGCCGACAACGCGCGGGTTGGTGCGACGTAGGCGCCCCAACCGCCGTCAGACCGAAAATGGTTCAGTGTCTGAAGTATGCGGAATTGCGCAAGTAATGTCCTCCCGCTTGACGTAGGCAAGTCGACCACAATTGCGGTCTTCGCTTGGTCAAGCAGCCCTTGTTCGACTAACGCCGCTCGTTGCGGCGGCAGTAGCTCGAACATTGCTTGATGCTCGCAGTGCGTCAACGAGCGTACGAAGTCCGAAGTTTGGGATTTTACCGTTCGTGTGGTCTACCAGAGCGAATTCGTCACCATGCCGCGCGCTGTCGCGTGCAACCACCTTAGAACGATTTCATGCTGCGCATCTCCAGATGCGGCTGCGGCCTTGATACCTGCCTCGAAGTGTTTGTCCAGTGTTCCGAGTGGTTCGCCCGGTTCGCCTTGCAACATATAAGACGCTAACGTTTCGGTGCCTTTCGCCCAGTTGTAAAGTGCCGCTAGCCGGAATGCCATCGCTCGGTCAACCGCGTCCGAACCGTTTTGCAAACGCTTTGGTTCGTGAATCTCTTGATCGTTTCGCAGTTCTGCGATGATTTCTCGAATGCGATCCAGGTCGTCCCATCCTTCCTTGCGAAAGAGCCTTACCCAGCAATCGAAAAGCCCGTATAGCAGTCTGCGATCCCATTCCACGTCCGCAACACTTGGTACGCTTAACGCGTCACCTTGCTCTCTATACCAGCGCCGCAAGTCAGACCACCGATCTCCACAGTAGGCAATCGCTGATAGCTGAAGCACAAAGAAAAGACGATCAAGGGTCTCGACCGGCACCGGAAGGAGACGTCGGATATCGAAGGCTCTGAACGAAGCGGCTACCGCTTGGTCACGAAGAAGTATGTTCTTTCCGGCAGGACGGCTCAGCTCGTCCAAACCCTCAACAGCCGCGAGCTCAAAGGCAAGTGCCACACGCTCAAGGAGCGGTTCATCCTCCGCGCTTTCTACGAAGGAAAAACTGATTTGCCTGCCGACCGCACACTGTACTAATCGTTGGTTGACAAGTTCGCCTGCGCGCTCCAGTTCATCTGCCCCAATGGCAACAACCGCCCAATGCTCGTTCAGCGATTTCAAGGCACTGTCAGACAGACTCATCCGTTCGCCTTTCCCGCCTGTCGCTTAATTATCGCCTTCCCAATACCATTCATCCTGTTATGTGGCAGGTATAGCGCGAGTAACTCGATATATGTTCCCTGGGGACAACCAATGGCAACCTTGCTAACCCTCACCTTCAAGTCATCCTGATGGGGTTCCACGTCCCGAACTATAAAACCGTACAATTGAACGTCCGATCTGTTTTGAAGATACCTGCGTGCTGCATGTTGAAAACATGCGCGCCATGAAGCCGCATTCGCTCGGTGACTAAAATAGATAAAGAGTTTGTAACGTACCGCTTCGCGGTCGCGAAGATCATCCAACTGCCGCTTTAGTCCTTTGGAACCGTAATTCACTCTTGGAGGATAATAGCTGTCGTTGGATGTTTTTACCTCGCCGTATGCGAAACAGTCTCCATCAATGTCAATCCCGGACTCGACCAGATCGGTGCCAGGTAGACTTGACCCGCTCTTCCTCTCGTCCCGTCCAATTGGCCAAGGAAAGTTACATGATCGATGATTCGTCAGATATGTTTCCGCAATCGCTTCCCCCACACGCCAGATTTTGAACTTGTTTACTTTATCAAGTATGCGATGTAACCTAATTTGATCAAAATCCGTGTCTGCTAGACCCGCAAAGATCTCTTTGATGTTCACTTTCTTCTCATCGTCAAACAGTACCTCCGAAACTCCTCCGTCCATTGCTGCGACCGTCTCCTCTTCCGTCCATCGTACGCCGACTCCCAAGCATGGGAGGCTACCCAAATGATAGACGATTATTCCCGCGCTAACTGTCATCGCGAATTTCCTCGGTCCAGCAGGCTTTATGTTCACACATTGAACATCATTAATATGGCTCAATCACCCCGAAGTTCTGAAAATGACTGGCGTCTTTGCTGTGACTGACCAACTCGCATGTGCGGTCGAATATTGATAAGATCATGAGAGTATGGAGACCGAACAGTGGTCTATTATTGACAGAAAGAATGCTCTTTTCCTCGCATTGAAACTGACCGAAACGGCAGGCACGAGCCCCAAATTGCCCTCTTCATCAACGGAGTAGACGCGCGGCAATTCGCACCACCGTCATTCGACTGTGAGTTTACAGCCTTCCCGATTGCTCCGTCTCAGAGTTTTCTTTTCACCCCACATCAGGAGGAATGATTATGATAAATGATGGTCTGCACATTGTCTATTCGCACGCTGATGGCTTGGATGTGCACAAAATGAAAATCACTGCTTCGGCGTGGCTATGCGAAGGCGCGGAAGAATCCCCGCGGTGCGAAACAGGCAGTTTCACCACTTCGCCCAAAGGACTGGAACAGATGACCAGCTGGCTGCTGAACTCGGCCACCGGCTCGCAACAAAAATGGGCAGATGCAAAATTGTCCGCTTAGCGAACCGGGCGCAGTCTCCGACTCTTGCTGACAGTGATGTTCGAAAAACATCGCAACCCTTCTACGCAACCTGACGCAAGGTTACCAACAAATGAATTTCACAGCAAACGCTCATGACTTGAGAATCAGACACCATCCCGCCGCATCGTACAGGGTGCCGCGATGCCGCTTCGGATCGATGTACGTCTCCCCCAGCAGCAAACCGTGACCATAGAGCGCTTTCCAGTCATCGCTGAGCCACACACAAATCAATTTCAGAGCATGCGAACCGAGATTCGGATCACTGCCGCGCGGCTGAGACTGTGAAAGTATTGATTTTCAGCATGCAAAATTCGACTAAATTTGATGGGTGTGGTGAATTTGAAACTGGCAGTCTACCAACCGTTGCACAGCGGATCACCCATTTCCTCAGCTACTGGCTGAAATTGGGGCAGTTCCAGCCTCATAACCGCAAAAAAACCAGTGTAAATTGGCTTTTTTTATCCTTTTTCAACTGGTTTGCTGATTTAAGGCACAATATGACATCATAGCTTCGATGCCAACAATGTTGAGCACGCGCTTGAAGTTGTAAGACAGGGTCATCAGACTGAATTCACCGCGGCATTTTGCCAGCCCGCGCATTAGAAAATGATCCATTCCAGCCCAGCGCTTGAGGGTGCCGAACGGATGTTCGACCAGTGCCCCGCGTGTCCGCATCTTGCCTTCACTGTCTGCCATCCGTTGCCGATGACGATCCACCACGTCCTCATGTTCCCAGCGCTGGAGGCGACGGTAGCAAGCGGACTCGGACAGGCACTGAGTCGACAACTCGCAGCGGCTGCAGGTCGCTACGTCGCTGCGATAGGTGTGATATCGGCGGCCGCTATTGGTCGCACTGCCGGCTCGAACCAGTTGCTGCTCTGCCGGGCAAACATAGAGGTCCGCGTCTTTGTCATAACGAAAATCATCACTGCCGAAGCGACCGTCTCGACCGCGCCGATTCGGCTGCTTTGGAATCGGTACATACACCGTCAGCGACTGCTCCTCACACTGCTTCAGCTGCTCGCCGCTGAAATAACCCTTGTCGGCCAGACCACACAGCTCCTCACTTCCCGTGGCGTCCTTGGCCGCACGCAACATCGGCGCCAGCTGCTGCGTGTCGTTGCCGTCCTGAGTCACTTCCTGCGCCACGATCAGCTTCTGCTTTTCATCCACCGCCAACTGCACGTTGTAACCCCCTGTTGTTACGCCTTTTTTGGTCATAAGACGCGCATCTTCATCCACCGTCGATATCTGCTTCTCGCCGCTTTGCTCCAACTTTTCTTGCAGCAGCTTGAGTTCCTCCTCGCGTTTCTGCATACGTTCCAATTTCGCCAGCAGGGCTGATGTCTGCATCTCAGCGACTTCCTCATCCGCCTCTTCCCGCTGGTCGGTTTCGTCCAGCTGCTGAAGATAGGATGCGATCTTTTTCTCCAACTTTTTCAGCTGTTGCTGTAGCCGTTTCGAGGTATATATACTCGACTTGTTGGCATCAGCCTTGAGGAAACTGCCGTCGACCGCCACCTGTTTGCCAGCTAACAGATCCAGGTCGCGGCAAAGCATCACAAAATCGCGCTGCGCCGCTTTCAAGGCAGAAAGATTGTTTTTGCGAAAGTCGGCGATCGTCTTGTAACTGGGCTGTGCCCCTTGACACAGCCACATCACTTCGGTATTGCAGCGGGTCTGATACTCCAACTTGCGCGAACTTCTCACGCCATTCTGATAACCAAACACATACAGCTTCAGCAACACCGCTGGATCATACGCCGGCTGTCCCGCTCCGCTGCTTTTTTCGGTGTGCCGAAAACCCAGTTGGTTCAAGTCCAACAAGTTCACCCAGGCGTCGATCGCACGCACTTTGCTGTCGTCTGAGACATAATCGTCCAATCTGTGCGGCAACAGCAGCGACAGGTCGCGGTCCAGCACTTTCTGGTAACGTCGTTCAGTCATCTAAATCAACCTTTAATTAATTGTTTTTACATACTAAATTATAGCTTAAGTCAGCCTAGAAGCAGTGCAAAATGAACATTTATTTCGATTTTTGGAGTGAAATTCGACAGCGACTGCCGCACAATTTTGATTTTTGAATCGATCTGCCTAGAAGGATGGCAATACTTTCACAGTCTCGGCTGAAGCAACGCGACGGAAAGATCACACAGCGATGACAAACCGGGAGATGCAGGCACAGGAAGAGACTGTGAAATTATTGCTTTCCGGCAAGAAAAATTCGGGTGAAATCGATAGGGATGGAGAATTCGAAACCGCCGGACTGCCAACCTTTGCCAAGTGGATCGAGAACTGCTGGAAATCGGATAAAAATTGAGTTGTTTCAGCCCGATATTTCGCCAAAACCGGCGTAAATTCAGTTTTTTTATTCCTTTTCAACCCATTTTCGAATTCAAGGCGCAATGCGACATCAATGCCTCGACGCCAACGATGTTAAGCACGCGCTTGAAGTTGTAGCTGAGAGTCATCAGCGAGAATTCGGCACGGCATTTTGCCAGCCCGCGCATCAGAAAATGATCCATGCCGGCCCAGCGCTTGAGGGTGCCAAACGGATGCTCGACCAGCGCACCTCGCTGACGCATGCGGCCGGGATTGTCCGCCATGCGCTGCCGATGACGATCCACCACGTCCTCATGTTCCCAACGCTGGATACAACGGCTGGGACGACTTTTCGGCAGACACTTTGACGACTGCTAGCAGCGGCTGCAGACAGCCGCATCGCTGCGATAGGTGTGATAACGTCGATCGCCTTTGTGACTGAGACCGCCGCTGCGAACCAGTTGCTGCTTGGCCGGACACACATAGACGTCGCGTTCGGCGTCATAACGAAAATCTTCGGTGCCGAAACGACCGTCTTTGCCGCGCCGTTTCGACTGCTCGGGAATCGGTACGTACACGCTCGCCGACCCGTCCTCGCACTGCTTCAGCTGCTCGCTGTTGTAATATCCCTTGTCGGCCAAAACGCTCAATTCCTCGCTGCCGGTGGCAGCTTGGGCCGCCTGCGTCATCGACGCCAACTGCTGCGTGTCGTTGCCATCCTGCACCACGGCCTGCGCCACGATCAGCTTATGTTTGTCATCGACCGCCAACTGCGCATTGTAACCTCCTGTGGTTTCACCTTTTTTCGTCAAAATACGCGCATCTTCATCCACCGTCGAAATCTGCTTCTCGCCACTTTGCTCCAACTGCTCCTGCAGCTGCTTTAGTTCTGCTTGACGCTGCTGCAGACATTCCAGCTTCGCCGCCAGCTCCGGATCCTCCAGCGCTATGTCTTGGTCTTTCGCCGCTTCCTGCTGATCGGCTGCGTCCAACTGCTGAAGATAGGCTGCGATCTTGACCTCCAACTGCTCCAGCTGCCGTTGCAGCCGCTTCGACGTATACATGCTCGACTTGCTGGCATTCGCCTTGAGAAAACTGCCGTCGATCGCCACCTGACTGCCTCCGAACAACTCCAGCTCGCGGCACAACAGTACAAACTCGCTCTGCGCTGACTTCAAAGCCTCCAGATTGTCCTTGCGAAAGTTGGCGATGGTCTTGTAACTGGGCCGCGCCCCTTGACACAGCCACATCACTTCGGTGTTGTAGCAGGTCTGATACTCCAACTTGCGCGAACTTCTCACCCCACGCTGATAGCCAAACAGATACAGCTTGAGCAAAACCGCCGGATCATAGGCCGGCTGTCCCACTTTGCTGCTCGCTTCGGTGTGCTTGAAACCCAGCTTCTGCAGATTCAAGGTGCTTACCCACAGGTCGATCGCACGCACCGGATTGTCGGCCGACACATATTCTTCCAGACTCGGGGGCAACAGCAGCGACAGTTCGCGGTCAAGCACTTGCTGATAACGTCGTTCAGTCATCGAATTGAACCTTTATGTGATTAATTTGATAGGACTTAATATAGCTTAAATCCGCTTTGAAGTGGCGCGAATTCAACTTGTTTTCAAATTGTTGGGATTGAATTCAACACCGATCGCCGCCCAAATTTGATGTTTAAGTCAATCTGCCCAGAATGATGGCAATACTTTCACAGTCTCAGGAAGCACCTGAGTAGACACGAGGGTGCCAGAACCCAATAAAGCGATTAGGAGCCTGTGTGCGAAAATCATCGAGGCTCGACGAACTGAAGGATTCGTCATCAAGAAGCCGGATATATGTCCGCAACCCAAATGTCATCAACGCGTGATCTGATCTTGCAATGGCGTGAGATTCCATAAATGTCTCTACATTATCTGGATAGGACCAAAGTTGATTATGAAACAATCATCCAGTAGCTTGAAATCTTCATTGATGACCTTTATATTCAACGGTAACATGTTGAAATTCAAACAGTTGATTGAACAATTGGATGTTCCCTCACCATAGTGATAGGATCACTAAAGTTACTAATCGTTTGATTGTTGAACTTTTCAAAATCGTGGCACTATAACAAGTCAGACGCTGTGGTAGTGGACGAATCAGTAGAAATCCTCATTGTGAGGTTATAGCGATCATGCATTAGTAACAAATGAACGCAGTAATAAAAGAGGAATTACTTGGAAACGACTGGCCAGAAATTTAGTGAGATGTCTGTAACTGAAGTGGCGAACCTAGTTGCTAAAAGTATTGACGCAGATGTAATTTACTTTGGAGGCCCAATTAATCGTCGTCAGGGCATGGAACTAATAGAGGTTTGCATTAAGAGACGTAAGTGAAAAAACGTTTTGATCATATTTGTGATAGAAGGCGGTGATGTCCATTCGGCTTATAGAATAGCGAGATGTTTTCAGACAAAGCACGACCGATTCTATTTGTATGTGTCAGGTTACTGCAAAAGTGCAGGCACTCTCGTTGCTATTGGCGTACACGAAATGATATTGTCTGACCATGGATGAACTTGGGCCTCTTGACGTACAAATGTCAAAGAAGGATGAACTTTGGGAAACTGAATCAGGACTTATAGTTATGGATGCCTTAACAGCTTTGCAAAAAAAAAGCTCTAGAAGTCTTTGAAAAATTCTTGTTGAGCATCAAAGCAGGAAGCCAAGGTTCAATGACTTTAAAAACAGCAACGGAGGTTGCCACAACGATGAACACTGGTTGATTCGCACCATTGTATAGCCAAGTGGACCCAATGCATGTGGGTGAGGCTGGAAGAGCAATGCCCATCGTCGCCTTCTATGGTACGCGATTGCTCAATCAAGGCAATGATATTGAACCGGAAGCACTTAACGCAATTATTTCAGACTATCCGTCTCACCGATTCGTTATTAACCGGTGGGAAGCAACGATATTATTTAACAATGTTCGTGAACCAAGTGAAGTCGAAGTGATTTTAACAGCAAAACTAGGGAATCAAGCACGCTGGCCTATTCTTGGGGGTAACCAAAAAAGGAGATTTATTTTCCTATCGCAAGAATTGCCAGTTGAAGAAGTCAATCAAATTAATAAAACTGGAGTAGAGAGCAAGTATGTTTCGCAAAATAGACATGCAGAGAGGGCCGGATTTGGAAACGATGCTGAAAAGACGAGAAAAAAGCTTGTGGCCGACGATGGGGAAAATTAAAACTACAACAAACATAGAGCGGAGCAAACAAATCCGCACCGAGAGCATGACACAACACGAAAGAAATGCCCAACCAAGTTAATTAGTGCCGGCTTGAAAAAGCTGATTGTTAGAACATTTGGAGTGTACCGGACCGAAATTTTCTAATTGAAATCTTGGAAGCATCGTAAATTTGGTAAATTCGCACGGAATTTGTGGGAATTGATTCTGCACCGCAGTGGAATGCCCAATTTCAGCTACAGTCCTCCTTATGGAGTCACCGTCGGAGCTGTCTAGAGGAGATGTGAGGACGGTTCAAATTGTTCGTCGGCGTTTTTTCCTCGCATTCTGGTAGCAATGAGGCGATGAGAGAGTCGAGTTGAGAATTGCAAAACTTGCACTTGATGAGGCAATAGGGGTAAAGTCAAGGGCTGGCGCGTATAGTATTAGGCTGAGAGGTTCGCTGTTTTCGACGGCTTTCGCCTTTAGTAGGTTTCTCAATCTTAACCCTAACTACGTTCTGGAGTGTACTCGCTGAGACTCTCACACTTGAACAAAAGATAGGAAATAAATGTGATGGAAAGAATGCATTATTCAGCGAAGTCTAAGCAGTTAGTGCGGGAGAATCTGCGAGCTTTATGACAATGCGCCGGCGGAATCGGTGTTTGCAGTGATAAAGCGCGAGCTGAGAATTAATGACAAGTTAGTCGGTTGGTGTAAGATACCAGACCATTTGTATGACTACTTTGATCGGTTTTACAACTGCGATCGATTGCATTTGAGTCTGGGCTATCTAAGTCTAATTGAGCATGAACAACAATTGTTTTCGAAGGCCGCATAAGAATTGGCGAACATCACTCAGGGGACATGTCTTTGAAGTGACAATTAAACTAACAGATGTGAGTGAAAGCGAGTGTAGCCCAGACAGTTGTTTGATTATTCAACTAATATCTATACCTCGATAGTTAGTTTATTTGGCAGATTTCGATCTAACACAGTACTCTCCATGATACAAATGACAGATAACCGAGCCGAGATAGCGTGCGGTGATGTGGCTCGGTTACCAGACCCAACAGTAACAGATTCAGGCTGGCGTTCGGACAGCCATTGGGAGGATTAAGAGTTCGAGATACTCCATCTACAAATTTGGAATTGTCGCCCCAAGACCAACTATTGCATTAATGACTTCTCAAAAAACATACGTTCCAAGAAACCTGTCCTGGATTGACGAGACAGGCGAGAAACATTTAATCTCAGAGGACGATCTGTTGACGAACTTCACTCGCCCAATTGTCATTCTGGACGAGCCCGGAATGGGAAAGACTTCATTGATGGAAAAGTTGGGAGAATCGCCAGACTGGCAATACTTTAGAGCAACGACTTTCTTGAGACGGCAAGACAATTCAATTCAAGAAGGTTCACAGTTGATTATCGATGGTCTGGATGAAGTGGCTGCAATGGAAATTGGAGATCCGCTGCATAACGTACTAAAGAAATTAAATGCTTGCGAAAATCCTCCGTTCATAATTTCGTGCCGCGCAGCTGAATGGCGCGGTGCGACAGCGCGACTTGACATAGAGGACGACTACGGTCTTACCCCAAAACTGATGAGCTTTGTACCGCTTACCGTAATTGAGGCAACTGAAATATTGTCCTATGAAGTTGGTACACGGAAAGCAGAGAAGTCGATTGATTCTTTGTGTTCAAGTGGTTTGGAAACTTTTTTTCAGAATCCACTGAATCTTGAGTTTGTAGCCAAAACTTTGAAGAAGCAACGCGATCTTCCAGAGACAAAGGCTGAACTAATTTACTACGCAACTCTCGCACTATGCCAAGAAACTAATGAAATTAAGGCGCATAGTGTCTTTGCGAAGCTCTCGGAAGAGGAGGTGCTCGATATCTCCGGTTGTTTAATGGCCACCATGTTGCTCTCTGGGAAGGAAGGCATATCGAAGACTCACTCTGCTAGAGGCACTTTGGAACTGTCGAAAATTTCGGACCTGACAGATATAGAAAAAGCAGAAGCTGTTCTAGACAGCAAATTTTTCCGAATTCTCCGAGATTCTTCAATTGATTCTCAAGGTCCTAAAGCCTTTATTCCCTTACACCGCACGGTAGCTGAGTTTCTTGGTGCACGGTGGCTGGCAAACGAAGTTGAGAAAAAAGGCAACCCAAAGCGAGTTGCTCGAAGACTTCTTAGCCTCATATCCGCCGAAGGCGGGGTACCTGCTTCACTTCGTGGTCTACATGCTTGGTTACCAAAATTCAGTGCCGAACGATTGGGACCGAAGGTAATTGCTCAAGACCCATACGGCATACTTCGCTACGGAGACGGGGATCACTTGTCTGCAAATCAGGCCAGTCAAATCATTCAGGGTCTCAGACAGCTGGCTCTTTTTAATCCCTATTTTCGTTACAGTCGGTGGGAGACATTTTCGACAAAAGGATTGGCACATCCAGGATTAGTTGACGAGATCCGAGCTATCTTAAGTGATACCGACGAACCCCGACAACTACGAGCCATGTTGCTTAACGCAATTAAGGGAGAGGAAATTGCAGCGAATTTTACGACCGACCTCAAAGAAATCATGTTGGACACGACTCGTGAGCTTGTTGAACGACAACAAGCATGCAGTGTCCTGGTACAAATCGAAGATCACATGATCGATTGGCCTTCTGAACTGAGGCGACTGTCTGAATTAAATGACGATGAATCAAATCACCTTGTGATTCAGATAATTCCCGAAATTGGAATCGAAAAATTCAAAGAAGAACAAATTGCAGAAGCAGTATTGGCACATGTCGGCATTAGGAATGAAGAGTATGACGACAAGTCGTTTCGTAGCTACGAATCGCTTAGAGATATAGAAACAAGTATTCCAAATGAACGTATCAAAGCATTGCTTAGTCAGCTAACTCGCATTGCGTCGAAATTTCGTGCTTCCGAAACATGGTGGTTATCAGAAGACTACGACAGACATGGTAGACGATTAACAAAATTCACAAGAAAATTAATTTCTAGCCTGCTGGAATACGATTCTAACTCGGTGCAGCCGGAAGAATTATGGAGTTGGATTCGTAATCTATGGAGTGAGCAAGAAAGCCATATCTATAACCGCCATCGGGAGTGCGAATTGATCTGTAAAGATGATCGATTGCGCCTCGGTATTCAGCGATTGGCACTATTTGCCCAAGGCGAGGAAGATGGATTCCTACTGCAACAAATGTACTTGAGGAATTTCTGTGAATCCTTTGTGATTTCACTAGAGGACGCGAAAGTTCATCTTTCGGACCTCGTTGAGCGAAATAATCCCGCAGAGCGTAGACGATGGCGCGCACTCGTGGGTATGTTTCGACACGATGACGATAACTTAATTCCTGAGGCTGTCCAGAAAATAGCTCTTCCTTATGCAGAAGGCGACCAAGATCTAGTTGACTTCCTCACTAAGCAGCCAAAGCCCCCAAAACTATCTGATTGGGAGAAAAAGCATAGGATGCGAATGCGAAATAAAGAGCTTCGCAGGAAGAAAGAATTAGAAAACACGCGGAAGCATTATTCTTCACACATTGAAGACATACGCAGTGGCGAACTTCAATGGATATTGCAACCTGCGCAAGCATATTTTGGAATGTTCAGAAATATAGAAACTGACTGCGAACCTAGTGAAAGAATCTCGAATTGGCTCGGTGACGACATAAGCCGAGAATCTCTAATTGGATTTGAAGCAGTTCTAAATCGTCCTGACTTGCCATCAGTAGAGCAAATTGTGGAGGGATACTCAAAATCTAAATCTTGGTATTTTGCGTATCCAATGCTAGCAGCAGCGGGCCAGAGGTACCTAAGCGGAAAGAACTTTGAGGATTTATCAACCGAATTAGTAACTTCTCTAGCGATTCTCGCAGAGCATGAAAGTTCAATCTTGAGTGAAAAATTTTTTGGATTGACGGAAAGTTTGAATGCTCAGCTTCGAAAAAACTTCCACACCTATGAAATTTACCAGCGTCAAAAGTTTGAAGTCATGCTGGCATCTAACATGTCTCATATACCCGGACTCTATCACTTTGTTCGGGATGATATCGAACGTCCGCTTTCAACACAGCTCAGTCTGGAATGGCTCAAAAAGTTTCCTGACTTACCACTTAAAACTGTAAGAGAATTGGTCGATTGTGTGATCAATGCTCCCAATAATGAACGCGAAAAAGCTTGGTGCCAGCTGGCTGAAATTGTCGAAAAGCGTTTGGGCAAGTTGAATATCGTTAGTAAATTACACAAAGACAGAAATTATCTTGACGAGGAGAGAGTTTGGCGGTCTGTTCAATTTCTGATCAATTTCGAGACAGCTGTAAACCACATTCCAAATATTACAGAAGAAAGCAAAGATTGGCTATGGTCGCTAACTGGGATTTATTACGATCACTATTATCAACATAATCAGAAAATTCCCGTAACTATCGATCAACTCAAATGGATCGTCATGAACTTCAGGAAATTCTGGCCTAGAGTTGGGCAACCAGATGGCGTTATTATGGGCGTTACAAATCCTTGGGATGCTACGGAAATACTTGAGCGGTCTATTTACGAAATCGCGAAAGAACCGTCCGATAAAGCCGCTTCGGCACTTTCTGAACTACGAGATATGTCTCATGACGACTACACGAACCATATCCTGTCTGCGATTGCACAAAACCGTCAAACACAGATTGAGGCTAAGTTCGAGAGTCCAACCATCAGTCAAATTAAGGCTGTGCTTACTGATGGGAAGCCGGAATCAGCGACCGATGTTCAATCTATAGTACTGGAGAATTTATCTGAATTACAAGATAGGTTACAAGGTGATCCACTCAATCCGGTCAATAATTTCTATAGTGACAAAGGAGATCCTCGAAGCGAGAATGAGTGTCGAGATCAGATGTTGATTGCGATGGGAAAATTACCTCACCAAATCCAATCTCCGTCCGAAGTCAGAATGCCACAAGACAAAAGAAGCGACGCAGCATTTGTTTTTAGTGACATAGAAATCCCACTTGAAGCAAAAGGACAATGGCACAAAGATGTCTGGACAGCGGCAACTACTCAACTCGACCGATATTACTGTAAAACATCCAAATCTGCTTCAAAGGGAATTTACGTCATATTTTGGTTCGGCAAAAATGTACCCGCAAGAAAGAGGCTTAAACGACCTCCCGATGGCGTGCAGATGCCAGAATCTCCCGAAGACATGCGTATCGCTCTAAAAGCTCTAATTCCTTCAGAGCGACGAGCCGACATTGAAATTGTCGTATTGGATGTCACCAGATAATGACTGGGAAGATTCCCCGCGAAGCTCGCCATTTATTACGCTTTACATTTGAACGTTGTAATTGTGTATTACTTCTTGGTCCAAGGCAAGTTGGCAAAACAACGCTGGCAAAAGAGTTTGCTAAGAAATATTGGACTTATTGGGACCCGAGTCGAGATTACAAAGATC
Organism: Arenicellales bacterium; assembly: GCA_965202855.1. Classification (GTDB taxonomy): domain Bacteria; phylum Pseudomonadota; class Gammaproteobacteria; order Arenicellales; family JAJDZL01; genus JAJDZL01. Next base: position 629,232 of record CBDBBP010000004.1, on the reverse strand, counting down.
TTGAACAGGAAGCAGATCGTTTTCAACTAAATAATATTCATGCGTTCATCAAAGAACGAGACAGAAAGGTAATTGTTCTGGATGAAGCTCAATGTATGCATGAAATATTCCCTAAATTACGAACTGTACTTGACAATCCTACAAATTCTGATTGTGAAAATTTGCGTTGGCTAATTCTGGGTTCGTCAACTAGTGAGTTGGAAGCTTTGGTAAATCGAAATTTGGCTGGGCGTCATAAGAAAATATACTTGACTCCGTTTCAAATCCCTGAACTAAATGACGCTTATAGGCGATTAACTACAACATCTATCGGAGCTTATCCTGCTAACCCTGAACTGGATTTACAAACAATTAGACCTCCGGAGACTCACGAACTTTCACTAGATCTTTGGCTTAAAGGGGGTTTTCCGCATAGTTTTCAAGCGAACGACATACAGGCTAGTTTGGAATGGAGAAGTCAATTCATCAGTGACATATTAGGTCCTCATTTTCCCCCACGGAATAATGTAAAACGGCCCGAATTGCTTCTTCCATTGTGGGAACGATTGGCGTGTCAACAGGGTATGTGCAATATCCAGAAGTTGTCTGTAGAACTGGGGTGTAGTAAAGAAATCTTAGACAATCTCCTTAATTTTCTAGAAACCGGGAATCTGATTCGAAAAGTTCGACGGTGGGAAAGAAATTATAGAAAGAGGCTGAATAAGAGCCCCTTATGGTTTATCCGCGACAGCGGATTATTGCATAGCCAGTTGAATGTCAAAGATATTCACTCACTAAAGCAAATGTATATTGTCGGCAAGAGTTGGGAAGGATTTGTGCTTGAGTCGATATTGTCGGTAGCACCGCTTACCACAGAAGTATTTTATTTCCGTGATGATGGGGGTAACGAGGTGGATTTTGTCTTGGAGTTTGATGCAAGCCAGAGGTGGGTAATTGAGGTTAAGTTCAGCGATAACCGCGGTGTTTCTAAAGGATTCTATAAGGCTTGTCGAGAAGTTGAGTCCCAGAGACAATTTGTGATTCATGGTGGGCCGGAAAGTTTCAAGGAAGGAAAAAATTCGTTGGACTCTTTCTGCCTATACGATGCAATTCGAGAATTGAAATCTGTAACGAAGCGTTAAAAGTGGAATAGGAACTCCTATTGAATTTTGAACTAGATTGCCGACGGATAGTAAAACTGAGATGCTGTCATAAAACCAGTTTTTGATCGATGACTTTTAGCAAGACAAAATTGACCTACTTTTTTCCTTGACTGCAACCAAAAGTAATGTCAGAGTTATGCCGTACTAGAATATTTCGGTTCGTAGTTTATATTTCAATTTTGCGATCGAAGTGGATACTAGTTCGATAAGAAGTTTATTTGACCCGAAGCTTCAGACCATTAATGAAAATAAGTGCTTTGTAAATAGAAGAAAGTCAGAAAGTTGGAAGTTAATCTACTGGGTATGTTTTAACCAAATCTAAAGCACGTTTTTGCAGCCGCGACGGTTTCGTGGTGAGTGTGACCGGAGACGTCTCAGGCTGCATCACAAAAGGATATTGATTGCAACAGCGCGTGCAGGGTTCATTAACCTAACCAGCCTAGAAAGGCTGAGCAGTGCGAGTCCATCGCGGATCTTATGCTTGGATTTTTCTGCTGCAACTCTTTGGATTGTTGCTGTTCTTCCTGATACAGCGGCGGCTTGAGTGCCTGTCGCAGATGCTATTGCTCATAGTACGCTAGCAGACAGATGCAAAAATGCGCTCGCACCGGGTCTTCGGTGCAATGCCGAATCGGACGAATCTGAAGAATAATGCTTTTCATGCTGCGGAACGCTCGCTCCACCTGCACTCTGCGCTTGTAGTTGTGCACAATGTGGGCAGCTGACATGGGTGCGGCCGACTGTAGGTGCGTAGCATATAGAATACATCGAGTTCCGAATTCCGTGGTAGGGTTGCTGCATTTCGAGCATTCTCGAATCGATTGTCAGCAATCACATATTCGAAATGCTTGGCTATCTTGAAGCGGTTGTCGAATCTTCTCACCTTGTGGTTGATTCAATTAGAGGAAGTTGAACATCAAGAGAGCATTGTGCAGCGTTAGAGCTGCCCCAAGCGGTGTTGTGAGCAAGATTATTCCGCACACTGCGGAGCTGCTTTATACATTGGTGTTCGTCATTCAGCGGTCTACCTGGTAGGAATGACGCGGCTAAGTCTTCAATATCTGATTTAAGCAGGCAACAGAGTTCGATTTTGCATTAGCGAGTGTATGATTACTCGCAAATTCTCTTCGAATTGTCAAAGTGATCTCGGATTTCGTAGATCAATTCGGAAACATCTATCCACGCGGTAACGTAAACATTATCCCGTCGCCATCTCATTTTCCACATTGTGGTAGTTCCGCTATAGTGGCTACCTGAAATAAAGGGAGTATCTTCAATAATCTCACAATTGCCATCTACAATTTCGATCCGATTTCTGAAGAATTTATTGGGGTGTGTAAATTTAGTTTTGTTTTCGAAGAATTTGATCCAAATTTTCTCCTTCAGCGATGGCCAATTTGAAATTGTAAAGAGTAGGTGTTGAAGATCTCCTGAACCTGGCACGGCTGTTTCTAACGCTTGCATTGGATTGCTATTCTTCAAATTTTTCTCAGCTAGATTGCAAACTACAAGGCAAATGTCTTTAGGTGACAACAAAAGTTGTTCAACAGCATCAAGGAATAAATCATACTGCACAATCACTCTATTTCCGAAATCATTAGAGATATCTAACGAGCCTCCAGCGATGTTCAAATAATACACATGGATAATCATTCCGAGAAGATTTTTTAAATGTATCGTTTTATCGCGACCATATTCATCCTTTATTTTCAAATTCCAATGCCGAAGGTATGGAGGAAGTTTGTTGCCACGGGGGTCGGCGGTGTGTATCGTTGTCGCAATATCGCGCGCCGGAAGCACAAGAAACTTAAAATAGTATGTTTCTCTCGTGGCGAGCAACCCTCCCGTAATTAAAGGCAAAGTAATTTCTTGATTTCGGAGTTGCTTAAAATTTTTACGCAGTAACTCCACCTGATCTACCAACAGCATTGTTTTTTCTCCAATGTTATGTATGGTGAGTTTATCAGCACTGGAATCGGCTAGTTATCGCGGCAGTTTTCAGTGCTGTTTTTGCACGGAATGTATCGACGCTCCGTAGTCTATATTCTGCAGACCGCTTTCAGGTACTTAAAATTGCTCGCTTCACCGATTCAATTCCAAGAATTCGTTGAATCTTTGAATAATAGGTTACTATTCAAATCGCCGCAAATGGACAACCTTGGCTTAGAAATATTATTAAGCAGAAAAGAGCTTGTTAATGAAATATTTTTTCAATGAAAACAAATAATTGTACACATGATTTTGGATTTTCAAGAAAGCTTGCTACAACTGGAGTAGATTTAAAGAAAATTCTAATCAACTGCTCTGAAAAAATCAAAGACAATGATTCATCGGGTACAAAAACTTGAAATATTTCCATAAGTAGTGCATGGAGGGCAGTTGGTAAAGCAACTGCCGCTCCGGCAGATAACCGCATCGTACCATTGCCTAACGACCATCGTCCAACTTGCAACCCGCATGAACTTGGTAAATTCTTTGAATTCCGACTTCATCGCCTGCATGATCAACAGTTGCGAACCACTGCCCAACACTCCATGCAGTTCCCCGGCGAATTCGCCAAGCAGGTCATGTTGATGGGATCGCTCGATACACAGAGACATAGCAGTGCGAACTCTCTGTTGGTGCCAAAGTTTTGAGAAACAACTACTGCCGACCGAAGTTGCCTCAGCGTTGTACTACCACCTTAAAAAGTTGTACCATGTCCCATATCAGGTGTAACACGCGCAATGTCGAATGAGTAGTCTTACTCTAATAATGTAGAGACATCAAAACGACAGAGTAACCTTAACAATTGGAGGTAATCGAAGAAAGGTAAGTACTGTATTCAGAGGAATTGAAGTTAGTTATTTTAATGGGATAAGACCAAGCAAAAAAAATACGAATTTCGCCTACCACTTTACAAATCTGATCTACGTGAGCAACTGCAGCTAGTCAATCCAGTAAATTACCGTAAGCATTTGCTACACTGCTTGTAGAATGTTCGTTAATTCGTCATCTTAAAGTTAATAGGAAATTGTGTTTTTGTTGGATACGGTGTGTTTCTCGATGTCAACGATTGCTACTTTTGATGGCAGTGCGGTTAAAGTTCAGTTACTTTGCACCGTACCCACCAAATCTGAAATTGAGCCTTGGTTCGTAATAGATACCAAGGGATGTAGATTGAAACCGGAATTTTCAATTTAACTGTATTTCAGTTACAAATTCGTGCAGTCTTGCTGTCACGGTGATCACGATGGTTGCGGATTTATCAGTTTTTTCATGGTGCTTTGGCTTAGCAGAAATCATCTGCCACATACTGCAATTTATCAGTCGTCCTTCCAGTGTGCCAAGTCAAATGCAAACAGTAGAAATACTTTTCAACTATTTGGTGAACTACAGTGGCAACAAAAATTCAAAACTTACACTCAAAAGACTTCGACATATAGAAAGGATTTGGAGCTGCGCAAGACCAATCCCAAGGGAATGTTCATAATGAAGCGACAGTTTGAAATCGTGTAACTTGTTGTAGCAATGTAAGAAAATGCACAATACTGCAGTAAATCTCAGCCTAAAGTAACCGCAAGCATCTTGTGGTTGGCTGCTTCTATAGCCAGTAGCCTGCTATACTCAGCAATTCCCTCTAAATCCATCCGCATTCGGAATGCAGTCCAGCACTTCAAGCGGCACCTACTTTTGTTTAATGGAATCACAAAGTTGTTAACAATTTCACTATCCCGACTACCACGTTTGTAGCTAGGCTTTGGAAATCGTCGCTCGATATGGTCTGAAAGCCGGTTCCGACACAAAACATCCGTCAGACAGATCTGCCTGGTACGAGGGATAAACAACTATTTGGTGATGCCGAATCCATGTGTTATATATTTTCTAGAGATTTGTGCATTGGGGTATGGATCCCCCAAGGTGCGGAACTTGCTTTTATGCTTAACCCATCTTGCCTACAAAGCTTTTTGTTGTACAGTAGCACTCTATAGTGGTTTTAGGGAAAAAAGATAAGGAGTATCAAGAACACATGAATAGTTACAATTTGGCAACTCTAAAAAAATTGACCTTCGTGAGGTGTGGAATAATGAAGCATCAGATTTTACAAGTTGGCTTGCAGAACGAGAGAACCTGCAGAATTTAGGTGACGAGATTGGAGTTGACATTTGTCTAATTCGAACAGAGGCACCAGTTGGAACGTTTTTTGTAGATATTCTCGTCAAAAATGAAAAATCGGGTAAACATGTTGTGATAGAAAATCAACTTGAAGCTACGGACCACAATCATCTTGGAAAAATTATTACCTACGCAGCAGGTTTTGAAGCTAGCATAGTTATATGGGTTGTTAAAGAGGCCAGAGAGGAGCATCGAAAAGCAATTGACTGGCTCAATCAGCACACAGATAAAAATGTGGCATTTTTACTTGTAAAAGTTGAAGTTTTGCAGATTGATGATTCTCGATTTGCTCCAAATTTTGTAGTAATCTCGAAGCCGAACGATTGGGCTAAAGAGATTGATACCAATGAAATTACTGATACACAAGCGTTGCAATTGAAGTTTTGGCAGGGATTCATAGATTACGTCCAAGAAAACGGTACGACTTTAAATCTCAAGACAGCAAACCCGAAAGGCTGGTTCGATATTAAAATCAAAAAGATCAAATATAAAAACGCCTATATCACTCTTTCCCTTAACTCAATTGAAAAAGTCATAAGAACAGAGTTCTATATTCCTGACAATATAGACTTGTATTCTTTTCTCGAACAACAAAAAGACAAAATTCACGAATTGCTTGGATATGAAGTCGAATGGATGGAATTACCTGACAAAAAAGCTAGTCGTGTAAAAATAGAAAAGCAAGGACCAATTGACAATACTGATGAATGGAAAAATTATTTCCGATGGCTGCAAAAGGAAGCTGAACAATTTCAAAGGGTATTTGGGAAACTAGTAGAAACGTATTGACAAAAAGTGAAACAATTTATTCGTAAACCATTTGGCGTTTACCGTATGGTTGTTCGCAAAGAATAATTCTTTAAATTGTTTGATGAGCTTAAGTTCTAATTGGAAAAACGAAAACGTAACTGGTTGACAAACTAAAATACGCCTTCGAATGAAGGAATTTGGAGGATCTTTAGCGCCTTGTTGTCAAAGCCAAAGCAACGCAAAGTGAACGACCTCGGCACCTATTACCTGAGGGACATCTCCGAAAATTAAATTGGTTCGCCTTTTCACTTCGGTCACGGCGTTACAGATTTGCTTGACTCGGATTTGGGTGACGGTGCTGGAAGGGGTAGAATTGGTTGTAGGCGGTGGTTGCGCGCAGCTGAGCATGAGATTCAGTCCGAGTATGACATCCTATGTATCCATCTACTTTCAAAGCGGTGCAAGATTCCAAATTTGATTCCTCGTTTAGATTGTGTGGTGCCGAAAGTTCATCCGATGCTTTAAAATGATTGAGACTCGGCCAAAATCAATTTTCATTGTGAAACTATTAGTGTTAGTATTTTGTCGAACTTAATATATGAAGAAAAATCCCATTAGAAAATACCGTGAGATACTTCCTGAAAATTGTCCTCCCGATAGTGCTGTAGAAATCATTTCGCAACGATATGTGTATAGACTTGTACAAAGTGTACCGCCATCCGAAAAAGATTTTGAATCACAAAGAGCTCAAAAACCAAACGCAAGATTTCGTCGTGTTTCAGAATGTCGAGCCCGTGGACTTTCAGTGTTTTCGACGAAAAGCCACCCGGAAAATATCCTTAGGCTTCCTAAATTCCGCACATACAAAATTTGTCGAGTAACCTTAAATCTTGGTGCAGGTAAAATTCAACAAACCGGTAATCGCCCTACACATCACACCTGGTGGCCACTTGCGCAATATGACTTACTAGCAAATTGTAAAGTAGAGTGAAGATGAAAAAAATTTGGTACAAAACAACTTTGTTCGAGTACGATGGTCCTCAGATTTTCGAAGCTAGGGATCGTATAGGTGGTCACTATCTTGGGGTTGCTGTCGTACCTAAAAATCAGAAGGATCAATTTTTGGTAGTTGGTGCTGAACCGGCGAAATTGCGCAAATTCCGAAATGGTGTAATCGATTTGCGATCTTTGATAATTGATTCCAGTGCTGACGAATGGTACTTAACCGAATCTAACACTGAAGAAAGTACATTCGAAATTGAACTTCAAGCAGGGTCCTTACAAGATCACGATTTCTTACCTGACGAGGGCTTCTTTCTAAACGATTACTCCTCCTCTGAAAATACTGTTTTTGAGGCTCAGAAAAGAAATAATCTCATTTTAGAATTTGTTGTGGAACCTCCAGAATCAAGTTTACGTCATCGTATTCGAGTGAGTACTTTGGGCAGAATACTTCAAAATTTTCAATCGTTAATAGATCACGCTCTTAAAACACACTGTCGAGATTCTGAAATTTCCAAAGGAAATAGTAAATCGGACCGAATTCAAATGGATGTCGTAATCCCTGCCTCAGCAGGTTCTTCTAAAGTTTTATTGGAATTCTCCGCGTCACCCGACATATTTGATTCTCGTACAGAATTGGCATCTGCACTGCAAAAAATTGACGATTTGTTCATGAAATCTACAAATCCTCAGAATAACTTATTTGATGTGTTCGGAAATCATAACCGACTAACGAAATCTTACTTAAAGTTGTTACGATTATTAGAAAAAAGCGACACTGGTTTCGGCTACACTTGGGCTGAACCAAATTTTGTCGAACCTAAGGGCTGTGGTTTGTCACTTGAGCAGGTAGATGAAATTCTTGAAATACTTGAAAATGAAGAAATTTTAAGTGAAAGCGAAGTTGAATTTATCGGGGAATTTGAGCGCGTGAATAGGAATGCTAAAAAGTGGGGATTGCTTACAGATAACGGTGTAGTTGTTGGTGTAGTGGGGAAAGATGGACCAACATTGGATGGTTTGGAAGTTGGAAGGCGTTACAAATTCTTTTGTAAGGAGGAGAGAGGAGAATTCGGTGTCGCAGCTACGAAAAACATTTTGAATGACTTCGAATCTCTGTAACCCAGAAAATTACCACACCATGTAACCAAATCGAATTAAATTTGGGAGTTTTTTCTGAAATTTAACTAAAGAGTTCGGCGGGAGCGAAAACAATTTTCCTATAAAGCCAGCTTATTCTTCTCTACAGTCAATTATCAACCTTTGAACCAAGAGGCTTTAGCAAACCATTAGCACAGTGGTAATTTACCTGATAACGTAGAGATGCTTTAATTGCAGGGTAACCATAACAATTCAAAGAAGATTGAAGATCGGCAAGTGATTGATTCAAAGGAATTGAAGGTACATAAAAAAATGAACCAGAACCAATCAGAAGCAATAGATTCGGATTTCGGTTACTGTTGAACCAATCTGTTTTACGTGATCGCTGTACCTAGTCGGTTCAGTAAATTGCCTTAAGTACTTGCTTCACTGAGTTGTGAACAGTCGTTAAACCGAGCTCTTTTAGTAAGAAATTTTTGTAGTTTTATTCAATACGGAGAGTTACTCGGAGTCAACGATTTCTACTTTGGTTGACAGTTCAGAAAAGGTTCGGATACATTGCGACTGTGCCTACCAACACAATTCTCAATCGGAACACGTACTATCAGCCAGATCAAAATTAGTTCCTTTAAAAACAGATTGAAATTAGTCAAGTGGCAATTTACCAAATCAACAGAGAAAAAATAACTCCTCTTAAGAAAACCACTTTTTCTGACCGCAAGATTTTTGAGCGGCAAGATATTCAGCGTCTAATCAGACAGCAGATTGAAATCATATCCGAAGACACTTTGGTGATCGCGGAAGAGTATGGGGGATGGAAAGAGAGCAAGAGACGAATTGATCTTTTGTGTATTGATAAAGAGGCAAATTTGGTTGTTGTGGAGTTGAAACGTACCGAAGACGGTGGGCATATGGAACTGCAGGCAGTCAGGTATAGTGCAATGGTTTCAACGATGACATTCGAACAGGTAGTTGATGCCCATAATTTGTACCTTGAAAACATTGGTTCTAACAAGGATGCAAAACAAGTAATACTTGAATTTCTCGAATGGGACGAACCCAGCGAAGACGCCTTTGCACAGGATGTGCGCATCGTATTGGCATCTGCGAATTTTTCAAAGGAATTAACCAGTACGGTTTTATGGTTGAATGAAAAAGGTGTCGATATTCGTTGCGTGAAGATGGAGCCTTTCGTTAAGGGTAAACAAATTCTGTTGGATATCCAACAGGTAATTCCATTACCGGAGACTGCAGATTTTCAGGTCAAAATTAGAAGAAAGAAACAGAAAGAACAGCAATCGAAAAGGGACCTCCAGAAATTTACTTTGATTGCAAATGGTGAAGAGTTTAAGGGACTAAATAAGCGAAAATTAATATTCAAGATTGTGGAAATCTTGATAAAAAAAGGATTGAAGCCCAAAGAAATTTCGGATTTGTTGTCTAAAGTTAAGAAGAATCTTTTCAAAAGTTTCGATGAGAAACTGAATCAAGAACAGTTTACCGCAAATCTAATGGAAATAAAACCTGGTGGTCGAATTCCCGGGTACAAACGTTATTTTTATGAAGAGAATCAACTCTTTTACATTGACGGTAAAACTTATGCACTGACAAATCAGTGGGGCCTAGATACAGTTGAAGCAGCAGAATTACTTTGTAAAGATCAAGATATTAGATTCGAGAAAGAATGAGCGAACCTTGGAAACTTTTACCATTTTATTGGTTTATCACGGCGAAACAACACTGACGGGAGATTAGTTGAAGATTACCAGTTTTGAATCTACATTTGATTCGCTATCCATCAATTCAATTTTGAAACTCCACTCCGATAAGGTTCGAATTCTCTTCCTCCGAGCCGACCGACGCCTAACTAATTTTTGTATTAGACCTTGGTTTTAAGTTGATGTTTTTCTTCGAATTTGATTTCAAATTAATTACAGAACCGCACTTCTCGATGTTCATGATGCCTCTTTTTAACTTGCGTATTCGAACCTGCAAAACACGAAACCTGACGCGAGGTGTCGATGAACGACCGTACCGTTTGATTCACCGCGCAACGATGGACTAGAATTGAACTAGAGAAACTTTTAAACCATGAGACACGATGAAAAAATCGCATTCATCTGAAACTGATACAGCTACTCCGCGAGTGACCTATCAGGACGTGCTGGATGCACCGCCACACATGGTTGCGGAGATTGTTGGTGGCAAGCTATACACTCATCCTAGACCAGCCCCTCGTCATGCAGTAGCCAAGACGAGGCTTGGGAATCGGCTCGGTACACCTTTTGATTTTGGTGACGGTGGTCCTGGCGGCTGGTGGATCATCTTTGAACCAGAACACCATTTGGGTGAGAACATTTTGGTGCCTGACATCGCAGGATGGCGACGTAAGCGAATGCCTGAAATTCCAATTACTGCCTACTTTGAAGTGGTTCCGGACTGGGTGTGCGAGGTGCTTTCCCCCTCCACCCGAAAGCTTGACCTCGGTCGCAAGCGAGGGGTTTACGCCCGCGAGGGTATTGGCTACCTATGGTTAGTAGACCCGAATGTTCAATCGCTGGAAGCATTTAAGTTGCACGGTACTGAATGGGTTCTGATAGACCAGCTGTTTGATGGTGCACCGGTTTCGCTGCCGCCATTTGAGGCAATCAGTTTCAATCTCGGTGATTTGTGGCCACCGCATGCTGTGCACAAAGAGCTGCCAAGCAAGTCGACTGCAGAAGCTGAACCGGAGATGATTGAAACCACAATGTGACCTTCAGTGGTTCAAACCTTGCTTTTCTCTTATTGTGAATTCAAGGATTCTGGGGGCGATTTCTCGCCGGTGAGTAAGAAGTTCATTGAGCGATGATTGGTACTAACCTGATAATATAGAGACGTTTGAGTGACTGAGCAGCCTTAACAGTTCGAGGAAAATTGAAGATCAGCAAGTGATTAATTGAAAAGAATTGAAGGTACGTAAATTCTTGAGTCAGAGCCAAGCAAGATCAATAAATACGGATACAGGCTACTGTTGAACCAATCTGTTTTACGTGATCAACTGCACCTAATCATTCCAGTAAGTTACCTTAAGCACTTGCTTCACCGAGCGGTGACGGTTCGTTCGACCGAACTCTTTGAGTAAAACATTTTTATGGTTTTATTCAATGCGCGGTGTTTCTCGAAGTCAACGATTTCTACATTGAATGGCAGTTCAGCGAATGTTCCGATAAGCTGCGTCCGTGCCCACCAACAACTAGATTTATTAAATTCCCGAAAACAGCCCCTTGAAAAGAGAGGACAATTAACTGTAATGCATACTTCTGACCTGTATTTGGTTTCGTGCGTGAATAAGAAAGCGCCCACGCCAAGAAAAGCGAAAAATCTTTACATTTCCCCTTGGTTCGGGAAAGCAAAAACGTATGTAGAGAGCAAAAAGCAACGATGGTTCATTCTATCGGCAAAATATAGGCTCGTTGAACCGAACTGCAGAATCAATCCTTACGAAAAATCATTGAATTCGATGCCAATCAAAGAACGGCGCGAGTGGGCAGAAGATGTGTTTGAGCAATTAAGAGCACACATCACTGACATCGATACAATTTACATTCTAGCTGGTCAACGTTATCGAGAATTTCTCGTACCAATGTTACGCGACTGCGATGACATGAATATTTGTGTTCCGATGGAAGGTCTGCGAATAGGTGAGCAACTAAGGTGGTTGAATGAACGAATTAATACATGATCGTTTGATAGATTTGAAGCGCTTTTATGATTTGCTTGCGCATCTGGAAAACAATAATGGCGTCAAATTAAATTTGGGAATTTGTAACGGTAAGATGAATTGGCCGAAGCAGGGAATTTATTTCTTCTGCGAAGCTGGTGAATCTCGGACCGAATCAGGCAAAGGTTGCAGAGCTGTGAGAGTCGGCACTCATGCTTTGAGAAAGGGAGCAAAGTCTACACTTTGGCGTCGGTTGTACTATCACAAGGGCCCAGGTAGTGGAAAAGGTAATCACAGAGGTTCAATTTTTCGCCTGCTAGTAGGCATTTCACTCGCCAATCGAAATAATGAGCTGCTACCGAAATTTTGGGGAGATAAGAAAGCACGTCGTAAAACAATGAGCGAACTGGAATTGAATGCGGAGAATAAGCTAGAAAAAGATGTGAGTGACTATATTTGTGCTATGCCATTCATATGCTTGAATGTTAGTTCCGATGTCGGTTCACGTAGCGACCGAGCATTTATAGAGAGAAATGCAATTGCCCTTTTAAGTAATTGTCATGAACCTGTAGTTGATGAGTCTTCGTCAAATTGGTTGGGTCGATATTGTGACCGTGAACTGGTGCGTTGTTCAGGCCTTTGGAATCAAGAGCATGTTACGGAACAATACGATGCATCGTTTCTTGACGTTATGGAAAATTGGGTGATAAAAACGGAACCAGTGTAATGTGCAGGAAACCAACGGAAAAGTAGTATTGAAAAATAGCATTTTGCAAATCCTGCATAATTGATTAATGGTTTCCGTGTATGACATAACCAGCATCAATTAGTGGCCCCATGGTCAATTTGGTGACTGTACGGTGATCGTTGTCGGAGCACTGTTACTAGTGCGGATAAGGGATCGCAGTCGAAGTGCTTAACCGTGTGTGAAGAAATGGAAAGGGCTTTGCTTCCAGTTAAATTTCCGAATGAAGTTGTAGAAAAATCGGCTAAGTCTTATCTTCAACAACAATGAGAAACTAATTTTGCCTGTATATGTGGTTGTGATTGGGCGTAGTTCTGGAAATTCCTTTTCATGACTCGAAAACTTCCCACTTTTCGACGGACTAACTGGTTATTCTCACTGGGAAATCACATTCAGAAAATGTTAGGATACGTTGCGACCGTGTCCACCAAGTTAAGGTGATTACAATGGAAATAGAGTTATTCCTGGTACTATTTGGGTGGTTGCTGGGGTTACCATCAAGTGTGATTACTGCAAGTATTAAAGATTATAGAAAGTCCATAAAAATTAAAACTGTAATCCGCAATGAACTGATTGAATTACAACATAGATTAGTATTGGCAGCTTACCGATTTAACCTGGACTATGGAGAAATCAACCACGAATTTTTGCGTTGGGTCAAAAATCACCTTTCTTCCTATGAAGGTATAAACAAAGACGAAGTCCACGAAAAGTTAGTTGATTCCTTTCTGGAAATGTCTGAAAACAACCTTCATGAATTAATTGCAAGCCAGAGAGATGTAACAGAAGCCAAAAGCGTGAAACATGCTCGCATTCCATATTTGGTATCACAGCTCAACAGCATTGGGTCATTTTCATCTAACGAACAATCAATGCTTCTTGAAATCTTGGAGCATACTCGAATCTACAATGAAACAGTAGATGAAGCAAGAGAACTTTTTTCAATGACTTTTGATCAAGGCATTACTGGCAGTAATCGGGAAATTGTCGAAAAGTCATTGAGAGAAAAGTATATTCAGCTTGCGAGACGTAGTCGAATAGTTGTGGAACGAGTTGATGCTTTATTCAAGCTGCAGTAAACTCCGACAACTAAATAACTGTTTCGCCTGTTGATCTGAACGACGGGTGTTTTTCGGTTGGTGGTGTTTCTCATTTGAAATGTCGCGCACAACATTTTCAATAACAAATAAGCGGAATTGAAAGGTTTGAGAAATTCTGTTACCCAAGAAGTCTGATGAAACCAAATATAGCATTCCCGAAATCGACTGCGATTTTGTTGAGAAATTCAAGGGAAAATCTATGTCATCGCTAAAACTGAAACATCTAGATTACCGTTTTACAGGGGAGCGAACGGAGAGTGTGTTTGGATTCGGACTTACGAAACTAGTCGGGAAAAGTGGAGTTCGAGTAGGAAGAAAAGATTAGTGGCAGCGTGACAACAGTCCTTCAAGGCCCACCAAGTTAAAACTTGCTGATAAGTTAATCATCTAAATTGCAGGCAGTTGCCAATGATCAGTGTTTTAAAGAAAAAATATCCAATGAACGGACAATTCAATGTCAGAATGGGACAGAAAATTACGGAAGTAGCAAAAGAAAACAACGTTCCTAATGACTATGGGATCTACCTGATTTATGAGGGGTCCGATTGCAACGGAGAATTGATCTATATCGGTTGCTCTGGGACCATGAAATCTGATGGAACGATGGGAAGCCAAGGTATAAGAAAAAGACTAGGCAGGAAACAAGAAAAGATGTATAGGAATAAATTCTACAAAAAAGAAATGAAAAAGAGACAGAAGGGAATTTCAGTTGCTTGGTTCGTTACGTTCAGTATGGCAGGACAGAAAACGCTACCCGCTTTTGCGGAATCTGAAGCAATGCAGGAATTCTATGAATTAGAAGGTAGGCTTCCCGAACTGAACAAGTCGTTTTAACTGATTTATGAGTCTTCAGTCCCGTGAATTGACGGCACAGCCATCATCAAAGAAACAAACTGATGCTCCATTCTTAGCGAAACGAAAAACGATGCAAAAAAGACGCATAAAAAATCAGGTTATTTCGTGTTCCTTTAGACCATAGTGCGTATGGAAAAAGCCTTTAAAACTCCACTTGGAGAAGCAAACCAACAACGAGCGGCTAGGTCATCTGAAGCAGATTGAAGAGACTAACAGTTGTCAACCCGAATTCTATTAGCAGAATACATTCCTGCTAGGCCCACCAAATCGAGTTGTTGAAGCATTGTGAACAAAAAAATCATCAATCGATTCATCTCCGTGAATACAATTAATGCAACAAGATTAGGGAATTGTCGGCACAGCAATTTAACAGTGAAAATATTATTGATGTAAAGCAATGGAACTTGAACATAATCGCAGCGAGATTGCAACAGATTCCTTGATTGACAGAAATCCAGAGATTCTGGGAGGTACCCCTGTGTTTGCCGGAACCAGAGTTCCGGTTCGCGTTCTGCTGGAGCATTTGGAAGCGGGCGATCGGTTAGATGATTTCCTGGATGATTTCCCCTCCGTATCGCGAGAACATGCGGTGGCGGTGCTTGAATGTGCGGTAGCGGAACTGGTAGGTAACGCACATTAAAGTTTTGCTTGACGAATCCACTCCGAGGCAACTTGCCTTTCTTTTTCCCGAACCATTTGAGGTAGATACGGTTCAAAAAATGGGTTGGGTTGGAACAAAAAACAGCATGTTGTTGCAACTTGCCTCTGAACACCAGTTTAACGCTCTAGTTACGGTCGATCAAGGATTTGAGTATCAGCAAAATGCGAACACTCTGCCGATTCCAGTTGTAATCATGATCGCACAGACCAATCGTTTTCAGGATCTGCAGCCGCTAGTTCCCGACGTAGTGTCAATTCTAAACTCTAATCCCGATATTGGCTTTTATCGTGTACAGGGATGAAGTAGATTTTGGCAATTCAATTGATATCCGACAGGCGTTAACAAATCACTGTGCTCAGGTTCACTGAATTTGAATTACTAGTGAAAGATCAAACGAGGTGCGGATATGTTGCGACCGTGCCCACCAAGATAGTCGGAGAAATCTACAATTAAACGTCGTAATTGTGTATTGCTTCTTGGTCCAAGTTAAGCTGAAAAAACAACACTGGGACAAGAGTTTGCTAAAGAATATTGGACTTATTGGAACTTTGGTCTAGAAAAAAGCGATCTTGAACAGGCGGCAGATCGTCTTCAGCGAATTGACATTCATGCGTTCGTCACAGAATGAGACAAAAATTAAATTGTTCTGGATGAAGCTCCATGTCTGCATGAAATATTCCGTAATATTTTTTGTGCCGGATTGATGTGATGGACAAAGTCCAATTCGATTCCCGACAATTCAACCATGCTGTTTGTGCAACACAATTCAATAGCACTTCAAGAACAAGATAGAGTTCTTGACGGAGTATTCCAAAAAGTTCATCATAGGCCAACACCGACAATTCAAGCACCTGAATAAAGCCAATGGGGGGGGGGGGACATGGATATGAGCGGTACATTAAAACAAAAGACTCTTGATCAAAGAATACAGAAAATAATTTTGAAACGGTATGACCAGCCGGCGATGAATAACACTGTTCGCGCCCATTTCGTTGAATGCTTGATTGCGATAGAACTTGATGTTGGCTGGCAGCATTCTTGTATGTATGGCGGTGAGTGGAATCAATGGGACTGTGAACACGATTCGGGAGCGCGGATTGAAATCAAACAAAGTGCGGCCAGACAATCTTGGGATGAGGAGGAATTTTCACTAATTCGCCTCGCTCGGTATGATATTGCGCCGCGTAAGGGTTATTGGGAGAACGACGATATTTGGAAAGACAAGCCAGGACGAAATGCAGACATATACATCTTTGCATGGCATGGTGAGAGGCAAGTTGAGATCTGTGATCACCGTGATGCGGCTCAATGGAAGTTTTTTGTCGCAAAAGAGTCAATGCTTCCAGAGGGTCAGAAATCGATCGGAATAACTCCACTCAAAGATATTTCAGTAGTTTGTGGCATCTCCGATTAAGGGTAACGGTGGAGAAATTAATTTCTGAAATTAAAGTGTTTAAGGCAGATCAGTAGTTCTGTTCATCCGGTCAGCAAGATTAATCTGCCGCGTTTTTACAAGAGGGATAAAGCCGGATTTCGTGATAATGTGGATGCATGAGGAATTGATAGAAGTTGCGTGTCATTGGGATTGAGGAAAGTTAAAGTATCTGTTTTTACTTGTAGAGTGCACAAACGGTTGGCTGTCAAATGAACTTAGCAACCGAATAGATACTAGAGACAGTTTTGTCATCCACTTTTAGCTGAGTTGCAATGTTTCGTCGATTAAATCGGCGTTGCTGAAGTTGTTGAGCTTTCTCTGCAAATTTCTGATGGCACAGTGGCTCAGAAGAGTCAATCATATTAATTTCAAATGGCATTCGCACCAATTGCGACCTTGCTCACTGAAACCTAATGAATTTTTGTAATTGACCCTAGTGTTTAAGTTGTGTGTCTGTTCGCATACGATCGCAAGCTAATCTGCAAACCGCTTTTCACAACAGTCAAGACACCTCTATAAAACTACGTATTCGAACTCCAGATTACGAAACCTAACGCAAGGTGATGATGAACGACATTGCCGTTTGATTCACCGCGCAACGATGGATTAGAATTGAACTGGAACAACTTTTAAGCCGTGAGACAAGATGAACAAATCGAATTCAACAAAAGCTGATACAGCTTCTCAGAAAGCGACCTATCAGGATGTGCTGGATGCACCGCCACACATGGTTGCAGAGATTGTCAGTGGTACGCTCTACACTCACCCCAGACCTGCCCCTCGTCATACCATAGCCAATTCTGGGCTAGGGATTTTAATTGGCGGGCCTTTTCACTTCGGCCGCGGCGGTCCTGGCGGCTGGTGGATTCTTGACGAACCAGAACTCCATCTAGGTGATGACATTTTGGTGCCCGACATCGCAGGATGGCGACGTGCGCGAATGCCTGAGGCACCAGTTACTGCCTATTTCACGCTGACTCCGGACTGGGTTTGCGAGGTACTTTCTCCTTCGACTCGAAAGCTTGATCTTGGTGGTAAGCGATTGATTTACGCCCGCGAGGGTGTTGGCTTTCTTTGGTTGGTAGATCCAGATGCGCACTCGCTGGAAGCATTTGAGTTGCACGGTACTGAATGGGTGCTGATAGACAAGCTGTTTGATGATGCCTCAGTTTCGCTGCCGCCATTTGAGGCAATCAGTTTCAATCTCGGTGATTTGTGGCCACCGCATGCTGTGCACAGAGAGCTGCCGAGGAAGCCGACTGCTAAAACTGAACCGGAGTTGATTGAAGCCTCAAAGTAACGTTCAGTGATTCAAACTTTGATTTTCTATTAGTGTGAATTCAAGGATTCTGGGATCGATTTCTCACTGGTGAGTAAGAAGTTCATTGAGCGATGATTGGTACTAACCCGATAGTATAGAGACGCTTGAGTGACAGAGTAGCCTCAACAGTTCGAGAAAAATTGAAGATCAGCAAGTGATTTATTCAAAAGAATTGAAGGTACGTAAATTTTTTGAGTCAGAACTAGGCAAGAGCAATAAATACAGATATAAGCTACTGTTGAACCAATCTGTTTTACGTGATCAACTGCACCTAATCATTCCAGTAAGTTATCTTAAGCACTTGCTTCACTGAGCGGTGACAATTCGTTCGACCAAAATCTTTGAGTAAAACATTTTTGAGGTTTTATTCAATACGCGGTGTTTCTCTCAGTCAACGATTTCTAATTTGAATCTCAGTTCAGCTAAAATTCGGATTCATACCGAACAGTACGGAAAATTTGCGTTCAGTAAGCGGCTCGATCTTATCGATTCGCTCGACTCGCATCTTGGTTACAGTTTGCGTGGCTTGATCATGCTGCAGGTAGCCCGTTGCGTGGATGATTGCATTTCCATCTTTCAATTCATTGATAACACTCGGATAAAGGGCAGGTTTGTATGAGCATTGAATCAGCTGCTTGGAGGAAAGTTCGCGAAGTTTGAAATATGGATTTGGAGCCTCCTTGAACAGGGAATGTAGGCCGCCTTGAACTGAACCGTAGCTGGAAAGAGGCATCTCCTTAGCCTTTTGCACCTGAGAAACTATCCTGGATTCGATGCGATGCCATTTCACTTGTTGCTTCGAATCATCCATGGGGAATGTTCCAAGTTTAAATTCCTCACCTAGATCTAAACAATTTGCAATTTTTCCGTATTCCAGCAAAGTCGCTTCCGTTACTGGAATTTCAGTCGAACAATTATTAGGGTCGTAGTCGGTCACAAACTCCAGACAGTTGTTAAATTCTCGAGCAACAGACTCTGGTACTTCTTCTTGGTACACCGCATCAAAAAGGACAGATCCATTATGGAAGTTTGTCGCAAGCCAAGTGTTTTGTTTGAGTTCAACACCAAGATCCGTCGCGATAGATTCGAGAAATTTCACGAACTGATGCGTAACATCGCCTAACTTCCCAAGCGGCACACCAGTATGCCCCTCATTAAGTTTGATTCGTAATTTAAGGTATGCCATGGCTATTCTCGTTCCAAGTTCGATAATATTGATTGTATTAGTTAATATTTCTCCACTAGGCTCTCGTCTGTGGTTGATGTGCTTCACATTCCTAAGTTCCTAATCTGGCGGAGTCGGAATCAAAATTTGTTACATTCTGCACAAGTATTGAATTTTGGGGGGGGGGCTAGGTTGTCCAGCGTTTCTATTACAACAGAGTAACTACTCGTCCCATCTGTTTCAGTCTTAACCCTAAGCTGAAATTAGGAATGATAATATAGAAAAATGTACTATTAAAGTGTTAACGAATTCTTCAGGATTATCCAATGGGCGATAACTGAATCAACCCAAAAATTCCAGTCTTAAGAGTGTTCTACCCTGCAAAACAGCTGACAGCAATCGCGACTTGACCTCCCGCACCGGCAATGTTATTGACATAACGGAAAATTTTTTTGTTGGCAGGCTCAAGCGGTCAACTGCTTGATTGAATTATCGATTCATTGCGGTGAAAAAGTGGTTCTTCCCCCTTAACTTATCATTTCAAATTACCGAAAACACACAATGGAGATTGTCATTGAAGGAACATACGGATGGGTCCGAAAATCAAGCAGCTCAAGAGCACGACCTTCAACGGTCGGCGTTTTACGCGTCAGCAGTTGTCGGACATGCAGCGCTCGGTGACGAATTTTCCCAAGTTAAGTCGCAATGATTTGGCACAGACCATTTGCGAGAACTTGAAGTGGCGCACGCCAAGTGGCGGCAACAGTTATCAGGTGTGTTTGGGTGTGCTGCGGCAGTTGGAACAATTGGGGGTGTTGCAATTGCCGCCGAAAGTTGAAAGCCAACGGCACGGTGGACACAAGTTTTTCGCGGACCGAACGCGGCGAGCCATAGCCTTCGCCTCGCCCCCCAGCGGACCGCAGCCAACACGGCCGCTCAGTCTGCGCCTGCTCGGCACCGAAAGTCAAACTTGGCAGCAGCCACCACCGCCAACAAACAGATCTACACGTCTAGCAACGCCACCCAAATCCGAATCAAGCCAACGTTTTGAGGTCCGCTTCGATTCGCCGTGATTCCACCATCTTGCGTTACTTAAACCTCACCGCCATCATGAATCACCAAATGTCACAGATTGATCGCTATTACAGGCTCGGATTCAATCGCATAGCACTCCAATAACTGACATGCATCCCGCAGTTTTGCCGCTTTTACTTTTTTCTCAATAAATTGCCGATAAATTCACGGCCTCTGAAGCGGGCTTGTCTGAAGTTGCACCTCTTCCCAAGACGTTTCAAGCTCTCAGAATCTCCATATCGGCACGAAAGTAAATCTCGCGGAACTTACGCCAATATCGCTTTTTGGATTCACGCTTGCCTTAGTACTATTTTGATCTGGATTCAGCTTCAGCTGCTTCATCTAAAACCTTTTGCTGCATCGCACTAGCTCTTTTCATGACCTCAGTGTAAACTTTTTTCTTCTCCGCCGCTGAGGCGTTGCGAATAAATTCGGTGAATGCTGAATCCTCTTTTGGCTTTGCCCGCTTAAACATAAACACCTCCAATCTGAAAGACTTATCACTTTAAATAAACTCATTGATGGCATCTTTCGTATACCTTTCTGGTTTATGATGATCAATGCAATCAATTCCAGCTTTATATAGTCTATTTGAACCGTCAATATCTTTCAATAATAAATCAACTTTGATGCTGCTTCCATATTTTTGTTTCAATTTGTTGACGTTTTTCCTTGCTCTGAAATTCTGCTCAACGAATTGATCTGAAGGAATTTTACGACCTTCTTTCCTCTCTCTCGCTTGAACAAATTCCCAAGCTTTCTCAGGATTTAAATAGATATAGAGAATTTGGACATGTCTTTTTCGTTTCAGTGAGCGCGAGATATTTTTATCGGAAATTTCGAAATTCGACAGTGTTCCATCAAGTATGAAACTCTGTTTTTTCTTCAATGAAAAATCATGAATTGCAGCAACCAGAATTGACACCGCTGGTTGAAAGAGGTAAGCATTGCTTCCAGTATAGTCTTCAAAACCTACAAAATTTTGTAATATAAACAAGTGTTTAAGTTGATGTGTTTCTTCGCATTCGATCGCAGGCGAATTTGCAGAACCGCTTTTCACAACAGTCTAGGCACCTCTTAATACTAGGTATTCGAACTGCAGATTACGAAACCTGACGCAAGGTGATGATGAACGACATTGCCGTTTGATTCACCGCGCACAGGTGATTAAAATTACACTAGAACAACTTTTAAACTGTGAGACACGATGAAAAAATCTCATTCAAATGAAACTGATGCAGCTTCTCCGCAAGCGACCTATCAGGATGTGCTGGATGCACCGCCGCACATGGTTGCGGAGATTGTCAGTGGCAAGCTATACACTCATCCGAGACCAGCCCTTGGTGATGCCATAGCCAGGACTGGGCTCGGCGCACGTATTGCTACACGTTTTCACTTTGGCGAAGGCGGACCTGGAGGCTGGTGGATTCTTAACGAACCAGAACTTCATTTGGGCGAGGACATTTTGGTGCCTGACATCGCAGGATGGCGACGTGAACGAATACCTGTGTTGCCAACCGGAGCCTACTGCACGTTGGCTCCGGACTGGGTGTGCGAGGTGGTGTCCCCTTCGACTCGAAAACTTGATCTTGGTAGCAAGCGGGGGATTTATGCCCGCGAGGGTGTTGGCTGCCTATGGTTAGTAGACCCGAATGTTCAATCGCTGGAAGCATTTGAGTTGCACGGAACTGAGTGGGTTCTGATAGACCAGCTGTTTTATCATGCGTCAGTTTCACTGCCGCCCTTTGAAGCGGTCAGTTTCAATCTCGGTGATTTGTGGCCGCCGCATGCGGTGCACCAAGAGCTGCCGAGCAAGCAGACTGCAGAAACTGAACCGGAGTTGATTGAATCCTCAAAGTAACATTCAGTGGCTCAAACCTTGCTTTTCTATTCTTGTGAATTCAAGGATTCTGGGTTGGACTTCTCACCGGTGAGTAAGATGTTCATTGAGCGGTGTTTGGAACTGACCTGATGATGTAGAGACGCTTGGGTGACAGAGTAGACTTAACAGTTCGAGGAAAATTGAAGATCAGCAAGTGATCGATTCAAAAGAATTGAAGGTGCGTAATTTTTTGAGTCATTACCAAGCAAAAGCAATAAGTACGGATATAGACTGCTGTTGAACCAATCCGATTTACGTGATCAACTGCACCTAATCATTCCAGTAAGTTACCTTAAGCGCTTGCTTCACCGAGTGGTGACGGTTTGTTCAACCGAATTCTTCGAATAAAACATTTTTGTGGTTTTATTCAAAACGCGGTGTTTCTCGAAGTCAACGATTTCTACTTTGAATGGCAGTTCAGCTAAAGTTCGGATACGTTGCCTCCGTGCGCACCAACCATTGTGAAATCTGCATTAGTCCAATCGATATATAGCTTCAAGACTATATTTGCATAGGATGTGGCACGTCGAGTTTCATGACGAGTTCGAGGTGGAGTTTGGTGAAATTGAATTGGCGGTACAGGACGCTATTTTTGCCAGAGTATTATTGCTGAAGAAATATGGACCAGATCTGGGACGTCCCTACGCGACACATTAAGCGGATCAAAATTTGCTAGAATGAAAGAATTGAGGTGTTCTGTCAGCAAAGGTAAATAGCGCGTCGCATTTGCATTTGATGTTGACCGCAGCGCGATATTACTGGTCGCAGGCAACAAGGCGGGAGTAAAACAAAAGCGATTTTACAAACGACTGATTGCAGCAGCTGACAGACGTTTTGAGCAACACTTAATGTCGCGGCAAGGGAGAAAATAATGGGCAGACCTATAGATGAGATTATGAATCAGCTTCCGGAAGAACGCCGCAATCGTATTATCGCTGAGTCTGAGCGTCTGGAAGCGGAGTATCAGATACGTCAAAATGCTGTGCAAAGCCGAGAAACTCACACAGTCGCAGTGGGCCGAGTTTCTTAGTACTCAGCAGGCGGCGGTTTCAAATACGGAATAACGCAGCGATCTGACGCAATTCACCTTTCGTAGTTGTGTTGAGGCTTACGATACCAATTCCGATGATGCGGCCGTCTTCGATCTAATGCTATTCATCTTGCGCGGATATGTTGAGGCTATCGGCGGAAAGTTGAACTTTACAGTTGAGTTTCCAGACCACGGGACTGTAGGGCGTGAGGGTCTTGGTGATACTGAACGACCGCCGTCGCTTCGGTAAGGATAGACTCCTGGTTTCTCCCAGCCATTTACCATGCAATTTGATCAGTCGGGACCTATGTAGTCAGTTCCGCCAATATCTTTTGCGTTGGCTTCGTGTTCCGCTCAAATAGAAACCAACATCAAAAGACAGGTTAGCGATCAACCGGCTGACACCCAAATCACAGTGTAGCTGAGCCCAACCGTCCGGCACTATTTTCAACACTTTTATGTTGATTCTGAGCTAAGGTGCCAAGTCCTTGGACGAAGTGTGTCGTTTGAAAGAAGGTGCATGTAATTTTGGGCTTGTTGCAGCACTGCGCTTGAAGACAGAGCCATTCTGGAAATTCCAGGACTGCACGATCAGCTGACACCGCCGCCGAACAAGCTCTGCCGGCTCAGCGACGAAATATGAAACTGGTCCTCTCCCAAGAATGCAGAAACATCATGGTGGCGGAGCAGCCTAAACAATTGGAGGGTAACCGAAGAAGAGCAAGTAAATTATTCAGAGGCATTGAAGACACATAGATTATTGGAATAGGATCAAGCAGGAGCAAAATATACCGATTTTGGCCATCGGTTCACAAATCTGCTCTACGTGATCAACTGCAGCTAGTCAGTGCAGTTAATCGTTTTAAGCACTTTTTCATACTGTGTAGGAATCGCTCGCTAAACCGAATTCTTTAAATTACAGCATTTTTGCTTTTTTCTAGAATACGGTGTGTTTGACGGAGTTCACAATTCCTACGTTGAACTGCAATTTGACTAAAGTTCGGATACGTTGCGACCGCTCCCACCACTATTTTTCATGCCTCTGAACATGCGCAGAAATTGTAGTGTGATTGAGTGGAATAAGAAATTGTTTTATTTGAACATATTGCACCATGCAGCAGCTTCTGACTGACTTTCTTGAATGGCAGCGGAAACTTGACGGTGAACGGACTTGCATTCGCGGACTTGAACGTCATCGGTGGTGTGGCGGCTTCGTCTGTCCGAACTGCCGTCATCACCCGATTTGCCGCCTCAGGCATCGCCAATTTCGCAAGTGCAAGGCCTGCAGATGACAGGACTCGTTGGTTGCTGGCACGCTCCCTCGAGGAACACGGTGAATGGGGCAAATCTTCACCCCTAGGCAAATTATCAAACGGTGGGGCATCAAGATGGAAACAACGCGCATTTTATGATTTCATTAAGGATTTGCACCGTTAACAATTGGAATAAGAATGGCCCGAATATCTATTTGGGATCGCGTCATTGTTGATGAAATGCCAGTTACGGTGCTGGCAATTTTGAAGCAAGGAATGTATTCAGCTGCCGAACCTTTATTCACCTTAATTCAACAACGAAGTTGTAAACCTCGTCAGGAGGCCGTAAGTTGAAAAATTATAGAATTGAAACAATGAATATAATCGCAAATGCTCGTACTGAATAAGAAACCAGACGCAAGGTGACGATGAACGTCAGTACCGTTTGATTCACCGCGCACAGGTGGATTAGAATTGAACTGGAACAACTTTTAAACCTTGAGACACGATGAAAAAATCGCATTCAACCGAAACTGATACAGCTACTCCGCGAGCGACCTATCAGGACGTGCTGGATGCACCGTCACACATGGTTGCGGAGATTGTTGGTGGCAAGCTATACACCCACCCGAGACCTGCTTCACCACATACCTTAGCTAGTTCTGGGCTTGGGAATTTAATTGGCACGCCTTTTCACTTCGGCCAGGGCGGGCCCGGTGGCTGGTGGATTCTTGATGAACCAGAACTTCATTTGGGCGAGGACATTTTGGTGCCTGACATCGCAGGATGGCGACGTGAGCGAATGCCTGTGTATCCAATTAAAGCCTATTTCACGCTGGTTCCAGACTGGGTGTGCGAGGTGCTTTCCCCTTCCACCCGAAAGCTTGACCTTGGTCGTAAGCGAGGGGTTTACGCCCGCGAGGGTGTTGGCTACCTATGGTTAGTAGACCCGAATGTTCAATCGCTGGAAGCATTTGAGTTGCACGGTACTGAATGGGTGCTGATAGATCAGCTGTTTGATGATGCGCCAGTTTCGTTGCCGCCATTTGAGGCGATCAGTTTCAATCTCGGTAATTTGTGGCCACCGCATGCTGTGCACCAAGAGCTGCCGAGCAAGCCGACTGCAGAAACTGAACCGGAGTTGATTTAGAATTGACAAATCATACGAAGTCCATTGCCCTCAACGGCCACGAATGTCGCGATTGAACGCGTTTCAGTTGTTGTAATTATTTCCAATTACGGATTTCAAAGCTCCCCCATCGGAATTCGGTTTGGCAGGTCACGCGTAATGCCGCACTGTAGGCGATAAACTTGGCAGTTTACTCACTTGAATGACATTGATTTCTGAAGCTTGATGAATTGAGCCGTCTCGAATGTCACTCTTGGTCCGTAACAATTCAGGGGCTAGGCTAAATCCAGCGCTTTCTTTCTCGCGTTGGCCCAGGTGCGGATAATCTGGTCGACCGCAAGACCAATAAAAGCAACACACAACCCCAAGGTCAATCCGATGCCGGTACCCCGAGGATCAGAGATCGCTTTCAATATCAACTGCCCAAGATCAGTCGTTCCAATAAATGCACCAATGATCACCATGAACAGAGCAAAAACCACTGTCTGATTCACACCGAGCATAATGTGTGGAAATGCGAGTGGGATTTCAATTGAAACCCATCGCTGCAAGCGCGAAACACCCATCATAGAGCCCGCGTCATGCAATACCTGCGGTACACTGCGCAACCCTTCAACTGTATAGCGGGTAGCCGGCACCGTAGCATAAACAATCGTAGCAATGATTACTGAAGTGTCAGTGATGCCAAAAAGCATAATCACTGGAATCAGATAAATGAACGACGGGAACGTCTGAAGAAAATCACATATCAGCAGAATTATTTTGCTGGCGACAGAACTTTGGGCACACAGCGAACCAATTGTGATTCCGAGAATTGCTGAAACAATTACTGCAAATGAAGCAATGTAAGCAGTTATCAAAGCCCTATCCCAATATTCCGACAGCGCAATGAAAAGCAGGAACCCACCAATGATCAGTGCTTGCCTGATTCCCGCCAGGATGTATCCAATACCCATCATCAGCACAAATGTTGCAACCACGGGCATCGCGAGATACATATCTTTCATCGGCACCAGGACGCCAGTAATGAGAAATTCATTGAATTCTTTCAATGTAAAAAAGAAAATGTCCCATACCCAGTCAACAGCAGCCTGCCAGAATGAGGCAGTTGTAATCCCCTTGTTGTGCGGGACTATGTACAGATAGTTGAATCCGCCCCTGAAAATGAAACTGCCTATATACGCCAAAAGCACACCAGCGATAAATACAGCCAGTGACATCAACGCATACTTGTTGCGCTGCACGAACCCAAGGTCCGCGAAATAGTCTGTTTGTTTATTCGCCCACGCCAATGACAGCTTGTCAAGCAAAACTGCAATCAGAACGATGCATACACCAATTTCTATCCCGGTGCCAACCCGCAGAGAATTAAGCGCAATCAACAGGTTGGAACCCAAACCCTGAGCACCGATAAACGACGCAATGACGGTCATCGCCAGACATTGCATTACTACCTGGTTTACTCCGATCAGTATGTCGCGTCGTGCAGTCGGCACCAATACTCGAAACAGGAGTTGAAAGCGGCCGCAGCCGCTCATCATGCCGGACTCAACGAAATCGACCGGAACTTTTTGTAATCCCAATAGAGTCAGCCGAACCATAGGTGGTGTCGCAAATACGATGGTTGCAATCGCAGCAGCATGATCTCCGACACCAAACAATACAATTACTGGCACCAGGTAGGAATAGTGCGGCATGGTTTGGGCGATGTTGAGCAATGGATTGAGTACTGCTTCAATAATCCTGCTTCGAAATGCACAGATTCCCAGTGTCAGCCCAAGCAAAACGGAAAACGGTGCGGTGATCAACACAAACGACAAGGTTTCCATTGATGGTTTCCACTGGCCGAAAATCGCCACATAAATCGTGCAAACTCCCGCCAATATTGCCAAACCTTTGCCTTTCAGTTTGTATCCAAGAATCACCGCCCAGCCGG
The DNA here is from genome assembly GCA_965202855.1 of Arenicellales bacterium. Lineage (GTDB taxonomy): Bacteria > Pseudomonadota > Gammaproteobacteria > Arenicellales > JAJDZL01 > JAJDZL01. Next base: position 601,793 of record CBDBBP010000004.1, on the reverse strand, counting down.
TGATTACCGTCCAAGGGAGCGCAGGCCAATTTGCCCACGGGTTTTCAGCAATGAAATCCCAGCTGGTAAAGGCGACGATTGTCTTGTTTCCCCCAAGAATTATTTCTCGCACAAAGTTAATAACCAAGAGAAAGAAACTGGAAACTGTTCGGGTCAGTTCTCTGAAAAGAGGTTTGTCTTCAAAATCGTCAATCACCGGGTCATAGACTCGAATCGGCATCCAGTCGAACAGCAAGTGACTGACGAAATCATTGATGACGATGGGCAATTGTTTTAGCAGCGGCGGAAGACGCCAAAGGAAATTCGATTCTGACGGACTAATAGAAAGGCATAGAAGTATGAATACCGCCAGCAAGACGATAAACTGAGCAACTTTCGAATGCTTGAGGAAGGTCATCAGGCAGGTTTCGGTTTAATGAGGGTTATCCAATCGTCCTCCGAACAGCGTTTTGAGCACGCGAGACGAGTGCAGTGTTCCTACAACCTCGTGATTTAAGTCAACAACCGCCACGGACTTCTCCTGCCCAAGGATATCTTCCGCAACCGAGTCAACAATTGCATCCATCGGCACCTTGAAATCAGCAAGTTGGTCCGACTCAGTTGGAGGGTCCATAATTGATTCGACCCTGACCACTTTTCCTCTCGGTACATCTTCAGTGAATTTGCGTACGTATTCCGTTGCCGGTCGCAACACAATATTTGATGGCGTGTCCAACTGGTCAATAACGCCATCCTTCATAATGGCGATCCGATCAGCAAGTCGTAACGCTTCGTCAAAATCGTGCGTGACAAACATGATGGTTTTGCCCAATACACCTTGAAGGCGTAGAAACTCATCCTGCATTTCCTTGCGGATCAATGGGTCTAATGCTGAAAATGGCTCATCCAGAAACCATATATCGGGTTCAACAGCCAGTGACCGTGCAATGCCCACGCGTTGCTGCTGACCACCGGACAATTCGCGCGGAAAATAATTTTCCCGACCTTCAAGGCCAACCAATTGAACCATTTCGAACGCCCTTTTGACACTGTCCGCTGTCTTGCTGCCCTTGACCTGCAACGGAAATGCGATATTTTCGAGTACTGTTTTGTGAGGCAGCAATCCAAAACTCTGGAAAACCATGCCCATTTTGTTGCGTCGAAGTTCGATGAGCTGCTTTTGTTTCAGCGCCAACAGGTCATGTCCGGCAACATAAATTTTTCCAGCAGTCGCATCGGTCAATCTCGATATGCAGCGCAACAGAGTCGATTTGCCAGAGCCTGAGAGCCCCATGATGACCAGCAACTCTCCCTGATTGACTTCAAACGAGACGTTATTGACGCCGACAACTAAGCCGGCTTCTAAAAATTTCTTGCTGTCTACAATGCCATTCAATTCATCCTTCATGTTTTTGGCAATATTGCCAAAAATTTTGTAGACAGATTCACACCTGATTACAGCTTGATTCTGCCACCTCGATTGTTGTGTTGCAGAAGTCATCGCGAGATCTTCGAAACCGCTTGTTCGCAGATCGTTTTGCGGCTTTGCTTTAACCTACAAATGGATTCCCCCTTTTGCAGGGGGAATCGACTCTTTTAATGCAAGTTATGGCAATAATTGCAATAAAGATGCCATATCAGTTGGTATCTCCAAGAACTGATTCAGTCCAGGGTTTCCAGACATCTTCGTTATCGGCCAACCATTTCACGGCTGCGTCCTGATGGGTCATTCCATCGACATCAACTAGCGCAGCCATCGATCCAATCTGTGGCGTGGTGAATGACAATTTCGTAAAAGCCGTGTAAGCCTGGGGATGTGACCGTGGAAACCGGTAGTTGACGCCTTTCTTGAGCCAGCCTTTCGGAGATCCGCAACCAGTTGTAGACAAGTCACCGCCATCGGCCATTCTGCAACCGGTAAAGTAAGGCGGAAATTCGATGAAAGTGAATCCGAAAGCATCTGTAAAGTTTGGAGTCCAATTGAAAATGATGGTTCCTCGACCTTCCTTTTCGGCAGCTTTCAGTTCGGCCCAGAGCGCGTCAGCGGCACCGGCAAATTTCACGACCCATTTGTCATCGAGACCCAATCCCTTCAAACGATTTGGCATCACATCACCGTGCCAGCTCAGCGGTCCTTCAAGCCATCGGCCTTTGCCGTCGGAATCAGGCGTTACAAAATTTTCATGACAATCTTTCAAAGCTTCCCAGTTTGGCAGGCCTGGACAAAGCCCCTTTTCAATGACCCAGTTGGGTACACCCATTTCCTCGAGTGTTTCAGCAGCATGCGTACCCGCATCAATTAATCCGCCTTTTTCCATCGCACTGTAATATGCATTCTGATGCGTAGATTGCCAAACTTCATGCACAAGCGTAAGGTCGCCCGTCCGAACAGCCTCAAAACTGGCTTGATTGTCTACCGGAACATACTCAACGTTATTGCCCATACTTTCGAACATACCGCCGATCACGTGTGCCATTACGACCTGGCTAGACCAATTTTTAATTGGAATTTTGATGGGTTCGTTGCTATCTGCCGCCATGGATGAACCTGATAACAGAACAAAAGATACAGCAACCAACAACATAGTAAAAGGATTTTTTGTATAGAAATTCATTATTTTCTCCATTTGTTCTTATTGGTCGGTAGTTGGCATTATACAAATTGGATAATATTGCTCTGAAGTTGTTTCAAGTGTATTGGTTGACAAGGCTGCTGGGGTATGCTTGGCGGCGGCATTCTGCAGCCGATGTAAGAATTGGCTTTGCCAATGACGACGATTGAACCGACACCCAAACTCATAGACGTACTCATGCAGGCATTTACCGTTGACGGCATTAAAAGTTCAATTTGTTGATGTGTTTCCTTGCTCTGAAATACTGCTCAACGAATTGTTTCGAAGGAATTTTACGACCTAGTTTCCTCTCTCTCTCGCTCGAACGAATTCCCAAGCTTTCTCAGGATTTAAATAGACATAGAGAGTTTGGACATGCCTTTTTCGTTTCAGTGAGCGCGAGATATTTTCATCGGCAATGTCGAAATTCGACAGTGTTCCATCAAGTATGAAACTCTGTTTTTTCTTCAATGCAAAATCATGAATTGCAGCAACCAGAATTGACACCGCTGGTTGAAAGAGGTAAGCATTGCTTCCAGTATAGTCTTCAAAACCTAACAAATTTTTGTAATAGACCCAAGTGTTTAAGTTGATGTGTTTCTTCGCATTCGATCGCAGGCTAATTTGCAGAACCGCTTTTCACGACAGTCAAGGCACCTCTATAAAACTACGTATTCGAACTGCAGATTACGAAATCGGACGCAAGGTGATGATGAACGACAGTACCGTTTGATTCATCATGCAACGATGGATTAGAATTGAACTAGAACAACTTTTAAACCGTGAGACACGATGAAAAAATCGCATTTAAATGAAACTGATGCAGCTTCTCCGCAAGCGACCTATCAGGATGTGCTGGATGCACCGCCGCACATGGTTGCGGAGATTGTCAGTGGCAAGCTATACACCCACCCTAGACCCGCTTTTCTTCATGCCATAGCTAGTTCTAGGCTTGGGGGTTTTCTTAACTCGTCTTTTGACTTCGGCTACGGCGGACCTGGAGGCTGGTGGATTATTGATGAACCAGAACTTCATTTGGGCGAGGACATTTTGGTGCCTGACATCGCAGGATGGCGACGTGAGCGAATACCTGTGTTGCCAACCGGAGCCTACTGCACGTTGGCCCCGGACTGGGTGTGCGAGGTGCTGTCCCCTTCGACTCGAAAATTTGATCTTGGGAGCAAGCGGGGGATTTACGCCCGCGAGGGTGTTGGTTACCTATGGTTGGTAGACCCGAATGTTCAATCGCTGGAAGCATTTGAGTTGCACGGTACTGAGTGGGTTCTGATAGACCAGCTGTTTGATGATGCGTCAGTTTCGCTGCCACCATTTGAAGCGGTCAGTTTCAATCTCGCTGATTTGTGGCAGCCGCATGTGGTGCACCAAGAGCTGCCGATCAAGCCGACTGCAGAAACTGAACCGGAGTTGATTGAATCCTCAAAGTAACATTCAGTGGCTCAAACCTTGTTTTTCTCTATTTGTGAATTCAAGTATTCTGGGCTCGATTTCTCATAGGTGTGTGAGGTGTTTATTGAGCGATGATTGGTACTGACTCGATATAGTAGAGACGGTTTAATGACTGAGCAACCCTGACAGTTCGAGGAAAATTGAAAATCTGAGAGTCATTTATTCAAAAGAATTAAAGGTGCATAATTATTTAAGTCAGAACCAGGAAGGACCAATAAATACGGATATTGGCTACTGTTGAACCAGTCTGTTTTACGTAATCTACCGCAGCAGTCACTTCAGTAAGTTACCTTAAGCACTTGCTTCTCTCAGTGGTGACTGTACGTTAAGCTGAATTCTTTGAGTCAAACATTTTTGTGATTTTATTCAATACGCAATGTTTCTCGAAATCAGTGATTCTTACTTTGAATGTCAGTTCAGCTAAAGTTCGGATACGCAGCGACCGTGCCTACCATCGCAAAGTATCCGAATTCCTTTCATGAGGCCTTTGTCAACAAATTTTCGCGTGAACCATGCGGTCTGTCCTCGCAAAGGTGCAGGTGAATTGTCGCTAGCGGTAACGCATAGATGTGATGATTTCGTATCGAAAACAAACGCATTCAGAGTGCCGAGGCAATAGGATCAAAGGCAAAACAGGCCGTGCCGATAAGGTGAATTGCAGTTGTGCTCTGTGACGTAGAAAGAATCAAAGAATGTGCGTACGCCCCGTGCGAGAATCTATGAGGTCTTTACCTCGCATTGACAGTGGTATCAAGACCGCTGATAGAAAGGAAGTCATCTGAATCTGAAGATGCATATGGTAAAGCAGTCGAATGTAGTTATCGTTACCGGTGAATGTTCGGGTTGCTGTCAATCACTCAAGGCAGGCATGCGTTGATACATACATACAGATCTGTGCGAGGAGAGTGGTGCTACACGCGTTCCTTCCAAATCTATCAGTGCTTAATTTCAATTGATATTCAACGTCATTTATCATTGACGGAGCAGATTTGATGTAAATTCACCCATGTTGCAATTAGAAGGCGAAGAAACTGAGGGTTTATGCTGTTTTCTATCTGAATTTGGGAGAATGCCTCGATAAAGTCAAAGGATAGAGAAGGTATTTAGTCAACAACCGAAACAATTAAAAACAAGAACAATTGGACTAACAGATAACGATGTTTGCTTGGATTTTTCCAGCGTTTGGCTCGATGTTAGATCATAGTCAATTTGGTGACAGACTTCACTATAAGAATTCGTTTTCTTGAGATCAGAAGCGCATTTGTCGTGATATGAGCAGCACAATTTATGCTCATACAAAAACAAAATATAGTCATCGCTAGAGTCAAAACAATTGAACGTCGAAACGCGCTGGAGTGCACAATTTGAGGAAAGGTGGCAAGGCAAGGACGTCGTTGCAGCCTCTATACAAGTTTCAACAGACCAATAAATTGCGACTTTGAAAGGACATGAGCTCTACTGTTTCTATTTTTGATCGGTTATCTACGATTAGAGATAGCGTAGAATACAACTTCTGAACGCTCTGGTTCCGGGATATACGCAATATTCGCCCAAAAATTAGATTGCTTGCCTGAAATTATCCTGCCATCGAGTGGAATTATCTATGTTGGTGTGTCTACGAGACTTGAATCGAGGAATCACTTTAAGCTTAAACATAGTGGATTTTCGACTATACGTCGTAGTATTGGGGCGATTCTTAAGGATGAACTTAATTTGTCAGCGGAGCCGCGGTCGAAAGGTAAATCAACGACCAACTACAAGAATTTTAGGTTTGCTGGTGACGGTGAAAAGCGCCTTAGCCTATGGATGCAGTCAAATTTGGAATACTCAGTTATCGAACTTGGGGGAGATTTGAACGAAATTGAAACTTGCTTGATTTCTGAAAATGTACCGCCACTTAATTTAACAAATGATGAAAATTGCCAAAGGAAGCACATAGAAGAACGAAGAAATCTATGTAAAGAAGAAGCAAAGATAATCTGGGAAAGCAATAATTTAGTCAATCGGCAATTTATTTTTTTGGCAGCGTCTTTATTGAAAGGGGCGTAGAATTTCATTAGTGATTACGAAAAAAAGCTTCATCCAAAATGGAAATTTGATTAAGGTTGAGGTACATGTTGGCCGCACCCACCAAGTTGAGAAGACAGACCTTATTGAAATAAAGAAAAATCGCATCAACTCGTATATGTTGTAGACTGTTGCGCTCGTCTGCCTCTTGAGCACCTAGAAAACGGAGTGCATCTAAACTGGACGCAATAAGAAATGCAAACATTCATCGCGAATTCAAAGGGCAGAATATAGGTTCTCGAATTAACCATTTAAACTCCATACTAGATTCATGGAAACATGACCTAAATGATCTTTTTGATTTAGCAGACAAGTATTGTTGAGAAATCTTATGTCTGGGCAACCTGCAAAATTTACCATCGAAAATTCGACTATTGATTCTATGCCGTCGACAGATGCGTATTTGCATAGTCAATTGTTTTGGAAATCTCATTCAGAATCAGACGTTCAATTTCCAATGTACGAATACAACTTTGAGGATTCATCAAATTGGCTGCTGTCGGACTCTGAGTGGATGTTGCGTACGTCATCAGAAATAGATCCAAAAGTCGCTGAAATACTCCTGATTGTTGTTCAACAACCGGACAAAAGAATTGAACGAAGGTTGTGGGAATCTCTAGCTGAGTATATTTCACGTGGTGCAATTGGTTTCAGGGCGCGGCTAGTTCAAGCATTGGACGAAATTGATCGAGTAGCGGACGAAGCGCGGTCAGAGGGATATCAGATTCCAGGCACTGCCGCTATAGATAATGCAAAACGGATAATCAAGTGCATTTATGATAATTTGTCGCACCCGTTTCAAGTTTATCCAATGCCAGATGGAGAAGTGGCTGTTGATGTTACAAACGACGACGGAAATTCAGTGTTGATACTATCTTGCTCAGATGGCGGTACACTTTGTTTTGTGAATATTAACGGAAATCAACGCAGAGCACGCTATTCCAATTCCGATGCGCTTCCAGATTGTTTCATGCACGAAGCTCTTGAAGAACTTCACCAGAACATAAATTCGTAGTGACGCATCACGACGCAGTTCACCCGACCAAAGAACTCGGACGGGGGATATTTTCAAGTAGTGCTGCTAGGCGATCACGAACTGCAATTCCGAAACATGTATCTCTCGAAAGGAAAGGGATTACACGGATTTCCGTTGATCGATTGAGTTTAGCACCAGCAATCGAAGCCATTTAAATTGCAGAGGCAGTTGCCAATCACCGGAGGAGGAATTTTTACAGTTGGGCGATTATCAGTGCTGAGAGTGCGAGCCTGAAAGGACGACGGGTGGAGGCTTCTCCGCTCAAGCACAATCAGTTTCATGCTGATATTGTTTTGCCGCCTGACGCAAAGGACAGAGAAGAACAAATTATGCATGCGCAGCCTGTCCTTTAGTCATAAGTTCATCCTAGACGCAAAGCCCTGAGCATTTGATTCTCATCAATGGACTCAACAGTGCTTTTGCGAACCGGATTATGCTAGTTTGGCGGATGTAACTACTCTGGATTTGCCGGCAACTGGGTCGCAAGTCCATTGTCAGTGACGGTTTGAGCTGGGCTTCAACCGAGATGCAAGAGCTTGTACAGCTGCCCTTGATCCGCTCGGCCGAGCAGCACTTCAGCCATCTGTGTCATGATGGTCAAGCGCAGTTATCCTTCCCACATCTTCTGGTTGCCGGGCGGAGGATCATGTTTGCCGTCCTGATAGCCGGCCATGCTGGCCACAGTGCGAATCGCGCCGCCCAAATCCTTAGGTGGCGGCAACTTGTAGTGAGCGGCAAAATCCTGTAAACAGGCGATTTCAAGTTTGGAGAACATCACTTCCATGGAAAGTTCCGACTTTTCCCGGCCCAACAGCGTCATCACGGTCAAGCGCCAAGCGATCACGGCATTGATGGTGATGTTCAAAGGCGCGGCCGCCTGCCGCAGAATTTCCCCACTGATGTATCCGAATCGAGTCTGACCGGTGCGGATGTTCAGTTGTAAAGTGACTTTCGAGGCATTTTTCGCCGCACTTTCTCGATTGTTTTCGCTTTGTCTCAAGGGTTTTGCGTCGTCAGAAAAGCCAGACAGGTCAACGGTCTGGAGACGGTAAATAAATCCCCAAACCGGCTGATTTGAGCGGGTTCAGCCCCGTTTCGGTGCGATTTCCGCGATTTCCACCCCAGCCATCCGTACACGCTCACGCAACTGTAATTCGCACCTTGCAGAACCCAACCCGGCCTGCGTGTCTCGTGTTCAGTAAATAATTCATTATTATCTATCAGTTACGATTTGCAAAAACACCGCCGTGGCACATCATTCCTTGCATCGATAATATAGAAGAGTCAATCAAAAACGCACTGTGTCAGGCGTGCATCCGTGCAACACCTGGTCGATGCCGGGCCGCTGATCTCGGAACAGGTGGGCACGGACTCGCTTTCCGGCCAGTAGGTCCCCCGACCGAGCTTTGGTGCCACAAGATCACCGCGACGCCTAGTTCGCACCAGACGCCGAAACAGGTTTGGGCTCCGGCCCTCGCGGTCGAACCGGACTTGGTATTCGGTGTCGCCACTTTCGCTCTTCTCGATTTACTGGGAACTGGTCCAGACATTCAGATCGCGCACGAACTCCGGGATTGGCCTCGGCAACATCCGTTCGAGCTTGTCTTCGACCTCTTCCTCTAGCTCCGAGCGGTCATAGTAGAAATCGTTCAGGGCCACAATCATGCTGACCGGCGCCGACGCTTCCTCGTCGTCGCCCAGCTCGATTCTCTCCCACACGTCAATGTCGGATGGCGGAACTTCCGATGAGCTTAGGCATGGGGAAGACTCTGCGGGATGTCCGGGATACCTGTTAGAAAAATCGCATCATATTGATGGCCCGAATATGCGCAAAAGATGTATTCGTTCCAATGGTTGGGATCCGGACCGAACTTCATCAGATAGCCGTGTGCGTTGTCCGTCCTAGGCGGTTTCATCCACATCATCCGGCCGAGCTCGCGTTCCAGATAGGCGACAAAGGCGCGTTCGGGATAGTCTCGGATGACGTAAGGTGTTCCGAACACGACATGTCGGCGACACAAGCGGTTGGTCGGCGGAAGCAAACGCTCGAACCAGATCTGCCCCTCGCAACCGGTGTAGCCCGCCGGAACCGTGCAGGAAATGATCTCCCGCGTGCCGACCTCGCGTAGCAGAACCCCATCGCCCTCGTTGCCGCAGTGTACGTAAAAACCCATCCTCGACTGCCGCATCTGTTCTACGGTCTCCATCAGCCAGGACGTGCAATCGAACTCGGGAAAGATGTGTAGAATGCAGCTGCCCATAGTTTCCCGGCTGCTCCCGAACTGGACGTCGAACATTGCCCACATCGTGAAATAACTGGCGGTCAACGGGCTGAGCGGCGGCCCACCCGGTAGGTATTCGTCCTCGGCGTCGCCAACGACCCTGTCGTAACCCTTCACTTCCCTCATCCCAGAAATTGATTCGGCCATGCAAGATGAGACGTTCTGCGCAAAAATGTACACAGCGTGACAAGGTTCATAGCCCTGGAACTTGTTGATGGCGTCGTCGGTGACTCTGGCTTCAAGAACCATCTTTCTGCCCTCTCGCCAGCTCGCCAGCTTGACGACCTTCGACTTGCCGGAGGTGGTAATCTTCTTCGCGATCTTGTTGGCAACGGAACCCATAGTGTGTTTTCGGTAGTTTTCGCTCGTGGGGATCACCCGTTCGCACGGCAACCTGGCGGACGCAAGCCCCGCATTGACCATAATGGGTCACATCCCTCATACTTTTAAGATTGTAGCCGCGATCAACGGAGCTTTCTCCTCGAGTTTGATCTGGAAATACCGGCCGCATTGATTCATGCGGCACTACTCCCTGCGTTGACACATAAACCGCTCGCCATCACATAGACGAGCCTGTCTAGTAAATAATCCGCATGATCCCGGCATAATCCACTTGATTGGGACACCGAATCAAGTGGGACGATTGGGCGCTTCTTGTCTCGACTATGATTCATTCTAGCATTTCGTCTGTTGCTATTTGGCAAAAAAATTCCTCCGTATATCAACCAGTTCAGCACCCAAGCCTGTGAGCGACACCTGTGGAAAACTCCGCGCCGACAAGTGTGCCTGCAAACACATGCGTCGTCCCTGCCGGCGAGCTGATGGGGTGTTACGGTTTTATTGTGATACCGTTTTCGAGGGAAAGTCTTGGCGATTTTTTACCGGTTCCGCGACGTGTTGCGCCAGGATTAAGTCCTAGGATGGAGGCTGATGTGAAACATCACGATTATGGCGCAATCACCCCGAAGTCATGAAATTGATTAAGGTCTTCGCTGTGACTGACCAACTCTCATATGCGGTTGGACTTTGATCAGCTCATGAGAGTATGGAGATGGAACAGTGGTCACATTTATTTTGACGGAGGTTGTTATGCCGATATCGGCATAATAACCTGTAGCTTCATATGGGTAGGTTGACTTGATCGTGTCAGGTGACAGGAAACACATGCTTGCACTCGAAGAAGTTAAAGGGATTCTCGTTGTTACAGAACGCAAAACTGTGGAATTGATCTCGCACAGATAGTTCGCGATTCCGTTTCAACAGATTATTCTAGGGCTGATTGGGTCTGTTTATGACTTTATCAATTGGCAAATGAAACAACAAAATCTGAAAATCTAACCTAATTTCGAAAGCAGAGTGCTAATTTTGTCATTTCAGTGACCGCAAAACCGCATAGAACGTAGGTACCTGTTTTTTTGCTCCAATGTAGTGACTAAATAAAAATGACACTCATTAAGGATCAACTACTTCACAAAAAACAAAGTATGAAAGTTAAGGTCTATATTTGCTCGGGTCGCTGGCAGGTTACCTCTGCCTATCGTAGTGAGCAAATTCAATTGGAGATACGATAACGTTCGGTTGCAGTTCTTCTGGATCACTGCATGCAGCGAGAATTTCAATGCCAGTTCGCTCTTTGAGAGCATCTTTCAGTTATTTTCATCGGCTTGGTCCGAATCGAGCGTCCATACAGTTTACATTTTTCCTACAATTTCGCTATGTCTGAATGCTAATCAAAAATAAGAGCGCTATACGGTGGATAACCTGAAAACGACCGGACAATCGGTGGAACATAAAAGCTTGCATCACCGCGCTGGGAGCAAGCACGATATTCTGCGTGAGATCTTTGGGTACGACTCGTTCAGGCCAAATCAGGAAGTCGTGATTGACACATTGAGTTCCGGCAGCAATGTGTTGGCTGTGATGCCGACTGGTTCTGGAAAGTCACTCTGCTATCAGGTTCCGGCACTGATGGGCGAAGAACTCACTATAGTGGTCTCGCCATTGATTGCTCTGATGCGTGATCAGGTAAGCGCACTCAAGCTGGCCGGGGTTGACGCCGATACAATCAACTCATCAAGTGATCAATCAACCAAATACGCGGTATGGAAACGTTTGAAAAGCGGCTCGCTGAAGCTGCTTTATCTTTCGCCTGAAAAACTGATGACAGAATCGATGCTTGATACGCTGAAACAGCGAAAGCTGACGCTTATCGCTGTTGATGAGGCGCATTGCATTTCTCAGTGGGGCCCTGCCTTCCGCCCGGAGTATGCGGAACTTGCACAATTGCATAAGATTTTTCCGAACACCCCGATCCTTGCGACCACGGCGACGGCGGACGAGGTGACTCGCTCAGATATTATGAGACTCCTGTTCTCAGGTAACGCTGTAGTTCACGTGCAGGGATTCGACCGGCCCAACATCAAACTGTCAGTTGCTGCCAAAGTCGGAAGCAACCGTCAATTGCTCGACTTTCTGACGCTGCACAAAGGGTCCAGTGGCATTGTCTACTGCCTATCTCGGAAAAAAACGGAGGCAACGGCGATGTTGCTCAGGGGCTGGGGCTTTCGTGCACTGGTCTATCACGCTGGTATGCGCAAGGACGAGCGCGATGCAAACCAGAACATTTTTATGACTGATCCTGGTGTTGTCATGGTGGCGACCATCGCGTTTGGTATGGGGATTGATAAATCCGATATCCGATTTGTATTGCATGCGGACATGCCAGGGTCTATTGAGGCTTATTATCAGGAATTAGGTCGTGCCGGTCGTGACGGGGAGCCTGCCGAGGCGCACATGCTGTTCGGGCTGAACGATATCCGAATGCGTCGTATTTTCATTGACGAGGAAGATGTGGGTGAAGACCGACTGCGTCGCCAGCATCAACGATTGAATGCTCTGATTGGCTATTGCGAGTCTGCGACATGCCGCCGACGCGCTTTGCTGGCATATTTTGGAGAGAGGATTGAACCGTGTGGAAACTGCGATGTGTGTCTTGACCCTGTCGATCTTGCTGATGGCACGGAGTACGCACGAATGGCATTATCAGCAGTTTATCGTACCGGACAACGTTACGGCGCTGCCCATATTATCAATGTGCTCCGTGGCAATAAGACCAAGAAAGTTTCCGGGGCCGGGCACGATCGGCTTCCCACCTTTGGCGTTGGCGAGGAACTATCAGTTCAAGAGTGGCATACATTGATTCGCCAGCTTGTCAGTTCCGGGTTTCTATTTCAAGACATCGCTGCATATGGTGGCTTAAAATTTTCCAAATCCGGACGAGACTTGATAAAGGGCTATTGCACCTTTGAATATCGCAGGCCAGCAAAACTAACGCGTAGCTCCGAGTTCCCGACAGCGAGCAGAGTTTCGCAGTCAGCACACTTAAGTTCTGATGACAAATTACTGTTGGACAGGCTTAAAGTTTTGCGGCTGCGGCTGGCTAAGGAACGTGGGGTGCCTGCATATGTAATTTTCCATGATCGTTCACTGGAATCAATGGCTCAACTCCGTCCGGCAACGAGCGGAGAATTTGCTCAGGTCGATGGTGTCGGTGCGGTCAAATCACGTGATTTTGCCGACATATTTCTTGCGGAGATCGCGGCCAAGTCGGAAAACAGTTGATGACCTCAAAGCGGTCAATTCGATCCAATTGAGAGTTGCGCTGAGCAACCGTCGCTCTGCTAATCGAAAACCATTTTTACATCCGCAGATTGGATGAACTAATCCCTGAGGGTGCGGATTTCCTAGTACTTTTTTGTTCTGGGAGCAGACTATATATCACAATACGATGTTCAGCAAATTTCCCGATAAAGTATCAGCCGAATCTGTGGTGTATGCGCAGGAGTCATGAATGAAGTATGGTGCGCACTAATTTTTTTTGAACATAAACGAGACAAAGAGGGTTCGGCGATTTCATGCCAAATCTGGAAAATAAAATTGGTTTAGAGCCAATCGTCCAAGAAAATTCTAATTCTGGGAACGCAGATGGGTGACAAATCTCCGCGGGTAAACCGGTATTATGCGGATCCCAAAAACCATTTTTGACGCGTTCTTTCAAGAACATACAATGAAAATTTGCAAGCAGTTCCTAAATTTGCGATTTTGTCGAAGTGTTTTTAGTGCTCCAGAACGGGGAACTTGTCTGTTTCGTAACCTCTTGGTGTAACATTACAAAATTACAAATTTCCAATAATACTCGCGCAGAACTATCATGAATCTAGTCACAGTCAAGCCGAAGTTCCAAGTCACTATTCTGGCCAAGTTGCGTAAGGGCATCAATCTTCAGCAGGGGGACATCATGGAGGTAACCCTCGTCGAAGACGGGATTCTGTTCAGGTTCAAACAGGTGGTGGACCGGAATGTAATTGCCGACAGAATTGCTTCGACGCTTGCGGAGGTGCAAGTGCCGCCTGAGGATATGGGGCGTTCCGAGGAAGAAGTCATGGAAGACACAATCGCGGAAATATCTACATTACGCCGTGAGCGCCTCAACTCTAAAACATGAAGGTAGTTTTGGACTGCAATGTTTTAATTTCAACGGGACAAACCGACGGCACCTGCCGCAAAGTCATCGGTGCGTTTTACGACACCATCAAATCATACTGTCTGCTCCTATTCTGTCTGAATATTTATCCGTAGCCAGCCGGCCTAGACTGGTCCCTTGCTTCAATACCTTGAAAATATTAATTCGGTGGATTGAGAGCTTGGCCGTCTTTGTCGAGCCAGGGAATTTCCAGTTCGGTCTGCGCGACTCTGACGATGAGGTTTATTTGGCAACAGCAGCGGCTGGCGTTGCCGTCCTGATTACTGGTAGTCATGCTTTTGTCCTAATCTTTAGCGCGAAAGCCTATTCAAGCGAGATCTAACTCTGTTTCGAATAGCCCATGAATTTAACATTATTGGAATGTTGTCGCGGGTGAAAATTTTGAGGCTGTGGCAGTTGCTGGGCATGTTGAAAGCAACGACTGATTTTTAGTTTCGCAAAGCTTCGGAGTGATCCCCTCCAGTCCCGCCGAACCCAAACTGGTCGTTGTAATAAATCTTGGAGTTTGAGTTGATGTGTCTCTTCGTATTCGATTCCAAGCCCATCTACAGAACCGCTTTTCACGATAGTCAAGGTGCCTCGTTTTAGCTTTAGCTTGCGTTTGCGAACCTGCAAAACACGAAACCTGACGCGAGGTGACGATGAACGACGGTACCGTTTGATTCGACGCGCACCGATGGATTAGAATTGAATTAGAGCACTTTTAATTGGGAGTTGACACGATGAACAAATTGCGTACAGTCAAAGAAGACTCATCTTCTTCGCAAGCGACCTATCAGGATGTGCTGGATGCGCCGCCACACATGGTTGCAGAGATTGTCAGTGGAAAGTTATACACTCACCCGAGACCAGCTTTTGGTCATACCATCGCCAGTTCTGGGCTTATGAAATCAATTGGCCCGCCTTTTGACTTCGGCCGCGGCGGTCCTGGCGGCTGGTTGATTCTCTTTGAGCCAGAACTCCATCTGGGCGTGGATATTGTGGTGCCCGACATCGCAGGATGGCGACGTGAGCGAATTCCTGTTTTGCCGACTGGGGCCTACTGCACGTTGGCTCCGGACTGGGTGTGCGAGGTGCTTTCCCCTTTGACCCGAAAACTTGATCTAGGTGGTAAGCGGGCGACTTACGCCCGCGAGGGTGTTGGCTTTCTTTGGTTGGTAGATCCAGATGCCCGCTCGCTGGAAGCATTTGAGTTGCACGGTACCGAATGGGTGCTGATAGACCAGCTGTTTGATGATGCGTCAGTTTCGCTGCCGCCCTTTGAGGCGATCAGTTTCAATCTCGGTGATTTATGGCCACCGCATGCTGTGCACAAAGAGCTGCCGAGCAAGCTGTCTGCTGAATCTGAACCGGAGTTACTTGAAGCATCAAAGTGACAATCAGTGGCCCGGAACTTGTTTTCAAATTGGGTTTCAGTCGTTGCTTTTTTACTTGATGACTGTAAATCCAAGGATTCGGAATCGAATTCTTACCGCTGAGCGACATTCTAATTGAGCGATGATCGACAAACTTGAAGTTCCACACGGTTAGCTATATTGCATTTTTGAAGTTCAGTGCAATGTGAATTGAAAGTTTATGTCTGAAACAGTTCGCACCAATAACGTCCGGCCCACCGGAACCCAACTGATTTTTGTAATAGATTTTGGTGTTTATGTTGATGTGTCTCTTCGCATTCAATGCCATACTAATCTTTATCACCGCTTTACACGATAGTCAATGTGTCTTTGTTAAGCCCGACAATTAAACCTGCTGAATACGAAACCAGACGCGAGGTGGCGATGAGCGACTGTACCGTTTGATTCGCCACGCACCGAAGGATTGGAATTGAAGCCGAACATCTTTTAAACTACAGGATACTATGCAAAAATCGCATTCAACTCAAGCCGAAACCGCTTCACGTCAGGCGACCTATCAGGACGTGCTGGATGCGCCGCCACACAAGGTTGCAGAAATTGTCAGCGGTAAGCTCTACATTAACCCTAGACCGGCCCCGATCTATGCCTTAGCCAAATCAGTGCTGGGGCCATGCATTGGCGTACCTTTTGATCTCGCTGACGGCGGTCCTGGTGGCTGGTGGATTATTAACGAACCTGAACTCCATCTGGGCGAGGACATTTTGGTGCCTGACATAGTAGGATGGCGACGCGAGCGAATGCCTGTGATATCACCAGATTTAGCCTATATTGAGCTTACTCCAGACTGGGTGTGCGAAGTGCTTTCCCCTTCGACCCGAAAACTTGATCTTGGCGGCAAGCGAGCGGTTTACGCCCGCGAGTGTGTTGGCTTTCTTTGGTTGGTAGATCCAGATGCCCGCTCGCTCGAAGTATTTGAATTGCGCGGCACGCAGTGGGTTTTGATTGACACGCTGTTTGATGACGCACCAGTATCACTGCCGCCATTTGAGGCGGTCAGCTTCAATCTCGGTCATTTGTGGCCTCCGCATGTCGTGCACAAAGAGTCGCCGAGTTAGCCGACTGCAGAATCTGAACCGGAGTTAATCGAAACCTTAAAGGGATATCCAGTGACTCAAACCTTGCTTTTCTATTCTTGTGTCAAGGATACTGGAATCGAAATCTCACATGTGAGTGAGATTTTCATTGAACGATGATCGATAGACTCAGTGTTTTGAAGTCGACAACTAAAATTGCATTAGTGATGATTTGGAATCCCTCCCCTTCGGACTTCGAATCTAATTTGGAAGATATATCACTGACGACAACGGCGGGGTTGGAACGTGAACAATACCGACCATGCGACATTAGGCTTGGATTTGGCGAAAAACGCATTGCATTAGGTGGTACTCAATCGCAGCCGCACATCGTGAAGCGCGGCAGATTGCCCCGAAGCACATTGCCAGATCATTGGTAAAAGGCGGTGCCCCCAGACGGATAGAATCGAAACCGCCGTTTCAAACCCGCAAGGCTGAATAATCGAAGATGCCAAATAAAATTGAGTGTGAGACTTGGGACAAGTTCCGGCGTGAGTGCCTGGCTTATGAGCAAGCGCACGGAGATTGGATAGCAAAACGGCCGGAAATTGTGAAATGGTTTCTGCCGTGGGATGGATTCTGGAGCGCATTTTTTGGTCGGGATATTCCTGTATACCGGTTGGATGGCGGCAATATTCCAAGTGATAAAATGAAATTGATGCCGACGCGGTATTACCCCAACTCAGAGGCTGTTCCACAGTGGAGTGGGTCGAATTGGGATAGCAAAGACGGTAAATACAGCTGGAACTTAATTGGTTTTTACGATGTTAAGTCGAATTCCAACTACTTGTCGATACACCTAAAAAAACGTAATCGCTATCGTTGATTTTCTATTGGTTCAAGGTGTTTTTTCGGCGCTATTCTTCTTTTTTTTGCTTTACAGCGTAATTCGTCGCAAATTCTAACTCCCTCGGAAATGGTTGACGAAGATTTTGCACAACTTGACGAAGACACTAGCCAGAACGAAAGTTGGTTGCATCCTTCAGTTGTCGAATGCTGCAAAGATAGACCTGCATAAGGTAGAAAACGATCGAGTTATTGCGCTTTGTTTGCGACTATTGAAATTCAGTTTGGAAATCCATCTGAGCGATGGTTCGGAAACATTGCGACTGCGCCTGCCGAAACCTAACTGATTTTTGCAATAGACCTTGGCACGTGAGCTGATGTGTCTCTTCGTGTTCGGCTCCAATCCAATCTGCATACCGCATTTCACAACAGTCAAGGCACCTCTTTTTGACTTGTGTATTTGAAAATGCAAAATACGAAATCTGACAAAGGATGCCAATTTTCTGCTGTACCGTTTGATTCACCGCTCACCAATGGACTAGAATTTAACTAGAACAACTTTCAAACTGCGAGACAAGATGACGAAATCGCATTCAATTGAAGCTGAAACAGCTTCACGTCAGGCGACCTATCAGGACGTGCTGGATGCTCCGCTGCACAAGGTTGCAGAAATTGTCAATGGCAAGCTCTACACTAGCCCTAGACCGGCCCCTCTTTATGCCTTGGCCAAGTCAGTGCTTGGGCCACTTATCGGCGTAGCCTTTCACTTCGGCCGCGGCGGGCCTGGCGGCTGGTGGATTCTCTTTGAGCCAGAAATCCATCTGGGCGAGGACATTTTGGTGCCTGACATCGCAGGATGGCGACGTGAGCGAATGCCTGTGATTCCAAACGTAGCCTACTTCACGCAAGCTCCAGACTGGGTATGCGAAGTGCTTTCACCTTCGACCCGAAAGCTTGATCTTGGTGGAAAGCGACCGGTTTACGCCCGCGAGGGTGTCGGTTACCTTTGGTTAGTGGACCCGGATGTTCAATCGTTGGAAGCCTTTAAGTTGCGCGGTACAGAGTGGGTACTGATCGATACGCTATTTGATAGTGCGCAAATTTCGTTGTCGCCATTTGAAGCGATCAGTTTCAATCTCGATCATTTGTGGCCACCCCGTGATGTGCACAAAAAACCGCCGAGAAAACCAGCCGCAGGTCCGGAGCCCGAGCAAACTGAAACAGTAAAGTAAATTTCAGTGTCTGACTCCTTTTTTATAGGTTTTGAGTCGTAACACTTTTGGTGTATGACTGTGAATTCTACGATTCGGGATTGATTTGTCACCACTGAGTGATATTTTCATTGATAGACGATCAATAAACTTCAATTTTCAACACCGACGACTGCAATCGCATTAGTTGCCAGTGAACGAGCAAAAGACTCGATGTTTGAGATGTCCAGAGGAGGCACTCGAATTACTGGGTACCGAATTGGTTGGAACTATCGTCCTACGGACGGTTCTCGGTTTGTCGGAACTCGACAGATGGTAAGCCGATTCAACCGAGTGCTAATCGGTTGGTCGAACTATTTCTATTGGGGGGGGGGCAGGTCAGTCCTGTCTATTGCAAGGTGGAGCGATACGCGAACGACCGGCTGCGAAAGTGGCTTTGTCAGAAGCACAAGGTGAAGACTGGGAAATACGTACGTTTCTCAGACGTCAGACTACATCGTGAGTATGGTCTGGAAAGTCTGTGCCGAGAACGAAACGCCTGCCGCGGGCGAAGGCATGTTCTCGTCGGTAAGCTGGATGCGGGAAATCCGCACTTCCGGTTTGACGAGCGAGGGTATGGAAACGTGATCAAGGAAAAGACTGAGACACCGACTCAAGGCGAAAGCCGTCAGCAACAGAATATCCTTTAACCTAAAAATCGGGCGCGCCTCCTCTCGACTCTACCCAGTTCAAATTCAGCAATGACTGCACGGATTGGCTTGGTTTCTCGATTTCCGTTGACTGCCGAACACTGCTTGGCGCATGCCCGCGCGAGGATCGTGAAACAGGTTTCAGAAAAACCTCGCACGCAAAATTTCCAGCAATACTTTTTTGTGCGGGTGCCGCCGCCTCAGTGCACTTAGTTGAATTTCAAATTGTCTCATAGTTCCGTTCTCTTTCGATAGTTGCTTGAGGTCCGACAACATATCGGCCGCCTCATTGTAACCATCGCGGTTTCGTCTGTTGATCTCATCTTCTACCGCTCTCCAGGCATTATCAAGTCCCATACGAACAATAGCGTCAATTCTTCTGCGCTGCGCCTGTTTCTTTTCGAGTTCCACCTGTTTGCGTTTGGCTTCCGCCCGCGCCGCTTCCGCAGATTTGCGGTGTATTCGTATCGCTTCAGCACGATCGCGCAAATCGAGTACGGAGCGACGCTCAACAGGCTTCTTATTCAAATTCGATAAAATTACTCTCCGAACGAACGAGCGCAACTCAATCGAGAGATGCGGAGCTCCCTCGTAAAGAAGATGAAGCAATTTCGTCTTTCTGCTTTCTGGAATTGCCGACAATACCTTGAGGACAGAGTCTGAGGACATTTCAATGTCGTCATCGCCGACCTTGCGTTCGGCAGCTGCTTGAATCAAATCTGAATCGATGCGCATTAATTTCGAAAAATTCTTCAGTGCCCCGGACAACGGGGCGAGGCCCGGCAGCGGTTCCAATACTTCTTCTCGGAGACTGCCGTCTTCGACTGCTGCCAGCCAAATGATATACAGCAAACGCAAGTCGCCACCAATCAGATCATATCGCAAGGGTACGAAAGGACTGAGCCGGTCGAGTCCATCGTCGAATTCATACCATTCGTCTTCAGCATAATGGACTATGTCTAGAATTATGTTTTCGCCGGCATCGATCAACGTTGCCACCTCACTGCTTCTTAAAAAGACATCGAACCGTGACTGATCAACGAATCGTTTCGGCAGTCTGACCATGAAACGACTGGTGCCCCAGTTGGCGCGATACAGATGCAGATCAAAATAATTTTTCATCAACGTTATTTCATCGCCGCGGAAGTCTCCCCAGTTGTAGACATTGATGAAACTTGTACTGGTAATTTCAGCCCGCGACGAAGTCCGCCGCAATTGTTCCATTTCCGACTCACTCAATGGGCGGTCGATTGCCAGAAACTCGTAATATTGATGTTCGCTCATTATTAAAATTCCTCACCTAGTTTGCGATGATCTGCCATCGGTGGCTTAACTTTATGATCTTTCTATTCTTCATAACCGATGTTTGCCTAGTCATACTTCGGAACAACGACATGATACCTGAGTCTCGCTGCAAGACAATATCAATCCCACGTTTCTAACGAATGAAAAGTTGAAGCGGCAGTTCCAATGTCAGAAGCTCTCCTCAGAGTGCGAAGTTGATCTATCGACCTCATAGCAATCTTCCCCGACGCACTGGTTTCCGAAGATCGCGTATGGCGGTATGCTGCACATTCGGATGTCCTGCCTGATGCGAGAAATTTCCAGGGATTACTTCTATTGCTTACTTCTCCTCCTGCAATCAAAAGATGTGCTCCTGCTCGACTACAGTCGATACCGGCGCGTTTCGATCAAGTTCAGGTCTAGGCCAAATTCGTCGAAGTTGCAAGGCGTTTCGAACTCAAACTGGTCCAAACAACTTTAGCGGAAATCCCTGAGAATGCCGAATAGTTTCTTTGTCCGATATTCAAAATCAAGTTTCAATTCACTTGCCTCTCGTCTGTTATTCGTGCAGCTATGACTTCCCGGATTGGAACAATGTAACTCAGAGGCTTTGTTGATTGTAAACCTGTCATAGTTGTGCTCAGCAAATAATTCTATCGGTAAATTCCGAATCCATGGACGAATATTAAAAACTTCGTCTGGTGTCGGTGTAACACAATTATCTGACAGCTCAAGAAAGCAGGCTAGATCCCAGTTTTGCCCCATTTACGCAACTTCGGCCAAACAGGCGACAAACCTGTCCTCGAGTTCTTCCAGATTCAAGCTGCTATTCCAACCAATCACTACCAGTTTCGACTCTTGCTGATGCGAGCAATTGCCGATCATCCGGTCTGTTATCCGAGATCCTACGAGGTCAAACGCAGACAGACGCAACGGATCATCTTCAAATACGACCGTGCCTTTCGCTCGAAGCGCATTTCCGGAGATTTCCCGCAGAAATTCCTGAAAAGCGTCCCTCCTTAGTGGTCTTTTGACGGTTTTGCTCCAGCTGCGGTACCGGTCTCTATGAGATCGTAACTGTTCGACGTCAGCATGATAACCATCGCCGTAAGACCAATTGATAGATTCTTGAATTTCAAAGATCGAATCCATCGCAACATCACAATGCGTTGTTCTGTAAACCGCGGTGTGTCCGGTTGATCGGTTGAGCATTGATTCGAGGCCCCGCAGATTTTCATCAGTTGTCAAATCCGACTTGTTTACCAGCGTGATATCGCTGGCAGCGGCATGATCAATGAGGAATTCGGTATCTTCATAGCCAAGAGATCCAAACTGACTTGCATCCAATACGTAAATTCGATTGTTCAGCCGCACATAGCCGGCCGACTGCAATGTGAAGATCGACTGATCCAGCGAACGCGGCTCGGAAACACCGCTTGATTCAATGACAATCGCGTCGGGTCGGTCTTCGCGGCAAATACTGACAATTGAACTGATGAGATCGTCATTGAGTGTGCAGCAAACACATCCGTTTTTCAAAGAGATACGGTCTGTATCAACTGTTTCCACCAGGTCGTAGTCAATGTTAACCGCGCCAAAATCGTTGACGAATACGACAATTCGCCTGCCATCAGCCTGTGCAAGCATACGATTGACCAGAGTGGTTTTGCCGGCTCCCAGAAAACCACCGATTGTAATCACAGGAACGCAGGCAAGCGGTTCAGTCATTCTTGACTTCGGGTAAATTCCATCCATAATTCGATAATCCAGCACTGGATTCGAGTCATAAATCCCTTGATATTGTTCTTCAAGTCATTGTTTATATGACTTATTTTCGATCTCCATCCAGCATTCGACACACACTGCAGAAATGACGATTCCAAAAAACCCCAATGTAGTGCCCACGATTTCATAATATTTTGATATTCCAGCACATTTTTGCTATCATTTCAAGCATGTTCGTACGCGAAAAAAAGCTCCACGACCGCACCCGAGTGCAAATCGTAAAATCCGTCCGCAACGGCAAAAAAGTCAGACAAAAAGTGCTGCGCCATGTCGGCACCGCCACCAGTGAAGAACAACTGCGACAGCTGAAACAGCTGGGGCGGCTGATCATCGAAGAGATCCGACAGTCCGAGTCGACGCAGTCGCATCTGTTCTCGCCGAAACAATTTGCCGCGCTGATCGAGCAGAACTGCCATGCCAGAAACAGGCCGGTGCCGCCGAGCGTGCGCCTGGCGAACTGCCGCGAAGAAGCCCGCATCTGCTTAGGCGTGCGCGAAGTGATGGGCGAGATGTATCGTCTTTTGGGCTGGCAGCGCTTGTTGGGCGCGCGGCGCATGAGCGCCAATCGCATCATTGAGGAACTGGTGCTGGCGCGCATCGCACAGCCGTTGAGCAAACGCGCCACCGTCGCCGAACTCGAGCGTTTCGGTGATGTTTCGCTGAATCTCGACCAGGTCTACAAGAGCATGGACTATCTGACCTCTGAGGTGATTGAAAAGATCGTGGCGCGCTCGCATCAGATGGCGCAGAAGCTGTATCCAGAACCGATCACGGTGATCTTCTATGACACCACCACGCTGTATTTTGAAAGTGAAGTCATCGATGAGCTGCGCGCCAAGGGCTACAGCAAAGATGGCAAGCACAATCGGGTACAGGTGGTGTTTGCGCTGTTGATCACACGGGAAGGGATGCCCTTGGGCTATGAACTGTTTCCGGGCAACATCTATGAAGGGCATACTCTGATCGAGTCCTTGCAGGGGTTGCAGCGGCGCCATCCGAACTGTAGGTTCACGCTGGTGGCGGATGCGGCCATGATCAGCAAGGAAAATGAGAAATTGATGCAAAAACATAAGATTAGCTACATCTTAGGGGCTCGCCTGAAGTCGCAGGGCAAAAGTTTCAAGGAACAGATTCTGTGTCTGGATGATTTTTTGGCGTGGGGCGATGCGCGTCCGTTCAGTGACTGGATGGATTCAGATCCAAACCAGATCACGCGCTACAAGAGTCTGCGTAAAGACGGGGCGCGGGCTGCCCTTTTATCAGAAAAGGGAGCTTGACATTTGAATTGATTGTCTGTACAGTATGGTGTCATGTACAGGCAGCACCAGATCCATCGCACTCTGACCTCCAGTGAAGGTGTTTCAAGCCTTCAGCGACTGTTGGCCGAGGAGCAGTTTTCGACGCGTGCAGCGGTCGCACGGCGAGTGTGTCAGAAGTTTGGATTTTATGATGCCCGCGGGCACGAGCAGTTGGCCAGTTGCCTGCAGGCGCTGAATCATTTGGAACAGCGCCAGCAGCTTGCATTGCCGCGATCAAAGCGAACTGGGAACTTGGCTGGGGTGCGCCGATTGGGCGAGCCGGTGGCTGCGGCTGAGGCCGTGCCGGCACGGGTGGATCAGGTGCAGGGCTTGGAGTTGCAGTTGGTCACGAGCGATCAGCAGCGTTGGCTGTGGAACGAGTTGATGGCTGAGGAGCATCCGCTGGGTGCGGTCATCCATGCGGGTGCGCAGTTGCGTTATCTGGTGCATTCGGCGAATGGTTATTTGGGTGCGCTGGGCTTTTCGGCGGCAGCCTTGAGATTGGCTTGCCGTGATGACTGGATCGGCTGGGATGACGAGCAGCGCGGCCGTGATCTGCATCGGATGGTGTGTCTGAGTCGTTTTCTGATTCGGCCCTCGGTCGAGTGCCAGAATCTGGCTTCGAAGGTCTTGGGGCAGTGTCTGCGACGGTTGCCGGCGGATTTCAAACAGCGCTATGGATATCGGCCGTATGTGGTGGAAACTTTTGTCGGTGAAGATTACAATGGGGTCTCGTTCGAGGCTTCGAATTGGCATTATCTGGGTCAGACTGCGGGTCGCGGACGGTTTGCCGAGGCCGGTGCCAAGGTCTCGAAGAAAGCAGTGTATGTGTATGAATTAAAACGCGATTGGCGGGCTTTGCTGGGGGTGTGGAAGTATGGCATCAAGCCCCGGGCCGGCGGCGAAGGTTTGGAGATTGAACAATGGGCGGAACAGGAATTTGGCGGCGCACCTTTGGGCGACGTGCGTTTGAGTCGGCGTTTGGTTAAAAGCGTGAAGATTCAGTCCAAGCAGCCGACGGCTTCGTTTCTGACCGCGGCCGGTGGTGACCGAGCGGCGGCGTTGGGGCATTATCGTCTGATCGAGCAGCCGGCGGATTCAGAAGTGAGCGCGGACAACATGCTGTCGGTGCATCGGCGTCGCACGCTCGAGCGCATGCAGTCGCAGCCCGAGGTGTTGTGTGTGCAGGATGGCACCGACTTGAATTTTGCCAATCGCGGGGGTTGCAAAGGCTTGGGCACGATCGGTCGCACTCGTGGTTCTGGCGGCACTTTGGGCATGCATCTGCATTCGGTGCTGGTGCTCGATGCGCAAGGCGTGCCGTTGGGCGTGCCGCATCTGGAGTACACTTCTAATGAGGACAAGCCCAAGACCGGGCGTTGGCTTCGGGGTTTGCGGCACTGTGTCGAATTATCGCAGCAATTACAACAGGTTCGGGTGGTGTCGGTGATGGATCGAGAGGCCGATTTTTTCGAATTGTTTGCGCAGCCGGAGGTCGGCCGCGAGGTGGAATTGCTGGTGCGGGCTCAGCACAACCGAAGTCTGAGCAAGGGCGAGTTGAAATTATTTGACCAGCTGAATGCGATGCAACCTCAGGCGCACTTGAGCCTGCGGGTGGAGCGGCAGTCGGCACGGCGTGGCAGTCGCAGTCAAAAAGCGCGTGCGGCGCAGTCGGCAAGACAGGCCCGGGCCGAGCTGCGCTGGTGTGAAGTGCAGCTGCCAGCGCCGCAAAGGAAAAAGTTTCGGGGCAGCCAGCCGCTGCGAATGCATGCGGTGCAGGTCAAAGAGATCCAGGCCCCTGAGGGGGTGGAGCCGCTGCATTGGTTGTTGCTGACGACGTTGCCGGTCCAATCGCGTGCGCAGGCCGAACAGGTGATCCAGCGCTATCGGTTGCGCTGGCGCATCGAGGACTGGCATCGGGTGTTGAAATCCGGCTGCAAAGTGGAGTTGCTGGCGCATCGCACCGAAGGCCGTCAGCAGCGAGCGATCACCATCAATGCCGTGATCGCCTGGCGTTTGACCGTGATGACGCTGCTGGGTCGGGACACGCCGGAACTGCCCATGGAAGTGATGTTCTCGGAACTTGAAATTGCCTGTTTGCAGGATTTTGCTGCGCACTACAAGTTGCCGCCGCCCACAGATTTGGGCAGTGCCATTGTGACCATGGCCAGCATCGCCGGCTATCAGAACCGCAAGCATGATCCCCCGCCCGGCAACCAGAAGCTCTGGGAAGGATACCTGCGCCTGACCATCATGACACAGATGGCTGAAGTGCTGCTCGGCCGAGCAGACCAAGGGCAGATGTACAAGACTTTGTATCTTGATTGAAGTCCAGCTGCAATCGTCACTGACGATTGACTCGCGCCCCAGTTGTCCGCCAATCTGGAGAAGTCATATCCGTCAAACCAGTGGAATACGGTTCGCAGAAGCACTGCTGAGGGCATGGATGAGAATCCAATGCTCAGATCTTTATGTCAAGAATGAACTTATGACTAAAGGGCAGGGCGCGGGTGATTGTGACCTATTCGCCCAAGCGCGCCCGCAAAGATGCGCGGCTGCGCAAAGAAGGAGTGGACAAGCTGCGAACGCGACTGTCCAAGTCGAGTCGGCCCAAAGCGGTCAGTCAGCGCGGCTATGCTCGCTTCTTGGATTTTCCCAAAGGACAGGTGGTGATCAATGACGACAAAGTCGAAGCGGCGGCGCGCTGGGATGGATTGAGCGGCATCGTGGCCTGGGGGCATGACGATACCGATGCCCGCGAACTGGTGCTGCAGTATCGTCGGCTGTGGCAGATCGAGGCTTGTTTTCGCAACAACAAGCATGATCTGAAGATTCGTCCCATCTTTCATTGGGCCGAGCGGCGCGTGCGCGCTCACATCGCGATTTGCTACATGGCATTTTGCTGCCTGCAGCATGTGCGCCATCGCTTGCGCGTGCAAGGACATGCCATGAGTGCCGATCGCATCCGGCGGGAACTGAATTCCTTGCAGATCAGCATTTTGACAGAGCAGAAGACGCAACGAAAATATGCGGTGCCGAGTCACGCGCTGACCGATGCCAAACGGATTTATCGAAGTGTCGGGCTGCACTGGAACGAAATTCCGTTTGCGGTCGATCAGAAGGTTCGGAGGGCCGCCTCTAAGTAGTTTTAGAAAACGTAATAGGAACGAAGGTGAAATGGAAATAATAGCCCTGTTTCAAGGGACAAAATGTAGTGCCTATTTGAAAATTGGACGTAATGAAATCAAAGGGTTACAAACGAATTTAGTAAAAGGGGCAAAAGTGGGGTATGGCCTGTTTATTTCGGAACGGCAGTTGTGCTTTTTAGCGTGATTGAATGGATTGAGATTGTACAAGAAGCGGTCAGGATTTTGACCGTCAAGTCGGGGCGGCTGAAGTTTCGAGTTGGCTGACGAGCGTAGTCAGGTGCGGGATGTCGGGTGCGTCCGGCACTTTGAACCGATTTCCCAGATAGTGCCAGAAGCTGATGTTCTGTTTTTGGCAGGTTTTCAGCAGTGCGAGACCAGCGTCGCGGGCGTCGCGGCCGGCGTCGCTGCGGGTGCCGGCGGATATTTTGCGGCGCATGACCTGTGCCCGCCCGTCATTTTCACATAGGTTGTTGTGCAAAGGGGTGTGCGGATAATCCAGCGCTCGCAGCAGTTCAGACTTGTTCTTGTAAAGACGCTGCAGCAACCGGTTGAGCGAAGGGTAACAGGTTTTGTCTTGGAAGATCTGATCGAACTTGTGGCGCAGTGGTTCCCGCAGCTCTGGGTCTGGATGTAGGCGGTACTCAAAGAGTTGTCGATAATAGTCCCAGATTTGGCGTTGCTTGTCGTCGACGGCGCGGCGGTGGGCGTCGCTTAAGCCGCACAGTTTTTGCAGATGTCGTTCTGCATGCACCCAGCAAAGGGCGTGAAGGCCGAGCTTGAACTGGCCGGCATCGTCGCTTAAGATGACCGTTGAGATGAGTGTTCCGGCTTCGG
Organism: Arenicellales bacterium; assembly: GCA_965202855.1. GTDB lineage: Bacteria > Pseudomonadota > Gammaproteobacteria > Arenicellales > JAJDZL01 > JAJDZL01. Next base: position 574,283 of record CBDBBP010000004.1, on the reverse strand, counting down.
CCAGCGCACCCCACAGTGCGCCCTCGAGGATGATGGGCAGCGGCGACGGATTCACTTGGCGCTGGCCGATTCCCAGTTCCTGCAAAAAGCTGCTGAAAAGGTGCTCGCACTCGAAACGCCGCGCCAGATGGTGTTTGAGCAAGTTGATCGTTTTGCGCGGCAGTTTGCGTTCTCGCATGTAGTCCAGAGCCGCCTCGTTGATGACATACTGGCGCTCTTTGCCGGTCAGCAGCTGCAGGAAGTTGAGGCGAGTTTTAGTGTTACGACTGGCAAAGTAGGTGAACTGATCATTGCCGATGACGGTACAGTAGCCGTTTTGGCACTGATGGCGGGCACCGGTATCATCCACATGCAACCATTTGGCGCCGTCGATGCCGGCGGCCAGCACCGCATCGGCTTCTTCCACCAGTTCTCGCATGCCGACTGTGAGCATGCGCATCACGCTGCGTTTGGAAATCGTGACATCCCAGTCCTTCAGCAAGGCCACGATGCGCGGAACCGTGCTTTGTCCCTGATAATACAGCGCCACCACCAAACGGTGCAGGTCGGCGCCGAAATGACCTTTCACATGCTCGGGCAAAGGCGCGGTGATGCGCCGCCCCGATGGCGTCTGCCAGCGTTCTCGACGGTAACGGATGAGCATCGGACACAGCACCAGGTCCTGAACGCGGTAGTCCCTGTAACCGATGAGACGCGAACCTTCGGGAACATTTTGAGCCTTGACCACAACCTCCACCCGCTGCGCCTTGTCGCTGAATTTCTTGGGGCCGCGAACCGGCTTTTTCTTGGCTTTGCCAGACTTCTTCGAGACCTTGGCTCGAGTCTTGTCATGCATTCCGCTGGGCTTCAGCTGCGGCCGTTTGGGCAGATTCTTCAAAACCTTGATCTCATCCGACAGCGACTGCACCTTCTGACGCAGCTCAGCATTGGCCTCCGCCAATTCGCAGAGCTGACGATCCTTGAGCTCCAAGTGCTCACGCAGCTGACGAATTTCCTTTCTCAGCCGTCGGTAGGGCTGGACTCGGCCGCGCTCGCTCATGACCGCCCTGCCTTCAAACCCACAGACACAGCTGGCAGCCGCCAACCATGGTTCTGCAGGCTCCGCTCCAAACGCGGCAGCTCAGTCTGCGCCCGCTCGGCACTCCATCTTCGGTCAGAAACAAGATACAACATGGATCAATAGACTACACTGCTCGGCGCCGAAAGTCAAGCTCAGCTGCGCGCAACTGCCGACAGCAAACGCACCCACAGCCGAATCAACAAAACTGTTTGGCTCTGCTTTGGCCAGCCGCGAGTCCGCTAACTTGCGTGATCATGGCCTCACAACGCGCCGCCATGCCACCTTCATCAATCACAAATTGTCAGAAATCAACCGCTGTTACAGACTTCGATTCAATCACAAAGCACTGTCATGACTGACATCCATACCCCACTTTTGCCCCTTTTACCGAATTTACCCGAAGTCAAGGGTCTGTATCAACTGTTTCCACCAGGTCGTAGTCAATGTTAACCGCGCCAAAATCGTTGACGAATACGACAATTCGCCTGCCATCAGCCTGTGCAAGCATACGATTGACCAGAGTGGTTTTGCCGGCTCCCAGAAAACCACCGATTGTAATCACAGGAACGCAGGCAAGCGGTTCAGTCATTGACCCACACACATTCCCCGGCTAGCCAAGTCTGCCGTATTTTGATGTCGCGGATACGATTTGGATCCGTTTGCAGTGGATTTGCGTCCACCACAACAAAGTCCGCATGTTTGCCAGGTAAAATCGATCCAAGCACATCTTCTTTGCCAATCTGATAGGCCGCATCGATAGTGACCGCTCGAAGTGCGGTCTGCGCCTCCAAGCGCTCACCAGGCCCCAGGCACCGGCCATCATTGGCCCGACGGGTCATGGCCGCCTGCATGAGTTCCAGACAGGATGGATTCGTCATCGGTGTGTCAGCGTGAAGTGAAATACGCATGCCCTGCTTCGCAGCGGTGCCCGCAGGAATGTAGTGTGCTGCCCGTTCCGGACCGAACAATACGTCCTCGATTGGCGCACCCCAATGAGTAATATGGTTGATAAAGAAGCTTGCAAGAACTCCCATTCGAACTGCGCGCTCAATCTGATCGTCTCGCATCAATGCACAATGTTCGAGGCGAAACCGGTAAACCGGTTGCGTATCTTCCGACATAATTTCATCCAGCAGATCAAGGACCATGTCGATGGTTCGATCTCCCTGCGTATGAATGGTCATCTGCCAGCCTTGGGAGACATAGTTGCGAACCATCTTCTCAAAGTACGCTTGGGGATAATTTGCCGCCCCGGTATGTCCGGGCGGCAAATTCATGTTGACGAGCGTGATCTCATTGTCGAGATAGGGCTGGGATAGCCAAATATTGCCGACGAAAGGCGAGCCGTCGGCATGAATCTTGACGCCAGCCATCCAGAGCCGGTCGTTCTCAATATTCATCGGTTCGACGGTCATATCCGGTGTGAGCGCCTGTTGATAGGCGGCGATGCGCGGCAAAGGCCAGCCCTTCTTCAAGGCGCTGAGATAGTAGGCTTTGTAGAAAGGCAAATAAAGGTGTTCGGTGGTCGTGGTGATGCCGTTGCGGATGAACTCTAAAATACCCTTCTCGAACTCCTTGCAGAGACGATTGTCGCCCCAGGCTTCATAGTAGGTTTCGAGTGCCTGCCACGTAATGGCCTCGGCTATTTTCCCGGTTGGCCGGCCGCACGCGCCGCGTTCGATGATTGAGCCGGTTGGCGTGGGCGTGTTCTCGTCAATTCCGCAAACATCAAACCCGGCGGAGTTCAAAAACAGCGCATGACAATTCGACGTTTGAACACCGAGAGGATTTTCTGGTGCGATTGCGTCAAGCTGCTCGCGCGACAGCGCTTTGAATCCATTGTGCAGTTGTGCGTCGAGCCCAAAGAACAGCAGGTGCTCCCCGGGCTTGGCCGCCGCAACCCGACGCTCGATCTTCGCCAAAACCGCTTCAAAGGTGGGTACGGTTTCGGCCCTGATATCGACGACTGGGGCACCGCGTGTCTTAGCGGCCCACAGCGGATGAGAGTGCGCATCAATGAATCCAGGCAATAGGCAATTTCCTTCCAGGTCCACGTGCATTGGGTCGCTGAGAACAGATCTTTCCGCCTCCAGACGCGAGCCGACAAACACAATCGTTCCGTCGCGAATGACCACAGCCTCCGGGTTCGCCGCGCTCTCGTCGACCGTAATGGTGGTTCCGCCATGAAAAATTGTTTCCTTCATTCATCGCCCGCTTTGAATTCAGTATGGACAATTTCCCCAGCCAGCGCTACAACGGCAGAAAATACCGCTTGAAGTGATCTTGTGGCGCTCAGCGTGCGACGGGTGTCAGCCAGCTTCTTATTGGCGACCCCAGTCACCATGCCAGAAAGTTCGCGGACAAACATTCTGCTGAACTCGCCTGAGGCAGCCCAAGTGTACCCGGGGTGCCCGCAACTTTATCCAAAACCTTCTCGGTATCGCTGGAACTCATTGAGAAACTGCGCGTCACTATCATTTTCAAATTTGGCGAACATTGCAACCTCGCGTTGATCTGCTACCTGCGCTTGCCCTGAATGATGCGGTCGAGCATCATGGCGCAGACGAGAATGGCGAGACCGGCCAGAATGCCCTGGCCTTCGGAGGCATACTGCAGCGCCTCCAGAACGTCTTCGCCCAGACCTTTCGCACCGATCAGCGACGCGATTACCACCATAGCCAAGCTCAAGAGAATTGTCTGGTTGATACCGGCCATGATGGACGGCATTGCGAGTGGGATATCGACCTTCCAGAGAAGATATCGTTTGTTTGCCCCAAACGCCATGGCAGCTTCACGAACCGTTTCCGGCACGCCGCGCAGTCCTAGCACCGTAAGCCGAACCACCGGGGTGCCGCCAAAAATCATCGTCGCAACGATCGCGGCGGGCTTGCCGGTGCCAAAAAACGCAATGACAGGAATCAGGTAGACAAAGGCGGGCATAGTCTGCATGAAATCAAGCACGGGCCGTACGAAAGAATACAGTCGAGGATTGCGCGCGCAGACGATTCCAAGGGGGATTCCAAGCGTGATCGAGATACATGCTGCCGTACCCAGCAGGGCTAGTGTCTTCATGCTCTTGTCCCAGAAACCGAGATACCCGAGGTAGGCCAGACCGGCAGCTGTAAAGATTGCGGCCCGCCATCCGGCGGCAAGACCGGTCAGCAGAATGATAAAGCCGCCCATTACGGGCCAGGGTGTCTCGACAAAAACGATTTCAAGGGTGTCGAGCACGGAGCGCAGACCAAAGGTCAGACTGTCAAAGAACCATTCCGAACTTACGGATGAGTTTATCATCCATGCCTTGATTCCATCAGCGACCGATATCTGAACCTGAGGGTCGGTCGGGAATGTGATGAGCGCGGGGACTTGATCCGGAAAGCCGAATTTCAGGGAGCAGGTTACGTAGGCAATGGCAGCCAACACGGACGCGAGAGCAATCTTTTGCGGATTCACCCCGGAACCTAGCCTGCGGTCAGAGAGCCATTTTGTGAATCGCGCTTGCAAGGCCTGATTGGCAAGCACACCCTGCGCTATTTTGATGACCAATAGCCCGGCGAAAGCCCAGAAGACAAGCTGCAAAGCCATGGCATCGGCAGCGGCCGCCTGCGCTTTGATGTTTTCGACGGCGCGTTCAAGAGACGCGATGGCGTTTTGAAAGCTGGCAGCTTTGTCAGGATCATTCTTATAGGTCTCAAATTGCTCGTAGCGCTGCTGAAGCGTGGCTTCGATCGCTGGCAGCCGCGCGAGTATCGGCGCACCAAGATCGCTCAAAATGCCGCGAGCCAACTGAACAACAACCAGTGTCTCGAGTGCTACGAAGGGCAGGAAATAAGCCCAAAGGCCGCGCATGCCGAACCAGACAGAGCCGAAAGCAAAGGCCGCCCAGTTCCAGGTGAATGTAAATCCGCGCTTGCCGCTGATTATCTTGAACTTCTGTTCGTAGTACGTCTCGCCGACAGTGACAAATTGCTTGACTATGGCGCTGTCATCGTTGTTATTTGCAGCGACTTTTTCTGCGTTTGCTGTCATGAGTCCTCCGTTCCCGCTATGACCCCATTCAAGATGTCGTTCTTCGTGATAACCCCTGATGTGCCGATTTTCTCATCCTGAACAAGAATTGCGCCTTCAGTACCTGCTGATTTGACAATGATCTGCCTGAGCGTGTCGTTGCCGGAGACGGTCAGGACATCTTTTGGCAACTTGCCGTGCTCGGCTTCATATTCCTTGAGGGGGCGAACGAGACTGTGCGCCCGAATCAGGTTGATTCTGGAGATGCCGGCGACAAAATCCATCACGTAGTTATCGGCGGGGTTCATGATGATTTGCTCCGGTGTGCCAATCTGCACGATCATGCCATCTTTCATGATGGCAATCCGGTCGCCGATGCGAACAGCTTCATCCAAGTCGTGCGTAATGAAAAGTGTGGTCTTTTGCATTTTCTCAGCAAGACTCATGAACTCATCCTGCAACTGACGCCGGATAAGGGGGTCAAGCGCGCTGAACGGCTCGTCCATCAACAAAACATCAGCGTCAGCCGCGAGGGCGCGGGCGAGGCCAACACGCTGCTGCATGCCTCCGGAAAGCTCATTGGCAAACTTGTCTTTCCATTCGGCCAGTTCGACCATGGCAAGAGCTTTCTCAGCAGCTTGCCAGCGCGCTGACTGGGAGAGGCCGCGAATCTCCAGCGGCATTGCGACATTGTCGCGGACAGAACGGTGAGGCAGCAGACCAAAGTGCTGAAACACCATGGCAATCTTTTCATTGCGGACCTTGAGAAGCTCCTGATCGCTAAGCGCCATGATGTCCAGGCCGCTCACCATGATTTTTCCGGCTGTGGGCACCAGCAATCGGTTGACATGTCGCACCAGAGTGGACTTGTCAGAGCCCGAGAGACCCATTATGCAGAAGATTTCACCGCGTTTCACTTTGAACGTCGCATCAACGACACCTACGACGCAGTTGAGTCTTTCGAGTACTTCGGCCTTGGACAATCCGTCGCTTTTGATGACTGCCATAGCCTCGTACTGCTGCTCACCAAAAATCTTCCAGACACCTGCAATGTCAATTAGCGCATCCCGATTTTCCATTTGTTGCTGAATACCAAAAGGTCACCAGTTAAGTTTGCGGTCACTGCCGAATCTGCATGGTCGGGGTTCAGCTGCCGCCCCGTCAAACGGGAACAGCGCGCCGACACATCGCAATCCCCGACTTGTGAGGCGAGCGTTCGAATTGGCTGAAACTCTGTCAGTACATTTCTGATTGAACGCCTCCTCTCGAAACGACCATAGCGCCGTCGCATACAGCTGTCGTTCTCAAAAATGAACGTCGCAAATCACAAGAATGGCAATCGATCTCTGGTCGGGCGCTCTACCCATAGAGTACAAATTAGGGCTTAACTTTTTAAATTCCAGCTGGTACGCTTATGTATTATGTACCAGCAGCATCAAATTCCTCGTACTCTGACGTCGCAGACTGGACTGAAACGGTTGCAGACGTTGATGGCAGGGCAAAGTTTTGCGACTCGCACGCAGTTGTCTCGTGCGGTCTGTGAGGAGTTTGGATTTTACGATGCCCGCGGTGAAGCGCAGGTGACGAGCAGTCTGAAGGTGCTGCGGGATCTAGGGCAGTCGGGCCAGCTCGAGCTGCCGGCATCGAAGCGGTCGGTGCGCAAGGTACAGGCGCGCGGTTTGGGGCAGGCGGTAGACTTGCCGCAGGGCGTGCCGGATCGAGTGGATCGGGTCTGCGCGTTAGAGTTGGAGCTGGTCGAGTCGGAAGCGCAGCTGCGGTTGTGGAACGAGTTGATTGAGCGTGAGCACCCGTGCGGTGCGGCGGTGCATGTGGGCTGTCAGCTGCGTTATCTGGTGGCGTCGGCACACGGGTATTTGGGTGCGCTCGGATTTGCCTCGTCGGCGCTGGCATTGCGCAGTCGGGATCAGTGGATGGGCTGGGATGGGGCGCACAAGTCGCGGCATTTGAATCGAGTCATTGGCATGAGTCGGTTTCTGATACGGCCGTCGGTGCGCTGTCGGAATCTGGCGTCGAAAGTGCAGGGTCTGTGTCTGCGCCGGCTCGGCAGGGATTTCAGGAATCGCTACGGATACAGCCCCTATCTGGTGGAGACGTTCGTGGATGAGTCTCACAGTGGGGTATCGCTGCGAGCTTCGAACTGGTTGCATTTGGGCGAGACGACAGGTCGGGGTCGGTTTGGCGGCAAGGCGGGTTCGGTGGGCGTGAAGTCGGTGTATGTATATGAATTAGAACGCAATTGGCGAGAGTTGCTGGGTTTGGAGAAAGTTCGCGTGAAGGTGCGGGCGAGAGGGCATGGATTAGCGATAGATGAGTGGTCGGAACAGGAATTTGGAGGTGCGCCGTTAGGTGACGAGCGCAGGAGCAGACGTTTGGTGAAAAGTGCGGACATCCAGGCGCGACAGCCGATGAGTGCGTTCGCGGCGGCCGCCGGGGCGGATCGTGCGGCGGTGTTCGGGCATTATCGTCTGATTGATCAGCCCGAGACCTCGGCGGTCACGCCAAAGAACATTCTGGCGCCGCATCGGCAGCGTACGCGAGAGCGCATGCAGGGTCAGAAGGAAGTGTTGTGCGTGCAGGACGGCACGGACTTGAATTTTGCCAATCACGGCGGCTGCAAGGGCATGGGGCTGATCAGCCGCAACCAGAATTCGGCCGGCACCTTGGGCATCCACATGCATTCGCTGCTGGTGTTGGACGCACAGGGCGTGCCGCTGGGGGTGCCGCACATCGAATATGGGGATCTGGATGACGAGGGCAAAAAGACAGCGCGATGGCTGCGCGGCCTGCAGGCCACGGCGCAGTTGGCGGAGCCGCTTTCAGAGGTGCGTTCGGTAGCGGTGATGGACCGGGAGGCGGACTGTTTTGAGGTGATGGCCGAGTGTCGGCGGCTGCCTGAGGTGGAGCTGTTGGTGCGAGCCAAGCATGATCGAAGTCAGGGCAAAGGCAAGCCGAAGATGTTCGCCGCGATCCGGGCACAGCCCTCGCAAGCGCGGTTGGAAGTGCCGGTCATGGCACAATCCGCGCGGCGCAGCACTCGCAGTCAGAAGGCGCGCCCGAAGCGGCCCAAGCGGATGGCGACGGTCGAGTTGCGCTGGCGTGCGGTCGAGATTCAGCCGACCAGCGGCTTTGCCGGTGAGAAACCGATCCAGATGAATCTGGTACATGTGTATGAACCCGAAGCGCCGGCGGCTTCAAGCGCACTGGAGTGGCTGCTGCTGACCAGCTTGGCGGTGACCAATGTCGACGAGGCCAAGGCAGTGGTGGAGCGTTATCTTTTGCGTTGGCGCATTGAGGATTGGCATCGGATTCTGAAGTCCGGCTGCAAAGCGGAGTTTTTGCAATATCGAAAGGGCGAACGCATCGAACGTGCGGTCACCATCAATGCCGTCATCGCCTGGCGGCTGGCGGCCATGACTTTGCTGGGGCGGGAAACTCCAGAATTGCCGATGCAAGTGCTGTTCAGCGACACTGAAATCGGAGTGTTGGAGGATTTCGCATGTGAAAATCGCTTGAAAGTGCCGGACAATGCCGGTACCGGTGTGCTGACGATGGCCATGAACGCCGGTTATATGAACCGCAAGAATGATCCACCGCCCGGTTACAAGAAAATCTGGGAAGGATATATCCGATTGGTAAATATGTCGCAAGCTTATGATTTAGCCTATCGCATGATGATACGAAAGCAAGGCTGGTTACACCATAAGTTAAGTCCTGACTAAATTTGTACGTAATAGGTAGCGGGCGCTCCGGCTTATTATCCGACACGCTGCTCAGATTCACCCCCATCGCCATTGTGGACCGCAGGAATTAACCAAGACCGCTCCCGAACCGCATTCGTTGCCTTCGCCTTGAATTGCCCTTCGTCGGCAACAGTCATGAGTCGCTTCAGCCAATTGCCCCGCTCAAGCGGCTGAAACGAATAATCATTCGCATGACGGCTGAGACAAATCAAACAGTCTAGTTTGCGATATGTGAACATTCACATGATTCGATGATTACCTGCGATTGTACCAAACCAGCGAGTTGCTCAAGGTGCAATTCGATGCTCGCATTGCAAAAAAAACGAGCCGCTGATGTTCCAGAAAACTGGGTCAACGGCTCGATGGGGAGAACCGTTCAATTGAGTCCGAGCCAACTGTCGACGCGATCGGAATTCGCGGCGACCCACTCGCGCGCTACGTCTTCGCTGTCGCGCTCGTTGATGCTGATCTCGTACGATAATTTGTTCACAGTATCGGTGTCCAAGTGAATGTTGGCGAGAAACGCTGCTACGGCAGGTGCTCGCTGTTCAAGTGAACGCGAATAACCGACATGCACCGTCTTCGGTTTGTCAGCGGTGGTTATCCTGGAGTTTTCGAACCACTGCGGATCTTCGGTCGGCTGTTTCATGTCGTAATTCGCCGGGTCATGTTCCGGTTCCTCCAGGCGAAGAAAATCGTAAACGAACCATTTGTAGTCCGGCGCATAACAATAGAATGCAAAACCTTCGTTCTTGTTTTGCGCAGCCGCGATTGAGGCAGTTGCCACCTCTTCTTCCGCGATAATCGGCTTGAAGAAATTGGTAATACCGTAGTCGCGCACTTTTACTGAGTTGATTTTGGTGGAGGCCCAGCCCGGCGCGCCGACCCAGATGTCGCCCATGCCGTCGCCGTCCCGGTCCATCAGCTTGGCAGCTTCAGGGGTCGCCAGATCAAACACGGATTTGATGTTGTGTTTCTCTGCGAAATCTCTGAACAGGCAGAACGCGGAGAATTCCCCGTAGCTGTTCTTGCTCAGCGCAACTGTATTAGCCTTGTCTACATATTCCCGGGTCAAGTTCTCCTGATTCGGAATCCAGACATCCGGGTGAACATCAATTCCGCCCTTTCCCCGGTCCATTTCCTTGAAGATTGCTGCATTCGTGCCCGGCACCAGTTCGGCTGTGCCGCCAAGCTTGTCTTCAATGACCACTTTGACGAGACCCGCCATCGGCCGGGCGCTAATCCAGTTCGGCTGACCGACCATGATTGTTTCCTGCGCATAAGCGCCAAACGCCGTACACACGGCAAGTGTTGCTGACAGAGCCAGCATACTAAATTTTTTCATGACATAATCCTGTCAAATTCCCCAAATATTTAACATGGCACATATCAAATAATAACATGTTAATCTAACATTGAAATGTTAATGCATATGCTGCTAATTTGTCAACAGTTAGCTCAGGATTTCCCCACGCTAACTAGAGCACGGTAAAAACCACAACGGCTTCATTAATTTGCAGTCAGGACTGGCTATTTTCACTCGAATTTAGTATCTATACGGTCATGAGCGGTCATGGTCGAAAATCCAACCCACCGATTCGAGCAGGGCAGGTCAAGGTTCGTCTTGCCCGCACCAGTGAACATGCCAAGTGGGATCGGCTGATGCGCCGGAACCATGATCTGGGATTCAAGCGTTTTGCCGGTCGCGGTCTGCGCTATATCGTTGAGCATGAGGATCGCTGGCTGTGTCTGTCGGGTTGGCAGACCGGTGCCTTCAAGTCGGCTGCGCGCGAGCGCTGGATTGGCTGGCAGCCGCAACAGCAGTGGCAGCGATTGCATTTGATTGCGAACAACACGCGTTTTGCGATGCTCGAGCCGCGCGGCAGTTATCCGAATCTCGGTTCGCATGTGCTGAAATTGATTTGTGCGCGGCTCAGCGATGACTGGGAAGCGCACTATGGTCACGGTTTGCTGCTGGCTGAGACGTTCGTCGATCCGAAGCGGCATCGCGGCACCTTGTACGAGGCTGCGGGCTGGCTGTCGGTGGGCGAATCTGCGGGTTATTCTCGCCAGTCTGGGCAGTATACCGAGGCCCACGGTGAAGTCAAACGGATGTTGCTGCGGCCCTTGCGGCGGGATGCCAGGCGGTTGTTATGCCGGGCGGGCGAGTTGCCTTCGCGCTGGCAGAAAAAGCACAAGACCAGCGGTCATTCGCTGTCGGAATTGCGAAGTTTGCATGAGAATCTGTCGCAGATGCGTGATTTTCGTCGGGGGCAGGGTCGCAAGCACACACTGGCTTGTAGCTTTTCGATTTTGATTCTGGCGCAGTTGTCAGGATTTTACGGGGCGTTGGCGGCGGCACAGTTTGCGGCGGCGCTTTCGCAGGCGGAACTGGAAGCGATCGGGGGCTGGCGCAATCCAAAGAGCGGGCGCTATGAAGCGGTATCGAAGTCGACGCTGCACCGGGTGATCCAGCACACGGATCCGGAGCAGTTGCAGGAGGTGTTGGCTCGCTATTCTCACAACCGAATCAAACAGTTGCCAGCGCTGGCAGTGGATGGCAAGCGGATTCGCGGCGCCAATCGCAATGGCGACAGTCACTATGAGACGGCGACCTTGGTGGAGCACGGCAGCGGCATCCCGCAGGCAAGCCACAGTTTCTACTATGAAGGTGGAGAGTTGGATGCGACCCGCCAGTTGCTCAGTGAGGTTGAGGTTGGCGGTCGGGTGATCACGCTGGATTCGCTGCATTCTACTTTTGAGAGCGTGGAGTTGATGTTGGCGGCCGATGCAGACTATCTGCTGACGCTCAAGGACAATACCGCGTTGCAGTTGGAAAAAGTGAAAAAGATGAAGTGGCATAGTCCCCGGGTTCGTCGTTGCTCGGAGCCACTGACCAAGGCTCATAGACGTCTGGAACAGTGCCACATTGAAGTGCTGGAAGTCGACGACCCGCAACGCTTCGATTTCAAGCAAGTGCGCCAGGCCTTTTGCATTCGGCGCGACCGAGAGGTTGTCAAAGAAACCGACTCTGCGAGCACAGAGATGGTGTATGGCATCACTTCGGTGGCAGTGGAGCGGGCCGATGCCGAGCAGTTGCTGGCGTGGAATCGCGGACATTGGGCGGTGGAAAACCGCAACCACTATATTCGAGACTGCACCTTCCAAGAGGATGCCTGCCCGAACCGCACCGGCAACGGTCCGAGCAACCGTGCGATGTGCAACAACATTGCGCTGGCGCTGATTTTTCACCAGCAACGCTTCGAGTCGGTGCCACAGGCGCTGCGCCATTTCAACCTGAATCGAAACGAAGCCTTCGCCGCACTGCTCTCACCGACCTGAACGGCACTTCTTATTGCAGATTGAGCACAACAATACAGGCTTCACGATCGGCTTGTGGTTGCGGTCGGCTGCGTTGGTCCAGACTCTGCAATTCAACCCTCGAGAGGGTCAATTCGGACGGTAATTCCCGATATCATACGATCATGAGCGCAACAGCCGTAGTCGGGTGATTTTCTTCAGACACCACCGATTAGACATTTTGATGCAAAAAAAAGAGCGTGGAAAACACCTGACAGTTAGCTTTATATGTTATATTAGCTTGCTAAGGGGAGAAAATAGGGAGGCTGATTTTTGGCGGATAAGGATATTCGGAGTTATTTTGATGACTCCAGCGGCGCGGTTTACCTCAAGGACAAGGCTTTTCGCGACTTGGAACTGATGATCGTCAACGGTACACTGAAGCCAGGGCAGTGGGTTTCGGAAAGTGATCTTATGCAAATTTCCGGACACACGCGGGCACCGGTTCGGTCGGCAATTCAGCGACTGGCTGATGAAGCTCTTCTGAGCATTGTCCCTCGACGCGGAGCACAGATTTGTCCCATTGAATATACCGAACAGTTTCGGGCTCTAGAGCTGAGACGCGTTGTCGAAAGGCTCGCCGCGAAATCGGCCGCAAAGCGCGCGACAGCGGATCAGCGGAAAAAATTCGCCGCACTGGCCAAAGAGTTCAGGAAGTTATCCGTGCCAGATGACCAAGACATGATGACTGAACTGGATACCCAATGCTTTTCCCTTCTAATCATCGCATCTGACAACAAGTTTCTAGCTAGGGCATTAACCTCTGTCAAGGGTCTTTCCAGACGTTTTTGGATCCTTCATCAACAACAGTACGGAAATATAAAACGTATATCGGCCGCGCATGCGGCCGTCGCGCAAGCGATCTCTGAGGGAGACGAGGCGGGAGCCGACAAGGCCGTCAGTGAATTAATTGACTACGTTGAAGAGTTCACTCTCGAGGTTGTCGGTTTCAATCCTGCAAGACCGCGAGAGAATTAAATACAGATTCGAACCGAAGGCTGAATTTTGCAGAAATTGGGGATAGCCGTTACTGGTCAGCTTTCGGCTGGATACCCAAACGTCCGCCAAGCAGATACCGATACAGCCTGAAGGCAAGTTCCACCTTGTGGTTCTCCAACCAATGTTGAGTGTCTGGCGTAACCATCTTGATTTCGCAGGCACTTATCCGCGATGACAGAAACAACACAGCCATCTTCCGGTATGGTTGGCCAGATCACCTCATCAGAACTGAATTGAGTAACCTGCACACTTTTGGCACCATATGCGGAGGCTCGTCCTTTACACAATGGTTGAAGACCGATAAGCACCGCATCCGGTCCTGCAATGACATCGCCTTCGGAATAGTGGCCGGGACTCAACCAATCTCGCAGTTCGTCCATCAATTCCTCGAAGTGAATTTGCTGCTCCGGATACTGCTCCAGATCCGCGGAAACACCTTCCAGCAAGGAGCCGCGTCAATCATCACCTGAACTCTCTTCATCTCTCCAAGGCAAAATTATCAGCTCTTCGCATTGCTCCAAAGCCATGTCCCGATTTGACTCAATCTGCAATGAATTAAACTCAGCGGACGGCAGATTGCGCTTCAAACCACTTAATAGTTCATTCGACGATGAACAGAGGACTACCGTTACTCCAGTCTATTTTGCTGATTGCAACAAGCTGCTTAGGACATTCACCGCAGAGAAGTCAAAACCGGAAACATCGGAGAAATCGAGCATCAAGCACACCGGACTCGTATTATTGCCAAGAGACTGCCCGAGGTGATTCACTAACGGGAAAACACTGCCAAAAAAATGTATCCCCTCTAAACGTGCGTAAAGACTGCAGTATGAATGAGTGGAATAAATAATTGTTTTTATTTAATAAATTTTACAATCCAACAAGTTCCGGCCGATTTTCTTGTATGTCAGAGAAAAAATTTGCCAGCGAACGAGCTTGCATTCGCGAACTTGAACGTCATCGGTGGTGCGACGGCTTCGTTTTTCCGAACTGCCGTCATCACCCGGCATATCGCCTCAGACATCGCCAATTTCGCAAGTGCATGATCTGCAAACGACAGACCTCGGTAACCGCTCGCACGCTCTTTGAACACACCAAACTGCCGCTGATCATGTGGTTTGCCGCCATCTGCCTGATGAGTGCTGACAAGGGCGGTATCTCGGCTTTGCGGCTATCAAAGCTGGGAATCGTAACTGCCTTGGCGCCTGATCCGGGCCAATCTTGATCTTATTCCGTTTACAATTTGGCGTGAGCATGTTTAGAGGTATGTAGATCGATGTCAACAGCGATTACCCAAATAGTTCTTTACACTAAACGCATTGAAGAAATGATGAATTTCTATGAACAGCATTTCGGATATACCGTCAAGCATAGTGAAAATGACCAATTGATTGAACTGGTTCATACGACGCATTCTGTCAAATTGCTGCTTCATCCTTCTGGAAAAAGCAGAAGAGAAGGGCAGGTGTGCGTGAAATTGGTATTTGACGTTGAAGATGTTCCGGCTTTCTGCAGACAGGTTCGCAGGAATGGATTGGAATTCGGTCCAATTCACAAAGCTGACGGTTATGAATTTGCCAATGCAAAAGATCCCTCTAAGAATTCTATTTCAGTTTCAAGTCGCGCATTTCGCAATAAATGACAATTTCAGTTTTCTAGCCCTTAGTGTAATTCTTATAGATTAGCGATATAGAAATGACTTGAAATTTTAGCTCTGCCAAGGTTCGATTCTATTCTTACCTGTCTACCAAGCTGGTTCGAAGCTGAATTCCATCAGAATTTATTTCCTGAATTTCATACGATCATGTAATTACAATAACGTAACTGAAATTTTGGTGATGTTGTGGACATGGGACAAAAATAAAGAGCAGCAAAATTTTCGTTCTCACGGGATCAGCTTTGAAACGGATGTTCTTGTGTTTGATGATCCTTTAGCCATTACAAAAGCAGACCCATTTTGGGATGAATTACGTTGACGAACAATGGGAACAATTGGTGTAAACATAGTTGTTGTAATTTACACGATGCCTGAAATTGACCATACCGGATAAGAGCTAGGACGAATTATCAGTGCTCGAAAAGCAACCAAACACGAAAGGCGAATCTATGAAAAAGAAGGGTGGCAAATTCACAGATAAGCAAATTGCCGAATTGAATTTTGTCGAAAGCATGCCGGAAGATCAGATCAATGTTGAAGAGATTCCTGAAATGTCGGATTGGTCAGGGGCACGACGCGGGTTTTTTACAAGCCAATCAAGCAGCAGATCACGTTTCGCTTGGACTCTGACATGATCCATTGGTTCAAAGCGCGTATGAAAGACGGCCGCGGCTGCCAAACTGAAATTAATCGGGCTCTACGTAACCAATTAAGTCGGCAAATGAATGAATTCGAGATGAGCACGGCGCTGAAAATTTGTTCATCGTGACTGTAATTTCAAATTAAATTTCGTCAGAAAGCGTCTTTCCAATTCGGTATTTATCAAAATATTCCCAACCAATCACTGTGATTCCGGTCTATTGGCGCTCGTATTGGTTGACGATAGAGTCATTGAGTTTTTGTGAGCAACTGTCAAGTCGCAGCGTGAAACTCTATATCTGCAAAGGTTCGACTATATTCCTTCCGTGCCGCCAAATCCTCACTGATTATCAAAAAAAGACGCGCATTTTATGTTTATGCATCTCTGCGCCTACGATTCAGGCCAATCTACGAAATTGCTGTTCATTCCAAGCAAAATTCCTTTTTAGATATTGAGCGCATGAAGCTGCTGAAAATGAAACCCGATGGAAGATGAAAATTTACAGCCAAACCGTTTGATTTACCTCGTGCCGATGAACTGGATTGAAACTATGGATACATGACACGATGAAGAAATCGCGATCAAATAAAGCTGATGCGGCTTCACTTCGGGCGACCTATCAGGACGTGCTTGATGCGCCGCCACACAAGGTTGCGGAGATTGTCGGCGGCAAGCTATACATTAACCCTAGACCTGCTTCACCGCAAGCGGTAGCCAAAACTAGGCTTGGGAGTCTAATCGGCATGCCTTTTGACTTAGGCTGCGGCGGGCCTGGCGGGTGGTGGATTCTCTTTGAGCCAGAACTCCATCTGGGCGAGGACATAGTGGTTCCTGACATCACCGGATGGCAACGTGAGCGAATGCCTGTGTTTCCAACCGGGGATTACTGCACGCTAGCTCCGGACTGGGTGTGCGAAGTGCTTTCCCCTTTGACTCGAAAGCTTGATCTTGTCGACAAACGAGCGGTGTACCTCCGCGAGGCTGTTGGCTTTCTTTGGTTGATAGACCCAGATGCCCGCTCGCTGGAAGCATTTAAGTTGCGCGGCACGCAGTGGGAGTTAATTGGCACTCTGTTTGATGATGCTCAGGTTTCACTGCCGCCATTTGAGGCGATCAGTTTCAATCTTGGTAAATTGTGGCTACCGCAAGGTGAGTACAAAGAGTCGCCTTATCCCGATTTGACAGAGACATAAAAATTTGAAAGTCTGTTTTCTCTACAGATTGTAGGCACTTGCCCTTTTATTTGAGTAGCAATTCAAGAAATTTTGTAGAATTTAGGCACGATCAACCGGAAAAACGAATTGTCGTATCGGAGATGACATATGAGTCTTACAGTTCTTCAGGATGTTACGAGCGAGACCGTTGATGCGAAACACATACAAAAGCGCGTTGATGACTGGGAAGAACGCTTGAAAAACCTCTATGAAAAGATCAGCGATTGGTTGCCAAATGGATGGCAGGCACTCAATGGAAACCCCGTCCGCATGAATGAGACGTTGATGCGCAAGTTCGGAATCGAGGCTAAGCAGATTCCTACGCTTACACTTCTCCACCAATCGGGTGATTCAGTCAAACTCGAACCTCGAGGACTGTGGATCATTGGCGCCAACGGACGTCTCGATTTGAAACATGCCGGACAACACTACTTCATCGTCGATTTTGCAAAAAACTTCGAGCAGCCGGACTGGCACGTGGTCCGTGCTGAGAACAGGTTCGAGCGTGAAAAATTAAGCCAAGAATGGTTGACGCAAATTCTTCGTTAGGCGATCTTCGGGACATTGCCAACTTGTACCAACAGGTTGATAATTATCTAGAGTCCTTGCAGGATGAGGAGGAACTAGCAGATAACAACACGACGAACGGAAATGGTGCAATTTTCCGCAAGCAGAGGATAAACGACCAAGCATATTTTGTACTTGCGTGGGGTCAGTTGGAAGTAGGCATTAATGCAGCGTGTCGAAATGTCATTCGAATTGGACAATCTCAATGCGACTGGGGGAACCGTCGTGTCTGGACGCTACACAACCTGAATGTTTGTCGACTATCAAGATTGAGTTTTCAGAATCGCTTGACACTGGTTCTAGAAAGAGAAAGCGAGCATTGGAGGCAAACGTTAGAGTTCTACCAGCTTAGAAACCAAGTCGCCCACGGCGATTTCCTACCGGAACGCATAGATGTTGTAGAAGTGATTCAGGTATTTTTTGAAATTCTGGGATCACTAGCAAGTGAGTAACTTTCGTTTTTCGTTGCGTTAAAAGTCTGATTGCTCGAGTGTTAAGTTACTTGCTGTAAATATGTAGTGTCGAAATCACTCAGAAGCGATTCATCGCTTACTTTTACTCTATCGAATTCGATCTTCGATTGGTATGACCCAGCAGTTCTCATTTTAAGAATTTTGCAAGTTTTCGAGTAATAAATAGACAAATCGGTCCTAGTGAGTCTATGAAACAGTCTCATTTTACAAGGTCGGTAGGGTTCTCCAGTGAACCTGTCTGATCCCTGCATTGCACCCACCAATTGAGCTCATACCTGCCTTTCCCACCTCCCAGGGCGATGGGTTTGTCTGAATTCGCCACAGAATATCAGATGCGTCGTATGCTGTGGTGCGATCCACGCTCTGAAAAAAAATGGTCGCGACACTGGACTTTCGGTTGTCGATTTGCTAAAGTATGCGGTCATGAACCGCGCAGCAGAAAATCCGGCCCCCCGAGAAAACGGACGCGTTAAGCGTCGGCAGCTGCGGCTGAGATTCACCTTGGATGGTGCCGAGCGTCGGCAACGGGAGCGGTTGCGGTCGCACCATTGCGAGCTTCGGTATTGGCGGCGGTTCGGCTGCTCAATCCGACCGATTGCCGGTTGGCAGCAGCAGTGGACTTGGTAGGATTCAGTCCAGTCGAAAATCGGCAACCATGTTCGATCCAATTGCAGGCGGGTAAATGCATTCTCTGAACGGACACCTCATCCGACAACTGCAGCCGGTGTTTGAGTCTCTGCCGGATCCGCGCAGAGGCAAAAACATCCAATTCCGATACGCCGACATCGCCATGGCCGCGTTCTCAATCTTCCATATGCTGTCGCCTTCATTTTTGCACTACCAGCGAATCATGGACGCCCGACTGGCGCGCAACAACTGCTGCTCGCTCTACCGCATGCAGCGTATCCCCAGTGACAATCACATCCGCGCCCAACTCGATGGAATGGAGCCGGCGGCGCTCAACGCCGCCTTTGAAATCGCCCCCAAGCTGCTTCTGCAACATCCCAAGGTTCACCGAAATTTCCAGATTTTCGACGACAGAACGCTCATCGCAGTCGATGGCACACAGTTTCACAGCTCTTATAATATCCATTGTAATCAATGCTCTACGAGAAATCATAAAACCACCGGCACCGAATATCATCACAACGCCGCGGTGGCAGTGCTGGTGGCGCCCAAGCACAAGCAGATCCTGCCACTGGCAGTGGAGTTCGTCACCCCTCAGGACGGCGACAAAAAACAGGACTGCGAAACCAAAGCCGTCAAACGCCTGCTGCGACAGCATGCCGGCGCCTTCGATCAGCGCTTCAAGCCGGTCTACCTCGGCGACGACCTCTACGCCCACCAGCCCATCAGCCAGCAAATTCTCGAACAGCCCAACAGTGACTTCATCTTCAACTGCAAGCCCGGCTCGCACAAACTCATCCACCAATACCTGCACGGCATTGAATTGCCACAGCTCCAACGCCGGCGCAAAAACAAGCGCAACCAATTTGAAACATTCCATTTCAAGTGGCTCTGTGAAGTCCCGATCCGTGACAGCAAAGATGCGCTCAAAGTCAACTGGCTGTCGGTCAAAGTCAGCCGTCGCGGCAAAGTCGTTTACCGCAATGACTTCATCACCTCCCTGCCGGTCAATGCAGACACTGTGGAGACCATCGTGCAAGCCGCAAGAAGTCGTTGGCGCATTGAGAATGAGAGTTTTAATACCCTAAAGCGTAAAGGGTACAACCTCTCACATAATTTTGGGCATGGTAAGCGCGGGCTCACCAACACCTTATTTCAACTCAATCTTCTGGCCTTCGCCTTTCATACCATCAGTGACTTTCTGTGTGCGCCTTGGCAACAGGCGCGAAAGTACTGGGTGGCGCGCTATCAGTTTTTCGAAAACTTAAGAGCAATCAGCCGACTGTGCTGCTTCGACGATTGGAGTACTCTGCTGAAAACCCTCTACCAAACGCGGGCGCCACCCCGCTGATCACACCACAGCCGATGAAACCCCTATTTGGAGAAAAATATCATGTAAAAGTATTGTTTAATTGCCAATTGCCATAATTAGAATTGCTGGGTATGACCCCGATAATGTAGAGACGATTTAATGACAGAGTAACCTTAACAATTCGAGAAAAAATTCACGGCGAGCTGGGGATTTATTCAAAAGAATTTAAGTTACATAAATTTTTGAGTCAGAACCAAGAAAGGGCAATAATTGAGGATATCGGCTACTGTTGGACCAATCTGTTTTACGTGGTGGACTGCACCTAGTAAGGTCTAGTCCGGATTGGCAGAGATGTTCACATTCGCGAGTTTCTGTTTGCCCTTGAGGGCGAATAAGGACTATGACTTCACTTTTTTCAGTTGAAATGTTCATGCTCAGTCGCTACGTCAGCCGCCGCCTGTGTGCCGCATTCGTAGGCGGCGAAATCAGAGCCTCCAACTGCGTAAGCTAGTCCCTTAGCATGCACATAGGCTGCTTTTTTTCGCACACAACGAAACTCCATGCCACTCTCGTGTATGATTTTGCAAACCTTGTTTCGAGATGCCTTTCACTTTTTTTGACAAAACGACGCAGTCCCTTGCCATGAATGTAAAAATCTCATCGAACATTCGCAATCGATTCCACCAAATCGCATCTCCCAGATCACCTACGCCATCTAAAATGGGGTGCTCTCTGAATGCAGTTTCTGCTCGGGACTGACGCAATAGTCCACTATGGCAGCAAGTTTTTCAGCTTCATAATATTTGCCCCATAGCACAATGGGCGCCCATATCAAAACTCCGGGAGACTGTTCATACTCCCACTTCTCAAACATCCGATGCTGAGTTCTGTAACTTGCCTCCGATATCTTTTGAGGCAATCCTCAGGTTGAAAGAGTGAACATGCACACTACTGCCAATCCCATTAATTTCAACATTGGAGATGCCTTCATGTTGGTAGTGTCACAATTGAAATTCAGCAATCGAGAACAGACAGGAGATGATCTGTTGCTGACTGAGGTTGAGAAGTTCGGACCGTTAAGGGAAAAGTGTCCATCTGCTCGTCAAAGCGTATACCCCTTGAGAAGTTGTCTCGCGCAAAATCGTACTTAACCACTAATCAACTGTCAAGTCTCGGCACTTTTTAGAAATATTCAGAGTTCGCAACGCGTTGAAGTTGTCGATGAAACTGAATGGGTGAAAACTTCTTTACCCCACAATTGCGTGGTTTTGGAGCGGTTTTCGAGATTTTTCATGAAACTTTTCCTAATGGCCGGCAAATCTGTTCCATTCACTATCATAATGGAGTACATGTACTTGTTTTAATTTTAAATAATTGCCACAAATGAATCTTTTTCCAATATCATCGAAGATTCATGCAATCGTTATCAGAGAAGTTCGTTCATCGTAAATTTCGATAATGACCGATTATTCGAAGATGATCCTGATTCTTGGCAATAGCTCGGTCAAATCAGTGATCTGCACTGCCTGGCAAGTCCAGCTGGCCCAAGCGTTTGCGCTCAATTTGCCAAAACGGTCGCCTTTGCCGCCAAAACGCGCTAAAGATGGTTCGAACGCTGGTTCCGGTTTCCGACCCTGCCGTTCGGTTTGCAAGCAGCGCTCAAACCAGCCGACCAGTTCACCAACTTCCTGGATAGATGTGATATTGTTTATTTTCTGTCCCGAATCCAATATAAGCCTTCAATATTCTTACAGCGCAAAGCTCTCAAGTACATACAACAATACATATGCTAATTCTAAAATTAGACTTATTCTGATGACAGAAATAAACGATGAACACGGTTTTAGAGATCCGTTTGCGGTTGAAGCTGAGACATTGAACGCCTTTCGTGAGAATGGTGCAATTTTATTGAAGTCCGTATTTGGAGAACCTTGGATCTCTAATCTTCGCGTTTCTGCAGACCGATCTCTCAGTCTGTCGGACAATTATTTTCATCGGCAAAGGGTATGGGAGAGAGATGACACCTGCCGCGAGTATTGTCTGAGTTCCTCAGCGCCTGCGATTGCCGCTGCGCTGATGGAGTCATCCAAAACCAATCTGCTCTACGATCAGGTTTTTGCCAAAACTGCAGGGGATCCAGCGACCCCGTGGCACAACGATATGCCTTACTGGCCGGTACGAAATGGCCGTGCCATCACGATCTGGCTGGCGCTCGACCCGATCAAATTCAATGCCGGGCCGCTCGAATTCATTGCGGGCTCGCACTTGTGGGAAAAATGGTATCAGCCGTTCACTGTGGAAGAAGATGGCCGCCAGGCAGCATTTTACAAAGGAACTGAAACAGCATTCGAACCGCTGCCTGATTTTGAGTCAGAACGCGCCGATCACAATATTCTGTGCTGGGAGATGGAGTCAGGTGATGCGATGGCATTCGATGGAATGATCGTGCACGGTGCAAAAGCGAACACCTCGCCCGCGGTGCGTAGAGGTTACGCGGTTCGATACACCGGAGATGGCATGATTTACCATTCGGCTGGAGAAATTAATCCGATCATCATCAATTCACAACTGAAGGACGGCCAACCGCTGGACAGCGATCAATACCCGGTCGTACACTTTCGTAAGTGAAGGGCTGCCTTCCTTGGATATGGCAGAGATGCAAGTATTTGAAACTTTGCTTCCGCCTCAATGGGCGGAAGCAAACTCCGTTGACGCTAGTCGCGAAAATTATAGAAAGGGAACAATAATCTTTCGTCAGAACAAGATATTCTTAGTCCGTAAATTGCAAAGTGGCAACTATTTCATGACGGTTGATTTCGAATTTTTTTATACCGTTATATAGTAAGATATCCTTGTAATCGGGAATCCTTGCAAAAATTTAAAACGGAGATAAGTAATGCTTGCTAAAGTGACATCCAAGAATCAACTGACTCTGCCAAAATCGATAATTTCTGATTTTCCTGATACGAAGTATTTCGATGTTTCCAAAGAGAATGGTCGCATTGTGTTGACACCCGTAAACTTGGTGACTGCTGACGAGGTACGAGCAAAATTGACCGAACTCGGTATCACTGAGTCCGATATTGCTTCTGCTGTTGCGTGGTCTCGACAGCAGAAGTAGCCTACATGCGTCTAGTTCTAGATACAAACGTATTGGTATCAGCCTTAATATTTCCTGCTGGACCGGTATCGTGGTTGCGCAATGCATGGCAGTCAAAGGCTGTTCTTCCCTTGGTAAGCCGCGAAACGACGACTGAACTAATACGAACACTTTGCTATCCCAAGTTCCAACTGACAGCCAATATGCGCCAATCACTACTGGGTGATTACCTGCCTTGGTGTGAAGTCATAGTCACAAAAAATTGTCCACCCGTCCCTGTATGTCGAGACCCTGACGATCAGCAATTTCTAGAACTGGCAATTTTAGGAAAGGCTGATGCATTGGTAACTGGCGATGACGATTTACTTGCGCTAGCCTCGGAATTTTCCATTCCAATTCTGTCTCCCGGCTCCATAAAGAAAATTGTAAGCAGAAGTTGATGCAATTCGATTTTTCAAAGTATGGCGGTGCATTGATGACTAAAATTGCAATAAAATCTTCGACTTGCTCGAAGTCAGATGATTCGAGAGGCCTTGTTCAAGGCACTTTTTCAAACTTGCGAACCGACTGAATGATAAACAATATGCAAGTTACGACTAAAAACTGTACCTTTTGATTCACTGCTCACCGATGGATTAGAATTGAACTAGAAAAACTTTTAAATTGCAAGACACCTTGAAGAAATCGCATTCAGCTAAAGTCGATACAGTTTCACGTCAGGCGACCTATCGGGACGTGCTGGAAGCGCCGCCACACATGGTTGCGGAGATTGTCAGCGGCAAGCTCTACACTCATCCTAGACCTGCCCATATTTGTGCTTTAGCCAAGTCAGTGCTCGGGCTACGAATCGGCGCACCTTTTGATTTCGGTGACGGCGGTCCTGCCGGCTAGTTAATTCTTGAAGAACCAGAACTCCATCTTGGCGAGGACATTTTGGTTCGTGAAATCGTAGGATGGTAACGAGAGCGAATACCTGTGATACCACCAAATTCAGCCTATATTGAGCTTGCTCCAAACTGGGTGCGAGAAGTGCTTTCCCCTTCGACCCGAAAGCTTGATCTTGGCGGCAAGCGAGCGGTTTACGCCCGCGAGGGTGTCGGCTTTCTTTGGTTGATAGATCCAGATGCCTGCTCGCTGGAAGCATTTGAGTTGCAAGGAAGTGAATGGGTGTTGATTGGCACGCTGTTTGATGATGCACTAGTATCACTGCCGCCATTTGAGGCGGTCAGTTTCAATCTAGGTGATTTGTGGCCACCGCATGCTGTGCACAAAAAGTTGCCGAGCAGGCCGACTACTGAAACTGAACCGGAGTTGACTGTAAAAGCAAAGTGACATTCAGTGGTTCAAGCCTTGCTAACCAATGTTTGTAAAATTAAGGAATCTGGGATCAATTTCTCACCGGTGAGTAAAATGTTCATTGAGCGATGATCGATAAACTCGAAGTTCCAACACGGGTAGTTACATTGCTTTTTTGACATTCATTGCAATCTGAATCGAAATTTTATTTCTGAAAGAGTTCATGCCGAATAGGTCCTTTCCCCCGATGTATTGTGTAATCGACGATGGCAACTAGAGCAGATATTCTTGAACAGCTCGTAGAGGAATACCTGATCCACCAAGGGTATTTTATTCAACACAACATCAAATACCGACCACGCAAGGAACATCCAGATTTTGTTACAAAATTGGATTCGAACTATAGTGACATCGATGTTTTAGGTCTTAATCCTTTGCTTAGCGATACGAATAAAGTTTTGGCCGTCAGTTGCAAGAGTTGGCAAAATGGATTTAATTCGACATATTGGGTAGAAGCAATAGAGAAAAACAAGACGGTGCACGGAAAACCTGCTTGGAAAACTTTCCGGGAACTGACAACGAAAAAGTGGTCAGAAGCCTTTTGCGAGAAAGTACAGGAGGTGACGGGCGAGAAAAATTTTACACACGTTACAGCGGTTACTCGCTTAATTGGAGAAAAAGACACATGGGAGAATTACAAACCATTTCAAGAGGCATTGAATGAAAATCCTGTGGAGATTTTGACACTTCCGATAATCATCAAGAATATCCAGAAAAACCTCACGACGACTCTTGCTCGGACCGAAGTCGGGCGAATGCTGCAACTGTTTTCGGCAGCTAAAATAAAATTATGAAGTTCCAATAATTTGGAATCTTGAACTTGCAATCTCAAGGAAGTTTAAATTCCTGATTGGCCATGAGAGCCTGGACACCTTGGTTGCAGTGTAACATCTTTAAAATTGCGATCTATCAAAATTAAATCAAGTTTGATATGGCGTTCGCGATTACCTTGTAAATTTCCTTTCAAGGAGAGGTCCAAGTAGTGAATTGTCAACGGCTGATCGATCGTCAAATTTTGTATCAATGTTTCAAATTCTATTTCGATATTGGATCAGTTTTCGTTTTCTTGAGGAGGGTGAAGGTTCGTTTAAACTTTTCAGATAGCTTGGTCCTACGCGTTCAAATTTTCAAACAAGTCTTCGACGGTATCAAACGACCTTAATTCATCACTTTCCAATTCCTGCATTGCTGCAAGTGTCTCGGTATTGGGTATTAGTGGACAGAAAGGCAGTATTTTTTTCGTTGCAATAGTTGCGAACAAATATCTTACAGCGTCAGTAAACGTGAGCCCCATGGATTCGAGCACAGTTTCTGCCTGCTTCTTTGTGTCTTTGTCTATGGTAGTACTTACGACGAATTTTTTAGACATCTTTGGTACTTCTGTTGGTAAATTTGAACATTAATTTCCTCTGTACTATAAATTAAGGCAACGGTAATTCAAAAAAAGACAGTTAATTCCCGACAACTCAAAAAGAACTTCCACTCTTGTCGAAGTTCGAATACAGTCTTTCTGCCCCACCAATTCGTGTAGAACTTTCTGATTTTTCATTTAATATCGTATATCGAATCGCGATATATTGTTTGGCATGATTCGGAGCTTCCGTTGTAAGGACACCGAGCGGCTCGCTAACCGTTATCGGGTGCGGCGTTTTCTCAACTTCGAGCGAGTCGCTCAGCGTAAGCTCGCACAACTGGAGGCTGCTGCAACGCTTGATTTTCTGCGGGTACCGCCCGGAAACCGGCTTGAGTCGCTACGGGGTGACCGTAAAGGCACATACAGCATTCGGATCAACGAACAATGGCGGCTTTGTTTCCGTTTTGTCGACGGAGATGCGTACGACGTGGAAATAGTCGATTACCACCGATAATACTTGAGGAGCCATCGACAATGAATAGACTGAAACCTGTCCATCCCGGCGAGATTCTGAAGCATGATTACATGGAGCCCTTCGGCATGTCCGCTACAGCTCTGGCAAATGCAGTTGGCGTGACGCCAGCCCGAATCAACGAGATCGTCCGCGGTCGCCGGGGGATTACAGCCGGGACCGCCCTCCGACTGGCGAGGTACTTCCATACGGACGCACGAAGTTGGATGAACCTTCAGACTCTCTACGAACTTGAAATTGCGACGCAGAAGGAGGCCAATGCCCTGCGCGCCATTCGTCCTCACAAAGTAGCCTAAAGGCGTTCGTCCAGATGTTTGTGTACGTGTTATTCAAGCAGAGAAACTTTTTGAATATCATTCTGGAAGATGTCGACCATGGCATAAAGCCACTGCTCTTTGAAACGTGAAATCTTAGGGAACGACACAGGAAACTGCCAAGCCACCTTCAGTTAGTCAACATCCTGAAGATCTTCGTTATGCTGGCACTTGCTCCTACCGACAGGCGCAAACCAGACCGTGCGGACGGACTGGCACACCAACGCGAAGCGCACCAAGAACATTGTCAGTTGCTGATCCCGGACATTCATGTCGGCTGCATCGACTGGGCGGATAATAGCCGCATTCATCAGACTATCGCCAGCAATGCCGGCACCTTCGTTCGCATGGCAGGACATCTCGAGTCTTTGTTGCAGTCGCGAGTGATTTGCGGATGCGGAGTGCGGCAATTAAAAGTGTTTTACGCTTAGGCCTAGTCCGAGCGCAAAGAGACGGCGCAATGCGTTGTCGGCATCAATCCCAACTGCAAATGGGCCCGAAAAAGCAGTGCTTCGTGCGCAAAACTATCGTAACCGAAGGCCGGGATTTCCGCACGTATAGCAGTAAGTTAGGATAAAGATGCGACTGTAGCCGAAAGCGCCTCAGAGGCAGCCGAAACAGGCTGTCGCTGTACTGGAGTGCTGCGGCAGTGCTTTTAGACAATACGCATGAAGGTATTGCTTGAGGAAGCTGCTTCAAGACAAATTGTGTGGTTCTTTTTCGACGGTTTTGATGTAGATGCAGTCTAGGATAAAGGTTGGCCAGTTTGAGTAAACCTTGGTCTGCTGGAACTTGTAAGAATTCATGGTTTCAAAACGCTGGCTACAGTAGACCAAGGCTTCAAATATCAGCAAAACCTCAATTACTTTCTGGTTCTTGTTTTCATCATGCTCGCACCGTGAATACATGTGCGGGAATTGCATCCACTCGTCTCCAATGTTTCAGTATTGTCTAGCAGTCCGAAGCGCGAAATTTACTGTATGGATGCCTGAGATGAAGTCCAAATCCTGTGGCTGAAGAATTTGTTGCTTTCATTGGGCACATTAGCCGCGAAGACAACAGAAACATAAATCGATAGTCAACTCCAACGGGATCGTTTGTTGAGAATTGCCCAATGAGAAATGAGTTGAAGAAAAGGGGCGCTGACCAATGGAGATGAGTCTGAAGTGGATTGGGATTTCAGCTCGCCGCCTGGGGCAAATTTAATCCTGCCTTAGTCACTCTTATGTGAAGGGCAATGTTGAGTTCCACAAAGATTCGAATACGTTCGTTCCGAGCCTGCCATCACAAAGTATTCGTATGGTGGGTGCACACAATAATTGAGTTAGACGATCCATAACCAGGCTTTGCCATTAACAATCCAACTGCTACCTGGCGTGTCTGCTGTGAAAATTCGTAGTTTTGACAACGATAAAGCGCTATTACCGCGGATTCAGTCTGCTGAAAAGACCAGATATTGAGTGCAGTCAAGTTGTTTCACTCTGTGATGCTGTGTGAGTGCTTTTGCGACTCTGCTTACTTTCGAGTTGAAAATGAGATCTTTTTCGGCTTTTATTCCACTCAAGAGCTTTTAGCTGCATACAAAGTTTCGCATGCGGCTGAAAAGCTTGAGTATGAACTGACTTGGCATAGGAATACTGAGACAGTAAGAAGGCGTCTTTGCTACATCAGATAGAGTGCGGAACTAGAAAGTCTATTTTCTGCCACTTTCCGAGAATATACACACATTTCGTTTGGCCTCTGTTGACTATCCATTGACGGTAAGATTTGAAAGAGATCCGCAAACAGATGGATTGAGGGTTGTGCATTGAGTTCGATAGCTTGCATTTGAGACAACAAATTAACTGTCGAAAGCGAACCGGTAATTCGATGTAAACCTGTCAATCCAAATGTTCCGTCAATGAATTGCGGTTAGCAACATTGTTGTCGAGCGGTAGTTTATTTTCCCAAAAAGGCTATCGCACACCAGTTTTTTTACTTTTTGCTCTTGCTAACGTGAAATTATGATGAAATTGCTGTATATTTCGTATTGCGCAATACGAAATATATTGTAAAATAGAAAATATGATAAAGAGTTTCAAACATAAGGGGCTGGAAAGATTTTTTGTTAGTGGGAGTACGGCTGGAATTCAGCCAGTACACGCAACTCGAATTAGTGACTGCCTTGCTTTTCTACATGCAGCAAAGATTATTGAAGACATGGATAGACCAGGGTATCGATTTCACCAGTTAACGGGAGACCATAGTGGCCTTTGGGCAGTTGACGTATCGCGCAATTGGCGCATTGTTTTTATGTTTGCCAACGAAGGTGCTTATTTTGTGAATTACGAGGATCAGAAATGATGAATTTTCAGCAACATAACCCACCGCATCCGGGTACGTTGATTCAGCGTTCTTATATAGACCCGTTTCAGCAGATGACCTCAAACGGGATCGCAGACAAGTTAGGGGTAGCTCGCAGTACGCTTAGTCGGGTGTTGAACGGTAAATCTGGCATTTCTCCAGAAATGGCTGTTCGGCTTTCCAGAGTGCTTGGCGGTTCAGCTGAAAGTTGGCTGGCGCTGCAAAGAAGTTTTGACCTGCACAAAGCACGCCAGATGGTCGACGCAGGCACATTGGAACGTATCGACTTCAGTCAGGTTACGTAAAAGGAACGCAGGAAATTGACACTACAGACCGCAAAGCCTGCTCGTAGTGCACGTTCAGTTGGCAAAAATGGCATTCTGATGTTATTGAGCACTCTTTTTTCAATCAAATGTGATTTCGCAATGTTTGAACATGGCAATCGAATTGGAGAGCAGGTGTAGCCAAAGTTTGAATACATTCCAAGCGGATCCACCAAAACATGAGTAAAAAAAGATGATATACGAAAATTCTAAAGTAGGTTTGAAGTCAATAATGTTTCCTGTCCGGTCGGCAGATTTATATGTTCAAACCGGTACCGACACTGGGAAATATGAACAACTTAGCAATAAGAAAGCTGTAATAAATGAAGATACCGATGAGGTGCTAGCCATAGTAAGTGATAGTTACCAGGTTCTTCACAATGAAACCGCTCTTAAACTTGGGCAAAAATGTTGCCAAGAAGCATTTCCAATGACTGACGCTGCAAATTGGGAAGTTTTCAGTATCGAGACTCCACTCACACACGCTCATTGCCGTATCGATCTTTGTCATAAAGGCACAATTCCTGACTATGACTGGCAATTTGGGAAAGGCAAAAAGCATGAATTTGCGCCATTTATTCGAGTTTATAACAGCTACAACAAAACTTACGCTTTCCGTATTCGTTTTGGGCTAATACGTTGGGCATGTACTAACGGAATGGTTAGTTGGCATGCCTCAATGACATTTAAAGTCGCTCACAATGAGAAAAAGATGGAGCAGTTGATCAAAGCGAGGATCAATGAAGCAAAATTTAGAAAAATTATTGACAAATTTGGCAAGTTGCTGCAACCACTGCATGTAGTGCGAATCGACGAGCGATATTTTCTACCGCTGATTCTTTCTATATTGGAGATCAAAAAGCCAAAAGAGATGCTGCCTAAACGGACATCTGCATGGAATCTATTCGAGGAACACCTGAATTCTGTCGCTACGGGTTACGTTGAGGAACTAGGAAATACTGGATATGCATTGATGAATGCAGTTTCAGATGTTGCCACTCGCCCTCCTACGAATATCGAAAGATGCAATTTCATCCAAAGAGAGCGCGATGAGTTACAACGTCTTGTTGGAATGTGGTTAGTGGATTTCAACAAAGTCGTTGAGAATGAATCACGGCTTAAAGCATACCTGGAGAACCCATCGAAAAAGGCACTGCTATTAAATAGAGCTGTTTGAATCTGGTATCTGCACAATACCGCAAGTGTTTAATCTGCAGAAAGTCAGTAACGTGTGTATTCGGGTCACTCAATATTCTCGAAACTTTGCTTTCTGTTCTCGTTTCACTGAGCAGCTGGATAAATTCCAGCACATGTTGACAAGGGACAACACTGCGTTGATCTCATAATATTGCAGTAAACCGTTATGGAACTAAAGTGGTGCTGAAATCTTTTAGCGCCAAGATTGGAATTGATTCCTGCGAGCCCACCAGTGGACTGTAGTCGGACCATTGCCCATTTTTTCATTGAGCAGTAGCTCGGTCGAAGCAAGTGCGTTTAATGAAGATTGTGCG
This sequence comes from Arenicellales bacterium, assembly GCA_965202855.1. Classification (GTDB taxonomy): domain Bacteria; phylum Pseudomonadota; class Gammaproteobacteria; order Arenicellales; family JAJDZL01; genus JAJDZL01. The sequence goes on along the minus strand of CBDBBP010000004.1, from coordinate 543,772 downwards.
GCATAGTACGGCTTGCCAGTTTCTGGATTTCGCAGATCAATCCTCTGACAAAAACGCAATATTCAGCGATTGTCTCTTGAATTGAATTTGAAGCTGAAATTTCGAGAAATTTGAATTCACTCCTTCTAGGTGGTGTTAGCCGTTCAGGCTTTTCGCTAGACAAGGCCAATGAGCGAAATGGCTTGACAATACGGTTCAAATCTATTTCAAAATGCTGATTTTCGAGTAAAGCAATTTCGTGCTTAAAATTAAATTTCAATTTTTTTTTTATTTTTAGTTGAAAATGTATATTGTCTTTACGTTACGAGGTCTTCATATATTTGAATCAGTGTTTTTCTATACATATGAATATTCAATGTGTCGGGAGGCGTGTCTGCAGTCATAATTATGATTAAAAAACAAAACGATAATTGGATAGTGCTGGACGTAAGAGCATTTTGTTGGGACACGGGGTAGAAATTGGCGATCGCGTCTTGAAACCGTGACAAAAGGAGTGATTCAATTCGATTTGCAAGACAATTATGGTCGTCTATTTGCGCACCGAATCAATGATTCTCGAATTTCGCAATCCTCTTTCAATTTGTGTATATATGCTTGCCTTTGTACGATCAATTTGATGAAATATGAGCATGAATAGATGTTTGACTGTCATTGTCGAACGCGAAGGCGATGGGTATGTTGCTTTATGTCCAGATGTAGATGTTGCCAGCCAGGGCTATACCGTTGCTGAAGCACACGATAATCTTATTGAAGCACTAACTCTGTTTTTCGAGACTGCCTCCCCCTTGGAGATCGGCAAGCGTCTGCGGGCGGAGGTGTAGATCATCAAATTTGAGGTCGCCGTTGGCTAAACTTAGAGCGCTTCAGGTAGAGATGTTTGTCGCATGCTAGCGTTACACGGACTTGTGGAAGTTAGGCGGCGGAGTCGTCACATCGTAATTCAAAAGTTGGATAGCGACAGCGCTGTTGCTGTTCCAATTCCTGATCACAGGAAAATTCGCCGCGGCACACTTATGTCAATTATCCGACAATCTTGCGTACCGCGTTCAAAAGTCGAGAGATTTCATGAATTGGCTTCGAGTTTATGAATTTACGCGTAGAGGAAAGTATCTGTTTGACGTGATCACCTGCAACTTCGAGAACGAAATAACGAAGTCCTTGCAAGTATTTTCAGCAGAAAAGTCATTGACAATCATCCGCACGTGCATGTTCAGTAAATGACAACATTCCAGGTCTAAATTTTGAATGTCCGAAGCGACGGGTAACGAATAGCACAAGAAGAATCCCACGAAAGTGCGATTTCAGTGAATCACATAAAGTATTCGATTGAAGTAGAATGGCAAATAAATGCATTGTGGCGATCTCAATTTCCAGAAAAATTTTTGTGACTTTATCGGCTAGGAATTGAAAGGAAGAGAAACGATGAAAAACAAGGTAGTTGGCATGCGCGTCGAGCTGCGAAATATTAAACCCAAGATTTGGCGACGGGTTATAGTGCCGGTAACTACGAGATTGGATACCGTTCATGAAATTATTCAAGTTGCGTTCGGTTGGTGGAACTGTCATCTGTGGGAATTTTTCATCGAGGGCAAGAATTACGGAAATCCACAGCTTGAAGACTCAATTTGGGGTCCGAAAATTTACGAAGCGAGTGACTTCGATTTGGAATGGTTTATTAGACGTGGGATTAAGCGGTTCAGGTACATTTACGATTTTGGAGACGCTTGGGAGCACGAAATTATTTTGGGAGTTGTTCGCGAAGTCAAAAATCCAGCAGGATATCCTGTCTTGGTTGGTGGTGCCCGATGCGGTCCCCCCGAAGATGTTGGTGGCTTCCCTGGCTACAACCATTACTGTGAGGCAATGCTTGATTCCGAACATGAAGATCATGACGAATATTTGCAGTGGCGGGGTGAATACGACCCTGACAAATTCGATGCGAAATTTGTGGGCAAGGAACTCAAGAAAGTGATCATCAGAACCTAGGAGTAATTCGACCTCTTGCTCATGCTCTAATTTCTGTGATGACTTCTGAAAAGTGTCCACTCTTCAAATTCCGTAACGAGAACGTGGTTCATTCAAAGAACGAGGACTGAACTTCAGTTCCAAAATCTAGCAGCAGTTGGTCTGCATGGCTTCGATTTGAACAAAGCGCCCAATATTCGCTGAGCAAAAAATTGCAAATGCTTTACTCGCTGAAGCACAGGTCTTGCCCCGATAAAGCAAAGACACTCTATGCTTGGGAAAACCTACAATTTTTGGAAAAATTCAAGATGGGTAATCTGATCGACTCGGAGGAGATAAAAGCACATATGTTTGCCGAGCATGAAGCTGGGATTCAGTGCGGGAGATAGCTCGCAGCTACGAGCCCTTCGCGACTGCGGTCCAGATTTAGAAGCGACAAGCCAAAACTCAAGCGGCGAACATGCGAGGCAGGTAGCGCTGGGATCAGTTACGGTACCGATTTCGAGATCTATTCTACTTAAATCACCACTTCAAATGGGCTGCCGGTGAAGACGGTGCAATTCATTCACCAACGGGGTGTTTTGATCGTTGTGACGGCGAACTTATTCGCGCAAAGTACATTCCAGCGCCGCAGTCAACCATGCTCATTCTCGACAAGTAGTGCGTACTTAGGCAAAATCCACGATCGATGCATAATGGGGATGTCATTGGAATTTGACTTCGATGGCGTGTCTGACTTCTCATCGCCGGCTAAGTTCTTGCCGAACACAATGTTCGTCACCAATATCAATGCGGTAACGCTTACAACGTTTGTCGAAAACAGGACTGAAATCGTTCGGAGCATTTCAACCGATGACTTAAAAATAATCGTTAACCATTGTAGAATCCAGATCTCTCATTAGTCAGGTCAATCTTGTATGGCGCTTAATCGATGAAATTTCGGTAAAATATTAAATGACATTCTTTCTGGGCAAAACACAACCATTAGAATGAAACGTTAAACTAGAATTTTTTCACACGAGAAGATTCCAAAATTGGAATTTGTTTGAAATGCGTAAGTCAGATAAATCAACAAAGCGTACGATTACACGCCGAGTGGCGTTAACCGGAATTGCACTTGCTACAGGTGCCGTAGTTGCTCCTTTTGTTGTTGGTGCTCGCTCTACTCCTTTGAATTATGAGTTTGCCGGTCCTGCTTCCGACCGCAATCTAGACCTCAAGCCTCCAGTTAGTTGTACACCGAATACAGCGGCTCAATCCGAGGGGCCGTTCTATACGCCACAAACGCCGCGACGAAGCGTTTTGCGGGAACCAGATACAGGTGGAGAACCACTCGTGCTTGATGGTCTCGTCTTAACTCCAGACTGCCAGCCAATTGCAGGTGCTGTAATTGATATATGGCATTGCGATGAGTTTGGCCGCTATGACAATTCTGGTTTTCGTTATCGCGGACATCAATTTACTGATTCAGCGGGCGCTTTTCGCTTCGAAACGATTCGGCCTGCTCACTACACTGGTCGAACACCACATATCCATGTTAAAGTCAAAGGTAAGAAAACACGCCTGCTCACTACACAACTTTATTTCCCTGACCTGAACGATTCCAATTCACAAGACTGGATTCAACGCGATGATTTGCTGATGCAGCTGAGTCGTAACGGCGGAACTTGGTATGGACACTTCAATTTCATACTCAAATCAGGCTGACAAGTTATAACGTGCAATTTGGAATCACTCTGAGCTGGAGCATATTGCTATTTTGGCTGGGGACTCAGATCTGAATTTGAAGGAATAGGAACGGAAAAATAAACTAAGTCTCTCCCATGTACCGTATCCATGATCGCTTGAAGTTTATGCTTCATTGCAGCAAAATAACCGCTTGATATTTGAACAATAATCTACAATCATCCTCTTGTTTTGAACGATCCCGATTTGTTAAAAATTGTTACAGATGGGATGGAAAGTGCTTATGGAATATTTGGAATTGTTCTGTACCGCCCAAAGAGTTTGAACCTGAATTGGAATATTGGTTGAACCTACTGGTTCTTCGAGCGTCGAAACAGCATGGTGCAGTGTTTCGGCGTCTTTCGCATCTACTGCACTTGAGAGATAGCAATGTAAATCCGATATGGATATCGCCGGTGTTCCTCACGCACATTGCGAAAAATTAATTGGTAAATCTTGCTCGCTGTGAATTTGAGATTCAAACACAATTTTTTGCTGGTTAAGGCAACTTGTGTTCGCGTTTGGAAATTTCATTCACTAGAAAGCTTCGAGGTCAAACTGGAAAATGAGTTTGGACTGAGGTGCTTTTTTTACAAAGAATTTTAATATTGCGTCGTTACGATGAAGTGCGGCCGATTCAACAGACACTTCTCAAAATTCGAATTGAAACTGAGATGGCAAATTGAGGACTGAATTTTTTCATCTCGGGAAACGAAAGTTTGATGAATTCAAGCGATCTCTACCTGCGAATCAGTTACAAGACACGAACATTCTGATTGATGGTGCGTATGTTGTTCAAGAAGAAATCAATGGGATTCGAGAACGTCGGGGTGACGAACAGATCGGATACAAGGTTGGATGTATTTCTGAAACCATTCAGAACAGTTTGGGAATTTTCCAGCCAATTTTTGGTCGGTTGTATGCAGGCCAGTGTTGGAATTCAGGCATAACACTGCCATTGAACCAATTTGACGGGCTAGCGATAGAAGGTGAGTTGGCAATAACTCTAAACCAGCCAATCAAAGAGATAATCGATCAAGAGCTGAAATTGAGTGGCGTTATCCAAGCGGTATTTCCTGTCATTGAGCTTCATACTTACCCATTTGAAAGACCACCCACAGCAGCGGAAATGATTGCACGAAATGCAATCCATGCAGGTTTCGTTTACGATAAAAATACAGAATGCTCTAACCAATTTCCTGACCAGATAACAATCAAAATCGATGAAATTGAGGTTGCCTGCGTCTCTGGTGCTGTCAACTACGAAACGGTTTTGCATTCACTGCGCTGGCTGGCAATTACGCTAAAGAAAAAAGGACTAAAAACAAGTGCGAATCAAATTGTATTGTGTGGATCGGCAGCACCACTTTTTCCTCTAAGGCAAGGTGGGCACATCGAGGTTACAACCGACACTGACATCAAAGTGGAGTGTTCCATTAAACCGTAACCTAATAAGTTGAGAAGAAACGGAAATTTACTTCTCAGTTCATCAGATAAGGGTTTGAATGGAGAAAGCACAGACCCCTTGCGAACTTGTTTTCGTACCAAAGGCAGCTGATTGCACAATGTTGGTTTGCAATAAGAGTGCTGGTTATGGTACGGTATGCTTGGTTTAGAGCGGCCCCGCCATCACCCGGTCAATGGCTGGGAGTTGCCGAGAACAGTCGCGGGAGCGACTGGACGCTGATCCGCAGGAGTTGCACACGAAGTCGTGAAACAATCAATCCTTTCCGAGGAAGCAAAGCCGAAGAAGGTGTGGAGGGATCACTAATCAAATGCTGAATATGGGAATGGTTTATGAGTAAATTCGCATATGACACGCATGGAAATTCGAAGGAACTCGAAGCTGCCGGCATGCAGCGCAATCAGGCAGAAGCGGTAGCGATCAGCCAACGCGAGGGCAATCTTGCGACTAAGTCCGACAACAACGAAGTCAAGTCCGAACTCAGCGCGTCAGTAGCCGAAGTCAAGTTTGAACTCAGCGCGTTAAGAACTGAAATCAAGTTTGAACTCAGCGCGTTAAGAACTGAAATCAAGTCCGGCCTCAGTGAGATCAAATCTGACATCAGCGCATTAAGAACCGAAATCAAGTCCGGCCTCAGTGAGATCAAATCTGAAAGGAAGTCACAGTTCAGATGGATGATGTCTATGCAGATCTTGACATTTTTAGCAGTTCTTGCACTCTTCTTCAAGAACAGGCTGTGAGATATTTCACAAAAACGAACATGATTCTGACCGAATCACCCTGAACTGATGAAATATAACTTCCAACAGTTCAAGAGTCTGTTTGACACACTTTCATTGTTATCCAGTTGGTCGAATACAGCAATTATTGGGCCTGCTTATGTGGTTGGCGCGATTTCAAAGACGAAAGTGGCGTTGGCGGAAGTCATTTTCCCCATTCGCTATGGAGCAAGGGTTTTTGTCGCCATTTTTTCTATTCCAGATTGTTATTTCACGGCAAGTTGAGAAAAAATGGAAATTTACTTCTCAGTTGATCAGATGAGGGTTTGAATGGAGAAAGCATAGACCCCTTACGAACTTGTTTTCGTACCAACGGCAGCTGATTGCACAATGTTGGTTTGCAATAAGAGTGCTGGTTATGGTACGGTAAGCTTAGTTTAGAGCGGCCCCGCCATCACACGGTCAATGGCTGGGAGTTGCCGAGAACAGTCGCGGGAGCGACGAGACACTGATCATCAGGAGTCGCACACGAAGTCACGAAACAATCAATCCTTTCCGAGGAAGCAAAGCCCAAGAAGGTGTGGAGGGTTCACTAATCAAATGAGGAATATGGGAATAGGTTATGATTAAATTCGCATATGACACGCTTGGAACTTCGAAGGAACTTGAAGCTGCCGGCATGGAGCGCAATCAGGCAGAAGCGGTAGCGATCGCGATCGCCCAACGCGAGGGCAATCTTGCGACCAAGTCCGACATCGACGGAGTCAAGTCCGACATCGACGGAGTCAAGTCCGACATCGACGGAGTCAAGTCCGACCTCAATGCGTTAAGAACCGAAGTCAAGTCCGACATTAACGCAGTCAAGTCCGACATTAACGCGTTAAGAACCGAAGTCAAGTCCGACCTCAATGCGTTAAGAACCGAAGTCAAGTCCGACCTCAATGCGTTAAGAACCGAAGTCAAGTCCGACATGAAGTCACAGTTCAGATGGATGATGTCCATGCAGATCGTGACATTTTTAGCAATTCTTGCACTCGTCTTCGCGAACGGGCTGTGAGATATTCCACAAAAATACAGGGGAAGGTATCAACCTCAAATTGTGCTTAACGTTCGAACCTGCTCTCTTGATTACGATAAGCATATGATTTAGGAATCCACTTATTCGAGCACGCCAAAAATGACGGGTCAATTCGGCCTGCGCGAATTCGCCTCGCATTAGACTTTGCCCTGAAGTTGCGGGATTCCAGATGCTGCTAAGTCTAGGGTGACCACACTTTGTGCCAGATTTATCAGTTGCGCTGCCATGAAACACCTTAATCCTGCAATTGCGCTTGATTGCTCGATTATCCCACTCTATTGTCCTTATCCAAATCTGAATCTACCAAACGACTCCGCAATGTTGTCGCTAGCGATGAGGCCGTGACTTTTGTGTTATTAGTGACTGCCGAACACACCACCTAGCCTAGAGTCATGTATCTCGAATCTGTTAGAATTCTCGATTTGCCACATGCTTGGACTCAATCGCGCAGTACAACTTTTCACTGATATCCATGCCTTGCTTACTTTCAACAACTATTAACTTGTTGTTTAGATTTAATTAGTGCCTGATTAACTCAAGTAAAGATCAAATTTTTTTGTCATCATTGAAATACAATTCAAGTCTTTTTTGAAAGTCCAATAAGAGCTTGGGAGATGAGAGCAGTCGAAATCCCACAGATCCAGTTTGGTTGGACTACGATCAGTGACGGGTTGTTCAATGAGTTTGTACCGTGCTCCACAACTGCCTCTTTGAGCCGTCATCCCGTCAACAATTACGTTCGGGAAAGACGAGAAACATGCGGAATTTGAGCTGCAATATTTCTTTTAAGTTTGATGCACGTACAAAAAGTTTGTAAATGAAAAGGAAGCTTCCAAGGGTAGGGGATTATGTTAGTCACAATCAACAGGAAATTGAAAAAATCTTCTGCTCGAAGACTGCGACTCTCTTATTGTTTTGTATCTCCCTGTTGGATTTTGAATCCGCATCCCGCTTCAGACCGCGCTTGAGGGCTGACAGCGATGTCGGGTTCCATATTGCAGAAGGTGTAGCAAACAGAGAACTCGGCGACCGCCGGTACGATTTCTGATCACACCAAAATGCCCTTGCTCAAACGGTTTGCGGCTATCAATCTGATGATTTCGGACACACGTGGCATTTCGTTCAATCAGCTGGCACACTGGAGCGGAGTCACTCGGAGCATCTCAGAAAACACAAGTGCTTGCGCCAATGGTGAAAGCTAGCGGCTTGTTCCATGCTCAAAACAGCATCTTGCTTATACGGTGATTCCACGACTGAGGTTTCTCGAATTGAACTTCTGTTCTCCGACTCAGTCACTCAAAATGTGTTTTTCATAGACATTGCGCCAGGGCAAGTCCTGGAATGGAGGATATGATGAACTAAGTAGTTGAAACCATTCATCGCAGTCCAGAGGGTTCGACTCCCTCCCGACAAAGGTCAGCCAGCCGGTCGGAAGCGAGTGTTGCATGGTGGTCGGTAACGGCTATCGTGAAGCGTACACAGCAGGCGGTGAAGCGTCCTATTGAGCCTCGATATAGATATTGGCTGGTGCTTTCATTGTTGTCTAGATGGGAGCAGTATTTCGAACACCGCTAAATGGCGAGGTGTTGGGGAACTGCCCGGGGTCGTTGGAACGGCGCAAAGTCGCAGGATGGACTGCCAGGAAACCTGGGAGAGCCTGTATTTTCCACTGAGCATAGGTATCGGTCACTGGGGAGACCGAAACAAGAATCCACCCCGGTCTGATAGGTTGTCTGTGACTGATCAGGAGCGCGCAAGCGGCACACGTAAACAGCAGACTTTGGTGGTAGTGGCTGGCGAAACAATAAGCCGAAGCGATGAGATGCAGGCAGTCTTAGCGCGCTGATAGTACTGATGAGTGCGGGGAACCGAGTCCATCGGGACCCGAACGAGGGAAGCGGCGCGTCATGTCAACAGAACCATTGGTGGGAAACGATGGAAAATACACAGAGATTTACAAACACGTCTACGAAACAACAATGGATAGCCGAGCAGGCGAGGGCACACCCGGAGCGGGTATTCACCGCACTGCACCATCTCATTGACATCGACTGGATGCGTGAGGCGTACAGACGCACACGCAAGGACGGTGCGGCGGGTGTCGACGGAGTTACGGCGGCAGACTACGAAGAGGATTTGAATTCGAATTTAGCGGATTTGCTGAATCGGATTAAGTCAGGTCGCTATGTTGCTCCTGCGGTTCGCCGGCACTGGATACCGAAAGGCGATGGCACCTCTCGACCGCTGGGGATTCCCACGTTTGAGGACAAGGTGGCGCAACGGGCGATACTGATGATTATCGAGCCGATTTATGAGCAGGACTTTAAGTCATGTTCGTATGGGTTTCGACCGGGCAAGGGCTGTCATGATGCGCTGGATGCAATATATTCTGGCATTATGGAAGGGCGCAATCGCTGGGTGATTGATGCTGATTTGGAAAATTATTTTGGTTCAATTCGGCACGATACCCTGCGTAGTTTCCTCGACCTGAGGATCAAGGATGGCGTTATCAGACGCATGATAGACAAATGGCTGAAGGCTGGAATACTGGATAAAGGCGTATTGACGCGAAGCAAAATCGGGACTCCGCAAGGTGGTGTTCTATCACCGTGCCTATCAAACATTTTCCTGCACTATGTGCTGGACAAGTGGTTTGAGCAGGAGGTTAAACCGAGGCTTTGTGGAAACTGCCGATTGATTCGGTATGCCGATGACTTTGTCATTTTGTTTGAGTATGAAAACGATGCCCGGCGGGTGTTGGAAGTGTTGGATAAGCGGTTAGGTAAGTATGGGTTATTGCTCCATAAGACCAAAACTCGCTTTATCGACTTTCGCCCGCCACGGGATCAAGGGACAAGTCGGCGCGCAAGTTTTGATTTTCTCGGATTTACCCATGTTTGGGGAGAATCCTGGAGGGGAAAACGGTATGTGCAGCGACTGACTTCCAAGGCACGCTTCGCTCGTGCGGTCAAGTCTGTTCACCAATGGTGTAAGATGAACCGCCACCGTCCGCTTGCGGAACAGCATGCGCGCTTATCTCGTATAATCGCCGGACATTGTGCTTACTATGGCATTACCGGAAACTCCCGAAGGCTCTCGGCATTCCGTTTTCGAGTGTGTCAATGCTGGCACAAAGCGCTCTCGCGCAGAAGCCGCAAAGGCAAGCCGAATTGGGAGCGTATGAACGTGATTCTTTCGCGGTTTCCGTTGCCTCTTACGCGTGTTTCACGCCCGCTTCATGCCTATTGAGCGAATCTGTTACATGAGGAACCGAGTGCATCAGTCGTGCTCGCTCGGGTCTGCGAGGGAAGGGGCTCGGTAACGACCCCTTCTACTCGGACAGACGAAATGCACAACAGAAAGTTTTGGTGCTTGACTGGGATTCCTTTGGGGAGTAGAATTGTTTAGTAATGCCAATGAAGGCATTCTGGTAGCAACTGCGCTATTTGAATATAAGTGGCAAAGCAGCCACCGTCTCATCAGACTGAAGGTTTGAGAGGGCGGGTGGTTGCTTTTTGCATTCACCTCCCAAACTACTTTCAGTCGGGACGAAAAGCATGCGCAATTTGAGCGTATTGCCGTGGTTCCTATTGTTGCTTTGATACAGGTATCAATTAAGGAAACGAAAAGGAAGTTTCCATAAGGAGGAAATTATGTTAGTCACAATCAACAGGAATTTGAGAAAATCCACGACTTGGAGACAGCGATTCTCAAGTCGCTTCGCACTCGCCATTCTGGTTTCATTTCTCCTGTGCATCGGAGTCAAAGCCGACGATGAAATCAAGGTCGGAGCGATATTTGACCTTACAGGCGGTCTTAATATTTACGGGATTCAGCAGAGCAACGCTCTTCATCTTGCGGTGAATTCAATCAATGCGGGCGGAGGAGTGCTGGGCAAACAAATTCAGGTCATTGAGAATGACGCTCAATCCGAACTGGCGAAGTTCACGCAGTACACGAATACGCTGATTCTCAGAGATCAGATCGATGTGCTTTTTGCTGGTTTGACAAGTTCATCGCGTGAAGCGATGCGGCCAATCGTTCGCAAAAACAACGTTCCGTACTTCTATAGTGCGCTGTATGAGGGCGGAGCTTGCGATAAGCAGACTTTCATCACTGGAGCCTCCGCTTCGCAGCAGATGAGCGTTCTGATTGAATGGGGAATAAGAGAATATGGGCCAAAAATTTACGTGATGGCGCCTGACTACAACTTTGGCACGATTTCGGCCCACTGGGTCTCGCACTATGCAAATGAATATGGCGGCGAAGTGGTTGGATCGGATTTCCTGCCATTGACCGTTACCGACTATTCCCCAACAATCCAGAAAATTCAGGCCGCCAAGCCTGATTTTGTCGTAGCCCTTCCAGTCGGAGCAAACCAGACCGGATTTCTGGAGCAGTTCGCCGCAGCCGGCCTCAAGGAAAATATTGGAATCGTGTCCACAAACTACGGATCTGGCAATCAGCAGGTTGTGGTTTCCCCTGATGCAGGTGAAGGCATCATTGCGTCGCAGGAGTACTTCATGTGGATTGATGAGCCGGGCAATGAAGATTTCATGAAAATCTGGGAATCAGCCTATGGTCTTGAAGAACCGATTATTTCTGAAGCGGCGGATGTCTGGAATGCGGTTCATATTTGGGCTGCGGCCGTTGAAAAAGCAGGAACAACTGAAAGTGATGCTGTAATTGCAGCACTCGAAAGCGGACTGTCGTTCGATGGCCCCAATGGAAAGGTAACCATGCAGCCTGGCTCACATCATTTAAAGCAGAATATCTATATTGTGCGTGGAAATCGCACGCACGGTTTCGACGTCATTCAGAAGTTTGAAGCAGTGGCGCCCAGTTTTGAAGATGAAAAGTGCGATTTGATAGCCAATCCAGATATAGCGGAACATTTCACGCCATAACGGCGATAAGCATATCTCCGTGAATTAGCAAGGTGCGGGTGAGATGAAAATTGATGCCCGCACCAGATTCTGAGTCAACCGTAGCTCGTTGGTTGGAGTAATTGAAGCTTAGCAGCAATTGAATTCCATGGAACTAGACTATATTGCAACAGTACTCCTGTCATCATTGTCAAGTGCGTCAATTTTACTGATCGCAACGATAGGACTGGCTGTGATGTTTGGTCTGATGGGCGTTATCAATCTCGCTCATGGTGAGTTCATCATGTTCGGTGCGTACGCCGCCCTATTTGCCACACAGATTGGAATTCCCTATCCGATTGCCGTAGTATTTTCATGCTTGGCAACTGCTGTTTTTGGAGGTTTGGTTGAACGATTGATCATTCGCCGCCTCTACGGTCGAATTTTCGACACTTTGCTGGCAACCTGGGGACTTAGTCTGGTTTTGTATCAGTCGGCGGTTTTAATTTTCGGGTCGGTCACTCCAGGCATCGGCCTGCCCATTTCCAACGTGCAGATCGGTGACTATTCCATCTCGTCTTACCTGTTGTTCCTGATTGTCGTAGCCGCTCTCCTGATTACGGGACTCTATTGGCTGCTGACCAAAACCGGGTATGGAATCACCGCACGCGCCGCCATTCAGGACAGTGAAACAGCATCCGCCATAGGAATAGAGTCTTCGCGCCTTAATATGATTACTTTCGCGCTGGGCTCTGGACTCGCTGGATTCGCAGGCGCGATCCTGCTTCCCGCTATTCCAGCCACCCCAAACATGGGGTTCGCATATGTAGTCAAGGCATTTCTGGCAGTTGTGGCAGCTGGACCGGTGACTTTGACAGGCACGGTCGTAGTTGGGGGCATGCTAGGCACGATCGGCAACATCACTGCCAGCTTTTGGACAAGTGTCGTTGGTGATTTTGTCTTCTTTTTCCTTACCATTGCGATTTTGCGAATATTCCCGTTGGGAATCTCAGGTCGCTGGCGAATGAAGCTCTAAACGACAGACTGATTCAATGAACAAAGAAAATGCACTTCAATCGCGATTCGAAAAGAATGAATGGCCCTTTGGTTACGCTTGGTGGATGCCAGCCGCGGTTGTTGCCGCAGTCTTTTCTATGGCTTCTTTCTGGATTGATCCTTATCTTGCCTACGTTGGCACTTCCTGGATAATATTCGGCCTCCTGGGTCTGAGCTTGGACCTGGTCTGGGGACGTGGAGGATTGCTTAGTCTGGGGCAAACGGCATTTTATGGAGTTGGAGGCTACATCGGCAGCATCGCTGCAATAAATCTTGGGCCGCTGACAGGCAATACAGTAATTTGGGCATTGCCGTTTGGAGCTGTCACTGGGTTGATCATGGCCGCCTTTGTCGGATGGTTCATCTTCTACGGTCGAATGGGTCCCTTTCAAAGTTGCATTTTGACTTACACATTCACGTTGATTCTCTGGACGGGATCGATATCCTATACCACCAAAATCGGAGATGCGGTAGTCGGCGGAGACAATGGAATGTCGAATATCCCAGGTTTTGTTCTGGGTTTTGGGGCGAAGGCAACTGGGCTTGACCCAAATATGATGTTTCTTTTTGTTGTTTTGGTGTCAGCAATTGTGTTTTTGATTATCCAGGGGATCGTGCGACTGCCTTTCGGCCTAATTATCGATTGCATTCGAATTGATTCTGTAAAGACGGAGCTGCTGGGATATGACATTCGAAAATTTCAACTCGTTGTATTCATGTTTTCCGGTGCAGTCGCTGGAATTGCAGGTGCCATGTTCGGCGCATGGGCCAACTATCTGAACCCTTCTATTTTTAGTGTTTATGAGGCGCTTTTAGTGCCAATATATGTGCTTGTAGGGGGACTGGGAACACTTGTCGGTCCATTCATAGGCGCGCTGACGGTCGGAGGCCTTTCGTTCTGGCTGGGGGGAGGCGCGATTGGGGGACAGACAACGCTTGTCATGGGAATCTGCCTGATTCTTTTGGTGCTCTTTTTGCGAAAAGGCATTGTGGGTGGATTGCAGATGGCGTACAGCCACTTATTTAGACGTTCCGCGATGGAATTCGATGCAAAGTCCACCGGTTCTGCGGTCCGTATTGATTTTGATTTGCTCGATACCCAGAGAACTGATTCCACAGCTGGATCAGGGCTGACCCTTCAAACAGTTGATGCATTGAAAAGTTTCGGTGGTGTTACTCCGGTGGATCATATTTCCCAGACGTTCGAACCAGGCAGAGTCCGGTGCATCATCGGACCGAATGGCGCTGGAAAAAGTTCCTATTTGAAAACATGTACGGGCGCATACAAGCCTGATGCAGGACAGGTTTTGCTGGGCGACAAGGACATTACCAAAATCAGTTCTTTTCAGCGCGTGAATTTAGGACTCGGCATTAAAATGCAAAAAGCGCAGGTATTTGACGAGCTTACAGTTCAGCAGAACCTCTGGATTGCGGCTTACAGCCAAGAGAGAGACAAAGAAAAAGCAGATTTGATTTCCAACAATATGATGAAGATGCTGGATATGTCCGATCTTGCCAGCCGCTCGGCATCCGCACTTTCTCACGGCGAGCAGCAGTGGCTGGATATTGGAATGGTGCTGTGCCTGTCTCCAAACGTAATTCTGTTGGATGAGCCAGCGGCAGGAATGACAAAAAATGAAAGGCAGCAACTTTCAAAACTAGTCCGCGCGCTCGCCAAGACGTCCGTAGTTGTTGTTGTCGAGCATGACATGGATTTCGTGCGAACATTGGATGCGGAAGTTACCGTACTGCATCAGGGAGCAGTATTTGCCCAAGCTGAAATTGAGGAACTGCAGAAGAACGATCAGGTTCTCGAAATATACCTTGGGAGGCGAGGAAATGTTCGCGATTTCTGACGCCAGAGGCGGATACAAGAAAACGACAGTGATTTATGACTCGTCACTGACGGTTGGCGAAGCTGAAATCGTTGCTCTGCTTGGTCGAAATGGTGTAGGAAAGTCCACACTCATGAAGTACGCAATGGGGCTCATTGACAGCTTTGGAGGATCTGTTTCGATCAATGGAAAGACATTGCCCGCGTCCACTTCAAAAAGAGTCAAAATGGGATTAGGCTACGTCCCTCAAGGACGTTTTGTTTTTCCGCGGCTGAGCGTTTCCGAAAATATTGCCGCTGCCGCCTTCGCCTGCGGGCATGACAGAAAAGCATCGATAAATGAAGCCTTTGCGGACTTTCCGATTCTCAGAGAAAAAAAGAATTCTCTAGCAGGAAACCTGAGCGGAGGCCAGCAGCAGATTCTGTCCATTGCGCGAGCGCTAGCTACGAAGCCCAGGGTTTTTCTTCTCGACGAACCGACAGAAGGGGTGCAGCCGACGATCATTGATGAAATAGCGGCAATACTCCGACGTCTTAACAAAGAACGCGGGCTTTCAATTCTCATTGCCGAACAGAACCTTGATTTTTGCCTGTCACTGGCAAAGCGCGCTTATATCCTCAACAATGGAACGATTACTCACGAAACCTCAAAAGAACATCTTCTTACAGACAAAGTGCTGCTTCACGAACTGCTAGGGGTGTAACGGGAGAACAGAATGGAAAAATGGACAAAAGAACATTTGATCGTCTATCGCAGGCTGAAAGGTTGGGAAGTTCTTTCCGATGATCAAATCGATCAGGTCTTGGCGATACTGGTTGTAGCGGACGAAACTGACCAGTCCTTGGACGAAGTATCGTGGACTGAGCCCGACATTCGATTTTCAGTCGCAAGTTTTTGCAATAAAGAGAGATATTGACATGTACAAAGGCGCATTAACTGACCTTGATGTAGGCGAATTGCGGAAGTTGATTCATGACCGTGAAGTATCTGCCGCAGACTTGGTTCAGCAATGCTTGAACCGGATAGAGGAAACCCAGGAATCGACAAACGCGTTTGTCGCCTTCAGTGCTGAATGGGGTCTGGAACAGGCTCAAGCCTACGATATTCAGGCGGCAAACGGACAATTTGCCGGTCCGCTGCACGGCATCCCTGTGGCAGTAAAAGACAACTATTACACCGCCGATTTTCCAACAACAGCTTGCTCTGAAGTTCACAAAGGCAAACCTAACGGCACGGATTCAACCGTCGTTTCTAAGCTTCGCGCTGCCGGCGCAGTCATCATCGGAAAAACGAACATGCACGAATGGGCATACGGCGCGACAAACGAAGTATCTTCGTTTGGGAAGGCCTGCAATCCGTGGAACGATGACCACATCACCGGAGGGTCCAGCGGGGGTTCAGGCGCAGCCTTGGCGGCAAGAATGGTTCCTGCCGCCTTAGGAAGCGATACGGGAGGTTCTGTGCGGATTCCGTCGTCTGCGTGTGGCGTAAGCGGCCTGAAACCGACCTTTGGACGGGTCAGTCGAGCTGGAATTCTTCCACTGTCCTGGACACTCGACACCGCAGGACCCATGGCAAGGTCTGCTCGGGACCTCGGTCTTTTACTGAAAGTCATGTCAGGAGAAGACCCCAAAGACCCTACAACACGCGGCATCAACCCTTACAGTCAAGTCGAGCGACTTGGTCATCGGGTTCGAATTGCCATTCTTCGCAGTGACGAAATTGCTTGTGACAGCGCAGTTGCCGCTGCCAATGAAGAAGCTTTGAGAATTCTGGAAGAAGATGGAGCAATGATCGATGAGGTTACAATACCAGGTTTGAGCACTGGGTTTGGAGCATGGAAAATCATTCTTCATAGCGAGGCA
The DNA here is from genome assembly GCA_965202855.1 of Arenicellales bacterium. GTDB lineage: Bacteria > Pseudomonadota > Gammaproteobacteria > Arenicellales > JAJDZL01 > JAJDZL01. The sequence goes on along the minus strand of CBDBBP010000004.1, from coordinate 527,199 downwards.
GCCACATATCATGCACAGTTTCTTTCAGAATGCCCAGAAAAGTACTCTGACAATGTCAGAGTGCAGATTGAGGCGGGAAGATGCCTGTCCGCATCGAGTTATTTGAAGGCCCAGCAGTATCGTACGTTGCTGAATCAAAAAATCAGTGCAATACTGGAGTGCCATGACATGATCGCAATGCCGACTCTGCCGGTAACGGCTCCTCGAATTGGAGAGCATATGCTGAAAATAAATGGCAGCTCGATCACCTCCCAAGATGCGATGACATCCATCGCGTGGATCGCCAACTCCTGTGGATTGCCTGCGATTTCGATCCCATGCGGGCACGATGACGCGGGGCTCCCAATTGGGTTGATGTTGGTTGGCGCTGCATTTCAGGAAAGTCAGATCATTGCCGTTGCAGATCGTTTTCAGAATTTAACCAATTGGCACGAAATGAAACCAGCGTAGCAACCTGTCACGAAGGAAATTTTAAATTTCAGCTCTTAGCGCTTCCCATGGTCAGAAATGAAAGCAACATTCATTCGAGAAGTGATTCCCAGATTCCCATAGGCGTGCTATTCTCGCAAAATGGCCCTATGGCTGTTACCGAAAAGGCTCATCTAAAAGGCACCTTGATGGCAGTCGATGAGATTAATGAAAATGGCGGAGTTGGTGGGCTGCTTCTGAATCCCATCGTGGAAGACCCGAAATCAGATCCAGCCATCTATCGGGAACTGGCAAAGAAACTGCTCATACAGGATCAAGTATCAGTAATCTTTGGGTGTTGTGCTTCGGCCAACCGCAAAGCGCTGCTGCCAATTGTCGAACGACATGGTGTCCTGCTTTTTTACCCGTCATTTTATGAAGGGTTTGAGTATTCCCCCAATATCGTGTACGCAGGGGCAACACCCAACCAAACGGTTGTCCCGCTAGTAGAATTCCTTTTTAGAAATTATGGGAAGAATTTTGCCCTCGTGGGATCGGATTACATTTTTCCCCACGAAATAAACAGAATCGTAAAGGAATTTCTGATTGAGAGCTACGGAATTGCCACAACTGAGATCTACTTGCCTATGGGCGCGCATGAGGAACTGTTTTCAATTACTGCTGAAAAGCTGCTTGAATCCGGTTCAAACGTCATCTTGTCAACTGTTGTAGGGAATGATACTGCGAAGCTGTACGAGGCCTGTTATGGCAAGGGCATCAATCCAAAAGTATGTCCAATCGCTAGCTTGACAACCAGCGAAAGTGAATTGTCGTGCATGAGTGCTGATTCTCGGGCAGGTCATATAACTGCATTACCTTATTTTCAGTCTATCGATACAGATGCAAATCGGGAGTTTCTTGCTCGCTATGCTTCAAAGTTCGGCCCCAACGATCTGCCGTGTGTTTACTCCGAAACCACGTATTCACAAGTGCGTGTTCTGGCTCGGGCGCTAAGGCAAATTAATAGTCAGTCACCGGAGTTGTTATTAAGCACGATTCAAGGCGCACAATTTGACGCGCCTCAGGGAAAAATCAAAATAGATCCAGACAACAATCACGTTTACGTAACTCCTCGAATTGGACGATCCACGAGAAATGGTACTTTTGAAGTCGTTTGGCAAGCTCCGGAACCCGTAAAACCGGATCCCTATCTTGTCGCTTATGACAGAACTATTGCTACAATTTAAAAATTGTAGGATTGTTTCAATAAGGACCAACCAATGACTGACCGGCTCATCCGTGACGTTCGAAATACCAAAGTTGTTGTAATTCATCCGACGGACGAAGATCAGAAAATTCTTTCACTTCAACTGCGAAGAATCGGTTGTCGGGTCAGTGAAGTATGGCCGTTTCGGGAAGCTGCGCTGAAAGGTGCTGACGCCGTCTTTTTCTTGGCAGACCCCAGCCAATCCGACAGCCTCGGAGATTTAAGTGACTGGCACCAATCAGCGTTAATCGCGGTCGTTTCTTACGAAAACCCGCTCGTCCTGCAAGCGATTACAAACATCGGTGTCCATGGGCTGATAACCAAACCCATTCGACCGATCGGTGTATTGGCCAATTTGCTCACCGCCTTGTCCATTTACAAGTATGAGGGCAGACTGAATGCAAGGATCGCAAAACTGGACGAGACGCTTAAAGCGCGCCGGCTCGTAGAAAGAGCGACGCGGATATTAGCTGAACATCAGAAAATTACAGTAGACAATGCGTACGCCCTTATAAGAACAGAAGCAATGAACAAGCAGGTTACGATTTCTGAAATGGCCAGCTCGATTATCAATGCCGACAAGATTTTTAACAAACGATAACTTCTGCAATTCGGCTGCCAGCCGGTCACCTCGCGAAGCAGATTATGAATTCTCAAGCACAGCCGAATCAGATTGACATCGCCAGTTTATTAAAATTTATTGTCCTGATTTAACTGGCATTCCTGTATTTTTTCATCAGCATCTTGTGCAGCGGTCCGCAGCAAATGCCTTGGATGGTGTGACAAAGGCGTTCGATGCCGCAATCAGCGCTCTGCTCAAGACTCGGACTGATTTTCAAAGTGTAGAACACAATGAGATCTGCTTGGCGAATTTACTTTTCAGGCTCAGGTTCTCCTGAATCTAAATTGCGATCAATTCTGAACGGGAATTCTACGCGAGTTTGGAAGCATGGAATGTGACGTGATCTTCAATGAAACTCGCGATGAAGTAATAGCTGTGATCATACCCCGGCTGCATGCGCAGCTGAAAATCCTGGCCGGTTTCGATACATGCTGACGATAACAGCTCAGGCTTCAACTGCTCTTGCATGAAGTTGTCCGCTTCACCTTGGTCCACGAGAATTTCACTGCTGCGGAATCCCTTCCTGATGAGTTCGACCGCATCATACTGAGCCCAAGCGGAATCATCGTCGCCTAAATATCCCCTTAGCGCCTTTTGCCCCCACGGGCACTTCGTAGGCGCGCAAATTGGGGCAAATGCTGATATGGAACGATAGACGTTTGGATTCTTTAAACCAATAGTCAGCGCTCCATGTCCACCCATCGAATGCCCTGTAATCCCTTGCCGAGTGCGGTCTACAGGAAAGTTTTCGCTGACAAAATCCTGGAGTTCTTGCGTGATATATGAATACATATGGTAATTCCGACTCCAAGGAGATTGGGTGGCATCAAGATAGAATCCGGCACCTGTGCCAAAATCATAACTCTCATCCTCCCCTTCAATATCAGCGCCTCTGGGACTGGTATCCGGGACAATCAGAATCATGCCACTTTGCGCGGCATATTTCTGTGCCCCGGCCTTGATAGTAAATTTCTCTTCAGTGCAGGTCAAACCTGACAAAAACCACAAAGCAGGACGATTTCCCTTTGAGGTCGCGGATGGCAGATACACTGAAAACTGCATCGGAGTTTTGGTGCATTGCGAGTGGTGGCGGTACACTCCTTGTACGCCGCCGAAACAGCGTTGCTCGCTGACGATTTCCATAACCCGCTCAGACGTATTCGACTGCACTGCGGATTGATTTCCCAGCATGCATCAGGTCAAATGCCTCATTGACCTCGCTCAGCGGCATTTTGTGAGTGATCAGGTCATCTATGTTGATTTTGCCTTCCATGTACCAGTCTTCGATATTAGGCACATCCATTCTGCCTCGGCCTCCACCGAATGCGGTTCCGCGCCAGACTCGTCCAGTGACGAGCTGAAAGGGTCGCATACGAATTTCCTGACCAGCGCCGGCGACGCCGATGATTATGCTTTCGCCCCAGCCATTGTGGCAGCATTCCAGCGCTGCTCGCATGAGATCCACATTTCCGACGCACTCAAAGCTGAAGTCTGCTCCGCCACCTGTCAGCGCGACGATATAGTCGACCAGATCTTCTTCTACTTCGTTTGGGTTGATGAAATGTGTCATCCCGAATTTCTCCGCCAAGGGTTCTCGGGCGGGGTTGATGTCAATGCCCACAATCATGTCGGCACCTGCGATTCTTGCACCCTGAACGACGTTGAGACCGATTCCACCCAGACCAAACACCACTACGTGACAACCCGGCTGTACTTTGGCGGTATTGATGACCGCACCAATTCCAGTCGTCACTCCGCAGCCGATATAGCATACTTTGTCAAATGGTGCATCTTCCCGAATTTTGGCTACCGCAATTTCATCAGGCACAACGGTAAAGTTTGAAAGTGTTAAAGTGCCCATGTAGTGAAATATGGGTTGGTCACCAATAGAAAAACGGCTGGTTCCGTCTGGCATGATGCCCTGACCCTGGGTCGCTCGAATCGCCTGGCACAGGTTCGTCTTGCCGTTGGTGCAGCACTCACATTGTCTGCATTCCGGCGTGTCAAGCGGTACGACATGATCGCCCTTCCTGATACTGGTCACGCCTTGACTAAAATCAACTGCAACACCCGCTCCTTAGTGGCCCAAAATGGCCGGAAAAATACCTGCGGAGTCCGCCCCAGAAAGCGTAATTTCATCTATATGACATACTCCAGTGGCCTTTATTTCCACCAGAATCTCTCCCGCCTTGGGACCGTCAAGGTTTACTGCCTCAATTTCAAGTGATTAGCCTGCTGCGTAGGCAACAACTGCTTTGGTTTGCACCGGTAAACCCCCTAATCGTGCAATTCGTTATTCGTTGTGATTATAAATTGCCTGAATGATCTGCAATATTCTGATTCAGATAGGACAAATTTACAGGCAGATTGATTCCCTCGACAGAATTTATAAGAAATTTTGCTTCAATTCCATTGAGTCGCCAAAGGTTACGGGGCAATGGCAATGCTCCCGCTTCTTTAGGAAATTCGTGAATCTATCCTAAGTGTCGCTGCCGCGATGGATGACGCCGGCATTGAGCAGCTGGTCTTCTCACTTTCAAACGCTGAGCCGTGGCAAATTCCTAGAGCCCGATGACATCCTATACTCAAGATTTTTTTTGGAACGAACGTCCGACGGGAAGAACTCGATTCGTGTTCGATTGAATCTGGTGAAGTCCAAATTGACAGATAAAAGTCGCGTATTCAGCGGTTCGTCTTCCAATCTAACGCCGCTCTCCCGCCAGTCAAGCAATTTTTGTGCTGTCGAACTGCTATTTCCGACGTTCGGAATAATTGATCGATTAAGTGAAGGTGTTCTGTGATTTCTTCCGAATTACCGAGTCAGTAAATACATGATTCAAAAATACGGAGGAAAATTGATAGATATTTGACAGTTTTTTCTGGCGATGAGTGGTTAATTCGAATTCGTCGCCCGCGAGGATTGCCTGTTCAATCCTCAAACTGTTGCGTGTTCATATCTGGACCTGCGCAGCCTTTGTTTTTGGCTGTCAATTCATTTTCAGTCCATCCGTTCTTCTCGCCGGCCTTGCTGCTTTTTCCTGCGTACGAGCATCAAGTTGGACAACCGACTCGCTGTGATGATCCCGATGGAGATTCGAAGACGAAAGTTTTTCGTGTTGAAATGCCACAGACGGGCCTGGATCAGATTTTGGATCACAAGAAAGACTGATGGCTCATCTGGCCGCTTGGCTTGGAAGTCGCACAGCCTGCCTTACGCTGTGTGACGAGATTCGTGACCTGTGGCAAGGTAATCGACCACGCAACGGATGAGAAATCTCAATCCTTTAACGATATGATGAGCGCTAAGCAGTGCCGTAATTCAAAACCGGCTTCATTTCTTCTGCATCTTTACAAATTTAGACCACTTTCCGAATTGCCTCCGTGATTGTTTCCTGCCGCAGTTCTGCTGCACGCTCATATTCTCGCTAATCAGAGTGCAACCTCAATGAAAAACCGACAAATCTTGCTATGCGAACTACGGCGATGTCGTTACGGTCAATTTAATACATAACTATGTTATAGTTATGGATTCACTAGTCTAGGTTTCTTGAAGAATATTGTGCACGACAAATTTTCAGCAGTTCCGGCAAAAAGTTGCTGGGGTTGGGTGAGTGCCCGATCAATGTTGCCGCATACGTCCAATAGATGTTGGCAGCGGGGAGCTCACGGAAGTATTCGCAATACCCTGCGAATACTCAAAAAACTTAGCCTCGACAAGTACCTAGATTTACCGCAACGACACATTTATATGAATTCCAGTTGGAGGACACAACATGTTTAAAACTAAATTTGTAGTAACAATCCTCGCAAGTATTGCTACTGCCGCCATCTTCTTATTCACACAGCCATTGGCTGCGGCTGACCGGACCGTAAAAATTGCAGGTTGGGGTGCAAAATCTGGACCTTTACGCTCATTCGGAGTCAACTCTGAAGCGGTTCTCAAGGCAGCAGTGCAATCCATTAACGACTCAGGTGGAGTGAAGCTTGGAGACGGCACTATGGCCATGATGGAGTATGAATACCATGACTCAGCCTGTAATGCAGATCAGGCAATTTCAGTTGCGCGCAAGGTCGAATCTCAAAGTGAAGCATTGGTTGGCATTGGTCCGACCTGTTCAGGCGCCGCAGCTGCCATGTACGGAATTTTCCAAAAAACAGTGGACGACGACTCGGACACCGGTCTTCAGTTTCCGATTCTCACCGATACTGCAATTCGACCTGGGCTCGCCAAAAAGTCGCAATGGACATTTCGCAACGTTCCCAACGAAATCAACATGTACGACGAACTGTTCAGATGGCTGCGCGACCAGTATCCCGAAGTCACGACCATCTACGGTGGAACTGAAACTGATCAGGCGCATTCGAAGCTGACATTCGCAATCGTCATCGTTCCTATGGCCGCCAAGTACGGATTTGAGTGGGTCGGCGGCGGAATCGAAGGAGTCACTGGCAAAGTCAGGGAAGGATACGAAAACGTATTGGAAGTCTCCAAGTCATCGAACTGGCTGTTAGCCGATACGAACTTTTCCGTACAGGCTCGAGCTTTCAAAAAATCGGGTGCCGATATGATGATTGTCTCATCACATCCATTCACGACATGCGGCATGCTCAAGGAGATGAAACGTCAGCGAATTGAGCCGCAAGTTCTGGTAGGGCTGACGAGTTCTTCCAGCGCGGAAACTCTTAAGGGCTGTGCTGACGCTGCAGAGGGCATCTACATCCCGACGGGTTTTGCCCCAATTACAGAAGCTGCGGCTCAAGTGGCCATGGCTGCTGAAGCCAACGGAGGAGCGGCAGATCTGCACAGTGCAGCCGCATGGGAAAACGCTCACATCATCAAGCAGGTGGTCGAATCTACCGGCATTATGGCCAAGCCCGAAACTCTCGCTGCTGACCGGCGCAAAATGCGGGATGGCCTTGAAGCATTGGAAAAAGTGGACGGCTTGCTGGGGGAGATCGGACGAGTTCAGGACGAAGGTGAATCCGTCAAACCCTATGTTTTTGTCCAGGCACAGAGCGGTTCTTGGAACGTCGTCTACGATCCGCGCTGACGGTGCTTTTACTGCCAGTTGAGTGCCGTGCAGTCAATTTCGCTGCCGGCGCGGCAAGGCGAATTTTGAATGAATGGGCGGCGGTCAGGCGTGCATCCTGCAGCCGCCCATTCCTAATGTAATTCGGGGTCGTGCAATGAGTGATTTTTGGTTTGAGTTTGTGGAGATTACTCAAACCTTTGGCGACGGTCTGCTGTTCGGCACAACTTACGCGCTCATTGGAATTGGCTTTACGCTGATTTTCGGCGCCATGGGAAAGCTCAACATGACGTACGCCGCTGCGTCCTTAGCTGGCGCGTACGTGGGTTTGGCTGCGTTCACGTTCATCAATGCTCCTGCGCTGGTAGTATTTCTGATTTCAGCAGTTGCCTCAGGGCTCGTTGGCGGAATTGTATACGTCACCTGTTTCAAATACATTCCGATCAACAGCCATTTGGCGGCGTTGATGGCCTCTATTGGAGGGCTGTTCTTCATTGACGAGATCATCGTACATGCAACCGATGGCTCTCCGCTCACATTTCCGGCGTTGTTCGACGACGTAATATTGGAACTTGGGCCTTACGGGTTGCGCGGTGATCTTCTATTCGTTCTGCTAGTGAGCATCATTAGTACGATCGGGTTAATTTATGTGCTTTATCGAACTCGGCTCGGGCTTGCATCGCGGGCGGTTTCGCAGCAGAGCATCGCGGCTCAGCTGTGCGGCATCAGTGTTCACCAGACCAATGCAATTACATTCGTGCTTGCGGGCCTTCTCGGGGGCATCGCCGGGGCAATGACTGCCGCAGCAGTCGGAGTTCTGTCACCGCTGATTACCGTGCCACTCACGGTTAAAGGCCTGATTGTTACGGTGATTGGAGGTCTCGGGTCCATTCCCGGAGCCATTGTAGCCGGACTGCTGGTAGGTGGTTTTGAAAATTTGTTCCTGTATTTTCGAGGCGTGAATGAGCGAGATATGTATGTATTGCTGCTGCTGTTTTTGTTTTTGGTATTCAGACCTCATGGAATCTTCGGGTCAGAAGTTAATCGAGACTAGTCGCTGATGTCATACTACCTTGGTCTTGTCCAACTGATCGGGATACACACTCTTCTTGGTCTGTCCGCCTATGTTTTGATGCTGACCGGCCAACTTTCGCTGGGGCAAGCCGGATTCTTTGCGATCGGAGCCTATTCCGCAGGTATTCTAACTGTCATTTTTGAACTGCCAATATTCCCCGCATTGATCGCAGCTGCGGTGATCGCAGCGTTTTTTGCCTTTGTCGTCGGTTTTCCAGCCCTGCGCGTGAAAGGATTGATGCTGGTTGTTGCAACCATCGCGTTTGGCGAATCCGTCCGCTTGTTTTTCTTCAATCTAAGCTGGCGCGTGCCTCGCGGGGGCATTGAAGTCGGACCGGACAGCACCAACGGTTTCCGCGAGATTCGATATTTTGTAGCAAACGGGTGGTCGGCTTGGGAAATTACGGCATTCGTCTGGGTATTCGTTATTCTAGTTATGGCAGTTTTATGGTGGATGGACCGTTCTCGCGCTGGTGCCGTATTGCGCGCTGTCGGAGAGGATGAACTCGCGGCGCAAAGCGTAGGCATCAACCTGACAGCTGTCAAGGTGGCAGCGATGACGGCTGGTGGATTCATAGCTGGAATCGGCGGAGGTCTGTATGCGCACACGGCGACATATGTTGACCACCTCACTTTCACCGTGCTGCTTGCCACATTCGCAATCTCTTATCCGATATTGGGCGGTCTCTCCAGTGTTTTCGGCACTTTGATCGCAGTTATCTTCATACAGGGAATTCTTGTAGAAGGACTGCGATTTCTTGGCGATTGGCGCAACATTGTATTCGGGTTGCTGATCATCGTTGCGATGAACGTGAAGCCATTCGGCCTGTTCGACGCCCGAACTACCCGATTTCTGAAACGTGCCGTCGGTCTCGGCGAACGTGGGAAGTCCGATGCTTGAACTGCGCGGACTGTCCAAGCACTTCGGCGGAGTCAAGGCCGTGGACGAACTGGACATCACGGTTCGAGAAGGCGAGATATTCGGACTGATCGGTCCCAATGGGTCAGGCAAGAGCACAACGATCAACCTCATTTGCGGGGTGTATAAAGAAACGGCTGGCACAGTTACTTTTCGTGGGACTCTGATGAGCGGAAAGCCTCCGCACCAGCGTCTGCGAGCAGGAATCGCAAGGACATTTCAGAATATTCGCCTGTTTCCAGACCTCACTGTCTGGCAAAACCTTTGGGTGGCACAAAATTCACCGCAGGACATCTCCTCGCAAAGTTTTCTGACACGGTGGTTCGGAGCCAATCGTCGTACGAAAAAGGAGATTGCTGGATTGCTTGAGTTCGCCGACCTGGAGCACAAACGCAACGAGCTCGCCTCCAACCTCGCTTTTGGCGAGCAGCGGCGTTTGGAGTTCGCCCGTGCGGCGGCGGCTCGTCCAAAGCTGCTGTTGCTGGACGAACCTGCGGCTGGCATGAATCATGAGGAAATAAGCGATCTGAGTGAGCGAATTCGTCGCATGCGCGATTCAGGTATGACGATCCTGCTCGTCGAACATGTGATGGAACTCGTAATGGACGTGACGGAACAAATCGCGGTCCTAAATTTCGGCCAGAAGATCGCATCTGGCACGCCGAGCGAAGTGCAGAGCAACACTGCTGTGCAGGAGGCTTATCTCGGGACCTCCGCTTCGGACGCATCCAGTGAATAACAGAATATGAGAGCATGCTGAGCGTTCGAGAAGTTGTAACTTCCTACGGAAACGTCAAGGCGCTCCGAGGCATCAGTCTGGATGCTGCCGAGAATGAAATTACATGTTTGCTCGGCCCGAATGGAGCTGGAAAAACCACAACGATGTTTACCATCGCTGGAATTCTTAGACCACAATCCGGCACTGTCATGCTGGAAGGCAAGGATGTAACCCGGCTGCCCGCGAATAAAGTTGTCTCCAAAGGCATTGCTCTGGTTCCGGAAAATCGTCTTGTTTTTCCGCGCTTGAATGTGGAGGAGAATCTCCACGCAGGAGCCTACAGCCGACGAGCTTCCGCTTCGGAGATCAAAGCCGATGTCAAAGACATTTACCGGCGCTTTCCTCCTTTGAAAGAACGCAGAGATCAGCTGGCGGGCACTCTTTCGGGAGGCGAGCAGCAGATGTTGGCCATTGGCAGAGGATTGATGACCCGTCCCAAAATTCTGCTGATGGACGAACCTTCGATCGGGCTTGCTCCTTTGGTTGTCGCGGAAATCTTCAATACAATCCGCGAATTGAACGAAGACGGAGTTACAATTTTTTTGGTCGAGCAGAATGCTCGGATGGCGCTAAGCGTGGCAGACAAGTTTTACCTTATCGAAAATGGAGAAGTCACATTTTCAGGGTCACCTGGCGAGCTTGAAGAGGATGAAGTCATTCAACGAGCATACCTCGGAACGCAAAAAGAATAACGAGCAGTCAAGTTCTGGTAACATTTCGTGGTCGATTTTGTCCAGAACACGATAGACGGAATGATGTTCGGGTCGTCATACGCGCTGTTGGCGATCGGCTTCACGATCATCTTTGGCGTCATGCGCCGCATCAACCTGTCTTACGGCGCTACGATCATGCTCGGAGCATACGTCGGGACCTGGCTGCATGTCAATTTTCATGTCAATGTGTTCATTGTCGCATTGACGACATTGGCGGCAACGGTGATCGTCGGCATCTACGTTGAACGCCTGTGTTTCCACTCGATTCGCCGCAGCGCGGTACTTGCCTCAATGGTATCGAGCTTCGTGATCTGGATGCAGTTGGAAGAAGCCGCAATTCATCTTTTGCCCGAACGCACCTACGCTTTTCCCTCTCTTTTCATAGCCGGGTCGTACGAAATAGGGCCGTTTCTGTTTCGGGCGGAGCAGACCTCCATGCTGCTTCTGGCAGCGCTCATGGGAATTGGATTGCATCTTTTGCTGTATCGCACGCGCTTCGGTCTTGCTTTGCGAGCCGTATCCGAAAGCCCGTCGGCTGCGGCCTATATGGGGATCAATGCCGCTTGGATCAGTCTGAGCGCATTCGTTCTGGTTTCCCTCATAGGCGGCGCTGCAGGCTACGCGATTCTAGCCACGGATGAGCAGATTACACCTTTTTTCGGACTATGGGCAACTTTCAAAGGCTTGATCGCGATGATGCTGGGTGGTATGGGGTCTTTGCCGGGAGCGATTTTAGGTGGATTGCTGCTGGGCATCGTTGAAGCTCACTCTTTATGGTATCTTGGCAACGAGTACAAGGACCTGAGCGCATATCTGCTGTTGTTCGTGATGTTGATTCTTCGGCCCGGCGGACTCATGGGCAAAAAAATTCTAAGCCGCGAAGGACTCGCTTTTCGGCGAGTGTAGATTTGGACAGTTATATCGTCACAATCCTGTCGAACATCGGCATGATCTCTTTCATCGCACTGTCAGCCTATCTGCTGTTGGTCACCGGTGAAATCTCGTTCGGTCAACAGGCCTACTTCGGTTTGAGCGCCTACGCGGCAGGAGTTGCGACTGCGATGCTGAAGTTGCCAATCTGGGTCGGAATCCTAGCCGGTTCGTGTACAGCTGGACTTGCTGCGATGCTGGTCGGGACGCTGACACTGCGACTAAGCGGTCTGTACTTCTCGATTTCGACCCTGGCATTTGCGGAAATGGTGCGCCTGATTCTATTGAATGTTGAAGTTCAGATGGAAGTTGATGGGGAGATGATTGGCCCGGATGGCGCCAATGGATTTCATAACATCCGCTGGATGTTCGAACGCGATGTCAGTTTGATTGAATTCATGCTTCTCATTTACGGGCTGCTCTTGCTGGTATTGATCTTTTTTGTACTTGTGGAACGCTCCCGTCTTGGCTCCATTTTCAGAATGCTTGGCTCGGACGACCTGCTCGCGGAAATGCAAGGCATCAACACCGTGCGCTACCGTATTATTGCAGTTGGTGCCGCCGGTTTTATTGCAGGTATCGGTGGAGCCCTTTATGCTCACTTCACGACATACGTCGAACCGCAGTTCTTCAATGTCATGTTGGGAGTGCATGCTCTTGCATATGGTTTGATTGGAGGTTTAGGCACCGCTCTGGGCCCGCTGATCGGTGTTGCCATTGATGTCGGATTCTTGGAAGCGATAAGGTTTATCCAAGGCTATCGAATGATCGTGTTTGGCGGTTTGGTGGCAATAATGCTGATATTTATGCCGCGCGGCATTCTCGACGAGGAACGAGTTTATCGATTGAAGGCTCTGCTCAAGAGACAAAATCATGCTCGCAATTGAGAATGTTGAAAAAAACTTCGGTGCATTGACCGCACTCAGCAGCTTCAGCCTGGAGATTTCCAGTGGGGAAGTATTGGGCATCATCGGCCCCAACGGTTCCGGCAAGACCACGCTGGTGAACATCGTGACCGGTGTCAACACACCTAGCGCCGGACGAATCACGTACCAAGACGCGGACATTACCGGGTGGAGGGGCTGCCAGATTGCTCGTCTTGGAATCGCTCGAACTTTTCAGAACATCCGATTGTTTCCGACCATGTCCGTATTCGAGAACGTTTGGGCAGCACAGCACAGCCGAATTTCTGGAGGTTTGCTCGGCTTGATCCGAAGCCGCCCGACATCCAGATGCAGCGAAACTAGAAAGGTCGAGGAAGCGCTGGATCTCGTCGGTCTCCTAAAAGATCGAGATGTGCTGGCAAAGCATCTTCCTCTGCCCGCATGCCGATACTTGGAGATTGCCCGCGCACTGGCAGTCAAACCTCAGCTCATGTTTCTTGACGAACCGGCAGGCGGCATGACACCGGCGGAGACTGCAGATATGGTACGTTTGATAAAGGATGTCGTCGCACCAGGTCGTACCTGTGTAGTGATCGAGCACAAGATGTCCCTGATCATGGATGTATGCCATCGTCTCTGCGTGCTTGATTTCGGCCGCAAGATTGCAGAAGGACATCCAAATAAAGTGCTCGCCAGCAAGGATGTCCGAGAAGTGTATCTCGGTAAAGATGGCAGTCCCGATGCTTGAAGTCGAACGGCTTACGGTTGCCTACGGAGGCATTCTGGCAGTTGACGAAGTGTCTTTGGAGGTGCGGCCCGGGGAAATTGTTTCCATCATCGGTGCAAATGGCGCTGGCAAGACCTCCATTCTGAATGCGATTAGCGGAATCTGTTCACCTGTCAGCGGCAAAATTCTGTTTGAGGGAGAGTCGATTGGTGGACAACCAGCCCACGACATTGTCGCCAAGGGGATTGTTCAAGTTCCAGAAGGTCGGAAAATTTTCGGAACTCTGAGCGTGAAAGAAAACCTCCGGGTCGCTGCACATCAAAAAGACCGGTTTGTTTTGCGGCATCGCGAACATGCGAACATTCGAAACATGTTTCCTTCACTGACGGATAAACTGGAACAGTTAGGCGCCAGCTTGAGCGGTGGTGAGGCACAAATGCTGGCACTTGCTCGAGGACTGGAGTCAAAACCCAGAATGCTGTTGCTTGACGAACCGTCGCTCGGATTGTCCCCGAAGCTGACAGAAGAAGTATTCGAGCTGATTCGTCGTCTGCATGCGCAGGGACTGACCATGCTCTTGGTTGAACAGAACGTCAGGCAGACCTTGGCGCTTGCCGACCGGGCGTATATTCTGGAAAGCGGACGAATCACTCAGCACGGATCTGCACGGAAATTATTGTCGGACAAACAGCTGGTTTACAATTATTTGGGAATATCTGCACCCATGTAGTTATCGGGATGATGGAAAGTCGATTGAACGCAAATCTCTGGCAATGTATTGTTCTTATTAGCGGAATCTGTCTGCTTTCTCCGTTGACAATAGCAGGTGAGCGAAAAGCAGCTGAAGTGGAATGTGTTCCAAAGGAGCAGAAGCTGGTCTACGACTGCATGATTGCGCTAAAGGGAAAGAAAAGCGGAGTGCCAATCACCGATGCTGAATTCACGATCGGTGCGGATATGCCATCCATGCCTGGCGCTCACAACGTTAAGCCGGTGCCTGCTGAACCTCACGAAATACCCGGAACTTACCGCGCCCTGATTTACTTGGAAATGACGGGTGAATGGGTGCTTAAGCTGGATTTCACCAAGCCCAGTCGAGATCGCGTCGTCAAAAAACTTTATTTTGGCAGAGCGAAAGAAAACAACGAAGACGAGTCCGACGAGGACGACAGTGCGAAACACCACAAAATGAACCATTCAGGCGATCAAAGCATAGATGCTGAATGATGAACTACGACTCGCAGGCTTGTTCAATCCCTTAGTCGCTTTTCCATTGAACAGCTGACATTGCTACGCTGAATCATTGGAGACTCTTGGCGGATCCTGGAACTTTTTAGCGGAACTCTTTTCAGAGTTACACCTATGCGGGGACTTGCAGGCTGTAGACGGGACATAAATGATAGTCGTTGGAAAAAAATTATCTCCGTCGATTTCTCAATCGAAAATCAACGAACTGAACAATACGAACAGAACGCAAATGTCTGCCGCAGCGGACATCCATTTCGGTTCCGTCTCGTTTCTCGTCAATTGTCAAATTGAACTGGCGTGTGATTGAAACTGTTCATGGCCAGAATCACTTCTCTGCCGCCCAAACTCCTGACTTTTGCTGCCTGGTCAAGTTTACATAAACCTGCAACTTCTTCCGGATCAAGTATTTGGCACAGATTGGCGTGAGCCAATCTCAATGCGTCGGACGCGAACGAAGACTCAGCTAAATCATTGATCTCCATAGGGTCTTGACTGATATTGAAAAGCTGTGGGCGATGGCCGCCAGCGTAGTAGACGTACTTCCAGTTTCCCAGTCGGATCATGTAGAAGCTTACGGGAGTTCCTCCATCATGATACTGCGATAGAATTATGCGTTGCCGGTGGAACCGATCATTCACTTTCTGCAACGCTGCTGGACGCCAGGATTCAGCATCATGGGTTTCAAACCCCATTGCATGCTCTACTGTCGCCCCTATATCCGTCAAAGAAACTGGAACGTAAGATCTACGCGATTCAAACCCAGGACCGGCGGCAATCAATGGTATGCCCGTCGAGTTTTCATACATCACAGATTTGGTCCAAAATCCCAGGTGTCCGAGCATCTCGCCATGATCAGACGTATAGATTATGACTGTGTCATTCTTGCATCCAGACGCCTCAAGCGCTTCAAGAACCTTTCGAATATTGTCGTCGAGAAAACTGATAAGTGCGAAATAGCATCGTCGAGCTTCTGAACGCAATTCGTTATCAAAGTAGTCATCGTAGTCCCAGAATCGACGAATTTCATTTAACACTGGATGATCAGTTTCAATATTTGAGTGCTCATTGAATGAATTTTCAAAATTACAGTTCCTGTAAAGATCGTAGAACTTGTGTGGAGCGGCAAGCGGATAGTGCGGGCTTGCGAACGAAACAAATAGAATCCACGGGCTTTTCTGTTTTTTTGACGGGTAGCGGCGGAGCCATCTGCAGGCTTCTGACACGATGCGCCTGTCATAATCTGTATATTCACTTTCACCTTTTCCTGTTTGGTCAGCAAGTTCTCGAGTTTCGTTGAACGCGGGCAGAGGGTCGCGCAACAAGCTCTGAGGCCATCCCATGCCATTATTCGCAACATGCATGGGCAGAATTTCATCCGTGAATCCATTGTCATCACCGCTAGACCGAAAATGCAGTTTTCCGATTGCGACCACAGGGTATCCGCAATCTCTCATACGGTGCATCCAACTTTCACATTGTCCGTAGTAAGGTTCCGCAGACGACCAGCAGCGTGTCTCGTGGACCTGCAGTCCAGTTGCTAAGCAGGCGCGGGCTGGCACACAGATCGGTGAGGGCGTATACGCATATTCGAAGGTAGTGCCAAGTTTGGATAATTGATCAATCGCAGGCGTTCGGACGGCAGAATGGCCATAACAGCCTGAAAAAGCACGCGCGTGCTCATCCGAGCAAATCACCAGTACATTATTCGCATTCATGGTAAATTCAGATTCTTTCTGCTTGACTTGAATTGAGCTGCCATTGGTCTGTAATCATAAGATATTGGAGAATGAAATTAAATTGGTTGTCGCAGATAGCATCTGCGGAATCCTCCGTGTATTCAAATTTCAAGTTTCATGCATCTGAAATTTCCCTTCCCGTAACTTGTTCGCTGGCATGCCTATATCCATTCGACTTCGGTATGCACATAGTTCAAGGTTGCACAGCCAATGTCATTCACTCTAGAGTGCGCAATCATCTTCGTTGAAGGTGCCACCGTTTTTTAAATTCATACACTGCATACAAGCGAATTAGCTGAGTTTCTCGGTCGACCGAGATTCCACCTGCGAACCGGCTGTCTTGTTGAAAGCAGAATTTCACGATTCGCTTCTGTCGTCTGACAAGTTCAACTGTATTCTCAAGTACAGCGAAGTGACGCTCGTCAACTGGTACCCGCAGTGAAGAATTTTTCATGGTTTGGTTTTGACTGAATTTTCTCGAAGACGTAATTTACCAGCTCGTTGAGTGTTAGTTCGCAGATTTTAAGCTCCGTACTCCTCAGAAATTCTCCGTTGTTTAGCTTTGATGGCGAGTCAGTCGTGAGACGTAACCGCTCTTGGAAAAAGCAATATTGCCGCATTCTGTTCCATATGATTCACACCTAGCTCAAAGGCTTTGGCATGTTCTGCGAAACTCAGTTTTAGCAGCAATTTCGAGCTCCGCATTGTCCGATTATTTCAATGAGCAGATTTGTTTGAACTTACGATTGAATGCCCTTGAATCACAGTTACTTCACGTATGCTAGGAGAAACTGATTGGGTACAACTCATCGGGAAACGCGAACGTAGGATACAAAAAAATTGGAAAAATGTATCCGTAACCGACCTATACGTATTGGCATTAAGGGAAGAAATACTGGATTGAGGCACTACGTACCAGGCTGCATGTCAAAGATTGACAGGCTGGGAAATACGCGGAAAACTTTGAGGCTATTCGGAATGTTTCCAGTTGCGGCAGCGATCAACCGCTTCTGCAAATTTCGCTTTTTCTGCATCAAGTCTCTTCCTTGGATAGTATCGTGCAGAATAGTCTGATTCACCGCTCTTTGCTTCGCAGGCTGTGAAATCGGCAGCCATCATCGCCAACTTAGCAGTCCCAAAAGCTGTTATTTCCGCTGTACTGGGGATGACGACCTCGCGCTGAATAAGATTTGCGAAGAGTTGACAGAAAAATGGATTGTTCGATAAACCACCATCAGCAGGAATTACGGACGGCAATGGAAACTCTTTCGCCAAGCTGTCAATCAATTGACTGGAACGAAAGGCGACTCCTTCAATGACGGCTTGACATAAATCTGACCTGCTGGTGTGCTGGCCCATGCCAATCCAAAGTGCGGATGCAGAACGCTCCCAGTAAGGACATCCGAGCCCTGAGAGCGCTGGAACGAAAAACAAACCGTCTGCCGCGACGGATTCTCGCTCAAACTGATTCAAGTTTTGAACGGAATCCACAAGGGAAAGATCCAGCAGCCATTCCACCGCGGACCCTGCATTGTAAAGACCCGCATCGACGGCATAGCTGAGCTGACCTGATTCCAATTCCCATGCGACTGTCGGCAGAAATCCCTGTTCCGGCCGGCGAAAGATTTGCGGACCGGTGTTGGTCAGAGCGAACGCCCCGGTGCCAAATGTGATTTTCGTATCTCCTACTTCGGTACAGCCATGGCCATACAGGGCAGCCTGCTGATCAACGATATTCGCGGTAACCGGGCGACCAAGCGGCGCGTAGACCCCGAAATCTCCCACAGTACACTTTACTTCAGGGAGTATTTCCCTAGGCACTCCGAATAAGCTGCACAGTTCGTCGTCCCATTTAACGTGTTCCAAGTTGAGCAGACTGGTTCTGGAAGCAGTTCCGGGGTCGGTGGCATAAACGCCCGTCATACGGTCCAGCAAAAATGCATCACTGGTCGCTATTCGCAATCGATTCTTCTTCAGCAGTTTCTTCGCAACAGGGACATGGTCCAAAATCCAGCGCATTTTTGAGGCAGAAAAGTACGGGTCCAATGGTAATCCTGCTCTTTTCAGAACTTCGCGTTCCACGCCATCGGACTTGAGTTCATTAATCTGTTGCTGAGTTCGATTGTCCTGCCAGACAATTGCATTGTAGATTGGTTTGCCTGTCTTAGAATCCCACGCGACGATCGTTTCACCCTGATTATCGATTCCAATTCCTGCTAAGAAACCTTTGCACCGATTTGCTGCTTCCTTAAGTCCAAGCTCAACGTTGGCTAAAAGTTCTTCAGGATCATGTTCCACCCATCCTGAGCGTGGATAGATTTGCTTGTGTTTTCGATTGCCAACTAGAGTCAGGTTTCCTTCTTCGTCCAAGAGCACCACTTTTGTACCCGTGGTACCCTGATCAATGCCGACTGCCGATGCCATTGAGTAATTGAAAACTAGACTTTATCGACTTGGAAAACCAATTCGAACAAATTCCACCCGAATCAATGTGTAAAGAGCAATTAAGCCAATAAAAATTTCATTGGCTTGATTTTCGAATTATTTCTTCTATCCATTTCTCCTTCTCCATTGAATGAATTTATTTATAGCAACTTACAAATTAAATTCCATGCTCCAATATGACCTGTGAAGTTACTGTTCTACAAATCTAATTTTGAGACTTCGTAATTTGTCTGG
Organism: Arenicellales bacterium; assembly: GCA_965202855.1. Classification (GTDB taxonomy): domain Bacteria; phylum Pseudomonadota; class Gammaproteobacteria; order Arenicellales; family JAJDZL01; genus JAJDZL01. The sequence goes on along the minus strand of CBDBBP010000004.1, from coordinate 508,184 downwards.
TTTGATTCGTCTGGCTGGCAGTTGAATTCTTTGAAGTGGTTTTGCGTCAACTGGTTTTTGCCAAATTACAGTTCCATTTTCGATAACTTGTATCACTCCTTTTGCAGAACGCTCCATCCTCGAACGTAGTTGTAGAGAGTTCAGCCGTTTGCCCGGAGAACAAATCCATTGGGGATATACATATTCGAGCGGTGATTCGACTTGAACAGGGATACACTCTCCACTTGGAGATGAGCTGTTAAGCATCCCAGCAATCGCTTTGGCAGCGCTTTGACCTTCACGTGCTGCAATTCCAGAGGTTTCTACGGGGCGCAAAACATTTCCAGCGGCAAAATACGAATGATCCGAACATCGCCAGTATTGATCGATTTTCGGGCCGAGAGTTTTGGGATCCCACTTAAGATGACTATCCATTACAAGCGAAGACTCCGGTATGAATTTACCTGTAAAGATCACTGCATCACACTCCAACTCAATTCGTTTGCCATGCTGTTTTATCTCAACGCCTTCTACTGTATCAATTCCAATGACTCTCGATAAACTTGATTGTTTGAATATAGGGATTCTTAGCCCAAACGAAGTGGCTTTTTCTACCCAATAAGGCGCAATCGAACTCGAATGTTCTTCCACGACCGCCACAGGTGTTTGCCCGGCTTTCTTCAATGTTAGCACAACGGAATACGAAACCCATTCAGAACCAACGATAACGGGGCGACGAAACGGCAGCTGCCGAGTGAAGTGCAGGAACTGCTGAACGGCCCCCGTTGAAAACATTCCCCAGGGTCTTTCACTGGAAATCAGCTGCGAAACTCCGGAGCTTTCTCGTATCCCGGTCGTAATTAAAACGGCTTTTGCTTTAGTCGTCGTCATTCCTTTTGGATCCGCTATTGTTAATTCACCTCCGGGATTCAGTTGACAGACTGTGGTCTGCGTTTGAATTGAAACATCTTTGCACTCCTTGAGCAATCGGCGAACATACGATGGACCGAAGTATGGAATTCCAAATTGACTGAATCCAAATCCTGGATGATGGGAATGACGCGGCAGGCCTCCGGCCTGGGTTTCGCGTTCCAGTACTAAGACATCTTCAATTCCACACCGTTTCAGTACGCGGGCCGCGGACAACCCCGCGGCACCCGCACCAACAACAATGACATCATGCTGATTCATGCGATTCAATCTGTTTTTTGTGAATTGGCCAGTGGATTTTTTCGCGTGTGAGTTCCCATAAGCGGGAAGAGCAGTAGAACCCCTGACAGCGTCCCATCAAGCATCTCGTGCGTCGTTTTAGGCCTTCAATATCTGTTGCAGGCAAAGCACCCGTCATAGCATCTTCGATCTCTCCACGAGTGACACGTTCACAATGACAAATAATTTCTCCTTTGCGCCCTTGCTGATAAGCGCGTGGTAAATGTTCCGCTAAATTCGGCAGTGTGATCGGTTTGATGCGATTCAATTTTTTCAGAGACTCAAAATGTCTATCGTACAGGTCTGCTACATACTTCGCGATTCCCAAAGCAGCAGAAAGTCCTGTGGAGCGAATTCCAGAAACCGAAATCCACTGCTGGTTTGCATAAGGATGAATTTGATAATCTTCATGCTCGGTCGCGGGTCGAATTCCAGCATAAGACGCAGTTATGGGACAGTTGACAAGAGATGGAACTGCAAAATATGCATACTGAATCAGCTGATTGAGCGTGCTTTGGTCGACTGATGTATCGGTTCGACTTTCCTGCTCTTCTGCCGTCGGTCCTACAATGACATTGCCGAATATCGTGGGTGCCAACAAGACACCTTTTGAGATTTTGGTGGGACAAGGCAAAACGATTGTTTTCACAATCGACGATGCGAACTTGTCGAGCACAACAAACTGACCTTTACGAGGTTTGATGCTAAATTTTGGTTTGCCTCGAATTTTTTCAATGATGTCGCCCGCAATTCCGCTAGCGTTGATCACTGTTTCCGCTTGAATTGTCCCGCGAGTCGTCTCCAATTTCCAGACACCGTTTTCCAGCACACCGTTTCGCACTTCGCAGTCCCGTAATATCGACGCACCATTTTCAATTGCGTGCAGGGCGTACGCCAATGGTGTCGACCAAGGATCAATAACGTCTTCACCTTGGATGAATAAGCCACCTAAAAATTTTTTATTCAGCCACGGAAATTTTGATTGAATCTGGGATTGGTTCAAAATCGAGACTGAGTCAACCTGATTGCTTAGCGCTTGATCTCGAATATGAGGAAGTCTGTCAAGTTCCGATTTTGTTTTGGCAACCAAAGCCGCTGAAGTTTCCAGCATCGGCAGCTTCATTTCCCTCTTTATGCGCAAAAATTCTTGCCGTCCTAACTGAATACATTGAAGTTCCAAGGTTTCCATCTTTGCATCGAAACCAGTATGAAATATGGAACTGTTGGCTTTACTGGCGCCAGAGAGAATATCTTTGCCTTTTTCAAGGAGCAGTACATTGCGATTTGCCAGAGTGAATTCACGCGCAATCGCACATCCAACGACACCTCCGCCAACGACAGCAATTGGCCATTTTTTCGACAAGACTTTGCTCATGCTTTATCGTTTAATTTTTACTGAATAATCTAGTCATCTTTCAAGCTTTACGTCTTAAGCAGCAAAAGATGTGGCTCATTGTCAGAAGTTTATTCGTTGCACCCAACTATTTGAATTGAAATTGGACTTGTTCAATATTTGGACCAGCTATACTCATGAAAATATTGCAGTAGTAGATGGTGGTAGTCGCGGCTTAGTGAAGCGACTTTGATACGAGCTGCTCGAGATGGTTATGGCATCGAAGTGAAATACTAAATATTAAACAGCGGTAAATTCTGTCATTATTTATTATCCAAAAATTTGGAGAAATTGCGTATGCCGTTAAAGGTGGAAATCTCAAGAGATGTTTTAGTAATTTAGAAAACCGTGCAAACTGGCATTGAATTTGGGGGACTATCTGCAGTAATCAAACATGCTGGATTACACTCAACTATTGGACACATCACACATCAAAATAGCGTCATTATCAACATTTAATCGGGTACAGAGTGTTTGCATGCAGCAGACGAATAGGATAAGTATTCCGCTTCCAAAGGTGCCTTTGATACATTTACCCTTGGAACGACGAAGAATTGGGTTGCGAGCGCATTCGAGTCTACACGATTCTTACGGTGTGAATTTACACAGATGAGTATCCGAATGTTGGGCGAGGGAAAGATTTAACGCGTTAAAACGCTACAGGGTGTTCAATGGAGCAGGATATCTCGAGTAGATTGTAAAAGTGTGGTCAACTGGCCCTATTCAATCCACCAAAGCGTGTGACCAATTGCAAACTGATGCAAATCTTCTCCAGCGAATGCGAATCCCCAAATTTAAAATTCGACTACATTTTTGCACTATATCTCTGCACAGACATATAGAGGCAGTTGAGATTGACTGCGAAAACCGATTTTATTACGCCGCAATACGACTTGCAAAAGCGCACCTCGCCGGGGAAATCGTAAGGTGTTTAGTTTTTTGATAGGTTGTACTTCGTAGCCTAATCATGGTTTATCGCTAGAAGCCTCGTCTTCGATTGAACTGGATTCACTTTCATCACTCTTTTCTGATGAAGATTTTCCGAGATCTTCATCACGGATTTCGGTAAGTGCCGACGCAATGAGTCCTGCCGGAACAGCAATCACACCGAGTCCGCACATCAGTATCAGAAATGTGAAGATCTTGCCTCCGATTGTAATCGGATACACGTCTCCGTAGCCTACTGTCGTTAAAGTCGCGACTGCCCACCACAGACTATCTGGAATCGAGCTGAAACTCTCTGGCTGTGCTTCATGTTCAAAATAGTAAATCCCGACCGATGCAAGGAACAGCAAAATTGCGGTTGCAACGACGAACAGTTCGGCTTCCTCTTGTGATGCTCGAAGAGCACGCCCTAAGCGGAACATGGCGTCGGCGTAGCGCGTCAGCTTGACCACTCGAAAGATCCGCAGAATTCTCACAGCACGCACCGCGAGCACTTCATTCCCAAGCGGCAGGAAGAACAGGAAGAACGGGGCGATGGCCAGCACGTCTACAATTCCGTAAAAACTGAATATATATTCCTTTTTCTTTGGAGAGGTCAGAATCCTCAGAGCATATTCTGTGACGAAAATCAGCGTGATCACCGTCTCGGCAATGTGCAGCCAGTATTTTGCTTCCGGAGAGAGAGTAGGAACTGTTTCCACAGCAATCATGACCAATGAGCCAATGATAATGACTATGATGACGCTGTCAAAGAGTCGTCCACTTACTGTCGAGCTATCTTGTACTACACTGCGTAAAAGCTCAAATACTCGGTTATTCTTCCGCATGCTATGAAAAATTTGGGAACAATTTTCAACTACACAATTTAGATTATTCTGCCCTGTTAAGCAAATTAATGATTAAATCTCATTCACTGCTTGTCTAAGCATATCTTTATTTCCAAATCCGATATCAGGTCTTTATACAGCAGCTGCCAACTCTCTGATCTGCAGCCAAATATTTGAAGTGGATCAATGGCATTCTATTTGCGGAAACTGTGTCGGACTATAAATTCCAGTACTTATCGATACAAGTGCTTGATACTAATTTTATGATAGGAATTCCGATACGCGTGCTTCAGTATCGATCAAATTGGATCCATGCTGTTAATCTGCGTCTGCAGGTCTCTGCATTCTCCCCCATACTAAGCAGTACGAATTGATAGTCATAGTGATGGAATCTTCTATTGCTGCCGATTTCTATGTAACACAAACTAGTTTGAATTTTTCGAGTAAAGTCCGCGTCTCTTTGCTGGAACATGTTTGAAGATCATTTAAAGTCAGCGACAAACACGATCTTTCCAATCGTCCAATTTTGCAAAGAAATTTATAAATAGCACCATAACGGAACCTGTACTCCCGATGAGATGCTTTCTCGAATTTTTACAACGAAAAGTATCAGCTACTTCATTTTTCGGGCTTCGATCTAAAGAAGTGACATTTTGAACTGGTATTTTAATGTTCCAACATCCGCAATCAAGCCACTCGTCGGAAGTTTGTTCATCGGAACACAACATAAACTGTTCTATCAGGGAAATGCTACTCCTGTGAACTTTATCCAGAGCTTACTCTATTAGTCTATTTATTTGATTTTTATACGATTTTCATGATCGTATGTTAGCATAAGAAAACTAGGAGCTCAATATTATCGAGTAGGCAGTCTCATAGTTTCATAAGGATTGTCACCGATATGCATTGACATCCTATCGCAGAATTGTCCTATTATTTGTAGTCAAGTCAAGGTTGAAGCGAGCTTTAGGTTACAAGAATTACTTGTCTTTGTGTTTAACTCGGAAGATTTGCCAAATTTGATGTAATGAATCAAGGATAGAATTCTATTGATCAGCCTAGACTACCGAAATACAGTTTTAAACTTGGACCCACCGATGAACTCTTTCACGAAAAACAACAATTCACTTCAGTTTAAATTTTTTAACGAAGATTGCATTTCCGGTTGCAAAAGGCACCTTGAGAATAACAGTGTTGACCTTATAGTTTCCGACCCTCCTTATGGAATTCGAGGAGACAAGTTAGACCGGCACTATAACAGGAATGAAAATTATGTAATTGATGGCTATGTGGAGGTTCCAGCAGCAAAGTATCCTGAGTTTTCTAAAAATTGGATCAAAGAAGCAGAGCGGATTCTTAAACCTGGAGGTTCGATCTACATAGTTTCTGGCTATACCAATCTAGTACATATACTGAATGCACTTCAAAACACTCAACTTCAAGAAGTCAATCATTTGATTTGGAAGTACAACTTCGGCGTCTACACAAAGACCAAATTTATTTCATCCCACTACCATATCCTGTTCTACACAAAGAAAGGGAAACGGCATACGTTTAACACTTTTGCGAGGTATGCGGACCACGAAAAATCCGAAAATGGCGGTTCATCAAACTACAAGGACAGGGAAGATGTCTGGGTAATCAATCGCGAATTTAAACCAGGTCAAGCTAAAAATAAAAATGAGCTTCCGACTCAGCTTCTGATCAAAATGATTCAATACTCCAGCAAAGAGGGCGATGTGGTATGCGACATGTTTCTCGGGAGTTTCTCGACAGCAAAAGTCGCAAAAGGGCTTAACCGACAGGCGCTAGGGTTTGAAATTAGCAAAGGTGTATTCGATCATCAGATAAAAGAATTCGAAAAACTGGAAGCAGGCTACCTTATTGATCAAGTACGCAAACCACCGGCCAACCTGTTCGTAAATCAAGGCAAGCCAATAAGTTTAGATGATAGAAATCAAATTTTGCAGGATCACCTTATCCACAAGAACCGCGGCATGTCTAAGAAGCAATCAATTGATAAATTGTCAAGAAAATTTGGCAGAGGGTACTGGTCAATTCTAAAGATCATCGACGGAACGACCAATAAGAGTGCGATGGCTGGACATGACAGCCGAAAAGAACCTACTTGATCAGTGAGAAATAGAATTGATTTTTGAGATTGGCGGTCTCTCACAACTACATCCAATCAAAAAAACTTACCGTAAGTATTCTAAATTTCGATCATATGTGCCTTGCCATGGAGAATCTAAGGATACGAAACCCAATGTTTGATCGTTTTATCCTGAAAATTGTTCCTGCAGCTGTTTTGATTACCTAACAATACTGATTTAATAGACAATTTATTCGGTTTTTTCGACTCGCTAAATTGGCCTGCTGCTGGTTTTTGAATGATCACGCCGCAACTCCGTCGATATGAACTTCATTTGGTTGACTGGCACGAAATTTGGCAATTGATTTCATATGAAGTTGTATCTAGTTATACGCAATCAAGTTGCAGCCAAGCACATTCTGTCAAATTGCAGATTGTTATAGATTCCCCAGCACATGTCTTCGCTCATTTGCATTTGGAAATATCTCTGTAATGAGCCCAACTGTCACAGTCTATGACAAACTATCGCTACAGTATCAAACGGTCATTGTAGAGATCAGCGAAAAATTCATCACTTAAGGCTCGGACAATTGCTGTCGAAATTTAGATTCTAATTTTTCGATGGGATTAATTTGGACAGCTGGCGAGCTACTCTGATAAGAAATTCGAAAACCGTCTTGATTTTGAATTCAACTTCTTGAGCAATCTTTCGCAAGTCAGGTTGCTTTCACAGCCATTCACTCAATTTTAGGTGATCCAGAAGTGTGCTAATCGGTCTCGAAGCACCGAGAAGTTAACACCAAATTAGTTCAGTTTACTTCTTCGAGTTTATGGATGGAGTGCTTGACGCTTTCCTTGGGATTCGCACAGTCGAATGGAAGGCATATAAGAGGCAAATCGTCGAAAAACCGGTAGCACAGCTCTTTCGTGAAAGTCTCAGTTCTCGGATAGACCAGTGCTACAGCATTAGACTCGTAACGCTTGCCGTAAGCGTAGATTTGATACATGTCAGCCTGATTGATGCCTCTTTTCGGATCGTTGTCCATGACATTGATACGTTTCCATTTTGCATCTAGAATGAATTTGGTTTGCTTTCCATCCTTGAGAGAGATGTCTGGTTTCATCATGAATGCATTGCTGTTTTGGATTGTGGCAAACGGCATCATCGGACCTTGGGCGACGATGTCGTATTTACTTTGGTAACGACGGAAACTGTTTGTGACGAAAGCCTCAAAAACCTGCTCCATGGGAAACAGCAGCGAAATGTTTATGTGAGGTCCGGCAAACGTAGTCAGTCCATGGTTAAACAGAAACAGGCCAACCCATTGCATAACTGGCCTATAGTGCTGCATAGAGCGGTCAACCTGATGCCTCTGCCAGTCTGAATGTAGGTTTTGGGATTGAGGAACATCGATAAAATTCGCAGTCAATTGACGAAGAAGCTGTCGGTTTTCCAGGTTTCGAATCTCACGAGAAAGTTTCAACAGTGCACTGTGAATCAGCCGATTGGCAGGGCGATTGACGCTCAACTCGTCGTGAACAACCGCGAAACGTGCCTGGTTCGTTAAATTGCTACGCAGTTGTTCCTGAAAGAGGAGCCGCCCTCTCAAATAGGACAGGTTTGCTTGTACCGTGATATAGCGCCGCGCAAGACCTGTGCGCGTCAAAAGACTCAAGTTATCAAGAAACTGGCGGACGAAGATTTCATGCATGGGGTAATGAGCTAAGTCACGGATGTTGCTATGATCAAATGACTCTGACAACCCACGCCAGCAGTGCAGCATACGCAGAAATATTTGTTTTGTTTTCTCGTTTCTAGGCTCATCCTCGCCGAGAAGGTCGATCTTCGGGAGAATTTCCACCACCAAGCCACGTTTTGTAGTGATGATTCCCACGTAGTTGAGCGCGCTCAATTTGCCGTTACTGCTGCGCTGAATCACGTTGTTCGGAAGTGACTTGAGCTCCGCCAAGTCATCTTCGTTCAACTTGTCACCGTCGTTTAAAGGAGTGCCAATCCCAAACTTTTCATGCTCCTTAAGCGTAAGGATGCCGCGCATCTGTTTTATTCCTGCCTGTCCGCCGATTGGCTACTGTAAATCTTGCGGTACTCATTCGGATCGCTCCATTCGGGTCGACTGTCAGGCAGTCGCTCGTATACGTATTTTGTTTCTTCCCAGTAGTCGGATTCTGCAAAAACGTTCTCGATCTTCGTTCTCGAGACAAATTTGTTGTGATTCAGGACCGTCCGAATCTTGGACCAATCCTCGAAGAAGTATTCCTGAAGCAGTGGAAAGATTTTATTCTGAAATGCCTGTGACAAGGTGGCCATATCGTCCACGTCAAACAGGTAGGTGTGTCCGATCTGGTGCTCTCGGTCAAGCAGCGTCGCAATACGTTCGTTCATGGTCTTGAGCATCTTTTGGCAATCGATTCCGTCAACATCGCTGCGAATATGTTCATGTTCCGCATCCGGCATCATCTCAATGAAAGTGAAACGACGTCGAAGCGCAGTGTCGAGCAACTGAATGGATCGGTCGGCAGTGTTCATCGTACCGATGATGTATAGATTGTCAGGAACACCGAACGCCTCGCCCGAATAAGGCAGCGTGACGCGAGTCTCATCTTTTTGATCGAGGCGTCGGGAATCCTCTATCAACGTAATCAGCTCCCCGAAAATTTTCGCGATATTGCCGCGATTGATCTCGTCAATGACGAGAACGAACCTGTCAGCTGGTCTATTCAATGCCGCTTCCACCAGTTTTTTGAAAATTCCCGGTCGCAGTTCGTAGGTTAGACTTTCCGTGCCATCATTCAATGTTGGCCTGATGCCTTCGACGAAATCTTCGTAGGCAAAATTTTGGTGAAAAGTGACCATTGCCACTTGGCCAGAACCGTCTTTGGGCTCAAATCGAAGATCGCTAAATTTGCTGTGGTCAGGGGTGCGATTTTTGAGGTCATGTTCTTTGAGCTGAGTTTCGCCATCGATTATCGCCAAGGCACGAACTGTCGTACTCCATGTCTTGCCGGTTCCAGGCGGGCCGTAAATGATCTGATTTAGCGGCCCCTTGATATCCTCTAGACTTTCACTTTCATCGTTCGGGTCTTTCCGCCCCGCTAAATGATCAATTAAATTAAGTGTTTCGGCATACTTTTCGAATTGGCGAAATGCGTCAACAGTATTCTCACCTGCATGAGAAAAACCAACAAGACGTTTGTTTAATGGCAGTACAGCATGCGTCTTGTTGAGCCACAAAACATGAAGTTTTCTGTTCTTGCTCCACCCAACCTCATAGTCGTTTTGATATACAACTGCAATGCCTCGACCCTCATTTGAACCAAATCTCACTAGAATTACTTCTCCGCGTTTTGGCATATGAACGGGACTCTGATTCAAATTTTCCGGGCGATCAGTGAAAACCCAATTGTTCGAACCAAATTCCTCCCAGTAGTCCTTATCAGTACTATCGACATTTGTGCTTACTTGGAAGAATCTATTCGTAACGGTAAGAGATTCTGAAAAAATCAGATAGGAAAACAGGTTAACGTCAAAGAGTTGGCATCCGCGAAAATTATCCCTAATTAGATCAATTCTTTTTTTGTACTCGTTCCAGCTTATCTGATTAGGAATTTGTTCAAACAACCCCAACACTTGCGCTTGATTGTCAATTGGAATGAATTCCTTTGGGTTTATAAGAAATAGGACTTGCGTTAGTTTCTTTGTCGCGACATTGTGAATTTTGAGAATGTTTTCAAAATCTTCGGACTCGACAGCATCAAATCCATGTACGGCTTGCCGGAACAATCTCCAAAGCAGCTTTGGGTCGCCTTCGCCGTCCCCGTGAAAAAGAGTGTTGATCATAGGTGGAGTAGGAAAAATAAAGTTATGGTCCGAATTGAGATTCAGTTTCGAATTGAGACTGAAAATCTCTGCAACGCTCGGAAAAACCCGACTCCTGCTTGTGTTGCTACCGTTGTTACCCGCAAGGGTGTAAAAGAACGAAAAAGGGTCAATATTTTCGTCATCATAATCTAGCAGTCTTGCTTTTGTGTTATCCGCTTTCCATGCTACCTGCTTCGCTTTTTCTATCAAATACTGTTCGCCGCCGTCGGCGATTTTGTTTGCAAGTTCCTCAAACCATGGCACCCAATCATAGATTTCTTTCATGTAGACATCCCTTTTTCAATTTCATTTAAGTCGAGCCAATAATGAATGGTACACTCATTTTTCACGATCAATAGAGTGAAAAAAGCAGTTTGCGACACAGCTTGACGTAATTTAACGCAAATTCTTGATAGTAAACTCTTAGAATTCGTCTTGTCCTCTGCAGATAAATAAACTGACTCGTAATGTTTAGATTTCTATTTGTTTACTAACCTGTGACTTGTTCGTAGGAGCGATTGGATATTGTTGACTAGCGCTCCCCGAACAGATTGACATCGTCTGTTTTAGTGCCTGTAATTTCAAAATAACTTGGGAATGGATTTTAAATTCACTTGAAATTTGGAAAATGCAAACTAATCTATACTGCAAAATTTGAAATGAGAAGTGTTAGTGGTTGGTTTACAGCAAATATTTCCTTAACGACTTTTCAAAATTAAGATTTTGAATTTAACCTACGTTAAATTACGCTCAATTTACCTTTTCTGTTACGTTAAATCACGTTGTTCGAAAGCGACTTGAGTTCCGCCAAGTCATCTTCGTTTAACTTTTCATGCTCCTTAAGCGTGAGGATGCCGCGCATCTGTTTTATTCCTGCCCATCCGCCGATTGGTTACTGTAAATCTTGCGGTACTCATTCGGATCGCTCCATTCGGGTCGACTGTCAGGCAGTCGCTCGTATACGTATTTTGTTTCTTCCCAGTAGTCGGATTCTGCAAAAACATTCTCGATCTTCATTTGCGAGACAAAATTGTTGTGATTCAGGACCGTCCGAATCTTGGACCAATCCTCGAAGAAGTATTCTTGTAGCAGTGGAAAAATTTTGTTCCGAAATACTTCCGACAATTTTTCCATACTGCTTACCTTGAACAGGTAGGTGTGTCCGATCTGGTGCTCTCGGTCAAGCAGTACCGCAATACGTTCGTTCATGGCCTTGAGCATCTTTTGGCAATCGATTCCGTCAACATCGCTGCGAATCAGCTCATGTTCCGCATCCGGCATCATCTCAATGAAAGTGAAACGACGTCGAAGTGCGGTATCGAGCAATTGAATGGACCGATCGGCGGTGTTCATCGTGCCGATGATGTATAGATTGTCAGGAACACCGAACGCCTCGCCCGAATAAGGCAGCGTGACGCGAGTCTCATCTTTTTGATCGAGGCGTCGGGAATCCTCTATCAACGTAATCAGCTCCCCGAAAATTTTCGCGATATTGCCGCGATTGATCTCGTCAATGACGAGAACGAACCTGTCAGCTGGTCTATTCAATGCCGCTTCCACCAGTTTTTTGAAAATTCCCGGTCGCAGTTCGTAGGTTAGACTTTCCGTGCCATCATTCAATGTTGGCCTGATGCCTTCGACGAAATCTTCGTAGGCAAAATTTTGGTGAAAAGTGACCATTGCCACTTGGCCAGAACCGTCTTTGGGCTCAAATCGAAGATCGCTAAATTTGCTGTGGTCAGGGGTGCGATTTTTGAGGTCATGTTCTTTGAGCTGAGTTTCACCATCGATTATCGCCAAGGCACGAACTGTCGTACTCCATGTCTTGCCGGTTCCAGGCGGGCCGTAAATGATCTGATTTAGCGGCCCCTTGATATCCTCTAGACTCTCACTTTCATCCTTCGGGTCTTTCCGCCCCGCTAAACGATCAATTAAATTAAGTGTTTCGGCATAGTTTTTGGATTGTCGAAAAGCATCAACAGTTTGCTCATCTGCGTGAGAAAATCCAACAAGACGTTTGTTTACTGACAGTTCGGCATGCGTCTCGTTGAGCCACAAGACATGAAGTTTTCTGTTCTTGCTCCACCCAACCTCATAGTCGTTTTGATATACAACTGCAATGCCTCGACCCTCATTTGAACCAAATCTCACTAGAATTACTTCTCCGCGTTTTGGCATATGAACGGGACTCTGATTCAGATTTTCCGGGCGACTAGTGAAAACCCAATTGTTCGAACTAAACTCCTCCCAATAATCCTTATCAGTGTTGTCAACGTTTGTGCTTACTTGGAAAAATCTATTGGTTTGAACACGTAACCAATTTCTCGAAAGCAGGTAAGTAACATCTTGAATTTCAAAGAATTGGCATCCGGGAAATATAGTTTTGAGCAGATCGGTTCTTTTGGTGTACTCTTTCCAGCTAATCCGGGTAGGAATACGATTAATTGACACAAACTTTTTCGTAAATTCGTCAATTTGTATGAATTCCTTTGGGTTTATAAGAAATAGCACTTGCGTTAGTTTCTTTGTCGCAACATTGCGAATTTTGAGAGCGTTTTCGAAGTCATCGGGTTCGACAGCATCAACTCCTTGTACGGCTTGCCGGAACAATTGCCAAAGCAGCTTTGGATTGCTGTCACCGTCCCCATGAAAAAGAAGATTTAACCCGATCCGAGGAGTAGGAATCCAAAGACTTTTGCGGGGGTCCAGCTTTGAATGGAGACCGAAGATCTTTTCGACACTTGGAAAAACTCGTCTCCTGCTTTTGTCTGTCCTGTTGTTAAACGCGAGGATGGAAAAGAACGACAATGGATCGATATTTTCGTCACCATAATTTAGCAACTGTGATTTTGAGTTGTCTTCTTTCCATGCTAACTGCTTCGCCCTTTCTATCAAATACTGTTCGCCACCTTCTGCGATTTTGTTTACAAGTTCCTCGAACCATGGCACCCAATCGTAGCGTTCTTTCATGTAAACCCTCGTTCGTTAGATTCGTTGAAATCAAGTCAATAATGGTACACTTATTTTTCATAAGCGAAAAGACCGAAAAAAATGGTTTGCGACGCAAACTGACGTAAAGAGCTGAAAATTTTTGTGAGTAAAAAAATAGAGTTTGTCTTGCCATCAATTTTCTGTAGATAGGGAGAACTATCTAAATACGTTCAGTTTTTTAATTTGTCTGTTAACCTGCGCAGGCTTTTCTCTTTTGCGACAGAAGTTGTTAGCGAACACTGCACAAACAACGGGACGCCATCCGATTCAGTACAAATAACCGAAAGATTTGGACGGCAACAAGACCATTTATTGGATTGTAGCAACCGTACATGGATTTTTATATCGAAGAGGCACCGGACTCGAATCATCTGGAGTCGCCAGTCTGTTTTAGTTAATAATTTTCACAAAAATTTAACTAAATCGAGAGGAAATTGATGCATATGTCTTGTTCAATCAATGTTTCGGTACATTCCGTCCTTCTTGCCAAAAGCTTTGGTGCAGGATAGCCGGTTGTTTTCGCTTTTAGTAGAAAAATGAATCGGGTGTAGTAATAAATCTCACTTGAATTTTGCAAATCTCGAACTTATGTAGTCTACAAATCTTGAAATAAGTGGCGCTACTGGTGGATTTACTGCTAATTTCTCCTTGACGAATTCCAAAAATCAGAAAATTTAACTTAATCTAAAGCAAAATTCGCGCTCAGAGGCGGATTTTCAGATAAGATATATTAGAAATATAATATATAGCTGATTGTTTGTACTATTTTTACCTGCAATCAGTTCGGTACGGTTTGACTAAATTCGATTCAGTGTATTGCAAAAATGCTCTCTGAATGGTCCCAGATTGAACTAGACTCTGTGCATTCACAATAAAATGTCAGCCGTTACGTTTTGTAGGAATTAACTTCAAATTTTTTTTAATTCGAGGACGCTCGCATATGGAATACAAAACTAAGGATTCTGAACTTAAAAACCTCATCATGAGAGGAAGACGTCAAGGTTTTCTGACTTATGAGGACATCAATGATCATCTCCCAGATTCACTGAGCGATATCGAGCATATCGAAAAAATTGTGGAGCTTATCGGTGAGATGGAAATTGAAGTCTGTGATGAGGCGCCAGATCCCGACAGCTTGATTATGAAAGTTGAGGGAAGTCCGGAGGACGAGGATGCTGCGGAAGAAGCCGAAGAAGTTCTGAAGAGTGAGTTTGGTAGCACTACCGATCCCGTTCGCATGTATATGCGTGAGATGGGCGCGATAAATTTATTGACGCGAAGTAAAGAAATAGAACTGGCAAAGCGAATTCAAATGGGATTGAGGCAGGCGCTGCAGGCAGCCGCTCAATGTCCGCTTGTCGTTTCAAGTTTAGTCAGCCTGATGGAAAAAGTTTTGGCTGAGAATAAGCGTCCAAACGAAATTACAACTGGGCTTGTCAAAAATAATGTCGTTCATCCCATTCAAATCAAGAACAGTCTCGGCGAGAAAATTCCGTTTCGAGAAACAAAAATCGGAAATCACTTTGAAACGATGCGAAAGCGCTACAAGTGGTTCGCCGAAGCGCTGGCAAGTGAAAAGAAAGGTGTTCGGGCAGAAAAAGTAATGTTTCATCGAGAAGTGCTTGCAAGACGATTCATGGAATTGAAGTATGTTCGAAAGCAAATGGACGATATGTTTAGAATTGCGCATGATGCTGATCGAGAACTCAAGAAAATGACTAAAGTCGTTGAAGAAATTTGTATCAGTAAAGCGCAGATTCCTCGGCAAAAATTAATTGAAGTATTGCAAAAGAAACTTACGCATCGTAACCTAATTTCTATTTTGAAGGGTTTAGGGAACGAAAAGCAGGCGGAGCTGATCGAATTGAACCGAGAAGAGCTTAGAATGGCGCGGAATCAATTGAGTCTTTTTGAGCACCGCATTGGTCTGCCAATAGATGAGTTTCGAGAAGTGTGTCGAATCATTCGAATTGGGGAAACTCGAGCGAATGTTGCAAAAAAAGAAATGATTGAAGCAAATCTTCGATTAGTGGTTTCTATCGCTAAAAAATACAACAATCGAGGTTTGGGATTCCAGGATTTAATTCAGGAAGGGAATATTGGCCTGATGAAAGCTGTCGATAAATTCGAGCATGAACGAGGTTTTAAATTCTCTACCTACGCTACTTGGTGGATTCGCCAGGCCATTACGAGAGCCTGCGCTGATCAGTCCCGAACCATTCGAGTGCCGGTTCACATGACACAGACTCTTAGTACTTTGACTCGCATTCAGCGTGAAATTCGCCAGGAAGAGGGGCGTGAAGCGACGGTCGAAGAGCTGGCTGAAAGAATGGAAGTTACTGAGGATAAAGTACGCAAAGTTTTGAAGATTCCGAAAGAACCATTGTCTATGGAAGCGCCGACAGGCGAAGACGAAGATTCTCAGGTTGGTGACTTCATTGAGGACAAGACGGTTCGAGCGCCACTAGACGTTGCTACCGAAGCGGGATTGAAGAACGCAACTGAGCAAGCGCTTAACTCTCTATCTGATCGAGAGGCAAAAGTTTTACGTATGCGATTTGGCATCGCAATGCCAACTGATCATACGTTGGAAGAAGTGGGTCAGCAGTTTGACGTCACTCGCGAGCGTATTCGCCAAATTGAAGCCAAGGCGATTCGAAAACTGCGTCATCCCTCTCGCTGTGACAATTTGAAACCATTTATTGACATGTAATCGACTTCTACCTCTGTTTTCAAAAAGGTTCTGAGACTCGGCTCAGAACCTTTTTTATTTGAAGCGCAGTTCCATTCTTCAAGTCCGAAATCACTGAAAAAACTGCCATCATCCGGAATTTTCATCACATTCTGTTCAAGAAAATATTTCGATTCTTTCGAATTTTTTCCTTTAAATTCTAGAAACACTCCCTATATAGATTGTCAATATTGACAATCTATAATATACTCTTTACATCATTTGAAATTTTTAAGGAAAAAATTATGCCTCGTACAAGTTTAAAGGAGATTCGATCGAAAGAAATCCTTACCGCTTATGCCAATTGCATTGTGCGTTATGGATTCAACGGCGCGACTCAGGACCGTATTGCCCAGGCCGCTGGAGTGAAACGAACGATTCTTCGTCACTATCTTGGTAATCGAGACGACATGATTCGAGCATTATTGGATCATGTTTGTCATCAATTCACAACGGAGACAAACGAGCTGATTGCTGCACTGCCGGTAGCAAATCGAGTCAGTGAGCTGTTGCATCTGTTGTTTGACTCCAAATACGCCAAAGAAAACAACTCTGCTCTGGTTGTTCAGGCGCTTACGAATGCTGCAGAGCAGTATCCTGAAATTAACGAAAGGCTGATGGTAGTCATTACTCAGTTTATTGAAGCGGTTGCACATGAGGTTCAGCTGGCCTATCCGAATTCATCCGAATCCGAAATTTTTGAGGTCGCGCTGGGCATCGTCGGAATTTATTTCACAATCGATTCATTTGAATCGCTGAACGTGAGCGATGACTGGTGGTTTGCAGCCGAACGATCTGCCCGCCGTCTTGTAAATACACTGGAGGTGCAATGATGGAATTCTTTAATACTACGTTTGGCGAATACGAAGTGTACGATTGGCATGCGCTGATGGATTACTGGGTGTATTTGGTTTCATTTGTGTTTCTCGGCTTAGAAGCGGTGCGCCTACTGCTTAAAAGGTTGATGACCAGGAATGTATTGGGTGACGGGATCACGAATTTTGTCGTATTTTATGCATTCATTATTATTTACTACGTTGCATTGGCTTCTGCCCTTGTTGCAATTTACTATTTCTTTTTTGAAAATTTTCGTGTTATGACCATCCCGATCAATGGGTGGTCGATTGTCCTGTGTGTTCTATTGGCAGACTTTGCTTACTATTGGGAACATCGATTTACACATCGAACCGGAATCGGGTGGTCGACGCACAGCGTGCACCACAGTTCTCCTTACATGAATATTTCTGTCGCGTATCGATTCGGACCGTTAGATGGAATTTTTCCAGTAATTTTCTCGATTCCGCTGGCAATTCTTGGTTTTAATCCGTTCGTCATATTCTTTGCGGAAGCTGTCGTTTTACAGTATCAGACCCCATTGCACACAGAGCTGATCAAGAAGTTGCCTAAACCGATTGAAGCTATCTTCAATACTCCATCGCATCATCGTGTTCACCATGGCTCCAATGCACAGTACCTCGATAAGAACTATGGCGGAATCTTGATCATTTGGGACAAATTGTTTGGCACATTTGCTGAGGAAAAAGAAAAAGTTATTTACGGGATTCGAACACCGATCCATTCCGTCAATCCTTTAGTTGTGTTTTTTCACGGGCTTTGGAGACTCGGTAGAAAAATTAGGCAGTCCAATAGTTTTTCGGACTTGCTAGGCTGTCTATTCAGACCGCCGGACTGGCACCCGACAGCAAAAAGAAAAATTGCGCCAGGTGGTGTGACAAATAGTACGTCAATTGCGAATACAGAATGACCTGCTTCGCTGCGTTTGACGAATTTGAGAGGAATTAAGGTGGCCAGGGGCGGAATCGAACCACCGACACGTGGATTTTCAGTCCACTGCTCTGCCTACTGAGCTACCTGGCCTAGACATTTTGAATCAGATCGATGCTTTTTTGAGGCTATCGTCCTAACCTGCGAAAGTCAGAAAGACGAAATTATACAAGGATAATCCGTTTCCCAATATGATCTTAGTGAAATATTGCTGCTCAATCGCCAACTAGACTTACTTTTTTCAAGCGAGTTTAGGAATTTATTGGCGAATACCCTTGAGGTTTGTCATATTCTCCGCCAAAGAAATATTTTTCCATCTGTTCAGTCAAATACTTCCGATGTTCTGCATTACCTAAACTAAGTCGATTTTCGTTGATCAGCATCGTTTGATGACCTAACCATTTTTGCCATGCCTGCTGCGACACGTTTTCACGAATTCTAGCCCCAAGTTCGCCAGGGACAGGCTGGAAAGGCAATGCGGGCAATTCCTCTCCGAGGACAATACATTTCACAGTTTTTGACATGACTTTTCAGAATCGTTAATAAAGACTACTGAGAATTTTACATTGTTCGAAGCCGTCGGTAGAGACGATCACAAACGAGACTTAGCTGAAATTTTCCTTTTCCTTTAACTCTAAAATCTTGCTGAACAAGGTCAATACTGGAACTGGCATTCCATGTTCCAATTCTTGATCAACGGAAAAAAAATCAAATCGGGACTGATTTTCAAATTCATCCCGAATTTGTTTGACTTCTAGAAGCAACGGGGTGATCACAAGTGAAATATGAGTCAACTCATGACGAATTGTGTCCCAGCTGCCGTGAATTGAGGCTCTGATATGAAATTTTTCCTCCAGCCAATTCTCGAGACCTCCAAGCTCACCTGCATACTCGGGCAGGCTCCACAAACCTCCCCATATTCCCTGGTTGTTTCGACGCTCCAATAACACCTGATTATCTTCAGCCAATACGATTAGCATCGTAACTGATTTTGTTTTTCGAACGATTTGTCGTTTTTTAACGGGAAGTTCGGCTTGCCGGTTCGAAGCACGAGCACAGCACGATGTCGCTACCGGGCACAAGTGGCATAGAGGATTCTTAGGCAAACAAATGGTTGCTCCTAAATCCATGATCCTCTGAGTATATTTTCTGCATTCTTGTGCTGGTGTATGCAGTTCCGCAAGTTCCCACAGTCTTCTCACCCTTGCTGATTCTGGGAATTCGTCAACACAGTGGAATCGAGAATAGACGCGCTTCGCGTTGCCATCTAGTATTGGTGTTCTCAAGCCGAAAGCAAGCGCGCATATGGCCCCAGCAGTTGATTTTCCGATTCCAGGCAACGCAAGAATCGCATCGAAATCGGGCGGGATGATTCCTCCGTGATTTTCTAAAATCTGTTTTGCAGCGCGATGCAGGTTTCTCGCACGTGTGTAATATCCAAGACCAGACCATAGGGAAAGAACTTGATCGGATGATGCATTGGCCAGGCATTCGAAGTCGGGTAAAATCTCAATAAAGCGGTGGTAGTAGGGTATTACCGTTTTTGCGCGCGTCTGCTGCAGCATGATCTCGGAAATCCAAACGCGGTAGGGATCCGTTTCAAATACCCAAGGCAGATCGCGTTCTGGATCGATTTCATTCCAGCTCAATAGATTGCGGGTAAAATGATTGACTCTTCGAGCAAGGTCTTCGCGGTGAGTCATTGATGAAGTCGAACTGGCTGTATTGAGAACATTAGGTGATTATTGATTTATGAAAGTTGTGACATTCAATGCAAACGGAATTCGAGCCGCTGCGCGTAAAGGATTTTATGAGTGGTTGTCTCAGATTCATGCAGATTTTGTTTGTATACAAGAGCTGAAAGCTCAAGCGGAACAGCTGACGCAGCAGATGGCTGCACCAAATCACTTCAAATCATACTTTCATTTCGCCGAAAAAAAAGGATACAGCGGAACTGCAATTTATTCAAGATACACACCGGATCAGTTTAGCTTGGGATTGGGTTGGGAGGACTTTGATTCCGAAGGGCGTTGCGTACGAGTCGATTTACGCAATATTTCAATCATTTCAATATATCTGCCGTCCGGTAGCAGCTCGGATACCCGACAGCAATTCAAAGAAAAAATTTTGAAACGGCTAAAACCGGTTTTAGTGGGGTTTCTGAAAGAAGATCGAGATTTCATCATTTGCGGCGACATCAACATCGCTCATAAACCCATTGATCTTAGAAACTGGAAAAGCAACCGAAAATCATCTGGATTCTTGCCGCAAGAACGATCATGGATGGATTGGCTGATAGAAGATGCAGGTTTTGTTGATGCCTTTCGAGTACTTGATAGTCGACCAAGTCAGTATACTTGGTGGTCATATCGCGGTGCTGCCTATGCAAGAAATGTTGGATGGCGGCTTGACTACCAGCTAGTCACAGAAAATTTAAGAAACTCGATTGTTTCAGTCGATATCTATAAAGAAGAAAAATTTTCTGATCACGCACCATTGATCATTGAATATGACTATTCACTAGACGAATAAATCGGCCGAATTCTGATTGAGCGCGTGCTAAATTTTGTGGAGGCCTGGCATTCGGTTTGTTAAATTGTGAGTCTGAGCTTCTGCACCCACAGAACAACCGCAATCACCGGAATTCCCATGAGTGCGGTAATTACGAAGAAGGTCTCGTAACCGACTCCATCGACCATCGTTCCAGAGTAACCAGCGATTAATTTTGGAAACAAAAGCATGATCGATGTAAAAATCGCATACTGCATTGCGGTGAATCGAATGTTCGTCAGGCTCGATAGATACGAAACGAATGCTGCTGACGCAACTCCTGCGCTCAGGCTATCCAAGACTACAACAAACAATAGTACCTGTGTGACTGGATGACTGACCAGTGTTAGGAACAGAAGATTCGAAAGCGGCGCTAAAACCGCTCCGAGCAGCAACGCGCGAAGGACACCAAATCGAAGCGCGAGAATGCCTCCGAGGAGTCCGCCTGCAATTGAAGCCATCAATCCCCAGAACTTGGAATAATGTGCTATCTGTGATTTTGTGAATCCCATATCCAAATAAAAAACATTCGCAAGAATGCCGAGCACGATGTCGGAAATTCGGTAAATGCAGACCAGCAGGAGTATGACTAAGGCAACTCGACCGTAACGCACAAAAAAATCTGAGACTGGCTCAAGGTACGTTTCGCGTATGTAACTGGAGCGTATGAATTTCAGTGAGACCAGCACCCAAGCGGCTGCCCCTGCAAGTCCAATCGCAAGCATCGTGCGCAGTGATTCGGTGACTAGACTGGCTGCTACTTTATTGAACCCAGCGTTTTCCATCAGAGTTCCTTTGAGAGAAGATGCGAGCTCGGAGCTCAAAAGAAATCCTGAAGCGAAAGCGCTGACGGCGAACGCGAATACTATGAAAAATCGGATGTAGTCTGATGTTTTGGAAAACGATGTTTTAAGCGACTCTTTCGCTTTGGGCTCAGGATTCAGCAGTGTGGTGACGACACCCACCAGCATGAAGCAAGCCATGAGCTTATAGACTAGCGACCAGGCGCGATAGCTGTAGTCTGCACCTCCGATGAATTCGGCAATCCAAAGTGCTCCAGCGCCTGCGACCACCATTCCAATTCGATAGCCAACGATGTATGTCGCTGACAGCATCGCTTGTAATTCCGGTGGCGCTGACTCGATCCGATATGCATCAATTACGATATCCTGAGTCGCCGAAGAAAAACCGATCAGGATTGCGCCAAACACAGTTAATGCAAGCAATTCTGTCTGAGGATCAAACATAGAGGTCCAAACCAGTGCAAACATGACCGCAAATTGAGAAACCAACAACCATGCGCGCCGACGTCCAAATCTTCGACTCAGGTACGGTACCGGCATTCGGTCCACAATGGGCGCCCAAACAAACTTGAACGAATACCCTAAGGCAGCCCAACTCACAAATGTAAGTGTGGCTCGTTCGATTCCAGCCTCGCGCAACCAAACAGAAAGTGTGCCGAACACGAGCAATAAAGGCAATCCGGCAGAAAATCCTAAGAACAACATACAAATTGCTCGAGGATTCGTGACACCTTGGAGTGACTGAAGCCAGTTGAGATTCGTCGGCGTCTGCGGCGCGGACGATACGCTGGTTGCCATGGATTAACTTGAAATAATTAAATTGCTGCCGAGCTACAGAAACATGCGATACCCTGCTGTCTCCAACGAACCGACGACAAACCAATCTGCCAGTTCAAGCAGCAGTAAAACTACTATTGGTGAAAAATCCAATCGACCAAAAGACGGCAACATTCGACGAACTGGAAAAATGAGGGGGTCTGTAAGAGTTATGACCAGCCGGTGAAAGTCAGTGATGCGTCTTGAAACCCAACTTAAGACAACAAGAGCTAGGACCGCAACAACCATGAGACCAATTCCGAAGTCGATCGTTCGCGCTATTGTCAGCAGGACCAAACCGGAAACATCGACTTCGTTCCCAGTGCTGACGATCATTAGATATCTTTCACAACCCGTGACTAAAACTGCCAGCACCAATGGTGACGCGAGATCTCGTCCCCCGACTCTCGGCACAAAAATTCGTAGAAATTTGATGGGCAAAAGGGTGACGCGATAAATAAACTGCGATATGAAATTGTTGAAATCAGCATCCAAATATTGCAGCAAAGCTCGTGCCACAGAGATGATTGCAAACAGCTTGAAAACAGTTTGAAGCAAGCTTAAGGAGATGGGAATAGTCACTGTAAGATCAAGATATTAGAATTCTATGAATGAGACATTTCAATAGATCGACGCTGACCCGCAGCAATGGCCTCAATCCAGCTGTCTCTCACACCCTCGTTTTCAAGTACTTGAAACGCAGCTTCTGTGACTCCGCCCGGCGAGGTAACGCGAGCTCGAAGCACTGCGGCTGATTCGTTGCTGCCGGCGGCGAGCAAACTTGCCCCGACTGCAGTTTCAGTGGCTAGAATGTGCGCGATATCGCGGTCGATTCCCAGATCCCGTGCCGCTTGCTCCATTGCTTCGATCAGGAAAAAAAAGTATGCTGGGCCACTTCCAGACAAAGCAGTTACAGCATCCAAATCAGCTTCATCTCGAACTTGGACGGTTTTTCCAACTGCTGACAATATTCGTTCGGCGTTATCCAGCTGCTCGTCAGAAACACGCGGGTTGGAAAACAGCGCACTCATTCCTCTTTGTATCAAAGCCGGTGTATTCGGCATTACGCGAACAATCGCCAAACCACCGCCCGACCAAAGGTCTAAGTCTTTCGTTTGAATTCCTGCTGCAATAGAGACAAGCAGGGGCCGGTGCTCCTGCAGAGCACTGCTCGCTTTTTTGAGTACGCTGCGCAACACCTGGGGTTTAACGGCTAATACTACGGTATTGGAACGGGAGATCGTGCTGTCATTTCCATTTGTAATCTGCACTCCATATTGATCAGCCATGAATTGCACGGCTTCTGGTATCGGATCGTAGACGAAAATCGAAGATGGTTTGAACCCCTCCGATACAAGCCCTCCGACTAGACTTTTCGCCATATTCCCGCCCCCGATGAATCCAATGGTACCTGCGAAGGAGGAAGCGCTGTTTTTCGAGAGCATAGGCGAACAAAAATGAAGTTGCGAGTTAAGAAGGTTATTTTACTTTGTGTTGAGAGTTGTTTTCTGTGTTGAATTGAGAAAAAAAACACTACAATGCAGCTTTTTTGATTCTCGGTCCAAATAGGGCGGTTCCAATTCGCACGTGTGTGGCGCCTTCTGCAATCGCCGCTTCCAGATCGTCCGTCATGCCCATTGAAAGGGTGTCGAGCGAATATCCTTGATCATTGGCATTTTCTAACAATTTACGCAGTTGCGCGAATACCGGTCGCTGATCTTCAGGGTTCTCTGCGGGTTTGGGAACAATCATCAATCCGCGAACGCTCAATTGCGGGAGCTCAGCTGTCTGCTCGAGCAGAGGCAAGATTTCATTCGCAGTGATTCCAGATTTTGATTGTTCCTGTTGTAAATTCACCTGAAGACAGATATTGAGAGGATCAAGGTGCGCCGGTCGCTGGCTGCTTAAACGTCGGGCGATTTTGTAGCGCTCAACACTGTGAACCCAGGAAAAATGATTAGAGATCAAGCGTGTTTTGTTACTTTGAATGCTTCCAATGAAATGCCATTGGACAGCTAAGTCACTGAGGACCTTTTGTTTTTCGATCGCCTCTTGTACAAAATTTTCTGCGAACGCGATTTGGCCTAAACCAGCCAGCTTTCGAATGGATTCAGCAGAATGAAGTTTGCCGACAGCGACGAGCTCCACCGAACCGGGTTCGCGTCCTGATCTAATTTCAGCGTTTCGAATTCGACGCATCACGCTAGTAAACTTTTCACTGAAATCAAATGTGTTCATGATTCACTATATGTCTGTTAGTTTTCTTCAATTTTGAGTATTCTAACAGCAATTTTGATTGAGTGGCACCCTGTAGAAAATCGTGAGGCAGTAGCTTTGAAAATGAAACCAGCGAATCTGCGCGTCCATGCAGCTTCAGCCAAAAATAAAATTCCATGCAAAATTCAAATTTTAGACCATGAAACCAGAACATCTGCCCAGGCCGCGGCTACACTCGGCTGCTCACAGTCTCAGATTGCGAAATCAATCCTTTTCAAGAGTGCGTCCGGTCGGCCGATATTAGCTGTCACCAGTGGCAGCAATCGCGTGAGACTTGATCGGCTTTCGGAATATATTGGCGAGAAAATCGGTAAAGCCGACGCCAGTTTTGTGCGGGCGTCCACTGGATTTTCGATTGGTGGAGTTGCTCCGATTGGTTTGCCCGAAGACGTTGAGACCGTCTTTGATTATGATCTTTTCGAGCATGATAATGTGTGGGCGGCTGCAGGGACACCGAATACTCTTTTTTCAATTCAACGGGCGGACCTGCATAAGCTCGCGGGTGATCGAATTTACAAGTTTGCGGAGCCTTTGTTTTGAATCGAATTCAATTTTCCGTCGACAACCGTGTACAGCACTTTTCCGCGAAGATTCCAGCCCCCAAAAGGATTGTTCTTACCGCTGCTCAACATTGCCTGAGGCTTAAATTTCCAAGTCTTGTCAGGGTCGAAAATACAGATATCTGCCGTTGAGCCTTCCGTCAATGAACCACCGTGCACTTGCAATATTCGAGCCGGATTGCAAGTCAGACACGCAATTGCCTGTTTGATGTCCAGCACGCCCTCATCAACGAGACGCAACGTAAGCGGCAGCAGTGTCTCAAGACCTGAAATTCCAGCAGCAGTTTGTGGAAAGGGCGCGAGTTTATCGTCAATGCCACAGGGAGAGTGATCCGAACAAATGGTAGAAATGGTCTCATCTTTCAGGCCTTGTCTCAGTCCCTCGCGATCATTTTGACTGCGAAGCGGCGGCAGAACATGACACAGCGTGTTGAAGCCGGCGACATCAAACTCGGTTAGCAGAAGATTATGGATGGCTACATCCGCTGATACTTTCAGCCCGCGCGCACTCATTTCCCGAATCATGTCGACAGATCGCGCACAGGACAATTGACTGAAGTGAGCTCGTACACCGGTTGTTTCGACGAGTGCCAAATCGCGCGCTACCGCAACGGTTTCAGCCGCCTCAGGGATTGCGGGCAATCCCAGTCGAGTGCTCAGTTCGCCTTCATGTACGCAACCATTTCCAGTAAGCCAAGGATCATGCGACTGAATAAAAACTGTAATATCGAATGTCGCAGCGTATTGCATCGCTCTGCGCATTAACAGCGTGTTGCTTACCGCCGTTCGAGCATTGCTGACGCCGACACATCCGGCTTCTTTCAATGCAGCCATATCCGTCAAAGATTCGCTAGCCAGGCCTCTTGTCAAGGCGCCCAAGGGAACGATGCGAATGCCGCTGTGCTGTCTTGCGTTCCTGCGAATCATGTGCGCCATGGCTGCGGTGTCGACGACAGGTTGAGTATTCGGTTGTATGCAGGCAGTGGTTACACCCCCTGCGATGGCGGCTCTCGATTCAGTTCTCATCGTCGACTGGTGTTCGGCGCCGGGTTCACCCATGTTCGTATTAATGTCGATCAAACCGGGACACACGATAAGGCCAGAAGCGTCGATTTCCTGCGTAATCTGGTGTTCTGAAATGTTCCGTGAAGACAAAATATGCTGATTGCCAAAGAACAGGTCGGATACTTCATCCCTATTTGCAGAAGGGTCAATGATTCTGCCTCCGCGAATTGCTGTAATCATGGACTGACGGCTCGTCGTGGTTTTCTAGATCCTCTCATGATCTTTGCAATTACAGCCATTCGAACTGCGATGCCATTTGACACTTGGGGAAGGATTACTGAGTTTTTTCCATCCGCGACCGAAGAAGCGATTTCGAGCCCTCGGTTCATCGGTCCTGGATGCATCACGAGCACATCCGGTTTTGCCAGCTGAACTCTGTTTTCCGTCAGGCCATAGCACTGAAAATACTCGCGGCCGCTTGGTATGAGTTGACCATCCATTCTTTCTAGTTGCAATCTCAGCATGATGATCACGTCCACATTCTTCAAGCCTTGATCCATATCGGTGTAAATTTTGACTCCCAGAGTTTCGATTCCAGTTGGGATCAAGGTTCTCGGCGAAATCACGCGTATCTCTTTTGCTCCGAGTTTTCGCAGCGCGGTGATGTCTGACCGTGCAACCCGAGAGTGCAATATGTCGCCGACAATCGCCACGGTTAGATTTTTAATCTCTTTTTTCTGTTGCCGAATGGTCAGCATGTCCAAGAGCGCCTGTGTGGGATGGGAGTGGCGGCCGTCGCCGGCATTGATGATATGAACAGGCTGTGGAGCGTGATGGGCAAGCAAGGTGGCTGCACCGCTTAGAGAGTGACGAACTACAAAGGTATCAACATGCATCGCCTGCAGCGTTTTAACCGTATCCAAAATAGTCTCGCCCTTTGTCGTCGACATTGAACTCGATTGCATGTTGATTACATCTGCGGATAGCCGTTTTGCTGCGATTTCAAAAGTTGTCCGAGTTCTTGTACTCGGTTCAAAAAACAAATTGACGATTGTTTTTCCGCGAAGAAGAGGGACTTTCTTAATATCTCGAGTGGCAAAATCAATGTAAGATTCAGCCTCGTCCAAGAGTTCGAGAATTAGTTCCGAGGAGAGAGGTTCTAGCGAAATAAAGTGCTTTAGATTTCCTTTGGCATCAAGTTGAATATCCAAACTCATTGATAAGCGAATCAGTTGGATGAAAAGTTTGAATAATATAGCTGCCCGTCTGCAGAAATCTTCACAAAGTCATCGTTTTCCAGCGACATGTGGTGTCCGACAATTTCCGCATGCAGGGGAACTTCACGATTTCCGCGATCCAGCAGCACTGCCAACACAACCGATGCCGGTCTGCCCCAAGCAAACAATTCATTGAGTGCGGCGCGAGCGGTACGTCCTGTATGTAATACATCATCAATGATTATGATGTGACGATCATCGATTTCAATCGGCAAATAGGATCCATGAACTTGCGGATGCGTTCCGATTTTACTGAAATCATCGCGATAAAA
The DNA here is from genome assembly GCA_965202855.1 of Arenicellales bacterium. Taxonomy (GTDB): domain Bacteria; phylum Pseudomonadota; class Gammaproteobacteria; order Arenicellales; family JAJDZL01; genus JAJDZL01. The sequence continues at coordinate 480,792 of CBDBBP010000004.1, read as the reverse complement.
AGAAATGTCAACTGTACCCAAAGGTTCTTCCATTTGCAGTGTTCGATGGAGTTGTTCTGCGACCCATACACCTCCGGTCTGAATTGCAACCAGCAGCGGGTCAAGTTTTAAAAATGGTTGCATGCGACTCGACATGATCCGCAGAATATTCTCTACCGGCAGAACATTTGGAGCATGAAAATTGTTGGGCGCTATTTGGTCATTGCTCATTTTATTTGCGAGATTCCGAAAAATAAGTTTCCAATATAACTTCAGCAGCCAGCTGATTTCGAACTTCCGGCTTTTTTTTGCGCTTAATTTTAAATTCACTCATGCGAAAGTTCGATTCTTCAGTACTATAGCTCTCGTTGACGAATTCTACGGGCAAGTTAAACCGAGAGTCTAACCAATCGCTGAACCGAAGAATTTCTCGATGCAGCGGCGTTTTATTTTTATCCAAAGTGATGGGAATTCCGACGATGAACCTGCTAGGTTGCCAGATATCAACAAACTCTTCAATCTGTCGCTTGTTTGGCCCGCCTTGGGATACATGAACAACTCCCAGTCCTCGTGCAGCTTTCAGAGTTGGATTTCCAACTGCGACTCCAATACGGCGCGTTCCATAATCAAAACCAAGGACACTTGACTTGTCAATGTGGAGCTCAGGCGGTTTCATGCGAGCATCGCTAAAAAGTTGCAAAGAAATGGGATATTTATGGAATCCAATAGGACAGATGCTCGATTGGTTGAATCGTGGCAGCAGAGAATTCGTCGTACGATTGCTATGTTTAAGCCGTCCCTGTTACCCCAGACATTGAAGCGATGTCAATTCCGACCAATGAAGCGGCTCGCTGCCATCTTTGCTCGATGGGAGTATTGAAAATAATCGAATTGTCAGCAGGAGTTGAAAGCCAGTAATTGTTTAGCAATTCTTCTTCCAGCTGTTGACTTTCCCATCCTGAGTAGCCTAGCAATGGCAGGCACAGCTCTGGTCCTCGATCTTCTGATATAGCCTCCATAACATCTTTTGACATGGTCAAATTCAGCTCATCTCCAACTGGAATGGTTGCTGCCCAAGAATTTTTCGAATCGTGGAGGACAAGTCCCCTTTGCATCTGAACCGGGCCGCCGCATAACACGGGCGTTTTCAGCGATGGAATCGGTTCGAATTCCAAGTTCAGCTCCAGCAAGATATCTTCTAACAACAAGCTTGTTTCCTTGTTGACAACAATTCCAAGCGCACCGTCTTTGTCATGCTGACAAACCAAAACAACTGTCTTCTCGAACAGTGAATTTGTCAGAAACGGCATTGCCACCAAGAATTGATTCGTCAGCCAAGTCATTTTTAAAAAGCCAGTTGTTAACACAGCATGAAATTAAATTATATAGAAGGTGAGTTCTGCTGTAATCGAGTTCTTGCCGTTGAGCGCTCAATTTAGAGGAATCGAGAAGAGGAAGCGTTCAAGTTAGAAATTTTTACGATGGCTGAGGACTCCAAAACTAGGAATTCAGTCGCTGAATGCCGACTTCATTCATCGCGAATTCGGCGATTGGAATTGATCTAGGGATTGCATGCTGGCATCACCGAATCACCTCGTGGACAGAGTGGACGAAGCGGCACTTGAGAATTGCTTAGCGCGAGTATTAACGGGTGTGCGTGAAACTGTTGGAAAAATTTGACAGTCGGCGGCCAGTGTTCAGTGGTTGTGTTTACTGAACCGAACAAGGCTGTGCATGCAAGTCATCAAATTTTGGCCGATTCGGGCAATCTGATGGCTTTGCGTGTCATCTGAAAGCCGCCTGTATATGTGTACAGTGCGAAAATCTTATGTTTTATTTTCTTGAAGTATACTTTAGCGTCAAACGATGTAAACATGATCGAAATTCAAAACAAAAGCCTTTGAGGAATTCCCAGTGATTAGTCTCGAACAAGCGTGTAGTGAAACCGAAGTTATTGCCGAACAGAGCCAAGTATCAGTCAGAAAGTTACTTAGGCAAATCAATTCTTTGAAGAAAGCGGCAAAGGTCGGTAATATTGCAGGGATCAAGCGTTGTCAAGAGAATCTCAAAAATCTATTGGAAGAAGTCAATTCTGATGTCTTTAAGGCGGTGTCGAGTTGGCCATATACAGAAGAAGATGAAATTCAAATTTTTGAGGAACAATTTGCTCCATTGCTAAAAAGCACAGCGAGAGAAGTGGGATTTGACATATATGAGAAAGATGGCAATTTGGTTTGTCCCCCATTGATTGTGAAAATTTTACCTGCACAACGGGCTGTAAATGTGAATCGCAAAAAAGTATCCCAAGTTAGACCAACTTACCTAGTTGATATTCTCCAAAAGGCTCAGAACAAAAATGCACGCCATTCGCCCAAACAATTTCTTGCTTCTTTATACCGAATCTACAACATTTTAAAAATATCTGAGAATTCGAATTTGATTTCTGGAGGCGAAGGACCTGTTTACCAGCTGAATACGATCTACAATTTAATGACGGCTCTCCCGGGAAGTTCACGCGATTATGACCGCAGTGACTTCGCTAGGGATTTATATATTTTGGAATCTAAAGGACCACAAGTAACAAGAAACGGTGCGAGGGTTTCATTTCCGTCGTCCACAGGAACACGCCACCGTGCAAAAAGCCATCTATTTACGTTCATTAATAAAGATGGCAGCTCCGTCGAATATTATGCAATCCGATTCAGTCAGGCCGACTAATGCAATGAAAAACGCGATATCAATTGACGATTGGTTGGACGTTGTAGACCGAGAGTATCTATCCACGTTCATAAAGGAGGGCGGCTCAACAGTAAAGTTTGCTGTGACTGCTGAAGAGAGAAAACAAGACTTGTCGAATAAAATCAATGCTCTCTGTCAACAAAGAAACTTTGTATTCGTAAAAATAAATGCAGTGGAGTGCGGTGTTCACATGCCTCAGTTTATTTTTTACAAAATGGCATCCGCGATAGATTGGCGCCTTCTGGCACGTTTTGTCATCAAGAAGTTGCTAGGTGAAAAATTTTATAAAGTGGATGATATTGAACCTCACAATACTTTTAATATTGTTGACTCAATCGCCAGAGCCAATCAAGTTGACAAGAGCACTGTTTGTTATGAATTGCGGAATGCGCTTTCTGAGAACGTTCTCAGCAACTCTAAAATGTTAAAAGCATTTCGTCAAACGGTATTTTATCTGTGCCTGACGGAGATGTTTGCTGGACCGACAGAAGTATCACAAAGAAATACCCTGTTGAAATGGCTTACTGGGGAAACGCCGCGTATAGGATTTGTTCGTCCTTTTGATATCCAGACTAGTATCAATCGAACTACAGCACGCTACTTTATTGAATCAACACTTTATTGGGTACAGTATGCGGGCCTTTCGGGGACGATTCTGTATTTGGATAATACTCGAGTAACCCATTATCCAAGCCCTTCGGATGGAAAACGCACATACAACAAACCACAAACTATCGAACATTATGAGTTGCTCAGACAGTTTATTGACGATACTGATCATTTGTTTGGAATGTTCTTTTTGGTAGTGACCAATGAAGGGTTCATTGATGAAAAATCCTTGAGAGGTTGGAGCATCTATCAAGCGCTACGTACAAGGATAATGAACGACGTTAGAGATGAAAAAATCATCAATCCGGTAGCTGCCTTGGTCAAACTTGCATAATCTTGGTTGCTCATTGGAACGGTATGCGGCGCTGCTTGGCGTCATTGACGCAGACGATAAGCCAGCAGCGATCAGAGATGATTCAAAATAGGCGATGCACACAGTAGAAAAAATCTACAGGACAGCCTGAATGAGCAGCGAAAATCTTAAGTAGAAGCAGGCGACTAGCAGATGCCAATACCCTGTTATCGATCTTGAGAAAAGTCATGGTCAGCAATTTTCCTCCATGACTGAAACCATATATTCCACAGTTGTAGACTAACCTTTCCCCTGCTGAATTAAGATTTGAGAAGGTGATTCAATGAATTCAGAAGATTCCAGAAACTACCTAGATCTGCGCCGTGCTATAGAAGCATTGCGAAACGGCGTGCCGAGTAGAGCGGCTGTAAAACAGATGGGCTGCAATCAGCCCCGTATCGAAAGAGTGTTCAAACAAATGCTAAACGAGGCAACCAAGCCGAACTCAGCGAATTCAAACACTCAAGGACTTCTGATTTCGGGGGATTTTGGTGCAGGAAAATCTCATCTATTAGCGCACTTGGAACAAATTGCTCTCTCTAATAATTTTGCTTGCAGCAAAGTAGCAATAAGCAAGGAAACTCCGTTGAATAATTTAGGAAAAGTATTCAGCTCTGCGATGGAAAATGGTCGATTGCCGGACAAAAGAGGGCGTTTTATAGAAGAACTTGCTGATAATCTGGGAAAAATAGGTCAAGATTCCCAAGAATTCAAGGATTTTTTAAATTGGGCTAAGGAGTCTGCTGCGAATGAACAATTAAATAAGATATTTGCCGCAACTTTATACTTGCGCACTAATTATCAATTAGAGCCTAAGTTAGGCGCTGACATAGAAGCATTTTGGGAAGGGGACAAGATTAAAGTCAGCGATATCAAAAAACCCCTTCGGTCAATGGGCAAGTTGAAGGAATTTCAGTTTACAGCGCCAAAAGTCGTCGAACTTCCCTCCCAGCGATTGCGATTTACACTGGAGTTGATAAAAAGCGTTGGTTATAACGGGTGGATTGTAATGTTGGACGAACTTGAGCTGATTAGCTCATACACTGTTTTAAATCGAGGGCTTAGTTACGCAGAAATTGCGCGCTGGCTAGGTCTGTCGGAAGACAGGCGATTTCCAGGTCTGATATTTGTTGGAGCAGTCACTGATGATTTTGCTCTTGAAATCATTGACCCGCGTGGGCGAAGGAAGGACAATGACACAATTCCAGCACGGTTGCAAAATCATGTGAAGTATTTTGCACATGTAGGTGATGCGATTAACGGAATGAACGCACTATTGAATAATCGCATCGCATTAAATCAACCTAGCGACGAAGAAATTGATTCTTCACTGGAAACACTACGCACGTTGTACAAAACTACTTACGGCTGGGAACCACCACATTACAAATCAACTTCTGGAGACGCAGGACTGCAAAAGCGGATGCGATACAAAGTTCGTGCAGCAATAAACGAGTGGGACCTTCGAAGATTGAATCCAAATTATCAGCCTGACACGAAAATTGATGAATATAAAATCCATTATGAAGAGGACAAGGACGCCGAACCAAGTGAAGTGCGTCGTTCCAAGTGACGATTCGATGAAAGCGCGTGCTTCCTGGCAGTTTGACTGTTGAGATCAAATAATCCGGCAATTGGTTTGGGACCAGATCCACGGTCCTCCCGCTGATAGTGTTTTGCTGTGATTCCGTTTGAAAGTTTGATCGATGTAGAATTTCAGTTTCCAAGCAGCAACTTGGCATCCCTAAGGACTTCGAATATCTGATCCTGGCCTGATTGCAGGGCTGTGACATCAATCTTGAGCCGTCCAACGTCAGTTTTAAGCACTGCAACGTCAGTTTTGAGCACTGCAACGTCAGTTTTAAGCACGCCAACGTCAGACTTGATCTCGGAGATGTCAGACTTGATTGCCGCGATGGAACCAGTTACTTCGTCAATTTTCGACGAAATGAAAAATGTGCTGGCGGAAAATGCCACGATAACCGTAACCGCGAGACTGATGCTCAGCGTTGAAATCAGCCGTTGCCAGCGATTGCTTTCTTCGAGAGTCAGTTTCACGGTCCCCCCGCGGATGGTGTTTTGCTGTGATTCCGTTTGAAAGTTTGATCGATGTCGAATTTCAGTTTCCAGGCAGCAACTTGGCATCCCTAAGGACTTCGAATATCTGATCCTGGCCTGATTGCAGGGCTGTGACATCAATCTTGAGCCGTCCAACATCAGTTTTGAGCACTGCAACATCAGTTTTGAGCACGCCAACGTCAGACTTGATCTCGGAGATGTCAGACTTGATCTCGGAGATGTCAGACTTGATTGCCGCGATGGAACCAGTTACTTCGTCAATTTTCGACGAAATGAAAAATGTGCTGGCGGAAAATGCCACGATAACCGTAACCGCGATACTGATGCTCAGCGTTGAAATCAGCCGTTGCCAGCGATTGCTTTCTTCGAGAGTCAGTTTCACGGTCCCCCCGCTGATGGCGCTTTGCTGTGACTCCGTTTGAAAGTTTGATCTATGTGGAATTTCAGTTTCCAGGTAGCAACTTGGCATCCCTAAGGACTTTGAATATCTGATCCTGTCCTGATTGCAGGGCTGTGACATCAATCTTGAGCCGACCAACGTCAGACTTGATCTCGGAGATGTCAGACTTGATTGCCGCGATGGAACCGGTTACTTCGTCAATTTTCGACGAAATGAAAAATGTGCTGGCGGAAAATGCCACGATAACCGTAACCGCGAGACTGATGCTCAGCGTTGAAATCAGCCGTTGCCAGCGATTGCTTTCTTCGAGAGTTGCAACTTTTGTTAGGATTTGTATCTCTTCTCGTGTTGCATTGGCTATTATTTATTCCTCCTCTGCAGAGTAAATACAGAGGAATTTCGCCCTTCTCAGGGAAATTAAACTCTCCCCGAAAGGAATTGTGCGGCTTGCACCGCGAATGACCGCCAGTTAATGGCGGCATTGTTTTCACCGCAATTTGCAACAATTCGACGGGGACCACATGGTTCCGCCCACAGTCAGGAGCAAAGCTCAGTGTCGGTTGTTTCCCCTTTTGGACGATCACTGCAATCATACACTCCTTGCAGAACACCCTGTGCTTTAAATGCTACAGCGCAGGCAATTGCGGCATTCTTTATTATCACATACACTCTTTCGGAGTGCAACCAGCTACGCTTGTTTCCTAAAAAACACGTGAAAGAAAATCCACCTATAGTGTTTACCATTCACCGTAAACTTCTCGCTTGGTTGTTCTATATAGGAGGAAATGGTCATGAGTTTTCACATTGTGATTGATGCCGTCAGGAAAGAACACAGAAACTTGCTTGAGTAAAGTGGGACACCTCCGACAATAAACAGTAGCTTCGAATTCTTCATATGCGATTGAAAGTCTGCAGTTCGCCAACCGATGTTTGCTGCACGCAAAAATATTGTTTGGCTTGACAGCAATCAAGCGGACATCGCCTTAAGTTAATGTACGTTTTTCGTTGAGTTAATGACATTGTGCGGCCCTCTGCAGCCGAGGTCCGCTCGGCACCCTCAAGTTCTAGACCTGCATGGATCAATTTCTGATTCGCGGGCTGGAAAAATGCCGCGGCGAATTCTCTTTAATGACGCTGAGTTACAACTCGATGTCGACTTGCGTCTTGAATCAACAAATGGGTTAAAAAGAATTAAAAGAATAAACTTTCAGTTTTGGCGGGATATTGAACTGAAAAACTCCAATTTCAGTCCGTTTTTCAGCAGTTCTTTATCAACTTGGCAAAGGTTGGCAGTTCGCCGGTTTCAAATTCACCCTTGTTATCGAATTCACTCGAATTTTACAGTTGGCTGAGTTGTTGTCAGCTGAAGCGATTGACCGTGATGAAGAAGATGGCCGGACAGTGTTAGAGAATTCTTATATTCGTAGAATTCTTAACTAGAACATGAAACTAATGTAAATAAATACAATAAGTTATATATTCATCAATTAGATCATATTAACTGAGTTGGCAATTCTTTCACAGTCTTGCCAGCAGCGAGGTGCGAATAGAGCGACACCTTGCTTGCCTTTGCGAAGTCGGCAAGCGTCGGTAACAAGTTGCGAATGCCTGCACTCGGCCCAAAATATTAAGCAGATACAAACTGACTGATCAGTACAAAATAACTAGCGTTCCCTATAAATTTGAAATTCATCATTTTGAGTGGCCGCATACTCTCTTTCCATTTCAAATTGACGGTATTCGCGCCATGCTTAAGATGGACCGAATTTTATTGGCGGACGATATGGGATTAGGCAAAACTGTGCAGGCAGTTGCAACCCTGCGTATTCTTCGAATGAGGGGGCATTTGAAATCATGCCTTGTGGTTGCGCCGGCAAGCCTGCTGAACCAATGGCGACAAGAACTAGACAAGTGGGCGCCGGAGCTGACCGCGATCATCGTTTCGGGTTCTGTATCAGATTTGGCCTGGTATTGGAATGCAGATTCGGTCGTCAAGCTAGCCAGCTACGACCGGGTTCGTCTGGATATTGAGTATCTTCTGGCTCACCCATTCAGGCGTCAAGCGTGTGATGTAGTCGTGCTTGACGAAGCACAAAAGATCAAGAATAAAAATTCAACGAGTAAGGCAATAAAAAGAATTCCGCGCAAACGGTCATGGGCATTGACAGGAACTCCGATTGAGAATTGCGAAAGCGAATTGGCTTCCATTATGGAATTTGTTGATTACACTGAAGGAATGCAACAAAAAATCTACGTTCCGGGCGAGGAACTGAGATTGAGACATCACGAGTTGCAGCTTCGGCGTAAAAAAATGAAAGTGCTATCGGATCTCCCGCCAAAACTGGAAACCAAGCTGACGATTGAACTGGACCCAAAACAACAAAACAGATACAACAAAGCCGAGCGAGAAGGGATTTTCTACCTTAAATCTCTGGGTGAAAATATAAGTATAGATCATCTGCTGGCACTAATTCTCCGTTTGAAACAAATTTGCAACTTCGACCCTATTACCGGAAATTCCAGTAAAATCGACGACATAAAAAATAGGCTATGGACATTGACGGCACAAGGTCATAAAGCTCTGATTTTCTCGCAATTTACCAGTGAAACGTTTGGCGTAGCGGCTATATCTGATCGTTTAAAAGAATTTAATCCAATTTGTCTGACTGGCAATGTGCCTCCAGACGAACGCCCAACCCTAATTGAACAATTCAAGACCAAGGACGAACACAAAGTAATGATTATTTCACTGCGAGTGGGAGGCTTGGGTCTCAACTTGCAGGAGGCATCCTATGTATTTCACTTTGACCGATGGTGGAATCCAGCCGTTGAAATTCAAGCGGATGATCGTACTCACCGCATGGGTCAATCTGTAAAAGTAAACACAATAAAATATACCTCTCTAAACACAATTGAAGAGCGCGTGGATAAAATTCTAACGGAGAAATTAGAATTGTTCCGGGAGTTGGTTGATGACGTGTCATTGGACCTCTCCGCTAAACTGACTCGCGAAGAACTGCTAGGTTTATTCGATTTAAATTAGCAAAAAGGCAGGTCTGATTGTTCGCCGACAGGGGTTAGCTTTTGAAGTGCTCACCTGTGATCATGTGACACAGACGCCGGAACCGATGGAACTAATTTTTCATGGGTTCCGGGTGATTGAACCGCAGACATGATGTTTCACCACAAAATACGCTTTTGCTACGCACAAGACAGCTTGCTGGACCCCAGCTTTCCTCATCTGCGAATTATCAACTGCAGTTGGAACCGATAAAATGCAGCAGTTGAACGGCCAGCAGATTTATACATAGCTTGTCTGGAAGAACTGGTGCAAGCTGCGCGGGCTGCTGTCGCCAGTGATGTCGATGTCAGTAGAACTGCATCCGCAAACCGAGCCCAAGCAAGAGCCGACCTGGCATCCGGTGCAGCTTCTATATGTGCGCGCACTGAAACAAAAACTTAAGTTTTTTATCCAGACAGATTCGCAGTTTCGCTTCTTTTTTCGCCTCGGTGCATCCTTGTACAGTGCGTCAACTGATGCTCACTTATGCCGGTTAGTATTATGGTGGCGGCAGTCTGTGTAAATTTCGAGAACAGTTCAAAAACCCACGCAATCAGTTCGGTCTGGCAACGCCAGCTGTGGCAATATTTTCTCGCATTAAAGGGCCGCGTAATCTGTCAGATCAAAATTCAGCACGAAACCCGCGTCAACCAGCTGATCTAAATCGTGAATCGGGAGTTTGAGCAGTTTTTTCGAACAAAGTCTGCCATTGGACGTAGCAACCATGTGGTTGGAGCATGATTTAGCTCCCTTGCCTCAACAATTCAGCGATTTTGTTTGCGTTTTTTCTCCTGTGTCGATTTCACTCCTTTGTTCGGGCCGTCATCGTCCATGAGAATGCGGTGTGCGCTTCCGTCTAAATCCTCATACTGCCCACTTTTGACTGACCATATGAAGAACATCGCAATTACCACTGCTACCAAAATAGCGATTGGAAGCAGCAAATAAAGAACTTCCATCCAGAATCCTCAAAAACGTTTAGTCGAAATTGTCAATGTGTTCTATCACGGTTTCACGACTGAGCGGTATTAGCGCTTTTGGCCGCTGAAATTCTGCCGATTCTGAGCGAATTGCAAACTACTAGTAAAGAACTGATTGACATGCCAATCGCTGCTACTAGGGGCGGAACGTATCCTGCAGCTGCAAGTGCGATTCCAATTAAATTGTAAGACACAGCCCAAGTCGCGTTGTTTCGCATGATTCGGACTGTAGCTTGAGCAGTTTCTCTCGCGACTGTAATCATTCGCAAGTGGTTGGTGAGCAGCAGAACATCAGAGGCTGTTTTCACAACATCCAGCGCATTGGTTGGCGCAATGGACACGTTTGCTGCCGCCAGCGTAGGAGCATCGTTGATTCCGTCACCGAACATCGCGACGCATTGCCCCTGCTTTTGGTACTTGCGAATTATCTGAAGCTTGTCTTTCGGAGAACAATCCCAATTCACTTCCCTAATTCCCGTTTCTGCAGCAATTCGCTGCACCTCCTCTCTTCGGTCTCCACTGACTAACTCTACCCTCACACCTTGGTCCTTTAGATTGGAAACCAACCGCTTTGCCCCGTCACGTAAAGAGTCGTCAAATCGGAAAACCGCAATTAATGAATCTTCACTCGCCAAATAGGTGACAAGACCAGGTGTTTCGGAAGCAGTTTCAAATTTGTAGTCGGGGTTTTTCGATTTCAGATAGATCTTGGAACCCAGCAGGTACGTTTTTCCGTCAATCTCCCCCCGAATGCCAAACCCAGGCTCGAACTGGACAGAAGTTGCAGCGCTGAAATTGTGCGATTCACAGGCGCGGACAAGACCTTGTGCAATGGGATGCCGAGAGTGTTGAGCGAGTGAGCCTGCTATATTCATAATCGCTTTCTTCGAGCTGTCTTCGGACAGTTCCACGGTTCTCAGCGCAGCCTGTCCCTCGGTGAGTGTTCCAGTCTTGTCAAATAGAAATGCATCCGCTTCTGAAAGTGCCAGGACGGCATCGGGACGCGTAAATAATACTCCTAGCCGAGCCATCGCGTTGACTGCGGTGGTCAGCGCTGTTGGAACGGCTAATGCCAGTGCGCATGGACAGGCAACGATCAGCACCGAGATTGTGTGCGTAATCCACGCTTCACTGCCCAGCAGCAGCCAAAAGACCGCCACAATTGCTGCAAGCAAAACAACGCCCGCTGAGAAAATTCCAGCAATCCGGTCGGTAAGTCGAACGGGTGATGGTTTGGTTGAAACACCCTCTTCAAGAGACTGCAGTATCGATTCCAATACGGTTTCAGAACCCACTCGAACTACTTCAACGACTAGTTCATTGGTTAGATTTTGCGACCCGGCAATGACAAGGTCACCACAACCGCGCGGCAATGCTGCCGACTCACCTGTAAGGAAGGACTCGTCGACATCGCTATTGCCCTGTACCACCCATCCGTCCGCTGGAATGGTCTCTTCAGGCTTTATTTGGACGTAGTCACCGACTTTGAGTCTGACGGCGGGTATGATGTCTGCTGAATCTGGGTCATTCAATTCGCTTAAACGGTTTGCATAAACTGGCGATATCGCTGAAAGCGCAATGACTTTCTGAGTCATTCGACGATACGCGCTGTGCTCGAAAACTCTTGCAGCCAACTGAAAGAAAACGAACATTGCGATGCTGTCAAAATAAACCTCACCATTTTCTGCGAAAGTCGCGACCGCACTGCTAATGAAGGCGATAGACAGCCCCAATGCGATGGGTACATCCATTGTCGCAGTTCTCATTCTCAGGTCGCGCAGGGCGCCGAGAAACATCGGCGCTGCGGAATAGAGCAGCACCGGAAGGATTAGAACTAGACTGGTTTTATGAAATAACGATTCGAATTCAAGCTGATTTCCGCTCCATGCGCTCGCATAGAGCACTACGGCGATGACCATTACTTGCATTCCGAATGCGCCAGCAACTCCCATTCGTTTGAGCAAGTCGCGATATTTTTGATTGATGGACCTGGAAACTGTGGATTGGCTGTAAGGCGCGACTTTGTATCCTAAAGACTGAACTGAACCAACGATCTGACTGAGTTTTATTTCGGTCTTGCGCCATTGGACGGTCAGTTTCAGCAGACTGAAATTGACGTTGGCGGCTCGCACGCCTTGTAATTGATTGAGTTGGTTCTCAATCAGCCACACGCACGCCGGGCAGTGCATGTTATCGACTACGAACTGTGCTTCGAGGATGCCGTCACTTTGTTCGTTGAGGAACTGTGCCTGTATTATTTCATCGTCAAACAGCTCAGGCAATGTAAGAGGATTCGATTGACGAGAAGCGTCTACGGGCTGGGGCAAGGATGTGCGCTTGTTATAGAACTCGGCTAGACCGCTTTCGTGAATGACGCTCGCAACAATAGCGCAGCCTTCACAGCACATAGGACGGTCAGCTCCATCGATCTGACGGAAAATTCTGCAATTTATTCCAATTGCTTCACCGCAGTGATAGCAGTGGTTCATGCCGGCAAGCTGGTTGACTTAAATGGGATGGATTTTGTAATTTTACACCCCTGTCGCTCGCGGACGGTGCAATTCAGATTAAAGGTCACTTACGTTTTCTGACAGAAAATCTTCTATGTTCAAAAAAAAACATGTTCGTTATTGTCGCGATAGATTTTCCAGCATTATCAAATTATGATGGCAATATTGTAAAATGGGTATCCTTTACGTCGCGAGGTTGTGTAATTTTCGAATAATTTTTTGACGCCAAGGCATTACTGACTCATGCTACTTACACAAAGTGTCGGATTGTTTCTGAATCCAGTCAAACAATGGGAAACGGTTCGCGATAGTGATTTCACAGTTGCCAACGTGGTGTTTGGTCACACGGCGATTCTTGGTCTGATATCCCCCATTTGCTCATATATTGGAACGACCAAAGTTGGCTGGACAATTGGTTATTCTGAAGTTGTTCGATTGACAAGTGCCAGCGCGCTGTCAATTTCGATTATTTTCTACATCACAATTGTGGTTGGAATATTAGCCTTGGGCAAATTAATCCATTGGATGAGCAATACTTACGGCTCGGCTGAATCGCTGGCAAAATGCGTAAGCCTGGCCTCATTGCCCGCTACACCACTATTTCTGGTCGGGTTGGCTCAGCTTTATCCTGTGCTGTGGATCAATTTTTTAATCGGGCTGCCTGCGCTGGCTTACTCTGTCTATTTGCTGTATTCAGGAACAGAAATAGTGATGAAACTTACGCGCGAACTCGCTTTTCTAATGGCGAGCGCGATTCTGGCAGCATGTTTGGTTGCGCTGGTGGCTGTATTGGCGTCCACTGTAGTGCTGTGGGAATTGGGTTTCGAACCCGGATTTGTTCTTTGAATCAAATTTGAACCTAGGATATGAACGTCGACAAAGGTACCTATAACTACAAGGTCGTCAGACAGTTTGCAATCATGACGATCATATGGGGCATCGTCGGCATGCTGGTTGGCGTTCTTATTGCTGCACAACTCGTCTGGCCGGCACTGAATTTCGATACTCCTTGGCTGACTTATGGTCGTTTGCGGCCGCTGCATACAAACGCCGTGATTTTTGCATTTGGCGGCTGTGCTCTATTCGCTACTTCCTACTACGTTGTACAGCGGACCTGCCACGTTCGCCTTTTCTGTGGTCCTTTGGCAGCCTTTACATTTTGGGGATGGCAGGCGGTGATCGTTCTGGCAGCTGTAACATTGCCTCTTGGCATTACGACAACCAAAGAATATGCGGAACTGGAGTGGCCTATCGATGTGTTGATCACTATCGTCTGGGTAGCCTACGCAGTAGTGTTTTTCGGCACGATTATTCAACGAAAGATCCAGCACATTTACGTCGCCAACTGGTTTTTCGCTGCATTTATCCTAGCAGTTGCTATGCTGCATGTGGTTAACAGCGCAGCTTTACCCGTGAGTCTTTTTAAGTCTTACTCGTTATATTCAGGTGTTCAGGATGCGATGGTGCAATGGTGGTACGGACACAATGCAGTCGGTTTCTTTTTGACGGCTGGATTTCTCGGCATCATGTACTATTTCGTGCCAAAGCAGGCCAATCGTCCAATTTACTCCTATCGTCTGTCTGTCGTTCATTTCTGGGCGCTTACGTTCACCTACATCTGGGCTGGTCCGCATCATCTGCACTACACCGCGTTGCCAGATTGGGCACAATCGCTTGGAATGGTGTTTTCATTGATTTTGCTGGCCCCCTCGTGGGGTGGCATGATCAACGGCATCATGACACTGTCGGGGGCTTGGGAGAAATTGCGTTCCGACCCGATTCTGAAATTTTTAATCGTGTCAATTTCATTCTATGGCATGGCGACCTTTGAGGGACCGATGATGTCCATCAAGACTGTCAATTCGCTGTCCCACTATACGGATTGGACTATCGGACATGTTCATGCTGGAGCCCTTGGTTGGGTTGCATTGATTTCAATCGGAGCGATGTATTACCTGATTCCGCGGCTTTACGGCCAAAATCTGCATAGCTTGAAGTTGGCCGACGTACACTTTTGGATTGCCTGCATCGCCATTTTGCTGTACACCACATCCATGTGGGTGTCAGGAATTACACAAGGGCTGATGTGGCGGGCAGTCAACCAAGACGGCACGCTGACTTACAGTTTTGTTGAAAGCGTACAGGCGATGGCGCCGTTTTACATGATTCGTCTTTTTGGAGGCGTACTGTTCTTGGCAGGCATGTTGTTGATGGCGTTTAATCTGATGAAGACAATTCAAGCCGGGCGGCCGGTTGAAGCGCTGATCCCAAAACCAGCCTGATAGATTGATTGACGATGTTTTCCAATAGCGAACGACATATCGGCAAGATGATTTTACTGATACTCGTGCTGGCGAGTGTTGGTGGAATCGTTCAGATCGTGCCGTTGTTTTTTCAGGCTTCGATGACGCAGCCGATTGAAGGACTGAAACCACATTCGGCTCTCGTCCTTGCAGGGCGCGAAGTTTACGTGCGTGAACAATGTGTTTCGTGCCATTCTCAAATGATTCGGCCTTTGCGGGCAGAAACTGAACGCTACGGCCATTATTCTGTAGCAGGGGAATCTGTTTATGAGCGTCCGTTTCAGTGGGGCTCGAAGCGAACCGGGCCTGATCTTGCACGCGTTGGTGGTCGCTATAGTGATGAATGGCACCGTTTGCATCTTATCGAACCGCGGGCAGTAGTGCCAGAATCGATCATGCCAGGATATCCGTGGCTGGAAAATCGGGATGTGGACATCGACGCTACCGTCGCTAAAATGCGTGCGCTTCGAACTCTCGGGCATCCATACGAAGAAGCGGATATACAAAACGCTGCCGCCGAACTGACAGGGAAGACTGAAATGGATGCGATGATTGCCTACCTGCAAAGTTTGGGAACATTGTTGATTGCGCGGAGATGACCGATGATCTGGCTTCATATCGCATGGACAATCATATTGCTGACGACTTTCGTCGTTATCGTCGCTTGGGCCTGGAATAAGAATCGAAAAGATGATTTCTCGCGCGCTTCGCAGATTCCTTTAGAGGAAGATAGCGCAACCATACGAAATCAGCGAGACTAAGCATGGACTTGCCAAACCAATTTTGGATCGATGTGATCTGGATCGTTACGATCGCCAGTTTGGTGTTCGTCGTAGTGCTTGCGCACCGCAATCGAAAAACAAATTCTGAACCGAATCAGACTACTGGACACGTTTGGGATGAAGACTTAACGGAATACGACAATCCGCTGCCCGTATGGTGGCTGTATTTGCTTTATTTGACTGTTGCTTTTTCATTTATCTATCTGATTCTGTATCCAGGCATACTTCCGAACGGCGGGTTTTTGAAATGGTCGCAAATTGGGCAGTACGAATCAGAAATTGCCCGTGCCAACGAACGCTACGCTCCCCTGATTGAGGCCTACGCAAAGTCTACGCCGACAGAATTGGCGAACAATCAAAAGGCAATGAAAACCGCCTCTCGTTTGTTTGCGCAAAATTGTGCCGTCTGCCACGGATCTGATGCAAGGGGCACTCCAGGAATCCCCAACCTAACCGATAGCGACTGGATTTATGGTGACGATCTGGATACTGTTTTGGCATCAATCGTGGATGGAAGACAGGGAATCATGCCTGGTTGGGAAAGTTTTCTGGGCGGACGCGAGGGAGTGGAAGATGTTGCCAATTATGTTTTGCAAATTAGCGGCCGGGAATTCGATGCCGAACGCGCCAGCCGCGGTGAGGCGCAATTCAAGATAGTTTGTGCCAGCTGTCACGGTCAAGATGGAAGCGGAGTACGTCAGCTCGGCGGAATGGACCTGACGGACGACATCTGGGTGCACGGCAGTTCGCTGCAGGAAATCAGTGATGTGATTGGACTCGGAGTCAGTAGCCAAATGCCTGCGCACAAAGATATTTTGGGCGAATCCAAATCGAGAATTCTTGCAGTCTATGTAAAAAATCTTTCGAAATAAACTTGCGAATGAACGCCGACCGACCGGTGCCTTTGACGGTACACTATTCGCAAGCTTGTTTCAGCCTGTCATGTTTTTCGGTCAGGCCGCAATGACTGGGATCGAACAAGAGCTTTATCTGCGTCGGCAGAAAATTTATCCCCGCGAAGTTCACGGTCTGTTTGCTTACTGCCGCGTGGCAGGTGTAATCGGGCTGCTCGGCATTTATTTTGTCATTCCCTGGCTTTCTTGGGGAAACAGACCGGCAGTTCTGTTCGATTTACCTGAACGGAAATTTTTCGTTTTCAATTTTGTATTCTGGCCGCAAGATCTGTATCTACTGTGTGCTTTGCTTGTCATTGCCGGCTTTTCACTGTTCTTTTTCACCTCGTTGGCTGGACGTCTTTGGTGTGGATACTCCTGTCCGCAGACTGTATGGACGGAAGTTTTTCTGTGGATCGAGCGAAAAATTGAAGGGAATCGCATGCGGCAGATGCGCCTGGACCGCGCCAGCATCTCGTTTGAGAAAGTATGGAAAAAAGCATTCAAGCACAGTCTGTGGATCATCACCTCAATTTTGACTGCGATAACTTTTGTCGGATATTTCACGCCGATTTCTGAGCTTGCAGTCAACCTGCTCGACTTCGAAGCTCATCCTTGGGCGGTTTTCTGGATTGCCTTCTTTACGCTAGCGACCTATGTCAATGCGGGTTGGCTTCGGGAACAAGTCTGTCTTTACATGTGCCCTTACGCCCGTTTTCAAAGCGCAATGTTTGATTCGGATACGTTGATAATTTCGTACGATGATTCGCGCGGAGAACCTCGTGGACCACGAAGTCGAAAGGTTGACCGGCATGAGGCGGGGCTTGGTGACTGTATCAACTGTACGATGTGCGTCCAAGTCTGTCCTACAGGAATCGACATTCGAGATGGACTTCAATATGAATGTATCGGGTGTGCGGCGTGTATTGATGCCTGCGACGGCATAATGGAAAAGATGCGATATCCAAAGGGACTCATTCGCTATACCACTGAGAACGAACTGCGAGGCAAGCGTTCGAAAATCATTCGCCCAAGAACAGCGATTTATGCTGCAATTTTATCCCTGACTCTGGTTGCCGTGGGGTATGCGATAACGAGCCGTGAATTTGTTGACGTCAATATCATAAGAGACCGAAACATACTTTACAGAGAAACTAGCGACAACAGAATTGAGAATATCTATACACTGCGAATCCTAAATAAAGAAGAGCGCGACCGATCTTATCGCGTAGAAGTTGGCGGTCTGCAGGATTTTGATATTCTTGTTGAACCGAAGAACATCTTTGTTGGCGCCGGCGCGGTTTCGGAATTTACTGTTGTTCTGCGCGCAGAATCCAATGTTGCCGGCAGTCAGGAAATCATGTTTCGCGTTATTGCTCAAAATGATCCTGACACGAACTCCGAATCCATAGCAAGATTCATTTCACCTTGAAGATCGAATGACTTCAAAACCAACTTCCGAATTGAGCAAAGACTGGCAGCCATGGTATCGAGTGCCGGTTGTCTGGATGGTGATTGGCATCCCTGCGACCTCGATTGTTGTCACACTGTCAATTGTGTGGATATCGATTGTTTCATTCGATGGTTTGATTGTTGATGACTACTATAGAAAGGGACTGGAAGTGAATCGCGATCTTATGCGTGATAGATATGCGCATTCCATCAATCTTGATGGATTGGTCACGGTACAGAAAAATAACCTGAATCTGGTTCTGGCAGCAGACTCCCATGAGACATTTCCAGAACAGTTGAAACTTGGCTTTTATCACCCCACGGTTTCCAAGCGAGATGTGATCAGTACGTTAACGCAATATACGCCTGGCCGCTATCGCGGGTTGTTGCCGAATCAATTGCGCTTTGGGAAGTGGATTGTTACAGCCGCAACCGGTGACTGGCGACTTCAGGGGATTATTTTCTACGAGGGTGATGCGCAGTTCAAACTGCAGCCTGTCGCGCTCGCTGATGAGCTATAGCGAATTTCCGATATTTGTAGCAGCCATCGCAGGATTAGCGGGGTCGATTCACTGCATCGGAATGTGCGGTGGATTAGTGGGTGTGCTCTCTGCCTCCTTGAAGGATTCTTCGCGCGCAACTGTCTTGTACTTGTGCGCTTACAATGGCGGTAGAATCATCAGCTATTCCATCGCCGGTTTACTGATAGGAAGCGTTTCCGAACAGGTTTACGCATTGTTTCCGGTGCAGCGCGCACATGTCTTCGGAACCATGATTGCCGGGGCTTTTATGATTGCGCTTGGATTTCATATTGCGCAATGGTGGAAAGCCATGTCGATATTTGAAAGGGCGGGCGGTAAGTTGTGGCAGAAGCTGATTCCAATCTTTGCGAAGTATCTGCCTGCGCGAGCCTTTCGTCATGCGTTTGTTGGGGGAATGTTATGGGGGTGGTTGCCCTGTGGGCTCGTTTACTCGATACTGGTTCTGGCCGCGGCTTCAGGCAGCGCTTTTCACGGAGCAGCGATCATGCTGGCATTCGGAATTGGCACGTTGCCCATGCTATTCGTAATGAGTGTCGTGTCCGATAGGCTCGCACGTCTTCAGACGCAGCTTTTTGTGCGCAATGTTCTGGGTGTTGTTGTCTGTATTCTTGGAATTTCCGTTTTTTTGGGTTTGGTGCCCATTCATTTCGTGTAGAGACATCCGAAATGATTGAACCAAGCAGTACTTCAGACGAGTTCAATTCGAGTGAACTTTGCTTTACCTTTTGAAGAAAGTGCGAAAATCCGACACAAGCAGTGTCAGAAACAGCTGCGGCATCGAGTCGATGGAGCAAACGAGTGTTTATACTGCGACGGCAAACTCGTTCGAGCGACCGCATCCATCACAACTCATCTCATAAACAAACCTGGCTGCCCGACATCGTTTCGAGTTCATTCTGATGAACCTCCATTTCGACTTCAAACAGAGTTCGAGTGAGCAGAGAGTTGCAGCCTTTATCGAATTGTGACGGAAATCGCGTGTTGCTATCAATTAGTGTTGAAAAATCTGCTTTTACCGGTATTTTGGTTTGAAACTTTCGGGCTAGTTCAGCCAGACATTCGCCGCTATTCACCAGTTGCTGCATGAACGACAGTCGAAAATCGACGCCATATCCAAAGATCTTCGAACCCGCAGTCAGAATTGAACGGTTCACTGAAAACCATCTGCAGCGCCCTCATCAAGCCTAAGTCTTGTAAATCCAAACTTGAAATTTTCAAAATTTTTGCGAATTGCAATATGATCAGCAACTGTTCTCAGCATCGCAAGCATTCGGCTGGTTCGGGATTGTTTCAATAAATGTTCGATATGGTTATTTGACAATCTAAAATTGTTGACTAATAATGTTGATAAATCGCGATAGCAAGAGGTACGGCGATGCTTGAATTTTGTGTATGTCAAGCATGCTACTTTCCTTGTTAAAGATACTAAAATTACTAAAAGCGAATGATGAGATTATCATTTTCCGTTAAGGGAGGCCTTGGCACGAATTGTTCCTTGGAAACACCAAAGTTGAAACGAACATTTGCTGCGATGTAAGATTTTGCTGAATCGGACGAAACTTTCTTCCTCGGTCAGTTGTGAATTGTCTTCTGGCATGATTCGCTATTATGCGATTTATGCTTGATGCGCATGTTTTTTTCAGGTGGCTTGTCGGAGATGTTCGATTATCAGGGGAGGCTCAAAATTAAATCTAGTTCCTAGGAATGAAACATTCGCAAGCTTGGCATAACTTTGGAATATTTCGCCAATGCATTGTCTCAGCAGACTTCCGAGTGATTGGAGTATTGCCAAGCAGAGTTTCAAGGAACTGGTCATTACGATAGAAGATGGATAAAGAGTTGGAGCGCCAGAGGAGCTTGCCGTGACCCGTTTGAAGGGATTTGATTGTTCATATTCAGAAAGACAACCCTGTTTTGATCACAGACGATAGGACAATTCAGCAGGACGATGTCAATGTAATTTGGTGATAATTCAATCGTATAGTTAAATCGATAAATTCCTAATATTTCATACCATGCAGACATATAACCAAGTATTTGAGCTTTTGCGCAGTGTTGTACAAGACAGTGCGACGCTAAGTGGACGACTCTTTGACACCATAATCATAATTATCATCCTTTGTTCACTGTTCATCATCGCTATAGAAACAATTCCTGGGCTACAGCCAGAAACGATCTACTGGCTGGAACTTTTCGAGACTGTGGTCACGCTGATCTTCGTCACAGAATATGGCCTGAGAATTCTGACCGCTCCAAAGAAAAAGGAATATATATTCAGTTTTTATGGAATTGTAGACCTGCTGGCCATCGCCCCGTTCTTCCTGTTCTTCCTGCCGCTTGGGAACGAAGTGCTCGCGGTGCGTGCTGTGAGAATTCTGCGGATCTTTCGAGTGGTCAAGCTGACGCGCTACGCCGACGCCATGTTTCGCTTGGGCCGTGCTCTTCGAGCCTCGAAAGAGGAAGCCGAACTGTTTGTTGTGGCAACCGTAATTTTGCTGTTCCTTGCATCGGTCGGGATTTACTATTTTGAACATGAAGCACAGCCAGAGAGTTTCAGCTCGATACCGCAAAGTCTGTGGTGGGCAGTTTGTACTTTAACAACAGTGGGCTACGGAGATGTATATCCGATTACAGTCGGAGGCAAACTTTTTACTTTTTTGATTCTGATGTGCGGACTTGGTGTAATTGCTGTGCCAGCAGGACTGATTGCCTCGGCACTGCACGAGATTCGCGCCGAAGAGATCAGCAAACCTTCAACTCAAAAGATTGATGAAGGTGCGGCTAGCTCAACTAAAGAAGGGGTGATTGGTGATAAATGATCATTGGGTCATGATGCAAAGCGCGTCCAAGAAAAAACGCTTCACAATTTCCTGCCGCAGGTGAGCTGTCGCAAATTGACATTCAGTGCAGCTGCGCTGGCTGCCACATCCCGGTTCAGCTGCCCATAATTGGCGCACTGGAATTTTGGAATCCCTGCCACGAGCTTGTTTCGGCTGCGACAATGTCGGAAATGGTTGTTTTGCGCGTGCTTGATCACCATTACAAGAGGGTCGAGTTCGGGAGTCCGTGCTAGGCAGAGTCACCCTAATTTGCAGAATATGTTGAGTCAATAAATTTGAAACTGCTCATTTACTCCGATTTGCATTTGGAATTTTCTTATCTGGATGTTCCTCAAACCGGCTATGATGCGGTCATACTTGCCGGCGATATTCACTTGGGAAGCGATGGAATCAAATGGGCTAAGAAAGCGTTTTCTCATGTTCCGGTGATCTACATCTGCGGTAATCATGAGTTTTATCACGGTGAAATCAATGACGTTCAACTAAGTATCCAGCAAGAATCTGCTGGCTCGAACGTTTATTTTTGTGAAAATCAAAGCGTGCATTTGGGCGACATACGATTTTTGTGCGCGACTTTGTGGACAGATTTTTCTCTCAACGGTGATGCTGCAACCGCAATTCGAAATGCAGGCAGCTGGATGAACGATTACCGGTTGATTTCACTCAACCGAAGACGTCTGCGACCTGACGATACGTTCTCATTTCATCAGGATTCGCGCGAGTATCTGGAATCCGAACTGAGGGCGCCGACTTCGGAGAGTTCAGTGACTGTTGTCGTCACTCACCACGCACCGTCTCGGTCCTCTTTGAAATATGAGCGTATCACCCCTGAATTGGCTCCGGCATATGCTTCACATATGGACGAACTCATCGGTGACAGCGGTGCAGTTCTTTGGGTGCATGGACACACTCACGAGTCTTCTGACTATTGGATTCGATCTACGCGCGTGGTTTCCAATCCCCGCGGTTATTCATATCGAAACAATGGCTATGGAAACCCGAAATTTCAGTTAAACTATATAATTGAGGTGTAAAAGTCCCCCAAAATGATACGAAACCAGCTCAAGCTGGTTTTTTATTGTTATAAGTCCATAAATCTCTTGAAATAAAATTTGAATTTGGAATCAACCTCAGCAAAATCTACGTCTATGCACCAATTAACTTCGCCAACTCGACTGGAAAAAGCAAATGCGATTCGAGCGCTCGCAATGGATGCGGTTCAAGAGGCAAACTCTGGACATCCTGGGATGCCAATGGGTATGGCCGATATCGCAGAAGTATTGTGGAGTGAGTTTTTAAAACATAATCCAAAAGACCCAGATTGGTTTGACCGAGACCGTTTCGTTTTGTCGAATGGTCATGGTTCGATGTTGATTTACGCCATGCTGCATCTGACCGGCTACGATCTGCCCATGGACGAAATCCGACAGTTTAGACAGTTGCATTCAAAGACACCCGGGCATCCCGAGTTTCGCGTGACCCCCGGTGTGGAAACAACAACAGGACCACTGGCTCAAGGTCTTGCGAATGCAGTAGGTTTTGCGCTCGCAGAAAAAGTCCTCGCAGCGCAGTTCAATAGGCCGGGACATCAGATCGTGGATCACTACACCTATGTGTTTACAGGTGACGGGTGTATGATGGAAGGTGTTTCTCACGAAGCTGCCTCATTCGCTGGCACTCACCAATTGAGTAAATTGATCGTGGTTTATGATGACAATAATGTCTCTATTGACGGTGAGGTTTCAGGTTGGTTTACCGAAGACATTCCACAGAGATTCAAGTCATATGGCTGGCATGTCATTCCAGATGTCGACGGGCACGATTCAAAGCAAATCTGGGATGCCTTCGATTCAGCCCGCCGTGAAACTGCAAAGCCGAGTTTGATCTGCTGCAAGACTTTAATTGGATGGGGCTCTCCGAATAAACAGGCAACAGCTTCTGCACACGGCGCCCCCCTTGGAGTTGATGAAGTTCAGCTCGTTCGTGAAACATTGGGTTGGCATTATGAGAAGTTTGAAGTGCCGCAAATGATTTACGAAGCATTTGACGGCAGTTCCAAAGGAACTGCTGCTCAGGCCGAGTGGGAGCAGCGTCTTCAGGCATATCGGGCAGAGTTCCCGGATTTGGCAGAGGAATTGTTGCGCCGAATCAATGGACATCTGCCTTCAGATTGGGTTGCATACAGTTCTCGCAAGATTCGTGAAATCAGTGAGAATACGAAGCCGCTGGCTACGCGTCAGTCATCAAAAGTCGCTTTGGATTCATTCGGTTCCGAACTCCCCGAATTGATTGGCGGTTCGGCTGACTTGACGGGGTCGAACCTCACCTACTTCAATCGGTCCAAGGCCATTACCGGTGATGATGCGAGCGGCAACTATCTGTATTTTGGCGTGCGCGAATTCGGAATGACGGCGATCACAAACGGACTGGCGATTCACGGTGGCTTCATACCCTATGCAGCGACATTCCTAATGTTCTCTGAATACGCCAGAAACGCCGTTCGAATGGCGGCATTGATGGAAATTCAGTCAATTTTGGTGTATACCCACGACTCTATCGGTTTGGGTGAAGATGGGCCCACGCACCAAGCTGTGGAACAAGCCGCTACACTTCGACTTATTCCAAATATGTCTGTATGGAGGCCCTGTGATACACAGGAATCTCTGGTTGCCTGGAGAGCCGCGATTGAGCGTAAATCAGGTCCAACCAGCCTTTTGTTTTCGCGCCAGGGAGTCCCGCAGCTCAAGCGCACTGCGAGTCAAGTCGAACAAATTGCAAAAGGGGGATATGTGCTCGTTGACGGCGAGGAGCCGCAACAAGCCGTAATCATTGCTACCGGCACAGAGGTGTCGTTGGCGGTTGCTGCCGCTCAATCATTGAAAAGAAAGGGTGTCGAAGTGCGTGTCGTATCAATGCCGTCGCTGGATGTTTTTGAATCGCAGCCATTGCAGTATCAGGAATCAGTCTTGCGGCCTGAGCTGAAAGCTCGCGTTGTAGTAGAGGCGGGCGTTACTGCATTGTGGGCAAAATACGCAGGACCATCTGGCAAAATTCTAGGTGTGGACTCTTTTGGAGAATCAGCCCCTGGCAAAGATCTATATGAACTATTTAATTTAACTTCAGCCGCAGTGGAACAAGCGGTGCTGGAGCAAGTCAATGCCAGCGCCTAGTTGCAACTTGCGCAAATCAATTCGAAAATACAACAGAGAGGAAATTCAAACCTATGACTATTAGAGTCGCGATAAACGGATTTGGACGCATCGGTCGCAATGTGATGCGTGCGCACTATGAATCGCCTTATCGCAAAGAATTAGAAATTGTCGCCATTAACGATTTGGCGGACCGAAATACCAATGCACATTTACTTCAGTATGACAGCGTTCACGGAAAGTTTGCAGCTGAGGTCGCCGTGGTTGATGATGGCTTTACCGTCGACGGCGCCATGGTAAGAACATTATCAGAACGAGTTCCAGCAAATTTACCTTGGGGTGAGCTGGGAGTTGATGTGGTTTTAGAGAGTACAGGATTTTTCTCGAGCAAGGAAAAAGCGTCGGGTCATCTAGAGGCAGGCGCATCGAAAGTGGTTTTGTCCGCACCAGGAAAAAATGTGGATGCGACTGTGGTTTACGGAGTCAATCATGACGATATCCGGGCTGAGCATCAAGTGATCTCAAACGCATCCTGCACAACAAATTGCCTTGCTCCCATCGCAAAGGTGTTAAACGATAGTTTTGGAATCGAGTCGGGTCTGATGACAACGGTTCATGCTTTCACAAATGATCAGGTGCTCACTGATGTTTTCCATAAAGATTTAAGGCGAGCTCGCTCAGCCACACAATCCATGATTCCAACAAGTACCGGGGCTGCCCGAGCGATCGGTTTAGTTCTGCCAGAACTTGATGGCAAACTGGATGGATTCGCAGTGCGAGTTCCTACGGCCAATGTTTCGTTGGTTGATTTGACGGTACACACCAAGTCTGCTGTATCGGTCGAAGCGATTCACGATGCGATGAAAGATGCAGCGGATGGTCCCATGAGTGGAATTCTCGCCTTTAACGATCAACCCTTGGTTTCGATTGACTTCAACCATTGTGCGTTTTCATCGGTCTTCGAGGCCGCTACAACGAGGGTTGTCGGGGAACGCATCGCCAAAGTCTGTTCTTGGTATGACAATGAGTGGGCGTTTTCAAATCGAATGCTGGATACAACAATAACCTTTATGAATGCCAAGTAATCTAACTCTGTATCGGAATGATCAAGCTTCAGCAAGTCGACCTTGACGGAAAGCGAGTTCTTATTCGCGCAGACCTGAACGTTTCAGCCGAAGGGGGCAACATTCGATCTGACCGAAGAATCCAGGCCTCGCTCGAAACGATAAAATATGTTTCCGAAGCAAATGGGGCGGTGTTGGTGATTTCTCATTATGGTCGACCAAAAGAAGGGTGTTATGAGGAAAAATTTTCACTGAAACCCATTGCTCGGAGAATCGAACAGCTTCTCAATTGCGACGTTATATTTCTGTCCGATTGGCTGAGTCATGCAGAAATCAAACCCGGCCAAATTGCGGTAGGTGAAAATGTCCGATTTTTACAAGGTGAAAAAACCTGCAGCGACGATTTGAGTCGAAGAATGGCTGAAGTCTGTGATGTATTTGTATTGGATGCGTTTGGTGCAGCTCATCGCAGTCATGCCTCTTTGACAGGTGTAGTCAATCATGTAGATACTGCTTGTCTTGGACTGCTTTGTCAACACGAACTTGATTCGTTAAAAGTCGTGCTCGACAATCCCGAATCCCCAGTCATTTCGATTGTTGGCGGTGCGAAGATAGAGGGGAAATTGCAAGCCCTCCATCGACTTGCCCAACTGTCGAGTGTCTTGATCGTAGGTGGTGGAATCGCGAATACATTTCTCGCAGCGCGGGGTGTTAATGTCGGTCGCTCGCTCTACGAAGTCGGGCTGATTGATACAGCCAGAGAAATACTGGATCAAGCCAAACGTTACGGATGTTCCATTCCTCTGCCTGTTGATGTTGTCGTTGCGCCTTCTCTGTCGGAAGGCGGAAAATCATGTGTCAAGGGGATCGATGAGACTGGTGACGAGGATATGATTTTTGATATCGGGCCGCGTACTCGCAATTTTTATTGCGATTTTATCCAAAAGTCAAAAACGATAATCTGGAACGGTCCGGTTGGAGTGTTCGAAACTCCTCCTTTTGATGCAGGAACACGGGCAATTGTCGAGTGTGTCACGAAAAGTTCTGCCTTTTCAGCTGCAGGTGGGGGTGACACGATTACCGCGTTGGAGCAATTTGGAAAATCAGATCAGGTGTCTTACATTTCTACTGGTGGTGGCGCTTTTTTGGAGATTGTTCAGGGAAATACCTTACCGGCATTTGCAGCTTTGGAGCAGCACGCACGGCGAACTGCAAATCAATGGAAATAAGGTGAATTGACAGCATGGCTTTACGACAAACAAAAATTGTCGCCACTCTCGGGCCATCGACTGATTCCGAAAAAGAAATGTCCGCTTTGATTGAAAGCGGACTTGATGTTGCAAGAGTTAATTTTTCGCACGGAACGATCAAAGACCATCGAGCTCGAATTGAGCTGGTACGCAGACATGCTGATTTACAGAATAAGCCTTTGGCAATTCTGGCGGACTTGCAAGGTCCGAAGATTCGAATAACAAAGTTCAAAGATGGCTTCATTCAACTTCAAGAAGGAGATCTTTTTGAACTTGACGTTGAAATGGACGATAACGAGGGTACGCAGACGCGTGTTGGCGTAACCTACAAAGACCTTCCCAAGGATGTGAAGTTGGGAGATATTCTAGTTTTAGATGATGGGAATATCGTACTGGAAGTACTCCAGGTATTGGACCCAGTTGTCCAGACGGAGGTTGTTATTGGAGGAGTGCTCTCAGACTCAAAGGGAATCAACCAGCAGGGAGGTGGTCTCACTGCAACGACACTGACTCCGAAAGACCATCAAGACATTCGATTTGCAGGTGAG
Organism: Arenicellales bacterium; assembly: GCA_965202855.1. Taxonomy (GTDB): domain Bacteria; phylum Pseudomonadota; class Gammaproteobacteria; order Arenicellales; family JAJDZL01; genus JAJDZL01. Next base: position 453,260 of record CBDBBP010000004.1, on the reverse strand, counting down.
CTCAATGTCGATTATTTGGCCGTTTCCTTTGTGCGCAACTCCGTTGATGTTCAACTAGCGCGGGCTTTGCTGAACGCGACTGGATGCAACGGCGGTATTATCGCCAAGATTGAACGTGTTGAGGCGGTTAAGAATATTGAATCCATCGTTGATGCGAGCGATGGGATTATGGTGGCACGCGGTGATTTAGCCGTAGAGATTGGTGATGCACAGCTGCCCGGTGTACAAAAAATGTTGGTCAAAGCAGCCAGACAACGAAATCGGCTAGTCATCACTGCCACTCAGATGATGACGTCGATGGTTACCAGTACGATTCCGACTCGGGCTGAAGTTTTGGATGTAGCCAATGCGGTGTTGGACGGAACCGATGCAATTATGCTGTCGCAAGAATCTGCAATCGGCAAACATCCGGCAAAGGTTGTCGCGACCGCAGATCGAATCTGCAGAGGGTCAGAGTCGACCGACTTGGAATTGGATCGATTTGATCGCGGCAGCCAGAAATATGTGAACGCCGAGGAAGCGGTTGCAATGGCGACAATGTACACCGCTCGCCACACCGATATCAAGGCTATTCTAGCTCTGACAGAATCCGGTTCAACTGCAAAATGGCTGTCGCGCACCCTATCCGCATTTCCGGTGTATGCGGTTACACCTCATTATTCCACTGCGCGCAGAGTCGCCTTGTTTCGCGGAGTTCACCCAGTTGTGTTTCAGTATAAAGATAGTGCTGAGGACCGCATAGAGATTCAAGCGATCAATCAGATTTTGAAGCGGAAAATCATCCGAAAGGGTGATCTGATCCTGGTAACGAGAGGGGATAAAACAGGAGTGCGTGGCGGGACAAATACAATGAAAATTCTAACGGTATAGAGTAAGATTTTGACTAGGCGTAATTTAACCATCTAGGGAGGCCGCAGAAAATGCTTGACCAGCTTCAGAAAACTGCAAAGCAAATGGTTGCTCCGGGACGAGGCATACTTGCCATGGACGAAAGTACGGGTACTTGTACTTCTCGGTTCGAGCAGCTGGGCGTGGATTCGACACCAAGTACACGAAAGAGTTATCGGTCGTTGCTTGTGACCACACCCAATCTATCTGACTACATTAGCGGAGCGATACTATTTGACGAAACTCTTCGTCAGACAGTAACGGACAAAACTACATTTCCAGAGTACTTGGCTCGTCGAGGAATCGTACCGGGAATCAAAGTTGATAAAGGCGCAAAACTTCTCGCCGGTCATCCGGGAGAGAAGGTGACCGAAGGACTGGATGGCTTGCGAGAGCGATTAGCTGAATATGTCCAGCTCGGTGCGAGATTTGCCAAGTGGCGAGCCGTGATTACGATTGGAGATGGGATACCCTCGGACGCCTGTATTATGGCCAACGCCCATGGCCTCGCTCGATATGCTGCTCTCTGTCAGGAGGCAGGTTTGGTGCCCATCGTCGAACCGGAAGTGTTGATGGATGGTCCCCATTCGATTGAAACTTGCCGCGAAGTATCAGATAAAACATTTCATGTCGTATTCGCACAACTGGCGGAGCAAAAAGTTGAACCAAGTGGAATTGTTTTGAAACCCAATATGGTTTTGTCTGGAAAAGACTGTCCTCAACAGGCAAGTATCGATGAAGTTGCTGAGCAGACTGTGGACTGCCTGCTGGCGACGGTTCCGGCAGAAGTTCCGGGCATCGCGTTTTTGTCCGGTGGGCAAACTGATGAGCAGGCGACCTCTCACCTCAATCGAATGAATCAATTGAATAGAGACGTTCCTTGGCGTTTGACGTTTTCCTACGGTCGTGCGTTACAGCAAGCCCCGATGAAAGCGTGGAGCGGAAATGATGGAAACAGCGCACGAGTGCATGAATCTGCTTTGCGAAGAGCGCTCGTTAACGCATACGCATCCAAGGGAGAATATACAGAGTCTTTGGAAGCATCAATTTAATACAAGCGAACAACTATGAGCATACAGGTTCGATTTTTTGCAAGTCTCGCCGACCGGGTTGGAAAAAGGCAGCAGACTCTGACGGATAAACATATCCAGACAGTCGAGGATGTATGGGCCAAATGTGCGCAGGAGTTGCCAATTCCAGGCAATGCGCTGGTAGCGGTCAACCAGCAATATGCCAAATTCGACTCCACTGTCAAAGATGGCGATGAAATCGCTTTTTTTCCACCCGTTACGGGAGGCTGATCTTGAAAATTGAAATTCGCGATGCTCCATTCGACGCATGGGTGGAGCTGCAAAGTTACCAGAGACGACTGTCTCCAGGTTCGTTTGGCGCGACTGCGATGTTCATCGGTAGCATGCGTGATTTCAATGAGGGTGACAATATTTCAAAAATGACTTTGGAACACTATTCAGGAATGACAGAACAGCATCTAATTTCATTTACGGAGAAGATTCTAGTCGAAAACGACGTCGAGGACATATTGTTGCTGCATCGAGTCGGAGAAATCGTACCCGGAGAATCGATTGTTCTCGTTGCTGTGTGGTCAGCCCATCGCGCAGATGCATTTGAAGCCTGTGAAAAGTTGGTTGAAGAGCTGAAATCACAAGCTCCTTTCTGGAAAAAAGAACATTTAACTGACGGTCAGAGTCGTTGGGTAGAACACAACACTGCAGGACCTTGGACGAACTTGAACTAAGTAAGGTTACAGATATGGATGAGCAAACACAAATCGAAGTTGAAGCAGCAGCGTTTCGACAATTGGTTGAACATTTTAGAACCCACACGGAGGTACAGAATATTGATCTGATGAATTTAGCAAATTTTTGTCGGAACTGTCTTTCGAAGTGGTATAGAACGGCAGCGGACGACCGAGGCCACGAGCTGAGCTATGAACAGTGCCGAGAAATCATTTACGGCATGCCTTACTCAGAGTGGAAAGAAAAATATCAACTCGAAGCAACTGCTGAGCAGAAAGCGCTTTACAAAGCACGCCAGGAACAATCACATTCTCACTGATCGCGGGAGCAGATTGGCGAGTTGATCAGGCTGGTTTTCGAGCCACAAGATAACTCTTCGTACTAGATTGCATCTGACAGTCGTCGCACTTGGAAATCGGCTCCAAGGAATGAAACATTTTGGATAGGTCTCCGGGCGCCAATACGTAATTCGGGTTAAATTTCGGATTCACCAGCAAAAAATTCCGATTAAAGGTTTGCATCACGAACAAGCCCCCTGGTTTGAGCGCTTGATGAATGTTCGCAGCCAAATTTCGATTCAGGTAGTTAAAGCAAATCATCGCGTCCGCTGTTTCAGCGCTGAATCGGTAGGTATTTAGATCAGCAGCGACTGGAAATATTTCAACTTTGGAGCTTGCCGCAAAATTCAGGCATTGTTGAAGTGCGAGCTGACTGACATCAAGAGCAACAACAAAGCAGCCTAATTTTGCCAGATGGATGGTGTTACGCCCTGTACCGCACGCCAAGTCTACGACAATTTGTGATTTTGAGAAGAGGTGGGAATATTTCACTAAGAGCGGATCAGGTATTAGATCGTTGCCGTGCTCTTTTTGTCGATACTTCTGATCCCAGCGTTTTTGATCGTTGCCCAATTCAGCTCAATTTCAGACTGTGGTTGTAAAGGGCTCTACGGTTACCATTGACCCTTCTTGTACATTACCCGTTTCTGCTGGCAGAACAATATAGCAATTGGCGCGGCTCATAGAGGATAGCACGCCGGAACTTTGATTGCCGGTTGATTCAACGACCGCTTGGCCGTTGTCGTTGATTGACAAAATTCCACGTTGGAATTCAAGCCTCCCACGTCGTTTATTGATTGGATTTATGCAAGGAACGTTCATTCGCAAAGGAGAATTGGGTTTGCGTTCGCCTCTCAGTTTTTGTAGGGCGGGCTTGACAAATTTATCAAAAGTCACCATCACGGACACCGGATTTCCAGGCAGGCCAAAGAACCACGTATCGTTGAATCGACCAAATGCAAGCGGCCGGCCCGGTTTCATCGCGACCTTCCATAGCTTGAGTTCACCGATCGATTCTATCGCTTGCTTGATGCAGTCAGCATCGCCGACTGAAGCTCCAGCCGAAGTGACGACAACATCCGCCCGTTGCGCTCCGACAGTTAAAGCTGCAATCGTCTGGTCGAGATCGTCACGAACAACACCTAGATCAATTGGGTCCACATAAGCTGATTTTAATAGTGCGAAAAGAGTATATCGATTGCTGTCGTAAACATCTCCGGGTTTTAGAGTTTCTCCAACTGCTCGCAGTTCATCCCCAGTGGAGAAAAAAGCGACTTTTGGTTTATTCCGAACAAGAACTTCCGAGCAACCGACGGATGCCAGTAAACCCAGTTCAGCGGTACCGATGAATTGGTTTTTCGCAAGGGCCAATTCACCGATTGATATGTCCTCTCCCGCATTTCGAATATGTTGACCGATCCTGTGCGAATTTTTCGAGTAGACCCAATTATTCTCAACTTGACAATCTTCCTGCATGATGACCGTATCAAGTTCGTCGGGGACCACTCCACCGGTAAATATTCGAATGCATGCGCCTTTTTCAATCTCACCGAAAAACGGGTGCCCTGCGGCGGAAGTTCCAACTAATTTGAGACGAGAAATCTGATCAGGTTCCGCCAATTCTCTGTAACGGCAGGCATACCCGTCCATCGCTGAATTTCTGCTGGCGGGTATGTTTTGTGCTGCCTTGATGTCCTCTGCTGAAACGCGATGCATCGCATCTCGAATCCTCAGTCTTTCGGTACCATCTATCGTTTTGATTTGACTGAGTATCTGGATGAGAGCTTGTTCATACGGAGTAGATCCGACATCACAAGGGTCCATACAGCTGGGCATTGTTTCAAAATCAATATCGCTCACGTTTCCATTCTCCAGATCTTCCGCCTGATTTTTCTACAAGTCGAACTGATTCAATTGTCATACTGCGATCTGACGCTTTGCACATGTCGTAAATCGTGAGCAATGCAACCTGAACCGCGTTCAGCGCTTCCATTTCCACCCCCGTTCTGTCTCGGGTTTCGACTTTAGCAGCACAAAATACGGACGATGATTGTTTTCTACACTCAAATTCGAGGGAAACATGGGTTAAGGACAGTGGATGACACAAAGGAATCAGCTCGGAGGTTCGTTTCGCTGCCATAATTCCTGCGAGGCGAGCCACGGCGATCACATCACCTTTTTTATGCGCCCCAGAGATAATTTTTTCCAAAGTAGATGAAGACATTGCGATATAGCCTTCCGCGATGGCTCGACGAGACGTGATATCTTTTGCACCAACGTCGACCATGTGGGCGTCACCGTGTTCGTTAAAATGTGTGAGGTCAGCCATGATGTTTATTTGATAGACGAAACTCGAAAATTGAACGCATTAGCAATAATACTAGTGAATCTTGTATCTATATTTTATGTATCGACTTCAACAATCAGAAGAATAATTTGCAAAAATAGGGTGAAACAGAAATTGAGATTAAGAAGATAGGTTTATTCAGGCAAGTCTTGAATTGTTTTAATTTGCTAAGTTCGTTGGAAGCGTTTGCAGCCAAAACTGGTCGAGTGGATTTTAAAATCAGTATTATTCAACTTGCTAGCCAAATCAAATCAAAGTCTGTTTTTCTGATTCGAATCAATGTACGCAATCAATCCGTAAATTCAAAGTATAGGTTTCTTTAACTTAAAAGAAATTGCACCATGTGGAGTTGCCAAATTTTTGATAATACTTTTGTCACAACTACTTGTCCAAATCCCAACTGAAACAAATTCATTCGACACTGCCTATTCAAAATGGATGACACACTCCTGCTGAGATACAACCGTCAGATCATGATGTCTGAAATTGATATCAATGGTCAGCAATCGATTATCGATTCCACAGTGTTGATTGTTGGCCTAGGCGGTTTGGGTTCGCCCATTGCGATGTATCTTGCGGCGAGTGGCGTTGGTCACTTAATTTTGAATGACTATGATTCGGTGGATTTATCCAATCTCCAAAGACAAATTCTATATACCAGCGAAACCATTGACGAAATTAAAGTTGAAGCTGCAAAAAAAACTCTTCATGCCCTGAACCCAGAGATTCATCTCACTTCAATCAATAAGAGATTGAACGATTCTGAAATTTTAGAGGTCGTGAAATCAGCGGATGTTGTGGTTGATGCCACTGATAATTTTGATATTCGTTTTGCTCTGAATCGCGCCTGTGTCAAAACAAAAACTCCGATGGTTTCCGGCGCAGCCATACGTATGGAAGGGCACTTGATCGTGTATCGAGCGGACAAGGACGACAGTCCCTGTTTTCGTTGTTTATATCGGCCTGAAGATGAACCGGAGGAAAGATGTAGTGAAACTGGGGTATTGGGTTCGTTGTGCGGTACGATCGGCTCGTTGCAGGCAACTGAAGTAATTAAAATCATCACAAATGCCGGAGAGACTCGCTACGGCATGTTGGTTCTGTACGACGCAACACGGTCCGAGTGGCAGGAAATACGGATACCGAAAGATCGCCAGTGTCCTGTATGCAGTGTGAAAAATTCAGATCAGTAAAACGCAATACTGAGGAACGGCACGCTATCTTGCCAGTGGCCTGGGTAAAGGAACATGATCGAACCGATTGCCAATTTTCTTGTGTCAACCTTGATCGTGGGCATAAAATCGGTTGGGACTGGTCTGCGAGCTAGCTGACGGGTGTTTATGTACACCACATTGGGAGCATCTGGCACTGACAGGCGAAAGCTCAGATAGTTCTGAAAACTAAGGTAGCGTTTTCAGCAGTTCTTCGGCAGTCCAAGACTGAATTCGGCTGCCTTGTTGCCGCCGATGAATAAATCAACAATTTTGACTCGATTTACGTTTTAGGACCTTACGTCGTGTTTACCCACAATTCTTTAAGGCCGCGAAGTACCACACGTTCTCTTCGAACCGGTTCGGACGCAAGTTTGAGACGAGGAAATCGGGATAAAAGGGCTTCAATAACAATACGAGCCTCCATTGTTGCCAACACGGAGCCGAGACAGTAATGGATGCCGCGCCCAAATGCCAAATGAGCTTTTCTAGTTTCAGAGAAATCAATTTGGTCCGGATTGGAAAAAACTTTTGGATCTCGATTTGCGGCGCCGATCAGCAGAATTACCTTCATTCCAGCTCGAATTTTCTTGCCGCGAATCTCCACATCCTCTGAAGCGATACGACTGTTAATTTGAACTGGGCTGTCATAACGAAGCAGTTCTCGGACCGCTGAATCAATTTTATCTAGATTGTTTCTCAGCCACTGCAACTGATCGGGATGTTGCAATAAAGCGAGAATTCCATTTCCTATCAAATTACGAGTTGTTTCATTGCCCGCAACCAGCAATAAAACTAAAGTACCCAAAAGCTCTTCATGACTTAGCTTGTCTCCGTCTTCTTCCGCCTTGATTAATGTGGTTAGAATGTCCTTCTGAGGAGTTAGTTTGTGTTCGTTGATTCTCTCTTCAAAATATTTTAGAAGTTCGCTCATGTTCTGGCGTAGTTTGAAAACATTTTCGTTCGTCAATAATGGCTCGACCTCAAGCGCAACCATATCCGACCAAGATCTAAAACGATCTATATCCCGAGCAGGCACTCCCAGCATTTTTGCGATTACGAGCACAGGCAGCGGGTATGCTATAGAATCAATTAAATCAAATTCTTCTCGATTGCCAATTTGGTCAATTAACTCTGCAACCGTCTGCTGAACAAACGGTTCCAACTCGGCCAATGCTCGTGCGGAGAAAGCTTTGGATACCAGCGAACGAATTCTCGTGTGCTGTGGCTGGTCAAAGTCAAGTAGAGTTTCTACGTCAGTGTAGCTGCTGCCGCGACCATGACAGACGAACCGTCTTTGGTCGCGAAGTATTGCATCAACGTCTTCGAAGGATACCAGCGTCCAGGCATCAAGCAAACGCATACGGTGTACCGGATCCTTGCTTCGCAGCTTTTCGTAAGTGTCGTAGGGGTTTTGCTGAACTGATTTTGAAGCTGGATTGTATGCAACTCCAGACTCAAAGTATTCCCACGCTAACAAAGTATTGATGGCGACGGGACGGAAAAGATTCATTAACTGAAGTCTCTTTGTTTTTGTAAACTTCATGTTTGTTTTCGAAATCAATTTATGATGGATTCAGGCTAGTTGGGATGCGCTAGATTGTATTCAATAGAATAATGGCTCAAACAAGGTATGGCTGAGCATGACAAAACACGTAGAGTTGATGATCGACGATTGGTATGCAGGCTGGATCTCGTAATTTTTTCCGGGCCCCTAGTTTGCTGGTACTTGGCCTTCGATACCAAATCTTGTTGATCGTCGGTTGAGGTCTGGTGAAATTGTGCATCTCTGCCTTGGCTGACTATGCGGCGCGCTGGGCTTGGTCGACACCAACTTGTTCCGCTTCAAGTATAATAACATTCAATACACTAATGCCTAAATCCAGCAACTGCTGCTAGCAACATAAGCATAGATTACCCCAGTTTCCCCCTTTTTACTCAAAATTTTCCCTTTCCTAATTGAGGTAGAGCATGGTCGCAACCGAATCAAATATGATGAAACTGGGCACAATCGCCCCCCAATTTACGCTTCCAAACTTCAACCCTAACTTTTCGGAGAAAGATGTTTCGCTGTCAGATTTCAATGGATCCAACGGATATGTTGTAGCATTTATCTGCAATCATTGTCCTTTCGTTGTCAACATCAAAACGGTATTTTCCAAATTCGCCGATGAATATCAAAACAAAGGAATTACTGTAATTGCTATCAGCGCGAACGACGTCTCCACTCACCCCGCAGACAGTCCGGAAAAGATGAAGGAAGACGCTGTTCGAAATGGATATTCTTTTCCATATCTGTATGATGAATCCCAAGATGTAGCGAAAGCGTATGAAGCAGCGTGCACACCCGACATCTATCTTTTTAATTCCCAAAGAGAACTTGTCTATCGTGGTCAATTTGACGACAGTCGACCTGGAAACGGTATTGCTCCAACTGGATCTGACTTACGATTGGCAGTGGATGCTTTACTCGCAGGAAGTGGCAATTTGCAGAACCAAAGACCGAGTATTGGCTGCAATATTAAGTGGAAGTCATCAAATTGATGAATGACACTCGCATTCTGTGAAAACGCGGGCTAGGGCTTAAATTCGAACCGAGTCCGAGTTAATCCGTTTCTTATCAAGTAGAGATGGAAGAAATCAATTTTTACATTTTTGCGATTTATGTAGGTGCGGCAGTACTTGCTACACTGGCGTTGTATGCGCGTCAGGTGCTGCCCGTTGTCTATATTCTTTTAGGCGCAATTATTGGCCCTGGTGGAATCGACTTTCTTCCCGATCTGGAAGTCGTCGAAAAGCTGTCCCACATCGGCATTGTGTTCTTGTTGTTTTTGCTGGGTCTAGATCTGTATCCACAAAAACTAATCAAGCTCTTTCAGTCTGTAACTTGGATTACAGTTATCGCTTCCACGATATTTTTTGTGCTTGGTTACAGCGTTGCCATCGGCTTTGGGTTTTCGAATATAGAAGCGGTTGTAACCGGCATCGCAACCGGATTTTCTAGCACAATTATTGGAATCAAACTCCTGCCTACGACGGTTCTGCATCACAAACATATTGGTGAGCTCGTCATTGGATTGCTCTTGATGCAAGATTTGCTGGCAATCATTGCTCTTGTTGCGATCGCGCAAATGGGAGGGGATGCTGAGCTCTCATTGCATGTCCTGCTTCCGATTATTGGACTGCCCGTTTTTGTATGCATTGCTTTCTTGCTCGAATATTTCGTGATTCGCAAAGTCATCACAAAATTTGAAACCATTCACGAGTATATTTTCTTGGTTGCAATTGCTTGGTGTCTCGGGATGGGGCAACTTGCAGGTATTTTTGGATTGGTTCATGAAGTTGGTGCATTTGTAGCCGGTGTAGCGATGGCTGCCTCTCCCATTGCCAGGTACATGGCTGAACATCTTCGTCCATTGCGCGACTTTTTTCTGGTTCTGTTCTTTGTCGCGGTCGGTGCGTACTTCCAACCCGACGCATTTGTGACAGTATTCATGCCCGCCATCATTCTGGCGTTGCTAGTACTGGCAATCAAGCCCCTTACTTACAAAACGCTACTCGTTAAATTTCGTGAAAAACCCAAAACGGGATGGGAAACTGGCATACGATTGGGTCAGCTCAGTGAATTTTCAATATTGATCGTTTTTTTGGCAATCGAATCAGGCATCATCGGGAATGACGCGGTAAACTTCCTTTTGATCGCCACTGTATTGACTCTGATTGGGTCTTCTTACCTGATAGTTTTTCGCTACCCGACTCCAGTCGCGGTATCCGCGAAGCTAAGACGGGACTGATCACTTCAAATTGACAGGATGTCTGAGTCATTCCGTCGATATTCCGAGGTTTTGATCGTCGGTTGTGGTTACACCGGCAAGAGGCTCGCTAGTTCGCTTCAAGCGAAAGGTTGCGAAGTCACAGCCCTTACCAAGAATTCTGCTATTGATATCGACGGAGTCAAGTCAGTTCAAATTGATCTTGATCAAGCTCAGCCTGCTCACCTGTCAATCGCAACCAATGCACTGATTTTTTATTTGGTGCCGCCGCCTATTCAGTGCGAAATTGATGCTCGCATACGCCAATTTTTAGAAAATGTCCTAATCGGATCACCCGCTCGTTTCATTTTGATCAGTACGACTGGTGTGTATGGAAATTGTCATGGCAGCTGGATTGATGAGAAAACGCCTGTGAATCCAGAATCAATTCGAGCAAAAAAGCGATTAGATGCTGAGAACTATGCGACTCGTTGGTCGAAAAATGCAGGGGTTGAACTCACAATTCTGCGAGTTGCGGGAATATACGGCCCTAACAGAATCCCTGTTCGACGATTAAAGCAGGGATTCGTACTGCCTAAGAAAGACAAGGTCGGCTATACCAACAGGATTCATGTCGAGGACTTAGTTCGAATTTGCATGAGCGCGTCTGAACTCGAATCCGGTGGTCTTTTCAATGTAGCTGATGGATGCCCGCTGCGCATGAACGAGTATTACAATCTCGTAGCAGAAGTTTGGGGATTGCCTCCTGTAGCAGAATCTTCTGATCCTTCCAAATTAGAACATCTAAGCAGTGCGATGTGGTCATTTATACGCGCGTCGAAGAAAATTGACAATCGTTATTTACTGAAAACTTTGGAAATGACTTTGCTTTATCCCCATCCGAAATTGGGTCTTCAAGCTTGTTACGTTGATCAAACTGGCAAGAGTGTTTTTGGAAATTAGCGTGTTGAGGGAAATCTGGTTTCACGCGGTTAGCTGATTCAACTTGGCAACTTCATTTCCTTCTTTAAATGGTATTTCAACGATGACATTACCAAGTTGCCGAAGGCCTCGCAATCGATCCAATTTTTGTAGCGTATACTGCCCCAACTTGAACACCAGCTTCGGCAGATAGAGAAAATGTGGCTCACATTATTTTTCACAATGCGTCGTCAGTATTCTAAGTTCTGCAGGCAGTGCTGAATTAATACCAAAGCGGTGTTCATAACCAAAAGTGCATCCGCAGAATTTGCTGTTTGCGACGTTGGTTTGGCAGATCCCTTAATTGCTCGTTCTGAAGGGAGTAATCCCGTTGTCCAGTTGATCCAGACTTTAATTTCATCCATTTGTGAAATGATGTCCTGCGACTTTGCTTTCTTAATCAATTTTCCAAACTGTCCCTTTCCACTGCTTCCTTCTTCGCCGAAAACAACTTTCAAGAATTGATGTACGGCATTGTGTGCCTGGGTAATTGCCTCCGGATATCTCTGAGCGTGATATTCCGCAAATACTTCTCGAAATATTGAATTAACCGAATCCCATTTGGGGTCAGAAAGGATTTCAAGCGTTGGTTCATAGACATTTTTCACTAATTTTTTGTCTTGACGAGGAACAAAACCAGAACGAGTAACAACAATATTCACGCCAAATTGATCAAACAAATGATTCAGGTGCTTAGCAAATTGATCAAAATATAAAAATGCTGATCCCACAAACTGCTTTCGTTTTTCGAAATCTGTTTCATGTTCTGCTAGGTTAAAATAGATTTTATTAATAAGATATTTTGCGTACAGTGAAAGCATCAACAGGACCAGATCCTCTGATTTCTCATTTATGATGATATTGCGGAAATCCTTACGTGCTGCATTATGCAGATATTCATTATTTGCCTGTTGCCTTTGATTTACTTTTAGATTGTTAACATTAAGTGCTGGTTGTCTTCGTGTGAATTGATCGTTCAATTTCTCTATTACATTAAGCACAGAAGTGTCGGAAAGACCATACCCAGGCTTGATGCATAAGTTTTCATATATAACTTTTTTTTCGTCTTTACTGAGTTTAGACCAAGATCGAAGTTCCAGTCGGGGCTGAATTCGCTCAGAGAACATCGGGTCATCTTCACCATATATTTTGAATTGGGGAATTTCAGTCACGATAAAATTACTCTTCGAATAATGCGGTTGGATTTAATTTTTGCAACTTATTGTTCATTTAGCTTGAGCAAATGTTTACAAATTAAGTTTTGTATAGAAATCACTAGGCATTCTGGAAGTGCCCTTCCGATTCAAAGTGCTTCTTAACCTGCATTTGCAATTTATATACTGTTAATTGATCAATGCGTCCGCTTCTTTTGCCACGGCGTCATCGTACGCATGATTTAGAAATTTGCGTCTAAACAACGCAATGAAGAAAAGTTTCGCGGCTTATTTCGTTGATGTAACTCAAGCAAGAACTTGGAAGATCATCCATTTCAGATTGTTTACCTAATAGTCTTTTGTCGACAAAAAATCTTTCTTGGCTTTCCCGCCATGCACGCGGGCACAATAGGATATGTGACAAGCCCCGATCTTTGGAGGCTTCTACAGAACGCTTTCAAACGAGTTTCATGTAACAACGAAAGTGCCTTACCAACAATTCCCAAGCCTTGCTGCCAACGACACTTCACTTTGTAAGACAGTGTTTGTAGTATCTGCATTCGAGAGTCATTCATATTGAATCCGGTAAGACATGAGCCTCTAATTGCGAGAGCTTAATTCATTGATAAGTTCAATCCAATTCTGAACTCGGTCAGACATCAGCTCTCGATTATTGAAAGCAAAATTTTCAATTTCTAAAGGATCAAGACAGTCAATATAGTCAACCTCATTACCACTATAGTTACCACTTGTGGCAAATAAGAACCATTTGAAGTTAGCATTGCTGTTTTCTCGATGATATTGATTACGATCTAATTCTACTGCTCCTTGTTTGACCTGAACGAATGCTTTTTCACCTTTCACATTTTTCAAAACGAATTCTTTCTTTTCCGTATCTTTTTTGCAAGTGCTTGGAATAAGCGTATACTGGCACTTTTTCTGTAAGTAAATTCCGACAATGTCTTCACAGTCATCAGGGGCAATTAAATCGAATAAATTCAATTCTCTCTTATCACCTAGATCATATTCACGTGAATTGCTTTTTTTGTTGTACAAAAATTTTGAGAAATTTTTTGCAGTATTGTCATGTACTGCCTGCACTGTTCTACCAGCACGAAAACTATTCAACACTTTCCCCGGAACCGAATCTGGAGATCCAATTTGAAGCCAATCACACGGCCTCACATTAATAATGTCGGCCTCCATGTGCTCCTTCGTTGAACGGTATTCCCATTCACCCGATATTCTCCCGAGATAGTACTCGCCATCCCAATCCCTAGTCCAGCACAAATCGCCAATTTTCATCCTGTTAAGAACCGCGTTCATTGCGGGCCACCAACTTCTATCACCATTTTCATAGTATTTTTTATGACCCAAATGGTAGTAGTCATTCTTATTTAATGAGCTAAATGTGCCAACTGCCCAACCTATGCCGAGAACTCTCTTCTTAATACAAAATTTCCTTGGATCAATACCATCTATTGCGGCGGGTTTTAAGTTAATCCTCCAGATATTCATCTCGCAACCCCTTTATTGCATTTCTGTTTGTACTCAATTGAGCTAATTAAATATTTGTTACTGAAGTTAGACTGTGTGCCGAAACGGGAACAGAGATATCAATCATATTTGCTTCAGTACATGACATTGTCTGCGCGCCAATACTTATGCGATTATCCTCAACTGTAGCAGCCTGTACGCAATTCGTGAATCCGCGCTAAATTCCGTCGCCGCCATGAGTGTTCGAGGGGAATATTCCAAAATACTTGCTATCGTCGGTCGTTTTGGGTACACTGTTTTTTCGCGGGACTTCCACCTTGCATGTGGCGTCGCAGGTCAGCAGATTTGCGGGTGCTGTTTGAAAACTGCCAGGGTCGTCTTTGAAGTGCCGCTATTTCAACACCACTGAGCGCCGCTTCGGCTTGATGGGGCCGACGAATTCTGTCGGGCTGCTCGGTTTCCTTATACCGCTTGACTCAAGGAGGTTTCGTGCCTGCTGCCAATTTTGATTATGATTCCGCGCTGAAACGCGTTTTCTCCCACCCCAAAATGATCCGCGCAGTGGTGCGGTTTCTGTCGCCGCTGCTGGATGACGTCAACATGGACGACCTGCAGCTGATGGCCACCGAACAGGTGAGCAAAAGCAAGAAGCAGCGCCGGCAGGACCTGGTATGGAAGGCGTACGGCACCGAGGCTGGCACTGCCTTGTACCTGGCCGTGGAGTTTCAGTCGAAGGTGGACAGATTCATGCCTTTGCGCATGAACACCTACTGTTCTTTGCTGCTGGAACAACTGATTCGGCAGAAACGGCTGGCCGCCGACGGGAGGTTGCCGTCGGTCATCCCCATCGTCATTTATAATGGTTCTGGACGGTGGAAGGCGCCGCTGGAGCTGAAGGAACTGTTCTCGGTCCTGGGCTCGGTAAAGACCCAATACATTGGTCAATGCCGATTCATTCTGATGGAACTTTCAGCGTACAGGGAACTCGCACTGGTACATTCAGACCATCCGCTGGGCATGTTGATTCGTTTGGAGTGCACAGATTCCGACGCAGAGTGGTTCCAAGTCTTTAAAGAATTTACCGAATGGTCTCAGAAGCCGGGAGACAGAGAGCTGAAAGCGGATTTGGCGAAGTGGCTGAAAGCGGCGGTCGCTGATCAGCTGCGTGATCGAATAGAAGGAGTAGAAGATATGGGGATGCTGGTAGAGAATATGAAGAAATGGGCCGCTGATTACCAGGCTCAAGGTCGAGTTCAGGGCATTGAGGAAGGCCGAGTTCAGGGCATTGAGGAAGGTCGGGTTCAGGGCTTGGAAAAAGGCAAACGCGATTTGTTGCTGCGGCAGGTCGAGTCGAAATATGGGCTTGAAGTGCGCGAACAGTTGTCCGAGACCTTGTTGCGACAAACGACAACCGAAGCCCTTGACCGGATAGGAGACTTGATCATTCATTGCGAAACTGCTGACGATCTGTTTGAGCGCATTCGGTCAAGTTCCAACGGCATCATTGGATAAACATACCCAAGTGATCGCTTTCTGTAGATTCGTGGTTGCGGCAGTCCAGCCGACAGATGTCCGCTGTCTTGGTCGGGCAAGACCAATTGGAAGCCACATCAGCGAAAGCGGAACACGCACAGTGTCAGTCAAAAGATGTATTCATCGATCCGTCGAAGCATGTGACATGCCACTAGAAATTGGAGAACTGATAGCCGATCTAGGGAATTAGCTGAAGACATCAGTAAATGATGAAACTTTTTGATCGAATAGAAGGAGTAGAAGATATGGGGATGCTTGCAGAGAATATGAAGAAATGGGCCGCTGATTACCAGGCTCAAGGTCGAGTTCAGGGCTTGGAAGAAGGAAAACGCGATCTGTTGCTGCGGCAGGTCGAGTCGAAATATGGGCTTGAAGTGTGCGAACAGTTGACCGAGACCTTGCTGCGACAGACGACGGTCGAAGTGCTGGACCGGTTTGGAGACTGGATCATTCAGTGCGAAACTGCCGACGATCTGTTCGAGCGCATTCGGTCAAGTTCCAACGGCATCATTGGATAAACATCCCCAAGTGATCGCTTTCTGTTTATTTGCCGCTCCGGCAGCTCAGCCGACAGATGTCTGCTGTCTTGTTCGGGCAAGACCAATTGGAAGCCACATCAGCGAAAGCACAGGATGTAAAATCACGATCAGTTCTATCACGTGAACGGCTCAGTCATTGCCAGTGAGACAGCACACCTTCTCCAGTTTTGCTCCATTTGCCTTTCAATCAATTCCAGACCGTAGCCTCATAATCCTAAACAGCTGCCAGTTCCGAACAAGAATGTGGACTCAATGCTGCAAATCTTTGGCTCCATGATCATCACCAACACAAAAAGTCAATAACTGCGGCTATTTTCCGAGAAGGCTTTCGCTAACCTATAATGGACGGTTCAAATCGCACTCAGTTTGCGGATTGGATTATTGTTGCCGGAAGCATGACCATACGGTCATGGCAAACCATATAAACCTCATCGATCTCTATTTGAATACATATCAAAGGATAAAAATCTGTTTATGATACGTTCTAGCCAGCGAATCAACCAGCAGCTGCGTCCACATAACATCACCCGGTCCTTTACGGCAAACCCTGCAGGTTCGGTTTTGATTCAGGCGGGCGAAACCTATGTTTTGTGTACTGCCAGCGTAGAAAGCAGAGTTCCGTTTCACAAAAGAGGAACGAATCAAGGCTGGGTGACGGCAGAATACAGCATGCTGCCGGGGTCAACCAAAGCACGCAGTTCTCGCGAGGCGGCCCGTGGTCGGCAAGGCGGTCGAACGATGGAAATTCAGCGCTTGATCGGGCGCAGTCTGCGGGCATGTATTGATCTGGAAAAACTTGGGGAGCGCACCATCGTAATTGACTGTGATGTTTTGCAGGCAGATGGTGGAACTCGGTGTGCGTCGATCACGGGTGGTTACGTCGCTCTTGTGGATGCCGTCCACTCTTTGCTAGAGAGCAAATCGATCGATGAAAACCCAATTTATTCTAAAATTGCCGCGATTTCGGTTGGAATTGTGAACGGTTCTGTTGTATTGGACTTGGATTATTCTAAAGATTCGATTGCCGAAACCGACATGAACATAGTGATGAATGAATTTGGAAACCTGATCGAAATTCAAGGGACCGCAGAGGACAAGTCATTTTCAATTGATCAGCTGATGGAAATGGTTGCAGTGGCTCAACAAGGAATTTCAGAATTGATCGAACTTCAGGATTCCGCTCTGTCATCATGAACAATCTTTCGAAAATTGTACTGGCAACCGGCAACCCTGGGAAGATCATGGAAATCGGTAGGATGTTGCAATCAACATCAATTCAGGTGATTGCGCAGTCAGAGTTCAATATTGTCGAGGCTGTCGAAGATCAGCCCACGTTTGTGGAAAATGCTCTCATAAAAGCGCGTCATGCGTGTTATCACACTGGATTGCCTGCGATCGCAGACGATTCAGGCTTGGTTGTTGATGCGATTGATGGCGAGCCTGGAGTTACCTCTTCGCGTTACTCAGACCCTGGAGCGAATGACGAAAGAAATATTCGCAAGTTGCTCAGAAAATTGGACAACTCAAAAAATCGAGATTGTCGATTTCGCTGTGTAATGGTATTTTTGCGTTCCGTGTCCGATCCTTCGCCCATTATTTCTGAAGGAACCTTGCATGGTGTGGTTCATCATAAACCGCAAGGCTATTTCGGATTTGGTTATGATCCAATCGTTTGGCTGCCAGAAAAAGGCTGCACGCTAGCCGAGTTGAATACCATTCAAAAAAATCAGATCAGTCATCGAGGCCAAGCTTTGCGCGGCTTGGTTGAACAACTTACAGATATGGTGAATAAAAATGTCATTTGAGTTGGTTTTAATCCGTCACGGTCAAAGTGAGTGGAATTTGACAAATCGTTTCACCGGGTGGGTTGATGTAGATTTATCAAATCGCGGGATTGATGAAGCGCGCAGCGCTGGAAGAGCGCTCAAGGATTTAGGTTATGAATTTGACCTAGCGCGAACTTCGTTGCTCAAACGGTCGATTCGAACCCTTTGGATCGTATTGGAAGAGCTTGACCAAATGTGGATTCCAGTTTGCTGTGATTGGGAGCTCAACGAGCGACACTATGGCGGACTGCAAGGTTTGAACAAACGCGAGATGGCCCAGATGCACGGTGAGGAACAAGTGCATATCTGGCGTCGAAGTTATTCGACACGCCCACCGGCAATGACCGAAGATCAGATCAGTCAACTGCAAGACGATCCAAGATATCAAAACAATCTCACTGTACCGGCATCAGAATCGCTTCAGGATACCTATGTCAGAGTCGTGCGCTTCTGGCAGGACGTCATTTCTGCAGAAGTTATTGCTGGCAAGCAAATCTTAATCGTAGCGCATGGGAACAGTCTCAGAGCACTCGTAAAGTATTTGGACAAAGTCTCCGACGACGACATTACGTCATTGAACATTCCAACAGGCATTCCTTTGGTTTATCGACTTGATGATCAGCTAAAGCCACTCAAGCACTTTTATCTGGCCGATGACCAAACTTTGGCTCAGGCAGCGTTAGAAGTGAAAAATCAGAGTTCAGCCAAGGAGTTGTCTTGATGTGGATGACATAGGCGGGTTCGTTCTCACCCCATGAACTGAGATGAGTCGGTGATTCTGATTGGTTGCAGAGAAGCGAACTTTTTTGTCATGTTGTAAACACCGGCTCGCCCAAAACGTCCATCTTGGGCTCTACGCCTAATCCTGGTCGATCACTTGCTTTCATATGCCCGTTTTCGACGGTAGGGGCTCCATCGGCAATGTTGACGAAGGAGTATTCATGAAATGCCGATGACTGGAAATGAAATTTCCGAGGCAAAGAATGTGCAAAGTGCGCGATTGCGGCAGTCGCAATCTCACCGCCCCAGGAATCTTCCACCGTCATGACAATTCCTAGTTGGATGCAGAGATCTCTAAACAGAAGAGCTTTCGTTATACCACCTACACGATTTAATTTGAGATTGATTACATCCATGGCGCCATCTCGCCAACCGCGTATAAGTACCTCAATGCTGTCGATACATTCATCCAAGATCATGGGTTGGTTGCAATGCTTTCTTACAGTCAAGCATTGTTCGTATGTGAGACAAGGCTGTTCCAGGTACAAGTCAATATCACGAATTGCCTTGACAACTCGAATCGCTTCGTGTTGGCGCCAACCGGTATTCGCATCCGCATTGAGTACATCGAGTTCAGTTAGTTCCGCATCAACGCTGAAAATTCGATCGATGTCAATGTCGGGATCCGCACCGACTTTCATTTGGAATTGATTGAATCCTTGTTCTTTGTATTCTAGGGTTTTCTCTGCCATTGCTGTTGGATCTTGACGGGAAACAACTTTGAACAGCTTCACTTGATCTTGCTTCATACCCCCAAGCAAGCAGTACACAGGCAGTTGACAATGCTTGCCCAAAAGGTCCCAACATGCCATATCGATGGCTGACTTAAGATAGGGATGGCCTTTTATGAGCAGATCCATCCGATCATTGATGCTGCCGATATCAAGTGGATTTTCGCCGATCAAATGTGGCGCGATTTTTGCCAATCCAGCTCGTGCCCCTTCAGCAAAAGCTGGCAGATAACTAGATCCAAGGGGGCAAGTTTCTCCAACGCCCGTCAGACCAGCATCGGTTTCAATCGCAACGACCGTACTGTCAAATGCAGCATAGGACTGAGTCGACCAGCTATAGGCTCCTTCAATCATTGGCAAATAAACTTGATAAACTGAAATTTTTTGAATTTTCATGGGTGATACATATTCTCAATAGGTTATGGAATCAGACTTGAAACAAATTCCGTTCGCTCCAAATGAATGGGGCCTCGATTTATTGTAGATAAATGTCTTTCAATTTCGGCTGAGTTTTTCTAAGAAATTTGAAGCGAATGGCTAGATTCAGGCTTTAAAGAATTTCTGGTCGTAGGATGACATTATTTAAATTGTTAAAATATGAGTTCTCAACGACGTATTAAAAAGTAACGAAAGGAGGGTGAATGATGGACCGAAGAACTGCATTAAAAACGATTGGCGCGGTACCCTTGACGCTGGCTGCCGTCAGCTCCAAAAATGCGACAGCCAATGTAAGCGGGAAAATGGTGGAAGCTGATCTATGGGTGGCCAATCAAGCGGTCACAGCGTTCTTTGTTGAACCACACGAATCGAATGCTCCTACGGGTTCGGTACTGTTGATTCATGAATGGTGGGGACTGAACCCGCAGATCAAGAATGTAGCATTGAAGTTTGGGGAATTAGGATACCTCGCACTCGCAGTTGATCTGTATGGTGGAAACGTCGCGGCGAATCCCGATGGAGCGAGAGAGCTCATGAATGCCGTACATCCGGATATTGCAACGGAAACGCTTGTGACTTGGATCGAGTGGCTTCGAGATCATTCAAATAGCAACGGAAAAGTTGGAATTGTAGGCTGGTGCTTTGGTGGCGGCTGGTCACTGAATGCATCGATTGCAACACCCGTAGATGCAACTGTCATATATTATGGTCGTTGTGCCAAAGGAGCGGAGGAACTGGGCACTTTGAGCGGTCCTGTGCAGGGGCATTTTGCGACAAGAGACAAATGGATCAACCAAGAAATGGTTGGTGGTTTCGAAAAAGCGATGGACGAAGCAGGAAAATCTTACGAAAATTTTTGGTATGAGGCGGATCACGCTTTTGCAAATCCCACCTCCGAGAGACATGATCAGGAGGATGCCCAGCTTGCATGGTCGCGCACATTGCGATTTTTTGATCAGCATCTAAGCTGATTTTTCAAAATTCGGTTACATTATGTCGGCAAGAATACAAGACGTCTTCTGGGGCTCGAAAGGTGTCGAAGTATCACCATCGGAAATTCGTAGAATTCCTGCGGCTCTTAGTCAGGAAATCGTCGGACAGCAGCATCTGATCAATCGCTTGCTGATCGCTGTTTTGTGCGGCGGGCATCTGATATTGGAAGGGTTTCCGGGTCTGGCCAAGACTCGATCTGTGAAACATCTCGCCAAATACATCCATGGAGAATTTCATCGGATTCAGTTCACTCCCGACTTGCTGCCAGCCGACTTGACCGGCACTGATGTCTATCGACCGGAAACGGGAAAGTTTGAGTTCCGGCCAGGGCCTCTCTTTCATGAGATCATTTTGGCGGATGAGATCAATCGTGCTCCCGCCAAAGTTCAATCAGCGCTTTTGGAAGCGATGGAAGAACAGCAAATCACAGTCGGCAGCCAGACTTATCCATTGCCTCCGCTGTTTATGGTGATGGCCACCCAAAATCCTATTGAGCACGAAGGAACTTACCCGTTGCCCGAAGCACAGAGAGATCGTTTCCTAATGATGGTACGTGTCTTTTATCCTGAAAGATCACAGGAGCAGAACATACTTAAAATTGCGAGAGCAGAGGCGATCAGCGAAAAAGTTCAGCAAGAAGACAATTCTCTCAAAATAACGTATGATTCTATTTTTGCAGCTCGAAAACAAATCTACGCTTTGCACATGGAGCCCTCCGTTGAGCAGTATCTTCTGGAATTGGTCGATGCCTCTAGAAACAGCCGACGCTACAGCTCTCAGCTGGACAAATGGATTGAAGTCGGCGCAAGTCCGAGAGGAACGATCGCTTTGGATGTCTGCGCTCGGGCAAGCGCCTGGCTGGACGAGCGAGATTATGTGTCACCTGCAGATGTTCAGGAGATTGCATTTGATGTTCTGAGACATCGACTCCTCCTGTCGTACGAAGCAGATGCGGACGGAATTGATGTGGACGATGTGATTCGGGAGATTATTTCCGTCGTTGCAGTGCCTTAATTTTTTCCAGATCTATGTTGCAGGGCACAAGTGTATCGATTGGCGATTTGGTGCGGTTGCGCAGCAAGACACAGGGCTTGCAATTGCCGCAAAATCAATCGTTTTACTTTACGGGCAGAACCCGTTCATCAATTTTAGGACGCGGCATGGAGTACGAAGAGTCCAGAAAATATGCTGCCGGTGATGATGCAAGAATGATTGACTGGCGGGTAACTGCTCGTACTGGCACTGCTCACACTAAAGTGTTTCGAGAGGACCGACAGCGCACCGTATACCTCCTCGTTGACATGTCATCAACCATGAGATTTGGTACACGAGTTGCATTTAAGTCTGTCATCGCAGCAGAAGCCGCTGCGCTGATTTCATGGACTGCTCTCCAGCAAGGCGATTTGGTTTGCACGGTCGGTTTTAATGACTCTACTTTGAAGCATGCTCGATCTACCTCAAATTCGGGTGGATTGCTCCGTCATTTTGCGATGCTGTCCGAACTTAGTTCGGAGGTTTCTGAAGGAAGTCAATCGAAAACAAATCTAAGAGATGCGTGCGCTACACTCAAGAATAAGATTCGTACTGGAGATTTAGTCGTTGTACTCAGTGATTTCTGTACATTGACAGATGAAGATTTACAATCACTCGAATTTTTAGGTCAGCGAAGATTCCTTACAACTTGTTGGATTTTAGATCGAATAGAACGCCAGGCTCTACCCAAAGGTCGCTATCCGATCACCGACCGTCTGCAGTTTTCAACTTTGAATCTCATTACTCAGAGAAGCACGAGAAAAATGCAGGAAGTAATCGATAGGCGCAACCAGAAAATTGAACAGGCACTCGAACAGCTGCGGGCGTCGGTGATTCAGTTGGAACCAGGTGATGATGTAGCGCGCATGCTGTTCAAAGCGTTTCACGGGATAAGCAGGTGGAAATTGCGCATGGCTCGTCACCAACAGCCGCGCAGCGTTACGCACGTATTCTCCCCTGACAAACATAGGCTAAAGCACTCGTGAATCCAGATATCGATCCATTGGCTGAACTCAGGGATGTGATTCTTCCGCCTGATCCGTCATTTTGGCCACCCGCCATTGGCTGGTGGATAGCGGCAATTTTGTTCTTTGTTCTCATCGTGACCGCATTCTACGGAGCTAGATATCTTTTTGCGCGGCATGCTCGCACATCTGTCGTGCAACGCGTATCGAGTTTAAAAAATCTAGACTCAAAATCCGCAGTTGTCGAATTGTCAATTTTGCTGAAAAAAATTGCAGTCACAAAATTTCCTCGTGCACAGGTGGCGGGCTTGACTGGCAGAAAATGGCTAGAATTCCTGGATCAAAGCGGAGATACAGATCAATTTACAGAGGGACCGGGAAAAATTCTTGCAACTGCTCCTTATTCAAAGCAAATCGCAGAGGACTTAAATCCAGTTTTCGATTTGTGCGAAGACTGGGTCAGAAAAGTCATGTCGGGTCGCTAAAGATGCTTCGGTTTGGTTGGATTTGGATGTTTGCAGCACTGCCGCTGCCACTGCTGATCAGACGTTTTTTTCCAAAATATTCCGACAAGGAATCATCACTGGTTGTACCCTTTTTCCACGAAGTTTCCGAACAGTTTTCCAAGACGCAATCCAAATCGATTTTATGGCTTAGCCTTGCCATATTGGCATGGATTTCTCTCGTTCTTGCTTCTGCTCGCCCTCAATGGATTGACGAAAAAGTCAATGTGTCAGTTACCGGACGCGATCTTCTGATCGCTCTCGACATTTCTGGCAGCATGCAACAGATGGACTTCTCCGTATCTAACACTTCTAGATTTGAGGCAGTTCGACAGATTGCTGGTGATTTTATGCGTCGTCGAGAAGGAGATCGAGTAGGTCTGATTTTGTTCGGAAGCCAACCGTATCTATACGCTCCGCTCACACTTGATGTCGATACTGTAGTGGAATTTCTTAATGGCTCTCAAGTAGGATTCGCGGGTCAACGTACAGCAATTGGGGATACGATCGGATTTGCGGTAAAAGTGTTACGCGAAAGACCAGCTGAAAATCGGATTTTGATCCTGCTGACCGATGGCGAAAATTCTGCCGGATCTCTTGAGCCACTTCAGGCAATGCAACTGGCCGTAGAGCACGGGGTTCGAATTTTTGTAATTGGAATTGGACCGAATTATGAACCTTCGCAGCGAACAAATCCAGCATTTCAATCCCGTTTCGTGTTGCCAACGATTGCCGAGTCAACAGGCGGTGTCTATTTTCATGCCTCCAACTCTAGAATGTTGGAGGACGTGTACAAAACCATTGACCAATTTGAACCGATCGAAGGCGATGAAAAAACCAGAACTTCAGTAGCTGAACTTTACCCTTGGCCACTTGGTTTTTCTATATTCATGCTCGCTTTTGTAATATTGCTTAATAATCTTCCATTGTGGAATCCAATTTTCTCACCACGAACTCGAAACAATGGCCGAACAGTTTGAGTTTGTATTCTTGCGACCTTGGTGGTTGTTGTTAATTCCGCTGGGATTTGTTTTAGCGTACAGCATCACTCGCCCGAAAAATCAGAGTTGGATACAAATTTGCGATGCGGAACTGCTATCTCGTTTGATGGTAGGGAAATCAAAAACATCGGCCTTCTTTGTTCGGGCGCTTACATGTTTGGGTTGGACTTTCGCAGTCTTGGCGCTAGCAGGTCCAGCATGGGACAAGGAAGAAACAGTTCTTTACGAAAATGTCGAAGCAACTGTCATTGTATTCGACTTATCGAGATCAATGGAGTCGATTGATCTTGAACCGACTCGCCTCGAACGCGCTCGGTATAAGGCGATTGAAATCATCGAGCAGAATAAAGATCGAGCGATCGGTTTGGTTGTCTTCGCCGGTAGCGCATTTGATGTCACACCAGTATCAGACGATGTAGCGACTGTAATTCATCTTCTTCAATCGGTTGAGGTAAGTATTATGCCTAGCCAAGGCAGTCGTGCGAGTGAAGGGTTGAGTCATGGAAGGCAGCTGCTTGAAAAATCCGGATACAAAACTGGATCAATTCTTCTTTTGACCGATGGAGTTGACAAAGCAGCGGAGAAGGAAGCGGAACGGACACGGAATAAAGGCTACAAAGTCTCGGTTATGGGAGTGGGCACAGCCAGCGGCGGACCAATTCAGCTAGGAAATGGAGAGTTCTTAAAAAACATAGATGGTAATTTCGTTCTGGCGCCCGTGGATCAAAGTGCTCTTGCAAATGTAGCCTTCGCTGGTGGCGGTAAATTTTCGCTAGTGTCGGCTCAGGACGATTCAGCTCTTGGGCTAACTTCTAGTGTAGGCGGTGATCAATTTCAGCTTGATGAAACAGTTGAGGCAACAACTTCGAACTGGAAAGATCGCGGGCCATTGATTCTATTGGCTCTGCTGCCGCTGGTGGCTTTATTGTTTCGTCGTGGATTTCTGTTTGGAGCAGCCTTTGTATTCGTAGTTCATCCAAGTCACTCGCATGCGCTGGAATGGGTTGATTTATGGAAAAGATCTGATCAACAGGCGATGCATGCCATTCAAAATCAACAATTTGATGATCCATCTCTGCCCGAAAACCCACAGTGGAATGGAATTGCCAATTATCGTCTGCAAAATTACGAAGATGCTGGAATTGAGTTCAGTAAACAAAATGACAAGATTGGCCTCTACAACTATGGAAATGCGCTGGCCAAAATCGGTGATCTGCCAGGTGCGATTGAAAAGTACGAGGCTGCTATTGAAATAGACCCCGAATTTGAAGATGCGATTTTTAATTTGGACATCATCAAAAAGTTGCTGCAAGAGCAGGAAATGCAAGGCGATCAAGGAAGGGACCAAGGAGAACAGCAAGGATCTCAGCGTGACGATCAAAGTCAGAACGAAGCTCTTGAAGGGGTGTCGCCAAATGCGCGCGATAGCGAGCAGCAGGGCCTGCGCAGAGAAGGGGATATAGGTCAGAATTCGGGGCGACAGATGATGGGAGAGGAAAGATCTGATCAGGAAATCAGGGAAATGACTGAAACTGGTTTGGAAGACAACATTTTGCTGCAATCTGAGCTCGACGAAGAATTAAGCCAGGTCATGGAACAGTGGATGCGTCAAATCCCCGACGACCCCGGTGGTTTGCTGCGTCGAAAGTTTTACTATGAGAGTTTAATTCGAGAACATCAGCTTGCGCCTTCAGAACAGCCTTGGTGATCAAGAGGATTGAAGCGAATGCTTAAACAATTGACAATATCTGTTCTTTGGATCTATCTGCTCGCTCCAGCGGCGAGCTGGGCTACCACCATAGTGCGAGCTGAACTGGATCGGACACCAATTTTTATGGATGAATCAGTGAACTTGATTTTGACCGCAAGTGGTACTTCTCACGTAAGTGAAGACCCTGATTTATCACCCCTGCGAAAAGACTTTGAAATTCTCGGGCAAACAATTCAAACGAGAATTAATGTCCTCATGGACGCTACGGAAATCTTGCACCGCTGGATCATTGAAATCAAACCGTTGCGACTGGGTATTACAGAGATCCCTGCAATCACAATTGCAGGGAAGCAAACAGAGCCGATCTCTCTCGAAGTCAAGCACTTTATGGGAAACGTATTGGGAGCTGGTGACGACATATTTATGGAAGCAGAGATTGAACCAAGGAACCCTTACGTTCAATCGCAGGCGACATTTACATTACGCTTATATATTTCGAATTCGGTTTCAGTTCCAAGATGGACGACATCCGATCCTGAGCTCGCTTTCGCTCATATTGAAAATCTGGGACAGAAGCGCAGATTTCAAGCACGGCGAGCTGGTGTTGATTATCGAGTGATTGAAGAAAGATATGCCATATTTCCAGAGCAGAGCGGGCCTATGGAGATTCCTGCAATCGGATTTAATGGTGTGGTTTCCAGGCAGAATTCCCGCACGTTGCAATCAGAAGTAACGAGGGAAAGAATTAGCACATCACCGATTCAGATTGAAGTTCGACCTAAACCTGCATCTTTTAGCGGTACGACCTGGTTGCCTGCTCGTGACTTGCGAATCACCGACTCATGGGATGGAAACTTTCCAAAGTTAGAATCCTCAAAACCAGAAACTCGAGAGATTCGCATCGAAGCTGTTGGATTAAGAGCGCTACAGCTGCCGCCACCTTCATTTGAGGAAAATGACTCAACTCGAATTTATGGAAACGCCCCCGTATTGAACACAAGCCAAAGTCGTGATTGGGTATTAGGGGAAAGGGGAGAGGAGTATGTCATCATACCTGAGAGAGATGGGAATATTGTTGTTCCCGAGTTTAAAGTTGTCTGGTGGGATGTGGATGAAGACCGCGAAAAAGTCGCGAGCTTGCCGATGATTACAGCTGCCGGCACTGCAATCCCAGCAGTTGAAGACCAGACTCCGCTCAGCGAAGGTCAAACAGGTCAGCCGGATAGCCTTCAAGTCAGTGTCAGCAGGATTGATTCACTTTGGAAATGGACGAGTCTTGGACTCTTCGTATTGTGGTTGCTGACGCTATTGACATGGTACTTGAGACGATTCTCATGGCGGGCTGCATCGCAAACCGAAACCGATGAACAGCAGCGTTCAATTCGGAGAAAGCAAAGATTCCTGAGAGAATTTCGACTCGCCTGCGAAAGTGGGAATGCTGAAACCGCGTGTATGGCGCTCCTTGACTGGGCTCATCAACAGTGGCAGCACCATCCACCTCGAAACTTGATCGAAGTCGGAAGGCGCATGCAAGACGCGTCGTTAATGCAAGAATTAAGGGCGTTGGATCAGATTCGCTACTCCAAACAAGACTCGACGTGGAAAGGTACTGAATTGTGGGCATTTTTCCGTCGCGCACATGCTCGCACCATGCAAAAGCCAAAAAGGAAGCGATGGTTTGCGTCCTGGCGGAAATCAGAATCGGAACTCGAAGAGCTATGGCCTGAGAGTGGCACGCTGTGACGACCCTTCAAGCCGGTAGGCGAGTTCGTGCTTTAATGCTAAATTCGAGCGCGCTTAATTCTTAAAAACTGAATTAAAGTTACAGCAGCAAATACCAAAAACGCAATTAATGTCCAGCCAGGGATGCTGATGCCCAGAAATGTCCACAAAGTTTCTGCGCATTCACCGGTACCCGAAAATATGATCCCCAAGGCTGTTAGAAGAGAATGATTGCTTAGAATGAATTCGATTCCTGGGAAACACTCGGGAACCTGATTGGAAGGCAAATTTTGCAACCACACGTGGCGACCCGCCACAGCGGCGCCCACCAGAGAAAAAAATAGAATTACGCCGTAATAGAAGAGCTGACCCCGCGCTTGTGGATGATGCAGAAAAGCGACTAAACATACAATACCGATTATGATCATGTCGTATCTTTGAACCATGCAAAGAGGGCAAGGGTCAAGATAAAGAACGTACTGAAAGTAGAGAGCGATTCCCACCATAACAGCGCACACCAAAGCGATTCCGATGTTTGTGATGCGGAAACTTGGCCAGAGTGATTTTGATCGATTCAATGTTAGATTCCCGGGAGCGAGTCAGCTATAAAATATTCGGATGCCACAATTCAGATAAATTTGACCAGAAATTGACTAATAAGTTTATTCCATTGCAGGATAATGTACAAAGTTCCGGCACCAAATTCTCAGTTTTTTCGACTCAAATTCGAATTTGGTGATCAGTTTCTCACAATTTGTTTCTCTGTGGTCGGTTAGATTTTGCAGATTTCCCTTTTCGAACCTTAACGAAGCGATTCATTTTGAAAATTCTCTTGATCAATCCGAATACTTCGGAGTTTGTGACGCAACGAGCAGTCGAAGCAGCGAGGTCCGTTGTTCAGGCTGATACCACGATTGAAGGTGTAACGGGAACATTTGGAGCTCAGATCATCAATAGCGAAACCGATATGGCGATCGGGGCTCATTCAGCAATCGACTTGGCGGCAAAATTTGCAGGGGGATTTGATGCAGTTGGGCTGGCAGTGTCATTTGATGTTGGATTGAGAGCAATTCGAGAAATGCTGAAAATTCCGGTTGCAGGCTTGGCCCAAGCCTCCATCTGGCGCGCGCTGGAGCTTGGTCACAAAATCTCCATAATATCGTTCGGGGAACGCACGAAGCCTTTGTACGAGCGACTGGCATTGCAGTATTTGACCGAAGACCAATTGGCGGGGATTTACTGTATCGATTCGCTCAGCAAAGCCGAATTAAAGGACTCCAGAAAGTTGCGACAACGAGTTGCGGAGGAGACGGAGCAAGCCCGCCAAAGGCATGATTGTGATGTTGTCATATTGTTGGCAACCGCATTTGCTGGACTGAAGGTGGAAGAGTTAGTCGATGTACCCGTAGTGGATTCGGTGCACGCAATGCTCCGACTGTTGGAACACTCTGCTATTGAAAAAGGTCTTTTCGATTCAATAACCGACGACACTTGCCCAGATAAAAAAATTGTCAAAGGAGTATCAGCGGAACTCGCGGATCTCTACCTTCACTTTCCAAGTGCGAATTAAAGACTATATCTTGTATGAAGAGAGGCGAGACGCGGGCATGCATGCGTACCTAAAGCCTGCCACCTGTTCAATTCACTTTTTCAAAAGAATTAGTTTGAACTTCGATATTCAGGTACTTCGTGCCGTTTAATGCAAAAACAGTTCCGAAACGTATCATTAATGAAATGTCAAACCCCAACAACGTTCATCATAATTGAAGCAGCACACCGAACGGGTGGAGCGCAATATTTTTTTCTTGCATCTGTCTGTTATAATTTTTTCGCTAAGTAGCCCCCGATTTCTGAATTGCACGGTTATCAATTCAAAATTAAAATTGAATATTTTGGTTCTCTGGGGCTCTCTTATTTTCAAAAGCAAGAGGTTGAGAAATGGCTGAGAAAGTGGTCGATCAGGAGCGCAGGCGGTTTCTGACGGGGTTGACGACGGGTGTAGGTGCAGCGGGAGCAGCTGTCGCTGTAGTGCCTTTTGTCGCGAGCATGACTCCGAGTGCGAAAGCGCGCGCGGCAGGCGCCCCGGTTCAAATTAATATTGCAGATTTAGAACCAGGAAAACTTCTCAAGATAGAATGGAGAGGCAAACCAGTTTGGATCGTCAAACGCACCCCCGAGATGCTGGAAAGTTTAAACAAAGTTACAAGTGAGCTTGCGGACCCAGATTCAGAGCGCGAGCAACAGCCAGCCTATGCCCAGAACCAAACCCGGTCGATTACGCCAGAAGTTTTAGTGCTAGTTGGATTGTGCACTCATCTTGGCTGCTCACCACTGGGAAGACTTAAGCCAGGAGAACTGGATGCCGAGTGGCAGGGTGGATTCTTTTGCCCTTGCCATGGCTCTAAATTTGACCTCGCCGGCAGAGTGTACAAAGGCGTGCCTGCTCCTTCCAATCTTGAAGTTCCGCCTCATAGGTTCTTATCAGATTCGACCGTAGAAATCGGGGTCGACACAGCGGAGGAAATTCTGGCGTGATAGAGAAATTACGATATTGGATTGATCAACGGTATCCCATGACGAAAGTCTGGGAGGAGCATCTATCAAAGTATTATGCGCCGAAAAATTTCAATTTCTGGTATTTTTTCGGCTCATTAGCCATTGTTGTACTGGTCATCCAGATCATTACTGGAATTTTTCTAACGATGCATTACAAGCCCGACACCGACTTGGCTTTTGCATCGGTCGAGCATATCATGCGGGACGTGTCTTGGGGCTGGTTAATGCGATACATGCATTCTACAGGGGCTTCGCTATTTTTCGTAGTGATTTACCTTCATATGTTTCGCGGACTGCTCTATGGTTCTTATCACAAACCGCGTGAGCTGCTGTGGATCATTGGGATGATCATTTATCTCGCTTTAATGGCAGAATCATTCTTCGGATATTTGCTGCCGTGGGGCAACATGTCTTACTGGGGCGCTCAAGTTATAATTTCGCTGTTTGCTGCGATTCCCTTTATCGGGGAAGGATTGGCTGAGTGGATTCGAGGTGATTTTGTTGTTTCGGATGCAACTCTAACGCGATTCTTCGCCTTTCACGTGATACTTGTTCCTTTACTGATCGTAGGCCTTGTCTTCGTGCATTTGGTCGCGTTGCATCATTCCGGTTCCAATAATCCGGATGGAATCGAGATCAAAAAGCAAAAAGACGAGAAAGGCAGACCAAAAGATGGGATACCTTTTCATCCGTACTACACAGTCAAAGATCTATTTGGAGTCGGAATCTTCTTATTGATCTTTTTCGGGATTTGCTTTATCGCGCCGGAAATGGATGGGTGGTTCTTAGAGAGAGCAAACTTTGAGCCTGCAAACGCGCTTCAGACGCCACCAGACATCATTCCTCTTTGGTACTTAACGCCATATTACTCAATTTTGCGGGCAGTCACCTACCCACTGTTCGGAGTCGATGCAAAGCTGTGGGGGGTGTTATCCATGGGCTTTGCGATCTTATTGTTTTTCTTATTGCCGTGGCTGGATCGCTCACCCGTCAAGTCCATTCGCTATCGAGGATGGATGTTCAAAACTGCGCTCACAATTTTTAGCATTTCTTTCGTAATGTTGGGTTATTTGGGGACGAAGAATCCACAGGCTGTGGATTTAATTTTGTTTTCCAATGTTCGTTGGGCACAAATATGCTACTTTCTATACTTTGCATTTTTTCTGCTGATGCCCATTTACACGAAACTTGATTCAACCAAACCTGTTCCAGATCGCGTGACATTCAAATGATTCGTTTCATACTTACAACATTCACGTTCGTGTTCGCCGTCAATGTTTATGCGGCTTCTGGCGGAGACGAAAATTTAGACTCCGTCTTCATAAACTTGGATGATCGAGAGTCTCTTCAAAATGGTGCGACGACTTTTGCGAACTATTGTTTATCCTGTCATGGAATCAAATTCATGCGCTACAACAGGATGGCAATGGATTTGGGGATCAGCGAAGAAATACTGCGTTCAAATTTCCTGCAGCCATCGCAAAAACCAGGTGATTTAATGACAGTCAACATGTCAGAAGAAGACGCCAAGCGATGGTTTGGAACCGCACCACCTGACTTGAGTTTGGTGGCTCGTTCTCGAGGGGCTGACTGGGTTTACACATTTTTAGGCAGCTTTTACGCGGACGAAAAATCAGTTACTGGATGGAATAACGAACTGTTTGCAGATGTCGCGATGCCTCATGTCTTATATCAGCAGCAAGAGGCGATGTCTGGTGATGAATACGAACACGTTGTCCGAGACTTAGTCAATTTCCTCGTTTATGTAGCCGAACCCGCAAAACTGGTTCGCTATGGAATTGGAATTTGGGTGTTGATATTCGTTGGAATTTTCACGGTTCTCGCCTATTTTCTAAAAAAGGAATATTGGAAAGACATTCATTAATAGATTTGAACCAGATCACGGGAGATTTCTCGCAGATGTGCCACTAAGAGTTTGGTGACAATCCGCTGCTAATGAACGATTTTCTGCATACCCGAAGAGCGGGCATGACACTATATTCAACGGTGACATGCATTGAAGGTCATGCCTGTCGCATGGTATTGAACGAAAAAGAAGTCGAATGCGATGTTGAGTTCATCAACATAAAGCAGACTCCAAATCCGATTCTAGAGTGGAACCCTTACGGTGAAAGTCCTACCTTGGTCGATCGAGATATTGTTTTGTACGGCTCACACATCATCGCTGAATATCTGGATGATCGACTGCCGCATCCACCATTGATGCCGCCTGATCCGGCGAGTCGAGGACGGGTGCGCATGATGATTTATCGCTGTCAGAGAGACTGGTTGCGTCAGCTGCGGGAGTATGACGAAAAAAATCGCAGACCCAGCAAAGCGCTTCGCAATCGAATCTGCCGAGCATTGGCAGCTCTTGGGCAATATTTTTCTACGCAGGAATTTTGGCTGGGAAACGATTTTACTCTGGTTGACTGTTTTATGGCGCCACTTTTGTGGCGATTGTCTCACTACGAAATTGAGCTGCCACCTCAACTGAAATCAATTCCTCTTTACGCGAATCGATTGTTTGCTCGAGAGTCATTCACAAACAGCTTGAGCCCCGTTGAACGTGAGATGAATATACGTTGAGAGCTGAAATAAATGTTGGCTTTATCGAAAATACCTTATCTGATTGACGCACTTCGAAATTGGGCGATGGATAGTCACAATACACCGCAGCTCGTAGTTGAAACGAATTTTCCAGGTGTTTACGTGCCCCCGCAGGCTACGAAACATGCAGACAACGGAGTTGTTGTTCTTAACATTCATGATCGAGCCATCGACAATTTTGATATGAATAATGAAAGAATCCAGTTTGCTACTCGGTTTTCCGGACAAGTGCACCACGTACATATCCCTATTCAGGCGATAGTCGCAATTTATTCACGCGAACAGCATGACGGCATCGTTTTTCGTCCTAGTCAATCAGATCAAAGGAAGGAGCAAACACCTCAAAACGAACCTACTTCTGACAACAGCCCTATTGAAAAGAAAGTTGGCAAACCCCATTTGCAACTTGTCAAATAAAGACTTTACCCTGCACCACACAATGAATCGCAGCGATTTTCCGAAAATTCGCAGTACTACCATATTGTCTGTACGACGCAACAATTCCGTCGTACTGGGTGGGGATGGTCAAGTATCGCTCGGCGATACTGTGGTCAAGTCAAATACCCAGAAAATTCGCAAACTGTTCAAAGATCAGGTATTAGTAGGTTTTGCTGGCGGTACGGCAGATGCGTTTACATTATTTGAGCGATTTGAAGGCAAACTGCAAGAACATCAAGGCAACCTGGTTCGAGCTGCGGTTGAATTGGCTAAAGACTGGCGTACTGATCGGTTTTTGCGTCGCTTGGAGGCGATTCTTTTGGTATGCGACAAGAAAACCTCGCTGATGATCACCGGCAACGGCGATGTCATTGAGCCTGAAACTGGATTAATGGCGATCGGTTCCGGTGGGAACTATGCGAAAGCTGCAGCCCAGGCTTTAATAGCCTCAACCGATCTGGATGCCAGAGAAATCGTCGAGCAAAGTCTAAACATTGCTGCAGAAATCTGTATTTATACAAATCACAATCTTACCATTGAAGAACTAGAGGTTTAGAGTTTCGTGTCCGAAATGACACCCAGAGAAATTGTTCAGGAGCTTGATAAGCATATTATCGCGCAGGTGGACGCAAAGCGCGCAGTCGCGATCGCACTTCGCAATCGCTGGCGTCGAATGAATGTTAAAGATGAGGTGCTTCGCGCCGAAATTTTTCCAAAGAATATTTTAATGATCGGACCGACTGGAGTTGGCAAAACAGAGATTGCCCGACGTTTGGCGAGACTGGCCCGAGCGCCTTTCATTAAAGTAGAAGCTTCAAAATTCACGGAAGTTGGCTATGTTGGCCGCGAAGTCGATTCAATTATTCGAGATCTGCTCGATATGGCGATCAAGCTGGTGCGGGAAGAACGTATGGAGAAAGTACGCACACGCGCGGAAGATATTGCAACAGAGCGAGTGCTTGACGCATTAATTCGCCCACCAAGAGCTCAAACCGATGAATTGACCAGAAAGCAGCCCGTTGATCAAAATATGATTGATGTTGATTCCGAATTCAGTCACTCACCGGAAGTTGAGAGTCTAGGCAGGCAGAAATATCGGAAGATGCTGCGAGAAGGAAGATTGGACAATTGGGAAATTGAGATCGAAGTTGGGACGTCGCTGGGGGTCGAAATATTTGGACCGCCAGGTCTTGAAGAGATGACGAGCCAATTGCAAAACATGCTTCAAAATATGGGGCAACGAAAAACGCGCACGCGAAAAGTAACGGTCAAACAGGCGTTGAAACTGCTTACTGACGAGGAAGCAGAACGCATGATCAATGATGATGAGCTCAAGGTTGAAGCGATCCAGAGCGTCGAACAAAACGGCATCGTGTTTCTAGATGAAATTGACAAAATTGTCGGACGGTCACACAGTCAGGGTCCAGATGTCTCGCGTGAAGGTGTTCAGCGGGACCTGTTGCCGCTTGTTGAAGGATCCACCGTAGTAACCCGGCACGGCATGGTGAAGACAGACCATATCCTGTTCATCGCATCCGGTGCATTTCAACTGGCGAAACCCTCTGATCTAATCCCTGAGCTGCAAGGTCGATTGCCAATTCGGGTAGAACTTGGCGCATTAGACTCAAAAGATTTCAAAAAAATTCTGACAGAGACGGACAGTTCTTTGACTGAGCAGTACCATGAGCTCATGAAAACCGAGGGATTGGACCTGATATTTGAAGAGTCGGGAGTAGAACATATCGCTG
Source organism: Arenicellales bacterium (assembly GCA_965202855.1). Taxonomy (GTDB): domain Bacteria; phylum Pseudomonadota; class Gammaproteobacteria; order Arenicellales; family JAJDZL01; genus JAJDZL01. The sequence goes on along the minus strand of CBDBBP010000004.1, from coordinate 418,209 downwards.
AATTTGCTTGGCGCGTGAATGAAAATACAGAGAACATCGGTGCCCGTCGTCTGCATACCGTCATGGAAAAACTTCTCGAACGACTTTCCTTTGAAGCGGCAGACCGAAGCGGCGCTACGGTTAGAGTCGATCAAGCTTTCGTTGAAGAGGAGCTCGGCGGACTCGTAGACGACTTGGAACTTTCCCGATATATTCTGTGAGTTATTTTCACATTTGAGTCAATATCGATTGTCGATTTTGAAAGTCATATTGCCTCATCTGGCTTATCCTCTGTGATTTCATTTCGTCTGTTTCAGTCTAAAGAGTTTTTAGTCCAGAGTCAGTTCCAACACCTGATTCATAGCTGATCATGGTGTTTTTTTCCCTCATGATTTCAATACGCGAACTGATTGGTTTCGAAAAAAAAATTGGAACAAAAGCTTGATTATTCTTTAATTATCACCATTTAGTATGGCAGTGATTCATCGTAATTTGATGAATTAGAACCTAACAGCCAATCAGGTATGGAGTATTTAAATGAACCAAATGCTACGTGCAAAATCTAGAAATCCTTGGAACCGATTTCCGTTGTCATACCATTGGGACGAATGGCCAAGCTTTTCTCGAAGTTCGAACATTAGAGACCTGTCCAATGCCGGAGCGCCTGCAGTAGATATCACGGAAACTGACTCTGAATATCAAGTTGTTGCAGATCTTCCTGGTGTTGCGAAAGATGATCTGGAGGTATCAGTCAAAAACGATATTTTGAGCATTATCGTAAACTCGGAAGAAGTAAACGAAGAAAAGTCTGAAGGTCGAGTCCTAAGAAGAGAGAGATTTCAAGGCAGAATTTCTCGATCATTCCGCTTGGGTGATTCTGTTGACAACGAAAACATTCAAGCGCACTACAAAGATGGTGTGCTGAGTGTAACCGTTCCGAAAAAGGAATCCTTACAATCTCGACGTATTGAAGTTGCTATTCATTAGTTGAGATTTCTTCCTCCTTTGAAAGCGGCCACTCTTTGAGTGGTCGCTTTTTTTTCAATTCGTTACTGCTTGTTTTTGGCTTGGAGGAATTCATTTTCGAAATTCCAGTCCGACATTATCCGAGAGAGTCAAGTTTCAGCCGAGATGATTCTCTCGCATTCTGTGACAGTTTGCGCTTTGAGACAAAGCATATAGGAAATGCAAATTGTGCGTTTGACCGACAATTCATCCACTGCTAACGATAGCTGCTGAGAGACTGCACTTCCGTTCATTGAAATTTTCCATGGCTCTCAATTTAGATGGAGAAACCGCGGGATTTCTTTGCGCACATTTCAGAAAGTGTTTGTCCACTTGTCATTAAACTTGCCTGAATTTTCCTTGACTTAAGCGGGTTTGTGCCACGATCATCGATTATTGATTCCGCTGCATTGACTGAACTTAATTCTGATGATGGCTAATGCAGTACCGCTAAGATTAATCGGGAAGCGAATATCTGACTTTGCATTCGTCGGGATGACCGAGACATTCTGTCTGCACTGGCATAGTCGGCGTGTTGCTAGGCGGAGTTGTGATGGTTGTCCCGCCAAACGGTCTCACTGATTGCGAGACTGGTCTGGTTGGCGTATTTATGCGATGATGCTGCTCCCTTATAGGAATTCCGGCAGCAGCGGATCCCCGCATTAAAAGTGGCTTGTTTGCAAGTTCATTTATTGATTGCAGTTTCGCGAAACCGTTCGATCTAGTTCGTGGAGGCGAGTTTGCGCTACGTTCCGCCTCAGCCGTTCTCTGAGGTTGATATTCTTCCTTATTCAGTCGTCCGCAAGTTGGTGTAGGAGGTGCCAGTTCGTTGAGTTTTGAAGCCTGAATTCATGGTGCAGCCGCAATGAGCAGCAGAATCTTTCAATGCTGTTATTCCAAAGTTAGAATAAAACCTGGATTTGTAGGCGAAGCCGGGATTCAATGGGTGAACCGGTACCGCGGATAAAAGAGGAGGAAATAAAAATCGATTATTTTTTTGCTCTGCCTAACTGTTTCTTTATGGTTGGTTTCTAAACTCGACAGCAGTAAAACATTCGAGTTATTCCATCTTTGATTGTTCAGCCAGTCGATTCCGACGAGCTTTGACTTTATGCGCACTGAATACCAAAAGGAAGATTAGAAATGCATTGATGATGATACTTGGACCCGGTGGAGTATCAAATTCAAGCGAAAAAACAAGGCCGCTTACTACTGCAAAAACTCCGAAGAATGTTGCCATCACAGCCATCTGCTCTGGTGTTTTGGAAAACTGTCTAGCTGCCGCCGCGGGAATAATCAGCAAAGCTACAGTTAATATGACTCCGACAATTTTCAACGCGAATGCTACAATCGTTGCCAGCAAAATCATCAAAATATACCGCGTTTGGACTGGATTCATACCTTCTACAGCTGCGATCTGTTCGTCCACAGTAAGACTGATCAGAGCATTCCACTTCCACAGAATCACTGCTATGATGAATGCACCACCAATATAGATGACGGCGATTTCATTCCAGGTAACAGAAAGAATGTTCCCAAATAGAAGATTTAGAATGTCTACGCGAATCCAGTACATGAGTGAAACGAGTACAAGTCCGAGCGCTAAAGTAGAGTGCGACAGAATTCCAAGGGTGACATCGCCTGATAAATTAGACCGATCGCCGACATGTCCGAGTATGAATGCGACTAGGAGGCAGATAACAAATACGCCGATCAATATATTGACATTGAAAGCCAACGAAAGCGCAACTCCGAGAAGTGCGGAATGCGCCATTGTATCGCCAAAATATGCGAGACGCTGCCAAACTACGAAACAACCTAAAGGCCCGGCTATGAGTGAGAAGCCAACTCCCGCAATGATCGCGCGAGTAAAAAAATCATCCGCAAATGGCATGATCAATCAAATTTACAAATGAACCAAAAACTTTGCTTTGCAGGCGTTGAACCAATTACGAAACGGAAATACTCCCGTCTAAATTGTGACTGTGGTCGTGATTGTGAGGATAAAATGCGTGTGATTGTGCGGCTTCATCGCCAAAAAGCTTTATGAATTCTTCGTCACCTATGATTTGCTTCGGTTTTCCCGTACAGCAAATATGAACATTCAGACATACGACAGTGTCTGATTTTGCCAACACGATATGCAAGTCGTGACACACTAGAAGTATCCCGCAATTGAAAGTATCTCGGACATCGACGATGTGATTATAGAGATCTGCCTCCCCCGAAAAATCGAGTGAGGTTGACGGTTCATCAAGAATTAACAAGTCCGGTTTTCGAAGCAGAGCGCGTGCGAGGAGCGCTCGTTGAAACTCACCCCCTGATAATCGCTGGACAGGCGAATCGGCAAGGTTTTGAATCTCAAGTAGAGAAAGCATTGCATCGATTTCGCTTCTCTTTTTATTTTGGGACAATTTCATCAGACGTCTTACGGTCATTGGCAAAGTCGACTCAATATGGATTCGCTGCGGTACATAACCTACTCGAATCCCTTTCGCTTTCTCCACGCTTCCGACATCGGGCAGCAATGCCCCTGCGACAATCTTTGCTACCGTGGTTTTTCCTCCTCCATTCGGCCCAACCAAAGATACTATCTCACCACGTCGTATCGTCAGATCAAAATCGCGAACAAGCCAGCGTTTGTTTCTCCGAACGCCTACCGAATTTAGATTCGTTAGCATAGAATTCATAATAAAATCCGTTTACTATTGTCGATTTTAAAAAAATTATGGTTGTGAAATCGTATCGGCACTGATGTATTATTAGTAGATTCTAATCGTAGACAAGATTTGAAATTCGCCGATTTTTAACGCTGCAGCAGTATCAACTTTTAAGGTGCTCTTCACGCTCGTCAAAAGTGCTAATATCTCTAGGGTTCAGGCCCCTGAAAGTTAATATGAAATCGCTGTCCATACAACACATGCCACGGGAAAGCACATTTTAAATCTGGAATGCAGCTAAGTGTTCGCACTAACTGTTCTGCAAATGAATTCCTAGGGAGATAAGTACAGAAAACAAGTTATGTGAAAATTGCTAGCCGCAGCAATACACAAGAATTAGAATGTTTCGCGTGACGAATTGAAGTATATCGTTAAAAACTTACATTGAGGAATTTTATTTTCATTTAGTTTTATGAAATTGTTTCTGAGGATACTTAGAATTGCTATTTTATATTGAATCCGAATATAGAAGCCATGGACGGATCTGGCTGCTTTGGGTCGTATGGCTTTCCATTCATTTTTTCTGTCTGCTTTTGAGTGAAACTTTGAACGGAGCAGGTCAGATCATTCGTAAGTTTTCGTTTCGAATTGAATTTTCGTGTCTGCGCCCGTCGATAGCGTTTACGAGTGATTGACGCTATGTTCCTAACTAATCTGATGCTTACTAAAAATGCGACGTGACGTGACATAACATTCTGAACTGTAAATTTGTCTCCATTCGCAATCAAGCAAATACAAGTAGAGTGAAACTAAATTTTGATGACAATTGAACGAGAAACCAGAGTTAAGATTGAAGACGCAGAGAACGAAAACCCTGTTGGTCTGCATCTGCCTCGCCAAGAGATGCTTGATCTTGCCAATAAGGTAGCCCAAATTTTAGTTGAAAGATTCAAGAAACTGCCAGCTTTGGATGCATGGGATGGTGAGTTCAGGAAAGAACTTGATTCCCGTTTTTTGAAATCGGCACCGGAAGAAGGTCGCCCGGCTGACGACGTTATCGATCAAGCCGCAAATGAAATTTTGACACTAGCTATTCGGCACTCTCATCCTCGTAGCTTTGGATTTGTATCGTCGCCTACTAATTGGGTCAGTATTCTTGCAGATTTTTTGGCCGCTGGCTTTAACAACAACGTTTGTACTTGGCTTGTGGCAAGCGGCCCGACTCATCTTGAACTTGTCGTTCTGGATTGGATACGAGGCTGGCTTGGTTATCCGAAAGACGCTAGCGGTTTATTGACGAGCGGAAGTTCGGCTGCCACTTTGGAAGCGTTTGTCGCGGCCCGAGAATTCGCCGGCAACCCCAAAAGTCCGTCAGTCTACATGAGTGATCAAACCCATTCTTCCGTTATTCGGGCGGCAAAGATTATTGGCATATCACCCCAATGCATCCGTAAAGTTCCAAGCGATGATATGTTCCGCATGGACCTGAATGAACTTTTCAACTTTGTTGCCGAAGATCAAGCCGCAGGTATCAGCCCTTTGATTGTCGTTGCGAATGCTGGAACGACCAGCACAGGCTCAATTGATCCGCTTGATGCAATTGCTGACTTCTGCGAATCGCAAAACATTTGGTTTCATATCGATGCTGCCTATGGAGGATTCAGTTGCGTTACCGAGCACGGAAAGAAGCTTATGCACGGTATCGAACGGGCAGATTCGGTTTCATTAGACGCTCACAAGTGGTTTTTTCAGTCATATGAAGCGGGGATTCTAGTGGTCAAAAACTTACGTACTTTAGAGGACACTTTTCGAATGAGTCCAGACATTCTGCAGGATACCGTGTGGGGTACAGACCATCCTAATATTGCCAACCGCGGGCTTCAGTTGAGCCGTACGGACAGAGCGCTGAAAATTTGGATGTCCGTGCAAACATTTGGAATGAAAAAGTTTCGCAAGTATGTGGCCAATGGAATGGAATTAGCCAAGCAAGCTGAGAGGTATATTCACGAAAGTGAGGAATTGGAGATGTTGGCTCCCGTTACTCTCAGTGCGGTTTGTTTTCGGTTCATTTCCAGCGATTCAACTTTGGATGAAGATTCAATCGAAGAAGTTAATCGAACAATCCTAGCTCGAGTATTTTGGGAAGACCTATCGTTCTTTTCATCGACAATTTTGCATGGGATCTTTTCCCTGAGACTCTGCATTATCAATCACGAAAGTACTTGGAATGACGTGCGCGAGACTCTGGAAGTTGTCGAAAAATTTGGATGCGAAATACTTGACCCAAACTATTAAATGTTCATTAACCCATGAGCCTTTCCTTTACCGGGCTTCCTATAAGGTGAACAAAGCTCAGCTGTTTTGTATTTCGTTTGTCCTCCGACTGATGTTTTTTCAGATGGAGATCAACTGACGAACTTCCATGGTTCCGATTCAAATGCCGAGGTTATGATCCCTGCAATCTAATTTAGGCGATAGACCACCATCAGCGCATTTATGTACGCTTGGTCATTGCGAATGGCGATGTTGTGAAAGTATTTTTAGTGTCTATGATGAGTGCGACAGAATCTGCAGCTGTCACCGAATTATTGCATGAAATCAATTTGCTGAATGCCAATACAGTAGAGATTCCAGTAAAATAAGCGATTTTCGCAGTCAATAAGCTAACTGCAGTTCATTTGTGTCACAATCATGAAAAAATCGACAGCCCGAAGATCAGCTGAAGTTCTCATCGAAGGCCTGCCCTATATCCAACAGTTTCAGGGCAAAACTATCGTCGTCAAGTACGGTGGCAATGCCATGAATTCAGTGGAGTTGCAGCAGGATTTCTGTCATGACATCGTATTTATGAAAAGTGTTGGACTCCAGCCTGTTGTGGTCCACGGTGGAGGTCCGCAAATCAGTCGCGACATTCGAGCCGCAGGGTTGAAGTCTCGGTTTGTGGAAGGTTTGCGCATCACCGATCGACAGACGATGGATATCGTTGAGAATGTTATGATCAATGAAGTCAATCGTGACTTGGTAAACATGATCAGTGATATCGGATGGAAAGCCTATGGTATCGGTGGCAGCCTGCAAACCCCGCCATTGATTCATGCGGAAAAATTAGAATCTTTAAAAATTGATCCAACTACCGGGCTGCCGGTTGAATTTGGGTTTGTCGGTCGAGTAAGAAAAATCAGGATTAGCCTGTTGAGTTTGGAATCTGACAAATCCGCAATTCCAGTTGTCGCGCCCATAGGGGTGGACGATCGAGGCCTGACTTACAATATCAATGCGGATACGGTTGCAGGTGCCATCGCTGAATCAGTCAGAGCTGAAAAATTAGTCATACTGACGAATACTCCTGGTATTTTGGATGCAGGCGGTAAGTTGATCTCGACTCTGACGAGCGAACAATTGGAAGAGTTGATCGAACTTAAAGTGATAGCAGGCGGCATGTTGCCTAAAGTGCGCTGTGCCAAGCATGCATTGGATGCTGGCGTACATACCGTTCAGATAATCGACGGACGTTTACCCCATTCTGCACTCCTTGAAATTTTCACCGACAAGGGAGTTGGCACCATGATCACAAGTGGTACATCAGATGGAAAAGCCTAGTACAGAGCTCAGATCGGTTGCTGTATCTTATGTTGAATAGGTCAAAATACCTCTGCCGCGGTTATTCTCTATTGGGATAAATTTAGTTCAATTAGAACAATAAAGTACACACATGCAACAAATTCGCATTAGCTGCAGTCACGATCAATTCCACATTCTCACCCGCTTGCCTCTCAATTTTTGTAGTCAACGTCAGCAGCAATCTTTTCTAACTGCCAAAACTCTCGCCGCGTTGTTCGATCAACAGCAGAAGAAGTGCTTTCCCTGCGATTTTACACCCGCGTTTCTTCGAGGATTTTCTGTCGATCAAAGTATCGTCAACCTCGATCTGAAAGCGCAAAAACAACATACGTCTCGATCACTTATGGCTGTTTTCTTTTTGCTAAAAGTTCGTAATCCGCTACACCTCCTTTAATCGACTCCATGCACTTATTCAGCGGTAGAAATATTACCTTTGTCTGAACTGATCGGATCGATTGCTGCAATCAAATTGACCCCTATCAAGTAAAGTCGTTAGTTCAGGGATGGCGTTTGTGTAATTCCAAGCCGGCTTGCTGGATCAAATTGCAATGCACTTGCTGAGACTCGCATCTATTAAACTAAAGTTAGGACGTAGATGTGATGGGAAAGAAGCGTTATTCAGCGGAGTTTAAGGAGTTGATTGAGGAGAAGCTGCGAGCTGGCGTGCCGGTGAGTCCGTTGGCCCGGGAGTATGAGCCATCGGCTCAGACTTTGTACAAGTGGAAGCGAGGCATGGTCGAGCTCAATGGCGTCAAGGTGGGCGACATTAAAGCGGAGAATCGTCGCTTGAAGCGAGAGAACCGGCAGTTGCGCGAGGACAATGCGATCCTGAAAAAAGCCGCGGACTGGTTCGCGAAGCCCCAAGAACGCGGTCGCAGCAGGTAGCGGTGTATCGGTTCATGGAGGCGAATCAGGCCGAATTTTCAGTTGTGGCGATGTGTTGGGTGCTGGCTGTCTGTCGGCGCTCGTATTATGGCTGGAAGCAGCTGCGGTGATCGGTTCGAGAGTTGCAGGTTCTGCAATTGTTGTCGGAGGCCGCATGAGATTGGCGAATGTCACTTCGAGGACATGTCCTCGAAGTGACATCTATACAAAAAGGTGTGAGTGAAAGCGAATACACTTCAAATATTTTGTACTCCAAAAGAGAATTTTAATGCGTCCAATGTGCCCAGTCGCAGTCTTCGCTAAATATGTTAACTAATCAACTCAATTTACATATTATGACCAAACATCATGAATGCGGGTCAATCACTCCCAAAAGATGAAATACGTCAAGGGTGTCTCATCGAACTCAGATTCTCACCAATCAGCAACGTGCCTAGTGCTTTCGGCACTGTGAATTACGTAGAGATCTACTAAGAAATGCATCATCATTTAGATTGATTCAGCTAATATTTCCCAAAATTCCTTTCAAACGATTTGAGAGCAAAAATTCATAATTTGCTTAATGCTCAATATTCTGGAACAAGAGAAAAAACCGCTAAAACACCTTCATAGGTCTCCAGAAATTAATCTCAAAGACTAATTCTCAATTTTCGTTGTACTCATTCACTCGATTCAGGGGCCAGACATTCTCTGATCCCGCCAGCCAAATCTTTAATGAGCTGAAAGTACAAATCGGGTCCTTCTTCGATATAAGCGCCTAAAGGATCAATCGTGCCGGCTGTGGCCGAAGTGCCCTCTGCAACTAATGTTACAAGCCTCTTATCAAATTGAGGTTCAGACAATACACAGGAAACATTCAACTCTTGCATAACTTCGCGAAGTTCAGTAATGTGTCGAGCACCAGGCATGCTCTCGACACTCAAAACAATTGCGCCTGCAGCGGAGATGTTAAAACGTTCTTCAAAATATACGTAAGCGTCATGGTATACGACAAAAGGTTTATTTCTTACATTTGCCAACTCCGCATCCACATCTTTTATCAGCCCGTCGATTCGTTGCGTAAATTTTTCGGCGTTATCGCTGAAAATCTGTGAATTATTAGGATCAAGTTCTGACAATTTAGAGGCAATTAGGTTCACCATTGCAACAGTATTTTGAGGGTCGAGCCAAATGTGCATATCGAACTCTCCGTGAGCGTGACCGTGTTCGTCCATGTGTTCGTCGCCGTGTTCGTCCATGTGTTCGTCGCCGTGTTCATCGCCGTGTTCATCGCCGTGTTCATCGCCATGTTCATCGGCATGTTCGTCACCATGTTCATCGCCGTGTTCATCGCCGTGTTCATCGCCGTGCTCGTCCATGTGCTCGTCGCCGTGCTCGTCCATGTGCTCGTCGCCGTGTTCATCGCCATGTTCATCGCCATGTTCGTCACCGTGCTCGTCACCATGTTCATCATGACCTCGATTACTTCCAGATCGAAAGACAATTCTTTCCCGAAATGGCTTGAGCTCTATTCCAGGGGTGCTTGAAAGTTTTACCAAAGGCGTGTTGCCAGCTAGAGTCTCAATTGGTTCTATCAGAGGGGTCTCTATAAGATCGTCGATCATAAAAATTATGTCTGCTTCCTCAATTAGTTTTGCATCGGAGGGAAGCAACCTAAATGTGTGGGGTGAATCTATGCCTTTGATAATAAGAACAGGTTCACCGACACCTTCCATTACCGTACTTACTAAGGAATGCACGGGCTTTATTGAAGTGACGACTTTAATCCCGTTGTCGGCAAAAGCGGGCTTTGCAAAAAAGCCAGCCAGAAAAATTGCGATGATGATTCCAACTCTATAGAATCCAAACTTCGCGTATGAATTTTTGTAAATATTAGGTTTCATAGTGAGAATTCCCTTACATCATAAATTGTGAAATTGAATCTTACGACAGCATACAGACGAGCTCAGGTCAAAAACTCAGACCAGTTGGCATCTGCGTTCGTAAAAGGCTTATGTAATCAAGCTTACTAAACTTGTCAAGTTGTAATCGACGATGAATTTCAGTCGCGTCAACTGTAAAAAAATTGATTTGGCGCGATTGTTCTATCCCGATAATGTAGAGACATATATGGAATCTCATCATGCTATTGCAAGATCATTTATTGCCGAGCATGTCAGCACAGTGGCGTAAAAACAACTTTTTTCAAGCCGAGGATTCCTGGATTCAATCAATCAGTTGGATGCAGATTCTCACAACCTTCGATAATTTTCCGTCAAGTGAATGACGTTGACTGGCCCTGAGCGAGTGGCTGACACAAAATTTCACTATCTACAACAATTAAAAAGTCTTCAGCAAGGTGGGCTAGTGAATTAATTTGTAGTCTTCACTTGTATTGGGGTCTTTTTGGCAGGCAATGTCTTGGTCTAAGGTCGTGAAACTACGGATACAAGCACGGTCGCCTCCAACAATTTAACGGATTCGATTCACACGATCAGAATTATTGACGGGCAACAACTTGAGATGTCTGGACTGTTGAATCTCTGGGCAGTTTTTTCTGGGGATGGCGTAAATAATAATCTCTTAGATTTAAATCCCCTTGAAGCCGGAATCGGACAGTCTTACTTTTTTGCTAAGCAGACAGCGCATCGATCAATCCGAAATGTCTTGATTGACAATCCTAAAAGTTGACAGATTTGAAATTCTGTCGAATTGCGCATCACATAAATACCGAGGTCATGCATCGACTACTCCCGTCAATGTGGTTCTATAGGAAGTCATGGGAAAATCCGAGACTTCATGGGCCGATTATCGTCCAGAAAAAAAAGTTTGGATACCGAATATGTAGGAGCCGATTGGGTCCCCCAATCGGACTTGGGAAGCGCTACCCTTGTTTTCAGTTATCGAAAATCAGCAGGAAAGTCAGGCAGAAAAGCGGGCTGAACCGCTCAATACTGAAGACCGGCTGGTACAAACTGGAACAGGCGCTTGCTTGCAAATCGACGATTCACAAGGTGGCGCCGCATTACACCAGTCAGCGCTGCAACCGCTGTGGAACGACAGACCGCAAGAATCGCAAGAGGCAATCTGAATTCAGGTGCGTGAGTTGCGGTCATTTGGACAATGCAGACATTAACGCTGCAAGAAACATACTCGCCTTGGGGATTGGGGAGAGTCTAAACGGACGCGGAGAAGGACGGAGTCTTTCGGTGAAACGTCAAAAAGAACTTGACAGGACGCTTCATTTTGCGTTGCGTTAAGTATATAAGTCCCAAAAATTTGTATCAGTCCACACCGTACGCTGCGGTAACGGTCACCACAAACCCGCTTAGTCATTGAATATCTATTCGTGCGAATCTAGAAGACTTTTGAACACCGCAAAAGTCAATCCTTAAAACACATTTAGATAAGGGACTTCTGCAATACCGCTTCAGCTTACCGTTGAGACAATAAAATTGCAAATGGCCTGATAATCTGAATTAATGAGAAAGTTTCAATTTCCAAACACGGTGAGGAATAGTGGCGATTAGATCTCGTTGGAAAGTAATCTTGCTCGTTGAATAAAGCCCACTCCAGCAAACATTAAACCGGCCGCAACCCAAACCAAAAAGGGTAAAACTTCATTATGTACATATGCGCCTATTATGATTCCGAAAACAGTCACAGTGTATGTGACCTGACTGGAAAAGAGAGCGCCTGCGTGCTTGACTAGCGAATAGAAAAAACAAAATGCTGCTGCCGTTATTGTTCCGTGCAGTAGCATCAGCAGGGCAATATCTGCGTCGGCATTCCAAAGCGGATAGAGCGGTTCAATCGCAATTGTTACAACAAACAACACGATTGTTGCTGCAATCAGCATGCAAACGGACAAATCCAACACATTTAAATTTTCGGGTCTTCGCTTTGCGGTGTAGACAATATTAATTGAATAAAACAACGAAGTTGACAATCCAAGGAGTATCGCAGGAACAGGAGAATTCATCATGTTGATGGAATCTGGCATAAGAATCAGAAAAATTCCGACCATCGCAAACAACAGTCCCAAGGATTTCAAGGGATGATATTTTTCAACACGAAATCCCAGTGCGATTACAAACGTGAAGATTGGAGCAGCAGCTAACAGTAAAGCCATCAAACTAGCAGGAATCCATTGCAACGAAAAGTACATGCTTGTTGTAGGTAAAGCGGTGCCGGTTACTCCGCAGACAAAATAGAACCAAATGTGTCTCGGTGGCAGCTTTGCTCCGCGCAAAAAATTGAAAATAATTAAAACGGAAGACGCGATACTCACAATCCAAAACGAATAACTCAACGGAGGAACACCTTGTTGAGTGATGTACTTCGCAATACTTGGCACACCTCCCCACATTAAACCTAGGAGGACCAGTACGCCAAAAGGTAAAAGGCGTAATGCAAAAGAGGATCTGAACCAGCTGATCTTCATCGGTATATTTGTACCGTCTAATTGATCAAGGTTACGAGATGGTCAGCTGACAAGAATTAGAACTTGGCGTTTATCCGAGAAATTAACCGGAGATGAATAAGGTTAGGTTTCGCTCGGAACAAATTGCAACGCAATTCCGTTGCTGCAATACCGCTTTCCGGTTGGTTTTGGGCCGTCACTGAAAACATGCCCGTGATGACCGCCGCAGCGAGCGCAGTGATATTCAGTTCTAGGAAGAATCAGCTTGAAATCTCGTCGCGTTTCCAAGCAATCCTGTTCTGCAGTATGAAAACTCGGCCAGCCGGTACCACTGTCAAATTTTGATTCTGACTTGAACAGCGTGAGCCCGCAACCTCTACATTGATACACACCTTTTCGTTTTTCTTGGTTTAGTGGGCTGCTGTAAGGCCTTTCTGTCGCTTCATTTCGCAGAACTTGATATTCGGCAACGTTAAGCTGAGCCTGCCACTCTGCGTCTGATTTGTATATTTTTTTCATGTTTGTGTTAATTCGTGTGAATCAAAGAACATTTTATATAAATATTTCCAAAGTGAAGCACCGATAATACTGCACGAATCAAGCGAAGAAATGGGGAATGCAATTGTCATTTTTGTACCTGAATTAATTTAGGCGCAGTTTCATAATCGAATCGCTTATCGCCAACTAGAGTAAAATCCGTTTTTTCAAAGCATATCCTCCGGTTGTCCTTTTCTACTAATTTGTGAATTCGTTTAAGGCTAAGATGCTCCATAGAGCAGAATACGAAAATCGTGCCAAAGGTGTTGTATTAGTCCTAACCGCAGGATTTTTTTGGAGTTTTGCTGGCTTACTCGTTCGTCTTATCGAATTCGCTAACCAATGGCAGATTCTGTTTTACCGGTCATTAATGCTGTTGGTATTTCTTCTGTTTTATCTGCTCATATCGCGTCGAAGTCAATTTATAGCTTCGTTTAAAGATTGCGGTTGGTTAGGATTTAGTGCGGGTGCTGCATTGAGTTTGGCATTCTGTACTTGGATTTGGGCCCTGACCAATACTACCGTTGCCAATGCCTTGTTTTTGTTGTCGACAGCACCATTTATTGCGGCATTCGCTGGTTTGTGGATACTGGGTGAAAGGGTGGCGAAATCATTGATTTGGGCAATTTTGATTGCAATATTTGGAGTTGGAGTGATGGTTGCCGAAAGCTATCAGTTCGGCACATTGTTCGGTACATTGATGGGCTTGCTTTCAGCAACAGGGTTTGCCTTCTTCGCTGTACTGTTGCGAAAGGGTCGGAACACCGACTTGGTACCAGCGGTATTTTGGGCAGGGGTGTGTGCAGCCATCATTGCAGGGGTGATGATTCTTGTAACAGAATCCGAATTTCAAGTCAGTCTACGAGATTTTTTGCTTTGCGCGACCATGGGAGTGTTTCAAATTGGAGTTGGCTTGGTAATATTTACCCATGGTTCAAGGTATTTGCCAGCTGCAGAAATTACTTTACTTTCTTTAACCGAGATAATATTGGGGCCGATTTGGGTATGGCTTGTTATTCAAGAGGTACCGGGAGTATTGACTTTAGTTGGTGGTCTGATCGTGCTGTCTGCCATAGGCGGACAGGCTTATTTTACATTGCGTCGATCAGTTTAGCGGTGAATGCATTGAGTTTCAAAAGTATCTTCAATTCAGCTGCGAAGTCGCCGTTCAAGTAACAAAAATTTAAATCTTAAGTTTGCAATTCCATAAAACAATGTCTCTTATGTGTACCCGATATAATGTAAATTTTTTACTTTTCATCGTGATTTCAATTCATTTCGAGCGCTCATTTGAGCTAGAAGGTTCATTCTAATTATGATTCCGTTTGGAACATTGGCTGGCGCATTTCTTGGGTTCTTAATGTCCGGGCCCTTAGGAATTCTGTTCGGTGCTGGAATCGGATACATGTTTGACAGGCGTCGGTCTCGTGTCAGACAAACAACCGAGTTGCGGGAAGGGCTTTACATTAAAGCTATTTTTTCCGTTCTAGGGCATATTTCCAAAGCCGATGGACGCGTCAGCCCTCAAGAAATTCAATACGCACAACACGCAATGAAAAGTTTTGAGCTGAACCCTCGCCAAACTGAAATGGCTATGGAGCATTTTCGTCGTGGGAAAAGTGCGAATTTTGATTTTGAAGGGGTGATGCGGCGAGTTAACAAAAACGTAGGTCGAAACACCAATCTTAAGCTGATTTTTTTGACAGTCCAGATCGAAGCTGCTTTGGCGGACGGACATTTAGGGGTGGAAGAAAAAGAAATCATTTATAGAGTTGCTGAAATATTCAGATTTGGTCGAAATGTCGCAGACGATATTTTGTCTAGATACCGAGTAGGTGGACAAAGGCAGGACCAACAACCTCCGGGAACCGCCGCAACGGATCAGGATTACGAAATTTTGGGACTGACTCGAGATGCAAATTTAGCCGAAGTCAAACGTGCTTATCGCCGTAAAATCAGTCAGTTCCACCCTGATAAATTGATTGCAAAAGGCTTGCCAGATGAAATGATGACCTACGCGAACAGTATGTCGGAAAAATTAAATTCTGCTTATAAACGTATTCAAAAGGATATAAAACACGCTTCAAAATGAGCAAATTAATCAGAAACCACGAACTATAACCAACATACGCAAACTGGAGTCCGAAAATGACAAAAGCGATGAATGTCTATAACGTTGGCGATGCGGACGTAATGAAGTGGGAAGTCATCAATGTGGGCAATCCTGCTCCGAATGAAATCCTAATCCGCCATACCGCGGTTGGATTGAATTTTATCGACGTTTATTTTCGTAAAGGCGTATATCCACCTCCTTATTTTCCGTTTACACCAGGATTGGAGGGAGCAGGTACGGTTGAACAGGTTGGGGCAGACGTTTCAGACCTGTCTGTTGGCGATAGAGTGGCATACGCATCTCCCCCGTTGGGCGCTTATTCAGAGAAGCGAATAATCGCAGCGGACCGTGTGATCAAGATTCCCGATGAAATTGATGACACTACAGCTGCTGCAATGATGCTGCAGGGGTTGACAGTTCAGTACCTTTTGCGCCAAACCTTTAGAGTAAAAGCGGGCGATACAATCTTGTTTCATGCTGCAGCGGGTGGCGTTGGACTTATTGCCTGTCAATGGGCGAAGCATTTGGGAGCCACCGTAATCGGAACTGTCGGAAACGAACAAAAAGCAGATATTGCCCGTCAGCATGGGTGCGATCATCCGATTATCTATACCCAAGAAGATTTTGTCGAGCGCGTACGCGAAATTACCGATGGCAAAGGCGTACCTGTTGTGTATGACTCCGTTGGCGCAACAACTTTCGACAAATCTCTCGATTGTCTTCAGCCGAAAGGTTACATGGTCAGTTTTGGTCAGTCATCTGGAGGAGTCGAAGCTTTCAATCCAGTTGTGTTGAGCACGAAAGGATCGCTATATTTAACGAGACCAACACTAATGACCTATACTGCCGACCCTGCCGACCTAGTCGAGATGGCTGATGAGTTATGTTCAATGGTCCTTTCAGGAGCAATCACAATACCTGTTAAGCAAAAGTATGCCCTTTCCGACGCTGTGCAGGCACACAGAGATCTAGAAGCTCGAAAAACTCAAGGTTCAACAGTGTTTGAAGTTTAGCTCAAGCGAAATTTCAAACTAATTCGCTCCCCTAGGTAGATTGATACCATCTGATAAATACATTTAAATCAATGAGTTTTTGAAGGGGGGGGGGGGAGTTGTGTCTCAAACAATAATGCAGCTGGAGATGTCTATTTTGTCAACTTTTTGGCAAAGTTCATGGCGAAGACATATTTGACAGCAGGGTTTGAGTCTATTCGTTGGAAAGACGTCGAACGACCGTGTTCCCGGTGAAGTGCTAATAGAAAGAAATTTCTTGTTCTGACCCCGTATTGTCTTTTTTCAGATCAGAGCATATTTCGAGCAAATTTATCATCTACAAAGCCTAGATGTGTAGCTAGGTGACGAACTGCCACAGCGGGCAGAAATTGCACGAATCTGTAAGCTTAATATCAGAGCGTGTTGACCTGACTCACCGTGAAACCCTTTTTAGTTTCAAAGAAACAATGCTTGCAATTAATCGTCAGCAACGAGCAAAGTAAACATGAACGTACTTCGAGAAATTTCATTTACACAGCATAAAATAAGGAGATGAAGAACTCGACATTTATCAAAATTAAGTAAATTGAAAGCCAAATCAAACACATGTTAAAAAAATTAGTTGAAACCATTGAACAGGTTAAATCTCGAATGAATGAGCATGGAGAATACTTGGAAGGACTGGAATGGCGTACGCGAATAGTACTGATAGACCCCTTGCTCAAGGTGTTAGGATGGGATGTGACTAATCCCAAATTCGTGAAACTAGAACACCCAATCAAAAAATCGATATTTGACTATGCATTTTGTGATGAGAATGACGAAGTCCTGATGATTGTTGAGGCTAAGAAGTTCAACGACGATCCCCTTAAATCAGTAGAGGCACAACTAGGCAAGTATCTGCTTACAACTGGCGTACCTTATTTCCTGCTTACCAATGGTGATAAATGGATTCTTTACAACATGCAAAAACCCGGAATCCTTAAAGATAAAGTTGAATTCGAAATTAATTTACAAACTGAACCTACAAGTTCAGCTGCTCTCTCTTTCCTGTCAATTTGGAGGAAAGCTTTTCTTGATGCTGATCCAAGTCAATCACTTCCTAAAGCAAAAAAATCCATATTTTCTACAGATACTTCTGAAAATGACAAACCTGATCTAGACTCAAGCCTTCCTCCTGTACCGCAACCGGGATGGTTTACATTAAGCGATTATTTACAAAAGGGCCTAAAGTGGCCACCTGAGAAAATTGGTTTTCCAGATGGAAATTTAGAACCAGTAATAGACCATCTAACGTACAAAGAGTGCCTAAGTAAATTCATCAAGTATTTATTTTTTGTTGGAAAAATTTCAATTTCAGACTTGCCAATAAGTCTCCCGAATCAAATTGGTGGTAAACCCTCCAAACATTTCGCTATTTGTTTCCACATACATAGTGAAGACTTGCAAAAGTTTTACTCAAAATTGAAATGGAATGGTCAGATAATTTATTTCTATTCCAATTACAGTAAGGAAGGCATAGCAAAAAAAATTGAGGTTTTTGCTAATGAATATGGAGTTGATCAGATTAGATTTTCTTCCTAGCTGATTTTAGAGAATTTCTAGTTTAAGAATTTTTGTTGGGAGTTTACCAGCATCGTCCCCGAAAAACAGTCGACTCAAACTTAACTCTAAACCAAAGCTGCCATTTTCGCGAGGTAGAAATTTAGAACGGCATACCACCTCAAATAGCATTGGTCAAGTGCAGGGCTTAAAATCTAATTCCCCGTCAACCCGGCAAACAGCTGAACCTTAACCATATCACCCGGATATACAGTCTCATCGTCATCGTCAAGCAATACGAAACAGTTTGCATACGACATGCTGCTCAACAAGCCCGAGCCTTGAAATCCTGTAATCGATACAATCGGATTTTCGTTTTCATCGTGCGTGAGCACCGCACGATAAATTTCTGACCGATTGGGTTTCTTTCTAAACTTCGTAACGGCACGTGCCTGTACGACTTGAACCGGATAGTTTTCCGATGTGCCCATGAGCTTGCGCAGGGCCGGTTGAACCAGGCGATAAAAAGTCACCATAACTGCAACTGGATTCCCAGGCAGCCCGAAAAAGTACGCTCTGCCTATTTTCCCAAACGCAAATGGTCGACCGGGGCGAAGCGCAATTCGCCATAAGTTGAGCTCTCCAAGTTCGACCAGAGCATTGATGACGTAGTCGGCACTGCCAGTTGAAACACCTCCAGATGTAATAATGACATCAGTGTCTTCACTTGCCTTCCGAAGCAGTTCAATTGTTTTGAGCTGGTCATCTGGAATTATTCCCAGATTCTTAACGTCCATTCCCGTCGATTGAAGTAAACCCATAAGTACATAGCGATTACTATCGTAAATCGCGCCCGGTTGAAGCGTTTCACCTGCGTTCGTCAATTCATCACCGGTCGAGAAAACAGCGGCTACTGGCTTTCTGAACACTTCAACCCTTCCCACACCAGTTGAAGCCAAGACACCCATTTCGGCAGCGCCGATTCTAATCCCTGACTCAAGAGCTGGTTCGTTTTTTTTCAGGTCTTCGCCTGCAAGACGGACATTTTGGTAAGGTTTATGCCCAGAACGTATCACAGCTGTTTCATTTGTAATTTGTACATTTTCTTGAATGATCACAGTGTCCGTACCCTGCGGCATCACAGCTCCTGTCATAACTCGGATGACTTCATTTTCGGCGCAGGGACTATTCCAGGGTTTTCCAGCTAGAGCTGTGCCTGCAACCCGATAGCTTCGACTGCCAGATTCTGGCAATGAATTCGCCGCGATTGCAAATCCATCCATTGCTGAATTGCAATGAGGAGGAACGTCAATATTGGATGTCACAGTATTGGCCAGAATTCTGCCAATTGAGTCTGACAGTGATACGACTTCCGTATCCTGTATTGGAGTTACTGCTTCTTGAATGCTTTGTTCCGCAGTTGTAAGTGGGATTAGACCGCTGCGCGGGTCATAGCATTCGTATTGGTTTTGTGGTTTGAAATTCATCTATGAGTATTGTAATAAAATCAGAGTCGATTACATTGTGAGACATGCTCGAATACTTAATACGAGCACATTCATGAACCTTAATTTCAAATAAAATTGTAATCAATTGATCACATGCAAGAGGAATAACGATGAATGAAGATGTTTTCAATATTCAAATTCGCAAATTTTTAAAGAGAGTCGGGATTCAGTCTCAGCGAGAAATCGAAAGAGCCGTACGTGCTGCCTTGAAATCTGGTCAGCTAACTGGGTCAGAAACACTGAATGCAAAGGTTCAACTGAGTGTGACTGAAGTGGGAGTTGAGCATACCATTTCCGATACAATTCGACTTGAGTAACTCCAAGCTTATTCCAGTTCAGCAGCATCGCTGTCTGGTTTTGGTCTTTTGCCGATCTAGACCGCGTTGGGGAAGGAAATTAGAAAAACGATTGTATCTTGCTCGGTCCAATGTACTAAGTCTAAAGATGCAGGAATGGCTTTCTAGGCTATTCGATTCAACTTATTTTCACACTTCCTATCAAGACTCGAGAAAAATTCCCAATTTTGTTGTGAATGACTGATCATTATCTGGACATTTCGTTCTAACGCGTCAATTAAGTTATAAATCTTTTCATTGGCATTGCCTCGATTGGCAACGATGATGAGTACATCATCTGTCGGAATACCTTTGTCTCCAAGGAACATTGATCGTCCGGGAATTCAGTTGAAATTCATCTGATTTAGACCAAAGTCTTTAAATTTCCTTGCTCAGGGCAGCGTCGTGTTTAACCTGCTTTCGACTTGGCATAATCTCACATGAAATGATTCGAGCGCGGTTGCAAGAGAATATTGCAAAATTTTCCTGAAAAAGTATGGACCTATGGGTTATCTCCTTATTGGCGCAAGTGTAATTCAGGCCTGCCGTGATGGGTTGGCGGCTTGGAATTTGCTGCAAGTTTTGCGTGAAGCAGAGGCAGGTAGCAGTTATCGAATATAGAAAGAGAATTTTGCGGTAGTCCGAGAGTCTTATAGCTGAATTTTTCGTGAAGACCGATGAAAGCCCGTTGAAACTTCAATTTGATGAGTGAATTCCCGCAGAAGTTGTCTCACCGTCGGATGCTCTCCCGACTGAACTTAACGACCCAAACCATTAAATTCAGAAACTTCTTCTCATTGACGACTTCGGTGAGAACTTAACCTAGTCTCTAATCAGCATCCAATGAACTCAAGCGGGAAGGTCCCCGACGAACTTTGAGGATTGGTATGTTGTCAAACGCAAATGCAGAAATGAGCAAGCCGCCGACAGCACATACACGTTACACCCGATTAATAAGACATAGCAATCTTAGCCGCCAGAAGTGGCTATGGTCAAGTGCTTTCTGCTACTAATCTTGACGCATATTGCAATTAATTCAGGCATCGACTGATGTTAGAACATTGCGCTCAACCGGTGTGATTTCGCTTCCCGATCAACGAATTTTCCTCGGATTTGCCTTTCTCTGAGTTTGCTGTATTACCTATCATTCGACTGTTCCAGCTTTCTTGATAAGTTAGGAGTAAAAGTTCAATTCCATAGCGTTTTTAGTATGAAACAAAATGGGCGGTTTTCGTTTCATATGTCTTTTGAAAAAAGCATCGCGAGTTGCACACCGAAAGAGTGTATGTGACAATTAAGTATGTTGCAATTGCCTGTGCAGTAGCATTTCAAGCGCAGGGCTCTCTATAAGGAGTGTATGAATGCGGTGATCCTCGCAGCAGCGAGGAATCCACCGCCACAATGTTCCGCCCCTGAAGTAGGTGAAACCCTGACGCGGAACCATGGGGTTTTGCTGAGTCGTCGCAAATTACGACAAATAAACAAACCCTTCCGGGGAGATGATCTTCCCTGAAGGGTGAGAATCCTCTGGAAATCACGGTTTGGACGAGAAAATGGAGAATTCAATTCAGGCCATTGACAAAAGAGTGGCGACATTCGCTGCCGAATTCAAATGGGTTCGGGCCGCGGTGATGATTCTCGTTGCTGTTGTTATTCTCATGTTTGCTCAGATGAGCGACATGAATAGAAGCATATCGGAAATTAGGGCTGATTTATCAGCCTTTCAGGTTGATGTGCAGCACAAGTTCACGGCTGTCGAGGCTGATGTTGCAGCACTCAAAGACGGTCAGCAGCAGATTGTTGCGACTCTAGTGCAAATAGCACAGCAACTTGATTCGCTAAGAGTCTCCGTAACTGAGCTACAATAAAGCGGCAATCGCCGCCTTAACCGATTCTGGGATATCCATCTCCGAACGGGCGCAATTAAAACCGCCGTAACGGGCGGTTCTTCGCGACGAAAGTCGCACAAGTACATATTTCCATATAACTTTGATTCATGGAAATATGATCCCACAATTTTGTTGTGGGTCACTAAATCCACGCTGAGAGAAGCGGCTGTGGTGGACTGAGACTTAACTCGAACCGAAGTCTTTTAAGACTTTGGCAGGGGTCAGGGGCTGAAGCACATTTTTTACAGGTTGTGATGCCAACATTGGCATTACAACCTTGAGCACAATTTCGAGCACGGTCAGCACGAGCTAGCCAACTCGCTGTTTCAACCAATTTTCTAGCTTTCGCCTTCCATATCACAAGTGACCTTCTATGCGAGCCCTGGCAGCAGGCACGAAAGTCCTGAGTCGCGCGCTATCAGCTTTTTGAAAACCAAAGAGCACTCAGCCAACTGTACTGCTTCGATCATTGGAATACACTGCTGAAAACCGTCTATCAAACGCGTGCGCCACCCACCTGATCGCACCTGAGCCGATGAAAAGATCAACCGCATCGGCTAAACCTTGTTGTTCCTATCTGGAGAAAGATGTCATGTAAAGAGAGTATTGTTCAATTTCCATAATTAGAAGCGAGCGCCAGGCTAACTGGGGTATGGATGTCAGTCATGACAGTGCTGTGTGATTGAATCGAAGTCAGTCAGTTTTAGAACGAGTATTTCGCCATTTGGACTTACAAGTCGTTGTAAGGCCGAGCAGGTCGAATAACAAGCACGAAGGATCAAAGAATCAATCCTAACGGGATTCATGACAGCTGTTCGTATCAAACTGGAACAAAAATTATAAGTATAATTAAACCAATAACCTAAAGCCGAATATGAACCTCGAAAATCAAAATTGGAAGTGATTCGGCACGCAATTCTTCGACGTCATGGAATAAGTTCTAAATTTCATGTTTAGGAAAAAACAATGATTGAAGGGGTCTAAAATGATAATCCGGGATATTAGGTTGAAGGTTTCATCATAAATCCCCGCTATATGCCTAATTTGGTACAACACGAAGCTAGAGAAGTAGAAAACATGAACACGAAACTAAGTAACTTCATAACGCTGATTAGCGTTTTGGCACTGTTCGCCATTTTCCAAAATGCAAGTGCCTCAGAGCATGCACAAGCCAAAATGATGGACGCAAATGGAAATTCCGTAGGGCAGGTAGTCCTTAAAATGACTCCGCACGGCACTCTCCTGCACGCAACGCTAAATAACTTACCGCCAGGCCCTCACGCATTTCATATCCACACAGTAGGTAAATGTGAGGCGCCCTTCAAGTCTGCAGGTGGTCATTTCAATCCAGAGGGGAAAAAACATGGAATATTAGCTGAGGACGGAGTGCACGCCGGTGATATGCCCAACATCCATGTGCCCGAGTCCGGAAGCCTCGAAATCGAGATCTTGAATACTTTTGCAAAGCTGGATTCATCTCTGTTTGACGAAGACGGCTCCGCAATTGTGATCCATGCAGGGGGTGATGACTACGTTACAGATCCTGCAGGGGATGCAGGTCCGCGCATCGCGTGTGGTGTAATTACCCAGTAGACAGAAATCGCCGCTTCACTTTCCCGAAAGCGAAGCGGTTTGTTTATCAAGGCGAAACCTAACCAGTCATAATAATGACTGAGAGAAGTTAGTAGAAAAGCCTTGTTTCCAGCTGTAGATTAACCGAACGACTTGGTTCTGCTTGGTCGGAAGCTGTTGCGCGCTCATGTTTTTCACCGTTGGAAATTACCTGACAGCAACCGCATTCGCACAGAGAGTTGCCTGTGGATTCGTGTTTGACGTTGGCATGGTAAATTTCGGTCTGGTTGTGGTTGTTGATAGAGAGCTGCCGAACATCATAACTTCCAACGGTGACGGCTGTCACAATTCTGATCATGTTTTGTACATGTGCTCAATTGCACAAATGTCCTTCCAAGCTTGCACTGCCGCGATCTATCGGGTAGGTTTGGTTCATTGATAACGAAACTAGCACGGCGCAAAATCGTTGTCGCTTACGTTTGCTGACGCTCGCGAATTCTGCAGTTCGTACTGATTTCCCAACCTGAGAAAGGTTGATTTCACGCATGCTATTGCAATAAGTATTGAATTCAATTACTCCACAAATATGCGATTTTTTTACCCGAATAAATTTTGATTTCCTTAAAATCTAAACTTTAGATACTCAATTGCTGCTCACTTAGTTATCAACTGTTGAAGTTGGGAGTTCAACCGCATAGCTGTCTAGATTTGGTTTTTGGTGAATTAGACCGCGTTGGAAAAGGAAGTCAGAAAAACGATTGTATCTTGCCCGATCCAATGAGCCTGGCCTGAGTGCAAATCGAGGCAGAGTGTCTCTCCAGGCTCTTCGATTCAATTCATCATCGAGCGACTTATCGAAGCTTATGAAATCTTCCCACCCTTGCTGAGGATGATTAATCATAAATTGGATGCCTCGCTCCAGCGCGTCGATGAAACTACGCATTTTGCTTTCACTGATGCGGTCTCGATGAGCAACGATGATAAGTTCATCATACGCCGGAATACCTTCTTCTTCTAGGAAGAATGCTCGTCCGGGAACTCCATTGATATCCATCTGATTGAGTTCAAAATTTCTATAAGCCCCGATGACTGCATCGACCTGTTTTGACATCACTGCAGGAGACAACGAAAAATTGACATTGATCAATGTTACGTCCTTTAAGGTCAGGCCATTGGCCTCCAATACCGATGCCAGCAATACATCTTCAAATCCCGCTACGGAATACCCTACTTTGCGCCCTTTGAGATCACTGATGCTTTGAATGTCGGAATCCTGAAGCACAACGATAGAATTTAGTGGTGTTGCAACCAAAGTTCCGATTCGAATCAACGGCAGACCTTCAGCCACCTGCAAGTGCAGCTGAGGCTGATAAGAAATCGCTACATCCGCTTTTTTCGCTGCGACAAGTTTGGGGGGATCATTGGGATTAGCGGGGGCGATCAGTTCCACCTCCAAGCCTGCATCCTCAAAATATCCTTGCGCTTTTGCAACATAAAGCGGCCCATGATCCGGGTTGACGTACCAATCCAAAAGAACGGTAAAAGGTTCGGCTGCAAGTGCCCAGTTGAACACCAAAACCAGAGGTGCCGCAAGTAGTGTGTGAATTAATTTTCTCATTGTGATCTAAGTACCCTCCAAAATATGATCAGCTTGCCAAAAGATGGCGCGCTTGATCAGAAAATCGATAGTGAAATACAAAAAAATTGCAAAAAATGCCAAAATGATCAATGCTGCAAACATCAGATCAGCCTGTGTACGTGCATTGGCATGCAGCATTAGGAATCCAAGACCAGAACTGGAACCAACCCATTCACCAACGACAGCGCCAATGGGAGAAATTGCAGCTGCGATTCGCAAACCAGAGCCAAAAGAAGGCAGAGCCGACGGCAAGCGTATGTACTTTAGGGTTGTATGTTTTGAAGCTCCCATAATTTTTGCCATGTCGATCCAACCTGGATCGGTGCTTCGAAGGCCATCATAGAGCGCGGCGGTCACCGGGAAATAAATGATTAAAGTGGCCATGGCAATTTTAGAAGCCATTCCGAATCCAAGCCAAAGCATAAGAACAGGTGCGATCGCGAAGACCGGCAGAGCCTGACTAGCGACGAGCAATGGCAAAAACCAAGATCGAACAGCATGAGATTGAAGGATCGCCCACGCTGTGATCATTCCAATCAAACACCCTAGAATAAGTCCAATGAGAATCTCAAAAATTGTGACCGAAGCATGAAACAGGATTGAATTGGCGTTGGTTATGAGTGCCACGGCAACATCCATCGGTGCCGGCAAAATAAATGGCGGTGTCTTAGTTAACCAGACAATCATCTGCCATAGCACAGTTAATGAAAACACGATAACTAAAGATTTACGCAGCATGAATGGGTGAGTTTGTTTGATTCAGCTGATACATTAGCTCGGTATAGGCTTGTGCGATCGAAGAATCTGTTAGTTCTCGAGGTGTTGCACTTGGCAGAGTTACCACTGAGCCGACGGTAGCTGGGCGTCCGCGCAGCACATAAATTTCATCGGCCATACGCAAAGCTTCCAGCGGATCATGAGTGACAAGAAGAGTAGTCTGTTTGTTTCCCAACAGCTTGCAAGCAAGATTTTGTAACTGTAAGCGGGTTATTGCATCCAATCCAGAAAACGGCTCATCAAGGAGATTAAGCGGTCGCTCTTCGATCAGGGTTCTGGCCAACGCAACTCTTTGTCGCATTCCTCCGGAAAGTTCGTGCGGATACCGGTGTCCAACATTGCTTAGCTCTACTTGGTTCAACAGCTTCTGTGCGGCTTTTAAATCGTTTTCAGTACGATTTCCTCGCAACAATGCGCCGATATTAACGTTGTCCATAACTGTCAGCCATGGCAAAAGCAAATCTTGTTGCGCCATCCAAGCAATTCTTCCTTCTAGGGAACGATTGTCGTTTGCGGCAACTTTGCCCTTAGCGAGCTTTGGCGAAAGAAGTCCGGCGATAAATCGCAGCAACGTAGACTTTCCCGTTCCACTTTTTCCCAAAAGACAAATGAGCTTGCCTGCTTTCAGCCGCAGGCAGAAATTGTCAAACAGACAATCATTTCCATAACTTAAACTCAGGTCAATGTCTACGGCTACCACGGTCTAACTTAAGCGGGCACGAGCCTGCAGAAATGGAAGCTGAGACACTTTGGACCACTCGATCTGAGTGTCTCTGACTTCACGGTAAGATTGCGTGATACGTGCTGTGAGATCATCTAGTTGAGCCAGTTCATCCAGAACATCTTCAGCGGCTTGACGTGCAGCTAGCATCAAGTCATCTGGAAATTGGCGGACAATCGTTCCATGCTCTTCGACCAAAGTTTTAAGAGCGGTCGGATTCCACTTGTCCACTTCAGTCAGTGCGTAGACGTGTTCTGCCATACAAGCAATTTCAATAATCTGCTGAAGATCTTCTGGCAACTCGTTCCAAACTTTTAGATTGACCAAAAATTCTGCAGCACCGTTGGGCTCGTGAAATCCGGGCCCATAATAGTAGGGAGTGGTTTTATAAAATCCCATCGCTAGATCGGACCAAGGACCAAGCCATTCTGCTGCGTCAACGGCTTTCGTACTCAAAGACGGAAGAATCTCGAGTGGCGAAAGACTAACTGGTACCGCACCAAGTCGTCGAATGACTTCACCGCCCAAGCCTGGCATCCGATACTTCATTCCGAGAATGTCTTCGACTGAGTTGATTGGTTTTTGAAACCATCCACCCATGCCAATACTGGTGTTTGATGCCAAAAACGGTTTGACTTCAAATTGCTTGTACAATTCATCCCAGAGTTCCTGCCCGTTTCCGTGATAAATCCAGAGCATGTGCTCCTGAGGGATCAATCCAAAGGGAACGGCTGTAAAAAATGCGGCAGCGCGAACTTTACCCTGCCAAAAAAATGACGCAGTATGCCCCAAATCAGCCGTTCTGGAACCGACTGCATCCAGTACATCCAAGGGTCCGACAAGTTCACCGGCTCCGAAAACTTTAATCTTGATTCGTCCGCCGCTCAATAGCTCGATTCGACTCGCAAGACGAGCTGCCGTTGCTCCAGTCGCTGGGCTGTTTTTGATCCACGACATCGCCATTTTCAACTCAATTGCATCTGATGCGCGGGTACTTGCTGGAACCAGTGTTGCAGCAGTCAATCCCGCTGCCGTAGTTTGTAAAAATTTTCTTCTTTTCAAGATTTCCCCTATTCCCAATATTTATAAAAGTGATGAACGGGACCGTGTCCCGACCCGATTTGGAGCTGGTCGGCTGCTGCGATTGCTTTTGTAATGTAATTTTTGGCTTCGGTTACTGCTTGGACCAATCCGGCTTTTCTTGCCAAAAAAGCGCAGATTGCAGACGAGACTGTGCAACCAGTTCCATGAGTGTTTTGTGTGAATATTCTTTTGCTGACCAGATACCTGTGCTGATTCCCGTCAAAGAACACATCGGTGCTGTTGTCTGAATCCAAGTGCCCGCCTTTTAGCAATACCGCGCCGCAGCCCAAAGACAAAAGACGTTCAGCTGAATGCTCCCTGTTCGCTGCAACCGTTCGGACTCGTCTTCGAAGAAGTCTTGCAGCTTCTGGAATGTTGGGGGTTATGATGGAAGCTTGCGGAATGAGTATGGATTTAAGCGCGTCGACGGCTTCATCCACTAAAAGCGCATCACCGCTTTTTGCGACCATGACCGGATCAAGCACAATGTGACCGATTGAATTCTGATCCAACGAATCTGAAACCGCTTCAATAATCTCAGGACGATGGAGCATGCCGATTTTTACGGCAGATACTTTAAGGTCAGTACAAACCGTCGAAATTTGTTCGCTTATAAATTCTGGTGTAACTTCGTAAACACTCGTAACACCTAGCGTATTTTGCGCGGTCAGCGCTGTTAGAACACTGGCTCCGTAGACTCCCAGAGCTGAGAACGTTTTCAGATCTGCCTGAATCCCAGCACCACCACCACTGTCAGAACCCGCGATTGTTAATGCAATTGGAATATTCATGTTTTAAGTTGCTGCTTTTTCGCTGACTTGATCTTTTTTTTCAGACGCTGAGCTGCGAATTTTGGATTCTTGCTCTCACAAATTGACGAGACTACGGCGACGCCATCAACACCTGTTTTCAACACAGATTCGACATTCGCTTCGTTAATGCCGCTAATGGCAATAATGGGTAGATCCGGTTTTTGTTTTCGAACGAATTTCAAGATCTCCTGCAGCTTGTTGACGCCAATGGGTGACTTCGGGTTCCGTTTGCTGTGAGTGGAATAAATTCCTCCAATGCTGAGATAGTCAATGACTTCTAAATCAGCGCGTTCTGCTTCTTCCATTGAACGTACGGTCAAACCAATCAAATATTCATCTCCGAGCATTTTACGAGCCTGTCGAACAGGCAAATCATCCTGCCCCAAATGAACGCCATCGATTTGAGTGGGCGTAGTCAGTTCGGCATAATCGTTGATCAATAGGGAAACATCGTAAGGAGCCAGCGCCTGAGCTGTTTGCCGTGTCAATTCCACGAAATCGAGTTCAGCCATGTTTTTACTTCGAACCTGTACTGCATCGACTCCACCAGTCGCAGCTGCTACTGCGGTTTCTACAGGACTTAGATGAATGCACTGATGAGGATTTAAAACCAAATACAAATCCAGGTTGAGAGATTTATTTCTCCTTCCTTTCTGCGCGTGTGTGTCGTCGTGGTTTTCGCTACTGCACGGATTCATCGTACAAACAATCAATAAAACAACTTGAGAAACTACCCGGTCCTTTGGCACGTTCCGCTGCCAACTGGCCAGCTTTCCCATAAATTTTTAGAATTTCGGTAGTTGATTCGGCAATATTCTCGTAGACTGAGATGAAAGCAGCAATTAATGCCGACAAAGCGCAACCCATTCCTGTCACGGAATTCATCCAAGGGTGACCTGTCTTGAGCTCCAATGAATGTCCAGAAGAAATTACCAAATCAGTTTCTCCGGTAATGACAAAGACCGTGTCCATACGAGTGCTTAATTCGTTCGGATCCGTCACAAAATGCTCATATAGAGTGTTTATTTCCGTAAAGTTGCCGCGGATGACTGCGGGAGGATAAGTTTCGATCAGTGAAAGACAATTCTTCAGGCGTTGTTCGGACCGGTCGATCATTGTTGGATCAAGCACCCAGCGTATTCTGTTGATGGAAGCTCGCAGCACCGCTTGTTGTGCGGCACGGAATTTCAAGCGGGAAAACATGCCCAAATTGATACTGATCGCGTTCGCTTCGTCAATAAAGTGATTGATTTCGTCAGGGTTATTTGTGAGCGAAGGATGCGCCCCGGCGGCAAGCAGCACATTTGACGTAATAGCAGCGGCGGCTTCGTTAACGATGCAGTGGACAAAAGGATTGTAAGTTCGCACTTTCCGCAGGGTGTAGATGGTGCTGACCGAACTCTGGGTCTGTGCTTCAATATCGGTCATCGATCTGCTTGCTAAATCTGTACTTACTCCATATGGCGATAGAGAAAGCATGACCGGGTGGTGAGCACCAGAGGACATCCTGAATCCCTACGCCAGCATGATCTGGATCAGGTTCAACGGGTCGTTGCGAATTCGCATCTCAGCCCAAGGGCTCCCCGTCAAGATATATTCATAGATTTTAACAGTACGAGAATTTAATTCCTAACTTGAGACATACCCAAATACCGAGATAGAAAATTAAATTAGAAAATTTGCAGTGGAGATGGTGTGTCTGCCACGGTAAGAAACAATAGGTCCATGCGGTTTCGATCACGATTCGCCGCACAGCACCGCTGCCGGTTTTGTTGATGTTGCCGGTGCTGCCGGTGCATTGTCGTCTACCGCTGCTGAACTAGCTGGTCACCAGCCCTACATAAGCAATGAACTGCGGAACCGAGCGAAATCGCCGAAGGACTCTCCGATTTACGCTATGGTCGTGATTTCAGCTAGATAATCGACGCCGCAGCACATCTAACTATCAAGCGATACCTCCAAGGTGTTTTGCGCAGGCTGTACAAACTTGCAGTTCCTCATACATGCAAAATGTTATTCATATTACTTGGCAGCCTTGCACACCTCATCGTGGCGGAGAAGAAAATGAGTGATTTACTGGCACTGATTTTGGATGAGATGTTTTAAATACATCTTCAAGCACATTATTTCAAGAAGCGCCCCTTGTGCTTCGTTCGGTACATAGACCAGTACTAAAAATCTTAACAACGAAAACTTCACCAACTCCCTAGCATCACGACGGTCCGTCTTGACTCGGTCACCAGACTTTTTAGGAGTATACGATGGTGTTGCTACTGCACCCGAAATTCGTAACGCTCGAAGCTGACGTCAAATGACATATCCACTAGGTTCCGCTGTAACTAAACGCTTGATCGATAATGCCCGATTCGTAATTGATCCGCAATCCAAAACTTCCAACCGACCACTATATTTACACCTTCGGGCCACCACAACCACCCTGCGACTTTGTGCATATCTAGTCCTAGATGCACTGTAGTAGTCACTGCCAATAGGGTTATCCGTTATTGAGGGTGTAGGTTTTGACGAACATGGTTGGTAATAGATAGGACAAAAAGTGTGCACTTGACCAAAACAATTAAAACATATACCTACATTAGACTGAAATTCAAAGATTAGGAAAAAAATGTATACATTAGAATAAAACTAGAATTAACATCTACAAAAAATCAGAAATGAGAATTGTAAATTCTACATTATTGGGAAAAATTCATGCAATTTCCCAAAATCAGTGAACAAAATGACGAACTAGGGTCTGGCTAAATTCGTTTGAAAATATTTGAAGTCTGTGGAGACAGCCTAGACCATAGATTTTTCAATAGAGAGGCAGCAAGAATTTAGGAAATTCCCGTAAATTAGATGTCCATCCTAGAGTTGGATGCTCCGTATAACTTAAATTTGAGAGCGGCGGAGGAATCAATCGTCATATGAGACAGCTGCTACGCATTCAAAACTTCGAAACGCTTTACCAATGCTTTAAACAGCCTCTCCGCCTTGTCCAGAGTCTCTGACGGTATCTCCTTCGGGTGTTTCGTCGACCACTCAACGACAATCCGGCGAGCTACTTCCGCTTTCCAACCGTCCGGAAGCTCTGCGCCGTTTCTTTCAGCAGCACTCTTGATCTGTGCTACCAAGCTGTCCTTAACGCGATCATCTTGGTTCAGCGTGATGTTCTTTTGCGTCATGTCTATCAGGATAGGGAGAATCGTCGCTTCACCGATGATGTCCTCGATTTCACATTCCTCTTGTCCGATCACTTCACTCAGCATCAAAACTGCCATTTCATAGCCTGCATATAGCTCTTTCATCAACAATTTTTGCCGAACTCGCCCCGCGTCGTCTCCATCTAGCAGAACAACAGGTCGTACTCCTTGGCCCAAGAATAGCGATGCAATGTGCCCGACGAGTTTAGTGCCTCCACAAGGTGTAATATAAATTTCTTCCGGCAATATCCGTCGTCTAAGCGCACGACAGTGCAGATTCAGCGCGTGCAAGTACAAGTAATCCGACATACCTTCCACCAGTACGTTTTTCTTATGCTGGAAGAGTCCTCGTACCATCGCGTAACCGGCCGCCGCTTGTAATGGGAAGATCGTTTCCCAATCTTTTGGCCAACTGTCCACGCTGACTCGCGAACGTCCTTCAGCGTCTTCTGTCACTGGCCGAATTCGGTGGATGTGCTCTGCGTCAATCAGGAACGGCGAATGCGTCGTATAGATCAGCTGGTTTTTTTTCAGATAGCCTTTCGAAGAAAGTTATAAGTTCCTGTTGGGCCGTCGGGTGCAAATGCAGTCCCGGCTCGTCAAGCAACAAAATGGCATCCTTGTGTCCCTCATTAGACTCTACTAGGAACACCAAGTAAAACGAGAAAAACCACTGAAAACCCTTGCTGCGGCTTTCTAACTCAATATCCACATCCGGGCGCCGATCATCAGACACCCATATTCTGAAAAACTTGCCGTCGGCGTGATACCTGAACTTGTGCCGCCTCTGGCCGAACCACTGGCTAAACTTCTTTGAGATGTCGAGAGACGCCGAATTCAACTTCACATTGCGCAGGTCCTTGCGGGCTAGATCTCTATTTAGCATGTCTTCCGTTATTCCGGCTCCCCCATACTGCACTTCCGAAGTCTCTTCGCGGCTCAATTCCAAGATTTCCTTCCCGGTGAGCTTTACATGTTTGAACATCGCATCGATGGTCCGAACTCGCTGTTCATTTGGCGATGCCTTTAGTTTACGAATGAAATGCGGCAAGTACACGGCACTGTCAAGAATTCCGTAGTTCTCGAAATAGATGAGGACCGGCAACTCGGCCTGGATAGCTTCGTTAAGTTGCAAGGAGATCGGTTGAGATTCCGCCCTATCTCTCAGCTCATCGACTGATTCCTGAAGGGCTTCGACCAAGTCTGCGGTTTCCTGTTGTGCATACCCATTGGATTCACTGCGCACTTTTTTCAACAGTCCAACACCTTCACTAGAACGCAAGTCTTTCAGCTTCTTGGTCGTCTCTTTGTGCCCGTCTGCCCATTCCGCGAGCGATGCTCTTAGCACCCGTGTCTGTTCTTCTCGATCTTTTGCCGGGACAACGAGCCTACGCGCGCCTCTCGCAAATTTATCAAGAACCTCGAACAAATCGCGGGAGCTTATCGGATTGTCCACTATTTCCGGGTCGTACTCAATTTCCAATTTTCCATTGTAATAACGCGCGAGTATTGCCATCACTGGTATCTCCGCGACGTTAAGTCTTTCCCTGAGTTCCTTGCGGAACTTGGTCGACAGATTGAATTCAACCTGGCACACCGGCCAGTCGCAACCATCACTGTACTCAGCCGTAAATCGTTCGCGCGGGAACTCCAGCTGCGCGTTATATGGTTCTTCCGTCGCTGGGTTGAACTTGTGCAGCGCCTTAAGCAACGCGGTCTTCCCGGCCTCATTGCGACCGACAAATGCGGTCACACGCTCAAGCGGAATCCAACCGCTATCGTCAATATTGCGGTAATTCAAAACTCGAAAACGTGTTGCCGTCAAATTCAAGTTGTTCATTTCACCTTTTTATCACCCATAGTAGCTTACTAGACCGAATCCTCGAACAGTTCGGCTTGCTCTTTGCTACTCGGCTGCGCCGATTCAAATATTAGTTCGGCAATTGCATTCACCGGGACGTTCCCCAGCTCTCTCGGTTCCAGTTTGTGCAGTCCTCCACCATAAACGCGACCTTCTCCAAGCATCGCTTGCGGGCAAATCTGGTTCAGAATCTCCCAGATCTGTCGTGTCATCTCTGGCCTATCCCGCAGAATTCGTTCAATAGAGCCTTTCGGGTATAGCATCAAATATACGTTCGCCGCCGTCGCCTTCGAATTGTTCAGTATGAAACGAAAGGGTCTTCCGCTCTTGTTATTGCTACGGCCGAGATAGGTGCAAACTAACGGTGCGGGCGGCCGCTTTTCCTGCCTATACCACAGCTTCCGATGCCGACAGAGATAGCGATCAGCTATGCCCTTCGCTTTACCTTCTTCCAGATAGGCCCACAGTTTCGGATAGCGTTCCTTGATTTGGGGTGCCGACCACGGAGGGTCGAGCAGGAACAAACGACGTTCCAACACGGGGTTGCCTTTCTTATCGCCGACGATCTCGTTGTCTGCCACATAACGCGGGCTGGGCAGAACCGGCTTGAATGCTTCCATCGGCAACCCTCGCCGCTTGATCTTCTGTGCCGAAAGGATGAAAAAATTATTGTTGCCAGTGGCTATACCCCGTTTAATATTAAAGAAATCACCCAACACCGGTCCTTGGACAGCTTCGTAGATATCCTTCATTGGATAGCGGGTCCACTTCGGATCGCGGCGCAACGTTTCGACCGACACAAACCGTTGCAACTTCGGACGTTCCAGCGTTCCACCGTAAGTGAATCGCACTTCATGCTTTGTTCGACGGGGTTCGTTACGGAACCAAACCACGGTCGACGACACAAGCGCGTCACCGAACTGTACATCGTTCGGATCAAAGCGATGTATGTGAAGTAGCGTCACCTTTTCAAGCAGGTACCGCTTCACCGAGACGCCATAATTCACGTCCATGAACTCGCTAGGTATCAACCAACCCGCCAGTCCACCATCGGCCATCCATGCATGACTCAAGCCTAGGAAATAGCAATACAACCCGGCCAATCCGTTGATCTCCACCCCGCAAGTATCGTGCACACGCAACTTCAATCGCTGTTTCTCGCTTTTGAAAATATGATGATGCCGCACATAGGGAGGATTGCAGACAAGCAGGTTGAACTTTTCAGAATTCACCGGAGCCGGAGCCCGCGTAAAGTCCTCTAGGTGGATATCTAGCCCCATCTCGCCCCAAAGATTCACCGCTGGTTTACCGTAATATGGATCGATCTCATACCCCACTGCAGAACCAATTCGGGTCTTTGGGAAAACATTCAACAACGCAGAATAGAAAGAGCCTGTCCCTACCGCCGGGTCGATGAAGCGTACTATCGCGTTCTTTCCGAGATGTGCTTTTGCATAGTGCTGTATGTCGATAGCCAGCTCGATAGGTGTCGCAAACTGACCCATCCGGTTCCGCTGAGCCGAGTCCCTCTTTGCGTCCAGCTCTTTCTGTAGGGCCAGCCGCCGTGCTTCCAGTTCTGCTTCCTTCGTCATCTACAACCCAAACTCCTCAAGATCGTTGATACGGTGCTCCCAGACCCAGTCGATGCCTTCCGCTGCTTCATATCCAAGATAACCGCTGTTGAAATAACCGCACAGGAACAGAATGTAGCGCATATTGTCGCCGTAGGTCCGACGCAACTGGTTCATTTTCGTGGCTTCTTCCTTGCGTCGTTTGTTGACGTTCGTGAAGTCCCCCGCTGACTTCGCCTCGATGAGAAATGGCAGTTCGTCTGCCTTCGCGGCTTTCGGCATCACTACGGCATCCACAGGAATATTGACCGTATTGGCGGCCTCTCTCTTCTCGGACGGCAAGTTTAGCTGGAACGAAAACTCCTGCTCAACCGGCACGTTGAGCCGAAACGCATAGGTCCCCGGCTGCAACTCGTCATACTTTATACCCTGACCTGCTGGTATGTTTTCATACCCTAGAGCGGTCAACCACTCGTCGATCGCAGTGAGCTGGCGCTTTTCCTGCGCGTTACGGATGATTGGATTAGCGACGGTGCCGCAAAGACGATCAGCCACGATCGTTGCGGCCCGGTAAATCTCCTGTTCGGACGGGGTATCTCTGCGATTCAACCAAACAAAGACATCTGGATCGGCCATCTTTTCGATGATTTCCACGATCTTCTTGAGGTCGCTGTCCAGTTTCCACGGCTGCATTCGAGGAGGCAGTTTGTTGTCTTTCTCCATCACCTTCACTAAATTTTTGGAAACTCCGGCAAGGCCGATCAGCCGGTCCACTGCCAAGGGCGGACATGTAGACATGCGCAGTGACGGCAACACTGAGGGCTTCTCCTTCAACAGTTCCACTCTCACATCCATCAGGTTCTTCGTCATTATAAGCGTCGCCTCGACATCCTTTGTCGTCTGCAGCCTCGTCGTCCGATAGGCTTCTGGCGCAAATCGCATGAACCAATCGTTGTACATGTTAACCGACTGTTTGATGTCCTGTTTCCAACGGTCTGGTTTGTTCCTGTTGACTGCCATCACTTGTTCTTATTTGGGAATAACTTAGCTATTTTTTGAAAGTCTTGAACGCTTACCTCAAAATTACTTAACGATCAGTTCTAAAATAATTGAACGGTCGAATTATGATTCAATATGATAATTTCTATATTTGAATACTATTCAAGTCTAGCTCATGATTGATTCTTCAATCATGTCAACGTTAACTGAGATTCGTAGTTCTATTTCTAATTTGTTGGTTCGCGAATTCAGAGTTAACAGCTTATTTTCCGTTCGATGACATGGCTACAGGGTTGTAATTGTTCACTGGCAGACTTGACTTGTACAAACATCAATAAATTATTGACACAATGCGCTCAGATCAATTTTTGGCGCAAGTGTACGCGAAAAGTTTCGCGGGCTGACGTTAAAAATTCATGCGTATTCCCGTTTTCTCTTACCTGTAATCTTTCGTAACTTGAATACAACTTGCTTCTGTTCCTCTATTGGTGCTGAAGAACATCCAAATATTTGACATTTCGATTGTGAGAAACCAAGCCTCCGTATACATTTTTTCAGATGCGGGTACTCTTGAATTAGGCGATTGCACCAAAGAAATGTAGCATTGGTCTGCCGTTGGATGAGCTGACGGTGAAGTCGCTATTCTTATGAGATAATACTTCCTATCCAAACGTTATGGACAATATTATGACAAATCCAAGTCAGTTCTGACGTACTGTTTTGTTCATCCAATTCCCAAATTAGGAACGATAAAATAGAAAAAATCCTTGTACATTTAAAGTGTTATAAAAATCCTCGGTGAGAGGGGCAAAGCTAGGTCACTGTTCAATTGAAGTGATGGGTCAAATTTGAGTTGGAATAGACAATTAGGAGACAGTAATGAAATGTCCAATTTACTGTAGCCCAGCTGATGACGTGATAGAGAATGGTTTCGATGGTTAAACCATCAGGGGCAGGCTACGAGATCACGCGGACGATGAAGTTCCGTTTTGAGGCACTATGCCCGGAATATTGATCGGATGCCCTTCGCGAAGCCTAACGATTTGCGAATCTAGCTGCATGTCCAGCGATATCCAGCATCTTATTTAGCCTTTCAGGGCGAACATCATAATGAGGGATTCACATTATCCATTTCGATCGCGCTTCAATGACGAGAAAGTACGTCCGCCACAGTTTGCCCGAATTCTGCTGAGCTCGGCACAACTTTGATCCCGCATTCCTGAAAGACTTCCACTTTCTCCGCAGCGCTTTCACCAAATGCTGAAATGACCGCACCCGCATGTCCCATGCGACGGCCCTTTGGAGCAGTAAGACCGGCAACATAGCCAACAACTGGAGTTTTCATATTCTCCTTATAAAAATACGCGGCATTGGTTTCCTGAGGACCCCCAATTTCACCAATCATGACGACAACCTTTGTTTCCGAATCTTCTTCAAACCGCGCGAGGTGATCTCTAAATGAACTGCCGTTAATGGGATCGCCACCAATGCCTACACTTGTCGATATGCCAATTCCCATCGCTTTCAACTGTGAAGCAGCTTCGTATCCCAATGTGCCGGAACGTCCGATGACTCCCACTTCTCCTTTCATGTAAATGTTCGGAGGCATGATCCCTAGCATGGATTTGCCGGGAGTGATTGTGCCGGCGCAGTTTGGGCCAGTGAGCACCATTTTTTTCTCAGCTTTGTAGCGACGCATGTAGCGTTTGACTCGTATCATGTCATGTGCTGGAATTCCATCCGTGATGCATACGCAGTATCGGATGCCGGCGTCCGCAGCTTCCATAATTCCATCTGCCGCAAATGGCGGAGGCACGAAGGAAATGCACGCGGTTGCTCCAGTTGCTTCGACCGCTTCTTTCACGGTGTCAAAAACCGGTCGGTTCAGGCATGTGCTCCCTCCTTTGCCGGGTGTGACTCCACCTAGGATCCTGGTTCCGTACTCAATCATTTCCATTGAATGAAACATACCCGTCTGTCCAGTGAAGCCCTGCACGATGGCAGTTGTGTTTTCGTCGATCAAAATCCCCATAATTCAACGTCCTTTTCGTTTTTTATGTTCCTGCCAGGAGTCAACTGCCTTTTCAGCAGCTTCTTTCAATGTGTCCGCTAATATGATCGGAAATCCGCTGTCCTTAAGCATTCGTCGCCCCAATTCGACATTCGTTCCCGCAAGTCGCACGACCAAAGGAACTTTAAGATCAATCAGAGAGACAGCCTGAATGATGCCCTCAGCGACCCAGTCACAGCGGTTGATGCCGGCAAAAATGTTCACCACGATCGTTTCGACATTTTCATCGGACAAAATCAGATTGAATGCTTTCATCACTCGTTCTGGGGATGCGCCGCCTCCGATGTCAAGAAAGTTTGCAGGTTCCCCGCCGGCCTGTTTTATGATGTCCATTGTCGCCATCGCCAGCCCGGCACCATTGATTATGCACCCGATGTTTCCGTCTAGTCCGACATAACTCAATCCTCGGTCAGCCGCCCTCATTTCCCGTAAATCTTCCTGAGATTTGTCGCGTAATTCCGAAATGTTAGGTCGACGAAAAAGCGCATTGTCATCAAAACTCATCTTTGCATCCAGAGCAACCAGTCCGCCACCCTGAATGACTGCCAAAGGATTGATTTCAACCAGTATTGCATCCAAGTCTATCAATGCCTGATAACAGCCCAGCAAAATGGTGACAACCTGGCTGACCAGAGGCTTGTTGATCTTTAGCTTGAAAGCGATTTCCCGAGCTTGAAACGGCTGCATTCCCACTGCCGGCTCAACCGTAGTTCGGATGATCGAATCGGGGTCTGAAACGGCAATTTCCTCAATCTCAACCCCACCCTGAGAAGAAGCGACTACGGCAATCTGCTCCTGCTCCCTGTCCAAAACGAAACCGATGTAATATTCGTTCGCAATTTCAAACGCCTCTTCAACGTACAGTCGGTGGACAAGTTTGCCCTGTCTGCCAGTCTGGTCAGTAACCAGCCTTTTTCCCAGCAGACTGTCCGCCGCATTCCAAATTTCCTCGTTGCCGCTGCAGAACTTTATTCCGCCGGCTTTGCCTCGCGCCCCCGAATGAATCTGGGCTTTGACGATCCATTGTTCACCACCCATTTCATTGGCGCGATATACCGCTTGTTCCGGGCTGTACGCCACACCCCCGCGGGGAACCGGAATTCCAAAATCCGACAGTAATTCCTTA
Organism: Arenicellales bacterium; assembly: GCA_965202855.1. Taxonomy (GTDB): domain Bacteria; phylum Pseudomonadota; class Gammaproteobacteria; order Arenicellales; family JAJDZL01; genus JAJDZL01. The sequence goes on along the minus strand of CBDBBP010000004.1, from coordinate 379,309 downwards.
GCCTGATACTCGTGTATGTCCATAAATCCGATAGTTTCCGTAATTGAATTTGAACTTTGTCCTCCAAGTGAATTTCAACCGAACCGGGTCTGGAATGCCAATTTCGAGTTGAAATGCAGCCGGCGGGAAAAATTTTTTGACAACTTGTATTGTGAGCAGGCAGAAAGATTCAGTGATGCGTGAAAATGCTTGTTCACAACTCTAATCCGGGTCGAACTCCGCCCGCAAGCATTGCAGATGCCCGCCGATGGTGAGGCAGCTCCTCGCAAATGGCTGATTCGAGCATTCGACAGGCAGAGTGCAATTGTGCTGCTCGACTATTCAGTTGGGTCTTCGCGGTCAATGTCGCATCAATTCCAGGCAATGCGTTCATTCGATCCATCCTTAAATTCTCTTGGCGATTAGTTCCGCCAGTGTGACTATATTCCTTGCCATTCTCTCTGACGCCGCATCGATCATCTTGCCATCGAGTTGTGCTGCGCCTTTTCCGGTCGCAGCGGCGGTTTCCAATGCTTCCAGCACACGACGTGCGCGCAAAACCTCCGCCTCTTGAGGTGACATAACTTCATTTGCCAGTTCAATCTGACTGGGATGAATCGCCCACTTGCCTTCATACCCTAGAGCAGCAACGCGTTTCGCAGCAGCTCGATAGCCATCAGGATCATTGAAGTCACCAAACGGTCCGTCAATTGCCCGAAGACCGTAAGCTCGGCATGCCGTAGCCATGTTGACCAGCGCGGCATGCCACTGATCGCCGATGGCCCCGTCACATTGGTAATCGGGATTTAAGCCACCAATGTTTACCGTTCTGGCTCGCATGCTGGCCGCATAATCCGCAACTCCAAAATGCAACGCTTCGAGTCGTCTGCTGGACTGGGCGATGGGCATTACATTGGCACCGCCTAAAGCAGTCTCGATCAGACACTCGATTCCAATTGCTCCATCCAGTTTTTTCGCATGCTCGATTTGGGACAGCAAGCAGTCAACCATGTAAACATCAGAAGGATGTCCCACCTTTGGAATCAGCAAGGTATCAAGCTTGTTTCCTGCCTTTTCAACAATTTCAATCACGTCGCGATACATGTAATGTGTATCAAGACCATTGATCCTGACTGATACGGTCTTGTTCCCCCAGTCAATGTCGTTCAATGCTTCAATAATATTCCTGCGAGCAGATATTTTGTCATCTGGAACCACTGCGTCTTCGCAATCGAGAAAAACGTAGTCGGCGTTGGAATTTGCCGCTTTTTCAAACAGCTCCGGACTTGAACCTGGCACTGCCAGCTCGCTACGCTGCAGCCGAGTCCGTGTCTGCGTGTATTGTGTAAAACTCATTGGTACTGTCTTCGATTCTTCCTAAGCGACTCTTTTAATTTATTGAATTGAGTCAATAAATCTGCGAATTGTATATCAGATTGCTTGGATTCACATTGAAATTTATTAGAAAGCACCGACATCAGTCCGGCATTCTCAGGCCAGTTCAGAACGCAAAAAAAATTTTCGCCCTGTTGTCACCAAGAATGAAAAGGCCGGAACTCTTCCCGTCTCGAAATTACAGAGAATTTCAAAACCAAACTTGTTTTGAATTGGTTGAAGAAAAGCGGTTTGGCCGTGCGAAATTCTGTTTATGTGCACTTTCTGGATTGCAAATGAAAGAAGCAGATCAGCTGGAAGTTTCGATTGATGGGTTCATGCACATTGACCAGAATCCCTCTTCCAGTTTTGTCGCTTTACGAAAAACTTCGGTCAGTTCATCATATCGGGAATTCCCGCCCAACCGCTGACTCAGCCGTTCAAGATTGCTGATGGACTTGAGCGCCAATTTCTGATACTCCTCGGAACTGTACATTTCGATCCACTCGCGGTAGGGATTGGTGTCAAACACGGACTCGTAATTGAGGGATAGCCGAAGGCCAATCTCCGCATATCCAACGACACAGGGCATCAGCGATACATACAAGTTCAAAATGTCACCAGATAAGCCCATGTCCAATACATATCGCGTGTAGGCCAAATTTTCCAACGACTCATCAGCGTTTTGAAGATCTGATTCCGAGACACCAAACCGTTCACTGAACAGCACATGCAATTGCATTTCTGTGTTCAGAGTGGAGTGCAGAATTTCAGATGCCCATTTCATGTCCGCTACAGTGGGAGATTTATAGACAGCAAGTGCCCAAGCGCGGGAAAAATGAATAAGGAAAATATAGTCCTGCTCCAGGTAATACCGAAACGACTCAATGGGAAGAGCGCCTTGGCCGATCGCCTCCACAAATTCGTGATGGCAATAGGAGTGCCACTCGGTCCGACAGTTCTGCTTGAAGCGGTCAAAAATGGACGAAGCATAAAGATTTCTATTCATTTCTGTGAAAGCCTTCCCTCATTTGTAGTTGTTCGTGAGATTCTGACTTTAGATTTTCACTTAGAAAATCAAACTTGCGTGTATTGAATTCTCTTTTGATGTCAGTTTACACTGCTATATTATTAACCTTTGTGGGTTAAGAATTGCCAGCACGGCAAATTAAACTCGGTTAGTTGAATGTTATCAACTATCGGAGTTTTAGTATTATCTAACTTTACAGTCGCTCAGTTATTTTGGGCAATGACTTTCCTTAGAATAACGAATTCTGATTTCGAATGAGGTTCCGCGCATGCCAATTGATGTAGAAAAAGCTCGACAAGACACACCTGGTTGCTTTACTGCGGTTTATTTGCATCATTCAGGAGCTTCGCTCATGCCACTGCCTGTCATTGACGCTGTGCGCGATCATCTCGAATTGGAATTGATGAGGGGAGGGTATGAAGCCGAAGAAGAAGCCAAGGATCAATTGCTTGAGACATACTCTTTGATCGCTCGAATGTTAAAGTGCCGGTCCAGCGAAATTGCGCTAACCGAAAGTGCGACGTCGTCATGGAATGCAGCCTTCTATGGAATTGCTCAGACATTCCAGAGTGGAGACAAGATCCTGACTGCTCGATCTGAATATGTTTCGAATATGATCGCCTATCTGCAGGTGGCAGAGCGAACTGGGGCCGAAGTTTTGATCGTGCCTGATGATGATCATGGGCAACTTGACCTAAAAGCGCTCGAAGACATGATCGACCTCAAAGTCAAGCTGATTTCAATAACTCATGTCCCAACTCACAATGGACTCGTCAATCCTGTGTGCGAAATTGGACAGATCGCCAACGACTACCGCATTCCATATCTTGTCGACGCCTGCCAGTCGGTTGGTCAAATGGCATTAGATGTTGACCAGATTGGCTGTGATGCCCTATCAGCAACTGGCAGAAAGTTTTTGCGAGGACCGCGCGGCACTGGGTTCCTGTATGTTCGAGAGAGCTCATTGGATAAATTTCCACCCGTACAATTGGATCTGCACGCAGCTACCTGGACTGCAGTCGATCATTATGAAATTCAGCCCGGTGCGCGTCGATATGAGTCCTTTGAATCCAACATTGCTGCTCGAATTGGTCTTGGTGTCGCAGTCAAATACGCTATGTCTTGGGGATTGGCAGACATCTACTCCAGAATAAGGTTTTTAGCAGACAAACTGCGCAATTTACTGAGTGATATCGAAGGTGTTGCAATTCGCGATAAAGGAAAAGAAAAATGTGGCATAGTAACATTTTCGCTCGACGGAGTGGATGCCGGCGACTTTCAGCAGCAGATGCGTCAAAAGAATATCAAGTGTGGCATGTCAAAACGCAGCATTGCGGTGATTGATTTGGACGATTGGGGAGTTGACTCCATAATTCGCACTCCTGTCCATTATTTCAACACCGAAAACGAAATCAATTTTTTCGTCCAGCAAGTGCGCTATCTGGCATCAACGCTTCGGTGAGCGTATTGCGAATTTGTTTCCTGCTGAGCTGTCTCCCACGCCAGCAGGGCTCGTTTTCGAGTCACTCCCCAGCGGTAGCCCCCTATGGCGCCAGTCGCTCGAATCACTCTGTGGCACGGAATCAGATAAGATATAGAGTTTCGTCCGACTGCCGATGCTACCGCTCGAACTGCCAGCGGCCGCTCCGCCATCTGTGCAATTTGGGTATAGGATGCAACCTCTCCTTTGGTAAGTGAGAGCAAAGCTTTCCAGACTCGAATTTGAAGATTTGTACCTTTCAGATGCAAAGCAATCGAATTTTCCACACCATTTGAATGATGAAATATTTGTTGAATCACTTCACGAGCGGCATCTGGATTTTCTTTGAACTTTGCCGCCTTCCATTCATGCTCAAGATCCTGCAGTCCGCTTTTGTCGGAATGGAAACTGAGCCAACAAAGTCCTTTTTCCGTAATTCCCATCAAGCATACCCCGAATGGACTGGGATGCCATCCATACTGAATTGAAAGATCCTTGCCGAATTCACGATAGTCGCCAGGGGTCATCGCATAAACATTCACCATCAAATCGTGCAGACGACTGCTGCTCGACAATCCTGCTTCCAAACTGGTATCGAGGATCGAATTTGAGTCGCGTAACAGGGAACCACAGAACTGTGCCGTCAGAATTTGCAAAAAACGCTTGGGTGAAATTCCCGCCCATCGCTTGAACAATCTCTGAAAATGGAATTCACTCAAACCAATATGATCTGCGACTTCTTTTAAAGAGGGCTGTTGAGAAAAGTTTCTTTCAAGAAATCTAATGGCCTGCTCGATTCTCTGATAGTCGTTCATGTCAAAGATCTGTCGTAATATTTGATAATGTTCATTAGTTATGAATTGTCGGTTGAATGAAAGCAATTTACAATCCGATTCTTGCTATAAAATTGCACTTTATCAAATTTTTACACATTACATGAAAGTTACATACAAAAGGTTAGGAATTACACAATGAACAAACCATTACCTGCACGGGCAAACGCTGTCATCATTGGTGGCGGTGTGGTAGGAACCAGCGTACTTTATCATTTGGCGAAGCTCGGTATGGATGACATTGTGCTCGTTGAAAGAAAGGAACTTGGCTGTGGAACCACTTGGCATGCTGCTGGCTTGGTTGGGCAGTTAAGGTCCAGCTACAACACGACACAGCTCGCAAAATATACTACTGACCTGTTTGAATCTCTTGCACGAGAGACGGGGCAGGAGACTGGTTTTCGGCAAAATGGCTCGTTGTCCATAGCACCCGATGAATCACGCTTCGAAGAACTCAAGCGGCAGGCCTCCATGTGTCGATCTTTTGGTCTGGAAGCAGATGTAATCTCTCCAGAACGCGCCCTGGAGCTGTATCCGATCATGAACATTGAGGACATCGTCGGTGCTGTCCATATCCCAAAGGATGGACAGATCAATCCTCTCGATGTGGTTCAAGCTTATGCAAAAGGAGCTAAAGCTTTGGGGGCATCGATTTTTGAAAACATTAAAGTGACAGACATTATTGTTGAAAAAGGGCGAGTGCGGGGAGTATCTACAGACCAAGGAGACATCGCGACAGATGTTGTGGTGAACTGTGGCGGCATGTGGGCTCGAGATATTGGACTGATGTGCGGTGTCGAGATTCCGCTTCATGCGGCGGAACATTTTTACGTTGTTACCGAACCCATTGCTGATTTGCCCAAAAATTTGCCAATTCTAAGAGATCCGAGCTACTTTACCTATTACAAAGAAGATGCGGGAAAATTGCTGGTCGGCGCTTTTGAACCCGAGGCCAAACCTTGGGGCATGGATGGTATTCCAGAGGATTTTTCATTTGATCAGCTGCCCGAAGACTGGGATCAATTCGACCAGGCATTACAGAATGCGCTGCATCGAGTTCCGCTTCTGAATAATGCTGGCATTCATACCTTTTTCTGCGGTCCGGAGAGCTTCACTCCGGACAATCTTTACTACCTTGGCGAAGCTCCAGCTGTGAAAGGTTTTTATATCGCGGCTGGTTTCAATTCCATTGGAATTCAGTCATCTGGTGGAGCTGGTAAAGTCATATCTGAGTGGATTACACATGGATATCCTTTGCGCGACTACTGGGATGTAGACATTCGAAGAATTGCAACATTTCAAAACAACAGTCGTTATTTGCGTGATCGAGTTTCCGAAACGCTGGGTTTGCTTTACGCCATGCATTGGCCATTCCGACAGAAAGAATCATCTCGAAATGTCCGTAAGTCTCCACTTCACGATCGCCTCGTAAAGCAAGGCGCCTGTTTTGGCGAAGTTTACGGATGGGAACGTACGGATTGGTATGCGCCGGGTCAAACTTCACCACAGTATGAATATTCCTACGGCCGACAGAACTGGTTTGAGCATACGCGTAAGGAGCATCTGGCGGTGCGCAACAACGTCGGAATCTTTGATCAGACATCCTTCGCCAAGTTCTTGGTAGAAGGCAGAGATGCTGAATCTTACCTGAATCGAATTTGCGCGAACAACATTGCGGTAGAACCAGGTCGGGTGGTGTATACCCAATGGTTGAATGAACGCGGTGGGATTGAAGCAGATTTAACTGTAACTCGACTCGCAGAAAATCGATTCTTGGTAGTAACGGGCGCAGCCGTACATTTGCGTGATTTTTCCTGGCTGCAGCGTCATCTGTCAGATGACCAGCATGTTTTTGTTACAGACGTGACATCGGGATATTCAGTGTTATCGGTCATGGGTCCTCAGTCACGAAAGCTGCTTTCCAAATTGACGAATGCAGATCTGTCGAATGAAGCATTTCCGTTCCTGCATTCCCGAAAAATTGAACTGGGGTATGCCTATGGACGCGCATCACGCATTACCTATGTCGGCGAACTGGGTTGGGAGCTCTACATATCCTCGGATTTTGTGCAGCATGTCTACGATGAAATTGTTGCGGCAGGCGCCGAGTTTGGTTTGGCACATTGCGGTTATCTGGCACTCAATTCGCTTCGAATCGAAAAAGCGTATCGGCACTTTGGTCATGATATTGCAGATGAAGATAGTCCACTCGAAGCAGGCTTGGGTTTCGCCGTCGCCTGGGACAAGCCGGGTGGTTTCATCGGTAGAGATGCGCTCATTGAGCAGCGCGGAAAGGCTCAAAAACGAAGACTGGTTCAATTTTTGTTTGAAGATTCTGAACCATTGATCTACCATGAAGAACCCATCTACCGGAATGGAAAAATTGTGGGACGCATTACTTCCGGCATGTATGGATTTACATTCGACTCTTGCGTTGGTCTTGGATATGTAAGATGTGACGAAGGCGTGACTGCTGAATTTGTCAATTCAGGTCGTTTCGAAATCGAAGTTGCAGGCGACCTATTCCCTGTGAAAGCATCTTTGCGTCCGATGTATGATCCAACCTACAGTCGGCCACGTTCATAGTTCTTCCTTTCCGTTTCATTCAGCTCAAACAAATTGCGAAAAGTGATGAAGACCGAGTTATTTCAGCAAGACCCATACAGAAAGGAGTGTGGTTCTAAAGTTGATCATGTTGATTTGGAGCATCGATGCTTCGGTACCGACCGAACTGTTTTTTACCCAACTGGCGGGGGTCAGCCTGGTGATACAGGTGTTGCTCTTTACGAAAATACTCCGTCTCAGTCAATCCAAATCGTTGATACACGCCGAGATCGAACATCAGGAAAGATACTGCATTTTGTTGTGGATCAAGAATCGCTGCCTGCCGTAGGCGATCGACTCATTCTTCGCTTGGATTGGGATCGCCGATACCTGTTGATGCGGATGCACAGTTGTCTGCATCTATTGTGTGCGGTCATTCCGGGTAAAGTTACGGGGTGCCAAGTTTATGCAGGTCGGGGTCGGCTGGATTTTGACGTTTCTGAACCGCTTGACAAGGATCAAATCACGTATCGGCTGAATTTGCTAATCCAAGAACGGGCAGACCGACGAGACTTGATGTTAACTTCAGAGGAACTGAATTCGGACCAAGAATTGGCAAAATCTCTGTCAGTTCCTGCTCCTAAGAATGTGGGTCAGGTAAACTTGGTTCATTTTGAAGGAATTGATGTTCAGCCCTGTGGTGGCACTCACGTTGCAAACACCCGTGAAATTGGATACGCCAATGTTGTAAAAATTGTGAATAAGGGCAGACGAAATCGACGGATTAGCATAGTGCTAGACTAAATTTGCCTCAAATATTGAATTTTGCTACGGAGCAAGAAAATCATGCATAGCGGCAGTTGTTTATGTGGATCAGTGCAGTTTGAGTTTGATTCAGAAATTCGGGAATTTCATCATTGTCACTGCAAGACATGTCGGAAAGCCCACGCAACGGTGTTTGGTTCAAGTGCATTGGTCAATGCGTCCGCGTTTCGGGTGCGAAGTGGTGAGGACATGATTTCTGAGTACAGTTCTTCAGCAGGGAAAATTCGTTATTTCTGCAGTAATTGCGGAACACATGTGTTCGCGCGTGGCGATCAAGTCCCTGACGACGTTATATTGCGAATTGGCGCATTAGACGGTGACATAGGCATGAAAGCCTACGGCCACATCTGGGTCAGCCATAAACCGGATTGGTACGATATTGGTGACGAACTGCCTCAGTATTCCGAATGGTCGCCAAAAAGTATCCGATCGAAACAGCAAACAAAAAAATAGACTGAATCGAAAAGAGTCAATCTCAAAAGAGGATTAAACAGCGCATATATTGAAAGGGACACTTCGGAGTTACCTTAAGCAAGCCCATTCATTCATCGTGGATTTTATGGAAACCACACAAGTATTTGCCTGTTTGAGGACTGCCCCATATGACAATTCGGAGAAAACTGATGAAGAAACTTGAACGACAAGATTTCAAACTTGCCAAGGACAAAGAAAAAGTGGCTTTGACGCTTCAAAGGTCTGTCAAAGAAATGGAGGATAAATTGAAACGCATGGGTCTTGAACGCCCGCGTCACGGACCTCGTATTTCGGATCCGAGGCATACAAGAAATGCGGGTTGCACATATTCGCCATCTTCAGAGTTGCGAGTTTTCGAGAGTTAGTCGAAATAATTCACTTCCGCAATCGGTTGAATCGCTCAATTTTTAGAACATGTGTAAAGGATAATTTTGATTCGGCCACTCACTTTGTAAAACAGTCTGGAAACGCGGGCTTGCGTACAGCTTGGGAGTCGAGCTGAAACTTGTGTAATTTCGCTCAATTGGAGTGATAGGTCCGATTGTAATTTCTGCCACAGAATTTCAATTCTGTGAATTCTGTCATTTTCGTTCAAATCGCCTGCAGCGATCGCGGATAGAAACCAAGGGTGTTTCCGCTAGCTTGAATCCGATGTTGTAGCAAGCAGAACAATGGTTGTATTGACTATATCCTCAGTCGAGGCACCTCTTGAGAGGTCACTGATCGGATTTGCGAATCCTTGCAAGAACGGCCCGATTGCCTGCGCGCCGGCAAGATACTGAGCGATTTTGCAGCCAATGTTTCCCGAGTTTATATCTGGAAAAATCAAAACGTTTGCAGCTCCTGCAACGGTACTTGGTTCGGATAGTTTATAGCGAGCGGTTCGGGCATCGATCGCAGAATCGAACTGAAATTCGCCGTCGACATTAAGCTTCGGCTGCTGCTCCTCGACCAGCGAAAGAGCATCAGTTACTTTCTCCACGAAAGGATGGCTGGCGCTGCCTTTCGTAGAAAAAGAAAGCATCGCGATCCTAGGTTCTTCGTCGAGTAGTTTTTTGGCATTTTTTGCAGTGGAAATCGTGATTTCCGATAACTGCTTGGCAGTCGGATTGACGTTGAAAGCACAATCAGCAAATATCAACGTTTTTTCAGGTCGGCCTGCGACAGCTGGCACGAGCATTAAAAAATAACTCGATGCAGTTGTTGTGTCAGCATCTGTTCCGAACACCTTCAATCCTGCTCCAATCACTTGCCCAGTCGGCACCGTCGCACCTGCAATCATCGCATGTGCAAATCCCAGTCTGACCAGCATGGCGCCGAAGATCAGAGGTTGGCGCATGAAACTCGCAGCCTTGCTGGAATCTACAGGACGGGCTATTGTTGGATTCGCTTCTACAAACTGTTCTGCGTACTCGGTGTCGTGCTCGGAATCAATGACTCTTATTCCGTTGAGGGAAAGTTCGCAGTCGGTGGCGATAGACTGAATGGCTTCTTCTGAACCTACGAGAATTACGTCTGCAATTCTATGTTCAACGAGATAATGAGCTGCGCGAATCATACGCGCGTCAGCAGCTTCTGCAAAAACTACGACGCGCGAATCTTGTTGAGCGATTCGTGTCAGCTCTTCGAGAAAAATCACTCGTTATACGTAAGACTTATACTTCTCTAGGTGACGTATTGGAAGACTTAAGGCATCTCGGCGGAACGGGTCCCCGAGTTCTCGAGTGCACATGATTTCGATCACTGTGGTTTTGCCATCTTTTTGTGCATCACAAGCCGTACGGAGAGCATCGCCTACCATGTCGAGATGATCAACGACGATTCCTTCCGAACCCATGGACTTAGCCACAGCTGCCCAGCTGGGATTGTCTAAATTTACACCTTCAAATCGGCGTCCGTAAAAATCCACCTGATTTTTCTTCTCCGCACCCCATTGACGATTGTTAAATACTACAGGAGTCACTGCGATTTTTTCGCGTACGCACGTTAATATTTCCCCCATGCTCATAGCCCAGGCGCCATCTCCTACATAAGCAATGGCGGCTCGACCGGGAGCAGCAGCCTTTACACCCATGATGGTTGGGAAGGCGTAGCCGCAGTTTCCAAAGCTCATCGCGGCAAAGAAACTTCTTGGTTTTTCAAATCTGAGATAACTGTTTGACACTGAACAGATATTTCCAATATCTGTAGAGATTGCAGCATTGGATGGTGTCGCTTTTTCGAGCTCGCGCAGCACTTGGCGCGGATGAAGCATGCCTTCGTCTTCAGCAGAAACAATCTGACTCCAATCATCGATCTCATGAGACCACTCATCAAGTTCGGATTCCCAGTTCAGTTTGGCTTCGGTGATCTGTGCAAGACGTGAATCTCGATTTTCTATCGCGGTGATCTGTTCTTGATTCTTGAGTCGTTCGAGCATTGCGGATGCTGATTCTCCGGCATCACCGCAAATTCCGACTTCGATTGGTTTCACAAGGCCCAACTTACGATAGTCAACATCAACTTGAATGATTTTCGCATCATTGGGCCAATAATCCATTCCATATTGAGGCAGGGTGCCAAATGGACCAAGGCGCGTGCCCAGTGCGAGTACGACATCGGCTTTGGAAATCAATCTCATCGCTGCTTTTGATCCTTGATATCCGAGAGGCCCGCACCATAATTTGTGGCTGGCGGGAAAAGAGTCGTTGTGCAGATAACTGTTGACGACCGGCGCGGACAGATACTCAGCCAATTCAACACAAGCGTTTACGGCATTGGCCATAATGACGCCGCCGCCTGCCAATATGACTGGAAATTCTGCTTGTGCAAGCAGGCGTGCTGCGTCATTCAGCGCATTGGTTCCGCCTGCCCCTCGTTCAATATTCCGTGGTTTGGGAATGTCAACATTGATGTCACCGTAAAAATGATCGCGCGGTATATTCAGCTGAGTCGGGCCGCGTTCTGCCATCGCCATATCGAAACTTCGGCCTGTCAGCTCCGCCATTCTTGCCGGCCCATTCACATGTGCCTGATACTTGGTGATCTTGGAAAAAATAGGCAGCTGCTCAGTTTCCTGAAAACCGCCGAGTCCGATCGTATTGCTGCCTGTTTCAGGTGTGATCGCGACTACCGGAGAGTGCGCCCAGTAGGCTGCTGCGATTGCAGTGACAAAGTTCGTAATGCCTGGACCATTTTGTCCAATGCACACACCGTGACGACCGCTGACCCTCGCATAGCCATCGGCCATATGCGCTGCGCCTTGTTCATGTACTGTGGGTATAAAGCGAATGCCGGCTGCAGGGAATATGTCCAAAGCATCCATGTAGGCGGACCCTACAATTCCAAATACGTCTGTAACTCCATATGATTCGAGAGTTTCAACAAATGCTTCACTCGGTGTCATTCGAGGCATAGAATTAATCCTTTTTGTGGTTATGTGGAGAATTTAATGAATTTGAAGTGCCTGTTCCGGCGGTGTGTAGTCATAGCCCAAACTATTCGCAACTTCTTTGTAGGTGACTTTACCTTGGTAAATGTTCAATCCATGCATCAGATTGCGATCTCTTGCGAGGGCGTCTCGATACCCGAGATTCGCAATTTGAGTCGCAAACGGCAGAACTACATTATTCAATGCATAAGTTGAAGTTTTTGGAACTGCCCCTGGCATATTCGCCACGCAGTAATGTGTCACATCATGCACAGTGTAGACTGGATCGGAGTGTGTTGTAACCCGCGATGTTGCAAAGCAACCGCCTTGGTCAATTGCTACATCGACCACTACCGAGCTCGGTCGCATGGCGCGTATCATTTCCTCGGTAACCAATCGCGGAGTAGTCGCACCGGGTATCAGAACAGCGCCAATTACAAGGTCAGCATCAACGATGTGTTTTTCCAATGCGCTTCTGGTTGAATAAATTCCGTTTGTGTTTCTTTTGAACATTTTCCAATGGGCATCCAAAACTTCTACATTGCGGTCCAGCAACCAAACGTCCGCGCCCATTCCAACTGCGATGTGAGTTGCATGCGTCCCTACCACGCCACCTCCGATGATCACCACTTTCGCCGGCTCAACGCCTGGGACTCCACCCAGCAGCATTCCCGACCCACCATGGGGGCGTTCCAAGCACCATGCGCCTTCCTGCACAGCCATACGGCCCGCAACTTTGGACATGGGAGACAAAATTGGCAAACGACCTTGATCATCAGTTACAGTTTCATATGCGATGCAAACTGCACCGCTGTCGATCAGGCCGCGTGTTTGATCTGGATCTGGGGCGAGATGCAAATAGGTGAACAAGATCTGATTTTCACGCAGCATGGCGCATTCAGCAGCGTTTGGTTCCTTGACCTTTATGATCATGTCTGCGCGATCAAATACTTCTTTCGGTGTCTCGAAGATTTCTGCACCGGCGGCTCTATAGTCTTCGTCACTTGCGTGAATGCCGCGTCCAGCGCCAGTCTGAACGTAGACTTCATGTCTGGCGTCTACCAGTTCTTGAACGCTTCCGGGTACAAGACCGACGCGATATTCGTCAGTTTTAGTCTCTGTGGGAACTCCAATTCGCATGTCGTATTTTTCTACAGATTGATTTGTTTTAAACAATGAAGAAAGTAGCGCTAATGATATTCTATTGACGGCGAAAGTAGAAAAAATATTCAGGATTGCCGCAATAAAATTAGCCAGAAAGCTAGCATGCGCCCCATGCCGACATGCAGCGGATTTCTTACCCCGCACATGCGTCAGAGGTGATGAATGACAAGCATCGGGTCGGGAGTTTCAGTGTAAAATGCGATTGAGAATCCAGCATAATTTATATTCATTGTATGTTTGAATAATCTTTCCAAAGTTCGAGGTTTGTAACCATGCGTATAGACTTGAAATCATTAGAAAATCTGTGGATGCCGTTCACTGCGAATCGAGATTTCAAATCAAAGCCCAGGTTGATTGACCGCGCAGAAGGTGTCTACCTGTATGCGACTGAAGGACACCAAATCATTGATGCTTCCTCCGGCTTGTTTTGTTGTGCAGCTGGGCATAGTCGTCCGGAAATTGCAGACGCTGTTCAGAATCAGTTGCATGAACTCGCTTATACCGCACCTTTTCAGATGGGGCATGAACACTCTTTCGAATTGGCGCGTCGCGTTTCCGAACTCGCTCCAGAAGGCATGGATCGCGTTTTTTTTGTCAATTCAGGTTCCGAAGCAGTTGATTCCGCAATCAAAATCGCACTTGCTTACCACTACGTCCGCGGCGAAGGACAAAGACAGAGATTCGTTTCCCGAGAACGAGCTTATCACGGTGTCAATATAGGGGGCACGGCTCTCAGCGGGATGGTGAAAAATCGCCAAGCATTCGGTGTAGGCATGCCAGCGGTCGCTCATCTGCGTCACACTCGGTTGCCTGAGTGTCGCTTCGTTCGCGGACAGCCTGAACAGGGAGCGGAACTGGCTGACGATTTGGAGCGGATTGTTCAAAATTACGGCGCCGATTCGATCGCAGCTTGTTTTGTTGAACCCATTGCCGGTTCAACCGGTTGTCTCGTACCGCCCGTGGGCTACTTGGAGCGACTCCGAGAGATTTGTGACGAAAATGAAATTTTGCTTGTTTTTGATGAAGTGATTTGTGGATTTGGACGTACAGGTGAGCCTTTCGGATCGCAGAGTTTCGGTGTTAAGCCCGATATGATGACGTTGGCCAAAGCATTGACGAACGGCGCTCAGCCCATGGGTGCGATTTCAGTGGCGCGAAATGTGTATGACACCATTGTCAATGCAGCGCCGGAGCGAACGATAGAACTATTTCACGGTTATACCTATTCTGGACATCCAGCAGCTTGTGCCGCAGGGATTGCTACAATGGATATTTTTAAAAATGAAAATTTGTTTGAACGCGGCAGACAGCTCTCTGATTATTTCCTGGATCGAATCTTTTCTTTGCAAGATTGTGCGATCGTCACAGATATCCGCGGGTATGGAATGATTGCAGGAGTCGACCTGGCAGCTTCAGGTGAGATAGGCAACACGGGAATTGCAACTCAGAAGAAACTGTTCGAGATCGGATTGCATGTCAAGTCAACGGGAGATGCATTGATTGTCGCGCCGCCATTGATTTCGACGAAAGAACACATCGACGAAATTCACGAAAAACTGCGACAGATATTGGAAGCAGGAACGGCATAGTCACATGATCTGGATTCACGTTTGGTGAAGCCATTTCAGCGCATAGCAACAAATACTGTTGCATAACATTGAAATTGAAATTAAAATCTAGATTTTTACAAATTCTAAAAAAGGAGGAAGTTCTCAAATGGCAATGAAAACTCCAGGCAACGTCAGTCGCCGAAAATTTATCAAGGCCACAGGTGCCGTCGGCGCTACTGCTGCGATTGGCCCATGGGTGATCAGTTCAAAGGCTTTGGCCTCTTCTGGCGAAGTGAACGTTTTAATGTGGTCCGATTATCTGCCACCGGACTATCTGGCCGCATTTACAAGTGAGACTGGGATTACGGTTAACTATACGGGTATCGGGTCCAATGAGGAAATCATCAATAAGATGAAAGCAACGAAAGGGAAAGGTGTAGACATCTGCAGCCCGACCAACGTTCGATCTGGTCAGTGGATCGACTTGGACCTTCTTCAACCTTGGGATTACAGCCGCATTCCAAACATGGCTAATGTTAATCCTGCGATGTTGAAAGTTGGTGATCGAGAATGGAATTTCGGTGATGCCGGGTCGCATTGGCTCCCGCAAATCTGGGGCACCGAAGCAGTTTCTTGGCGAACTGATCTGTATTCGCCTCCTGGCGGCGAGCCCAGCTACGGAAATATCTGGGATGGTTCGGCAGAAGGAAATACGATGATTCGACCTCATTCCGGTATGTTGGGCGCAGGCCTTTATATGGAAACCATCGGTGAATTGGATTCGGGCGACGTCTGGCGCGCATATCAAAATGAAGAAACTATGCGTCCGATTTGGGAAAAAATCACTGCATTCTGTATTGCTAACAAGGACCAGATCAAACTGTTCTGGAATGATGCGGATACACAAAAGAATGGTTTTCTAAATGACGGTGTTCTTGTCGGACAAACTTGGGATGGTCCTCCGCTGGCCATGAAGACTGAGGGTGAACCCGTACAATACCAAGCGCCAAAAGAAGGAGCTCTTGCTTGGGTAGACGGCATGTCACTATCGAAAGCAGCAACCAACATTGATCAGGCGTATGCATTCGTCGAGTATGCATTTCGTCAGGAACCAGCAGGTAAAGCAATCGATACGCATGGCTACAATTCAGCCATTATCGGCGCCGATGTCTATGCTGGCGACAATTACAAGAGAAATTTTGCAGAAGCGTATCCGGGCGCAGCCTTGGCAAACTTGAATCCTTGGCCTGCTGAGCCACAGTGGTATGCGGATGTTCGAACCGAGTATCGAAACAAGTTCGTAAACGCTTAGAAGTTCGATACTAACAGATAGCCGATGCTCGCAATTTCATTTGCGAGCATCGGTAAATTCAATAGAAGCCGGCAAATAGCGGTTTGCCGGTTTGGAGGTGCAATTGAATGAGCGCAGATGTGAGGCTTGAAAATGTCTGGATAAGATTCGGAGATTTTGTGGCTGCTCGCGAAGTCAATCTCCATATCCAAGGTGGTGAGTTTTTCACAATTCTCGGCCCTTCGGGCTGTGGAAAAACTACTCTTTTGCGAGTGGTTTCTGGCTTCCTGGACCCATCGGAAGGACGTGTATTGATTGGTGGCGAAGACATGGCGGGTATTGGCCCCAATCTTCGCCCAACGGCTCTGATTTTTCAAAATCTGGCATTGTTTCCCCTAATGTCGATTTGGGAGAACATAACGTTTTCTCTGGAAGTGAGAGGTGTTGGCAAGCGAGACCGAAGAAAGAGAGCAGACGAATTATTGGAATTGATTGCTTTGCCCGGTCAGGGTGACAAAATGGTCAACGAGCTGTCGGGTGGGCAAAAGCAGAGGGTCGCCATTGCACGAGCATTGGCTGCACAGCCCCAGGTTCTGTTATTGGATGAGCCATTGAGTGCGCTGGACTTGAAACTCCGACAGCATATGCGAACTGAATTGCGCTCAATACAGCAGCAGGTAGGAATTACATTCATCTATATCACACATGATCAGGGTGAAGCTCTTACGATGTCCGACAATGTCGCCGTCATGCGAGAAGGCATCATAGAACAAGTGGCAGACAGCACTTCGATTTACGATCATCCCGACACGGCTTTTGTCGCGTCTTTTGTTGGTGAAAACAACCGATTTGACGGCAAGGTCGTGTCCACTGACAACAAATTTGCAATCGTTGAGACTCCAGAGGGGACTATTGATGCGCGTTGCAACCCAGAAAGCGCCACACCCCTTAAAGTGGGTGACGACGTGCATGTTTTCGTGCGGCCGGAGTCGCTGCGGTACGAAAATGGCTCAAGCTTGAACAACGTTATGAAGGCCACTGTGTACCACAAAGAATTTGAGGGACATTTTTGGCAGGTATTCCTGGATGTCGGCTCCCAGAAAAAACGCGTGAAAATGTCGTTTGTGAACGATGGGTCGGATAGTGATCACGAGGAAAACGAGACCGTGCATATAGGATTTCCAACCAATGCCGCAATCGTGCTGCCGCGAGGAGCGCTAGCCGCAGAGTAGCAACCGGAGAATCAGAGCAGTGGTTACATACTGGCAAGAATTTTTTCGCAAGAACGGGACAGCAGTCGCGCTATTTTTGATCCTGACAGTCGGATTCTGGCTGTTTATGATGATCATTCTTCCTCAGTTGTTCATGTTCGACTTTTCCATTCGCGCGAATGTGCCTCCACCAAAATATGGGACAGATGAGCACTTCTATACACTTGAGCACTATAGATACATGGTGTTTGGCAGCGCCCTGTCGACAGATTCCTTCAACATTATTGACTTATCCGTTTTTATCCGAACCATCGGCGCCGCCATATTCGTAACGCTGATCGATGTTGCGTTGTGTTACCCCATTGCTTACTATTTGGCGCACGTCGCAGTAGGAGGTTGGAGTCGGTTGATGGTGCTGTCGCTGATTGTTCCATTCTGGGTCAACGAAATTCTGCGCGCATTCGCCTTCAAAATAATTTTCGGTTCTGCCGGAGTGATCAATAACACCTTGATTGCCATCGGATTACTGGATCAGCCCTATGATTTCATAAGGAACGATATCGCGTTGTGGGCAGGATTGAGCTACGCCTTCATCCTGCTGATGGTCTTCCCAATCTACAACGCAGTAGAGAGTCTGGATAAAAATCAAATTGAAGCGGCAAGAGACCTTGGAGCTCCGTGGTGGCGAATTCACTGGCGCATCGTCATGCCTCATGCAAAGCCAGGCATTACCTCCGGCTGCACAATGGTATTTATGCTAACCGCGGGCGCTTTGGCAGCGCCTCAAATCTTGGGCGGACCCAGCAGTTTGTGGTTCACTCAGATCATTTATCAAGGATTTAATCAGGCGGGCAACTGGGCGAGAGGGTCCGCATACGCCATTATCCTATTGATTTCCTGCATCATCCTAGTGCTGTTGATGATGAAAGCGTTTAAAGTTAAATTCGGTGAAATGATGAAATGATCGGCGATCGAATTCAAAAAATTCTCGTAATCGGTTTTGTCTTATTCTTTTTTCTGTACCTCTTTGGTCCTTTGATCGTAATGGGAGTTTCGGCGTTCAATTCGTCGACTTTCCCCAGAATGTCACCGTGGGAGTGTTTCTCTATCGAGTGGTTTGAAGTATTAAGGAACGACACTCGCCTGATGGAAGGGGTCCGCAACAGCGTGTTCATCGGTCTTGGAGTCGTCCTTGTTGCAGTGCCAATTGGCCTTGCCGGCGCTCTCATGCTGATGCAGGCCAGACCTAGAATTCGGCCTTGGTACTACACCATAACCATCGCGCCGATACTGGTTCCGGGTGTTGTCCTCGGAATTTCCACACTTCTGTTTTGGGACCGTATCGGTTTGATGCTCGGTTTTGGACAGGAGTCAATTTTCTATGACGGAGTTTTTCTGACGATCATTGGGCAGTCAACTTTTATTTCAGCCTACGCGATGTTGATCTTTATCGCTCGTCTGCAGCGATTTGATTTGGTCCAAGAAGAAGCAGCCTTGGATCTCGGCGCTTCGCACGTACAGGTTTTCACTAAAATTTTGCTGCCATTTTTGAAACCTGCAATAGGGTCAGCTGCGGTTCTTGCTTTCCTTGCTTCTTTTGAAAACTACAACACGACAATTTTCACCATTGTTTCGAGCAGTACTCTGACCACAGTTCTCGCCAGCAAAGTTCGATACGGAATTGACCCGTCAATCAGTGCCTTGGCAGTAACTATTGTGGCGTTGACGTTGATCGGCGCAGTCATCTACGAAATCTCGCAGCGACGAGAAAAAAGAAAATTGAAAATGCAGATGGCAGTTGCTCGCGGAAAAGCGACACATGTCAAAAAGCAAAGATCATTTTTTATTGAGCCCGCGTTTTTAATGGCATTGGCGATTACGATTGCTGGTTTTGGAGTTATTTATTTCGCTGGAACCATCGGAGTTGACGAGTGTAAAGCTGCAGTAAAAGAAGCGAAACGAGCTGAAACTCAAAGAAAGGTTGAACGACGTCAAGCCCAAGAAATGTTCAAACTAACAGTTGAACAGCACGGAAAACTACCTGAAGTTGAGGAAGAAGCCGACGAAACCAAAGTCGAGGCCATAGGAACAGAAGGGTATCAAGGCATATTTGCCCCACAAAATCTGCAAGATCAGGCAGGTGGAGAACAGCAAGAAAGCGAACCTCAAGGAAGTACTGCCAATCAGGGCTTGTTTTCACCCGAAAACCTCCAGAGTACGGTTGATTCAAGTTCTGCAAATCAGTAGAAAGCACTTTTTTTCTTACTTTAGAGTTTCTTCCTGATGTTAACTACATGCATTGGCGCATATCCGAAACCTTCGTTCTTAAAACTGCCTGACTGGTTCAATCTGCCAGACGGCCCGGATTCTGCTGACCCAACTAAAAGCTGGGAGACTGCTCTGAAAGCGATGGGTGATTCCGCAGATAAAGTCATCGCACAAGCGAGTCAGCAGGTCATGAGTGACCAAGTGGAAGCCGGCATCGATATTCCAACCGACGGCGAAGTCAAACGCGAAAACTATATTCATTACCATTGTCGACATTTAAACGGCATTGATTTTTCATTTCTTTCCGTACGAGAGCTGCGCGGCGGAACCTATTCTGCGGAACTTCCTACGATCACAAAGCGAGTTGAAGCAAGGGATATTGGATTTTTAGTCGATGATTGGCGGCTCGCTCAATCGTATACAGGTCGTCCTGTAAAGATTACGATGCCAGGCCCAATGACGGTTACGGATACAAACGCGAATGAGTTTTATGGATCAGAGAAAGACTTAGGTGCGGATATTGCCGATGCATTGAATCAAGAAGTTAAAGCGCTGGCTGAAGCGGGATGTGTTCACATTCAGGTTGATGAACCTGTGTTTGCGCGTAAACCGAATCTCGCATTGGAATACGGGGTAGAAAATCTCGAGCGGGTTTTTCATGGAATTCCTGATCACATTGTCAAAACCATGCATATGTGTTGTGGTTATCCCGACAGGTTGGATCGTCTCGACTATCCAAAAGCGGACCGCAACGCATATTTCCAAATTATCAGTGCGATAGACGAAAGCTGTATTGATGTAGTTTCAATTGAGGATGCGCATCAGCACAACGATTTAACGCTGCTTGATCGCGTTCAGAACACCAAGGTCATATTCGGAGTGGTAGCGATTGCCATGAGTCGTGTTGAATCATCGGAAGAAATTCACTTGCGTCTGACTCAGGCGCTTGATCATATTGATCGTGATCGACTATTGGCAGCGCCTGACTGCGGGCTCGGGTTGCTCGGCCGCCAGCTATCGCGCGCTAAATTGCACAATATGTGCCAAGCTGCAAAGAATTTATAGTCTCTACGGTTTCGATTCTGGAGCCGCGTTAGCACGAAGTCGCTGCGCAGCCTCGGTTGCCTCATTTTTACACCAGGAACGAAAGCCGCCAAGCCCTCGATTTTCCCATTCTCGATGAGCGTCCTTCCACGCCTGCATGCGGGCTTGCTCCAATTCTGACTTCGTCAACTGCTCGGATTTAATTTTTTCTGCTAATAGTGCCTGAAATCCCAGTACTGCTTGATCATCAGCGAGTCCACAATAGCTTGCAATTTCAAGGTCGTAGTACAAGAGTACCAATTCTGAGTCAGCATGAGCTGGGAATGCAGTACCCGCGAGTGCCAGGAAAGCGATCAAAATTCGAATTTGCATAAGGGAGATTTGTCCGTTGTTGCTATACTAACTACACTATCCACATTACTATAAAACAGAGGCGAGGTTGGAATAAAAGTTATGGATATGCAGGTAAAGAAAGTTCTATACCACTACGTCAACGGAAAGCGAGTTGAAGGAAAAAGTGCTCGCTACGGAGACATATATAACCCGGCTTTAGGGGTTGTAACAAAACAAGCTCCCTACGCAAACGCACAAGAAGTCAGTGCTGCCATTGAAGTTGCAGCTGCAGCATTGCCAGAGTGGTCAGCAACACCTCCGGGAGCCCGAGCACAGGTGATGTTTGCGTTTCGTGAAATTGTGCGCAAGAACATTGATCAATTGGCTGCTGCTTTATCAGCAGAACATGGAAAAACTATAGAAGATGCGAAAGGTTCTATTGGTCGAGGCCTAGAGGTTGTGGAATTTGCTTGTGGAATTCCACAGTTGCTTAAAGGTGAAATGTCCGAACGCGTTGCCAAGGGTGTAGAGAGTTACTCGGTTCGACAACCCGTTGGAGTCTGTGCAGGAATTACGCCATTCAATTTTCCTGCGATGGTTCCAATGTGGATGTTTCCCGTGGCGATTGCATGTGGAAACACTTTTGTTCTGAAGCCTTCAGAAAAAGATCCGTCATGCCCGCTCATGCTTGCTGAAATGATGAAAGAAGCTGGGTTGCCAGACGGCGTGTTCAATGTTGTAATCGGTGATAAGGAAGCAGTCGATACAATTTTGACCCATCCTCGAGTCGATGCCGTCAGTTTTGTCGGTTCTACTGCTGTCGGTGAATACATTTACCAAACAGGCTGCAAGCACGGCAAACGTGTTCAAGCATTATGCGGCGCCAAAAATCATATGGTGGTTATGCCGGACGCCGACATGGACCAGGTTGTAGATGCAGCGATTGGAGCAGGGTATGGATCTGCGGGTGAGCGCTGTATGGCAGTTGCGGTTGTTGTTGCAGTCGGGGACGATACTGCCGACGAATTGGTGGAGAGACTAAAGCCGCGAGTGAGGGCTCTCGACATCGGACCGTATACAGACAGCAGTGTGGAAATGGGACCGCTGGTAACGCCGGATCACTACAGCAAGGTCAGATCCTATGTCGACCTTGGGTTGGATGAAGGTGCGGATCTCGTTGTGGACGGCAGAGATTTTTCGCTGAAAGGTTACGAGGACGGCGCGTTTCTCGGTGGCTGTTTGTTTGATAACGTCACACCGGAAATGAAAATTTACACGGACGAAATATTTGGTCCCGTTCTAAGTGTCGTGCGAGTTGACTCCTATGACGAAGCCATTCGACTGGTTAGTGAGCACGAGTATGGCAACGGAGCTGCGATTTTCACACGAGATGGCGGCTATGCCCAGAACTTCATATCGAATGTGAGGATAGGAATGGTGGGCGTGAATGTGCCGATCCCGGTTCCTGTAGCATATCATAGCTTTGGCGGGTGGAAGCGGTCACTCTTTGGAGATCACTATATGCATGGTCCAGAGGGTGTGCGTTTTTACACGCGCATGAAGACGGTCACCGCACGCTGGCCAGACGCAATAGAAGCGGGCGCCAAGTTTCACTTTAAACGCGGCAGCGAAGACAACTAATTTACGATTGCTCAAGGCTCGGTCAAACACTCGCTTTGATCGAGCCTTAAATTATCGATCAATCGAACGTTATTAATACGAGCTGCGATCAACGCAACTGCTCGCGGAATCTCGCCCATCGGTGATTCACCCTGCCAATTCATTGGATCTCGAACATCGGCATATTCTACTTTCAGGGTTGAGCTGGAGAGAACGCGATACATGGCGGCTCTTAATGAATCACAGTTCTGATTCCCAGTTTGCCAACATTTTTTCGCAGTAAGCAATGCGCGATAAATTTGCGCAGCGATGATTAAATCTGCAGGCTTAATCAGTTGATTCCGAGAGGATAGCGCAAGTCCGAGTTTGTCGCGTATCGTTGGACAGGGAATCACTTGTGGATATCCTAACCGGTCTGCCAGGCTCTGAATGACCAATAACTGCTGAAAGTCTTTGAGTCCAAAATAGGCGCGGCAAGGCCCAACAAATCGAAATAGACGATCCACGACTGTACAGACTCCATCAAGGTGGCCAGGCCGAAACTCTCCTTCCAAACCTTGCGCGAAAATTCCGGGATCAAGAATTTTCACCTCTTCTATTGAAGATGCTTCTGGAAACATTTCTCGATTACCGCCCGTGAATACCATATCGCAACCAAATTCTCGAAGAATTTTAAGGTCGAAATTCAGGTCACGAGGATAGCTCAAGTAATCTTGTGGATCGTTGAACTGCAGTGGATTGACAAAAATACTAACACAGCTTACATCGTTTTCGTCAATCGCTCGTTCAATCAAAGACAGGTGGCCTGCATGGAGTGCGCCCATTGTGGGCACATACCCGATAGAGTGTTTCAAATTACGATGATTGTGACACCAGGCGGAAGCACTGACTGGGTCAGTCAGGATGTCTAGCATTTGAAGGTATTTTGCGTTAAGCGTCCATTTTTAGAATCACTTTGCCAACATGCAGGCCGGATTCAAGTCGCTGGTGTGCTTCACAAACGTCAGACATCGGAAAAACGGAATCAATGATCGGATAAACAGTTCCATTTTCTAATAGCGGCCAAGCATGCTGCAGCAATTCATGGGCAATCTCTGCTTTTTGCTCAGTGGTTCTTGCGCGTAACGTCGAACCTGTTACGGTCAGACGCTTAATCATTATAGGAAGTACATTTAGCTCTATTCGATATCCGCCTTGAGTTGCTATGATCACGATTCGACCTTCCATCGCAAGACTCTTGATATTTCTTGGAAGATAACTGCCAGCGACAATGTCTAAAATTACATCTACGCCTCGTCCATTGGTATAGTCAAGAATTTCCTTGACAAAGTCCTGTTCTCGGTAATTGATCGCATGACTCGCACCGAGTCGCAGGCAAGCGTTGCATTTTTCTTTGCTGCCTGCAGTTGCAAATACGTCAGCGCCTAGTGCGCAAGCCAGTTGAATTGCAGTCGTTCCAATTCCGCTGGAGCCACCGTGAATTAGAATGGACTCACCATGCTTAAGCCGTCCGCGCATGAATATGTTTGTCCAAACTGTAAAAAATGTCTCTGGCACAGCTGCGGCGGAGACCCAGTCAAGACGACTCGGAATTGGAAGACACGATGATGCGGGCGCAGTGCAGTATTGGGCGTAGCCACCTCCTGCAAGCAAAGCGCACACCTGATCGCCTACAGATGGACTGGTTACGTCATCAGCGACTGCGACTACCGTTCCAGAAACTTCAAGACCGAGTATGTCGGACGCACCAGGCGGGGGTGGATATTTTCCATTTCGCTGCATGATGTCCGCCCGATTTAAACCAGCAGCAGCTACCTTTATCAATACTTCCCCGACTTTAATCTCCGGTATCGAGCGCTCACCGATACGGAGCACTTCAGCACCGCCGAAATTAGGAACTTCAACCGTTTTCATCAATGATTCAGGCATGGGCTACTTCTCTGAAGGAGGTCTTGTATCGGTGAATTTTCAGTATGTAGGATTTATTGAATCGATCAAGCATATCGATTTCTTTGTCATTCAGCTGTCGAATCACTCTACCTGGCGCGCCAACTACCAAACTATTTGGTGGAATCTCTTTTCCGTCCGTTATGAGTGCATTGGCTCCGATCAAGCAATTTTTGCCGATCCGGGCGTTGTTCAGTATGACGGCGTTAATTCCTATCAGACAGCCGTCTTCCACAGTACAGCCATGAAGAACTGCCTTATGTCCGATGGTTACATTCTCTCCGATATCTAGTGGACAGCCTGGGTCAGTGTGCAAAACACAGCAATCTTGGACATTTGTTCCATCTCCTAGTGTAATTCGTTCGTTGTCTCCACGAATAACAGCGCCAAACCACACTCCAACATTACTTCCTAAAACTACATCACCTACGACAGTTGCGGTAGGTGCGACATATACATTTTCTCCACATTGCGGAGTACCGTTGTCTAGCGAGTAAATCATTGGATCAAAACCTGTGGTAATAATCGGAATACTGTTCGCTGTTTTTGCGCAAGATGGAAGTCACAAGTGCAGTCATGGCATGACTGAAGCGATCTGTAATTTTTTTCTTCCGCACGAATTTCACTTCGTAAATTTCAGCCTCTTTGCTCGCTTCAAGCAAATAGTCGTCACTTGTTCGCAGTTCGTCAACCAAACGGAGTTCTAAAGCCCGCGTTCCGTACCAGTGTTCGCCGGTTGCAATCTTGTCGACGTCAATCTGGGACC
This sequence comes from Arenicellales bacterium, assembly GCA_965202855.1. Lineage (GTDB taxonomy): Bacteria > Pseudomonadota > Gammaproteobacteria > Arenicellales > JAJDZL01 > JAJDZL01. The sequence goes on along the minus strand of CBDBBP010000004.1, from coordinate 354,167 downwards.
GATTCGATTTGACGAAATCTTTGAACAGCTCATGTACATCTTCGATTTCTTCTTTAAATTTTGCCTGGCCTTTTTCAGTTGGTTCACTGAACATGCCAACAGTACGTTTGTATTCACCTGCAGTGAATTCCTGATATTCAATCTCCTGCTTTTTCAATACGCGATGGAAATTAGGAATCTGCGCAAGTACGCCGACAGAGCCAACAATAGCGAAGGGTGCGGCAATGATTTTGTCAGCTACGCATGCCATAAGGTAGCCACCGCTTGCAGCAACTTTGTCTACGGAAATTGTGAGAGGTATTTTCTTGTCTTTGATTCGAGTCAGCTGAGACGCGGCCAGTCCATAACCATGAACAACACCCCCTCGACTCTCTACTTTAACCACAACTTCATCAGGTAAAGGATCCAGAGTTAATACGGCGGTGATCTCTACTCGTAATCGGTCAATATTGGATGCTTCCATATCACCTTCGAAATCACAAACATAAACCCGTTTTCTCTTAGATTCTTCGGCTGATTTCTTAGCCGTGGATTTGCGTTCCTTTTTTCGTTTTTTGATTCTTTCTTTAAACTCCTTTTTCGGCATATGGAGTGCATCAATCGCGTTCGACATTTCTTCGAGTCGATGATTAAGATGAGTCACATCAAGATATTCTTTTTGGTGTTGGCGCTGTTTCGAAGCAATTGCGGTAATCGCAATCAATGGAATCAAAACAGCGATGATGATGGTAATGGTCTTAGCAAAAAAAGTTATGTAGTCTAGAAGGAATTCCATTTAAATGTCACTAATATTTATCTGAGTTGTTATTGCAATACAAGATTTACAAGGATTGATTTGTAGCTTAGTTGTCTTCGCTTGGTATGTCAGGCACCCACAGGTAACCATCTGGGTCGATCAGATAGGACTCTCGTAATCCATGCGGTTTGTCTGCAGCTTCTGCGAGCACGGTGTAACCAAATTTCTTTGCTCTCTCTGCCGCTTGGTCGGGGTCGAATCCATGAAGCCGGATTTCAACACCCATCCCCCTTTGGTCAGTCAGAAGATTGTACAAAGGATTACTGTCGTACGTGTGATCTGCATGAAGCATCCATTCTGTACCACAGCCTTGAATCACCGCGATATCTGGATCAGAATAAACCACAGTTGTTTGAAGTACCCGAGTCTGAAATTGTAATGAAACGTCGATGCTTTTCACCAACAAATTTAATGTAACTCCTGTGAGTGAACGGCCGTATTCAGGAGCAGGAATCCAGGAATCACCTGTTCTAAGTTTCAATGCAATTCTCCAAACGAGTTACTTGCGTATCTTTTTCCAGGTGTCACGCAATGAAACAATTTTATGAAATACAGGAGTTTCAACGCCACTGGCAGGTCGGGTGAGATAATAATAGCCGTTTCTCTCGAACTGAAATCGACTGCCTTTCTTTGAATTGGCGGCTTCTGCTTCAATGTATGCCCCTTCAACCGTAGTTAAAGAATCGGGATTGACGATTGCCGAAAATCCACTGTCCTTCATGGAAGCTGGGTTTGTGACAGTGAACAGTCGATCATAAATTCTAATTTGAGAGCGTACGGCGTTTTTCTGACAAACCCAATGAATTGTGCCTCGGACTTTTCGGCCATCGGGTGATATTCCTCCACGGCTATCTGGGTCGTAACGACACTTGACTGCAGTTATGTTCCCAGCACTGTCTTTAATGACCTCTGTGCATGTAACGAGATAAGCATATCGCAGTCGAACTTCTGATCCTGGCGAAAGTCTGAAAAATTTCTTGGGAGGATTTTCGAGAAAATCACTTCGTTCGATGTATATTGTTCTGGAGAACGGTACTTCACGCGTACCAAGTTCGGGGCGCTTTGGATGATTCTGCGCTAACAGCCATTCCGTTTGGTCTGGCGGATAGTTCTCAATAATGACAGGAAGAGGGTCGACAACGCCCATTGTTCTAGGCGCGTTGTAATCGAGGTCTGTTCGAATGCAGTTTTCCAATACGCCCATTTCGACAGTATTGAAATTTTTGGTGATGCCGATTCGACTGCAAAAGTCACGGATAGATTCAGGTGTATAGCCCCGATTGCGCAATCCCGAAATAGTAGGCATTCTTGGATCATCCCATCCGTCTACCAAGCCGTCATCAACCAGTTTCGTAAGCAGTCGTTTGCTTAGTACCGTGTATTCTAGAGACAGTCTGGAAAATTCCGTCTGTTCCGGTCTGTGAGGTACAGAAACATTTTCTACGCACCAATCATAGAGCGGCCTGTGATCCTCAAATTCCATCGTACACAGAGAATGTGTAACTCCTTCGATGGCATCGGAAAGGGAGTGGGCAAAATCGTACAGGGGATAGATGCACCACCTTGCGCCCGTAATCGGGTGCGATTCATGCTTGATTCTGTAAATCGCAGGGTCACGCATGTTGATATTTCCCGACGACATATCAATTTTGGCACGCAAGACATGAGCATTTTCCGGAAACTCTCCATTGCACATGCGGGTAAACAGATCGAGATTTTCGTCGATGGACCGCTCTCGATAGGGACTGTTTACCCCCGCCTCCGTCAGCGTTCCTCGATATTCTCGGATTTGAGTTGGTGTCAGACTATCGACATAGGCTTTACCATTTTGAATCAGTTCGATTGCAAATTCGTAGAGCTGATCAAAATAATCAGATGCATGCAGCGGTTCAGCATCCAAGGCATAGCCTAACCAGCGTACGTCGTTGACAATGGAATTTACATAATCGATATTTTCTTTGCTTGGATTGGTGTCGTCAAAGCGAAAATTGCAGATCCCTTCATAATCTTCAGCGATGCCGAAGTTGAGACATATGGATTTTGCGTGCCCAATATGAAGATACCCGTTTGGTTCAGGCGGAAAGCGCGTAACGACTCGACCACCGTGTTTATCATTGGCAATGTCCTTATCAATAATTTGACGAATAAAGTTTGTTGTCACTTAGGAACTCAGTAATAATCGTGTGAGGGCTTGGAGTGTTGAATTTAGAAGTAGTATATTTAGCTTTTTAGTTCGTAGATATTGACAGTTTGAACCGAAATTTAGAAATGAAAATTGCCTTCTTAATGGATCCTCTGGAAACCGTTAAAGCTTATAAAGATACCTCTTACTACCTAATGCTGGCTGCAAACCAACTTGGGCATGAAGTATTTTATTTTAACCAATCATCAATGCAAGCAGGAAACGGAACAGTTCGAGCGAATATTTCCAGACTCGAAGTGCACGCATCCATCAAGCAGCCCTTCACGGTTTTGGAAACTGCCGATATCGATTTATCCTCTATGGATGTCATTTTTGTGCGCACAGACCCACCTTTCGATCGCTCTTATTTCTATTCGACTTTATTGCTGGACTTGGTCGGGGCGCGTACACTAGTAGTGAATCGGCCATCTGGAATCAGAAATTGGAATGAAAAGCTGGCAGCTTTGCTTTACCCTGAATACACACCGAAGACTCTTATCACGAATCAGGCAGATGAGATTTTTGACTTAGTGAAACAGTGTGATCGAATTACGGTCAAGCCGATTGACGGCCACGGGGGAAAAGGAATCTTTTTTTTGGAAAACGATAATCAACACGGTCGCCAACAAGTGACTCGAATAACCCATGGTGGCAATCATTGGGTGATTGCTCAGGAATATTTACCGGACGCAGTCAATGGCGACAAACGAATTTTGTTGGTTGATGGAGACCCCATTGGAGCAGTTTTGCGAGTTCACGCGGAGGGACAGGAGCTCAATAATCTTGATCAGGGTGCCGAAGCTGTCTGTTCGGAATTGGATGCACGAGATCTTGAAATTTGCAAGGAAATGAAACCCGGTTTACTTCAAGAAGGCATATTTTTCTGTGGGATTGATGTCATTGGAGGGATGTTGATTGAGGTCAACGTAACCAGTCCAACCTGCTTGCAAGAATTATGCAAATTTTCGAGTGTCGCTCATCATCACAGTATTATTCAGCTTCTTGAAAGGAAAATTACATCGCATCTTAGCTCGCAAATAATTTAGTCGTAGAGGTTCCTTTCAATGAGTATGCTGAAGCGAAATTTCTCGTTCAATAACAAAGCCTAATTTCAAACTTTCTCACCATTGATTCGCCTAAACCACAAGTTCTGTCGTATTGATCATAAATTGACGGTTTTACCTCTTGATTTTAGAATGGCGATTGTTGTATTAGTCCCTCGATTTGAATTAGAAACAGATTGGCTGCTGATACTAAGAGTCTTATTCACAAAAAAACTGTATTGAATAAAAATGTCAAACGTAGTTACCAGATTTGCACCAAGCCCAACCGGACTATTGCACATTGGATCAGCGCGTACTGCATTGTTTTCTTGGCTTTACGCCAAACGGCATCAGGGAATTTTTAGGTTGCGAATCGAAGATACCGACCGCCAACGGTCCACGGTGGAAGCAACAGATCAAATATTGGAAAGTTTGAATTGGTTGGGACTTCATTACGATGATGAAGTTGTATATCAATCAAAGCGCATGAATCTCTATCGGGAACAAGCTCAACGCTTGCTTGATACGGGAAAAGCATATTACTGCAATTGCAGTCGACAACGTCTAGAACGTGTACGAACTAAGCAGATGGAGGAGGGAATAAAACCGAGATATGATGGGAAATGTAGAAGTAAGCAGATTCAACCTTCTCTAAATTCAGATGTAGTCATTCGTTTTAAGAATCCAATTGAAGGTGAAGTGATTTTAAAAGACATGGTTCAAGGTAAAGTCGTTTATGCAAACAGTGAACTTGATGACCTGATCATTGTCCGAAGTGACCAATCACCAACCTACAATTTTTCGGTTGTCGTGGACGAAATTGATATGGGGATTACTCACGTGATACGGGGTGACGACCATTTGAATAACACACCACGTCAGATTAATATTTTTCGTGCATTCGGTTACAAGTTACCAATTTTCGCACATATTCCGCTCATTCTATCACCACATGGGAAAAAGTTATCGAAACGTGACAATGTAGAGGGTGTCCTTGAACTGCGAGATGCTGGTTATTTACCAGAAGCAGTTATTAATTACTTGGCTAGACTCGGGTGGTCACACGGAGATCAAGAAATTTTTGAAGTAGATAAACTGATTAATCTGTTTGACGCGAGAAACATAGGACGATCTCCTAGTTCACTTAACCCGAAAAAAATGGAATGGACCAACCACCAGCATTTGATGAAGTTATCTCCAAAGAAAGCAGCTAATCTGGCAGAGAGTATTTTCCTATCGAGAGGAATTCAATGTAAATCTCCCTCGCTAGAAAAAGTTTTCGAAGTGCAAAAAACGCGGTCGAAGACGCTAGTAGAATTTGTTGATAAGAGTAAGTATTTTTATGAGGCAGTAGACGAATACGAAGTAAAAGCAGCAAATAAGTTTTTGACTTTGGAAATTTTGGAGCCGTTACAGAATTTAAGAAATGAGTTGAAAAAAGTTGAAATTTGGGAGAAGAAAAATATTCATTTAGTATTTAAAAATATCTTAAATGAGTATGGAATAAAGTTTGGAGCACTTGCACAACCTGTTCGAGTTGCACTTACAGGAGGCACCGTATCCCCAGGAATTGACGTCACTATGGAATTGATTGGGAAACAGAACGTATTGAGGCGATTGGTTGCAGCTGTTGTGTGGATTGAAAGTAGGAAATGAAAAAGCGGTCTGTAGACCGCTTTTCGAATTTTGTGAATTTTCACTTATTAAACCTGAGATGCGCACGCACCACCATTGCTCTAGGTTTTAACACAAAAAATCAATAATTCACTAGAATGTACTCGTGAGGATAATTATTTGAGGTGCTGGTTTTTCGGCTTACAATTTCAGTAATTACAAAATTTGAAAATTAATTTACAAACAAGCCATTGTATGTAATTTCTGCAAATTGATTCGAATGTTGCGTTGTATCAAATCGTAATGAAGGAGCTGTGACATATGAAAATATTCCCAATTATTTTAATGTTGTAAACCAATTTCTACTTCACAATCCATGCACTAATGTTCACCACTAAGCCCACTCGCTGAAAATATTGGGATTTTGCTCTATGAATGTTTTCGATACTCACCGAAAAGTAGTCAAGGATTACTCGAACTACATACAAAGCTTCATAAACATTTCAGACTCTGAGATTGAAAGAAAAGTAAAAAAAGAGTTATCTGAAGGTAGATTGTGGCCACAACCTCTCCTCCAATTCAATCCCACATTTAAAAAAGCAGGCACAATCGATGAAATTTGTGATAGGGGTCTATTGCATAACGATTCCCGTTACATTTTTAAAAATTTCTCCTTCTATCAACATCAAGTAGAAGCACTTGAGTTAGGTACAACCAATACTGATTTTGTCGTGACATCAGGAACTGGCTCAGGCAAGTCTTTAACTTATATGGCCACGATATTCAATCATATTCTAAAGAGTTCATCTACAGGAGGCGGAGTAGCGGTTATCGTTTATCCAATGAATGCTCTGATCAATTCTCAATCTAATGAGTTGAACAGGTATAAGGATAATTTTGAACGTGAGACTGGCCAAGAATTCCCCATTCGATTCAATCAGTATTCAGGGCAGCTGACAGCAGAGTTGAAACAAAAAATAATTGAAGAGTCACCGCAGATTCTTTTAACAAACTTCAAGATGCTTGAACTTCTTCTCACACGCGTTCAAGAACGTCCACTACGTAGAACAATTTTTAAAAACCTTCGATATTTAGTATTTGATGAGCTGCACTCTTATCGAGGTCGACAGGGTGCGGATGTCGCAATGTTGATTAGGCGTATTTGTGCTCACTGTAAGCAGCGTGTCTGCTGCATAGGAACATCCGCGACTATGGTGTCAGGAGACGAACAAGTCGAGAAAAAACAAGCAGTAGCCGAGGTTGCAGGTGTGATTTTCGGTAGACCATTCAACGAAAGTCAAGTCATCGAGGAAACTCTGACACGGTCGTTGGATTGGAAAGAAGAACGACAGCCTACTAGGCAAGACTTACATTATTCAATCATCGAACCTATTAGTACTGATGATACCGAAGAAAAAATTCGCCAGCATCCATTAGTAATATGGTTAGAATCTCAAATCGCTCTTGAGATGAAAAATGACAGATATTTTCGCAGACCTCCATTTACATTCCAAAATGTTGTTGAACTGTTATCAGAACAATCAGGATGTTCAACTGAAAAATGCCGCGATGCTTTGATTTCTGTGCTTCAATGGGTTAGCACAGTTAACAAAAGAATCACCGATAGTGGTTCTCGCTATACGATTTTGCCATTCAAACTCCATCAGTTTTTTGCCCAGACTGGTACCGTTTATACATCGCTTGAACAAGACAAGTATCGTTTTATCACACTTACGCCAGGCTACTATAAACCGGATGAAATTGAAAAACCGATTTTTCCAAATGTTTTTAGTCGCGTTACAGGACACCCTTTTATCTGTGTAAGTTTAGTTGGTGATCGTTTATTGCCTAGAGATTTTAATGAACGGGGAGCTGTTGAAGATGGTATTGATGGATATTTGATTGTCGGGCGAGATATCTGGAATCCAGAAGAGGATCTTGACCTTTTGCCTGATACATGGATAACTTTCCGAAGGAATGGTAAAAAAGTACCGAAATCGAATAAACGGAAACAGTTCCCCAAAAAAATTTATTTTGATGAGTTTGGGAAGTGTTCGGAAAATAATTCCTTGCAATATTGGGGGTGGTTTATGCAGGTACCCCTTCTATTTGATCCGACGGGTGGAGTAGTTTACAGTGGTAGAGTCAGAGATAGAACCAAACTTACAAAATTGGGTAGTGAAGGACGCAGTACGTCTACGACTATTACTGCATTTTCCATATTAAGTCGATTACACGATGACGGCTACTCGCTTCGGGATCAAAAACTGCTTAGTTTCACGGATGTTCGACAAGATGCAGCACTTCAAGCAGGACATTTCAATGATTTTAATCAGGTAATTCGATTTCGCTCTGGTATTGTCAAGGCACTTAAGACAAAGCCGGGAGGTGCACTTGACTATACAGAACTTGGGACAGCAATTTTTAACGCACTGTCACTTCAGTTTACGGAATATGCGAATCTTACCGAGAAACCAAAACTTGCTCACATTGAACGAAAATATGAGAATTCTTTCCAAAATTTTCTAATTTTTCGTGCACTTTTAGATCTTCGTAGAAGTTGGCGAATTGTACTTCCGAATTTGGAACAATGTGGATTGCTCGATATTGATTATCTCTATTTGGATGAGTGTGTGGCAGAGGAAGAGTTTTGGGATGATCTAGAAATATTCAACGGAGTTGATTTTGAAACACGCCGAGAATTTTTAGCTACAGTTCTGGACTACTTTAGGCTTGAATTTGCGATATACAGTGAAAACTATCTTCATTCTAGAAAGCTTAAGCAGTACGAAAAAAAATTTCGTGAGGACTTGAAGTCACCATGGACCTTAGAAATAGATGAAAATCTTCCCTCCCCTGTTCATCTGCGAGTTGAACCGCTTCATAAAACATCAAAATTTCGAAATAAAAGTATTGGTCCTACTAGCTTGCTGGGCAAATACATCAGACATACTATATTTGGTTGGGGAGTTAAAGAAGATAGTTTTAAAGGTAGCTCCTACATTCAATTCATTTACCTTCTTATGAGCAAGCTCGTACAAGCAGGATATTTATACGAACAATCAGCAAAAGCTAAAGAACCAAGAAAGAAAGAGGTGCCTATATATAGATTACGTATTTCGATGATACTTTGGAAAAACGGTGACGGTGAGACAGTTAAGCAGGATAACGTGCGGCGTCTTTCCTATAGAAAGCAGAATTTGACCCCGAACCTTTTCTTTCAAAAAGTTTATCAGCGCGACTACTCCAAAAACAAAAAGTTAGAGGCTGCTGACCACTCAGGCCAAATTAGCGTTGGTGATCGTCAAGATCGAGAGGATAGATTTCGTGCCGACTGGTACACAGACGACAAGAAGGGCGAACTAGATGAAGACAAAATTTCAAACAACTCGATCAGTGCTTTATTTTGTTCGCCGACAATGGAGCTAGGAGTAGACATTGGAGGGCTAAGTGTAGTGCATATGCGAAATGCACCCCCGAACGCAGCAAATTACGTTCAACGCTCTGGGCGAGCGGGTAGAGGTGGTGAAGGTGCTCTAGTTTTTACCTACTGTTCCGGTTTTTCTCCTCATGATCGCCATTATTTTGAGCATCAGAAGGATTTGGTTGCAGGCAATGTACACCCACCTAGAATTGAGTTAGTTAATGAAGAACTATTGGTTACGCATCTACATGCCTTGACTATTACGGAAGTTGGTTTTCCGGGTTTGGATATGAATTTTGAAAAATCTGTAAGACCATCTTTGGTACAACTGATTACAAAAGATGATGACAGACTTTCATTATCTCCCGACGTGCATGAAGGATTTACTTTTCAAGAGAATACTTCTACCTCAATAATCCGATTATTCTCCCGTGTGATTGAAGATTTTAAAGATCGATTGAAAATTAAATCTAATACTTGGTACAGTGAAGATTGGATTGGTAATCAGTTGCAAGTTACTGCAAAGAAACTTGATGAAGCCATGGTTCGTTGGCGAAAACTATATTGGTCAGCACGTACACAGCTAAGCGACGCTAGTAGTCAAATCGATTCAGGTCTTCTGAACACTAGTGGACGTGAATACAAAAAATACAAGCGACAGCAAGACCAAGCCACTCGCCAGTTAAATTTGTTACGAAATGAACAGGCATCGCATGCAGAATACAGTGAATTTTATCCATACCGTTATTTGGCATCGGAAGGGTTTTTACCGGGTTACGATTTCACTCGATTGCCTCTTCGAATTTTCCTTCCGATAGGTGAATCGCTAGGGGAATTCATATCCCGGCCTAGATCAATAGCTCTGAAAGAATTTGGGCCGAAAAACGTGATATATCACAATGGTCGAAAATTTCGTGTTTCTCAAATTATGATTAATAATGCCGAATCTTTGTTGGAATCAGCGAAAATTAGTAAGCGAGTTGGTTATTTTCTTTATAAGGATCAAATTAACCGGGAAATTTGTCCCTTTTCAAGAGTAAATTTAAGTGATTACAACAATAGAGAGACTCTGCACGATCTAGTGGAAATGTCAGAATCTCGAGGTGAAGAGCAAGCTAGGATCACCTGTGAGGAAGAGGAACGAATCTCTCGCGGCTACGATATTCAGACTTTTTTACATATCGATGGGGGTAATTTTGATAGTCTGAGTGACGCTGTCGTAACGACTAATGAAGCTTACTTACTCAAACTGAAATTTATTCCTGCTGGACGGGTAATTCATGTAAATAGAGGATGGCGGAACGAAAAATCCGAAGGTTTTTCGCTTGAAATGACATCTGGCGATTGGCAAAATAGAGAGTCAATCTCGGATTCTTCTAACCAATATGAACATCGATTTGTAAAGCTTTGGACATCCAACATTGCTGATGTTCTTTATATTGAACCCATTCAAGCTTTGGGATTGGAGCCTGATGGCGTGCTTACTCTGCAGTACGCTATTAAACGAGCAGTTGAAATTGAATTTCAGGCGGAGCCCAATGAGATTGGAGTCACTCTTATGGGCGACTCCAATTACCCGAACATCATGCTATACGAAGCAGCTGAAGGAAGTCTTGGAATACTCTCCCAACTGGTGGGAGATTTAGATGCATTTCCAAGAGTTATACGGACAGCGTACGAATTATGTAGATTCAATGATGAAAAATACAAAGCCCCAGCATCTTATGACGACTTTTTAAGTTACTACAACCAGCGTGACCATCATAGAATTAATCGGAATTTAATTCGAAATGCTCTAGAAAAACTGATCGTTTCACAGGTGCGACTGAAGGCTAATCCGATATTCGGAAATTATGAAGAGCAGTATGAATACTTGCTTCAAGCGATGGATCCAAATTCATCAACTGAAAAATTGTTTCTAGAATACCTGTATAAAAATGGGTTGCGCCTCCCGGACGATGCTCAGGCAAGAGTGGAGGGGATTTATTGCCAACCAGATTTCTACTACGAATCACGAATTTGGATTTTTTGCGATGGTAGTCCACATGATAAAGAGGAAATTCGTGCCCGTGATTTTCAGCAACGTCAACTGATCAGGGCTCGTGGTGACCAGGTTTGGAGTTGGCATTATCGAGAAGACTTGGCCGATAAGATTGCCGAGCGTCCCGACATTTTCAAAAAAGTAAAGTGATTCGAACTTTCCAACCTGGTGAGCTCGTCTCTCTTCGTGGTAGAGATTGGGTAGTTCTGCCTTCAAAAAATTGCGAAGTTTTAGTAATTAAACCATTGGGCGGTTCAGATCATGAAACGACTGGCATTTACCTTCCACTCAATATCACTGAAGATACACCATGTGAGGCATCATTTCCCCTTCCAGATGCTAATGATTTAGGAGATATTTCAACAGCACGCTATTTGTACGAAAGTGCACGACTAGCTTTTCGAAACGGTGCAGGTCCATTTCGAGCAATGGCTAAACTTTCATTTCGTCCTCGCGCCTACCAAATTGTTCCCTTGATCATGGCATTAAGGCAAAGAACAGTGCGTTTATTGATCGCGGATGATGTTGGAGTTGGAAAGACTATAGAAGCGTTATTGATCATACGTGAGTTGATGGAACGCGCCAAAATTTCACGATTTGCAGTTGTATGTTTGCCGCATCTCTGCGATCAATGGCAACTAGAGTTGAAAACAAAGCTCAACATAGATGCTGTAATAATTCGGTCTAATACGCAAGCGAGACTTGATCGTAAGATTCAAGGGGACACAAGTGTGTACCACTATTATCCATACCAGATTATTAGCATCGACTACATTAAAGCGGATATTCGGCGCGCTGTATTCATTGCGCAGTGTCCAGAATTGGTTATCGTGGACGAGGCTCACACTTGCACTTTACCAGCTGGAAGCTCCAAAGTACAACATCAGCGTTATCACCTCTTAAAAGATCTCGCAGACAAACCAACTCAGCATTTAGTTCTTCTTACTGCCACGCCCCACAGCGGTAAGCCTGAAGAATTTCAATCGTTACTTGGGCTCCTTAAGCATCAATTTGTAAGTTTGAGTTTGGCTGAATCTAAACAAAATGAACGTGAAGAAGTGGCAACCTGCTTTATCCAGCGCAAACGTTCTGATATAGAGATGTGGATGGGTGAAGAGACACCATTTCCAAATCGTGATGCGGAAGAACTACCCTACTATTTGTCTCCAAAATACGCAAAATTGTTCAATGACTTAGTGAAATTTGTACGTAAATTGTTGAAAGTCGATCACGGGTTAGAAAAGAAACGCGCTTATTCTTGGATGGCACTTGGGTTATTGAGAGGTGTCATGTCAAGTCCTGCTACTGGAATCAAAATGCTTAGTACAAAACTAGAAAAGCTTGAAAAAAGCTCTGATGATGTTCAGTCGAAGGATAAAAAAGCGGAAGTTGATCGTAATTCTGTTGGTGACCCAGAGTCGGAGCCGCAAAATGACATTGTTCCCGTGCACGTGATGCAGCAAGCCAGTTGGTCGAAGTATCAACGTGACCAATTGAGAAGATTTTCAAATCAATTGGCTTCTTTTTGTAATTTAGAAGACGACCAGAAACTCTTTGCTGCTTCACTTGTATTGGAAGATTGGCTTCGGAATGGATGTAATGCTGTAGTATTTTGCCGTTTTATTGAAACAGCTAAATATTTGGGTAGAGAGCTTTCTTCGCTGTTGGTTGAGAAATTTCCAGAATTGATTTTTAAAGTTGTTACGAGTGAGTTGCCAGATGATCTGCGCAAACAGCGTATAGAAGAAATGTCGAGCGGCCGATTAAGGTTGCTGATTGCGACAGACTGTCTAAGTGAAGGAATAAACTTGCAAGACCTATTTAATTCAGTTCTCCATTATGATTTACCGTGGAACCCGAACCGTTTGGAACAGCGAGAAGGTCGAGTAGACCGTTTCGGTCAGTCGTCGAAAAATGTTAATGCCTGTCTTATCTACGCGTCTGACAGCCCGATCGATGGAATCGTGTTGGACGTGCTTCTTCGAAAAGTACGGAAGATTCGCAAAGCGACAGGTATCAATGTTCCATTTCCTGAGGACTCTCAGGACATAATCGAAACAATTACCCAGTCACTTCTACTGAATCCAAATCGACCAATTCAAACTGAACAAACATCTGTTCAATTATCCTTATTTGATAGCTATGAGTTGGATGAAATAGCGGAAGCTAAAAGCAGAGTAACACGCAAAATTGAAGCAGCCGCGGAACGGGAGAAAAAGTCACGGAGCATTTTTGCTCAAAACAAGATTAATGCAAATGAGATTGAAAAAGACCTTAGAGCCATAGATACAGCTATCGGAAATCCAAAAGCGGTACGAAAATTTGTTACTGGAGCACTTGAAGATCTTTTAGGGGTTCAGGTAATTCGGGATAAGACTAGTTTTGAGATAGTCACGGGTAATTTACCACCTTCACTGTCTGGTTTGTTGCCAGAAGAGTCAATTGTTAATGTAAGTTTTGATTCGCCAACTCCAGATGGGCTCTATTATCTTGGCCGAAATCATCCTTTCGTTGAACAGCTTTGTCATCTTATCATGGCAAACACTATAGAAAGAAAACCCCAAAAGTCTGCTAGAGCAGCTGTGATTCGTACCCCAGACGTCACTATAAAAACTACTTTGTTGTTATTGCGCTGTCGAAATGTCATTAAACAAAAGAAAGGAAATCATCAAGTTGTAGCAGAGGAAATGATAATGTGGGGCTGGAGAGGCATTCCCGATGATAAGGATTTTCTCGACCAAGAGACAGCGAATAAGATACTCAGCAGTGTTCGTGCTAGTGAAAATCTCAGTATTGAGGCTCAAAGAGATTTCTTAAATTTTGAACTCCAAAATATTGAGCAACTAAGTGATGATCTTGATGATTTGGCAGAGTCTCGATCTAAATTTCTGTTAGAAGTTCACGAACGGTTTAGCAAGCTCGTAGAAAATAAATCGTACAAAGTTGTTTATCCGGTCTTACCAATGGATGTGATGGGCATCTACATACTGTTACCCAGTTAGTAAGAATGAATAATCCCAGTATTCGCATTGAAGGCTCTATCCTTTCACCTGATATTTTCGATCAGTTTGAAGAATTGACTGGTCAGAAAAAATCTGACTTTGAACTTCCTTATAAAACAAGTGTGAAAGATGAAATAGCTCGTTCTTGGGCTGGTGCTAGAAAATATTGGCGAATATTTCAACGAAGATTGACGATGTTGGAAAAAAATCAATTGGGCACTACGGAAACGAGGAATTTGTGGATTATCCCTCTCCTTGGACTCCTAAGTTACAAAATCGAATATCGACACCGTGGGATGCAAATTGACGGACGAAAGTATCCAATCAGTCACCGAATTGTAAATTGTGGTGATACTCCAATTCATATCGTAGGGGTAAATTATCCATATGGTCTTGATAAGAAACCTTTGAGTGGTGGAAGAAGAATTTCAGCTCATGGATTAATGCAGGAATTTCTTAATCTCCGCGATGAACTCTATGGCATTGTTACTGATGGTCAAAGATTGCGATTACTACGTGACAATTCGCGACTAGTAAAGCAAAGTTATCTAGAGTTTGATTTAGATCGAATTTTTCGAGATGAGCTTTTTGCTGATTTTTCTGTTTTGTTTCGTTTGTTGCATGCCACTCGTTTACCAAAGTCTAGAGATTCCGCACATGATTCTTTGATAGAACAATATCATCAAGATTCACTGGAGTCTGGTGCGCGAATTCGAGAAGGGTTAAGTCAGGCTGTGAGAGAAGCAATCTTGAAATTTGGAAATGGATTTCTTTCCCACAGTGATAATCTTGAGCTTCAAGACAATATTTCTTCGAATAAATTGTCCGCTTCTGAGTACTTTCAATATCTTTTGAGGCTTATATATCGACTGTTGTTCCTAGTAGTTATTGAAGAACGGAATTTGGTTTTTTCGGACGATGTACAGCAAAATCAAAGAGAAGTTTATCGCGATTATTACAGTGTATCTAGACTACGCAGACTATCTGAATTGCGCCACTTTTCCGATTCAGGTAAGTACGATAATTGGCTTGCACTAAATTCATGCTTTAAACTTTTCGAGGCAAATGGCCAAGGTATCAAACTTGGAATATCGCCGCTTGCTGGTGATTTATTTTCTGCAGATGCTTTGGGAGTTCTAACAAGGTGCACGTTAAGCAACGACATTTTTATGAAGTGTTTGAAATCACTAAGTCTGTATAAAAATCCTAATAATGGCCAGATCATTCGAATTAATTACGCTGCGCTAAATGTAGAAGAGTTTGGGTCCGTTTACGAAGGTCTTCTTGAAAGTGAACCGAAGTTTACAAATTTACAAGGTGGCTTGCGATTTAATTTAGCTGAAGGCAGAGAACGTGCTGATACAGGTTCACATTACACTCCAGATGATCTAGTTCAACCTTTAATTCGCCATTCACTTGATTACTTGATTCAAGAGTGCCTAATTGCTGATGACCCTGAATCCGCATTGCTTGACTTAAAAGTTGCTGATATCACTTGCGGCTCTGGTCATATTTTACTTGCTGCCGCACGTCGCATTGCAAACACACTTGCGACTGTGCGCACAAATGAGGAACAGCCGTCGCCCCTAGCGTATCGAGCAGCACTGCGAGATGTAGTACGCAATTGTATTTATGGAGTAGATTTGAATCCGTTAGCCATTGAACTTTGCAAAGTTGCCCTTTGGCTTGAAGCGCACAGTCCAGGTGAACCACTTAATTTCCTTGACCATCATATTAAATGTGGAAACGCCATACTAGGATTCGCTAAACGCGAAGATGTTAGCGTTGGTGTTCCAACAGAAGCATTTAAACCAATCCAAAATGATGATAAAGAGATCGCTTCAGAATTTCGTAGTCGAAACAAGAAAGAACTAAAACATAAAGATCAATTGCCGATCAATTTTAATAATTTGTTGAAAGTTCAAGTGACTTCGGTTGCAGAAGAGTTCAATTCATTAGCTTCACTACCTGAAAACTCTCTTGATGAAATAGTAGAAAAGAAAAAACAGTTCAGAGCGTTAGAAGAAACAAAGGATGTCGAATTATTGAAAACGATCTCCGACGTTCCGATAGCCCAGTTTTTCATTCCAAAAGATTCTGAAAATTCAGGTAAATTGGTAACCGATGCGAAGTTTAGAGAATTTTTTTGGGCGGGAAACAGGACATACAGTATCGGAACCGAAACCGCACGATTATTGAGTAAAGAAAAAAATATTTTTCATTGGTTCTTAGAATTTCCAGAAGTCATGGAAAAAGGCGGATTTGATTGCATTTTGGGTAATCCACCGTACATGGGTGGGCAGAGGTTAAGTGGAACGTTTGGTTATCCTTTTTGTCAGTGTATGCGATGGCTTTATGCCCCAGCAGGACTAAGTGAGCTGGTAGTGTATTTCATTCGTAGAGTTCATACTTTGCTTCGAAAAAATGGCTTCGCTGCGGTTATAACGACAAATTCGATAAAGGATGGTAGGGTTCGAAAAGATGGGTTGGAACAAATAGTCTTAACCGGGTCAGAGATAAATATGGCGATTCGAAATATAAAGTGGCCCGGTACTGCCAATTTAGTCGTTTCACTATTGGCTTTTTATAAGGGCATATGGAGAGGTCTTAAATTTCTCGACAATAGTAAAGTCGAATTTATTAACACGTATCTAGAAGACAATATTATCCAACCAAAGCCTCAAAAATTATTGGAGAATCAAAATCTAGTTTTCCAAGGATCAATCTTCTTAGGTAATGGTTTTTTATTGACCCATGATGAAGCTAAGCAATTCTGTGAAACTGCTCCTGAGAATTCTGAGGTTATCATGCCGATAATAAATGGTAAAGAAATTAACAATAATCCTGTGCAGAAACCTGGCAGATGCATCATTAATTTTAGAGATTGGCCAAAGAAACGAGCTCAAAATTATCTGATTCCTTTTTCCAGAGTTGAAGAAAAGGTTAAACCGATTAGAGAGAAACAGAAAATAAAGAAAAGAAGAGAACTTTGGTGGATTTTTGCTGGATCTACACCTGCACTTACAGAATCTCTATCTAAGTTATCGCGGTGTTTTGTAGTTGCGAGAACCACAAAGCATTTGAGTTTTTCTGCAATGCCAACGGATTATGTATTTAGTGATGCTACATTTGTATTTACCACTGATCGTTGGGATCTTTTCTCGGTAGTTCAATCAACAATTCATGAGATATGGGCCCGAAAATATAGCGGTTCACTGAAAACTCATCTGCGATACACTTCGACTAATTGTTTTAATACATTTGCCTTCCCTATAGGATTGATGCAAAATTCAAACCTGAATGTCGCAACTTTGGGAGATAGGTATCACACATTAAGAAAATCAATTATGAAGTCGTTGTGGATCGGATTAACTACACTCTACAATCTTTTTCATGATCCAAATCTTTCAAAAGATCTGATTATGAAAATTTCAAAGAAGAATTTTGAAGTTTCCGAATCTGGATTTCAAGATTTAATTGAGCTTAGGAATCTCCAATACGAAATTGATAGTGCCATTTTAGAATTATATGGTTGGACAGATTTAAAGTTTGAATACGATTTTCATGAATTGGAGTATTTGTCAGAAAATGATCGAGTTCGTTACACGATAGCAAAAGAAGTACGTCGTGAGCTGTTAAATCGCTTGCTAGAAGAAAATCTAAGCCGAACAAATGAGCAAATTGCTTCTGGAAATATTGGAAAAGGTGACAAGAATTTAGTTGCTAAAGACAATCTTTTTGAGAAAATTTTGTAAACATCAAGTAGTCGATGAGAGAGTTGAAAATTGAATGATCGGAAGTGTATTCGCTTTGACTCACATTCTTGGCTTTAGTTTTGAATTTAGGAAGTCCCTGAATCGAATTGGTGCTCCAATTCATTACCAGGTACCCCACTTTAATTTCACCATTCCCATCGCAATGAACGAAACATTGTCGGCTGAAAAACGAATTCAGAGTCTCAATTAGAGGCAGCATCATTCGAAACCGCTAATTGAGACCGGCGTGTAGAGAAAATTCAAATTTAAAATCTTACGGAAAAATCGCCGAATTCTGCACATCTGTCAATGAATCGCTTCTGTTAAACGACTGCCATTGAGCTGTTACCAACCGAATTCTGCAATAGTTGGTAGAGGTTCACGCCCACTCAGAAAATGCACCTTTACACGACGAGCATGAAAATCAAGGCTAGACTAAATTCGTTTATTTTTATCTATGATAATTTCAAAACAAATCTGTATATAAGTTGGAATTTCTAAATTGAAACAAGTTAGTAACTTATTTAATTTACAGGAATTAGTTTATTATAGATTAGGTCAAGCATGTCATTAGCTATGGACCTCGTATTTTCAATCGTACTCTGACCGATTTCGTGCATTGGCGAATTCAATGAATTATGAAATGCATGTAGTTGCTGTGCTAGTTCTTGAGAAATAATATCATTGTTCTTTAATTGCGTTATGCAAAAGCCCAATGGCGTCTTTGTTTTTGTATGACCAAGATCGGACAATTGCTTTTTAAATCGGTTTCGTATTTCCGCTTCAAAAAACGGCCTAAGTTCAGTGATAAGATTTTCATTGACTTCTCCCGCTACAAAAGCTTTAATTCGGTCAAACGCGAGATCATGAGCAGTGGCTGTCATGACTTCGTTATCAATTTCTTGAATCTCGATTCCTCGCGAAGAAGGCATCAAAATTATTGACTTTGCACAACTGTCAAATTTTTGGATTGCCTTTGATGCCATTCCTTTGTAATGTGTAATAATGATCAACTGTTTTACGTTTTGCCGAAGTTCATCGAATTTATTAAGTATTAGAGTGATTCGTTCGTTATCGAAGCTGGTTACAGGATCATCGAATACCAGAATAGCTTTTGCTTTTTCCTCATCTGGCAAAGAAAGTACTTTTGCTAAAAATATGCACAGTGCCAAAGCCCTGCGGTCTGACTCACTAAAGACAAAATTGAGCTTATCATAAGGTATATCTTGATTTTTAAATTTCACGCGCAACTCATAAACTACTTGATGACCACGATTGTTTGCGACAGTGCTAATTTTAAAATCTTTGCTTCCAAAGGCAGAAAAGAGCTGGTTTATCGATTGGAAGAAAGTAGAAAGATAATATTTTTGCGATTGGTTAAGTTGGTCTCTCTTCTGATCGTACCGATGTTCAAGCGTTTCCAATTCTTTAAGCTGTGACCTGTACTGCTGGCAAATTGGTTCTAATTTTATTCTTCTTATTTTTGTTAGATAAACACCTTCGTATCGTTGATTAATTTCCCTTAAATTATCAAGCTTCGTAACATCGATTGAATTTTTGAATTCATTCAGTAATTTATTGATCTGAATCATTACGTCGTAATATTCAGATATTGCCTGATTGTAAGTTCGCATTGAAGAAATCAATCGAGAAAAATCAATCTGTTGATTAGGTTCGTATGGAACACTATATTTACGCTTTAGCAGAGGTATCCAAGAATCAAGTGCTAATTGAATATCTGTACTTAAATCTGTATGAGCAACGAGTATCTTCCCAAATTTTTGATCAATCAGCTTGATAAGTTTGAGTAAGTTCCGATTTTTCGATATTTTCGATTCGGTATATAACGAAATTGCATCCTTGTTTGACTGGTGTTGCTGATTCAAGGAACTCTTCGTATCTGTAAGTGGAAAAGGTTGCCTTAGTCTATCGAGTGTCTGCCTTGTATTCTTACCAAAATCTCTAAACTGCCTATCAAATACTTTTTGATATGCTGAAATTAAGGATTTAGCGTCTTCACCAAGCCCCTGCCCGCAAAAAGGGCAGAACTCATTTTTAAGAAAGCCTAATCCTTGTTCCGCCCATCCTTTAAAGGTCGATGCATATCTAACATGTTTTTCTACGTGAATATTTAGAATTGAAAATGTCTGTCGATGTATATCTTGCATGCTGGATGCAAGTGTGCTATTGATCGTATTTGCGTTAGGAGTAAAATTTTCTTCCTTTCCTACTGTCCTAAGAACTCTTCGCGCTTTAATTTCAGAGCTATTTTGGATCATCTTTGCGATTTGCTGTTTCTTTTCTTGCAGAACATTCACATCAGCTTGTAATTTTTCCATAGAACGGTTAGGAAGTGGAGATGTAGCATATTTCTGTGGATTAGCAATATCATGAGTTTGTAGCTGACTTTGTAGGTTGCTTAATTTGGAGCGTTCTTTACGAAGCTGTTTATTTAATTCAGCTAATTCTCTATATAAAACAATATTGGCTTCTCCAAGGATGAAACTCGTAATGTTCTGTGAGTTTTTTCTCTCGAGTTTTTGCCCCGTCATTACATTGCGATGGATGAAACTATGGTCAAAAACATAGATTTTGGAGCAAACAGGCGTTTCTCTCTGCCAGGCTTCTCGCTCATATGTAACTACCTGACTGCCATTCGATGTTCTGCCATTTGTTGTTTCAAACTGCAAAACAACTTTCGGCGGTTTATTCAGGTCGTTCGGTATGGCTTTACGACTGAGAATCAGCTTTGAATCATTGGATGCTAGAGAATATAAGATATCTCCTAATGTGCTTTTGCCCAACCTGTTTTCGCCATAGAAAACATTAACTTTTGACAACTTGATAGAGCTTCCAACGGTGTGGTCAAAAACACCTATTCCTCGAATCAAATTAATTTTGCTTAACATCAATCCTTTTTAAGGGCCTTTATAAACCTTACATTCTTAGGGGCATCAAGTACTGCTTAGGAATATTGAGAAAATTTCAACTCTGATATCGTAAAAATTTAAACGGTCGAAATCGTTCAAATGAGTGTCCACATTGTTTTGCCGCACTCTGTGGGGTTGTTCTTTCCAATCGAGCGGTACGTCGCAAGTTTTGAACATTGCATGGTCATTTCAACCCATCCGTTGTTCTGGAGACTGTGCGAGGATGGTCATTATTATATTGTTTATAAATTTGAACGAATAAAGTATAAATACTAAACTAATTCGATATATCTTAATTTCAACTAATTTGGAAACTCTTTCACAGTGGCACTGCCATAGTCGTTGAATCTGTAATTTGTTTACAGTTAATTCGACAACGCTGCTGCTAATGCAACTAAGCTTTGAACCGATCTTACCATTCATCCTTGCATCTGCTTTTGGAAAATGGATTTCGACATTTCAATAATGACTCTTAGTCTAGTACCTAGTTTTCGGAATCGTCCCCGAAGTTAAAACTAAAACTAACGATGTGAGTCAAAGCGAGTACACTTTTAAATTGATTTTTGTCATTTAGTAAAATAACTGCAAGGGGTCATAGCTCAGTTGGGAGAGCGCTACAATGGCATTGTAGAGGTCGGCGGTTCGATCCCGCCTGGCTCCACCATAAATATTGAATCGCACTTTTGTTCGTCTAACATAGTGCGATTTTTTTATCCAATAAGGAAGTAGTTTTATACGAAGTGTGCACGCTGTAATGAGGTTTACTGTCTTCAATTGACACCGGTTCGAGTTCAATTGGTCCGAGTAAATTTCATAGTGCTAACGCAGAACGTGAAGTTTTTTTTCGAACAGTTTTTGAACGCTATTTAACTGTTCCTCAAACCGCTTTATGAGAGACAGGTTTTACACGAAAAATTAAATGAACAAGCCTTCGAATACCCGTTTCCACATCGTCTCTTTTGCGTAGAGTTCGTTGCCAAGATAGATCGTGCAACAGTATTAAATGATTATTATCAGTAACTTAATATGCTTGACAACAAACCAGAACACATTTGATACAATTTCATGAATTGCTGTCAGCATGACAGCTTGTTTGCTAATTTTCTTTGGTGTATGATATGTGTATGTCACGCACCAACATAGATATCGATGATAAATCTTGCGCCGAGATAATGCGTCGCTACCAGTTACCCACCAAACGCGAAGCAGTCAATCTGGCACTTCGCACGCTCGCGAGCGAACCTTTGAGTCTTGATGAGGCTCGGCGTCTTCGCGGTTCCGGCTGGTCAGGCGATCTGGAAGAAATGCGAATCAGCCGACTGACGTGATCTTGATCGACACCTCGGCGTGGGTCGAATTTCTTCGAGATACCGGATCAGATGTCTGCATGCGAGTCGACGTCGCACTCGACACAGACATTGCAGTTTGTGATGCCATTCGAATGGAGGTGCTTGCTGGAGCACGCGACGAGCACCATTTGCAAGCACTTCGCCGTCTGCTCGCTAGGGCGGTCGATTTGCCAACCGAACCCGTACGCTACGACGAAGCGGCAATGTTGTTTCGCCGATGCCGGAATGAAGGGGAAACTGTCCGTAAGTTGATAGATTGTCTCATTGCTGCTATTGCAGTTCGTGCCAACGTGCCTGTGTTGCATAGAGATAGGGATTTTGACGTGTTGGCGCGTCACACCGAACTTCAGGTCGTCATGTAATGCCACTGGATGTGTGCCTTTAACGCAGAATTAATATTTTGTTGTCATTCAATTGAAGTCGGAGAATGATAGTATAGAAAATGACTTGGAATTTTCGATGATATCTTCAAACTCAAAAAAAATGAATATAGAAATATTGCTGACGAACAGGACATCGGAAGTGATTTTCAGATCAAACTCTACTCTATTATTATTTCAGAATACGAGAATTATCCGTTCAAGACATTAATTTCAAGTGCATTTTTGTCTTCAAAGTTTGTATTGCAGGCGTGCTGGAATTTGCACATTGCATACATTTTTTTCTCCGTGATTAACTCCAAGAAAGCAGTGAAAACACCCAAGAATTAATTGATCATGATTGAAAATCATGAAGATAATTTCACTTCATTATTGGTATAGCTAACTCCCACAGCGTGGTCTGAAACCATAAAAATTGCCTATGTTCGTTATTATGAGTACAAACCAGAGAAAATTAAGCAATTTAATTTCAAATCGATTAAGATCAATTGATTAATGTCGTATCCAATTAACTGATTTTGTTACCAATTCTACATCTAAAATTGGGATTCGAACCATCTGGAAGTAACTGACTCTGATTTCACCAAAGTGTAAAGTTTTAGCGGAAATTTGTTGATAGTGAGGGCTTGATTTTACGCCTATTATCGCTATATTTATTGGTATGCTTCCAAGGTGCGAATCAGTTGTAATTGCGTCCACCAAAAACGATATAATTTCCGATTTCTGAATTCGGTTAAACTAATCGATTATCGTCTCCATCGTCTAGTCAGGTTTAGGACACCAGCCTTTCACGCTGGCGACGGGGGTTCGAATCCCCCTGGAGACGCCACATTTTATCTCGCTGGAAATTCGATTGAATCCAATTGTTTGACGAGTTCGATCAAGCAATTGGATTTTCTTTTGTTGAAATTTCAAATTCATGATTCAAGTCAACGACAAGAATGTCGCTTTTTGGACTTAGACAGAACGTTGATACCGACTATTACAAAATCGTAATGTTACAGTGGCAAATATGATGGCACAATTGTGTAAATTTCGAGTCAAATATATTTGACGTCAACATCGAGTACAAATTATGCAATCAGTGTCAAAATTATTTTTCGTAGTGTTTGTCCTGTCGTGGGCTCTAATTCCATTACAAGGTCATGCGGAATTTCAAAAAAGTCAGTATGACCACCGTGACTACCGTGCGTTCTACCTGAAAAATGGATTGCGGGTTCTCATCATTTCCGACTCGGAAGCCATCGATTCAGCGGTGTCACTCGCCGTCCGTGTCGGTGGAGGGGATGATCCGAAAACACGTGCAGGATTGGCACATCTGCTGGAGCATATGCTATTTTTGGGTACTGAAAAATACCCAGAATTGGATGGTTACCGCAAATTCATTGAAAAACACGGCGGTCAAACAAATGCTTACACATCAATTGACATCACGAATTACAACTTCAGCATCGATCCTTCGTACCTAGAGCCGGCTCTCGACAGATTTTCTGAGTTTTTCAAAACTCCACTTTTTCCAGTTGAGCAGGTTGAGCGTGAACTTGGCGTAGTAGATGCTGAATACCAGATGCGTACACAACGCGATGCGGTACGAAGATGGGCAGCGATGCGACACACCTATAACCCGAATCATCCCTCTGCTAAGTTCATTTCGGGTACGGCAGAGACTTTAAGTGGTGATGTAAAGGATGATTTGGTGGAATTTTTCAATAATCGATATAGTTCTAACCTTATGAATCTAGTCGTTTTGGGGAGAGAATCACTTGATGTTCTGCAGGATTGGGTTGCGGAAAAATTTGATCCGGTAACAAATAAGCACGCAGAAGAACTGCAGACTTCGGAACCTCTTTTTCACGGCGACAAATTTCCATTATTGTTGAAAGTTAAGTCCCTGAAAGACAATCCAAATTTGACGTTGTTGTTTCCCGTTCGAGATTTGCAGCCACTTTGGAGAGAAAGTCCCGATAGCTACATTTCTCATTTGCTGGGTCATGAGGGTGCCGGCAGCCTGCTCTCAATTCTCAAGGATGCAGGATGGGCGGAAGGTCTGTATGTCAGCCCTGGCAATGCCGGATATCGGTCCTATTCGATAAACGTCAGGATATCTCTAACTGATGAGGGTTTTCGAAATTGGGAAACAGTCGCCGCTTACGTATTCCAATATATTCGGGAAATTGATGCACGAGGAATCGATGAGTGGAGATTCACTGAAACAAAAATTCTAAATGAACTGAGCTACCAATTCTCCGAGATCGAAGATGTGCGCAATTACGTTACCTACCTTGCGAGCGCTCTGCACAAATATCCAAAAAATGAAATCTTGCCGGCACTTTATTTAGTCGAAAAGTATGATCCCGAGCTGATTTCATCGTTACTAAAAGAATTGAACCCACAAAACGTGCTTGCGATATTGACATCAGCTGAGATTGAAACAGATAAAGTCACTCCGTATATTCGTTCTGAATATTCTCTGCTTGAAATTCTGAAAGAGACTCAAACACTATGGAATAAGGATGTTGCTGATTCGACCAATTGGTTGCCTGAACGGAATATTTTTCTACCTCAGAATATCGCGCTGAAGGCGGATCTGCAAACTGAGGTTCCTCAGCGTATCATCGACAAACCGGGGTATGAATTGTGGTACCAGACCGACACATCATTTGATGTGCCCAAAGCCAGTTTCTTTGTCTCAATTCGAAGTCCAGTTGTAAAAAATTTGACTGATTCAATTCTGCTATCCCTCTATACGAGAGCCATTAACGATCAGTTAAACGAATTTGCGTATCCTGCGCAGGTTGCCGGCCTTGAATTCAGCTTATATGGGCATCAACGAGGACTTAGCTTCCGAATTTCGGGATATAACGATAAACAAAATGTACTGATGGAACGAATTGTCGATGTTCTGAAGTCTCCAAATTTTGACTACGAGGAATTCTTGCGACATAAAGACGAAATTAAACGCGAGATCGAAAATCGAAAAAAAGAAAACGCTTACACACAAACACTTGCTGAGTTTTATTCTTTGCTGATTGAACCTTACTGGACCGATGATGAAGAACTAAAGGCACTGGAGGAGACTGAATTTGATGCCCTCGTCGATTATTCGAGAAGGTTCTTGGAAAGTGTGGATATTGTTGTATTGTCTCATGGAAACGTGCAGCGAGAAGCTTCCGAAATGATGGGAAATTATGTTATTGCAAACCTGCTAAATCCCGAGCGAGTCGTAGAAGTGGGGAAAAATGATGTAATCGACTTGCCGGAGAACAGTGGATTTTCCCGATCAGTTGAGATTCAAAATGAAGATTCAGCAATTGCTGTATACATTCAAGGTACTGGACGTTCGATTGAGGAAAGAGTTAAGTTTTCGTTGTTAACTTACACCATCCAAGTTCCATTTTTTTCAGATCTCAGATCAGTTCAGCAACTTGGGTATGTCGTGTTCGCAACTTATATCCCGATTGGCCAAGTTCCTGGAATTCTGTTCGTCATTCAATCTCCAACTGCAAGCCCCGATGAAATGGCTACCGCTATTTCCAATTTTTTAGGCGATTTTTCAAACCGACTCTCTGAAATGCCAGAGGATGAGTTTGAAAATTATAGAATTGGGCTCGTTAATGAAATCCTTGAAGAAGATGCTACGTTAGGAGATCGAACTAGTCGTTACTGGACCGCAATCGATCAAAAAGATTATGATTTTGATCAATTGGAGCGCGTAGCTGAAAGTCTACAAAAATTACAAAGAGAAGATTTCCAAAAATTTGTTACTGACTTATTATCAAATAAGTCGAATGCTCAACTTACCGTCCTAGGTTACGGAAGGAATCATGAACGAACCCAGTTGGCGGAAGGGGCCTCCGTGGTAATAGCAGACCGAGATATGTTCAAGAAGCAGCAAAATCTATTTCCACCGCTTTAAGTCAAAAATTATGGTCTCTGACGTTCAAAAATTAGTACTGACGACAGCAGATCTCTTATTGCAGAAAAATAAAAAGCTGGTAACGATTGAATCATGTACGGGAGGATGGATCGCTCAAACTTTGACAAGTCTGCCCGGAAGTTCCGATTGGTTTGAGCGAGGATTTGTAACCTACAGCAACGAATCGAAAAACGAGTTGGTTGGAGTAAATCGTCAGACCTTGAATACACATGGGGCGGTAAGCAGCCAAGTGGCACTGGAAATGGCGGTCGGTGGATTGAAAAGAAGTCGCGCAGATATAGCAGTTTCGGTAACTGGGATTGCAGGTCCAGATGGTGGCAGTTCACAGAAGCCTCTAGGAACCGTTTGGATTGGCTGGGCTGACAGTTCAGGAAAGGCGACTGCTGAGCGCTTCCTCTTTTCGGGTGACAGACAAGCTGTGCGTGAAGCATCCGTTCGCGCAGCGATTGAAGGCGTTTGTAATTTGGTCAATTCAATTGACTGACTCGTCTTACCATCGACTATTTGTTGCAATTTGGCCAACTTCTCAGATTCGTACTCAACTTTCGAATCTTCAAACTGAATTTCAACTCAATCGATATGGGAGATGCATACCCTCTAGAAACTTTCACATCACTGTAGTTTTTCTTGGTGATGTGGCTGCGGAAGAGGTCGACCCCGTCATAGAAATTGTTCGAGCCATCGAATTCAAGTCTTTTTCGATAGAGCTGGATCAGGTTGGATCTTGGCCCAGAAATAAAGTGGCTTGGGTTGGCAGCAGCAGCGCAGAACCAGAATTAACAACCCTGTTAGAAAATGTGCGAAGGAAACTGAAATTCAGAAAGGAACGTCGAAAATTTATTCCACACGTCACTTTGGCGCGTAAATTTAGGAGGAAAATTCACTACAGCATCGAACCAATTCTGTGGCCGGTGCACAAAATTGCCTTAGTACGATCGAACTTATCTAGTCTCGGGGCCCATTACGAAATTGTAGCTGAATCAAAATTGACTTAGGGAAACCAAGTTTCGGAATTCAATTACGGCGAATTACCTACACATAAATCGTTGAAACGAAGAGAATTAAAGGACTCATTCAGGGAATGATTCGCTGTTGACTGAAGTACAGCAATTCCATGGGCGGACAAGATCAATTAGGATACCAAATCCGGGCCGATTCGCTGTGGGGAGTTCATCGGCAATGCCTCTGGGTGATGTCCGTCGAAACTGCAACCTGCTGACCCGCCGTCGTCGAAGCGTAGGAGTGCATTGTCATCTTGTTGCTGCAGCGGTAACGCAGCTCTATTGTTCACTCAATGTGACCTCCAATGCTCCTTTCGCAAAATGTCGCGAGCGAAATCAGTGCGGCAAATCTGCCAATGAACCTTGCGGCAATTGTGGCCGCTTGAACTCAGCAGTGTCCAATAATCTGTCGGCTTCGGGGCCATGCCTGAAACGCTGCGACTTCGTTCAGGCTCTTCGATTGGATCCTCTCACTTTGCCCTGCTGATTCATTTCCTCCTTCGCCGGCTCCGCTCGTCGCTTTCAAAACAGCCGGTTCGAACAGCCGGCAATGCATGCGTTTATGCCTCCGCCTTCATGAGGCAAACAACTGACTAGCTGTCGGCGTAGCCCAGTGCAACGATTGTGAAAATTACGGCGAACTGCATTGTCATCAGCCATCTGAACTGCGTCTTCATTTCCGACCTGACTTCGGACCTGAACGAGTTCATGTCCGATTTAAACTCGGTTCTCAAAGAGTTCATGTCCGATTTGACCTCAGTTCTCAAAGAGCCGATGCTAGACTCCAATTTTTCGATGTCGGACTTCGTCGCGAGGTTGCCTTGTTGTTCGGCGATCGCGATCGCCACTGCTTCAGCCTGCCTGCGTTCCATGCCGGCAGCTGCGAGTTTTTTTGAAGTTCCGAGCGTATCATAGGCGTGAATGCTCATACATTATTCCTTCATTGATCAGATAGTCCGTTGCTCTTTCCAAGGTGCTGATTTTCCCCAAAAGGGTTCAGAATCTACTGCCTGCTTCTTGTATGATGCCGAACCGGATCCCAGCCGTTCTGGCAGTTGGATTCCGCTGCTCACAAGCGGCAAGCGTGCTTGCGCGTTGGCGCGCCGCAAGCAAAACTTACCGTACCATATCCATCGCTCCGATTGCAAGCTGAGATCGCAGCTGTTGATCGAATTTGACGTGAAACCAATTACTGGCTCAGGTTTTGGCGTTCGAAAAAATAGAATTTTCTAATCTTTACATGCTGATATACAACAATAAGACAACCTCAAATTGGATCTGATGTTGACTTTGCTTGATTTCAACAAACCCAAAGAGGCTGTCTGATGAAATTGTAGCTTCAGCAACCCCAATTCACCCTCAACTGTTAAAGAAACAGTCAGCACTTCGGATACTTTCACGTACGATCAGTCTGCTGCCGGCTGTCGGCGTTCGAAGCAGGCGTTTTTTTCGAGTCCAGAAAGATGCGATTTACGACCTGTTCAACAGCGAAACTGAGAATTGGCATCGGCTTCATCAATCCATGCTCACTGATGCCAATGTGAGTCGCAGTGGCGGGACTCGGTGCGAAAGACCATTACATTCAAAGACCAACTAAATCAGTTCAGATTGGAGCGCCAGCTGTGAAGTCATTTTGTCGGTTTGACGGGGTGCGCGCCCAGCGAACCGAAAACTTTGTCTGAGGACCGAGTGGACTGCTGGCTTCACGCTGAGCCTAGAGTTTGAACAGCTGTTCAAAAGCAGTCTGCGACTTTACACTGCCACCATGCGATTGGAACATGTTCCAGCTCCCTTGCCCTAGAAATTGGATACGATTTTGAACTCCGAAACATTTGTCGGCGGATCAAATTTGATTTACGTAAAGCCAAGCAAATATCTATGTTGCGCTTCTTGATCCTATCTCGATGACAGCCACTTTTACGCACAGTTATGCCATTCGGCATGTCCTTCGAATGGATAGTTGATGACAGTACGATAAGAGGCCGGCCTTGAGCAAGCCGGTTGTTTACATATGCCAAAAGAAACTGAAAATGTAAGAAAGATTTGGTGTGTGAATTTCATCGAGGCTAAACAATTCTAAAAATCAAAAATGGAAAAGTCCAATAGATAATTGCGACTCAACTTCCCATTAATACGCATTCAAACTTTGCAATATGGAGGATTCTAGACGTGTGAATAAATTTGTGTACACCGCACATTCACGGCGAAAATCAATGATTTTAAAACCAATATCTTGAACAGTAATTCAGTCAAATCAAGTGATAATCTATTCACCTTATAATTGAGAGCAGTTACGCATTAATGTAATCTTGTCCAAACTATTGGTCACAAGTTCAATTAGGAAACTGTAAATGATCGAAGTAATTTGGGGCACTATCGACAAGCCCGTCTCCGCTAAGCGACTCGCAGATTTCTTTGTCACTAACTTAGAGATCGAAGGAACTCTATACTTTGGTTTCCCGATCTTTAATACTTCTGACGGAGCACAATCCTTTGATGCGCTATTGGTTTCTCCTGAAAAAGGATTGGTGATTTTTGATCTAGTAGAAGGAACAAATTGGGAAGAATCTTTGGATGTTCAGGACGATTACTTCAATGTAATGCAATCAAAGCTCAGAACTCACAAATGCTTGATGGATAGAAGAAAATTAAGGGTACAAATCGTTCCACTGACTTTTGCGCCACAGGTTGATCAAATTGATCCTCAACATAACGGTGAGTATCTAATTTGCAACGAAAGTAATCTGAAATATTACTTTGATAAGATTCCAGACTGGAATTGTCCAGAATGCTTTAAGTTTTTGACTAGCGTTGTTCAATCTGTTCACACAATCCGTAAAAATCCCGTCAATCGTGTCAATTTAAGCCCGGAATCTCGTGGTGCTAAATTGAAGCAGTTGGAAGAATCTATCGCTCCTCTTGATCAACTCCAAATTAAAGCTGTGATCGAAACGGTAGATGGCGTGCAGCGAATTCGCGGTTTGGCTGGCACGGGTAAAACGATAGTGCTCGCACTCAAAGCCGCTTACTTGCACGCAAAGCACCCTAATTGGAAAATTGCGGTTACCTTTCATACTCGGTCATTAAAGGAAAAATTTCGAAAATTAATTACGACCTTTGCAATTGAAGTTTCACACACTGCGCCAAATTGGGACAATCTCCAGATCATTCATGCTTGGTCGGCATTGCGTGGTGATGAGAAAAGAGGGATTTACTATGAATTTTGCATGTTAAACGATGTAAGGTATCTCGATTATAAAAAAGCGAATCGAAATTTTGGTTTACGTGAAACATTTTCGCGTGCCTGCGAAAAAGCGTTGAACTCAAGTACGACTTTTGATCCAATTTACGATGTAATTCTTGTAGATGAGGCTCAGGATTTACCAATCTCGTTTCTACGAATCTGTTTCGAATTACTTAAAGGTAAAAAACGATTGGTTTATGCGTATGATGAACTGCAAAGTATGGACTCGCAATCACTTCCCTCACCAGAAGAAATCTTTTGTAACTCCCAAAGCGGTCCAATAAATTTCAGTTCGTCGTCATTAAAAACAGGAGAGCCTCAGCAGGATGTAACTCTTAAGGCGTGCTACCGGAATTCCCAACCAGTCCTAGTTACTGCGCATGCTTTGGGGTTCGGAATCTATCGGAAAAAAGATTCAGAATCAAAAACTGGACTGATTCAAATTTTTGATCATCCGCAGCTTTGGTGCGATGTGGGTTATGAAGTGAGTGATGGAGAGTTAAAAAATGGGAGTCAAGTCACGCTTTCACGAAGTTCGATCAGTAGTTCTGTTTTCTCGGAAAATTATTCACAATTCGATGATTTGATTGATTTTCGTAAGTTCGAAACAAAATATGAACAAGATTTATGGGTTGCAAACGCGATTGAAGAAAATCTCAGGCATGAAGATCTCCGACAAGATGACATATTGGTCATAAATCCTGATCCTTCTTCAACGGGAGAGTTTGTTGGTCCGATTCGAGAGCTACTTTTCAAAAAAAGAATCAAAAC
Organism: Arenicellales bacterium; assembly: GCA_965202855.1. Classification (GTDB taxonomy): domain Bacteria; phylum Pseudomonadota; class Gammaproteobacteria; order Arenicellales; family JAJDZL01; genus JAJDZL01. Next base: position 322,698 of record CBDBBP010000004.1, on the reverse strand, counting down.
GCATCTCGTTGGTGTTGATACAACGCCGGGCGAGTTCTTCGATAGACATTCAGTAGCTTTTACGGGAATCTATCCAGCCAAGGGTAGTGAGGCAGGTATGGTCTATGTCATCAATGCTGGGGAGTGTTCACAGAAACATCTACATCCAGCAATTGTTCGAAACCGTCTTTTTAAAGCGATTACGAGAAGCAAAGCTTGGGTTCGTGTACTGGGTGTTGGAGAAAGCATGGATGAGTTGATGAATGAATTCAAGCAAGTTAAGCAAAATGAATTTAAACTGAGTTTTCGTTATCCTACCGAAGACGAAAAAAAATATATGAAAATCGTGAATCGAGATATGCCTTATACCGAGCGAGAAAAATTGTCGCAATCCAGGCGCAGGTTTGATCAATTGCTTGAGGATTTTTCAACCGGGCGAATAGTTGTAGATGATATCGAACGAAAAAAAATCAAACAATTGAAAGAACTACTGGGCGAAAGAATTGTTTGATGCCAAGTGCCAAACAAATTTTGAAGCAGTTGAACAGCATAACTGGAGATTTGATCACATTAGGCATAATCAGTCGTTCAGATTTTCCTAATAAAGTACTAAACAGCAAGGGACTGAGGAGATTCGGCCTGCAACGGAAAGAAGCACGTCGGTCGCAACGAGAAATCGCCCGTACGTCAAAGTATATGTAACTTTGACTAATGAAAAGTACTACAACTTTCGAATGCTCGATGGAGTGCTCATTCAAATGTTGTATCGCTTCCAAAACAAACAGCTTATTGCTCATGTGTTGGCATTTTCCCCGTCACCAGATCTGGAAAGTTTTCAGAATGATCCAGAATATTATCAGTCAGGCGAAATTTTTGATGATGTAAATACCTAAAACATAGTTCCGATTCCACTTCGCTTCGATTTTGACAGTCGCGAGCAAGTCGTAGTTGACATTTATCACCCTCAATCACATTTGACACTTGGTCGGTACAAAAGCTGTCGAATCCCTGTAAGTGCGCCTTTAACTCCTTATCACTTTATCCAATTTATTTTGAGGAATTTTTACGATTCGAAGATTAAAAAATACAGTGGAAAAGTGTCAAATTTCGAGTAATCCTTTGATTTGACGATTACTGAACGTGAACTGTTGTGTATCCACGTTCCATAGCAGCAGGCAATTGCTTTTGAATAATTTTGCATGAATTTGTAGATTTTGTTTTTCTACAAATTCTATTGCAGAAGTCAATCGAACTGGCACTTGATGGTTAGATTCGACGCAATTTTGGGTGTGTTCGTCCTTTGATACATTCAATGAAACTTTTTTCGAGTCCTGACGTGAACTCGAAATCGAAGTGTTCGATGATTAGAACAGTTCAGTCAAGGATGGCAATTGCGGAACTTGTCTCAGTCGACTAGACTTGCGGATGCCGTACCAAAGATTCCTAAGTCTGCTGTAACGTGATCACCGGCTTGAATTGGTTTTGGCAGACCGCATACGCCTGTAGTGATGTATTGCCCGGCTTGAATTGAAATCCCTCGCTGGATGATGCGATTGACACCCCATTCAAGTGCAATTAGAGGACTACCCAATTCGTCCGCTCCTCTGCCTTCAGTTGCTACTTCATCATTGATATAGAGTTTTACCGGACATTCTGCAAGATCAATCGCTTTCCAATCTTGGGTTGTAGCATCCCCAAGTACCCAGTCTTTGTTGCAGGCGCAATCAGCGAGCAATGCAGCAGACCCTGCATTTGCATAGTCAGAAATTCTCGTGTCTGGGAGTTCAAGACTGGGGTGCAGACTAACGACTGCAGCAACAATTTCTTCCCTGGAGTACGGCCGGTCGCGGCCCATTAAACTCTTGCCAAAACAAAAAGCAAATTCTGCCTCAGCAACCGCGAGTTGGTTGCCAAACATGGATAACGTCGCTCCGGACGAATAGATATGAGAACTGAGGTACGGGCCTTCCAAAGGTTCGCTTACACCGATGTGTTTTTGTCCACCGACGCTAGTTGCTGCGAGTTTCCAGCCACCGATCGACTGACCGGACAATTCCGAATAATAAGTTTGAGCAGCTCTCCCTTGACTTTCATTTTCCATGGCGCAGTCGGCCGGAAGTTTTTCGATGGTTTCACCACTGTTGCGCAATGCCCAAAGTATTGCTGCAGTTCGTCGGGGTCTATCGTCTGACATATTGATTGTTCTCCAAGCAGTTTAGAGTGCTAGCGTTCCAAATACTGACGTTTGTCCTTGACATCTTCCCAATCCGCAGCGTCGGGTGGAGCTGGGACAATCATCGATATGACCGGCCAAATCAGACTCAATTCGGTGTTGAGTTCTAGAAATTCCATTTGGTCGTCGGGGAGGTCGTCTTCCGCGTAAATCGCGGTGACGGGACATTCCGGTTCGCACAGACTGCAGTCGATACACTCCTCTGGGTCAATAACGAGCATATTCGGCCCTTCGTGAAAACAGTCAACAGGGCAAACTTCTACACAATCGGTGTATTTGCATTTGATACAAGATTCAGTGACTATATAGGTCATTTTTTCTGTCGCTTAATTCCTGACTAGTTTAATTGAGTTTTATATGGTTTGAATTGAAAACAAATTCAATATTCTATACCAGCATTGGCTGTTGATGCCGAAACAAAGAAATTTTTCATTCAGATTATTCGTTGGATGCCTCTCGCAGCTGTTTCAATTCATATAAAAATTCCAACGCTTCTCTAGGACTTAAATTGTCGGGCTGAATTTCATCGAGTTTTTCCAATTCCGGAGACGGCGGTGTAATTAGCATGTCAAATATTGTTGGCTGAATCGGTTGTTCCATTCTGATTGATGGTTGCTGACAAGCTGAATCTGTCAATTCGGAAAGTTTGTTTGATGCTGTAGATATCACTTTGCTGGGTATTCCTGCGAGTCGTGCGACCTGGATTCCATAGCTCTGATTCGTTGCACCATTTTTCACTGAATATAAGAATACGATCTCACCTCGATATTGAACTGCATCCAAGTGGACGTTTCGGGCATTCCGCGAAGTATCCGCGAGCGCAGTAATTTCGTAGTAGTGTGTGGAAAACATACAGAGCGCCTTGACATCGACTAACAAACTCTTGGCGCATGCCCAAGCCAATGCCAATCCATCAAAGGTACTTGTTCCACGCCCAATTTCGTCAACAATTACGAGACTTCGATTCGTCGCATTATGCAGTATTGTAGCCATCTCAGTCATTTCGATCATGAACGTGGAATTGCCGGAACTTAGATCGTCAGATGCGCCAATGCGAGTAAATATTCTGTCAATTGGTCCAATCGTAGCTGAAGTCGCGGGCACGAATGATCCCGTATGCGCCAGTAGAACGATAAGGGCGGTCTGTCTCATATATGTACTCTTCCCGCCCATATTGGGTCCCGTTATTAAAAGCAAGCGATCTTTTGGATTCAAATCCGTATCGTTCGCAACAAATGGTGTATTCAGTACGGATTCGACCAATAGGTGTCGCCCTCCGCAAATCGATACTTGAGGCTCATCGACTAAAACTGGACATGTCAGATTCAACTCTCTGGAAAGGAGAGCAAAGTTGCAGAGCACGTCAAGTTCGGCGATTGCCCGCGCAGTGACCTGAATATCAGAGACAAAGCGCTGAATGTTCTCGATTAATTCGTCGTAGAGCAATTTTTCACGCGCAATCGACTTTTCTTTCGCACTCAAGATTCGGCCTTCAAACTTTCTCAGTTCAGATGTGATGAATCGCTCGTTGTGCTTTAGTGTCTGGCGACGTACGTAATCGCTCGGAAGCTGATCTGCTACCAATCTCGAAACTTCGATGTAATAACCATGTACCCGGTTGTATTTAATTCGTAAGTTTTTAATTCCGGTTCGACTGCGTTCTCGATTTTCCATCTCCACCAATGCCAGCCCAGAATCATCTCGAAGTTTCGTCAACGCATCGAGTTCATCATCGTAGCCTTGTTGAATGACTCCTCCATCCCGCATCATTGCAGCAGGTGGAACTCGAATTGCGCTGTGCAGCAATTCGGTCAATTCTGGCAAGGCTCGGATTGAATGGCATAACTCAGCTGTTTCTCTGCACTCATCGGCAGACGCGGATTCGATAAGTTGAGGCACCAGTTCAAATGTTTCTTTGAGTCGTACCAGATCGATTGGTTTCGCTGATTTAGTCGCAATTCTGGAAGCGATTCTCTCGATGTCACAAATTTCCTTCAAGTTTTTTCTGACAATTTCGTATCGACTGTCAATAAGCAGGTGTTCAATGACTTGATGACGACGTTCAATTTCCTGTCGGTTCCGTACTGGAAATCTAAGCCACCGACGCAGATGCCTCGCACCCAAACTTGTAGAGCACTCATCGACCAGGGCCAGAAGGCTGTTTTTTGTGTCTCCGGTCAGCGTTGATTCAATTTCCAAGTTTCGCCAGCTGTAGTGATCGATTTGCAGATTGTCATCTGGATTGTTGAATTGCAAACGTTCGATATGTGGGAGATCTTTGCCGTAGACGTCTGTTGCATATTGAAGCAACGCACCGGCAACCGCGGTCCCCACGGGATAGCGTTCGCATTCAAAAGCGGTCAAATCCCGCACGCCAAACTGCTTCTTCAACAGTTCGGCTGCTCTGTCATAACTGAAATACCAACCAGGAATTTCCTGCACACTATTTGAGTGAAGTGAATTCAAAAATGCAGAACCTTCCTCAACTAAAATCTCGGCAGGTTTTATGCGCTCAATCTCCGATTGAATTTGGTGTAAATCTGGATAATCTCGGGCTGAAAAGCGTCCGCTTGAAATTTCGAGAATAGCCAATGAGCAAGTGTGATCAATTTTGTGGGCAGAGACCAGCAAATTTTCTGATCGCGCATCCAATAAGTTGTCGTCGGTTAAAGTTCCAGGTGTAATCACCCGCACAACTTTACGTTCGACAGGACCTTTATTGTTCGCTTCACCGACTTGTTCACAGATCGCCACGGGTATGGACTGAGCGATCAATTTTTGGATGTATTGATTCACGCTGTGAAACGGAACGCCCGCCATTTTGACGCGATTGTTCGTGCGTCCTCGACTGGTCAATGTGATTCCTAGCAGTTTGGAAGCGATCTCGGCATCTTCGAAAAACAGTTCATAAAAATCTCCCATTCTGTATAAGAGGAGAGTATCTTCGTAATCGGCCTTGATGCTGAGATATTGCTGCATCATCGGCGTCAATTTTGTTTTGTCGGTCGAGATCGTCACGATTGAGCTGCCAAACCAAATTCTTGATATTTCTGCTGAACAATTTTCTGGAAAGAAGGGAAAAGATAGGGATTGGCAGCAACGACCATTCCAGATTCAAGATGGCTTTGATTGCCTTGGAAATCTGAAATTAATCCTCCGGATTCCTCAACCAGCAACGCTCCTGCGGCGACATCCCATATTTTGAGTCCACTTTCCCAAAACCCATCAAATCGCCCGCAGGAGACGTAAGCAAGGTCAAGCGCTGCCGACCCAATTCGTCGCACACCGGAAGTATGCTGTGAAAATTCTCGAAAAATTTCGATCCACAATTCAACATTGTCCAATTCGCGAAATGGAAAACCGGTACCAAGCAATGATTCATGCATTTTGTATGTATCACTGACGCGGATTCGACGTTCATTCAGATAAGCGCCGACTCCTCTGGAAGCTGTGAATAACTCTTCATTCACCGGGTTGTAAACCACAGCATGTTCCAGACGTTTTTCTCGTCGAACGGCGATTGATACACTGTATTGAGGTATGGAATGAATATAGTTTGTAGTTCCGTCGAGAGGGTCAATGATCCACTCGAACCCTCTGCCTTTTTTAGAATGAATCTCTTCTGCGATGATTGCATGAGAAGGATATGCCTCATGAATGACTCTTGCGATTTCATTCTCTGCTTGAAGATCTACTTCTGTAACGTAGTCGCGTGCAGCTTTGGTGTTGTATCGCAGTTGATCTATCCGATAAGACTTGTGCATGATCGACTTGCCAGCTCGCCGGGCCGCCCGAACCGCGATATTCAGAATTGGATGCATGATTTTTCGCTCGAATGAAAACTATAATTTTACTTTGGTCAGGCGCCTTGCGGCTGTTGTCGCTGAAACGGAAGCTGTAGCAGACGAATAAATTTAAGCCGATTTACAATGGCTTTCCGAGTTGTGCGCTGATTAAATTAGAAGTAGAAATCCTGCCTTTTTGTTATTCTATCTCAATTATTGTTGTGCATAGTTTTTGGGTAGTCGGGTTACTGCCTAACGATCGAGAATTGGAGAATAATTTTGGAAACCTATCGTCTTTATATTGATGGAAAGTATGTCGATTCAACGAGTGGACAGTGGATCGAGAGCGTAGATCCATACTCTGGTGAAGTTTGGGCGCGAGTCCCAAGCGGCAACTCAGATGATGTGAACCGAGCTGTCACAGCTGCAAAAAATGCCTTTGAAGATCCAAAGTGGGCAGATCTGAGCGCAACTGCACGGGGAAAATTGATGCGGAAACTGGGTGACTTAGTCTATGAAAATGCAGACCGCCTGGCAGAACTGGAGGTTAAAGATAACGGGAAGCTGTTTTCTGAAATGAAAGCTCAAATGCTGTATCACCCCGAATGGTGGTACTACTTTGGCGGCTTGGCAGATAAGATCGAAGGATCTATCATGCCGATCGACAAAAAGGATGCGTTTTCCTATACCCTGTACGAACCGCTTGGCGTTGTTGGTGCGATTACAGCTTGGAATTCGCCTCTTTTGTTCATCGCGTGGAAGTGTGCGCCAGCATTGGCAGCAGGAAATACAGTAGTCGTCAAGCCATCGGAGTTTACTTCGGCGAGTTCTCTTGAATATGCCAAGCTTGTCAAAGAAGCAGGGTTTCCCGATGGAGTGTTTAATGTCATAAGCGGATACGGCGCGCAAGCCGGCGCGGCGTTGGTCGATCATCCAGATGTCGCGAAAATCACATTTACCGGTTCGGATTTGTCAGGACAAAAAATATACGAAAATGCAGCTCGATCCATTAAGCATGTTTCGCTTGAACTCGGTGGAAAATCTCCAAACATTGTCTTTGAGGATGCAGATTTGGATATGGCCGCCAAAGGAGCCGTGTCTGGAATTTTTGCAGCGTCCGGTCAAACCTGCGTTGCAGGGTCACGCTTGCTGGTTCAAGACAGCATTCATGATGAATTTATGGATCGGTTGCTGGATTTGGCAAAGAATGCAAATTTAGGAAATCCGATGGACGTGAATACCCATGTAGGCCCAATCACCACGCGCCAGCAGTATGAAAAAGTGATTTCCTACATTGAAATCGCGAAGGACGAAGGTGCTGAACTTGTGTTTGGCGGACAGCCCTGCACCGTCTCTGGTTCTGGAGGGAATCAGTTTGTCCAACCGACGATCTTTACGAATGTCTCAAATGACATGCGAATTGCACAGGAAGAAGTTTTTGGCCCGGTTTTATCCGTTCTGAAATTCAAGGATGAGGATGAAGCGATTCAAATCGGGAACGATGTCGTGTACGGACTTGCCGCTGGCGTTTGGACACGCGATATTCGACGGGCGATGCGTTTTACCAAGGCTTTGAAAGCAGGCACGGTTTGGGTGAATACCTATCGAGCTTTCAGCTATATGATGCCATTTGGCGGAATGAAAAGAAGCGGCCTCGGGCGAGAAAGCGGGGTCGACGCCATTCGTGAGTATTTGCAAGTGAAAAGTGTTTGGCTGTCAACCGCGACGGAGCTTCCCAATCCTTTCATCATTCAATAGAGATCGGTTTTTCTTTCAATCATCGTGCCTGTTAGAGTAGTACTGGTTGAGCCGTCGCATCCGGGTAATATCGGCGCCGTCGCTCGAGCGTTGGGAAACATGGGTTTTTCTCGGCTGTCACTGGTTCGGCCGACCGAATATTTAGTTGAGGAAGCAAGAGTTCGTTCTGCGAACAACGAAGAGATTTTATTTAATGCTTCAGTCTGCTCGTCTCTTGAGGATGCGGTCGCACAATGTACATTTGTCGTAGGCACGAGTGCCAGACCTCGAACGATCAGCTGGCCGAGTCAGCCACCGCGACAGGCGATGGCACAGCTGGCTGGATTCGATGATCGAGGTGAAGAAGTTGCGATACTGTTTGGACCAGAAAGTTCAGGACTCTCGAATCAGCAGTTGGATCTATGCGACATTCACGTGCGCATTCCTACGTCAGAGAAGTCGCCATCGATCAATCTTGCAGGCGCAGTGCTGCTGCTGCTTTATGAACTTCGAATTGCTAAAAATGCCATTGCCTCAGATGTGTCAGAATGTATAACCCGAGATGATTCTGAGCAGATGGCCAATCGCTTTCAGATCGAAGGGTTCTTCAGGCATTTGCACCAAGTCATGGTTGAAGTCGATTTCATTTCAGATCAGCCTCGGGAGAAACTGATGCGAAAAATCAGACGAATTTTTCTGCGGCCGGGATTAACCGTTGAAGAAGTCAATATACTGCGAGGCATTCTGACAGAAGTGATGAAAACCGTCGCCAAAGTCAATCCGAAGAGGGAATGAATTGCTCATATGTTCGGAATCTCTTTGCGTTTGTGGCACATTTGGGTAATTTTATTTTTTCTGCTTCTGTTCTCAGGCCCTGTTTATTTTCTCGTGAACGAATCTCTTAAAGGACAGCACTGGTCTACAGCTGAAACGGGTTCCGCGAATATTGCCCCTCATCCTTCGGTAGTCAAAGAAGCGGTGGCTCAAGTCTATGCAGCGAGAACTTGGGGTGCGCGAGGCTCGGTCGCGGTACATACATGGATTGCCGTAAAACCAACCAATGCCGACAACTACACTGTGTATCAGAAAATTGGGTGGCGCATTCGTTGGGCAGGTACGACAATCGTGATTCGAGAAGACATTCCAGATCGGTACTGGTATGGCAATCGGCCTGAGTTGCTTGCTCACTTGCAAGGTGATGGAGTTGACGAGACCATCAATAAAATTCACAATGCTGCGTTGAGTTATCCTCATCCACATGAATATCGAATCTGGCCAGGCCCCAACAGCAACTCGTTTATTGCCTGGATTGCTCGCAGAGTGCCTGAACTGCGTGTGGATCTTCCTCCCACTGCGATTGGAAAAGACTGGCTGGGTTCAGGTCAGGTCATTGCAAGCGCTCCTAGCGGAACCGGCTTCCAGGTGACATTATGGGGCGCGTTGGGAGTCACTTTGGGCATTGAAGAAGGAATCGAGTTCAACATCGCATGTGTGCATTTCGGTATTGATCCTTTGGACTTGGCCTTGCGACTGCCAGGATTTGGAAATGTCGGACTGTTGCCAAGACGCTCAAAAATTGAATGATTTGATAGAACTGATATAAAATGGCAGTACTACTTGAATTACAATCATTCATTCCTATCTATAGCTTGCATCCATAACCAAGATCTACAAAATGTCTATCAGCTTAACAGAACCTGCAGCGGAAAGAATTCGTAACTATTTGGCAGACAGCAACGGTCAAGGCTTGCGCTTCGGCGTGAGAAAAACGGGATGCTCCGGCTTTGCTTATGTTGTTGACATCGCGAATGAAGCCAAGGCAAATGATCATGTATTTCAAAGTCAGGGAATTGATGTATTTGTCGATCCCAAGAGCTTGAACTTCGTCAACGGAACGACGATTCATTTCAAAAAGCAAGAACTTGCTGAAACTTTCGTATTTCAAAATCCAAATGTGAGTGCGGAGTGCGGTTGCGGTGAGAGTTTTACCGTTGACTGACTGACGTTCACAGTTCAAACCCCTTTCAATAACTTTTCTTTAGTCTGATGTCGGATGCGTTGCCGATAAATAGCAGTGTCGGTAAGCGATCAGTTTTTATTGACACACTAGGCTGCAAAGTCAATCTATTTGAGTCAGAATACATCTACAGCCAGCTGGATTCCCAACGCTGGGAACGCTCGGACGATCAGATTGCGGATTTGTGCATTGTCAATACCTGCACTGTAACGAAGGCGGCAGACCGCCAGTCGCGTCAGTCAATACGCCGCGCGATACGCAAAAATCCTGACGCGAAAATTGTCGTAACGGGATGTTACGCTGAAATGAGTCCAGATGACTGTGTTTCAATTCCCGGAGTGGATCTTGTTGTTCCGGGTAGCCAAAAATTGCAGATTCCCCGCTTGCTCTCAGGTCATCTCGATTCGATTCCCTCGGGGATTCGCATGACGTCATCTCCTGTAACAGAGGTGCCGGCGCAGACGATCGACAGTTTCGAATCGAGAAGTCGAGCATTTCTTCAGATTCAGCAAGGATGTGACAATGGCTGTACTTTTTGCATCATTCATAAAGCAAGAGGCCCGAGTCGTTCGGTATTGCCAACGACCGTTACCCGCCAGATTGAGAAATTCATTGAACAGGGATTTCTGGAAATTGTGATATGCGGCATTGATGTTGGCTCCTACGGAGAAGATTTGTCAGAAGGACTCGAAAACCCGATGAATTTGGCGTCGTTGCTGCAGGAAGTTGCAACCCGATATGATCAATGCAGATTCAGAATCAGCTCGATAGACCCAAGTCACATCACATCTGAGTTGGTATCCGTTTTCTCTCAGTTCAAAAATATATGTCCGCACATTCACCTGTCGTTGCAAAGCGCTTCACCAATCATATTGAAACGAATGAAGCGACGCTACAGCGAGAAGGATTTATATCGTGTAGTGCATGAACTTCGACATGCTCGACCTGAGCTCGTGCTTTCTGCGGACGTCATGGTTGGATTTCCGACTGAATCAGAGCTGGACTTTGAACTGACGAAAACCGCGGTCAAGGAATTGGAAATTCCATATCCTCATGTATTTGTCTATTCAGAAAGAGAGGATACCCCAGCGGCTAGAATCCCAAAACAGATACCGCTTGTGATTCGCAGGCAAAGAGCAAAGCAATTGCGTGATACAGGCGCTAAAGTTCTAGATTCTGTGCGAGAACGATTTATCGGCAAAAAGGTATTGGCTTTGGTAGAGGGTTCGATTGATCAAAAGAGCAATCTATTTCGCGCTCGGCTCGATAATTACATTCCGGTTTACTTTGAGAGCAACGGCAACCGTCAAAATGGTCTTGAGTGGATGAATATTGTTGGAATATTTCGTGATGGACTGCGAGGCCAACGAATTGAAGGGAAAGAAAGTCTGGGTTGACTTTTCGTGCAGTTCTGATCGAAGCCAGCGTGATTGCATGATGTCTGACTGTTTTGCGCCAAGTTACTGGAGAAGACCTTAATTCAGCGTATTCAATTGAAAAAATTCAGCTGCTGCACGAAACAATCCAAGTGGAAATTCAATCTAAAAATTGTGAAAGGATGATATTAAATGGCAATAGAACGTACCTTATCCATCATTAAACCCGATGCGGTGAAAAGGAATTTAATTGGTGAAATCAATCGTCGATTTGAAGCGGAAGGTTTAGCGATTGTCGCCTGCCGCATGCTGCATCTGACGCAGCAGCAGGCTGAGGGATTTTACAGTGTTCATCGCGAGCGCCCATTTTACGAAAGCTTGGTGAAATACATGCAGTCTGGGCCCGTTGTCGTTCAGGTTCTTGAAGGAAACAAAGCAATTGCCTCAAACCGAGCAATTATGGGCGCGACGAATCCAGCGAGTGCCGCAGCTGGCACAATTCGGGCAGATTTTGCTGAATCTGTAGAACGAAACTCAGTTCATGGCTCGGATTCTGAAGAAAACGCAAAAATCGAAATCGACTTTTTCTTTTCTGAAGACGAGATTCATTCGAGAAATTAGCTGGTAAGTTGACGGACCTGGAACTGTTTTGGGAATCAACATGACGACGAATCTCCTCGGTTATGATCGTTATGCTTTGACAGGCTTTTTTGCAGAGCTCGGAGAACCTTCGTTTCGAGCCAATCAGATCATGAAGTGGATCCATCAGAGACGCGAGACTCGATTTGATGAAATGACAGATCTGAGCAAGATGCTGCGACAGCGATTGAAAGAAATTTCTGTGATTCAAGGATTGGAGGCAGTTTCAGAATCAATTTCTATAGACGGGACAACCAAATGGCTATTGCAGCTCGATGATGGAAATTGTGTGGAGACTGTATTTATCCCAGAGCAGACGAGAGGTACGCTCTGCGTGTCTTCTCAGGTTGGCTGCACTTTGAATTGCACATTTTGTGCAACAGGTCGAATGGGCTTTAATCGCAATCTCACAACTGCTGAGATCATTGCGCAGGTCTGGTATGCCTGCAGCCGGTTCGAATCAACGGTTTCAAACCGGGCCATCACAAATATTGTGTTCATGGGGATGGGTGAGCCATTTTACAACTATGACGCCGTACTTTCCGCCATTCGTCTTATGCTCGATGATTGCAGCTACGGATTTGGCAAAAGAAAAGTAACAGTCAGCACAGCTGGGGTGATTCCAGGAATTAAACGATTGGCAGAAGATTGCAAAGTGAGTTTGGCCGTATCGCTGCATGCTCCCAACGATGAACTGCGAAATGAACTTGTTCCAATCAATCGGAAGTATCCGATTGCAGAACTAATGGAAGCCTGTCGCGAGTATGTAGCGTCAGACCGACGATCACGAGTTACCTTTGAGTACATTATGCTCAAAGGCATTAATGACTCGATCTGGCATGCAAAAAAACTCGTGCAGATACTTCTAAGAGTTCCCGCGAAAGTCAATTTGATTCCATACAATCGAGTCGATGGTTTGAGTTATGAGCGAACTACTCAGCAGGACATCGATATTTTTCGCGACATACTCTTGAATTCAGGGATCATGACCATAACTCGAAAAACTCGAGGGCACGACGTAAATGCCGCTTGTGGTCAACTGGTCGGCAAATTTCACGACCGAACCAAACGCTCTGCGCGACTGGCTGTTCAGTAGTCGCGTATCCAAGCTCTGCGCCAGAAAGAAAGGGACTTCAAGGTGACCAGGAAAATTCAGTCAATTCGAGGCATGAATGATCTTCTGCCCGGTCAGATTGAAGTTTGGCACGCGGTGGAACGCGCGATTCGCAGTGTAGCAGTTGAGTACGGATATCGGGAGATTCGGTTGCCGTTGCTTGAAAAAACAGCGCTGTTTAAACGTTCGATCGGCGAGGTTACAGATATCGTTGAGAAAGAGATGTACACATTTCTCGACCAGCGTGGAAACAGTCTCAGCTTGCGTCCCGAAGCGACAGCGAGCTGTGTCCGCGCGGGAATTCAGCATGGCCTTTTTCATAACGCGCAAGCAAGACTGTGGTACATGGGCCCCATGTTTCGATATGAACGTCCGCAAAAAGGACGCTATCGACAGTTCCATCAATTTGGCATCGAAGCATTTGGCTGGGTGGGTCCCGACATCGATGCCGAAGTCATCGCGCTGGGAGCAAGGCTTTGGAAAATGCTGGGAATCGACCAAGGCGTGACACTGCAGGTGAACTCGCTCGGTGATGCTGAAACTCGAGCGAGATATCGTGAGAATCTGGTGTCTTACTTCAAACGATATCAAAACGATCTGGATCATGACAGCAGACGTAGATTGACCATGAACCCGCTTCGAATTCTTGACAGCAAGAACCCAGCGATGCAGGAGATGATTCAGAATGCTCCGACAATGATTGACTTTTTGGATGACGAATCCAAGAAACACTTTGATTCGTTTTGCGAATACTTGTCTCTTCTAAACATATCGTTCGAAATTGACCATCGTTTGGTTCGCGGTCTTGATTACTACACCAACACGGTTTTTGAATGGAAATCAGAATTTTTAGGAGCGCAGAATGCGTTCTGTGCTGGAGGTAGGTATGACGGACTGGCGGAAGTATTAGGTGGAAAATCCGTTCCCGGCGCGGGATTTGCTTTGGGTGTGGAACGACTGGTTGAACTCGTCAAAATCGGAAAGATGGAGCCTGAAGGTCATCCGACACAGGTCTATGTTTGCGTGCTGGGCGATACCGGCGCCAAACTTGGCTTTAAAGTTGCGGAAAGCTTGAGACATTTGGGAATCTGCGCCACCTTGAATTGCGGTGGAGGCAAACTCGCTTCGCAGCTTAGAAAAGCACATAAATTGGATGCAGCGGTAAGCATTATAATCGGGGATCTGGAAGCTAGCGCGAACACAGCAGTCGTGAAAGATATGAATGTGAAACAGGCTCAGACAATCGTAGCGATTGATGAGATTGAAGCGGCTGTAACCAATCTATTGAACCCTAAATGAACATTTTTTCAACTTTATTTGTGATCCGGGCGCATTAAATGACTCCTGAACAAGAACGAATCGATAAGATCAAGCAGTTGTGGCAAGAATATCGCTGGACCATAATCGGTGGTGTTGCAATTGGAGTCGGCACGATTGGAGGCTGGACAGGCTGGCAGGAATACTCGAGAATTCAGCAAGAGTCAGCGTCCGCATTTTTTCAGGACGTCGCCGTCGCCGTAGTAGAGGGTGACGCTCAAGGCGCTGAAGATGCCACTCAACAATTGCTTGACGAGCATTCAGGCACCAGCTATCTCTCTAACGCTCAATTGCTCTTGGCGCGATCGAGATTCGAACGAGGAGATATTGCAGGAGCACGAGATCTGCTCTTGCAAGCATTGAATTCTGCGAGAGAAAAATCGACTCAGCATGTCGCCCGCATCCGACTTGCTCAACTTATGCTTTCTCAGCGGGAATTTACAGAAACTCTGGAATTGCTGAATCTTTCAGAGATGGACGGGCTTGATTCTCACTATCACGAATTGAGAGGTGATGCCTACCGCGGGCTCAACCAGATTGACAAAGCTCGCGAAGAATATGAAACAAGTTTGGAAAATCTGTCTCTCGCATCTCAGTATGCAGGGATACTCAGAGCCAAACTCAACGACACAATAATTCAAAATTAAATTCGTATGTACCTTCGGATAATTCTAGCAGTACTGCTGAGTCTGACTCTCGTTGCTTGTGGAAAAAAGAGTCCAATTGAGCCTCCAAAACCCACTAAGCTTTCCAAATTTGATGTATCCGCTCAGGTTTTGAATCTCTGGGATAGTGATGTTGCAGTCGGAACATCCAGATCGAGTTTTCGGTTCAGCACAATTTTACCGATCATCAGTGGAAATCAGCTAATTACCGCTTCTTCCAACGGAACCGTAGCAGCACTTGACAAGGATACCGGCAAGGTAAATTGGGAGATTGATTTAGGTCATTCCATACTCGCAGGAGTTGGTGAAGGTGAAGGTGTCTCAGTTGTTGTTGGCGGCAACGGCAAAGTGATTGGCCTGGACACTAGGACTTCAGAGCAGCTTTGGGAGCAACCCATCACCCAAACGGTCTTTTCACCCCCTCTGGTGCACCGTGGCAATGTTGTCCTGCGTACAATTGACGGAGATATCATCTGTCTCGACGTTTCGACGGGCGAGTTTCTGTGGGATGTGATTTTTGATCAGCCTCCCTTTGTTGTTCATGGTTCGCCGCGCCCGCTCGCCTTGGAAAACTTAGTATTGATCGGAAATGCCGAAGGTCGTATTTATGCTGTTGATCTGATCACTGGATTTGAGAGTTGGCAAGTCTATCTCGCTTCTGAGCGAGTGGCTGATGTTACGCAGCTTGCAGAAGCTCCGCTTCAAATCGACGGCGATCATTTATACGTCGCTGATTCGCCGCATGCGGTTGTTACCTATAGTCTTATTCAGGGGCAATTGGAATGGCGTCACGACCGAGAGGTGACTCGAAAACTCGCAGTCGGCAGAACCCTGTTGTATGGAATCGAACGCAACGGAACCGTATTCGCATTGTCGAGACGAAACGGACAGCAGCTATGGGAGCAAAATGCCTTTCTATATCGCAACATCTTTAATATTGCCAGCGTTGGCAACTATGTTGTAGTAGATGATGGAGACGGTTATCTTCATGTGCTAGAAGCCATTTCCGGTAAAATCTCAGAGAGAATTAGAACGAGAAAACAAGTTCAGTTTGACGGCTTCATAGTAGAAGGTAACAGGCTTTATGTAGCCTATGATTCGGGAGCTATTGAGGTGTTTGTCATCTCGCCGCTTGCGAATTGATCCGCCGACAGAGCCGGTCAATCATTCCTAAAAATTTTCGATCGACTTCAACGAATTGCAGTTTATCCAAACATACAGAAATGAGTGGAGCTTATGTTGCCGGTCATCAGTATTGTTGGACGTCCCAATGTTGGTAAATCAACGCTTTTCAATCGGCTTACACGCAGCCGCGATGCGCTCGTAGAAGACACCCCGGGCGTCACCCGAGATCGGCTCTACGGAGTCGCAAACTATGACGGCTGCAGTTTTTTAGTAGTTGACACCGGTGGAATTGGCGAATCAGACGACTTTATGTCGAAACAGGTTTTCAACCAAGTCGAATTCGTACTCCAAGAGTCAACCGCGATCATTCTTCTCGTGGAAGCCCCCCAGGGATTGACTGTAGTTGATCAACAGATCGCACAGAAATTAATTCAGTTCAATCTGCCAATCTGGATCGCAGTCAACAAAGCTGAAGGACTTGTGCCGGAACTTGCCTGTCTTGAGTTTCAGGCATTGGGATTCAGTGATCCGATTGCAATTTCAGCACGTCGCGGCAGCGGAATCTCTTCCTTGATTCAGCTCATATTGCAGTCGATGCCCAACAATGAAGATCCTTTGTGGCTAGATCCTGGCCCTAAAATTGCAGTGATCGGACGCCCCAACGTTGGAAAATCCACTCTGATCAATTCAATTTGTGATGATCGCCGTCTGATTGTCAGCGAAGTTCCAGGTACAACTCGGGACAGTGTGACTGTTCCTGTGGAGATCGCGGATCAGCGATTCCGTTTTATCGATACAGCAGGCGTGCGAAGACGCTCCAAAGTAGGTTATTCACTCGAAAAACTGTCTGTAATAAAGACATTGCAAGCCATTGAAGCAGCACACGTAGCGGTTCTGGTATTGGATGGGACAGAACCAATTTCAGACCAAGACGCGACATTGGCAGGTTTGATCCGCCGTGCCGGCAGGCCAGTGGTGATCGTCGTCAACAAATCAGACAAGATACTTCAGAAGGACCGGGCTGAAGTAAACCGCAATCTGCGGCGCAAACTGGCATTTGCGCCACATCATGAGTCATTTTACGTTTCAGGGCTAAAAAAGTTTGGAATCAAAAAGCTGTTGAAAGCGGTAGTAAAAGCCTACCGATCGTCCATGATTGAAATGCCAACCGCAGTGCTGAACAAACATCTCGAACAGGCGCTCATGCGAATGCCACCACCGATGTCTAATCGTCGACCTGTTCGGTTAAAGTACGCGCATCAAGGCGGCAGAAATCCACCTGTCGTCGTGATTCACGGAAATAACGTAGGTTCAGTCGCGAGCAACTATCAGCGATATTTGGAGAAATTTTTTCGAGAAAAATTCAATCTGTTTGGCGCGGATGTACGAGTCATATTTCGTTCTGGCAAGAATCCATACGAAAGCCATTCGAACTAACTGAGCCTTTTGGAAGTTTCTGGGTCTACTGCTTCAACATCAAGCAGCAAACTACCGTCAGCCAGCTGTGCGGTGACTTTTTCACCGATGGCAACGTTCTGTGATTGACGGACGATAGAACGATCTTCAACTCGACGAATGATGGAGTAGCCTCGATTCAGTGTCGCAGCGGGATTGACTGCCTCAAGCTCATTCTTTAGCGAATCTACTCGCGCTTCGTTCCGATTTAACAGTTCTTCCATGTGAAGCTTCAGTATGATTTGCTGATTGGACAGGTTCTCATGATAGTTTTGAATCTGTTTTTGGGGAGAGTGAGCCAGTAGAGACTGACGGGCAGAGGCGACTTTACTTCTCCGAATTTGAATTTGATTATTCAATAAATCATCGATTCGACGCCGAAAATGCATGAATAAGTTTCGATAATTTTCGATTCTCTGTTGTGGATGAATCAGCCCTTTTTCGGCTAAATCGACGCGTTGTGTTAAAGTGTTCAGTTTCGAAATTGCCAGATTCTGCAGAAGCTCTGCATATTGATTTAGATCGACTAAAATTTCGTCTCTGGATGGCGTGCAGACGCGTTCAGCTGCAGTGCTAGGCGTTGCTTGACGATCATCAGCGACAAAGTCCGCGATCGAGAAGTCTGTCTGATGTCCAATCCCCGTGAGGACAGGGATTTCACTTCGAAATATCGCATCAGCGACGGGTTCTTCATTAAATGCCCACAGATCTTCAAGAGATCCGCCACCTCTAGCGACAATCAGCACATCTTCCGATTTTCTTTGATTCGCAAGGCCAATGGCATTCGCAATCTGTCCCGCTGCCTCTGCACCTTGAACAGCAGCCGGATAAAGAACAATGGCAATGCTTGGGTTTCGTCTTTCAAATGTACGAATAATGTCTTGTATTGCCGCTCCGGTAGGAGAACTGACGACAGCAACACGTTTTGGATATTTTGGAATAATTTTCTTGTGTTCTTGGTCAAAGTAACCTTTTTGGCCGAGTTTTTTCTTGAGCTCTTCAAACTGTAGATGAAGAGTGCCTTTATCTTGAAGAATTTCGATATTTCGCGCAATAAACTGATATCTCCCGCGAGCAGTGTAAAGGCTCAACTGGCCGGTGAGCTGTATGGACTGACCGACTAGAGTGTCCAACGTAGTCTTCAGCCGCTTCTTAACGATTGTTCCGTAGTATCGAAAGAGGACACAGTCAATCGCCGCAGATTCGTCTTTCAGTGTGAAATAGGTATGTCCGGATCGAACAGTCTGGAGTTGTGAAACCTCACCTCGGAGTTTGATGTCGGAATACTTTCGCTCGAGTGTGTTCTTAATTTCGCTGTTTAACTCAGAAACTGAGTAAATTTTTTGAGATTGATCGAACATTTGAATATGAAGCTATTTTTTTGAGAACTGCAATTTTACCCATGATAGATAGTAGCTGAAAGCAATCTCAGTCTGGGAAAGCACTCGGCTCAGCTCTAATAATACTAAAAACAATATGGAGGTATTGATGCTGAGTGGAATGCGATACTCGCTCGAGTTCGCATAGTTGATGCGAGAAAGTTAGGAGCTGTGTATTCGGAGTCACAATTGGTCCTAGGAGAATAAATCTTCGGTACAGACGCTGTATTAGTGGAGGTGAAATGGAGGACAGGGATGCAATCATTCGTTGTCTGGAATGTAATGTTAAGCAGTTATTCGAGGACAAAGCGAACAGGCAAAAGGCGGTAGCCTGAATTGAGTGCCGATCTGACTTCGAAGACTTCCCCGAAGTCAAAACTAGAACCAACCGTGTGAATCAAAGCAAGTACACTTCAATTTAACACGACAATCTGTGACGGGCGCAAGAAATTTTATTGGATGCGCAAAGTAAAATCCATTCTCTTAGAAATGCCAATTCCAGTTTAGCGTATTAAACGAGTGGAAATTTCATACAAAAATTGATTGATAAAGTATAAACATAGCAGAAATGAATTTTAGTTGAGCGCTTGTTTTTTTTGATGTATGTTGCGGGTAGGTACGCTAGCGCTACGCCAAATAATTATCTCGCTTACGAATCCTCGCAAAACATTCGAAACTTTCTGTGCAGCGTACTCGCTTCCACTAAAACAAGGTCTGAACCGATGGCTCATACTCTCGGGCTAATTGACTCACTGAAACACCAGCTCGCAGCTTCTTCTCAATCAACTGCTTAAACTCCAATGAATAACTCTTCTTTCCCATCACATCTACCTCCTATCTTTAGTGTCATAGATGTGAGTCTCAGCGCGTACATTTCACTGATAGCAAGGGCAGGTATCTTGAAGTTCAAATCTATACATACCGAGGATTTGCAGTACCAATGCAAAACGATGGACTGCTGGGTGGCGGTTTTCTCTACCGTCGCTGACGGTAGGCAGGCCGATAAATATGGCTCTGTGTTGCGCCGAGAACAATAAACAATGAGTATTAAAGTGTCTGGAAATACCATGTACCGATTTTTGGAACCGATTTTGGACATGATTGGCATGTCAAGACAGTCTGCGGCATCGAATGAAACGATTCCGACTCACCGCCCTAGGGCTAATCGAAAATACAGCGGCTTCGTCGCAATTTCGCCTGCTTCCAATTTCGGTATGAATCGAATATTTCAAGGACAGCTCGTCGCAGCACTGGCACTGATGTTCAGCTGCGTTGCGGCGGCTGGAGATCTTTATCTGCGTACTGGAGTCGGTCTGGACCGATCGGCTGAAACTGTGTTCAGAGACCGCGACTGTGCGAGTGAATCACCGGCGGCTCTTTACGGCTGTGGATTCGGTGGTGACGGGGCTCCTTATCGTACGGTCGGTGATTTTGAAGCAGCGGGCGTGTTTGAACTAGGACTCGGATATAAAGTCAGCCCTAGGCATCGGTTCGAGTTTTTGGTCGAAAACCGGCCGCACTTTAAATTCCATGGACGCGCCAACTTTTTGGCACCGGGTCGCCAGCAGTCAGTTGCTGTGGACCTGTCCTCCTTGTCCACAATGGCAGTAGCCTATGTCGATTTCCCTGCCCGGGAATTGTCAGGGCTTGGTGCGTTTGAACCGTTCATCGGGTTGGGCATTGGCAGCGCACGCAACCGGCTTGGCGAGACCCGTATGACCTTTCCAACAACGGCGACCCTTGTGCCGGGCGGAGTCGAGACCGATTTCGCGTGGATGCTGACGGCGGGAGTCGCAATGCCGCTGGAAAAGGGAACAACACTTGAATTTGCGTGGCGCTACAGCGATCTCGGAGAAATTCAGACAGCTCAGGGAGAGGGTCGAGTCATCTGGCGCGAAGGAAGCCGTGACCCTCTGCTGCTCAACCTCGACCGGACGCGGGCAAGGCTGAGAACTCATGGGATTAGACTATCATTGCGCTTCGCGTTTTGAGAAGAAGTGGAAAGGTATCATTCTGCAGAATTGTTGGCGCTTTAATTCAGTTTTTCTCATACAAAGGCATATTATTGAATTCAAAGCGAATCAGGCTGATGCATTTTCAGCCTCCTTTTTGCACTGCTTTCCAACATAACTCTCTGCTTTCGGCAATGACTCAATAAACCTACAAAATAAATAGAAGTACCTTGTTAAAGCCTTGTTAAAGGTACTCTAAAGTGACATTTAGATTAAATATATGAAAATAAATATTCAATTATTTACTTTAGAATTCTCCGGAAAGCGATGTTAGTATCATTTAGCGTACAGAATTTTCGATCATTTGCGAATCAGCAAACGCTTTTATTGGTTGCCGGTGACATAGCAAGCAGAGACCCGCGTATTTCTTTTGAATCCTGTAATTCGTATGCTCCCTATATCTTGAAATCTACTTGCCTGTTTGGTCCGAACGGTTCTGGAAAATCCAATTTTGTCGAAGCGTTGGCGTTTTTTAAAAATTTTGTTATTACTTCAGCATATAGCAATCAGGAAGGTGAAGAAATTCGAATAGCTACATTTAAATTCGACCACGAATGGGCAGGTAGACCAACTGAGTTCGAGATAGTGTTTATTTATGGTGAGAATTTATTTCAATATGGATTTGCGGTGGATTCTAATCGGGTTTGGGGTGAGTGGTTATTTGTAAAACCAAATTCACTAAACACCAGAATTCGAAGGTATTTCCAGAGAGAATTTGATGCTGAGTCATGTGAATATTATTGGTACGTAAGCAAGAGATATGTAAAAGGCGAGAAAGAAGTTTGGAAAAATTCTACGCGAGACAATGCTCTGTTCCTTTCGACGGCGATTCAATTGAAGGCAAAACCATTTAAAGGCATTTTTGATTGGATTCAACACAATCTGATTGTCATTGAGCATGCTGACAGAATGTCTGGGAAGTATACTGCCCGCCAAATTCTGACAGAAGGTTGGACGAATAAAATTGAAAATTTTATGCAGATACTTGACACTGGGATTAAATCCATTCAAGTTGCTGAGGTTGAAGTAGATTCTAAAAGAATTTTTCCAAGGGATATTTATTCACAGAAATGGCGCGACGAATTCAGGAATAACGTCAATAATTTAAAAAATTATGAAGTTAAAGCTTTTCACCAAGGAAAGGATGGCAGTCTTGTAGAACTCAATTTGGAAGAAGAATCTGATGGAATTCAATTGATTTTCAATCTAGCGGGACCGTGGTTGGATGTTCTGGCAAGTGGTTATACGCTGGTTGTGGACGAACTTCACAACGGTTTGCATCCAAATGCGCTAAAGTTTTTAGTGAGTCTATTTCACGATCTGCACATTAACATGCGAAATGCCCAATTGATTTTCGCGAGTCATGAAACATCAATTATGGCAAACGGTTTTTTGCATCAAGATCAAGTGTGGTTTCTTGAAAAAGGAAAAAATGAAAATTCCGAATTGTTTCCGCTTTCAGCTTTCAAAGTCAAGGAACCAAGGACATTTCAGCAAGCATACAACGATGGTCGCTTTGGTGCTGTTCCCCGAATTGGTGAATTTGTGGATGCAGACTAAAGCAAAATAGCTAATTCGGAAAGGGGTTTGAAAGGAAATTTTTAATCGACCTAAAGCATGTCGCCCACTTCGTAAACGTGAGTTAGTCGTTTGCGAGGGAGCTGAATTGAGCCCAATTATTTCCGTTTCTTAGTTGAGAAACTGGGCTTGACTGCAGCTGAAGCAAAAAATTGTGGGAAATCTGGTTCTGCCCCCAGAAAGTGTCGGCAACCATGGAAAACAAATTTTAAAATCCAACTCCGACTATGAATTCAATTTTTTGTTTTTGATATAGACTCACACAAAGGTTATAAAAACGCCATTCAATCGATAAAGGACATGAACTCGTCAGATAAGTCTTGCTTTTGCGATTTCATCCAATCCTTGTTTTGAAGTTTGGTTTTTAATGCATTTTTACGTGTCTACGGCATCATTCACTTGGAGCGGGAATCGGTCGGCTTGTGACAATGTAATTTCAAAGTTGAAACAAGGTCCTGGATTCGGTAACTACAGAAAAGAAGGTAGAGTGTTCGTGTAACTATTGGAAAATCGGAGACAAGATGCAATGAAACACTCTCGCCAAGTTTAAAAAGATTTGATGGGCAGTCGACCTGTAAATCACACTAAGCATGACCTGAATCCATTGATATTAATGCACGAGTCAGTTGAAACTCTGGAACGATTGGCTAAGAATCAATTGAAATTGGCGAACGTTTTGAATTTTGCAATGGCAGATGAATGGGCAGTGGAGATTTAAGATGAGTTATTGATACCTGATTGATAAGGGCGGAATTAATGCCATTATGAATTTTCTGCATTACAGACAAGACAGCCGAAAAATTTTCTGATGAATATAGGTCCCGCGCGGATTCTGCGACCGAGTGTGTTCAGCTACGAGTGAGTCAGAACTCCGAACCCTATGTGGACCAGTGATGCCTGTGAAATGGCCGCGCAATCAACGGACCCAGCGATGACCGGAGGAGGAACAGTCACGGAAGCAGTGATATAAAAAATCAGTTGAAAAATTTAAGTATTTGAAAAAAAGGACAATTTATTCTAAGTTTCAAAAAATAGCTGATATTCGAGTTTATCAGGGTCGACGAAATCATCTTGATAGGATTCAGGTTCGCGATTATTTGAAGTTCAATCTGGGGTTTCTCACGTGTGCAACCGCAGTTTGCAATCTGGCGAGATCTTCGTCAACATAAGTTAAGCTTTCGGCAGTAGGTGCAGTCTCAATTAAATTGATCATATGATCTATGTCAATTTCATATTCTTCGAGTCTGCGTAAATAACTCGCTCGATTCTTGGTACAAATCAGTGTATAAGGACTACCTTTTCGTTCCGTTTCGTAATCAATGTCAAGCTTCAGAGAGTCAATTGTGCTGCGTATATGGTTACGTAATTCTCGTCTCACAGAAAATCTGGCAATCTTCTGCCTTGGGTCCTCGCAGAATTTGCGCAAATTTTCGCAGTGTTGGCCACTACAAGTGATTTCAGTGGAAATTCGCCAATCTTTTGGCGGTGTAGGAGGAGTGCTGCTGCGGTAAAGCAGGTAGGCTGAAGATATGTTCCAAAGCAAAAAATATGCTTCGGAATTGGAAAAACCATGCATATGACTTAAATCTAACAGCAGTTTTGGCACTGATCGATCGAGAGAAACCACTTTTGGGTACTGCGCGATCACTTCGGTAACGGATAAGGCGATATCCATTGCATCCGCAACCCAACAAATCCGAAATAAATTCTTGATTGCTTCCGTGCCAAATTCGGTTGACTCGCTGCTGTACCTGTAACTCAATTTTTTCTCGATGGAAGGCAGGGTTTCAGGGAGTTTTGTAAGGATTTCTTCGGCGCACTTTCGAAAGAGTCTACGTTTGGTGTCAACTGGATAGTTGACTTCATCATTCAGCATGACAATGAATTGAAGCAGCTCTTCTGAATAGCTGGAGAATTTCTTGCGAATCAATGAGCTCAAGACTTCTGCGACTTCAACCGATTCAAGTTCGAGAAGAACCATCATCAGCCAACTATTTTCTTCGCCACGGTACTCATGAACTGCAATTTTGCGCAGGAATTGCATGGAAATTCGAGGATTTTTGATTGATGACAGCAAGTGGAGCATTGTTTGAATGCCACTGGATCCGAAATACCTTTCCTTATCTGGCCAAATTTCAACCAGTTTTTCGACTAAACCGGTAATTCGGTCATCAACGCAATTATCGTTTCTCGCTAATTCTTCAACAATCCATTCGACCGCGTTAATGGGGCCAGTTTGGACGAGAGTATTCAAAATTCGTGCTCGTTTCAATAACGCTAGCGCAGCAAAGTGGTAGGCGCGATCCAGCGTCGCGCCTGCATTTCCGGTGGCTTCTTCAAAGTCTTCGTAACTGGGATCTGCATCATCCAGTACACCTGCTGGCATCAGTTCGCAGGCTCCAATCGGAATTTCTCCCAAGCTGGGATTACGCCCATCGGGGGATGCCCAGCTATCCATCCAAATTTTGCCTTCAATCAGTTCGCCAATTTCGTAGTCATCCTCGCTGTGGTCATCGTAATAGTATCCTCCTCCAACATAGTAGGCATCGTAAAATTCTGTAATATGAAGAATTGCGGCATACAGGTCGCAGTCAGCTTGCTCAGAGGCTTTCCGAAGAGCATTCGCCACAGCCCAGTCTCCGTTTTTCAGCATGTTGAACGACAGTCCTGCTTGACTGTAAGCGTGCTCAAGAATCCATACAAGTTTATCCCCTGAATCCTCATTGCTGCACCATTTGATAAGTTCTGCTGCGATAGCATCAACTTCTCTCGTGTAGTCGGGTGCATCCCGACGGGTTTCAACGTCGCCAGGTTCAAGACACAGGTTGTAGATTAGAGCAATGCGATGACCCGAGCGGATTTTCTTGATTTCGTGCTTGCAGTCTGCGTAAAATGCCGCGTAAGCCATTTCAGACGGGTCATCGACATTCATTTCGATTGTCATCTCTTTATGTCGGTGTCGCACGACTAGCTCGCCGCCCGTTCCTGCAACCGGCAAGGAGATTGTCAATGTGGCGATCATTCCGTCTGATTTTTCAGTGTCCCGATGCGGTATGAAGAATCCTCCGGTTTCGTAGATCAGCAACTTGTACAGCTCCGCATGGATGCTTTCTCTTGGACAGCCTAAGCCTTTCGCAGCAAGCGCGCTGAAATGATCAATCGTATTTTCCCAATTGCGGCCGCCCAACGAGAATTTGTCTGCATTGATTTCCCAACAATTTCGTACCGAGACGTCAACTAAAGTTTGAGAACCTTTGCCATAAGGCGCTTGATCGGCAAACTTGATCAAATCTTCGACCTGTGTTTTGGGAACCGGAAACGAAAGAATTCCGATATCCTCGACTTCCAGCCTCGGCATCGGTTTGCCAACTCTGCCATACGTGCAAAATTCTCCGGGTCGGTTGATCAATTTGATCAGCTCTTCAAGCCGACGACTTTCTGTCTGGTAAAAAGATGTCATTCTCATTGACTTTATTCCTGTCCTTTTTTGTGAACTTTATTTAATTTTCTGATAAATCGTCAAGTTAGGTCTGATTCTCGATTACGGCTCACCTCAGCAAAACACATATGAAATAACTATCTTCTGCGGCTTCGCGATATTCAAGACAATCAAAAACCGATTTACACGAAAAATTTTAAATTCTATCACTATTGGAGATATGAAAAAGTTGAGGTTGACAGAATGCCCTACTGAGAGTCAAGCGGATACCTGCTTCACAATGGTTCTTTGAATTGATTCGCAAAATTCGTTATCCAATCAGTTCCGCCAATATTTTATATACGTTGATTGGATGTTCGTTCTTTACAACACTCAACTCGAGCTATAGCAATCTGTTTTGAAGTTTTGATTTTTATAGATTCAATCTAACATGACAAACCGTGACGGGAACAAAGAATATTTGAGATGCTTTCAGTAAATTCCATCCTTTAGATATGTAAAATTCAATTTGTTGACATAACCGAAACAAAAATTCAAACCAAAATCGGATGGTTGAAAATGAATGTAGCAGAAATGAATGTCGTTAATTATTGGTATTTGCCGCGGATGGGGACGCGAATGCTAGGTCGGAAATTTACTTCAATATGGAGTCTTCGCAATCTGTTCGAAACCCTCGGTTAGCGCTGCAAGTAATCTCGAAGGTCTAACCTATACATTTTGAATTTTGGCAGGACCAATGGCTTTTCTCTCACTGATGGACGACCGAGCTAAACCTAAGGGGTCGCGCGATCCTCTGGGTTTTGAATTGGTCTGGTCCTATTTCGGTCGTCAGGTCATCGGCAATCTCACCACCATCACGTCTTCCATGGATAATTTCGCGGTTGCTATTCTCGGTTTTTACTGGGTGAATAATCTGGAGCCTCCAAATGCACAGGCAGACGAGCAGCACGAGAGGGTTCGGGAGCATTTTTTGCGTTATGAACAGTTGGCTGGTTATCTTCGATGCTATGGCAATGGTACGGACATTATGGGTATAACCCGAATCAGGAGACGTATTGCAGATGATTTGCATGAAATCACTTTGGGAATGTCAGCTGAGGAGCAGATTCTAAGCGATCAGGCATCCTATGGACTTTGGGGTCTGTATTCTGTTGCTGCGAGTGACACCGGATTTGTGACGGGGCACAATCGAACCGTCACCAAGTTTGGGAAATCAATTGCCCACAAGATTCTTGATCAGCTGGGCAGTGCCGGAAATGAGATCAAGGACCAATGGATGAACGACGCGCCTGTCAGTCGCGAATCTCTGCAACAATTGTCTGGACCTTTCATGCGTGCAATTCAGCATAACGACGTACAGGAACCGCTTCTGAATGCGCTTTTGTCGGGCAATAATAATCAGCTAGTACAAAGGGAATTATGGAATATCACGAGAAATATATTTTCTCGGAACTCGCAAAAACCGCGGAACAAAGCAGAATTCATTGAATTTGTTCTGGCGCAAGGTCCAAGTGAAAGTCTTGCCGCCCGCTTGCGAGATATTGTTGCAATGGAAAGGGTGCTGGTTGCAGCCAATAATCTTTTTCACTATTGCCGTCGAAAGAATGGTGAGAAGTTGGATTCAATTTTGGTCGCGCTTGCAGGGCGAAACTACAACTATTCTCACCTGCCGGATATGCTTCCGAGAGGTAATTTTCCGCGAAGAAGCCAGATCGAACGCATTCTTCGGGCGTTCAAAACCGAGAACAAAAAAGCAGATACAGTGATTGAAGAGATCATTCGCCTCAACAGGAATGTGATGCAGCAAAGGAATGGAGCACCGTGGCTGGAAATTGAATCAGGTGGACTTCGAGTCAAGGTCGAAAGCGAGAAAGCAGAGCTCAGATCGCAAGTGAATCTTGAGACGCATTGGGACCACGACTATTTTCTCGGCTCGTATCTGAATATTGCCCGAAACTATTTCACCGAGAGTCGATGAATCAGGCAGTAATTTCAGAAAGATTTCTTGAGTTAATCGCAGGTCGTGAAGTGTGTGCGGCACTTTTCACAACCTATGCGTTCGAACCGGATTTTTTCGAGCTTGAGGTCATTCCTCTGTTGCTGAACCGAAATACAGCCTACTCTGCGGATGATCGCGTCAAACGTTTCATGGTGCGTGAAGAATTACGGGAAGCCGAGATTCCAATTGATGTCTTTTACGATGCGTCCATTTTTCGAGAGATAGGCGATCATTCTCCGCAGATGGAATATTTGTGCAATGGCGTAGATTTGGGCAACCGCGCTTTTCATGCAAAACTAATCATGATTCTCCTGCAGAAAGGAACAACTCAAACGATGTTGCTCGGTGCCGGGTCCAATAATATTTCTCGCGCGGGATGGTGGGACAACATCGAATGTCAGCACTGGGAAGAGATAAGAAGTGGTGCGATACGGCGACAGCTGATCAATATCGTCAAAGAGGACATCGAATTTTTAAAAAGATATCGAAGTGTATCTACCGGAAGTTCAGGTGCTGCCCTAGATCGAATTGAGGAATTCTTATCCAAATGCAAAGCAAGCAACCGAGCGAAGCCAATTCATTATTTTGGTCTGAGCCATGCTGAGAATCGCCGCGGTAAATTTATGCAATTTATCCGTAGCAAGCTAGGTCGTATGACGCGCAACGGAGACTGGAATCTGGAAATAGTCTCTCCGTTTTTTACGAACGATCCAAGAAATGAGGCGCACAGGAAATTTCTGAAATTAGGGCTCAATGAAATCAAGCTGCTTCTGCCGATTGACAGCGACAATTCGCGCTTGTGTACATACAATTATTTTGAGAATATCCAAAATGAGGAGAATGTTCACTGGGCAAAATGGGAAAAAGGCGTTGAGAAAAAACTGGAGCTAAGCAAAGGTTATTACCGACGACTTCATGCCAAGATGTACCATTTTTTCAATGCAAATCAGTCGTGGGTATTTGTGGGTTCGGTGAATTTTACTCAGAAAGCGTTTCACAATAATGTTGAGGCGGGATTTTTAGTCAAGCTTGGTCAAACCATAAAATTTCTTGAACGTATTTCAAATGATGTTTCGGTCGAAGATTTCACGGAACCCGTTGAGATTGTGCCTGGCACAGATCTTGACGAAAAATTGACTGCTGCTTTACCTAAAGTTCGCCTGTGCTATGACTGGAAGCTAAAGAAGTTGGAAGGGCAAAACTTGCAACGTGAACGGTGTGAAATCCAAATCATCAGTGCGGAAGGAAACCCTGTAATAGAGCCTTGGATAATAGATGGCGAGGCAAAAAAGTACGAGAAGGATGTAAAGGGCTTGGAAAAAATTCTAAAGAACGGATCTTTAGTCAAGGTAGAAGGGAAAAACCTGGACCGAAGTGAAAATCAAGAGTTTCCAAGCCATTGGGTATTGCTCCAGCAGGTTGAGTGGGGACACAAGCCATTGGATTTGCCGAGTCTCACTCCGGCGCAAATATTGGCTATTTATGCCGAGATCTCGCCTATAAGACGCCAGATGATGCTCATGAACACCCAGATTCGAGAACTGGTTCTAAGGGATGAAGGCGGCGAATTGACGGTACAGGAAGACCATCAGAATATTTATCAATTCTTCTGTGAATATGCTGAAATATTCAGGGCATTCAGGAATCTGAAGCTGCTGCTCAAGAGGGAGTCTGAAAAGCAAGGAGACGGTCAGATTGACTATTACTTCACAGGAGAAGGTGTCGATAGTCTTCCATCTCTTATAAAAAGAACTGTACAAGTTGATGAAAAAAGTGAACTGAGCGACGTTACGCGCTACCTGATTCTCCTGTCTGCACTTGAAGTTTATAGTGATCCTTTATTTGAAGAACGTCCTAATGTAACAGAGGCTAAGAAGAGCATTCAGCAGGAAATCGATCGGCTTAAGGATGTAGGCCGAATGAAACTGGAAAAAAACAGTTTCGCATATCAGAAAAAATTTTTCAAATGGTTTGAAATGGAATTTCTCGCAAACTATTCAGCAGTTGAGTAAGAATCTTGAACTCAATAGATCCAATTGATCTTGATACGGCCAATCGGCTGATTGATTTTTCGGGTGGAAAAGACTCACTTCAGAATCTTGCTGAATTACAAATTCGGGGTGCGGTCGCTGTGCAGAACATGATCGCTGATCCTGAAGTCAGATTTGCTTATCTTGCAGATGAGGTAGGCATGGGCAAAACTTATGTCGCCCTTGGTGTAGTAGCGATGTTGAGGTACTTCAATCCAATGTTACGCGTTCTATACATATGCCCCAGCAAGAATGTCCAGGAAAAGTGGCTGAGGGAATACAAAAACTTCACCCGCACGAATGTACGCGTAAACCACGGTCGAATCCGAACTCTCCAGAATCTTCCGGCCACGCCATATGTGAGCTGTCGGAATGTTTACGAATTATTGAAGATAGCGGCTTCGGGTTACTATGCAGATTTTTTTATCAGCATGCATGCTTTCAGTCTCAGTCTGAGTGACGATCAATCTGAATGGAAGCGGAAATCCGAGCAACTAGAGGCACTGATTCCCGCAAAAGAAAGAATAACCCCGAAAACGAAGATTGATGTAAAAGACTACTACGCTAGAGTTTTGAACTACATTCTGCCTGAATTTGATTTGATTGTCATCGACGAAGCTCATAATTTCAAGCACGATTTCGAGAGCAGCTATCGAAACAGAGTTTTGTCGGGTGTTTTAGGTTTTCGTAATGAGTTAGAGTTTCAGCCTAAGGTGAAGAGCGCGCTCCTTTTATCAGCGACTCCATACGACCGAAATCTTGTGCAGCTGCGCAACCAGCTAAAAATGGTAGGCCGCCATCATCTAATACCAAAATGCATTCACGATAACAAACCCAATCAAGTTCGAACTTGGCTAAAACGCTTCATGGTAAGACGCTTGAACTCAATTTCCGTCAATAGTGAGAAACTGACCCGAAACATGTATCGAAAGGAATGGCGCAAGGAAGGCGCCATCGTACTTCAATCAGACGAACAAAAGCTGGTTACTGCGCTGGTGCAAAAGAAAGTAGGAGAAATGCTAACCCGTCAAAGCCATTCACCTTCATTTCAGGCGGGCTTGCTTGCTTCCTTTGAGAGTTTTGCTGAATCTACACGATCACCACCGGTGGAGTTTGACGGAGAACACGCTAATAAACAGCAGACGGATGCAAAAGATCGCCATGTAATTGGGCAGATTGCCGACAGCTATATAAATCTTGGGCTTGGAAGATCGCTACCTCATCCGAAAATGGATGAAGTTGTGAAGGACCTAGATGACAATATGTTTGCAAGAGCGAGAAAGCAACTTGTTTTTGTTCGACGTGTCAAAAGCGTCAACGAACTGAAGAACAAGTTGGACGATGTCTATAACGATTGGATTTGGCAACATATTGACAGGATGCTAAGTTCCGATGATGCGTCGAAAGATTTTATGAAAAGTGTTTTTGAAAAATATTTGGAAGTCAGCAGGACGCGTGATGATGATGTTGTTGGTGGAGAAATAGTTCTTGCCCATTTGGACTGGAATGAGTCGCTTCCAGCGAAAAATGACACTTTTTTCGCTTGGTTCTTCCGCGGCAAGATTCCAGAAGAAGTGTCTGCACTACTCTCCATTCATGGCGGGAAATATCCAACTCCTGATTCAGTTCGGAGAGCTCTTGTAACCAAAAGTCGTGCCGACATCGTGCTAATGGAACCCAACTGGGCAATTTTTCTGTGCAAGAAAGAAGGGTTGGATCTTAGTGAGATCTTGAGCAAAAATGGTGAAAGAATAGCAACATTTGCCGGCAGATATATCAACAGGAGTTCGGAGGGCGACGAGCTTGAGTTCTATCAGGCGTGTCAGAGGGCATTCATTCAATGGTTGATTGAATGTAAGGAAAAACAATACCTAAAACCGCTATTTGATCACCTGAAACGAACAAATACCGGTCAATCGAAGAAATTAATTCAGAGTGAAGAGCTCGCACGACAGCTAACGACCGTGACTCTCTACTCTGCTTTGCAAGAATCCGGATTGGATGACGCCTTGATTCCGTATCAAAATGATCTTTACAGAGCCATGAAAGAGGGAAGTAAAGTGTCACAACTGCTGAAACTCTTTGAAATTCACAGGGCATTGATGAGTTTGCTGTTGCGCACCGCTCATGGAATCATTGATCTTTATCTCACTCGTCTGAAGCTCGGTCCGAGCAATCTAAATTTCGAAACCCGAGGGCAATGGATGCGCGAATTTGCGACTGTATTGTCATCTCAGCGCAAAGAATCTGGATTTTCGACGTATTTTGAGCTTGAGCAGCTCGCACGACAATTGGAACTGATCATAAAGAATAATATTCCTGATATCTTTGAAAAACGTCCGAATGAATTTCTGACTTATCTGAGCCATTCCCTCACTCCTGTCTCGCCTGTGATTGGAGCTTCAGGTTCAACCTCCGGGCAACGGTCGTCACAAGCAAGGAAATTTAGAATGCCTGGCTATCCGTTAGCGCTAGTCTCGACAGACGTGTTTCAGGAGGGCGAGGACCTGCATACATTCTGCGACAGTGTGGTTCACTATGGTCTTTCAAGCCTGCCAATTGATCTAGAGCAGAAGGCAGGTCGAGTTGATCGTGTCAGCTCGAAGGTAGAACGCAGATTGCTGGCGCTGGTGCAGCCCCCGAAAGATGAAGACTTTATTCAAGTCAAATTTCCTTATGTAAAAGAGAGTATCGAGATGTTGCAGATCCGCCAGATCTGTAAAAATTACAATCAGTTTATCAAATCCTTGGATGACGTTGTCCCGCAGAAAGGCTCAGGTAAGGACATTATTGACGTCAACACAGAACTTGCTTCACGAGAAGATATTCCAGAGCAAATTCGCGATCGATTGGTTACGCCTTTCACTCCAGATTTAGTCGAATCAAGTAGTATTGAAACGATAAAGGAAGTTGAAAAAATTGAGGAGAATCGAAAACTTCATGTCAAGCATGTGTGCGAGCTTCTAAATCAGGAATTAGGTGAGAACATTCCACATGAGTGCTACTACTCGGGTGATGGATTCAAGATTCTAGATCAAGATCTAACTGTTAAGTTAATATCGGCTAGAGCCAGCGGTGAACTTCTCTTGTCCCTTAGGCGCCCTTCGTCTCCTTCGATTGAATTGATTGATAATCGAATCGAGCTAAGAAAGCTAATGAAGAAATTCTCATGGCAAACTTTCCATCGAACTTTCGCGATTAAATCTTCAGATAGGAAAACGGGATACGAACTGTATTTCGATACCGAGATGTTTGTCGGTGACCAACACACAACACAACCTGCAGATCTCAATAGATTTTTTGAACGCATGGAGCTCAGTCACGACCCCGAGAGTTACAAAAAACAACTTCCTGGAAATATTGAAAAACATCTAAGTCTAATCAATGAAAAGACAAAGATACCTTTTGACAGATTTGCAGCAACAAAATTGAAGGTTTTCAGCCAGCAAGGTGTTACGACGCTGAAGTTTATATTTCGTGGTTCGCAGCATATAGAACGCACTCAACGAGTGGAAATTTATGTTTGCGATGACCGCTGCATATTTACTAGTAAAGCAACCAGTGAAGGATTCTGCGAAAAACTCGCTGTGCATAAAATCATTGAATACACGTGGATTCGAAACAGGCAAATCGATTTAGTTGAATTTTTGATGTTGCCGAATTGGAGTATTATCGGGAGAGTTGTACATCCGATTGAAGATATGCAGTGGGAGGAGTTTATATTCTGCGCATACACATTAGCTGTAGAAACCGATCGCCTCGAATATCTATTGAATGAGGACGATCAGTTTTAATTGCTGGCTGGCACAAATCAAAGAGGCGCTTTTCACTCACTCAATTTTCTCTTCCACTGTAAAAATTCTGGCATGCTAATTCGGCATCGTGCGAAGTTTCCTTCTTAGGCAGCCACCTGTTTTCTATTGGCAATTTCACAAAGTCAATTGTGTTCTTACTTTTAGATACGTATACGCGTCCATACACTGATGTAAATATTCGATTGCTTTCCTTCACATGACTTCCGACAATTTTTCCGATAACCTAGAGCAGGGCATATTCCGCGTGCCTCAATCTAAATGCTTCGAATCTAACCCACAGCCTGTTTTATGGTAGTATAAGGATCACAAGATCGCTTGTTCCCCAGAACGAATGATACGCGAAGAAGTGTGGAGTCGGTCTGTATGGTACGCGCTAAGCATGGCGTTGATGCATGCATTGCGTGAAATTTCCTCGAATGAAGGTGCTGACACTAAAATGCTGAGCGTGGCGCGTTTCGAAAAGGTCAGCTCGAAATACAACAAGATCCTTGATGAAGGAAGAACCGAACTCCCCGAGTGCCCGCCGCGTAAAGGTAAAAGAGGTTGCATACCCAAAAGCGAGGCGGAAAAACTGCACGAGGCTTTCGTTAATTACAAAAATGATATCCTACGCTTTGCCAAGCTTAGCGAGGTGCCGTTCAGCAACAATCGAGCCTATGCCGACAAATATGCTATGCCGACAATGCGCTCCAAGGGATTGATTTCATTGGAGCGCACTGTGCAGTTTGTCGGCATAGTTACGGGTGCTCGACACAGTCCGATTGGCTGTTTTCGCGCCAATTGTCAGGTATTGGCAACAAGATAAACCTCCTGCTTTCTTTCATCAGTTTTCAACGCATTGAGCTGTGCAATGACGAGATAGCAGAACCAACCAAGTCTTTTTCATCGTCATGAAATAGTGTATTCCTTTCTGTTTTCATCTAAAAGGAGGCACTGTTGTGTTTAACACGAAACATGCTTCGCCAAGTGCGGAGCAAAATTGGTTTGTATCGCATAGGGACGCGTTTTTGGACGCGATACGAAAGCAACACTATGCAACGCGCACAATTGAGATTCACCAGCGGATGACTGATCGGCTGTGTTAGCCTTACCCCGAATGGTAGAGACGTTAGTGTTTGAGAGTTTGCTTCCGCCCAAGCGCTTTGAACGGCTGTAGATTGCAATACAAAATTGACCCGCCTCGGAGGGCTGATATTTAGTTTGTGAAAGGGGAGTAACAGGTTTCAAGAACCCTTTTCACAAATTTTCAAAATAATGCAAACTAACCTGCATTTGCATGATGCAGGGAGGTTTAGGAGGTTCGTGTTAATTGTGGAAACCATTGCAAAGATTCGACGCGACTATTACGTTCATGGCAAGGGTTTTCGTCGAATTGCGCGAGAGCGCAAGCTGTCTCGAAATACCGTTCGCAAAGTGATACGGGAAAATAAAACGCAGTTCACTTATCAGCGTGCGATCCTGCCTTTGCGCAAAATGGGCGACTACGTGGAGCAGTTGCTGTCGGACAATGTAGAGTTGCCGCGCAAACAGCGTTTGACGCTCAAGCTGTATGAGCGAGTGTCGGTAGTGGTGACCACCAATCTGAGCTTCGGCGAGTGGAATAAGATCTTTCAGGACGAGAAAATGACCTCAAAGCACTGTCAGGTCACATCATTCCATCGCTCAAACGAGTACAATCTACAGTCAAATTGATCCAAATCTGCTCAAAACGCAACCCTCTGGAAGGTTAAAACAGAGAATAAATTTGCCTTGGCGTTCACTTTAATTTGCAATTTAAGATAGGTCATATGATAATAAATTTGCTCTCAACTGTCAGTTTCAAGCTTTTGAACGCTAGAAATTTCTGTAGGTGTGGAGGACATGGCAGTGATTCACGCTCAACGTGAAGATGAACTGCCGTTGCGATTTGTCCCAAAAGAGGACGAACCGAGGAGGTAGATTCGTTGGTAACCGATGAAAAACGACGCAATAGCGTTATTGAAAAAACCGCAGGGACATTGTTTTTCGGCAGCCGCGAAAGCCGCGTCAAATCCTTGCGAGGAAAGATCGTTTCCTTCGCGGGGGATAGATTCATCTGAAACAATTTAATATGGGAGGAGTTAAATTGGATTCATCCATTCAAGCCACCGTCAAGAAGGTTGAAAAAATCGGCGGCGAACTCGTCTGGGTACGAGGCGTGGCGATAGGCATGTTTGCTATGTTGGGCCTGATTGTTACGCAGTTGTTCATTATGCAAAACAGCATTTCGTCGATAGGGACCGATTTATCAATCTTCAAGGTTGACGTGCATTACAAGATTTCCGCTGTTGAAGGGCGGCTGACGGGTCTTGACAGTCGGCTGACGGATCTTGACAGTCGGCTAACGGATATAGAAACTGATTTCTCAGGATTTAAAGACGGTCAGCAGCAGATCGTTGCGACGCTGGAAAAAATGGGGCAGCGACTAGAGGCACTAGAGCATCAATCCAGGCAGCGTTGACCATTCACCAATGGCGCTCTATTGAGAAAATTCACGCCAGAGACGGTTGCGCGTTTTCCAACCTGTTGAATTGGTTTAGATAATTCAATCGAGTTTTTTTTTTCTGGTGCTAGCTCTTGACATCCACATTAATTTTTGAGGCAATGCCATTGAATGCTAAATCAAGTTGGCTTTGCTTTACTCCTTCTACTCCCAATCATCTCGATACTGCTCCGAAATTCCGAGCAGAAAGCACATCGTTTGTAGGCCTCCGATCAACACAACATCGTTGTCTCTCGCCATTTCTTGAGCTTCGTCTGAGAATTTCGAAGCCGAACTGATCACGTACTTCGCAGCTTCGCTATTTTGCCACTCGGTCCAGTCAATAATTTGATTCACCGCGTAAACATCGTTTTGATCTTCACCCTGTTTCCACTTCACTTGTATCGCGATATTCTCCCGCTGGAATAGACTGTGACTTGCAGGAGGAGCTACCAACATGTCTGCGTCATCCCCTTTGCCGCTGTATTTCCGATGATTCAACATCTCGTAGCCTTGTTCTTGAAGTGTTTGTCTTACAGCATCTTCGAATCTTTTTGAATTCCAAGTTTTGACCTCTTCTTGCAGTGAAATCGCTGCTTCCTTGAAGGCTCGGTTAACAGCCGACTTGGTCAGCAGTTCACTTTTTAGTTTCGCTGTCTTACAACTATCTAGGCTCAGAAGCTGGTTTGCCGCTTTCCAGTGTTCCGGTGTAGTTGCGATGGACACTGCCGACCAATGATTTGACTTAGAAAAGAGACCGGAGACTAGAAACGCATCGTCATTCGCCTGATAGTGGAATGTACGCACAGTGTTGCGATCAACTGGAATGATGTGTCCAAAGTCATTGCAATTGTCCGGCACTTCAAACCGATACTCACCGCTTACGCGCGCTATTGTGAACATGTGGTAGTCCGGCATCTTCGGCACGACGACGATGTCACCCTTCACAAGTCTAAGCATTGTGCACAGAATTGCGAAGCGTCTCGGGGTCGGTGCTTCCCCGGCGTTTGAATTCGAGTACGCGTCAACCCACTTCTTTTTGTTGATTTGCTTATCGGATTCCTTTAAATCGAGTCCACGCCAACCCCAACCTTGCCGAAGACAGCCATTTTTCAATTGTTTGTGCAGCCAGTCGGTTGATTCTTTATGCGGGCGGGAAATAGCAATTTGACTTTGTTTAGTATTACTTTTCATGGAAATTCTCCTAAAAGTTGATTGAAGTAGAAAGATTCACTCGGGTGTTGTTGCTTTATTCATGCTACGAAAAAGTCAGCAGCTCCCAGTTTAAGCGCATAAGTGAGCCAATTCCCCCAAAAAAATATTCGGTGTTTGTAATGCGTTGAAGTCGTTGATGAAAATGAATGTCTGAAATTCTTTTTGCCTAAAAAATCGTGGGTTTCAGCCGTTTCGAATGAAATATTTGCAAATCGAATGCCATTGTGTGCGCACGCCTTATGTCGGGACCTGGGAGGGCGTTGCCGGACCTTGCGAGTTTGACAAGGTCGCTGAGAGAAAGAAGGTAATCCGAATCTGACGATGAGTAAGGTAAAGCAACCGGATGCAGCCATAGTACTGTTGAATTCGGCGAACAAAGAGGTGCGAGTCTCGGCGGAGTCGAACGAGGGAAGGGCTGCAGCCAAAGGGAATCTGCGAAGCCAAAGCACGTACCTTACACAGAGACGGGAACGCGTGTCACAGGCGGCTGAACGGATACGGCAGGCTGTATATGGTTTGCCGTCATGACCTGAGGTAGGAGCCGTATGCATTAGCGTGCACTACGGATCTGGGGGCATGGTAACGTGCTTCCCTACCGCGCCTGATGACGGAAGTACGCTCAAATTCCGGCTTAAGTTCTATAATGGTTAAATGGAAAGTATCGACATTGCTCTCACCTTCGACGACATCCTACTGGTTCCAGGTCGATCCTCTGTACTGCCTGCAGAAACGGACTTACGTACTCAGCTCACCAAACGAATTCCACTGAATCTTCCTTTGCTCTCTGCGGCAATGGACACGGTTACAGAAGCAGAAATGGCGATCCGCCTCGCGCAGCTAGGCGGTCTGGGTGTGATTCACCGAAATTTACCCCCAGTTGAGCAGGCAGAACTTGTGCGCAAAGTAAAAAAACACGAAAGCGGCATGGTTACCGATCCCATCACCGCAACCTCAAATATGTCTATCGCTCAAGTTTCTGCGCTGATGAAAACACACAAAATATCTGGAGTTCCAGTGCTGGAAAATGAGCATTTGACTGGAATTGTCACGAACCGAGACCTACGTTTTCAGGAACACAGCAATCAGTCTGTAACAAGTGTAATGACAACAAAAGAAAGACTTGTCACAGTGAAAAAAGGTGAGAAAAAGGAAAAAATCCTTGAATTGCTGCATGCGAGTCGGATAGAAAAAATCTTGGTTGTGGATGACAGTTTTCGACTTCAGGGACTGATTACCGTCAAGGATATTCTCAAGTCTGAAGTGTATCCAAATTCCAACACCGATCAAGAAGATCGTTTGGTAGTGGCAGCGGCGGTGGGTACCGGTGAGCGAGAACTTGAGCGAGTTGACTTGCTAGTAGACGCCGGTGTCGATGTTCTGGTTCTCGATACAGCTCATGGGCATTCAGAACGGGTTCTCGAGCAGCTGACAAACATCAAACGTCAGCATCCTTCTACAGAAGTGGTTGCTGGAAATGTGGCGACAGGTATCGCAGCATTGGATTTGGCAGATCGGGGAGCAGATGCAATTAAAGTAGGCGTAGGACCAGGTTCTATCTGTACTACTCGAGTCGTAGCTGGCGTGGGAGTTCCTCAGATTACAGCAATCGCAGAAGTATCAAGAGCGCTTCGGAACGATGGAATACCAATCATTGCCGATGGAGGAATTCGATTTTCGGGAGATGTGGCAAAGGCAATCGCGTCAGGTGCGCATTCTGTTATGGTTGGAAGTCTTCTAGGTGGAACCGATGAATCCCCTGGAGACATCGAGGTCTACGAAGGTCGAACCTACAAGTCGTACCGAGGTATGGGATCGATCGGCGCCCTGGCAAAGGGCTCCAAGGACCGGTATTTTCAAGCCGCTGATTCTGAAACCAGTAAGCTGGTGCCAGAAGGAATCGAAGGCAGAGTTCCATATCGCGGTGCGGTTGGCAACATCGTCTATCAGCTGATGGGTGGGCTGCGTTCCAGCATGGGGTATACTGGATGCAAAAATTTGCAAGAACTTCGTACCAAGGGACGAATTGTACGAATCACGAATGCTGGCGTTCGAGAAAGTCACGTCCATGATGTTGAAATTGTTAAAGCAACTCCAAACTATCAGCGTATCTAGACGTTTTCGTGGCTGACACAAGTCTGGCGCACTTGCCAAAAGAACGGATTCTAGTTCTAGATTTTGGCTCCCAGTACACGCAGCTGATAGCTCGTAGAATTCGAGAGTGCGGTGTGTACAGCGAAATCCGTTCTCACGATATTCCATTTTCTGAAATTGATCTTTTTGAGCCAGCTGGGGTCGTTTTGTCTGGCGGTCCAGCTACCGTAACGGAGAGTTTCACAGCTAAAGTTGGAATTGATGTCCTCAATATGGGAATTCCCGTATTGGGCATCTGTTACGGCATGCAGACCATGGTTGATCAGCTAGGTGGTCAAGTCGAAAATGCGAGAATTCACGAATACGGAGCAACAGAAATGAACGTAGTGAATGATTCCTTGCTCTTGAGTGGATTAGCTGGGGCTGCGCAGAATGGCGAGATGGCGAAACTTGACGTGTGGATGAGTCACGGTGATCGCGTAATTCAACTGCCGGATGGATTTGAGACCATTGCGCAGTCTGCAGCATCGCCCTACGCAGCGATTGCTGATCACCAACGAAACTTGTTCGGGCTGCAATTTCACCCCGAAGTTACCCATACGCGCCAAGGGCAGCAAATCATTCAAAGATTCGTTCACGACATTTGTCGATGTTCTTCTCTGTGGAAAACTGATTCCATTATTTTGGACTTGGTGGACTCAATTCGAGAAAAAGTCGGTTCAGACCGGGTTGTGCTGGGTTTGTCGGGAGGAGTCGATTCTTCGGTTAGCGCTGCCCTGATTCATCAGGCGATCGGGGATAATTTAACTTGTATTTTCGTTGACAACGGACTGCTTCGACTCAATGAAGCAGAAACTGTTTCCAATGAAGTGATTCAGAAAATTGGTGTGAAAGCGGTATGCGTTGATGCAAGTGATCGATTCTATTCAGCTTTAGCCGGAGTCAAGGACCCGGAAACGAAACGCAAAGTCATCGGTCGTGTCTTTATAGAAATATTTCAGGAAGAAGCAGAAAAAATTGAAGGTGCAAGTTGGTTGGCTCAAGGTACGATTTATCCTGATGTCATTGAATCGGCTGGAGCACATACCGGTCAGGCAAAAGTGATTAAATCTCACCACAATGTCGGCGGTCTGCCTGAAACATTGCATTTGCAGTTGTTAGAGCCGCTCCGCGACCTGTTCAAGGACGAAGTGAGAAAAATTGGTGCTCAGCTTGGACTTCCTCATCAGCTCGTCTATCGTCATCCATTCCCAGGGCCTGGTCTTGGTGTTCGAGTTTTAGGAGAAGTCAAGAAGGAATTTGTAGAAATGCTGCGTCTTTCCGACGCCATATTTATCGAAGAACTAGTTAGCCATGATCTTTACTACGAAGCAAGCCAGGCTTTCGCCGTATTTTTACCCGTTAAGTCTGTCGGCGTAGTCGGGGATAATCGAGCCTACGAGTATGTAATCAATCTTAGAGCCGTACAGACGCTGGATTTCATGACGGCAAACTGGATGAGAATTCCGTTCGAGGTCCTTGAGCTGGTGTCCAGTCGTATCGTGAATGAAGTCCCGGGGATCAGCCGCGTAACTTATGACATCTCTAACAAACCACCCGCCACGATCGAGTGGGAGTAACTGAGTTCGCTGATCTGAGTTTTGAGCAAGAAAATGTCGGATGTTTTGTTGCAGAGAGTCAATGGTGATCTCATTGCGAGACGATTGGGGAGGAAAGAGACACATCTGGCGAACATACGCAGAACTTGCAAAGAAGTGAGTTACAGAGCATCCCCCGAGTTCAGAGGTCTAACCAAAAAATCTATATGATTGATTTTCAGAACAGGATTTTAGAATTGTCAGAATGTTAGGCCTTGAGAGTTTTCTGTACTTTTGAGTGAGAAATCCACAATTCCCGCACGAACTTTGTACTGTTGAACTTCGCAAAAAAAAATCATCCGTGAATGATTAATTCACGGATGATTTAGAAACTTGGCTAGGTCGTTAAGCCTAGAGAATCAGAATATTTCATTCGATAGTCGTTTCTCCGCTGATCAGGCAAGATCGAAACGATCAAGGTTCATCACTTTGTTCCAGGCTGCTGCAAAGTCAGTTACAAACTTTCCTTCGCCGTCATCGCAAGCATAAACTTCTGCGATAGCGCGCAACTGGGAATTAGAGCCAAAGATCAGATCAACTCGAGTCCCTGTCCATTTCACGTCACCAGTCGAACGATCTCGTCCTTCAAAAAGGTTATCTGAGATTGCTGTCCACTCTGTGCCCATATCAAGCAGATTGGTAAAGAAGTCATTGGTCAGCGTTCCGGGTCGATTTGTGAAAACACCATGCGAGGATTGAGCTGTATTGCAATTTAGAGCTCGCAGTCCACCAACAAGAACCGTCATCTCGGGTGCGGTTAAAGTCAGAAGCTGTGCTTTATCAACTAACAGTTCCTCTGCGGACATGACATGCCCATTTTGGAGGTAATTGCGAAATCCGTCCGCGGATGGTTCGAGAACAGCGAAAGAGTTTACATCAGTTTGCTCTAAAGAAGCGTCAGTACGGCCGGGGCTGAACGGTACTTGTACGTCATATCCTGCATCACTTGCAGCTTTCTCTACACCTGCACAGCCGCCAAGAATGATGAGGTCAGCTAGCGATACCTGCTTTTCGCCACTGTTAAATTCTGATTGCACCTCTTTCAGAGTACCTAGAACTTGGGCTAATTCTTCAGGGTTGTTGGCTTCCCAGTCCATTTGAGGAGCAAGTCGAATGCGAGCTCCATTTGCTCCGCCACGCAGATCGCTGCCGCGGAATGTCGACGCAGAAGCCCAGGCAGTCGAGACCAGTTGAGAAACAGACAGTCCTGAAGAAAGCAATTTGGCCTTCAATTCGGCTACGTCATCTTCCCCAATCAATTCGTGGTCCACCGCAGGCACCGGGTCTTGCCATATCATCTCTTCTGTCGGTGTCATTGAGCCGAGATAGCGTGAGCGGGGTCCCATATCACGGTGTGTCAACTTAAACCAAGCGCGAGCGAAAGCATCTGCGAGCAGGTCGGGGTTCTCGTGAAATCGGCGAGAGATCGGCTCGTAAATCGGGTCCAACTTTAAAGCCATATCCGCCGTGGTCATCATAAGCGGTTCTGTTTCACTTGAATTATGAGCGGCTGGCGCTCGACGCGCATTTGAATCAGAAGTCGGAGTCCATTGGTAGGCCTCAGCGGCACTTTTCGTCAGCTCCCATTCATAATCGAATAGCGCATCAAAATACCCAGTATCCCAAGTTATGGGATCGTGTGTCCATGCTCCTTCAATTCCGCTAGTGATTGTGTCACCACCGACACCACTGCCATGACTGCTGTTCCAGCCCAACCCCTGTTCTTCTATGCTTGCGCCTTCTGGTTCAGGACCGACCAGATCAGATGGCGCCGCACCGTGAGCTTTGCCAAAGGTATGCCCACCAGCGACGAGTGCGACTGTCTCTTCGTCATCCATCGCCATACGCATGAATGTCTCGCGGATGTCTATACCGGAAGCTAAAGGATCGGGAGTTCCATTTGGACCTTCAGGGTTCACATAAATTAGGCCCATTTGAACAGCTCCAAGTGGTCTTTCTAGGTCCCTCTCCCCGCTATAGCGTTGGTCATCGAGCCATACTTTCTCTGGACCCCAATAGATATCTTCTTCGGGTTCCCAGACGTCTTCTCGACCACCAGCGAAGCCGAATGTTTTAAAGCCCATAGTCTCAAGGGCGCGATTCCCTGCAAAAATCATAAGATCGCCCCAGGAAAGCTTTCGTCCATATTTTTGCTTGACTGGCCAGAGCAACCGTCGTGCCTTGTCGAGATTTCCATTATCAGGCCAACTGTTGATGGGTGCGAAGCGCTGTGTGCCTGTACGCGCGCCACCGCGGCCGTCATAAATGCGATAGGTACCAGCACTGTGCCAAGCCATACGGATGAACAAGGGTCCGTAATGGCCATAATCCGCTGGCCACCATTCCTGCGAGTCAGTCATTATTGCATCGACATCTTTCGCTAGTTCATCAAGATCAATGGTATTAAATTCTTTCGCGTAATCGAATTTCTCACCCATTGGGTCAATAGCATGAGAGTTTTGATGAAGCATCTTCAGGTTTAGCTGGTTCGGCCACCAATTCTGGTTGGCGATGCTTCCAATCGCTGAGTGTCTCTGACCATTGCCCATTACCGGGCACATACTCAAAGTTTTCGAATCATTGTCGTCCATGTTGGTTCCTCATGTAAGTTACGGTTGTAATTTGTTAATATCCATCAATGCAATTTCCTGCCAATAATTTCGAGGGTGCTTTGGTGGAAATTGCAGGCTCAGTTCAGGGCTATCAACTGCCCACAGTCATAACGGAATCGCTATCCACATTTGCAGCACGCTTCGCAGAATCAACTCGCTGGCGAATCGTTGCGATTCATACTTGCCACAGCCTTTTCCGATCGAATACCCACCACGCAGTGATGGCATCAATGGCCAAATACTTGAGCGGATTATCGGCCTTGTCAAAGCACCGTCGCTGCGCCTGTTGCAAAAAAGACCGGCCACACTGATCACTCGGGTGCCGCAGATACAAACTGAAGATTATTGTGCTGTGATGTCCAAATCGCAGCGATCATAATCGCCACCGCGCTTAAAACACTCGATGGCCTCGCTGTCAAATTGTCGGAGCCCTATCTGCATACGGTAAATTAGAACTTATATTGTCTCCCGTAGTCAAGTGTGTATCCATGATATGCTTTTAATTCCATTAATAATATCCAAATTATGCTGGTAATCAATAGTCATTCTGAAGTGATGTAATCAAAAAAATTATGATATTTCGACTTAAATGCAGACTTTAGTCTAAGTTTATGAATTTGAACTAAGTCAAGCGTTTAATTTTTCGGTTCAGCAGCAATAGCATAAATCCGCCAATATTCTTGGAATACCAAATTCTCATTTGATCGGATTGATCGAGAATTGATAAAGAACGATTGTATATCAATACAAGCTATTTGGTGTCTTTCATGAAAAATTAAACAGCTAGACCTCATTTTTTTTCAATTTTTGCAGCGGAATGTTGGTTCCCAAACTTCGAGAGGAAATACATGGTCAGACTTGATGGATCTCGCTTGTCTTTGCTGCTCAGATATTCAGCAATTAATATTCGATGACTACTGCACCGTTGAAAGGTCGCTCCCAAATTTTCCAGAATTAAAGGAAATCATCTTGAGGCTTCAACCACACTGTCTCCTGTGATGCTCGATAGCGGAACTATGTGGAAATTGACTGAAAGTGATAGACATGAACGACTTCAGCGTGTTGAAACTTGCGATAAAGACACCATGTTCACATGAGTCCGGGCAGATTTTCGATGACATCCGAGCAAATATGACTGCGGCGGTCCAAACGAATTGTCGAGCTCACAAGGCCGGATTACACCAAATTAAATTCAGAACTTCTGCCAGATTGACGCAGCTTTACTAAGTCAAACCCCAAGAATT
Source organism: Arenicellales bacterium (assembly GCA_965202855.1). Taxonomy (GTDB): domain Bacteria; phylum Pseudomonadota; class Gammaproteobacteria; order Arenicellales; family JAJDZL01; genus JAJDZL01. The sequence goes on along the minus strand of CBDBBP010000004.1, from coordinate 277,705 downwards.
TGGTTGCAAATGATGAAGTTCTTACAGCGGTCGCACATTATTGAGCAGTAAAATCCATGTTGTCCAAGCGAGTTTCGGAAATACACATGGCTGGTCTTTTTGTCGCTGGCAGAGCGATATAAAACACTGATGTCGCCAAGGATTTTAGATTTTGAAATTCCCTAAAAATCAGCAATGATCGGATTGTCCAAGTATTGGCTCTAGTGGTAAATTCTGAAATTCAATCAATTTGTTCGAAGGTCAAGTCGCAATCCTCAAAGAGTTGCGTATTCTCATTTTGCAGCCAAACCCGCTGTAGCGTAACCGCTTGCAAAGAAAATAAAAATTAGAACTTATTTGCGAACAATATAATCAAACAGTAAGATCGACATTCCTAGCAACCACAGACTTAAGAAATAAATTGGTGTGAATATTTGAGCAGTTCAGAACAGCAGAACGAGCCTGGGTTTGAAGCACAGTTAAAAGAACTGGAAACCATCGTTCGGAGAATGGAGAGTGGCGAACAATCGCTGGAAGAATCTTTGCGGGATTTTCAAGCAGGAATAGAAATAGTTCGCAAGTGCCAGGCGCGTTTAAAAGAAGCAGAATTGAAAGTCGTTCAACTGACCAAAAGTGAGGATGGTGACCATAAAGAAGAGCCACTCACGCGAAACTAATTGGACGCCATGAGCTTTGAGTCAGACTGGCAGAGATGCCAGCAAGCAATCGAAGCCGCACTTGATGCCCAACTTCCGTCTGCAAGCGAGCCTCCCGAGAAACTTCATGAGGCGATGCGGTACGCGACATTGGACGGTGGCAAGAGATTTCGTGCAGTTCTTGTCATCATGACCGGTGAAATGTTTGGTGTCGATACCGAAGTTCTATTAGACCCTGCTGTAGCCATTGAATGCATTCATGCATATTCACTTGTTCATGACGACTTGCCGTGTATGGATGATGATCAATATCGTCGCGGTAAACTTTCTTGTTTTGCTGCTTATGATGAAGCGACCGCGATTCTCGTTGGTGATGCATTGCAAACACTGGCGTTTGAAATTATCGCCTTGAGCGATCAGTTGAATCACATCGCTGGGCGGAGGAGTTCACTTATCTCCGTGCTCGCCAAAGCATCCGGGTCCAGAGGAATGGCAGGTGGTCAAGCTCTAGATCTGAATTTTGATAATACGAGTTCTGATGCATTGCTGAGAGTTCATCGATTGAAGACGGCTAAGTTGATTCAGGCTTCTGTGCGATTGGGCGCTCTTACTTACGAAGACCTCAACGACGAGGAATACGCCGCTCTGAGTGAATATGGAGAGCTCATTGGTCTTTCATTTCAGTATCAAGATGATGTTCTAGACGGTGAACACGACGTTGATCATGCAAGGTTGCGTGCAGCTGAGCTGCGAGACCAGGCGATTGGAGCGCTGAAGACTCTTTCACACGACACGACGAATCTACAAAAGATTGCCGAGTTTACAGTCGAACGCCTTTATTAGTACAGGCAATTGTCATGACTAAATTTACCAAATCCTCTCAGATATCCGAGCAAGGATCTACTGGTTATCGTGAACGCTTTGAACTCTTAAAAGCCATCGAAACTCCAGAAGACTTACGGAAACTTCCACGCAATAAACTGCAAACTGTTGTTGATCAGCTTCGAAGTTATTTGATTGATGTAACTTCTCAGACAGGCGGACATTTAGCAGCAGGGCTGGGGACAGTAGAGCTGACGGTAGCGTTGCATTACCTGTTTGACACTCCACATGATCGACTCGTCTGGGACATCGGTCATCAGGCTTATCCACACAAGATTTTGACTGGGCGACGCGAAGCAATGCATACCATACGCCAACCCGGAGGGGTGAGTGGATTTCTGCGCAGAGACGAGAGTGAATTTGATTGTTTTGGTGCAGGGCACTCCAGTACTTCGATATCCGCTGCCTACGGGATGGCGGTAGCTTCAGCGGTTAAGGGCGAAGATCGAAATGTGGTTGCCATCATTGGAGACGGAGCGATGACGGCTGGCCTGGCTTATGAAGCGCTGAACAATGCTGGGAATTCGAAAGCGAATCTTTTGGTTATCTTGAATGATAACGAAATGTCAATTTCGCCTAATGTTGGAGCGCTTTCAAATTATCTTGCTCGAATCTTGTCCGGGAAGGCGTTCATGTCGGTTCGTGAAGGAAGCCGTGCTGTGCTGAGTACGGTGCCACCTGTGCATGAGCTTTCACAACGAATCGAATCACATACCAAGGGTTTGTTTCTTCCAAGTTCGCTGTTTGAAGAATTGGGGTTCTACTACATCGGCCCTATCGATGGTCATCGTCTCAATACAGTGATGCGTACCATTGAAAATATGAAAAAAATTGACGGTCCCCGGTTCTTGCACATCGTCACGCAGAAAGGAAAAGGATATGACCCAGCGGAAGCGGACCCGCTTAGTTATCACGGGGTTGTACCATTCAATCCAGAAACTGGAAAATTAGAGAAAAAATCATCTGGAGTTTCTTATACATCGGTATTTAGCAAATGGCTGTGTGATATGGCAGAGAAGGATGAACGTCTGATCGGTATCACTCCGGCGATGCGAGAAGGCTCAGGTTTAGTGGAATTTCACAAAAGGTTTGCAGATCGATATTTTGACGTTGGCATTGCTGAACAGCATGCCGTTACATTCGGTGCCGGAATCGCATGCGAAAACATGAAACCGGTGGTTGCGATTTATTCAACGTTTCTGCAGAGAGCTTACGATCAGCTGATTCACGATGTGTGTGTTCAAAACTTGGATGTGATGTTTGCACTGGACCGTGCAGGCTATGTGGGAGGAGATGGAGCAACTCACGCAGGTGCATATGATTATTCGTACCTTCGATGCATACCGAACATGGTAGTTATGGCTCCTGCTGATGAAAGGGAATGTCGGAATATGCTTTATACTGCCTATGAGCATGTCGGCCCTAGTTCGGTTCGGTATCCGCGTGGAACCGGCCCTGGAGTGGAACAGGAAGAAGAAATGACCTTGCTCGAAATCGGCAAGGCTTCGGTCGAACGGGAAGGGGACCGTGTAGCAATACTTTCATTTGGCAGCATGCTTGCTCCTGCGCTGGAAGCAGCAGAACAAGTCAATGCGACAGTCGTTAATATGAGATTCGTGAAGCCGGTTGACGAAGCGCTTATCCAAGACGTTGGAATGAGGCATAATTTGATTATCACGATCGAAGAGCAGGTAGTGGCCGGCGGTGGCGGCTCTGCAGTTAACGAAGTCCTTGCAAAGTATGGTATTCTAACGCGTACTATCAACTTAGGTCTTCCAGATGAACATCTGGAACATGGCGTGCCTAAAGATGTGCTCGCAGAATGTGGGTTAGACGCAAGATCAGTAGTAAATTTGATTGAGTCTTGTATTGAATATGATGTTAAAAAGAGAATAAGCTTATGAATTTTCCGAAATTGATTCCCGTTCCCATCGACTATGAGGAACCTCAGATTCCGGATATCCAATCGCATAAGGATACGCGCCAACTTGATATCGACCAAGTCGGAATTCGAAGGCTAAAACATCCCATAAGGGTTCGTGACCGGAGCAGAGGCGATCAAAACACGAACGCCTTATTCAACATGTACGTTGGACTACCACATAATTTCAAGGGAACACATATGTCTCGATTTGTGGAGGTGCTCAATGAGTATGAGAATGTTTTCTCAGTCCAATCTTTCACAGACATCGTAAAAGAAGTCGCAGAGAGACTAGACTCCAAATCGAGCCGTATTGAGATGACTTTTTCGTATTTTATGGAAAAAAGCGCTCCAGTCACTGGAGTGAAGAGTTTGGTCGATTATGAAGCGACCTTGCTTGGCCAACTTAAAGACGGAAAAGTCAACATTATTACGGGTGTGGTTGTGCCAGTTACCAGTCTTTGTCCTTGTTCAAAAGAAATTTCAAGCTACGGCGCTCACAATCAACGCTCTCATGTCACAATTACTGTCTTGTCCGAACAGTTTGTTTGGCTTGAAGAACTGATTGAACTGGCGGAGAGCAATGCAAGTTCGCAGTTGTACGGCTTGTTGAAACGTCCCGATGAAAAGTACGTTACAGAAGAGGCCTATGACAATCCAAAGTTCGTAGAGGACATGGTGCGAGATGTTGCCAGTGAGCTAAACCAAGATGAGCGTATTCTGGCTTATACCGTTGAGTCTGAGAATTTCGAATCCATCCATAATCACTCAGCCTACGCTCGAATTTCAAAAAACCAGGAAACTTTGAACGGCGCTTCTTCGAATCTAAGTCTTGTTGAATGAAATGCCATAACTACAGGGAATTACCTTCCTGACAAAACGATTCAAGTTGAACTCCGACCTGCTGCGAGCCTTAATAGACCGAATTCGATCTGAAGAACCGAAAACCGTACTCATTCTCGCACCTGAAATTCCATCTGGATTGCAGGATTGCTTCAGCCAATGTAAGGATGTGAAAGTAACACACATCTTATTTTCCAGACTTGAATCCGAATTTTCTGGTTTAGGGCGGTTTGATTTCATTGTGATATTCGATAGTTTCAGCAGTATTGCGAAGCAAACAACTGAGCAGATGATTTCCCGATTGCGAGACTTGCATGCAAAGCTGTTGTGGGTAATGATCAATGACGATGAAGATGCTGAGGGCTATCGAAAACAAGATGCTGTGGCTCAGGGTTTCAGGCTGGTGGATCCAAATCAATTTGGAAAAAAGGCTTTGTGCTGGTATGAATTTAGCCTGCACTTTTACAAGCCGGTGCCACAGTGGCTGAATGCAAAAAATTGGGCAAATCCTGATCAGTGGAATAAAAGTCGTTGGTAATTTAGGGAAAGAGCTTTGAAAACATCGAACTATTTGCTGGCTACAGTTCGCCAGGTGCCTGCGGACGTTGAAATTGTTAGTCATCGCCTAATGCTTCGGGCAGGCATGATACGTCAGCTGGCGTCAGGAATCTACAATTGGCTGCCGACAGGCCTGCGAGTGCTCCGGAAAGTTGAGAATATCGTCCGAGAGGAAATGAACCGATCGCTGGCGCAAGAAGTGCTTATGCCGTCGGTTCAACCAGGAGAGATTTGGCGCGAATCTGGGAGATGGGATTTTTTCGGACCTGAACTGCTGCGATTTAAAGATCGCCATCAACGAGATTTTTGTCTTGGTCCCACGCATGAGGAAGTCATTACGACGCTCATCAACAACGAAATCCGAAGCTATCGTCAATTGCCAGCGAACTTCTATCAAATGCAGTGGAAATTCAGAGACGAAATTCGTCCAAGATTTGGTGTAATGCGCTGTCGTGAATTTCTAATGAAAGACGCCTATTCGTTTGACGTTGATCATGCTGGGATGGAACAGTCGTATCAGATTATGTACGATGCCTATAGTCGAACATTTTCAAGATTCGGACTCGATTTTGTCGCGGTAACCGCGGATTCTGGCGCGATCGGAGGCAGTGTTTCTCATGAATTTCATGTGTTGGCAGATTCCGGTGAAGATGGAATTGGAATCAATGACGAGGTTGGTTATGCTGCCAATGTTGAGCTTGTTCCGCTGCCGCAACCGAGCGCAACTCGATCTCAGGCGATGGAAAGCATGCAATGTATTGACACCCCAGGTGTGGCGACCATGGAACAGTTGTCGTCATTCTTGTCAGTACCGCTTGAAAATACTGTAAAAACTCTCGTAGTACGTGGCGAATCAGGACCTTTGGCGTTGGTGCTGCGAGGAGACCATGAATTGAATCTGCTAAAGGCTGAGAAAATTGAGCAGATCAAAACACCGGTTCAATTTGAGTCACCAGAAAATATTCTTGCTGAAATTTCGGCTGAAATTGGATCAGTAGGCCCAGTTGGCCTTACCATTCCAGTCATCGCAGATTATTCAACTCAGGTAATGTCGGATTTTGTTTGTGGCGCAAATCAGAAAGATAAACACTACATCGGAGTGAATTGGGAGCGAGATCTTCCAGAAGCTGAATTCCGAGATCTGCGCAAAGCAGTTGAGGGAGACCCTGTTCCAGATCATCCAGAGCAGGTGATCTCTGTAAAGCGAGGAATTGAAGTTGGACATGTATTCCAGTTGGGCACCAAATACAGCGAAGCTTTTTCGGCAACCTGCTTAGATTCGAATGGCAGGAAAGCAATTCTATGGATGGGCTGTTACGGAATCGGGGTATCTCGAATTGTGGCGGCTGCAATAGAACAAAATCACGACGACAAAGGAATTGTTTGGCCTGACCCGATTGCTCCATTTTCTATCTGCATCGTGCCGATTTATTCTCGCAAACCAGAAAATGTTGTTCGAGTGTCTGAAGAAATTCACGATCAACTGAGTTCGAGAGGTTACGAATTGCTGCTTGATGATCGCAAAGAGCGGCCTGGTGTCAAATTTGCCGATATGGAATTAATTGGAATTCCACACCGTCTTGTGATATCGGACAAAGGACTTGCAAAAGGCACGGTCGAATACAAACACCGAGCAAGTGGAAAGCTTGTTGATCTGCCTTTGTCAAACTTGATGGAAGAAGTCGAACGAAGAATTCAAAGGACTTGAAATCGTTTTTTCTGCGTGAATCCGGGTTGGTAAAGACTGTTTGATTCTAACTTCTTTGTTACCAGATAACTCTGAATCCGACGGAATTCGGGACCGCTGTTGACTGTCGGGAACGTACGTTGCTCACTTGCGATAGGGGCGGACCAATCCAAAGAGACTTTTCCAAAAGGTCAATATTTTCAGGTGAGCCGTGTGCGAGCAACTCAACGTGTCCATCTTCTGTATTTCGAACCCAGCCTTGGATTGATAGGCTCCTTGCCGAATCAACAACGAAGCTTCGGAACCAAACTCCTTGGACAATGCCGGTTACAATTAATTTTCGGCTGATGTTCAATGGCCAGAATGGGCCTGCTGTACATCTGAAAATTCAAGATAATCTCTGATTTTTGCAGATTTCATGTTGTACAGTTTGTCATAGATAATGAAATTGGCGAGAATTTTCTTTACGTAGATCCGGGTTTCTGTAAATGGAATCGTTTCAACCCAAATCGCTGGATCAGAAGCTCTGAATCGTTTCTGCCAGGCTATCGACCTAGACGGTCCCGCATTGTATCCAGCGAGTGCGTGTATGGGATTGTCATTCATCCGATTCAGCAACTGTTTAAAGAAAGCGACTCCCAATCGAACATTCAATGATGCCCGAGTGAGTTGGGCGTTCGAAGGTCTTGGGATGCCTTGCCGTTTGGCGGTAGCACGTGCAGTTGATGGAAGCAGCTGCATGAGTCCAATCGCACCTGCACTCGAACGAATATCCGCAATAAACAGGCTTTCCTGACGCATGATTCCATAGATCCAGTGTACTGGGACACCATATCGCATGGCTTCTTTGCGTACGGTTTCGCTGTAAGGTGTGGGATAAAATACGTCCAATGCAACTTTGTTGGGCTGTTCAATCTGGAAAATCGCACGTACAGCTCCATCATGCCAATTCCAAAGATGAAACATTCCCGCAGCGGCTTGCCAGAACGTATCGGTTTGGGTGTTTTTCAGATGAATCAGTTCGCGTCGTGCATTGGTTGTTCGGTTTAACGCCAACCATTCGCGAATTCGAAGAAAAGCAGGCACTTCTTCAGTCACTTCGGTAATTTCTGCTTGTGAAAGGATTTGAACTGGGTCTGATAACGCGTAGTCTTGTTCTAAACGATCAGCTGCAAGAAAACCGTAAAAATTCAATTCATTGACAATACTAAGCCATAATTGCTCTGCGGCTTCAGTCTCGCCAATTTCGTGCAGCGCACGAGCTCGCCAAAAAATCCATTCACTGCCGCTTGCTTCTTCCTCGTCCATTAAATTAATGGTGTCCAATACGTGTTGCCAGCTTTCTGAAGCGAGGGCGCTTCGCACCTGCAGACGCAACGCTTTTCTATCCTGCAGTTCTCTGGGCAGAGTTGCCAACCACTGGTAAGCTTCTTCATGGTGATACACCGCGTATCTCATCGCAAGCGTCTTCTGCGCCGGAGCCAGCTTGGCAAATGCGCTCGGGTGTCGATCTTTCAGATTTCTCCAAACCTGAATCGATTCACTCAAGTTTCTGCGAGCGATCCTGACAAATGCATATTCAATCACATCTCTTCCGTATTCGGATTGGCTCCACTTCAGGATATTCTCTGTTAGTTCGTCTCTGGGGTTCCTATGGGCGGCGGCAAGTACTTTTACCCACTGCCTGGCATTCTTGGACTTAAGCAAACTCTGCAAATAATTCGTTAATCCTCGATTCTGTCTTGCATGAGTGAGCAACATTCTCTTAAATATCAGGCGATCATCGATAATCCTGTTTTTCAGTCCAAATTGAAATAGTGGATCACATGCATTTGGTCGTGAACGCTTGGATAACCACAATTTCTCGAGATTTGGATATGCTTTTTCAAATTGTTTTGACTTGTACAGCGCGTAGGTGTACGTACAGCGAGTTTTCGTGTCTCTAGCTTTTGCAAAATGTTTGATAATCAGAGACCAATCTTTCTTCGCATACAGTCGGCTCAACCACCAGCTCACGAAATAGCCTTGCATTGGAATATTCCACTCTTCAATATATTCTGATATTTCGGAGTTGGAGAAATTCGCTGAATTCGCCCGAATTTCTCGGAAGAGCAGATACGGATAGAGGGGGTATTCCCTAAGAGTCGGCTTCAGTTTATACCAAGCAGTCAGACGTTTTTTCTTGAGCAACCGCTCCGCTTCAACAAAAGTTTTTCTTAATTCTGTCTGAGAATCTACTGCTGAATTCGCGACGGGCAGAAAGGTCAGATAACAAAAAACTAACGTCGCCAGAAATGAAATCAAGGTCAATTTCTTCGAATTGGCATTCATTTTTTCCATTTGGTGAATAGTCAATTGATTCTGACTATTGGATTATGGGTAAAACTCCGAAGGACGGAGTCCTCGATAAAAGGCTTTTTCGGTAGTGTGAAATGATTTTGGCAGTCAGGAACAATGGCCTGACTGCCAAATTCAAAACTTAACTGATTGAAGCAGAATTTTCAGAGAGTAACATTATCGAAGGTTTCTAGACTCAAATGTTATCTGTTTCTTAACATTTTTAGTCCGTATAACCCTGTGAGTTACGTTTATTCTCCGATTTACTGCGCCATCATCATGGCTGATTTACGGTATGCGGAATCGTACGCCATTAAATCCTCGTACGATCTGACACCTCGATTTTTTGCGTGTTCGACTGCAGAATTGATGTCATCTCGTGATAAATCTCGTCGTATCGCCAGTTCTTCGCCAGGATAGATAAGATCTGCGTTTTCGATTTGATCGTTATTGGAATAAATTAACGGCCAGCGAAACGCGTCGTTATAAATACTCGTTAAACTGGAAATAGCCCACAAGCTATCTCCTGCAACGACGACATAAATATCGTCAGCAACCATAAGTTCTACAGTCTCTTCTGGTGGTTCCTCAGGCAAAGCTTCCATTGTTTCTTCTTCAGGTTCCATCGCTACTGCATCATCAATTGTTTTTGTGCACAGTAAATTTGCGCAATTTGCACAAGAAGAAAGATTCACCGCGAATAATAAAACTCCGGCAATAAGTAATCCGCGGATGATATAGGAGTCAACTCGTTCATTCATTTCACACTATCCTCAGTTAAGAGCCAAAAATCCCACAAAAATTATAACAGCAGTATTTCGAACAAAATCGAAATTCATGCAAGCAAATTCAATTTGAAAATGCAAACCCCAGTAAATGTATTACAGATTTTCAATCAAATAAACTAGAACTATTATCGCTTTTGAATGCATAAAACTGAAACAATATCTGCATTCATTGCAATTATACAAATTTCCACAGATTGTTGGGTTGAGGAAATTCCACAGACTTGCGTACATGCGCGAGAAATTCCAGACGCGGTATATCCTGAGCCCCGAGACTGAACAGCAGTTCATTCGGAAGCTGGCAGTCAATCATCGTAAAATTCCATCTTTTCAGATGTTCCACCAGATAATAGAGAGCCACTTTTGAAGCATCCCTCATCGTGTGAAACATGCTTTCTCCAAAAAACATAAGCCCGAGACTGACTCCGTACAACCCTCCAACCAGCTTTTGACTGTGCCAGATTTCTATTGAGTGAGCATGACCTTTTCGAAATAATTCAAGGTATGCATTCATCATGCCCTGCGTAATCCAAGTATCTGCCGTAAGTCCGCCAGGATATTTTCGAAGTACAGTTGCACAGCTGTGAATGACGGCTTCAAAATCATTGTCTAACGTGGCAGTGTAATTGCGATTTCGTATACTTTTTCTGAGACTGCGAGAAACATGGAAGTCTTCTAGATACAAAACCGTTCTTGGGTCAGGACACCACCACATGATTTCATCATCCCGATTGAAATGTGGATAAATACCTTGCCTGTATGCCGCGAGCAGGCGTTCGAATGAAAGATCTCCACAAACTGCTACAGGCAAATCCCGAGGGGAAAATTCAGGCGGCAAAAAAGTAGGATTGGGTTGATTCGGAATTAGCTCTACTATGGGAAAATCGAACAACTAAATCCTCAAGTGTTCTGATAAGGTGAATGACTCATTAGTTCTTGCTGGTACGCTTTCAGCTGCTTTGATTCTCGTTTAATGTATTCCTGAATCGCATGACACAACGCCGAATCATTGAAGGAATGATGCGAGCTCGCAAGTTTCGGAAGAAAACCTCTGCTTAGTTTGTGCTCACCTTGAATGCCAGCATTATAGAAGGCTAATCCTTGGTCTATACAGTACTCAATAGGAGAATAGTAGCAAATTTCAAAGTGCAAATGCAATATTTTGTCTACCGAACCCCAATATCGTCCGATCAAGTTAGAACCGCCTTGCAAACAAATTGAACTGGCTACAGGTTGTCCATGTTGACGCGCGAGGAACAAAACAAAATTTTGCGGAATTGTCTCGCCGACCATTCGAAAAAATTCATAGGACAAATACTTATAAGAGCCATATTTCTGAACGGTCGTCGCATAACACTTTTCAAGAAACTGCCAGTGCGCGGAATTCATCTCTTCACCCGCAATAATGTCGATTTTAACTCCTTGTTTTTCAACGTACTTACGTTCTTGCCGGATATTCTTTCGCTTGCGGCGAACCAATTGACTGAGAAAATCTTTCATCGATTCATAGCCACGATTCTCCCAAATGTATTCAATTGTGCTTTTTCGAGTCGCCCCCTCGACTGCTTCTAAGAAATTCTGATCCTGTTCGCTTATAAATAGCCAGTGTATGGACGAGACTCCACGTGCTTTCAATATCTCTTGTCCCGCCTGGGCAAGCAAAGCCTCAACATTCGCCCCATCTGTATTTGGCGCAGCCAACAGTTTTGAGCCCGATACAGGTGTGAATGGTATTTGGGAGACCAGCTTTGGATAATAGTCCAAGCCATATTGCTGGACTCCAGCTGCCCAGTCCCAGTCAAAGATGTACTCACCCCATGAATGCCCCTTCAAGTACATGGGAGCGACTCCTAGAATTCGACCGCCGTCACAGTCTGAATTCCGTATTACAATGTGCTGTGGCAACCATCCGGTCTGCGGAGATACGCAACCGGAGTTTTCCAATGCCAGGAGAAATTCGTGCTTGACGAACGGATACTCCAAGGCGACACAGCTGTTCCAGTCACTGGAGCTAATTTGGTCAATGGAATCAATGACGTACGATACAAATTGATCACTATCGAACCCAAAATTCGGTTTAAGTGGGGCGTCCATGAATCGGCAATTCAGATACTATTAATCTCGCAAATATTCAGATATGGATAAGCAATTCGGTGTTGCTCTCGCGCAAGTGAATCTTGTTGTTGGTGATTTACACGGAAATCGAAAACGCATTCTTGAGGCTGCTCTGCACGCTCGAGACAAATTGCATTGTCGATTTGTTGTATTTCCTGAACTGACAATTTCAGGGTATCCGCCGGAAGATCTGTTGTTTCGTCAAAACTTTGTACAAGAATGCGAATCCATGCTTCGCAGTCTGAAGAGCGCTGTGCCTGAAATTGCACTCGTTATCGGCCATCCTCATAACTCACAGGGACATTTATTCAATGCAGCAACATTGATTGACCGCGGTGAGCTCGTTGCAACATATTGTAAGCAACATCTACCCAATTATGGCGTGTTCGATGAAAAACGCTACTTTCGCGAAGGTTCCGCGTCTAGTGTTGTAAAAATCGACGGGGTCTCGATTGGTCTGACGATTTGTGAGGATGTGTGGGATGACGGGCCCGTCGAACAGGCGGTTCAAAACGGTGCGGAAATTGTTTTCACATTGAATGGCTCGCCTTTTGACACTTCGAAAATCAGCTATCGAGAAAAGGATGTCGTTTCCAAGCGATCAAAGCGCAACAAAGTCAGCATCGTGTATGTGAACCTGGTTGGCGGACAAGACGAACTGGTTTTTGATGGAGGTTCGATTGTTACCAATTCTGAAGGTGAGATTGTTTTGCGAGCTCCGCATTTTGAGGAAAGCATTGTCCGAATCACTTATCAGAAAACGCCTGATTTGCAAGTGGTGCCGGGTACGGTAATCGAGTCGCCCAGTTTCCTGTCGAGTATCTATAGTGCGATTAAATTGGGTGTATCCGACTACATTCGCAAGAATGGATTTCAAGGTGCGATTGTTGGAGTATCGGGTGGCATTGATTCAGGACTCACTCTCGCAGTTTTAGCCGATGCAATCGGCCCTGAAAATGTAGAAGCAATTCTGATGCCGTCTCAATATACCAGTCCAATCAGTATTGAGGATGCTGTGACTGAAGCTGAAAATTTAGGTGTTTCGTATTCAATCATTCCGATCGACAAAATCGTTCAAAGTACGCTGCGCCAACTTAAACCATCATTTGCGGGAACTGAACCAGATGTCACAGAAGAGAACATTCAAGCGCGTACTCGGGGAATGCTGCTGATGGCATTGTCGAACAAGAAACGAAAGCTTGTGATTTCAACTGGAAACAAAAGTGAAGTTGCAGTCGGATACGCCACTCTCTATGGAGATATGGCTGGAGGCTATTCCGCAATCAAGGATGTGCCAAAAACAATCGTTTACGAATTGGCGAACTACCGAAACCGGGAAATGGGCCGAGTCATTCCAGAGCGAGTTTTGACACGCGAGCCGACTGCGGAGCTGGCGCCGAACCAACGTGACAGCGACAGTCTGCCGCCGTATGAAATTCTCGACCCGATTCTTGAACTGTATGTCGAATATGCGCAATCAGCAGAGGAAATCATTCAAGAGGGTTTTGAGCCTGCAGTGGTACGTCAAGTTATTCAAATGGTTAAACGGAACGAATACAAGCGTCGACAAGCGTGCCCTGGCGTAAGAATCACACCGAAAGCATTTGGTCGGGATCGACGATACCCAATAACAAATCAATATTACTGAAACAGACCCATTAGCACGCGCCTGTTTTTCGCTTCGATTAATTCCTCATCCAGAACCGAAGTGGTACTCTGAAGAAACTCACTGTTTGGAAAATTGAGTGCCAGCACTCGCTGACTGTCGAGCGCTAATTCATCCAATCCCAGCTGAGTATAGGAATACACCAGTATGGCTAGCGCCTCTTCTGTATGAGGAGAGTTCGAATATTGCTCCAGAACTTGTTTGGAGCGGTTGACTGCCGCGACGTACGCATCGCGATGCAAATAAAATCGGGCAATTCGCAAGTCATGTCGAGCAAAGGTGTTGATCAAGTCAATGAGAATCCGTCTCGCTGACTCAGCATAGTCACTGAGTGGAAATTTTTCCACGACGACGTTGAATGCATAATAGGCATCTCGTGCTGATTCGACATCGTGATCACTAAATTGTTCTTGGGTTTTGAAGTATTTTTCAGCGAATTTCGGGGTTCGAACGGGTAAACTGGCTAATCCTTTCAGGTAGTAGGCATAATCAATGTGCGGGTGTGTTGGATGGAATGCTAGAAACCGATCTACACAGGGTATGGCTCGCTCAGCTTCACGCGTTTTGTAATATGCGTAACAGATCTCAATTTCACTTTGCGTAGTGTAATCTCCATAAGGATAGGTCGCCTGAAGTTCTTCGAATTGCTCAATTGCAAGCTCAAAGTTCTTAACCAGCAATTTTTGCTTCGCTTTTTCATACATTTGTCTTTCAGTCAGGGATTTATCTTCTTTGTTTCTGGCACACCCTGTTAACAAGCCTGCGACTAAAACAGTCGAAAGAAGAATCAATAGATATTTTTTCATGAGTTCGGTAAATTTGACATGTCTTGAATAATGTTAAGCAGCACTTTACGCCTGCGCCCAAGTAGCAAAAGGATTTGGATTGAAATTATACAAATCTATTTGCATTGAAAATCCGGATAGAAACGTTAGCATCGAATTTGTTTTGGACTTGATCGTTCATCATTTCAAATTGTCAGTCTGCTAAGAACTATGATTAAGGTCCGTTCGGTTGGCCCAAGAGATCGAAATTCTTCGGTGCTTCCTGTCGTTACGGATTCACTGTGTTGCTGAACAATTAGATAGCAGCTTGTTGAATTCGCGCCGCTCCGTGACGCAATCAGCATCAGGAAAGAAGCGGCGGCGACATACGAAGTGGGTTCTTTTGAATTGCCACAGCTAACACCAGGTTGTCGCAGGTGACTTGAGAGGTGAAGGCGCTGGATTGGTAGATTATTCGCCATTTGATGTCCGATGACTGCACATATGTCTGGCAGCCTGAGTCCAGCTCGGTATGAATTGCAGCTGATAAATGCGAAGCAAGAGCTCCCTTTCCAATTTGGGCGCAAAGGGACAGTCGAATGCTAATGTCACTACCAGGCCTGAATAGGGCCAGTCCGATGCGGAGTCCGTTGTACGACTATATTGATCGGTTCTGCAACCGCCAGAGTCTGCATTCAACTCTGAGGTGTCAGAGTACGGTGAAACACGAACGCGCGCTGCCGAGGGCCGTATGAGATGGAGCGCTAAATTGACTTCTGGGACGTCCCCCTAGGTCAAAACTAAAACTAACCGAGCGAGTTGAGGCGAGTACACTTCACTATTTAATCATTTCGTAAAATTCCCAACATTTTCTGGTATAGAACTTAGATGTAGCTCGGTTAATCTATTTTCAATAAATTTTTCGGGAATAAAAGATGCGAGTTGGTAAACAGTTTCTTGTTTCTTTTGGGATTTGCAAGATTCTAGCAAACTTCAGATTCCTCGTTCACGTTTGACCATCTCAGAAACAACAATTTGATTCATCATTCCACCCTCAAGCATGTAATCTAGTGCTGAATTGAACTCCAGATTAGCTCGAGGTTCATTGAGCCAGCTTAATTCCGCTTCCAGATTCTCCTGGAATAAAGCGCTGAGCCCTAAACTGATTCCTATAACATATCCAGCACGTTCTTCAGCATCTCGCGGTAACTCTTTGAGCTTGCCAACAAGCATTCTCCATTCAATACCTGCGTTTGCTGTGTAACCTAATAAAATCCATTGTTGCTCTTCATCCAACCGCCACCGCTCACATGTTTTTGCAAACACTTTTTTGACAACATCATGTTCAATACTACTTTCAAGCTTCGGAATTATTGGAGAACTCAACGGCTGATAAAATACCGATCCCAAAAGTGACGTTTTTGACATTGGTTTAGATTGAGCGTCCCTTCGTCTCCTTTCAATATCAATTTGTTTATCGATAAAATTTCTAAATTTGTATATCGCTCCTATTTCGCTTAATCCTTGCGATCTTGAATCTAGAGACATAGCAACTATTCCTCATTCACTCGTTGTAAGTCCAGCAACGACGTACAAGTATTTGAAATTCTTCTGCAACTGCCAAAAATACTCTGAAAGGCATCATTCTGATGATAAGTTAGATGCCTATAATCAACCATCAATCGGTTGATTACGATCATCAGTCGCAAAATCCAATTTCAAACCGATCTTGGGTTCGGCAAATTTGTACTGTCTTAGTTGGAAACCACTGTCGGTCTTCTGACCTCCCGTACTACGGCTTATTATCGCCGGCACAGCTGATGACTATGCTGAAAACCTAGCAATATGTCAATTCGAATTGACTAGTGTCAGGCAACAAACTTCGTGCTCGTGCGAGCTTCACGCCTGCATCTGGACCACAAGATTTAATCTGGGGTTACTCTATCATGAAGCGCTTCCAACAAATCGATGTTGTATCAGGCTGAGAGACCGCAGCGAACTTAGCAACCATAATCGGTAGGTGTCTGGAAATTTTCGAATTGAGAAAAAATGGAACTTGCCGAATTGGAAACCGAGCAATTGCCGCAAGAATTGGATCTCGCAAAACTAGCTGTAATCAATTCAACATTTTACGAACACCGATCGTTAAATTTGTCGAAATTCACAATCTCTACGCATTTTTCAGCTTGTAGTCAAGTTTGCAGCAATCTCGAAACGACTCACTGACGCACATCAAATCCAAGTCATTTTTGACAACTACTCAATCAACGAGCAAGCCAAAGTCAAACAGTTGTCGGAATCGCTGGCCATGATATATCGCTCAAACTGAAAGGTGGAATACGCTGGCTCATTAGATTGGATTCGAATCTCTTCTTGGTATTTAACTTGCAAAGTTGCGACTGGTAAATTGGCCGTGGCCCCAATTGGGTTATCCGGTTGTTCACTTCACGTAATTCCAGAAACATCGTGGTATGGACATGCCACTAAATGATCTTTGCTCAACCTTTGCAATACTGGTCGCGACGTGCGACAGTCCGGCCTCGCTTGAGGACATCGACTTTCAAAAACGCAACCGTCAACAGGATTTAGAGGGGAACGGAGCTCTCCTTTCAAAATTGTACGTGGACGCAACCGCTCCGCTATTGGATCTGGAACGGGAACCGAAGAAATCAACGCCTTGGTATATGGGTGTTGTTGCCGCATTACCAATTCAGGAGCAGGGGCGACTTCCATTGTTTGACCAACATACATGACTAGAATTCGCGCAGATATATGCTTGATGATGCTCATATCATGGGAGATTACGATCATCGCCATTCCAAGTTCTCGCTGCAGATCCTGTAAAAGGTTGACGACCTGAGCTCGAACCGATACATCCAAAGCGGCAACCGGCTCATCGCAGATTACTAACTTTGGCTTCAGTACCAGTGCGCGTGCAATTCCAATTCTCTGACACTGTCCCCCAGAAAATTCGTGTGGATATCGGTTGGCAAGATTCGGCAGCAGACCGACGCGTTCCATCATATTTCCAACTCTTGACTTTACTTCCGAATTGTCTAGGTGAGGTCTATGCGTACGTAGCGGCTCAGCTATGATTTGACCTACAGTCATACGAGGATTCAGGGCTGCGAGGGGATCC
Source organism: Arenicellales bacterium (assembly GCA_965202855.1). GTDB lineage: Bacteria > Pseudomonadota > Gammaproteobacteria > Arenicellales > JAJDZL01 > JAJDZL01. Next base: position 260,373 of record CBDBBP010000004.1, on the reverse strand, counting down.
TGAAACACCATCGAAATTTCTTTTCGAACCTGACGTCGAGCTTCGATATCCAGTGATGCGAGATCGATGCCATTCAATAAAATTCTTCCTGCGCCGATGGGCGCAGTTCCTACAATTGCTTTGGCGAGTGTCGTTTTACCGGAACCGCTTTCGCCTACCACGCCAAGCGTTTCGCTTTTCCTGACTTCCAACGAAACCTGATTTACCGCGGTGAGTGTCTTGGGCGGTGTCCACGGCCAGTCATTTCGCGCCGAAACTTGGTAGCTGACCGTGAGATTCTCTACTTGAAGCAATGGATTCATTGCATAAATGTCTCGACGTTCAAGTGGCAGGCGCGGGTTCTATTGCCAATTTCTTCGATCGGTGGACGCAGTTCCTTGCAGACAGGCAGTCGAAATTTGCATCGAGGCTCGAAAGGGCAGCCTTTCCACTTGATTCTTGCGTCTAGAGGGTCTCCGGGAATGACTGTTAGTTCTTCACTGCTGCGGTCAAGGCGCGGAACCGCTTCGAGCAACGCAACCGTGTAAGGATGTTTCGGCGACGCAAAAATGTCGTCCGTGGGCCCCGACTCCATAATTTGTCCGCCATACATGACGATGATGCGGTCGCTCATTCCCGCAACAAGGCCGAGATCGTGAGTGATAAGCAAAATTGCCGTTTTGAATTTCTGCCGAATGCTCTTCAACAAATCGACGATCTGGACCTGAATCGTAACGTCCAGCGCCGTGGTCGGTTCGTCCGCGATCAGAACTCTCGGTCGGCACAATAGAGACATTGCGATCAAAATACGCTGTCTCATTCCTCCTGAACATTCGTGCGGAAACATATTGATGCGTTCTTTGGAATCAGGTATTTGAACTGCTTCAAGCATTTCAATACAGATTTTCAACGCCTTCGATTTCGACAAGTTGCGGTGAAAGGTCAAGACTTCTGTCATCTGATCCGAAATACGCATGTAAGGATTGAGCGATGTCATAGGATTTTGAAATATCATGGCAATTTGCGTCGCTCGGATCTTGGCTAATTCCGCTTCCGACAGAGCCGTAAGATTTACCCCGTCAAAGAACACGGCGCCTTTGACCTCGGCGTTTCTGGAAAGAAGCCCCATTGTCGCGTATGCTGTTTGGCTCTTGCCCGACCCGCTTTCACCAACGATTGACAGAATTTCTCCCTCATTGAGTTGAAAGCTAATTTGGTTTACGGCGTGAACCGATGTGGTAGTCGTTTTGAAAACAACTTCCAGATTGCGAACGTCAAGCAAACTCATTTACAGACTGTCTTTCGGGTCGAGTGCGTCGCGCATGCCATCTCCCATGAAGAAAAAGCCGAACAATGTGATAGTGAAAAAGAAAAGAGGGAAGCCGAGTTGCCAGAGAGTGCCATACTGCATCTGTGCCGATCCACTGCTGATCAGGGCGCCGAGTGAAGTATTTGGCTCTTGTACCCCCAGTCCGAGAAAGCTGATGAAGCTTTCGTAAAGGATGATATTGGGGACCAGCAATGTCGCATAGACAATAACGATGCCCAATAAATTGGGGATGATGTGCCGAAGAATGACGAGGGTCGGCCGAACGCCGATGACCTCCGCGTTTTCTACAAACTCCCGAGTTTTAATGCTGAGCGTTTGGCCGCGGACAATACGCGCCATGTCAAGCCATGAGACCAATCCGATGCCGACGAACAGAAGGATGATCGAACGACCAAAGACAACCAGCAGCAGGATCAGCACGAACATATATGGGATCGACATTGCCACATCCACCAGTCGCATCATGATACTGTCGATTCTGCCTCCGAAGTAACCTGCAATCGCGCCGTACAACGTACCGACAATGACCGCGATAAGAGAACCGATGATTCCAACCATCATGGATACGCGCGTGCCAAGTGCAGTGCGCGTGAAAAGATCTCGGCCTAGCTCGTCGGTGCCGAACCAGTGTTCCGTCGAGGGCCGTCCCATGGTTTCGACATTGCCCAGAACACTCCAATCTATGGTTTCCCCTGACCATCCCGACACGCTAGGACCTATTATGGAAAAAGTTCCGATCAGTATCAGCATGACCAAACTTGCGGTTGCCGCGCGATTCTTGGTAAAACGGATTTGGGCGTCCTGCCACAGCGAGCGGTGGTCATCTATCGCAAATGAATTGATAGTTTCAGATTGTGTTCGACGAATGGGGGTCATCAGAATGTGAAACTGCGATGTTTCAATAACGAATTCTTGGATCAATCCAGGCGTATGCAATATCAACCAACAGATTGAAAAGTACCGTCAAAGCGCCTGTCAGAATGGTAATGCCCATAATTAGGGAATAATCCCGGTTGATTGCGGCATTGACGAAATACTGTCCGATACCTCCCGTTGAGAAGTACAAATCGATTACCACGGATCCGGTGATCAAGCCGACGAAAGTAGGACCGAGATACGATATGACCGGGAGCATCGTCGGCTTCAATGCATGACGCAGCACGATACGGTACATCGGCAGTCCTTTGGCTCGCGCCGTTAAAATGAAATCCGCAGTCAGCACTTCCAACATGGATGAACGCGTGATTCTGGCAATTGACGCCATGAAACTTGTAGAAAGCGCTATCACGGGCATGATGAGATAAGGCAGTTCTCCACCCTGCCAGCCGCCACCGGGCAACCAGCCGAGCCAGAGCGTAAAAATAAGAACCAAAATGGGCGCCATGACGAAATTCGGCAATACTTGAGCGCCGATTGAAACTCCGACCGCAAAATAATCGAGCCAGGTGTTTTGCCGTATTGCCGCTACGACACCAAGTGATACTCCTGCGGTTACGGCGACGACAAAAGACAGAAATCCGTAAGTCAGTGTTACTGGAAATCCCTGCGCGATGATTTCGTTTACCGAACGGTCGCGATAAATAAATGAAGGGCCGAAATCAAAGTGTACGACGATGTTCCAGATATATCGAAATATTTGTTCATAAAACGGTCGATTCAGCCCGTACATCGCTTCAATGTTGGCCAAAGTCGCCTCCGGCAAAGGGCGTTCGCCTGAAAACGGACTGCCGGGAGCAAGATACATCACGATGAACGAGAATACGATCAGCGCGAAAATTGTCGGTACAGCTACTAGTATCCTACGCAGAATATAGGATGTCATTGAAGGTTTGTTTAGTTATGCTAGTCGTTGACGCGGTAGAGGTTTTTTGAATACCACTGCAACTGAACATTGTCATATGGCCAGCCCTTGACTTGAGGCTTGAGCATGAACACGCTGGTGTAGTGATAGATTGGGATCAACGCCATTTCATCGGCGAGGATCAGTTCAACTTTCGTATAGTTTTCCTGCGGGTCGCTTAGCGATTTCGATTCTTTCATCAAGCGATCGACTTCCGCATTGGAAAACCGACCTGAGTTTGAAGTGGATGCAGAGGTCATAAGGTCGAGAAATGTCGATGCTTCGTTATAGTCACCACACCAAGCGGAGCGTGCGACATCAAACTGTTGGGTGCGGCGAATGTCGAGATAGGTTTTCCATTCGAAGTTCTCGAGCTCGATTTCCACTCCGAGTTTTTGCTTCCACAATTGCGAGACGACGGTTGCGATTTGCTTGTGTGATTCTGAAGTGTTGTAGATCAACTTGAGTCTCAACGCATTCCCGGGGCCATAGCCAGCGGCTTCCATCAACTTTTTTGCTTCAGAATCCAATTCACTTTGCGGCATTTTCGCATAATCGATTTCGGGCGTTTCGAAGCCGGCAGTTGCTCGATGAGTGAAATTGTAAGCTGGATACTGTCCGCCTTTGAGAACCTGGTTGACAATCAGGTCTCGATCAAGAGCGTAAGACAGCGCCTTGCGAATTCTTACGTCTTTCAGCGCGGGATTACCGCTGTCGGTATGATTGATGGCATAGTAATAGGTGCAAAGGACCGGGACTGAAGTCGCTTCGTCGGGGTATTCTTCCTTTAAGTTCGGATATTGCCCTGTCGGTATCCCAGTGTAGTCGAGCTCATCAGCAAAGTAACGGGTCAACGCTTGATTTTCGTCATTGACAACCCGTCCGATGACTTTTTCGATGATGGTGGCTTTGTTGTTCCAGTAGAGCGGATTGCGTTCACGACTGTGAAATTCGTTCGGAACGTGTTCCGTTAATACATAAGCGCCATTTGAAACCATATTTTCCGGTCTTGTCCATTGGATTCCGTGAGTTTCAACCGTTGCCCGATGCACGGGAAAGAAAGTGGCATAAGTGGTCATCTCCGGGAAATACGGCAATGGTTGCTCAAGTCTTACTTCAAGCGTGAAGTCGTCAAGCGCTCTGACACCGAGTTTCTCAGGCATTTCGTCCCCTGCAATTATTGCCGCGGCATTTTCTACCGTTGCGAGCTCGACATACCAAGCATACGGCGAAGCTGTTGCGGGATTGACGGCACGGCGCCAACTATATACGAAGTCGTGGGCAGTTACGGGGTCGCCATTTGACCATCTGGCACCTTCACGCAGTTCAAAAATAAATGTTTGATTAGAGTCACTGGCTCGAAATTGTTTTGCGACGCCGGGTTCCAGATTGCCGCGGGAGTCCTGATTAAACAATCCCTCAAAAAGGTCTCGCAGAACGTCGAATCCTTCGGAGTCTTCATTGAGTTGTGGATCCAAAGTAGGTATTTCATCCAGTAATCGATAGGTGAATGTTTGAACATCTGCAAGTTCCTGCCCATTTTCGAGTATTGGATTTGCGGCATGGGAGATAGTGGACAAAATCGCGATCAATGTGAAAACGATTGTCGAAATGATAGTATGCTGTTTCATACAATTATCCTGATTAAAGGTTAGATATCGCAGCAAGTCGGCGTTAGGAATTTACCTGAAGGGAGAGAATGTCTTGAACCTGTGTAAACTGAAAGGGGTTGATTGCGTTGATGGTTCAAAAGATTGAGTCAACGAACACGTAAGGAATTTTCAATTATATCTTGATTGGCAATGTTCAACAATTTTGATAAGGCCGGTTCGCGCTGCTTTCTTTCAAGCCGAACTTCTGAGCAGCTGTCACGGGCGTTAGGACTTGATAGTCACCGCCGCTAACGACAGCATCACAGTCAGTCCCGAAGTCACTCGCGGGAGCATGCGTCGCAATTCAGATCAATCGAAAACTCTGCTCTTGGTGCCCTGACATGGAGAATAAACAGATTCTTATCCCCGCTGATTTTCGCGGCATTCGCATCGATAAGGCGTTGGCTTCCATATTGACGGATTGTTCAAGGACGACCATTCAAAGTTGGTTGGAAGAAGGCTTCATTCTTGTCAATAATCTGCATGCTTCACGACGCCAAATCGTTGTAGGCGGAGAACATGTATCGATAGATGTGCCTGAAAAGAAGAATTTGGATTGGCTGCCCGAAAACATTCCACTTGACCTGGTACACGAAGATGAGCAAATTCTCGTCCTAAATAAGCCCGCAGGCCTGGTAGTTCATCCAGGTGCGGGAAACATGCACGGAACTTTACTGAATGGATTGCTCCATCATTCGGAGCAATTTGCCGTGTTGCCTCGAGCTGGAATTGTGCATCGGCTGGATAAAAACACATCTGGACTCTTGGTAGTCGCGAAGACTGAATCGGCGCGTCTAAACCTGGTTCGACAGTTCAAAAAACGCACCATCAGTCGACAATATCTTGCAATTGCTGAGGGTCGAATCATTTCAGGCGGGTCAATCAGTGAAGCGATTGGCCGCAGTCGGCACAACCGCAGAAAAATGACCGTAGGACATGGAAAACCCGCAGTCAGTCACTATCGTGTTGTCTCTCGATACCGCGCTCACACTCTAGTGCGTGTTCTGCTTGAAACAGGTCGCACCCATCAAATACGCGTTCATCTGCAGCATGTTGGCTTTCCAGTATTAGGGGATTCGGAATACGGCCAGCGAGTCAAAATACCGAAAGGAGCGAGTCAAGAGCTGATTTCGGCTCTTGTAGAATTTAAAAGACAGGCGTTGCACGCCGAGTATTTGAGTCTTCTGCACCCAGGCACCGGCGAACGGATGCACTGGCATCGATTTCTGCCGGAGGACATGAAGCAGCTGATTCTTTTGCTGAAGTCAAATTTGAATCAGCTGGCCTGAATGCAAAGCACCCGTCGCATTTTGTCGCAGCGGGTGCTTAGTTCAAGAAACGAAAGTATGAATCTGAAAGGCTTTACTGAACTGTCGTCAGCCCAAGAATTTCCCAATCCTGCATACCACCTCGATACCATTTGATCTTGTGAGCTGGATAGCCGAGTCTCAGAAGATTTTTAATGTTGTTCGGTGATTGACCGCACCACGGTCCGTTGCAGAACATAACTGCTGTCTTGCAATTCGAGAAATCAAACAATCCTTCACTTTCAGTTACGTCGAATACAGATTCCAGAATCTCTGCGATTTCAAGTGGAGTTGCTCCCTTCGCGGGATTCAGGTTCGTCCATGGAATATTCATTGCAGTGGGAACGGTGCCGCGAGCAACCCAATCTGGTGTTCGAGAGTCAATCACAGTAATCGATGTATTGCCTTCGTTCATTTCCTTTGCATAATGAATCAGTTCCACTTCACCAATTGTTTCTACACCAAGGGCGAGGGTGGATGGCTGAATGCAAAACGGCGGGCATGGTCGAGATGTTTTTGCGAATGCTGGATTGACTGTGGCGTCGTTGTCCTGATTACGCTTGAACTCAACTATCTCACCATTGATGGTGACCGGAATCGCCATGATATCGGGTGTGATTCCAACTGGTTTCGACTCTGCCATGACATTCAATGACGAGATCATCCAAATAATCCCAAACAGAATCGTAACAAATAACTTACGCATTGTATTTCCTCCGAAGCAGTAAGTAACGAAGTGATTGCCTAATTTGCAGTGCCCATCTCAAAGAAGCACTTAAAATTGGCGGTCTCAAAATTAGTTGTACCATAAGTTAAAGAACCGAACTTTTCAAATGATTGTTTACTCTAACTTTAGGTTAGACAAAGTGAAATTCAGAAAGTTGAACAAATGTAAAGACGACTCAGGAGACTTTTTAAAATATTGCGATTCCGTGTGCCATTGCACCAGATTTCAAGACGAGCTCAAGGCCATTCAGCCAGCAGGGATACTTACTCAGAGCTCACCTTATTTTGTATCTGGCCGAAGCGAATTCGGAGAACGGTTTCAGACTTCACTAAAGACAACAAATTGTGTGTATCAGTTTTTCGCATTACGAAAAAACCGACATTAGGTAAAGTAGAAAGCAAGTTGACAAGACATCAAAGTCGTACGAATTGCCGGGTATTCACAGTTTATTGAATCAAATTGTCATTCCACAGCAGTAAATGAAGAGGAAAGTTCTAAGTTTTAACCACGTTTTCGAAACTTGGAATCTCATAAGTTCTAGAGGTGATCATGATTAAACTTCCTTCAAAATTCTTTCAGACCTTTATTCTCGTGATTTCAATGCTTTATCTGACTGCCGCAGTCGCGGCGGATGACTCGGAAAAGGTTGATTTCACTTTGCCCGACATACACGGGAACATGCACAGTCTCTCTGACTTTGAAGGGCAGTGGGTGGTGGTGAATTTTTGGGCGACTTGGTGCTCCCCCTGTATCCAGGAAATTCCACACTTTAGGAAAATTGCCAAAGTTACTGACCCGGTGCAACCCGTTGTTATCGGCATTGATTTTGAAGAAGTGGAAAAAGAAGTGCTGCAGGCGTTTATGAACGAGTTGCAAATGGATTATCTGGTACTGATTGTGGGTGAAGCGCCGCTGATACCCTTCGAGCCTTTAAAGGGATTGCCGACTACGTTTTTGGTTTCACCAAATCGAGAAATTGTTGCCAATTGGATCGGTGCGGTCACCGAGCAGAAAGTTATGGACGAACTTTCAAAGCAAGTGGCAGAGTTCGATTCTTGAAGAACTACAGCAATTTGGATTCAGCTGATTCCAACAACATCGTAAAATCGGTCGCATGAAGGTTTTTTGTCAACGCGCCAATTGAAATGAAGTCAACGCCAGTTTTGGCGACCTCCTCGACATTTTCAAGGGTGATATTTCCCGATGCCTCAAGCTCGACCGCATGATTGGTGATCGCCACTGCCTTGGCCATATTCTTGATATTGAAATTGTCCAACATGATTCGATTTGCCCCGCTGGACAACGCAATTTGAAGTTCCTCCAAATTTTCAATTTCAATCTCAATCAAAAGATTCTTCGGATTTTCGCTAGCGAACTGACGGAGAAAGTGCGGTAAAGATTGAGTGAGAAACTGATGGTTTTCTTTAACCAGCACTCCATCATAAAGCCCAATCCTATGATTTACGCCGCCTCCGACGCCTACCGCGTATTTTTGGGCGACTCTCAGACCTGGGATCGTTTTGCGCGTATCGAGAATGCGAGTGCCATACGGTGCCACGGCATCTACGAATTTACGGGTTACTGTTGCCGTTCCCGAAAGAGTTTGAAGAAAATTTAACGCAGTTCGCTCGCCACTTAAAAGAGACCGAGCTCTTCCTTTCACTCTGCATACAGTCTTGCCAGTGTCAATTCGATCGCCGTCCTGACAGAGCCAATGGATTTCAACGTCGTCGTCAATTTGTTGAAAAACTTCATCAAACCAATGGATTCCACATAGAATCGCTGATTCTCGCACGATTACTTGCGCCTCTGCTTGGATGGAGTCGTTGACGAACGAGGCGGTTATATCTCCAGAACCAAGATCTTCTGCAAGTGCGGCTGCAACGGACTTGGTTGATTCTTTGAGAATTTGAGATTTTGAAATGATATTTGTGGACCGGGCAATGAACGCTGCAAAAAATCGAACTCGAGTTTTAATTTATCAGAAATCAACGCAGCCGTGCAAACGGATGAGACTTGATGGACAGCTGTTCGCGGTATACTCTAAAATTATGTTAATCTCGTTGTAATCACATAAATTTGGTGAAATACAGTCATGACTCATGATATATGGCAGACGATGAGCCCTCGGCTTCTGTCCAATGAAGCAAATACTGCCTGGCTTCGACGATTGCGCGATGGAGATCCGCAAATCTACACGTATCGACAAATATATGACGGCAGCCTTCATCTTGCGAATCAACTTCGCCAGAAGGGTGTTCAACAAGGCGATATTGTATCGGTCATTGGACCCAACGGACCAGAATGGGGCATTGGTGCGCTTGCGACCTGGAAAGTTGGAGCGATTCTTGCCCCCGTTCATATAGGCAATACAGTATCTGACATTCAACGTCAGATCAGCATCTTGAATCCAAAAATTTTGTTGACTTACGATGCTGATCGAAAAATTCAAGACATCGACGTACCCGTGCTGCCGATCGAAATCAGCTCGGAATTTAGCAAAGAAGAGGCACAGCAGCCGAACAATGATCTATCGACAGAAGAAGCCGTACGGATCTACACCTCGGGGAGTACGGGCGCCCCCAAAATGGTTCGTTTGTCGCACAAAAATATTTCTACGAATTTTGTAGCCTGCAGCAAAATTGTGTCAATCGATCATAAGGATTGTTTTCTCAGTTTGCTCCCGCTGTCGCACACATTCGAACTTGTCGGTGGCATGTTGTTGCCCCTGTATGTCGGAGCATCGATCGCAATACCAAAAGTGCTGACTGCAAAAGAAGTGATGGATGCAATGCTGGAAGAGAACGTGTCAGTTGTGCTTGCAGTACCTCGACTCTTTAGAAACATTAAAGTTGGCATGGAGAAAAAGTTTCGAGACAAAAACATTCTGGTGCGAGGTTATATCGCTTTGCTCGGCGCATTGCCATTAGGAATACGTCGCCGCGTCAACGCGCCGATACTTAAACAGTTAAGTCCGAACTTGCGCTATTGGGTAAGCGGCGGCGCGCGGCTGGACCCGGCGATTGGCCAATTTTTTCGAGATTTAGGAATCAGTTTGAGACAGGGCTACGGATTGACTGAAACCTCTCCCGTGTCTTGTGTTCAGGAAGCGTTTCCGGCCAATCTGGATAGCGTAGGCTATGCGATTGAGGGTGTCGAAGTCAAGATACATGAACCCGACGAACATGGATGCGGCGAAGTGTTGATCAGAGGCGATAATGTGATGCTTGGATATACCGACGAACGATTGACTCAGGAAGTCATGATGGACGACTGGTTTCGCACGGGTGATATCGGACGGCTGGATACATCTGGAAACTTAAGCCTGACTGGACGCTCGAAACGCATGATCGTTACAGAAGCAGGAAAAAATGTTTATCCGGAAGAACTCGAAACACTATTGGAGCGATACTCGGATGTCAAAGAAGCCGGTGTAATTGAAGAGAATCAGCGTCCCTGCGCGATACTGGCGATGGATAATCCGGGTGAAAGCAGGGAGAAAGCAAGGGAAGTCCTAAATCAATACAATAAAAGTGCGTCTGCACACAACAAAATCACGCGTTTCGCTCTAGTCGAAGATCTGCCGAAAACCCCACTCGGTAAAAACTCACTCTCTGAGCTGCCGCGCGTATTTCGGGAAAACGAAGTCAAATAGAGATATTCCCAGTTCCAGGCGGAGTATGCCTGCAGCAGGGCTCTGATATTGCGACAGTCTTGAAAAGGATTATCGTTTCGATCAATCGTGCTTGTTCTTTTTCCAATCAGGCGATTCTCTTGATTATTGCCAAGCGAACCTTATATTTAGTTTGCTAGTGAACTGGATCAAATCAATCGAAAGATTCATCTGTATATGAAATTGGAAAAATTTACTGTTAAATTGCAAGAAGCCCTTGGTGATGCACAGAGTTTGGCGGTAGGACGAGATCACCAGTTTATTGAACCCACCCATCTGTTGCTGGCGCTGATCAACCAGGAAGGCGGTACCGTAAGCCATCTTCTGCAGCAATCGGACGTCGACGTCGCCCAGCTGTGCACTGAATTAATCAAGCATTTAGATCAGCAGGCACAGGTATTTGGGCACACAGGTGACGTCAATATTTCTCAAGCTACCGCCCGCCTGTTCAACCGTGCGGACCGTGAATCTCAGAAAAAAGGAGATCAATATATATCCAGTGAAATAGTGTTGCTGGCCGCACTGGATGGAAGGGACCATGTAAGCAAATTACTCAAGAAGGCAGGCGCCGCCCGCAACATCTTGGAACAGCGAATTGAACAGATGCGAGGAGGAAAAACGGTTAGTGACGCACAGGTTGAAGATCAACGCCGCGCTCTGGAAAAATTTACGATTGACCTGACTGAACGCGCCCAGAACGGTCGGTTGGATCCAGTCATCGGCCGCGATGACGAGATTCGCAGAACCATTCAGGTTCTGCAAAGACGGACCAAAAACAATCCGGTGCTTATTGGTGAGGCAGGTGTAGGCAAAACTGCGATCGTTGAAGGATTGGCACAGAGAATTGTCAATGGAGAAGTGCCTTCTGGCTTGAAGAACAATCGCTTGCTTGTTCTCGATGTAGGCTCTCTCATCGCCGGCACGAAATTCAGAGGTGAATTTGAGGAAAGGCTGAAGGCTCTGCTTACGGAACTCGCTCATCTGGAAGGAAAAGTCATTTTGTTCATTGATGAGATTCATACGATGGTCGGAGCCGGCAGAACTGAAGGGAATTCGATGGATGCCGGCAACATGCTCAAACCCGCATTGGCTCGGGGTGAATTGCATTGTGTTGGAGCAACCACGCTGGATGAATATCGAAAGTATGTTGAAAAAGATGCCGCAATAGAGCGCAGATTCCAGAAAATCCTGGTGCAAGAACCAAGCATCGAGGACACCATAGCAATGTTACGCGGCATTCAGGAAAAGTACGCAATTCATCACGGCGTAACTATCACTGATCCCGCCATTATCGCGGCCACGCAACTGTCACATCGCTACATTACCGACCGAAACCTGCCGGACAAGGCGATCGATTTGATTGACGAAGCTGCGAGTCGAATCCGAATCGAGATTGATTCAAAACCAGAAGCCTTGGACCGTCTCGAAAGAAAAATAATTCAACTGAAAATTGAGCGAGAGGCACTGAAGAACGATACCGATCCCAGCTCACTGGACAATCTAAAAAGTCTTGAGAAGACCTTGCAAGAAAATGAAAGTGAATATTCGAAGCTGGAACAGGTTTGGTTTGGTGAAAAGGCAGCCGCAATGAGCACTCATCACGTCCGCGAAAAACTGGACGCGGCCAGGCTTGAGGAAATGAACGCACAAAGAGCAGGTCATCTAGAACAGTTGGCCAGACTTAGGCATGAAGTGATTCCGAGCTTGGAACGCGAGTTGTCCCGCACTGATGAAGTCAAGGAATTTCAACTGCTTCGAAGTTCAGTTACGGAAGAAGAAATTGCAGAAGTTGTCTCGAATATGACAGGGATTCCAGTGAGCAAGATGTTCGAGGGAGAGCGCCTCAAATTACTGCGCATGGAACAGGAAATCGCACAACGCGTAATCGGTCAGGAAAGAGCGATTGAAGCTGTGTCAGATGCGATCCGAAGATCTCGAACAGGGCTGTCCGATCCGAATCAGCCCTCGGGCACCTTCTTGTTTTTGGGACCGACGGGTGTTGGCAAGACGGAACTGTCCAAAGCTCTGGCAGAATTTCTGTTTGACACGGAGGACTCGCTGATTCGGATCGACATGTCTGAATTTATGGAGAAACACTCAGTTTCCAAACTTATAGGGTCGCCGCCAGGCTATGTTGGCTATGATGAGGGCGGCTACCTTACGGAATTGGTGCGTCGTCGCCCATACAGTGTGATTCTGATGGACGAAATTGAGAAAGCACATGCGGATGTATTCAATATTCTTTTGCAGGTTCTAGACGATGGCCGACTGACTGACGGGCAGGGCAGAACGGTTGATTTTCGAAATACCATTGTGGTGATGACGTCCAATCTTGGTTCAGATTTAATTCAGGAAATGGCCGGCAGATCTGACTATGAACACATTCGAAGTGCGGTGCTTGCCGCAGTAACCAAGAATTTCCGGCCGGAATTCATCAATCGGATCGACGAGATGATTGTGTTTCATTCTCTTTCCCCCGAACACGTGCGGGGCATTGCGCGAGTTCTGATTCGAGAATTACAGCAAAGACTTTCAAGTCGAGATCTAAAACTACACATGGATGAGCTGGCGATCGACAAGCTGGCTGAAATTGGTTTTGATCCGGTCTATGGCGCTCGTCCGCTGCGAAGAACACTGCAATCGATGATCGAAAACTCGTTAGCCCGAGAAATTCTTGAGGACAACTATTTGCCAGGCGATGAAATTGAAGTCAGTTGGAGCGGCAGCCAGTTTCAATTTGATCACTGCCAAAAAGCTGAGCGGTCAGTAACCGCCTGAAATTTACCCGATTCGGCGCAAATGGAATTTTAACGTGGCTGCAAAAATTCCGTTTCGCTACCACGATGAATTCGAGTACGGAAAAATACAGCAAGTATCTCCTCTGGTTCGAAGAATTGTAGCGAACAATCCCAGCAAATTCACATTCCGCGGCACTGGCACGTATATTGTCGGTTCAGGTCAAGTAGCGGTCATTGATCCCGGACCGTTTTTAGATAGTCATATCAGTGCGATTGCGAATCAGTTGGCAGGAGAGACGATTTCTCACATTCTGGTCACCCATACTCATAGTGATCATTCACCGGCGGCGCTGCCGCTGCAGAAAATGTGCGGAGCTCCGATTTATGGATGCCGTCTGCCTGTCCAAAGTTTTTCCGATTTGCCTTCCGTTCCAATCGAAGAAGATGTCGACATGAATTTTCGGTCGACTGTCGAAATTTCAAATGGAGATGTCATAAAGGGCAGTCACTGGACACTGAAATGCGTGCACACACCCGGTCACATGTCCAATCATTTCTGTTTTCGACTGCTGGAGGAAAGTGCGCTTTTTTCGGGAGACCACGTGATGGGTTGGTCCACCACTGTAATCGTGCCGCCGGAAGGTTCAATGACAGATTACATGAATAGCTTGGATCTTTTGCTCGAAGCTGACGATGAAATTTACTACCCAACTCATGGTCCGCCGATTCGAGACCCTAATCCGTTCGTGCAAGCCTACAAGGCTCATCGCATTGAACGAGAAAAACAGATTGTGGATTGCCTCAAAGCTGGAATGACAACAGTAAGCGAAATTGTGTCGATTGTATATCGCGATACAGACCGATCTCTGCACGCGGCGGCTGCGCGGTCATTATTTGCCACACTGATTAAATTGTGGGAAGAGAACAGAGTGCGCTGCGACACCGAGCCGAAATTAAATTCAAACTACCGTTTGATCGAATAGACAAGACAGAATATTTCGCTTGTCGGAACTTATTCGTGATACCGGCGACTGAGGTTTTGAACTGCATGCACCAGGACTGAAACTTTGGCAGGATCAATATCGGGCTTGATACCATGGCCTAAATTGAAAATGTGACCGCTGCCATGACCAAAATCCGCAAGTATCCCTGCAGTTTCATTTTCAATCTCTTGATCGCTGTTCTTTAGCGAGTCAGGATTTAAGTTGCCTTGCAAGGCGACAGAATCACCAACCCGAGAACGTGCTTCGCCGATTCCCACAGTCCAGTCGAGTCCAATTGCATGACAGCCGGTTCGGGCCATAGATTCGAGCCATTTTCCACCGCCTTTGGTAAACAAGATCACTGGAATATCTGGAACGCAATGAGCCAAATGCCCGACAATTCGGTCCATGAATTGAAGCGAGAACTCTTGATACTGCTGGGTGTCCAGCAAGCCGCCCCAAGTATCAAAAATCATCAGAGCCGATGCTCCAGCTTTTGCTTTTGCCTCCAGGTAAACTGACGCGGAAGTTGCAAGGACATTCAGCAATTCACGCAGTTCACTCGGATTGGTTTTTGCAAATGAAAGAATCTTTGAAAAGTCAGTTTTTGATCTGCCTTCAATCATGTAGACGGCGAGTGTCCAAGGGCTGCCTGAAAATCCAATCAGCGGCACCGAGCCCGCTAGATGATCTACAGTGGTTCGTACCGCTGCCAAAACGTAACCCAGATCATTTTCTGGGTCCGGAACCTCAAGCCGGCGAATGTCTTCGATTCGAGTGATCGGATTATCAAATACAGGACCAATGGATTCGACCAGTCTGAGACCCAGCCCCATGGCATCGGGGATAACCAATATGTCGGAGAAGATGATCGCAGCGTCGAGTGGGTATCGCTCAAGCGGCTGGAGAGTCACTTTACAGGCGAGTTCAGGTGTTTGGCAGAGTCTGAGAAAACTTCCTGCCTGTTTCCGCACCTTTCGATATTCGGGAAGATAGCGACCGGCCTGGCGCATGATCCAAATTGGTGTTTGGCGCACGGGCTGTCTGCGAATGGCGCGGAGCAAGCGGTCATTTTTGAGTGTTCGGCTGGTCAAAGCTTCAACTGATCTGCTCTGCTGAGAGGGCTCTGCGAATTTCTGATTGGTAATTCTCTGCGATCAATCTTGGATCTTGAGCGTCCCGAATCGGACGTCCGACAACGACATAGTCGGCGCCAGCTTGGATCGCGTCAGCGACACTCATCGTACGCTTTTGGTCATGAGTGGGGTCCGAAACGCTTCTGATCCCGGGTGTCACGATCCGGAAACTCGGTTTCACGTGCTGTCGGATGCTTCGCGCCTCTTTAGCAGAAGAGATGACTCCCGCACATCCGTACTGATGTGCGCTGACCGCACGCATCAATACCAATTCTTCTGTCGTCAGCTGATAGCCAATCGCTTGCAGACTTTGATCGTTCATGCTAGTCAGCACCGTAACTGCCAGAATTGAGATGTTGTTCCCCGCACTGACCGCAGCTTCCATGATTGCAGGGTCTCCATGAACTGTCAGGAACGTGATCCCAAGGTCATTTAAATTGCGAACTGAACGATAGACCGTCGCTGGCACGTCGAACAACTTGAAATCGGCGAAGACATTGTAATTTCTGGTGATGAGCTGCTCCATTAGCTGAATTCCTGTCCCACTGGAAATCAATTCCAATCCTACTTTGTAGAATTGAACGACGTCACCGAGCCGATCAACCAGTTCCAGAGCTTCGCTCGCTGTCGGAACGTCTAACGCAACAATCAATCGCTCGCTTGGCGCAGGTGAGGCAGCCAATTCCTCAAACACCGATATAGTTCATGATTCCTCTGGCAGCTTCGCGGCCTTCAAAAACTGCAGTCACAACAAGGTCTGCGCCCCGTACCATGTCACCCCCGGAAAAAACTTTTGGATTCGAGGTTTGAAATGGAAATTTACTGGTCGGTTTGGCTTTAACCCGCAAAAACGGGTCAGTTTCGATGTTGTATTCAACAAACCATTCTGCTGGATTGGGCCGAAATCCAAAGGCGATGATGACAGCATCGCAGAGAATGTCCTGTTCGCTGCCGAGTATCGGTTCGGGCTGTCGCCGGCCACGTTCATCGGGTTCTCCGAGTCGAGTTTCTACTACTTGGACGGACTCAACCTTGCCGTTGCCAAAAATCTGTATCGGTTGCCGATTCCAAAGAAATCGAACACCTTCTTCTTTCGCATGCCAGACTTCCTTGCGGGAACCTGGCATATTTTTTTCGTCTCTTCGGTAAACACAAGTCACTCGATTCGCACCTTGTCGAACAGCAGTTCGCACACAATCCATCGCGGTATCCCCACCTCCCAATACAACAACATTCATTTCATTCATGTCGATGTACGGCCATTCGTGCGAAACCCATCCTTCTACTTTGTAGTTGTTTCCGATTAAAAAGGGCAGGGCTTCATAGACTCCTTGCAGATTTTCCCCTGCAAAGCCGCCTTTCATGTAGGTATATGTCCCTAATCCCAGGAACACAGCATCGTAGTCGTTCAGCAGAGTCTGCAACGGAATATCTGTTCCGACTTCAGTGTTCAGTGTGAATTCAACACCCATGTTTTCCAACACTGCGCGTCGTTTCAACACCACACTTTTTTCCAGTTTAAAAGGAGGAATTCCAAAAGTGAGAAGTCCTCCAATCTCGGGATTTCGGTCAAATACCGTAACTTGCACCCCATTTCGTATCAGATAATCTGCGCAGCCCAGACCGGCAGGGCCGCCTCCTACCACTGCAACTCGCTTGTCGAGGCGACTTACTGCGGAAATGTCCGGCTCCCAGCCTAGATCAAAAGCTTCATCGGTAATGTAGGTTTCGATCGATCCGATCGTAATCGCGCCAAAGCCATCATTCATAGTGCAAGCGCCTTCACACAAACGATCTTGCGGGCAGATTCGACCACAAATCTCGGGCAGAGAGTTGGTCTGGTGAGAGAGTTCAGCGGCTTCAAACAGCCGACCTTGAGCGACTAAATCCAACCATTCAGGAATGTAATTGTGAACGGGGCATTTCCACTCGCAGTAGGGATTGCCGCAGGAGATGCAGCGGGCTGCTTGCACTGAGGCGGTTTTTCCATCATAACGCTGGTGAATTTCTTTCCAATGAAATATTCGCGACTGAGCCGCATCTTTTGGGGGATCTTGGCGCGGAAGATTTAGGAATTGAAAGTTTTCTTTCATGTCAATGAAGGCAGCAAACGGAGATCAGGCGGCTTTTCTCAAGGTTTCCATCAATACGCGAATATCCGCTGCTTTCGGTTTTACATACCAGAAACTGCCAACAAGCTCAAAGAAATCGGCGCTGATGGCTCTGCCCCATATACTCTCTGTTTCACTTACATATTCATCTATTAATTCGTGAAGGTAGTTCAAGTGAGGTTCCATGTCTTCGTTGGTCAAACGATGGATGTCAATTAATTCACGGTTATAGCAGTCCACGAATATCCGCTCAAGATCAAGCACAAAAGCGATTCCGCCCGTCATTCCAGCACCGAAGTTGACGCCTGTTGGCCCCAAAGACAGAACCGCTCCTCCGGTCATATATTCGCAGCCGTGATCTCCGCAGCCTTCGATCACTGCAATCGCACCTGAATTTCGAACCGCAAATCGTTCACCGGCAGTCCCAGCTGCAAAGAACCGTCCGCCAGTCGCTCCATATAAACAGGTGTTGCCTGCAATGGGCGTAATTTGCGATTCTAATGGACTGTTTCTTGAGGGGCGCAGAACAATTTTACCGCCAGCCATTCCCTTGCCCACGTAATCGTTGGCATCACCTTCAAGATAAAGTTCCAGGCCATCGGCATTCCACGCACCAAAGCTCTGCCCGGCAGTGCCCTTGAAATGCATCTTGATCGGCGCCAGTCGACTCATCTTTGCTTTTGCGATTTCTCCGGAGAGGCGAGCACCAATGGACCGGTGGGTATTCGATATCTCGTAGTGAAATTCGCCTCCGGACTCGCCAATTATTTTTGGCAAGGCATCTCGAACCATTTGTTCTGCCAGTTCACCTTTATCCCACGGTTCGTTTCGAGAACTTGTGCATCGGCGAGGAACCTCGTCCGAAACGCTCGCTGTGGACAGCAGCGGCTGAAGGTCCAAGCGTTTTTGTTTGGTGGTCTTGCCTTCGATTATTTCCAAATATTCGGGGCGTCCAATCAGTTCGTCCAAGCTGCGCACTCCAATTGAAGCCAGAATTTCTCGGACTTCCTCAGCGATGAATCGAAAAAAACGTATCACTTTGTTCTTAGTGCCGACAAAGTGCTGGTCCCGCAAGTGACGATTTTGGGTCGCGACTCCCGTTGCGCAATTGTTTAGATGACACACCCTTAGATATTTGCATCCGAGCGCGAGCATAGGGGTGGTGCCAAATCCGAACGAATCCGCACCTAAAATCGCACCTTTGACCACATCCAAACCAGTTTTGAGTCCACCATCAACCTGCAATCGGACACGATGACGCAGTCCATTCATACGCAGAGTCTGTTGAGTTTCCACAAGACCCAGCTCCCACGGACTGCCTGCGTACTTTACTGAAGTCAATGGACTGGCTCCCGTACCCCCGTCATAACCTGCAATTGTGATCAGGTCGGCGTAAGCTTTGGTTACGCCCGCTGCGACAGTTCCTACCCCTGCCTCGGAAACCAATTTTACGGATACCAGGGCCTCAGGATTAATCTGTTTCAGGTCAAAAATCAGTTGAGCAATGTCTTCTATTGAATAGATATCGTGATGGGGAGGGGGCGAAATCAATGCGACACCGGGTGATGAATATCGAAGAGAAGCGATCATTCGGCTTACTTTGTCACCTGGCAGCTGACCTCCTTCTCCTGGCTTGGCGCCCTGGGCGATTTTTATCTGCAGCACTTCGGCGTGGATCAGGTAGTTTGGTGTGACTCCGAATCTTCCTGAGGCGACTTGTTTTATTTTGGAAGTTCTGGCTGTTCCGTAACGATTTGGGTCTTCACCGCCTTCACCTGAATTTGAACGGCCGCCAATTTCATTCATTGCCTCAGCCAACACTTCATGCGCTTCAGGTGACAGTGCGCCAAGTGACATGGCGGCGCTGTCAAATCGTGTGCAAATGGACTCGACTGACTCGACTTCCGACAATGGAATTGGAGGTGAATGGTTCTTTTTGACTCTTAATAGGTCCCGAAGAAATGCAGGTTCCCGTTGATTGACCAGTTCTGAATATTTTTCGTAGTCTGTAGAATTTCCACTTTCTACCGCAGCATGCAAGGCATGTACAACGTCTGGATTCAACGCATGGTATTCACCGTTCACTGCATATTTGAGCAGGCCTCCATGTGGAACTGGCACTCGCGGGTCCCATGCATCTTTCGCCAGCTGAAGCTGGTCGCGCTCGATATCTTCGAAATTGGCGCCCTCGATTCTTGAAACCATGCCGTCAAAGCACAAATCTACGACTTCTGAATGGAGCCCGACTGCTTCAAACAATTGGGCGCCTCGATAGCTCGCTATCGTAGAAATGCCCATCTTTGACATGATTTTCAATAGACCCTTTTTGATGCCGTTTCTATAGTTGCGAAGCACAGAAATTGATTGAACGCCGGTTCGTTCCAACTCGACAAAACTTCGGATTACCGCGTAGGCAAAATAAGGATAAATCGCAGAAGCGCCGCAACCGAGCAAAACCGCAAAATGATGAGGATCTCTCGCAGTTGCGGTTTCGACAATAATATTAACGTCACACCTCAGCCCTTTTTGAATTAAGCGGTGATGAATCGCTCCCGTTGCTAGCAAGGCATGAATCGGCAAGTTCTTCTTTGAAACGTGTCGGTCCGAGAGTGTGAGAACTCGATAACCTTTTTGAGCAGCTTCAACCGCTTCATCGCAAACTCGCAGAATCGCATTCTTCAAGCCTTCGCTTGGCAGATAATTGAGATTGATGTAGTGCGCCTTATAGGCGGGATCTTTTTGATCCATGATGGAATAGAACTTTCCGCCCGATAAGACCGGTGAACCGATAATCAGTCGCTTCGCGTGTTCCGGACCTTCATCAAAAAGTCCAAACGACATCCCCAAGATTGTTTCCAATGACATGACGATGTTTTCCCGAAGGGGGTCGATCGGCGGATTTGTCACTTGCGCAAATTGTTGACGGAAATAATCGTAAAGTGATCGAATTTTGCTGGACATGAAGGGCAGTGGCGTATCGTCACCCATCGAGCCTACAGCTTCCTGTCCGATTTCGCCCAAGACACGGATGACTTGCTCTTGTTCCTCAAAAGACAAGCCGAATAATTTTTTATGGACCTTCAATTCAAATGGGTTGAGCTTTGAACTGATATTTCTTGCATCACGGTGCAGATGCGTTCTGATTCGAAATTGCTTTCGTTGAAGCCACCGATTGTAAGGCTGATAATTTTTGAGTTTATCATTGATGTCGTCCGGCAACAGCAGTTGGCCGGTACGAGTGTCGGCGGCAATCATTTGACCGGGTTTCAGCCTGCCTTTTGCCACCAATTGATCCTCTTTGTAGTCGTAAACTCCAATTTCGGTGCAAAGTGTGATCCAACGATCGGATGTGATCACGTATCTTGCCGGTCTTAGCCCATTTCGGTCCATGACACAAGCAGCGTAGCGTCCATCCGTCAGCACAATGCCGGCCGGACCGTCCCATGGCTCTGTATGCAATGTATTGAACGCATGAAATGCTCGCAGTTTAGGATCCATCGAATCTACGTTTTGCCATGCTGGAGGGACTAAAATCTGCATAGCCCGAAAAATGTCCATGCCACCTTTGACGTAAAAATCGAGCATGTTGTCCAGACTGGCTGAATCCGAGGCATCAAAGTCGACCAAAGGTGTCAGTTCATCTACGTTATCGTGCAAGGATTCGTAGAACCGATTTCCTCTTGCGATCGACCAAAATCGATTTCCCTGAATCGTATTGATCTCACCGTTGTGCGCGAGCATGCGAAACGGTTGAGCCAGATGCCACGTTGGCGCAGTATTGGTAGAAAATCTCTGATGGAAGATAACCAGAGAGGACTTAAAATCTGGATTTTTCAGCTCAGGGTAAAAAACAGTGATGTTTTTTGGCATAAACAAGCCTTTGTAGACCACGAGTTTTGAAGAAAGACTGCAGATATAAAAGCTTTTGTCTATGTCCAGAATTTTCTTTTCTGCTACTCTTCGCGCGGCATAAAGCTGTCTCTCAAACCGGCCGCTTGACATCCAACTTGGGGAGTTGACAAAGATCTGTTCAACTTGCGGCTGTGCAGCAATGGCTGATTCACCTAAGGCGTCTGAATTTGTGGGCACCTCTCGCCAACCGACGGGAATGAGTCCTTTTTCAGTGAGTGACTGTTCCAGAATTTCTTTTGTTTCTTCAGCGAGTTCTGAATCCTGGCTCAGAAAAATCATTCCAACTGCATATCTTCTAGACAGTAAAATCTGCTGTTCCTGCGCGCGGTTTCGGATGAATTCATCGGGAATACACAGTAAGATTCCACATCCATCTCCCGACTTCCCGTCAGCAGCAATCGCCCCTCGATGAGTGAGATTGGTCAGCGATTGAATGGCAGTGTCGACAATCGCATGAGAGGCCTCGTCATCCATGTGTGCAATTAAGCCAAAACCGCACCCATCCTTTTCAAATTGTGGGCGGTATAAACCTGTGTCAAAAGTGTCTTGACTCGTTGTTTTTGCGTTTTTTCTCATTCTTTATGGATTCGTCACTCGCGTCCGGATATTGGAATGAAGCTGAGATTATGGAAATTTTAATCGTACTTAAAAATATCCAATTTTAACTAATATATCAATAAAATTCGTAATTTAGGAAAATTTGATGCACTGCACAAATCAATGGAATCAAATACCGACTCCATCGAAGACGCTCGGTGAGCATCGATAACACGATAAAAATAATGATGCGGAAATTCAAAATTCGGGCTGTCGATTATCAGCTGCAGTTCATATATTTGACGTTTTCCTATAATCGTAAGTAAGAAAATCCCGTTCAATGAACCTATACATGAAAAATGCGACAGTTACGGCACCAGCTCGACTTCATTTAGGGTTTGTCGGATTATTCGGTGATTCGGCTAAAGAATTTGGAGCGCTTGGACTTGCAATCGATACCCCAGTGGTCCGGGTGCAAGTTTCTAGGAGCGAACGCTGGAAGTTTAGTGGAAAAGTGCCGCAAAAAGCCAGGCAGCATGTGGCGACACTTCAACGGGAACTTGGGCTCGACCAACCCATGCAGGTCGTTGTATCCGAAACGATTCCGTCTCACATAGGACTGGGATCCGGCACACAATTGGCATTGGCGATCGCTGCAGCCTGCAGCGCAGTTGGTGGGAGAAAAGTTTCAATTGAAAAACTTTCTGCTTTGTTGGGTCGAGGCAAGCGTTCGGGCATTGGCACGGCAGCTTTTTCTGTAGGTGGATTTTTGATCGATCGCGCATCGAAGACCGCAGAAGAGTCTAGAGCAGTTTCGATGCGGTTTGAGTTTCCAGAAGAATGGCAGATCCTGCTGGTTATGGATCATGAGCTGCAAGGAGCTCACGGAACAACGGAAGTGAACGCTTTTCGAGATCTCGGTGGTTTTTCAACGAGTTTGACAGGGAAACTGCAAGAAGTACTTTTGGAACGTGTGGTTCCAGCACTTCAGAGGCGCGACATTTTTGCATTTGGGCAGGGAATCACAAAAATTCAAAATCAGGTGGGAGATTTTTTTAAGCCTATTCAGGGAGGACGATATCTGAGTCCGAATGTCAGTAAAATTCTTGAGACTGCAGTTGACATTGGTGCAGCGGGAGTGGGACAAAGTTCATGGGGCCCAACCGGATTTATGCTGGCAGAAAGCGCAGAGGATGCGCAGATGTTAAGATCAACGATTCTCAATGGAGATACTGCAAACGGAATTCAGATTGAAATTGTAAAGGCACGAAATTTAGGTGCGCAATTGACATTTGAAGATTAAAAGACAAAACTAAACCCTTTGGAGAGAACACGATGCCCAAACCAAAAATTCTACATATGATCAGTCCATCCGCGCATGTCTCTCCGTTCGATGTAAATATGGCAGCCGATGCTGGATACGAGATAATTTTCCCTCACTGCAACGTTGATGTTTCAGACGTCGCCGGGTTGGTGCAGGATTCAATATTTTCTCGTCCTCCAAAAAGTGCGGCATCCTCTGGCATGTTCATCAGTGGATACGATGTAAATATTGCTGCGGATATGTTGCGAGCTGCGAAAAAAGCGATGGTGCCCCCTTTTGAGCTGTCTGTTTTTGCTGATCCAAATGGTGCGTTTACAACGTCGGCGTCATTGGTTGCAGTCATCGAAAGCTGTCTTCAAGAACATAAAGGCATGAGCTTAGAAGGACAAACCGTAAAGATTCTAGGTGGTGGTCCAGTTGGAATCTGTGTTGCAGTTTTGGCAACGCAAAGAGGAGCGTCCGTCAGCTTGGTTCGACTGACTCCCAGTGCCCGTCAAGCATCGGTGGATGAATTTATACAGCGATTCGACGTTGAAATTCAATCGGAAAGAGCGGTTGAAAACAGCGAACGCATTCAGGCCATTGGCAGTGCGCAAATTTTGATCAGCACAGCCAAAGCAGGGATTCAGATTTTGGACCGATCAGCACTTGAGCATGCGACTAACCTGCTTGTCGCTGCGGATGTCAATGCCGTGCCTCCTACTGGAATCGAAGGAGTCGGCGTAATGGACAACAAAGCAGAAGTGCAGACGGGTTGGGGCTCTTTCTATTCCATTGGCGCACTGGGTGTCGGAAGTGTCAAGTACAAGGTCCAACATAATTTATTCAAGCAGATGCTTGAATCCAATGATGCTTTGGTTGTCGGTTTATCTGATGCCTACGGTGCAGCTGTTGCGCATGTCGGATGAACGGAACATATTGATCGTCGGAGTAACCGCAAGACCGCTGTGCGCATCCGCGAAGAAAGCAGGATTCAAAGTGTATTCGGTTGATATGTTTGCAGATGTCGACACCAAGGAAAATTCAGTTCGCACTCTAAGAGCAGATTTTGATGGTGTTGGGCTGGACAGCGCTTCCCTGCATCAATGTGTGGCAGAACTTGATCCAAGTTGCAATATGCCATTGATTTACGGTGGTGGATTCGAACACGATCCACAGCAGTTGCTTGCACTAACTAAAGATAGAAATTTAATCGGCATTCATCCACACATAATTTCGCTGCTGCAGCCGTCCGAGAAATTTTTTGATGCATTGACTAGAAATTGCATACGCGTCCCAGAAACTCGATTTGATCGTCCGGGCACAATTGGAACATGGCTGAGTAAATCCATAGGCGGAACTGGCGGCTTGCATATTGATTATGTGAATCGCGCGAATTTACGCAGATCGAGATCGACGTACTTTCAAAAACATATTGAAGGAAGAATCATTACAGCGACCGTGAACTGTTATGAGGATCAAACCGAAATTGTCGGGCTTTCAGAACAGTGGTGCGCAACCGACTGCTGTCTGGGTCGGTTTGTGTATGGAGGCGCTGTTTCCTTATCCGAATCGGAGTTGCCACAAGACGTCGTTGAGGATGTGAATCGCGCAGCGAAAACGCTCGCGGCTAAATTTAAATTAAGGGGATTGGTATCCTTGGATGGGATAATGACTCAAGATCGATGGTTTCTTTTGGAATTGAATCCCAGACCGAGTGCAACTTTTGAACTGCATGAAGGAGAAGACTCGTTTATTGGCGCACACATCAAGGCCTTTTTCGATGAGCCAACCCACCTTCAATCCTCAACTTTGGACGGAGAATTCAATGCACATTTTGTAATTTACGCACAGCATCACTTTCGTGTTCCAGATGAGATGGAATGGCCAAAGTGGGTGCGTGACTTACCGGCGGAGGGGGAAACCTTTGATCCCGGTGATCCAGTTTGTACCATATACGCCAAAGCAGGCGACTCAGCACGCGCCAAAACACGAGTGCAAACCCGCCATCGGGAAATGACTGCACGCATTAAGACTTGGAATTGAAGATTGAACGAAGAAATTAACTCAACTTTGAGCGTAAACGCGCTCGCATCTCCATTGGTCGATCAAATGATCGACGACGCAGCCCAGCTCAAAATCAGTGTTCGACGAACCGCTGAGGGCTGTAAACTTGTCGATGCTGGAATCGAAAGTCAGGGCAGCTTTGAAGCAGGTCGCCGCATTGCGGAAATTTGCATGGCTGGCTTGGGGCGCGTTTCCTTCCGGATGGATTTGAACGCTGGCTTGAATCTCACCAATGTTGAAGTGTTCACCAGTCAACCTGTCATCAGCTGCCTAGGCAGCCAATATGCTGGCTGGAGCCTCGCGCACTACAATGGAAAAACTTTTCGAGCGCTTGGTTCCGGACCAGCACGGGCGCTGGCGCAGAAAGAGAAGTTATTTCAGGATTTGAACTACAAGGATGAATTCCATCGCGCCTGTTTGGTGATTGAAACAGACAAGTTTCCTCCGGATGGCCTCGCGCAAAGAGTTGCTCAGGACTGTGGAGTTGAGCCGGAGAGTCTGACTTTCATATTGACACCAACGGGAAGCCCTGCGGGTGTCACGCAAATCGCAGCTCGAGTTGTGGAAGTCGCTTTGCATAAAGCGCACGAATTGGGTTTTGATCTGCATGCGATTCTGGAAGGAAGCGGTTCCACACCGCTGCCCCCACCGATTTCCGATTCGCTGACCGCAATGGGTCGAACCAACGACACGATTCTTTTCGCTGGCCAAGTTGCGCTGCTCGTAAATTGTGGAGATGAATCCGCAGAGCAATTGGCACTAGATTTGCCGAGCTCGAATTCTCGGGACTATGGAACACCTTTTGCTCAAAAATTTGCGGAGTACAACTACGATTTTTTTGAGATCGATCCCATGTTGTTCAGTCCAGCGCAAGTTGCGGTGACAGAAGTGTCCACTGGGCATACGTTCTTTGGTGGAAAAATCGATCTTGAATTGCTCGAAAAATCTTTCTTCGGTTAACTGTGAGCACTAAAGTTGTAATATTCACCGACATATGCGGCTGGCACGAAAAACAACTTATAGAAGCATTCGGTGAACTTGGTGTCAGACCGATTTTGGTTTCTCTTGCGAATTGCGGCTTTTCAGAAGAAAGCAACTTTGGCAGCTTAGCGATTCCACAATGTCATGATGAATTGCCTCAGGCGGTATTTGTTCGAGGAATTTCTGCCGGAACCTTTGAACAGGTTACACTGCGTCTGGATGTGCTTCACGCACTTTTGGAATTATCCGTCAAGGTTGTCAATTCTGCACGAGTCATCGAAAGAACAGTGGATAAAGCAATGACAAGTCATCTGCTAAAGCATGCGGATGTCGCAACTATTCCCGCATGGACGACTGAGTCAATTGATAACGCGCGCCGATTGATTCAGAGAAAGCAGAAAGAAAAGAAAAAACTGGTGCTTAAACCTCTTTTTGGATCTAGAGGTCGGGGTCTGAAGCTGATTGAATCAGAAGACGATATACCTGAAGAAGAAGCTGTGAACGGAGTTTACTATCTGCAGGAATTTGTGCTCTCGAAAGGTGATGTATGGCATGACTGGCGAATCATGGTGGTACGGGGACAAGCGATCAGTGCGATGGAACGACGTTCAACACAGTGGATCACAAATCGTTCGCAGGGAGCAGAATGCTTTCCTGCTCAACTGAGTTCTGAAGTATTGGAATTAGCCGAACGAGCTACAGATGCTGTCGGTGCGGATTATGCAGGAGTTGATGTCATCCAAGACAGACAGGGAGAATGGAAAGTTCTGGAAATTAATGGTGTTCCGGCGTGGCGAGGACTACAAGAAGTATCGGACGTCTGGATTGCACAAAAATTTGCAGAGATGGTATTAGAAGAGTAAATATTTGTCTCCGAATATGCTTTTCTGGTACAGAGAATTCGCGCTGAAATTTTTTGAAGTCAATTTTGGTAAGTATTTCCGTGATTGTGATGAAGATTGTAGGTCGTTCACTTAAATTGCAGGGGTTCGGACGTCAGAACTCAAGAATCGTGTCCAGTGTAACTTATCCTCGTCAACTTGAATGATCGAAGGAATTGCACAACAGTGATACAGTTAACGACGACAACCTCAACCAAAATTGACTAAGATATACGCGAGAATACCTGCTCAAATTCAACGAATCTATTTCTTACTTTTGCAGTAATTTGATCAGCTTAAATGATTCAAGTTATAGAATGGAAGCGTTCCCAACAGTATGCCATTGACTAAACAATCATCGAAGTGCTGATGACTAATTTTTTCGGAAAGTTTTGAAAAGAAGTGAATACTAAAAGAAGAACAAGAGAACATATCTTTCAATCGTTATTTGAACCACCTCATAGCATGAAAATACAAAGTAAATTACCAAAACTATTTGACATGGTTGAGATTGAGAATCAACGGGGCAATAAACTAGGAATGGAAGTAGGCACCGCTAGGGGGCGAGTTGTTCTAGCACTATTTATGTATGTATATGGTAACGATGCAGTAATACTTCCCTAGACTACGTCACGTGAGTTAGATGTTCTAGTAAATAATGTTCCGGTTTCGATTAAGACGAAAACGGGAAAAGGAAATTCTGGGGTGAAGCTCATTTGGACAGTTGATTGGGAGAAGGTGAATCATTTAGTAGAAGACTATGTTCAATCTTGCCATATTCTATTTGTTCAAATTGACTGGAAAAGTGAATTTGGTGGAATGTACCTAATTCCAATATCTGCACAAAAGCAGACACCATATGAACTAGGTAAAGTTCAATACATTAAGAAAAACCTCCACAATCAACAAATCCTCGAGGTGTTTAATTACAACACATAGCACTAGGGAGACTCAAAAGTCATCCCAAGACTTTAAAATTATTCATAAATTGGAAAAGAAACCGTGACCCAAAGAGCGTGCGGGCTGTGTACCAGAGATTTGTAGCTTTATGGAGAGAGGGATAAATCTGTGGGAAAGCTAATAATAACAAACAGTAAAACTAAATCCTTTGGTACGCCGACTCGGCTTGGACACGATGCATCGAGTTTTTACGAACGGAAGCTCTTTGATAGACAAAAAAAGAACACCAAAGTGAAAAATTTAGTGTGGAATTGTCCCAATCACTTGAACGTTATTCACTGTCACGACGCAAGACACATGCAACACCTGCCTGATGAATTGGTACATTTGATGATTACATCACCGCCGTACAATGTTGGGAAGGACTATGACGAGGACTTGTCATTAGAAGAATACAATAACTTGTTGTCCAAAGTGATGGTTGAAACTTTTCGAGTTTTGGTAGATGGTGGCCGCGCTTGTATAAACATCGCAAATGTTGGGCGTTCACCGTACGTTCCTCTTCATTATTTCATTATCAAAATTGCCCATGACTGTGGATTTTCAATGCGTGGTGAAATAATTTGGGATAAAGGTGCGAGTGCCGGAACTTCGTGCGCATGGGGTAGTTGGAGGTCGGCAAGTAATCCCGTATTGAGAGATGTGCATGAGTATATTTTAGTGTTTAGCAAGAACACCTTTAAACGGTATCCGTCACAGGAAAGTAGTATAGGACGCGATGAATTTTTGGAATGCACAAAAAGCGTTTGGCGATTTCCAGCCGTTAGTGCGAAAAGAATAGGACATCCTGCTCCTTATCCGATTGAGCTGCCCTTGAGATTGATAAACCTTTATTCATACATCGGAGATATCGTGTTAGACCCGTTTATTGGGAGCGGGACAACCGCAGTCGCTGCACTAAATACTGAACGAAAGTATGTAGGTTACGAAATTGATTCAAAATATGTAAAGATTGCTGAAGAACAAATAAGTGTGAGAAAACATCAACTACAGCAAACAGAAATGAACTTATGACATTGGACGGTAATCTGTAAAGAGATTGAAGATTTTGTCGTTGGTGTGTCTGCAGAAGTTTCAGTATGATCAGTTCAAAATACAACTTAGCGTAATCAGCGGCAGTGTTTAACCAATGCGGAGACAGTTGAATTTGCCACTGGTGCCATTTGTAATAGCCCAACTCTGAAATCTCCAACACCCGATACATCAGACGGATCGTGAAGCCCTTGCTCTTTGCTTCGAGCCCTTCGAACGGCTAGTTCCTACCACGTGTGTCGCACCATCGGCAGCAGACTAGGCATGGACTGTTTTCTGCCGTCTGATACACCCGTACCAGCTTCAGGCTTGGCTAAATTATGGGCTTTCAACTTCTTTAAGTGGATTATTTGACGATCTTGAACTTCCTCCAAATTGCAGGTTTGTTCGATCATTTAGTATCTCTATCTTAACGGGGCAGTATCGCATTCTCATCCACGCCAATGACCACTGCGGTGCACAACTTCTCACCATGAATGGATCGAGTCCAACTGTGAATGTCATCCTCGAACACATAGATCCAATGATTCCAGCTCCGCTTTCGCTTGTGCCAAGTTTCATATTCTTCTTGCTGCTTGGATTTCAAAAGCGATATCACCGATGTTGAATGATCCAACGCGCCCCTAAGAACTCGCCAAGGTTGTTCTCGGTGTGCCTTTAAAGAAGAAAGACGAATGGCACTGCTTGAAAAAATCATATAAAAACAGTGAATTAATTAAAAATAAGGTTCGTATATAATCCCATAAATTGACTGCGATATAGTTAAATGATCGCCTTACCATTTACCACTGAATTATCATATTGATGTTGCCATTCAATCTGGGATAGCAGATCTGAATACACGAATTAACGCCAGAAACCATGATCTCAAATTCGAATTAGCTGGGACTCACCACTGTAATCAACGAATTTAATTTTATGCACCGGCAGATGAACATGCGTTCCACATGAATTTCTGCTCTTATTATCGATATCTGAAATTGAATGGAAGCACTTCGCCAGACAAACTCTAGAGAACGATATCGCACCATAACCGAAGAAAAGGCTAGTGGAGCTGTTTACACTCCCAAAATTCTTGCAGATTTTGTTGCGAAAAAGATTGTCGAAAGTGCTGGAAATCTTCCAAATGGGCAGTCGCTTCGTATCCTTGACCCTGCAGTCGGTCATGGCGAATTGCTCGTCAGCCTACTTGATCAGTTGACTGATCAACCAAATTTAAAAATCGAAATTCATGGCTTCGAGACTGATTCCAAAGCTCTTGACGTGGCTAGAGAACGACTAAGACTGAAAAAGCCAGATGTATCTCTCAAATTTAGTTCGGGCAGCTTCCTAGACTATGTTCTTGAACAATTCGAGGTTGGGAACAATGGCAGGTCCATTTTTTCTTCCTTCCCCGAGGCGTACGATCTTATTATCGCCAACCCCCCTTATGTTCGAACACAGATATTGGGATCTGAACAGGCACAGTTAATTGCCAGACGATTTGGACTATCCGGTCGCGTAGATCTCTACTATGCTTTCATCCTTGGCATCGCCAAGGTACTTAAACCGAAAGGTGTTGGCGGCATCATTGTTTCTAATCGTTTTATGACTACGAGATCGGGAGCAAAAATCAGGCAAAATCTTTTAGAGCAGCTCTGTATCCAACATATTTGGGATTTGGGTGATACCAAACTCTTTAAGGTAGCCGTCCTGCCAGCTGTCTTAATTTTTGAGCGCAGGAACGATCAAAGAAGGAAACATCCTTCTTTTACTACAATCTACCAAACCTCCAAACCCGCGACTGGGAAAGCTACTGACCCCATCAGTGCTCTAGATAACGCGGGCGTTATCGAAATCGAAGATGGTAGAAACTTTCATGTCAAGCACGGGAAGTTAAATACAAATGGAGAATCCGATGAGATTTGGCGCATTGCTACGAAGGCTGTTGACAAATGGTTGGCGACTGTTGATTCTCACAGCTGGGGTACTTTTCGCGATATCGGAAAAATCCGTGTTGGTGTTAAAACTTGCGCGGACAAGATTTTCATTCGGAACGATTGGCAGGATATGCCTATTTCCACTCAACCCGAGCTGCTTAAGCCCATTACTACTCATCACATTGCTCGCCGCTACAAGCCTCAAACATCCGATTCGCCAAAGCGAATTCTTTACACGCATGAAATTGTGGATGGTTGTCGTCGAGCCATAGAATTAATTCACTATCCAAAAAGTCAAGCTTATCTCGAAGCACACCGAGCGGACCTTGAAGGGCGTCTCTATGTTACTAAAGCAGGGCGTAAGTGGTATGAAATCTGGGTACCTCAAGACCCAGACGCATGGCGTCAAGAAAAGCTCGTTTTTCGCGACATTGCTGAAGAGCCGACTTTCTGGATCGACTTAAATGGCTCTGTCGTCAATGGTGATTGCTACTGGCTTACTAGTGTACAAACAAATCTATTATGGCTCGCAGCCGCTGTTGGCAACTCAACTTTCATCAAGCGCTTTTATGACCTCCGATTCCACAACAAACTATATGCCGGTCGGCGTCGTTTTGTCACACAGTACGTTGAAAAATTCCCATTGCCCGATCCTTACAGCTCTATAAGTAAGTCAATTATTGCTTTAGCAAAACAAATTTACGATCTTACTCCTTCACCAATGGTTGGGCGATTGCATAAAGAGCTAGATGCCTTAGTTTGGAAAGCGCTCACTGGCGAGCTCCGCCATTAAACTACCCTCGCTTTTTTCAAGCTGTATCGCAGATCTTTACTCATCAAACAAATTCGAGGGGAGGGGAATTTGGTGTTTTTTTGTTAAGTACTTGTCCTTGCATAGCTTCGAAACGGCTAAAAAGTTCTTACCAATTGTTAAATCAAATTTGTCAACGTTAGGTGTATGATCCTTCTAAAACTGTGTAGAGCACGTAGAGCAGTGCGTATCCAACATCACAACTGCGAATTTGATGTCTGTAAATGCAGTGTTTTGTCATTTTCAAGGGTTCCACACTGCTTGGATAAATTAATCCAACATCTATCGTTGGCGACATTTGCAGTTTTAATTCCAGAAGCTGGTGGAGCACATCGGCGGATTGATCGCCGAAAGGTTTTTAGCTTAGGAGGGGAGTAATGGCACAAAAACAAAATTCACTTTATCCAAGGTGATCTTCGGAACGATTTTCATCGGCATCGAATTACATATTTTCAGTTGAATCCATGTGCGATAATTTGGACACTAAGCCCAATGAGATTCCAGACTGAACAGCTGCACTGCTTCGATTGTTTATGCTGAAGGTGGTGATCTGCCGAGGCATGCTTTGAATGCAATAAATTCTGCATTGATCGAAGATATCGGTGATGAAGGAATGGCGAATCCGACCGACCCTTCGGGATTGACGGTGAATCTTTTGAGAATCCAATGTATTTGGACAAAATAGTCGAAACTGTCGGAGCGGAACCCGTTGAAGAATACGGTCAGAAATTTACATGCGGCGGCGGACCTTTAGCTTTTTCTGAACTTGGAAAGAGCCAGGCGCAAATGAAAGACATCGTTGAGCCTGCTTACAACTACGGTCTTGAGATGATCGTTAAGCCATGTCCTGTCTGAAAGATAAAAGTTGAAGTCTATCAAGAGGAAATGGACAAGACCTACAATACAAAATTAAAAATGCCGGTGACGTATTACAGTCAGCCGATGACAGTGGCTAGCGGTAATTCGGCTAAGGAAGCAAGTTTGGACAGGCAAATTATTCGAGCGAAAAAACT
This sequence comes from Arenicellales bacterium, assembly GCA_965202855.1. Taxonomy (GTDB): domain Bacteria; phylum Pseudomonadota; class Gammaproteobacteria; order Arenicellales; family JAJDZL01; genus JAJDZL01. The sequence goes on along the minus strand of CBDBBP010000004.1, from coordinate 227,481 downwards.
CGAAGAAATCGCAAACAAACAGCTCTGATTCAAATTGCAACTTAGTGCGTCAAAGCCGCCTCTGGCTGATATTCAGGCTATCGTATTTGATCTCGATAACACACTTTGGGATGTCGGGCCCACGATAGAACGAGCGGAACAAAATACTTATCGATATTTGCAGGAGCACTACCCACGTATCACCCAAAAATTCACTTTCGAAGACATACGGAATTTGCGAGAGAAAATTTATTGGTCGAGAATAGAAATTCAACATGACCTGACAGAGGTCAGAAGGCAGACATTTGCTTATATCTTTCAACAATGTGGCTGTTCAAAATCCGGGGTTGAGAAAACAATCGATCAATTTTTAGTAGACCGTAATCGTGTCAGTCTCTACAGTGATGTCATACCAGCCTTAACTGTGTTGTCATCCATCTATCCTTTAGTTTCTCTGTCAGACGGAAACAGTGACCTTAAACAGATCGGCATCCAACATTTTTTTGTTGGTTCCGTAAGTTCGGCATCCGTTGGACACTGCAAACCTCATTCTGTCGGATTTTTAAAAGCATGCGAAATTGCAAAGTCTGAGCCACGCCATACCCTTCACATTGGAGATCATCCGCATAAAGATGTGTATGGCGCTAAGGCAGTCGGAATGAAAACAATATTGATTCAGCGCAATGGTGAATCTTGGGACAATGACTTTGACCCCGATTATCGGGTCAGATCATTAACGGAAACGGTGGCGCTTTTAGTCTAATTCGAACTGATACTTCGATCATTGTATTTCTTTCGTCATCGAATTGACTTTCCAGTGGATTCTATTACATACGATCAATCTGAATCCTTCCGTCTAATGTCTGCCTTTGTCGGTCGAGCGTGGTGTCAGAGCATCCTGGAGTCCGTCGCCAAGAAAGTTAAAGGAGATGACGGTTAAGAAGATCATGAGTCCCGGCAATACTGCCAGACTTGGTGCAATCAAAGTTAACTCTTGGGCATTGGTCAGCATGTTCCCCCAACTTGGAGTCGGTGGGTAGATTCCAAGACCTAAAAAGCTGAGGATGGATTCAAACAGTATGATGTTTCCAATCGACAGGGTTGTGGCAACGATGATCGGAGATGTAAGACTTGGCAAAATGTGTACAAAAATGATGCGACGCACCGGAACTCCCAATGCGCGCGCGGACTGAACAAATGGCTGTTCTCGAATGGCCAATACGGAACCGCGTACCAATCTAGCGACCCCAGTCCAGCCTACCAGGCTCACAATAATGATAATTCGGTAGAATCCGATATCTTGGTGCTGTGCGAGCTCAGCTGGAACGCCTATCTTTTCCAAATCAATGACCGCGAGCACGATCAAAAGTGGGAGCAGAGGCAGTGATATAACACTGTCGGTAACCCGCATCAGTAAGCTGTCCAGCCATCCGCCATAATAACCGGCGACTAACCCAATTAATGTTCCAATTACCGCGACCAAGATCGCGGAAATAAATCCAACCGTCAGTGATACTCGCCCTCCGTAGGCGAGCCGGACGAGCAAATCCCGCCCGAGTTCATCAGTGCCGAGGGGATGTTCCCAAGAAAAAGGCAGAAAACGACCCAGCAAATTTACTTTTGAGGTATCAGTATCGAGCAGAACCTCAAGAAACGAAGCGGATAGTGTAAAAAGGATCAGCAATATCAGAATAACAGCGCTCAGCAACGCCAACCGATGTTGGCGCAGCCGAGAAGAAATCTGCAAAAAATGAGTCATAGCTGCGGGTTTTGGTACGTGATTCTAGGGTCGAGGATGACGTAGCACAGGTCGGCCAATAGATTCGCTAACAGAGTCACACCCGTTGCCAGCAAGAGACCAACGAGCGCCAGGTTGTAATCACTGCCTTGTATCGCATCGAACAACAATTTTCCCATGCCTGGAAATCCAAACATGATTTCGGTAATCAAAGCACCTGAAAAGAAAGCGCCAAAATCTAACCAAAGGATAGTTACTACAGGAATCATCGAATTACGGAGAGCATGCCGTCGAATGACTTGAGAAAGACTTAATCCTTTGGCGTAAGCGGTTCGTATGAAAACCATCTGTAGCGTTTCGTTGAGTGACGCCCGAACATATCGAGTGACTCCGCCAACGCTTACGATGGTTAGAGTTAGAACTGGCAAAATTAGACCTGTGACACGGTCCAGCCAAGTTGTATCACCTAGTGGTATCGCATTCGCTGGCAACCATCCTAATCCGACAGAAAAAATCAAAATCATCATGAGAGCCAACCAAAAAGGAGGAACGGAAATGCCTGCGAAACAAAAAATATTGATCGAATAATCGGTAAATGAATGTAGGCGACTCGCGGCAAATATTCCTGCCGGAATAGCGATCATGATCGAAAGCATGAACGCAATCAGCATCAAGATCATCGTGTTTTTCAATGCGCTGGAGAGGACGACAAAAACAGGTTTCGAGTATAGGCGACTGTATCCAAAATCTCCTTGTAAAGCAGCAAGGAGCCAGTTGAAGTAGCGTTTAAACAGAGGTTGGTCCAGTCCGTACAAACTCTTGAGTCGAGCAGCGTCTTCAGATGTTAAACGAGGGTCTGCACTGACTAGCAAATCAATGGGGTCACCTGGCATCAGCCCGAGTAACATGTAGCAAACAAACGACATGACCAGCAGGACCGTCGTAGTTTGATATAGCCTTGAAAGTAAAAAGGATCCCATAATTGAGGAAAAATAATTGAGCGGGGGATCACACTTCTGTACGCTAGAACATTGTATACTTTCAATCTGTTCTCAAATCTCATAGTTCTGAAGGAATCGTTAGATGTCCTACATTCCCGAAATTGATATTTCATCTTTACACGATGGCAGTGCCTCTGCTTTTTACGAAGTGGGTTGCGAGCTGATCGAAGCGGCGCAAGATATGGGATTTTTCTATATCAGCGGACATGGAGTTGACACGAGTGTAATTGACTCTGCTTTTGATATTGCAGAACAGTTTTTTCATTTGCCTCTGGATAAGAAGAATCAAGTGAAAGTTACGGATTCTCATCGAGGGTTCCTGTCCATTGGGGAATCTACAATGGAGGGCTATCAGGGAGCCGATCAAAAGGAAAGTTACATATGGGGATTGGACATCGATGACTCAAAGCAGAATTGCCAGTCTTTGATTGCGCCGAATCGATGGCCGAAAGAGATTCCGCAAATGCGCAGGGTACTTAACTCCTACTTCAGCGCGATCCATCAGTGTTCGTTTCAGCTGCTGCGTGCTATCGCGGTCTCACTCGGACAAGAAGATCAATTTTTTGTAAAACACTTCAATCGTCCCACATCCAGAGGCTCACTCATATATTACCCGCCCAGCAATTCCACAACAAATTATTACGGCGTTTCTCCACACACCGATTTTGGATGTATTTCGGTACTTGCACAGCGTTCTCGCGGATTGCAAGTTCAAGCGAAAAATGGAGATTGGTTCAAAGTGAATCCTATTTCCGGGACGTTTGTTGTCAACATAGGGGATTTATTGACGCGTTGGACCAATGGTCGTTTTCGGTCCGTCCCGCATTGTGTCATCAACGAAGAGAGGGATGCACGATTTTCGGTTGTTGTATTTGTAGACCCAGGCTCACAGACAATGATCGAGCCGATTTTGAATTCTGGTGAGTCGCCCCTATATGAAGCGATCGAATGCGAAGCTTATATTACAGGTCGATTCAATCGCTCTTTCGCTTATCGGCACTGATCTAGTGCAGATAAAATCACTGAAATGAGTGCTTGGATTCGAATGATTTCGGATGAGGAAGCCCAAGGGCAGGTAAAAGATGCCCTTGACCAAGCGCGAACGCCTCATGGAACGGTTGATAATGTGATGCGAATTCACAGTCTTCGCCCACATACGATGAATGGTCACACCGTTCTTTATCGCAGCGTTCTTCATCATGAAAGCAACGCGCTCGAATTGTGGTTTCTTGAAACAGCGGGCACTTACACGAGCATTCTGAATCGGTGTGACTACAGTGTGGCGCACCACAGTTCGAATCTCAGAAGATTGATTTCTGACGACGAACGATACAAAAACATTATGACCGCGCTACGCGAACAAAAGCCTGAGCGTGTTTTTTCAGGAAAAGAGCTGGCGATGCTCCACTACGTTAAGAAGTTGACTTTAGCCGTAGGAAATATGGTCAGGGAAGATGTCACTGCACTTTTCAAGGCAGGCTGCGATGACGGAGAGATTCTGGAGTTGAACCAGGTGGTTGGATACTTCAGTTACGCAAATCGACTATTAAACGGATTGGGTGTAACGACTGAAGGCGACATCATCGGTTACTACAAATAATTCAAAACCCTTGCAGTTTAAGTTCCGACTTACTTGTTCTCTTTCTCTAAGAAAATAATATTTGGTGCCGGTGAGAGGATTTGAACCTCCGACCTACTGATTACGAATCAGTTGCTCTGCCGAGCTGAGCTACACCGGCACAAGGAAAAGATTGATTTTTCGTTAGCATTATCATCAATTTTTCGAGACTCAAAATTACAAGAACGAAAAAACAATAATTTTGTTATATCAATACATTAGAGAATTGGTTTAACTGCTGCTTGCCAAATCTCGAACTGAAAATATCAACGCTGGACACAATTGGAAACTTCAGAATAAATTGACTCTCGATTCACCGAGGCAAATGTTAGTGTATTTCGACACATGGAGTCGTTGGCGATTTCGTCAATGGTTTCATTAGTTTTGTCTTGATTGATTAAGCAGTCTGAAATCTAAATCGAACACAAAAAATCAATGTTGCTTAAGCAAATAATTTTGATTGTATTCAACATGAAATTCCGATTTAGATCAATATACTGTGTCTGGCTTGCACGTCGTATTAGGTTCTGGTGGCATTTCATCCAACGCGCTAACCCGAACATCAACATCTACTGACTCGGATTTTGCAAAATTCAGAGTTACTGGAATCATATTTCCTGCAGCAAGCGGGCTATCTGTACCCAGCAACATTAAATGCAGTCCTGCAGGACCCAAGATGAGTGGATTCGTGTGGTTAAATTGCAAATCATTCGTAGCCTCCATTACGGTGAATCCACTTTTGATCAAAAATTTGTGAACTTCGACTCTTTTTGCGGCAGTCGATGTAGCGCCAACAAGTTCATCTGTGTGACCTTCTTGAGCAACTATATATGCGTAAACTTCACCTAAGGGTTCATATGCCCAAGGAGAATCGATGCAAAGAGCACGATTTTGATATCGAGTATTCTCAGAGGCTTGAGCAGAATTCGTGATAAACCTGATTACTAGCAAGCAAAGACTGAACCAGTAGACGCTGGTCTTTCGCGAGATTGAATTAATGTTCTGCATATTCACGCCAAAAGTGCCAAATATAGGATTTAGTCCAAGCGTGCACTGGCAATATATTGAGAGAATGCTTCACACCAAACGATGACGTTATCGAATTCGTCAAGGTTAATGTCCGCGGGGAGGTCGAACTCTAATGGACCAGAAAACGTTTTCAATTTTGAAATTTGAAGCGCTTGTGATTTGATTCTGCTAAAGCCATCTTCGGTATCAACAAATCTCTTTGTCATATAGATTCGATAATCCGGCCCTGGCGCCAGTTTAACATCCTCTCCGAAATACAATTTCCCCGAGGAAATTCGCACTGTGCCTTCTCCCCAATGCAATGCATCGGAACCTGGGCTGTTTCGGTCAAATTGACCTTTGGGGTCACTTTGAGTAAATACCTGCTCTGTAACAGGATTATCGTTCGCTGCTCTCCATTCAATAATGACGGGCAAACTGTAAACACCTAAGGCGAAACCGATGATTCCCCCCACAATAAGTCCAAAAAAAATTCTTTTCATCTGCTATTACTTGGTTTAGATTAACGACTCATTTAATGAATACTTAGAATTATTCATCGTCTCAAGGAGAGAAACGAAAGCAAACATCAATTAAAGATTGCAATTATATAGTTGACAGAAACAAAGCGGTGTCACTCTGTATCAGAAAGAGTTGTGTCTTCTACTCTAAATTTAATTGTAATTTGATCTGCAACATTGTTGGCTGTAATGCTTGCTGCTGGCGGATCTGATGACGGTTTGAACTAGGTCGATGGTTGAATTCAATGTTTTCTACTCATTGCGCGTTAGTTTTGTCAATACGGGTTAGGTACAGAACGAACGGGGCTCTATTTGAGGTATGAAGTGCCAAACGAAAACGATCAAATTCAAAAACTACAGATTAAGTGCGAAGTGCAAATATTGATCTTGATTAACAAAAAAAGATCACTCGTGTTCTCAATATTGCTGATCATTCCACCGAAGCAGTCAACTGAATTGCCTTCTCACTCTGCAATGTGTCTCACCTTTCCATCAGGCAAAAATTTGGATTGAGTGATCGTTCTCCAAAAACCGACAAGCTGCACAAAACCTAGCAGAAAGACATCAAATACACAGCTATATGACAGGATGTCTGAACTCATCCCAAATATCGAATTTCTTGGATGGGGTCGATTGAGCTAAGCCGAACCTTTCAACACATTACCAGCGTAGAGCTACAGAGTTCAGACTTTATGCCATTGCCATAGATCTTTGGCTGGTATGAATCGTTTGTATCGGTTGAACAGGGAATCAAGTAATGAAGAGGAAGTCAGGCACATTAACCTCTGCTGCTGCAAATAGGGCAAAACCTAGGTATGACTTACCATCCTGTTAGCTTGCAATTTTGTAGTTTAGCGTTCTTGAGCTGATTGTGACTGTACCTAAGTCCCTCATCTTCTTAAAGTAAAAAAGCATTAGCGAATTAACTTTGCTGAATTTATGAACATTACTCTAGTTGAAGCCATTCTGCCGCTCTTGCTAGATCATGAAATAGGACAGTTGCACCTTGCATCTCAGGCAACATTCCAAATTGCGCTCAAAGATGCGAGTTTGATGGAACTCGCGATAAAACGGTCGCGTTGATTGCGTCCTTGAATTGCCTGCTGCGAATGACAAAGCTCCAGTTGGAGAGCCAATGCTTGATCAGGTGCTAGAGGCGGTCTTTCAAGACCCCTGAACAACTCGACATCAATTTTTGGCTCAAATCTATTGCCGCTCAAGGCTCGGACCCGGTTGATAGAGGATTTGAACGTCTGGTTGAACGCGGAATTCTCGATGCGTCGAAAAAATGCTGGGTGTGGATAGCGAAAATGCCCCACTTTGGATGACAGTGTCGTACGCAACGCAAAATTCCGAATAGACGTCATGGTCGAAACATGCCAACTGTTCGTCCACCAATTGGTCAAAAGCCGAACCTATTCGGTGTTAAGTCCAAACCGAAGTTGTGTGTAATGGGCAGCATGCGACCCCGGATTCAGCCACATGTCCGCCTTCTGCCACATCAAAAGGTCCAGCAGTTCTTGCGCATTGCCATGGCGTGGCAATTCGGCTTGAAGACAGCCTCTGAAGGCTCAAGCAGACTCCGGATCAATCTTCTTGGGAGCATCATAGCGAGCCGCAAGCTGGCTTTGACTGTCCTTGGAGTCTTCCAGCTCATCGCCGTAGAGCGCCCCGCGGAAGGCATGCATAATCACTCCTTCCAATCTGCCGACCCGCATCGACAGTTCATTCAAACTCTTATTTAACACGCGAAACTCAGCATGCATTTCAGACTGTAGACCATCAATCCGTCCGTTTACCTTATCGAATCGTTCGTCTACTTTATCGAATCGAGAATCAATGAAGCTACGCAGTTCGCGATGCTCGCGCCACATCCACATGAAAATTCCGATAAGCAAGACCGGTGTTACGAAAGGCACGTAATCTGCAGGTGTCATCAAGTCTCCACTTCATTCCTTTTCTTAATATCTGATAACTTTCGACAATGCACTTTCAAACTCTCAATTGCACCGGACGCAGGCTGCTCTTTTTGCCGGAACTCTTGAAAGCGAAATCCTGAAAGGACAACAAGAGCAACGGAAAGTGAATGATTGAATGTTGTGACAGCTTGGCTTGATCCAATAGCTGCCGTCTGTTGGAATTTAATCGGACGAAGCAACATTGACGTCAACGGATTATCGAACTTTTCATTGTTCCCAATTTCATTCTAAACTACATTTCACCCTATTCGCGATTTGGGGGCTATAAATAGAGTTTTGGGACAGGTCACTTTTCAATTGGAATTAACACAAACCCCAGTTATGCCCCATTTGACTGCTGCGAGCTCAAGTTGTTGAATTGATGCAGATTAGTTATTTCCGATTAGACTGCTATTTTCTCAGGCATTGAATCTGCCATGACTTTATCGAAAGCTTTTTGAGAGATTGCAGCCTCTCGCAACAACCACTGTCGAAACGCATATATTCTCGGTTTTAAGATTGTCTTGTGAGGACAAACTATAAAGTAGGGTACCGGTGATTTGCTGTACACATTAAAGAGTTTAATCAATCGATTTGCGGCTAAGTCCATTTCTACATGAGCGCTTCGAGCTAGCGCAATTCCTTGACTGTCAATTGCTGCCTGAATCGACAAAGAAGTATCAGGAAAACGTGACCCTCTTGGCAGGGTTCTTACGACCGAACCTGCATCTTTAAACCAGTCGCGCCAGCGAGGACAAGGGTCAAACGAATGTCGATACAACAACGGATATCGAAGCAAATCCAGTGGTTTTTCTGGTGGGGTCAAACGTTTCAGAAAATGTGGACTGCAAACTGGAAACACATATTCTTCAAGCAGAAGTTCTACATGCAGGTCTGACCATTGTCCATATCCTAATCGAATTGCAATATCTACTTCGTCCGTGTCAAAATTGACCAACTCATCAGTGGTTGAGATCCAGACACTTAAATCGGGATACAGCTGGTTAAACTTGCCTAATCTAGGCACCAGCCACTTCACTGCAAGAGATTGCACTAGACTGACTCGAATGGATGATCTCGTTTCTGTATTGGTGATTTCAGTCAATACGCGGTTCATGCTACCAAGAAAATCCCGTACTATAGGGACCACCATCTGTCCTTCTTTTGTTACGATCAAATGCTTGCCTTGTCGCTCAAACAGCTTGAAATCCCATAAATTCTCAATGTTTCGAATCTGATGGCTAACTGCACTTTGAGAGATAGCCAGCTCGTTGGCGGCTTTTGTAAAACTTAAATGTCGAGATGCAGCCTCGAGTGTACGAAGCGCTCCCATTGGTGGAAGTCGATTCAACATCGCATACCTCGTCCAGCAAAGATAACAATTGATTTACTCATTATAAAAAACACATTCTCATGAACAAAAATTACTTATTAATTCAAAGTAATATATCAAAATCAAGAATTATTGACTATGATGATTTGTTCATGACTGTAGCATCCAGAAAAATTTTCGGCGTATAAAGGAACCAAATTTTGTTCGTATGAATTGGATAAGATTCTTTTTGTTGTGCTATACATCTGTCGATTCGCGTTATTTATCTGCTAATTTCGGCTTTTATGCGAGTTGACTAGCATCTCTACCGCAAATCCAAATGTTAAATCTTCATGCCTCTTTTAATCATTGAAGGATAATGAAACACTTCGATAATTGGATTGAAACTGAAATTGGATAGATACTAGAAATCAAGAAATTGGACTAATTTCATGAACCTTTATTCCTTACTGCAGAAACGTGAACTTGAAAATAATCCGATTCGGATCGGCATTATTGGTGCGGGTAAGTTCGCAACCATGTTCATGTCACAAATCATTCGAACTCCTGGAATGAGCCTTGATGTTGTTTTCGACTTAGATTGCAAACGTGCGCGTGAAAATTTAGTCAAAGCGGGATTTGATTCAGAGTTGCTGCGTGAAAAATATTCTGGCAGCGATTTCAATTCAGAAGTTCTTGTCACAGATGACGGCAATCAAATATTTAAGGAAGGAGCTATTGATGTTGTCATCGAGTCAACCGGAGATCCAATTTGCGGTATCGAGCATGCCATTCGATGCATTGATCATGGAATCGATGTAGTAATGGTCAATGTTGAAGCCGATGTGCTGGCAGGGTTTGAACTCGCAAAGAAGGCGAGAGAGAATAACGTCATTTATTCACTCGCATATGGAGACCAGCCCGCACTGATTGTGGAACAGGTCGATACCGTTCGTTCGATGGGTTTGGATGTTGTCTGTGCTGGCAAAGGCACGAAATATTTGCCGTCTTACCATCAATCCACCCCTGAAACTGTATGGGATCATTACGGACTTACGCCAGAAGAAGCCGCTCTCGGAGGCATGAACAGCAAAATGTTCAATTCTTTTCTCGATGGAACCAAGTCTTCGATTGAGATGACTGCAGTTGCGAATGCGACCGGACTAAAGCCTCCAGCTGATGGACTCGCGTTTCCGGCGTGTTCTATTGATGACATGAGCTCAGTGCTGATTCCGAAAGCGCAAGGAGGGATTTTGGAACAAAGTGGGATGGTGGAGGTCATTTCGTCACTAAATCGAGATGGGTCTGAAATTGAAAGAGATTTGAGGTGGGGTGTGTATGTTGTATTTGAAGCGGGAACAGAATATGTCCGGAGGTGTTTTCAGGAATATGGACTCGTTACGGATCGTTCAGGGCACTATTCAGCACTATATCGACCGTACCACCTTATCGGTTTGGAATTGGGAGTGAGCGTTGCGTCCGTAGCATTGAGAAGAGAGCCTACTGGAGTGCCAGCATATTTTTCTGCGGATGTGGTTTCGGTTGCAAAACGCGATTTGAAAGTCGGAGAAATTTTGGATGGAGAAGGTGGTGAAACAGTCTGGGGGAAGATATTGCCGGCTGAAACTTCACTCAAACTAAAGGCGGTGCCGATCGGACTCTCCGCTCGATTAAAGGTAGTTCGCCCCATTCAACAAGACAGCATAGTCACTTGGAATGATGTACAAGCCAATGAGTGCACTCTAGCTCACAAAATGCGACGGCAGATGGAGATTGATTCCAGTACCTGACTGAAGGATTATCTGTTAGTGCTAGCCTTTTTGGATTGACGAAGACGTTCGAATCGTGCACTTTGCGCAGGGTGGTTTACTTTTTCATTCGCTGCGGTAATCTTGACGTAATCTCCTTTCACAATACCGTCACAGAAAAGCCGGCCTAGAGTGAAATTGTCCGCACCGTCCATCTTGATCAATGCAAAGTAAGCCGGCCTGTTTTTTGAATCTTTGGATTTTGTGATCTCAATAATCTGACCCGTTCCATTTAACGCCAACCACTGGGTTTGTTCATGGTCCTTGTGGCAAATCAACCGAGGCGGATAACTGACATAATCGCATTCAAGGCACTGAGATGCAAGTGCCCGGCCCTCTGACAGAGCATCAAAATAAGGCTTTAATTCTCCTACTGAGTATGAATAATCGAGTTCAATATGCAGTGGGAAATAAAGCATGCCCTAAATAAACGTTCCTATGATTTTACGAGACTGGCTGATCGTAACAATATTGTGTCCAAATATTCTAGAGAATTTCTAAAACGTGTTTTTATTCAATTTCAGCTCAACTTCGATTCATCATGGCGCAGTCCAAACACCCATCTCTCTTCTGTAATGTCTTCAAGATAATGAAAAGGCCTTGTCTCCAAACCTTTAAATCCAGGACCAGGCATCAGAATCACGTCACCCGGAAAGTTTAAAATTTCTATCTGATTTTTCTTCTGCCGATCTTCGGAAACATAGAATCGTCCGTGTCCAGAGAGAACGAACAGGCAAATGACGTGACGATAGTCCGTTCGATCCAAGTGTGGAGTAATTCCTCCAGATCCGACCTCGTACTTTTGAACGATCAGGTCGTTAAAGACTACGCGGTCGTCAAAATAAAGATTGTAGTCAAGAGATTTATCGAACAGTTCCTGAAACAATTTCGTTAACCGGACAAACAAACCGTCTGATCGCAACTGATCTTGCAGCAGCATATCCTGACTGACTTGATTGGCTCCCTTTCCTACGGTATTGCGAGCTGCTCGAAGCGGGTACTGCCTTGCTTCATTAAGCAGAGCCTTTCGAAATTCGTCGGAGAGGATTGGCAGTGAAAGGGCCCGTACGAATTGGAGATTTCTTATGGTGCCAGCAAGTTGCTGCGGTGAGGCAACCAAGTGACGAGTATCCAAAAGATCTTGTTCTGCAGAACGGTAGGACATCAGAGAATCGCAAGCAGTTTAACCGAAGGATGGACTAATTTTTGGTGATTGAAGTATGCAATTTGATACTTGGAAATCGTGTAAGTCAGGCAGAAAAAGATCAATTGAGAATGCAAAATCTCATTCTATTTAATTTTCAATGGGAGATTTAGATGGTTTATGCTCCTCCATTAAGGATTGCTTAGTTTCCATTATCGTAACTCGGTCATTAGTTTCATGTACCCTAGCATTAATCCTGTCTATACTAGTAACCCCATAGATTGCCAGAACGACAAATAATCCGGATATTAAAGCGTTTCTGCCTATTGTGGCAATTGGCGGTCACTTATTAGGTTCATACCAGTTTCTTCTTCTCTCATCTTTTGATCTTGATATTGAAAATTTTCTTCCAATACTTCAACGAACTCGCTCCCAGAAGAATTTTTCGGATCGACACAATCCTCAACGTATACATAATTGTTTTGATTTTTTTCGTTCTTTGGCGAGCTCAGCTCTCCTGTTGAATTCTTCTAAAATGTCGGTGTTAGATATCATAATTTCCTGCACATAGTGATCATAATTCTTATGCCAAGCTCCTTCTTTCCAATGAGTAATCCCAATTAAATTTCGTTCGAATAATTCATCGACTGCACCGTCAAGAATTTTCAGTCCAGTATGTCCGTCTGAAAAATTCGGATATTTTTGAAGTGCTTCAGATGGGATTATTTTTGATCCAAATCTCTTTAATCGGTGATATAGCGCTGGGTATGCGGGACCATAAATCCAAGCCTCAAATCTCCCCCTTATCAATGGACTACCGCAAATTCCAAAATGAAACATGTGAGCGATATGGCACATTTTCTACATTTTAAGGTTCGTAAATGTTCAGCTTGATTTTGCTCCTAGTCTTTTGGCCGCAGAAAAAATAGAAATAGGGCCATTTCCCTGCTTTTTCATTTTCATTTACCTCCAGTACGTTTGCACTATAGCTGCAAGGCGGAAAGTACTGAAATACCGTTACCCGATGACTAGTAATAGATTCAGAAGATCAATCCTCGTATCGCAAACAGATTGAGTTGTGCTAAAAATTCAGCAATCCATTCAGTCATCTTCAAAGAGTGATCTTTCTGAACTTTTCTCAAATCTTCATCGCTCTCGCATGAGACTGATTGAAATTCCGGTTCAGGTTCCTACGAATTTCTTTGAATTTCTACAGATGATTTTCTTCATTCAATACTGATAACTCCGATTAGCAACCCATGTCCGGCATCGTCCATGCTAAATTCAGGCGTAGTCCACTCGATTCTAGCATCTTGCGACCGTCTTGAAACTACATGATTCTGTGTTAATCACTCCGAATCGATGAAATAAGTTGCAAGCAGTCTTCATCTCGGAGCTGTCATTGATGTCGGATCTGTGTTCAGATCAAGTATCGCGGAAAGCGCGGAGACGGACCAGTGGTCGCAACACTTATTGGTGGAAAGTTTTCTTTTCCCCGTTTTGAAACTGACCGAAACGCCCGGCGCGAGCCCCGAAATATACCCATCAGCAATGATGTGGACGAGCGGAAAAATGCACCACGCACTTCAAGCGTGTGTTGACGAGTCCGGCCGTTTGCCCCGTCTCCGATTTTTTCCACTTCACAATCGGAGGAATCAAGAGGGTCAATGAACAACTTCATGTTGTCTATGCTCGTGCTGGCGGCTTGGACGTGCAGAAGATGCAGGTCACCGCGACGGTTCGAATCTGCGAGTCGGGCGAAGCGCCACCGCAGTGCGAGACGCGCACTTTCAGCACTTTTACCAGCGGGTTGAGGCCGCCTCCATGGAAGGCACCGGCATCTATTGGCAGCGTCCTTTCTATGCCTTGCAAGCGGCCGCCATCGAGATGCATCTGCATCAAGCGAAGCAGAGACTGTGAAAGTATTGCTGAATTTCTTGGCGGTTTGGTAGAAAAATGTGGCCTGGCGGTCGGGATTGGACTCGATCTATCTAGTTCTCGGATAGGATCATTTTCAACCACTTTAGAACTTATTTCAAACTCAATTTTGGGAGTTCAAAATCGCGTGGAATTGCTAAGTTTATGGTACAAGGGCATGGTAACCAATTATGGTTGAGATTGAAACACCGATAAAAGTCAAAAGCCGACGAAATCAGTAAACCACTCAACCTAAAACTAGACGCGTCAGCCCTCGACACCACCCCAAAAAATAAGCTATTGAAGTCAGGATTAAGTTAGAAAAAACAGACTGCAGAAAGGGACATGTAGAATAATTAAATAGTAATCGTCGTGTTGTGAGAGGAGACCTTAAGATGAAAAAAATATTTCTTGTCGGGCTAACTGTAAGCGCGTTAACCTTATCTTTCTTTGCCACCTACAGTCATTCTCAAGAAATGTCGGCAGAAGAACTCGCTGCTGTGTATGAAAATCGCAGTGAATTCATGAAAGAAATGGGAAGCAGCATGAAAGCTTTCTCCAATTTCCTAAAGCGTGGAGAAGGAGATCCAATTGAGCTCGGGATAGACGCGCAATTGATGGCTTTCGGTGCAAAGTTCATTCCAGATCTTTTTCCTGTGAATACTGGCATGGCTGAAAATGAGGAGAGTGAAGCCAAAGCGAATATCTGGACAGAGTGGGACGATTTTGTAAAAGCAGCGAACGAACTAAAACCCTACGCAGACGCTGTTAAAATTGTTTTCTTAAATGATCCCGAGAATGTCGCCGCAGTCGGCGCCGCAGTCAAGAAATTGGGCGGAGAAGGCTGCCGCGGCTGCCACAAACAGTTCCGTGAGAAGAAGGACTAATTCTGACTGCTGTATAGACTGATAAATTTAGACAACTACAATTGCAGATAATCTGCGTCACAATGTCTCTTCGCCGCGGATTCGCGGGGTTGGCGTGAATCCTAAAGAACTTGATTTGTCAAATATGCACCAGAAATCGTGAGTCAGTCTCAAAATTGGAAGCATGTTAGATTATCGCGGAAAGCGTCTATAAATGGTTTTTATGGATGCTTTCTGATCTTCAAAAGAAAGAAGTCTCACCGCTGTTGCTGGACTTTCTCCTATTGAGATAGAAACTGCTGCTCAAGGGCAACATCAACAAAAGTCTCGTTGTAACAAGCGCCGCGTTCGAGATCAGATCGAATGTCTGCCGGTATCAGCGAATTGACAGTCATGCCGGTATCACTGGTCTCGCGCCAAGTTCCTTTCGGAGAATACAGCACTCCCGGAAGAGTTGCATTAGTCACTACAATTTTTAACGTTACGCGTCTGCGTTCATTCCAGACGTGATGGCTCGTTGCAGATAACCCTTGATTCGAAGCGCCCGCGTAGCCGATATCGCTGTATTAAATTTTGACCTCTGTGACCTGCATCCAAATCCGCTCGCAGCCCGCAAACTCGCTCATTTGCACACATCACAGTCGGCGACGCTTGGAGTCGCATATCAAACTTTTAAATCATTGACAAAAGGCACAAGTTTCGTAATGATCACTGTAACCTGATTCATATTTTAGATTCGAGTGACATGCAACAATATATTCAAAATATACAATCTATAATCATTTACTTGAAATTTCTATTTACAAACCACCAAGATAGAAGTACATTTATAAAAAACAAAGAATAAATTTATCGATTACTTGATTCAATTTTTGAATCAGGAGGAGAGTTTATGGAAGCGTCGACTGATCTCGGTACGCGTCTTGCCGAAATCAAAGGTGCGAAAGTGATTAAAAGCTTTTGTTATACGTGTCCATGGCAATGCCCGACTGAAGTATTTGTGAGGGATAACAAGATTGTTTATCACAAAGGCAATCCGAAGTCCCCCAACAATATTGGGTCTAGATGCGCGAAGGGTATGGCCAGCTGGCACGTGACACGCGATCCGGATCGCTTGAAGTATCCGATGTTGCGTACGAATTCGAAAGGAGAAAGGGGTCAATTCAAAAGAATTTCATGGGACGATGCTTATTCATATATTGCGGAAAAACTGGAGTCGATAGCGCAAGAATACGGCCCGGAAGCGGTCGCACTTACTTGTCACCACGATCCAAACACGCAATTTTATCGTCATCTTCTTGGGGAACTCTATGGTTCGCCCAATTTGTATGCTCACACCTCTGGCTGCGAACAGGATCGAAGATCTGCTTGTCTCACACTGTTCGGACATGTTTTTCCCATGCATGATTTTGCAAATTCCAAGTATGTGATGCTTTGGGGCATGAATAATCTTGGTGCGAATCAGGGTCTCTGGGAGAGCAGAGCGCTGATTGATGCGCAATCCCGAGGATGCAAACTCGTCGTTGTGGATCCAAACTTCACCGAAACCGCACAAAAAGCGGACGAGTGGATTCCGATTAATCCCGGAACAGACGGCGCTCTGGCACTGGCGATGTGTCATAGCGTCATTAGCAATCGATTGTATGATTCAGACTTCACGAGCTCATACTGCAACGGTTTTGATGGATTCCGAGATCATCTATACGAGAATGGCTACTCGCCTGAGTGGGCTGAATCAATCTGTGGCATCAACAAAGAAACCATTGAGCGATTGGCGCGTGAATTTGCAACCACCAAACCTGCGATGTCTGCGATCTTTAAGGGTTCAGGCTACTACACGAACGGTGCTGATGCAGGTCGAGCCTGTTATGCGCTGAATGCAATTTGTGGTGAAGTGGACAAACCTGGAAATTTACATTTAAAGGATTGGGCGCCCTTGGGCTTGCCCGTCATCATTCCAGACGAAGCGAAAAGAGCGCCGACAAAGGATCCCCTGCACGCCGCAATGGGCTACCCATTGGCGCCGGATTTGCCAAACTCACGGCTCCCAGAGGCTGTGATCAATGGAAATCCCTATCCGGTGAAGGGATTGTTTGTGCATGCGACCAATCCGGTCATGAGCGACCCGAATCGCGATCGTGTATTGGAAATGTTCAAACATTTGGAATTGGCTGTGGCCTGTGAGCTCTACATGAGTGAAACTGCCCTGGAATGCGATATCGTTTTGCCTGAAACCTCATTTTATGAGCAGGCAGAAATTCGTCAGGGCATGTGGCTCGGTCCAGAAGTTGTACTGTGTCAGCCTGTTGTCGACCCGGTCGGGGAATCCAAGCCTCCTTATGAAATTGCGCAAGGGATTGCGCAGAAGATGGGATGGGGCGAGCATTTTTCCTATGAGAAATGGGAGGACTGGGGTGAAATAATGATGGCAAATGTTCCGATGTCTCTAGACGAGTTGAAAAGCGAAGGATTTTGGGCAGGAGATATTCGATATAACCGAGTGCCGGAAGGGCTGCCGACTCCGTCTGGCAAAATTGAGCTCTACTCCAACAGCTATGTGGATGCCGGTTTCAGCGCCTACCCTGAGTATACTGATCGAACTGTAATTCCAGACAATGAATATCCGTTGCAGCTTACGCACTCGAAATTGAGCATGCACTGCAACATCGTGACTCAAAATAATCCATACTTGATGGAGATATGCGGAGAAAATTGGGTTGAGATCAACAGTGTTGATGCCGCCAAATATGGAATTCAGGACGGCAGCATGGTTGTCCTTGAATCCCCCAAAGACAGCATCGAAATTCGAGCGAAAGTAGTTGAAGGATTGGTGCCCGGATGTGTGAGTGTCCGACATGGACATGGATTCGGACACTGGGCTATGGGTTCTACGGCAAAAGGCAACGGCGCTCATTCTAACAATTTGATGGATATCCATACCAATCCAATCACTGGCGCGAACTGTTACAACGAGTGCAAAGTTCGCGTACGAGCGCTGAATTGAGCAGGAGGCAGTATCATGCAATTTGGATTTTATTTTGATCATAAAAAGTGTGTGAAGTGTCACGCCTGCGAAATAGCTTGCAAGTCGTGGAATGAAATTGACGTTGGACCGCGCTGGCGGGAGGTTGTCAAGATTGAATCGGGGACATTTCCCAATGTAACGGCAATGAATGTTTCCATGGCCTGCATGCACTGTGGTGATGCCCCATGTCGCAATGCCTGTCCAGTGAATGCAATTACAAAAAGAGTCGCAGATGGGATCGTGGTCGTGGATCAGAACGCCTGTATCGGGTGTGGCTTCTGTACTTGGGCTTGTCCGTTTAATGCCCCTCAGCTGAGTTCGTCGGTGGGCAAGATGGAAAAGTGCAATTATTGTCAGACACCGGGTAAAGAAAGACCATTGGACATGCCACGCGCTTGCGAAGAAATTTGTCCTACTGGCGCGATTCAGTCGGGGTCAATGGCTGAACTGGCCAATGTCAATCGAGAAAAAGCTGCAAAACGGCTGGCATCTCAGGGATTTCCGGGAATCGTAATGGATGCTGCTTCTAGATTTGGGTCGTAACTGTGCTATCTTTAAGGATGTAATGTACTTAAATTTTTCGTAATCGGAGGTTGATGATGGCCGAGATCATTACCAATGCAATGCCGCCGCAACGCAAACGAACAATCGATGCCCTGCACTTGATAGAGCCTGATTATGTCCCCATTGGCCTATGGGGAACAATTGAAGGCTACCAGAATCTGCGCAAAGGTCTGGGTATGGATTACAAAGCTGATCCCGATGACTATCGAACAGGTTCTACGACTTGGACCACTGACGTGAGTTTTGAACTTGACGTCGCGGATCGGCTGGGTGTTGATTTTGTACGAATTGCCATCGGAACCCCAGGTGGCTCGCCCGGTTTTCGGGAAATCGCCTTCGACGAAATTCCATTTGATATGGGTATTCCGCCGCCTGATGTCGATATCAATGTAGATGAATGGGGCGTGATTCGAAAATGGACGCCGCATGAACAGGGTGGATACTACGAAATGATCGGCTATCCCTTGTTTCATGCCACAAGCGCGCCATTGGAGGAGGGGCTTAGAATTCTGGACGAATTTCCTTGGCCCGACCCCTGGGATGAGTCCTGCTGGGAAGACTCGCCCATACCAGGAATGACATTGCGTGACTACTGCAAGTTCGTTCGTGAAGAAACACCGTTCGCATTGTTGGGACAAGGCGGCCGAGGTGGAATTTTCGAACAAGCGAAATACATGGTAGGCTACGCCAAGATTTTTTCTGATTTTATTGAATCGCCAGAGTTTCTTGAGGCAATGCTCACCCGATTGACTGACATCGAAATCGACTTTAATAAAGCGATCATCGATGAGTGTGGCGAATATCTGGATTGGATGCGAATGAGCCCGGAAGATCTTGCCAGTGAAAAAACAGCATTTTTGTCACTCAAAATGTTTGATCGCCAGATCAAGCCGCATTACGTGCGCGCGTTTACGGAAATTAAAGAATACTACCTGAAAAAGAATCCAAAAGGAAAAATTCAGTTTCACAGTTGTGGAGCAATCCCAGAACCGTTTATGCGAGGTTTGATTGATTCTGGTGTTGACGGTTACGACAGTTTGCCTCCGAAAGTAGCGCGTCATTCAAATCCCGCTGCAAAGAAACGACAACTCGGCAGAGAAATGTTTTTTTATGGTGGAATTGATGTGCAGGAAACTTTGCCTTGGGGCAGCGTCGAAGACGTTAGAAGTGAAGTCCGTCAACGAATCTGGGAAATGGGACATGGTGGAGGGTTCTTGCTCAGTTCGTCTCATCGACTGGAACACGATGTGCCAACCCCCAACGTCGTCGCCATGATTGATGAAGCCAGAAAATACGGCAAATATCCTTTGCCTGCCGTGCCACCTCCAGGTGCTGATACTGGAGAAGGTTATAAACCTTGGACCGGTGCGCGCAAGCGCAGACGAAGACCCAGAAGAAGGCGGTAACATCCTTCTCATAATCGTTTTTCTTTGTTTACCTTAAAAATATTGTTATGCCCCTATTCATCGAAACAGAAGTAGATTGGGATCTAGAAGATCTGCAGTATGACTTCGAAGATTCTATGGAAACTGATCGTTGGACTGATGCGCCCGAGGATGTGAAAGAACTTTTTCACGAAATCGAATGGAACATCATTGACGGTGACCATGAATACACTTCTGATCTAATTCATCCCGCACTTGATTACGAAGTCTCACCGAGAACTCTTGTCGCGGGTCCAATGGCGACTGGAATTGCGGAAGTCGGCCGTCGCTTCAAAATGGATGAGTACTTTCTTCCTGAAGTGATGATGTCCGCAAAATGCATGCATGCAGCGCTTGCCATTTTAAAACCCTTGATCATTGCTGAGAAATCTGAAGACATAGGAACCGTAGTTGTCGGCACCGTTCAGGGGGATTTGCACGATATCGGAAAGAGAATTGTTGCAATGATGCTGGAGGCTGCAGGTTTTACGGTGATTGATCTTGGAGTCACAGTGCCGCCGGAAGATTTTATTGCAGCGATTCGGGAACATGAGCCTCAGATCGTTGGTTTCTCAGCACTGTTGACGACAACCATGAATATGCAGTGGGAAACGATCAAACATCTAAAAGCAGAAGGACTGCGAAAAGATGTGAAAGTTTTTGTCGGAGGCGCCCCGATCAGCCAAACCTGGTGTGACAAGATCGGCGCCGATGCGTATGGAGCGGACGCTCTGATTGCAGTCGAGAAAGCAAAAGCTTGTGTTCAGGAATTCAAAGAATTCAAAGGGGGTGATGCTGCATTGCATGGCGCCATGCTAGCGCTGGATGCACGGCGGGTCGCAGAGCAGGTCGCCCAGCTGGAGTTGGAGTCCGCAGAAGCGAGTGGATGATGAGAGCATAGCCAAAGTAGGTTCTAGTTTGATTGGCTTCGAGCACTTGGATTTTTTGTAAATGGAAACATCGGCTGTTCAAACTCGAAAAAGGCTAAGAAGGGTAGTGCTCCCTCTAATAGTCGCCATTGTTGTTTTCGTCTTTCAATTGTCCGGACAGTTTGGAGCAGGTTTAGGTTATGGGTTGCTTCTTGTTTCAGTAATCACACTGAGCGGTAGTCTATTGGCTCTTTTGCTGTTGCTGCTGACCAAAAAATTTTCTACCGAAGCGCTCAGTCATGCAACTCGATGGTTATTTTGGTTGGGCGCATGGTTCTATGTCATCGGAGTTTTCGCACTTTCTGGGTACTTCATCAGCGAAGCGCTCGCTGGGCAGGTAGAATTACAGTGGATTTTCTTTGGCCCCGCTGCCATCATAACACTCATTTTGTTCGACATTGGCATATACCGACTCGTAGTTCAGAAGAACAAACCGACATGGACGCGTTATCGTGATGTGATTTCCCGAGAGCACATGCAGTCCGACAGAATGCGAAAAGTACTGTTGCACGATGTTGTGTTTCATACCAGTTTATTTTCCCAGAGTGGTTTGAGATGGTTGCGTCACACGTTGATACTCTGGGGATTCGTGCTGATGTTCATCGTCGAGATTTTTGCAGTTTTCGTACGGGAGGGTTTTCCAGCCTTTGGATTCCCGGACATCTGGGAAATCTCTGATCATCCGGTTCGTCTTGCGTTTGATTTTGCATTCGATTTCTTTGGATTTTTGGTTTTGGTTGGATGTTTGCTCTCATTTCTCTGGCGAATAAAAGCGGCCGGTACCGAAGAAAAAAAATACTCAGATACGCCATCAGCCGTATTTTTATTTTTGGTCGTAATTTCGGGATTTTTTGTTGAAGCTGTGCGCCTGATCCAAGATGGAATTCCTCCCGGCAGCGGAATTTCATTTGTCGGATGGTTTCTGGCATCGATGATGTCAAGCGGCGGCGCCACTTATAATGGAGTGTACATACCTTTGTGGTATTTTCACGTGTTCGGTTCCTTGGCATTCATCGTCTACGTTCCAGCTCATCGACTTGCGCACTCCTGTGCAACACCGATTGGAAGGCTGATGAATTCACAGACGAACTTGCTCGCTAAAAAACGCATTCGATCAATCAAAGGTCTGATGCAGAACGCAAATCAATCAATAGTTACAAAAGTTGAGATGGATACATGAGTCAAATTATTGCGATTTATGGAAAAACTTGTTGCTTGAAGTCCGATATAGCACGCGCGATCTCGAGATTGACTGGGTACAAACTAGCGAGTCGAGGCGAATGGATTACGACGTTAGCCATGATGGACAAGCTCAAAGGAGGCATCGAAATTGATCTGGATATACATCGTAAATTGGACGAAGAAACCAGAGCGATGGTTTCATGGCCGGACCCGGTACTGATTCTTGAAAGTCGATTCATGGATGCCGTACTGCATGATGTGGATGACATATTTTTTGTGCATCTGACAGCCAATGATGATGTACGGAATCATCGCTGGGAGCACAGACGTGAAGAAGGGGGCGGACGTACAAGACAAATTGGAGAAGGTGTAGCCGCACGCGACCGGGAGGATGAGCAGCTGCGGCAAATGTTATATGCAGAGTCAAACCCAGTTGCTCCCGCCTTGGCTTTTGATACTTCAGAGGGTAAAGCCGAAAGTTACGCACTTGAGATTTGGTCTGAGTTTACAGGTGAAGACCTGTCCTATTTGCAGGTTACCGCTACGACGGAAATGGATAAGAAGCAGACAAAAGGGCTAAAGCCTGGGCCCTCTGCAGGTGAAGTGGCCGTTTACAACGCACTGCGGAATCCTTTCGGCGGCTATATTACAGATGATGAAAGCGGACGCAACGTGTTCATTCACAAAAGTGCTGTGGCTACGAGTCAATTTAACGAACTTTATCAAGGTCAAAGAGTCAAATACGTAATTGTAGAAGACGGTTTTGGAGGTTTTCGAGCATCCAGCGTTGAGGCCGAATAGATTTTTCTCGTTTATGGCAAACCTCAAACACGTCCTGCCTGGGCTGTTGGAAGATGCTTCCTATCGCAATTCGCGCGCGTACTCGTTAAGAGACCAGCGCGTCGTCGCCATGAAACTAACGAGTGGGGCGCCGTGTTCTTCGCATAGCGAGCTGTTCGCTGCTTGGCCCGGCCCCGAACAGGGCATCGAAAAGTGGTTCATTCTTGAGAACGGGGCAGCCGTCGGCATGTTTGGCGAAAAAGCAGAGCAACGCGGATTTCCAGTCGTCGAGTTCGATTCCGACCCTTAATTTTCAATATGAAATTGCCCGTTTGCCCACGTAAGGCACCCTACGTAGTCATGGTAGAATCGGGTGTCAAATACGCTTGGTGCAGCTGCGGACTCAGCAAAATTCAACCTTGGTGTGATGGCGCTCACAAAGGTACGAATTTTAAGCCAATCAAGTTCGTGGCGCCGATTTCCGCCGAGTTTTATATGTGTGGATGTAAAGAATCCGATAACGCACCGTACTGTTTCGGCAATTGCATGGGACATGCTCCGCCGAAAAGTTCCTTCTGAATTGACTGGACCTGCATGCTTTCACTCGTAGTAGTCCGACACAATCTGGTCGAAGAAATTCGACACGGTGTCACAGCTGAGGGAAATATTCCCTTGTTGCGAACGAATTTAGAAGCTGGAACTTTACTGTCGGAAAATTATCGAACCAATGGCTGTATTGATGGCGAATATTGGTTTGATGATCTAGAGCGCAGCAAGGCTTTTGCCGAGATCTGCATGGATTTTGTGAAAAAAGTGATTGACACCAGAATCGAGCAAATCAGTCGGCTGAGTCAGCAAGAGGAGTACATTGCCCCAACAGTGAATTCTTCTCTGGTTTCGTGAGATCTGCCGAATTCCAAAGCGGCTTTAACCGGCTGAAATTTCCTGCTGTCTTTCACAATTTGAAGCTGCCAGTCAAACAGATTTTTGGCTGGATTCGGAAATTGGCTAAAGTTGTGATTTTATCAAGTGTGCCGCTATGCGGCAGCGCAGCAGCTGAATCACCGGATTATGAGCGAGAGGAAAGACTCGCGCAGGAAGCAATCGCCGGACTATTCGATGGTGAAGTTGTTTACTTGAACGATGGCAGTCGAGAATTTCTCTCTCTTTTCTCAGTAGCAGATGATGCGAATTTAAACGCCGCCTTCATACTTTTACATGGAAGAGGATTTCATCCTGACTGGCCTCAGGTTGTAGGGCCGCTACGTGAAAAATTTACCGATGAAGGCTTGACAACTCTCGCACTGCAAATGCCGGTCCTTGAAAAAGGTGCAAAATACTACCAGTATTTGGATATTCTTCCGCTTTCTTTTCCTAGAATTGAAGCCGGCATCCAATTTCTTCAATCCAAAGGATTTGATTGGATTGGAGTGATCGCTCACAGCTGTTCCGTTCATATGTCCATGGCTTGGATTCAAGCGCGAGGTGATGGTGCAATTGATGCATATGTTGGAATTGGAATGGAGGCAACTGACTATAAGCAGCCCATGCTCGAGCCGTTCCCGCTTGAGGATATGACGGTGCCCATTTTGGATGTCTATGGTTCGGAGGACTATCCGGCTGTGATCAAAGGTGCAGTCAATCGAAAAATCGCGATTGAAATTGCGGGCAACGCTGGGTCACAAACAATCGAAATCCCTGGCGCCGATCATTTTTTTGAGGATTATGAAGACGATCTTGGTGATGCCATCATTGCGTGGTTGAAATCAATCTTGAGCTAGATCAAGTCGATCAGTTCAATTCGCAATCTCGTCAATGTTAAGGTGACGGATATCCTCTCCTTTCACGAAGAATATTACATGCTCGCAGATATTGCAGGAGCGATCTCCGACGCGTTCGAGCGAACGAATTGCATACAAGATATCGACCGCGTCGGGAACCGAATCAGGGTCCGACATCATCCACTTGCGAATCCGTTTCAAAGTCGACCGAAATTCTTTGTCTACTTTCTTGTCGCGGCGAATGAGCTCAAGAGATTTGACTTCATCTGTTTGTTCAAATGCAATAAGAGTCTCGTTAAGCAAGTTTGAAACCCGTGCTCCGAGTTCTCTTATGTCACTAAAATTTGGAAATTCACCGGGCCGTTCTGTGACCCGGCTTCCCATGAGTGCGACGCGACAGACTTCGTCTCCCATACGCTCAAGATCGTTCACCGTCTTGATCACCATCAAAACAAATCGCAAATCACTGGCCTTGGGTTGTCGGAGTGCGAGCAGCTGCGTACATTTGGCATCGATCTCGACTTCCATGCGATTGACCTGATCTTCAGTTTTCGCAACTTGAGCGGCTAGCAGACGATCTCCATCAACGAGTGATCGAATCGCAAACCTTAACTGCTTTTCGACAAGTCGCCCCATCATCAAGGCTTCATTGCTTAGTTCAGTCAACAGTACGTCGAATTTAGCGGAATAATGGCCTTCTATCATTGCAGCTCCTCGCTGTTCTGCTGTTCAGTGTTCGTGTCAGATGTATTCATTTGTTCAGTATTTCTGATTATCTCGTTTCAAATCAGATTGAATTTCAAATTTACTTTAGGAAATTGTGTTCTTTTGCAAATCTTTCCGAGTCTGAATTTGATTTAAACTCCTAGTGTTCGCGAATATTTCTCAGTCAATGATGTAAATTGGACTTGACCAGGCCACATTTCCGTCTTCAAAAGTGACTCTGACATAAAACGCATTGTCATGATTCTTATATACCGAAAAGTCTCGTTCTAAAGATATCCGAAAATGAGCATTTACATCTGGCAAGCGAAAAATACGGATGCGACGGTCAATTCCTCCTTTTGAAAAAACTTGCTCATCACGTCCAATCGAGGAAACCGGAATTTCTTGTTTTACCAGGTTCGTTTGTATTTTGAGTGTGCCCGTACTGGGATTCGTTAACAATGCATCAAATCCACCAAATCCGCCTGTGGTTAACGCAGTCCACTCAATCCGATTAGGTGCGCTCTGCTCGAATTTCTTGTCTAAATTGTAATAGTTGATCGGCGAGGGACATTCGAATTGATTGTTTATCAGTTCAGCTGAACCGTCCCAAATTGTTTCTCGACCGCGACCTCGGTATTCAGAACCTTCCCAAAGCACGCGAATTCGTCGCCCAAGGTCGCGCTCAGAATAAGGTCGAAAAATTTCTATCGTTTCTAATCCATTTCGTATGTCAATACGCTCAACTGGGGCAGACCCATGCACACTT
Source organism: Arenicellales bacterium (assembly GCA_965202855.1). Lineage (GTDB taxonomy): Bacteria > Pseudomonadota > Gammaproteobacteria > Arenicellales > JAJDZL01 > JAJDZL01. The sequence continues at coordinate 201,452 of CBDBBP010000004.1, read as the reverse complement.
ACACAAAATTGAACTCGGTCAGCTCGTGATCGAAGCACATCTCCCATCATCGCTTCTTTTACGAATTTCGAACGTTTAGGATTTTGATCCGGATAGTCGACCAATAATTCTGCTTCCTGTTTAAACTTTAGACATGTGTCAAGGATGCACCGATTTCCTGTCGTTGCATAATGATGCCGTTTTCTCAAGCCACTCATGATGCCAGCGCGGCTGAACTTGGGTGACAGAACGCAGGTCAAGCCTCCATAAGCGCCAAATTTTGTCGCTCCCGGATGCGATGCGCCTGGACGTCCCTTGTGTCCGTCCGAGTTGGCGACTATGCCGACTCGATATCCCTGTTCGAATGCGTCATGAACCAGCCACTCAAAAGTACCCCAGGCTGAGTGCACTTCAACCGCACGTTCGAGATGCTGATCGTGCGACATCTTGATGTCAGCATAACGACCGCCGATGTGGGCAAATACAACACAGTCTTCGTCTTTGAGATTGGCGAACAAAATGTCTGCTGAATTCGCGTCGTCAGCAATGTCGGAGTGATCCGTAACGAGCGCATGGGATGAACGATGGATTGGCCGTCCTTCGGACATGAGAAGAACATTTCTGTCACCACCCAATCCAGTATTGCCCGACCATTCCCAACCTGGAAATGTAATGAAAGAGCCAACTTTGTTGAATTCCGCAGACAATTCATTGAGGTGCTGCCAGAATTCAGTTGTAATCTGGAAATCATTGCCCTGATGTACACAGATATCCAAGAATGCCTTGTCACGCGCAAATTCGTAGAATTCACGTGCTGAATTTGTACCGATTGTCTCCTCGGATTGGCCGTGCAAATCACCCCAGTACGGCAATAGTGCCGCACTTTGAACAAAGCGGCAGGGATTTGTTTGAGCAATAGTTTTTCCTTGCTCATTCAGCAGCGAAATTACTAAGTCTCCTTGTTTTTTAACAATCAGCGGTTCAATGACATGTGCAAATTTGCCTTCAGTGAATTGAATTTCTGTGGGTAGTCCGGAGACGGGAAGATTTGCAGTGAGCTGCATTCGATCTTTGCAGAGATTTGACGGATTCCCCCATCGGTCAACTCCCTTCAGACACAAGCGAAACGATTGATTGACAGCGCGAAGACTCGGAATGATCGCCTGATACTGCGCTGGCTGACCCGCAACGATAGATATTTCGGGTTGAACGGGGAGCTGTACATAATCGTAAGTTGCAAAAGCATCGACGAGAACCCGAAACTCAAATGTTTTTTCGCAAAATGTCTGAACGCGAATTCCCGGCCCACCACCGCGTCGGTCGCCAAAACGAACTGTAATTCTGTCGCCTTCGCGGAGAAATCCTCGAACTACTTTGATGTAAAGCGTTTTATCCCATGGACGAATGTTTCGCTTTGGGTCGTACTCTACATGCAATAAGGCTCCATTTGATGCTTCAACGGTGGTGTAGTTTGCCGCAGCAGGATCCGTAAATTGAGGGCGGCCCATATCAGACGCGAATCGATGAACTACCTTAATCGAGCCAGTATCGTCAATGCCAAAATAACCGGCACAATAAGTGAGTGTGAACTCCTGAAATGATCCTGCCTCAAACTCACCTTCTGGGGAAATGACTGCAGTTCCCATCTTGTCAGGCAGGTAAGTCGACAGAGGCATGACTTCGGATACCTTAAGGGCAGGGAAGCTAGGCAGGATTTAGTTTTTTGATAACCCCCGGGGCATGTTGATCAGCGCGATAGGATGAACGAACCAAAGGACCCGATGCAACATGACTAAAGCCGAGTGTTTTTCCGATTTTCTTATACTGTTCGAACTCCTCGAGTGAAGCATAGCGTTTGACGGGCAGATGATAGCGACTAGGCTGTAAATATTGTCCAATCGTCAAAATGTTGACTGCGTACTCCCTTAGATCTTTCATCACCTCAATGACTTCTTCTTTGGTTTCGCCTACTCCAACCATAATTCCTGACTTGGTTTCGACATCAGTATGCTGTTCCCCGAATTGTTTCAAAAGTTCAAGAGAATGGATGTAATCAGAACCAGGTCGAACTGCCCGATAGAGTCTCGGAACGGTTTCTATGTTGTGACTGAAGACATCTGGCGGGGCCAGAGAAAGATTTAGCAGAGCTTTTTGCATTCTAGTTCGAAAATCTGGCGTCAGAATTTCCACTGCGGTGGAAGGGCATTGCTTGCGAAGTTCGCGAATACAGTCAGCAAAATGAGACGCTCCACCGTCGCGCAAATCATCTCGGTCGACTGAAGTGACAACGACATATCGAAGCTTCATGTGCTTGACAGTACGAGCTAAATTCATGGGTTCCTGGGCATCAGGTGGATTTGGGCGACCGTGTGCGACGTCGCAAAATGGACATCGACGCGTGCAGATGTCACCTAGAATCATGAAGGTAGCCGTTCCGTTGCCAAAGCACTCGCCAATATTTGGACAAGATGCTTCTTCACAAACTGTATTCAAATTGTTCTCCCGAAGAATTTTCTTCAGATGGATCACTTCGGGTGTTCCCGGAAACTTTGCACGAATCCAAGGAGGTTTTCTCAGTCTTTCTGACCTTTTTTGAGGCTCAATGCGAACCGGAATACGATTTAATTTTTCGTACCCGCGCAACTTTTGGCCGGTTTGAATCGGATTTGGATTGGGCACAGATAGAAATCAGTTGGTTTATAGGTACTCCATATTTTATTTCATCAAACGGCGATTTGGAGTCTGGAAGCTGCTAAAGGTTCAACGAATTTTTCAGCATCCAGTCAAAAACCGATGTGTTTCATCCGCAAGCCAGACGGATCAAGTAAAGTTCGCTGCGGCTCGAGACAGGAGCATACGAACTTGAAACTCACAGGTTTATAATGAGACAATCAAAATCATGATCGTAGGTTCCGAGCTCTTTTATGTTTTGAAATGACGGAAAACTCGATACGATTATGCTTTTGATAAAGAGTATGGTTTGGCAGGGGTACATTTGAATGGCAGTTGAGTTACAGCAAAATACGTCCACAGTAAACGAAATATTTAATGCCGCGAATTTCGCACGCAGTGTTCCGGGTACTGAAGCGAGCGCAATTCAGAAGGAAATTCTGTTCGAGGAAATTAGTGATCTGTTGAAACAGCGGGATGCTGTTTTGGTCGCACACTATTATGTGGACAGTGATCTTCAGGATCTGGCTGAACAAACCGGCGGCTATGTTGCAGATTCATTGGAAATGGCTCGATTTGGTTATGAGCACCCGGCTTCAACGGTTGTTGTCGCTGGTGTTCGCTTTATGGCTGAAACTGCAAAAATCTTGAGCCCTGAAAAAACCGTATTTGCAGTTGAAACTGATGCGAACTGTTCTTTGGACCTTGGCTGTCCAATTGATGAATTCGCCCAATTTTGTGATGAGCATCCAGAAAGGACAACCGTGGTGTATGCCAATACAAGCGCGGCGGTCAAGGCTCGAGCAGATTGGGTTGTCACCTCTGCAATCGGACTGAAACTCGTTCAGCATCTGCATGCGCAGGGCAAGAAGATTCTATGGGCTCCGGACAAGTATTTGGGTGACTACATTCAGAGAGAATCCGGGGCAGATATGTTAATGTGGAACGGGGCGTGCATCGTTCATGAAGAATTTAAAGCGGTTGTGTTGAGAAATTTGATGCAAAAGCTCCCTCATGCCAAAGTGCTCGTACATCCGGAATCCCCCAAGAGCGTCATTTCATTGGCTGACGCAGTCGGCTCGACCAGTCAAATCATCAATTCAGCATTGTCGATGAAAGAAGATACTTTTATTGTTGCAACTGAAGCGGGAATTTTGCACAAAATGCAGACCTTGGCACCGCAAAAGAAATTCGTGATCGCTCCAACTGCTGGTGAAGGTGCGACCTGTGAAAGCTGCTCGCATTGTCCGTGGATGAAAATGAATGACCTGTTCGGAGTGAAGCGAATTCTGACCCGTTTTGAAGGCGAAGTGCTGATCGAAGAATCAATTCGTAAAAAGGCGGAGCGTTCAATACGCAGGATGGTTGAATTTGGCAAACAACATACCGTTCGATTGCCAGTTGCTTGACGAATTTTCTCAAATTTGATGGCGAAGTATAAAAATAACTTCGTCCCCCAGTCTGAAAACAATCGCTTTGGAGTTCTGCTTGCCAATCTAGGTACTCCAAAGTCTCCAAAAACCTCGGACGTACGCAAATATTTACGACAATTTCTGTCGGATTCACGAGTAGTTGAGTTGCCAAAACCGATTTGGTGGTGCATACTAAATGGAGTGATTTTGGTACTCCGCCCGAAGCGAAGCGCTCATAAATACAAAGCGATTTGGACGACGCAGGGTTCGCCGCTTTTGGTGAATTTGCTGCGTCAACGTGATGCTTTGGAATCTTGCCTGAAAACCGAGAACGTGAGCAATGCTCACGTCATTTGCGCAATGCGTTACGGAGAACCATCGATTGCACAAGCCATTGTAGAATTTGAAAAACTTGGAATTGATCGAATAGTGGTAATGCCGATGTACCCCCAATACTCCGGACCGACAGCAGGGTCTGTTTTCGATGAAATTGGAAACGTGCTGAGACTAAGGCGCATTGTTCCATCCATTCGATTTGTTAACGGATATGCCCAAGAGCCATCCTACATACTTGCCTTGAAACACTCAGTGCTGGAACATTGGGATCAGAACGGGCGAGGACAGAAGTTAGTGATGTCGTTTCATGGCTTGCCCGAAGAAAGCTGCACCAGAGACGGTGATCCCTATCAGTCGCAATGCTTTTTTACAGCACGTTTGTTGGCAGAAGAACTTGAACTTTTGGAGAACGAGTGGCTCGTTTGCTTTCAGTCGCGATTCGGGCCGAAGAAGTGGCTGCAACCGTATGCGGATTCGGTATTTGAGAATTTGCCAAAAGACGGCATTCGACATGTTGATGTCATCTGCCCGGGGTTTTCTGCGGACTGTCTGGAAACTTTGGAAGAAGTCAACATTGGTTATAGAGAGCTCTTCCTTGAATCGGGCGGAAAAAAATTCCATTACATTCCCTGCTTGAATAACCATCCACAACACATCCTTATGATTGCTGAATTTATTCGAAATACAGCGTCCAATTGGATTTCCAAATAATCTGCTTTTCTCATGATTCCCATTCCAATAGAGTCAGCCACTCCCGCAAGCACGATAGAAATTGGAGTTGAACTGCTTAATCGCGGTTCAACCATTGTGACTGATACTCAGCGGTTGAAACATCTGATTGATGACGCATACAACCTCTCATTGCGTGCTGCAGGTCGTACTACTTGGGAGACCGCCCCGGTATTTACCTGGGACAATTGGCTGCGCAATCTGTGGCACGAATACCAGCATCACGCAAAAAAACAGCCCCCGCTTTTGCTTCAGCACAGTCAGACCAAGCATTTGTGGGAAGACGTGATTGCTCGGGATATACACCAAAGTTTTAAGGAAGATTTCGAATATCTGCTATGGAACATCAGTTCGACAGCATCAAATGCAAAATCCGCCTATCAGATTCTGTGTGATTACCAGATTTCAAGAGATGAATTTCGAGATTGGATGAGTGAGGATGTGCGGCATTTTTTGGGGTGGATGAGCAAGTACGAATCGCTGCTCAAAAGAAATCACTGGATTGATTCGGAGTCGCTCTCCTCAAAAATGATTCTTTTGCCTGACTTCGGTGACTTGGTCGAGGGTCTTAAGCTGGCGTTTGTTGGATTTTCCAACTGGACTCCACAGCAGCAGCTGCTTCTCGAATGGCTGCAAAAAAATGGCGCAACTGTCCAACGACATGAGCACTCAGTCAGCGATGAGGCCTTTCAAGGCCCTTCTTTCGGTTTTGAGGATTTAGATCAAGAGCTGGAAACGTGTGCGAGATGGGCCCGAGCAACCATTGAAGCGAATCCAGAGGCACATCAAGTTGGAATCGTGATTCCCGGCATTTCAGACATGCAGGTTAGGGTGCGTCGAATGTTTTCGTCCATTTTGAATCCGGATTCACTCCTGGAAGCTCGACAGCCAAGCAAACTGTCTTTTCATGTCACTGTTGGAACACCGCTTGCCAGCACACCATTGGTAGTCGATTCTGTCAATTTGCTCGAGTTGACTCGATCCAAAATTGACATCTCCGTGATGCAGGACATCATTACTTCAGATCGGATTAAAGGCTGGTCTGAGGAATGGGAAAATCGCTTTCTTTTGGCCGATGCGTTGGTAACAGTCGGCGGCAGCGCAGTCACCATCAAAAATGTAGTGCAGTTGGCAAATCAGAACAAACATATTCAATGTCCCCGCCTGATCATGCTGTTGCAAAGTGCAGATCGAGAACGAAAACGAGCTCCAAAATCAGCATATTTTTCATTTTGGGGACGCTTTTTTGTGGATTGGCTGGCACGCTTCACAGAAACTGAAGAGCATCATCGAGATTTGAGTTTTAGCGAACTGCAGGCGCACAGAGCTTGGATGTCAGCGCTCGACAGCCTTTCTGAGTTGGGAATTGTTTCAAGCAGAGTCAGTGCAGATGTTGCGATGGCCAAGTTGACGCGGTCTCTCCGTGAGAAAAAAATACAACCCCAGGCCGCCCGAGTGCCCATTCAAATCGGGGAGGATGTTTCCATGTTGGGACAATCCTTTACTCATATGTGGATTCTGAACATGAACAACGAAATTTGGCCTGGTTCATCCGCTCCAAATCCATTTATTCCTCGCAACGTTCAAAAATCATACAAGGTTCCGAACAGTTCTCCTGAAATTTTGAAACAGATTACCGATCGGCGCATGAGCATGTTGTTCGGCAGCAGTCGAAACGTAGTTCGGTCCTATGCCAAATCGGACGGCGGCGACAGTTATCAGCCAAGTCCAATGTTAGGGCAGTTTCAAGAGTATCAACACGATGAAGAATCTGATTTGTCTGTCTATAAGGAATATCAATCGGTAATTGCTGAAGCTAGAAGTCAGTGTGAATATTTTTCTGACTGGAAAGCTAGAGGTGTCGAAGATCTCGAATCTCTGCGCAGTGGGAGGCTAATTATCAAAAATCAATCGAACTGTCCGTTTCGAGCCTTTGCTGAACATCGACTGAAAGCGTCGGCTATGAATGCCAAAGCAATCGGATTTAATGCAATGGATAAAGGGATTTTGGCTCACAGGATGTTTGAGAGAATTTACGATGAGCTAACTTCCAAATCCGAGCTGACTCAGTGTGGCAAAAGCGGATATCAAAATCTGGCCAGAATGGTAGGAGAGAAAATTCTCAAAGCCTTCAATGCCAGGCGAATTCAGCCCTTGCAAGATGAATGGGTGCAGGTCGAGCTTAAACGTTTGGTCGATCTTGCGGGCCAGTGGTTTGATGCGGAGACATCAAACACAAGGCTTGATTTTGAGGTAATCGCCCGCGAAAAGAATAGTGAGATTGATTTTGAAGGAATGCAGGTACGAATTCGAATTGATCGAATTGACGAAACAAATGACGGCAAAATTCTAGTAATTGACTACAAGACCGGAAGATGCAACTTAAACGACATATCTGCAGAGCGGCCTAAGGATCCTCAGCTTATGATCTATGCCTGTGCCATGGGCCATGTAAATGATGTCGTGTATGCGCAAATCAAGCGAGGTGAGGTCTATTACAAGCCCCTTTCGCGCTACAAAAAACACGGTTACCTGTTCCAGCCTGAAATCAACGAATGGAGGGAAACATTATCCAGACTTGCAAAAGAGTTTTTAGAAGGCAAAAGTGATGTAGATCCTCTGCCCGGAGCTTGCGGATATTGTCATCTCGAATCCTTGTGTCGAATTGGCGACACTTCGAACCAGCTTACCAATGAAGCGGACCGAATAAAGCCATGACAGACTGGAACGAACGCGAAAAAGCTCTTGATACGACGAACTCCTATATCGTTCAAGCCCCAGCGGGTTCAGGCAAAACAGAGCTGCTGATCAGTCGATACATCTGTCTTTTGGCCACAGTCAGCCAACCTGAAGAAATTCTCGCAATGACATTCACGCGCAAGGCAACCGCTGAGATGCGAAGCAGAGTACTTGAAGCACTGGATCCTGAATCAAATGTCAGATTGCATTCGGAAACTGCCAGAAACGCAACGGAAAGAGTCCGTGATAAATCCCAGAAACTTGGTTGGGATTTGCATAATCAGCCATCTAGATTGCAAATTAAAACCATTGACAGCTTAACGAATGAGCTTGTTCGCAATATGCCGTGGTCTTCAAGGTACGGTGCGGTCCCAAGGTTCACGGACAAATTAGATGAAGTGCTGTATGCAGCTGCGGAAAGTACGATTGAATCGATCCAGCCGAATACAGAACAGAGTCAAGCTATCGCCAGGCTTCTTTTTGCTTTGGACAACAATGCCGATCAGCTGATCGAGCTGATCGTAGCCATGTTAAAAAAACGAGATCAATGGATTCGCATACTCCAGGAAAATGAGTTTACGTTTGACGACCGAGCTCGAGAAAACATTGAATCAGTAAGGCGCTCATTCATCCAGAGTTTATTGGATGATTTACGAGACAAGTTTCCTAAAGAAGCTCGAATTCTTTTGCGATTGGATGAATTGGATCATTCGAACCTTGCGGGTGTTGGAGTCTGGCCCGGAGTCGCAGAAGATTTATTGACTAAGGGAGGTACTTGGCGAAAGCAAATCAGCAAGGGATTAAATTTTACTGGATTGAGTCAAGCTGAAATCAAACATGTAATTTCACTTTGCGAGAGAGTGCCAAAACTGAATGAAGAATTAAAACGATTTGGTCGTGAGACTCCACACTTGCAGTTTGAAGACAGCCAGTGGGAGTTGCTGCAGGCAATTGCTGTTGTTTTGACCTTTGCGCTTGCCCATTTGAAAATCGAATTTCGAAAACAAGGTGAAGTGGATTTTATCGAGATCGCTCAGCAGGCAGCAAAGGCTCTAGGCACTCCCGAGAATCCGACGGATCTGATGTTTGTTCTCGATTATCGATTCAAGCATATTCTAATCGACGAGTTTCAGGACACTTCGGTGACTCAACTCGAATTGATTCAGTCTCTCATTCGCGGTTGGCAGCCAGATGATGGTCGAACCTTGTTTATGGTTGGTGATCCAATGCAGTCAATTTATCGATTTCGAGAAGCTGAAGTAGGCATTTTCCTATCAGTTATGGAAAACGGTATCGATCACCTGATGCCGCGTCCATTGCAGCTCACCCAGAATTTTAGGTCGAATCATGAATTAGTTGACTGGTATAACGTCGTTTTTGAAGCTTCTTTTCCAAAGGATCCAAATCGACTTCGCAGTGAAGTTTCTTACGCGCAGTCGATGTCTGCCAATGACAAATTAGGATCTCAGGCAGTGCATATTCAAATTCAACCATCAGGTTTTAGACAAGAGATTACACTTCCGATAGAGGCCAAATCATTAGTGTCGGATCTCAAGGAATATCTTGAGCGGAATCGGGAGTCTGACGTGCGTGCAGCAATTCTGCTGAGGGCTCGAAAACACGCGAGCGACATCATACCTTTACTGCGGGAAAACAACATTAAATTCTTCGCGGATCAAATGTTCGCACTGTCTGACCGGTTGGTGATTAAAGATCTGCTTGCACTGACGAGATCTCTTCTAAAGCTTGATAGCAGGACAGATTGGTTAGCGGTATTGCGTGCGCCATGGTGTGGATTAGTTCTGGACGATTTGCTGACGATTGCAACCGGAAAAAATCTAATTTGGCAATCTCTCAACAATAAAAACGTTCTAAATCGTTTATCCGAGGACGGCCGAGCTCGCGCAGTAAGAGTGCGCGAGGTTTTTCGGCGAGCGTTTTCGACACGCGGACAGATGGAGCTTCGTCAATGGGTGGAAGACACATGGGTGCTTCTTGGCGGTCCCGCATGCGTATCTCCTAGTGATCTTCAAAATGCCCAGCTTTTTCTTGACCGACTGGAGCTGTATTCGAACGGCACAGGGGTTGAGAACTTAAATCAATTTGAACAAAAACTTAGCAGTTTGTACGCGGTGCCGGAATGTAATTTGGATGAAGCTGATGTTTTTGTCTCCACCATTCATAACGCAAAAGGCCTGGAATTTGACGCAGTCTTCCTGCCGTCTTTCAATCGATCTCAAGGCAGGTCCGAAGATTCTCTGATTGAATGGTCTGAAGTTGTGACAGAGACAAAAAGAAAACTGCCGTTTGTTTTATGCCCTATCAATCGAAAGGGCACAGACGAAAAAGACTCGCTATACGATTACATTAAAAATTGGAACAATGATAAGGACTATCAAGAACGTATCAGGCTTGCCTATGTCGCATGCACTCGCGCTAAAAGAGAGCTTTTTATTTACAGTGTTGTGACATGGAGGCAAAAGGACAAAAATTCGAATTTAAGTTTCAAGGCTTATAAAGGATCGCTGCTTGAATGTCTGTTACCCGGATTTTCTGCGAGTGACTCCCAGTACGTGTCATGGTTTGGTTTTGAAGAACAAAAAGAAGCCGAAAACCGCGCAGAAGATCAAACTTCCAGCCTGCCTACTTTAGCCAGACTGCCGGATGATTGGGTGATTCCGAAAGCGCCCGATTCGTTGCGGTTTGCTTCTCAGGAGTTTGAAGCGCCGGGTGATTGGGATGCCATCAAGTTCGAGTGGGCTGGGAATGTCGCAGTTTGGGTAGGAACCGTCGTTCATGAATGGCTGAATCGAATCACCGTTACGGGACTGGAGACGTGGAGTATCGATAGACTCAAGGGAGAGCGGGCAAAGTGGAGGAGTCAGCTCCAACTGTTAGGCTTAAGCCCAGAAGACAAACAGCCTATGGCGGATGCGCTCAACAGAATAGAGACTGCATTGACAAACGTTCTTTCTGATCAACGCGGGCGGTGGCTGTTGAGCTCACACCATCGCGAAGCAAATTCCGAGTACAGAATCACTGGCTATATTGGCAGAACATTCAGAAATTTTGCACTGGACCGAACGTTCGTTGACAAAGAAAATGTTCGATGGATCGTAGACTACAAAACTGGTTCTACAATGGGAAAAACTGAGACTTTTCTTGACAATGAAGTATCGCGATACACAAGTCAGCTGGAAGACTACAAAAAGGCGATGGAAGGATTTGAGTCGCGCACGATTCGAATGGGGCTGTATTTTCCGATGTTTCCTGCCTGGCGCGAAATTTCATAAATGTTTATCGCTTCGATCATTCTGTAGCAAAGCCAGCTCAAAGCTTGCCGTATTTTCGGATTCCAAATTCTGGGAAATAAATTGTTCCTCTTTTGTCTCGGCATCGCCACAATGCATATGGAGATTCGATACATTCCATTTGGCAAAGCATATCGAAGCGATTAAGTCGTTATAATTTTGTTTCCTCTTGGCTTCATGATTTTCTTACTTAACTTGATGAATTTATTATGGACAGTGTAATTGCACCATCTATTCTTTCCGCTGACTTTGCGCGATTGGGGCAGGAAGTTGAATCAGTACTTGAATCCGGCGCCGACTGGATCCATATTGATGTCATGGATAATCATTTTGTACCCAATTTGACGATTGGCCCTATGGTCTGCAAAGCTCTCAGAAACTACGGAATCAATTCACCCCTTGACGTTCACTTAATGGTTCAGCCCGTTGACCGCCTCATCGGAGATTTTGTAGAAGCGGGCGCGACAACCATCAGTTTCCATCCTGAAGCATCAGAGCATGTTGACAGGACGATCAATCTGATTCGAGAAAATGGCTGTTCTCCAGGAATCGTGCTAAATCCAGCAACTCCTTTGACTTGGCTGGACTATACGATCGACGGCATTGATCTGATTCTGGTCATGTCGGTGAATCCCGGATTTGGGGGACAAAAATTCATTCCCTATGTTTTGAATAAAATCAAACAGGTAAAATCTTGCATTGATAATCAATCCAGACCGATCAGACTTCAGGTCGACGGCGGCGTGAAAGTTGATAATATTGGAACCATTGCCAGAGCTGGAGCAAATGCGTTTGTTGCAGGATCAGCAATATTTGGTTCGGAGTGTTACGAAGAAACGATTCGCTTGATGCGATATGAAATTTCAACAGCGAGTTGACTTCCATGCCTTTTGCGCTTCGTGGTTCGGTTTAATTCGAAAATTGTGAAAACACTGACGCAACCGCCCATCGACATTTTGTATTTCGCTCTCACCATCGCAGTAAACATTTATGCTTACGCACGAACAATTTAGTGAATTTTGCAGTCAGGGTTACACTCATCTGCCCTTTGTTCGGGAAATTCTAGCGGACTTTGATACACCGCTGAGCACCTACTACAAACTTGCGAATCAACCTTATTCGTACTTGCTGGAATCCGTACAAGGTGGTGAAAAATGGGGTCGATTTTCAATTATCGGGCTGCCTAATTCTGTTCGACTTGAAGCTCGCGAGAACGAGCTTACACTTCTGGAAAACAACAAAATTGTCAAGCAGTGGATCAGCCAGGATCCGCTTGAAGACGTCCGGCAGTTTCATCAGCAGTTTCGTGTCCCGGAGATGGAGGAATTGCCCAAGTTTACAGGTGGCTTGGTAGGCTACTTCGGGTATGACACTGTTCGTTACATTGAACCGACTTTGCAGAATGGCCGAAAGCCAAGTGACATGGACGTCCCGGATTTTTGCTTGATGGTATCGGATGAGGTTGTTGTATTTGACAATCTATCAGGTCGGCTATTTATTGTGGTGTATGTTGATACGACCCGCGGTGAGGACTGGGATTACGGTGTTTCACGTTTGAATTCATTGACCGAAGAGCTGCGGGCGCCGGTTGCTTCCAGACCGGCATTGTCACTTCATGCCGAAGCGAAAGAATCTGAATTCGAGTCAATGTTCGGTAAAGAAGGCTACGAAAACGCCGTTCGAAAGTCTCGTGAATATGTTTTGGCTGGAGATGTATTCCAAGTTGTTATTTCGCAGAGATTATCCGCGAAATTCAAAGGAAATCCGATCGATCTGTATCGTGCGCTCCGAACGCTCAATCCGTCACCTTACATGTACTACTTGAATTTTGATTCTTACCACATAGTTGGTGCATGTCCCGAAATTTTAGTGCGTGCTGAAGACGGTATTGTTACGATTCGTCCTCTCGCTGGGACTCGACCGAGAGGTGCGGATGAGGAAGAGGACAGAAAACTTGAGATAGAGTTGCTTGCTGATGAAAAGGAGCGAGCAGAACATGTAATGCTTGTCGACTTAGGGCGCAACGACGTGGGCAGGGTAGCCAAATTAGGGACAGTCCGAGTTCGTGACGTGATGGAAATCGAGCGATATTCCCATGTGATGCACATTGTTTCCAACGTTACCGGGGAAATTCGCGATGGGATCGACGCAATTGATGTGCTTCGTGCCGCAATGCCGGCTGGAACAGTGAGCGGGGCGCCGAAAGTTCGCGCGATGGAGATTATTGACGAGCTGGAGCCGCATAAACGAGGAATTTACTCAGGTGCGGTTGGTTATATCGGGTGGAATGGAAATTTAGACACTGCAATTGCGATTCGCACTGCAGTCTTGATTGGTGATCACGTTTATGTTCAGGCAGGAGCAGGTCTGGTTGCAGATTCAGACCCCGAAACTGAATGGTTTGAAACTATGCACAAGGCGCGCGCTATTTTGCGAGCCGTCGCGATTGCTGAGAATCCGGAGGAAATCGATTGATTAAAGTCTGTAAAAAAATTGTCGAATGGCCTTGGTTCGAACGATCAATACTTGCATTGATCGTACTGAATGGAATTGTACTCGGCTTAGAAACATACCCGTTTTTGACAGATAACTTTTACAACCAATTTGTGTTCTTCAATAAATTGGTGTTGGTTGTTTTCGTTGTCGAAGCCGTAATGAAGATCATCGCAGTTACGCCTCGCTATCAACTCTATTTCTTCAATGGATGGCATTTGTTTGATTTTACGATCGTGGTTTTTTCACTCATTCCACAAACGGGCGAGTACGCACTGATTGCCAGAATGGTGAGACTGCTACGTATCGTGCGTCTGGTTACGGCTGTGCCGGAACTTCGACTGATCGTCGTCACACTGATTCGGTCACTGCCAGGTCTTGGTCATGTGATCTTGCTTTTGGCAGTGCTTTTCTACATCTATGCAATAGCGGGCTACCATCTGTTTCATGCCCATGATCCGTTTCACTGGGACTCACTTGGCATCTCTCTCATCACTTTGTTCAGAGTTTTGACTCTTGAAGACTGGACTGATGTGATGTACACGGCGATGGAGCTTCATCCTCTAGCGTGGGTTTACTTTGTAAGTTTTGTTGTGATCGCTGCGTTTGTTGTGATCAACATGTTTATTGCAGTGGTTTTGAATAACTTGCACAAAACTCAGCAAGAAAGTGAAATCATGCAGGTTTCAAATCTAAAAGGGCAGATTGCGTACGAACTAAAGGAATCCCGAAAGACATTGGAGAGGGTTGAACGAGCGCTTGAACGCAGTCAACGAGACCGCCGCAATAAACTCCCAGACTAAAACAACATATTGCCGGTCATCTATTCGATGGTTCGTGTTCCTGTGCGGGACTGCCTGAAACCCCTTGATTGTTTTGTAAGACCACTGCATCGAAGACACACGATTCTAACATGGTAGTACTCGGAATCGAAACCTCTTGTGATGATACGGGAGTTGCAGTTTATGATTCAGCAAAGGGACTTCTGACGAATCAGTTTTCCTCTCAAATCGAAATCCATCGACTATACGGCGGGGTTGTGCCCGAGCTCGCGGCGCGGGACCATATTCGTAAAGTCATTCCTTTGGTGATGTCTGTGCTTGAAGATTGTGATCTGGAACCAGCGGATATTGATTCTGTCGCTTATACCGCAGGACCAGGACTCGTGGGCGCTCTATTGGTTGGCGCTACTGTCGGGCGAAGTCTAGCAATGGCGTTGTCTATTCCATCGATTGGTGTGCATCACATGGAAGGGCACTTGCTATCGCCTATGCTGGAGCAAAAATCTCCAGAATATCCATTTTTGTCGTTATTGGTGTCAGGCGGTCATTCAATGTTGGTTGATGTTCAATCTCCCGGAATCTATCAAATACTGGGACAAACACGCGACGATGCGGTGGGTGAAGCCTTTGATAAATTCGCGAAAGTTCTCGGATTGCCTTATCCGGGTGGCCCCAGCATTGAGAAGATTGCAAAATTCGGTTCGAAAGGACGTTTCAAATTCCCGCAGCCCATGGCAAAGCACAAGACATTTGAATTCAGCTTTTCTGGTTTGAAAACGCATGCGAGTTTGGAGGCAGCGAAGCATACCATCGATGAAAAAACGAAATGTGATTTAGCTTTTGCATTCCAGGAGGCAGCGGTCGGCGCTTTGGTCACCAAATGCAGAATGGCGCTTGAGCATACTGGGTATCGCTCTTTGGTTGTTGCCGGCGGGGTCGGTGCAAATCAGCTGCTGCGCAAGCAAATTCAGGAACTTGTGTGCAATTTGAATGGAGAATCTTATTTTCCGTCATTGCAACTTTGCACGGACAACGGTGCAATGATTGCCTACGCTGGGTTTCTCAGACTAAGGTCAGGCTATCAGGAATCACTCAGTTATGAGGTTCATCCTCGCTGGTCGCTGGAGAGTCTGCCTCCAATCCAGCTGTGATCCTGATCGCAACACGTACAGCCAAACCTGTGATCACTGATGCGATTTGTAAAAATCTGAGAATCTTCTTTTAGATTCTATTTTTCAAATTGCTTTGGTAAGCTTCGACTTCCGCGAGTCGCTCCATCGTGCCTACATCAAACCAGATTCCGGCATGAACAACTCCTGATAGCAGTTGACGGTCGATCGCTGATCTGAAGATTTGATTTAGCGGAAATACAGACTCTTGAGAGGATACAAACATATCTTTGCAAAGTCGTCCAATCCCACTATACGTCAAAGTCTGAGAATTCGTCCGATTCATCGGGAGCGTGACTTGTCCATTCGATAACACGAAGTCGCCATCTGGATGATGACGAGGATTGTTGACAAGCACCAGACAACTGCTATGGATGTCTGGCATGCGCAGTTCAGAGAAATCGTAGTCACTCCAGATGTCAGCGCTGACGACAATAAAGGAGTCCGAGTTTATCAGTGGCAAAGCTCGTACGATTCCACCACCTGTTTCCAGTGGAATTTCCCCTTCGTCTGAATAAAAAATTTCCAATTCGTATTTCGCACCATTTCCAATCAATTCGTCAAACTTGCTGGAAAGGTAGGATCGGTTGATTATGACGCGGTCAATGCCCGCCTTTTTGAGGTTGACAAGGTGATGCTCAATGAGTCGAAGCTTGCCAACTTGAATCAGAGGTTTTGGAAGTGTCCGAGTGAGTGGTCGCATTCTAGTGCCAAGGCCGGCACTGAGAATCATCGCATCCATTGAATGATAATTTACTTCAAGCTCGTGATGAGTCCATGCAGCTGTTTCAGCTCTCGATATTTATTGCTGACTTTCTCAATGTATCGCAGAGCGGTTGGAATATCTCTCAAGAATTGTTTCTTGCCATCTCTATAGTATAATCTTGAAAAAATTCCCGCTACTTTGAGATGTCGCTGAATCCCCATCAAATCAAACCAATGTGTAAATTCTTTCTCATCACAACCAAAATCCAATCCAGCCCGATGAGCTTTGGCCAGATAAAGCCGAATCCACTTCGATATTTGTTCTTCGCTCCAAACAATATAGACATCTCGCAGCAACGACATTAGGTCATAAGTCACAGGACCTAGAACTGCATTTTGAAAGTCGATGACTCCAGGATTATTGTGTTCAACATACATGAGATTTCGTGAGTGATAGTCAAGATGTACCCAGACTTTTGGTTGTTCCAGTGCTTTTTCGATGAGAAATTCAAATGTGTTTTCAAGAATATCAGTCCATCTCGAACTCAATGAAAGGTTTAAGTGTTTAGAAAGAAACCATGAAGGATATAAATTCATTTCTAAACGTAGCAAGTGTTCATCATACGGAGGAAGAAATTCCGGATCCAGCAATGTCGCGCGTTGGATCTTAACCAGAGTATCCAGTGCATCCTCGTAGAGATAGTCAGCTGTTGAATTGTTTAATATCTGTAAATATGTTGTCGTTCCAAAATCGGTAATTAACATTAGTCCTTTTTTTTGGTCCGCAGCAAAAATCTCTGGAACGTTGATACTTTGTTCATAAAATTTATTTGCAATTCGAGCGAAAGGTTCAATCGACATATGTTCCACTGGTGCATCCATAACAATATAGCTGCAGTCGCCATGAAAAATTCTAAAGTACCGACGAAAGCTCGCGTCTTCGGAGGCGAAATCAATTGAAGCTATATTTTCATCGAGAACACTTGAGACCCAGTCGATCAATTCTTGGATACGCGGGTCATTCCCAGCAAATAGTTTAAGGTGACGATTGGCTGACGACATGACAAGTATTTACACTAGACAAAATTGGGATAAGAAGCTAAACAGCTTTATGAGAATTTTTATTGGACGTGTAATTAGCAGAAAACTAATTATACTGTTTGCTCCTCTGGCTCTATTGCTAAACCTAAACATTGCCAATGCGCAGCAGACATCTCTTTGCGCTGATCCAGACCAATTTCTTCCCGACTTGGCAAGTAACCAATCGGATCCTGCCGACGCAGTCAACCAAAGAAGTCCAGGCAGGTTGTCTGCCGATGAAATCTGGATGCTTGATCAAGGCTTTATTCAAGCGACAGGTGATGTAATAATCGAGCATCCCAATTTGCTGATGGAAACTGAATCTATCACGATTGACCAGCAAGATGAAAGCTTTCAAGTTGACGCGATGAAATTTAAGGTATTCAATGTCGATGATGAAGATTCTAAAGAAAGACAGTTGCTGGTTCGAGGCATCGCAGACTCTGTTACTTTAGAATCAGGCATTTTCCAATTCACGAAAGCAGAGTTCACCAACTGCCCTGAAGGCAATCGCGATGTGGTGCTGAGTTCACCCGATATTCAACTTGATGCGAATACGGGATTTGGCAGGGCGCGTAAAGCGACATTGAAATTCAAAAACGTACCAATTTTCTACTTTCCTGTCCTTATTTTTCCAATTTCAGACGAGAGACTGAGTGGATTCCTGTTTCCTAAATTGGGTTTCAATAAAGATTCAGGTTTGGCCGTTCACGTTCCATATTATTTCAATCTGGCTCCCAATGCCGATGCGACTGTAAGCACAAACGTTTATACAAACCGAGGTGTTCAGCTGCAAACTGAATTTCGACACGCAGGAAGGCACTCTGATACGGTCATAGAAGCCGAAATTCTATCAAGAGATCGGGCATGGAGCGGAACAGGTTCACGCGAAGCGGTAAATATTGAATCCAACTGGCACGACAAGAAGCGTTTTTATTCGAGCTTGGACGCGGAGTGGGTATCAGATACCGAATATTTCTTAGATTTCGATAGTGTATTTGAAGACCGAGAATCCTACTACCTGAATCAAAGCGTCCAGTTCAACTTTGTCGGAACCGATTACAGAGCTTCGATAGGGTTTGATAAATTTTCTGTCTCATCTACAGCGATTACAAAAGATCAGCTGCCACCGAACCGATTGCCTTGGATGACTGTTGAGCAAAACTTTGAACTTACCGATCAAACAGGCTGGAACACGATTGTCTCCTTAGACGAATTTCGTCACACTACCCATCCTTCGGGCAGACGGGTTCGAGTCGATTCTTTTGTCGAACACCAACAACAATTGGATTTTCTCCTAATCAAGCATAAATTGGGAGGTGAATTCATCGATTCCCGAGTTCGTGAAGAGAACAACCACAGCGCTCAAAAAGTTTCAATTTCCGGTTTGCATTACAGTATCGATGCCAGTATGGCGCTAGATGAAATCACTAGCTCAGAAACCGGTGGCAGATGGACACTTGAACCGAGGGTCAAACTGACTTTTGCCGACGACAAGGATCAGTCGCAAGTTCCCAACTTTAATACGACGTTACCCAATCTTTACAAATACTCGCAAATTTATCGTGATACGTTTTATAGCGGTGGTGATCGTCTGACAGCTACAAAGCAAGCTAGCCTTGGGATGTCATTCAGCTACGCAGACCCTATGTATCCAAGTGATATAAATCGAATTCATCTCGCAAGAATTGCCTTTCCAGGCGCCGACGAAAATAATGCAGAATCGTTGAAATTGAAAGAAAAATATTCCGGATATTTTCTTGGAGCCGAGGTTGAACGAACTGATTGGGGAGCGGATTCCGGCATTTTATTTAATCACGATACAGGTAAGATGCATCAGGCGACGGCTGGTATGTCTTTTCAGATGACTCCAAAAACCAAAGTTCAGAGTTTTTATAAATATTTACACGAAGACGACGAGCAAATCGAAGGAATTTTAGAATCGAACCTGAGTCCATTTTGGTCGATGATGTTGAGACACGCGACATCGTTGGATGACAGTCCGTTGAAAAAATCAGAAATTTTCTTTGAGCACCAATCCTGCTGCTGGAGCGCCAGTCTCAGCTTAAAACGAAAAGTCAACGAAAATGGAGTTAGTGACGACTCGATTAACTTGAACTTTGAATTGCTAACATTTTCGCCAAATTAAAGTGATGTCGCTCCAATCGAGTCCAAAATATTTTTCGCAGGTCGTGATTTTCACGATCTTTCTGGTTTTCGTCATTGGCCTTTCTTGGTCGGTAAATGTTCGCGCACAGACTGAAGTACTCGATCAAATTGTAGCAACTGTAGACCGTCTTGCCATTACAGAATCCGAAGTTCAAAGAAGGATCAAATTCCTGCGTTTAGAGGCGAATCAGACTGGTAACCCACCTGTAGATGAGGCACTGCGACGACGAGCGATTGAAGAAGAAATTTCCTTTGAATTGCAGCTAAGGCAGCTGGGTAGATTTGGCGCAGAAGTCACGCTAGCCGATATCGACGATCGCTTGGCTGCTTTGAGCGAACAAAATGGCATGACAGTTGAAGAGTTTGTCGATCAATTCAAAGCTTTCAATATGGATCAGACAGACGTTAGAATTTTAGCGCTGCAAACTATAGCGGATGAGCAGTTGACTCAGCGTGTTTTGATTCCAAGAGCGAATATTCGAGAATCAGAAATAGATCGTTATCTGCGGTTAAACGAATCAATTTTTGATCAGAATTCGCCTGAGTTCAATTTGGATGTCATTGTTGTACGAGCAAATGAAGTCTCAAGTTCAGCACACCGTCAAGAACTGCTTCAAATCGCAGCAGACATCGAAAGTGAATTGAATCGAGGCAGAAATTTTGAAGAAATTGCAGTAGCCGTGCAAAGTGTCAGCGGAATTGACGTGGGTGAGCTGGGCTGGCGACGTTCTGACGATATCATGCCTGAGTTGAATTCGGCAATATCCAATAGAGGAAACAAAAGAATACTCGGTCCAATACAAATCGGTGGAAGTTTAGTATTCACGAGAATTAGAGATATTCGTACTGGTTCAGGGATTAATCTCCCTGTAGTGCGGCAATTTCACTATGCCATCAATATTCTCCAGGCGTCGAACGAATCTGGTTTGACTCTCATTGAACAACAGATGGAGGACATACGAAAGAGGGTGCAGGAAGGTGAAGATTTTTCCGCACTTGCGAAAGTGTATTCTCACGACAATGACTCTCGGAGAAATGGCGGTGATTTAGGCTGGCGCTCCGATGACAATATGCCCTTGGAGCATCTTCAGCTGGTGGTAGATCTGGAGATCGGAGAAGTATCAGAAATTCAGATACAGCGCAATACAGTTTTTATTTTGCAATTGCTTGGGGTTCGCGAAGCGAGTAACGAAGAACGAAAACGCAGTTATGTAAGATCCATTCTGCGCAACCATAAGTTAAATAATGAGAGACTCAAAAACTTAGATCAACTTCGTGCACGGGCTGAGATTGAATATCGAACACAATTCTAGCCGGTCGACCGAATAGGCTGTTTGAGTTATTCCAGAAAATGGACTTTGAAAGTTCTGCCAATTCATTTAGCAACAAAGAGCGATTGATGTCTACAGTCGGGCTGCTGTTGCCATCGGGATTGCCCGAGGACATCAAGAAGAATATTTTACATTCAATTCGCTTGATGTTCGAGAATATGGATTTTGTTACTCGCGAAGAGATTGAGGTGCAAGAGACGGTTCTACGCAGAGCGCGAATGAAGATTCGTGAATTGGAGTCAAGGGTCAGTGCTTTGGAAGCAGAACTCAAACGTTCCAAAACACCTGCAGCAGAACTCGAATAACTTTTCCTTCCTTTTACGTGTTCCGGTTTAACACCCGGTCTGCCTTTATCGGTTATTGGACTAGATTGACTAGATAATCAACTGCCACCCTTACTTCCTCATCCGAGAGCAACAGATTACCGCCTTTTGGAGGCATGACTCCAGTTTGTCCCTGAAAGCCGCTGATCGCGTTCGTATACAGAACTTCTATACCCTTTTCGATTCTCGGTTTCCAATTCTCGATGTCTCCAGGTTTAGGAGCTCCTGTCAGTCCTGGATTGTGACAAATGTAGCACGCTGTATCGTAGACTTCCTGTCCACTTTTGCCGACTTGAGCAACTTCAATGGTTTCTTCTGCAACAGTCTCTTCTGCAACGGTTTCCACCGCTTCTTGAGTTGATTCAATTGCACCGACATTAAGAGTGCCAACGGGTTGAGTGCGCTGCGCAATTACAGTCTGTGTGTATTCTTCCGCCTGCACTCTGAGTTTGGAATCCGTTGGTCCGCCCGTTAAAACACCAAGTGAGATCAGCACCAGCGTAAGTACTGTCAAGTAAGCAATCATTTTGAAAAATGCCCTACCAAATTCACTGTCAGACATCATTTTTTCCATGCGCGATTTATCCTTTTTGTATTTGAGTTAAAGAAATCAGGATTCCAACTAGTAACTTCTCGTCCCTACAGGATGAACGAGAATGAAAGCTTCATTTTACTACTTACGAAATTGAATTAAAACTATGTCCTTCCGCTGACAGAAGTTTTTGCAAGAATCAGAACCTTCCTAAATTGCAATAATTTGCAGTTATTTGAGTTATTCACAGTTTTCATTTCTTCTAATCAATGATATGAACTTCTGTTCCGCAAATATGACTTTACCCGTATTCCTGCATCTTGCTGCGAACTCATTTGACGAGTCAAAGTGTTTCGAACAGCTCCATTGAACTCCTCGAATTCCCATTCATTGCGCCTGCATTAAAACTCTTCAGGTGTTTGAAGAATTCACTTATATTCGTATGAAATCGACGAATTAATCTGAGCCGTTAGATTTTCTCGCGTAGGCGGTTACGTGCGGAGGCAGAAAGAAGGGTCTTTGTGCCAACCTGACTTCTTTTTTCAATCTTTCCGCGAGTGTGTCCACGCCAACTTCCTCAGCAGTCGCGATCTTTAAATCTACGAGAAGAGGCAGCATGCTTTTGAAACTCTGCGCGACATAATCAAATCCCGGCCATGAGTCTGAACATCCGACGGGCGCTTCGAAATGCATAATTGGGTCCGGCAACCCTGCTTGTTTGAATGTTTTGTAGAGACTCAAACCCATCGCTGTATTGCCACCGGTACGTCTGAAAACTTCAAGTGTCCAGTCTATCAGACTGTTTAAATGGGGTGTGTCAGGATCTTTCATTGACAGATACGGAGTCATTTCAACTTCTTGAAAAGCGACGATACCATTTGGTTTCAATCGATCTACAAGATCTTTCAAGACTTTTTCAACTTCGGGAATGTACATCAGCACCAGACGGCCAACGACTGCATCAAAATCAGAATCAAGACTCATTTCACGAACGTCACCAGCCATGAATTCAATATTCTTCAAACCGACGGCATCAGCCCGACTTCGTGCGATTTTTAGAATTTCAGGGTTGACATCTACGCCAACCACCTGACCTTGTGAACCCACAATTTCAGCTACCAACATCGCAACGTCACCGGCTCCACTTCCAATTTCCAGCACCTTCATTCCGCTAGATATTCCAGCTGTCTCAAGGAAGTTTCTTGATATCCCTTCGTAAAGTTGTGATTGCTTGATTAAACGTTGGGTTTCGCTTTCACTTCTTCCCATCGTGTATCTTTGTTGTGAATCAGAATTACTCATTTTTGCTCTACTCGCTTTGAAACTAGGTGTAATGGTTTTTGACTGATTGTGCACTATATTATCTTTGATTTGAGCATGGACGACTTAATTTTTCGATTTCGTCTCACAAGTCAGTGAGGGCAGTATGGTTATAAATTTTCTCCAGCCCAATGCTGCAACTGATAGGTGTTGTGCCACAATCTACCCCTCAGCTGGAAGTTCATTGTTAACGCTGTGCTCTGAGCATCCGTACCTTACTCGAATGACTTCCAAAAATCAGCGCTGGAAAATAATTTTCAACGCTTTAGAATCACGCTGGAGATTTCTAAGCTGATTCGAATTGACTCGTTTGTCTCAGATATTTGCTGTAATCATTTTCATTATCATAGAAACTGTTGGGAAGAAATGGTGAAAAACACGCTAGCAGAAACATAAGAATCGTGATCTCTGCAAGTGCTGTCACTCTAATTTAAAGTCTTTTTCGATTTTGGCCAGAGAGTTCATATGATCACGAAATTTTTCAGATTAAACTAGTTCCTCTAGGTCAATGCTTACGTCTCCGCTATGATTAATACGTATATGACTAGTATCAAGCATGCCTGACTTTTTCTTTTTTCTTTTGCGAATCAAATCTTACCTCCACTGTTGACATCTCAAGGTTTTTCCATTTTCAAAAATAGCACATTTTTAAACTGAAAAGTACGCTTTGACTCTGGCAAATTTGTTGTTTAGTTTGATTCGAAAATCATATTTTGTAATCGAACCGAGGTCAATCGCAGTAGGCTATTGGTGTGTTTTCGAAAAAGGAATGATTCTGGTTAACATCTTAATCATTCCATTACTTAGTCTTTTTAAGTAATTCGCAACCCAAGTTCCACAATTGAGAAAAACTTATATTGCTTAAGAAACATTCTGCAAAATTTTAAGCCGATTGGAAGTTACTCGTTAATCGAGTCCAAATTTGAATTTGTTCAGAAGTGGCCGAGTTAAATTTGTTTGTATGAAATTTTCAAACCAAGGTATCCATAGCCAGTGGGTGTTTGCAACGAGGTCGAGAGGAATAAACAGCATTTTATGATTAACCAGTGAAGAACTGGAGCAATATCCGCACGACCGAACTGATGGATTCAAGCTTTGCCACGATTCGACTTCAGTCCTGTCAATTTAGGGGCTGATTTACGAGTCAAGAATTGTTGTGCATAATGTTGTTCGGCTTGTGTACCGAGCATATCTGACGACGGTTAGATGATTTCAAGCAGCTGGAAGATGTAGTCACTAGAATCCAATTCGAAGATGAAGCGTAGAAATTTAACAACGTCATAAGATGGCTGCGTGATTCATCACAGCGCGCTACTTTTGGCAATGCCTCATTACACTTTGAGTGAACACATTAAAATATAGAGGTTTGAATAATTTCGCAGACCGGACAGACTGAAATCACATGTTTGGATGCCTCGAATGCAGCCACTCAAAAGAAGAGGGGTTCTAGATTAAAGATCATCGGTGATCTCGTTTAACTTCTACCAACAAACTAGCCTAGCATGTAACTAGCCGTACTTAACAACTGCAAGGATATTGATCGGTTACCCAAAAATTCTCGTGCGCCGTGGAAAGGCGCTTTTCTCTGGTGGGTGCGAATCCCACCCAACAACTGTCGTTCCAGTTTGGTAGCGGCTGAAGCGGACCGTGGAGGTAACAATATGGTTTGAAGCACTTTAGTTTAGACGGGTCGTTTTAGACGACTCAGCGAGCATGTGGGTCAGAACGCGAGTGAACGTTGAGCAGGCCTCGAAAAGGGCAATGCGGAAGCCGATCCTCTCGAGATTGGGGAGAAGGCTGATGGCACATTGAGAAGCGAACGACATGAGCATCAGTGTGTTTCCGCCGGGGTAATGACGCTGACACGCATGGAAGATGAGAGAAGTGGCAACACGGGAAGCCCTGCCAATGGTGCGGCACGCACCGAACCGGTAATCCGCGAGGACTGGACTGGGTTGTCAGGGTGGCGGATAGGCTTGTAGTACCGAAGATGCGGAGTAATGTCTGCGGAGGAAAGGAGCCTTGATTCGAAAGCAGTATGCAAAGGAGTAAGGGACATGACTACTGATGTAAATCTAACAGGGTCGAATAAGGTTCAGGAATTGCAGCGCATGCTACATGCCAAAGCGAAGGCAGAACCTGAGTTGAGATTCCATGCCTTGTATGACAAGGTGTGGCGGATGGACTTTCTGTATGAAGCCTACCGGCAGGTGCGCCGCAATGGCGGGTCTGCCGGGGTGGACGGAGAGACATTTGCCGACATTGAGGCTTACGGTGTGGAGCGATGGCTCGGGGAACTGGCGAGAGAACTCAAAGAAAAGACCTATGCGCCACGTGCGGTGCGGCAGGTTTTAATTCCAAAGAAGCAAAAAGGCAAGTTTCGTCCATTAGGGATTCCTTGCCTGCGTGATCGGGTGGTTCAGACCTCGGCGCTGCTGTTGCTGTCGCCGATCTTTGAAGCCGACCTGCCGCCGCAGCAGTATGCTTATCGGGCGGGTCAGGGTGCGAATGATGCGGTCAGACGCATTCATTCGTTGCTCAATACCGGTCATCAGCAAGTCGTTGATGCAGATTTGTCCAATTATTTCGGTGAGATTCCCCATGCCGAGCTGATGAAAAGCGTCGGTCGTCGCATTTGCGATGGTGCGATGCTCAGACTCATCAAGTCATGGCTGGTGATGCCGATCGAAGAGGATGACGGCAAGGGCGGCAAACGCCGCACGAACCGGGCAAGGAAACAGCGCAAGGGCTCGCCACAGGGTAGCCCGATGTCGCCGCTTCTCAGCAACATCTACATGCGGCGGTTCATTTTGGGCTGGAAGCAGTTGGGATACGCCCAACGGTTTCGGGCGCAGATTGTCAATTATGCAGATGACATCTGTATTTTGGGAAAAGCGCCACCAGCGCAGATGCTGGCGGCTTTTGCCCGAATCATGGAACATCTGAAATTGCCGGTGAACCTGCAAAAGACCCGATGCCTGCAATGTCCGAAAGAGGCTTTGGAATTTTTGGGCTATCGTATTGGAACAAACTACCGGCATGGTCGGGGCGATGCTTACATTGGCACTCGTCCGAGCAAGCCGAGTGTTCAGAATATTTGCCGCAAGGTGAGTGAGCAGACCGCAGCACGCTATGGAACGATGGACTCGGAACAAATGGTGAAACGTCTGAATCAGATGTTGTCTGGCTGGGCGAATTACTTTTTTCTGGGTCAGGTATCGCCAGCGTATGCGGCGGTTGATGCTCATGCGAAAAAGCGGTTTCGCCAGTGGCTGTGTCGGAAACACAAGGTGAGGAGCGGGAAATATGTGCGATTTTCCGATGACAGGCTGTATAAGCAATATGGTCTGACTCGTCTTTCATTGAAGACTAATAGCCTGCCGTGGGCGCAAGCATGATTTCGTCTGAAAGCCGGATGCGGGAGATCCGCACGTCCGGTTTGATGAGCGGGGGTTTGGAAACGTAGTCAGGGTTGAGATTGAGACACCGACTTACGGCGAAAGCCGTCGGCAACAGTAAACCCCTCAACCTAAAACTAAACGCGCCAGCCCTCGACTCTACTATCTCATAAATTGGCATGACTTATGACCACTACAATTTTCAGGATTGAACGGAGGTCCGTCGACGGTCCAAATGGCATAGAGACCATTTTGACGACGTAGATGAGCGAATTCCGCTGCGTTGTCCAATTGATCATTGCAACCTTTGAATAACATATGATTCAGTATGACAATCTCCATCTCTCCTTAAAGCGCTTAGTGGAGCAACATGAAAACTATAAGTATCCGTATTACGAGCAAACGAAATTAGATCGCGAGGGTATCGCAGAGTCAGTCATTCAGCGATTCAAGACCTGTTACGACTGTTTATGGAAAGTGTTGAAACGCTACCTAATCGAAGTGTTGGGTGTCGCA
This sequence comes from Arenicellales bacterium, assembly GCA_965202855.1. Taxonomy (GTDB): domain Bacteria; phylum Pseudomonadota; class Gammaproteobacteria; order Arenicellales; family JAJDZL01; genus JAJDZL01. The sequence goes on along the minus strand of CBDBBP010000004.1, from coordinate 174,458 downwards.
GATCCTCCATATAGTCCGAAGCCAATACTTAGATTGGCCAATGAAAACAACCTGATTGCTTCACCGCTCGAACAGTGGCTGGAATATGCCAACGCTCGTGTTGGAACGTCGCACGACTACGATGGGATAAAGGCGAAAGCTTGCTTAGCCCTCATCCCAGAGTTTATTGACGACGCCATCGATCTCTACGAGACAATTTCTAAGACAAAATGGGAATAGAACGATCAATTGATGTAACGGAAAGTCAGCATCAGACAATTCTGTCATTGTTGCAAGAGTTTTTGCCGAACACTGCTGCTTGGGCTTACGGTTCTCGTGCTAAATGGACAGCTCGCCCGCAATCTGACCTCGACTTGGTTGTATTCGCGACGTCAAAGCAGAACGGGCAGGTCGGTGACCTGCGTAAGGCTTTTGAGGAAAGTGACTTACCGTTCAGAGTAGATTTGTTTGCTTGGGATGAAACACCGGAATCGTTTCGCAAACAGATTGAGGCGAAACATGTAGTTCTGATTGAGAAATAGTACGAAGTTACCGCAGATTACGTAAATACAGTTGGTGAGTTTTCACCAATTTTTTGGGAAGAGGACTTCGACAAAATTGAAGAAAGCGATGCGGTAAATTTCCGGTGTTTGGTTTCAATGGTGTTGTTTGATTTAGCAACACACAATTGAATCGCGGGCCTACGGTTATCATTGGACGAATAAAAACAATTGGAGCAGTACCTGATTTTTCTATTGCCTGTTGGTTTATTGATACCACTTTTTTCGACAGTAGCTAAAGCATTGCTTCAGCGGTTCAGTTACTATTCTCTGAAGTCATTGGAATTCAACATCGTTTGGCTTGGAACAGCGCAAACTTCTTATCCTTCGTGCTGCGCAACTGGCAACAGAACGTGTGCCGCAGAACCAAAGCCATAGAACGCGATCTTCTTCGCTGCGCCGGTCATGCGAAAGGCACGACAACCGATCAGTCCTGCACAAAATCGCAGCACTGATTCAACGTCACTCATCGATGCATCTGCGAGCAAGCTATATCGACGATCTGCGACCGAATATTCAAAGAATCCCCCTTTGATATGAAAGCCTGTGAAAAGTGCTGGACCGTAAAGATTATCTTGTTCGGATAGGCAATAGGAACAATTACGACAAGTCGAACCTGACTAGGGGATGCCATTCTATGCAGCAGACTGCTATCGACTCACGTGTGGCGGAATATTCTGAAGATTGAAAAAATCAGAGGCTAATCAAGACCTCTGACTTGATTCTCTCTGCCGCGAAACGGCTTCGTTCAATTCTTTTTCAACTACACGACTTAATTGACTTGTGACTCGATTGTTTTTTTCAATGTCATGACCTTCTACCAATATTCGAATTGCGGGTTCTGTGCCTGATGCGCGAAGGAATACTCGACCACTTCTGTTTAACTCGTTTTCTGCCTCTATTACAGCTTGCTTAGTATTCGGCCACTCGTCTAGATTAAAGTCTCGAATGGGTGAATTTCTATTTTTGAGACGAACATTGCGAGTATTTTGCGGCAGCAGTTTCACGTACTGAGTCAATGAACTTAAAGGTGACTTGGAATTTACCATTTCGGAGAGCACTTCAGACGCTGCGACCAACCCATCCCCTGGTACACCAACTTCTCCATTCAAAATGTGTCCGCACTGTTCACCGCCAAGATTCCATTGAAGCTGCTTTAATCTTTCAGCGATAAAGCGATCACCCACATCTACACGTTCAAACGGAATCTTATTCTTTGAGAGGGCATGAACCAAACCATTATTGCTGAGGTGAGTGCCGACTACTCCACCAGCCAACTTACCAACTCTTTTTCGGGCGACTGCGATGATATAGAGAATTTGGTCACCATCTACCAATTGCCCTTTTTCATCTACCATGATCACTCGATCGCCATCTCCATCCAGCGCAATACCAACATCCGCTTGATGTTTAACCGTGCAAGATTGAATAAACTCAGGAGTTGTTGAGCCGCATCCGTGATTGATGTTGTGTCCATTGGGTTGATTGCCGACCGAAATCACTTCGGCACCAAGTGCAGTCAGCACCGCAGGTGCGAGCTGATAACTTGCTCCGTTGGCGCAATCGACTACGATTCTGATTCCATCCAGCCGCTTTTTTGCAATTGAACAAAGATGTTTTCCATATTGATCAGCAGCACCATCAATCCGTCTGGCTTTTCCCGGAAATTCTGTGGTGACGATCGGTACGCTGTTGTGCGTCAATTCTTCGATCTTTTGTTCAATCGAAGTGGAAATTTTGCCACCTGATTCCGATAACAGCTTGATTCCGTTATCTTGAACTGGATTGTGGGAAGCGCTCACTACAATTCCAGCACTTGCGTGAACAGCTCGACAGAAATAGGAAACAGCAGGTGTCGGCGTAGGACCAAGCAATGCTACGTTGACACCTGCTGAGAGTAAACCAGTCGACAATGCAGATTCCAACAGATAACCAGAAATCCGCGTATCTTTTCCGATTACAACTTCAGGATTTTCCTTATTCTGAGCCCTGACTACGGTTCCGATCGCCCAACCCACCTTCAAAATGGTCTGCGGTGTGATCGGCTCGTGTCCGAACCGTCCTCGAATACCATCTGTTCCAAACAGCTTCATCTAGACAGCCAAGGCCAGAATTACTTGTTAGAGAATATGAGACCTTTGTTTGCAGACTATCGTCAGAAGTTCAAATCAGGCTTCGCCGCTGGCTGGTCGATCCATACGTGGTTTGACAACAGGTTTTCTGCGTTGACCTCCAGATGGCTTGGAATCATCTTTGGACGATGGATCGAATTCAGAAGACGGAGGAGTTGGGTCTCGTCCTTCCATAATGTCGTCAATCTGTTCTGCTTCCAGTGTTTCCCACTCGATCAGCATCTTCGCCATTACTTCGATCTTATCCTTATTTTCTTCGATAATCCGTCTAGCTCTTGTGTATTGCTCGTCAATGATTCGCGTGACTTCCTGATCGACTCGCTCGGCTACAGCATCGCTCAGATTTTGATGTGTCGTGACATCTCGTCCCAGAAAAACTTCGGATTGATTGTCGCCGTACACACGCGTTCCCAAAGCATCACTCATACCCCACCGAGAAACCATCTTTTGAGCCAGATCTGTAGCCTGCTCAAAATCGTTGGAGGCGCCTGTGGTCATCTGATTCATAAAAATTTCTTCCGCAATTCGACCACCCATCAGTACCGCGATTCTAGCTAGCAGATATTCTCGGTTGTGGCTGTAGCGATCTTCTTCCGGCAATTGCATTGTTACCCCGAGCGCTCGACCGCGGGGAATGATGGTTACTTTGTGAACTGGATCGGTATGTTCCAAAAGCTTTGCAACGACGGTATGTCCAGACTCGTGATAAGCAGTGTTCCATCTTTCTTCCTCTGGCATCACGATTGAACGACGCTCAACACCCATGACAACTTTATCTTTTGCCATTTCAAAGTGTTCCATGGTGACAGCTTTGCGATTTGCGCGAGCCGCGAACAACGCCGCTTCGTTCACTAAATTCGCAAGGTCTGCCCCTGAAAAACCTGGTGTGCCACGGGCTAAAATGCTGGGTACGACATCGGCATCCAACGGAACTTTTCTCATGTGAACTTTCAAAATCTGCTCACGGCCGCGAATATCCGGAAGAGGAACGTGTACTTGACGATCGAAACGCCCTGGACGCAACAGTGCAGGGTCAAGAACATCCGGACGGTTCGTTGCAGCGATAACGATGACGCCTTCACTGCCTTCAAATCCATCCATTTCAACCAATAACTGGTTCAATGTCTGCTCTCGTTCATCGTGCCCGCCACCAAGTCCAGCTCCACGCTGGCGACCTACAGCATCAATTTCATCGATAAAGATAATGCAGGGTGCGCTCTTTTTGCCTTGTTCAAACATGTCGCGCACTCTCGATGCACCGACACCTACAAACATTTCTACAAAATCTGAGCCAGATATAGAGAAAAAAGGAACCTTCGCTTCACCTGCGATGGCTTTGGCTAACAGAGTTTTGCCGGTTCCAGGACTGCCTGTCATCAGCACACCTCGCGGAATTCGGCCACCCAGATTTGTAAATCTATGCGGGGCGCTGAGAAATTCAACGAGTTCACCGACTTCTTCCTTCGCTTCTTCTACGCCTGCAACATCTTCAAAGGTGACGCGGTTTTTATCTTCAGTCAGCAGACGGGCTCGGCTTTTTCCGAAAGATAATGCTCCGCGCCCACCACTTTGCATTTGGCGCATGAAAAATATCCAGACTCCGATCAATAGCAGCAGCGGGAACCAGCTAATGAACAGTTGCATTAGCAGAGATGGGGATTCTTCTTTTTTAGCAACGATAACAACTCCAGCGGAAACCAACTCGTCTACGAGCTTGGGATCATCTGGGGAATAAGTAAGGAAACTTTCCCCATTAGTGAAGTTTCCTGAGATTGTACGACCGTCAATGACGACTTTCTCGACACGCCCCTGCGTCACTTCAGCTAGGAACGTTGAATATTCGAGTTCTTTTCGTGCAGTATTTTCGCTCGGTGCGAAATTTTTGAAAATTGCCATCAGCACCATGGCGATGACAACCCAAAGAATTAAATTTTTAGTCAAGTTGCCCAATTTCGTATTTTCCTATGGTTCACAATATGAACAATTTAAAATTCACCTGTATTTTTCAGACACTTTGAATCCTAATATTGGGACGAATATGAGTTTAATCAAGAGGAGTAATAATTTCTTTCTGTCAATGAGTAAATTTTAACAGATTTAATACATTGTTTTGAAAAACAAAAAGTCCGCGATAGCCACTCGCATTTAACTAAAGGCCTTGTTAAATTATAGATTTACTGCACTTCAAGGTTTTATCGACTTGATGCAATGCTACATTTCAGGGGAATTATGAAGTTTTTACCCTACGAAATTTGTGAAACTTCCAATATTCTCACCACTCGCGCCCGTTTGGCGTACATTGCTGATTGATTGCAGAGGCTGGGTTTTCATGCCTGGGCCAATGCGCAGTTTCTCATTTGCGGAGCCGAAAACAAACAAATTAACCAATTTAAGTTGTCTCTGAGCGCCTTAAGTCAGCAAGGAGTATCTCCACATTTCTCCTTTTGGTGTTTTAATTCGTCAATTCACCGAAACTTTCTTGAAAATTCAAAGCTCAGCTCTGAGAACAGTCAAGCGAAGAGTCGCTCCCAGCGCCCTCCAACGAGTTATGTCCAATCGACCCAAATGACTGCTACATTTCTCTAAAGCGCTGATTTTATTTGTCGCGTAATTTGGTTTGCTCAAATGCTAGAGGCTTTTTTGCCCTTTGTAACCTATTGAAGTAGTTGATTAAATTGAACATCTAAAATCTTCTTTACCCCAGAAAATCCTGTTTTTCAGCTGTTTTTGAGTGCTTTTCGAGGATTTTCCCGAAATTCTGCACCAGTCGCCTTCCAACTTTCTCCAAATTCAATTATAAACCAGTGCGATTTAGTACAAGTACTTGTTATTATTGCAAATAATTCACATTGACAAACCTTTTTCCTGTATCATTGGAGGCCAATTCAAACCCTTTAAAGGAGCATGCCAATGGCGGTCATTCAAGCCGATATGTTCTGGGAAGTGCATCTTGAAAACAGGGGACTGAAACCGTTTGTTTCAGCTTTCGAAGCCGCGTCAACGGCATCGGCAGTCGAAATTCCGCCGATGTATCCGAAATCCTTCTTGAATTGCTGCTTTCGAGCCTTGTCACGGCGTGAATTCAGACCTCAGATTCTCTCCAACGGAGAGCCCTCCTTTAGCCATTTCGTGCGGATGTTCATGCGATCATTTTCAACTGCGGCAGCCTGTACGCAATTCGTGAATCGGCGCTGAATGCCGTCGCCGCCATGAGTGTCCGAGAGGAATAATCCAAAATACTTGCTATCGTCGGTTGTTTTGGGTACACTGTTTTTTCGCGGGGCTTCCCCTTGCATGTGGCGTCGCAGGTCAGCAGATTTGCGGGCGCTGTTTGAAAACTGCCAGGGTCGTCTTTGAAGCGCCGCTGTCTTAACACCACTGAGCGCCGCTTCGGCTTGATGGGTCCGACGTATTCTGTCGGGCTGCTCGGTTTCCTTATACCGCTTGACTCAAGGAGGTTTCGTGCCTGCTGCCAATTTTGATTATGATTCCGCGCTGAAACGCGTTTTCTCCCACCCCAAAATGATCCGCGCAGTGGTGCGGTTCCTGTCACCGCTGCTGGATGACGTCAACATGGACGACCTGCAGCTGATGGCCACCGAACAGGTGAGCAAAAGCAAGCAGCAGCGCCGGCAGGATCTGGTATGGAAGGCGTACGGCACCGAGACTGGCATTGCCTTGTACCTGGCCGTGGAGTTTCAGTCGAAGGTGGACAGATTCATGCCTTTGCGCATGAACACCTACTGTTCTTTGCTGCTGGAACAGCTGATTCGTCAGAAACGGCTGACCACCGATGGGAGGTTGCCGTCGGTCATCCCCATCGTCATTTATAATGGTTCTGGACGGTGGAAGGCACCGCTGGAGCTGAAGGAACTGTTCTCGGTCCTAGGCTCAGTAAAGACCCAATATATTGGTCAATGCCGATTCATTCTGATGGAACTTTCAGCGTACAGGGAACTCGCACTGGTACATTCAGACCATCCGCTGGGCATGTTGATACGTTTGGAGTGCACAGATTCCGACGCAGAGTGGTTCCAAGTCATTCGAGAATTTTCCGAATGGCATCAGAAGCCGGGAGACAGAGAACTGAAAGCGGATTTGGCGAAGTGGCTGAAAGCGGCGGTCGCTGATCAGCTGCGTGATCGAATAGAAGGAGTAGAAGATATGGGGATGCTGGTAGAGAATATGAAGAAATGGGCCGCTGATTACCAGGCTCAAGGAATTGAGGAAGGTCGAGTTCAGGGCATTGAGGAAGGGCGAGTTCAGGGCATTGAGGAAGGTCAAGTTCAGGGCTTGGAAAAAGGCAAACGCGATCTGTTGCTGCGGATGGTTGAGTCGAAATATGGGCTTGAAGCGCGCGAACAGTTGTCCGAGACCTTGCTGCGACAAACGACAACCGAAGCCCTTGACCGGATAGGAGACTTGATCATTCATTGCGAAACTGCCGACGAACTGTTCGAGCGCATTCGGTCAAGTTCCAACGGCATCATTGGATAAACACACCCAAGTGATCGCTTTCTGTAGATTTGTGGTTGCGGCAGTCCAGCCGACAGATGTCTGCTTTCTTGGTCATCCAAGACCAACTGGAAGCCACATCAGCGAAAGCGGAACACGCACAGTGTCAGTCAAAAGATGTATTCATCGATCCGTCGAAGCATGTGATCATGCCATCAGAAGTCAGAGAACTGATAGCCGATTTAGGGAATTAGCTGAAGACATCAGTAAATAATGAAGCTTTTTGATGGGATAGAAAGAGTAGAAGATATGGGGATGCTGGCAGAGAATATGAAGAAATGGGCCGCTGATTACCAGGCTCAAGGAATTGAGGAAGGTCGAGTTCAGGGCATTGAGGAAGGTCAGGTTCAGGGCTTGGAAAAAGGCAAACGCGATCTGTTGCTGCGGCAGGTCGAGTCGAAATATGGGCTTGAAGTGCGCGAACAGTTGACCGAGACCTTGTTGCGACAAACGACAACCGAAGCCCTTGACCGGATAGGAGACTTGATCATTCATTGCGAAACTGCCGACGATCTGTTCGAGCGCATTCGGTCAAGTTCCAACGGCATCATTGGATAAACATACCCAAGTGATCGCTTTCTGTAGATTCGTGGTTGCGGCAGTCCAGCCGACAGATTCTGCTGTCATCGTCGCCCAAGACCGATTGAAAACACATCAGCGAAAGCGCGGGATGTGAAATCACGATCAGTTCTATCACGTGAACAGCTCAGTCATTGCCAATGAGACAGCAGACCTTCTTCAGTTTCGCAACATTTGCCAATGGCTTGATGTGGATTTCGGTCCAGGGCGAAATAGCTCAATACCTCATCAGTATGAGACAACTGGCTTCATGGTGAACCATGATGCTCATAAATGTGAAATTGGTACGCTGGCAATTCTCTTTGACCCACCCGCAGAGCTGAGTGGAAAAATCAACGTTCTGGACAGCCAAGGTGAACCAATTGCTCTTGCATCCATGTATCTTGATATCCCGCAGCGCGCTTCCGACCGTGAACAGCTGAACAAACTCAATGAGACTCTGAACGCGGCAAAACCTCACTGGGCATCTTTTGGTTCTGACATTGCGAAGGAAGTACTTCGTTTCGGGTGATGCTCAAGTAGGAATGATCTATAACGGCTTTGGACTGCGAGCTCGCAACGAAAACCCTTCGAGTAATTTGCAGGATGCTATGATATGAGTGAATTAGATACAATCATTCAAATGGAACAAGTTGTTGCTGGTATGGTTGGTAAGAGATTGAAGTATAAAGACTAGATTTCAGGAATTGATGGCAGATTATTTTAATCGTGTAAACATGAACAATAAATACATAACAGACGTATGACAAAATGAAACAATTTTCACAATTTTTAAAGAACGAAAATGCTAGGAGGAGATTCAATAGTTATTCTCCAGACCGTCAAGATGAAATTATTGACAGAATTAATCGAAAATGGTATCTACAGTTAGAAAAGGAAGCGGAATGGCAAATTGAGGACTACGAAAAAAATCCAGACAAGTATTTTACGTTCTAATGGCCAGAACATGAAGCAAAGCGAATTCAGAACTTATCCTTTTATGCTTTCTCCTCTTCGGTATCCTACACCTAGTGCATAATTCAATTCGTCTGCAAAGTCACCGAATCGGTATCGTCCAATCAAATAAAGAGAGTAAAAGAACAGTAGGGGATGCGATTTCTACGTGTACAAACAGATCGATACTCTGCTTCTAAAAAGGTAGAAGATACGATCAAATCATACTGTCGCAACTCACGGTAAAGAATTTCGGTGTTAGGCTCATCACTGTCAATTGCAACCAATCCGATGTATCAATATAAGCCGTACTCATTCGTGCCCATCAGAAAGTAGTTGTTTGAGCATTCCTAGGTCACGCTCGCCAGGAGTGAATCGTTTGCTCGAACCAACCCTCCTAACCCTTCAGTGTCTTTTAACCACTTTTCAGTTTCCGACTAATCTTTAGTGTTTATCTCGTTAGTGAAAGCTAACGACTCATTGCCAATTGCTCGATGCAAAATCTGACGCGCATCGTCCTCTACTGAATGCCCGTGTTCGAGGCCAGAACGCGAAGTATAGTTTCCAAATCTTGGTCCAAGCCATGAATTGTAATACTAGTCATTTATTAGTTTCCTCGGTTCTCATATCCGAAGTAATGAATTGCAATGTGAAACCAAACGTGAGTTCCGTCACAAACTTTAGCAAACCATACGTTTCAACCATCAATTGCTGATCATATAGCGTTTACTTTTGTTTTATAAGTGATTTTCCATTTGCGTGACAAACTCCTTCTAGAATAGAAAAATCCCTGTTAAATTATAGGATTACCTCAAATCTAAACTCATACATTGGGTGAATTGCTGAATTTTAAAAGGCTGATGAAATTTGAGCAGTACCATTTGCTCGAATTTTCAAATATCCTAACTGCTACAACGATTTGGTGGGCATCGCACGAGTTTCTACGGAAACTGAGTTTACACACCTAGGTCGATGCGTCGTTTAGCCTGCTAGGTGGAGTGACTGTGACTGTCTGGAGAGCATCGATTCGAGCACCTTCGTGATAATGCACAAAGTAAGCGATGTGATCGATGCATTTGTCAAATCTTCGGTACTGAATTGTCGTCTCAATATTACGCCGAATTATTCATTATGGCCTCTTGCGACCATATACAGCTCTTTGCTTTTGGGGCGTGAAGCACTCGGTTTGTGGAACTGACAATGTTGAAATGAAGTTTCACATCGCTGTTTTAAGGAAACTGTTTCTTCGTTTTGAAACAACTTAAACACCAGCGAGCCGGAATCTATCAATGTTAACTCACAAACTTCTAGCATTGTGTTATGCAGGTCCAGAAAATTCCTTGCATCAATGCTTGAATTCCCTGTAATATTGGGCGCCATATCCGATAAGATTAAATCTATTTTCTTCCCACCAACCAGAGTGACGAGAGACGCCACAGATTTAGGGTCTCTAAGGTCGCAACGAATAAAGTTGACGCCAGAAAGTGGCTTCATTTTGAGGACATCGCAGGCAAAAACCTTTCCATGTTTACCAACGCGGGACAAAGCGTATTGCGACCAACCACCGGGAGAGGCACCGAGGTCAAGTATCGTTTGCCCTGCGCGCAGTAATTTGAACTTTTGATCCAGTTCCTTCAGTTTAAAGTAGGAGCGGGAGCGAGCGCCGATTTGAGAAGCGCTTTTGACAAACCTATCTCGCTGATGCATTTGATGCCATTTCGCCGCCGACTTTCGTTTTGATCGTCTTGATGCCATAAATCAAACAATTACAAATTCGAAATGACGTTCATCAGCTGAAATGTGAGATGCAATGAAGTTTAGCGGTTTCGTTCAATAGCTGCCAATAAAAAAGCAATGCGGCAATCCACCGCTTTAAGTTTTTTTTTCAGTAACTGACTGCAAGAATGTATTGGATAAATGACAATGTGCCATTTGTCTATTTCGCTAATGCAGATTCCAATTCCGGATGAACATCTGAGTTTGGCTTAGAATCTAATTTACCTGCAAAAAGCGAACCAAAATTGGGAACTTTAGTATTCGCTCCCATCAGTTTCATTGCGTTCCACATTGATACCCCGTTGGCTGTAAATGTCGGCAATTGGGCTACCTTTTCAAAATCCTCAATGGAGAACATTGAAGGCATTGCAGTGTCTGGAATCAATAGCGCTTCTGCGTCTTCGTGCAGTACGGATGGGATATTTTCAATAATGTAATCCGGTTCAAACAATGCAGCATCCCAACCTGAAGGCGCGCCTAGCCACTTCATACGCAAAACTTCAATTTCAAATTCTTTCAAAAATGAAGCAAAGGCTTTGGACGCAGGTCTAGGGTAAGTTGACAGAATGCTAACTTTTTTAAATCCGCAGTGTTTTAAAGCTGCAATAAATGCGAGGGACGTACTGCCTGCGGGCACTCCCGCAGTAGTCGATAAGACAGATGTCTGAATTTCAGCATGATAACGTCCAAGTACAAAACTTCCGCTTGTGCACGGCCAATAAACACAATCAACATCGAGCGGAATCAGCCGCTGACAAGCTTCAACCAACCAGTCTAATCGGGCTGTTTGCTCAAGGGCGCTTATATCGTGATCATTTTCACCGTCCCCACCTACGCGGGTACAGGAGATATAGAGTCGAATGTGATCCCCAATTTCTTCAAGAAATCTGTAAAAATCATGTTCCGCGCCGCCGCCTGGCCAAACAAATCCCAGCCGAAATTTATCACTACTCATCGCTTTTTCCTCTCAATACCCATTCAACCTGTTCTAGAGTTTCTTCAATATCTTCTATTTTGTGTGCAGTGGACAAGAACCAAGTTCCTCGTGCAGTCACTCTCGTTCCCGCCGACTGAAGTTTATTGTAAAAGTTATTCAAAAAAGTACGGTCGCACTGTAAAAATTCCCGGTAATTATTGATCCTGTTTTTCCCATTTGGCAGATCAAGAGGATGAAAAACGGTACCCAAGCCCTGAATTGAATAATTTACATTGTATTTTGACCACAATTTCATGAGTCCTTCCATGAGCAGCTGGCCAATTTCGTTCATGTCCCGGTAGGCTCGACAGTTGTTTGCTTCCAAACTCTCTATGGTTGCCAATCCAGCGGCTACAACCAGAACATTTGCATTGTAGGTTCCTCCGTGCATCACGGATTTGGTGTGCAGCAGGTCCATGATGGAACGTCGACCTGCAACGACTGCGAGTGGAAACCCTCCTGCTAACGCTTTTGCAAAGACTGCTAAATCGGGTGTTACATCAAGCAGACCTTGAGCTCCATCCAATGCCACTCTAAAGCCAGTAATCACTTCATCGAAAATCAGAACGATACCGTATTGTGTGCAAAGTTCACGAACACCTTCCAAATAACCAGGCATAGGAAGAATCGCTCCGGTGTTGCAGTTTATGGGCTCCATGATAATGCCGGCAATTTCTGTATGCTGAGTTTCTATGAGCTGAGTCAAAACCTCCAAGTTGTTCCAAGGCAGAGTGATCACGTCTTCTACTGCGCGCTGGGATTGTCCTAATGTTTGGGCGACCGAGTTCGGATTTGATTCGTCTCCCGCTTGGTCAAGAGGCGGATTGACGCTGACAAATACATTGTCAGTCCATCCGTGATAATGCCCTTCAAATTTAATGATTTTGGGGCGTTCAGCATAAGCCCTCGCCAAACGTACAGCGGCTTGAATCGCTTCGGTTCCACTGGATGCAAATCGAATTAGTTCTGCGCAGGGTACGATGTCAACAATTTTTCTTGCCAATTGTGCTTCGAGCTCGGTTTGTCCGGCGAAGAGCTGACCCATGGACATGCTGTTGGTTACCGCATCGAGAACAGGTTTTGGGGCGTGCCCTAATATCACTGGGCCATTTGCAAGCGCATAATCAATATAAACATTGCCATCGACATCAGTAATTCGACAGCCTTCTCCTTTCGAATAGTACAGCGGTACCGGACTTTCGCCGTAGCCCAGATACCTGAAATTACTGCTGACACCACCGGATAAGTACTGACTGCCGACTTCAAAAAGCTGTTCTGATTGTTCAAAGCCTCGTTTCATATTTCGATTCGATGCAGTTCCAATGGCAGCTTGCTGAACACTTCGCAGCCCGATTCCGTTACGACAAATGTCTGGCTCAGACCAACCCCCAGCTGTCCGTTTATTCTCAATGTCATGGGAATATGAAAAACCATTCCTGCTTCTAATGGGCGGTGATTGTTGACTACGATGGCGAATCCGGATTCCTCACCCCAAGTGGGTGGAAATCCAATTCCTACTGGATAGCCATAGACTTCATGGAACAGGACTTTTTGACGAATGGGCTCAATCATCATTTCCGCTGTTTTCGCGATGTCTGACGCAAGCGCTCCCGGTCGAACTGAATCCAGGTATGCAGCGACGATTTCCTGTTCTAAACTTGCGAACTCTTCTATTTCTTGGGAAACATCGCCGACTGCGGCAGTCCGCATGAGCGGTGCGTGATACCAATGCAGGCTCGGGGAACATTCGATAAATACTGTATCTCCTTTCGAAATTTTGTAGCCACAGTTGCTGTTGTGTGGAATTCCTGCGCGATAGCCGGCTGATATGATTGGGTATACCGAAAATCCCAGAGAATTGCTGCGAATCAGTTCGGCGGCAACTTCCGCTGCAATTTCAGAGTCAGAAACACCAGGTTTGATGCTGGAATAGCCGCTGGAGATCGCATCATCTGTGATACTCGCAGCACGACGCATCACTTCAAGCTCGGCTTCAGATTTGATGTTTCGTACTTGATCGACTATTCGCGAACCATTGACTGTCTTTGTGCTCTGAAGATAGCTGGACAGCGAATCGCGTAAGTTAGGAGTCAAGTATCTTGATTCGTATTCAATCGCAATCACTCCCCTGAGCAGGCTGTATTTTTGTAAAGCCTTCCTGGTTTCGTCAATCGGGTCAGCATGGGTTTCATACAGATAAAGATCTGTCGAAACCGCTGATGCTTCAAATCTGCCGCGTTCGAATTGCCACAAAACCATCACCGGCGAGCCATGAAGCGGCAGAATTAAACATTGATAATCCCAGATATTTAAGGTGTGATGTCCACTAAGATAATAGATGTTCGGCGCAGAATGCAAAAGCAGAGTATCGATTCCCATAGCGGACATTCGCTTGCGTACGTCATTTCGTCGTACTGCAAATTCTTCTTCATCGAAAACTATTTCCCGAGGTATTGTCATCTCTTATTTGGTGTTGTCAATCGCTTTCAGTTACTGTTCGAGGGGAAACAGGGGTTTTGGTCGTGAATGATATTGCAATTTACTCAGATCGATGGGACATACGCCCGAAGAATCAACCACAATCGTCTGTTTTGCGATGTCTCCATATGCCGCTTTCCATGCAATCGCTGACTTTACTACGATGATTTTCTGTTGTTTCGGCTCTAATCCGACACAACGCAATTGTTCAGCATCAAAAGGCATGCTGCGTCTGGACGTCAAAACGATGGTTACGCCATCAGCGTCCACCACCACCGATTTGCCCATGGAGCTCACATAACCTGTCATGTAGGATCCTTTGTGAACATACTCACCATCTGAAACTGACTGTACAGTGACTGAAGTTTCAACTGGAGAACCATGAAGTCTGTCAACTTTCCCACCGATTTTGAGTTCTAGTCTGCTTCCTAATCCAAACGATATTGCTTTTTTTACAGCTTCTGGGTCTGCGATGAGGATGACTGACCCCTTTGCCCGAACTCGAATTAATTCAGCTAAAACATCAGTCGCATCTCCAGCGCTTCCACCTCCAATATTGTCAGCCGCTTCTACTATTACAACAGGAAATGACTTTGCATTGATCGCCTGTCTGACTCCTTCTTTTACAGATACAACCCGTGGAATGAAATTTTTCCGATGCTCCCATATTCTGTTCGAGAGAGTGTCCGCGGCATTTTTAGTGATCGTTGGATCAGTTCCATAGACAAGTACTGATGCACCGAGATGATCAACGTCACAGTAAGGAAAACCCATGGCAACAGTACCGCAAAGAATATGCGGCCATTGTTCAATTTCGTGCAGAAGCTGCAGATTTGCTCGCATCGGTTCGTTATCGGTTTGCTGACTCAACGGTGTCGTAATCAACGGAATACGCTTAAACGAACAGTGCGGCATCTGTTTCGTCTCCAGGAGCCTAGCGGTAACTTGGGCTGCTTCTTCACCCCGCTCGGCCATGTCAATATGAGGGTAGGTATCGTAGCCAATGATCACTGACGCATGAGCAACCATTTTCTCGGTTACATTTGCGTGGTAATCAATGGTGGCGACAATTGGGATCTGAGATCCTAGTTCAGACCGGAGCTGTTCGAGTATAAATCCATCAAGATCGTCGATGTCCTCGGCGATCGCAGCTCCGTGCAGAGACAGAAAGATAGCATCAAGCGAACCAGCATTGTGAATTGAGTCGATCAGCTCGTTGCATAAATTCATTGCTGTTTTGTATTCAATGACTCCAGAAGGAACTGCTGCAGCGAATTGAGTTGGAACCAATTGGAAGCAATTGCTCTGAGCAGCACCGATAAATCCTCCCAATTCTGTGTTGGTATTGCGATAGCGGCCAATCAATTCATTGCTTTTTGCAAGCTGATAAATTTCAAATGCAGAGTAATCGGATTTGCCTGAAGCAAAGGTATTGGTTTCGTGCCAAATGCCACCGATTGCAATTCGTCTTCCAGAGTTGGCAGAAGATTGTTTATCGAATTGACTCAAAATACTCACTCAACGACATTTACTTTGATTTAATAAAGAAAATTCAAGGTGACTCACTTCCATATAGACTGGACAGACATAGGCGAAACCTCGAATGTAGTTTATGAATTCCAACTAAATTCTTCGTGAAACTGAGTAATGCTGCAACCCAACCTTTGTGAGGACTAGAGATTTTCTCAAAAGTATAAGCTTTATGCAGGTATAGGCATCCATATTGATAGTGTTGATATGAAATCTACTCCGAACTGAAAAAGTTTCTGTTTTATTGTCTTCTTTTATTTTTTTATTTGTTTGTGGAGCTGAAGCTTGGACAGCTAAAACGACTTTTAAGAGGGACAGCGGTTATTGCTTTCAGTGTAGTGAAATCATATTTTCTTTACTCTCTCTTTCAGAACACGATCTGGTCTTCATTGTTTTCGTAGTCTTTACTTTCTACGTGCAGTCGCAACAAATTCCTGTGAGCTTCAAAAGCAAAATTCAGTGTCTCAGTTTCAGTAAATATCCGTGATTCAGACCCAAAGTCCAGGAGCAATCCATACCTTAGGGATGGAACTGGATGCGGAAACTGGTACTAGTTACTGGCGAAAGAAACTTCTCCACTGAGATCGCGACTGCTGCAAACGACTCTGGGGTTTCGTGACTTTGCAGCCGATTCCGAAACCTCTGCCACAGCGCTTGTTTATCCTTTATAAAAGGCTCAGTGAAAACTGCGCCTTCAGCAGGCAGTTCTGTTCCCCTTCGCTCGAATGTGAGTCGAATTGCTTTGGCCAACTCTGGCCCAGTGAAATTGAACCGTTGAGATAGCAGCCAAATATCATAGAAATCTTTCATCCGACTATTCAGTTTGCCCAATTTCACCATGGCTTCGAATTTTTCCGAGATCGCGCTTTCGCGACTATAGCACAGCACTCTCGGCAATTTAAAATTCAACGACGCGGGCAAAACCAAAGGTTCAAATTTAGGATGAACGACATCGCCGAATCCGATGTCTATCTGCATATGAATTTTCGCAGTCCCCAACAGACTCACAAACTTTATTCTGATGCCTTCGTATTCAGTGACTTTGGAAATCTGCTCCGTGTGGAGAGAGTCAGTGTCAAAAATTAGTCCATCCGGGTCTACCTTCACCTTCAGGACATCCTTTATCTGTGCGACGATGTTGTTTTTCTCGTTGCTCATCCTTCCGAGAAAATCGATGTGTTTTGTCGTACGTGGCTCCTGCAATCCCCAGAGTCGCAACAGCAGCGCACCTTTTAGAACAAGTTGATCAGCATGTTTTGACTTCGATAATCGATAAAGAAATCTTTCCATGGCAAAATACTGAAGCAACTCATTAAATGTTCGCTCGCTGCTTCTCGCCTTGTTGAGGAGACGTTGATGGACAGAAGTGCTATCAGTGCTTGAAGGTGTCAAACAATCGCTTCCAGGTAAGGTCGCAATACCCTTTCAACCCGACATAGTTCAGCGTACTTGAATAAGTCATTCAGATTCAATTCGCCGCGTGCGACGTAGAGTTTCAGCGCCTCTAGCACTACGTCCATTCCAATTTTGTTTCTAAATTTGAAACAATCAGCTAGTGTTTTTTCACATCCATAAATTTTGACTTGGACGCCGTCGATTCTGTGCATTTCGATACCATTTTCGTAAGTTTCTTTCGAAAACTTGTGGGCTCGAATTGGGGAATATCCAGAGGATGACGGCAGTCTCGCGCTTCTAGGAATAGCGATTGACATCTTCGAGGGGATCTGAGTTGTGAGCTGATGGAAATCTAACGCAGAGACAAGGCAGATGACGGCTTTGGGATAGCGAAGGCTCATAATTACCAAGTCTGGATTCCATAAGGGAGGTAAATCCACAAGCCGATAAATTCCTCTGGTTACTAGCTCAACTACACCTCTGTCTCTAAGGGAATATAGCTGGTAAGGCGTAATTCCAAGTCGAATTGCTTCACTCATTCGAAGCTGTCCACCATGCTTGAGAAAGATATTTTCCGGCGATTCTCTAGAATTCATCATCAAACAAAACGTAAACAGATGTTAGTAAGTATATACAGATTATCTGATTTCAGATACTAAAATCAGTCGGCATAGTTTGGAATAGTCGCAGTAGAAAGAAAACGAAAAATTTCAAGCTAATTTTTCATTTTGAATGACAAATATGGGGGTCTAAGCGCGCTGAAACTGTGATTTCGTAGATCGAAAACTTTTCTCAAATGAGGTCTTGGGGTGCTTGTTTTGTTCGAATTTTGCTCTTGACCGCAACCTTATGATTATCGAAATTACAAAGCGAAACGACTTCTTTGAGCATGCTTGACGCAATTGTCGTTTGCTTCTCCGGTAACTCTTGTTCAGCTATGAAAAGCAGTTGCCACTGACTTTCAACACGATGATCGCAGTTATTCTCTCGTTTTTCGCTATATGGCATTATTCTATTCAGTAAATATTCTCAGTAGAATTATTCAATGCTGCCTTATTCCCGCCCTCATTATTCTGAAATTTTAAGCCGCTTAAACGAACGGGCTGAGCGGATGATGATCATTACTGGACCTCGTCAGTCTGGCAAGTCAACTCTGATATTGCAGGTTCTTCAAAGTGTAGATCGACCGTGGCGTTATTTAGCCGCTGATGATCCGACTAGCTCTCAGACTTCGAATGCCAAGGACTTCTTGGCAGGCGAATCACCTCTCGTGGACCCTACAATTGCTTGGCTGAACAATCCAATGGACAGTCGTTGGCTTGTACAGCAGTGGGAAAAGGCCCGAGCTCAAGCAAACAGCTCCGAGAAAGGGGCGATACTTGTCATTGACGAGGTGCAAAAGATTCAAAACTGGTCAGAGGTTGTCAAAGGTTTGTGGGACGCGGACCGGCGCAGTTTACTGCCTCTCCACGTAGTCCTGTTGGGAACGTCTCCAGCAACGATACGCAAAGGTACGAGTGAAAGCCTGACCGGGCGGTTCGAGATTATTCGATTGTCGCACTGGTCTTTCGAAGAAATGTCTGCTGTTTTCAATTTCACGTTTGATCAGTACGTATATTTTGGTGGCTATCCTGGTGCAGCATCGCTGATTTGGGATGAGCAACGGTGGCGAGATTACATCTGCGACTCGCTTGTAGAAAAAAATATAGAGCAAGACATCCTAGCGATGCAGCGAGTGGACAAACCGGCTCTACTGAAGCAACTAGTTTCAGTTTGTTCTGTGTTTTCCGGGCAAATACTGTCATACAACAAAATGTTAGGACAACTGCAAGATGCGGGGAACGGAACTACACTAGCGCGTTACTTGGATCTTATGACAGAAATTGGCTTGATTGCAGGTTTGTCAAAATTTGCCAGCGGTGTACAACGTCGTAATCGTTCCAGCCCGAAGCTCAATGTATTCAACACCGCAATCATGTCTGCCTATTCCAAACTTTCATTCGAGGACTTCTTGGCTGATAGAAGTTTTCGGGGTCGTTTGACAGAAAGTGCGGTCGGCGCTCATTTGCTGAATTCTGCAGGTAGTGAAATCGATATTTACTATTGGCGGCATAACAATTTTGAGGTGGAGTTTGTTTTGCTGCTCGGGCAGAAAATTATTGGAATCGAGGTTAAAAGCGGCATGCAAAGCAGAAACATAGGCGGCCTGTCGAAATTCGGCAAGGAATTCAATACATTTAATTCGATTGTAGTCGGCGGAGATGGAATTCCAATACCTGAATTCTTGCGCACTCCAGCCAGACACTGGTTCGAATCCAATGCCTAAAATCGATCAACGAACATTTACTGAAATTGATTCAAACTCGGGAGTGGCAGTGCCGAATCGCAAATCCTGCTCGATTGAATCCTATCGAGATATTAACGCATACGTGTTGCTTGGTGGCCCAGGCGCTGGTAAAACCACAACGTTTGAATTGGAATCTGAATTTGGAGACGGTTTTTACACTACCGCAAGGCACTTTTTGAGATCTTCAACCAATCAGGACTTAAGCAATAAAACGCTATTTATAGATGGATTGGATGAATTGCGTGCAGGTGAAGTTGATGGACGAAAACCATTCGATCGAATTCTTGAAAAACTCGACGAATTGGGAAACCCAAGATTTCGATTGTCCTGTCGAAATCCAAACTGGTTTGGTGAGAAGGACCGAGTTAATCCAGGTACTGTTACTCCTGATGGATTAATTTCTGTTCTACACATCAATCCACTGTCAGATGAAAATGTTTGCTGGCCAACCACCAGAAAGGAATTGCTTTCATCAGCATGCCAAAATCTATTAAAAGAACACAATCAGCAACATAAACTAGGTTTGCCAATCCATCTTTCCTCCGAATAAATTTTGATGTTGGCTGGGGAAAAGAAATTAATCTAAAACTTCATGAATTGGCGTTTGATAGCGAGCATAAAGTCGTTGCAAAACATGCTTCCTTACCTTTGTGAAAAATATTTCCATTACGTCGTACATTGCAACAAATGAAAAAATTGGGATATTTGATCAAAGCATCTTCCCTTCATTGCGAAAGAATGAAATTCCTTGAATTGATCGAAATGAAATTAAGGAGAAGGAGTATGACCGTTGCACAACGTATCTATTGGTTGACTGCCGGACTAATTATTTCTCCAAATGACTATTTGGTGCAAGTGGAAAATTATGTTTCCGTAAACGAACGTCATGCCCGCTACTTAGCAGATGCTGTAGCTTTGCTTTTTATTCGCCCAATAACAGATTCCCAAAAGTTGTCAGCTTCAATGTTGAAATTGCGAGTTCGATTGATTGGATTTTTATACAGGCCTTCTTTCTCCATTGATGGACCACAACAAAAATTGAGTGTGGCAGATTGTCTACAATTTATTATCAATCAACTTTCGTCACTTGCGTCTCACAAAGGTACATTGGCACTTAATGAGCTGTCTTCAGATAAAAATCTTTTTCCATGGCAACTTCAGATTAAAGATGCTTATGAACGACAGATATTTTTTGTTCGTGAGATTAATTTTCAGCAGTCTTCGGTGGAAAAAGTCCAGAAAGCACTCCAAAACTTGAACCCCAAAAATGTTCTTTAGTCAATACGATGTTGCAAGTTGAAAAATTTAAGGAGGCGTTTAAGCGACTAAATGTCAACCGCAATAAAAATTTTGTATATGGAATTGCTCCACACAAGCCCTGCTTTCTTCTAGCGGTTATTGATTTAATTGAAACAGGCAATTTTCACCAGAACGAAATTCGCTACGAACCACGTTTGCTAGAGAAATTTGAGCGATACTTCGAAATCATTTATCCAGAACAAAGACCTGACAAACCATACTATCCATTCGTATATTTGGCTAGTGAAGGTTTCTGGAATTTACATGGACAGGATCTTTCGAAATTAGATATTTCATCGAAAGAACGAAATGATCTCGCTGTAAGCGGGCATACCGGAGTTAGTGAAACAGTAAAATTTGTTTCACTCTCCGACGAGTTGTATAGATGCTTGCAGGAGTCCAATACTCGAAATCAACTACGTGAAGTGATCGTAAATAAATGGTTTCCGGATCACCGACATCAAATTAGGGCTGAGTTCAATAAGCTAAAACAAGAAATTGAATTGGGTGTCGACGAGTTAGAAGACAAGCTCGTTATTGATACAAATTTTGATGTCATTGAGAAGTGGCGGAAAGTAAACCAACAACGCGACCGTAAATTTAGAATTGCCGTTCTCAGAGCATATGGATTTCAGTGTGCGGCAACTGGCTGGAAACTAAAAGCGACAGAGGATACAACGTTACTGGAAGCCGCACATATTATTCCACTAGCTGAGAAACCAGATAATCGCCCACAGAATGGAATGGCATTGACCCCAACCGTCCATCGTGCAATGGACAATCATTTGATATCCCCAGGCCCAGACTATAACTGGCATGTTTCCGAATTTCTGAGAACTGAAGCTAAAGCTGACAATGGTGCAAATTGGCTTTCGGAGTTGGATGGTTCGAGGGTGATACTTCCAAAAGACAAGAGCCTAAGGCCTTCAAGCAACGTATTGGAATGGCGTTACGAGCGTTTTGCTAAAGAGTCTCATTCGAGGTGAATTCGTACAAGGAGACTAGAAATAAGTTTGACTATCAAACCAATTTTATCCCTTAGTGTCAGTATGTTGAGACGGTTATAGTCAGCGAATTAGAAGGTAAGCGCAATTTCTTCAAGGCGTGAAAACCTCGAATGAGAAGAAGAAATTTTCTATATTGGAAGAACATACACTGGTGTAGAAAAGGTAAGGCGATTCGTCCTTGCAATATGGAGCACCGTATGAATTTGATGTCTGCGCAAGAATTTGATTCAGAGTTCACGCTCGGTTGTGCGCGCCGCTAGCAAGAAAGAAGATGCATTCATTCAGTGGGGCGTCGTAGTCGCAATAAATCGACGATTGCGGGGCGAGCAATATTGTGCGCGTGGCTTGGGCAATTCTAGCCAAAGAACTAGATTTTGATTCAGCTCTGATCCAGTTCTAATGTAGAAAGCAAAGCGCTACAGCAGCAACGATAATGAAATTTGACACATTTTGTTCGCAGATGAAAGTTGTATCAAAATAGAATCTGCAGGGGCATAGCAAAAGGGTAGGGTGACACCACGATACCCAACCGGTAAATGATGCCACTGGAAGAACCTGGACGAACATAAGATTTTTAGAACTCAATTGAACGACTAGGATTCGGTGCGAATATTTCATCTGGGTTCGACGAACAGTAAAATTTGTTACTAGGAAACCGAAATTATGACTGCAGCTCAAATTTGGTTTCGAGTGTGATAGCAACAAACCTAGAGCATTTATGTCTTTTTGGCTACAACTGAAACAAAGTTTGGGCCATCACTGCAATAAGTTAAATTCACGATCAATCGTCCACTCATTTCACGTTCGAATCAGTAACGCTTTCCAGTGTTCTCACCTGCAAAATTCCATTTTTTCCCCACTCAATATTTGAATGAAATTGTTATTCACCGGTTCGTTGTAGTTCATGGATAGTATTGCGAGGATCAATAGTTTTTGGGCATCTGCAGTTTTTCCAGGCAGCTGGTTGTGGAATTTAGTGCTGTTTTTAATTCCATTGTTATTCTTAGTTGGGCTTCGAACCGCTTTTCTATTCCGTTCATACCGAACCTGGATTACGTTTTCTATTCGATTTTGTGGATTTGCAATGCTAATGGCGATTTCCATGCTATTGGTCATCATCATTGCTGGTCATCCCGGACCAGTCGGTGAATCGAATGGTTTTGAATCGGCTACCCTTGCATTTGTTGGTTTTGGATTCATTGCTGGTGGTATTTTTGCGTATTTGCTAGGTCGAAAATTTGAGCCACGCGTCG
Source organism: Arenicellales bacterium (assembly GCA_965202855.1). GTDB lineage: Bacteria > Pseudomonadota > Gammaproteobacteria > Arenicellales > JAJDZL01 > JAJDZL01. Next base: position 151,699 of record CBDBBP010000004.1, on the reverse strand, counting down.
TTGAGTTCTTGGAGAAACAAACTCGTCGTTCCGACCGATTAGATCAGTTTACCGACATTCGAACGGTTCAGAAGGAATTCAGCTCACAAAAAGATTTTGATCTTGACTCAGAAATTAAAACTGCGTTTAACAATGACCAAGTTTTTCTTGGAGTAGAGCAGGACCGTAAACCGGTCACAATCGAACGATCTCACTGGAAAGCGAATCATGTTCAAATTATGGGGCCGCCAGGTACTGGCAAGGGAATTCAAGCAGCAGTAATACTGACTCAATCATTAAAGTATGGCGATGCTGTTTTCGTGTTCGACCCGAAGAATGATGAATGGGCTCCAAGCGTCTTTTCAGATGCTTGCAAAAAGTACAACGTGCCGTTTCACTTTATCAATTTACGAGAGCCTGTACCCCAACTTAATCCATTGTCAAGCGCCACACCTGATGAAGTGGCCGAGATGCTCTATGCTGCTTTAGAGCTAGGTCGGAGAGGAACTGATGCGGATTATTATCGACTAGATGATCGCAAAGCAGCTAGATTTGCCGCATCACTCGTTGAAACAAAAGATTTGACATTGCTAGAGCTGCTGAGGCAAACTCAACAAACGATCAATACTGAGTTACTGCAAGGAGCAAAGTCATTTTTTGCCGGTCTTACGGAAATCGCAGAATTAAATTGTACTAAGACTCGAGATGGATTAGATTTATCCGATCCCTTACGCGAGGGTGGCTGTGTGTACATCATTGGTTCTACCCGTAATGAACCCTTGATCTATCTTCAAAAAATGTTATTTGTACGACTTGTTCAAGTCATTGAACGAAGCTCATCAAGCAAACATTGCTCAATTTTTCTAGATGAATTCAAATACCTTCTCAGTGCGGCAACGGTTAACGCACTCGGTACAATTCGAGACAAAGGCTGCAACATATTGCTAGCACACCAGTCGTTGGGAGATTTTGCAAGCTGCTCAGCAGATATCAGCGAAGCATCGGTACGGACGACAGTGCTTGATACTACCCCGGTCAAGTGGCTCTATCGAGCGTCTGACTGGGAAACTGCAAACTGGATTTCTAAACAGACAGGGCAAATCTTGGCATCTGCCCAACAATTTTCTGCCGTTAGAAATCCAGAGCTATCCGAGACAATTTTGGACTCGCGTTCGATCAGCGAATCACAGAGAAATTTATTTGATACGAATACGATATTGAGCCTGCCCAAGCAATTCGCAGTCTGTATTGGAGCAGGAACTCCCAAGATGGCAAGAATTCGGGCAATCAAAGTCAAAAAATCGAAGATGAGCATCAACGAAGCACCCTTGGCCGGTGATGATGCCGTTGATCTGCTAAAGCGCGTTCCACAAGAAAAAATCAAGGAAGAGCAAGTTGAAAACATACATGGCTCGATATTGGAGCGCAAGCCAGAAAATCGTTTACTGGCGTTTTTATACGCTGAAACTTGGACTTCTTTAAAAATTATCAAGCAGTTGCTGGCTGACTGCACGCAGGCAGAGATTAATCAGCTGTTAGCGAGGCTTGAGGCTAATCGGTTGATTCGGAATCATAAAGTGAAATATGGAGAAAGTGAATTGGAAGAAATTTGGGGTATTTCTAAGTTTGGAATGCACAAGGTTTTGGAAGAGGAACAACTCGCAGAAGAGCGTCCAATTTTCTATAAAAATTCAGTTAATCCTATTTCCATGCAACACAAGCTGGACATTCAAACCTTACGAATTGCTTCAGAGCATGGTGGTTGGTCTGGATGGGAGAGTCAGTTTCACAAACGAATCAACAAAAAGCATGAAATTTATCCAGATGCTATTGCGGTTCGGCCTGACGGAGTGCGTGTTGCAATTGAAGTAGAACGAACGGTAAAAAAGGAGAGCCGATACAAGTCCATCCTACTTGCCCATCTGAACGCGCGTAAATTGCGACGTTGGGATGAGATCTACTACATGTCTCCGAACAAAAAAATTTCGACAAGACTCAAGAGCATTTTTCTCAATATTTCAGCAGTCGACTATTTAGGGGAAGTGATCGAGCTAGGAGATCGACATAAAGCGCCATTTCTGTTCTTCGCATATGAAGAAGATTGGGTACGGAATTTCAGGGAAAATTAACAGCCGCTCTTGACCTGTTGAAAATTACTCCAAAACTCAGGGATAGATTTGATGTTGCAAAACAGATTACGGATAAAATTAAAACATTTAGCGAAATTAATCTTGGTGAAATAAGTAAGAAATTTTTAATTCTCGCATCGTCGGATATTTTAAAAAACATCTCATTACTAATGACTCTCCCCAATTTTCGAGACACTAACTTCATCTTTATCAGCCACGCAAATTCTACCGAAAACAACGTTTCTATTTAGTTAGAGAGACAACTGCAAACGACAATGAGCTAAACGATTTGTGTTTTGTGTGAGCCCAAACTGCACACTTTTTGACAATCGAATTTGAATCAAATTGATGACAAAGAAATACCTATCAGTAAAAAGAAAAGACAATTTTGAGCAGTTTGAAAGCTATTTGACAGATCCAAATCTAGAAACGTATATTTTGCGGTTGCCAAATGACATTTATGGAGGTGGAGGCGTGGGACGGTCTTCCGCGCTCACACAGCTAATTGCTACTTGGGCAGATAGAAGTGACTCTCCCCGTCTCGAGAGTTACATCGATTCTAATCGCTTTGATAAATATAAAGACTTTGTTTCAAATCTTCACGGCCTTTCTGCTGTTTATTTCTCGAATCATGTGTCGGGGAAAGACTCGAACGACAATATTCGGTACAAAGTTCTGAAAACGGCTACCTCACGAATTCATGCAATGTATTTGACTCAGCTAGAGGATGTTGTTAAAAAGCGTGACCTCGAACTGATTTCGGTGTTAGGGGCTAAAAGAGAGTTTCTTCCTGCACTTTATCGGCACCGCCCTAGCATAAGTGAATTACTGGATAGACAGCGTCACGGAAATGTGATTTCTAGTTCTGAAAATATGAACGATTTATTCTTACATTGTATGGACAGTTTAAAATTCCCCCCAAGAAGTGAAGCATACATTGAGCAGTTAGCTCACAAAAATCGCATTGGAAAAATTCTACATGAAGCATTTCGAAATACAGCGGAACATGCTTATCTGACAACAAAAGGGGATTTCCCTAGACGGGGATTGAGATGCATAGTGTTTAAAATAAATACAGTTTCGCGAGAAAATTTTTCCAATGGATCTCAATTTAGTTCTAAATTTCAGACAACTGACAGCTATTTCGAAAAATTAGCAAATCTTAAAAGAACATACACTCGGAAACATATAGACATTCTCGAGATTTCAATTCTTGATACCGGTCCTGGATTCGCCAAAACAATCAAATCTAGTAGTTCAGATTTAGACAATTCTGAATTAGTAGCTCGCTGTTTTAAAATTCGTCAAACAAGAAAACTTGGAAAAAATTCCGGATACGGTTTGAACCGAATTCTTTCAACCGTAAAGGAACTTAATGGGTTTATTCGCTTTCGTACATCAAATTGTGAAGCGGTATTTACATCTGAAGATAATTTTGACGAAAATTTTGATCCCAGAAAATTTATTAATGGCAATTTAGCGAACGTTGTCGGGACGTTATTGACAATCTGTATACCCCTAGCATATTGAAATCTCCAATTGATTGAGTCTTCGCCTTTCATATTTGAAGCTAGTTTACCATTCAACGGTACTAATATTACCTATCGAGTAATTTATCTCCACCAAGATAGTTACTCCAAACAAAATCTAGTTTTCACAATCAAATCAATTCTCAATGTGAGAGTTCCACCTCAGCGGATATTATTCATTTGCCCATCTGGTTTGGAACATTGTATACGTGAGGTTTATGAAAAGAATTTTGACAATCAATATCAAGTGTACGTTGTAGACAATATCACAGTGCTACCTTATGGAATTGACGGTAAATTGATATACCAATCGGTTCAACACTTATTTGGGAATGGATGGGATATTTGGGACAATTTTCTAGATGAAATTTCTCATGAATGTATCGAGCGTGCTTTAAAGCAAACGAAAACAATTTCAGAAGCGCCGCATGGTTACAAATATCAAAAACCCTCAAAACAATATAAGCAATATTTCGTCCGAGCGGGTAATATGCTGAAGATTCCAGATTTGTCGATCGTGTTTTGTCTTCTCATCCTACGAAAAATTCCAAAAAAAACAAATGTAATTTACATTGATAGTTTTACCATTTACTCGTTTGCTCTTCGTTTGCAGTCTTTAATCAGGTATTTTTCACAACAGAAATATTCCAAGTCTGATGAAATTGTAGTGCCTAAGATTGAGATATTTCATTCCTATGATATCGAACCCAACTTTCACTTTCCGAAGGCGCAAATTTATTGCTTGATCATATCGGCATCAACATCTGGTGAATTAGCAAAAAAGTTAATTCAATCTCACAGTGCAAATAAATCACGAATCGTGCATTTATTAGGGATTGGGTCTAATGATAATGATCTCAAAGAATCTTCGATATACTTCAAAGCTCGCAGTAGTGAAAACGAAAGCAACATGCGAAATTGCAGAATCATTGGTATAGATTCAGAGGAATTCATATTTTCGCAAGGTCCTCCGATACCAGTTTCAATTACCGAGAAGCATGTTCTAAAAAAAGAATTGGATCGACTAGAAGAACCTTTCTACCAAAAATCGTTACAGATCAATAAGGTAGGAGTATCATCAGGATATGGTCCTCATTCTCTCGTTAAAATTTGTTTTGATACGAAAGAAAGTTTGCCTAATTCAATTTTAGACTGGTTGAAATTTCAATTAGTGCATGAAATGCCAACAACTGTGAAATCTATTGTTCACATGGATGATGAAGAATCTCGTATATTGGCGAAAAATATTCATCACCTACTTGAAAAAGAAGTCGGATTAGTTGATATTTCGCTGGTATCAAAAACAGACTTCACGAACTGCACTAAAAATCTTACGGGAAACTCTACCGTTGTCATCGTAGCCAACGATGACCCAGATTTTGAACAGTTTCGTGCTATGAGTATTGCATTGCGTTCATATCCAAAAATTTTTCGACACTTTGTTATCTGTCATGCTTTCCCTAACTCCAGTACACAACATCAAAATGCCGTTGAGGACTTAAAGTTTGCGACGGAACTGCCACGGAAATACGGTTGGTCGGAATTTATGGTAATACCAGTAGGTTCATCGGAATCATTTGATGAAATTCTCGCCGACTACGGAATTAGGCGGAATAAATTGTTTGAATTAATGAATAAAGTTCATAAAAATAGTTCCGTATATCATGGATTACAGATGTCTGGGCTCAATATGAGTAGCAACTCGGATTTGTTTTTTCCAACTTTACTAGGTAAAAAATTGGAGTTGCGGCGTGGTTCAATTTTTTTGTCGTTTGATGGCTCAACATTTGAAGATAGTAATCATAAATTTTCTCAGCACACGGTTTACCTTGCAGTTTCTTCAACGTTACAAAGAGCTCGTGAGTGGAGCTATGGGTCAAATCTTAAATTAGGATTTGACGAAAATCCATTTATTAGGACTGTGATAAGCCCGAATATGTTTGAACGATTCAATGATGGGATAATTCAAGCTTCGTTCTTGAGAGCACTAACGAATGCTGAACTCGACTTCTCTGGCAACCGCGGATTGAGTAGACGTTTCAGTCAAATTACAAACTACGTAATAAAAAATTCAGACAATGTCGCGGGGGAGGCTGTGCTTGAATTTCTTGCGGCAGTAGCCAAAAAAAAGGTTTTGTTAGCAGACAATGACTTTGAAATCATCGAAAATAGTGCTACTAGTAATGAGGAATTAAAAATATACTGGGATTTTTTTCGCAGTGAATACCTATAACAAATTTCTGCTCTACGATTACTCGTTGAGCTATTACGGATAGTAGCGTGCTTTTACGCTAGAATGGTAGTCTTTTAATTCTAGTCAGCGAGTAACGACAGGAATTTGTGCAATTTCAGTTCGCCATTTTTTTGGTCCGGCAATATGCACTGAGTTCCCGTTTGTATCAACAGCTACAGTGACTGGCATATCTTCAACCTCGAATTCGTAGATTGCCTCCATGCCTAAATCTTCAAAAGCAATCACTCGGGCGGATCGGATGGCCTTCGATACGAGGTAAGCAGCTCCGCCAACTGCGATCAGATAAACAGCGCCATGACGCTTTATCGCTTCAATACCTTTAGGACCACGTTCAGCTTTTCCGATCATTCCGATCAGACCCGTTTCACTCATGAGTCGATCGGTATACATATCCATCCGTGTAGCTGTAGTCGGACCAGCTGGACCGACTGCCTCATCACCGACGGGGTCAACTGGACCAACGTAATAAATGAATCGATTCTTAAGATTTACCTCTTCTGGAAGAGATCGGCCATTATCAAAATATTCGATCATTCTCTTATGAGCTGCATCTCTGCCTGTAAGGATTTTTCCAGAGATTAACAGAGTCTCACCGATTCTCCAACTGAGGAGGTCTTCCCTTTTCAATTGGTCCAGGTTCACTCGTCGTGCCGTTGAATCATCCCGAGCAATCTTTGGCCAATTATCAAGTGAAGGGGGTTTGAGCTCCGCCGGCCCGCTGCCATCTAGGGTAAAGTGAACGTGTCGGGTCGCCGCACAGTTGGGAATTAATCCAATTGGCAAGGATGCTGCATGGGTCGGAAATTCTCGTACCTTGACATCAAGTACAGTCGTCACTCCTCCAAGCCCTTGTGCTCCGATCCCTAGTTTGTTGATCTCATTGTAGAGTCGGACTCGCAATTTCTCGGTGGGTGAGGTTGCTCCTCGTTCTATTAACTGCTGAATGTCAATTGGATCCATCAGCGCTTCTTTAGCCAGAACAACCGCTTTTTCCGGCGAGCCTCCAATTCCAATTCCAAGCATTCCAGGTGGACACCAGCCAGCGCCGAGCTTGGGTACAGTTTCGATGACCCAGTCTACCAAGTTTTGACCCGGATTGAGAATTGTCATCTTGGCTTTGTTCTCGGACCCTCCACCTTTTGCAGCCAGTGTAATATCAATACTGTCTCCGGCCACAAGTTCAGCATGAATGACCGCAGGTGTGTTATCTCCGGTATTTTTCCTCTGTCCAAAAGGAGGACTGACAACAGAAGCACGCAGTGGATTATCCGAATCCAGATAAGCTCGTCGAACACCTTCGTCGATCATGTCTTGAAGTGATCGATTCGTATCCCAGCGTGCCCCGATGCCCACCTTGATAAAAGCGACAACAATCCCCGTATCTTGACAGATTGGTCGATGTCCTTCTGCTGACATCCTCGAATTAATGAGAATTTGAGCAATGGCATCCTTTGCCGCTGGTGACTGTTCTCTTTCGTGCGCAGACGCCATCGCCTGCACAAAATCTGGGGAGTGGTAGTAGGAAATGTACTGCAGAGCGTCGGCAACGCTCTGAATTAGATGTTCCTGTTGGATTACTGGCAAAGATGACCTCAGGTTTGAGTCGACTGCTTCAGAATTTTTGAGCTGATTACAAAAGATTATGAAGAATTAGGTGGCTCTGGTTTGCAAAGCTTGGTGAATCCGACTAAATCGCTGTTTAAGGGGAGGATAGGCTTCACTTGGGACAGCACCTGTCAGCCAGTAATGAATGAGCAACTCACGGGTTTTTTCCTCCGAGTTGAAATTTTTTTCCTGTTTCGTCATTGCGGCGTTCAAGCGCTGAACATTAAAAAGCATGCGGTCTCGTGAAAATTCAGGAGGTGAATCCAATTCCGAAAAAATCTCCAGCTGCAGACAGATATTTTGCTTTACTGCCAAATTTTTAGTCAGTTGGTCAGAGAGATCTTCAGTTTTTTCTGCCTCAATATTTTCGGCTAAATATAGGGCTGATATGAATCTTTCGCCAATTGCTTTTTCAAACTCTCCGCAATCTCCCGCGATACCTTCCCACTCTTGCCGAAGATTTTGTAAATCACTATCACATTCACAACCTACACCCAGAAGTTCGAGCTGCTCGCAGATTGCTGCTTTCATAGCCAAGACTGAGAGATTGATCTCCGCTGATTTTTTCTCAGCCAAACGAAAATGATTCTGAAACTTCGAAACCTCATGGTTGAACTTCATTTCAAGATATTTTTTTGAACGTGCGTCCGGAGTCCGCGCCTCTTTCCACTGGTGTTGAATATTCAGCGCTTTTTTCCTGGATTTTCTTACTTGATCGGCTGGCAGTTGATTGAGTGACTTAATCTCGCTAATTAACTTTTTCTTCGCTATTACCACTTCTTGATTTTTTTTGTCAGCGGCGCGTCGAAGTTCTGCCCTACGTTCAAATTGTCGATCGCATGCAGTTCGGAATTGATTCCATAGTTCCATTTCCACTTTTTTACGATCGCGAATTACAACCTGTTTCCATTGGTTCTGATATTCCTTAGCTTTGTTAATGGCAACTTTGATCGGCAGCGAATCTAGTTCGTTTACTTTTATGATCAGCTGTCTTCTGAACCTGACGCCGCGCTCTCTTTCTTGTTTAACATATGGTTCGAACTTCTTTAGAACAGCATCAAATCGAGAATTGGTTGAGTTCCAATCTTTGTTATTCAGAGGAACAGCTTTTTTCCAGCGTTTACGAGATTCACGGAAGGAGGTGTTGATCATAAACCAATCGGGTTGAGTCCAATCAATTGAGTCGAATAATTCCTCAAGTTCTTTACAAATGCCTTTTCGAATTCTCTTATTCTCACGCCGAAGTTTCTTTTGCTCGGCAAAGTGCGCACGGCAGGGTTTAAACGCTTCTTCGTAGGCTTTTGAAAAGCTGTCCCTCAATGCTCGACTGGGATAATCTCCAGGTTGATTCCAATGTTTCCAAACTTTTTGAATTGCGTTGATTCTTGTGTACAGTTCTTGAGGATCGCCTTCGTAGTCTTTCAGTTTTTGGAGGCTTTGAATTAAATTCAAGCGATTTTGATCTACGCCCCAGTGTCTCCAGTCTCGCAATTCCCTTATTTGAAAATAGCAAACATTCAATTTTTTCTGCAGCTTTGCGATTTTTTTGCGCTTAAAATTCAAGGCATTCAATTGGTGCAGCTGACTTTGGCATCGCTTATGTAACTCTATTCCTTTACTCAGCTGACCATCGTTGAGCGCTGCACTTACTTGATCAATCAACTCTTTGGTTGACAGAAACAATTCGAATGCTTCCTTGGATTGTTTAGGATTTTGGCGCTTGCTTTTATTGGCACTTTCGGATTTTTCTTTTACCCTGTGCTCAGATTTTTTTTGAGTCGTTTTACTCTGACTGTTTTGGCTTTGCTGGTTTTTGGCTTGACTTTCGGCAGATTTGCTCTTATCAGTGACTCTCATATTCGCTTGATCTTGAGTGCGCCCTTCATTGCTTTGAGTAGATTCAGGCGAAGAAGCTTCATCTACCGATTTTGAACTTTGTGCCGCGGGGACCTGAGATTGAGGAGTGTTCTTCGGTTCAGTCATATGGCTGTCAATGAGAATTTGCTTGATATTGATTTATTAATGAGACGTCCACTTTAGCAGCGATGAAATTTGTACACACCAACATCGAAAACCTCATCTGGTTTTGGTCAGTTACTACTTTTATAGTGAAAAGTAAATTCGAGTTCAACTAAAACCTTTCCAGTCAATTTTATAATCAACTAATACTTCCGAATAAATATATGTCAAAGAACGTGCTAATAACTGAATTCAAAGGACTGAGCCTCCGATTTGAATGCGGGTTATAGGTGAATTTGCGATTATTGTTGGCTAGCCAAAACGTCCGGTTATGTAGTCTTCTGTCAGTTCATGTTGTGGATTTGTAAAAATCTGTACTGTATCTCCCATCTCGATCAATTCACCTAGATTCAAATAAGCGGTCCGTTGGGACACACGCGCAGCTTGCTGCATTGAATGGGTGACGATAACGATTGAAAATTGGGTTCTAAGATCGTCGATCAGATCTTCAATTCGCGCTGTAGCAATCGGGTCCAATGCGGAACAAGGCTCGTCCATCAGTATGACCTGTGGTTTCACTGCGATCGCTCTTGCAATGCAAAGTCGCTGCTGCTGTCCACCTGAAAGTTCAGTGCCTGATTTGTGGATGCGGTCTTCCACTTCCGACAATAGTCCAACTTTCTCCAGACACGAGTAGACGACTTCGTCAGTTTCAGCTCGATTGCTGACCAAGCTATGCAGTCTTGGCCCATATGCAACATTGTCGTAGATCGACTTCGGAAATGGATTGGGCTTTTGAAATACCATGCCGACTCGAGCTCTCAGTTCAACCACATCAATTTGATCGGAGTAGATATCCATACCATCAAGCGTTATTTTTCCTGTGATTCTACAGCCTAAAATAATGTCGTTTATTCTGTTTAAACATCTTAGAAAAGTGGATTTTCCACAGCCGGAAGGGCCGATGATAGCCAGAACTTCGTTCTCGTGAATTGTAAGGCTTACATCCTTGATGGCATGGGTATCTCCATAAAACACATTCAAATTTTCAGCGGTCATGCGATTACGGACACCATTTGATACTTTATTCACATTCGAAGCAATGACTGTCGGATCAGTTTTGATCACGACTTTCTCTTTCTTCACTTGACTTAAGATTTCCATATATTTGTCTCAAAATTGTTTTGTGCAAATTACCAGCGTCGTTCAAATTTACGACGAAGCCATACTGCAGCTATATTCATTGTAATTAGAAACAGAATCAAAATTAGAATTGCGCCGGCAGTTTTTTCTAAAAATGCTCTTTCAGGGCTATCTGCCCAGAGAAATATTTGTACAGGCAGCGCTGTGGATGGATCAAGAGGCCCGGAAGGGATGTCCACAATGAATGCAACCATTCCAATCAGCAGCAATGGCGCAGTTTCTCCTAAAGCCTGTGCGAGTCCAATTATAGTGCCGGTAAGCATGCCCGGCATTGCCAGCGGAACAACCTCCCGAATCACAGTCTGCGTCTTGGATGCCCCCATTGCGAGGGCGCCTTCGCGAATTGAAGTTGGCACCGCTCTGAGTGCGGCTCGTCCAGCGATAATTATGGTGGGGATCGTCATCAAACTGAGCACGAATCCTCCGACTAGAGGAACTGATCTGGGCAAACCAAAAAAATTGATAAAAACTGCAAGGCCAAGCAACCCAAACACAATGGATGGAACAGCAGCGAGATTGTTGATATTGATTTCGATGAAGTCTGTAAATCGATTGCGAGGCGCAAATTCTTCCAAATAACATGCCGCCGCCGCTCCGACTGGCAAGGAAATCAGCAGACAAACCAAGATTGTATAAAAGGAACCTGTCAGCGCACCTCTGACACCAGCAAGCTCAGGCTCGCGAGAATCCCCTGCAGATAGGAAAATTCTGTTAAATCGGCTTTGAATCAATTGCTGTTCTTTCAGTGTGTTGAACCAATTTAGCTGTGAATTCGAAATTCGACTGCTTGATGTGATCCGGCTCAAGTCAATTCTATTTTTGTTCAGCATGTCAAAATGATCATCAACAGGCAGCCAGATCGATTGTTTTGTTCCAATCAATGAAGGTTTGTTTTGGATCATTTTCTGCAGAATGACATCAGCTCCTACGCTCACAATTTTCTTCAGCTGCCGCTTCTCCTTGCGTTTGGCAACCTCTGGAAATTTAACGTAGAGCGCTTGACTGACTAACTTGCCGTAGTTAGCCGTTCTGATATTTTCTGGAGTGACGACCTCTGGATCGAAGTAAATTTCAAGTTGAATTTGAGTTTGCCAAAAGGCGCTGATGCCATTGACGGCAATGCTCACAAATAGACTGCAGACCAAAAATATTCCGAGCAATATCGCTGCAATGCCATAGAGTTTAAAACGTTTCTCAGCAGCACGTCTTTTTTTCAATCGACGTTTAAAGTTAGGATTACCCCACTCATAAGTGGTTTGCTGCGGCTGATTATTCATACTGTTCACTGTATTTTCGAACGATATAGAGCGCTGTTACGTTCAGTAACAAAGTAGCGAGAAACAGAGTGAGGCCGAGTGCAAAAGCCGCAAGTGTTTTCGGATTGTCAAATTCTTGATCGCCAACCAGCAAAGTCACGATTTGTACTGTAACGGTTGTGACTGACTCCAGGGGATTTGCTGTCAGTTTTGCAGCTAGCCCTGCTGCCATCAAAACAATCATCGTCTCTCCAATCGCACGCGATATAGCCAATAGCAAGGCACCGATGATCCCAGGCAACGCCGCAGGAATGACTACTTTGCGGATTGTTTCAGACTGGGTCGCGCCACATGCAAGTGAGGCCTCTCGAATCGAGTTAGGCAGTGCAGTTATGACATCGTCGGATAAAGAGGATACAAAGGGGATAATCATAATCCCCATGACGACTCCAGCTGCAAGTCCACTTTCGTGTGCAATATCGAGTCCGAGCACAGCTCCAAATTCTCGCAAATATGGAGCTACAATCAAAGTTGCAAAAAAACCGTATACGACAGTCGGTATACCGGCCAATACTTCCAATGCTGGCTTGGCAAAATTTCTGACCTTTTTGGTCGCATATTCCGCCAAGTAAATTGCAGACAGCAATCCAACTGGAACTGCAACTGTCATAGCGACACCGGCGACTAGAATTGTTCCTGTAAAAAGGGGGACGCTTCCAAACAGGCCTGAAGACCCTACCTGATCTTCACGTATAGAAATTTGTGGACTCCATTCAAGTCCAAATAGAAATTCTGCAATCGGAACCAGACGAAAGAACTGAACCGTTTCAAACAATACAGACAGTACGATCCCAACAGTAGTGAATATGGCGATGAGTGAACAGATTAACAGCAATAACTGAACAATGGATTCAGCGATCGGACGAGCTCGAAGTTTTTCGGAAATTCTTGCGATAAAGACTGAACTCAAACTGGCGCCAATGACCAAAACTGAGGCATTTCGAAGTGTGGCGCTTAGTTCAACAAGATAGTTGTAGCGATCTGCGGCAGCTTGCAGAACAGCTAAATTTTCGAAGTTAACGACTTTGTTGGTTTGGGCGAGAATTAAAATTTGGCTTTTTAGCCAGTCTACGTAGGTGTCTGATTCATCTTGCAGGTCGGGGAAGTGCTCTGCCAAGATGATGCGCAAAATGATCTCTTCATCTATGAGTACCCATAAACCCAGCACCGTAAATGCCGGTACAGCAAATAACAGGGCCGCGACCTCACCATAATAGCGAGGCGCGGAGTGCAAATAGCGAATGCCACCCATGCCGTCGGCGATTCTGATGGAACGTTTTTTCGCCACGTAGTAAAAGAGTGTTGAACACGCTAAGAGCAGAATTACTAGGACAGCAGTACTCATAGAAGTTAATTTATATATTCAAGTCTTTGGGCAGTGGAAAAGTAATATCAAAACCAAGTGATATTGTTTACAGCTTGTTAACAACAAACTCTGATACCGAGCATTGCATTCCAGTTTAAGAAGACAAACGTGACGGTTAATTTTTATGTGGCAGCGTCTGATCTGCCACTTTTGATGGCAAAAATACTCACCATACATACAAAATCCTACTTGACTTCGTCACTACAAGAGACGAAGTCAAGCAGTTGTAAGAAGATTGAATATTTCCCTGAATTTATAAGGAATTATTAGGAATTTTCGATCTGAATAATTCAGATTATTCGGCAGCGAGCTGAACTGTTGTCAAGTTCATGGCTGCTGTTTTGAACTCTTGGCGCTCCATCTCGGGCATAGGAATCATTCCCTTGTCAGCCAAATACCCTTCGTCACCCCAAGCTCGATCACTTGTGAATTCAGAAATGTATTCTTTAATGCCAGGAATCAGATCAATATGCACAGATTTCACATAAAAATAGAGTGACCGTGAAATTGCATAAGAACCATCTGCGATATTTTCAAACTCAGGCGCTACGCCATCGACGACCGCACCTTGAACCAAGTCAGAATTCTGATCAAGAAAACTGAATCCAAACACACCGAGAGAATCCGGGTCAGCGTTCAGTTTCTGAACGATCAGGTTGTCATTTTCACCTGCTTCAACCCAAGCGCCGTCTTCACGAATGCCATGGCATATTGATTTGTACTGACTCTTATCGCTTTTCTTGATCGCTTTAATCCATTTGAAGGTCTTACATCCGGCTTCGAGGCCAAGTTCAGCAAACGCGTCACGCGTGCCCGAAGTCGGAGGCGGGCCCAGCACACGGATTGGAATATCGGGTAAATCTGCATTTACGTCCTTCCAAGTCGTGTAGGGATTTGCGATCAACTTCTCTTCGCCATCGGGAGAAGGAACGTTTTTCGCTAAAGCGAGAAATACATCTCGGAGAGTGAGTTCGAACTGAATCGCGTTGGTAGAGTTTGCGATAACGATACCGTCGTAACCAAACTTGATCTCAACGATATCATCGATGCCATTCTCTGCACAACGATCAATTTCTGTCTGCTTTATCCTTCTGGATGCATTGGTGATATCAGGATGATCAACACCAATACCTGCACAGAACAATTTGAGTCCACCACCAGAACCGGTAGATTCTATGATGGGAGTCGAGTATTCGGAACTGGTTCCAAATCGCTCTGCCACTACAGACGCGAATGGATACACCGTTGAGGACCCGACGATACTGATGTAGTCTCTTTCATCTGCATTCGAAACGGTCGAAAGAGACACTAGCGAAAGTGCTAGACCAATCAGGAAAACCCTGAGCAATGACGACGAGCTAAACATATTAATTCTCCAAAAATTAAGTTGGACCTAATTGAGGTCGTCAAATTAGGGTAAAAAAAAACTGGACGAACCAGTTTCGAGATACTAGTTTAATTGATGAATTTGATTGATGTCAAATAATTTTTTTCCAGCACTTGGTCCAGACAAAAAATTTTGGCATATTGAGGGGATGCATATTCGAAAATAGGTTGGAGATACTGTTCAATTTGTTGTAAATTTTCATTATTTTGGCGAATATAGTCAAATTTTAGGGCATTGAGGCCAACTCGCAGCAGCACTCTAAAAAATCTGCTGCACATTTCACAATCTTCGCGAATTTCTGAACTATTTACAGGAAAGTAAGAAATTTGGACTGTTGAGTTATGTATGGGCTTTGAGCAAGCTTGAGAGATTGCCGAATATAGCATGTAGAGGATAACCTGCTGAATTTTGCAAGTTAACCGTATGATCTTTGTATAAACCAATTGGAGTGGCATTATTCTGACAGTCGTTATCATGCACACAAGCACAATGCCAACCGATGACAGATTTGACTTATGTAGTGCAGATCATCGACCGGAAGGTCGAAGAAATCTTGAAGAACTCACTTCAATTGAACATACACATCCCAAAAATGGTTGATGAACCAGCTGATTTGCGAGGTTAATTTAGACGAATTTGGGCTTAGAAACTCAAGCTCAAAACATGATGGCATTACTGTATCTGGTCAAAATAGTGGACAGTCAAATTGTCAGCGCTCTTGGATGCCCTCTTTGCGATAAAGGCATAAAGACAATGTCAGCGATTCATCTTGAATTCTATCCGCCCACCCTCACTTAAAGAGAAGCCACTACTGAAATTTTCGCGTTATGCAAAGAAACAATTATTTGTACTAGGGATACGAGTAGATTTCAAGCTTCGCAAGGAAGCGCGGAAGGAACCATTGGCGCTAGGCGAAAAATCATGTCAGTCGGGGGTCGCATTGCTCGCAACTGCACTAAATCGTGAGAATTTAGACTACGAGGAAGAGGCAAACCAACTAGCCCATAAGCATTACTACCGTTTTACTTCTCACTTATATTGCCAATTGATCTTGGCGTGGGCTCAAAATCTACCCAAGTGAACAGGCAGTTGCTGCAACAAAAGGACACTGAACTCCATACCATTGAAATAAGTTTAATTGCATTGCGATACCAAAAATTTGTAGAATTATCTGCAGATAAAAAACCGGCGGGAGGTGCGCTACAATCCAAGAGGGCTTGTGCTCCGCGCACAGTACCCGCCACTTTATTCCTGCCTGCAGTATCGACAAGAAACTAATTGCAATGAGATTCGCTATTCTGCTTGATGCTGGATTTCTCAAACGAAAACTTGGTTCTTCAAGAAATCCGATGACTGCCAAGCAAGTTGTAGAGTTCACTGAAACCATTACAAAAAGAAAAGAACTCGAAGATTGCACATTGCACCGAATTTACTACTACGATGCAGAACCTATGGCAGGGAAAAAGCCCATCCCGCTAACCGGTAGTTCCAGCAACTGGTCAATGTATGATTTTTCAACCACTGCAGTGTACGATGCGAATAGAAAGTTGTTGAAAGATTTGGCGAAAGAGCCATTTTTTGCTTTACGACT
This sequence comes from Arenicellales bacterium, assembly GCA_965202855.1. Classification (GTDB taxonomy): domain Bacteria; phylum Pseudomonadota; class Gammaproteobacteria; order Arenicellales; family JAJDZL01; genus JAJDZL01. The sequence goes on along the minus strand of CBDBBP010000004.1, from coordinate 135,381 downwards.
TGGCGAAGTAAATTTTCGCGGCTGGCTGGTCAGACCAAACAAACTGAAGCCGGGTGGCAATCGAAAATCCTTGACCATACAGTCAGGCGATCTGATTCCCAATATCCAACAAAATGGTGTGGATCTTCGCATGGGATTGGATATTGTAGCGCTAACTTTGAAACATCATGTGGAAATCATTGTGCTAGTAACCGGCGATTCCGACTTTGTTGCGGCACTGAAATTTGCTCGCCGTGAAGGCAAGCAAGTTTTTCTGTATACACTTGGACACAGCATTTATCATGACCTCTACAAACACGCTGATATTTGGATTGATAAATCGCTGGAGAATCTGTAGCACAGTCTTTTTGAGTACATTTGTTTTGCTGAAATTCAAATTCAAGAATTGCCGGACAATGATTTCGATCTTCACCGAATGCGGAATTCCAAATTATCCGAACTTGGTGTCGGCCTTGACTGCCGCCTCAAGTTGTAATGCCGATATCGGCATTACAACTTCAAGCGCGTGCTCAGCATCGTTGGCGTTGAGGCATTGATGTCGCATTGCGCCTTGAATTCGAAAGTGGGTTGAAAAGGAATAAAAAAAATGAATTTACGCCGGTTTTGGCGGCATATTGGGCTGAAAAACTCAATTTCTATCCGTTTTCCAGCAGTTCTCGATCCACTTGGCAAAGGTTGGCAGTCCGGTGGTTTCAAATTCTCCATCCCTATCGAATTCACCCGAATTTTTCTTGCCGAAAAGCAATAATCTCACAGTCTCGACAGCGACTGCGCCCAGGGCGTTCCTATCCTCGGGCGTCGAAACAGCCACGCGGCAAATGGATCGGACGTCGTTCGAAACTGCCGGCGCAGGCTCCCGGATGACGAAATCATCCCTTCTGCCGCGCAGCCGGCCCCCTTTCCGTCGCACTGTTCATGCCATTTCAGGCGTGAGGCTGACGCGCCTGCAAATTCACCATTTGGGTCGCAATGAACGCCACTTTGCCGGCGAAACAGCGACTTCAGAGTCGCCAATGGAGGGGCGACATTCGAAACCGCTAATACACACGGGCAGATAGAGAATAAAGCACAAAAATTCGCCCTTGAGGCGCCAACTGCCGAAGTTCATACATTTAAGTCAGCGCGAATTATTTGCAAAGTGAATGCCATTAGGTCACACAACGGTGAGCCGGAATGTTTATTTGAATTCATTTGCACTTTCTCCTTATGCGTATTTGAAATTCTATCTAAACTACGACAGATACACTTATGTCTTGAGGAATATTCAATTGGAATTCGTCCAAATTGTTTATCTTGCAGGAATAGGAAAATTTGGTCAGATTGAGACTGCTTGCATGTACCTGCCAAATACTCAGATTGCAGTTTTACCACTACCAGTACGGAGTAAAACGGTGCTCATTACATCCGCGCGGTGGACGGTATCCATTTATGATTATCGTCGGTTTTTGGTATTCGCAGCCTTGACACTTTTTCGTCGTTGCATAAATCTAGTGTGAGATTCTGTGGTTCCATCGTGCCACGACCCCCAAAACTTGTCCCAAGGGATATCCAGAGACCCATAATTGCATTCAAAATAGCGATGATGCATTTGATGGTGAAAAGTTCCAAGCGACCAGAAGTCTCGGTTTCTAACTCGCAGAGATTGAAAACCCGTATGAGTGGTGGATGCGGAAATTGCCAAGTACTGCATATGATAGAGTATATGCACGGGATGTGAAGTTACAACGAGGTGAATCAACACCGCACCGAGGCACAGCACATGCTCAATCGGATGCATGGACAAGCCGGACCAAGGACCGAGATTGATGTTTCGATGATGCACTTTATGTGCGAGACGATACAACGGTGGCCAGTGTAAAAATCGGTGGGCGAAGTAAAAGTAAAAACTTTCCCAAACAGGAATCAGCAAAAACAGCATGGCAAACCAAATCGGATTTTCAGCCCACAAGAGCATGGACAAGTGACCGTGTGCATAAAGCCAGATGTACAGGGCCTCGTAAGCCGTCCACACCGTTACTCCGCTGGCAAGAGTCCAGAACATGTTGTCCCAAACTTGTCGATTGAATGTGAAGTTTTTACGCTTTGACAGGTCCCGCGGGTCATACCGGCCGCGGTCGCCCTGCACTTTGAAAATATAGAAGTAGGCGTGCAAACCACCCGTAACGATAGTCATCAGAGCCAGATTGCGCAGCCACATTGGAATTATCCAAATGAAGCTCGAAGAGTTCTGAACGAATTCCAGGGAGGGCTGCAACCAAAACCAAGATATCATCGCAGTACAGAGAACAATTAGTTTTTCTGACAGCGGAAACCAACTGAACCAGTACCATCGCAGAATCTTCAGCAGCTGAGGCGGCCACTGGAAAACCGGCGACACTTGAAGCGGCAGTTCGGGCCTATGGTTCCATTCACTATTTGCAGTACGAGAGTTCATTGCAGAGTATGCCCATTAATTGTTGTTCAACATTTCATTACCAAGTCCTTTTGTCGCATACGCCGAAGCACTGGGTTAATTTCACTGACATCATCGAAAGTCTATGAAGTTAGGCAGTATTCCGCGTCAAGCACAATCCCAGCCAGTTGCAATAGATATGACTTGTATAACGCCAGTCATTTTAATTCGGAATAGCCTTATGCCGATATGGAAGAGACGTTAGTGTTTGAGAGTTTGTTTTAGCCCAATTGGGCAGAAGCAAACTCCGATTGCGTTTTTTTCAGCTGCGCTTCATAGTTGATCGGACTCATGTATCCCAGACTCGAATGCAACCTATCTTGTTTTATACCACGATTCAATATAGCCGACTATTTGACGCCGAAGTGCCTGGGCCGACTTCAGCGGATCCGCCGGCAACCCGCTTTCGCGCTTCAACGTCTTCAGCTGGCTGTCATGACGCAGCTCATCATGGTTGTTGATGTCCTTATAACCGAGCGTCAAACCATAAATCCGCTGCTTCAGCAGATGTTCGACCGGATTCTAAGTCTTGGCCGCATCGCGGCAATCGGTAAAGCACGCCGCCAGGCGTGGGAAAAGATTCAGGTGCCGCTCAACTTCCCGAAGCAGCACGCCACCACCATCGGAAGTTAGCTGTCCGCCATTGAAACTGGCGGTGACTTGGCGGTGTAAGAGGAGCAAAACTGGGAGATGGCCTGTTGTCTTGTGAGCGGCGATAGCGTATTTTAGCGTGATTCAATCAATTCACTGGCACCCAATCAATCGCAAATTTCAATTGTTAAAATTCTTTTGTTTCCATCCAATGCCGGGTTGAGCGACAAACAAGCAATAGCCAAAACAAATTTCCAATAGTGACTGTTGTCCGCAAAAACTAAAGTCCTCAAGCCGTACACAGACTCTTGATTCTGCCCTCTAGTTCTTCTACCGTTTCGCACTCGAAGATCCAACCGCTGACTTGACCCAGCTGCTCAGAATTCTTGACCTCCATCAACTCGTCAAGAACCGAAGCACCAAATTTCAGGCGTGCCATTTGGTCCAACGCAGTGCGTTGTCCTTCCGCTCGACCTTCCTCTCGACCTTCCTGCCGACCTTTCTCTCGAACTTCCTCCTTGAAGGATTCGAATGTTTGCCATTTCGTCTCCATGTCCATGTCCTCCATATCCACTACATGCTTTAACACTTCCGCCAAAGGCCGTTCCACGCGCGACTCCAGCATGTTCTGCGTGCTATCGATCTAGACCTGATTGTCCGTCTTGATCACCAAATTGAAAAATACTTTGGACGCTTGCATGATTGGCTGCAGCAACTTCGCCGCAAGCGCCTTTTCAAACTCCCCCCAAGCCCACACCAAATTGTTGGGCTTCTCCACCGACTGGTGATGCTGAAGATCCAGCAGCACGTAATTCTGAAGCGCATGAAACACCAGCGGCGAATCCTCGCCTGGCTCAGCGCCCATCAAATCGCGCAATCTCAACGGAGCAGTCCACTTGCTCTCACCATTATAGACAACCACCGGATATATCGCCGGCAACGGCGCCCGCACCTTCTCAACATGCACCAAATACTGATACGTCACCGCCATATATTCCATCATGCGAATCGACATGTAGGTATCCACTTTTCTTTGCTGCTCCAGCAGAATCACAACATAGCCAGTTTTCGTTTTGCCGCTTGATCTCAGTTGCACTTCCCACACCAAGTCCAGGTGACGTTGCTCTAGAGTACGCTTGACCACATTCGTCGGCCTTGACCTCAACCGTTTTGCATCGAGCGCGTCGAACCACTGCAGTTCCAGAAAATCGCCGGACAGAAGATCCAGCACCATCGACTTGTCTTGGAACAACTGCTTCATCCAGGGGTCGAAAAAAAAGCGATGGGAAGTTGAGACTTCTTGTGTTTCTTTTTGGGTCATGGACTGAACCTCGTGTTGGATTGAGTTTGAATGAGAAGATTCGGTTGAACGAATTCAACACAGCATCTCAAACTAACCGAAAAAATCCAGAAAGTCAACCGTTTATTCGATCGATTGGATATCGAATTTTCTATTGACTTTGAGCGAAAAATATGCTTCCAGCGGGTAAACTTCGGCTCAAACCTGAGAGTCCTCATCCAGTTTTAGCGATCCGGCACAGCAACACCAAGGCCAATAGGGCAAACAGAATCGAGACTGTGAAAGAATGGCAATCGGACTCGAAATGAACGAATGATTGAATTGATTGATTGTGATTGTTTCTTCTGATTGAAATATCAACAAAAAGAAGAATGCTTTCACACTCTCAATCGCCTTGCGGCCGGCATCCAAAGCCTTGACGGCCGCAAGTCACGCGAGTCCGGGTTGGCGCTGCTGAAAACCAGCTACCGACGGGCTCAATGAACGTGATTGTCCCGTCTACCCATCCGAGCACGCAGATTACGATAAACTCATGGACGATCCTCATTTCAGCAGAAGAGTCTCTCTACACTTTTGAAAGTCTCACTCGAATAGCCAGCTGCAAATTTAATCAAAACATATGCAAACGGCTATTTCCTAGCAACTCGCCTATTCGTTACTTCTTTTACCCACAACATTGATAAGACCGCGAAGAATCAATACGATGGCTTGATCGATGTGTGGCGTAATCGCGAGCGTGGCATTTTCCTTAGCCGAAAGACCGTTGTTAAGGTCTACACCCGAAAAAGTCTCGAATTCTTCCAGCCTGTTCCAAATCTGTTGACTGAGCATACGTGGTTTAACAAGTCCTAGACATTCTGCAATGTCGCGAGCGCATCCTCCAAAGCCACCAATCACAAATAGCGGCTGCCCTGCCTTTAATGACAGCAGTGCCTCTTCACCGATACCAGGCATAGTCCCTTGATACCCATCAGTTCTGCCACCTAGAATAATTCGGGCTTTAGTTTGCTTCAACATATGTCGTCGCATCGCGGTGAGGCCCTTTGACCATTCAGAAGCAGTCGGCTGCTTTACGATGAGTCGTTTTCGCTGCTGCATCGCAATGGGTTCCCCATTCATGTCCAGGCAGACAAGTTTGGCCGAGCCATTAAGCTCTTCGGCAGCTTCTTCGAGCTTTTCAAAGGGCATTTGAATATGGACCGGCCACGCCAAATAGTTTGTAACACCTGCTTGCCCGTCGTCATCGTTGTTTACAGGCTGGTAGCGAGCTACAAGCTCAAACAGCAATTCGCTAAATCCATATTGGCGCAGATCTCCTCCGTAGACAAGAGTAGATCCAAATTGAAGTACATAACGAGCAATCTCTACCATGGCATCGCGCAGGTGCTCGATGCTCAATCCAAGAGCCTCCATGTCAGAGCTTTCGGATGTAGACACCGCGATCGAATGTCTTGAAGTCACTGTTCGATTTATCATAATTATTTCTCTGCTATCCACTCCATTGTACTTAGCAGTCTGACACTAGGTGCAACCTTGGGGAACAATCTTTCTTCCTTTTCGTTAGTTAGTGGGGCAGGATACACAATCGCCGAGTCTTTGTTTTGTCCCCCAAAATTGTCGGATTAGGAAGCTAGAGAGATCAGACCAGGTGAACGAGGAATAAACGTCAAACTTAAAACTGATTCGGGAGAGTGTGACCTGGCATTGCCAAAGAGAATCCTTAAGACGATATCGTGTGGTTAAAGGAATTGTTGAATTTGATCTTGGGAGTTTACTATGATTGCCAATCAGCGTCAGTACAGAATTTCACGTGAATTGTGTGAGAAATTTGAACGTGAAGTTAAGGAATTTAAAATCAGTCTGCGGGACAATCAAGATTATCGGTGAGACAGGATATGAAAATCACAAAACGACAACCCATAAGTGTCGGAGAAATGATTGCCGAGGAGTTTCTTTCACCTATGGAACTGACCCAAAAACAGTTGGCAGAAGCAATGGGAGTAAGTCGAAAAACTGTCGACGAGCTGTGCGCCAATCGTCGTACCATAACGGCTGAAACAGCACTTATACTGGCTAAAGTATCTGGGAATTCGGCTGACTTCTGGTTGAACTTGCAACAACGAAATGAGTTGTGGAAAGTTCTACACTCAAAAAGCGAAACGCTCCAATAGAGAAAGCCAAACCCATCTCTATTTAACCTGCCGTGGACTGACTCCGTCTACCTCAAAAAGGTCAATCGCCATGAAATTGCTGACTCGTGTGGGATCGCGTAAATTGGTTGCGATGTGTTTGAACAATGCATTCTACGGGATTATTTTCTGATATGGGATTTGAAATATTTTCGGGATGAAATCACTCTGATGACCTCCAGTTATAACTTCAAACGGGTGTTCAACATGGTTGGAGTCAAAGCTTCAATGTCGAATTGTGTTCGCATCCGCAAAGGATTTGAAAAAGGATAAAGAAGTCGACTTTACGCTGGTTTTAGTGCGCAATTCGGATTTAATGCCCCAATTTCACTCCGGGTGTAAAGAAATGGGCACTTCGCTGAGCAAAGGTTGTCAGACTGCTTGTTGCAAACTCACCATTTCGATTAACATCACCCGAACTATGCTTGGTAACAAACCAATAGATTCACAGTCTCCCTCGCTTTGTGTCAATTCGTTCGCCGCGGCTTTGGCTTGACGTTTCCAGTTCTGAACCTTAGTCGCAGGCGGTTAGAATCTGCGAGCCAACTCCCCCACTAATGCCAAAGTTTAATGCTCGGCTGAGATTGCCACGAATGAGACGTGATGCAAAAACAAATCACTGCAAGATTTGCAGATTAGAACCGGAAAAGCAGCAGGTAAAATTGACACCATGGAATTCTGTCGTACAACTGAGAACTTGTCGGGAACGGTCTTTAAATGGGCTGTGTATAACAATGAGAGACAAAGTAAATGAAATTGCAAGTTATGAAAAATATGAAATCTTTACCAGGTCCAAGATATAGGGGCCAAGGCCAAGGATCTGGAGAAGAGTTTAGAGACGTCTATTTAATTCCTGCTTTCGACGAAGCTTTGGAAAAAGGTGAAAAATTGTTTGTCGACATGGATGGGGCAGAGTATGGATATCCCACGACATTCTTAGAAGAAGCTTTTGGTGGATTGGCTCGCAAACGAGGAAGAGACTCAGTTATATCTATCTTAAGAATCGTATGTATTGACGAACCGTTACTAGAAAAAGAAATTGAACACTATATTAATTTTGGAGAACGAGACAGAACTCCATCTTTCGAAATTTCAGGTGCCTAGGTTTGAATTATCGGGTTAATAATGTTGAAACTATAGCGTCAATTCTTCTGAGTCCTTTAGCAATATTCGGCATAGGGTGGTGGGTAAATACAACAATCAGAAAAAAGAATCAAAGCGACTCCGATGTTGTTGAAGTGTACTTGCTTTCACTCACACCTTTTAGTTTTAATATCTCTTCAAGGACATATCTTCGAAGTGACATTCGAAAAATCTCATGCAGCCTCCGACAACAATTGTCTTTCATACTCAATCGGACTGAGATAACTCAGACTCGAATGCAAACGATCGCAAAGAAGCCGACAAATATCGATATTATTTAAAAATAGGGGATTTATAAGGAATACTACACACAACTCTAAATGATAATAATTCTCATTTAGAGTTTTTTAACCTTTGTCCGATTCCTCTTTAATTTGTTGCTGAGTTTTCGGCGGACACCTCATAAATGTTTTGGCAAACATTCCAACTCCAAGTGAATTTCGTCGGGAATATTATTGGCGGCGGGTAATTCTTTTTTCAGAGACTTGAGTAGTTTTGCTTGTTCGCTTTTTGTCATTGGCGGCACTTCCTCTAATCAATTTGCTTTTAGGGTAATTGCTGGATTCAAACGTTCCAAAATCGCTTTCGTCCAGCAATCGTTTTGGGTCAAAGTAAAGTCTATCTAATAGGTAAGTCTGTCGTTCCATTTGTAATACTTTTTACAGATACTTATACGAATTATGTACTGTAAATGTAAAAATATGGGTAAAATCAAAGAATTAACTTTCATAAATATAGAATAGAACGAAAGAGCAACTAATCGCCAGAAATATTACTTTTTTCAAGTTTTTTCAAATAGGTATGATAATATGACCAAAAATAATCTTTCAACTGTACAAATTCCATTCTCTTCCTGTAAGAAAGAGTTTCATTGGGAGTATCAAGAATTTCTGAAAATGATTGATGAATGCCATGAGAAATGTCTTCGCGATGAAAACCATCGTCGTAGGTTGAAGCACGAGCTAAAGATTTTGCCAGCTTGGCTAGAAAAGCTTGAACAATTTGAGAAGAATAAGCGTCAAAGGATTCTGAACTAACATTTTCATTTTTCATATTTTTCACCGCCTATTGAATTTCTATCCTTTGGTATTTTGTTCAAAAATAATTCTTGAACGTTCTATGACTTTTAACGCGCGGTCTATTAGTTCTTTGTTATTTTCTTCGGACATCAATTGAAAAAAGCGTCTTCTATCTTCTTCATCTTCAAGATAATTAGCCGCGTCCCCATTTCTTAATTTACTCATTATTTATCCCTCTTGCAATTTGAATGTCAATTGCTTGTGTTGATTTAGTTCCGCCCCATATTACTACAAATGACCGAGTGCTCGTAAAATTGAAATAAACTCGATAATTTGTTCCGACTCTAATTTCCCATAATCATTCACCTTCAACATAAGCGGCAATTTCAACCTTTTTTGACTTTTTTAATCTTTTTAACCAATTCACCTATTCCTGCGTTTCTTCGTATGTATATCTTGGCGGAGCTTTACCTCTACCTTCCAATAACCATTCTTTGAAGTTGAGTGTTTTATTTGTTTTTGTCAAATAGTCAGTCATTTCTATTTCAGTTTGATTCAATAAAATTCATTCGGCCGTCCTCACCAGAGACCAAGTCTTTATACATGATTCGGCGACCAACCATACCCGAAACTAGAATCTCCATTTGATCAATCGTGTCTTTTTCACGAATGTTATGCCGAACGACAAACTCATTTACCTAGCGATGCAAAATTTTTTTGCTGATTTTATGATAAGTGCCTTTATGCGCTCGCTTTTACATTGACCAAAAGGATTCAATCCCGTTAATATGCGCTTGTTCCTTGACACACTCGCCAACTGAATACTTGACAACATCATGCTTGTATCCTTCTAGTTTTTTTTAAGCTTTGAAGTCATCAGTATTTACCGTTGAGCCAGTCTATACGTTATGGTTGATGCAATCGTGCAGAGCATCCTTTTTAGTGTCCTTAACTACTTTGGCTTTGACCTGTTTGGAGTCTCTATCTTTAACACCAATTACGACGGATTTGCCAACACCACCGCGGCCAGCATTCAGTTTCTTATTTTGTGTTTGTTCTTTTCCAAGCCACCAGTAAAGGTTTCGTCGACTTCAACAGTTCCCGATACGATTTCAGTATGATTTGAAAATGCCTCTCGAAGTCTATGTAGCATGAACCAGGCAGCTGGTTGGCTAATGTCTAAATCTCTATGCAGTTTCATGCTTGAGATTCCTTTTAAGTTCGTAGTGAACAAGAAAATTCCATTCGCCCATTTTTGCATGGGAATGTTTGACGCTTCCGTAGGAGTGCCAATTCGGACACTAAAATACTTTCTGCAAGACTTACAGTGAAACGGCATTGGTTTTCTCGATTTTCGGACTGAAACCTTTGACGAACCACATCGAGGACAATTCACTTCACCGCTCCATCGCCAAATTTCAAACCATTTTTCAGCGGCCGCGTTATCTGGAAACATTTCAAATAATTGGAATAATGAAATGCCTTTTCGGTATGCTTTGCCTAGTGCTTTATGTCATTTTTTTATTTAAAAATACCTTTAATATCATATATTTATTGTATTAAATCTAAACCTATTTATAAAGTTGGAAATGATACAGACTTTTTAAGTATTTATGTGAACTGGACTAGGCGGAACAAATTAACTAAATACAATATATAAACAGAAATAGGAGAATTTAGACATGATCACTGAACTTGAAAGAAGACAGATATGGAACAAATTCTATAACGTAAATAGGTGTGCTAGATATTTTGAAGAATTAGCTGGGATATACCAATTAGCGAATCATTTTTTGAGATTCATGTTACTTTTGCCATTGTTTGGCGGGATAGCATTGTTTTTAAAATTACTTCCCGAAGAAGTACAAATTTATATTGGAGCTGGCATAGCAATTTTAGTTGCCTTGGAAATGTCGTTTAATGTCTCAAAAAATGCTACGGTGCTTCATCTAATTAGTGTAGAATGCAGCAAATTAGAGGAAGAAATTCAGAAACTGTGGCTGGACGCAAATTCTGAAAATATAGACCGTGAAATTTTAATGGCGAGATATATTGAGTTATCTCATAAACTAGTAGATATTACTTGTAAATCAGATGACGCATTGATATACAAGTTTAAACGTTTAAATAAAAAGTGCGGGGAAGCCGCATACAAAGATTTGATAGAGAGATTTTAATATGACAAAAAAACGATTAGTTCGTGAAAGTGAAAAGCCAGCCAATGTAACTCCAATTCCACCTATGCCACCGAAGCCAAAACCGCCTCCAAAACCAACTCCTCCAAAGAAGTAAAAACACTTAAATTGATCTCTAAATGAGAATTATTATCATTTAGTATTTTGTGTAGTATTCCTTATAAATCCCCAAATTAAGACCGGAGTACGACAAAAGCGGTGCAAAAAAGTCGATTTTGACGAATTAGTAAAGCACATTAATAACGCAGAAGAGTGTGCCTCACTACAGTTGAAATTCCTTGAACAGGAGAGGGACAAATTTGGATATCCTTCTACGACAGTCGGTCGGTTGACCTATGCAATTTGTAGGGCTGATAAACTACGCGTGATCGTAGATCTGTGTCTTGCGAATCCGCTTGTTTTGGTGTACTACCCCGATAAAGTAGAGATTAAATTTGATAGAACACAAACTACGACCTAGAGGAAATTTTTTCGGTGTCCTGCTTCCCGACTCAAGTTGGTTAAATTGACCTACACGGCGGAGATGAAAGTCCATTTATCTTAGTCAAACATGAAGCCGAAGTATCGGTTAGAGAGTTGGTTCCCAGATACGAGCTTTCAGCGACTACGGTCCAGAATTAGAATCGACCAGCCAAGTCATTCGAGATTACTTGTGAATTCAGATTAGTAAACTCTTTCTTATTCCAATTTGTGGGTACTTTTTCTGGGTTCTTTAGGTCAACCTGTTCAATATGTCCGTTTGGTCATTTTTTCGGTGTCCTGCTTCCCGACGATTCAAGTCATTCGTTTTTCCGCTATGAACAGTTCTGCAAATGATTTAAAAAGGCTAACGTGTGTCTCTAAATTTTTGTCTTTTGGTGATGGTCGTTTTTATGATGGATTTGACTCCACAAGATACAGGGTAAGAAATTTCTTATTTAATGGGCTAGGAGGATTACTAGGTTACCGCGTTGCCACTTTAATGTTAATGGCTAGGATTTAGATTCCTGATGTACTTATTTTTTTTAGACAGTGTTTCTTTTAGTTAGAGTCTGCGTTGAAGGATGGCCGGAGACGGAAGCAAAAATCAAATGCATGCGATAATGATATTGTGTTACACAACAATACTGACCAAGCGATGCCCCAAACAACTTTTACCTTCCGTGTAGATGAAGATCTAAAAAATCACTTCAAGGCTTCGGCAAAAGCACTGGATTGCAATGGTGCTCAGCTTTTACGCGACTTTATGCGCGATTTTGTCCACTCACAACAAAATTCCGAAAATAAACACGACGCTTGGTTACGCCGAGAAGTGCAAATTGGGCTAGACTCGGCTAACGCAGGTCGACTTGTGCCAAACGAAGCGGTTGAAATCGATTTTGCTACTCGAAGAGCAGAAACGCGACGCAAGCTCAACAACGGATGACGACACTGGGCTGGATACAGAAACTGTCGCTGATCGTCGAAATTTACGATTGCATTGAAGTAGATAAGCCACTTGCTGCGGTTAAGCTCGATGAGTTTGATTTCCCGCAAAGCGAATCTTCTAGTCGACTATCCGGGTCTAGGGCGTCTTAGGCGAATGGAAGGAACGCGTGAACTTATAGTTCACAGAAATCATTTGTTGGTCTATGACGTGACCGAAAGCCACGAACGCGTGCCTAAAGTGCTTAATGTAGCTAAACAGTGGCCACCAAAATGATTCGGCTCGCAGCTGAATCACCCGGAGAAGCCTTTAAAGAATTTCCCCTGTGCGTCCGTGACGCGATTGGAGTGGCTCTCTAATCGCTATTCCTGAGGACAAGCACAGCTATCATAGTGTGGCACTGACTTAGGATGAAATACCTTTCCAACTAAAGACGAAGACAAAGTCCAAAATGATCCCTCCCCAAAAGCGATAGTTCCCTGACATCATATCCAGAAATGTACTGCTCATTTTTGAGTTGAGGGTAGTTCAATCAGACACTTGCGTTTCAAAATCTACAAAATCAAGAGTCTAAATTGCCTCTAAAATTCAGCACAATAGTTTATTCTCTAGCTTTGATCTGGTGAATTTCAGCACCTATCAATTTTTCAAGATACAAGGTTCGAGAACACATAAATTCGTATGCTCGAACTCCACCAGACGTATTTTGACTTGCGGAATGTGGCGGAAAAACTGCATCGCTGTTTCAAACCAGATCAGTAAAGATTTTTCTGTCTAGATCAGCAAATTATCAATGAAAAAGATTAGTGAATTATTCACTCAATTGGTGTTTCGGGCGAGTTCCCCCATTCCGACCAAGAGCCGGGATACCCTCGAATACGAGTGTATCCAAGTGATTTCAGCATCACATAACTATGAGAGGATCGATGATGCGTTTGGCAGTAAGTAATTATTTCTTTATCTGGAGTAATGCCACGCTGATTGAGCATATCTCTGAGGACTTTACTTGGTTTTAGTCGATTGTTTCTAGTGGTGTCAATCGTGTCGAGCCAGTTCAGATTCCGAGCGCCAGGTATATGACCACCACGTAACGCGCGTACATCGAAACCTTCATACTCCAGAGGAGTCCGCGCATCAAGAAATCCAACTTCCGGATCACCAAGCTTGGAAAGAATATAACTCTTGTCAGCTTGGGATCTACAATTCACAAGTGCTGGGTAGTTGCTTCGTTCTATTTTAGGAGGGGCGGAAATTTCAGTTGCATGTCCTTCGTTTTTCCACGCTGTAAATCCGCCATTTAACAGCGAAGAAGCTGGATGTCCTAAAACATCTAAAGTCCACAGCAATCTAGCAGCGCGACCGTTGCCTTCGGCATCGTACGCAACGACGTGTTTCTCCATTGTTAGACCGATCTCGGAAAATACTTCACGCAATTGCTCGGTATCCGGCAAGGTGCCACTTGCCGGTACGTTTCCAGATACTATATCTAAATAGTCTACGTGAACAGCTCGCGGTATGCGCTCCTTTTCATACGCATCCGTGTCAGCAATATCGATCACCATCAGTTCTGGATAATCAATAATCTGCTCTAGCTCTGATGGTTCTAACAAGTACGGTAAATCTAACTTCATTGCAAATTTTTCTCTAATTTATGTTCAATTGCGAAAAATATTTCTAAAACTTATTCTCTATGCTAATCATTTTAGAATAATTTGACGAATATATAATTTTAATCATCATAAAGTCAAGCGAATATTTCGCAATTGAATTCTAAGTTCTCCCTCTTTAGACAAACATAAGGCAAATTCAAGAACATTCAAGCTTGAATCTCTTTGGTCAGTAGTCTGTACTCATTCAAATTCACTAATGAGTAATCTGTAACTAAGGGAAGGAATTTGCATTCGCCGGATTAAATTCGATGGATTCTGAAATTAGTCTCGAATTGCATTCTTATCGCGTTGGTGGCGCGAGAATCTGAGTCCACAGTTGACCAATGATTTTCCGCGAGGGAAAATTTGCTTCAAGCTCTCGGTGTTGGATCATTTTTTATTGTTCTTTAACCATTTGCCCGAAGCTGCGTCCTGGTTTTGCGATGTGCTTCTTTTGATAGCGCTTCAGCGAGTGCTTTGTGAAATTCACTTGTATGAATTGAAATTAATTTGTCTTATTGTTTCGGAATGGCGTACTTCTAATTTGAGGTGTTTTGACTAATTTCAATTTCTAGGCTTCAACTATTGCTTCAGCCAAACGGGTTTTAGTATTTGAGGGAACCGCAGCGTGATAGGCGGCTGAATTGAGCGAGCGTGGCGGCACCTGGTCCTGCTATAGGCGACGATTGTATCAATGAACGAACTCAAACAGGAATTTTTGCAAATATTGACGACTGATCCCATAAAAGGTTCCTAGTAGAATCCGTTTGAGATTTGCGACTACGATTTGCACCATGGGTTCAGAAAGCTCTTAATACATTGTTTTATATGTATTATTTGTGATTATCTCAATCCAAGATGGAACATATTTGGTATTATTGAATGATAATCGAGTCGATTTTGGCGTCCAATCTGCAACGACTGAATTTGTTGCTCCAGCGTAAGGAACGCACCCGAATTCGGTACCGCAAAAGGGCGTGTCTGCGAGCTGCCTGAGGCCTCAACAGCGGTAAATGCCAGTCACCTCGTTTGCAGTGGTGAGGGAAGGTTCTGACAGTCGAACTGCCGATTCCAGCAATATTGGCAAAATCCGCTATCTGTCAAAGATGTTCCCGTCATCTTGGCAAGACTCGCCTTGAAAGCAATAAGAATGTTCCAAGAAAATTGACTAAGTTCGTCCAAAAATGGAGGTTTCTGCCAAGTATCAATTAGTTTAAAAATTTTCCTGCGGTGATTGATGGCCCTGAAATGCAAAGTGATTGAAAATGCTCTTAAAGTATCATCAGGAACAACATTCAGAACAAATTATTAAAACACAATACCGCATATTTAGTGATTTTTAACACCACGATGGATCAATTAAGGTCGAATTTTTGAAGTAACAATTTTTGGATTTGCGAATGTATTTTCACAAGCGAAAAAAACAGACAAGGCGGATTAAATGATTACATATATTGACGGCGATATTTTTCAGTCACCTGCAAATGTGTTAGTCAATCCAGTAAATACTAAAGGTGTAATGGGGAAAGGCATCGCACTTAGATTTAAGCAAATCTACCCAGACATGTTCAATTTCTATCGCGACATCTGCGTACAACGAAAGTTTGATATTGGGCTGCTATTACTTTATAGAACACCACACAAATGGATTCTAAATTTTCCAACAAAAAAACACTGGCGCAGTCCATCACGATTGGAGTACATTGAAGCAGGTCTTCGCAAATTCTCTGATATTTATGCCGAGTTGGGCATCACATCTATTGCGTTTCCAGCACTCGGCTGCGGCAACGGGGGACTTGATTTCGAATCACAAGTGAAACCCTGTTGGAGAAGTATCTGCAAAGGGTACCCTTTCCGACATTTATCTATCTTCCTATTCAATATTTAGCTTGCCCCGAACACAGTAGCATTAGGTACATAAATCAATGGCTCCGGTCTGAGCCTACCTCTCTACCATTTAACGAGGTCTGGGGGGATATTTTGAAAGTTCTGCAACATCGTTCTGAATTCTATACTCAAGCAGGAAACGATTGCTATACAGCATTAGCTGAAGATGAGCCGCCCAGCATGACAATTCAAACTTCCACTAACACCTATCAAATACATGATTTTGAACTACTGGAATTTTGGAAACAACTTCGCGACTTCGGAATGATTTACGAAAATATTGCGCCAAATCGCTTACTATTTCCCTATCTTATGCCGATTTATGAACAGTTGCCTTATGTACACCCGATTGCTTTAGCTAAATCAACACAAGATCTGATAAATAAACCTAAAGCAGGACTTCAAGTAGTTCCGCCGCCAATTCCCAATGAATCGCTAGAAATCGATTTATTCACAAATTTGGTTTATCCCACTCAAGCCTGACGCTGAGGAAATAAGAGCCCATATGCGAGGACTCGCATTAAGCCTAGGACTTGATAAAAATTGAAAATGGTGGCCAAAGTGGTTATTCCGGTCGGACCACGTGGAAAGTGCCGTTGCGATTCTAAATAGCTGTAGATTGCTATCACGAGCCTCCGCCGAAAGCGGAGCGTTAATTGTGAAGGACAACGGGAGTCCACATTTTAATCGTGAACTCGACCCGGAAGAAAAAAGTTACGTTCGACTTTACTCCCGACCCCGCACTCCCACCAACTATTCAAACGAGGGAATTCGTCCCCAGTCAGAAATACGTTATGAAGCCCATATGCCTGTACCTGCATACTTACTATTTTCAAGTGATTTGCTAATGCAAAAAGGTATTAATTTCACTAGCGGGCGATTTACTCAAATTTCAGATATGGATGAAACAGCAGAGAATTTGAAAAGAATGGAGTTCCAGAAAATTTACCATGATGAATCTGTCATGCCTTTAAGTGATCGCAGACGTTCTGAAATTTTGAATACTAGACATTCAGAAGTACTTGTGAAAAACGAGTTGTCTTTGCATTTCGTAAAACATATCGTATGCAGGTTAACTCCCGAACGGAACACTCTTCTGAACCTTCTGAAACCCGAGGTCAAATCCAAGTGGATCAAGCGAATTCATGTTGACCTTGGTGACCGAGGGTGCTTTTACAAACTTGGAACATTCATAGAATCTGTACAGTTATCTTCAGCTGAATCTCAATTCAAATTCTATTCAAACAATGAAAAGCGTATGCGAGGACCGTTTTGTCTTGAAGTTAAGTGGGATTTCAATGGCTATAAAGCAGTCCATACGAATGAAGAATTTTCCGTTACAACTCACCCACAAAAATTCGATTTAAGTGGTTTAAACTTCGATACAAAGAAATATCGCGTGACTGTAACTTTAAATGGCGACCTCGCCTATCTTGGCAATTTTAATGCTGAATTGGAAGACTAATTCATACTCTGGTAGCAAAATAGATTTTTTGGACACAACAACCAAATTTCTATGCAGGAAAATACTCAGTCGATACGAATCGAAAGGTTTGTAAAGCGGTTATATGAGGGAGTTTGTTATTGTAAGTTCAAATCGAGTCTCGACAACACTGACATTTGAAGCTAGTAATTTTGACAGTTCGATGTATTCGATTTACTAGAACATAGAATCGAAGGTGATGAAATTTAAGGAGCTTGGTCTAAGTCAACAAATAATTGGAATCTAAGCACGGAGACTCACATCTGTCGAGGAACACAACGTAAGCTGTTGAATCTATAATATTTTATCTGAAATTTATTTTTTGGCTATGCTGCCCGTGGCAACGGGATCACTTCGAAACCCAGTGACCTGGCAGCTCTACGCAGACGCCTGACGCTCTTGGCGCGCTGTTCCTGTGCGAATTGTTCCAATCCCGGGTTGATGTATTCATGGCCATGCGTTCCCATGGAATAGATCACCCTTGCCAATCGGTGAGCGTTCGCCTTGATCGCTCTTTGCGTGTCGAGTCTGAGGCTGCGGCAACGATGCCTTGCTCCCTCGTTGGACTGACTGAAACGCAATGACATCGCAGCCATTCACAAGGCCTGCCTGACCACACGCGAGCGATGCGCCCCGTCCCGACAGCCGCTCGCTGTCGCTGACATGGACATTGGGAGCAACGGCGAGTAAGGAACAGAATGGGCAGCCGATGGATACGTCTCTATCTGCGTTTGGCGAGTACGTGAGTCAGGCAGTTCGATATCTTTATCAAGCATTTGATGGATTTTCTCTCAGTAAAGATGAAATAGAAAAACAGCTTAAACAGTTCCTAGAAAGGAAAAGATGGTTTTGCAGATGATGACGAGTGCTTGATGGCTCTCGATCTAGATGTTGTCAAATGTGGCGTTCGAACACCAGTTGGACAAGCAGCGCAGTGCAGTTTGTTGGTTGAGAATCTGTTACCTCAATTCCATCCCAGAATCGTACTTCTGGGATGACCTTGCTCAAACTCTTGCAAACTCTCTAGGACTGAATTAGCAAGTGGAAGAAGTTCGTAAATTCGTAAGTGCAGGATTCTCTTGTTCAGCTATTCGGTAGTGATACCAAATTGTCACGATGCTCAAAATAGCTAATTTCTCGCAGGATGAAATTCAAAAGAATTTCCTGATCTTGTTGTGACTTCTCATTTATGAAGCTGTGGCCTGCTATAACTAATTTGTTAAGTTTGTCTAAGATTTTTATGTAGTTCTGTTCGTTGGCAATGCGTACCATTTTGTAGGGCAGTACCTGGCTGCCTTGCAATGAGGTCACCCATTTCGATTCCGACTCCACTAGATCTTGTAGACGAACGGAAGCTCGTTTTCCGAATTCTATTACGCCCTCCTGCAATGTGAACCGAATTAATCTCTCCGGATTCCCGCCGTCGCACTTCACGTTCTGCATCACGATGTAATTTACAGGTTCGTTGCGCTTCAAGATCAGAGTTCGCTTCGTCAGTCGGATCATTTGATCTTGATTCAGCAAAGACATGTCCAGATCAAAGGAAAGGCCGTTTCCCAGCAGTTTTAAACCAAGTTCAGCATTGGCATTTACGCTGAGAAGACATTGCCAGGAATCGATTCCCTGCAGAAAGCTATGGGCTTTGTCAATCGTGCCCAATTTGTTCTCAATCTTATCAATTATTTTTTTGATACTGCCGTTATCCAAACCCGTAGTACTAGACCACTTAGGTGCCGGCAGATTTTCTTCGTCGAACGATTGCGGTTCAACCATTATTACTTGTTCCTGGTAAACAAACTGTTTCCAGAGACGAACCGGTTCTTTTTCAGGAAGATCAGCTGTCCTCTCCCTGCGAATCAGGTTGGCGTAGTAGTGCGCGTCATCCTCGTCTGTGATTTCAAGGTAGGCGTTGTCGTAGCGACCGATTTGCAAGAGTTTTTTAAATTTTCCTTTGGCAGGGTCCGGATTGTGCAACCAGATTGTGTCAATCACTTTAGCAATTCGATTTTGTCCTTCAATTGGAATCAAGAAGTCTTCACGTATCAAGCCGTCAATGCCTATGCTGGAAAACACTTTGTAATAGAATTCCGGATTTCCCTCCGTCAGGTTGTTAATCGTCCTCCGTTCGTTCTTGTAATAGACACGGGTACCGGTTGGTAGATACCCCACCAAATTGTGGACAAGTTTGTTATTCCGTCGAAAATTCGCTTGTTCCGAGATTAAGAAAGTATTCTCAATTACAAGACCAATTCTGAACTCAGAGGACCAAGCAGGCGCGATTTCAGCGAGTCCTACAACCGCCGCGATGATGCTGAAAATAAAAAGATTCTTAAATTTCATTTGCGTAAATTACTTGTGATGGCGAACTTCCAATTATTGAGATGTTGTCTCTTCTGCAGTCTTCAGCAGCTCAAAATTAATTTTACACTTGGCTTGAGGAGTGTTGACTGAGAAAATACTGGTATACATGTCCTGTTATCATGGCGATCAGACGCTGTAAATAAACCATCGATATCTTACTCTATAGTTCGTTTCACAAGATACTGGTTAAATGGGTACCCCAGTTTTGAATTACTTACTACGTCTAGGTATTCTATTTCGCGTTCCCGTATGTGAGATATTACCAAAAGTTTTGCACGAGGGCTGGGTCAAGCGGCTGTCTGATCTAGCTGTTCAAGTTCTATCTACTCCTTCCTTGAATTGGATTCCAGTGATTGACTTTTCCAGCTGCTTCAAATCACGCAGCCATCGCCGACTCCGCCTCGCACTATCTGAGCTGCTGACCGTTGTAAAAACCCGCATCCGCCAAACCGCACAGCTGCTCACTTTCTATGGCCACCTTGGCCGCACGCATGATCGGCAACAGCTGCTACGCATCGTTGTAGTCCTGGGTCGCGGCCTGCGGCCCATCAATTCTGTTAATCATCGACCGCAATCTGCACGTTATAACCCACGACCGTCTTACCTCGCTTTTTCAGAAGACGCGCATCGGGATCCACCGTCGAAGTCTGCCTCTCACCGCTTGTTTTCAATTTCTCCTGCAACTGCCACTTCTTGGCCTGACTGTTCTTGCAAACGCTCCAGCTTCGCCGATAATTTCGCATCCTCCGAACGGACTGTGGCACCCATTTTTTGACTCTTGCCGATCGGCTGCATGCACCCGCTGTTTATAGGTTGCAATCTTCTTGTCCAACCGCTTCAAGTCCCGCTTCAAGGTGCTCGACGTATGCAGGCTTGATTTGGCGGTATGGGCTTTGAAAAAACTGCCGTCAATCACCAACTGCCTGCGGGCTGAACAACGACAACTCGCAAAAACCCTTTTAAACTCGCGCTACGCCGCTTGTAAGGCCTTCGCGTTGCACTTGCGATAATTTGCAATAGTCTTGTAACAAGGACACGCCGCTGACACGGCCATATCATTTTCAGATTGAAGCGAGTCTCATACTCCAACTTGCGAGAACTTTGAATCCTGTGCAAGTAACCATACACCTACAGCTTCAGCAAAATCGTCGGATCTTTCGCCGGCTGACTCACGCCGGAGATAGCTTCGGCGTGACCAAATCTCAATTCTTGTAAGTCCTAAGTGTACCCCTAGGCATCAATGGCAAGTACAGCATTATGTTCTGAAACCAGTTCCTCCAAGCAAGATGGAAAACATCTACTCTGGTTTCAGTCAGTGACTGGCTGATAACGTCATTGAGTCATTCAAATAACCCAAACCTAATTGACTCAATGAGCTGAATTTTCTCAGATTTGCGAATCAAAGCGCATTGAATATGAACTCAGTGGCAAATCCAAGAGATCGGTCCGCTCACAAGTCGTCACACCCGATTCAATTCCAACTAAATTGAACATCACGCTTGGAATACTTGCACAGTCTCCATAGAGGTGTTGCGGCGTTATCCTTTGCGCTCGCGCATCGAAAGGGTGGTTACGATCAACGCCGCGCTTGCAAGGCGGCTGGCCGCAATGACGCTGCTAGGCAGAGATATCCCGGAATTGCCGAAGATAGTGCTGTTCAGCGAGACGGAATTGGGATGCTGTAGGGTTTCGCACGCAGATGTCGCTTATTCGTGCTGCAAAACCTCGGCACCGGAGTGGTGACGATGGCCATGATCGCCGGATATTTGAATTGCAAACATGATGCACCACCCGGATACAAGAAGATCAGGGAAGGCGATGTCCGACTGGTGGCGATGTCGCAGGCTTATGATTTGGCCTGCACATACCGACCCAAAACGAAGGCAAGTTACACCATAAGATAAGTTTCGACTGAAGATGTGTGTAATAGGTAGTGGGCAGGGCTTAGTTGAATCGAAAATGTCGAAGAATTGCCTTGTCGAGCTAATGGCGAGTATCGAGATTGCGCAAGCACGGTATTTGTCAAAAAAGTACTGGAATGCCTACAACATTGGTCAAGCACAGTGAAGCGTTACAAGCAATTGTGAACTAAGTTTATTCTTTTGGAATAGATTCAAGTATCTGAAGTGTTTTGCGAAATTTGGAGTGCAAGATGCTGATACCACACGAATCTTCCCACTCTCTGATATTCTTTTCATAATCGTCAATCAAAATGTTCACTATCCCATTTGTCATGGCATACCGTCGTTTATCTCGACGTCGTGTTGTGAGGTGAGTGCGTTTGGTATCTGTGAACTGAAAGTTCTTTTCCAACCACTTTAATTTTCCGGGACCGGAATCAGGGTCAGAATATGGAAGGGAAGACAATATATGTCCACCTCGGCTTTCATCGAATTCCCAAAGCTCTCCGGCACCTTGCAGTTGATTCAGATTACTCCAAAAATTTGGATGATCTGCGACAATTTTCCAGAATTCTCCGACTGACAAAGTTTCTATTGGATAAGGAGAGATGTCATTAGCAGCGGACCAAAAGTCGCACAGAACTCCATCTATATCACAGTAGATGACAGGTTGATTTGCTACCTGCAACTTCTACTCCACCGAAAACTTCGTTCTTTTGTTAGGTGTCAACGTACTTTCAAGAAGGTAATATGCCAATTCCTGAAGCCCCATTAGTCAGAGGACCACAATTCAAAACCTATGAAGTCACGATCTGCCAAGTGATCTGCTTGGGTATCAGTTCAGAAGTTTCAAGAGAATGTCGATCCA
Source organism: Arenicellales bacterium (assembly GCA_965202855.1). Classification (GTDB taxonomy): domain Bacteria; phylum Pseudomonadota; class Gammaproteobacteria; order Arenicellales; family JAJDZL01; genus JAJDZL01. The sequence continues at coordinate 112,938 of CBDBBP010000004.1, read as the reverse complement.
TCAGTGAAGGCGAAGTACATCCAACTTAAAGGCTCATTTGTGCAAACCTTCCTCTCTTGCGAATTGAATCAGAAAAGGCGTATTTTCGCCAGGGAATTGCTGATAGGTAGCGTTTTGTATTGATCGAAGTCTAGAGTTTTCAGTTTTTGCAAGCCGTACAGCTTGAACCAGGCTTCATCGGATTTTGGATCTATGCTGATCAGCGCGTAAGAATTTTCCGCGTATAGCGACAAGCGCTCGAATTTGTATCCTTCTTCGGTTTCGCCGTCATCTACGGCGCCTAGTTTCAGCAGCGATAACTGCCACTTGGGCAGGTGGTACGTGATGGCGCTTGATGTGAGCTGGTAGATTCGACAGCCATTGCTATCTTCAATCGAGTAGACTGCGGAAATGTGAACATCTCCACTCAAAATCGCGACGTTAATTCCCTTGCTAGCAGTTTCGAACAATATATCCATGAGAGCCTGACGCTCGGCATTGTGCAGTCCGTGTTCCCAAGAATCACGTAGATCGTCACCAAGTCCGGCATGTTCCAATAATTCATCGCGCTGTACCAGTGAAGCACGTGTATGTAGCACGGGCACTGCAGAAACCACAAACATAAAGCGAGTATCTTCTGGATTCAAGCCTTGCGCCCACTCCGCGAAGCGGTTAAACTGCTCACGTCCTAGAATGCGGTATTCGTTTCGTCCGATGTCTCGCTGACCTCGGCCGTCCAGTACGTAGAATTCGCAGCCGCCGCGGCGAATTGCATAGTCGAACGCTTCGTCTTCCGTCGGCGGATTGTGACAGTGTTGGTATTCAATATAGGTTTGCTTGGCTGCTTGGAACATGCGTTGCAATAATTTTCGCCCTTGGTCCTCGGTGAGGCCTCTATCGTCCAAATCTGGTAGCAGTTTTCGGACATCGTTTTTGTCGCCATGGAGGCGGTGAGAACCCCATCCGTCACCAATTTCATGGTCATCCCAAGTCATATATGTGGGAAAGCCATCGAACACCCTCTGAACGCTATCGAATCCCCAATAGCCACGGTAGATGTCCCGAAACCAGCTTCGCATTGCCTCGAGGTCAGGTAGCAAATTTTCTCCATCCTTGCGCATTAATCTGTTCAGGTTTTTCCAGATGTTCAAAGTCGGTACGCCGTCGCTGTAGCATTGGTCACCGCCAGCGATAACCAAGTCCACGTCAGTCCGATGACGTTGCAAGGTCTCATTAAGAAAGTCCCACATTTGAAGGTTTGCGACTTTGGTGTGTTTTTTAAATAGTCCATCGACATCGTACGGCATATGGCATGAAAACAGTGCAAACTGAAAGGGTTTCATTTCGTTTTCGGGCGGTGGCGTTCGGAAACTGCGAAAGCGGACATGTCCGAGCATCACTGCTTCCTGTTTTCGGTCATAAAGCGCGTAGCCATAGCGGGTATCCGCATCAAGATTTTCGAGATCCAGCACATGGGTTGTGTCGTGTTCATAGTCGGTGACTTCAAAATCCACCTCTCGGTGCGCCTGCAGGGTATTTTCCAATTCTTTCAGCGGTAACGGGACTATTCCCAATTTGCCCTTGAGTGCTTTTTTGCTGTTATTCGAGTGAAGGACCGTCTCGAAAGGATACAGCAGCAAAGAATACTGACCCAGTCGACCAGTACGCAGCCATAGCCGCGCATTAGATGATGAAGTATGTCCGACGATCGCCGCGACTTTTAAGCGCGCATTCGGCCAAGGCCGATCTGTTTTGAAGACGAACGAATCGGAGGAGTGTTGTGACGTATTCATGTCTATAGTGCTCCGATTTTGAATTGTTGAAATTGATGAAGTGGGTAATTCCGGACTCTAATAATATGGAATCACAAGTGCCAACTGGGAACGTTTAGGAGAAATATTCTAACAAGAGTTCTGGAGGAGTTTCCAATGAAGGATATCACTACAATCAGCTCTCACTCCACAGCTTTAATGATCTACGTGCAAGATCAATTCATTGACGGCCGCCAACTGCTCGGAGCTTATCAGCGCGATGTTGTCCACCAGGCATTGGCGCGAATGACGACGCGAACGAAAGCTGGCTGGTGCGATCATTGCAAATCAGCGACTGCATACCCGGTAAGACCTTGGTAGTGTCATCGTGACTCTGGGGGTTCAGTTCAACTAGTTCAATCGGCACCGAAGTTAGCTGGCTTTGTAAGTGTTCGGTGGACCTCATGCTAATAATTGACCTTGAAGATGTCTTGGATTGGGAGAAAAGAGTTAGATGCCCACCTACTAATGCAGTGTTGTTCAAAAATCCGTGTTTACTCCGAAAACAAGGTAAATTGGCTTGTCGATTGAAAACTGGCATTAATTCGTTAATCGAATAACTGAATTTACGAGATGCAATTGATTATTGTTGCTACGAATTCTAGCACATCTCCCAGAGAGTGGGACAAATGTCCCAAAGAAACTACTGTAACCTAATCTACTATATGAAATTGGGGAAGCATTACTTCGACTTGCATTCGGATAATTCATCCGACAAATCAACCTGAATTATTCATTCGGCAGAACACTAAATTCAAAAACTAGGGTTATCAACTATCTACCTAGTTTCGGTCAGAAAACCCCTATTTTCGCATGAAACAGACGCTTGAAGAGACAGTTTTGGGTTGAAAAATCAGCTCAATCGGGACGCGTTAGCGGCCGCAGAGTGGATTTTTGAGTGAAGTTGTCGAAATGATGAGAAAACCACGAATTTCAGCGACGACGAAGTCTCCGCCGAGCGGATGATCCATGCAGATGGATGAGGTGGGAGTGCTAAGCGCCTTTGAGGTGCTGGCGGCGGGCGAGTTTTTTTCCGCTCTTGGTCGCGTAAAATCCGCCCCAGCCGCTTGAGATTGGCGGCGAGCACTGACATGGCCACGGCGCGAGCAAAGCCGCTGCGACCATGGTCTCGCACCCGGTCCAATCCGCAATGTTCCAGATGATTGATCGCCGACTCAATTCCAGGATGTATCTGCCGGGCGGCTTGGAACCACGGCTGCGACTGATGCTTTAAGGCTTTCACACTCAAGTAGCCTTTGCGCGGCAGCGCACATTCATTGAGCAGCTCACCGAGCTGGTGCTGATTGTCCGGCGAGTGAAAGCCGCGGTCGAAACTGCAGGCGAGCAGCTGCGGGAACAGTTGCTGAGTCTCGGTGATCAGCGGCACTGCATGATCCACATCACTGCCTTGCCACAGGATGCGGTGATGAAGGATGAACTTATGCTGGTCCTCGATCACTGCCACCGGCACGCCCAGCTCCTGCGAGACCCCGGCCTTGCCCTTCACAATCTAGCGGGTATGCGGCTCAAAGATTTAGAAAACCAGAATAAATTGAAACGAATTTTTCAAATTGATTCGGAACGAAATAATTTGATTGTTCACACTGGTCCGACAATCTATTGAAGGTTTGGAGTTGGCAGTGTGGATTACACCGCAGTGATGTTGTCGATGGAGTTTTGACTGTTGACTGCGGTGCTGTAGGTTGCCGACGGTGTTGGCGTCCGAATCAGGCAGATGTATGGGTTGGATCAGCCCTGTACTTCCTCGGTGGCTTGAGTCATGTGTTCCAAGGTGACCATGCGGGCTTGGTTTTGGGCGGCGGCAGACAGTGCATAGTGTGCGAGGCGGTTGATCTGGCGGGGCATGCCGCGGGCTTGGGCGTGCATCATTTCGATGGCGTTGGGCTCGAACAGTTGCACGTTGTAGGCAGCGCCGGCGTTGTGGAGCCGGTGCTGCAGGTAGCATTCGGTTTCGGTGCGGCTCAGAGCGCCGAAGTGATGTCGGATGACCAGGCGCTGGCTGAGGGACTGGTGCGGTCGCATGCACAGGCGTTTTCTCAGTTCGCTCAGTCCGATCAGCAGCAGGCACAGGCGCGGTTCTGAGTCCATGGCGAAGTTGGTCAGAAGACGCAGGTCTTCGAGCACTTCGTTGCGCAGATGATGGGCTTCATCGAAGATCGGCACCGGCAGTTGTCGCTGCTGTCATGCCGACGTGATATTGAACCATTCCCATCGGCTGCAGCAGCCGGCTGCGGTCAAATCGGTGTTGACGCCAACGCATCTGCGTCTTCGCCAGCCGCCGAAGGCGGACTGTCGACGCTACGATAACCTGACCGGAGGGAAACGATGAAACGCGATGAGATCATGGACATGATGAAGACCTTGAAGCTGCGCGGCATGATGGCCAGTTATGATGAGGTGCTGCTGGAGGGGCGTCGCAACCGGCATTCGCCGCCACGCATCATCGGCGCCTTGCTGCGTCTTGAGATCGCCGACAAACAGGCGCGTTCGCTGCGTTATCGTCTGTCGCAGGCCAAGTTGCCCCATGCCAAGGAACTCGACGACTTCGACTTCAGCCAAAGTGAGGTGCCCGAGGCTTGGTTGGGCAGTTGGCCGACGTTGAGTTTCTGTCCGAGTGCCGCAACATTGTTTTGATTGGCAGCACCGGCACCGGCACCGGCAAGACGCTTCTGTCGGTGTCGCTGGTTCGCAGTTGGATCCGAGGCGGCGCACGCGGTCGGTTCTTCAATATTTTGGAGCTGGTCAACCAGCTCGAACAGGAACGACGCGACGGCAAAATCGGTCGTCTGGCCGATCAGCTCAGCCGCGGTCGGTTCGTGGTGCTCGACGAGTTGGGCTATCTTCCGTTTGCCCAAAGCGGCGGACAGCTGCTGTTTCATCTGATCGCCAAGCTGTATGAGCGAGTGTCGGTGGTGGTGACCACCAATCTAAGCTTCGGCGAGTGGAATCAGGTCTTTCAGGACGAGAAAATGACCACCGCAGTGCTGGATCGTCTGACGCATCACTGTGAGATCATCGAGACCGGCAACCATAGTTGGCGGTTTCACAATTGCACACCGTCGGTGTTCGAGAGGGCACACGCGGGTGAAGCGTCGAAAAACTCAACGTTGATGGCGAAGTGATTGAGCATCGAAAATTATATTATTTGGAGTGTCGAGGTTTTGCAATTGGCTGAAGGCAACACTGAGTTGTACCGAAATGGCAAGGGACAGACAGGCTCCACGTTGTCGAAGAGCTTAGGCACGCATGTACGCTTTCAATCGGGACCTGGGAGGGCTTTACCTGACCTTGCGAGTCGTGTTGACTAGGTCGCTGAAAGAAAGGAGGTAGTCCGAATCTGAAGATGAGTAAGGTAAAGCAATCGGATGCAGCCATAGTACTGTTGAATGCGGCGAACAAAGAGGTGCGAGTCTCGGCGGAGTCGAACGAGGGAAGGGCTGCAACCAAATGGAATCTGCGAAGCCAAAGCACGTACCGTACACAGAGACGGGAACGCGTGTCACAGGCGGCTGAGCGGATACGGCAGGCTGTATTATGGTTTGCCGTCATGACCTGAGGTAAGAGCCGTATGCATTAGCGTGCACGTACGGATCTGTGCGGGGGGGGGGCATGGTAACATGCTTCCCTACCGCGACTGGCAAAATAGGACCACTATAAATACAAAAGCATGAACAATTTTGAAGAAACTGAACATACACAGCTTTCAGTAACGGATTTCGGGCCGATAAAAGAAGCCAAAATTGAGTTGCGTCCGCTAACGGTTTTTATAGGCCCGAATAATACCGGAAAATCTTTTCTCTCCACGTTAATTTATGCGTTGCATAAGAATTTTGAAAATTACGAAAGCTACCGAACAAAATTACCGCAGAGAGCTGTTTTTTCAAATTCTGCTGTCAAATGGGAAAACTTGACTAGTCCTAGTCTTGATCTAAACAAAATTCAACTGTTTTATCACTGGGTAAATGAGACTTTATTGAAACAGCATGATGATTCAGATGTACCGCTGCTTAGAATACCGGATTTCATCACTGATCTGCTAAAGCATGTTCTTGATGAATTCGGTGAAAAAATTTTTGAGGAGATGAGGCGATGTTTTGGCGTAAGCAATCCATCTAAACTAATTCGACGTGCTGCTAAGAATGGTGTCCAAATAGTCTGGTCCAATAATCAAAATACAAAAACAAATGCAGATAATATCTTGCGATATTCTTTTTCGATGGTAGAAAGCAGGCAGGTTTATTCGCATAAATTTGCTGATGCAGATCAAACTCAGACAAGCTTGTTTCTGAATAGAAATTCGAAGCTTCGCAATTATGTAGAGCGTATGATAAAGGACATAGACGTTTCTTTATTGAATCCAGAATCTCCAAAGATTTTTGAATCAAAGTCCTTGTCGTCGATAAATCAATTGCTTGTCTTTATCCTCAGTAATGCACTTAATCAGGCGGCGGGACATTTTCGCAACCGTGCATATTACCTTCCCGCGAACCGTACAGGAATAATTCATGCCCATCGGCTGGTAGTCAGTTCGTTGATTGAACGAGCTACGAGTGTTGGGTTAATGGAGAATGCTCAAGTGCCACTGCTTTCTGGAATTACTTCAGATTTTCTTCAGCGACTTATTGAGTCAAGCACAGAAAACAAAGTCAGTGAGGGCAAAATTGAAGACTTAACTGAAAGAATTGAGAGTGAAATACTTGGAGGCTCAATCCGCAGCAAGCCATCGAGTGTTGGTTACCCAACATTTCTTTATAAACCTGCTGGCTGGCGGGAGAGCGTGGATTTAGCAAACACTTCGTCCATGGTATCTGAATTAGCCCCATTGGTATTGTATTTGCGCCATGTCATCCAGCCAGGGGATGTGTTGATCTTTGAAGAACCTGAATCTCATTTACACCCAGCTATGCAGGCACGACTCGCGAGAGAAATTGTAAAACTCGTTAATTCGAAAGTTCATGTCATCGTCAAAACTCATAGCGACTATCTGTTGGAGCAATTTGCTAATTCAATTAGGTTGTCGGAACTTGATGAGACTCAAATAAAAGAAATGAATGTGGGAGAAGCGATCCATCCGAGTCAGTTTGGGGCTTGGCTGTTCAAACTGGAGAATTCTCCAATAGATGGTTCGGTGGTTGAAGAAGCTCGATTTGATGAAGATGCTGGCGGACTTGACCCCGGATATTTTGAAGTTGCAGCACAACTTCACAATACTTGGGCTGACATAGGCAGTCGTATCGCGAATCGCGATGAATCGCAAAATGAATAACTTGCCGGCCAGCAATTTTCACGCGTTAGTTGGTAAAAAATGCCTGGTTAAGAAATGTAAAGCAAAAGGATGCGCAATTTCAATGAATGGAATTAAAAGTGATTGGAGTCTCATTAATCTAGACTGCAAGCAGTTGTCCATATGGAATAAGAAACGAGGTGATCACTTATTTCTAAACAGTGTAAGCAAGGGGAATTGGATCGTCCCAATCGAGTTGAAATTTTGAATTAAAAGTCTAAAAGACATCGTTGGACAGCGACAAGGAGGTGCAAATTTTGCCAATAAGTTTCTGCGAAAGAGAATTGACATAATTGTCAAGCCTATACTTGGCTACGAAAGAAGTTCACATCGCTTGGAAATGAGAATATTGAAAAGTGGGGATTCTAGAGTCAATTTCAGAACCAAGAAGTATGAAATAGTTTTGATCAAATGTTCGTTGAACTTTACTTCTGCATTAAATCAGTGATTATCCAAACTACACTGAAAGCATTCCTCATATAAATGGTACATTGATTTTCTGATACGAAGAATAAGCCCTATTGTCATCATTGAATTGAAATCTAGTCAATTTGGCAGATTTTCGAGGTGTTTTGGCGATTTCAGAAATGCTCAGCTCCAGGTTTTGTGGTGGGATTATTCGTTTATCTGAATTCGTCCCGGAAAATTAGATACGTCGTATGATGTGAAGATAGAGTTATTTTGGAAAGTATTGTGCAGGAAGACACCATACAACAGATCAAAAACTGCCTAATGATGGGTGACCCTCATCTACAAAATATTGATCACTCTACAGCCAAAATATTCGACAGAAAATTTTGCATAGCTGGAGCTGATTTTTAAGATAGGGAATTTATCAAGGTATTTTGAAATAACGTTGATGTTATTTCGATTCCAAATGCGCAAGAATTTGTCGAAACGGATTGGAAATTTTTTTTGATTTTTTCAAGTGGAGGACCTGTAATTGAAATTTAAATTGCAGACCCTATAGAATTGCTAATTTTCTTCTAATGTATGGAATAGAAAACGGGTCGCAGACTTCGGTTTCGTTACCTATTGGTACGACGACTCGAAAGGTTGGAGTTCATATCCGAAAAGCTATCAATCTCTTGTATTCGGAACATTGCACTGGTTCTAAGATTAAGTCAGATTTTCGAAAAATTATCAAAAGATTTTGAAAGATATTTCATCAAACAAGAAAAAATTAACATACTACTTTGGACCGCATCTCCATAAAATTTCACGATGATAAATTGGAAAAGCTTAAATGTTGCATTGTGGAAGATGGCATCAAAGAATGGGAGTCAGTCAGGCCGATAAAAGATTATGTAAATGCAGTTTTGTGCAATTCGAGCTTAGCAGATTTGGAAAAAAATAGACGATCAAGAGATTTTTGGTAATAAAAAATCTGTCGACCGATGCGATGTTAAGAAAATTATTGAGAACGAATTCGCAAATGCTCTAGCTAAAGTTTTGTTCGTACTGGCGTGGGGAAGAATGCATCAGCACCACGCAGTACATGCGTTGACGTCACATCAAAACTTTTGGAAAGGTATTGTTAAAGATATGCTGGAACAGGATCTTTGCAGAGTTGGAGCCTACAAACAGTTTCATCGCTTGGTTAATGAAAAAAAACTGACGCACATGGGCCCGTGTAATTCACAAAACTGATTTATTTTCTGGGATCAAAGCAAAACGGCTACATTATGGATCAATGGACAGCACATTCTATGAATTTGCTAAGGAAATGTGACAAATACAAAATCCGTTTATACGCTGGAGCAAAGCGGAAATGTGATGGATACAGATATTTTTATGTGCACAAAGATAACAATGAATCCATATATAGTGTCTTTTGTGAAGACTTGGAGCAATTAGCTGAATACTTAGGTAAGGGACCTGAAGAAACGGAAAAGTTGATATTTTCAAAAGGCGGCAAGAATAGTGAATTGGGCGAATAATCTATGAACCAAGCCAAAGGCACTGCGAACCGATCACTGCACAAAATCCAGGAGTTAAATTGCCCAGATTGGAGTGTTTCGATTGCTCAGACGCTGCTAAACGAAGCAAAACCCGTTGGCGAGAAACTTCAAGCAACCCGTAATGGCGTAGGGTTTGTAGCACAACGCACGCGTACTACGGAGGAAAGTGAAGTCTGGCATGGATATCCCGAAGCTTGGGATAAAATGGATTTGAAGCTCAAGAAAAAATGGCGCAAGGCTGGTTTAATTTCCCGTGAAGACTTGCGTACCTACAAAACTCGCCAACAGGTACGTGACAAATTTGGAGGACGGATCGTTGGACACCGGTAAAAAGTTTGAAGTATTTGGCGATAAAACACACTTCGCTATTGAAGTGCGTCACATACCTAATGCGTCAACGAACGCTGAACCCGAAGCGAGTGAGGGCTCTTGGGGAGAGTGGCGTCTCTGGGCGGCTGATATAAACTTGTGTGCCTTTCGTCTTGAGTCAAATGGCAAGACCATTGAAATTCAGGAAGTTCGGTGGTACCTTGCACCATTATTCAAATGGCTGGTTGAAAATTGGATGCCGCTTCTACATGAGAAACGTCTCCCTAACGGAGGACGCATTGCAGAAAATCGGCCACGGTCAGCTAGAGCTGCCTACTTGAGTATGCTTGAAACAGCAGGCGATGATTTTGATCGATTCCACAAATGGCAAATCTGGGGGGAAAGGCATTCGCTTCGTTTTGCTGCCGAAGGAGGCATTCTTCCAGATATTTTCTTCCAACGGATGGAAGATGAAATTGAAATATCGTGGGGTGATCGAATACAACCTGGAGCGGAAGCCGCTAATTTTATTGTAGAAGATGGAATAGCCAGAGCTTCTGTAGACAAGGTAGCGGAAGCATTTTATTCGTCCATAGAATGGTTTACTAGAATTCCTGAAGTACGACAGTTTTCATGGTGCAAAACACTATCGAGGGAGTGGAACAAGGTTAAAGCGCAACCAGCGGGAATTTCTGCATTGTCGTGGTATCTTGACAGCAGACCTAAGCCAAAAACCTTGACAAAGACTTTTCTGAGGGTGTCAGAAAGTTTTCAACACTCTATAGATTTTCCAAAAAAATGCTGGTTGGGAACACTTTTACCCGAAGTTGCTATGTTTGGTGATCTTGCGCCTGAAATTTCAGATCAAGCAGCAGCTACGCTGTTGGTGGAGTACTTCAATGCGCGAGTGGACCCCAGCGTTTCCCATAAATTATCTGAACTCGTTTCGGAGGAGCCTGCATGGTACACATCATCCCCATGGGATAGTGGGTATTCACTCGCACTTATGGTTTTGGATGAAGCCGACCCAGATGCCAATTCGTCAAGCACCCAGCTTGAATTACTGCTGGAAGATCTTGGCATTACTTTTAGGAATGTAGAACTTGGACCGCAGGGACCGCGAGGAGTCGCATTTGCCGGAAGTGATCTCAGACCCACAATTCTAGTGAACGTCGATAATCTAAAGAACAAGTATAAAACGGGACGGCGGTTTACGTTGGCCCACGAATTTTGCCACATTTTGTTCGACCAAAGCAACGCGCGATCATTGGCGCACAGCAGTACACCGTGGGCATCACCTTCAGTCGAACAGAGAGCAAACGCATTTGCAGCAATGTTTCTGATGCCACCATCTCGAGCACGGCGACCAAATACGACTAATATCGAAGACTTGAAGCGTCAAATTAATTTAATGGCGAAACGAATGCGCGTCGGACGCGTTGCCTTGAAGCGGCATCTTACAAACTTAGACGAAATTAGCTCGTATGAGTTGGATTATGTTTTAGGAGTGCAGTCTCAAGAAATATGATTCTCGCCGCGCGGCAGTGGCGGCAATGGGGCGGAAAGCATTCATTTATGCCGTGAAAGAGGCGTTTTCTCAGACCCGCGCTGATCGCAATCTGCGTCTTGGGATGGGGCAATTATAAACTGAAGCAGTGCGTCATCATTGGCATGCAGCAAACCGATGCGGACAATGCTGAATTGCACTTGGAGCGAATCCTGCCCGGCAGAGCGTCGGAGTCGAACGCTCTGCAAGAATTCAAGATCAGTTTCCAGTTTCGCTGAAGCGGTCGGAGCCAGATGTCCTTGATCGGCAGCGCATATTGTTTTCGGGCATCGAGTTTGCCGCGGCCCTGGGTCTGGCCGACTTTGATCCAGTTGGCGACCTGATAGCAAGTGCCGCGGAAACGAGGGATCTCACAGAAAGTCTCGAGCAGTATCGGGCGGATGACGTGCCGCTGCTGCCAGTGTTGAAATCCAGAATAAATTGAAACGAATTTTTCAAATTGATTCGGAACGAAATAATTTGATTGTTCACACTGGTCCGACAATCTAGTGAAGGTTTGGAGTTGGCAGTGTGGATTGCACCGCAGCGAATTAGTCGATGGAGTTTTGAGTGTGAGTGAGAGCGGAATATGTACTTTGCTCCATAAACAGTGAGATGCCTGAACGATGCAAGCGCTGAATTGGTCTGGTTCGCGTTAGGAATTGGGTTTCGCTACTGATTTTATATTTCAAAATGAAGCGTTTGAGTGCATTGGGACCCGCGTAAGCGATAGTGTACTCTAGTGGCGGAAATGGAAGATAAGCCACACCGAATACCAACAATTTGGAGAATTTGATTAGATCAAAGTGAGGCAGGATTTGATGATTATGGAAACTCAGTTGAGAAGTGAATAAATTTTTTTGAAAATCAATCTGAATCTCAACTATCCTTTAAAATTGGCGTAAATCTTGATCCCCAACCACATGAGCATTCACAATTGTAGAAAATTATGATTACCAGCAATGCTGCAATTTTGGTTTTCTCTGCAAAAGCAAGACGCATGATCAAATAGAAATCGTTCTTTCTGCTGTTTAGTTTCATATGGAACTCTCTGTATACCATCCGTCGAATTTGTCCACTAAAAAAGTTACACAGTCTAGATATTTCAAAATCAACGTATTGATGAACACAGACCGCACATACATTAAAAATCTTGTCGATAATCCGAGTGAAAGCCTATCTGTTGAGATAAAGAGCTGGATTAACCCTTGCACACCTAAAGGAAAATCAAAGATTGTTCGTACTATTCTGGCTCTTCGAAACCACGGCGGAGGATATCTGATTATTGGATTTGACGACAAAAAACTACTACCTGACTCAAACAATAAACCGGATGATGTTAAAACTACTTTTCATATTGACACAATTCAATCAATTGTTTCGAAGTTTTCGTCGGAGCCTTTCGAGGTTAAAGTTGAGTTTACCGAAAGAGATAACCAGCATTTCCCTGTTATCGTAGTCCCGTCGGACGTAAAAACTCCCGTGGCTGCAAAATCGGACCTTATATGTAAGTCAACCGATAAAAAACTCATCAATGTAAACGATGTTTATGTTCGTTCGCTGCGGGCAAACAATACACCGAGTACGACCAAGGTGATTTGGAACGACTGGCCCGACATTATGGAAAAATGTTTCGACAACCGCGAAGCAGATATTGGACGTTTCTTGCGACGGCATTTGGGTTCAATAAATCTAGAAAAAATACGCGAAATTTTATTAGTAGATTCCGAAGGGACGCAGTCTGAAATAAAAAGTAAAGAATATTTGAAACATTTTCTTGACGAAAGCAGTGATAGATTTAGAACAGTTAAAAAAGAAAGAAATGTTGGTCTTCCAGAGCATGGGTCATGGGAAGTTGCATTAAAAATTGAGGGGGAAGTCCCTGAACACCATGCGACTAGGAATTTCCTAAATTTACTTAACTCGACCAATCCACGCATTACAGGATGGCCGATATGGTTAGACAGCCGTCAGTTCAGCCGTAGGTTCAATACAGACCCCGCACCATATGTCTCCGAACGTGTGTGGGAGGCATATATAGTGGATTTGGAAAAAATGTGGGGCTTCAATAACATTGAATTTATGAGACTTAATCCAAAAGGATGTTTCTACTTAAGAAGAGCATTGCAGGAAGACATAAATTTTTCACGAATGCAGAATCCGAAACAACCGTTCTCTGTACTTGACTATGGGGTGCCAATAGTACGTTGCGCTGAGGCTTTTGCTGTTGGCATTGCCTTCTCCAAGGGTATGGGTTGCGAATCAACAGAGACAAATTTGGCATTTGCATTTCGGTGGCAAAATCTTAAAGGCCGTAGATTGACATCATTGACCCCGAGTAAGCGTGACTTATTTTTATTTGTGAATGGAGAGGCTTACCAAGACGCTGTAACCACATTCGTTCGAGTACCTCTGGACACATCGCTATCTGCGCTTGGTGACTACGTGAATCACGCAGTTCGAGATCTTTATCAAGTATTTGATGGATTTTTTCTCAGTAAAGATGAAATAGAATATCAAGTTAAACGTTTCCTAGAAAGGAAAGGATGATTATTGATGATGATGCGTCATCGATGGTTCTTGATGGAGGTGTGACTAAAAGTGGCGTTCGGACAGCAGTTAATCAGGCAGCGCGGTCCAAGCTTCTGGTTGAGAATCGGTCACCTCAATTCCATCTCTAAATCGTAATCCTGAGATGACCTTGCTTAAACTCTTGCAAACTAATTCAAGACTAAATTAGCAAGCATAAGAATTTCGTAATTTCGTAAGTGCAGGATCCTCTTGTTCAGTTTTTCGGTAGTGATAACAGATTGTCTTGATCCTCAAAACAGCTAAATTCCCGCAAGATAAAATTCAAAGGAATTTCCTGATCTTGTCGTGACTTCTCATTTATGAAACTGTGGTCTGCAATAGCTAAATTGTTCAGTTGGTCTAAGGCATACATGTAGCTCTGTTCGTTGGCAATGCGTACCATTTTGTAGGACAGTAATTCGCTACCCTGCAATGAGGCCACCCATTTCGATTTCGACTTCACTAAATCTTGTAGGCGAACTGAAGCTCATTTCTGGAATTCTATTACGCTCTCCTGCAATGTGAGCCGAATTAATCTCTCCAGAATCCCGCCGTCGCACTTCATATTCTCTACATCACAATGTAAGTTATAGGTTCGTTGCGCTTCAAGTCCAGAGTTTGCTTCCTCAGTCGGATCATTTGCTCTTGATTCAGCGAGGACATGTCCAAATCAAAGGAAAATCCGTTTGCCGGCAGTTTGAAACCCAGTTCTGCATTGACATTTAAGCTGAGAAGACAATGCTAGGAATCGATTCCCAGAAGAAACCTATTGTATTTGTCAATCGAGCCCAATTTTTTCTATCGTATCACTTGATTGCTTGATACTGCTGTTATCGAATCCCGTAGTACTAGACCGCTTACACTCCAGCAGATTTTCTTTGTGGAACGATTGCGGTTCAAACATTATTAATTGTTCCTGGCAAACAGACCGTTTCCAGAGATGCACCGGTTCTTTTCCAGAAGATCAGCTGTCCTCTACCTGCGAGACAGGTTGGCGTAGTAATGCGCGGCATCCTCGTCTGTAATTTCAAGGTAGGCGTTGTCGTAGTGACTGATTTGAAAAAGTTTTTTGAATTTTCGTTTGGCAGAGTCAGAACTTTGCAACCAAATTGTGTCAATCACTTTAGCAATTGGATTTTGTCTTTCAATCGGAATCATGAAGTCTTCACGTGTCAAACCGTTAATGCAAATGCCGGAAAACAATTTGTAATTGAATTCCAGATTTCCCACGGTCAGGTTGTTAATCGTCCTCCGAGCATTCTTGAAATAGACAAGGGTACCGGTTGGTAGATCTTCACCAAATTGTGGGCAATTTTGTTATTCTGTTAAGAATTCGCTTTTTCCAAAATAAAAAAGTATTCTTAAGTACAAGGCCAATTCTCTACTCGGAGAATCAAGCGGGCGCAATTTCAGCGAATCCTGCAATCGCCGCTAAAATGCGGAAATAAAAGATTCTTAATGTTCATTTGCGGAAAATTCTTGTGATGGCGAAATTTCAATCATTGAAATATTGTCTCTTCTGCGGTTTTCAGCAGCTAAAAACTAAATTTACGCTTGGTTTAAAGAGTGTTAACTGAGAAAATAAATAATATGATCTGACTTTATCAATGTGTGATAGACAATGCCTGATGTATCTGTATATTCTCTGGGACGACCCGTTAAGAAGTTGACGGACCCATACAAGGGGCAAGATTTTGCATCCGGTGGGCAACGATTGAATTGTCAAACGATACTAAATGCTGACTATAAGCATTGCACCTTCGCGAGTCATAGTTTCCTTAAGGCAAAGATACATAATGGAGTTTTTCTAAACTGCATTTTTATCGATTGTTATTTCCGAAGAGCAGAATTAAAAAATACTAGCTTCATAGGCTGTCGGTTTATTGAGTGTAATTTCTCGAATGTGTCACTCAAAAGCTGCGATTTTAAGTATTCAGTTTTTCATCGGTGTCAGCTTCCATTTGATGAGTTCCAATACTGTTGGCCATCCGAACATAATCTGAGGGAAGAGATAACAAGGAATCTAGCAATTGAGTCATCTAACCTTGGACTTGCAAAGGAGGCTCGTCGCTACCGGATGGAAGAAATCAAGGCTCACGAAAAACACCTTCTGGCTGCGATAAAAAGGGAGTCGGATTGGTATCAGGAACATTATGATTCATGTAGGCGTGCACAGGCACGGGCGCAGCGGCTACTCAGTCTTTTGAATCGGTGGTTGTGGGGTTATGGTGAGAGAGTTAGGGTTTTAATTACAAATTTGCTGCTCGTCTCAGTGATTATTTTTCCAATTCTATTTTATCTGTTCCGAGATGAACTAGACCATGTTACTAACAGAACACCGGGTTGCTGGGAAATCCTCTTTTTTAGCATCGAAAATGTTACACAAGCGAGGGGTATATCCAATGTATCTGCCGTGGGTGATGTCGCACGACTTCTTGCTGGACTAGAATCTATTCTTGGTGTAATTGCGATTGCCCTGATTGCATCATACATATTCCGATGGAGCTTGCATCGATGAATGAATATGAATGTGCCGTATGGCTCTATGGGTCACATGCCCGTGGGGATGAGGATGCATTGAGCGATGTAGATGTCTTTGTCGTATCTGACCCAGAAGTAACGAAAAAGGAGGTGACGCAACTGGTACCGGAATTGCCTAGTGATATTTCAATCAGTCAGTACTCTTGGGGTGAAGTAATTGGAATGGCAGATTACGGATCATTGTTTCTGCATCACTTGCGCACTGAAGGACAAGTGCTATGGGAAGCGTCAGCTAGCAAAGGTCGACTGTTTAATTTACTGGCGGAAATGGGTGATTACGGACATATTCGACGCGATATTTGTGCATTTAACATCGTTCTTGAAGATGTGAAAACATCGTTGGAAACGGGAGATGTGTTTGTGTATGAGCTGAGCGTATTAGGCACTGTCCTGCGTCACTCGTCCATTCTAGGGTGCTGGCTTATGGGGAATCCTTCGTTCGGGCGTATCACTCCAGTGCAACGCGTCGTATCCCGATATGACTTGTCACCGGAAATTGCAGCAGAGTTTCCTGGGCTTTATGAGTACCGGCTATACACTGACGGAAGAATTGCCAAAATTTTGGCACCAACCAAACTTCAAGTTGAAGTATGGTTAGAGCGTGTGATGAAAGTCGTCAATACTATTGCAACTGATGCCAATGATTAACATTGAATATTGTTTACGGGAAGTCGCCAAGATACGAAATGTGTCGAAAGGTGTTGACGCTGCTTATGTTGCGCGATCAAGAATCGGCCGACTGATTCTCGCACTGGCGCAAATCGTAGCTAGAGAGGCTCACTTGAGTATTCCAGATCGGCCTGGTCCAATAATTGTTTCGGAACAAGCACCTCAATCTGTGCAAGAACTAGCAAATGTTTGTAATAATTTGGTGGAGATATCTAGGGTGATTTGTCAGCCAAGTGAACCTCTTGATAAACGTTGGAAGGAAGGATGGACAGCTTTATTGGATCAGTTGGATGTGCTCGAATTAGTGTTGCGAAAGATGCGTAGTGTTACTGAATAAGTAAGGAAAAACGTATAAGAGAACCTCAAGCATCAGAATTTTTTACTTTTGATTCCCTAATTGAGGCTCTAGAAGCTGAACTAAAGCCCTTGATATCTAACTTGATTACCGATTTTTAAACACTTTTAAATTTTGAGTTTTCCCTTTCTGGTTAAATGTGTGACGGAGTTTTTGGATATATCGCCAAAAATAGCGCAGGGAAAAGTAACAAACAGTTGCATTAAAAGTAGCGGAACACGGAATGCTCCGCCGA
The DNA here is from genome assembly GCA_965202855.1 of Arenicellales bacterium. GTDB lineage: Bacteria > Pseudomonadota > Gammaproteobacteria > Arenicellales > JAJDZL01 > JAJDZL01. The sequence goes on along the minus strand of CBDBBP010000004.1, from coordinate 95,656 downwards.
GTCTCGGAGTACGCGCTGGCCGTTTCGATAAGATTTTTACGGAAAAACAGAATTTTTCGCCATTCAGCAGACAACAACTTTTCCGTCTCAATGTTCTCCAATTTAGTGTGATTTGAAATCAACCGGAGGCAGTGATTCCGGTGTGTAGCCTCGCGATCCGTCTTTACAAATAATAAAAGGCCTTCCCATCAGTTCGGGGTAATTTCAGTCCGAGTCATGTTCGTTCTTTGAGTTTATTGTGCATCGCTTGCTAGCTTCAATTGGCTATTGGATATTGTTTGTGATGCAACATTCTTAAACTTCGCAATAAGTAAGAAAAACATCGATTTCAAGAATCTAATTGCTCTTCTACGTATACGGAAAGTTTCATAATCCTGTCTGCATAAAGCGATATTAGAAAATTTATAAAAAAGGCTGCCGCGGGTGTAAGCAGTTCGAATTAGCGATAAGTTCATCTTGTTCTTCTATAGATTGATCAGATACGCTACTTCTATCAATCCTTTAGATGCTCTAGATTCAACGATTTCTACATCGCTTTTACACGTAAGCATTCACTTATGCCTTGATAGAGGTATTATCTCAAACCTGCACTGAACACAATCTGATGCTCAGGATGGGTCAATTAAGGTCGAATCTTTGAAGTAAGAATACTCGGATTTGCGAATGAATTTTCACAAGCGAATAAAAAACAGACAAGGCAGATTAAATGATTTCATATATTGACGGCGATATTTTCCAATCACCTGCAAATGTGTTAGTCAATCCAGTAAATACTGAAGGTGTAATGGGAAAAGGCATCGCACGTAGATTTAAGCAAATCTACCCAGAAATGTTCAATTTCTATCGCGACATCTGCGTACAACGAGAGTTTGATGTTGTGCAGCTATTACTTTATAGAACACCACACAAATTGATTCTAACTTTTCCAATAAAAAAACTGGCGCAGTCCATCACGTTTGGCGTTCATTGAAGCAGGTCTTCGTAAATTCTCTGATGTTTATGCCGAGTTGGGCATCACATCTATTGTTTATCCAGCACTCGGTTGCGGCAACGGGGAACTTGACTTCGAATCACAAGTGAAACCCTGTATGGAGAAATATCTGCAGAAGGTGCCCATTCCAACACTTATCTATCTTCCTAATCAGCATTTAACTTGCCCCGAACTCAGTAGCATTAGGTACATAAATCAATGGCTTCGGTCTGAACCAACCTCTCTACCATTTGACGAGGTCTGGAGGGATGTTTTGAAAGTCCTGCAACATCGTTCTAAATTCTATACTCAAGCAGGAAACGATTGTTATACAGCGATTGCTGAAGATGCACCGCCCGGCATGACAATTCAATCTTCCACTAACAGATATCAAATAGATGCTGTTGAATTATTGGAATTTTGGCAACAACTTCGCGACTTTGGAATGATTTACGAAAATATTGCGCCAAATCGCTTACTATTTCCCTATCTTATGCCAATTTTTGAGCAGTTGCCGTATGTACACCCGATCGCTATATCTAAATCAACACAAGATCTGATAAATAAACCTAAAGCAGGACTTCAAGTAGTTCCGCCGCCAATTCCCAATGAATCGCTAGAAAGCGATTTATTCACAAATTTCGTATATGCCGCTCAAGCCTGACGCTGAAGAAATCAGAGTCCATATGCGAGGACTCGCATTAAGCCTAAGCCTCGATGAAAAACGCAAGTGGTGGCCAAAGTGGTTATTCCGGTCGGACCACGTGGAAAATGCCGCTGCGATTCTAAATAGTGGAAGATTGTTATCGCGAGCCTCCGCCGAAAGCGGAGCGTTAATTGTGAAGGACAGCGGGAGTCCACAATTAATACGTGAACTCGACCCAGAAGAAAAAAGTTACGTTTGACGTTACTTCTGACCCCGCACTCCCACCAACTATTCGAACGAGGGAATTCGCCCCCAGTCAGAAATATGTTATGAATCCCATATGCCTGTACCTACATACTTACTATTTTCAAGTGATTTGCTAATGCAAAAAGGGGTTTATTTTACTCGCGGGCGATTCACTCAAATTTCAGACATGGATGAAACAGCAGAGAATTTGAAAAAATGGAGTTCCAAAAATTTTAACATGATGAATCTGTCATACCTTTAGGTTATCGCAGACGTTCCGAAATTTTGAATGCTAGACATTCAGAAGTACTTGTGAAAAACGAATTGTCTTTGCATTTCGAAAAACATGTCGTATGCAGGTCAATTCCCGAACGGAATACTCGTCTGAACTTTCTGAAACCCGAGGTCAAATCCGAGTGGACCAAGCGAATTCATGTTGCCCTTGGTGACCCATGGCACTTTTCAAACTTTGGAACGTTCTTGGAATCTGAGTAGTTGTCTTCAGCTGAAGCTCAATTCCAATTCTATTCAAACAATGAACAGCGTGTGCGTGGACCGTACTGCCACCCGTAGAAATTTACTTTAAGTCGATTAAATTTCGATAAAAGAAATATCGCGAGCATCAGTACAACGCAGGATGTGAGTTAGCATCATATCAGAACTGTTGGTCAAACATTGTTGACAAAATGCTGAATAAGAATTTTTGCAGAGATTTAGCCTACGAAAAGTTCCATTGCTTGGCTAATGATGAAAAACTGACGCACAAGGGTATCCCCGTGCTTCACAAAACCATTTTTTTTCTTGGATCAGAGTACAACAGTTACATCATGGTTCAATGGATAGGACATTCTATGAATTTGAGAAGGAAATGTGACAAATACAAAATTCGTCTTTACGCTGGAGCAAAGATGAAATGTGATGGATACAGATATTATTTATGCGAACAAAGAAAACAATGAATCCATATATAGTGCATTTTGTGAAGACTTGGGGCGATTAGCTGAATACTTAGGTAAGGAGCCAGAAGAAACGGAAAGGCTGATTTTCGCAAAAGGCGGCAACAAGAATGAATTAGGATGCTGGCGGCATTATGTGTTGAAAAACAATAGTTAAGATCGGCACTCGGGTGTTGTGATTAATATTCGCTTTTCATCATAGAGTCCAGGCAGTACTGTGTTGTCGTTTATGCGAAGTTTTAAGGTCGATAGAGGAGTCTGTAATGCTTTAGGCGTTGCCCGACGGAAGTCAAACGGTTCACGAGTAAAAATGAAGATACCTACAGAATGTTTTCTAGGTCAAATTCGTTCCAGCCAGATGAATGTCTAGTCTTATAATGTGTAACGACCAAATGAGCTTACCTCATTGATTTGTAAAGAATTACAAGGCTATGCCAACGAGTTGAGACTGTCTTTTCGAATTTCGTATGGGGAAAGAATTCGAACCACAACTATAGCAGATTCATGATGACCGGTGATCAAGTAAAAAAGTCAGCCGACTTGACCTGCGTCAACAAGGAGGTGCTTCGTGAATATTAACCTACCTTCAATTGAGGAGGTATACAGATATCTTAAGAAGTGGGAGGAGGAGCCGGAATTCATCGTGCAGGATAAAAAGGATAAGTGCCTTATAAAACTGTTCAATGAGACTTATCCCAGAAACGTTGATATGGATGAGGTTCTGATCAAGGTCTGCTCATTGAATGACTTGTACAACGCGAATATATATTCAAACTACAGATACCCCGTTGCCAAGCACATTGTTGATTTGAACTTCGACCCGCGTCTCTTGAATCATGACCTGAATGTTGTGAACGAGATTGCCGAAGTTGAAGTTGACGGCTTGGATTTGAAGAAAAGAAATTTTTATTCGTTTGCTACAAAATACTTCAGCCTTCATTTCGAAAAGATGTGTCCAATTTATGACAGCATTGTCGACGATATGCTTTGGCTCTTCAAAAAGGAGGACGATTTCTTTAAATTTTTAAGGCGCGATCTCAAATGTTATAAGACATTCTATAAAGTGTTGTTTCGGTTCCGAAAGAATTACAAGCTCGAATGTTTCAATTTCAAAGAGATCGACAGATACCTCTGGACAGCGGGCAAGGAACACTTTAAGTAGCAATTCTTACTCGTTGGCAATCTGAATCAATTTCACATCCCAAAACTTGCGGGAAACGCTTGGATTGTGACATCGGATGGATTTACCAGTCATTTGGTGTCTGGACGCGACTCAAAGATATCTCCATCGAGCCAAATGCTCAAGAAAAAATGACGATCTGCATTTGGATTCGCATTGGACGATGAAGCACAACCAAAGTCGCTGCGATTATAAGAACCCTTTTCCGTTAATTCGAGAGACGAATTTGATTGGGCAATAAAGCATGACTGCGATGAATATGCACGGCAATCAGATTCTGCAAGAGTTATTTGACGAACAATCTAGTGGTGACCGTAAGTTGTGGACGGACAGCACTTGCCGCTCAGAGGCTTCTAGCAAGCAGTTGAATGAGGTAGATTCAAAGGTGCGGGCGAGAGTGGATCATGTATTTGGTTCCATGAACAATGAGACACCTGAACGATACCTGTATCGTTTTTGACGGTTGATGAATTACAGGATCAGTTCAATCACGAAATTGAGACTTTCCCCAAATTTCGTCGATTTTACTGAGGACTGGATCATGAGAGTACTTTGAGCCTTTAAATTCATTCGCTAAATAATAATGGAGACTGAGCGAACAGTTCGAGAAAAATGTTGATTGTCGGCACTCGCATCCTCAACAAACTTTCATCACTTCGGTTTTCAGAAATAGTTAACTTCTTGGCACACCTAATTGGGCGTTTTGCAGCGAAAAATCAAGGAAAAACAAGCCACGAAAATCGGACGACTCTTCTGTTCTCGGAAGATCAACAGGCGGTTGATTCCCTGTCAAATTTCTGACAGAATTCATTTCAAAGTCCATAAGATCTTTTACAAAGCTGTTTCGCCCAGCGAGTCTGTTTCGAATTGTGTGCCGTTGAACTAAAATAAAAACTCCTAAGGCTTGGAAATTGCATAATCAAAATTAACAACAATGGTTCTATTTGGAGTAGGATTCAAGAAAATAATCGAGTTACGAATGATTGAACAGATCCCATACACTTCAGCTACGCTATTAAAATTGGATTATTTACTTACTTATTACATTCAATATTGAAGATTCAATGAGAACCAAGTTTCCAAAATCCGACTATTGTTCTTGTTTCGATTGTTCGTCAGTCACGAAGTGAAGTTTCCGGTTGCTAGATTCAAACCTTAAAATTACATGGTAAAACTTACTACTGAAATAATCATCACGAAATTCAATGAAAATGAAAAAATATTCGCTGCTAATACTTACCGCATTTTTTCTGTTCCTGTTCCCATTTAAGATCTTTGCAGGGACTCTTCCATCGAGTGTCGATGGAAAGCAGCTGCCGACACTCGCAGATGTCGTTGATGCAGTTGAAGATGGAATTGTAAATATTTCGACTTCCGGCACCCAATACTTTGACAGAGATTCCATCGGCAACCAACTGGAACAATTTTTTGGAGACGATGAGTTTTTTAACAAATATTTCAGATTTGATGATCGTAGGCGAGGGCGGCCTGGCGTGAATCTCGGTTCGGGTGTTGTGTATGACGCCGAAGCGGGCTTGATACTTACCAATGAACATGTTCTGAACAACGCATCTCAAATTCGAGTTACGCTTTCGGATGGTCGAGAAACCTACGCAGAAGTCATGGGGACAGATCCAGAAATGGACCTGGCGCTGCTAAAAGTGAATCTGCCCAATTTAACCGAGACGAAAATTGGGGATTCCGATGTTCTGCGAGTCGGTGATTTCGTTCTTGCAATCGGGAACAATTATGGGCTGGCAGCTACGGTGACATCGGGAATTGTCAGCGCTTTAGGGCGAAGTGGGCTTCGGCTGCCGCAGTCGCAATATCAGGAATTCATTCAAACCGATGCTGCTATCAATCCGGGGAGTTCGGGCGGTGCGCTGGTTAATCTCAGAGGTGAGGTGATCGGCATCAATACAGCAATTTTTGCTCCGACTGGCGGAAATATAGGCATTGGATTCGCAATTCCAATCAACACTGCTGTAACCATTGCAGATCAAATTGTCGAGTACGGTCAGGTCAGAAGAGGTATTTTAGGGATTCAATTTCAAGAATTGACTCGATCATTGGCCGAAGCTTTCGGTTTGCAATATATGAAGGGTGTTTTGGTCACTCTTGTTCAGCCAGGGTCCGCAGCAATGCAGGCCGGGTTGCAGGAAGGGGACATTCTTACTCATGTGGACGGCGTAAAAATCAGCGACGGATCTCAGTTAAGATCTCTGATTGCACTCATTCGAGTCGGTGAGAAGGTAGATGTTCGATACTTTCGAGAAGGAGAATGGTTCGAAAATTACGGGATTATCGGAGATCGGAAAACTAGCAAGATCAGCGGTGGGGAACTGTCATCCCTGCTTGCCGGCGCGGAGTTCGAAGACAGCCCAGGTTCGAGTTCGAGAGAGGATTCAGGAATCGTGGTATCGTCCGTAGAAGAGGGGAGCACAGCGTGGATTTCAGGTATGCGCAAAGGTGATTTCGTATCCGAGGTCAATCGCACACGAGTACGTAATCTTTCTGAATTCCAGCAAGTTGTCGCTGGCAATGACGGAACACTGATGCTGAAGCTCCATCGCAATGGAGAAGCACGATTTATGATCGTCGGTTAAGGGATGAATTCTTTGTTCATCAATTTTGTTCTATTTCCACATAGCTTCCACATTAAAAAGAGCGTGAGATTATCTGAAGTACTGCGTAAGTGTGGAATTTTTGCCGGATAGAGGGTACTTACGGTACGAATTCATATTCAAGGATGTTTTCACTGACTTGGGAAAGGCAGGCGCGCTTACCTTAGTCGAGCGTAAAAGAATCGCTGGTGAAAGTTGAGATTTGTTAGGGTTTTGTGAGTCGAAGCAAGCGCTCATCAAGGTTGGAACTGTAAACGAAACGGCGGGGGGAGATTTGCAGTTGGTGTAATTCAATTGACGGTGTTGATTGTTCCGCAAAAAATTGGTAATGCAGTAACTTGAAGTACTGAAGAACCCCACCTAACAAAGAATTTAAATCAGCGTGTCTGATCTACCGCAGGTTCGCTGGTCGAGAATTGTTTCGTACTTTGTAAGAATACGGTGTTGATTGTGACATTTTCATTCATATGTGTACTACTGGATACCTCTCGGTGAACACGCAAGACGGCTCAAACAGGTATACGGAAACATAGTTTTGATTGAGATTGAGACACTGGCTAAAGGCGAAAGCCGTCCGCAACGGTTTATCCCTTTTCCTAAAATCGAACGCGTCTCCCCTCGACTCTTTCAGTTCCTCAAGATATGGATGTGCTTAGTCCGCCCCTTTTCGAGAAAGCTCGCTTAATTTGTGTACTCGAAGAATTAAATGTAGTCAAACAAATAGTGCAGTATTTCAAGTCTCTTTATCAGCAACCACATCATTTATTCTGATAACCGCGGTGTAAAGGCTAGCGCCCGATATGTCAAAAAGGTCGTATATAGGTTCTGCTCAGTTTGGGTTAGATTCAAATCGGGTGAAACCTCCACGATATTCAATTATGACAGCAGAAACAACGAATTGCTCATCCACAACAGCTGAATTCACATGAAATTAACATTCAAAACTTTACTGGCAGGCATGCTATTTGCCATGACGTTCACTATCGCGAACCTGCTTTCAATAGAATCCTTCGCTCAAAACACCCAGGACTCAGCGGAGACACTGTTCATAGATGCCGTAATCCTGTCCGCACAGGCCGAAAAGGAACCAGACAAAGAACTAAGTATCAAATTTCTGAGGGAAGCTGTCGATTTACTAGATCAAATCATCACCAACTATCCGAATAGCCAGTTCGCAATTAGAATCAGAGCTGGTGAGTCTCTAGGCAATTTTGATCCTGAGAAAGTGCGCGAACAACTAAGGCTTGCAATGACAGAACAGGCAATCTTTCAAGCCAGGACAGCAGATCAGCTAAGAGTACAAAACCGTATCACCTCCATCGTTGAAGCCTGGTTGGAATACCTGAGAAAGACTGGCGCATCAGAATGGATGCTGGAATTTGACGGTATGATACAAGTCGTTTTAACGGGAGACGAAACGGGTTCAATTGAATTGAACAACGTCAGAATCTCAAGTACAAACCAAGACGAAGGAAATATTGATCTAGGCAATTTGCAAATCTACGTCACACTAAAGAACGACAACGAATCTGAATTCAAGATTCATTTGCCCGATAGGATTCATTGGTATGAATCTATAAATGGAGGGGATGCACTACAAATCCTTAATCGAGACAATAGAGTCTCTTTCGTCTGGAATCCTGACAAAGTGTCTCCGATCAGTCAATCCAACTTTGAATTGAACGGCTTGACACTTGTCTTGATTGATCAAAACGATTCCACGGAAGTCGGCGGAATTGATTCGATCACATTTAAAGAAATTCGGACTCAGAGAGACAGCGGCAGCGAGGATGTATTCGCGTTAGCCTATTTGGAAAACTTGACATTCAGAGATGGCAGTGAAAATTTCACTCTTGGTGAATTGTCGATATCTACAACCGCCAAGGAATTAGATAGCGAAAAAGTTCACGCAATCCAACTGGCATTCGATGAACATAGTCGGACATCTTATAGTATTGAAGAAGTCATAGAACTTTTATTGTTCTTTAAGTCAATCAGTGTCAATTTCGCATTAAAAGAGCTGGAGTTTGATGCGTCCGACCCGTCAAATTCCTTCTACCTTGATGAATTAAGCACTAATTTTACTCTCAACAATCAGGATGGAATTCTCGACCTCAAGTTCAGTGTCTTGGAAAGCGGTCTGGAAACCGAAGTATTCAATCTACCTGGGGTCGTCGCATTCATACCTGATTGGATCAAACTTGACTTCGACCTGTCAAACATTCCATTCCGAGAAGCGATGTTGTGGTCAATTCATGAGAATTCTGAAATTTTTGGCGACTTTGATGAAGAATCGCTGCAACAGTTTTTATTGATTCTGGAAAATGCCAATACTTCAATAACAATTAATGATCTTGAGCTTAAGGCGCCCGTGTACGCATTGAGCGCCACTGGCAAACTGCATGTAAAGGAAAGCGCAGAATATAGAGGGCTTGGTTCATTAACGGTCGAAGTGTCGGGATTGGATAAGATTCTGGAAAAGGCTGAAGCCAGTCAAAGCCAAATGGTCGCCCCTTTGTCAGCACTGGTCATCGTGAAACTTGCCGGGGAGCTTGCTGGCAGAACAAGCGACGGAGAAGCGATTTACCGTTATGTTTTGGAACTGCTTCCAGATGGCTCCATCTTGATCAATGGCACGCCCCTTGACCTTCTTTTGACACTGTGAAAGAATTGCAGCATTACTTTCATCAATCGATTTATTGAAGCAAGAGGGGTAGAGCCGAGGGCTGGCGCGCACATCGTGTGCTATGCGGATGATCTGAGCATCTGCGGCAGGAGTCCTGCACCGAGGATGCTGAAGGCAGTGGAACGGATGATGAATCGGTTGCAGTTGCCGATCAATCACGGCAAGACATGTTGTCTGCTCTGTCCACAGGAGCCGATGGTGTTTCGTGGTTGCCGGATCGGAAGGAACTGCCGTATGAACGGCAGCAACATCGGCACTCGTCCGAGCACATCAAGCATGCGGAATCTTTGCCGCAAGGTCAGCGAACATACCAGTCGAAAGTATGGATTGATGGATTCTCAGGAAATGGTTTGACGTCTCAACTGGATGTTGTCCGGCTGGTCGAACTATTTCTATTTGGGGCAGGTCAGTCCGGCCTATGACGCAATCAATCGTCATACGACTAAACGGCTGCGACAATGGTTGTGTCGGAAGCATCAGGTGAAGACAAAGAAACACATGCGATTCTCCGACAAAAGATTTTGGATGGAACACGGTCTGGTACGCCTGTCGCTGAGATTGAGACACCGACTCAAGACGAATGCCGTCGGCAACAGTAAACCCTTCAACCTAAAATTTAACGCGCCAGCCCACGACTCCCCCATAGCTAAATTGTTTTTCTAATGACGTCGGGCGGCAATTGAACCGCAATCTTGACAATTAAAAGAAGTGTTTTTTTTTGGGAACCAGCTCAATCCTCGTCTAATGGCATTGAGTAAATAGGATCAATTTCAAAAATTTTTTTTGCGAGATTATTAGTTGGCACTATAGCAACATCATTCATGGTCGCCTTTGATAATTGGCTTTTCAGGCTGCTTTTTGGTCTGCTCGAAAGATTATCGATAAATCGCATGTCGCCAGGTAATATCTGCCCGCTTGCAACCAACCAGAATTTATAAGATTTCTGTTGAATCAGCGCTTTCATGTTCTCACATGAGGCTGCCAAGCGACATAATACGAGCATGGATCCGTAAACTTTTGACTGATTTTCCCACAAGATCAGATTATTCATGTGGCTATTCTGATCGTTATCTTCCAAGCAGCAGAACTGTGATTTGAGATTATCAATTGTTCTTGAAAGTTGAGTTTCCTCAATTAAGAACACAAACTCCTGATTTGCCAAAAAATAATCAACGCAATTGCAAGCGCCTAACCCAGCGGCTCCTCTCATGCATGGATTGGGTGGAAAGTTATCCATACGATATGCGTTGAAATATCGCCAAGTTGAATATCAGCGACTCGTATAGGCTCTAAATATTGATTCAGATTTGACAAGATCAGATTCCTTGCAGATATAAGTCGGCAAAGGGCTTAGTCGGTTCCTGTTTGATATGTGCTAATTTTTCGTCAAAATCGTCAGTGTTGTTGTCATTAGCTGGAAATTGATTGAGTGCAATCAACCTTTCACGATCGGGATTTTTCTTCACATGCACTTCTAACCACTTGAGGATATCAACACTATGCGTGGCAATTACTACATGTACGCCCTGTTTCGACAGCTCGAAGAGAGATTCTGCCATCACAACCTGCCATGCTGGGTTTAAGTGTGCCTCAGGTTCATCTATGAAGAGAAATGAATTTTTGTCAAGTACCTTGCGTTCAATCAGCAGAGCCAAAAATCCGAGATTAGCTACTCCGTTTGCAGTAGTCGTCAAAGAGAAATTACGGTCGTTTTCTTGGAAGAACAAATCACCAGTTTTGGAAATCGTTATTTTTCCGCCAATAAATTTGTCACTGGTTAGATTTTCGTACAACTCTGGGAAAGCGATTTCTCCGATGAGTTCGTCGTTAAGCGAGTAAGCGAGATCATAGAAATATTCTGGTATTCCACTTAATCGACTTCTAGAAGAACGGTATCGATATTTTCCTATGGATTCCAGCGCTTTTTTTAATTTCCAGTAAATAGGAGATTCTAAATAGGCTAACGTCGAATAATGTTGCCACTCATCTATTGAAGAATTGTCTATATCGATAATGATTTCTCTATTTGAGAACTCAAATCTTCCGAAATTTTGGATTTCGATCTCTATCGGGGAATTTACTTCGTTCTGCAGTTTAGAAAGACTAGAAACTTGAAAATTGTGGATCAATTGTTTTTTAAGCTCAATTCTCATTCCATTCGCAATTATCTTTTCCGGTTCCAGCTCGTCAAGTGTATCTTTCAGACTGCTTAATTGGCGTATTGACAAATCAATTTTTCGCAGCCGTAAGTCGTCGCGACGCGATTTTATTGTTGTCGATTTCGACTTCACATCAGAATCTTCAGAATTTGCATATGCATCGAGAATTTTGTCTAATTCGCTGACTAGATCGTGCACGGTTTTGCGCAGTTCTTCCAAGTTTCGATATGGGCACCTTTGAACGATGTCAATCAGATTTTCAATTTCTATGTCAAACGAAAAATCATGTTCCGACTTGAAGAGAAACGGTCGCGCAAGTTGGCTAATATTTGCTTCTTCAATCAAGTCAGTTAGATACAACTCAGCGTGATTCGCTTTCATGCCACTAAAAATTGAATATAAGAGTTTAGAGACGAAACTCTTTCCTGAATTATTTGGGCCTGCGAACACTGTAAACTTGCCGATGTGAAATTCATCATCAGTGAGTTTACCCAAATTTTTAATTTTTACGCTGAACTTCATGGGCTTTTATCTGGCATAGGATCACATTAATTGTATATCTGTGACTGATTCCAGCCCGCGTTTGCCAGATAGTTCCAGCAGTTTTCACTGTGGCGATTGAACAATACTTTTACATGAAACTTTTCTCCAGATAGGGACAACAAGGTTTAGCCGATGTGGTTGGTTTTTTCATCGGCTGAGGTGTGATCAGGTGGGTGGAGCACGCATTTAGCAGACGGTTTTCAGCAATGTATTCCAATGGTCAAAGCAGTACAGTCGGCTGAGCGCTCTTAAGTTTTCGAAAATCTGATCGCGCGCCACCCAGTGCTTTCGCACCTGCCGCCAGGGTTTACACAGAAAGTCACTGATGGCATGAAAGGCGAAAGCCAGAAGATAGAGTTGGAATAAGGTGTTGGCGAGCTTGCGCCTGCCATGCCCGAAATGATGTGAGATGTTGTATTGCCGATATCGGCATTACAACATGGGTCATCGTCGGTGGCGAGAGCGGACCGAACGCTCGCCCCATGAAAAAAAGAGCGGGTGCCTGAAATGAGGGGTCACTGCGAGCAGGAAGGAGCAGTTTTCTTCTTCAGACAATTGGGCGGGAAAAACTTCAAAGTTTGGTGGTTGAGTGCTGGATGGCGTTGAGCATAACGACAGACCTAAAAATTAGACTTAGTTTCCAGTTGAATCGGGAGCAATATCTATAGATAGTTACAATGGTCGAGCATATCTCTTAAATTCTGATTGCCGGCAGATAGAGCAAATCAAAGTCAAATGCCCCAAAACGGCAGCAATAAAACCAGTTGCCTCAAAGAATCGGGGTCGTCCAGCAGAATTGATTTGTGTCTCAATGCAATATATGAGGGTTATTTCAAACCTCAAGAAGAATCATTGTCGTACCTTCGCAGGCTGTTTTTTTCGTTTTCAGGTTCCTTGATATTTCTACATGTTACGCTCATAGAAACTGGGTTTAAGACGTTGGAAATTTGGAAATTGTTGCCCAATCGACACTTCAAAGCAACGCTGCCAATACAGCTGCCATCGGAGCAATTCTTTCAGATTATGATGTATTATCCTTTACGTTAGGGCTTGGCATTCTTTATGCCTTGATAATTGCAATCGTAATCGCTTGTGGGTACTCAAAACACGGTGTGGTCCGTTACTTTATCTCCAGAGTAATTTTGCCGGCTTTCACACTGATCGCAGTGCAGTCTGTTTCGATAATTCAATGGAAGATTAAAATGATGAATCGAAGAAAAAAATATCTGGTTCGACAATCTCTCAAAGTGTTTGCGATCGCGTTGACCTACTTTGTAATAACCATCCATACTGAGCAATTTGTCGTCTTCGCACAACAGCAATCGGAACAAACAAATAATGGCTGGGCGGGCTTATCAGGTTCTGAAATCGGTGAAATTCAATTGCATCCGTTTACATTTTGGGACAAGTGGAAACTTGGGACGCTGGCATACTTCAATCCTCTAGCGCCTACCAACAAATCCGTAATTTTCATCTACGAGTTTCCAGACGAGGAATCTGCCAGTGAGGCGTTGCAAAAAATTAAAGAACATCAATCTTCGCTCCGCAAGATGGGTTGGTACATTGGTCTGGTGGCAGCTGAAGCGATTGCTGGAATGCCAGCAACATGGCGGCCGACGAAATTGGATGAGTTCGAGTTGGAATCAGCAAGTGCCTCGGTCAAACCGGTGGTTGCATCAAACATGCGTCTACCCGGAGAAAAAAATGCGAATGTCTACTGGGTTCCGTATGCGAATGTCTACTGGGTTCCGTATGATGAGTGGGCTGCACTCGTTGAAAAAGACCGGCGATGAATGTCGGGTCTATCAAGCGCTACGCAAACTATCAGCAACGACGCGTGTTCTGGCTCTTGCAGACTGCTGCAGACCGGCTTGAAACGAAACGGTCTTATCGAAAACAAAGCCTCAACTGTTCTGAAACATGCGTTCAGTAATAATTTTCTCCTCTTGGTCGACGGCCTGCGTGTAAATCACCGTCGAGTTTGTTGAGCTGTGTCCGAACCATCGGGCAACGAGATGCAGCGGCGCCTCGGACTTCACAGCGGTCACCCCAAAACCATGGCGCAGACCTTTTGGCGTTGCCTGTGGACCGTACATGCCGGCATTATTTAAAATTCTTTTGATGTGCCGCCACGCGGTGACGCGGGACTATTGCCGCAATCGTTTATCGGTCTGCCGCCTGAACTTGCCGATGCCGCAGAGCGCGAGCAAGCTCCAATGCTCGATCAATACCGGTGGAGTCGGCACCGTGCTTTTTCTCAGTGTTCCGAAATTAATGACGTGCTGGTCAAGATAGATCTGACTGCAAGTGAGAGCGAGTGCCTACGAAATGTGACATCCGTAGCAGAGCAGCGCTTCTGCGAACGTGCGAACGCCAGCATCTTCACGCGCCGCGCATGCGAGGAAGATCTTGCGCTCTTCGGCGTTGATATATCTTCGACTCCCGTGAGGATCGAATAGAGAAACAACTGTAGGGCAGGGCAGATATAAAATTCAAATACAGTTTTGTTTTTTACTGTTAGGTCCGATCGGTCATCAACTGTCGTACGATCTCATCAATTTGAGCATTGATGCCGCTTTTGCGCAATTTTTTTCGAATTTGATTTGAGATGGCCTCTCTCGCTTGTTCTTTACCGCATAGCCTTTCGAAGCGGCCTACTTTTGGAAGAAATCCCCGGCACATCGTTCTGCGGCGTGCGTCAACGTGAAGACTTGCTGATGACGTTCATCGGCTGTGTCGAGTTTCGGGTCTGGCACTCGCGCCAGGGGTTGCAGATCAAAGTTACGATCAGAAATCCGCGAGTACGCGAAAGCTGTAATCACTGCTGGTGAGTTAAACAGAGCGGCGAGGAAAGCTGCCACATTTGCCGAAACCTCTTCCCACCAGTACAAGGACGTATCGACTACACATCCACTCAAATTGACTCGAAAGGCTCTCATTTATATTCTGGATCGCAGGTACAGGTTAGCCGGCTCAACTGAATGCTGTCCGGCTGGTCGAACTATTGGTATTTGGGTCAGGTCAGTCCTGCAGATTCGCCGATAGATTGTTATACGACCAAACGGCTGCGTCAATGGATTTGTCGAAAGCATCAGGTAAAGGCAGGGAAATACGTGCGATTCTCCGACGAAGGATTGTGGATGGAACAAGGTCTGGCACGCCTGTCGCCGACGACAAGGAACCTGCCGTGGGCGAAAGCATAATTCTTGAACGAAAGCCGGATGCGGGAAGTACGCAGTCCGGTTTGACGAGCGGGAGAGAGGAAACGTGATCAAGGAAAAGATTGAGACACAGACTAACGGCGAAAGCCGACGGAAACAGCAAACCTCTCAGCCTGAAACTAAACGCGCCAGCCCTCGACTCTACCAGTTACTGGAATAAACGAAGTGGATGGGACCTACATCGGTGGCAATGAAACAAACAAGCAAGAAAGAAACTCAACTCTGGTGGACAAAGGACTGTGGGCAAGCAAGCGATTCTTGGCATGCGTGTGCAATTTGGGAGGGTTGAAACAATGCTAGTCGAGTTTGCCGCAAAAGTCGACTGCAGGGAAAATTTTGCAACAATGCTGAATTATCATCACCGGTCTACTCGGACGAACCGACCATTTACGAACGGTTTGGCTGGATGATTTACCGACCCGTGTTCTTCGTAGATGGAATCTCGCATGTCAGCGAAAGCGAGAGTGTTTGACTAGTTTTGAAACGTGTGTAAAAAGACGTATATCATAGCTGGAGCAAGAAGCATTGCCACCGCTATGTGAACGAACTCGTTTTTCGTTTGAATGAAGGCAATGAAAAAAATGACACTATGGATCGAATTCATAGCGTTATAAAAAGTGCCTTTAAGATGTTTCTAGACAACGCTTGTTCTGAGGCGTTGATTATTAAGCCGCGATGGCCAGACCGTATTGAATGTCTGGATTGTGGGCAGGAATATCTTCGAGCAGGCGTAAAACACAACTCTATGTCTTTCCGTTGCCGCAACTGCAAACACTGTGGAAAAACAATTTTTAGTCAAGATTGGAACGGACATGGAAGGCGCTGAAATCGAACACCAGGATTGGTTGATCGCCACCTGCATGCTGACAACATACCTAAGAAAGGCAGTCCGTTTAAATGTCCAATTTGTCAAAAACGATCAATATTCGGAGTAACGGTAAAATTAGTTTTGGATCACAATCATCATACAGAAGATATTCGAGATTTTATCTGCGATTGCTGCAATACATTTTTTAGGGCAATTTGAATATGGAAAGGATTGACTGCGTGATACATTGAGGTATATGTATATCGAAGAATGGGAGACACTTTAACTAACTAAAATAGGGGTTCAAAATGACTGTAAAGACAAATAGGGGAAAACGCCGAGTGGCAAGACTGAACCCCTGTACCTATCAGACGAATATCGTAGATTTGAATTCCGGTCTGCGTGTTCAATCCTCGTTTGATAGAGCCGTTAAATCGCTCATTACGCCAGCAGGTGTCATTCGCAATAATCGATGAATCATCGCTTGCACTTTGCACTCCGCCATTCCTTCTTTGAATGGCATAGCGATATGATTGATAGTTCGCGTTTTTGAAGGACGACTGATGGAACTAGGAAATTGGGAGCCAGGTTATTGGGTGCTGGCCATATCGGTTACTGTACTTCTCGCAGTGATTGCAGCTGCTTTTAAGTTTGGCAATTGGCATGGGGAGGTCAATAGTGACCGAAAAAGGTTCGACAAGTTTTTTGAGGAAATCCGTAAAGACATAAAGGAAATTTTTGGCAGACTTCCGCCTTCATCAACGACAAGTGAAAGTCCAATTCGGCTTACTACCCTTGGGGAACGCATTTCAGAAAATATAGGAGCTAAGTCTTGGGCTGTAAAACACGCACAGGACATAGTTGATGAGACTAAAGGCATGCACCCACTTGAAGTTCAGGAGTTGCCGTTCAAAATAGCTAGAGAATTTGAACCCGAAGAATCGCTACTTCAAAAAATGCGAGATTCTGCGTTTCAGGAAGGTATCAATCTCGAAGGCGTAAGAAATGTTCTTGCCGTTGAATTAAGGGACTGTTTACTTAATCGGAATAACTTGACAAAGTCATCATTTGACAGTTAGTTGAATTCGCCAATGAGAGGTTTTTTGACCTGTCGTCAACTTTTGGCAATCATCTAAATAATTCCCAATCTTAACGCATACTTGAGAGCAGCCCATCGACCGATGTCGCGCCATCGCGAAAGGCACACGCTGAAACACCGTTCTATGCGCAACGAAAAACGATGCAAAATAAGACTCATAAAAGTAACAGGCTAGGTCTTGTTCCCAGCAAAAAAGCCTCGGTCAAAAGGATTCAATCCCGTTGATGTGCGACTGTTCCGTAAAGTCGGTGTATATATATGAATTAGAAGGCAATCGGCGAGAGTTGTTGGGTCTGGAGAAAGTTCGAGTGAAGGTGCGGGCGAGACAGTATGGATTAGCGATAGATGAATGATCGGAGCAGAAATTTGGAGGTGCGCCGTCAGGAGACGAGCGCAGGAGCAGACGCTTGGTGAAAAGTGTGGACATACAGGCTCAACAGCCGATGAGTGCGTTCGCGGCTGCAGCCGTGTCGGATCGCGGGGCGGTGTTCGGGCATTATCGTCTGATTGATCAGCCCAATACATGGGCGGTCACGCCAAAGAAAATCCTGACGCCACATCGAAAGCGAATGTTGAAGCGCATGCAGGGTCAGAAGGAAGTATTGTGCGTGCAGGACGGCACGGATTTGAATTTTGCCAATCACGGTGGCGGCAAGGGGCTGGGGCTAGTTAGCAGCAACCAGAACTTGGCGGGCACCTTGGGCATTCACATGCATTCGCTGTTGGTGTTGAACGCACAGGGAGTCCCGTTAGGCGTGCCGCACATCGAATATGAGAATCAGGACGACGAGGGCAGCAAGACACAACGATGGCTGCGCGGTCTGCAGGTCACGGCACAGTTGGCGAAGTCTCTTTCAGAGGTGCGTTCGGTAGCGGTGATGGGTCGAGAGGCGGATTGTTTTAAGGTGATGGCCGAGTGTCGGCGGCTGCCGCAGGTGGAGCTTTTGGTGCGGGCCAGGCATGATCGAAGTCAGGGCAAAGGCAAGCCGAAGATGTTTGCGGCGATCCGGGCACAGCCATCGCAAGCGCGGTTGGAAGTGCCGGTCATGACACAATCAGCTCGGCGCAGCAGTCGCAGTCAGAAAGTGCGCTCGAAGCAGCCGAAGCGGATGGCGACCGTCGAGTTACGCTGGCGTCAGGCAGAGATTCAGCCGACCAGCGGCTTTGCCGAAGAGAAGCCGGTCCAGATGAATCTTGTACATGTGTATGAACCCGAAGCGCCGGCGGCTTCAACCGCACTGGAGTGGCTGCTGCTGACCAGCTTGGCCGTGACGAGTGTCGACGAAGCCACGGCAGTGGTGCAGCGTTATCTTTTGCGTTGGCGAATTGAGGATTGGCATCGGATTCTGAAAGCAGGCTGCAAAGCGGAGTTTTTGCAATTTCTAAAGGCCAGGCGCATCGAACGTGCGGTCACCATCAATGCCGTCGTCGCTTGGCGGCTGGCCGCCATGACTTTGCTGGGGCGGGAAACTCCAGAATTACCGATGCAAGTGCTGTTCAGTGACTCCGAGATCACGGTGCTGAAGGATTTCGCACGCGATAATCGATTGAAAGTGCCGGACAATGCCGGTGCCGGTGTGCTGACGATGGCCAGGTTCGCCGGTAATATGTACCGCAAGAATGATCTACCGCCTGGTTACGAGAACATCTGGGAATGCTATATTCAATTGGCGAACAAGTCGCATGCTTACGAAGCAGCCATTTACATGATGACCCGAAATTAAGGTTGATTGCACCGTAGGTTAAGTACTGAGTGGATTTGTGTGCAATAGGTAGAGCACGGAATGATGTTGATGTTATCGAGTGCTTGGGTGCCGCGACTTCGGTGGCATTGTTTCACCACCAGGTTCCCGCCAGAGCAGCTGTGGATCCAATGTTTTTTGCGATTCACATGGATCATCGAGGTTTCATCGGTGTGCAGCGTTGGCATTGGCAGCAGCCGTTCGATGGCGGCGCGTTCCATTCTATTTTGTTCGTCAAAAACCTCACAGAACCATAAACGGGCGGAGACCGTTTCCTGCTTAAATGAAATCCAACTCTTTCTACATTGAATTTATTGGAATTCGACAAAGGGGCGCCAAAAGTATCTAAAAATATTGACCTATGCTATGCATTCACCATAGTTTGGAATTCCTCGTGTTTACCACGAGCAGTTTCTCCTTTATCAAATATTGAATTTGCCAACTCTTTATATGAACCTGATTCATAATATGCAGGCAATTCAATTCTCTTGAGAAATTCCTTCGGTAGGCGTTTAATTACTGTTCCCCGAAATCCCTTTTCAATCAGTTGAAGATGGGATTTCAAAAAATGAAATGCGAATTTGGCATCATCAATATTGCCACTTTTGGGGATAGCAATATAACAATCGCCAGAGGCCGAGAAATGATCTTCAACAAATTTAATTGAAGCAGAACCGCGGCTGCTGAACACAAGTGCAGGACCTTTGCAGTCAGCGACATCGGTCCACATCAACGCACTTTTGCTAGATGTAAAAAACGGATATTGTCCTTGTGGGGTCCCGAACGATGCATCTCGTCCGAAAATTTGAGAGATTGTAAATTCCTTCGAAAATTTTATTTCAACATCTCCGTCAATTCAGTCAAATTGGATTGAATTTCCCTTTGTATTAGTTTCAGTCGTTCCAAAATATCATCTGGTTGTCCATAGTCAACTTCATCATAGACAGGTTCTGCATATCGACTGTATGAAATGTCGTAGTTGGATTTTCTAATTTCTTCAACCGGGACAAAAAATCCTCTGTTGGAACGATCTATATCTTTGTTTATATCGCGAGTTCGCCAGCGGGTAATACACTCCGAAATTTCATTCTCATCAATTGGTTTATGTTTGGAATTGAGAGAAGATTCCGATTCCTTTATTTCGTAAAAGAAAACATCATCTGTACGTCCGTCTTTTTTAAAAATCAGAATGCCAGCTGAAATTTTGTGATAGGAATACAACGCTCTTTTCGGTAGAGTGATTACTGCTTCCAGTTGATGCTGGTCAATGAGTATTTTCCTGACTGTCTTATACGTACGGAAAGAGTCGAACAGTACGCGATCAGCGACTATGATTGCTGACTTTCCTCCCGACTTTAGCATTCGAAAAGTCAATACAAGAAAAAGTAACTCTGCACTCGTTGTCGCAACCTGACGCAACAACGACTTATCAACGTTCTCTAAATTAACTTTCTGATTGATCGGAGGGTTTGAGAATACAATGTCGAACCCTTCCGAAAGGACTTCGGGAAAACGTTCTGGGAAATTTGCACCAAGCGTATCCTGATGGTGAATTGCGAAATTTTCTACGCCTCGCAACATCATGCTTATTGCCGAAATTCGAAGTGCTGTGGGATTAATATCAAATCCATGAATCTTGTCTCCACGAAAATGTTCCTGAGATTCCTCAAGTTCTTTTCTTTCCAATGACTTTTCAATGAGTTCTCTCTCGAAGGCAGTTGATTTGCCGTCTCGCAGGGCGTAGTTTTTGCGTACGTAGTTCATCGCACCAAGAAGAAGTCCACCGGTACCACATGCTGGGTCGCCAATTGTGTCGGTTGGCTTTGGTGCAAGGATGTTTACCATTAAGCGAATGACTTGCTTTGGAGTAGCATCTCTTCTTTTACGATAGCTAATGTTCCTCATTAGATTTTGGAGCAAAATTTCATACAAGTCGCTTCTTGCTTCAATTTCAGTCAGAGGTAGATTTTCAATAGTATCAATTAATTCAACTACAAGACTTGATCTGTTTATTGTGAACTGAGTTTCCTTCAAAAATTCGGCAAATTCCGTTCCACTTGCAATCTTTGATCTCAAATGAGGGAATACTCCATCTCGCACAAACGATATGATTTCTTCCTCAGGTTTGTGTATTAAGTTCTGCCAGCGAAGATGCTGCTCATCTTCACTGAACTTTCGTCGGAATGGCTGATCTGAAGAATCTCTGCAATTTTCGATGCTCGTTTCTGAAATATCTAAAATTCGGGAACAAATCAGAAGAGAAATTTGTTCAAAGACCTTAATCGGACTCTCGTTTTGATCATTAAGAATCTTAGTCCAAAGTGCGCCGACTTTACGTTTGTCCTCTTGAGAAATCATCGATTCAACCAATATTCCAGAATGCACTCATCTTAGCACGCATGATACTAAAACAATTTTGTAGGCATTGATGATGCGGCAATTCTAATTTTGGGATTTCAATTTTGAAGTGTTTCTCTGCAATGCGCAAGAGGGGTAAAACAGAGGTATAAAAACACAACTTTGGTTGAGATTAAGACACCTACTAAAGGCGAAAGCTGTCGGAAACAGTACCCCCAAAAAACCTAAAACTAAACGCGCCAGCCCTCAACTCAAATCCCCGATAATGGCAGGATTCCTTTTTTGGTTCCCCTTTCATCGCAATACTAGAATGACTCAAAAATTCATTGTATTGCTGTTGGAAGGAGGTGTCCATTACATCACTTTTGCCTCATTCACCTGAGATTTGCATTAAAAATTCGTAAGGATGTACTCAACGCCCTTAGAAAACGCCAGCGCAAATCCAGCACTTTCGTCGTGTCCTAGCTTGAAACCTGTCTCTGCCGCCGCCACCCGCTGATCCGGCGTCCCATGGTGACTTGGATTGTGAAACTCATAGTCGCCGATTTGATACAAACTGTGCCCTGCCGCCCAAACACTGATGGAGGGTTGTTGGCGCTTTCTGACACCAAGGAAATAGCCGGAAAGAAAGTCGGCATGAAGCTCCAAACGCTTCACTGTGTGTTGGTTGCGGAGCAACTGCTTGTCGATGCCCAAGCGAAACTGTGCGATATGGCCGAACTCATGGGCTGCCACTGCCATGACAGCCAAGCCCTGATCATCGTAGCGGTCCATCAAGTTCTTGAAAAGAGTTTGTCCGAAACATACGGTGCCCCAAGTTCCACGGACCAGTGTCTGGTTGGTCGCATAAGCATTCGGCGCGCCTGAGTCATCGACAAAACCGAACCCGGGTCTCTCGGAGAAGAGCGTTGAAAGTCGTACGAGAGCGCGGCCGAATAATCTATCAAGCATACGATCACCTGTCGTTGTAATCAACTGCTCGCTCGGTTGGAAAAAGTTGACGTTAGATCTCTGAAACTCCTTCAAGTGAGCGTATTCGATCAGGCATCCTCTTACGGTCGGGAGATTGATGGAGTGAACCTTAGGGGTAGCCAACAGAGCCGCCGACCCGCTGAGCAGCATTGTCAATGCTTCCCGTCTACTCATAATCATCCGCTCATCCTGCCTCCGAACAAAGTACCTTTATTGCCCCAAACCGTGATGCCTTCGAGCTCTTGCCCAAACGAGTCTGAACAATAGCAATGCCGGCCAACCGGTAGCTCTTCGAGATTTTCGCACCATCCCTGCAGTGTATTGCAAACTAATTTATTGTGGAGTTTACTGCGAGGGGGTATTCGGTGAAGGGCTCACACCATCCGGACATTCGCCGAAATAACAACCATCGCCGCCACTCTCGCGTCCATAAGAATCGTCACTCTTACTCGGCGACAGCGGGCGGGCAAATTTCGGTATCCAATTGGTATGGACGATGGACCAATCATGAAATGGATATCGCTGCCGCTCCAATGCATAGCGCTCCAACTTTAATTCCGCCTGCCTATAGGTTAACTGATAAGTACAACGGACAGGATAACTCAATTTAAATCCTGAATCTATCAAAGCACTATAGAAATCAAGCTCAGCGCGAGTTGATTGATAGAAATAGTCGCCAATAAATATTTCGCTGAAATACCAGACCTTTTCTTTATGGTCACTGGCGTAGCAAAACAAATAGTCGTCGTCGCTTGCGCTCGCTGCTTTCGCTATCGTGCATCCGATGACCGCAAAGACAATCGCAACGCGCATCACAACCGATGGACTAGCTCGTGTATTTTGATTGAGGAATTCCATATCCTAATTTTTGAATAGTCGAATTATAACCCAAGTTTCTGGGGTCAAAATTTAACAACATTCCTTTTTCTGTAGAAGCGCTGACAGTACTGCGATTGGCAGCGATTCGGCTGTGTCAGATTGTTTTTGAAACTAATGTTGCGGCGAATTTGAGAGGGAGCCGAGGCTGCAGGAACAGGATTTTCTGTGTGTGCGGGGTTGTGCGCGATGAGGTGGCGCATTGCCAAAAATGCGCTCGGATGGCCCGGATTGGACCGCATTGCGTGCCAGCTCAAGCTGGAATGGGCTTGATGATCAGGTCCAAGGCATGCTGAGAATGCATGGTGAAGTGCCGATTGGATTCGGGAATATATTCGAATCGTCCCAGGCAGCGTACGTTCGAGATGCCCAGATTGCTCAGACCGGCCAAGTTCTGCGGCTGGTTTCTGATCTAAGTACGGCAGCGGTCTTCGTCATGGGTGAAATCGCGTACGAAATGCAGACGCGTTTCAATCTCCCAATGTCCGCGCACCAGTTGCAGCAGAGACTGTGAAAGAATAGCCATCATTCTGGGCAGATTGGCTGAAAGATCAAATGTGGGCGGCAGGCGGTGTCGAATCAACTCCAAAAATCTTAACTCAATTTCACTTCGAGCCTTTAGAACACACTTGAAGCGATCATGCTCTCTATAAAAACAATCACAAAAAGGTTGATTTCGATGGCTGTACGATGTTTCCAGCAAGTGCTTGACCGCGACCTGTCGCTGCCTGCCCTTTAGCCATAAGTTCATCCTTCAGGTATTGTTCGAATGACGTAAAGACGCTACCTGAAATTCGCCGACCCCGACCAGATCATGTTGCCTGCCAAGTGCTTGGACGAATGCATAACAAAATACAATGCAGTTCGCACCATCAAGGCGGAAGTGTGCACTTTTGCTTCAACTCCTCGTTAATCCTTCGTGCACCACTTATGAAATTTTCTCCTCGGGATGCATTGCTTTCAAATTGATTGGACACGAAATTGGCACTAGACAAAATGATGCTGAACGAGTCTATTCCAAGTAGCTTGAGGTCAATGATATTCTCATCTGTGCTAATCCAGCACACTGGAAAGATAATCTTGTATCCGATAGAATTCAGTCAGACGTACAACGAAAAGTCGATGCAAGATATGATTGAATTTAACAGACAAGCAATTCGTCGAAAGGAAGCGGACATAAAAGCCAGCATACCAAATCATAACGGAAATTACACAAAGATGAAGTCGATTCAATTCCGAAAGACTTTCGAAATGCGTGGATTTCTTAGTTTTACCGACACGGATAAAACATTGGCTCATTCGTTTAAGAGGGACCTAGAGCGGGCATTTCCAAATCTGGAAATACTGGACCACCCGGTAAAAGAAAAATACGAAAAGGATTGGAAGTCTCATTGTGAAAAGAAGATCTCAAAATCTTCATTTCTCATTTGCCTGATTGGCACTCGCACTCGCAATAGCGCGGCTGTAAAATGGGAAGTTGGAAAAGGGCTTGCACTAGGCAAATTTATTATTGCAATCAACTTGACCGAAAATTCTTCGTCAATGCCCGAATTTCTGAAACGAAATTCAGTAGTGCACATTGAAGCCGATTCTGGAGAGATATTCTCCATTCTTGACGGCATATTTCACCTTTCTACGGAATGACATCGCCTGAGGATTCAGACTTGGAAAAGATGTTTCTTTCTAACAGAACGAAGATGAATGACCCTGAATGGACGTGAATTCTTGTAGAGCAGTATGAATTACTTGTGGAGACATCGGAAAGACTAGTCGCACGAAGGCAGCATGTGAAAACATTTCTATTGTCTGCCAATACTATAGTTTTATCAGCAATAGGCTTAGTTTTAGGTATGTTGAAAAATGGTCGAATCTAAAATTATGGTATCGTTGTTGTAATCTGACCCGTTATTACCGCATCTGGAATATGCTTATGTATCGCTTGGATGAAACTTGCTAGATCGTTTGCTCAGATCAACAAAGGTAAATTTGAAGTAATCTTTCTTATTGAAAAACACTTGCCAGCGGCGACATTCAAATCTGAATGGGTGGCGCTAGGTGAAGGAAATTCACCAGAAAAATATACACCTTTCACAAAAACAGAAAAATGGATTCCATTGATATTTGCTGCGTTATATATTTTTGTAGCGGTGATAGTATTGGGAAATTACATAATGGTGTTATTTGAATTGAACGTATCCGAATATTTTCGAAATTAGAATTAAGAGCAAATATTTCCAATTAATTCATCAACATAAGTGTGTAGTGAAATAAGCTAAGTTTTTCATTTTTTTTAACTTGTAAATTTAGAAAAATAGTATTTACACATTTTTGGATTCACACAGCAAAGTGCTGACGGGAAGGCGCGGCTACCTTCGAGCCACCGTCGCCACCGCCCACAAACTGGCCCGCACCATTTACGCGGTGCTGCGCGATCGACGGCCCTACCGCGACCCTGCGGTAAACAACGAATACGACTTAAAAAAATTGGGGGATGTCGTCACTTCCCTGATTCGCCGTAGCGGCAGACCTCACCACAGTTCGCGAGACTCGAAAAACTCAAGAGGCCTCGACGCGACTTCAAGCCCCGATTATCGTCTTGGTATTTCACGGCAACCGAACTGGGGCAGCGTCGCTTGGACCGGATTCAGCGCATCAAAAACCGTAGGACAGTCTATTGGTCGGAATGCAAGTTGGCGGGCGGTTCGTACTTATCCAAGCTGTTCAGCAGGAAAAGCAAGGAGCTACCGGATTGGTCTCGGGATCTGCATGGACTGAGACACTGCTATGCACAAGACCGGATGGTCGAACTTACGCGAATTGGATTCTCAAGAAAAGACAGGCCGTCAATCATCAGTCAGGAACTGGGTCATTTTCGACCTGAGATTGTGACAACTTACTGGCACTGATGATTTTGTCTTTCTGGGATGACTAACGGCATTCGCACCGAACCCGCGTAATAGTTCCAATTCTCACAATTAGCTAATATCCGTTGGGCACTTTCGCGATACGCTCAAGCAAACGAAAGCACACAAACGGTCGCCTGAAGACAGTGTACCCGGAACACCAGCACTTCATCACCAGCTTTCAATTTCACGATTACGCGTTTACCGGCAAGAGGACCACAGCCTAGGGGTTTGCTGAATGCCTAGTGTTTCATGGATCCCACACCGGCAATTCAACATACTTCGAATATTGCTAAAAAACTACAGAAAGTCCAGAAAAACCAGCGAAAGCAACCCTCTGAGGTGCACAGAATATTTTCTTGCTTGGCTAATCTAGCGTTTATACGACTGTACAGGCCGTTTTTTACCGCTTAAGGCAGGAATTTGACCAAAGCGACAATAATGTCACTGACAACCACCATCGTCCAGCGAGGTTGTTGATCTTGCTTTCTAACAAATTCCAGAAGGAGTCGATACCCGCTATTGTTGCAAGATCGAAACGCTGTGCGACAACTACGGTAGCAATCGCGTGATTATGGATAATTATGAAGATTAAGGGATTACTTATCTTCCCAGCCCGTAGCACCTTATTTGCCGTACTTCGGATTCTAACTTTTTAAGGTTTTTGTTGATCATCTCCAGTTGCGTAGCTACATCGTGAATAGCCGTAACAATTGCTTGGTTTGGAGCTCTTTTCGCGGTGCTTTTTAATGAGCTTAGTGTTGTCAGGCTACTAGCCATAATTTGACCCTCTTAGTTTGAGAAAAAATGGCTATTGTACTGCCCGCTACTGCGCTTCTATCTGTTCTTGCAGGATATTCCCACGCTAGCCAGATCACAGCAAATCCCGCAACGGCTTCATTAATTTGCAGTCAGGACTAACTATTTCCGCTCGAACTTAGTATATATACGGTCATGAGCGGTCATGGTCGATAAGATATAGGTTTGATTGAAAAGTACAGCACTGCTCTCGATTTCGTATTCATTTATGTTGAAAACCGGTGCTCGAAAGTCGAATTATCCAAGATTACGGCCGAAAGTGTTCATTGAACTGCCATTCAAGACCAAATTATTTCTGCTCAAATGCAATATCAGGAGATTTCATACGCATTGCCCTGAGAGTGAGCTTGTGTTTCTGACATTTGCGACAAGAGCTACGATGTTCAGCTCATTCAAGCCCCATTTGAGATTGTAACTCAGGGTTATCAGCAAACTTGCACCTCGACATTTGGTCAACGAGTGCACCCATTAAACTGTTCATCTACCAAATGTTCAGTCTTTAAGTTGAAACAATCCAGTACTGGAAAACAAATCAAAAATTAGGACTGAATTTTGGGGATGCATCGCGCATTAACGCGAGATTTTTCAGCAATACAAGTGCCCGCAACCTTTTCGGAATTAGAGAATTGCCGATAAATTTGTACCAAAGATTATTTTATGCAGTTAATTTATTGCCAAGCGCGTACCGTCAAAGATTTTTAAGGAATAGGCGTTGAAAAGTTGCAGACAATGTTTGATTTGTCCTATAATCTAAATACTATACATTATGTATAGAACATTATGTACAATATCTAATGAATTAAATAAATTTTAACATGGAGAAAAATTATGAATTATTTTGAGCTGAAAGAACTTCGAACCCGCTTGTGCTTGACACAAAAGCAACTTGCTGAAGCAATTGGTGTCAAGGCGAATACCGTTGCCCGATGGGAGAGAGGCGAAACAAGAATTTCACTTGCAAATGTGAAAAAGTTAAAAAATGTTGCTCTGCAATTTCCTTCTGGAGATGCAATTATGACAACATCTAACATAATTTTGGACCCTCATCATCGATCTATCCTGACAAGATTAAAGGGCCATCTCGACCCGGTTGCGTTTGAGTCGTGTGCCATATCCCTCCTTCAAAAAGATTGGCCCGGTCTAGTTCATATTCGTGGAGGAGGCGATGACGGCTTCGATGGGGCAGTTGCGGATACATCTTCGAACGAACCATTTCCGCTTATTGCAACGACAAGCCAAAATCTTCTAAAAAACTTCACCGACAACTTAAGAAGCGTTCAGCAAAAAGGATGGAAGTGCAGACGCGTAATATTTGCCACTTCTAGGCGAATTAAACCTAACAGAAGGCGAAAACTTTTTGAGGCGGCACGTGAAAAAGAATTCACGCTTATCCAGACTTATGATCAGGATTGGTTTGCAGCCCGTCTTTACTATGAACCAGTGTTGTGCAAAAGTTTGCTTGGAGTTACCGGACGCCCCCATGCATTGAGTATATATCCGATCTCACAGCGACCACTTCTTAATACTAAGGTTATAGGTCGAGAGAAGGAAATGCAGTGGCTTTTGGACACTAACCGTGGCGATTGTCTTCTGGTTGGTGAGCCAGGCTCGGGAAAAACCTTTCTTTTACAAGCTTTAGCTCTTCAAGGAAAAGCTCGGTTTCTAGTTGATACCAACAGAGAAAAAATCGCAGATGATATTCGTAGTCTTAAACCACAATCAGTAATCGTTGACGATGCGCATCATTATCGCAATTGGATTGGAGAACTAGTTCAAATTCGACGTGAACTTAGGGCAGATTTCAGAATAATTGCAGTGAGTTGGCCTGGGGAATTCGATAGAGTTTTTACGGAATTGGGAATAGGAAAAAACGACACCTATATGCTCGAGCGAATTACAGCTGATGTCATGATTGAAATTATCAAATCAGCTGGAATTAACAGGCCAAACGAGTTGCTCAGGATCATTCGTAAACAAGCAGATGGCAGACCCGGGCTTGCCGCTACACTCGTTCGCATGTTTCTTGCTGGTGATATCAAGGAAGTATTAAGCGGGGAAGGTCTAGTTAATCAGATTTCACTATTCTTGGAAAATATTCTTGACAATGATTCACTAAACCTGTTAGGTGCAATAGCACTCGGAGGAAGTACTGGCGTAAATCCATATAAAGTCGCGGAGCAGTTAGGAATATCGCTTGAAAAAGTTACGAGCCATTTAGAAAAGATGGCATCTTCAGGTTTAATTTCTCAAAGGCCGAACAGGCCGCTATCGGACTCTGAATGTCCATTGGCGATTGAACCACCGGAGATTAGAGGGGCACTTGTAAAGCGCGTTTTCTACCGAGGTGTAGGCTCTCTGCCCGTTGATCGATTCCTGCATATAGTTGAGACGCCGAAAGCTGCTTATGAAACGCTGATCGCCGCTCGCGCAAGCGGGGCACAAGTCCCGTATCTCGAATATTGGCTGGAGAAAATGAACGTAGCGAGTCTTTGGTTGAGTTACGCCAAGCTGGGACCGAAAGAATCAAAATATGTGCTCGATAAACACCCCAAACATCTTATGGAAGTTCGTGAATCTGCGTTATTCCATATTCCAGAGATAGTCATTCCAATACTCTTAGAAAAAGCTGGAAAAGATGCTACAGACGTTCATCTTCCAGAGTGGATGTCTCAGCAGTCTTCCCCTAGAAAGGTGATTCTGAAAACGTTGAAGCATTGGGTCGCGGAAAATCCCTCGGCTCGGAATTGGACACTTGAGGAGCGAACAGTCTTACTTAAATGTTCCGAGCTTTTTTGGAAAAAATCAAATAATGCCCATGTTGCTGTTTCCGCAATGTTGATTGCATTTAATCCCGTGTTTAGGTTTGACACATCTGACCCTGGTTTGGGAAACCAAATCACACTCACTAACGGAGTACTTCCGGCATCTGTTATTAATCAGTTGGCTGAAAGCTGGCCAATTGCAGCAAACATCATACGTAATTCTCAAGACGTACCGTGGGTTGCTTTATTTAAATTCTTGGGTTCTTTCTTTAACCCAATATTAAAGGTCAATAATAAGCCCAAAGAGGCTGCTGATCGGCTTTTTCAGCAAGTAATTTACGATTCAATTGATGTTTCACGTTCTTATCCAGGCGTTCAACGTCGATTGAAAAAAATTGCGGAATTTGCTGACATGAATGTTGAGATAAACCCAGACCCAACATTTGATTGCCTGTGCCCTTTGCAGGTATCAATTGGAGAAACCCCTGATCAACATCATGAGCAGAACAATAGTGATTTGGAAAAACTTGCCAAGAGTTGGGCTAATTTATCCTACGATGAAATTGCAGACCGTCTGGATTATGTAGAGAATCAAGCGCGTTTGGCTAGAATCAGAGGCCGTTGCCTGACTCCAGAATTCTGTGAAATTCTCTCAAAAATTGTTCCCGACCCAACCAGCGCGGCAAAAGCTTTTATGAGCCATCGACTTCCAGCTAAACTTCTGGAACCTTTTGTTCAAACCGCAGTTAATAGTACAGAATCCTCGTGGTCAATTGTGAACGATTGCCTGAATCATAATCTCTACGTGGGTGTTGGAGTTACCATCGCTATTTCCGATTTCTCAGCACCATCTGAAATCATTAATGTAGCAATTGACAAGGCAAAAGGTATGCCGGAACTTATCGAGCATATCTGTCTCAGTGGACAAACCTCAGAGTCTGTTTATCTTAAGCTGTTGCGTGCCGAAGAGAGCAGCCTAGCTGTTGCAGCAGCTATTGGTTACTGGCTGCGGAACAACAATCGTAATGTGAATGGACGACTCGGTGATGCTTGGAAAGAGGCGATTTTGAAATCTGCTGACACCAAAACTGAAACCGCTCAGCACGACAATTACTGGCTAGAGGAAATATTGGCAAAGGACAGCTCCTTAGCCATGGAGTGGTTAATCCGGCTGGTTAGCAATGAAAATTCTTATTTTGGATTTAATACGGTAAAAATTGTGGAGAATATAGTAAAAACCCTCAATAAAAAACAACGGCGAGCGGTATTGCAATCAATTTCATGTGATGAACGGTCTATAGATGCACTGAAAATCATTGGCATTCTGGTTGGAAATTCTCT
Organism: Arenicellales bacterium; assembly: GCA_965202855.1. Classification (GTDB taxonomy): domain Bacteria; phylum Pseudomonadota; class Gammaproteobacteria; order Arenicellales; family JAJDZL01; genus JAJDZL01. The sequence goes on along the minus strand of CBDBBP010000004.1, from coordinate 64,745 downwards.
TGACAACTACCGTGTATTGCTAGATTCAACAGATTTGACTCACTTCCATCTGGCACCTCTTGCAGGTAAACCTGCAGAAGGCTGGCAAGAGAAAGCCGTTTTAGCACTTGATTTCGGTTATTCAGTCGATCAGATCGTTGAGTCTACCCAAATGAAATCCTTTGTTTTTTCTGGCTCGGAGGCTGACATGTGGGCAGAATGGGGTTGTGCATTCAAAGGCCTACAGAATGATATTGACCCGCGTATAGTCTGTATTGGTAAACTGGGAGAGGAAAGTATGTTGAGGCGAGAAGAGAACGCAAGGAAACGAGAGCATGAGATCGCAATCCGTGGATTTAGTTGAAATTCCATTTTTTGAAAAATTTTAGTTGATCTCTGTTCAGTGCGGACATTTCCGTGTACTGTTTGTTGTTGGAAAAGCGCGGGCGTCAATTGCCAGGCTGTAAGTCAATTATGAGGAGAAGTAATTTTTAATTTTCGAACTACATATGCGCTGGATTCGCAAAGGCCGAGCCGGAACGCCACTTACGTTGAGTATCCCATTTTACATACTAAAGGATTAGCATCAGTTTAAGCTGCATCTTAAGATTTTGTGGCAAGACTCGGATGCCGATACGAAAGTGCCAATGGTGGCCGAGGTGTAGGCGAGGTTTTCAGATGTACTGGTACAAGTATTTGAAATTTAACAATAAATACTGTTGACTTGTATACAATGTACGTTTTTTTTACAATTTTTTTTTAGGGAATTTTAGGAGCTGATCATGCCTGAACTGCCAGAAGTTGAAATCACGAAGCGTGGCCTTCAAGCTTTAGTGGGCAAGCAGATTACGAATGTAGAAATTGGTGATAAAGAATTACGCTACCCGCTTCCTATGAATTTGAGTGAGGAAGCCGAGAATCAGTGTGTGAAGTCAGTGGAACGTCGAGCAAAATACGTTTTGGTCGAATTGGAGACTGGTTACATTATGATGCACATGGGCAATTCCGGCAGTATTCTGCTGGACAAAAACAATAATTCTGCCAATAATGAAAAACATGTTCATTTAACGTTGAAGTTCAACAGCGGAGATCGACTTCTATTCCGATGTGTTCGCCGACGTGGTTGTGTTTTATGGCTTGAAGGAAAGCCGCCGGACTGCCGGCTTCTGGACCGACTGGGAAAAGACCCTCTGGATGACGAATTTAATGAAAAATATCTGAAAAGAGAAGCTTGCTGTCGGACAGTTAGAGTGAAAAAATTCATCCTGGAGCAAGAAGTCGTAGCCGGAATGGGAAACATTTACGCGTCAGAAAGTCTGTTTCGAGCTGGAATTTCACCGAAGAGAAAAGTCAATGACATCTCCGAGAACGAATATAGCGAGCTGGTTCAGTCAATTCGTGGGACCATGAAAGATGCAATTAAAGAAGGCGGGACCAGCTTGGGAACGCGTGTAAGTGACTGGGAGAGTCCTGACCGTAATCGAGGAAACTTTTCGGCCTTACTTTCTGTTTATGGCAAAGATGGCGACAAGTGCACAAAATGCAATGGCAGAGGCTCCATCGAAAAGAACAAGATTGATGGCCGAATGACGTATTACTGCAAAACGTGCCAAAAAGTCAACGACTAAAATCCAGATGGCTGAATCACCGATTCGTCGAGTGCATTTTCTCGGGAGCTGTTGCTTGCATTTGTTGTTATGCAGCTGGGCGATACTTGAATCTGGGGAGCTGACTTGCACTCACCGCTACTCTAAGAACAAACCGAAACGTTCAGAACAAATTAAAGGTCGAATTCCATCATTTTCAAGTCCTATAAAAATTGCGTCACTTGGTCGTTAGTTTTCTGGTATATCGAAATTGATATTTACATTTTGAGAAGAAGTGTAACTAGACTTAATGGAAAAGATTTTCAATTGTTGACAGTCTGATTTTCGCTGAGCGGCGCGAGCTGCATTGCAAAGCGATTCACTTACGGTACTATCAGTGCTTTTGAAAGCTAGAAAGTGTGTAGAATGTTTTTCCCATTTGAATTTGATTCCGTAAAATTTTGTATCAAAATCTGGTACTGAAGGTAGCGTTTTCTCGGCCGCCTGCCGCCGAAATTTTTCATGTTGACGTCTCTATCAAATCGGTGTCACGCTATATAGACATGCGTTCACCACGGAGCAACCATTTTGAAAAGTTGAGAGGGAAGTTGTCCGGCAAACACTCCATTCGTGGCAACAAACAATGGCGACTGGTATTTGAGTGGTCTGATGACTACGGAGATGCTCAGAACATTTATCTGGATAAACATGACTATCGGTGAGGCAGGATATGAATATCACAAACCGACAACCCATAAGTGTCGAAGAAATGATTATCGAGGAGTTTCTTACACCTGTCGAAATGGCCCAAAAACAGTTGGCAGAAGCAATGGGAGTAAGTCGAAAAACTGTCAATGAGCTGTGCACCAATCGTCGAACCATAACGGTTGACACAGCACTGATACTGGCTATAGTATTTGGGAATTTGGCTGACTTCTGGTTGAACTTGCAACAACGCAATGAGTTGTGGAAAGCTCTGCACTCAAAAAGCGAATTGCTCCAATAGAGAAAGCCAAACTCATCTCTATTTGACTTGTTATGGACTGACTCCTTCTACCTCATAAAAGTCAATTGCCATGAAATTGATTGAGTCGCTGACTCGCATGTGACCGCATAAATTGGTTGCGATATGTTTGAACAATGTATTCTACGGGATCATTTTCTGATGTGAGACTTGAAAAATTTCGGGATGAAATCACTCTGATGACCTTCAGTTACAACTTCAAACGAGTGCCAACATGGTTGGAGTTAAAGCTCCGAAGTAGAGTTGTGGTTCGCATCCGCAAAGGATTTGAAAAAGGGATTAAGAAATCGATTTTACGCTGGATTTTGTGCCATATTTGGACTTAATGCCCCAAATTCAGTCCGTGGATGAAGCAATGGGTGCTCCGTTGAGCAAAGATTGGCGGACCGCTCGCTGTAAATTTACCGTTCCGGTCAAGATCACCTAACTATTACTTGGTAGCGAACCAATAGATTCAGAGTCTCCCTCGCTTTGCGCCGATTCGTTCGCCGCGGTTTTTGGTTGATGTTTCCAAATCTGAAACCCGCGCACATCAAATTGCCGACTCAGGTCAAGGTCCAATTTCGCAATTTTTGTTGGCCTTTGAATACGGTATCGTAGATTGAAATTGTAACTGTCAAACAGACCAAAACATTAGCACTGTGATCGACAGAACAATTTCTCGCCAGTATGCTATAGATCAAAATCATCCGCCACAGATTGCTAATCTAATTAAGCGGAGAGTTGTGCACGAGCATAGAGAAATTTTTTTGACTTAATTCGTTTGAACTGTAAAAATTTACGTTTTCCCGCCATTCGCATCGTTGCAGCCTGCATTCACAGAGCAATAAAATTTATATTCAGCCAATTTGGGCTAAATTTTTCAAAGGAGAATATTTATGACTAAATATAAATCTAGTAAGGGACGTAAGTCCGGTAGTACCAAACGTCCGCCTAACTGGCCGAGTAAAAAATTTGGCCGGAAATCTGGCAAGGGACGCGATAACGCTCCTGCTAAGAAATAGACGACGGTTGAATTATTTAATAGGAGAAATTTGACATTCTTCAAACTGGAAAGGGGGTGATTTAACCATTGCCCCTTTCCGAAATACAATTGAAACAATCGTTTAAATTTTTCCCCCACTGCCGTTGAATGACAGCGTCGCCATCATACAAGAATCAATCATTAGACTGACAATCAGTCAAATTGCTCTGCGATGACATTTAACTGATTCAACGAATTACGTTTTTTTATTTTTTGAAAGGAGATTCAATATGCATCGCGATAAACTTACTCCATTTCCGACTCTGGTTGAAATCGTTCGTGCGGTCGCCAATGCATTCGATTCAAAACAGTCGAACAAAGCTTTGGATGAGAAAGTTTACGATACCACCGTTGATTATCGACAGATTGAGAAGTTCGTTGTCGATTGCATCGAAGTGCCTCTGGAGAAGAAAATTCATGGAGACTTTTCTCGAATTACAGTTGAGAACATCGAGAATTTGATCGCGTGGTATGTCGGTATGGTTCAATCAACTTCCCTGGATTGTGTTTCCCGCAGTGATAGTCTGCCTTTGTTGCTGGAACTATGCTTTCCGCCATTCGCAGTGCTTTATTTGAATAACATACACCAGAATTCAGGTGGACCGAAACCGCGCGAGCTGGTATCAAGCAATGATATCGCCGTGAGTGTTGCAATTGATTGGATTGCGGAACATGAAACCAAGTGGCGAGTGTAATAAGAATGAAATTGATCTAATAAGTTCGTGGAAACGAGGTCGCCATCTTCCGTCACTGCAGCGAATCAGCTCAATAGACTGTTGGACTAACTCCTTTGATTCGAAAGATCTCGATTGGAATCGGGTCAAAACTCTATTGATTGTTGCTCGTGCAATTGATTGGTTTAGAAAGACAGAGTTAGGAAAGCGTGCAGTTAGTGAGGTAAGAAACTTTTATTGGAGTGTAAAGCCAGAGAGAAACCTATTTGATGAACTTGAAAGATGTCAACTGAAGAACAGTAGGATATTTGAGGAAATAATCCTGTCGTTACGTGAAATTGAAATTGCGATGTTTAGTTTAATCCACCGTGAAGAGATCAATCATGGTCAATTGGAAAAAGAACTGCAAAGAGTTAAAAATCTGTTGAAACATAGCGAGTACCGTGAAGGCACAAGTTATCGCTTGAATCTTTATGAAGCACAATGGCAGGTATTCAGAGGCAATTTGGACATTGCGTGCAAGCACTATAGAAAAGCTTTTAAAGGAAGCTTGTACAGAGGAGGCAAGTATCAAGAACAGATAATCAATCAGGCTTTAGTGGTTGCATCTTCATTAAAACATCCAGATAAAGTGTTTCTCAAGCAGCTGAAAAACCAAGCGATTCTCTTTGGATTGGAAATGTCAGTCATTGGCAATAAAGTTAAAAAACGTTCTTACAGTCACTCTACCTTTGTGAAAAAATGGGAGATTGATATGTGGAAATCCCATATGAATCATTATTTTCCTTGTTATGAATCATCAATTGACTCAAGAAGGACCGTCCCCGTACTGCTATCGGTTGAGGATTTCAAGCCAGACTACAGATATCCAAATCGAACAATGAAGATCGGTATGCCTTGGAAAAAATCCATGCCACAATTAATATGGTCTGTACTTTACAAAGAAGTCGATATTGTGAAAAAACTTCTTGACAAAGGTGCGGATGTGAATCTCTGTTCGGTGAATAATGAAACGGCTATCGGAGTAGCAGTCGAAAACTTGCAAGTCGATCACTATCCTACGTCTGTGGATTTCGAGATTTTTCAACTTCTGGCCAAACAGAAACACGAAAAAGAAACACTGAACAAAAGAACCGTTAAGGAGAAGTTGTTGCCAATTATGTCTTCCGTGGGTACGGGTCGGACTGAAATAGTCGAACAACTGCTGAAAATGGGGGCAGACCCGGACAAACGTGGTCCCGACGACCAGACACCTCTTTATGTTTGCATCTTCTATCTTGTGATAGTAACAAACTTAAAAGGGGAGTTGCCAGATATAAAATCAATGCCTGTCTCACGCGAGGTTTTGGATTCGTTGCGTCGAAATACAGGTGGGCATTACGGATTTACTCTGAAACAGCAGATTGTCCCTTATTTGAGCATGATAAATCATCCACTGTTCAATGTATTGAACTCACTCTGGACGGAAAATACAATGAATAGGATGTCAGTCGACAGTCTACACGACATTGTGAAGCTCCTATTGGATTACGGCGCTGACCCAAATGCAGTACAGTCCTGTCCTTTGCCAGGATATACGCCATTAATGTATGCGGCAGAAGTCGATGAAGCTCGTTTATTTGAAATGATGTTAGCTAATGGTGGTGACCCATTGAAGACTTATAAGAACCCCTACGATGGTCGAATGATTGGGTGTATGCAGATCGCTCAGGGATTCAAATCCTATCGTGTGTTGAAGATTCTCAATAGCAGACTTAATTGAAATAGTGCAACGGGAACATTATCTGGCAGCGAATTTATACAAATGCGTCAAGTTTCAGTTGTTCAAATTTTCGTGGAGTCAGCTGCGCCTCAGCCACGTGCTGTTTGATCGCATGATTAGGCTAGACGCAAACGATGCGGTGGTTTATGACCGTGGTTTTTACAGCTATGAGACGCTGAATGCACATGCTTGTCACGCCGTCTGCTGCGAATCAAGCCTGTACCACTTATCACTCCCTGATTCCTTAGAATTAGTGAGTGAGTCCATCGCAACTAATTGATTGCGGTGAATTCAAATCTACAAATTGAACCAATGATCAGAAACCAATGTCGCAGCTATGTATTTTTCAAATCAACAAGCCTTGAGCTCCAGTTTCATTGCGGCGACGCTCAATTCGACGCTTTCAACGGCGCAGCTCCGCTTCACTTCCATCAGCCCGCTGCGGCCGACTCGCTCTCAACTTGGCTTGACGTCTCCCATTCTAGATCGTGGTCGCAGACGGCTCGATTCTGCGAACCAACTCCCGCGCTGAAATTCCCTTTTCATGCTCCGACTGGATATGCTCTTTCAATTCTTCTGTGTAGATCACTTTACTTATCTTAGATTTCCTTCCAGTTCTTCACTCAACTCTATCATTAAAGAGTCTTTTCATTATCGGGGTAATACCAGGTCCACACCTACGGTTGGTCAGCTAGATCCCGAAACGACCGGCATCATTCAGAGATAAGCAAAACTGCAACTAAAACCAGTACAATCTGATGCACCATCGCGGCATGAGTAAATCTTTACGATCTTAGAATAGAATCATTCTCAATAAAGACCTCTAAAAAGCTCGCCTGCCGATAAGGGTGGGTGGTTACACGGAATTTTAGAAATTGGCTCTTCTACATTATCGGAATATTATTGAACATCGCCCAGATGTAATCATGAGAATGTCCGTTAGCGCCCTCAAAGTTTTCTACGAATTCCTCACGCGAACAAAGAAATTTATGGAGAGCGATGCCTCTGTCAAGCGACTCGCATGGAAACCGGGACAATGTCCAATCAAGAAAAACGGCGAGAATCATGCCAAGGAAATCTGGGTCGAGCTCATCGAACCCGGAGGCCTACCAAAAGAGTCGGAGGCGGTTTTTCGCGCATTTCTAGACGAGAACGTAAAGGAGATCTACGAACTGACATCAGAAGATGCTTTCGAGTTAGCTGCACAAAGCTCGTATGACAGTATCAAATTCAACACAAAAGAGCGGGTTCGCGTTCTGGACAGACATCCACAAACCCAGCAACTCCGACTCGAAAGGTTGCCCGAAGAAGGATCGCGACTGATTCTGCGGCCAAATACTTGGACCATCGAATGCCAACGAAGAGCCTTGCAGGTGCTTCAAGACGAACCGAAACGTGGCCACCGGCCTCTGCTTCGGCTCTTCGAAAGTTTGGACCACGCAAAATGGGACCAAGTGAAACCAACAGCAATCAACGAAGATAGCTGGATGGTGCTCACCGATTTCGATCGGGATGGTACTGACGAGCAAAGACGTTTTGTGGAGATTGCACTCGGCACACCCGATTTCGCCTTGCTCGAAGGACCCCCGGGCTCCGGCAAGACCACGGCGATCTGCGAACTAATTCTTCAGTTGGTAAAACGCGACAAAAGAGTACTGCTTTGCGGGTCCACCCATATTGCAATCGACAATGTGCTTGAACGCCTGATGGACAAAGGAAATACTAACCGAGATTCGGTGATTCCGGTTCGCATCGGCGACCGCAGGCTTGTCTCTAAAAAGGCGCGTCCCTGGCAAATTGACGAATTTGTGAAAACCGAGCGTGAAAGAATCCTAAAAAGTCTCAGCCGCATTAAGAACCGAACCCCGTCCCAAGAAGAATTGTGCAGACTCTTGAGACAAGGAGATGATGCCATTGAGCGCATGGTGCTCGAAGCCGCCAATCTCGTATGCGGCACCACCATAGGCATTCTGCAACATCCCGACATCCGCGCGCGCCAGAAAGAAGGACACCGTGGATTTGATCCAAACTTCGATGTCCTCATCATCGACGAGGCTTCGAAAACACCGTTTCAGGAGTTTCTCGTTCCAGCACTATGGGCGAAACGTTGGATCATCGTAGGCGACCCGAAGCAACTTTCCCCCTATGTGGATGATGAAGCGATGGAGGTGAACATCGAAGCCTGCCTTCCCAATGAAGGTCTCCGGAACGCTTGCATCGACGCCTTTCTGGCCGCAAACCGTTATCAGCCACATGTTGCGGCTGTCGCAACCGCATCCGAGGAAACCAAGAGCGCTTACTTGGTTCAATGTAACGAGCATGATGTCAAAATTGCGGATGCCGATCAGGAAAATGAAACCGATTTGTGGGCTGCTGCTATCGTCATTGGTCGGAATGAAAACCTCTTGAAAAGAGCCGACGAACTGCCCTTGGATATCACCACCGTCCGTGCCCGGGACGAAGCATTGCCAATTGTCCGTCGACGGGCCGATGCTTGGATGCGCTCAGGTCAGACTTATCGTGAACAACCTAAGTGGGCATCCCATGTGGGATGGAGATCTGTCAGATTGTATGAGTTGCGGCTAACCAAAAAAACAAAGTTGCAAAGCCGCGAGGTGGAGACTTTAAGGCCAAATGAAGACTCAAGTTACGTTTACTCTAAAGAAACCGATAAGCGGAAGGATAGCGAGCGGAAGTCAAGAGCAGAGAAATATGAAAACGACATTGAGAAAATTCTTCCGATTTCACAAGATGGCGTAGACCGGAAACAAGTTTCGAAACATATCGCCAGAGTTCGGCGAGTCGCACTTCCTTCGGTTCTCGAATCACTACAAAACGGATTCGAACGCGACGAGCGTCAAAGGAGCGGTACCGCCCTGTCTGACGGATTACCTGATCGGGTTCTAAAGCAACGCCATATACTGCTCAGCACCCAACACCGAATGCACCCGGAAATCGCAAAGTTCTCCCACGACCGCATTTATGACGGTGAGGCGCTTCAAACGCCGCGCGACATGGAACGCGAACGACATTGGAGTTATCGTGGGTACGATCATCGCGCCATTTGGATCCATGTGCCGGCAAAGCACAAATTCAAAAGCAACCGCAATAAGGCCGAGGCGCAGCGGGTTGTCAAAGAGCTCAGTCGCTTTGACGAATGGGCATCGAGTAACCGCCGCCGCGATGGAAAAGGTGCATGGGAAGTCGCTGTACTGACATTCTATCGCGGCCAGGAGCGAGAGATCAGAGAACACCTTTGGAAGTGGACAAATCAGCATACCAAGCGGGACTTTTACCGAGGGACGGAAAAACAACCTTATATGACAATCGAATTGTGCACTGTGGACCGTTTCCAAGGTCATGAGGCTGACTTGGTCCTGATCAGTTTCGCCAATCGAAGGCCAACTAGTTTTCTCGAAAGCCCCAATCGTCTCAACGTCGCGCTGACCCGCGCTCGCTATCAACGCGTCGCCATCGGAAATCGCAAAGCAATGGCCAGGGGTAACGGTGTGTTGCAGAAGTTCGCAGATAGTGAGCTTTGGGATCATGCGATTGAAAAGACAAGTCGATGAATGGCGACAAAGAATGAATAGAAACATCATCCTGAAAAGAAAGGTGAACGTTCAAGGCTGGCGTGTAATCGGACAGATAGCCAAGTCCCGCAAACGAAAGGAGTTCGAATTTGTTCTGCGACGTGCTCAAGAAAATTACGGAACTAACGCCCTGGATATAGCCAGGCATCTGCTATGCGAACCGTCGAGAGAGGTTGTAGCAAAGAGACTCCTGAAAATTGGGGAGTCGCTCGGTTTGCTTAAAGAAATCCGAGAGAGAAGCGGCAAATATGTGCTTACCAAACAAGGCGAAAATGCTATTGCAACCGGTGAAGTTTTCGTGCCGGAACGTGGTGCTTGGACATTGTGGACAAGTCAGGACCCGTTGCTGCCGTCACCCATCCTACGCGTCGATGTATTCAAAGATGAGAAAGCCTATAGAGCCGTAAGGAGCCGGAATAAAAGTCGATCGTTCGATGATTTACCGCGCTTTCTCCGCGACGTCCAAGGTAAAGAAATCACACCACCTACCTCCAGCGACGGAGACGGAATCCCAATTCGCATCGACGAATTGGAAGAGAAAGTGGAAAAAGTGAAGGATTCCATCGCAGACTTGAGTCTGCGATGGAATGTCGGAGATCGCCAGTTAAGACTCAACGGGATTTGGGAAGGAAAGAAAGTCGATACCGAATTGCAACCCCCGGATGTCTCATTCGACGAAATTTGGCTTGAGCTTCTTTTCCGTGAACGATTAATCCCCCAATGGTCTAGGCAACAGCAAGCCTTACGGTTAGGGTATGACGAGATAAATGACGATGAGCGCGAAACCATGCGCCGCGACCTCAATTTCCAAAATCCTTTCTTGTTTGATTACTGGGAATTCGAGCCATTCACGGTCGAACAAATCCCCATCACAGCCTACTCTCGAGAGGATGCCTATAAGTGGGCAGTTTGGCGTCTGAACTCGCGAATCAGAGATTTTGCCACCTCAAAGCTCTACAGCGAGTGGTGGAAAGAAGCATCAGAACCGTTTAAAGAATTTCACTTGGCATGCCCGACTCGGTCCGTACTCGCCCTCAAAGCATGGAAAGGTGCTGCCGAACGACCTGATACGCGGATATGGCATCTCATCGCAGTCGAGGATTGGGACCTGAAATGACGGAGGGCAAGGATATTTGGGGAAAGCACTGCAACCGCGTCGTCGATCAGCGGAGATATAGGTTACCGCCTACGTGGATAGAGCGACCGATGCAGTCCAATACCCAAAGGGAAAAGGGTCGATACACCTACATTTCGGGAAAGAGACGGGAGCTCTCGAATCGAATCCTTAGCTTGATGAACTACGCTGAGCGAATGATTGTGTTATCGAGTTTTCTTCTCGCTGACCAGCAAATAGAAGACGCGGTCATTGAAGCAGCGAAGCGAAAAGTGCGTGTGTACATTCTTCTGGCATCAGAAACTCGACTTGACATTGAGCATACGGACGATGAATTTGAAACGGCAATGTTCGAGCAACACCAAAATATGCTCAATCGTCTCGGTGGCTATGCCCTCTTTCGTTCCGCACCAAACTTTCACGCAAAATTCGTTCTGACAGACCCCAACTACTACAGTACCGGTCTCCTGCTGACAGCAAACCTTACCAAGGAAGCTCTCGAACGCAACCAAGAGTTGGGCGTAGAATTGACGCACACGGAGGTGAAAGAAACATTTGCGCTCGCTAGATGGGCATTTTGGGAATATGCTGAACATGAACTCATTGATCCCAAAAATAATTTCCGATCGATCAAGCCTTTGGGTTCGGTGACGCATCCGACACCAGCAGTTCATATTTTGGGAACGACATCGAAATTCGTTCAGTTGCGAGAAGAAGCGACTCGTCTCATCGAGCTGGCTCAGAAAGAGATTCTCGTAGCAAGTTTCGGATGGGAAAAAGACCACGAAGTGGTGGAGTATCTTTGCATCCGTGCCTCTGAAGGTCTACAAGTAACGGTTCTGGCGAGATTACGCGAATCCCAGATGCCAGCACTGCTCACTCTCGCCGAATCAGGCGCCCGCGTCCTCGGCTTCAAATGGCTTCATGCCAAGGTGCTGTGCGCAGACCGCGACTCAGCTCTTGTCATGTCGGCGAACTTGCAGCGTGATGGGCTTGATCGGGGTTTTGAATTGGGGGTAAAACTGAATCGCGCCCGCGCTCACGAGGTTCATGATCGTCTCCTTGGGTGGTCCAGTACCGCATCCTGGGAACTCGTTGCGAACCCAGTGATTGGTGATATTCTAGGTGGTGCCCGCATCTGGTGCGACGATCAGTTTTTCGACATAAGCGTTAAAGATAAAATCTATGTCAATCTCAGAACGGTTATCGCCGATTCTGCCGACAAACTGGAAGATGCCGCGTCTCCCGAATTGCCGTCCGTCGGGAAATTGCCCATGCTAGCGCATGAAGTCGAATACGAATGGCAAATTATGCCTCCTGTTCTGGCAGTGAATTCCAAGTCAGTCTTCCGTTCGTCCAACGACAAAAAAGTAAAGCGTGTAGAGTATGTTCCCCCGGTATTCGATGAGCCGAGCGGCAGACGCGTCGTAGCAATTGACTCCCCGAAAGACATCGATAGAGCGCGGCAGGTTGCCAATGAATTGAATGCCAAAATGCTTGTTTTGAGAAGACCACCCAACAAATTCACAACTTAATTTGGCAATGAATGAACCTTAGTATCGACTGAATTACTTGTCGAACGCGACACCGACCAGTATTTCTTGCACACTTTTGCAGGCACTGCCTAGCCCGTAAATCTCGTGCGCCATGGAAAGGCGCTTTTCTCTGGTAGGTGCGAATCCCACGCAACAACTGTCGCTCCAGTTGGTAGCAGCTAAGGCGGATGTTGGAGTAACGACATGGTTTGAAGCACCTTAGTGCAAATGTATCGCGATTAAGGCGACTTAGCGACTATGCGGGCGGGAATGCGAAGTGAACGTTGAGCAGGCCTCGAAAAGGGCAATGCGGAAACCGATCCTTTCGAGATTAGGGAGAAGGCCGCCGGCACATTGGGACGTGAGCGACAAGCGCACCGATGTGTTTCCGCCGGGGTATTGACGCTGGCACGGATGGAAGATGACAGAAGTGGCAACAGGGGAAGCCCTATCAATGGTGTAGCACGCACCAAACCGGTAATCCGCGAGGACTGGACTGGGTTGTCAGGGTGGCGGAAAGGCTTGTAGTACTGAAGAAGCCGGGTAATGCTGACAGAGGGAAGAAGCCTTAGGTATGGAAGGATACGCAAAGATAGAACTTCTGCGAGAGTGGCTGTTGCCTATAACTCGCCTTGTGACGGCGAAGATGTTGGAACGTATCACATGCAGAAGCGAAGGAGTCGAACTGGATTGGATTCGGTGTTTATCAAGGCGTGAACAGGCTCGGTATCGCACCGACAAGGACATGCGGGGACCGGATGGTCTCGGTGCAGAGATCGCATGTTGATGGTATCAGCAGTTCTGCCTTTGCCTTGTCGTAGTGTTCTGTGTGCGAGATGCATGATCCCGCTGGAGAGCCCGGTGCCGGAAAACGGCACGCCGGGTTCGGAGAGCGGCTACTGGAAACGGAGACTATGGCATGGACTGAGGCACTGGCAAATGGCGAAAGCCGTCAGCAACAGTTTCCCCCATCGCTCCTAAGGTACACCGCGCTAGTAGCCGACTCTACACTAAAAATAAAGGTTGGACTTTGCTTTGTGGTAAAACTCAAATAGTAACAATAAGTTACACTACCACAGAGTCAAAAGACCATGAATACACACTGTACACAAGCCAAAATTGATTTTACGCCGCATTTCAACCGCCAAGTCACCGCGCGGCGGGTGTGGCTGTCGTTCAGTGAAGCCTATCCCTGGAAATCAGAGTTCGATGCCATCGCCCGCAATCTTAACGCCTTGCCGAGTCATGCTCATGCACGGCCGGGCTGAGCCGGAGATCCATTCAATCGGACCGCATTGAGCACTTCCCAAATCGGCCAGCTCCAGGCTGAGGGGCAAGTTATGTCTGATATCCGCGCAAAGCGTTTCTGACATGGTTTTGGATGAGAAACGCGGCCATTTCAAGTGGAAATTCTGCCGCTTTCTGCCATCTGTGCATTCAAAATCACCGGCACAAATTAAATCCAGTCAATTGAGTCTGAAATTAGTGCAAAATTAAGGAGTCAAATAATTTGGTGATATATACGGGCTAAGAGGTGTGAGTGAAAGCGAGTATACCCTAGACTATAAACACAAATTTTCCAGAATATAATCTAACTTGCGCAACAATTTTCACATTTCAACTTGAGTTTTTTTCAACTCCATTTGTAATCATAGAACAATGCTCAATAGTGAGCATATCGGGGTTACGGTATGTTCTGAGTCTGAGCTGCACGAATTCATATGAACTCAAACAAGCACAAAAGGCACTTACATGACGAACGAAATATCAAAAGATTTGATTCTTGATGATTTAAAAAGAACAGCAAAAAATCTCATCAATTTGCGGGTTGTTACAATTATTGGTGACGCCAAGGTTAGTGGAAGCCTTGATAATTTGACAGTCAGTTTACAAGAAGCAACTGTCGATAGCACAGCAACCGTAATTGCTACAAACACAAATCTCATAGAGAGTGATATCACTTCAGTAATACCTAAGAAATTTGAGGATAATTTTGATAGCCCAATCTTAAAATATCACGAAAACCAAGTCCAGTTAGCGCAATTAGCTATGGAGAAGAGATTGGAACTGATTCAATCACTCATAAAAGACATTGTCCCATTGTTCGATTAACAAAATCGGAATATTGATTCATTTTTAGCAACATTTTGAATATAAACAGAAATAATTTCATCAATTGTTTCTTCATGTAGACCGGCTACGGGGCACTGAACAGTCTGTCCTAGTTAAAATTCTGACGCTCTCACAAAACAAACGATAGGTAAATGAACTTATTAATTCTCGATTCTGCGATCGTGTCAAATCCATTCACTGCTACTGCGACAGCATTTACTGTACCTATTGGTTGCACGGAGTACGACATTATTAAAGTAGCTCGTTCAGCAAAATGGTCAATAAGCTAACGGCCACGCTATTTGTGTACGCGTCAAGACCCCACCTGACTGTCCGGGATAGAGATGGGTCGCGAATGTACGTCTGGTCCTGAATCCAAAACTAATATTGGGGGAAATTCAACATTTATGGCGAATTTAGCCTGTAGTCTTAACAAGTACGATGTGGAATTCTAGCTCTAAAGCAAAAAAGCAAAACGAATTTTGGGAAATTGGCCGGGATCTTTTAGCTATTGAAATCTGCACGATTGCAAGTGATTCAATTACAGGTCGAAAAATGCCATGGTTTCCTCATGCCCTTATCGATATTCTGGAAAAATATTCAGATTGGTTTGTTTCTGTCAGAAGTTTGAATGTAGGTGCAATTCTTGCCCTGTCTGAACCGTTGACAGAGGAAAATTTTAGTACATTAATGAAAGAAAATTCAGATTCGCCTGTATCAATTACCAACGGTTGGCAAACTATTGAACAACTTCGCCGAACAGCAAAAAAGATAGCTGACGATAATTTAATGTGTAGTGTGCAAAAAGACCCGCTAGATAGCATTGAAAAAGGCATTGCTCTTCGAATCCGAAGAAACTGCGATCAGTTGAAGTCCATCGTATTACGCTTTAGAGCAATAGAATCATGGCAACCCTACCTTCTAAGTGAAAAAGGTAGACAATGTTCAAATCTAGCAGGAGTTGATTCCGGAGTGAACACTAACTGGAGTGAATTCCGTCCGGTTGACAAAGGACTAACCCGAGAACAGATTAATAAAGCACTCGAAAATCAGCATTCTGGCGAAGGGATCAAGGCAGTTTTAGATGCTGATGCTGCAACTCGCCTGAGGAAAATTTGGGAGCTGGGAACTGACAGAGTAATCGCTCAAACTCTCGTGCAAATTGATGGTGACACAATTACACGATTTCAACGTGATGTAGGAGAGGAAGATCGTAAATATCTTCTCGAAATACACAACCAAAGCGTTCGTACCGCTGTTCAGCAATGGAACATTCTATTCGATACTTTTGTGAAGCTATTTGATGGGATTGTGGACCGAATATTTGGTCGGACTAGTCGATAGTGAATGTGCGATGGTTGCAATTTGGTTGTTGTAGGAGACTATTTCAAACATTCAGAATACTATTACCATTCCGCGAGTTATCAGATTTAGTAGCAGGTGGAACAATAGTAGAAACCTCTACTGACGAAGATTTAGTCGCACGTACCGTTATACAGCTAGATGGCGACATTGTGACATTTGTCGTGCCGTCAGCTCTGAATGAAACATCAATAGATAGACATTTTTTGAACGTTGATTTGAGACTATGTCGGATTACTGAGCAGCTGATCTGTGTTGTTAATGCATTTAAGTGGATTGGCTTGGTAATTCTCCTTTTCTCTTTTGGATGCACACTGAGCGAAGTGGTTTCAAATTCAAGGAATTCGTGGGACTGGATTCTCAACATTACACTTGGAACACTACCAGGTGTCTTATTTATTTCTGCAGGATTTACGCCTGTGGCAAGAAAAGTGTTCAATAAATTGGTCTGGTTCTTGATTAATCAGAACATTCGAATTTCCACGATTAATGCAATGTTTGAAGTAATTTCTAGGCTTGAGAAAGAATCTGTCGGCGATAATGCAGAGCGGAACTAAGGCTCTACGCCTAAAATTTGCGTTAGATTTGAGCTAGGACTGAATTCAAGTCAATATTAGGAAAATTTACCCTTTCCATAGCGAAGACTGAAACTTGTGCAATCGATGGCGTCGGTGGGAGGCTGTTATGCCAATGCGCTCGCTGGGTCCTAGTATGTGGCGTTCAAGGGTGATTTAATTCATCGTCCGGGCAAGACGTTATCGTGGAGCATTTACACCCAAATCTGAAGATAGACAGGTCAATTTGACGCTGATTCAGAAATTGCAGCCTGTTCCCACGGATTTGACATTGGTATCGGCAATGGTAACGGGCAGTGATGTCTTGCAATTGTCGGCATCTAGGTGCGCAATGCAGTCTATCGAGGGAGTAATTCAGGCGATCGGGCCGTAGCTTCCCTTCCGCAGTGACGGATTCCATGCAAACCGATGTGATGAAGTGTGGTCGCTGACAGCCCATCCAGGACAAAAGGGTAATAGTTCTGACTTGATGCCGCACTGATTCGATTTTCAGGTGCGGCTTGGAGTTGATTTTCAGGTGCGGCTTGGAGTTGATTTTCAGTGTCCATTGCCGCGCGTGATGGACGATCTTTCCGGCATGGTATTACGCCGAAAAAGTAGAGAAACTTGTAACTACTCACCCGCCCTAAATGGTGAAAGGCGAGTTGTTGGAACTGTTGGTTGATATGATTTTATTTCGATTGGCTGAAAATTGCCATGGCATTGCCGCTCAAGGTGTTTTGCATGGCAGCGAGCGAGATGTACCCTTGAAGTGACATCGACTGCAGGTAGCTTGAATTTCAGCGGTAGGCTTAGGCGTGATTGGGGTTTCGATAAGTGCCTGAGATATGTTGCCGCACCTTGGCCATGTGGATGTCGCGCTCGGCACTTCTATGCCGACAAATATGCTATGCCGAAAATGCCCTCCAAGAGATTGATTTGATTGGAGGGCACTGTGCAGTTTGTCGGCATAGTTACGGGCGCTCGACACAGTCCGATTGGCTGTTTTCGCGCCAATTGTCAGGTATTGGCAGCAAGATAAACCTCCTGTTTCCTTTCATCAGCTTCCAACGCATTGAGCTATGCAATGACGAGTTAGCAGAACCAACAAAGTCTTCTTCATCGTCATGAAATAGTGTATTCCTTTCTGTTTTCATCTGAAAGGAGGCACTATTTTGTTGAACACGAAACATGTTTCGCCAAGTGCGGAAGCAAACTCTCAAACACTAACGTCTCCACATTTCGGACATCCTACCATTTGTCAAGCCGGAAATCGCCTGTTTCCGCTTTCGAAGCCGCGTCAATGGCATCGGCAGTCGAAAATTCGACGATGCATCCGCATTTGTTCTTGAATTCCTACTTTCGAGCCGTACCATTGCGTGAATGTAGACCTTAAATTCTCTCCAACGAAAAGCCCTCAGCCCTCTTAGATGATTTTGAATCCAGAAACTCGTATTAAAATGTAAGTGTGATACAGTTAAAATGTTAAGACAACAATTAATTCTGAGTATTGTTTAAAACAGTATTAATTTTGGGGGAACGCAGTCGTGTTCACTGTAATGAGAAAGTCTCTAAAGATTTAATATTAATTGAATATTCCTGTGGACGTAAATCAAAGCATGAAGGAATCAGAGAACACCCCCCGGCGCGAACGCTTTGTAATAGCATTTCATTTGGAAAACAACGGTACGTGCATAAATAGGACCCAATTTTCAATGAAGTGATTGCTAGAGACGGACGTGGGCATTGCAGGGCATCATTCTGTTGGATTGAGGTCAAGCAGGAAACTGAATGACGACGATTCTCTGGTGACGGAATGATTCGGACTGTATTTTGAACCCCGAAACCTGAGTTGTAACTCCCCCCCCCCCCAAAATGGGGAAAGTTGAGTTGTAGGAACTGTTGATGGATATTATTTTAATTCGATTGGTCGAACATTGCATCGCCTTGCAGTTCAAGGCGATTTGCATGGTAGCGAGCTGTAGCCTTGCAGTGACATCGACCGCAGGTAGCTTGAGTTTCGGCAGTAGGCGTGGGCGTGATTGGTGTTTCGATAGGTGCCTGGAATTCAACATTGAAGCAAATCGTGCGAGATCGAAAACAGAATCAACATTCATTCTTGTGAGCAATTTGAGAGGAATCTGCGAAGATTTAATTTATCTGACTTACTTGTCTAAGATGAATAAACAAGATGCGGAAAAGTGGATCGAACTACTACATCGACAAAAATACGCAGAATCGCTTCTTGCCCAGAGAAATTTTTTTGAAACGAGCAATCCTTATCAACCAGTTATAGGAAATAACAGAAGTAGAAGTGAAGCAGAACAGTCTGTTGAGGAATCCAAAAGGAATTTCCGTGATTTTAGACGATCAATACCCGACTCCAGATCAACTATTCGTGATATGGCAGAAGAGTTAGGCTTAACCTCAACGTATCATTACATTTACCATGCTTCATCAAATTTCGTCCATTTCAACACACAAGTACTTCTACGCAACGCTTGGAGAGATGTTAAATCGGAGAATTCTGTAATTAATTTTTCCGCAAGAAATATGAGCGGCTACTATCAGAGCTTCAGTATCTTTTATGCAGCAATTCTGTTCATTGGCTATGAAGCATCTTTCGGTTCACGTTATTTCAATGATATCCTTGATGTTGAAAATGCTCGAATTATCAAGTTAATTACAGCAGTTAAGCGTTGGCCCGAGATCATAACATTCGAGGAGAACAACGTCAAACCACCATTCTATCTTTTAACTCATGCAATCGGGCAGTTAGTTCGAAAGGAGGAAGGAAAAGAGCCGTATGGAGAAATTATTGCGGAAGTTCTAAACTTAAAAACCTGAACAAAATTACAAGTTTCGTTTATGAAAATAATAATTTGCAAAGAAAATAGGAAGTTATTATGAACCGCCACTATAACCGTACAATCGATTTGTCGCATACAGCACCGCACCCGCCGTCACCAATGGTCTATAGACCACACTTGATTAACACAATAGTTCGGATATTCGATTCAAACACTGAATTTGTATGCATTGAAGGCGGACCCGGTTACGGGAAGACTACTCTATTAAAGGAATTCGCAGACTCCGCGGATGATCCTTGCTTCGGGGTTTTTCTAAGAGGTGCTAGCCGATTGTCTTACGATTCAGTGCTTACTCGTTATGAACTGGCCAACCAAGTTACTTGGTATTTGACATCCCAAACTCTAAGCGATGATTGCGAACCAACAGATGGTGAGCTTCGTACTCTATTTCAAAAATGCGCCCGAAAATTAAACCGAAAACGCCAATCAGGCTACATAATTGTGGACGGAATTTACCATATTCCGTCAGAAGAGGAGTCTATCCGAGAGGCAATTTTAGATTTGTTGCCCTTTGAAGTTAAACCTTTTAAATTCCTATTTAGCAGCAATAATGACACTTCGAAATATTTCAATCGCAGGCGGCTTTCTCCGAAGCCTTTTCCAATTTCAAGTTTCACCTCCCATGAGACTGATGAATTTCTAAAAGACTTGGTTAATCAGAAAACCGACCGCTCAAAATTTCATACAGCACTGAGTGGTATCCCGATATTACTTGCTAGTTTTCGCCGTCTATACGCACAGTCCGTTCAATCAGGAAATGAATTTACCCTTAAAACAGCTGTAACAGATCATAAGCTACTATTTGAAGAAGAATGGAGACTTTTTGGACCTTATTCAGAAAATGTTACAAAAGCACTTGGATATATTTTGGCGTCCGGGTATCCTGTGGATTCAAAAACAATTTCAACAAATTGCTCAATTGACGAAAAAGAAATTGAAAATGCGTTTGCAAGGCTACCTTTTCTCACAGTTTCAAAAAAGTCAAACAACTGGGAATTTTCATCCGAACTGTTTCGCAAATTTGCCGAAACAAAACTCAGGGATTCGGTTCGTTCTGCAAATGAAATTATCGTATCAAATTTGCTTGAAAATCCAGATTCAAGTGTCTCACTATCGCAACTACCTTTATATTTGGAGAGAATAGACAATTCAGAAAAATTGCTGGGATGGCTCAACGAAACTCGTTTGGCTTCAATTTTGCGTAAGACTCGAACCGCTGCCACAATAGAACCTACATTAAGAAAAGCCATAGGCATTTCCCATGAAAGTACAAACGACCGCGCTCTGATTACTTACTCAATCCAACATTCCATAATTAAGCAACTATCTCAAACTACGGGCTTGGAGCATGAAATCCGAGCACGCAGTGCTCTTGGAGATTATGAAGGAGCGTTAGAAGTTGCTAACAATGCCCCACTACATACACAACGTCTTCGATTATTGGCTGTATTAGTAGAATCTTTTCATGACCGTCCTGGATTTCAAATTCGTCCTCAGCTTAACGAAATAAATGAATTACTCAGACAAATTGATATTAGTGAATTGCCTAAAGAGGAAGCCTTTGATATCGCGATTGACCTTTACCGAGTCGACGCAAAGCTCGCATTACGCTTATTTAAGGAAATTCTCCAAGGTGATATAGAGGATTCTTCATTTGAAATTGAATTAGCAAGAATCACTCTCGCCGCCATTCATTTGAAAGCAATTAGTGAATCACATGAGGGTGAAGACAAGCATTATTCAATCCCAAAAGAGCTTGAAGTCGACCTAAAACTTCGCTCTCTGTTGGAAGCAAGCTCTATATCAAACCATGCTAAGTCTGCCAGCGAGGTATTGGAAGCAACGAAATCCATGGATGACCCTAATGTAAGACTATATTTTCAAAGAAAGTGGATTACTAGACATCCATTTCAAGACGATGCTCTTGACGTAGTGGAAAGCGCGATTAATGAAGCAATTACAGTTACACAATTTACCCCTAATGCGACATTCTATCGAGAAATTTCAACTCCGCTAGCGAATTCAAACAATAGGGAACATTGTAGGAAATTAGTTGAAATTTTTGATGGCCAACAATCGATAATTCGCCGAAAAGGGCCCACAATAGATTTTGTTAGATTGCAACTCCACTTGGCTGAGTGCGACTTCGTTAATGACAATCAGGGTCGCACAGTTACGCGTCTCGAAGACCTATTATTTAACTCAGTAGAATCTATCGAAGAACTTGAAACTCGAATGACTTGCTTAGCATGGTTTTCTGCTGAGTTACATAAATATAACCCTTCAGCAAAATCGGATGAAATCGCAGCAGTTCTGGAGTTAGTTGACGAAGAACTCGAAAAAACATTGAAAGAAATTTTAGAAAATTGTGCAGAACAGTTCAAAATTCTATCAAAAACACTTGATGCTTTTGCACTGTATAGACCGAAAACCGCGTTGACCATTTCCCGAACACTTAACACAATTGAGCGACGTAATGAGGCCTTTCTACATATCGTGGTAGCAATGTGCAGAGCAATTACAAATTCGCCAGATAGTAATCTACTATTCGAGATATTTGATGAAATTGAACTTTGCTCATATAAGAATTCTGCAATAAAGGAGATCACCAAACGCTTATGTCAGGAAATTCAAGATGGTAAAGAGCCAATTACTATTATGGAGAGATTATTTGGTCGTCTAAATCAATGCCCGTCATCGTCAATTAAGATGAAATGTTTGGGTAAGTTGGCAATTACCATCGAAAAAAACACGGAATTCGAAGAGTTGCGAAACTCAATTGCCCGTGAACTATTGGCTGAGTTTAATTCGATAGAGAACACTCACCTTAAGTACAAACTGGCATGTCAGCTAATTGCGACTTTGCGCGCTAAGTGTCCTGAATTAGCAAACGAAATATTTAGATATCTTACTGCGCCCGATCTAGGGAATTTAAGAAGTGAGAACATGAATAAAGGTGTTTTTTACCTTATCGACCTGATTACAAAGGCCACTTGGGCATTAGCGAAGTCGTCCCTTTTAACTGACGATGATATCCAAATTGTATGCGTTTTGATAGAGAAAATCCGGGACCCGTTTATGAGAGTTAATCTCTTTTCTACGTTAGCGTTTTATCTCTGGCGAGAGAATCATACCGAATTTTTTTCGAAAATTGTAGACCAACACATTTGGTCTACACTTAATAAAATAAAAGGTTCTGATCGCACTCTAATCTATAGTGCGTGGAGAAACGCATATCCTTCTGTATGGCTTAACGATAGAGACCGAGCTCGGAGTGCTATTAAGAATTTTCCCGCCGAGATACGAGAAGACTGTACCTCTACCCTTTGCTACTCTCTTTTGCGCAAACAACCACCTGGTGAACCTTTTGATGACGAGTCGCACCGTACAGATCCGATGCTTAGCTACTCTGATATTCAAAATTTACTCCAATTGTGCAACGAGACTGACGAAGATTTTATGATTTTCTTTATTTTTGAATGGATTGCGTCGGTAGTGTCTGAAAGAAATCCCAAAATCCATTTGACACGTGAACAAAAAGCAGAAATATCGCGTCGAATGTTGGAGATATCGAAGACTAAATTACCTGCAAAAAATCGAATACAACATACTGGTTTTCAAATTCTATGTAAATCTCAAGTATTACGATTTGGCAAGCCAGACAATTCAGAATGGCAAAAACTAATCAAGGAAAGTAAGTCATTAGCTAGTGATGCTGATCGAGTTTATGTTTTGGCCCATATTGCCTCCTATTTACCCAACAAATTAAAAAATCAAAGGAAACTGTTGTTTGATATTGCTGAATCGGAAGCGGAAAACCTAAAAACTATTGAAGATCAATACGAACGTTTGTTTGCTATAGCAAACCTAACTGCTAAGAATAAATCAGAAAAGGCTCCACAGATACTCAAGAAAGCATTTAAGACTATTACTCAATCTAGCAGTCGTCATAATGCTAGCAGGGAAAATCAGATTGTTGACTTAGCTTGTAAACTAGATCCAGAATTGCCAATGGAATTAGCTGTAATTTACGATGATGATCCCGCACGTGATGAATATAGACTCAGAGCTAAAAAACAGTTGGATGCCCATAAATTAAGGAAAGATATTGGAGACTTACAGCACAATGTAAACTTGAGAAGCCTTCCTAAAGACACTAACTTGACATCTGCGGCTTGGCAAGCAATTGGCTCACTTAATTCGAGGCGAATGATTCCTACAACTATGTTACGTTCGAGAGATATGTTAACTTGCGCTAGTACTTATCCTTTGATGTCATCCTACTCTATGTACTCATGGGTACTAACAAATGTTATGTTGAAGTATTCCAAAACACCTGAAGCACAAAAATATATTCGAGATTTGTTTGAAGGTTTACTAAAGGGAGTGGAATTTTTCTTTCTTGTAACTGAGGACAAACAAAGACTCGGTTCCAATCCACAATGGCAAGATTTGGGAGATGATGAAAATCACATTATCATTCAGAATGGTGAACGTGAAAAAGCTTTGCAATATATTCAAGATTGGCTCCACCAGTACGCAGAAGACAACATAACAATTGTGGATCCTTACTTTAGTCCTGACGACCTAGAATTAGTACTGCAAATACTTGAAACGGATTCGTGCCTCAAAGTTCAAATTGTAACTGGAAAAGGTTACAAACCCAATAGTACTGATAGTTTGTCGAGCTTATATTCCAAAGAGTGGCGACACCTGTGTGATCACTCGCCACCGGAAACAGAAATTCTAGTAGTCCGAACTGTAAAAACTGGGAGAATTCCATTTCATGATCGTTGGATACTAACTAAATCTATGGGACTTCAATTAGGAACTAGTTTTAATTCACTCGGAAATAGGGATTCTAGGATATCGAAACTAGGAAGTAATGAAGTAATGAGCCTTCGTCATACAGTAAATCGATACCATGCAAAAGAAATTAGAGAATTCGACGGTGAACGAGTCACTTATGAATCGTTTGAATTGCTGTCATAATTTTGAACTGAAAATTACTCGACATGAACGAAGAGCTGAAAAGGAAAATGATAGTCTGCTGAATCTCACCAAATCTAAAGTGATAACTTCAGACTTCCTGACCTCTGGCTAAATTTATGTGGCACATTATCGCGCTGCCAGAGATCAGGCTAGAAGCAATCAGGCGACGGGTGCCAGTTCGTAGAACAAGGTCAGGTTTGTATCTGGAAACTGTGTGAGTGTGGCATTGAGTTCCTCAATCAAGGGCAATAGAGAGCGGTCGACGGAATTGCTGGCCATACCCAGAAATTGTATCCGCAACCGTCCTTTTTCCGGCTGCGGAATAATATTTGCCTCACACTGGAACAGTCGGCTGAGCAGTTTGCGGGCATTGGTTTTTTTGCCTTGCGCCCGCATGACGGCGGGCATCATGGTGGTTTCTGCGCGATAGGCAGTCATGCGGATAGTGTCGAGCAGCTGACGCGGTGCACTAGGCAGAGCATCAAGCCGCTGGTCTTCGGGAAGTTCTCCGACACGGATGTGTTTTTGGATTTGTTTGCGCTGTTCTTTTGCCTGTGCGAGCTGTGTTTCGAGTGATTGTTTGACAGCCGCGTATTGTGCGGTTTTTTTGGCATTGCCGGTCTGACTGAACCGGTTCCACTGGGCCAGCGCCCGGTGATGCTTCGCCGTCAGATTTTTGACCCGCTTGTCGGATTCGCGCCATTTTGGGTTGACCACCTCGAGGTCTTCATCAACCGCTGCCAGCTGGTGAACTGACAGCGCATCGAGGTTGAAATCCTGTCGCATGGTTTTGAAGAAATTCTCCTGCGACCAACGCGAAAACATCGCACCTGCGATCTTTGCCATGGACAGCGTCGGATGGGTGGTGACGATGGCGGCCTGACGGCCGTTGTCAAGCAGGCGCCTGATTTGACGCACTTCAAGCCCATTTTTCAACTTAACTTTGTTTTGTGCGAGCCGCACTGGGCGAAGTTGGGTGGAAGCCGGGCCGTTGATCTGAACCTCCGTGAGCACGAACTCATCTTGCGCCCAATCGACACCGGCCGAGCCTTTGTGCCAGGTGATCACCGCCAGTCCCTGCTTAGCCAACCGCTTGAACAAGCTCGGACTCCAGCCCTCGCGGTCAAAAACCAGGGTCAGATCCGGTTCTGCCGCGAGTTCGGTCAAATCCGGCCGTATCGCTGACAGCGTGCCCATGGATTGCAGCTGTGGCACCAGGTCTCGCTCAAGCGCCTGACACATTTTGGGGTCAAGCTGTTGGTGCACACAAAGAAGCGGCATGCCGCCCAGAGCATTGATCCAGTAGCTCACGGCCGCTGGAAGGCATAGTTTCTGACGGGAAATGAAGTGATTCGGAAGTTTGCCTTTGCGCCCGGCATACACTTTCACATGACCGTCGACTGCCAGTGTAGCGCCGCGGTCGGGCTCCGCCTGCAGCCATGACTGGGTCAGCTCAGCCTGCCAGTTGCGAAGCGACTGAGCACTGTTGCTGAGTGCTTTGAGCTTGCGCCGCAGGGTTTTGACCTCTGGTGCCCGGTCAAGTCCCAGCAGCCGTCCCCACTCGCCCGGGGCGAGATAACGCAGCGACTCGGCATTGCGCATCCGGGCCAAGGTTAAAAGGGCGACCAGCAACAGCACCGTATTGAGCCCATAGTATCCTTTCGGCAATTTCAGATGGGTTGCAGCTTGGAACAACAGGCCTTGCTTGAGCAGTGTCGGCAACGCCGCCAGAACTCCGCCGCAGGGCACCGCCAAAGCGGGTTCGGCAAATTGCGGCTTGACCTCTTGCAGCTCGCCGATGCTGGCTGCCACACGGGCTTCGACCGCATGCGCCGCGCGCCCCATCGCAGCTTGTTTGTCCTGCCGGTCTCGTTGACTGCGTTCTGCAGCAGCGGCGGTTGCAGCAATCGACTCGGATTCAACCTGCTCGGGGCGAGTGATCACTCCCGCCCGGCAGTGTTCGGAAAAAGTGCTCGGAGCAATGTTCAGCTGCTGCGCGGTCTGCCGGCCGCTGTGACCGGCAGACAGCAGTTCTTGCGCCTGCAAAATGGTGTCGGCATTCAAGGTCACCCGTCCGCGGCCCTGCCGCGGCAAAAAAAAGCCGCCGCTGCCTTGTTCTCGGTACAGCTTCAGCGACCGATGCACGGTGGTGCGGGAAACTCCGAAAGCGGCCGCAATTTCAGACTGTTTGGCCACTTTCATGTCGGCAAATTTTGCGATTCTCAATTTGCGTTCATTGAGATCGTTGGCGGGGTGCTGATCAATGGCATCCAAATACAGGAAGTAGCTGGTGATCCCGTGTTCTGTCTGCATGGAGTAACGGTTGCCGATGGCGATGGAAAGCGGTGAGTTGAGGGCAAGTGGCTGTTGCATGATGCATCCTGATAATTCAAAATATGTTTCATATTATTATAGCCATATGTAAGTCAAATTCAACGCCAAATTGCAGTTGATTTCAAAAAAATGAGAATAAAATGAATGTTTTAGTCAGGTCAACTCAAAACATTCATCTTTTAGAGGTCAGGAAGTCTGAACTTTCGCGAACACAATGATGAGTTATTGCCGAAAGTAATGCCCCGTGGAAAATCTGGTTTCACACGGTTGTTTGTTCTAACTTGGTTACTTAAAGTCCTTCCTTAAATTCAATTCTAGCGATGACTATGTCAAGTTACCGAAAGCATCGCTGTAGTATTTCAGAATAATTCCAAGAGGATTTTTCGAGTTAAAGCGGCACGAATTAATTCAATGAAGCACATTGTTCCGATAATTTTGGCCAAGTTCGTAGCCGGTAGCGAGGCTGGCAACATTGCGATGGAGAGGATCGAGTTTAGACTTTTGATAGTGCTTTAAGAAGTTGAAGAGAGTTTCAGCTGGTGTGGAGTTTTCAGCTGATGTGAGAGAGCTGCGGTAGCAGGTTCAGGCGCGCCACTCTTTGATGGCTTGAGTTATGTGCTGCAAGGTGATGCTTCGTACCGAGTGTTGTGCTACGTTTGGCCGCGAAAATGTGCTAACGGTTGACATTAAATGGCGAACTTAGGTTAAATTAGTTATGGGTTGAATTCAAAAGAGAATCAATGCAAAAACTAAATTCACTCGCCACTTAAAAGAACTGAACTAGAGTAAGAGTAGCCGTATTCGACTAGGAATTAATGACATGGGAGTTGGGAAAGATTTTAAATCGTTTTGTGGTAACTTAGCGGTTCCGAAGTCAAAAAGGATTTCAATATCAGTTCGTTATAAAAGAATCACTCGCAGATTCAATCTGGAGTTCTGGGATTCCGATTCCTCAACCAGCCACAGCATATACACGGGTTCCTACGGCAGAGAAACAGCCACAGGAAAAACCAGCGATATAGATATGATTTTTTGGTTGCCTGATTGCTACTACGAGAGATTTCACGCATATTCAGGAAACGGACAATCAGCACTGCTCCAGCATGTAAGAAAAGCTCTTCAAATGACCTATTCTACAACGCGAGTTGGTGCGGATGGTCAAGTCGTAGTCGTATCTTTCAGTGATGGTATAACTTTTGAAATACTGCCGGCATTTGAAAATACTAACGGTAGCTTTACATTTCCAGATTCAAATGGTGGCGGTTCATGGAAAATAACGAATCCTCGCCCAGAGAAATTTGAAATTTTTCTTATGAACGAAGAATGCAACGGCAACTTAAAAAATTTATGTAGGATGGCGAGGGCATGGAAAAAGAAATGGAATGTCCCAATAGGCGGATTACTAATCGATACTTTAGCCTACAATTTTATTCGGGATTATCACTATCGTGACAAATCATACTTCTACTATGCTTTCATGAGCCGAGATTTTTTCGATTATCTGAGTTCACAGTCTAAATATCAGAAATACTGGCGATCGCCAGGTGCTCGTCAATATGTGCGGCGGAAAGGAGTTTTTGAACACAAAGCCCTAAGATGCAAGAACATCTCTAACGAAGCATGTAGCCACATAGGAGAGAATTACGGTTGGACTGCTCGTCAGAAATGGAGAGAAATTTATGGGACAGAATTCCCAAACTAACGTTGAAAAGTCGGCTCTTGAATCACAGATCAGGGAATGTTTTGGGCGTGTTGTATATTCAACCAAGACGCATGAAAAAGATGCTGATCTTTGTATGCAACGGCTGAAATGCGTAAAGCTGGCGCAAATTCTCTTGTCTGCATCGACAACAGGTGGTTTGCTAACTGTGCTTGTTTCCGAACAAAACACTAGCCAGTGTGCTGCAATTGTATCTGCAGTACTATCCACTTTATTACTCGCACTGAATACGTACGTTAAAGATGTGGACCCTGGACAGCAGGCTGAACAACACAAGAAAACTGCTACCGAGTTATGGAATATCCGCGAGTCCTATCTTTCAATCCTTACCGACCTGCAAGCAGAAAAAGTCGACATGGAGCTGCTTCGGAGAAATAGAGATGAACTGCAAACAAGACTAACCGGAATTTACTCTTCAGCACCGCGTACAACTCCCTCGGCTTATGAAATCGCCCGCCGGGGTCTAAGAATGCATGAAGAAATGACATTTTCCGATGAGGAAATTGACAAATTATTACCTGAGACACTACGAAAAAAGTTTACGCAATAGCTATCATTAAAGTGGTGTTATATACAGAAACCGTATAAACAAGTGAGTAGAACGTTTTTGCGTGAATATATCAAGAGAATTAAACGTATGCACTCAGTAAAAAATGTACAAGTGAATCAGTGTCAGATTTTTCATGAGGACATTGACCATTGGAATTACGAAAAAAGTGCCTAACGATTCTTTGGTTTCAAAATTTGCGCTAAATCAAAGATTTCGACAGGTAGCGTTAATACTCTTTTTCCTCACACACTACTGCAGACAATAGTTCTCGATAAATCACAAAACCGTACAATTTTTTGAGAAAACATCAAACTTATATTATTGATGTTACTCTTAAGTCCGTTTACTACATTGTATATTTCGATTTGAGCGTATGGACTATCACTACGAAACACTAAACCACCAGCGATTTCAAAAGCTTTCACAAAGTTTGATCGTTGCCCAATTCCCTAATACCCAGTGTTTGCCAGTTGAACAACCTGATGGTGGGAGAGATGCTTTTTCCTTCTACACGGAGCTTAACCAAAATGGATTGATTGTATTTCAAGTTAAATTTTCGAAGAATCCTTCTCGCAAGACAGGACGCGAATTCATCAAGGATGTGATTAAGTCAGAAAAGGCAAAAGTTGAAAAGCTTATTCAACGCGGAGCAACGCAATACGTCTTAATTACCAATGTCGAGGGAACCGCACACCTTGATTCAGGATCAATCGACAAAGTGAATCAGGCTTTGTCTAAACAATTCGGCATTTCATCGCAGGTTTGGTGGCGAGATGATTTGGATAGACGTCTAGAAAATTTTCCAAACATAAAATTGAGCTACCCTGAAATTCTTAAAGCAACTGACATACTGCCTATGCTAATTCAATGTAATTCAGACTCTGGAATTACTAAAGTAGCACGTGCGCTCAAGAGTTATATGGCAATTCAATATGACAAAGACAAGGACGTTAAATTCAAGCAAGTAAATTTGAAACGTAATTTGACAAACATGTTCGTTGATCTACCAATTGGCTACAAACAGACAATGTTTCTTCAATGGATATTTCACATCCTCAATGATGAAGAACCTGATGAAATATTTGCTTATATACATCAGTTTGATATTGACGAGTACTATGAAATTCAACAAGATTCTCTGTCTGAACATACATTGCTAGCCGGTTCATTCCTAGCGAACATGCCAGCGGGAAAAGGGGTTTCACGATTTGTAGTTGAGGGCGCACCCGGCCAAGGCAAATCAACCGTAACTCAGTTTATATGTCAGGTAAACCGAGTGCGGTTCCTAGACAAAAAAGATGAATTAAGTGAAATAAGTGAAGCCCACAAGAATGGCATCGCACGCACCCCGTTTCGACTGGACATGCGTGACTATGCTGCTTGGGTATCTAACCGTGACCCTTTCTCGAATACCGGAAAGACAAGTCGGCGGTCTGATGGACCGATATCACTCGAAAGCTTCTTAGTAAGGCATGTTGAGGTTCTAACTGGCGGGTTGCACATAACGACAGATGACTTACTCCTTTTCTTCAAATCGTTTCACTCTATTATTGTCCTTGACGGTTTCGATGAAGTGGCTGACATCAAGACTCGTGAGCGTATTGTCGAAGAAATTTGTGATGCAGCGTTACGCTTGGACCAGCACGCGAAATCCATACAAATTATTGTCACAAGCAGGCCCGCTGCATTCGTGAACTCACCGGGATTTCCAGAAGATGACTGGATTTATTTGGAACTTAAGGATCTAAAGAAAGAAAATATCGAAGCTTATAAGGACAAATGGGTTAAGGTGCGAGATCTGGACGAGGAGGAAAGCAGGCAAGTGTCGTCGATTCTCAAGGATAAGATAGAACTGCCTTACCTTCGCGATCTTGCTCGTAATCCAATGCAATTGACGATACTACTGCATTTGATTCATGTCCAAGGGGTCGCTCTTCCCGAGAAAAGAACCATGCTTTACGAAGAGTATATGAAGCTCTTCTTGAACCGTGAAGCTGAGAAGTCTAAGGTTGTTCGAGAGAATCGGGAGTTACTTTTATCAATACACGGTGTGCTCGCATGGGTTCTTCATACACAGGTTGAAAACGGCGAAGGTTCCGGTAGTGTAACCAAAGTTGAATTAATTGAGGAGGTAAAAAATTATCTCAAGGCAGAGGAACATGACTTGAGTCTAGCTCACGAGCTATTCCAAGGTACCGTCGAACGAGTAGGAGTGCTAGTTTCCCGAAAAGAAGGCATGTATGAGTTTGAGGTTCAACCTTTGAGAGAGTATTTTGCGGCTCGCCACCTCTATAAGACGGCACCCTATTCACCCGTAGGATCTGATAAAAAGGGCACGAAACCGGAGCGATTTGAAGCATTGGCTCGAAATTTCTTCTGGACGAATGTTACTAGGTTCTTCTGTGGATTTTACGATCAAGGCGAGCTAGACAGCCTTGTAGAGGGGATAGCTTCATTGGCTGAATCTAATGGATATAGCCTAATCAACCAACCTAGGAATTTGGCAATGATGCTGTTGTCCGACCATGTATTTACCCAAGCTCCAAGAGCTATGAAGCGACTAGTCCTACTTGTCACCGAACAACCTGGATTCCAACGCTTCGCGAATAGGAATCACCCCTTTATTCGCCAAAAAATTGGTTTATCAGCTGATGTGGGAGGTAAGTATCTGTTTGAAGTCTGCATGGAAAAATTGAAAACGGAGGATGACCCAATTCACTGTCGTGAATTACGTTTTGTAATATCAGAAAACGCTGCTATCGATGAGCTGAAGTCAAGATGGACATCACAATTCGGTAACGGTTTGCTAACGTCTGATTTATTGGACGAATCTATTGAATTTATCATCATAGAATTTTTCAGTCCTAAGGAGATAGCAACGCTGGCGAGCCATGATGTAGACTGTCATTTACGCTTGCTCATGTTGAAGGGTGAATATGAAGCAATTGAAGATAGTTCCAATCTTTGTTTAGCAGCGAAAAAAGCTTTCTTTGACGGTGAGATTCACTTTCCGCTTCGTTGGTCTCGCCCAACGAAGTCAGTAACCGCGCTTGAATTGCTTACTGAAATTTTGCAACCGCTATCGTTCGCACAAATATTCCAAAGTGAAGCGAATTCCAAGACCTTAAATCTCATGCTTTTTCGCGCTTATATGGATGAGTCGTCCAAATTTTTTGAGAAATTGGATCAATTGAGCGAAACAGAAGTGACTAATTCGCTTGATTCGTTTGGATCATTTTCTGTCGATTTACTTAGAAAAGATGTTAACGAATGGCAAACAAGTCTCGAATGCTGGTCCAAACTCGTTGACCGCGGGTTAGACGATTTTCCGGGCAGTTATAAAATGGTGCAGATCGCCATATTATCTACCGCAACAAAAGCAAAAATTACAGCGGGAATGTGGGATGAGAATGGTTTTACAGCAACAAAAGGATTAGTAAAGCGGCTGTTCTTTGCCCGCCACAAGAGCGGTGATGTAAATTGGTGGCAAGAAAAGATTTCTGACATCAATTCTGAATTTTTGTTTTTATGCCTTAGTGTCTTGCTGTCATGGGGAGAGCCGTGCACAATAGCTTCACTAATGGTAAGAATTGATCCACTTTTAGACAAACTTGCACCAGATCAGTGGTCCCGCCTTTGGGAATTAACACGTTATGTTTCACAAGCCGAACCGGATCGTCGCACAACAATAAAAGGGGATTGGTTTCAAAACTTTCGCACTCTCTCACCGCGCATGGCGTTGATTCTAATGGAAAGGGTCGACGAATCAGGAGCCGTACCTCAATTGTCTCGATCTTACTTCATTGATTACGCTGGAGACGATTCTGAAATACTTATTCGAGCGGCAAGTAATGAGTTGAATCGAACAAATGAAGAATCAATCAATTGGGAGTACGTTAAGAATTTGTCAAAGCGAATGCGGGAGTTAGACGTACGAGAATTTATATCGTTAGAACAGCGGATACGATTAAAAATACCTGCAGATGTTGCGAAGGATGTACTGTCAAATTCCAACCGCCACCACAAACAGTTTGTAGCGGTGTGCGAGAAAAGTTATGCGACTTTTGTCGCACGGAAAGCGTCTAAGTTATCGGAATTAGATTGGTTTACGCCGTCGGATTAATTCTTTAAATTTGGAGATTGTAAATACTCAACTTTTTGGGCTGATAATTGATCAGAAAAAAAATTATGTCTTATGTAAAGCTTTACACAAGACGTATGGATTTAACTGTGAGGGTCGGGAGCAAATTTATCGCGACGCTGGCGTGAGTGCCGATGCGAAGTCAAGGTTAGTGCCCACGAAAGTGAAA
This sequence comes from Arenicellales bacterium, assembly GCA_965202855.1. Taxonomy (GTDB): domain Bacteria; phylum Pseudomonadota; class Gammaproteobacteria; order Arenicellales; family JAJDZL01; genus JAJDZL01. The sequence goes on along the minus strand of CBDBBP010000004.1, from coordinate 31,650 downwards.
GTCGAGCATCTTCGTCAATATCCGCCGCTGTGCCGCCTTGCAGTTGGTAGTGGAAACGCAAGTACCGCAAAAGAAGCGGCTTGGAGCGTCTCAATTTGAGGCTGGCCGACGGTTACATGCTACACAGTCACTATCTGCGCGGCCAAGGCAACATGGGACTGAAGATCATTATTTGGATGACAGTGATGCTGGCCGCGGCGAATGTCGCCATTGAATCCCAACGTCCCGAACAATTGTGATCGCTGATCAAGGCTCTAGCGGCCTGAGTTCGCCCCTTGACTGGGCCTTGATCAGCCGACCACCGCGCTCGCAATCAAGCGTCGCTAGATCAGCGTGGGCAAAATCTGCCTGAAACCGCCTGTTTTCGCGTTCGAAGCCGCGTCAATGGCATCGGCGGTAAAAAATCCGCCGATGCATCCGCATTTCTTTTTGATTTCCTCCTTTGGAGCCGTACCATTGCGTGAATTTGGACCTCAGATTCTCTCCAACGAAAAGCCCTCACCTTGTAAATTTGCCTTGATCACTTTGGAGTTTGTGTACAATCCAGTTTCCTACATCTAAACCAATCAACGGAATATACCTGTAGAATTTCAAAATGACGGGTTTCGGGTTGGAAGGATGGAATCGAGATGGGCTCGCTAAATATAGCTTTGAAGCAGACTAACCGTTTAGTGACTTGATTTGAGAAATTGTGTCATCATTGTGAAAATCTAAAGTTAGTGTTAAAAGTTAAGACACGATGCTGAGTTACATTAGTGAAATTTGCCAAAGTAAATTGAATTTGATTACAAAATAATAAACAGAGAATTGGAGAAAGAACTATGCCTTGCAGAGTTGGAATAACTACAAGACCTACTACACGAAAAGCTGAATGGGCGCGTGATGTCGTTGGATTGAGAAACTGGAAACAAAAGTTTGTGGGTTCAAAGTCTGATGCTCAAGCAAAGGAGAATGAAAGATTAAAATTTTGTCGAGCTAGTGGACTTCGAGGTCGATGTCACGCCTACCAAGGCGGTGGAGATCCTTCTAAATTTGGATGGTACTTATATGAATTCGACTACGACAAAATTCGTGTTCGTTAGATTACATGCTTCTATTGGGAAATGTTATAGACGGATTTCGCAGAAGTAATTTAGAGCAAGAATATTTCCAAGATTTTACGTGTTATGTAAAGTCGGTAACAACTGCAAATAAAAAATGTTATGTGGATTTTAGAGTCAATAGTGTCTACGTTGAATTGCAGTTCCGCTAAAGTTTGGATACGTTGCGACCGTGCCTACCAACTTGAATCTATTACTACTATTACTACCCCACACTTAAAAAAGTGGTTTGATCGCCCTCGTTGACATCAATCTGCGTGATCGCTTTGTAGGAGTTGATTGCTTGTATCGGGATCATCAGTTTCTTCGTTGCTTTCCATAAAACTGCAGTACCCGGTGCTGCTTGTGTTTTGCTCGGTATGAATCCGGCCAGCTTGCCCTGACCGACCATAAAATCTAGAATGGTCACCTGTGGCGGTGGCCCAATCGGACTGCGACGGTCAATTTGATGGAGCAGCACCTGTCGGACTTCCAGTTAATCGGCGTACACGATTTCTATAGCTAGCCGTTGCGGTTCGTATTTTGCCTGCCGCTGAAGGTCAAAAACCCGCCGTGCTGTGATCGCATCAAACGCCAGGCACTTGAGCAGGTCCTCGACATCATCGAATTTGCGCTTTTCGACCCGTCAAACGCTTCTAAGAACCCGAAAAATACTCCTCGCCCTCAGCGCGGCTTGTACCACTGGCATATGCGAATCACATTGGCTGCATCCGCCTCACCTTCCGAGCACACAAGTATCAATCCATCTTCTTGCCACGACGACTTCGTATGGTGTTATCGATCACAAATGTTCGCCACGACGACCGCCTGAAACCTCAGAGCTGATACACTGCCGAAGCAATCTGGTGGTTCAAACCGCGCCAGCTGAATTCTTCACACTTGAAGAATTCATACGCTGCATCTTTGCGAGTTTGGGAAAATCCTGCATTGGCATACGACAGAACATGGTGATCAAGAACACTCGCAGTTAACGCCACATCAACAGCAAAATCACTGTTTTCCGTGCGCTCAGACGACTGCGCTTGGTTATTTCGGCTCGATTCAAGCGTCTTTTAAGCTCAATGCGCAACACATGGACGTTAACAGATTGTCGATCAACAGCTGTGGATCTTTTACTGTGGGTTCAATAATTGAAGCAGTTGCGCTGGAAGGGGTATGTAAACATAGCTATAGTTGAGATTGAGACATCGACTAAAGGCGAAAGCCGTCGGAAACAGGCCCCCTCGATCTAGAACTAAACGTGCCAGCTCTCGACTCCACCCCCAGAAAATTTATCTATAGCATGAACTGAAATAACCGACGAATAAAGCGGGGAGGGGGGTGTGAATAAAAAAAATGAGCCTTTCTAGGTCAAATTTGGCTGCAACATGGATTTTTAAAATAGCGAACAGCGATGGACTGTTGGTCAAGGAGACATAGTGCAGAATTTAATCGAAGTGAATTAATATTAATAGTATGCGTGTGTTCAAAAAGCGTACTTCTTGGTTGTATCGATCTTCCATTTCGTTCAGCTTTAAATTTGTGAATTTCAGAATTCATTTTTAAAACCTCCTGGCGGGTGCTGAGATTGAGCTTGCAAAATTTTTAAGCGTATTTGGCACTAAGTCTTACAATAGTGCATGCTAATCTCCCATGGACAAATTTCTAATTTTCGAAGTTAAAAACGATCCAACCAGCACCTGAATTCCTCCTCTACTTTCCAGTCCTCCATCTGAAGATAATGGTGATACTCTGGGCACTTATCAACTAAAGATTTGAGTTTCGATTGTGCTTGAACTGCTCGAGGTGGGGAAGAATCATTCCACATACATTCTGCGGCTCGGAAAAATGCGGTTGCCAATTCAAATTCATTTTTCTGCAACAACAACTCTGCAATCCAATTTCTAATATAGCCTTTGTCGAGACACTCTGAATAGCTACGATCCTCCTCTAGCAATTGTGCCGATTTTATATAGCAAATTTTTGCATCATCAAATTGACGGTTTAAGAAAAGACACCGACCAATGTTGCCGTAAAAGTGTGCCCCTTTGCCCTCAATTTGCTTACCTGGAGTGACAACTTTTTCAATTGACTCGCCCTCGAGGAAAATTTCAATTGCTTCGGGTATTCGGCCAGCATCCCGACGAGCCAACGCCAAATTATGCCGAGTGGAATATTGCGTATCAACGGATGTAGTGTTCTTAAGTCTCTCCCCTTCTTCTCCCCAACGAATTGCAGACTCAAACTGTCCTACATACCATTCCGAATAGCATTTGAGGTCACATAGCAATATGTACTGTGCGCTCTTGCCCGGTATGGCAGATTCGTATCGCGTCAAGAGAGAATTTGATGTTTCGTGTCCAAATTCAATCAGTATTTTGAAACACTTTTCAAAGACTTCGTCAAATCCCTTATACGACGAACATGCCTCCGACCAGTCAATCCTGTCGAAAAGACGAGTAGCAATTCGGATTAATTCCTCCGAATAACCTCGGTTGATTAGCGGTTGAGCGATTTCAATAATAGTGTCTATTGCTTCTTCAAAGTGCCCAAATCTGATTTTTAAATCGGCTTTTCGTATCCAGTATTTGAGAATCTCATACGATGGATCAGTAGGAAGCAAATTTTGAAATTGGTCGATCCTTCGATCTAAAAAATCAAGTATTGCTCCAACATATTGTTCCCGATCTTTCTTTGGAAAGTTTGTCCTAACAAATTCTCGAATAATTGGATGTAATCCAAGCAGTACGTCCCCTTTTGATCGCGGCCGATCCTCAACCAAATGAAATGATCGCAAAGTCCTTAAAGCTCGGTTCACGCGATTGAAATTCATCCCGGGAAGTAGGTGATTTAATTGACTTTCGGACTCAGGTCGGTCCAGTTCAGCCATTGTTCGGAGTACATCTTGCTGCTGCGAGTTCAAAGTTCTCCAGATAGTTCTCGTTGTATCTGGAAGTGTCGCACCACCTTGATTGATCAGTTTCAACGCACTAGCAAGGCCATCACGGCTACGAATCGCCTGCATGATGATTAGACGAAGCCACAGGGGATGCCCTTCTGTTGTTTGATGAAGTTCCTCTGCTAGGCGTTGATCTTCTTTTCGGATTCCACATGCGGTCATCAGTTCTATGGATTGTTTTAACGAAAGTCCTGCTAAGGGTATTCTGGTGGTTCTTGATTCATCCACTTGTACGTCAGGTCGGCACGTAAAAAGAAATAAACAATTGTGACTACGTGCCTGCGCTTCAGAGATGAGAACGTCAAGCCCTTTTATAGGTTGAAGTGTCTCTAGGTCCACGTACTGATCTACGTTGTCAAAAACTAGTAGCGCTCTTTTCGTTTGGAGTGCCTGAAACAACACACCAACAATCGCCCTGATATCCGTGACCTCGACTTGACTAGGGTTTACCGTTCTATTGCTTATATGCTCGATAACTCGAAGGATTTGCGTGCCCAACCGATGACTTTCCTCCCGACAGTCTCTCCAGTCCCAAAATTCGAAACGGGTGCCTATCACTTCCACTTGCTGTTGTAAAAACCGTCCAGCAAGTGCAGACTTTCCCTGTCCTCCAATTCCGGTCACAAAAACAACTGGTGATGATATTGACTTTAGAATTTTCAACTCCTGATCTCGACCAACCCAGTGATCAACAAATTGCGGCTGATCTGGCCCCGTGTTTATTTCTGGAGGTATTGGAATATCGATTTCAATACGTAACTGCCGCTGTCCTGCATTATTACCAACTTCCTTCTCAATGATTCTAGTCATACTCTGGTCTTCGTTGTATCTAGACTTTGCCGCATAATTCGGTTTGAGTCTTTCGTTCAAGTTCGAAAATAAAGATAAACAATCTATACCTCGATACAACGATACTCTTCCACGGCCAATTCCTGGTGCCAATGTCGTTAATAGATTTTTGTTTACGGACTCAATAATTGACTCTTCTTCCTTATGAAATGTCCACATAATTTCTGGATTACTCCCCGAATCTGACAATAATTCCATGAGAGTTGTAGTAATGATGTCATCCCAGCCACTGTAGCCGACAATGACTAAAATCGAATCTTCGACAATTTCCATCAGAGATCTTCTAAGGTTTGGGCGGTGATGATTTAGCTGTTGGGGTGTGTGAAGAGTGTCGGCACCATACCAGTATCCGTGCAAGTGGACGATATGAGTGCCTTCTGCCACAGTCTGTCCTAAATTTCCGTCATCATGCAGCACCGTTCGGTAGAACCGCCCGCCGTGTCTTAAGATGCTAACCTCAATCAATGGATCGAAGTTTGTTGTCAGAACCGAACCGCCAAGCACGTCAACGTAATTTACAAGTAATTGCCCGAAAATATCAATGGATTTTGGAAGAATCCAAGCCTTGGGTTGACGCTCCAGCTCACTGCAGATGGCGGTACTCGCTGCATGTGGTGAAGTCTTGGGTAGTTCAGCTGGCCATCGTTTGGGATTCAACGCTTGCCATACGGCTGATCGCACAATTTCATTCGCGGTGTCTTGGCCACGACGTCCGTGTAGGAACTCAAACGCACTTTGATATAAGTTTCCAGAGCCATTTTGCAAGCACTGTTCAAACTCTCTTTCAGCGGTCTGACCTTGAAATTCACGACGAATCAAATCGATCATGCCTTCAACCCCAGGCACTCCATACCCACCCGGATTATCAGGCATTGATAATGGTGAACCCACGAGAAATGTTACGGATTTTTCGCCTTTATCAGCAGCGTGACAGAGGCGGTCAATTAAATCTTTAGATTCGTAGTATTTTTGTGTCATCTTTGTAAACCTACATAAAGCGTGTACATAAGGTTAACCCAAGTTTCGGAGTTCAATTCTCCAATTTTTAATGCGCTAACTCGGCTAATTCATCGTAGTAATCTTATACTCGAGACGACCAACTGCAAGCTGTGAACAAAAAACTCATTGACGAGTTGCTCAACATTTTTCGTGAGCGCAGTTACCGAAACCTCAAATTCTGCTTCCAGTTGAGTTAACGTATCTCGAATGACCGGCGGAAATACTGCTAAAGCTGTTGCCCATATTTTTAGCGTATCGAGCTGGATTTTCATTTTGCTTCAAACTATAGCTACATGGTCAAATTCGCCGTTGAGTTTGGCTTGCGTCAACATCTAATAGCATACTGCGTACAAATGAATCGACGCGCTATGCGAGGCAAAACTGCGGGTAGGTTACGACAATAATCCCGCATATTGTTTGCTTTTTCTGATAAAGACCTCGACACCTCAACGTAGCACACACATCGTTAGAATGTGAGAGGTCCTCAGCCGGGCAACGGCAGCCAGAAACAGGGCCCTGATTTTCTCGCACTCTCTTACGATGTTTCCACCTTCATGCCACATATCAACAACAGTTGACAGCCTTACAATTGCTCTTCTTCTTTCTTTTTCCTCAGATTCAATTCGGCTGCGACCGAGTCTGCATACCAAAGCGAAGCCGATAATTTTATCTAGTTGTCACTTTGAGGGCATATCCACGAAGTGACATTTTAACCAAGAGGTGTGAGTGAAAGCGAGTACACCCCAACGGAACTGTGTTGCCTTAATTTTATGCTTCAGAATCGCTTACCTTCGCTTTGATTCGGAATTTGTAGCGGCAACGCTACTGCTTGTACTTCTTTGGACAGTTTCATCATCCTATTTGAGTACACGTCATGGTCGCATTTTTCTAATTCAGCCAAAGAATCAATCGTGAGGCAAATTGTCTCGATTACAGCGAAAGAAATTACTCTCGGGCACAAGACTATAAAAGGTATCGGTTGTTCATTCATCTGATGCGAATATTTTCTGGTAAACTCCCGTTTAGTCAATGAGGAAATAAAAATAGGCATCGAATGCTGGCTTCTTATTTTCAATGCACCGAAGTGGAGGAGTGAACACCTTATTTCATATAACGATTGACCGTCTAAATATTCAAATTCTTCTCTGTTCTTCAGATAAAACGTGTTTTGTTCACAAAATAAAAATTTGTGAGCGCCAGGCTAACTGGTTGTAGGGTAGTCGGTGGAAGTCCGATGGGAGGTAGGGTCTAGCCAACCGCCTCCGCCACGAGCCGTGCGCTGTCATTCGTGAGGATGCCAGTGAAGCGTCGGTAGTGGTGCATGTGGGCGAAGTGATTGAGCATCGAAAATTATATTATTTGGAGTGTCGAGGTTTTGCAATTGGCTGAAGGCAACACTGAGTTGTACCGAAATGGCAAGGGACAGACAGGCTCCACGTTGTCAAAGAGCTTAGGCACGCATGTACGCCCTCAATCGGGACCTGGGAGAACTTTAACCTGCCCTGTCAGTCGTGACCGGGCCGCGGAAGAAAGGAGGTAATCTGAATCGAAGATGAACGGGTTAAAGTGGTCGGATGAGACCATAGTACCGTTGAAAGCGGCGAACAAAGCAGAGCGATCTGTAGCGGAGTCGCGGGAGGGAAGGGTCTCAAGCAATGGGAATCTGGACGATCAAACCACGTACCGGACACAGAGCCGGGAACGCGTGTCACATGCGATTGAACGGATACGGAAAGCTGCAACAAGAAAACCAAAGGAAAGATTGACTGCGTTACTGCACCATATTACTGTGGAGGCACTGCGCTGGAGTTACTTTTCGATCAAGAAAAGTAGTGCTGCGGGTGTGGACGGCGTGACATGGCATGAGTATGGCGAAGGTTTGGATGAGCGACTGCTTGATCTGCACACGCGTATTCATAGCGGAGCGTATCGAGCGTCACCGTCCCGGCGGGTGAACATTCCGAAATCGGATGGTGGAACACGACCGCTCGGCATCGCGGTGCTGGAAGATAAAATCGTCCAGAAAGCGGTGGCGGAACTTATCCTTACACCAATCTATGAGGTGGAATTTCTTGGGTTTAGCTATGGATTTCGGCCGCGACGCGGTGCGCATGATGCGCTCGATGCGTTAGCGGTTGCGATACAAAGACGCAAAGTCAATTGGATATTGGATGCGGACATTCGTGCGTTTTTCGATCGAATCGACCGAGACTGGCTGGTACGGTTCTTGGAACATCGGATCGGAGATCGACGGGTAATACGTCTGATTATCAAGTGGCTGAATGCGGGTGTGATGGAAAATGGCAAGTGGCAGGACAATATGCGGGGCACTCCGCAGGGAGCGGTGGTCTCACCTTTATTATGGGAACCTTATGATTATGGGAACCTAGGTCGCTCTAGTCGTTGAATATCAATGCATTGGAGCAGGATCAGGTTCCCATAATATTTGTGGCTTCAGGCATCTGCAAGCATTGCGAGCAACTCGTCCCGCACACCCTTGAACATACCTTTGCGGAGGCTGGGAGGGCGCCAAATTTCGAGTGTATCCAGCTTATCGGACGGATCCGCCCGCAGATACATCTCGGTGGTTTGAAGGCTTGAGTGCCCCAGCCAGAGTGAGACCTTTCTGATGTCTCCGGTTGCCTCCAGAGTGTGCAGCGCACGGGCATGCCGCAAGAGGTGGGGAGATACGCGCTTGCGGGAGATTGAGGGCACGTTTCGCGTGGCGGTTTGCGCATGTACGACAAGGCGTTTGGCGAAGCCGCGCCGGGTCATGCCAGTGCCCATGGCATTGAGGAAAAGATGCCGGTCAGCGCTTTTCGGCCGGACAGCCACGTGATGAGATGCACAACCGTTCGAATACACTTGCCGGTCAGGCCTGGGGAATATCCCAGGGCCTGCAATTGCGCTTTGTAGTTCTGAACAATTGGCAGGTCACCACTGGTATCGGACGATGCTGTATTTGTGATTATGGAAGACATGCTGATTCTCCTTTTCAAGGATAAAACCCACAGGATAACAGCAAATTCTTATGGGAACCTCTTCCTGCTCCAATGCATTGATATTCAACGACTAGAGCAACCTAGGTTCCCATAATCATAAGGTTCCCATAACCGATCCTAGCGAATGTGTACCTGCATTACGTACTGGACTTGTGGTTTCACAAGATATGGCGAGTACAAAAGACTGCGGGGGAAGCGATTATCGTGAGATATGCGGACGACTTCGTAGTTGGTTTTCAATATCGGAAAGATGCGCTGAATTTTCTAGAAGCGCTAAAGGAGAGGATGAACAGGTTTGCACTGGAGTTGCATGATGACAAAACCCGTCTGATCGAGTTCGGACGCTATGCGGTGAGCAATCGCCGAGCCCGAGGGCAGGGACGACCCGAAACGTTCGACTTTCTGGGGTTTACGCACTATTGCCGAACCACTCGAAATGGACGCTTTGGATTAGGTCGCAAACCCATTGCGAAACGAATGCTCCGAACCTTAGAGCACATCAAAATGACCTTGCGTAGACGGATGCATAATCCCATCGTAGAGGTTGCGAAATGGTTGGGCAAAGTCATCAATGGATGGCTTGGCTATTATGCTGTTCCGACTAGTTACAGGTATCTTAAGACTATCACCTAGACACACTTGACAAACGGGCTGTAATGCATTTTAATTACGCCCATGCAAATAGGACTTCGACAATTCGAGAACGATGTCGTCAAGTGGTTCAAGACAGCAGCGGGTGGCAACGATTATAGTCGTTACGGTTTAGCCAAAGAGTTGTGCGCACGGGCTGAGTGGCGCAGCAGCAGTGGCAAGTATTGTCTCACCCAAGCCTATCTGGCGTTGCCGAAACTGGCCGCTGAATTGGGCATTTCGTTGCCGCCTGTACGGGGTTCGAGGCCGCTTGAGGAGTCGTTGCCGGCGTATGATGAGGCGTTTCGTCTGGACGCCAAATTAAAGCAGCTGGGTCGGATTTCGGTGGAACCGGTGGAACCATCGGCGCGCCGGCAATGGCGCTCCATGATGCAAAGTTGTCATCCTCTCGGTGAGCCGCGTCTGCCGGGCAAGGCGCTGAAGTACTGGGTGATCAGTGAACAGTACCGGATCGTAGGCGGAATGTCGTTTCATGCTGCCAGTTGGCATGCGAAGGCGCGGGATCAACACATCGGCTGGAGTGCGCGGGCGCGGGCGCAGAATCTGGGGCTGGTGGTGAACAATGCGCGGTTTTTGATTTTGCCTGAGGTTCGTGTGTATGGGCTGGCGTCGGCTGCGCTGGAGGCGGCGAAGTCGCGGCTCGTTGCGGACTGGCATCAGCAGTATGGTGAGAAGCCGCGGTTGGCATACACTTACATTGATCGCTCTCACCGCGGTGAAAGCTACCGCGCTGCCGGTTGGCGGCAGATCGGCAAGACTTCGGGTCGGCTGTGTTCAAAAGGGCAAAAAAAACAGGTGTTTGCCCTGCCTTTGGCAGCGGATTGGAAAGCGCGGCTATGCCGCCGCTCAGGGCAACGATTCCGGCCGGTGCAGGACTTGTATTTGAAAGATGACGCACACTGGGCCGATGTTGAGTATGGTGCCTCGACGCATCCAGATGGCAGAGTAGGCAAAAGAATTCTGTCGATGGGACGCGCCTGGCGCAGTACGCCGGGCGAGTTGACGCCGCAGATTTTTGCCGACGAGGCCAGCCGAAAGGCGGCATATCGGCTGCTTTCAAGCGATAATGTAAACATGGACGACATCTTGGAATCACACCGACAGGCGACGGTGGCGCGTTGTGCGCAGCGACCGCTGGTGCTGGCGGTGCAAGACAGCACCGGCTTGAATTTTGACACCTTGAAAAAATCAACCAGCGGGTTGACGAAGATCGGTGGCACGGCCCAGGGCATCTATGCGCATGCCAATGTGGCGTTTTCGCCCGGTGGGCGCGTGTTGGGCGTGTTGGACTTGGACGGCAAGTTTCGGGCGCGTTGTGCTGCCGGCGGGGATGATCTGAAAGAATCGGTGCGTTGGATCGAGGGCTTGGAGACTGCCGCTGAGTTGTCAGCGGCCTGCGGTGCGCAGACGCGCGTAATGACCGTATGCGATCGGGAGGCGGACGTGTGGACCTTGTTTGAACGTCAGCATCAGCTGCGCGATCAGGTTGGGTTGCTGGTTCGTCGCAATGGCGCTCGGCTTCGCAAGGTGATCGATGATGCTGCTGGCACTTTGGATTTGCGCACGCATGTTGAAGCCCTGCCAAAAGTGACGACACGCAAAGTGAAGATTGCGGCGCAAGGTGGCAAGCGGGCGCGGAAGGCGCGTACCGCGAGCGTGGCGCTGCGCATTGCGAAGGTTCAGCTGAAGGCGCCGGGCAAACGTACCGACACTTTGCCGGTCATGGCGGTGTCGGTGCTCGAAGAACGCCCGCCGGCGCGTGTGAAAGAGCCGCTGAATTGGTTGTTGCTGTGCTCCGAAGGTGAGGCGGATGCAGCCAATGCGATTCGCATTTGCCAGTGGTACGAGTCACGCTGGGGGATCGAGGAGTATTTTCGGGTTCTGAAAAGCGGTTGTCGGGTGGAGAAGCGCAAATTCGATGATGTCGAGGACCTGCTCAAGTGCCTGGCGTTTGATGCGATCACCGCGTGGCGGGTGTTTGACCTTCAACGACAGGCAAAATACGAACCGCAACGGCTGGCGGCAGAAATTGTGGACGCCGATGAACTGGAAGTGCGACAGGTGCTGCTCCATCAAATAGACCGTCGCAGTCCGATTCGGCCGCCGCCGCAGATGACCATTTTAGATTTTGTGGTCGGTCTGGGCAAGCTGGCCGGATTCAGACCGAGCAAAAGACAAGCGGTGCCGGGCACTGCAATTTTATGGAAAGCAACGAAAAAACTGATGATCTCGATACAGGCAATCAACTCCTACAAAGCGATTATGCAGATTGATGTCAATAAGGACGACCAAAACACTTTTTCAAGTGTGGGGTAGTGATAGATCTTAAGAAGTTTGTCTATCGTCTCAAAAGACTGTGGTTGCGGGTGTTGTCCCAGCGATCACAAAAGGGAAACTTAACATGGATACGTCTTGACCCTATCGTGAAAGAATTTTGGCCACCCATTTCCATTCGACACCCTTGGCCGAACCTGCGGTTTGCCGTCAAACACCAGAGCTAGGAGCCGTATGCATTAGCGTGCACGTACGGATCTGTGCGGGGGGAGAATTGCAACATGCTTCCCTACCGCGACTGGACCATTTTTTGATTCTGTTTTTCATTTTATGCCCGTGGATTTTTACCCAAATCGTTGAAAAAATATCTATGTAAATCATTATGAGGCTGAGTTTAAATTTATCCTGAAGGGGAGTTGATGCTATGTGCTCAAACTCATCACCTAAGTGTTTTATCCACTGTAGGACATCCTGCTCTTTTTCTTTCATTCGATCATTCATTAAATTGATTCTAGCACTTCTAGAATTTTACGTATATCGAGAGCTTTTCGCTGTAACAAAATATTGAAGGATACGAAGTCCACCGGTGGAGTAGTCAGTCCATCGGTGGGTGAAGGCTGCGCCAAAGTGATTTGCGGTGTTTACTAGCGCTAGCCCTTTGATGCTTTAACGAAAATGGCGCTGTGGTGATACTTTATAAAGCACAGTCTGACCGTCAGATGAAATTTCGAGAGATTGACGTCGAATGTGCCTTTCGATTGATCAGGATGTGCCTGTGCGGGTGGGAACGCGCCAGTTTTTTATTCTTGAAAGAATTTTGTGAGCTCGTAGTTTGAGCTGAGGTTGGTGAAATTAACGGAATGATTAACGTCGCGTACACAATCGTGTCAATTAAGTGCTGGATCGCTTTAGGCTGTACCTCGGTGGAATACCAAGCGATGTGTTCGGCTTAAAGGATAACACTAGGTGTAAGGCGTGTTGGACACTCGTCTGGTTCCAAAGAATTACCAGACTCTGAGCGGTTACGTATTCTGCAAGTCTGAGCGTTTGGCCGAATTATTAATTCGCACTTTGATTCAATTTGCTGTACTGAGCTTGGAGTTCTGATTGACTAGAACGACTCTCTTAGGACTATGGTTGAAGAGAAAGACGATGATTTATGGCAGATTCCAGGGCTGGAGTATCAAATCGGCTTACAACGGACTAATTCGAGATTCAACTAAAACTCTATGGTTACACTTTGATTTGAGATTAAGCTGAACGAGTGTGGCTTTGGTAACAGGCGCAGTTTGGAGTGTTGAACTGTCACCCACGCGCGTAATTGATGATAGTACCAACAAGCATCGAAGTGGCAAGATATGTACTGGTAACAGCATCCTCGCCGCGAACCTTGATCGAATGCACACTTGCCACACCCAGAACAAAAGGCAATCAAAACTAAAAACATTGCCAAATTCTGCTGGTGTGGCGGGGCTAATGTCCTGCGGTGGCACAACCTTCTTTACAAACGTGTACGAAAGGTTCTATTCAGTTCTGAGAAATCAACCGCTTTATCAAGATCTCGTGATCGATTATGAAAAACTGCTTCTGAATCAAATTGCATCGCACTTGTTAGACGCACTGAAGAAGTTTGAAGTTTTTCGCTTTAATCCTCAGAACAATTACTTGCTACACTGGAGACACGTTTTGGCATTATGGGCGGTGTAATTGAGTTACGACCCAAAAACAGGCTGTCGTCGTGTCGTTGTTTTCTCAAGAATCTGTTAACAGATAGTAATATCTCAATCGCGATGCTGAAATTGCATTACGCAGATTCGTGATGGCTGAATTACTCCGAGAAAACAGTTATTATCACGACAAATTACTGCATGTTGCCGCTGGCTGTAAGCAATTAGTGAATTCCAGTTCATCCATTCGTCACATATCCAGCGCTTTTGAGTGGCAAATTTTGTACATCTGTAGATTGCAATCTACATGCATCCAGATTCAGCTATTCGATGACATCATTGTTTTGCAGTTGTAGAGGTCTATCTATAAATGTAATGAATTGGGAAAATGAGTCGACGTATAGCTGAGTTGTCAGCAGTTAAATTTGCAAAATAAAATTGAATTTACTTGATTGTGCTTTTAGATTCGGTCGATTATTTCGGAGAAAAACTTGTTTTGAAGCGAAATTTTTAGATGATTCCGATCAAAATACCGCCGCGAATGCAGATTAGCGTTAAATCAGGGCAATGCGTTGCATTTTTGCAACCTTTTTTTTCATATTTATGATATTTTCCCGATATACAGTTGTGTTCTAAAGCACTACGTTTGCAGCTATGATAAATTTAAGGTCATCGTCAGATACGAAATCTGACTGATGTACAAAACGATAACAATCAATAGGAGATTGAAATTAATATGAAGAAATTATGTTTAGTGCTCGGTCTGGCCGGGTTGCTGAGTATGCCTTCCATCGTATTTGGTGAAGCTACTTGGTACGGTTCATTCCGAGGCGGTGTGGAGTCCGCCGGCGGATCTTCACACATGTTCAGCAACGGGTCTCGCTGGGGCGTGAAAGGCTCCAACGAAATCTCAGAAGGGCTTACGGCGAACTATCGGTATGAGGAAGCTCTAAATCTTGCTAACGCAACTCTCGCAGATGGCAATCGTTTGTCGTACGTGGGATTGTCTGGTGGTTTCGGAACCATCTCAATTGGACGCATCTGGAGTGCCAGTTTCAATTCGGTGGGCGCCATTTTGGACAACTCCTATGTTTACGGAACTGGCGGAACTTCCTATCGTGTCGGACCGGCGGTGTCCTATTCAAATTCGGCCGGCGCAGCCAGTCTGCAAGTGGATTTGGTGATGGATGGCGACAACGATTCGAAGTCTGGAGTTGATCACTATGAATTTGGACTGTCTTTCGATTTAGGTGCGGCCACGCTGGCATTCGCTCATCGCAAGCGGAACCTTGCTGCAGTAACGGAAACAAATTTCGTTGAGGGAACAGCTGGCACCCCGACGACGGTGGTAGTTACACCCGGAACGGCAGGCACCCCGACTCAAGTATCAGTTGTAGACGGAACGCCCAACACCCCGACTGGAGTCACAGTTGTAGCCGGAACGGCAGGCATCCCGCCTGTATACGAATTGGTAGAGGGAACGGGAACGGCAGGCACCCCGGCTCGATACGAATTGGTAGAGGGAACGGGAACGGCAGGCGTACCGGCTGAATACCGATTGGTAGAGGGAACGGGAACGGCAGGCAGACCTGCTGTGCCAAACGTGTTGCGGGTGGTCCCACCCCAAGTAGCAGTTAGGGCTATGCCTGCGACTCAAGAAGCAACTAGTACTTCAGATTACCTCAGGCTTAATAATCCGGAGAGTGCACTGCCTATTGCTGGATTGACTACTCGTGCCGATTGTGTGGCTGCCGGACATGTATACTTTAATGCAGCAGGTGCTAATACAGGTGGAACGTGTTATAACGCTGCTCACGGCGTGACAGTTACAAAAAACCCAATAAAGTCAATATTAGATGCCAGTGATGAGAAGGTAGCGCCGATATCTAGTGATACGGAAGCTACCAAAAATGTCCACCGGAGTCTAGCAGATTGTGTTGCGCATGATGCTGGCAATCTGTATGAACCAAATACAGGAATGTGTTATCCAGCCGCCACAGTATTCACGTATATTACGGTAGATGCAAAAGAGGCAGTACAAGCAGTGGAGGCTCACCACGGATTTTTAGAGCTTGTAACACCAGGAGCAACAGGAGAAGCTGGTGAACCGGCTCGATACGAATTGGTAGAGGGAACGGGAACGGCAGGCGTACCGGCTCAATACGCATTGGTAGAGGGAACGGGAACGGCAGGCAGCCCGTCTCGATACCGATTGGTAGCAGGAACGGGAATGCCAAACGTCCCGACTGAAGTCGAAGTTGACGAAGGAGAGGCAGGCGAACCGACGGTGGTCACAGTTGTAGACGGAACGACAGGCACTGTGACGCAAGTCGAAGTTACACCCGGAACTCCAAGCACCCCATCCAAAATGGTGACAACAACGACTACACCTGCGCATGATGAAACCATGAATGCGGTCGCGGTGAGGTTTGCAGCTGGAAGTCACAGCGCTGCTGTGGGCTTGGTGAAAACCTCAAACAGCATGGGCGGTGAGTCTTCAACAACGATTGCCAACGCTGGCGGTCCTCTGAGTGACGGTTTGTCCTACCATTTCCAGGTTCGAGACACGGAAGGCAGCGCCAGCAATCCTTGGCTGGTTGGATTGTCGAAATCCTTAGGCGGCGGATCATCTGTCATTCTTGAGCACGCCGATGAGGGCGACGAAAACAAAACGGCTGTGTATTTGCAGGTGGATTTCTAAAGAGGTTTTTACCTGTAGAAGAGGAGCAAATCGAGGTTAATTCGCTCGGTCTCCGCAAAATAATTTGAAAAGAATCGGGGTGCACGCTAACTGCGCCCTGATTTCTTTTTGTATCTTTAAAGTCTAAGTCAATATCCGCAGGAGTACTGATTTCGATTATTGTTAATGTAACGGTTCAATCTAGTTCCAAAGAATTGTTTCAGAAGGGAATTTCCAACGAAGCCAATAATCAACATTGATGTGGATCACATTCTTTTAGCAAATTTAATGTAACGGGAATCGGTTCAAAATGCAGAAATCAACTTGACGGTTTGAATTTTGTTTCGATGTTACTCTAGTGTGTGTTTCGACGATGGTCTTAGCCAAATGTTTATATCTTCTCAGTCAGTACACGTATGCTTGGATGCGATTGCTATCTGGCATGCTTAGGAAATTGTATTCAAGTTTGTGCAGTTTTATTCAGCGAGCCGGTATGCCGAATTTGCTTAGAGAGATTTCATTTAACATTTTCTTTTGATTAATCCCGCCTCGCAGCCAACTCTCGTTCGACAAAATGGTCCCAAGCCCGCCTGCAACGACCTGTTCTTGAAAATTAATTGACTGCAATAGAGCAACTTTGAAATTCTTTTCATACAAATTTCATCAAATTCTTCAATCAGAGCATCGATTCCAAAATTGCTGAAGAACTGACAGTCCGAAGGCTTGCCTCCAAGCCACAACCCTCAATCATTTCAGCGAACGTCTCGAAGTGGAAATACGTTTCCTGATCGTTTGCAAACCCTGCAGCAACAGAAGCGGCAACGGGAACTATATAGTTCTTCACAGGTCGGATACCGCCAGAAACACACATGTATCAATCAGAACATGCCGAGAAGCCAATTCGAGCAGAGTGAATTTTTTCGGCATTGTTCTGACTTGACTCATGTTTTCTTGACTTTCTGGCGCAAATTTTCAGCAATTTGATCATGCAAATCCTGCTTGTGAAACTGTATTATCTCGATCAGTGCCGACACGGAATGGTTTCAGGATTGACGCAATCAAAATACAATATTTCTCTGTACCGACACGATCCGCTTGATTTACACTTTCACACCGAAGCAGAACTTCCAAATCTATTTTGTCCGATGCAGTCCTCTCCTCTCAAGCAGTGGTTTGATTCGAGCAATGGCTCTTTCGCTGCCCTGATTTCCGAAGTGTGCGAAAGGCATGCAGATGACAGTTTCGAATTCGACGCGGCTTTGGATCAGCTGATGGCTCTGCTTGCGGAAGCGGAAGTTGATCAAGAAGTCGCAACGGTAGCGGTTTTGAGAAATATGCGTGCTGATTCGCAACTGCAGCCGGAAAGAATTGAAAAATTATTCGGAACCTCAGTTAAAAAGCTCTACCGCGGCACTTTGCAGCTGGACAGCATTTCCAAGGCTCTGGATCGCGGTGATCTGCAGGACAGCACGCCCAAACGGCGGATTGACTTCAGCCGAATACTGATCGCAATGGTGGACGATGTTCGCGTCATTGTCATTCATCTCGCTGAACTTTTGGTTCGTATGAGGCAGGCCCACCAACTGCCAGAATCAGAGAGCAGGAATCTGTCCATGCTTGTTCTGTCCGCATACACCCCTTTAGCCAACAAATTGGGGATTTGGCGACTGAAGTGGGAACTCGAAGACCTCTCATTCAAGTTTCTGAACCGCACGGAGTACGACCGCATCGTGTGGTATTTGAACGAGCGCAGAGCGGAACGG
The DNA here is from genome assembly GCA_965202855.1 of Arenicellales bacterium. Lineage (GTDB taxonomy): Bacteria > Pseudomonadota > Gammaproteobacteria > Arenicellales > JAJDZL01 > JAJDZL01. The sequence continues at coordinate 13,727 of CBDBBP010000004.1, read as the reverse complement.
GAAAACTATGTCAGTCAGTTTGTGATGTTGCTCAATGAGCTGATGCAAAAACTGTACATCAAAGCGACGGTTTCCGGTCGCGCAAAGCATCTGTATGGAATTTGGAGGAAATTGAATCAAAAGGGATTGAATTTCGAAGATTTGTTCGATGTCAGCGCCGTTCGAATTTTGGTGGACGATGTTGCCGCCTGTTATGAGGCGCTTGGCGCTGTGCATGCGACCTGGCCTTCAATCAATGATGAGTTTGACGACTATATTGCGATGCCCAAGCCAAATGGATATCAGTCGCTTCATACCGCTGTAATCGGTCCCGACTCAAAAGTAGTGGAAGTTCAAATTCGCACCGCAAATATGCACCACGACTGCGAATTCGGAGTCGCTGCGCATTGGAAGTACAAGGAGAACTCAAGTTCGGCTTCGTATCAGGACGAAAAAGTTGCCTTGCTGCGCAATCTGCTGGATTGGAAACACGAAGTATCCGGAGCGCTTGAGTTGGAACCTGCAAAATCTCAAGCAATCGCTGCGGACTACATCTACGTGTTTACGCCTGCAGGAAATGTGGTGGAGCTGCCGCACGGCTCGACTCCAATCGACTTTGCTTACGCCATTCACACGGAAGTCGGACATCGCTGCCGAGGTGCGAAAGTCAATGGGGGGATCGTTCCGCTCACCTGTTCGCTCAAAACTGGAGACTGGGTCGAGATTCGAACCGCCAAAACGGGCGGACCGAGCCGCGACTGGCTGATTCTTCAGAATAAATTCGCAATTTCAGCCAGAGCCAGACGCTGTATTCGGCGTTGGTTCAAACACGAAGAATATGGACGATATCTCGCGCAAGGCAAGGCGGTTCTGGAAAAGGAGCTCGCTCGGCACCACATCGCCAAGGTGAACATGGACAAGTTGGCGGCAGAAAATGGATTCCAGAACAGCAGCGACTTTTTTACTGCCATTGGAATGAAAGAACTCAAGCCCTTTCATGCGATATCCGGGCTGATCAAGCCTGATTCCATTGACGAACAAATTAAAGAAATCGAAGTCAGACGCCCTCGCACATCCAATGTATCACTGCCAACATTATCGATACAGGGTGTCAGCAATCTGCTGACCAGCCACGCTTCCTGTTGCCGTCCTCTGCCAGGTGATGATGTGACCGGATATGTGACGGTGACAAGAGGGATCACCATTCACAAGTCAAATTGCAATAATATCAAGCGCATGCTGGCGGATTATCCGGACCGCAGAATTTCAGTCAGCTGGGAAAATGTCGGAAAGACCAGACAGCCGATTGAATTCACTTTGGAAGTTGAAGGGCATCCGACTCTTTTGCAGGATATTTCCAACACAGTTGACAGCTTGGGTTTGAAAATTTCCGCTGTCAATATCGGCAGGCTGAAGGTTGGCCAAATGGGAAAAATACATTTGACTGTGGAGATTGGGTCTGCAGACGAACTGCGGAAAGTTTTGCGCAACTTGTCAAATGTGGACCGAGTGCTGAAAGTGTCAAGAAATACGGAATAGTTCAAATCGAATTCAGCGTTCCACTTTAAACTTGAATTTCTTTGCCTCCGCATAGCGATTCAGATCAGGATCAAAAGTCCGCTCCTCAAATTGGACTTTCCCCTCGCGGTCAACAAAAATGACTGTTGAACTGCGCGTGCCGAAATGTTTTGTTCGAACGAAAATCGGCATTGCTCCTGAATGATTTCTGTGCAGATTCTCTTCCAAATCAACAGCATGGTCTGTCAAGCTCTCGTTTCGGCTGTCTGCAAGAATTTCAAAAAAGTGCTCCATTTCGATCCTGGATTGATTCGAGAGCACTGCCCTCATCCGAGATTTGCCATAGTCAAGCCGAAACCACGGATGATCGGGAGTCTGGTTGCTCAAGCCATAAATTCCATCTGCGATCTCAGCTTTGAGGTCAGTTCGATTGGAGGCATAGCCGAGCATCGAGAAATTGCCGAATATCAGCCCGTAACCGTTGAATTCGTTTTGATTGCGCGCCAGATAAGCCTGGACTGCGATTGGGTATCGACATGCCTCAGATACCTGCGCACAATCTCTCCACGACTTCTATTGTTTGAATTCTCTGCAATCGGAACGGAGTGATTTGTGATCGCTGCAAATCTTCCCTGTTTGCTGATTCCCAGCCAGGTGCCAAGGCACAATTGGTCGCGTCCTGCCAGAATTTGCGGATCATCGGGCCAAAAATGGGCAGGGTCTGTACCTCGCCCATAATATTCATCCCGATTGGCTGCGGCTACGAATTTGTAGCGCTCATTTTGATTCAACGCAAGCAGTATGATGCACATGACCCTATGAGAACGATTTTTCCTGATGATGAAACGGCAGAAAGATATAAACTAACTGCAACCCGAGATTTGCAATCAATAGCGCCATTGCTGATCTTCGTGCGGTTGATGAATTTGGATTTGATTGAATATTTTTGTGTGCTCAGAACCATTATTTTATAGATGCTCTCTGAATAGAGTTTGCCTGGATTGCCTGGCGCTGATTCTCCGAATCAGAGCAGACTGGCCGAAAAGCATAGTCCTCCTGCCTGCACCGCAAATGCAATGAAACAGTTCTCCAATTATTGCGTGCCATTTGTATTGCTGATGCTGGCCGGCGCAGTTGCGTACTTCCTCAATTGGGACTTGTTGTTTTCACTGGACTTTTCAGTTGTCTGGGAGTATCGGGCCGTGCTGCTCAAAGGCCTGCTGCTCACTTTGATGCTGACTGCCTGCGCTGCTGTATCGGGTCTGATATCGGGCACAATTCTGGCTATCGCAAGCCAATCTCCTTACGCCGCAATTCGCTGGACTGTCACTGCCTTTGTCGAAATTTGGCGCAACACTCCGCTGCTGGTGCAGTTGATCTGGATCCACTTCGCACTGCCGCTTGCAACCGGAATCAACACCACCGCGCTGCAAAGCGGAGTGCTCGCAATCACTTTGCAGGCAGCAGCATACTTTACCGAAATCGTGAGAGCGGGAATTGAATCCGTTCCCAAGGGTCAGTGGGAGGCAGCCTATTCGCTTGCTTTGCCGGCCCGAATCCGCTGGACGCGTGTCATTCTGCCGCCAGCCATTCGAACGATGATCCCACCTTTGGTCAACTTGACGATCAGTTTTTTCAAAGGTACGGCGATCCTGTCAATCCTGCACATTAGTGAATTGATGACGGTGACCAATCGAATCAGCAACGTCACTTTCAAGCCTGTGGAATTATTCAGCGCGATCGCTGTGATTTACTTTGTGGTTGGCTATTTGATGAGCAAAACCACTTTGCGTCTCGAATATTTTCTGCAGCAAAGAGAGCGCTGATGCGATTTGAATGGGATCAGCTGATACGGTATGGCCCCGAGCTGCTCGGTGCATTCGGGGTGACCATTGTGATTTCAGCGATATCACTGGGAATTGGAACCGCAATAGGATTGATCGCCTGTTTTGGCAAGCTGTCCAAGCGCGGCGGCGCCTACTGGGCGGCAAACGGATTTATTGACTTTTTCCGAACCATACCGGAAGTGGTTTTGATTTTTTGGGTGTATTCCTGTCTGCCCCTGCTATTGTCGATTCGAATCTCAAGCGAAGCCTGCGGCGTCATTGCTCTGTCTCTTTTCAGCGGCGCCTATCTCGCTGAAATCTTTCGGGCGGGCATACTCGCAGTTCCGCGCGGACAGGTGGATGCTGCTTTCGCGCTGGCAATCCCAAGGATTCATATCTGGCGGAAGATCATCATTCCGCCTGCAATTCGCCGAATGATGCCGGCCTTTGTCAACTTTCTGACTGAGCTGCTCAAGGCGACCAGCCTGCTTTCAGCCATCGCAGTTGGAGAAATGGCGTATACCGCTAGTATTCTAGGCGCAAAAACTCTCAGTTATTTCGAGTTTCTCAGCGCAATTGCAGTACTGTATTTCGTGCTCATTTTTCCGATCAGCATGCTCGCTAGGCGCGCCGAGAAAAATCTGCTGCAAAGAACAGGTCACTGAAGCCTTCATGGTTTGATCTGCCGCCTTGATGACAGAGAATCTGTTTATTTCGTGTTCCAATGTCTGCAAGTCATTCGGTGAATTTGCGGCGCTGCGCGACATTTCGATCGAAATACAGCAAGGAGAAGTAATCTGTGTTGTCGGACCTTCCGGTGGCGGTAAATCTACTTTCCTTCGGGTGCTGAATGCGCTTGAGTCAATCGATAGCGGTGAAATCACGGTTGATCGCATCAAATTGCCCGGCAGCGCCGCCGACGTGGAAAACTTCCGAAGAGAAGTCGGGATGGTTTTTCAGCAGTTCAATCTGTTCGAGCACAAGTCGATTCGAGAGAACGTTGCATTTGCTCCCAGGATGTCCAGAAAAATCAGTCTGGACGAAGCCAATCAACTGGCAGAAAGATTGCTGGCCCGCGTTGGAATGCAAGAGCAGATCGACAAATTCCCCAATCATCTTTCCGGCGGACAGCAGCAAAGAGCGGCGATCGCCCGGGCTTTGGCGATGCGCCCCAAAGCGATGCTCTTCGATGAGCCGACATCAGCGCTTGGTCCCGAGATGGTTGCTGAAGTCCTGGACGTGATGCGCGAACTCGCCACCGAAGGAATGACGATGATTATTGTCACTCATGAAATGGGGTTTGCGAAAGAGGTTGCAGACCGCATGATTTTCATGGCGGACGGACGCATTGCGGCAGACGAAACAACCGAAAGATTCTTCACGGCCTCGAATCACCCGGAACTAAAGCAGTTCCTGTCCAATATCCTATGAATGAAATTTGAAGCTGTTTCTGCTTTGCTCAAACAGCGACGCGAGCAGAATTTGGCTTTGAACTGAATAAAATATATATATTTCATTCCATCGCTCAGTGAAGCGATAGCCGCAATTCCAAACCTATGGCAGATTCGGTATTCGAATGCACGCTCCGGTTTTTCAAGTTTCAAACAGTTCTTCTAAATTTGCATGTTCTAAGTGACAGAAGTCTTGCTCGATGGAGCTTGGAATCTTGGAATGATTGAATTCAGGCTTGGCATTGCTGCCATCGATCACATGTCATAGTCGCCGAAAAATTCTCTGAAGCATCGCAACTCGTATTCGATGATATTCGAGCTAGCAATCGCGTCCAGGAATACACATGCTATTGACTGAGCGAACATAAAAGAGCCTGGCTATGACCATCGTCGAAACACACACTAGAGCAAATTCGAAACAGAATACAGATCGTCAGGCTGACTTCTGCTTTTTTGAACCGATCCCAGTCACATTAAGTATGCTAAATGAATGTGGTCCACATCAATGCACATTGTTAGCTGGATTGGGAATTCCCTTCTGAAACAATTCCTTGAAAGCAGCTTGAACTGCTGCATTAACAAAAAAGAATCAGTACTCCTGCGGATATCAAACTTAGTCTTTGACGATACAAAAAGAAATCGGGGCGCATTTGGCGTGCACCCCGATTCTTTTCAAGTTATTTTGCGGAGACCGAGCGAATAAACCTCGTTATTCTCCTCTTTTACAGATTAAAACCTCTTTAGAAATCCACCTGCAAATACACAGCCGTGCTGTTGTCGTCGCCATTATCGGCGTGCTCAAGAACGACAGTTGATCCACCGCCTAAGGACTTCGCCAGTCCAATCAGCCAAGGATTGCTGCCGGTGCCTTCCGTGTCTCGAACCATGAAATTGTAGGACAAACCGTCACTCAGAGGACCGCCAGCGTTGGCAATCGTTGTTGAAGATTCACCGCCCATGCTGTTTGAGGTTTTCACCAAGCCCACAGCAGCACTGTGACTTCCAGCTGCAAACCTCACTGCCACCGCATTCATGGTGTCATCATACGCAGGTGTAGTCGTCGTTGTGGTTACCATCGTGGATGGGGTGCCTGGAGTTCCAGGTGTAACTTCGACTGTAGTCGCAGTGCCTGCTGTTCCGGGAGTAACTTCGACTGTAGTCGGTGTGCCTGCCGTTCCGGGAGTAACTTCGACTTGAGTCGGGGTGCCTGCCGTTCCAGCTGTTCCGGCTGTTCCGGGTTCAACTTCGACCTTAATAGGCTGCTCTTCCACTTTTTCCACTGCCGCTTTTTTAATATAAGTGAACACTACAGGTGTAGTTCCGTCGCCAGCAGTAGTGGGAACGGTTGCTCGATAACATGCACCTGTAATTGGTTCCCATTGACTATTGTCCATAGCATCACACGCTGCTTTATCGGCTACGTCCGCAAGAGGCTCAACTTCCGTCTCATCTGCTTGTGCTTTTTGGAAAACATTATTCACAACCCTCATTTTCACAGCATCCGTACTCTTATAACATGCTGCGGATCCGTCGTTTCCATCGCCATCCCAATCATACCATATACCTCCAGCATCGCGACAATCTCTTGGTCGAAGCTCAACAATTGTTTGACTAGACACGTCGATTATGTTTCCCGTAGGAATCGCGGTCGCTTTAGTCGTATCATCTATTGTTTCAACTGTATCGTCGTCATCTTCAACTACGGTTACTTGTTCAAGCCTTGTGGGTAAACTTCTGATGGCACTGCCCAATAAAATTGCATCAGCTCCAGTTACTCCTACAACGGCGGGAGTCACTGTCACCATTGTTGGCGTACCGGTTCCAGTCGGGGTGCTTCCCGTTCCGGGTGTAACTTCGACTTGAGTCGGGGTGCCTCCCGTTCCGGGTGTAACTTCGACTTGAGTCGGGGTGCCTCCATTTCCGGGTGTAACTACCACCATCGTCGGAGTACCAGCTGTTCCTGGAACGAATTCTGTTGTGGTTGTTGACATTGCAGCATGGTTCCGCTTGCGATGAGCAAATGCAAGAGTGGCCGCACCCAGGTCGAAAGACAGCCCGAATTCATAGGAATCGACTCCAGACTTCGCAGCGTTGTTGCCATCCATCACCAAATCCACCTGCAGACTGGCTGCGCCGGCCGAATTCGAATAGGACACCGCAGGTCCGACACGATAGGAAGTATGGGAAGACCCGTAAACCCAGGAGTTGTCCAAAATGGCGCCCACCGAATTGAAACTGGCGCTCCAGATGCGTCCAATTGAGATGGTTCCGAAACCACCCGACAGTCCGACATACGACAAACGATTGCCGGTGGACAAAGACGCGGTGGCAAGATCCAGCGCTTCCTCATACCGATAGTTCGCTGTAAGTCCTTCTGAAATTTCGTTGGAACCTTTCACGCCCCAGCGAGATCCGTTGCTGAACATGTGTGAAGATCCGCCGGCGGACTCCACACCGCCTCGGAATGAACCGTACCAAGTAGCTTCACCAAATACGATGGAAGGCATACTCAGCAACCCGGCCAGACCGAGCACTAAACATAATTTCTTCATATTAATTTCAATCTCCTATTGATCGTTATAGTTTTGTACATCAGTCAGATTCCTATTCTGACGATGCCCTTAAACTCGCTGGCGGAACGCTGCAAGAGTTGCGGATGGTACCGGTGCCGGCACTGGCGGAACGGCAATTGGCCGATTACTGGCGGGCAAGTTTTGGCGTGAGGCCGCTGCTGATCAAGCCCTTTGTTGAATAGGGACGCTATCGCGGCGCGAGTTATCGTGAGGCCGCCTAGGAGCACATCGGCGAGACCGTCAAGCGTTCGGGCAAGCCCTCACTTCGTTTCGCAAAGTGCGGCAAATTAAGTTGAATGGACGAAAAATTTAGAGAAAATTAGAGAATAAAGGACCTGTAGGGAGTGGGTCACTTTTCAATTGGAATGGTGGGTCAATTTTGTATTGCAATCTACTGTATGTTCCTACGGTTGATGTCGATATCGCTGAGCGTGGTCGGCGATTTATCTAGCCATGCGGGTGATGACAGCGTGTAGCAGCTTCTAACCCGCTCAGCAAGCAGTGAGAGTGGTATAATTCGAGGCTTCTGCCATTCATATTTGCGTCTTATTCAGTAATGAAATCGAGTAGACTGCAAACTAATCCGTATCCGTTTTTTACAGATTTTACGGCGGGTACACCGGATCCCACCACGGTGGGATCGAAATCGTTTGGAAAATGCTTTTCGCAGCTCCGCTCTCGAGCTTGGACAAAGAAAAAGTCCCGAAATATCTGGGTTCTAAGTTGTGTGGAGGCACTGCGACCTAGCAGTCACAGTTATCGAAAAACCACAGCAGCCTGTGGTTTTTATGCGCCGCTCGCAATGGGCGGTTCTTGAACCGGGCATGAGCCCGTTTAAATCTCAGTTGCCAGGCATCAGCCTCGCATCCCGAAGGATTTCGAAAATCTGCCTTTGACCGACCTGAAGGGACGTGACATCGGACTGCAAAGCAGCAATATCGGTCTCAACCGACGCCATGCGTGCATCGAGCCGATCCACCTTGATCGTCAACTCGGCTAAGCTTCGATTGACGGAAAACGCATTGTATCCGATGCCGGAAAATGTAAGAACTACCGCAATCACCATCGCCGCCGTGACGCGAAGGACAAAGCGTTGGTGCGATCTGTACTCTTTTCGGGCATCTTCAGTCGACGCCCGGATAGCCGCCGTTTCTTGCCGAATCTCCGCCGTTTCTTTACGAATCTCGGCGGACATCGCTTCGAGCATCGTTATCCGACGCTCTGTGTTGAGTTCCACTATAGAACTCTTCTCGAGTAACCATGTTTTCACTCATTTTGACCTCCATGTTTTGCATTCCAGAGGCCGCTTGCTCTCCCGGATCGCTTCCCCCGGAAGGTTGGCAATGAAACCGCAGTCATCCCCGCAGTTTTTGAATGACGCCGAAGCGTCATTAATTGGCGGTCCTGCGACCGCCTCCTCCGACGCCTCCACCTCAGAGACACGCAGTAGCGATAGTTCATCGCAGCCTCGGCGGCATACTGGCATGCCTTCACTCTGAAAAGCACCCAGAGTTTCAAAGGCCTCACACTGGCAATTCAACATACTTCGATGATTGCTTGAAACTTGCGAAAACGACGCTCTCAGTTGCACAGAGTTCCGTTTTGCAAGGCTATTCCTCGTCTGTGCGATCTCGAAGCTACTGTAGCACTCTGATCGCTACGATGATCACGCTTGCGATCAAAATCTGCGCCAGCAGATTCTTGGCTAAATGCTTCTTCATCACTGCCTCGGTATAAGCTTGCGGATATTCTTTCGTCACAATGTTGCTCTTCAGATTCTGGATGGCGGCGGAAAAGTTTTTCGTCTTACGTTCGTCAAAACCGGACGCTTTCAAATTTTCAACAATGGTGTAAGCGTCAGTCATCGTTTCAATCATGATTCCCCTGTGCTGCTCTTTCGCGCACCTCGCTCGAAAGCTCAGCATTGCCTGCACCATTCATTGTCGCGACCTAAATGGCACCTTTTTTGTGTCTTAGGGTTGACTTCGGCGTTCGCATGAATCGCATATTCATGATGCCCGACCGGCTCTGTTCCCTTGGGTTGCGATCCCTAGGTAAGACATAAGTCCACTCTGCGAGGTGTTAACTTTTGTAAAATGTGCTGCAGCTCATGTCCCCTGCCAATGTCTTAAAAGACTTCGGTTCCAGTTCAGTCCCAGTCCACCACGCCCACTTCTCTCAGCGTGGATTTAGTAGCCCACACATAATTGTGGGGTCATCTTTTCATGAATCTAAGTTTCATGGATATATGTACTTGTGCGACTTTCGCCGCGAAGATCACCATCCGGCGATTACTTTGTTTCGGCGCGAACTGCGGTGAAACAGCAAATCCAAGCGGATCCACTGCGGAACCCCACACCCACACTTAAGGCAGGGAGTTTTTTTGTCGTTTAGGGCAGGAATTTGATTAAAGCGACAATAATGCCACCAACAACGACCATCGTCCAGCGAAGGTTGTTGAACTTGCTTTCGGACAAGTTCCGGTGGGAGTCGATGTCAGATTTAAGCTCAGCTATATCAGATTTAAGCTCAGCTCTAAGCGAACTGACATCCGATTTCGTGCTGATTCGCAGTGATTCGATATCAGATTTAAGCTCGGTTCTAAGCGAACTGATATCCGATTTCGTGCTTGTCTGCAGAGCTTCAATATCCGATTTCGTGCTTGTCTGCAGAGCTTCAATATCCGATTTCGTGCTGACCCGCAGAGCTTCGATATCCGACTTCGTGCTGACCCGCAGAGCTTCGATATCCGTTTTAAGCTCGGCGATGTCCGACTTCGTTGCAAGATCGTCACGCTTTGCGACAACTACTTTCGCAATCGCTTCTGCTTGAACTGGTTCGACCCCTGCATCTTTCAGCACTTGTGTGGTGCCGATTACTTCGATGTTATTCATCTAATTGACTTCCTTTAGTCAGATTATTTCCAGAGGTACTTCACTCTTCTCGGCGTTAATCGCTCCAGAAGGTTGATGTGAAACCACGGTCATCCCTGCGATTTTTAAATGACGCCGATGCGCCATTTATTGGCAGCCGGCCTGCGTCTGCCTCCGCCTCCGCTTTCACCTCAGAGAAGCGCCGTAGCACCAGTTCATCGCCGCCTTGGCGGCTCACTGGCATGCCGCCGCTCCTGTTGGAGCACCCCGCACCTGAACGGCTTCGCGCGGACTTGGTTGATGAGTCAATTATGCTCGTACGAGGTTCCGTTTGTCAATTAGCGACCACGGCGACAGCCCATTTCGATGGAGGATCGAGATGATCTAATGCCCACTTGTATCGCTTAAAAGCATCCGTGTGGAACATGGCGATTGCAATTTCCGCAACTTCGTGTCCCGTTAGCGGTTTGTACTCTCTCTCCGGCACTGCCAACAGCGAGTCCGGCAATTCCGTTCGTTAATCTTGTTCTCCCACAGCCGACAAAAGACGTTCGGCATCGGTCAAACATCGCCGAATAACTGCGCGACGATCCTCAATCTCTGCAGGAGTCTTGCGTTGCAGAATCTCTATCATCTGTTCAGAATTTAACTGAAGTTCTAACTTTTCTGCAATGAGTTGCAATACGCGATTCTCGTCAACTTCAACTGTACCTGTTAGGTAGATATCGGGGCTGTGGAACACACAAACCTGCGCTTGACCGACGACAAAAATTTTTTCACAGGCGATAATGCAGCATCGTTTCCGGTGATCAGGTAGATAACTCTTCAATCCGGGCCAAACATCGCTCAGCGGAATTGCGTCTCCTTCGCCGACATCTCTGGTATCGGTTCGGCTAGATTGAACGCCGTCTTGATCTCGTCAGCTTTGGGATGGGCGAGTAGCGCGTGCAGAGCTTCCGGGTTTTTCGGTGTTGGACCTAGCGCATCGGCGAACGGGATGATTGCTCCACTCTTTGTTTGAACTCGTCCTTCATTGCGAATCACTTGGAGAGACATCGGTTCACAGGATAGTGAAGGGTATATTTCCTCTCCTTGAGAATCATGTCGCATTGTCCACTTCGAATAACTTGCATCTAATAACAGTAGATCATGCGTGTAGGCCACTCGCCCTTCCTCAGACAATCTAGTTAGGACGTGCAATGGCCCGCAACCGACAGTTGATTTGAAATTCAATTTGTATCGATGGGGTATTTTTGGCAAATCGCGACTGATGAATCGCTTACGACAAATATTCAAGAATTCCTGAAACGATGGCTCCGTTGAGAGATCGCAACCGTCGTGTGGTACTTTTGTCACCCCTAAAAAGCATAGCAACCGTTCGTCCCGTTTGTGAAATTGAGTATCCGCGGTAACATCAGCATCCCGGGATCCTGCACCGCGCACGATTTCACCCGGCAGTAATACGGAGTAGATGGGGTGCCAAGTTTCTGCTTGCGTTCGCACACGTAGTTTCTCGAACAATGATCCTCGCCAATTTTGGATAAGATGCTCTCCGACAATTTCAACAGCTTCTTCATCCGACAGCTTTCTCGATTTGATCCAGAAATCTTCATCGAGTTTGCCGCATGCCTTATCGGAAAGAGTACGCCTCTACATGATTTCTTCTACAATTTTTTCCAATCTTTTGTTCGCTGATGGGGGCTTGAGGCCTAGCACTTTCAATGCCTGAAGTGTGTCGGTGTCTGACACTAGTTCAGAATGAACACGATGCTCCCGTTCCTCCCCGTTCGGCGAATCGCCTGGCAGAAAGAGGTTTTTCGAATCTGGTTCCGTGAAAGTACCGGCTGCAGTCAGAACAATATTACCAAATCGCCGGATCGATAATCGAACCTCTTTTGATATAGAAGCAGCAGTCTGTATAGCAGCCATAGAACCTTCTGATTTATTTTCGCATTGCTTTTCTTTCACAAGCGCCTCCAGCCATTCGGGGACCGTGGCTCTCGGCGCGGCAGACTCGAAAAACCTGTCGATTCTGGCGAGTCGATTGCGCGTAATCGCTCGATGATGAAGCCAGTTCATAGGTCGAGCCGGAAAAGCCTCCCAACGCTTAAAGGGGTTCTTGTCCTCCTGACGATCTTTCGTTAATTTTTCAGGGGGATATTTGACTTCTGCAGCAATACGAAGAGCTCCGCTTTGGTCGGGAATAATTTCGCGTTTGTGAAGATTTTTGATTAGACAATTTCGGAGCAATTCAATCTGCTCAGTGTCGCCAGTCTTTTTTTTGCGTGGAAGCGCATCTAAATGTCTAGCGGGGTCGTCTTGTGACGCTAGTTTGGGGAGATTTGCGGCAATCAATGCTGCAGCCGATTCGATCAGTTCATGGTTGAAGGGTCCAGCCAGCAGGTTTTGCCGATCTTCATTTGTTTTCCATGGCGCGTTCAGGATACCAGGAACAAGACTCGCGTTGCTGGTCGGAAAGACGGCCCAAAAATGACCAGGCTGGTCCAACCTATCGAGCGGTGTAGCCCACTGGATCGGCATGTCGCTGCTATCATTGTTCAAATGCCAATCGGCTCGGGCTTCTGCCGACAAACTATGAACAGTGTCAAAACGCTTCCAGCGATCGGATCTATTATCGCTGTCAAGTATGAGCTCACCATCTTTACGATGAAGCATAAATTCCCGCGAGTTTTCTTCTTCCTCAAGAGTCAGATAACGAACGTGATCAACGAATAGTAAAAACTCCGGGGGAAATTTTCGAATCTGATCAGCGAGGTCATCAAACGCACCCTTCTTTAGCGGCAGGCGGACAACATTTGTCGCCCAGCTCATTAGTTCTCCCAATTCTTCGTCTTTGTCTCGTTCCTTGTAAGGATCAATGGGTTCCGGCAAATGAAGCACCGGATAGGAATCGGCTAGAGCAATCTTAGCCAAACGTTTTTCTGCGCGTCGCTTGTCGAAACGCAAAGAGACTGAACGGCTGTAGAACTCCGGTGCATCGCTCACGCCCAAAACGGATTTAAAGCCGCGCCCGAATCTGCCGATTGCGCTGGTGTTTCGCTTGTTCGACATTCGGTCGAACATCAGCCCATAAACCCCTTCTTCATCGATTGGGGCTCCGTCGTCAGCACAGTAGAGAAACTCTTTCTTGAGTCGGATCAGGATACTCTTTCCCTTTCGTGATTCAAGCAACGCGTCAGCACTGTTCTGAACGAGCTCAAACAACTGGCGATGAGCATAACCGCCTTGAGTGTCATCTTGTTCTACGCGGGCGTGCTCCGTAATCAGTTTTGGTTGCTCGCGATATGCATTGAGACTCTTTAGCACCTCTTGGGTGATAATCCTTCCGAGTCGACCCTTGTGTGAATTCCAAGCTGGTTTATCGTCAGAGTCAGGTAGTTTGAAGTTGCGGTCCTTGAGGTAGAATCTGCCGCGCTCAACCTTGGAAAAATCGTATTCAGTCTTCATTCGTCGGATTCGTATCTCTGCCTTTCTTTACCGGTAGCC
>CBDBBP010000003.1:0-1064538 GCA_965202855.1 Arenicellales bacterium | reverse complement strand
CTAAATGACAGAAATGAGATATTAGACCGGATCGTTTTCCAGATATTCTTTTAATCTTTTAATCTGAAATTTTGGTCCAGGCAGATGTGGGTGAATCTCTAAAGCCTGTTTGAACGTTTCCAATGCACTTTCAGGGTAGTCGAGTTGAATAAAAATCAATCCGAGTCCCGAAATTGCCCCGAAGTGGCGCGGTTCAAGCAGCAGAGTTTGACGAATATCCGATGCTGACTTCTCGAATTCTCGAAGAAAGTAATAAACGGTTGCGCGTTTATTCCAGCCTTCCGCGAAATCAGGCGCTTTTGTCACAATATCGTCAAAGATTTTCTTTGCTTCAACCAACCGAGCATTCTGCATGGCAGAAATCCCAATTTTCATCATTTGATTAATATCTTCGTCCGGCGATTGACGCCAAATGCTCCAGATTTTATCCGTAATCTCATCTGCTGCCGACTGACTTTCGACAGTTTGCAGCTGCTCGAACAAATCATTCAATTCGGGATCATTTTGGTCGGTCCATCCATATTTGCTTACGAACAAAGCGATGATTGCGAGTAAGCTTGTTGCCAGTCGTCGAATAAAGACGGAGCGGGCTATTCGAATAGACATTGCAGGAAAAATTCTCGATTTGCTTGCGACTTCAAGTGATTAATTACATTCTAGTACATTTACAGACCTGAAATTAAACTTTGTGAATGGGTGCTGACCAAGTATCAAGACGCGAAAAGTCATGAAACTAAGGGGAAGCTAACATGACTTTTCTTGGAAGGTATCAGTTGTAAGTTGGTGACGGACTACAACTGTGATTATCATAATACAGATTGAGTTAAAATTCAACAGCTGTTTCATTTTTGACACTCTAGATTAGTATATTTTCTGAGTCTGTACCGTAAGTTCCCGCTATTTTCTAATCTGCACTTTTTTATCAATTTTGACATGAACAGCCGTATGACTCTCGTAGTGAATACTTTGACTGAAGTTGATTTCAATTCAAATTTGACCCCCCCCCTTAGAGGCAACTCAACGATAGCATAGGGAGGCAGTGAGAAACTGAGAAGCCGGCAGTGTCAAGTCATGCATGCTTTTCTGCATTTGATGTGACGGGGAGGTATGAACACGGAGGTGTCAATAGTGGAAAGCAGAGCAAGTTAAGCAGGGATGATTACGTACACACCAAGAGTATGCGCAGCATGGACAGAGTCTGCAAGCCATCTCTGGACTTTCCGCATAGTTTCAAAACGATGTCAGTTGTCGACACGCCTCGGATCAGATAAGGTTACGAGATTGACAGAAGGGCCAAGCACATCCAGCGCGATATCGACGAGGTGTTGATGGTGAGTAAAAAAAAGTATTTGTGTCTTTCGGCTAAGTTCCCCAAGCCGCTGAAATCCTGCTGCAGCCCGTTCGTCATCGAAGTTGATGAATAAATCGTCGGCAATGAACGGCAGCGCGTCAGACCGTTCCAAATAATCCTCGATCGCGGCGATCCGCAGCGACAAATAGAGTTGATCAGCCGTACCCGTACTTAGGCCGGACACCGGAACAATTTCTTCGCTCGGACGTACTCCCGTCAGGTGTGGAACATCTTTATCGTCATACTCCACGCGAAGATTTGAAAAGGAACAATCGGTGATCAAATTGAAATGTTCGCTGGCGCGATTCAATAACGGTGCCTGCTTTTCCCGCCGGTAGTGATCGATTGCCCATTGAAGAAGTTTGACGGAAGTCTGCACTTTAATGTATTTTTCAACGATTTCCTGCATTTCGGTTACAGCTTCCTGTTTTCTCGCAGCGTTTTGAGCTGCTGAATCGTCACCGCCGACTGCTTGAAACGCGTTACGGGCTTGGGATCGCTTTTCCACAGCGACAGTCAGCTGGTTTTGCAAATCATCCAATTCAGTCTGATTCGACGCTTCCTGCGCTGCCACATCGTCGATATCTGCGCTTTCGCATTCTTCTTTGAGTTCCGCTATAGACTTCCCATCGCCGTCCTGATCGAGCTTTTCAATAACTGAATGTCGCTTCTGTTCAAGGACCCGTTTTTGATCGGACAGTTCAATGGCTTTCTTTAACGCTTCTACTGATTCGACTCCCGCCTTTTTCATCAATTGGAAAATCGAGTTAGATGACTCTCTCTGTTCTCGTTTGAGATCTTCGATTTGAGTCTTTAGTTCAGTAATTTCTTTATTCTTTGAATTTTGAAGTTCCTGAACACGGCGGGCGTGATTGACCCGATTTTCCATTTCCAGCACCGCAGATTCAGCAGGTTCGTCTACAAGGTCGGCAGCGATATCCTTAACTAATTCTGAAACAACTTGTTCAAAATCCTTTATGTCACGAATGATCTTGTCTATGCGGTCATACCGTAACGTCCTGATTCGTTCAGCAGTCTTACGCATTCGCTCTATCACTTCTATTTGTGAATTTACCACCTCTGGCAGTGTACCTTTTTCGAGTCCAAGTTCGCCAAGCGCTGAGTCCCACTTCTTCCGCCATTCATTTTGATTTTTCTTAGCTATCCGAAGTTTCTTTTTCTTTCGCTTAACATCTTTGGTTGCGTTTGCTAAGTCTGTCTCAAACTTCAACTTCTTGTCGGCCTTATCCTTTTGACGTCGCACTTCTTCACTAGCGCATTCAATGATCACATTGAGACTTTCCGATTTCATTGAAGTCGAATCGATGCCGAGAACTGTTAACTCGTCGAATATTCTTTCTTTCGCCTGAAGTCTCTCGTCGCGCAGTGCTTTCAATTCATGTAAGGCGCTTTTCTGTTCTTCGATTAATTCCAGCACTTCTTCTAGGTTGTTGAGCCACTCCAGCATCAACTCGGCTGATAGTGGTTCAAAAGGTGCGGCCAACCACATTTTTTTCCATTCAGATTTCAGTCGAGCGCCTTCGTCTTCAAGCTCTCCCTGATTGCGTAGCATCTGTTCGTATTGAACATTAAGTTCTACAATCTTCCGATTGATTTCTGAAATTCGACCGACTGCTTCGGCGCGATCGAAACGTCGGTCTGCGAGATTGTCCGCGCTTGCCAAGGCGGATTCGAAAGAGTCCGTTAAATTGTCTAAATCTTTTTCGAGCCCTCTGAATTGCTTCTCTGTAATGGATCCATTTAATACATACTTGACTTTAACTAAATTCCATAAAGAATCGCGTCGACCACGACTATCTTTCAGCTCTTGACTTGTTACGACTTGTTCATCTTGCACGATCTGTTTAAGTACGGCGATCGTCCTGTCCAATTCCTGTTTAACCAAGGAAGTTTCCTGACGGGTTTCCTGCCGTCGTCGTTTCCAGTCCCGCCATTTTTCTGGGTAGTACTGAACCGTCGCTTGTACAGGCAAAGTTAAATTCACAAGCGTGTTCTCATCAATCCCCCCGGGATCAAGAACCTTGATTTTGCGTTGTACTTTTTGCTCCACAGCTTTGAAAGATTTTTCAGCGCTTCGAACTTGGGCATCTAAATCACCCCGCTCGCGCAGCGTTCTTATTGCGCGATCTAACTTGGATACATCAACGGGCTGTCGCATCTGATCTAGCTGCTGTTTAATTTCATCGCGAGCTTCACGAGCCTCCGTCAAAACATGGGTACTGTTCCTGGTCTCAGCTTCCAGTTCTCCCCTTTGACTGAGAAGGGAGCGTGCTTGTCCGACTTTAATACGAGATGGGATGCGCTTGATTATGGTCGCAGAGTCTGTTTCTGCCCACTCTAGTTCCCTCGCATCAGATTGCAGATCTTCCTTAGCGGCATTCATTTCCGTATACCGTTTGGGCAGGTCCGCCTTCTCTTTGCGAATCTCAATTCTCCGTTCATAAATATCGCGAACGTCAGCTTCTCGTTGAAGCAGTGTCTCGTCGAAAGACAATTCTTTAATTTCTGCCTTCGCACGATCCAGTGGTTCCTGAAGGGTTGCGATTCGCGTTACAGTTTCATGCTCTTTCTTTTCAAATTCCTCCAGCATTTTCGCGGAATTTTCCGACAGCAAAACAACATTCTGAAGTTCAATCAGACAGTGTTCTAGTTCTTGAATCCGACTTACATCCGGATATACCCGGCGTATCCGGCTCAGACGATTACGCTTTACAAATGTCTCTTTGATCTTATTGTCAATTCGCGCGTAGATTTCCTCCGACTTTTCATAAGCTTGCTTCAGTTCCAACCAATTCTTAGCAGACAAGGTATGCTCGCGAAGCGCTTGATTCGCGGCATTAAATTTATCTAGTGTGATGTAGTACTTTCGATGCTTCGCTCGCCGTGGAGCCCATAAACCATCTGCCTCTTCCAAAAGCCGGTTGAGTCGCTGTCGAAAGCCGACAATGCCCGCTCCCGCTGAAAATAAGATCTGTCCGACTTCGTCTTTGGCCGCGAGAATTTCCTTCCCGCCTTCGCGTAAGCGGCTGTGATCAAGGCTGAACATACGTTGGAAAAAAGATTGATCTGCGCCGCTCAGGTAGGGCCTCAATGCGTTATCGCCATCCTTAACGGGAAATCCATCTGATCCGAGCAAAGTATCCTTAATTCCCTTGCGCCGCTGTACCTCCAGCGATGTTCCTCCATTTTCTAGAACTGCGCCGATCCGCATCTTGGCGTAGTCGTGAAGGAAGTTGTATGGCGATCGAGGCGGAATGCCAAACAACATGTCCTCAATTGCCGCTAAAGCCGTAGATTTGCCTGCTTCATTCTGTCCAAACACAAGGTGAAAGTCATATTTTTTGCTGGGGAATTCGTTTGAGCTGTCTTTGAAGTGCCCATAGCGAATCAGGTCCAATCGCTGTAGCCGCATTCTCAGTCTTCCCAAACGTTTAGACGCGCGAACAAATAAGGCACAACATCGTCGATGAGTGCATCGAAATTTTCATCAAGTGCTAGTTTTAATAGTTGATTTTCTGCATCCTTCCGTACTTCATAAGGCAATCGACGAACCAAACCCTCCGTTTCATATTTCATCTGAGCAAGAAGCGCTTCATCACTGCCGGCTTCTTGTAGCAATTTCTGCAACTCTCTGATGGGATCCCCTGGAGGATTGGGAATTCCTGGGTCAATAGTGTTAATTTTGACTTTTTCGACCCACGCACTCACGTGGCCTAGGCCGAGAGCACTGGCTCGAGCCTCAACGAGCACCTCATCTTCCGAAGCAATAATCTGGCTATGAAATTTAGTACGCCCTTCCAACAATATCCGACAGACTAGCATTCTTCCATCAGATTGATCATCAATCGCGGTTTCAATCGCATCTCGGATGCGGGTGTTGATGTCGTCCATGCTATGGACGTCATCCAGTGATACAGACAGCTTCAGCCAGCGCACTACATCACAAGATTCGGAGGTGAAACTCACAATTTCACCGTCTTCAACGGCAACGAGGCACGCGCCTTTAGCCCCGGTTTCGCGCGCATGACGCCCCTGAAGATTGCCAGGAAACACGATATAAGGTCGTTCGCTCAAAACTACTGCTTTATGAACGTGGCCTAAAGCCCAGTAGTCATAACCTTTGTTTTCAAGGTCATGAAGAGAGCAGGGTGCATAGTTTTTATGTCCTCCCATCCCACCGAGACCTGTGTGCAGCACACCAATGTTAAAAACATCAGGCACCGGTTCTGGGTAGTTGAGAACGAGATTGTCAGTCACGTCGCGCTGTCGGTAACTCTGCCCATGAATCGCGACTTTTATTTCTCCGAGGCGGAACGATTTTGGTTTGCTAGCGCCAAATTCATATACGTTGTCAGGAAGCTCCAGTCGTTTTGTTATCTGGCTTTCCGCGTCGTGATTTCCATAAAGCAGATAGACTGGAACAGCAGCTGCGTTGAGTCTTCCCATCTGCTCGACGAAGAATAGTCCAGTCTTGTAATCACGCCAGTCGCCATCGTATAAATCCCCTGCAATGATAAGAAAATCTACTTTTTTTTCAATCGCCAGTTCAACGAGTCGCTTAAAAGCCTCTCTAGTGGCAGAGCGTATTCGCTTCGCCACAGCGCCTTCCTGACTTGACAGCCCTATTAGTGGACTGTCGAGATGAATATCGGCGGCATGCAGGAATTTGAAGGACGTCATTTGGAACCCCAGCAACAAATTGGCATGAGCTTGAAGACGATGTAAACTCTGATTAATACAAACACTGATTCCAATATTCCTTTAGGTAAATATAAAGCCGTATTGACGAAGCAATTATCTTCCGCCGCAATACTCAAAAGCAACAACAAAACACTGAAGATGAAAAACTAGTCAAGGGGTCTTTTACTGAACGTTTTTTCAATTGCATTTCAGGTAAACGCCGAAATTTTCGCGTACAAGGATATCTCAAATCCAAATAAATTTGTGCGATCATTTCTGAATATATTTTTATGGTCGGAACTAATGTGAGACGCATCTGAATTCATCGTGGGCTTTACATATGGGATACAGTTTCATTTCGTTTGCTGCGTGCTACATCTCTTTCGCCATGTACCTTACATGGAAAAAAGGGGAGGGGGGATGGGCCAGCAGTTCTCATTTTAAGAATTTTGCAAGTTTTCGAGTAATAAATAGACAAATCGGTCCTAGTGAGTCTATGAAACAGTCTCATTTTACAAGGTCGGTAGGGTTCTCCAGTGAACCTGTCTGATCCCTGCATTGCACCCACCAATTGAGCTCATACCTGCCTTTCCCACCTCCCAGGGCGATGGGTTTGTCTGAATTCGCCACAGAAAATCAGATGCGTCGTATGCTGTGGTGCGATCCACGCTCTGAAAAAAAATGGTCGCGACACTGGACTTTCGGTTGTCGATTTGCTAAAGTATGCGGTCATGAACCGCGCAGCAGAAAATCCGGCACCCCGAGAAAACGGACGCGTTAAGCGTCGGCAGCTGCGGCTGAGCTTCACCTTGGATGGTGCCGAGCGTCGGCAGTGGGAGCGGTTGAGGTCGCACCATTGCGAGCTTCGGTATTGGCAGCGGTTGGGCTGCTCAATTCGACCAATTGCCGGTTGGCAGCAGCAGTGGACTTCGTAGGATTCAGTCCAGTCAAAAATCGGTAACCATGTTCGCTCCAATTGCAAGCGGGTAAATGCATTCTCTGAACGGACACCTCATCCGACAACTGCAGCCGGTGTTTGAGTCTCTGCCGGATCCGCGCAGAGGCAAAAACATCCAATACCGATACGCCGACATCGCCATGGCTGCGTTCTCAATCTTCCATATGCTGTCGCCTTCATTTTTGCACTACCAGCGAATCATGGACGCCCGACTGGCGCGCAACAACTGCTGCTCGCTCTACCGCATGCAGCGCATCCCCAGTGACAATCACATCCGCACCCAACTCGATGGAGTGGAACCGGCCGCGCTCAACGGTGCCTTTGAAATCGCCCCCAGGCTGCTTCTGCAACATCCCAAGGTTCACCGAAATTTCCAGATTTTCGATGACAGAACACTCATCGCAGTCGATGGCACACAGTTTCACAGCTCTTATAAAATCCATTGTAATCAATGCTCTACGAGAAATCATAAAACCACCGGCACCGAATATCATCACAACGCCGCGGTGGCAGTGCTGGTGGCGCCCAAGCACAAGCAGATCCTGCCGCTGGCAGTGGAGTTCGTCACCCCTCAGGACGGCGACAAAAAACAGGACGGCGAAACCAAAGCCGTCAAACGCCTGCTGCGACAGCATGCCGGCGCCTTCGATCAGCGCTTCAAGCCGGTCTACCTCGGCGACGACCTCTACGCCCACCAGCCCATCAGCCAGCAAATTCTCGAACAGCCCAACAGTGACTTCATCTTCAACTGCAAGCCCGGCTCGCACAAACTCATCCACCAATACCTGCACGGCATTGAATTGCCACAGCTCCAACGCCGGCGCAAAAACAAGCGCAACCAATTTGAAACGTTCCATTTCAAGTGGCTCTGTGAAGTTCCGATCCGTGACAGCAAAGATGCGCTCAAAGTCAACTGGCTGTCGGTCAAAGTCAGCCGTCGCGGCAGAGTCGTTTACCGCAATGACTTCATCACCTCCCTGCCGGTCAATGCAGACACTGTGGAGACCATCGTGCAAGCTGCAAGAAGTCGTTGGCGCATTGAAAATGAGAGTTTTAATACCCTAAAGCGCAAAGGTTATAACCTATATGCCGACATTCGTTTTATGCCGACACTTCCTCTGATGTGCTTGATTGGAAAGGAAATGCCGGCATATTTATCGGCATAAAAAATCACAGGGCTTGCAGAAATGCCAACAGATCGTCACGTGGCCGGTAGATGCCCGCGGGAACATTCGCTGGCCGGGTCTGATCCATCGCCTGTTTTTTGATTTCCATGTCAGCATGCAGATAGATTTGGGTGGTCTCTGTCGATTCATGCCCCAACCACAACGCGATCACCGTGCAACCGACTCCACTGCGGAGCAAGTCCATGGCTGTGGTGTGCCGAAGCGTATGTGGAGTGACTGCCTTATCTTTCAGGGATGGGCAGTTCTCTGCTGCGATTTGAGAATACTTGCGCACGATTCGCTCGATTCCATCGCGGCTGAATCGTCCTTGGCGATTGCTGATGAACAGCGGTTCATGCGGTTTTCCGCGGCGTTCTCGGAGCCATGGTTTCAGCGCCCGTATGCTGTCGCTTCGCAACGGTGTCGCTCGATGCTTGCGGCCCTTGCCTCGGCACTGCACAGATCCTTGTGATGCGCTCTGAAACACGATGTCTTCAATATTCAGGCTGATCAACTCTGACACTCGCAGTCCAGTTTGAAGTACAACCAGCAACATCGTTCGGTCGCGGCGTCCGATCCAAGTGGAGCGGTCGGGTGCGGCCAAAAGTGCGGCCGACTCCGCCGGCTCCAGGAATTCAACGGTTCTTCTGTCTTGTTTCTTTGCTGGAATGGCAAGCACTTGCCGGCAATGATCAAGAAGAGCCGGTTCCTGTGTGGCGACGAACTGGAAAAATTTGCGGATTGCCGAGCGGCGAACATTGCGTGTGGTGACTGCATTGTTGCGATGATGCTCGAGGTCGGACAAGAAACCAGCCACGAGATTGGCGCTGATGTCGGTGACCAGCAAATCAGTGGGCTGTCGTCCAAGTTGCTGCGCGGCGTAACCAAGAAGCAGTCGAAAGCTGTCCCGATAACTGGCCACGGTATGCGGGCTGGCATTTCTCTGAGCGAGCAGTCGTTCAACGAAAAAACGTTGCACATAGATCGGCAACTCGTAGGGGGCCGAAGATCTCATGACAGCCTCCTTGGCGCCAACGCCTGTTCCGCTCGCTGGGTGGCCAAGGCCAGCAGTTCGGGAACGGCCTCCACATACCAGTAGGATTCTTTGGGACTTTTGTGCCCGAGCCAGACGCTCAGCTTGTACATCTCGACATCGATGTCCAATCCGTCACGATACCAGTCAATGAGAGTATGCACCGCAAAGCTGTGCCTGAGGTCGTGCAAGCGGGGACCGGTGCCGTTTTTGCCATTCGGCTGCAGTTCCCGCAACCCGATCATCTGTCCGGCTCGAGCAAAGTAGATTTGCGCTCGTGTGGTGCTGAGACGCTGGCCGCGCCAGCCGACGAACAGTGCGGATTCGTCAGTGGTGTCGACCAAGCGCTCTCGCAAGGCTCGATATTCAAGCAAGTGATCCAAAGTGCACTGAGTTAGCGGCAGCACGCGCGGGCGATTGTATTTAGCATGGCGGACATGGATCACGGCATCGTCAACATGCAGGTCCTCATCATCCATGGCAACCGCTTCGCCGACGCGGATTCCGGTCACCGCCATCAGACCGAAAAGCGCCGCGCAGGTCGGTCCGACGACCGCCGAGCGCCGCGATACCGTTTCGGCTGCGGCGAGCAGCGCCCTGATTTCGTCGCGGCTGTAGATATAGGGTTTCGGGCGATGGCGCGGCGCCGGAATGAGATCCGCTGGCGGCACTTCGGTCGTCGGTTCCAAGCTGCGCAGCCAACGGGCGAAACAACGCACATGGCAGAGCCGATTGTGCCAAGCCAGCTGATTTGCGGTTCCGTACTCCTGTTTCCAGCTCAGAATCAGCTCAATAGTCAAAGATTCAGCACCCTGGCCGGTTGCGAAGTCAGCCAATTTACGCAATATCCGGGCCGGCTTTTCTGACAGTCCGGTTCCAAATCGATCTCGTTGTGAGAGATATTGCTCCACACGTTCGGTGAGCGGGATCATTGCACACCCCCTCGAATCGGCCATGCTCGTGCCAGGGGGCGGAGCGCCTCGACATCGTAATGAACGTAAGTGCGGGTCGATTGCAATGCGCGGTGGCGCAGAATTTCGCCAATCTCCCTCAGCGAACTTCCTTGGTTCAGCAAATTCATGGCCAGAGAGTGTCGTAGCGCATGAGTGCGAACTTCTCCTCGCGGCGGTTGCAGCCGAGCCTGCCTGAGGGCCCTGCGCAGCGCATGATTGAGGATTGTCGATGACTTGAATGACGTATGCGGCGCATAGATCGATGTGAACAGGCAGCGCGAATCGCCGCGGCGTCCATGGCGCAGCCAATCGACAATCGCCTCGCCGACATCCACTGGCAGCGGCATGTAGTCGAACTGAGACCCCTTGCCGCGAATCATCATGCGCCCGACCGCCCAGTCCATGTCGTCGATTCGAATCGAGATCACCTCCTGTGCACGCAATCCTAGACGAGCCATAATCAGAAGCATTGCATAGTCGCGCCGATCGCGGGGCGAATCGCCGCGCACCGCCTCGAGCAGCTCTTGAACTGCTTGCGGTTCGAAATGGCGCTGCCGCCGGTCCGGCTGTGGGCCTGCCGTTTTAGGAATGGCATCGGAAAGGTCGTGTGCGATGCTGCCGCTCACATGCAAGAATCTCAGGATGTTGCGGACATATCCCACCCGCCAGCCGGACTTGCCGCAATGCTCGTGCAAAAATGAGAACAGCACCTGCGCGGTCAGCACGGAAAAATCCAGCGATTCGCCAGCATCGGAGCCACTGAAAACGATCAGTCGTTGGAACACTACTCGGTATCTAGGCAAAGAGGATTCGCTGATCCCCCGATGATGCTTGAGCCAATGTTCCAGTTCGAGATGCCAATGCTCAGCGGAGCCGACTGCAGGCGCGGTCCGAACTGCCGGCTCGATTACGCCGCACCGGATCAAATAGTCAGCGAATCGCCGTGCGATCAGGATCAGTTGACCTTCCATGTAAGATGAGGCGCAAAAAGAATTTTTGCGCGCCAGTTCTCGCAAGACATTCTGATCCAGCATGTCCGGTTTGAGCTGCCGCTTCTCGGCCTCCTTGCAAAGGCGGCTGAGCGCGCTCTGGAATCCTCGCAGCGTCCGTTTCGCATAGTCTTGCTCAGCCAGAAACTTGAGAAATCCTTCGCAGTAAGAACAGAGCCAGAATGAATTCGTCGACAGCAGCGTCGAAGAAAGGGTTTGAAATGATTTCATAAATTCACCTCCGTAGATAATGGATTGAAGGAGGTAAATATGACTCAAACCCGCTGCAGTCAAGCTACTGTAATTGTGATTCCTTGTCCCGGTGGCAACCGGCCTGCAATGGCGAGAGTTTGCCCCGCAGATGGGGGTTTTATGCCGATAAAAATGCCGGCATTTCCTTTCCAATCAAGCACATCAGAGGAAGTGTCGGCATAAAACGAATGTCGGCATATGTACGGTTATGCCGATATCGGCATAATAACCTTTCTCATAATTTTGGGCATGGTAAGCGCGGGCTTACCAACACCTTATTTCAACTCAATCTTCTGGCCTTCGCCTTTCATACCATCAGTGACTTTCTGTGTGCGCCTTGGCAACAGGCGCGAAAGTACTGGGTGGCGCGCTATCAGTTTTTCGAAAACTTAAGAGCAATCAGCCGACTGTGCTATTTCGACGATTGGAGTACTCTGCTGAAAACCCTCTACCAAACGCGGGCGCCACCCCGCTGATCACACCACAGCCGATGAAACCTATTTGGAGAAAAATATCATGTAAAAGTATTGTTTAATTGCCAATTGCCATAATTAGAATTGCTGGGCGATGGGCATGACCTTTGAGAGATTACAGCGCATCGTTGGTATGCTAGTGTAGTAAAAATGATTGAGCCGAGTGAAAATCCACTCTCGAAACTTCATCCTCTGATATCTATTGCTGTGGCGTAATATTCAATATCTGCTGCGCTCATGCCGATTGAACGCGCAGTTGCTCGCCAATTTTTCACAGCGGTCTTGACTTCGTCAATAATGGTTTCAGCTTGTTCTCGACTTAACGCGAAAAAATGTGCCGCTTGACGAGCTAGTTCCAGACTGGCTTCCGGACCTTCTTCGGATATCCAAGTAACCAGTTCTCGCGCCTTTTCAACGAGGGGTACTGGATTTAGATCATACGCAGGTGACAAGCGCCACATATTGTTTTGATCGTAGAGGAAAGCGTAATTTCGCAGGTGGTCATCTAAATTGGAGATCAATACATTCAAGACCACGCGTCTCCAAAGCTCGTGCAAATCTTCAATTGGTGAGCTGGAATACATTCGAATAATTTCAGCAATGTCCGTATAAGTCGCAACATCGCCATCATTAAGTCCCAAAATGCTCATGGCAGAAAGAAACGGAGTGCGCCTATTATCTTGTCTGTCAAAACGCGTGATCAGAGCAACCGCGCGACCGGCGACATTCTGTATCCTTCCTCGGGCTGCGGTTACACCGGCTCTGGCAGCCAAATTCAGAGCTAGGATCTCACCATGTGGAATGCTGCGATCATCATCTAACTTCGAAAATTTAGCGATAGCCAGCATACCGACATCAGTTACGACGACTGATTTTGGTCGCGCGCCACCGAGCGGCGAGCCTTCGTTCAAAAGCAACTTCAGATCTTCGGCTGTTTGGGTGTTCGATTGGATGGCATCAACGGCGTTTAGAAGATCTGGAAGACGGATCAATGACGGAATGCGATAGCACCCAAGATTTCGATCAAATGTTTGTTCGCCCTCGCGTTTAAAACGCAGCGCGCCAATTCGAGCCTGATCTGTTATCGCAAGCAAATAGTCAATTTCTGACAGTGTTCGATTTTGCCTAGTCTTACAGAATGCCCGCTTAACTAAGTGTCGACCCCATCGGTCGGGTGCGGAGTCGCGTAGCGCGCCAGGAAGTGCAGATCTTTCCGAGTAAACGTAAAACGGTTCTGCTTTGAGTGGAAGGTTTGCTGGATCAAGTGCAAAAGCGCTCGCATTGTCAAGCCATTCATTGGCATACGTAAACATCGAACTCTGATGCCCACGCGTTAGGCCATAGTAACACCGGCCAACGAAATGAGTTTTGCAATTATGATCAGTATAGATTTCAATGATTTCTGTCATGGATTAGACTTCTTACGTCGTCTTGGCTGTATCTTCTTGGGAAGCCGATATTCATCAAGATCCAAGCCCAAGGAATCCACAGTCCGGTCAGCTGCATTCTCAAGTCTTTCAGCCAACCCTAAAATCGAGAGCACCGTTGCGTAAATACCTATTGAAACCGTCGGGTCCCCTTTTTCAACTTTGTAGAGCGTACCTCGGCTGATGAACGCCCGTTCCGCCATTGAGACAGTCGAAATTCGGCGTTTTTTACGCGCTACGGCAATATCCTCCCCAAGCTTCTTCAAGGCTGTTCGGGCTGATTTTGGCAGAGATCTGGTCGCTTTAGTTTTCAGAATATGTCTAATATAAACGTCAATAAACAATGTACTGATCATTATATAAGTCATTCATAACAGAAAAAAGAATTCAGGAATCTCAATAACAAGACACCTGCGGAAAAAATTCAAATGAGATCAGATTGGTCTGAACCTCTTAATATTGCACATAGGAGAGTTTTATTGTTATGGGAAGATGAATTTATTCACAGGAATTAAAGCAACAGATTCTGTGCTTAGTCTCAGAAGGAATTCCGATCGCGTGACGGGTTCGTATGTGCCTGCTATCTGTGGCGGTGACGATCCAACATGTTATCTCGTAGTTTCGAATACTTGGATACAAACAACAATAACTTGTAGTCGTCGGTGCGCTGGGATAAAAGGTTCAGGCGGTTTACCTTGTGATTGGAAAACTGATTAGTCTAAGTGATCTGCACAATTGTGCACACATTTTTTGTTTTGCTCCGCACTCGGCGTTGATTCAATGCGTGGAGATTTTCAACAGCTTTCCAATGCTTCAGCGAAGTGGATAGAGCGAAGACAATTCGCTAGTCGGAATGAGTTGTAAATCTTACATTGTGGTGACCAACGTATTGTCATTGCCAAACTTGATGCAAAAGGGGCGGAATGCAGGAGCGGGTGACGGTGGAAAGACAAATAACAAACTTGCCTGAACTAATTTCTAAAGGTATTACCAAAGGCTGCAATTCAATCCTGCCAAGTGCCATTCGAAGGCATTCTAGACCTGTTAAATTTTGTACATCTTCCTTTGAAACAAGGTATAGTTGAGCGCAGTCGCAAAGGAGCATTCAATAGGGAATCATGGATTAATTTTTACCTATACATTGCGGCGGCTTTGTTTGGAAATTTAACTTATTGATAATAAAAAAGAAATTATATTTGTGAACGGTATTTGCCAGTGATTATTGCAGTTAGGGAGAGACTCGGTAAAAAAATTCTCGGAAGGGTGAAATTTCACCTGATCCTTTGAGTTTTAACACCGATTCGTGGAGGGAAAGATGATTTCTCTCCTTTCGTTTAATGATTGAATTTAATTCTCAATAAAAAACACACAATTTCCTTAAGAGGTAACTTCCAAATGAATTTCTGTTCTTCTGTCCGAATCACGTGAATATTCGGGAAGAATTTTTGCAGAATCTGTCTTGGCGAAAGTGCTTGTACAGAGATATTCGTCGCCTCTTTCGAACGAATGAATAAAATAATATTCCAAATTTTGAGATGACTCGGCATCTGAACGCTATCTAAAATTTGATCAACAATTGAGACCTTGAAATTACGGAGCACTGAAAATCAATATTCTAATTCGGGTAAATGTAACGCCTTACCTAATTCGTGAATTGAGGATTCACATTTGAATGTGAGTGATCAAATGAAATCGCGCGCTCAATTAGTCTTGGTCAATTCGATTGGTTTTATCTCTAATTTTTCACTTGCTCACTGGAAGCCATAGCAAAAATTTAGAATTTTGATGCGTTGAAATATTTCGAATCCTAGAATGTCAAAGGTATAATTGTCGCTTTATCTGAAATGCACTGCTCGCGAAAAATAATAAAAACTAGCGTCAATTTAGATAACAGAGAAGAAAAATTTGGCAATTGTTATTTGCTTTTCCGAGTACAGAATTCCAAAATTATGGACTCCCTTAACTAGAATAAGACGGAAATTTTAGGTATGGATGACTACGACGATATTGATCTGTCAGCGCTTTCTGATGATGAACTAGTAGAACAGATGCATGATGATCTTTACGACGGTTTGAAGGAGGAAATAGAAGAGGGCACTCATATTCTCCTTGGACGTGGCTGGGAACCCTATGATGTTCTGCAAGACGCCTTGGTCGAAGGTATGCGAATTGTCGGGATCGATTTTCGCGACGGCATTCTGTTTGTACCCGAAGTTCTGATGTCCGCAAATGCGATGAAAGGAGGCATGGCGATTCTAAGACCCTTGCTGGCGGAAACCGGCGCTCCTACAATCGGCAAAATGGTGATCGGTACGGTCAAGGGTGATATTCACGATATCGGAAAAAATCTAGTCGCCATGATGTTAGAAGGCGCAGGCTTTGAAGTGATCAATTTGGGAATCAATAATCCGGTTGAAAATTATCTTGAAGCGCTGGAAGAACACAAACCCGAACTATTGGGCATGTCGGCTTTGCTTACCACGACGATGCCCTATATGAAAGTAGTCATTGATACTCTCACCGAAAAGGGAATACGAGATGATTACATCGTTGTCGTTGGTGGAGCGCCGTTAAACGAGGAGTTTGGCACTGCGATTGGCGCAAATTCATACTGTCGTGATGCAGCCGTCGCGGTCGAGACCTGTAAAAGGTTGATTCAAGAATTTCGTGTAGCGTAACTAAGTTCAGTTTCCTCCCGTAAGCCCACCACCTAACTACCCTTCCGCAAACAATCAAATGACTGAAACAACTCTACACTCTCAGACAAAAACCGTTGTCATTGGGCTTGAGAGGCCGTTTTGCATAATCGGGGAACGAATCAATCCGACTGGTCGAAAATTGCTTGCTGCTGAAATGAAGATCGGAGATTACAGTCGAGTTGAGTCGGATGCTATCGCTCAAGTGGAGGCAGGCGCGCACATGCTTGATGTCAATGCAGGCATACCTCTGGCCGACGAGCCTAGAATTTTAGCGGAAGTTGTGCAGCTTGTGCAGTCCATCACGGATGTTCCTTTGGTTTTGGACTCATCGATTGTGGCAGCTTTGGAATCAGCGTTGAATGTGTACAAAGGGCGTGCGTTAGTCAATTCAGTAACCGGTGAAGAAGACCGGCTTGAGTCTGTACTGCCTCTGATCAAGAAATTTGACGCTGCTGTTGTTGCCATTTCAAATGATGAAAGCGGCATTTCAGAAAATCCGGATGTACGATTTGATGTGGCTAAAAAAATAGTTGAGCGGGCTGAAGACCACGGTATTGCACGATGTGACGTCGTTGTTGATCCATTGGCGATGCCGATTGGGGCGATCGGCATGGCAGGTCGTCAGGTTTTTCATATTGTGCATCGGTTGCGCCACGAGCTCAAAGTCAACACAACCTGCGGCGCTTCAAACATCAGTTTCGGGCTCCCCCATCGTCGTGGATTGAATTCTGTATTTCTAACAATGGCGATGGCGGCAGGGCTGACATCAGCGATTACAAGCCCGTTGCATCCAGAAATTGGACATTCTGTCATGGCTGCCAACGTGATGATGGGAACTGATCGAAACTGCGAGGCATGGATATCAAAATTTCGAGAACCTTCGCTGAGCACCGCCCGGCGCCCGCGCGTACGACGTCGAAGACGACCCAGCCGGGTCTGAGTGCCTGTGTTTTCCCACCTTTTGTTTCATCTGCCCAAATCGGTCTAATATTTGACTGATATAACTCATCTTTCTCCAGTAGCCATCGATTCTTCCGCAAGATGCAAATAGGCAAGAAGACGGACGCGATGGTGGTGTTCACTCCTTCTGGTCGGAGAGGACGATTCGCGCGAGGCACTCCCGTTCTTCAGGCCGCAAGAGCGCTTGGGGTTGATTTGGACTCTGTGTGTGGAGGACGAGCGATGTGCGGTCGTTGTCAGATTGAGCTCAGCACCGGGTCATTTGCCAAACATGGAGTGGAGTCTCATTCCAACCACCTCAGCCCCTTCAGTCAACTAGAAGTCGATTATTCGAAAGCTCATGAATTCAAAGAGGGAAGACGCTTAGGATGCTCTGTTAGAATTTTGGGGGACGTCATAATTGACGTTCCGCCGGAAAGCCAGGTTCATCGGCAGGTTGTTCGCAAGCGAGCGGAAGTCCATTCCATCAATCTTGACCCCGTCATTCGAATGTATTACGTGGAAGTGCAAGAACCGAATATGTATGACCCTTCGGGAGATTTACAGCGGCTGAAAGATGCGCTGGAATTCGAGTGGAGGCTGGAAAATCTATCCTGCGATTTGCGGCAGATTCAGAATTTGCAAAAGGCGCTTCGTGACGGTGATTGGAGAGTGACTGCTGCAGTTCACGACAATTCACAGATTGTTGCGGTTTGGCCTGGATTTCACGACCATGCTTATGGATTGGCCATTGATGTCGGGTCAACAACAATAGCAGCACATTTGTGCGACTTGTCCAGTGGAGAAGTGGTTGAAGCCGCAGGCGTCATGAATCCACAAATTAGGTTTGGAGAAGACTTGATGAGCCGTGTGTCTTATCTGATGATGAATCCAGGCAGGGAAGAACACATGACTCGCGATGTGCGTATCGCCATTCAAAAACTCGCTGATGACGTAGTTCAATCTTACGGAATCGAAAGAAGCGATATCTTGGAGATCGTTGTAGTCGGAAACCCAATCATGCAGCATCTATTGCTCGGAATTAGTCCGATTGAGTTAGGTGGCGCTCCATTCGCTTTAGCAACCGATGAGTCCGTAAGCATTTGGGCGAGTGAAATTGATTTGTCACTTCATCCAAATGCACGAGCTTTTATTCTGCCATGTATCGCAGGCCACGTTGGGGCCGACACTGCAGGCATGGTTCTTTCCGAGCAGCCATACGCAAAAGAAGAAATCATGTTGCTCGTGGATGTCGGTACAAATGCAGAGATCGTACTCGGTAATCATGACCGGCTCGTCGCTGCATCCAGTCCAACAGGACCCGCGTTTGAAGGCGCTCAGATCAGTGGTGGCCAAAGGGCGGCGCCGGGCGCCATCGAAAGAGTTCGAATCGATCAAGCCACTCTGGAACCAAAATTCAAGGTGATCGGATGTGATTTATGGTCGAACGAAGAAGGCTTTGAAGATGCGATTTCGAATACTGGTGTGACTGGAATTTGTGGGTCTGGAATTATCGAAACGATTGCAGAGATGTATCTTAACGGAATCATTCACTCCAATGGTGTCGTTCGAGGCTCCAAAGCTCAGGTCAGTCAGCGGGTAATCAAACGAGGACGCACTTATGCCTACGTGATCCGTGATTCCGAACCGAAGATATTGATCACACAAAACGATGTTCGTGCGATTCAATTGGCCAAAGCGGCGCTATATGCGGGGATTCGTTTGCTGATGGAGAGGCTGAATATCGACCATGTTGATACGATTCGGCTCGCCGGGGCGTTTGGAAGCCATATCGACGTCAAGTACGCGATGATATTGGGGCTGATTCCTGATTGCGATTTAGCCCATGTCACATCTGCCGGAAACGCCGCTGGAACCGGCGCGCGGATTGCTTTGCTGGATCGAAACTCACGTGCGGAAATTCGACAGGTGGTCCGCAACGTCGAAAAAGTTGAAACTGCGGTCGAACCTAAATTTCAAGAATATTTTGTAGAAGCGATGGCAATACCACACAAGACCGCACAGTACCCCAATCTTTCCAAAGTCGTAGATTTGCCCCAGGCAGCGACAGACAGCTCAGTTGCCAACGAAACCGTTAGGCGTCGAAGACGCAGGCGAAGAAAATAAAAAACAGTTCAATGCACTACGATACGATCATCAGCAGCGGGCTGGTTGTTGACGGTACGGGAGGGAAACCCTTTAATGCCGATGTCGCGATTGAGCGTGGCCGAATTGTTGGCATGGGTGATTTGAGCAGATCGTCGTGCAATAAGAGAATTTCCGCGAAAGGAAAATATGTGGCGCCTGGATTCATTGACGCGCATGCGCATGATGACCGTATTCTGCTTTCTTCGCCGGACATGAGATGCAAGATCAGTCAGGGAGTTACAACGGTTGTCACCGGAAATTGCGGTATTAGCTTGGCGCCTTTAAAAAACGTCGACCCACCGCAGCCATTGAATCTGATAGGCGGGCGCGAGTGGTATCGCTTTGAATCGACAAAAGCTTACGCCACAGAACTTCAAGACAATCCAGCATCGCTCAATTGCATCATCTTGGTAGGGCATTCTACACTTCGAGTCAACGTTATGGATCGACTTGATCGACCGGCACAGAAGCGTGAAATACTGCAGATGGAAAAACTAGTTGATGAAGCTATGGATGCTGGGTTCAGTGGATTGAGTACTGGATTGGAATATCCGCCTGCCATCTGTGCGAGCGAGGAAGAAGTAATTCGGCTCGCGATCCGAGCCTCAGCTGCGGGAGGCGTTTACACAACTCATATGAGAAACGAAAGCGACCAGGTAGACTTGTCTGTCGAAGAAACCATTCGAGTCGCCGACCGGGCAAACATTCGAACAGTAATTTCTCACCACAAAGCGGCTGGAAGAAAGAACTGGGGGCGAACAAAAGAGACGCTGGGCATGATTAAAGAGGCGCAGGCGTCAGTTGAAATCAATTTCGATGCTTATCCATACATCGCGAGCTCAACTTCTCTGCTGCCTCAGTATGTAGAGCAGTCAGAACGGATACTGATCACCTGGTCTGACCCATATCCAGAATGCGCAGGAGCTGAACTGCGTGGTCTTTGTGATGAATGGAAAATCAGCATGGCTGAAGCGATCAAGAAACTCTCCCCGGCTGGAGCGGTATATTTTCAGATGCAAGAAAAAGATTTACGCCAAGTATTGTCTTTTCCAGGGGCGATGATTGGTTCGGATGGAATTCCGAGTGGCAGCTTTCCACATCCAAGATTATGGGGTACATTTCCACGAGTAATCGGTCATTACAGCCGAGACGAGGGATTGTTTCCACTGGAAGATGCAGTTGCTCGCATGACCGGAAATACAGCGTCTACGTTTGGCCTGACTGACCGAGGATTCATTAAAAGTGGAATGGCTGCTGACCTTGTCATTTTTGATCCCAAGTCGATTATCGACAAGTCAAATTTTGAGAATCCGATTCAAGCTGCAGATGGTATAGAAGCCGTGTTTGTGAATGGCGATCTTGCCTATTCTGATGGAGAATGCACTGAAAACCGACCAGGTCAACTCATTAGCGCTCGGGTATGATTTTCAATTTGTGTATTCTTACGGAATTTCGCTCTAAGTGAGATTGACTTCACCTGCCATGGTGACTTCAATTCTCGATTCCACAAAAATCTTGTGTCCGCCAATGCCCGTCACCATAATATCATTCCGTTTCACAATCGGAGCCGATGCATTAGCGGCCGCTAAAGTTGTTCGTTGAGTTGCGATCTGCTGAAGTTCGGAAATCGCAAAATTTGCAGATTCATCTAGATTTTGAAAGTCCCGAACTCCAAAAGGTGTATGAGTGCGGTAAATTCCATCTGCAGGTGACGTAATCAGACCGGATACTGTCTGTGAGATGTTTCCAGCGGCAGCTCCGACTGCGTTGCCAACTTCTGCGTGTTTCGGAATACAAAACGACGAGTTGAGTCGTTCTGCGACTTGTGGGTAAATGGGAGGTGCAGGCGCTCCCACAACTGCCAAAGTGCCGTCGAGAGAGAACGCAACATTCATTATTTTTGATTGGTGAGCACTAACGCCTTTGCGCAGAAGCAATTGCCCGATTTCCTCTAAAGAGGCATTTGGATTTTCATGTGCGATGGCTGCTCTTACGATAATTTCGCAAGAGCTCTCAATGACTTTATCGACCACTCGATGACAGAACTCCTCGCAGCTGTGCCAGGGTGGTTTTTGTCGCTCTACAAAACCACGCACCCAAAGCTGAGCGGCTAGTTCCGCACTTTCTTTATTCCAGCGTTGCATCAATCCAAGAACATGCAAGGCATCGGTTGGAGTGAAGGCTGACAAGTGAACCAGGTCTAATCGTTTCAGCCGGTTGAAAGCGTAAAGCATACGAGGCTCTCGAAACAAATCCTCACAATTGACCGGCCCTGTTTCCAGGTGTTTCCACAGTTTATGATCACTTCGGTTTAAGCGACGCAGATCATCTGTAGAACGTCTCCTCAGCGCAAAGCAACCTTGAAATTCTCTTGGTTTATGCTCGAGCTGTTTTCTGAGCACTTCTACAACTTGGGGGTGCTGATATGCTAAACAGGAGAGTGGCAATGCTCGCACTGGTCCCAATTTGAGCGGTCTTTCAAAAGAGACTTGACTGTCCCCTCCCAATCCGATTGTATGCACTTCCACTGCTTTTACAAATGTCTTGAATTCCCCCACATGGGCTCCTTCGCGCGCGGTTGACGGCTTCCCGTTACCCAAAATTGCAATGTCGGTTGTTGTTCCACCGATGTCGGCAACAACCTTTATGGTTTTTTCTGCAAGTGCACAGGCGCCAATTATGCTGGCCGCCGGACCGGAAAGAATCGTTTCAACTGGACGAGTCGTCGCTAATTCTGCGCTCATCATCGATCCATCGCCATTGACCACCATCAGCCGAGATGTTATGCCTCGAGTTTTTAGTTCAGATTGAACTGATTGAATCAATTGGGTAATCGGTGAAATCAATCGAGCGTTGAGGACTGCGGTCATTGCGCGCCTGGGTGCGTCTAGACGGCTCGTTAACTCAACGGTGCACGTTACAGGCTTATTGGTCAACTTCAGCACCAAATCTCGCACTGCGATCTCATGCGATGAATTTCGAACTGAGAACATTCCTGCAACTGCGAATGCTGTCACAGTCGAAGCATGTTTAAGAATCAATGTCTTTGCCGACTCAATATCGAGTGGCATGGACTCGTTGCCGGAAGCTGTGTGACCTCCATCGATAAACTCAACTGGGTCACCCCGCAGTGCGGTCTTCAGGTTGGAGCGATTTAACGATTCCGGCGAGTGTCCGATAAGCAGCAGGCAGATGGTGCCGCCACGACCTTCAACGATTGCATTGGTCGCAAGCGTGGTGGATATTGACGTAAACTCGACAACGTTTTGAAGTGAAAATTCATGGCTCTCAATCCGATCAATTACATTACGAATACCGATTGAGAGATCGTGATGTGTCGTTAGTGATTTTGCACTTCGAACCACACCCTCGGCATTGTCGTAGAGCACTGCATCGGTGAACGTACCACCTGTATCAATACCCAATCGCATCAGAAAATTTTCTACGACCGCAATTCAGAGACAAATACAGCCACGAAAAAAACGAGATTTTTGTGACAATAAAATTTTTCGACTTGATTCTGCCGTATTATTCCATCCAATTGGAACATCCTCTATTCAGCAAAATGATCGTCATCGTCGACAGGCAGTAGATGATGACCGAAAATATGGCAGCTAGTTTACGGAGATTGAGCTGAAATTCTCGCTGTTTCAAGCACTGATTTTAACCACGACACGACCCAAAATGGTGGCATCCATAAATTGATCGAAGCCGCTCGGTAAATCTTCAAATTCAATGACTTGCCTGACGATCAAGTCCATATTGGCCGGCTTTAAATCGGTGCTGAGCCGCTGCCATGCTTCATCTCGAATTTCAAGTGGCATTTCGATTGAGTTAATTCCCAGAAGTGAAACACCGCGTAAAATGAACGGCATTACAGTCGTATTGAGACTAAATCCACCCGCTAGCCCTACTGAACCGATATTCCCCCAAGGTTTTACGGTACGGGTCAACCAGCCAAGAGTGTCACCTCCGACATTATCGACAGCGCCACCCCACATCGCACGTTCGAGAGGGCGTTTTCCCATTTCAAGCGTGTGTCTATCGACGATGTCCGACGCTCCGAGTGACTTCAGGTAATCCGCTTGATCCTTTTTGCCAGAAAAAGCCACGACTTCGTAGCCGATACTGGAGAACATGTTTACTGCAAAACTGCCAACGCCGCCGGTTGCGCCAGTGACGATGATGGGGCCACGTTCTGGAATTTGACCATTCGCCTCCATTCGAATCACGGCAATAGCAGCAGTGAAACCAGCTGTTCCAAAACCCATGGCCTCAAAATCCGACATGCCAGAAGGAATTGGAACTACACAATGAGCGGGCAGCCTGGCATATTCTGAATATCCTCCATCTATTGTTTCTGAAAGCCCGCCTCCACAAGACAAAACCAAATCACCCTCTGCGAACCTTGGGTCAGATGACTGAACTACGTGGCCTGCCAGATCAATTCCACCATTTAACGGATACTGGCGCAAGATTTTTCCTTTGCCAGTGGCCGCCAATGCGTCTTTGTAGTTAATGGATGAGTATGTTGTTTTGATAACAACTTCACCTTCGGTAAGGTCATCTACAGTCAGATTTTCAAATCGAGCAGAAATTGATCGATCATCATTAAGGTGAATTCTAAAACTACGAAAAGTTGTCATCGCTTTCTCCTATCAGAATATTGAAGCTTCAAGTGCGTAATTTAATTTGGGTGAAAGTGTTGTTGCGAACAATGTGTCAGCTGTTCAAGAACGAAGTGTTGATTTGAGATTATTGAATTTGCAGTATTGTATATCACAACGACGCAATCGAAATCTCATACGGAGTTGCTTGAATCTCTAGCATGAGGAAAAATATGATATCCAATCGCGTGCGGGACGTTTTGAAGAAAATCATGTATCAGTGCATTTGGTTCTAGAGGTGCGATTGCTTTTATCGCTAGATTTTGAGTTGAAAAACGAAACTGAAGGGATAACATCATCTTTTCCCTGCAATTTAGCGACAAACCACTAAGTGTCAGGTGCAATTTCAAAATTCTGAGTAGAGTTCCCCGAAACTCCATCCAATTTGGAGAAGTGCTGACAAAGGTTGCTGATTGTTGTTATTTCTCTATTATTTTCAAATAGTTATACTTGCAGTAAAAACGACTGTAGTGCACACTCAAGTCAAATTTTGATGCATGGAGGCTTGAACGAAACTCCATCTAGGCGTCAGTCCACTTTAGGTATTCAAAGACACAGGAAGCAACATGGCGGCTCTAGCTCTAGGCCAAGCGCCAAATCCGTTTGTTTTTCGCGGTCGTGCGCAAGTCAATATCAGTGTATGGTTGAATGTCTACAGCATCGTGTTGTTCTGTGAAAAAGATCGAGCCGAATTGATCGTCGATTTCACAGCGAATTTGAGATTGAATGCCACTTTGTGCGAAGTTCGTCGGTGATGGACATTTCATCAAGAAAAACAGAACAGAATAGAATCAATTTGGTTTTAGGAATGGCAGGGTTGGTGCAACGCACTCTATAGCATGGATTTCAATTCCATTCCTAAAATTTTTATAATTCGTGAACCTCATTCAGTTCTTAAAGATAAATCATGGAGTGCATAAAGTGGGTGAAACAATATTTTCAAAAATCATTCGAAAAGAAATTCCTGCAGACATCGTTTTTGAAGACGACACTATATTGGCGTTTCGAGATATTGCACCGCAGTCACCGGTGCATTTTTTAATCATTCCAAAGAAAGATATTCCAACTGTCAATGATGTAACGAAGGAAGATGAGCAAACACTGGGACACATGTTCACTGTTGCCTCCAAACTTGCTAAGGAGCATGGAGTTGATGAAAGCGGCTATCGGTTGACTGTCAATTGCAATAGAGATGGACGGCAGGAAGTTTTTCACATGCACATGCATTTGATGGGTGGACGACTCATGGGGCGCATGGGATAGGAACGATTGCGAACTCCATTGATTCGTCTTGGAGGGAATGACATCAAATTTGCTTTTTCCAGCCTGTAACTTCTCAAGCAAAACGAAATATTTTACTGGCTACTTTGACTGATTCAGCAATACTCAGTTTAGTTCTCTCGCTTGAATTTTTTGATTAATTTCTTGAACCAATTCCCACCTGAGGACTCATCTTCCTTTTTCGCTTCTGAAAGTTCTGCCTCCTCGCTCGCTTCTGAAAGTTCTGCCTCCTCGCTCGCTTCATTACTTTCCTCAAGTTGACTTTCGGCACTTTCTTCAACTTGGTTCTCGGCACTCTCTTCAGTCTCGCTCACATCAGTGACTTCTGATTCGTCACCTGCTTCTGAAAGTGCCGTATCATCTTCCGTTTCCAAGTCTTCGGGCAGGGAATGGATGATCTCTGATACTTTTCCGTCAAAGAAGTGGATCGTAACATTTGCTTCAGTCACAACTTCTCGATCTTCATTCAGCAGGTAGTAAACGTAGTCCCAGCGATTTCGATGAAACGGATCAACGACTAACGGTGTTCCCAAGATCTCCAACACTTCAGCGGGTTCCATCCCTTGCTGGATCTTATCTACATTGTCTCGTTCAATTTGCTGGCCTTGCTGTAGATCCGGTCTATAGACTTGACAGGAAGCCAACACAATCGTGGCGACACAAAAAAAACTGATGACAGCAGTTCGAGTTGTAAGCAGATGAGATTTGAACATGTGGTCTGTTTCCAAAAGAAGGGTTAACTAAGCTCTTTCAACACTGCAATTTCGTCGCAGTCATTGAATTTGCAACACTTAAAGCAAACTCCCCATACCTTTTCCGGAAAGATTTCCTTCGGAACAGTTCGAAAGCCTGATTTATGAAAAAATCTCGGAACATAGGTCAGGGCCATTATGCGCTTTAAACCGAGTGATTTTGCTTTATTGATCAATTCATCGACAAGAATTTGGCCAAAGCCATGACGCTTTTGATTTTCTGCTACCACCAGGCTCCGAATTTCGCATAGATTTGCGTTAAAAATTTCCAAGGCCCCGCATGCGACAATGACACCGTCTATTTCGATGACAATGAACTTCATCAAATTGTCGCAGATATCGGATTTGGATCTGGGAAGCAGTACGCCTTGCGCCACATAGTCTTTCATGAGGGCATAAATGCCATCAATATCTTGCGCGATCGCCGCGCGGATTGCAGGCGGCTTTTTCAGCTCAACAGCAGGTTCAAAAATTACTCGCATTGAGAAAGCATCTCCTTGGCATGTTCTGTAGTACGAGTCGTTATTTTAACACCACCCAACATTCTCGCAATTTCCTTGATGCGTTCTTGAGGGCTCAAAGAACGAATAGTCACATTTAAATCATGATCGACCGATTTGACGACATTCAGTTGATGATGCCCTTTCGCTGCAAGCTGGGGCAAGTGGGTAATGCAGATAATTTGTGCATGACGACTTAACTTGGTCAGCAAAGTTCCGATTCGTTCAGCAACACTGCCTCCGATACCCACATCAATTTCGTCAAAAACAACGGTAGGCACTTGGGTCGTACTAGTGGCTACGACTTGAATCGCAAGGCTGATTCGGGACAATTCGCCTCCCGAAGCAAGAGCGCCAATAGAACCTTTTTCCTGGCCTGGATTGGTTGCAATCAGGAACTTTGTATCTTCGTACCCAAAACTAGAGTAAAGACTTGAATCCTGCTCAACCAAAGACACTTCAAATATAGCACCTTCCATACCAAGTGATTGCAGCTGCTGTGTGACATCTTGAGCAAAATCCTGCGCCGCTTTTCTCCGAGCACTCTGAATTTTTTTCGCAATGCTGTGGTACTCATGTTTCAACTGCTCAAGGTTGTTGTCAAATTCTTCAATATCGGCAAGTTTCGATTCTAAATTTTCAATTTTTTCAGTGAGTTCCTGCTGTAGATCAGACAGACTGTCAACATCGATCTGATGGATTCGAGCCTGGTGATACAAATCCGACATTCTGGACTGAAGAGTTTCAATTTTAGCTGGATCGTGCTCGATTTGACTTGACAGCAGATTCATTTCGCGTGCACTCTCTTCAATTCGAATTACGGCTTCATTCAACAAATCATAAATGGGCTCAAGCTGATCTTCGTATTTGCTAAGTTGCGATATCTGAACCGCGAAGTTGCTGATCACACTGCTTACGGTCCTGTCATAACCGTAGAAGAGCTCTTCTGAAATTGCGGTTAGAGAACGAACCAGTTTTTCGGCATTTGAAGCCCGAGCTAGATCAGCTTTCAGTCGAGTAAATTCACCTTGCTCGGGAGACAGCTGTTCCAGCTCGCTGTGCTGATGCTGTGTCAGCTCCAACGATGATTTCAGTTGGTTTTCCTGTTTGGTTAACTGAGCCCTCTTGTTTTCTTCAGTTCGAATATTTTTGGCGATTTTCGCAAGAGTTGTCACTTCATCCAGATGCCCGACGAATGCGTCCAGCAAGTATCGCTGAGTTGTACTTTTAGTGAGTGAATGGTGTTCGTGCTGGCCATGTATTTCGACTAGCAAAGACGCTAGCGATCGAACACTTTTCAACGTGACAGGCCGTCCGTTAATGTAGGAGCGCGAGGGACGGTCCGGGAAGATCAGACGTCGAATGAAACATTCGTCTCCTTCGGAAAGACCCAATTCATCCAGCCATTGCTTGGCCTCGAAGCTGGTGACATCAAATAACACAGTGATGTCTGCGCTGTCGCAATCACTTCGAATCACATTGCCGCTTATTCTCGAACCCATTGCGATTCCAAGGGAGTCAATCAACAGAGATTTGCCCGACCCGGTTTCACCCGTTATCGCAGTCAGACCTGAAGTGAAATCGATGTGAGCTTCTGAAATCAGCAGATAGTTCTTGATGTAAATCGATTTGAGCATTGCCGTGGACGACTGCTGAGTCAGACGCCCCAGCTCAGTTTGTCTCTAAGCGCGCTGTAGAACGAGTGCCCGGCAATTCGAATCAAATTCACCGTGAGCTGCGATCGACGAATCGTCACCAATTCTTCTCCGTTGAGTTCTTGTCGCACATGCCCATCAACGACCAAATGAGCATGGCCTCCATCTGCGTTGATCAAGCGAATAAACACTTCGCTTTTATCACTGAGCACGATGGGACGATGAGTCAGCGTTTGTGGGCTTACAGGGATGATCTCTATTGCAGACAGGGTCGGTGATAAGACCGGACCTCCTGCAGATAGGGCATAGGCGGTGGAACCGGTTGGAGTGGCGACTATGACACCGTCGCATCGTACGTGAGTAACAAACTCTTGGCCAACCCGGATTTCTAAATCGAGAAGGCGTCCGTAATTTGTCTTGTGAACAACAATATCGTTGAATGCATTAAATGTACTCGTATTGTGGTTGACATCTTCAATCAATCCTTCCAGCAGGGTTCGGGTTTCCGTTGAGTATTGACCGCCGAAAATCAGCTCAAATGACTCCTTGATCTCCTTCACAGCGACATCGGTCAAAAATCCACGTCGACCCAGATTCACACCAAGCAAGGGAGATCGGCGACCAGCTCTTTTTCGAGCCACATTGAGAAATGTGCCGTCACCGCCGATAACTACTGCGAGATCAATTTCGTCATCATCAACACCATCGATCTCTTGAAATTCCATGTGCGAAGCAAAGTACATTTTGCTTGTAATTTGATAGTCATCAAAGATGCTGGAAACATCGCTCGCGACGTCATTGACATCTCCAATTTTAAAATTGCCAAATATTCCAACTGCTTTAAAGGAAGTCATCGTCACTTTCTCATCAAAAACTAAAATGGAAATTGTTTCCGGGTCTTGATGGGTATTCCTGAAAACCGG
The DNA here is from genome assembly GCA_965202855.1 of Arenicellales bacterium. Classification (GTDB taxonomy): domain Bacteria; phylum Pseudomonadota; class Gammaproteobacteria; order Arenicellales; family JAJDZL01; genus JAJDZL01. Next base: position 1,035,671 of record CBDBBP010000003.1, on the reverse strand, counting down.
TGTTGCCGGTCTTGAACGTCACCGAATATCATCGCAGTGGCGGCAAGTAGCTTGGATTTGCACTTCCATTGGATCAAGAAAAAATTTGGTTAAATTCGTTCATTGGGTTCGGATTGAGAGATTCAGAGCCAAATTTGGTCTGCGGCATCGGTCTCAGAGTTGAATGCTGTTACCAAAATTCGGCTGATTTTGATTGCAAGTTGCTCAACAATTTTACATGCGATGGTTCAGACTGTGTTTGACAAATCACCCTCAGATTCACCGACGAGTCAAAAATACCTGAACGATTGACAATTTCTAATTCTCTAAATTATTGTAGTTATTCGATAAAACGTTGAAACAAAAATTAGTTCATAATTAAAATAAACTAGGTCTCGTCAAATTAGAAACAACTGCGTTGATTAATTCAATGTTAAAATTCGAAACTTAATAATTGGTTTATATTTCACAGATTAAATTTTATCATTGTGTTCTGCGGTAGTGTCCAATCGTCAATATCTATACATATTGTCTTAGTGAGTTCTTTTTGAGAGTGATATGAGCCATCCAGTCCTAGATCAAAGATCCGAAACACTGTTGCGACTGCTGATTTCGAGATTTATCGTTCAAGGTCAGCCAATCGGCTCAAGAACGCTTGCTCATGAACCGGGACTGTCGATCAGCGCGGCGACGGTACGTAATGTTATGGCGGATTTGCAGGATTTGGGACTGATTCAGTCGCCTCACATTTCAGCTGGGCGCATTCCAACTACACTCGGCTACCGTCTTTTTATTGATTCGATGCTGAAACTTGAACCTCTTCCTACTGAAGAGAAAGAGGAGATCGAAGTTCGGTTGAATGAAGAAAGCGATGCCAAGGAGCTAGTGAATGAAGCATCAAAACTTCTGTCGGAGGCAACGCAGTTCTGTGGCGTTGTGATTATGCCTGATTCATCGATCGCAAAACTCCGCCAGATCGAATTTGTGAGGCTGTCCCAGCGTCGAGTGCTGGTAATTTTGATTACTGAAGACGGGCAAGTGCAAAATCGCGTAATTTACGTAGACCGAAAGTATTCCTCTTCTGAATTGGTGAGCGCAGCAAACTACTTCAATGAGACATTCCGTGGCAAATTGTTATCTTCGGTACGAGAGCTGTTGCTCGTAGAGATGAAACGAGACAGTCAGCAGATCAATGAGCTGCTGCAGACTGCAGTCAATATTGCAGGCAATCTTTTTGTTGACGATCATGCGGACGATGAGATGGTGGTCAGTGGGCGATCAAATTTATTTGATGTTCCAGACCTGGCTGCAATCGAAAAAATAAAGAAAATATTTGAAATTTTTAAAACGAGGCATTCTCTGCTGACCTTGTTAAACAAAAGCGTAAAAGCTCGCGGTGTTTCTATCTTCATCGGTGCGGAATCGGGTTACGAAAATCTGGATGACTGCAGCGTGATTACAGCGCCGTACCAGATTGGTGGACACAATATCGGTGCGATCGGTGTGATTGGCCCTACACGTATGCCGTACGAACATGTGATCCCAGTGGTGGATGTCACAGCTCGGATGCTGGGAAATGCGTTTTCTCAATTAAATCAGCAGCAGTAAGATCCCATTTCGCTCTTTTAATGGCGGGAGTTGCCGGATCTGTTTCCAATGAACAATGAATTTGTTCAATAAATTTAGTATGAGAGACTTGAATTTCAGTCTTTTCATACTTATCTATTCGAAGAATTTTAAAAATCATTTTGCAGTAAAGGAATCTAATCGGAATGAATACATCAACTAGGAATGATCCAGATACTGAAAACCAGCAAGAACGGGATCAGGTCGAAGCGAAAGCCGAAGCAGTGGATCAGGCCGAGATCGTTGAAGATACGGACCTAACTTCGGAAGATGTTGCAGCTCAGTCTGCAGACTTGATAAGAACCGTTCAGAGACAGCTGGATGAGCAGAAAAATTTGTATCTCCGGTCACTGGCTGAAATGGAAAATTTGAAGAAGCGTCATTCCACTGAGCTTGTGAAAGCTCGGAAATTTGCAATTGACCAATTTGCGAAAGAAATGGTTAATGTGATGGAAAGTTTGGATAAGGCCTGCGAGATTGAACAGCACAACTCTGCCGAAACATCTGTGGATGCAATGCGAGAAGGAGTTGAAATGATCCGAAAGCAGATGTTGAACGCTTTTGAAAAGTTCTCTATCGCGGAAATCAATCCGAAACCGGGTGATCCCTTTAATTCGGATGAACAGCAAGCGATTTCCATACAGCCGAGATCTGACATTCCAGTCAATCATGTAGCGGTCATGTTCCGCAAAGGTTATCGGATTCACGATCGGTTGTTACGACCTGCGATGGTTATTGTTGCTTCTGAGCAGGAAACAGCGAAAGCGAATTGTGCTGGAGATGCAACTGAAGAAGCTTAGTGCATTCTATTGTGTTTTAGTCTTTTTTATGTTTTTGGAGGAAAAACATGTCAAAAGTAATTGGTATTGATTTGGGAACTACCAACTCATGCGTGGCGGTGTATGAGGACAGTTCTGCCAAAATTATTGAAAATCAGGAAGGGGACCGCACTACTCCTTCGATCGTTGCCTTTACAGACAATGACGAGATTAAAGTCGGGCAGGCGGCAAAGCGACAAGCAGTCACAAATCCCAGCAATACACTGTTTGCGGTGAAACGGCTCATTGGTCGAAAATTTTCAGAGAATGTCGTGCAGCGAGATTTGGATCTTATGCCATATAAGATTATTCCTGCGCGCAATGGGGATGCATGGGTGCGCGTGAAAAATAAAGATCTAGCGCCTCCGCAAGTCTCGTCTCACATCTTGCAAAAGCTGAAAAAAACAGCGGAAGATTATTTGGGTGAGACAGTTACGGATGCTGTGATTACAGTTCCTGCATATTTCAATGATTCACAGCGTCAGGCGACCAAAGATGCCGGAAAGATTGCAGGTTTGAATGTGAAAAGGATCATTAACGAGCCTACTGCTGCAGCTCTCGCTTATGGCTTGAACAAGCAAGAGGGTGATCGCAAGGTTGCCGTTTATGATTTGGGTGGTGGAACATTTGACATTTCAATCATTGAAATTGCAGAAGTCGACGGCGAAAGCCAGTTTGAAGTATTGTCTACCAACGGTGATACGTTTCTGGGTGGTGAAGACTTTGATCGTCGAATTATTGATTATCTTTCGGATGAATTCCGCAAAGACCAAGGCATGGACATGCGCGGCGACCCTTTGGCGATGCAACGGCTGAAAGAAGCTTCAGAAAACGCAAAGATAGAATTGTCGACGAGTTCTCAGACTGAAGTCAACATCCCGTACATTACTGCGGATGCGACTGGACCCAAGCACTTGAATTACAAAATTTCACGAGCGAAAGTTGAATCGCTTGTCGATGATCTAATTGCCAGAACGGTAAAGCCCTGCAGAATTGCATTGCAGGATGCCGATGTTTCGGCTTCTGAAATTGATCATGTCATTTTGGTTGGCGGCCAAACTAGAATGCCAAAGGTTCAGGAAACAGTGGCGCGAATTTTCGGCAAAGACGCGCGAAAAGATGTCAATCCTGATGAGGCAGTTGCCTCAGGCGCCGCCATTCAAGGTGGTGTTCTTGGCGGCGATGTGAAAGATCTTTTGCTGTTGGACGTGACACCTCTATCGCTTGGCATAGAAACACTCGGCGGAGTGATGACAAAGTTGATTCAAAAGAATACAACGATTCCAACCAATGAAACTCAGTTGTTTTCAACCGCCGATGACAACCAGACCGCGGTGACTGTACACGTGCTGCAGGGTGAACGCGAAATGGCGATTCACAATAAGTCATTAGGTCGCTTTGACCTGACGGATATTCCAGCGGCTCCCAGAGGCATGCCCCAGATCGAGGTCACGTTTGACATTGATGCGAACGGAATTTTGCATGTATCCGCTAAAGACAAGGCAACCGGTAAAGAAAACAAAATTGTGATCAAATCGAGCTCAGGGCTGGATCCGGGCGAAATTGACCGCATGGTTCAAGAAGCGGAGATGCATGCTGAAGCCGACCGAGAGCTGAGAGAAAAAATAGATTTGACCAATCAGGCCGAGGGTCTCATTCATTCTGTTCAAAAAACAGTCAAGGATCTGAAGGACCAAATCGATGAGAATGAAAAATCAGAAATCGAAGCTGCCATCAGTGAACTGCAATCGGCGATTCAAGCAGAAGCTGATATCGAAGAAATCAAAGCGAAAATGGATAAGCTGGCACAAGCGAGCCACTCTCTAGCACAGAAAGCGTATTCACAACAGAGTGAACAGGCAAAATCTCCAAATCAGTCCGACTCCTCCTCTGGAGCCAATCAGTATTCGGATGCTGTTGACGCTGATTTCACGGAAGTGGATGATAAGTAAAGAAGAAAAATCTGATGTTGAACTGAACAAACGATTAAACTTTGAATATGATTGATTGTTAACTTCCCTGAAAACGATATGAGCAAACGCGATTACTATGAAGTACTGGGCGTTGACCGAAGCGCGTCTGAAAAAGAAATCAAACGCGCCTTTCGGCGTTTGGCTATGAAATATCATCCGGACCGCAATCCGGATGACTCGCAAGCGGAATCTCAATTCAAAGAGGCGAAAGAAGCGTATGAAGTGCTTATGAATTCCGAAAGCCGTGCGCAATATGATCGATTTGGGCACGAGGGTTTAGCCTCAATGGGCTCCGGTTTTCCGGGGGCAGAGGGATTTGGGGACATTTTCAGTGACTTGTTCAGTGATATTTTTGGTGGCAATCGGCGGTCCCAGCGACATCAGCAGGGAGCCAATCTGAAATACACACTGGATCTTGATCTGGAGGAAGCGGTCAGGGGTGTCGAAAAAGAGATCCGCGTGCCGCGAACTGTAGATTGCAAGTCTTGTGATGGGTCAGGTGCGGAAAGAGGTACAAGCCGGGTCACTTGCCCTACCTGTCAAGGGCGCGGACAGGTGCGAGTCCAACAGCCCGGCTTCGTGCTGCGGCAAACCTGTCCGAATTGCAAAGGAAGTGGCACGATCATTCAGAACCCATGCAGAACTTGCAATGGACAGGGTCGCGTGCATGATGTCACCCGATTGTCCGTATCGATCCCTGCGGGCATTGATCACGGAAATCAAGTTAGAATTCCAGGAAAAGGTGAGGCAGGTCCGGGCCCAGGTTCCATAAGCGGTGACTTGTTCGTTCAAATTCGACTGCGGCGGCACTCCATTTTTGAGCGGGATGGTGATAATATTTTCTGCCAGATTCCCATTAGTTTTACAACCGCAGCGTTGGGAGGAAGCGTTGAAATCCCAACCTTGAGCGGCCGCGCCAACTTGAAAGTGAATCCTGAAACACAGACTGGCAAAGTTATGCGACTGAGAGGCAAGGGCATAAGGAATATTCGGTCTGGAGCCATCGGTGATCTATACTGTGAACTGGCTGTTGAAACTCCAGTCAAATTAACGAACAAGCAAAAGGCAATCTTGCGAGATTTTGAAAGATCAGTAACGGAAGGGGGCGCCCGCCACACTCCACAGGTAGGCAGTTGGTCTCAAAGAATTCGATCGTTTTGGGAAAAGATCGCCGCCTGATTATCCCACCTGAAGTTCAGTTCCAGTGTGTAGTTTGGAACTGCTTTCAACGCGTTGTCTAACGTCGTTGACATCCTTGGGCCGAAGGGACCGTTTGTCAAGAATTACAAGTGGTTTCGAGTTCGTGAATGTCAACAGGAAATGTCGGACGCGGTTGATTCCGCAATCGCTGAAAAGCAGAATTTAATCGCCGAATCCGGCACAGGAACCGGAAAGACGTTCGCTTATCTCGTTCCTTCACTTTTAAGCGAAAAGAAAATCATCATATCCACGCGAACGAAGAACCTGCAGGAACAGTTGTTTCGCCAGGACGTCGGTCTCGTTTGCGAGGCGCTCGGCCTGAACGTCAATGTCCAGCTGCTCAAAGGTCGAGAAAACTATTTTTGCATTCATCGCTACAAAAAGGCAACCCGTCAGATGGATATGTTTGGACATGTAAACCAAATGGAACGAGTTCATGACTGGGTGCAGATGCATGATGACGGAGATATTTCAGAGCAGCGTGGACTTTCGGTCGAGGCACGACAGAAGATTACCTCCACGGCGCAAAATTGTGTTGGGGGTAAATGCGAATACTGGAACGAGTGTTATGTCAATCGCAGGAGAATTGCGGCGAAACGTGCGGACGTATTGATCGTAAATCATGCTCTATTATGCAGCCATCTGCTAATAGGCAGACTGGACAACCTGAGTCCAGAAGTTGAATCTATCATAGTCGACGAGGCTCACCGCTTTCCAGAAATAGCAGCAGAAGCGATGGGAACTTCCATCTCCACTCGGCAGCTTCGTCAACTATGCTCGGATTGTGCGGATGCAGACCCTGAATGTAACTTGCCGATGGAGTGGCTGTCCGGGTTTGATGAACTTGTTCAAAATTTCATTGATCGAATTGAAAAATTGACTCGTGATTATTCGCAGCGGGCTGCCCTTCGAGAACTTGCAGGAAACCCAAAGATCATGTCTGCTGTTACAAATTTTCGCAGCGGTCTGACGGAATTTGCTTCGCAGCTGGAGGAATTGGCTGAAACCTGGTCAGTTATCGAAAAGCTTCAGAATAGCATTTCTACGGTCGCCAAAGATTTTCATCGCATCTTTGAACGCGAAGATGAAAATCACGCTAGCTGGTTTGAGAAAACTCGCGAAAGTTTCAAAATGGCTCAGATTCCACTTGAACCTGGTCAGCAATTCGCTGAAGTGATCGACCAATCTGAACTGAGCCTGATATTTACTTCAGCGACTCTTGCAGTGGGTAAGGATTTCTCATTCTTTAAGCAACGGATGGGACTTGAAGATGCGGTAAGTGTGCAGTGGGCGAGTCCGTTTGACTATTGGGAGCAGACGCGCATCTATTTTCCTCCGAATGTCCCCAATCCGTCTTTCAATTTTGCGAAATTTGATATCGAAGTTGCTCAGGTTGTTAAGCAGGTTGTAGCTGTAACCCAAGGTAGAACGTTAGTTCTGTTTACGAGTTACAAATCGTTGAACAAGGTGTACGAAATTCTCTCAAACCAGATAGACTACACACTGTTGCGTCAAGAGAGCAGAGGCTCCAATGCGCAGCTGCTCCAAGATTTTTGTGAGGATGGAAATGCGGTGCTGCTTGGAACTTCCAGTTTTTGGGAGGGCATTGACGTACGGGGCGATACTTTATCCTGTGTGGTGATTACAAAATTGCCATTCGGTGTTCCGAGCGACCCTGTGTTGAGGGCAAGGGAACGTAGAATGCAGGCAAACAACGAGAATTTTTTTATGAATTGGAGCATTCCTGAAGCTGCGCTGACATTCAAACAGGGAGTCGGACGTTTGATTCGGGATGTTGACGACAAAGGCATTCTCGTCATCTGTGATCCGCGAATATTGACAATGCGATACGGCAAACATTTTCTGGATAGTCTGCCCAAAATGCAAAGAGCAGCCAGCTTATTTCACTTGTCGAATTTTCTTCCCAAATGAATGTACTGGCGATAAACTCTTCGGAATCCATACTCTCAGTTGCGGTGAACTTAGGCGGCGAAGTCAGATCAAGACAAAGGATTTCAGAGCGCAATCACAACCTGTTCGTTCTCAATATGATCGATGACTTGCTATCGGAAGCTGGAATTTCGATGCGACGGCTTGACGCAGTCGCTTTTGGAGAAGGTCCAGGCTCATTTACTGGACTTCGAATATCCGCAGGTGTGGCGCAAGGCATCGCATTCGGGGCAGACATACCTGCTGTACCGGTCTCCTGTCTTGCGGCCATTGCTCAGAAACAAGGTCGAGAAAAGGTTGTTGCAGCAATTGATGCCAAACGCAGCAAAGTTTATTGGGCCTGTTACGTTCAGGACAATGGCGATGTCATGAATTTACAGGATGAAGAGAAGTTGACTGACGTTTCTGGACTGAAGTTGCAAAGCGATGGATGGCACGGGGCTGGTTCAGGTTGGGATCTATACGCGGAGCAATTTTGCCAGCTCAATAAAAACCTATTGATCGACTGGGCAGCTCAACAGAAGCCTCACGCAGAAGAGATTGCCTTGATCGGTCGAAATCAACTTCAGAAAAATCAAGGAAAGTCCGCCTACCTGGCAATTCCAAATTACATGTCGCCTTATTCCTCCCGATAATTGGGAGGAATTGAACCATCAATCTTCTAAATTCTGCTCGTAATTTTTTGTTCGAGGATTGATCCGTGCCAATTCCACTGCAGATTCGCTAACCCGTATGGTTTCCACAGGGTATCCATTGAGCAAAATTGTTGTGCCCGGTGATGGAATATCTTCATTTTGTTCGAGAATTAGCCCGTTCAAAGTGTGAATTTCTCCTGTCGGCAACTCCAGGTCCAAAATTCGGTTCAAGTCTCGAACATTCAGTCTCGCATTGACGATATAAGTGCCGTCGTCTTCTGCGATGATGCCGTGCTGACGTTCGATTTGACTGCCGACTATGCCTGCAATTTCTTCGAGCATGTCGCGTAAAGTTACGACTCCCATAACCTCGCCATATTCATCAACAACAATGCTCATATTTCGATTTTCATCCTGCAGCCTTTGAATTTGCTCAAGCAGTCCGGCATCATCTGGAACATACAAGGGGCTTCTGAGTTCGGCCTCAATGTCTCGCTTTGTAATCTCGCGCAAATTGAAGTTTTGAAGAATTCCTCGAACGTCAAGTTCACCCCGAACTTGTTTAAAGGATTTGTTATAGACGGGGAGTCGGGAGTATCGAGCGTCTTTGATCACTTCAACGATGTCCTGTAAATCATCGTCCAAGTCAATTGCTTGGATTCGATTGTGAGGTACCATTACACTTTCCACTGAGTAGGAGCCAAGATCCAACACACCGAGCAACAGTTCACGCTGATCTTTGCTTATATCGGTGCTTGATGTCTCAACTGCAACTTTCAACTGATCTGAATCCAGGCGGTCTGCTAACGATCTTCGATCATCAATTGGAATGATCAATTCAAAGAATCTCACGGCGGTACTGACCAGCCAAACAAAAGGAAACAATAATTTCTGTAGAATTTGGAGACAATAAGTCGCAAAATAGGCGATTCTCTCAGGATAGACTGCTGCATAGGTTTTTGGTGGGATTTCAGCAAAGACGACTATAACAACTGTAATCATTCCAGTTGCGATCGCTACACCGGTTTCTCCGTATAGCTGCCATGCAATCATTGTTGAGATTGCGACTATGGCATTGTTGACTAAATTGTTGCCAAGTAAGATCGTTCCAAGAAGCTGATCTGGTTCATCGATCATTCTTTGTAGTAACATAGCCTTTCTATTTTTTTTATTCGCTTGATCCGCCAGACGATAACGGTTCAACGCCATGGTTGCGGTTTCTGAAGCAGAGAAAAATGCAGAAAGGAAAATTAAGAGTACTAAACAGGCAAATAAGATGCCTATCGGTAATTCGTCCAAGTGAGTATTTGAATTATTTGGAGCTAGAAGTTACAGTGTATAAAATCAGTGTATAAAATATTGGGCTGGTTTACCAACTTGATTTCTATAGAACCTATTTTTTAGCGAGAATTCTACATTATGTTTGACACAATTCGGGATCGCATTTCTCAGGCTTTTGGGGGGCTGCGCGGTAAGAAAGTCATCTCTGAATCAGCGCTGGAGAACACATTGCGTCAAGTTCGACGAGCTCTGCTGGAAGCCGACGTTGCATTGCCTGTTGCAAAAGAATTCGTCAGTCTGGTAAAGGCTCGCGCTTCTCAAGCCAGTGTTCTTACCAGTCTAACTCCCGACCAGACAATTCTGAAGATTGTCCACGAAGAGCTGACGAATATCATTGGACGTTCCAATGTTCCACTTAATTTAGAGGGGCCTAAACCGAGCATCATATTGATTGCCGGCCTGCAAGGTTCCGGTAAAACCACGACTGCTGCCAAACTCGCGAAAATGCTTGCAGCGCAGGATCAAAAGAGCGTCATGCTCGCCAGCGTCGATGTTTATCGTCCCGCAGCGATAGATCAGCTGCGAACACATGCACAGTCGATCGGAGCGGACTTCTTTGAACCCAATCTGAAGAAAGCTCCAGTTGCCATTGCAAAATCTGCAGTGAAAAGAGCGGCCAAAAGTGTTTCGGACGTGATTATTCTCGATACAGCAGGGCGGTTGCATGTCGACAACGACATGATGAATGAGTTGAAAGGAATCGCGAAAGCAGTGAAGCCGACTGAGATTTTGTTTGTGATCGATGCCATGATTGGGCAGGATGCAGTCAACAGCGCTGCCGCATTCAATTCGGCTTTGGATTTGACTGGTGTTGTCGTGACGAAATTAGACAGCGATACCCGAGGTGGCGCGCTGCTTTCCGTGCGGCATGTAACTGGGCAACCGGTGAAGTTTATCGGAGTGGGTGAGCATGTAGACGCGCTTGAGCAATTTCATCCAGATCGAATTGCTTCACGAATTCTGGGGATGGGCGATATTCTCTCGATCATTGAATCTGCACAGCAGAAGGCAGATCAGCAAAAAGCCAAGAAACTTGAGCAGAAGCTGCGAAAAGGCCGCCGCATGGATCTCAATGACTATCGAGATCAGATGATGATGACACAAGACATGGGAGGTATCGCCAACATTGCAAAATTATTGCCTGGCATGCCAACTCAAGCAATGCCTCAGCTCAATAATGCCGAGTCCGAAGTTCGCAAAGAAATCGCAATTATCAATTCAATGACTCCTCATGAAAGGCGATTTCCCTCAATTATTCGAGGGTCGAGACGCAGACGAATCTCTGCCGGAGCAGGAGTTACTAGCCGTGATGTGAATCTATTGTTGCGCAAGTTTGATAAATTGCAGCGAATGACAAAAAAAATGACTCGAAAAAAGGGCAAAATGAAAAATATGCCGGGCATGGATCAAATGCCGGACATGGAGGAGTTGATGTCAAAACTCCGAATGAGATAAAGACTGGATTCAGCCCTTTTCTCTGTTTCGAAATTTGCGGATGAGCGCGAGAATTCCCAGTGTAATCCAAGCAGGCAATCCAGCAACCTGTATATACAAAAAGATCCCAATTGGGCCGAGCAATCCTCCTATCAGGCCTGCAAAAGCAGCTAATGGCACGGTGAATGCGCCAACAACAAAGGCTGTTTTTCTTGCTCTTCGGTAGATCAGTTGCAATGCAATTGTCACTGGAACCGCACTAGGCATAGTCATCAGAAACAGGGAAATGATTGCAAAAAGCGGCGGAAAAACACTAGTGTCTTGGGCGTAGCTTCCAGAATTGAAAACGTAGAACCGTAAAAACGAGATCAGAATTATCGACAACGGCAGCCAAACCGAATAGAGCAGTGCTTTCAGCAAGAACTTAATTTTTGGATTGATGCTCATATTCTCATTGAACTGCAACAGCGATTTTTGAGCTTGTCTGAATGTATATACGGATGCTGAAAGCTGTTAGGTGATGTACTCATACCTCTGATTTTTAAGTAAAAAATTTGCCTGATTCTACTATAAAAGCTGAGTTCAAAATCCAGGAAGGTGATACTGTATCCGTTCGCGTAATACCTCGTGCTTCCGCAGCGCGAGTTGAGATCGAAACCGAAAATGATATGCTACCACAGTTCAGGGCATATGTTAATGTTCCTCCCGAAAAAGGAAAAGCGAACAGACTGATGCTGAAGCTGCTTGCTAAGAAATTGGGAGTGCCTCAGAGCTCTTTAACAATTATCCGCGGAAAGACTTCTCGTCAGAAGGTCGTAAGATTGGAATCGTACTAGACTGTATTTGCAAGCTTGAAATCAGTTGGTTGGATTCGAGTTTCAGTTGCAATGAATTCTGCTGATATTGATTGTATTTATCTGTTTTTAAACCAATAAAGCAGTGAATTAAACCAAGGACAAACAACGATGACGCAATTCGAAATTCACTGATGACGTGTTCAAAAGGGAAAGAGAGTATCAAGAAATAAGAAAAAACACATTTACCATCATTGAGAATCTAAGACGACAGATGCAGGGTGAATAATCGCAAAAAGTAGAGCTGATTCAAGCTTCTGAAACAGATTGGCTCATCCTCATGAAGAGGTTCCCTTCAAAGGCAATTCAAGAAATTTAGTAGTATCCCTGCAATATTTTGATCCAATTAGCATGTGATTACCTGAATTTCGAAGCGAATAGTACATTGTGAAATTTAGCTGAACTAGGAACCAGTATCCGGGTGGGGTGGCAACGAATGAAGTGAAACGAAATTAATCGTTCTTCAGGTAATTTTTCTCAGTCTCTGACTTCAAGGATTTCAGCTTTCAAGGAAAATTCACCAAAGTGCTCTTATGTCGTATTGTCTAAAGATTTTTTCGTTGGATAAAAGGATCAATTTTCTATTTTGTGCCTGAGCGATTAGCATTCGGTCAAACGGAACATTGTGGATTTCTTCGAGCAGTCCGGCTCTTGTGCTATCGGAAACATCAATAGACAAAATTCCGAAATCTTGTTCTTCAAGATAATCTGCAATTCCCAAGATCAGGGTTTCTGCATTCGAAAGTTTGCCGAGACGATACTTGATGGACATTTCCCAAATTGACGCTGCGCTCACAAATATCTGATTTTCCCGATTGGAAATTATTAGCCTCACTGTGTGTGACAAGCGCTTGTCACCTGCGAGCCACCAGAGCAGGACATGTGTATCCAGCAAATATTCTGAGCTCTGATTTACCCCCACGATGACAACTCATCTTCAATGGGTTTGTCAAAAAAAGAGTTATCAAACTGATAAATTTCTTTTAGAGCTCCAAACTTTCGACTACGTTTTGTATTCTCAATCGGGACTAATCGTGCAATTGGTTGTTTGTAATGACAAATAACAATTTCTTTGCCTAACTTAACTTCGTCTAAAATCTGCGACAGATGAGTTTTGACATAGCTAGTGTTGTAAGTTTTCATAATAGATAATCTTAATCAAATTGATAGGTTAAGAAATCTTAGTCATAAAACTAACATTTATCAAATGTTTCTATCAAACGAGAGAATTTTGGTGGTAAATGCGGCAAAACTGAGGTATGTCCTGCCATCTTGTTGGTCCTACCTCGATAATGTAGAGACACTTTTATTGTAGAGCTTACCTAAGAACTGAAGGGAAAGCTAAATTGAGTAAAGTGATCTACCCTGAAGAATTAAAAGAGCATATCCTGTTGGAGCATGAAGCGGGGATATCGGTGCGGGACGCGTACAGATGGCACTTCGAGGTCGGCGTTGCAAAGGAGTGATTCACCATTCGGATCAAGGTACACGGTATGGTGCGAAGGCGATTCAGGGGTTGTGTCAAGAGCATGGGATCGAGCAGTCGATGGGCAGTGTCGGCGACTGTTATGACAATGCACAGGCAGAGTCTTGGTTTTACACGTTGAAGCGCGAATGCGTGTAACAGACGGATCCGTTGAAGTCGGCTAAGACACTCAGAGGTCACAAGATTCGATATGTTGAGTCTTGGTACAATACTCGGAGGCTGCATTCGAGTCAGGGATATATGAGTCCGATCAAATATGAAGCGCAGCGAAGAAAACACGGTCAGAGTTTGCAAGCCAGTTTCGGTAGTGCTTTTCGTGCCTGAGCCAGGCACTGTATTTATTTGTTTTTAAACCAATTAAGTGGTGAATTAACCGAGTTCAAAGCTTACGTCAGCCAGAAAATGAAGAAACAATTGAAAACAGCGGTTACTTTGGAATCTGTCACCAAAATTTTCGACAGCGGAGAAAACTCGGTAGTGGCGTTGGACAATGTTTCCCTTCAGATTCGAGAGAATGAATTCTTCACTTTACTGGGACCTTCGGGCTGTGGAAAAACGACATTGCTGCGTTTGATCGCCGGATTTGAAAATCCAACCAAAGGTCGAATCATACTCTACGAGGAAGACATCACCTTTCTACCTCCATATTCGAGATCCGTGAATACGGTGTTTCAGAATTACGCATTATTTCCGCACATGACTGTTGAGCAGAATATTGCATTCGGCTTACAGATGCTGGGCAAGTCAAAAACAGAAGTTGCGAATACTGTTCGGTCTGTGCTGCAGCTCGTTCGAATGCAAGAACTCGCGAAGCGTCGCACAACCGAAATTTCTGGCGGGCAGCAGCAACGCGTTGCGTTGGCTCGCGCCTTGGCGCCGAAACCGAGAGTTTTACTGTTGGATGAATCTCTGTCAGCTCTTGACTACAAATTGAGGCAGGAGATGCAACTTGAACTAAAACGATTGCAACATGAAACCGGCATTACTTTTATTTTTGTCACTCACGACCAGGAAGAAGCGTTGACTATGTCCGATCGAATGGCAGTCATCAATGAAGGAAGGGTATTGCAGATTGGTTCTCCGAGTGAGATCTATAACTTTCCTAGAGAAAAATTCGTTGCTGAATTTATTGGCGATACAAATTTTTTAGAGGCTGAAGTGATTAGAACGAAAGCTGAATCCGCGACCTTGTGTTTTCAATCGGGAATGGAAATTTCCTTGTCTGCGGACAATGCCCTGACCATAGGCGACACTGTCACTGTGGCCGTTCGGCCTGAACAGGCAATATTAACGGGAACGGCGCGTGATGCTTCGATAAGAGGAGTTGTTCGAAACATGGTGTATATGGGCACGCACACACATTACATTATAAAAATTTCAGATGATTCTGAATTTACTGCTTATGTGCAAAATTTACGTGGACATGAACCTCAGTTTCCAATTGGCAGCGAGGTGGGAATTGTGTTCGAGGAATCCGCCATGCAAATCTTGCTTGACTAGCTCTAGTATTTCGGTCAGACGCCCGAAGTTGTGAATACACGGCATCAGGAAATCGAACGATCAATGCGACGGAAGCAGGTTCGTCGAAATCTGTTTCTCTGTACGCCAGCACCGGTTGTATTGATTATTGCTGCGGTCGCTTAAGTACAATCATAATCAGTTCAACAACGCTAATCTACGTAAGTTGCATGCTAACAAGATAGCATGGCATACCTCAGTTTTGCACCTTTTACCCAAATTCTAACTTTTCTCTGCCTGAATATAGGGCAAGTATTTAGGTCACTTGCTTATATAAAGGTCAAATTTGTCCAAAACCCCTTCTCCATCAGGTCTAGGTTTTAACCAAATCAGAAGCGTCTAAGCGCCAATGCTAGTCGTCTCAATCCCTTCTTCATCAGGTCTAGGTTTTAACCACAGGTCTCGATAAGCAAAACGACAAGATTCTGGAGTCTCAATCCCTTCTTCATCAGGTCTAGGTTTTAACCGTTCACGGAGAGGTTATTGGAACTTATTGGTCGTCTCAATCCCTTCTTCATCAGGTCTAGGTTTTAACCTCAAGAATGCACGGGCAACGGTCAAGTTCTTTAAGTCTCAATCCCTTCTTCATCAGGTCTAGGTTTTAACCTGTTGTGTATGATCATGAGACTTGCGGATATGGTCTCAATCCCTTCTTCATCAGGTCTAGGTTTTAACCAATATTATCAATGAGAAATAAGAAATCTAAATTGTCTCAATCCCTTCTTCATCAGGTCTAGGTTTTAACCATAGAATTTCTGGCTCAAAAGAGCAGATCAATGAGTCTCAATCCCTTCTTCATCAGGTCTAGGTTTTAACCAGAAACAAAAATACATGAAGCGAGCTATATCAGTCTCAATCCCTTCTTCATCAGGTCTAGGTTTTAACCGACGAATCAGACGAACAAACTGATGTAGTCGAGTCTCAATCCCTTCTTCATCAGGTCTAGGTTTTAACCATCAGCAAGATCAGATTCGGCCCGCTCAAAGTCGTCTCAATCCCTTCTTCATCAGGTCTAGGTTTTAACCGGTAACGAAAGCAACAATCAGCAGCAAGCTGAAGTCTCAATCCCTTCTTCATCAGGTCTAGGTTTTAACCATCAGCAAGATCAGATTCGGCCCGCTCAAAGTCGTCTCAATCCCTTCTTCATCAGGTCTAGGTTTTAACCGAACACCACCATGACCAGCATTTCTTCGACCGAATGTCTCAATCCCTTCTTCATCAGGTCTAGGTTTTAACCAATTACGAAAACCGCGACATCGCTTCTGAAATCGAAGTCTCAATCCCTTCTTCATCAGGTCTAGGTTTTAACCGGATTACACCGTAGCAGAGCAACCGCTGGCATACCGTCTCAATCCCTTCTTCATCAGGTCTAGGTTTTAACCGATATTGGAAATGCCGTATAACATCGTTTCAAAACGTCTCAATCCCTTCTTCATCAGGTCTAGGTTTTAACCAAGTTCAAAGAACTTGCAGCAAGCAAACTGGTAGGTCTCAATCCCTTCTTCATCAGGTCTAGGTTTTAACCACCACATTTGGCAAGTGCGCGTGTTTTATAACGTCTCAATCCCTTCTTCATCAGGTCTAGGTTTTAACCTGCGGGTTGGCTTCGATGGTGGCTCACAGAAGAATGTCTCAATCCCTTCTTCATCAGGTCTAGGTTTTAACCAGCATTGAAGCCGGCAAAGGTGCTGTTGCGCAGTGTCTCAATCCCTTCTTCATCAGGTCTAGGTTTTAACCGGAATGACGAAACGAATAGCGCGATATTGGAAATGGTCTCAATCCCTTCTTCATCAGGTCTAGGTTTTAACCAAATTCAGGCAGGCTATTGACGCCGTCAAGAGCTGTCTCAATCCCTTCTTCATCAGGTCTAGGTTTTAACCCACAACTTCAAAAGAACTCTTGATGAGTCTGCCGTCTCAATCCCTTCTTCATCAGGTCTAGGTTTTAACCGCAGAGCAGAAGGAGATGAGAAGGCTCCGAGAAGTCTCAATCCCTTCTTCATCAGGTCTAGGTTTTAACCTCCTAGATAAAGAGAAACGAATCATAGCCTTAGGGTCTCAATCCCTTCTTCATCAGGTCTAGGTTTTAACCGCCAAACGATAAATACTGCTACAAAGACGATCTGGTCTCAATCCCTTCTTCATCAGGTCTAGGTTTTAACCAGGCGCACCGAGCGAAAGCGGACATACAGCACTGTCTCAATCCCTTCTTCATCAGGTCTAGGTTTTAACCACAAGATGTTTTAGAAGACGAAACTCAAGTTTTGTCTCAATCCCTTCTTCATCAGGTCTAGGTTTTAACCCAACAACTATCGGAGTAGTAAATGAAATTGAATTCGTCTCAATCCCTTCTTCATCAGGTCTAGGTTTTAACCGACGCATAGAGAACAAAGAGCTATAGCGCGATGCGTCTCAATCCCTTCTTCATCAGGTCTAGGTTTTAACCCTACTGACGTATGTAAAGTAAGTTTCTACACGATGTCTCAATCCCTTCTTCATCAGGTCTAGGTTTTAACCTTGTGGAGAGCGCAAAAAGACGCAATCAAGAATGTCTCAATCCCTTCTTCATCAGGTCTAGGTTTTAACCAAAGAAAAGATTTTTAGACTGCTATACGAAACTTGTCTCAATCCCTTCTTCATCAGGTCTAGGTTTTAACCAAATAACCTTAGGGATAAATAACGGATGTAGCGTCTCAATCCCTTCTTCATCAGGTCTAGGTTTTAACCGCATACTCACAACAACAAGTATGCGTACAACGTCTGTCTCAATCCCTTCTTCATCAGGTCTAGGTTTTAACCAGCTGCCGTAATTAACGATGATCTTCAAGGCGGTCTCAATCCCTTCTTCATCAGGTCTAGGTTTTAACCACTATCGAAAGCCGTAACGACTCAATACGTACCGTCTCAATCCCTTCTTCATCAGGTCTAGGTTTTAACCCTAAACGTCTACATCATGAAGTCAGCTTTATAGTCTCAATCCCTTCTTCATCAGGTCTAGGTTTTAACCTACGGGGGCAGGGAAAAGGTCAAAGGCATGAAGTCTCAATCCCTTCTTCATCAGGTCTAGGTTTTAACCCCTAGAGACAAATTACAACTGTAGTATCAATAATTTACATAGGGGGTTGTACAAAATCCTATTCTTTTCAAAGTTAACTTCGAGTTTTAACGTCAAATTATCTATTTTCGAGATGTTCTTGTGCAACCATAAACCTACTCAAAACGTTAATTGGCTGCGACTCGAACATCGATACACCTTTTGGTATGATTGGTTTGCCATAGACAAATGGTTGCACTCGAGTTGACAACGGATAGGCTCTAAGGTCATCGCTTCGGGGATCAATCAATGTTTCGAGATGTGCAACAATCATAGTCATTCGACGGCGTGTGGCATAAGTTAGGAAAACTGAGTATTGCAAGGGCATCGCATATTGACAAACGACTCTATAAATTTTGTTTAATCGTCGCGGATGTTTGATGTCATAGCAAAGTAACCAAGGTACTTTTTGATTCATTGGCATTTGAATTTGACCGCCAGCAGAAATCGAAAAAGTCTCAATTTCACGTCATTAATATGAAATGATATCACGCTATTTTGCTTCTCAAAGAAGGTTACAAGCACTTGTGAATTAAATTTTTCAAAATCAGTATTTTTATTGGTTTTACTTTTCAACCAAAAAATGATATCGGGTTGAATACCCCACCATACTGCTTGAATAAATACTGGAATCGTTAACTGTCCGACTTGTGAACTGTTATCAATATTATGAATGACAAGTTCTTGCACAACTCGAGTTTGCACCAATCCAAAAAGGGTACTCTCAAGCATTTTTAATTCATTCTCATTCACCATTTGGTTAAGAGCAAGGCTGACTTTGTCTTCAAATTCATCAAGGTCATAGGGTGTTTGCCAACCAAGCCGCCACGCGCAGAATCGGTGAACTTGCTGATACACAAATTTGCACCAACTTTCAAAAAGTTGAGTCCAGTCACGATGTTCTAGCAAATCATTCCACTGTTTTTGAAATTCACTGGGCAATAACGACTTACTATTCAAGACAGCTCTAAATGAACCATCCGAGTTAAGGAATGACACAACTATTCCGAGATCAGCACACTTTAAAAGTGCTTCCGTTGACCAAGACACATGACCCGCAACATTAATTCGAGAAATTCGATCAAATGGATACCGTCGATCCGCGCAAGAAGACTTTGAAATCTTGAGTGCCGGTCCATCTAAAGAGACTGAAATTTCGCTCTCAGTGTACAGATAAAGAGGTCTCAACATTTATTCGATTCCTGGTTGGCCAATTTAGAGTTCTCCTTATATTTGTCTTCAAATTCTCGGACAATTCTTAACATCTGGATTCGCAATAAACGGTGGAGGGAGTTTTTCAGTGGATTAAACTCTGCATAGAAATGTCGACGACCTGCTTTATTCAATATCACTGCACCTTTATCACGCGAAAAACTTTTCGCACTTAATGTACGTTTTCGAAATTGATTCCAAACCCACTTGTCTACGTGCGGTCGCAATGGTTCCACAATATCACAGGCAAGGGATTCTCGTCCGTATTTAGGTTCGTGAAGAATTCCGAGCATAGGGTCTAGACCGGAGCTGTAGCATGCGAATATCGCTTCCTGATGGAGTAGGGTGTATCCTAGGGACAAGCAAGAGTTGACTGGGTCTTGTGGCGGACGCCGATTTCTATTCTTGAATTGAAGTGATTTTGTGAACAGACACGAAAAAGCCGTGAAATAGTTCCGAGCAGCACTGCCCTCAATGCCCATTAGCTGAGGTAATGTGATTAATTCTGACGAAATTAAATTACCGTTTAAATTATTGCGTAAAGCGCGTATTCCTTTTGTCAGAAATATTCTTTTATCGGGGCGTTGCTCAAGTCCTTCGTTCAACAATCGTAGCTGTGCTTCAATTTTTGAGACCAGCAGTTTTCGAGACCACTGAATTCGTGCATCAGGGTCGGAGTACATATGAAACTGCCCCAATTTTCGTTTGACGTCTTTATGTGGTCGTCCAACGAATGAAGCTAGATGACGATTATGTCTACCACTCAGAACGCAAACCCCGATGCCTGAATCGGCTAGTGAACCTAAGAGACTAGTTGAGAATTCCGCACTGCCGCGTATAACTAGTCGTTCGATTTGCGCGAGTGGTATCGAGCCTCGAGGTGTTGTCGAGCACTTGAATTCGAGTGATTTGTTTCGAATTCGGAGTTGAATATTTTTGCGATCGATATATACAGTGCTCATTCTTTAAATCTCATTCTAAATTGGCGAAAGAAAGTGGTTGCCCGCACTGCCGAATCTAACTTGTGAGCTAACCAATGTAAAAAAATGTTGGATTTGTAGGGAGAACTGCAATTCCACTTACAATCGGTGCTGATTTCATTTCTACAGGTAGCAAGGCAAATCTGTCTTCAGCAGGATCAATTAACGATATACATGTTTTGGACAGCTCAGAGCGTTCTTCATGTGTAAGAAAACACTCGTAAGCGGATTTCTGACCACCTGTTGCGTATCGTTTAACTAAAGAATGTACTCTTCGACGTCGATTTGGTTTTGCGATATCGTAGCTTGCAACATACAGTAATCGTCGTGTCAAATCCTATCTCTCCTAAGTAAATCGTCGTGGAATAGAACTAGTGTTGAACAGAATTATGAACGATTTACAAGCAAAGTGTATTTTGGCAACGTTGCCAAAATTGACCAGATTGCCGTGAAATACTTATGCGAGAATTAGGGACTGACTACGCGTTGAGAATTTGCGAGATTTTCGGGTATCGTAAAAATCTCGGTTGTGAAGGCAACCGCTGCTACGAATCAAGGAAGTGACGACCTGCCTGCTTTTTCAGATCGTTTTCGCAGTTACGCGTGTAGTAGAGTTGCCTGGGATTTGAAGTTGTTGATTGCAGTTAACGGTCACGCTGCCATCTTGAAGTTGTTGTAGAAAGTTGAATTGGATAAATTGCCGGATCTAACGCATGGCGTTGTGTCGAATCGCTAGCTTTTTAGTTCACCGTAGGGTAGCTTGTTGGGCGTTGGACGGAAGTACCGCGAAATTTGTGTGGGCAAGTTTGTATGCTGTGGCGACTAAGATTCCCTTGTAACCGTTGAGAACGGTTAAGGCCGTATGGTACGTTTTGGCCACCGGCAATTGCTTGACTACCGTGTGGAGCAACGCCCAATTCGTTGTTTTATGATTTCCATCAGCTAATGTCGCCGCACTCAACCGCATTGAAATTGGAACCGTAGCTTTTCGACGATGAACAGTCTGAGTCCTTGGTGGTTCAGCCGGCTCAAAAATTCATATTGGTACATCGTGAAGCGTTGTCCGGTACGGAGTCTTAAAATCTTGCTGAAAGATCTGGCGACGGTTGCCAAAACCGCATTCGTCCGCTGAAGCAGAAAAAGTTGGATATTCTAAGAAGACTTCGCCCACCAGAGTTTGGCAGAATACCCTTGATCTTCTCGTCGTGAAACTCAATGTTAACATCTGAACCTGTCTAGCAACAGGAATTCAAATTCTTTTATATTCTCAATCGGACTGGAAAATTTACTTCACAAATGCCGCCGGAGCTTTAATCTGAGCGAGATTTAGCGAGTCGCCTACTCGCAAGGTGAATATGGCCGCAAATCAAACCACTGTTTCATGCCAATTCACCTATTTGAAAAGACAATTCCGTTTTCCAATCTTTCTGTAAAAATACTTTCAAAGACAGCCTGACGTAGCCGAATTGCTACCAATCGCATTATGTTTCAGCGATATTTTCAGAAAACGAAATGTTCTTGACATAGTTAAATTGTGGGTGATGGATGTAGTGCGACTTGATACGCGAAGTGCTGCAATGTATTAAACGCCAATTTAGACTTGTTCATTCGTCAAATGAATGGTAGGAATTTGAGCAAGTTTCAAGACATCCTTTTGATGAT
Organism: Arenicellales bacterium; assembly: GCA_965202855.1. Classification (GTDB taxonomy): domain Bacteria; phylum Pseudomonadota; class Gammaproteobacteria; order Arenicellales; family JAJDZL01; genus JAJDZL01. Next base: position 1,013,910 of record CBDBBP010000003.1, on the reverse strand, counting down.
GCAGAGCCTGAAAATGGTTGCAGCGCAGCACTGTTGCCAATTTACGATTTTACATTCGAATTAGGGTTGTCTGCCTGTAGACTGCGAAGGTGTTTGAGCAACATTGTCTGCATCTGGTCATTGTCCAATCGATGGCTATTGCTATGACAATGCCGTAACAGAAATTTTGTTTGCGACTTTGAAAAAGGAATTAATTCATAAGTATCGGATCGAAACGAAGTAGTCTTACGGTGCGAGGTTGGAACATGATTAAAATGCTACCACCATGAGCTGTGCTTGAATTCGGCGATAATCTACAAAACTTCAGTGCAATTCAACAATGAATATAGACACTGAATTAACTAATTTTCCGCAAAAACCGAGCCGGCCTATAATCTAAAAACTCACCTAATTAGGTACGATATAAATCTACTTTCCTTCTATCCAATTTATTACCTGTTTTGTTCTTATGTAATCTTTGTCTTTCTTTGGATTTTTCTTTTTGGATGATTCCTTCCACTTCCCTACTTTTTTTAGACACGATTTCAGAATCTTTGCAACCTCAATTTTTTCTTCTCCAGTCCATTTACCATCTCTCAAATTCACAAATATGCATGTAAATTTTGGCATTCCTTTGTCTGACCGATTTTCATATACTTTTTCTACTTCTCGCTCTATTAGACTCATATTTTCTAATTGATCTTGCTTTTCTGCGCGCTTTCGAACTTCTTCTTTTCGCCTTAGGTCCTCCTCAGACAATTTCTTTTCTTCATCTTTAAGTCGATTCATTGCACCATAGCCAACGGCAGTTTTAGCACCGAACCCTTGCCAATCAAATGCATGATCAAACATTTGTTCAATCAAACTTACCCATTTATCACTTTCAACTAAATGAGGTGCTACTTTTTCTAGTCTTGATTCGTCAGCGTTTATATAAAATGTAAATTTTGCACCTACAGGGATCGTGAGAAATCGAATGGGTGTCGGATCACTTAAGTCATGAGGTATCCCTGTATTTGCATATTGAAAGTATTCGGGATAATGAGGAGTCATAATATCGAATTCCAATCGATCGCAAGTTGGAAAGACATCCCAAAACTGAAGTGCACCACGAGTATGAACATCCTCATTAAAAATTAAATTTAGTTTTTGGCGTAATTTTTTGTGCGAAATCCTGTCTTTCAATTTTGAAGCATAAGCATTAACAAAGTTTTCGACATCCTCCTCAATCAAATGAAAACCCTCACACCATGAAAATTTAATTTTCTCAAAACCGAATAAATGCCAAATGTCAACCAAAGAATACTCTAGCGAACCCGGAAAAAATTCTTGGTGTATCAGTTCTTCAGCGGCTCGTCTCAATACTCCTTTTACGCCACTTCCTGGCAGGTATGGTAAACCATAGGGATTTAGAAACGAAAATCCATTTTCGAGTGGATGTTCATTACCAATACCTGTAATAAATGGAGACGTCGTCTCTGCAACAAATGCTCTTGAATTGGTAGCACTTGCAAACATCGCTTTTTGGCGTTCTTGCAAACTTTTCAACAATTCCGATTGTTTTTTCCTGAGTGAAATTGGGTGGAGTTCTTCTTTACAGATTTGCCAATCTCTAGAATTCCAGAGCCTCCAGTACAATCCAAACTGCAAGCCCGGAGACAATTCCTCAGGTCGGATTTGATTGCAATATTTCGGAACGCAAGCAACGCGGTTTTTGTTCATGTTTAATTTTTGTTTGTGCGGGCTGTCGCCATTTGACGCATCCAGCGAAGCCAAGCCATGGACTCCGTCGTTATAGCTTGATATTTTTGGGAATCAACTTCGAGAATCCAATTCATAAATTCCGAGAACTTCACTGGTAAACCTTGAAATCGAGTGCTTAGCCAGTCACGCAGATCCACACTTACTTTTCGATGATCTGGACTTTTTTGCTCTAAGAACGCAATTACCTGTATCAAACCACTATTCATAATTAGAGCAGGTAGCCCTTTAACTAAATTAACTTGTTCCCGAGTATATCCTTCACATTTGTTCCAGGTATCCTGCGCTCGCTGTTGTTCAAGTGTAATCATTGATTTATCCCCCGATAACACGAGATAACACCAAGCCGCGGCCGGTTGTTGCGTCCCCACCAATTTGTAGCAATCTGTTGTCCAACACGTTTTTGATCTTTAACAGTACATCACTGGCGGGAAGATTGCTTCCATCGTGTGTGCGGCTGGTTAATAGTGGTGCAATTAGCAAAGATTCTGGTGGTAAATTTTCAGTGTTATACAAACCTGTGTCCACGGCGGCTCCCGTCAAGTCGTCGATACGTACATGTGTTTCGACAACAGTTGCGTTCTCTACAAAGAAGTTAAAATCCGTATCTGAGAGTACGACAAAATGGTTCACAAACTTATTTCGAAAATAAGCATGCTGTTTTCCTAAGGGCATCGCCCATTCTGCGATTTCTTTAGACAGCGTTTCCTTAAGATTCGGACGATGAGCGGCTTCAAACTCAAATGCTTCCAATCGTAAAATTTTTGAATCATCCAATAATTCGTCACTAATTACTACACATTTACCGTTAGTATTGATTTTTGGAATTTCCCAATCCACTTTATTGACTAGGTCATTCATCAATCGTTGTGTTCTTGCAAGTGATTGTGGGCACGTAGCATATACAAAACTTTCTTTAGTGCTACGCACTGGAAAAGTCACAAGCTGCGCATCACCAAAGCTTACTGCTCCTGCGTATAAATTGGGAGCTTGAGAGTCTGGCCCAAATATCTGTTCAATTAACTTTGGGTCACCGCCAAGTGATTCGAAACTATGTCGAACTGCTCCTTTAATTCCAGAGCCAGCAAAACAAGGATGGTTAGTATGGCGTTCGCGCTGAATTGGATTGTCTATGAACCCAAGTGCAGTACCAGAACCCATATGTACAGGACTAACTGCATAAAGAAAAAGAACGGCTTTACAATCAAACATAGGTAATTTCTCAATACATAGCAAAATAAAATCGATTGTAGCCTTCGGTGCGACGAGTCGAATTCGCTCTGACTGAAGACCAAAGGCCATATTCCCCCAACGTTGTTAACGATTCCCGAGTAAATCGCATCGATGACAGCCAGTAGACGCTACCGCTTGGTGCTACACGTTCAGCTGGCTTGGGTGAACCGCCAGCAATATCGAACCCAGAAATTGTCTCTGCTCGAGGAACCGCAGCGCAATCAAGAGTTCCCGATACACCGTTAAGGTGGAACCGAAATGATCCGTTGCGTTTTGAGACACCTTCGAGAGCCCAACCTTCTTGGAAAAGTCCAGGTGATGTAAGAATTATGCGACACTGTTTAGTTCTTTCAATGGCATCTAGCACGGAATCGTTTATAGGTACTACTTCACTTTCTGCTAGGCGAGTAACCAACGCACCTCGACCATCACCGCCAAACTTTACCATCATTGATTTCGGTAACGTCGCTCCAGAAACTTCCGCTAAAAAGCCAATGTCGATTGAATTGCTGGAGTCAGATTCGCGACTGGAGAAACTCACGGCTTGGGAAGTAAACAAATGACCTAGTTCTGTACTTCTGGTTGATTGACTTAGACCGATACCAATTCGATTTTCTAGTTTCCAGAGAGTCTCAGCACAAACAATGTCATTTATTTTGACTTGCTCACATTGAAGATGTGCGTTCCATCCTGAAGTGGTTAAATAGTAACTGACACGCCTAGATTTACTGCGCTGCCGTTGGGAAAGTATTGGTAACTGTTCAAAAGTACTTGAAGACATGACTTTCTTTGAAATCGACTTGGGAACTATCCGATGGATATCTTCTTCTCCATCTAGATCAAGATTTACAAACAAGTCACGAGGAATAGGAAACAACCGTTCATATTTCGCTGAACTATTGTCTGGAATTCGCCTTGCCAAATACAATCCAGTTAGAATAAGTGTGCCTGGATTTGCAGGTGTACCAAGCTCAGTATCACCGATTATCTCACCCCTGGAAAACTTCCCGAAGTCATAATCTTTAGCGGCTATCAAAGCCGATCTTAGTGCACCCGCGACAACTGACGGTCTGGGCATAACTAAACTTTCACCAAAGCTGCCTGGGTCACCGAATAACTTGTTGCCGCGTAAAAATAAAACATCAAGTGGTTTTATGAAGCACAAATCGGTCATGATATTTGCATGTACTTGAAAAATTTGCGACAAGTTCTATGGGTCATTAGGTTACCTGCGACTTTCGCGAGCCATAAATTCTGCAATTCCCAAAAAATTTTCCAATACTTTTTTAATCGGTTGGTCACGATTTTGGCATGCAAATTCAGCGAGTCGATCTGTTAATAGCTTCAATTTGTCAAACGAAATTAAATTGGAATTGGCACTAAACTGGCGAAACAACAAGCTACTCACCATCGCTACTTCCGCGTTTTGCGGCAAATCTTTGAGCCAAATCAAGCTGTCGTAAATAGCTCGTCGTGATATTTCTGCTCGTGAGATGAATTCGCGAGTTTCCATGAACAACTGAAACGTATTCCACTTAAGTGTAAGTGCCAATTTCCCTCCCGAGCGTTTGACAACAACGAGACCGTAAGCATCGCGGCCGCCCTCAATCTTAGCTTTTCTTTCCGCTTGACGAAGTTCTCGCAAAACGACGCTCAGCGGAGCTCTATGATGCGCTATGACTGCTCCACAACTAATAGTTGCTTTTTCACCCATCATCCGCATTAGTCGCTCAGAGTTTCCACTCTTCAATCTGACAAAACCGCGATCGCACTTAATATCTAAATTTTTCGATTCATCTCGGAAGTTAATTCCACTGTAAGCACAATGCAATTGTTGCATTGCGGTTAGCAGATCAGACACCGGCAACATTGCGAGCACGTCGTCTCCACCTGCGTAAATTACTCGACCAAGATGCTGTTGCTCAACAATTTCAGGCACGACATGCAAAGCAAAATCATTTAATGCAGAAGAAATCGCAATGTGTCTACCGGGAGAAATCGCTCGCTTGGAATCTGCATATTGTTTCAGCATTTCATTCGATACTTCCTTGTCGAAAATATTTCGAATGTCGGGATGGAAACAATTTTTGTAAGTCATTGCGCAATTTGAATCTTCACCTCCGGCCAAAATGCTCCCCATATTGTCACCGTCCATGAGCAATAAAGAATAATATCGTTCGATTTGAAAATTCTCTTTCTCGTTTTGGCACAGGATTCTTTTTACAATTCGTTCTTTATTTTTGTATTCGTCGCTTTCTTCCTCTAATTCATCCAACATCGATGGAATGCGCTTAGCCCACTCAATCGAATCGTGATTAGAGTACATCTTCATCAACGCACGCGGTAAAGCAACAGAGGGGAGGTCTTCTAAGCTGTTTTTATCTTCTTTTTCGATCTCGCCCCCTGTTTCCAACCAATCTTTCAGATGTTTCGCAAGTGCCATAGTATGCGTAGAAACAACGAAGCTGTGCGTTTGTTCATCCTCTAGAACTTCGCTATTGAATACGTCAGACCACAAACGTTTAATAGCTGGCAGTGTACCCAAATGCTCCCCTTTTTTCGCCAATGCTGGCCGTTTTTTTGCGACTTTAGCCCAGAGTGTGTCATTTCGATTACGGTAAGACTGGCAAAGTTGATTTTTGTCATGAGTTAACCATTCCGTCTCTCCAGTTAGTGAGCAACGCCAACCAAATTGTTTGGTTTGGTTAAATCTTCTCGTGTTTTTTGTAGCTGCAAGCACTCTTTCGGCTAAGTCATAAATCGCCGGATACAGCACTCCAGGATTGGGGTCGAAGAATTTTGTGCCATCATCCCAATGTTTCGAGTTTTGAAGAATCTGCCAGGCGTCCTCTGCGAGAAACCCGCATGGTTCGTGGCCGTTGCTACCAAAGAAAGGTGCCATTGCTTGCTGTAATTCACTGATATCAAGCTGAGTTTGCCTTTTCTTATCACCTATATGAACTAAGGAAAATGGCACAACCGTCCAGTTAACTTCAGGAAAACCCCGTATTTGTTCTCGAACTTGTTCTCTCGCGTATTCACTCCTGTCGAGTTTAATTTTGGCAATTTGAAACAAGCGGTCCACAACAGTATTGCCAAATTCCAAGATTCGGTTATTCAATTCCTCTTGGATACTATTGGCTAGCTTTTCTGCCAATGAAAAAGGAACTATGGCCACAAAACGATTGGGTAAGGCGGCTCGGAATAGTGAATTATTATCCCGAGACTGCGATTGCATTAGAGTTCTTTCCCTTTTGGTGAATAATGTTTCTGGCAGATTGCATTCCTTCAGTAGCCAGTAGTCTACAAGGGGGACACCTCGGAGACGGGGAAAAATAATTGAATCAGGTCCAATTGTTTCGCTAACAGTTTTCATTGCAGTCCAAGACAGATAAGAAAGCAGATGAGAACCCGCCCAAAGATCAGTAATTGAGCGTGCAGCTGAGATGAATGGCTGTACTGGTCCGATTGTTAGAATTAAAATTGCGCCTTCGCTTTGCTGGTCGTGTGAAAATGCTCCTGCGAAGGCCGATGTCAGATCAAGATGATCCCAAATGGAATGATCTGGAACGCGAGTGTCGGCGGGTAACTGTTGCCATAAGTGGCCGAGTTTTTCGTTGTCATCCTCCTCAAATAGCTCTGGGCCAAAACGCCAAAACGCCAAATACGTATTGCGAAAGTCGATTTTATTGTTCTGCCGTTGGATTAGGGCTTTGTAATGATCGAGACTGCGTGACTTTATATCATTTAAATCAGTGAAGGCAAGCGTTTTCAGATCGTATTCTTTACCGCTCAAAGGATGAATGAGGACGGGTCGTTTTGTCCAGCGCACAATTGTTTTTTGTGGATTTTCTTTCGGGAATTGTGGTCGGTCGGCGGCAGCCGCCCACCAATCTGCACGCTTAATTATCTGCTTTGTATTCTTGTAAATAGGATCGTTACAAAATAGTTCTTCTTCCAAGACTTTTAATGTCCCGCCTTCGTGACCCGCCGGATCCCGCAATAATACCAAAGCCTTCTCACCTGGGTCGTGAATACGTGCGAACAGCTTCGTTTTCCAGAATTCTTTTTCCAATTTAAAACCGTAAGTCTTTAGTCAAAATCTACAGGCATCTTGCGTAGCGGTTATCAAGCAGTCTGATCACTTCCTCCCAAGTAGATTCAATTTCGCTTCTATTTATTACAAAAGAATTTTCTTGTTTGAAATGTATGGAGGGATTGAGATAACCTATTCCAATCAACTTCCTTGAATCAACTTTATCCAATTGCACCTTGAAATGGAACGCATTAGGAAGCCTGTAAAATCCTGTCTTCTTAGATCCTATCCTATCAAGAAAATTATCCCCTGTGGGCAACGATAACCAATATCGTTCAGTATTATCAGATCTGTTAATGCTCTTACGGAGTATTGAAAATTCACTCATTACATCTTCCCAATTATGCTTAGAATCTACAATTTTCCAAACTAGCACTCCGTTCGAGTCTTTACCAACGGCACAAGGCCATCCTTGATGCAAAGCTTCTTTCCATTTACGAGTGAACAGCTGCAAGTCGCGTGTATGAAGCTCTGGAGAACTAGCGTGAGGCGAAAGAACTAAAGAACCCCATCCATTTCGGCTTCGTGATCCCAAGGATCCATAGGCATTGATGAGTGCCAAGCTCGAAACGATGTCTTCAACTTTGTCTTCAGGTACTGCGATACGAAGAATCTTCGGATTATTTGTGCCTATCGCTAGCCGAGGTAACTCGATTCCGTATGCCAAATAACTGTACTTGAAATTACGATTAATGTTCTCTCTCCCTGCTTCCCAAATCGGTAGCCGTATACGCAATCTACTTTTTTGATTTTTCATTTCAGAAATTGCAGGACTTCCAAATATGTCTCTTTCGGCCGTGCGCATACGTTTCAATTCACTATGTGAAAAATCAAGATTGTTTGCTGCCCAAACTATCCGCCACCACTGTCTTAACAGGGATTTGAATGGAGGTGTACGCCATTGGCTTTCCTGCGTCGAATTTCCAATAAATGCTGGGGTTGTAAACCGTACTTCGTACTCAAGTTGCTTCATCATTTGAATTTTGCAGTTGTGTGAGTTATGTAAGTTTGTGTCTTCGGTGCCAGTGAATGACTAACTCTTCTAATCGAGAAGTTCAAATGATCTCTTCAAGGCTGCAGATAAATTTGCTTCATTCCTCAAATACCGTTTAGCATGATTGTTTTCAGGTGGAATACCGTGCGCTAAAGTGTTTCTAATTTGTCGCAAATTTTCGAATTTTTTCTTCACCTCAGAAGTCTTTATGTCAAGCTCCTTCATTTCTTCTTTTAATTTTTCTGTTCCCTGTCTCCGTTCGTCAATTGGGTCTAGATAAAACTCGTCACATTTTCGGGAAATTAGCGCTTCCCATCCAAAGATCGCCGCCCTCAGATAATCTTTTCTATGAAGGTAATGTTCTGCGAGTTTCCTCTGATGTTGTGCAAGTTCGGCTTGCTTAACCCAATCAAGTCTTTCGCTCAGTTTTTCTTGAAATAAGCCAGATGCGCCAGGGAGTGAATCGTCAAGTACTGGTAAGAAGTTTACCAACCTACGTTTTGCATCACTGATGTTGGTTGTATATTCGTAGAATGCTGCGTTCTCCAAAGCGTTTGTGTACTGGGCGTCAACACCATCATCGTTGAGTAGAGGAGCAATGATGCCGTAATTCCCCGTTGAATCGAAACGATCTAGTGCATCAATCCACTTACGGACTTGTACTAGTCCGTTCAGTTTGACAACCGGAGTGACGCCATCGACTGTCATATCCAATGCTCCATACCAAAGATCCTGAACTGTCAAATTGTAAATGCGTTCTAACAAGAATGCTGACAAAAACCCGATCATTCCGAGATGACGAAAACCATGTGTCAAATCAAAGCTCACCCTGGAATTTTTATTTGCAACTGCGTTGTTAATGGCTTTCAAAATTTCAAACTGCTCGCGGTCATCTTTACCGTAAGGGATTAATCGAGGAATTATCGGTAAGCCAACTGCATCTTCCATGAGCGAAGTGACGTTATCGAGCATATCCTGTTTTACCCTGTTCTCTGATTCTGCCAAATATAAACGAAGAATCTCATCGTCGTAATTTGAGTTCGTCGATACATTTTCAACGAGAGAACCCCATTGACTAGCCTTTGTGCCAAAGACGATCAATTTATCTGGCTTCAAAAAATCAGCAAGAGCTAGTCCAAAAAATGCTGTCTTTCTATTTTTATCCTCAAAATGATAGGTTGCTTCCCGATAACCAGTATCTACATTGTCTCTTCCTTTGCCTAGGAAAGTTATCAATATTTGAGACATAAAAATAAGGCTACTTAAGTTTTGGAGTTCAAATTGCGTCTTGCAGTGAACTGTTTGATTTCGGTCTGTCCCAGAGTTTTTTCAGCATCGACATGTTTTCGCTCAGTTTTTGTAGTGTCTGATATTGTGAGTTTGGCGCGTTCTGCAATAATTCCTATGTCATATACGAAACCCGCGAGAAAGCCCCGACAACTTCTGTCAATCTTTGTCTCAATTCCGTCATTTCAATGTGAACTTACCAGTTGCTTGTCCCTTTTGCAGCTCTAATGAAGAGATATTAGATAAACCAGATAGACTGTGATTTTAGTTCAAACTGCGGCGCGTTTTAGTTGGCAACGTTGCCAAGTATGGACACTTATCAAATTGTTAGGTGCTGATGTATTTTTACAACAATCTTGTCGATTAGATACTTCAATTTGATTTTTACTAGTCTATGGTTTCAAAATGAATGAACTCTGGAGCCAGTTCAAGTCCATGGCGCCAAACGCGTCCATCTTTTTTTCGTTTGATCAAGTATGGGTATACTGATTCTTGAGGTAAGTTTTCTTTCAATAGATTATTCAATTTCGATTTTGTCTGCGAAAAGAAATTTCTTGTCATGCCACGTTGCAATCTTTTCTTGGTACGATAGTAATACCTCATCTCACCAATAGACTGTTGATACTGCTCCAGAAAGGAGTTCGCGTAATCTTTCTCTGGCAGCTCGTCGGTCGGGCACCTAACCCATGGCTTTCCTTCTTTTTGTATTCGAGCGATCCAAGCCAAAAAAGATATCTGCGAAGGCAAAACTGGAATTATTATTCCAGCCGCTAGAATCTTCCTCCCATTCAAGTCAATAATTAGTTCAGCAGGTCCAATTGATTGTTGTGCGATAGAAACCACTTTTTCAAAATCAAAAAAACTGTCCAGAATGTGAGTTGGAATTTCGTTTCTGAGCCTAACAAATGGAATTTGCGCGAGTGTTACCTTTGCATGTCGAGAATTTATTGGTCGGTTGTCTCGAAGGTTGGATTTTATGAAATGATCCGTTGGGGGAGGATAGAAGAAGTTTGGATTTGACTCAAAAGGTGACGATACCAAAACATGACTTAGACGATCTTGAGGTCTTGCGTAGAACGAAAGAGCGTATCCTAGAAACAGGCCCATGGATTTACGGCCTCCAGCCATTGACGCGTGAATCGCGGCATTAGCGTCTGTGGTCAACTCACGAACATAATTGGAAATTTGATCCGCTGCAAGCTGATTGTCAATCGGAGTTCGAATGTCATCTAAAGGTTGATCGTCAGCTCCTACTAAAGTGTGAATAGATTCAGGTTCAAATCGTATTCCTGAAAGATAATAGTCACTGCATAGGCGATTAAACCAATTTTTACCTTGCAACAATGAAGTTCTAATGCGCTCCGCACCATCCTTTGTTGTAATTAATCGAATTTCTGTCGGTATAAACCTCGGGGTAGCACACACTGCTAATGCGTAGAGGGATTCAGTAACGACTTGCGGAGAGAGACCGGTTGTGATCAGTAGAATTCTCCTAGGGAATTCGCTTGGACACTTAGACCGGGGTCGGGAAGGAAATTGTAGAGTCGTTGCCATTTCGTAACGAGCTAAACCGGTATTATGCTTTAATCATAGAGGGCGCGGGTTACACCAGTTTTCTTGTTCATAGTAGATGTTTTTATCACTAACCTCTTTAACCGGTTGAACTACATATCGCCCTAGTCCCACTGTGCACCCTTTTCCAATGTGCGTCCATTGACCGATCCACAAATACGGCCAAAAGGGTAGAATTTCTTCTCTTCTTAATTCGAAAGTTCCAATTAAACCACCCATATGCAGGGTCGATTTTTGACGGGATGAGTAACGTGCCCAGTCATGCCAAGTCAGATTTGAATTTTGGATATCTACACTTTTCGACTGCTCCGTCAGTTCCTTGAAGTTCACTTCAAGCGGTGTATCGCAAAAAAAGTATGACAACAAGGATAAACGTCGAAGCAAGTAACTGAAAAATGCTCGGAAGGTTAAGCAATTAGCGACAATTAAATGACCGCCGGCCTTCAAACGAAGGGGTGAAATTAGTACCACTCGAATATTTTTTGTAATTTTTGGTACTGGAGGAGTTCGAGGCGATACCGTTGAAAGGGGTTTATTTGAGCCGTAGATGGTCTGCCAATGATTTGAAAATTCTCTCTCATTGTTATAGTTTGGAAGTTCTGTTTGAACATCGACAAGCCTCAGCCTGATTCTTTCTGCTGTGATTCCTAGTCGAGCGACTTGCTGAAATGAATGAACAACATAGGGAATGTATTGGTTTGCACTCCCAATCAATGTGATTCCCAAGAGAATTGAATTCTCGCATGAATCGAAATTCTCATCCTGTGGTTCTAGAACAAAAGGATTTGGTGTATGTGAATATCGAGTTAATTTTTTTGAATTAGGGGGAGTTCTATTTTCAAAAATATTTGGATAGGGACATGAATATAGTAAAGCGCAATCGTCGCAGATCGGCTGACGAGTTACGCAAACAGTTTTTCTCAAATTATTGCCAAATGTACCACGCCAAGCGGACCCAAGATACTGTTTACGTAAAATATTTGTGGATTCAGCGTTGTTCTTATTCTGATACTTGAATTGAAGTCGATATCGTACCAGTGGAATTTTAATTCGAGCATCAAGATTTTTTTTCGTGGGAATATTCACTAAGAATTTGTCTCATCAAGTTGAAAACTAGAATGTTGGATTTTTTAAGAAACCATTTAGTTGGCAATGTTGTTATCCCAAAATAATTTAGAATCATTTTAGTGTCGCAATCGAGTTCATTAATGAAAGTAACTAGAGTAAGTTCGCGAACCGTCAATTCGTTGTTTCGTAATCTGCATCATTCGATGTGTGGACAATTTCGTGTCTACCTTATTGGTGGTCAAATCGAAATTGAAAACGCGGATGTTGGTAACCCAATACAAGACACCGTTTAATTTGGAACCGCAGACGTTCAAGTGGCGCGAATTAAGCTCCAATGTATCATTTACCAAGTTGTAATTCTTAGCACAATACTCACGAGTTTCGGTATCAAATTCCGTATTGATTCAACAATCAAAATTGAATATCAAAATCGCCTCATGGTTTGCTTTAAGCAACATTTGTATCTTTTCACAATACTATAAGGGTTTTGCAAGTGTGGAGGCAGTTTCATCGATTTCTACGTAATCTCTAATTGATTTTTAAGTAAGCGTTATTGTTAGTCGTCTTAAGCTCCCACGCACTCGATTCGACATTATCTCCCAACTTTTAAAATTTTATTTATTCATGCACATGGACCTCAGTACTGCGAATCGCCAATGGAGAATGTAACCACCCTCAATCGCATAAAGCTTGTACATATTCAAAAATCGATGCCTGAAGTTACGCCATCAATGACTTCTTATTTTGGCTATGAATTCACTCAAATTCGAACCTTGCAAGTCATGATATCGCATGGTGAATGGCACCCCAGTTTTCCAGTTATGCAATAATTGTTGCACCAAATGTCGCGTGCGCCAAGCTTGGAGTCGTGCCAAGCCGTATTGCTACCTAAATCAGAGTGATGAATCACTCCCAGCAAGGGACGAAGACGCAGTCCCATCTGAAATGTAGGAACGATTAAATCAATATCTTGATGTTTTGCTAACTACAGTCGCATGTTCGAACGGCTCAATAAGTCCATCATCATCGCAAAATACACACAACTACATTGAGGCTGAAGTTGTTTCGCATCCGCAACAATATAGTCCAGGCATAGCTACTTGAAATTCACGTTGCAAGAGATCCTCAATGTTATGTGAATGATGACTATTTTGTTCACGGCCCGATAACGTCCTTGCCGCAGTCCTCTCATGATCGACAGCAACAAGTAAAATACCATTCCACCTTGATTTCTATTTTCGATACATCCAATTCAACGGATAACTTGAACGATTCGATTCAATAAACGCATATTTCGTCTGTTTCCTCAACAACTCTCGTTTTTGGTGGTAAATCAAGCTGATTTTTGAATTCATTTTGCAGCTTTATGCTCTGAATTTTCTAATCGCACACGTCTAACTTCCCGGACATTACTACTGATTGCCTGCAACCACTTGTACACCGTTGTCGGAGTCATACAAAATTCAGTTGATCAGTCGCAAACAACTTCCCAAGCATGATAATTACTGACAAAGTGCCGTTTAACTTGCTTCTGAATTGAATTTCCTTGTCATGTTGCTAACTTCCTTTTCTACTATATTGATTAGCCAACATATTTCAAGGCTTTCCAATATCAAATAGTTGGTGTTTGTCTAAATTGCTCGTATTCTTCATTCCAAAAACTGCTTCTACACTTGTATAACCTGACAGGACCGAGTTTGTGATTGAGATAATTTAGATCAGCCGTTAAGACCATTGCTATTATTAGATTCGACATTTGAAACGATGCACAATTACATACAGATTAATGGTGAGAGAACCGGTGTCAAAAACATGGTGTATTTGGGTACGAGTACGCGCACGCATTTCATGGTCAAGCTCGCAGATGATTCTGAATTTACTGCTTATGTGCAAAATTTACGTGGGCATGAACCTCAGTTTCCAATTGGCAGCGAGGTGGGAATTGTGTTCGAGGAATCCGCCATGCAAATCTTGCTTGACTAGCCCCAGTATTTCGATCAGACGCCCTAAGTTGTGAATTCTCGGCATCAAGAAATCGAACGATCCATGCGACGGAAGAAAGTTCGTCGAAATCTGTTTCTCTGTACGCCAGCGCTGGTTGTTTTGGTGATTGCTGCAGTCGGCCCGTTACTTATCATGTTGCTTTATTCTTTTCTCGAAGCCGGCGCGTACGGTGGTGTGGTTTGGAACGTATCCGCGGACGGTTGGTTTAACGTATTTCTTCATCGAGACATTTTTGATGAAACGATTACTGTTGCTGAAGCCCACTTGTCTATTTTTTGGCGTTCGGTCAATCTATCTACCCAGTCGACTCTGCTTGCCTTGGCACTTGGATTTCCAACTGCGTACTTCATCGCGACGCGTCCTGAAAAGACCCGCAGCCTATGGTTGTTCCTGATTACGATTCCCTTTTGGACGAATCTCTTGATTCGCACGTTTGCAATAATGCAGGTAATACGGGATCAGGGAATCATAAACAATTTATTAATCAAAATTGGATTGATCGAGACACCTATTGAAATGCTGTATACCGAATTCGCAATTATGGTGGGCATGACCTATGTATATCTGCCACTGATGGTGTTGCCTCTGTATGCGAGCATGGAAAAGTTGGATTTTCGATTGGTTGAAGCAGCCTATGACTTATATGCGACTCGATTCAAGGTGTTGTGGAATATAGTGATTCCGCTTGTAAAACCAGGAATTGTTGCTGGGTCGATTCTCGTATTCATTCCATCGCTTGGTGCCTATGTCACTCCCAGAGTGCTTGGCGGTGGACGCAATTTGATGCTTGGCAATTTGATCGAGCTGCAATTTCAGCAGGGTCGAAATTGGCCGCTGGGAGCGGCGTTGTCGATTACTCTATTGGTAATTGTGATGGTTGCACTTTTGCTTTATGTTCGGGCTGCGCAACGAGGGAGCAATGGACATGTTTGAGGCAGCAGCTCCACAGAAACCCTTTCTGATTCGCAAATTACCCGGCTTCACAGCGGTAGCCATAGTATGTTTTTTTCTACTGTATTCTCCGATTGCTGCTCTTGTCGTCTACTCTTTTAACGCAGGCACCAATCTTGCACTATGGGAAGGATTCTCATTACATTGGTATGCTGAAGCTTGGAAGAATGAACAGGTACAGGTCGTTACCATAAGATCTTTTGTTATTGCCACAATCGCTTCAATATCTTCAACGGTGCTGGCGACAATGGCGGCTTTGGGTACAACTCGAAGTGCGCCTTTTCGCGGCCAAATCGCAGTCTATGCCATCATAAACCAACCTCTAATGGTACCGGAAATTGTTACTGGAGTTGCATTGCTTATATTTTTTGCGATTATCAAGTCAGCGACCGGTTATTATGGACTGACGTACTTAATTTTGGCTCATACAGCATTTTGTATTCCTTTTGCCTATCTGCCGATTCGGGCGCGTTTGGAAAGCATGGATCATTCGCTTGAGATTGCAGCACAAGATCTATACGCTACACCTTGGCGTACATTTCGCAGGATTACTTTTCCTCTGTTGTGGCCGGGAATACTCGCAGGGTCTATGCTGGCTTTCGTCATTTCGCTGGATGACGTAGTTATCACTGAACTTGTTAAATCCGCAGGTCAAGATACCTTGCCGACTTACATTCTTGGTCAACTGCGTCGAGGAATTACACCTGAGATGAATGCGATCTCCAGTGCTTTGTTAGCGATTTCGATTCTTTTGGTGACAACTTTTTACGTGTTGAGAAATCGTTGATGGTAATTTGATAGTTGAGTCGAGTGTCTGTTCTTGAGTATTGCTAAAATAGTGGAAAATTGAGTGAATAGGTTGATTTAACTCACTGCACTCAGCGATAAAACATTTTATGTTGTGAAAAAATTGTTAACGGATTTTTTGTAAATCAATTGATCAATGAAGTCAGAAATGTTGACTTTAAACTGCATAGAAAATAAGGAGAATATTATGAAAAAGCAATTTTTGACGTGGTTCTTGGCGTCTGTCACATTCGTATTAGCGCCAGTTGTATTTGGCGCTGGTGAACTTCACATTTTCAATTGGGGTGACTATACAAACCCTGAATTGATCGAAAAGTTCGAAAAGGAATTTGACGTTGAAGTTACTTTAACGGATTACGATTCTAACGAAACTGCCCTCGCTAAAGTAAGGCCAGGAGGTCATGGATTTGACATCGTTGTTCCGACATCAACTCACATGCCCATTTGGATCAGTGAAGGTCTTCTTCTGGAAACTCGTCCCGATCAAATGGAGAACTTCAAACACGTCGCGGAAGCTTGGCGCAATCCTGATTGGGAACCTGGTCGTCGCTATAGCGTTCCGTGGACTTGGGGCAGCACCGGGATTTCCGTAAATACCTCCATGTATAGTGGAGATATCAATACCAGTAGTTTATTTTTGGATCCTCCAGCAGAACTAGTCGGCAAAATCAATATCGTTCCAGAAATGGGAGATGTAATGAGCATGGCGATATTTCATGCCGGTGGACAAGCGTGCACAGACGATAAGGAAGTCCTAAAGCAGGTGCGAGATACTTTGATGGCAGCCAAAGAAACATGGAAATCAATTGACTACGGCACAAAGGAAAAATTAGTCAGTGAAGATGTGGCGGCTTCAATTAACTGGAATGGGTACAGCTATCGAGCTCGTCTGGAAAACTCAGATATTCAATATGGTTATCCGAGAGAAGGCTACCCGCTATGGATGGATAACGTAACGGTGCTAGCTGATGCCAAGAATGTAGAGAATGCTAAATTATTTCAAAATTTCTTAATGCTGCCTGAAAATGCGGCGCTGATTTCTTCATTTGCAAAATATGCAAACGGAATTGATGGTTCCGACGAGCATATGCCAGAAGAGCTGTTGCAGGCACCCGAAGTTGTAGTTCCGGCAGATCTGGTGGCAAGCGGTGTTTTTGTTCCACCGTGCCCACCTCATGTGCAGGAAATGTACACCGCAATTTGGACCGGCCTGCAAAAATAAATTTTTTGGAAATCGCTGCCCAAGTTCCGCAGCGTTGTCTAAAAATATTCATTGAACAATCTGACCATTTAATTTTTCATTCAATGAAGTTTCGAGTGTGGGTATGAAAGTTGTACGAAGCGAAAAACATCGGTTGCATTTTCCAAAAGGCGAACTCTATGGTGGTGAATTAGTCCGTCCGTTTGAGTGTCCTGAGCGTTGGGACATCGTACTTGAGGAATTGAAAAAAAGAGGATATGACGAGTGCTTTGATCCTGATGATTTGGATGTTGATCTGGTTCAGTCCATTCATAAGCCTGATTTCATTGAATTCCTCGAATCAGCATGGAACGAATGGGCCGCAGAAGGTATGAAAGGAGATGCCATACCTACTGTAATTCCAGCGCGGCGAATGCACAATGATCGTGTGCCGAACCATATTGACGGCAAACTTGGATTTTACTGCATGGCGATCGAGACTGCGATCACAGATGGAACTTGGGAAGCCGCTAAATCTGCTGCTGCTTGTGCGATAACAGCACAAAAATTGGTTTCGGCAGGCAACCCCGGTTTCGCGCTATGTCGACCACCAGGTCATCATGCCGGCAAAGATCTTTATGGAGGGTATTGCTTCTTGAATAATGCATCTTTGGCTGCGGAAGGATTCTTGCGAGACGGTGCTGAACGTGTCGCTCTATTGGATGTGGATTTTCATCATGGAAACGGCAGCCAAGATATTTTTTATGATCGAAATGATGTGCTGTTCTGTTCCATTCATGGTCATCCCGAGGATGCGTTTCCTCACTTTCTCGGATATTCAGATGAGCACGGATATGGTTTGGGAGAAGGCTTCAATCGAAATTATCCACTGCGTCCAGAATCTGATTTTCCGGTTTGGAACGAAGCACTGAAAGATGCTTGCCGACAGATTCAGAATTTTGCCCCCGATGCTATTGTTGTTTCTTTGGGAGTTGACACTTACAAAGATGATCCAATAAGTTTTTTCAGGCTGGAGAGCGACGATTTCACACGCTACGGTGAAATGATTGGCAAGCTAAATGTGCCAACTCTTTTCGTAATGGAAGGAGGATACGCCGTATCCGAAATCGGGTTGAATGCAGTGAATGTATTGGATGGATTTTTAACTGCTTAAGCCGATCTGGGATCAGATTCCTTCTGCTTGACTCTAGAATTAGATGGACCAATATCTCGATTTAGCTCGATTTCCTCTGAACGATTTGAGTAGTTCATCTGGACAGTCGCTGTTGAGCCGTTGTCAACGCGGTCTCAATAATAACGGCTGGTTTAATTTGGATCAAATTTTAAGAAACAGCGCAATAGACCGTTGTCTGCGGGAAGTTCGGCCTTTGATTCGTCATTCGGCCTTTTTGCACTCTCGCCAACACAATATTTATTTCGATGACGAAATTGACGGACTAGATTCGACTCATCCAGCTCTCAAGAGAATGAAAACTGTAAATCATGTGATTTGCGGAGATCAAATATCAGATAGCTTGTTGGAAAGAATTTACGAATGGCAGCGGTTGATTGAATTTATAGCGAAAGTTTTGGAAAAATCCAGATTGTTTCCAATGGCAGACCCCTTAGCTCGTCTAAACGTAATGGCTTATGGAGAAGATGAGGCTTTAAATTGGCATTTTGACCGTGCAGAATTTACTACAACCTTGTTGCTGGCGGCTCCCAGAAATGGTGGATTGTTTCAAGTGTCAAGCAATTTAAGGAGTGATTCAAACCCAAACTATGAAGGTGTCGGTGAACTCCTCAATGGCAATCATGAATCCGTGCAGACGGTGAACCTGGCACCAGGAACTCTGAACGTATTTCGAGGAAAAAATTCCGCTCATCGAATTACGCCGGTGGAAGGTGAGCGGCCGCGCATCATTGCCGTATTTTCCTACAGTGAAACTGAAGATGTTTTGTTCTCCAAAGAGGATCGTTTTTTGTTTTATGGAAGGAGTGAGTCAATGGAATCGAAGTCTTCGATTTCAGTTGGGAATTAGGTTCGGTACTGTTTGCCTTTCCAAGAAATTTTTTATTTCAGCGAAAATAAAAGCAAAATCGATTGTTGTTTTATCGTAAAATACGCACTTCCTCTATAATTGAGTCAATCATCTAATTCTTGAATTTAGGAGTATTTTACGAATGGTGGTAATTCGCTTGGCGCGCGGTGGCGCTAAGAAAAGACCGTTTTATTCGATTGTCGTGGCTGATCGACGTAGCCCGCCGACTGGAAAATTTATTGAAAGAATTGGTTTCTACAATCCAATTGCGGGCATTAGCCGCAATGAAAATGAAGAACCCTTGCGGATCGATTTGGAACGAGTGGATTATTGGACTGCACGCGGTGCGCAATTGACTGACCGCGTCCGAACACTTGTAAATTCTGCCAGAGCGAGTTCAGAGTAAACAGCACATCTTATTTGGCGAAACCAAGTAACGAATCGATTCTGGTCGCACGGATTGTAGATGCGTTCGGAATAAGGGGCCAAATCAAGGTCCAATCATTTACTGAAAAGACGAGAAACTTACTTGATTTTGAGGAGTGGATTTTAGATGTTCCCAGGCAGGGAGTTCGTCGATACACTGTCGAAAAGCATCAATTGCATGGTCGGTTTTTGGTTGCTTCTTTACAAGGTATTTCAGACCGGGATCAAGCTTCGAAATTAAAGGGTGCCAAGGTATACGTACGTAGTGATGCGTTACCGGCATTGCCAACAGACGAGTACTATTGGGCAGAATTAATCGGGTTGCAAGTCATTGACATTGATGGAACTGAATACGGTCGAGTTGACCATTTGATAGAGACGGGTGCTAATGATGTTCTCGTCACTGCAGGTGAAAATACACATTTGATTCCCTATGTTTCTGACGTGATAAAAGAGGTGAACCTCGCAGAAGGCATAATTTACGTAGATTGGTTCGAAAGTTTCTGATTGAACGATTACGCGGGCAGGTTATGCGAATTAGTGTAATTAGCATCTTTCCACAGATGTTCAGTGCGATCAAGGAATTCGGAGTTACCGGACGCGCCGTTAAGAATGGATTGATAACGGTTGATGTCGTAGATTTGCGTCAATTTGGTCAAGGTGAGTACAAGCACCTTGATGATCGGCCATTCGGTGGCGGTCCAGGAATGGTTATGTTGGCTGAACCGATCATTCAGTGTGTTTCAGAATTGAAACAGAAGTTCGGTGACGACATCCCTGTGATGTACTTGAGCCCTCAGGGGCAGCGACTTGAACAAAAGCAGGTCAATCAATTTTCGAGCCTGTCGCATTTTATTCTTCTATGCGGTCGTTATGAAGGTGTAGATCAGCGAGCATTGGATATAATTTGTGCGCAGGAGTGGTCAATTGGTGATTACGTCTTGTCAGGGGGTGAATTGGCCGCGATGGTGTTGATTGATGCGGTAGCGCGGCAGATTGACGGTGTTTTGGGAAATTGTGAATCAAAACACAACGATTCATTCGCCAATGGGCTCTTGGATTGCGAGCACTACACGCGCCCGCGGTCGATACGGGGAAGAACTATTCCTGACATTCTATTGTCAGGGGATCATGGCTCAATTGAGCGGTGGAGATTAAAGCAATCCATTGGTCGGACTTGGGAACGGCGCCCTGATTTGCTAGAAAAAATTGAGCTGAATGAACAGCAGAAGCAGATACTGGAAGAATTTCAGAACGAACAAAGAGTTATTGAGAAACCATAATGAGTAACGTAATCAGCGAAATTGAACGTGAACAGATGCGACACGACTTACCGCAATTTTCACCCGGTGATACAGTGCGTGTAACGGTTTATGTGAGAGAAGGCGAAAGAGAACGACGCCAAGCCTTTGAAGGTGTTGTCATTGCGAAGAAAAATCGAGGCTTGAATTCTTCTTTTTCCGTAAGAAAAATCTCTTACGGAGAAGGCGTAGAGCGCGTATTTCAAACTCATAGTCCATTGATTCACAGTGTTGAAGTGAAACGCAGAGGTGACGTTCGAAGAGCAAAGTTGTACTATCTCAGAGAGCGAACTGGTAAATCCGCACGCATCAAAGAGAAAATCCGATAAGTCTCATTAATATCTGAACCTTGGTTTCCAAAAACTTTGGAGCACGCGTTTTAGTTCACACGTTTTCATTCATTTTCTAGTTCAAATTTGTACCGCAGAGCGATCGCCAGGAGTTTGAACGTGATCGTTTATGCCTGCCACTCAGTCCGCAGTTTTAATTCAGTTTTTCTCCGATTCTCTTTGATATGTGCGCTGGTTTTCCCAGTGCTCGCGTCCGTGGCTTATGGACAAGAGGGCGCGGAACAATTGCCCGCTGTTGGTGAACCTGAAGCAGCTGCTGCTTTATCCCACGAATTTGTTGCTGAGCCTTCGTTGGATCGAGTGAAAGAACTCATCGAGCTTGGAACACCGAATCTCGCTTATTTCTTAATTAAGAAGAAACTGTCCGATCCCTCACCCTCAGAGGACATACGTGAGTGGATGAGTTTGTTTTATGAAACAGCAATTCAGTTAGAAGACTGGGATGGAATTTTAGTTAGAGGTGAAGCGGTACTTCCCGAACCGGACCAGAATTTCTATTTGAATGTGCAAAGCCACGTAGCTCGAGCTTTAATTGAGCTAGGTGAGCATGAACTCGCCCGAAATCAACTGCGGCGATTGATTTGGACACATCCTTATCGCATAGAAGATTTTATTTTATGGCAAGAACTAATCATTCAATCCTACATCAATATGGGCAATCTGGAAGATGCTCGCATTTCCATGTCTTTATTCAGCACTGATTATCGACCCGACTCCCCGCAGTTCGAGCATCGTTATGCCCGACTATTGATTCTGGAAGGAATGTACAAAGAAGCCGAAGCTCGGCTTACACCGCTAAAGACGCGTCAAAGTGAAATTCTGTTGTTAAATGCTCAATTGAAGAGCGATAAATTGTCACCTTCTGAAGTTGTTCAGGCAGGTCTCACGATGACGTCTGAGCTGTCCTCTGAACCTTTGCTGAGAGTTGAGTTGTGGGCATTGATTGAGCAAGCTGCAAAACAATTAAAAGATTTCGAAATGCAGATCATCGCAGTCGAAAGCGGTTTGTCCGTCCCAGTCAGTGGAGAGTTGGAGCCGCTTACACTGTTGATGATTCCAACTATTAGTGTTGACTATTTGATTGATATTTATAACGAATATGCATTAAATCTCGGCAACAGTTTTGATCTTTTGGTAGGAGATGACCCAAGTTGGCAGCAGTTGGCTCAAGAGTTTGAAATTACTTCACCAATTACTGCCAGAGCACTTCATTCCTTTCTTGCAATGAATGCCACGGACAGCCAAATTCGAATGAGCAGCATAGAGGCGCTTGCCGATAGTCTGTACAAAGAAAAAATTTATCGCGTTCTTGATCAGATTTTTGTTGAGTCTGAAATTTTTGATGTTTTGGTGACTTCAGAATCTGTGAAATCGAATATTGCTGCTCGAACCCTGCGCAAGGAAAACTATCGAGCAGCGTTGAAAATCATGAATTCCTTGGAAAAGCCAACTGACGAAAAAAGACTATTGCTGTGGTATTTGCGCCGCACCCAAACTGCAATACTTCTTGAGGAGTATGAACTCGCTTTGGCTTTTCTTCTAGACTTGATCAGCGGTCTTCCATCCGATGTGGAATCCTTAACCATTGATCGCATTTTGTTTGTGACGTTTGATCTGCAAAAACAGAATCAGCATGCTGAGGCGATCGAGGTTTTAAGTGCTTTGTATGAACACGCCAAGGCAACGCATTTCAAAAGAGAAATACTGCGCTGGCTGGCTGAATCATATGCCGCACAAGATAAAAACTTGGAAGCATCTGAGATGTTGCTTCGATCCGCACAGTTGAGTGACGACTGGAATGACGAATGGGGACAGGCGGCGCGCCTCAAAGCAGCAGATGAGTTGGTGACAGGGGGATTATTTGAAGACGCTCGACATTTATATGAAGAACTCAAAAATGATACCCTTGACCCGCGTGGACAGAAATTAATTGACGATCGTCTTAGAAGCTTGCCGATACTGCACTGACAATAGCTGAAAATGGACCAAAAACGGTTGGACATATCTTCCGGCGACTCTGACTTAATTGATCAATTTATAGATGGGATCTGGTCTGAATCCGGACTTGCGAAACAGACACTTGAAGCCTATCGATTGGACCTGTTTCAATTAGCGAGTTGGCAGAAGAAAAATGGCAACAGTTTGTTATCGAGCAGCAGAAGCGAAATATTGGATTACTTAGCGAGTCGTGTTCTGTTTAGTCCTCGAACTGTTTCTAGACAGTTAAGCACATATCGGCGTTTCTTTCGATTTTGTTATGCTGAGTCGCTGATTCAAACAGTGCCGACTGAAAACATTGATTTTCCATATGTCGGCCGCGTTCTACCTACAAGTTTATCTGAGCTGGAAGTCGAAAAACTAATTTTGGCTCCAGATACCGAAACTGCAATAGGGTGCCGCGACCGCACAATGTTTGAAACCCTTTATGGTGCTGGATTACGAGTTTCAGAGTTAATTGGATTAAGTGTTAATTCGGTAAATCTTGAATACGGTTGGGTTCGATTGACAGGAAAGGGGGCGCGCGAGCGACTCGTGCCGCTGGGAGAGTATGCGGTTGAATGGATCGATTCCTATATCAGCAACTGTCGAAACAAGTTGCTGAAAGGAAAGGTAACCGATGACTTGTTCGTAACGACAAGAGGAAAACGAATGACTCGGCAGGCATTTTGGTTGAACGTTCGAAAGTATTGTTTGAAAGCAGGAATCGATGCCAAGGTTTCCCCACACTCACTGCGTCATTCATTTGCGACCCATTTGCTGAACAATGGAACAGACCTTCGAACGATTCAGCAATTGCTTGGTCACGCCGATCTTTCAACAACCCAAATTTATACACATGTGTCAAAGCACCGTCTGTCTGAATTGCTGCGTCGCCATCATCCCCGGGGCTAGTTTAACGTTGATGCCAAACGTCTTCTATATTCTGAAACGAGTCTGTGATTTGGGCCAAGCATATCAAAAGCTTTTATCATTCCTTTACGTCCTGCATCGTCATTAAAGCTGCGATCAGATCGTACGATGTGCAACAAATTTTCCAATCCTGCTTTCGGATTCCCTCGCGACAGGTAAATGGCTGCCAACTGATAGTGTGAATTCCAATCCCGACTGTTGTTCTCAATCCTTTGCAGGAGTTCGGTCTCAGAATCGCATTGTTGCGCAATTTCAATAAATTCCAAGGCGGCAGATACGGATTTGAAATCAGGATGTGCTTTGCTATCCTTGACTTTCTTAAGTGTTGAGCGCGCCTGTACCAAATCGCCGAATTTCAAATAAATGCCAGCTAGTCGAACCAGCGATTCATCTGTGCCATCGGTTTTGAGAGCCTCAATCGCTTGTTCCACTTGCCCGCGATTAATCAGAATTTGAATGGCGTCTGCATCTTCGTGCAAATCAGTGATGTGTTTTCTAAGGAACTGTTCGACCATTTTGCGTGGTTGCGCCCCCATAAACCCATCTACCACTTTTCCATCTTTAACCATTGCGACCGTTGGAACACTACGCACTCCAAATTGCTGTGCCAATTCTTGCTCGTCGTCGATGTTGACCTTAGCGAGACGGAAAGCGCCGTCAAATTCGCGGGTTAATTCTTCGAGAATTGGAGTGAGGGTTTTACAGGGACCGCACCAAGGTGCCCAAAAATCCACTACAACTGGAAATTCTTGCGATTTTTGGATTACAGTTTGAATAAAATTTTGTGAACTGGCTTCGAAGATGTTTGAATCCGACTCTTCTTGGTTCGGATTTAGAATGTGTACCAAAGAAATTTCTCCAATGAATAACCGTCGACTGGCGCTCCCTAGGGGAATCGAACCCCTGTTGCCGGCTTGAGAGGCCGAAGTCCTGACCGCTAGACGAAGGGAGCGACTATGAATTCAATAATTTTGCACAATAGTATCACAATGATATTCTAGATTTTTGGCTTGTAGTATTGCGAACTCCGAGAATAATTACTGCGAATGAACACGGGATATCTCCCGCGCAGATCGATAAACAAGCGATAGCTGTAATTCAATCACTCAAATCTTCGGGATATTCGGGTGAGCTTGTAGGTGGATGTGTTCGTGACCTGTTATTGAATCGAACACCAAAAGATTTCGATGTTTGCACGAATGCTCTTCCAGGTCAAATAGAAAAGGTGTTTCGGCGAAGTAAAGTCATTGGCCGCCGATTTCGACTGGTATTAGTCAAAATGGGGCGAGAAACCATTCAAGTGACAACTTATCGCAGCCAGCCTCGATTTTGGAATAATCGGCGTCGAAACCGCGACATTTCAAAGAAGGGAAAGGTATTAAAAGATAATTATTATGGAAATATCGAACAAGACGTATTCCGACGAGACCTAACAGTCAATGCGTTATATTTGCATCCTTCAGATATGAGAATTGTGGATTACACCAATGGTTTTGATGATATTCAAAATAGAATTATCCGAGTCATTGGGGATGCAGAACATAGGTATCGGGAAGACCCAGTCCGAATGTTAAGAACAATGCGATTTGCAGCGGAGTTAGATTTTCGCATTGATTCGAAATCACTACAGCCCATTTCAAAGATGGCTGAGTTAATTGCTGATGTGTCTCACATGAGACTGGTGGACGAAATCATCAAACTATTCTTTCAAGGAAATGCTCAG
Organism: Arenicellales bacterium; assembly: GCA_965202855.1. GTDB lineage: Bacteria > Pseudomonadota > Gammaproteobacteria > Arenicellales > JAJDZL01 > JAJDZL01. The sequence continues at coordinate 988,226 of CBDBBP010000003.1, read as the reverse complement.
TCCACTTTTTTGTTACTTCGCGAACACGGTCTATTTTCATCTTTGTTTCCAGCATACGCAGATGGAATTCAGGACCAATTTGACGAAGAATCTGCGATTTGGCTGAATTTATTGTTTGAAGATACCGATTCGCGTGTTCGCAGCGGTCAGCCGCTCAGTTTGATTTATACGATAGCTGCAATATTGTGGTTTCCGTATAGACGCTTGATTGGGCAAAAAAAGAAGCGAAAATACTGGGAATCCCACAATATCGCTCAGAATTTGTTGCTTAGGCAGATGCAAAGTACATTTTTGAGTAAAGAGCAAAGATATCGGATTCGGGAGATCTGGAGATTGCAATATGTGCTGGAAAAACGTTCTTCCAATGCGGTGAGCATTTCACGCAACGGAAATTTTAGAGCTGCACTTCGACTGCTGGAACTGCGTTCGAGATTTTGTGAAATCCAGCCGGACGTTTGCAAGCGTTGGATTCCCTTTCGCATACAGCAGAAACGAAAAAAATATCGATACAAGAAAAGGTCTGGAAAACGAAGATCCTGATTTTGATGTGCCACAATAATGTTTCAGCTTATATTGGTATCGGCAGCAATCTTGATGATTCTGTTCGCTTGGTTCAAAAATCAATTGATTTATTACACCAATCCGAGGATTGCATCGTCAACGCGAAGTCCGCTCTATATCGGTCCGAGCCTTGGGGTTTTCAAAATCAGCCACAATTCATTAACGCAGTGTGTCGAATTCGAACAAATTTAAAACCGAACGAATTGCTCGATAATTTGTTACAGATAGAATCTAAATTGGGACGAGTTCGCGGTAGCATAAGGTTTGGACCTCGCAGAATCGATCTTGATTTGCTCCTTTATGGAGATATTCGCATGAACACTCGGAGATTGATTTTGCCTCATCCGAGAATGCATGAACGACGTTTTGTGCTTGAACCTTTAGTCGATATTGATCTTAATGTAGAAATTCCAGGGAAAGGAAGAGCAATCGATTTACTTCAGGAATGTCAAGATCAAGGATTAGAACGACTTGATCCATAATTTCCGGTTAAGAGCGATTTTTTCTGTGTTTACTTTATTCTTAGTTCATTCCTTGATTTACGGAGAACAGCGTATATGAACGTAATTGGACAGCCTCCCAGTCGCGTGCTTTCCGGCATGCGCCCAACTGGTCCTCTTCATCTAGGACACTATCACGGAGTGATTAAACCTTGGGTGCAGCTCCAACACGTCCACGATTGTTATTTTTTTGTGGCCGACTGGCATGCGCTCACTACTGAATATGAAGATTTTTCTGAGAGCAGGTTGCGAGAAAATGTTTGGGACATGCTCATTGATTGGCTGGCCAGCGGAGTAGACCCCGAAATAGCTACAATTTTTATTCAATCGAGAATTCCACAACATGCCGAGTTGTTTCTCCTTTTGTCGATGGTTACTTCGCTCGGTCGTCTGGAGCGAGTTCCAAGTTTTAAGGGTCAGCAGGAGGTCTTGCACGACAGAAATTTATCGACATTCGGATTTTTGGGATACCCTGTGTTGCAAAGCGCAGACATTCTAATGTATCGTGCATCAATCGTACCGGTGGGGGCAGACCAAGTCGCGCATGTTGAACTCACACGTGAAATCGCCCGAAGCTTCAATTATGCGTTTGGCCGAGAACCAGATTTCCAAACAAAAGCTGAGCAAGCCATCAAGAAACTCGGTCGTCGAAACGCTAATCTTTATAAGAAATATCAACAGGCCTATACCGAAAGAGGAGAGGAAGCGGCTCTCGCAAAAGCCCAAAATCTGCTAGATAGTAATTCGAATCTTTCGAGAGGGGATCGAGAACGCTTGACGGGATATATCGAAAAACGTGGAAGACAGATTTTGATTGAACCTGAAGCTTTCGTTACCGAAGCATCGAAAGTGCCTGGATTAGACGGACAAAAGATGTCGAAATCGTACAACAACGCTATTTTTCTTCGCGACGATCAAAATCGAATCAGCAAGGGAATCCGATCGATGCCCACTGATCCTGCTCGGACGCATAGACATAAGCCGGGCGATCCTGAAAAATGTCCTGTTTGGGATTTGCACAAAATTTACTCTGCAGAAGATACAAAAAAGTGGGTGACAGAAGGCTGTAAAGACGCATCAATCGGTTGTGTTGACTGCAAGGCGCCGCTCATAGATAGTGTTCTCGCAGAGCAAAAAAGTCATAAAGAACATGCGGAGCCGTACCTTAAGGATCGAGCTTATTTGAAAAAAGTCGTCGCCGAAGGCTGTGAGCGCGCCTCAATCGTAGCCGAGGATACGATGAGTGATGTACGAAGATACATAGGAACCAGCAGTTACCGATAAGATGGCTGGTGACCAAATTGACATTCAAAAATCAGGTTCTGCGTTCAAAGGAGCAGACATTCCTGGAGATCTGTACATACCCCAGCATGCTCTTGAAATCATTACAAATTCATTTGAAGGTCCATTAGATCTTCTGTTGTACTTGATCCAGAAAAATCGCTTCAATGTTCTCGACATTCCAGTTGCGAAAGTGGCTCAGCAATATGCCGAGTATATCGAAGTAATGCAGAAAATTCAGCTGGAACTCGCCGGTGAGTATTTGGCGATGGCCGCAACTCTGGCGCAGATAAAGTCAAGACTACTGCTTCCTCGCACTGAAACAGAATCGAAGGAAGAAGTGGAAGTCGACCCGCGTCAGGAGTTGGCTCTGCGGCTCCAAGTCTATGAGAAATTTAGAATTATCGCAAAACTATTGGACAATCGTCCTAGAGTTGGAAGAGAGGTGTTTGTCAGCCATATTCAAAGCCCAAAGATTAGGCCGCAGCCAAAATATCGCCAAATGCACATTGAGGAATTGTTGAAAAGGTTTAAACAAGTTGTAGCAGCAACTTCGGAATTGTCAGTTGTGCAAGTGCATAAAGAGCCACTGTCAGTGAAGGAAAAAACGGAATCGATTCTTGACATGTTAAGGGTTGTCAAAACCATTCAATTCATCGATTTATTTGACTCATCGGAAGGCAGAGCTGGGATTGTTGTTGCTTTCCTTGCAATCTTGGAGCTGATTGGGGCTGGCAAGATTTATGCCTATCAACCAGAAGCGGAAGCTCCCATTCACCTGCACCTGAAAGACTAACTGTAAATTCAGCGTGTTTTTCGAGCTTTAATCAATCTACACCAATTCGAATTCAAAATGCACCTAAATGAAATCTAGAGCAATGAGAATAATACGAAATCTAGAGTCAATTATCGATCACATACAGAATATCAGGCGCTCGATTTAAGTTGAGAGAATGGTTAGCAGCGGCGAACTTCAGTCCAATCATCTTCGCTATTTAAGGAAAATCAAGGCTTGAGTTCGGAAGGGTTCTTTTCAAATTTTGTTCTATATTTACTGATCAACTAGAGGAACAAAATAAAAGAGTCGAAAATAGGCACTTTGAATTTTCAATTTTTACAGAAGTTGGTCTGGGTTCGGCACTAAAATATTAAATTAAATAGAATCAATTATTTAAATAGGAATTGCGAAGTCAAGTAGATAAATCCCAATTAAAAAATATCATTGAAGTTGTCGTACTGACGTCAGAGACCGCTGTATCAATCGAACAGATTCGCAGCTTGTTTTCGGATGAAGAACGACCAGATGTCAGAGTCGTGGAAAGAGCGTTACTCGAATTGGAACGCGATTGTGATCATCGCGGTGTTGAACTCAAAAAAGTTGCAAATCGCTATCGTTACCAATCGCGGCAAGAGTATTCGCACTGGTTGCAAAAACTTTATGAGATTAGACCTCGTCGTTATTCTAGAGCTTTGATGGAAACGCTTTCTATCATTGTCTATCAACAGCCGGTTACCCGAGGTGAAATTGAAAACATTCGTGGAGTGTCAGTATCGACAGAAATCATGCGAACCCTAATATCCAATGAATGGGTGCAACAGGCTGGGCATAAGCAGGTTCCAGGTCGCCCGGCACTTTTTCGTACGACAAATAAATTTCTAGAAGACTTCAATTTAGAATCGCTGGATGAACTGCCGGCGATTGAACTTCCAGACCAAATAGATTGAGTTCTTGGAAGATAGATTCCACGTCGAAGCTTTATCCTAACTTTGACGGTTTGGAGCCACTTTCACCGTTTAATTGACTTTGCTGTATCGACTGAACCCCGTTTTTGTGATGGCTAAGGCGGCGCCTAAATTCCTTTTCATGTCCAATAAGTTTTATCAATTAAGTAGCCGAACTTATGAAATCAGGAAGGAATTGAAGCAATAAGAAATCTTGGTCGAAGTTCCAATTGAATCTGTTCAGTCATCCCATCACTGGCTATCGGCACAATCCAAATATGCTATCCGAATTATTAGCACAGAACCGCATTTCAAATCATTCGGCTCATTTAAGGTTAACGTAACACTGACTATAATTCAATTGTGACTAGAGGCTTCAAGCACCTAATTACAAAACGCTTTTTCGATGGGCATCGTTTTGCAGAGTTTCAGGGATTTGCTTCTCCAGCAACACGCCGCCTGACTATCTTGGACAACGCGGAGACACTCGGAGATCTCGCCGCTTTGCCGAGTAGTCGACTGGAGGCATTGCGCGGTGTCTGTACTGGTCAATTCAGCATCCGAATCAACCACCAGTGGCGTATCTGTTTTGGTTGGACCGAGGACGGTCCGAGTGAAGTGGAGATCGTGGATCATCACTAATGAGGAATTGATATGAATATCAGGAATGGAATGATGCCGGTACATCCCGGTGAAGTTCTCCGAGAAGAAATGGAGACACTCAATATCTCGGCGAATGCATTGTCGAAAGCACTATGCGTACCAGTCAACCGAATTACTTTGATTTTGAATGGTCAAAGAGGAGTGAGTGCAGATACGGCGTTGCGGCTTGCGCGGTACTTTGGCACTACTCCGAATTTTTGGATCAACCTGCAGAAAACTTGGGAATTACGTCGGGCAGAGATCAATAAGGGAAAAGAGATTGCTAAAAATGTGAGGCCTCGGAAGTCAACGGCTTAGTTTAGTTATCATAGATTTCCGTTTCTAGAATTCGTTTCTTTTTTTTCGTACTCAGACCGTTTCACTATTGTGCGGCGGTTGTCCTTTCCCAAACGCGCGTCGATACCGTCAGTCCATACTCGCACACAATTTCGCCAATCGGTGAATCATTCTTCAAATCCACGAGAATTGAGTTGGAAGAAAATAATCGCTAGGGTTCAAATGGAACCAATCCGGGCTCAATAAGTAAAATATTTGAGCTAAATAGATTGAATGTTGAAATTGATCCGATTTGAGTTTTCTGTATTTCTTTCTGTCTATTTTTTGCGAGGTGTTTTTTATTTCCGCTCAATTGCGTTTTAATGCATTGCCTAAACATTGATTTTGTAAAAGTGGCGGAGGAGATGGGAACCGCTTGAGGTTCCCTGAAATAGCATGAAGTAGAAACTTGCCAGAACGTGAAATTGCTTATTTCGTGTTTTATTCTGCGAGTCTGTAATAGCGTGCAAGCAGGAAAGGCAACGGAATTGGCAAAAAATTCAGTTCAATTCAGAGACCATCCCTGATCGCCTTGGCAATACGGGTCAAGTTTCTGAACGAAATGCCGTATATTTCGGATTTAATCTAGGTATTCTATCGGCTCTCGACAACAGGATTCACAGACAATCAAGTTAAATCAATGGATTAAATAATCAATTATTAGTTTGATTTAGGGTCAACCATCAAAGTCAGGCCATGTCGCGCAATTCATGCTATATTCCGCTTGCAACCCTTCGATCGGTCCTTCTTCTACAGTCGAAATTGATTGTTGTCAAAATTTTTCAACGGATTTGTATACTTGAATCTCAATACGATATTCGGTATGCCCCTAGTTCTAGACTCATTGTTTGGTGAGAATGTAAAAACGCGAATCTGTCGCAAAGTTTTGTAATTTCTGTTTTGAGAATTAATTTTGAACGAGCACAATTTATTACCTGGCCATTCTCAAGTTGTCATCGTTGGTGGTGGAATTATGGGATGCGCTCTGGCGTACCACTTAACGAAGGAGGGTTGGAACGATGTTATTTTGTTGGAAAAAGCAGAATTAACTTCAGGGTCGACTTGGCATGCAGCAGGTCAAATCACCCGATCAACCTCAAGTGTCAGCCTCGGCAAGTGTGTTGACTATAACATTGAACTTTATTCTCACAAACTTAAGAAAGAGACGGGGCAAGCAGTCAGCTGGAACAATTGCGGTTCAATTCGTGTGGCGTACCATCAAGACGAAATGGACTGGCTCCGCTACACATTGAGTGTAGTCAGATCCTTGAATGTTGATGTTGAATTAATAACACCTGAACGGATACGCGAGCTTCATCCGTTTTACAAACTTGACGGTATATTGGGGGGATTACATACCCCTGATGACGGTCACGTAGACCCCTCATCTGTGGTCTACGGGCTGGCAAACGGTGCAAAATCACGAGGAGCGAGAATATTTAAACGCTGCCTCGTTACGCACACAGAGCAACGGCCCAACAACGAGTGGCGAGTTACAACTAACTTAGGTCAGATTACTTGTGAACACGTCGTTAATGCATGCGGCAGCTATGCACGACAAGTCAGTGAGTGGTCCGGGTTGCTATTGCCAGTGGTAAACATGACACATCACTATTTTGTTACTGACACAGTTCCGGAATTCGAGAATCTCAGTAAAGATATTCCGGTGATTCGAGATGACGCTGTGGTGTCTGGATACATTCGGATGGAACAAAAATCCGGATTGATTGGAATTTATGAGAAAGACAATCCCAGAAGCATTTGGGATGATGGCGTGCCATGGGAAGCCGAGCATGAGCTGTTTGAAGCTGACTATGATCGAATCATGCCTCGTTTAAGCAGCGCATTGGACCGAGTTCCGATTTTTTCGGAACTTGGCATCAAAAGAGTGGTTCATGGTGCAATCACTCATTCTGCAGATGGCAATCCATTAATTGGACCCGCGCCGCGACTAAAAAATTATTGGTGTTGTTGCGGGATTCAAATCGGAATTGGTTGGGGACCTGCATTAAGCAGAGAACTGGCTCGTTGGATGGTTCATGGCAGTGCTGATATTTCGATGCGACAGTTTGATCCTCGCAGATTTGGGGACTACGCGGACAAAAAGTGGCAGAAGCTTAAAGCAAAGGAAGATTATTGTTTACGTCATGAAATACCGTTCCCGCACTTAAATCGCTTAGCCGGACGCCCGATTGATCCTAATCCGCTTTATTGGATACTCAAAGAGAAAGGGGCGGTGTTTGAGGAAATATACGGACATGAAAGGCCACGCTGGTTCGCACCCGATCGCGTGGCGCCAGTCGATCAATACTCCTTCAGACGAAATTTCGTCGATGAAATTGTTGGAAACGAAGTGCGAACGGTACGTGAATGTGCCGGTATTATGGATATTTCAGCATTTGCGAAAATAAAAGTGTCCGGCAAAGACTCTGACACCTATTTGGATCGAATCATCGCCAACAAAATTCCACAACAAACAGGTGGAATCGCACTGACGCATGTTCTCAATTCTCGGGGTCGCATAGAGGTGGAGTTGATTGTTGTAAAACTGACCGACCAAAGTTTTTATCTTGTATGTGCTGCTTTTTATGAATGCCGCCTATTGGACTGCCTGATTCAGAATCGCAACGCGGCTGTGGTTCAATTTGAAAATTTATCGAAAAAATGGGCGGCAATTGCCATACAGGGTCCGAAAGCCCCTGAGATTCTAGCTGCGAATACTGATGTAGACCTATCCTTGAGTAATTTTCGCTGGTTTACCTCCAAGCAAATTTACGTCGCCGGACATTTTGTGCTGGCAATTCGAATTTCTTATATCGGTGAACAAGGTTGGGAATTACATATGCCTCAAGATTCAGTGCTAGACGTGTATTCAGCACTTTGGAGGACGGGTCAAAAGTTTGGAATCCTCAATTATGGGTCTTTCGCAATGAATGTCATGAGAATGGAAAAAGCCTTTAAGGGCGCATCAGAATTGAATAACGAAGTGACATTGGCCGAAGCAGACGTGATGCCGCTCGTTCGATTGACGAAAAGTGATTTTATTGGCAAAGATATGACTCACAAAAGTGTAAATTCAAAGCTGCCATGGGTTTGTGTGTATTTGTCTGTCGACTGTGAGGGTGATCAGATCGGACATGGTGGAGAAGCTGTGCTGTTCAACGGTGAAGTTGTTGGCTCTACCACATCGGTTGTTTTTGGACACAGCGTTAACGCCGTACTTGCTTTCGCGTATGTAAAACCGTACGCAGCAGCTGGTTCTAAACTGCACATTATCGTAGCGGGCAGAGTAGTGGAAGCCACTGTGCTGAAAGAACCAGCCTATGATCCTGACAATATGCGAAGAAAGGTGGAAAAACTTCTCTGATTCAGGAACTATCGTCCGCTCGGGCAATTGAAGGGAAAACATCTCAAAACTTTAAACCAGTGAATTAAAATCATATACCCCTGTACTTGTTTCGGCCTAGGGTATCAATATAGTTAAAAAAGTAAATAAAAACATATAATTGTATCTTTGTGAAAATCGATCCGTTCGCGCTCATGAGTCGCGTTTGGCGAACTGCTGGTGAGCTTGACTCAATTTCATGCATTTTGTCAATCAAGCCAAATTCCTAACATTTGACAAACGTCACATTTTCTTTTGGTTGTGTTTCAAGAGCCCTGCAGTTATACTTGTTGAACATTGTTCATGGTGTTTTGACCTTGACACGTCCGTTGCAATAGGTTCGAAAAGCACGCTCCCAGCGTGCTCGTTGGCAACCTGATCTTGCTGGTTCCTCTTTTTTGTCTCATAACACGACAGATTGATTGAGGCGGGTCAGTGCGCCTTCCATAATGCTGTGTTCAGAGTTTGAGCTTGATCTCTGAACTTCAGCCTTTCCCACAGCTGAATCGGAAAATAACTGATGCCAAAAGATATAGATTATGATTCTGAATATAGACGTCTATTCTCATTTCCACGACTCATCGAAGACCTGCTGCGCGGCTTTTTTGCTTCTGAAAAGTGGACTGAACGCTTGAACTACGACAGCTTGGAGTCCATGTCTGGCAGCACTGTGAGCGAAGCTTTGGATCAACGTCATCAGGACATGGTGTGGCGAATCAAAACGAAAGACAGCTGGATGTTTGTGATTGTGGCGCTGGAGTTTCAAAAGACCGTGGATTGGACAATGGCGCTTCGCTTTCGTGAATACTCTACTTTGCTGTTGATGCAAATTGCCCGCGAGCGAGGCGCGGGCATGAAGCTGCAGCTGCCGGCAGTGGTGCCGATTGTGATCTACAATGGCAGCGAACCCTGGCGAGCGAAATCAAGTGTTCGAGAGTTGATCGCTGCGCCGGACCCGAAGTTGCATCAGTATTTTGAAGAACGAAGTTATGAATTGATCGACATGTCACAGCAGCAGCAACAGGCTGAAGCGGTGTCCGACAATGTGATGGCTACGCTGATTTGCCTGGAGAATGCCAAGTCAATGGAAGACATGACAAGCGCTGCCAAAGGGCTGATCCCCCTGATGAAATCGGCACACAACAAAGAGTTGAACGATGTGTTTTTGAAGTGGTTGAAAACAGAGTACATGGTGGAGCGGAATTTGAGCAGTTTAAGTGAGATAATAAAAGACATTGATGATTTGGAAGAGGTGGTGGTAAAAATGGAACGTTGGGTGCCGTTAGAATTTAAACAAGCATATAAGGAAGGTTACCAAGAAGCATATAAGGAAGCCTCAGCGAAACATTCGCAAGAATTACAGGAAGCCTTGGCGAAGCATTCGCAAGAAAAACTGGAAGATAAGCGAAATTCAGTGATTCGTCAATCGAGTTTGAAGTTTGGTATCGAGACGAAGCAGCTGCTCACAGAACAGTTAGATCAGTTCACAACGTCAGAACAGTTGGATTTGGCTTTAGATTGGGTAGTGATGTGTAATTCTTTAGAAGAATTAATTGAGCGACTTCATGCCAACTCGAATGAAATGCACTGAAATTAACTCAATGTCATGTCAGTACTGGATTCGGTTTGGCTAGCGCTTTCAGTTCCACCGGTGCCGACATGATTTGCCACAGCAGCCCAGATTGCTTGCGCGTTGCTCACGCGCGGATGTAAATCTGCTAGGCGTTCAGCAGTTCTTTTTTCCCAACCTGAATTCGAAATCGGGTTTTTCCTTGTTTCATGCGCAACACTGCACACATTCCCATTTTGGGCTGCCAAGTCAATTTTTTTCCAAGTTCCAAGACTCTGCGTCAAACAGGGAGTTTGAAAACCCTCCCACAACACCCGCTTGATCATGCCCTCGCACCTTTCTGAATTGCTTTTCTCAAGTCCTTTTCGGTAGGTCGGAGCCATTCAGCGGTGTCCGACAACGTGATGGCTACGCTGATTTGCCTGGAGAATGCCAAGTCAATGGAAGACATGACAAGCACTGCCAAAGGGCTGATCCCCCTGATGAAATCGGCACACAACAAAGAGTTGAACGATGTGTTTTTGAAGTGGTTGAAAACAGAGTACATGGTGGAGCGGAATTTGAGCAGTTTAAGTGAGATAATGCCAACTCGAATGAAATGCACTGAATTTAAAGTTGAGCTTAATGCCATGTCAGTACTGGATCCATTTCGGTTAGCACTTTCAGTTCCACCGATGCTGACATGATTTGCCACAGCAGCCAAACTGCTTATGCGTTGTTTACGCACTAGGCGTAAACTTGTCGGATGTTTAGCAGTTAATATTTCATAGTCCCGGTTCACCCTTAAAGGCGAGCCGGGACTATGACTTCGCTTTTTTCAGCTGCAGATCAAACTCAGCCGGACTCCTATGGATGCGCCCAGTGTTATACCAAGACTTGATATAGTGCATGATCTGTGGCCTTAGTTCCTTCGCTGACTGTAAACGATACATCTTCAACACGCGTTCTCATTTCAATGTCGAATTCTCATTTCAATGTCGAAGTTTAGGATTCTGCTTGAATCGTCTGCTGCAACAGCTATTCGCAGCCCTCTTTTCCGATGCGATTACGAAATCAGGTGAGGCTGCTCGGATCAATTGGTCAGTACTTTTGAAAATGACTCTCACCGCGAAATTTTTTCCAGTCGACTGCGAAACCGTTTCGGAATGGTCTTGACTTCATTGTCTCTCTGAAATCGCAAGAGGTTGAAAATTAATGAAATCATTTATTGCAATTTGAAACTGAGAGATCCAACAACATTATTCAACATAAACAATTAAATATGGATTGTTCAGGACCGATTGCTTACCACAGTGATCGGTATTGGAACTCAAGCATGCTAAACAATCTTGTTTTTTCTGATTAGGTTCTTCGGTTACGATTACGGAAGGAAGCCCTTACCATTCGACTGCGACGTGTAGAAACTGGTTCTTCGTCAGCAATATGAAAAGCGCATAGATGGATTACGCGCTCGTCTACCACAAGCGCACCGCCGGAAACTTCTGCATTGTCAAAGCGAAAATCATCCCCTTCACCGACCGCAGCATAGGTTTCGGGTTTCGCGTTGCTGATCCGTTTAAGAAACTTGTCTACAGCTACGTTGTTTTTTCCAGTTGTGTCGCTTCTTTTCTGGTCTATCGCATCTAGCGCATAACTTTCAACCAACTTGCTTAAACAACGAGATAGCACTTCACTTGATTCAAACAGGTCAATGCCTGTGACAGACTCGTTCAATGAGAATATTGCTCCAGTTTGGTCGGGAACCACCGAAAATCCATTCACATACTCATCCAGATTGTCTCGGTATGTCGTATACATGGCATCAGACGCTGCGGTCGCTGACCGCGCCTCCATACGCCTTGATTTTTGCGAAATGTTTTCCCACACCTCGCCTTGGTCTCCGCGTCTCGTGCCTCGAGATCGCATAGAGAGATTTACACTTCGAGTCTTTTTCGCACGGCCTTCGGCATAATGCGCTCGGCCTGCACTTCGAAATGCTCTGCTTTGGCGTGCCCAACGCCCTGCTTCCACGCATGAAACCGGAATTGTGATGGTTTGTTCTGCTGGGACCATGACAGAAACGTTAAGTATGCGGTTTTGCTTTGCACCCAAGAGTTCTTCACCATCAAGAAGAAGAATTCTCTGCGTGCTCTTATTCAATACTTTGAGATCTGGAACACTGCCGGATTCGGAAATCTCCGTAACCTCAATTAGGTTGTCTTCCAGTGCCTCATCTAGCAACAAATAGTCAACTTCGATGTTTTTGCGTGACAAGAGCGGAGTCACTGACAGATTGTGAATTGATTGTGGGCTGCCGATTTGCAGCTCGTCCAAACAATTAGGTATGTAATTCATTAAAATACTCCAAAAAAAAATGTTACTCAGTTATTGTCGCAGCGCAGTGGCTCACCACGTGAGCCTGTGCGAAAATTCTTTGAATTATTCGTAAATCGCTTGCAGAGATGCCAGGCGATGGAATTGATTTGGAGTCTGGATAAGGCCAGAGAAGGTGTGATTAAGAGGGATTAAGAAATTTTAGGAACTTGTTCGATTCAGCCGTTTAATTTTGGTAGATTGCACAGGCATGAAGAAGTTTTGTTGCAATTTTGTCACGCAAATCAACCGGTTCCAACACTTCAACATCTGACCCATATTGAAGAATTCGCAGTACCAGTTCAGGATCATTCGAATAAGGTATAGTCAAGATCAACCTGCCGGATTCATCCAATTCTGCTGTTTGATTTGAATGCCACATCTCGTGCTTTACCCAACGTGAAATATAAGCATCAAACCTTAATACCGCCTGACTAGTCCCTCCACCAACAAATATTCCGAATCCCGCTTTCAATTCAGCATCAAGGATCTCATCGTCAATATCAATCGCAATCAGATCAGTAGCGTCAATTTCGGTTAGATTCGACAGCCTAAAAGTTCGCAAACCCTCGCGTAAATGGCACCAGCCGTCCAGGTACCAATTTTCATTGTAGTAAACGAGGCGCTGAGGTGAAATGTATCGGAATATTGATTGATTCGTACCTCGGTTTAAATAGCAAGCATAGATTTGAAGACGAGAGAGTACGGCGTTAGCTACCTTTTGAAAAATTGCGGACTCAACATGTGGACTCGTACCAGGTACGATTCGAATTCGGCGAACCAGCTCCACTACGGAGTGATCGCCTCCTTCAAGAAGCTTGCGGACCCGGTTCCTTAGAGGATCGATGTGTGAAGCCAAAAATCCCGGCTGAAGATGTTTAAGCAAATGCTCCATCGTAAGCAAAGCATGAAGCTCACTGCTGTTGAACCACAAGCCGGGCAGGGAAAATCTTGGAAAGCCTGGTTCTGGTTCTTTATATCGATATCCGCGATTATGTCGGTCCCAGACAATGGGAGCGTGCAGGCGGTCTCGCAAGTACATCAAATCGCGTTTAACCGTCGACTTGGAGACCTCCAATTCGCTCATTAAGAATTTGATTGAAGTTGATTGTCGCTGTTGCAGCAGCTGGTCAATCATGTAAAAACGTTCGGTGCGGTCCATGATCGTGCCTTAGCGAAAGTCAGCTCGAAGTATGTCTTTAAAGTGTTGTGAAATGCCAAGTGTCGGCGGTGAACATGTAGTTTGAAGCTTCCATTTGGCATGATATTTCGGTGACATTAAAGAAATTTTATGAATTTTAGCGGAGTTTTTATCATTTAATTCGAAAAAACTATTTCCAACAACTCTCGAATCCGCTTATTCGTTTCTATCAACTATTTGTGAAAGCATGCTTGACTTGTTTCCAATCTGAAAAAAAAGATCAATTCCGTTCAGACTTTGCGCCCTCATGGAAAACTCCAGAAGACTGGAATTCGGCGAAATTTTGTCTGACAGAAAAGTCGGACATCAAATAAAAATCGACGGGGAAAATCGGAATTATTCTCAATGCCGTGTGATGACTAATGGAAGATTCAATCATATCTTTGAATGATTGGGATTTGGGCTGGGTTTGCACGGATAATTCAGAGATAAAACTTTTTATATCCACATGCTTCTGCGCAAGTTTCTGTTAAATCGATTTAACGTACTGCTCTGGCAAGACTGAAAGCGGCGATCCATTTTGACAGGGGCAGCTTGATATTGTCAGACAAGGCGCCGGCGGCGACTGAAGTTTGATGTTCGCATTGGCGACATTGATGCAGCGCATGACGGCTGAGAACGTAGACTTCATCATGACCGCTGCGCGGACAGACGAAGTAATTGGTCAGCGATCATATTTGAGTGTTTTAAAAAAGGTTTGCTCGGTGGAAAAGTGCTCAAACCAGCTGGGATGGAGTAGGAATTTTGTTGCTTGATTGCAATATATTTAACTGTTCTTATTGAAAAAAAGTGTTCCAGTCAACCTGCAAACCAAAAATTGTTTAGAGGTGTATAAAATTAATTTTGTTTCTTCAGAAACGTTATTGATGCTTCGATATCAGAAAATTCAAGAGCTTGGCATCTCCGAACAACTACCGTATATCTTTCAGTGAGATTCGATGTTGCTGTCCTGAGTTGTCTCTGTAAAATTTGACTAGTTTTTTTATTGGAAAGAGTGCATTTTTAAAAAAAGGAATTGATCGTGAATCAAAATTATTGGTTAGACCGCGCCAAGAATGTGTTGCCAGGGGGTGGATTTGGAAATTTCGATCCCGAATTGATCATTCAAGAAGGTAGAGGTTCAAGAGTATGGGATATAGACGGCAACGAATATGTAGATTGCCTGATCGGATCAGGACCTATGCTATTGGGGCACGGACACCCCGAAATTCTGGAAGCTGTTACAGAGCAGCTGGGTAAGGGGATGACATTTTTTGCTACAAACCCTAGCGCTATCGAACTGGCAGAAGAAATCTGCCGAGCCGTAGCGTGTGCGGACCAGTTGCGTTATGTCTCTTCTGGTGGAGAGGCAGGCATGTATGCGATACGTTTGGCTCGGGCGTTTAATGGACGAGACAAAATTGTAAAGTTCGAAGGCGGCTATCACGGAATGTCTGCTGAAGCGCAGATGAGCTTGGCGCCAGAGAAGCTAATTGAATTTCCACGACCGATGCCGGATTCCGCAGGCATTCTAGAATCGGTGCGAAACGAAATTCTAGTTGCCCCTTTCAACGATGTAGAGCTGACGAATTCGATAATTGAAGACAATGCAAGCGAAATAGCCGGTGTCATTGTTGAGCCACTTCAGCGGATTATTCCACCGGAACCCGGCTTTCTTGAGAGCCTGCGTCAAATTTGTACCAAGCATGACATTGTTTTGATCTTTGATGAAGTCGTAACTGGCTTTCGTATTGCTTATGGAGGCGCTCAACAGCATTACGGGGTAGTGCCTGATCTTTGTACGCTCGGCAAATTGATTGGAGGTGGTTTCCCGCTTGCGGCAGTTGCAGGCAGAGAGGACATCATGGCTCATTTTGATCGAAGTAAAGTCGGGGCGGAAAAATTCCTTATGCAGGTTGGAACGTTAAGTGGCAACCCCGTCGCATCAATCGCAGGATTGAAGACTCTCGAAATTCTAAGGCGTCCCGGTCAGTACAAAAAGCTGAACGAATCTGGGAAAAGATTGATGCAAGTGATGAGCGACCATTTGAATGCAGCTGGGCATAAGCACAAGATCGTTGGAATTCCAGCCTTGTTCGAAGTTGTATTTTCTGATGAAAAAGTAAACGACTACCGAGGAGTGGGAAAGGGCAGCGCTGCAATCGCGACTCGATTTAATCAGCTTCTTCGAGAAAAAGGAATTTTTAAAACTCCATCGAAGCTCTATGTATCCTTGGCTTTGGAGGACAAGGACATTGATCAAATCATGGAAGCGTCGTTCTACGCGGCGAAGTCATTGTAGTCCGATCAATAAAGCGGACTTCTTGATTGCTTTGCCAGCCTTAGTGTCTATTGAATGAGCGAGCGCATTCAAAAATATCTAGCCCGTAAAGGTTTTGGATCTCGGCGCCAGATCGAACGATGGCTTGTCGATGGCAGAATTCGAACAAAACAAGGAATTTGTCAGCTCGGTGACCGCGTGTCGCCCGACGACATCCTATTCGTTGACGGAAAGAAAATCGAAGTTGACAAGCGCAAAGCGCCTACGCGAGTTCTTCTATATCACAAGAGATCCGGTGAGATCAGCACACACAAAGACCCTCAAAATCGCCCGACGATGATTCGAGCATTGCCGGAAATCAATGACAGTCGCTGGGTCGCTGTCGGACGATTGGATATTAGTACGACTGGATTGATTTTGTTTTCGAACGACGGCGAATTGGTTCATCGGCTAATGCATCCCTCCAGCTCCATCAAACGGGTGTATCTGTGCCGTGTTTGGGGTGATGTGACTCAACATGATCTTGAAAGACTGCGCAAGGGAGTGCGGTCTAAAAATGAAATTCTCAAATTTGAAAAAATTGATTTCATGCAGAAAAAAGGTGCCAACAGTTGGTTTCGAATAGTTCTCTCTCGAGGCAAGAACCGAGAAATTCATCGCGCTTGGAAAGTCGTTGGAAACCGCGTCAGCCGACTCAAACGAATTCAATACGCGACAATTTCTTTACCGGCTGGCCTGAAACCTGGGGCTTGGCAGGAGCTGACGAAAAATGACGTCGAACAGCTCAAGCGGCTTGTGGATCATTCAGCGTGTTGAAGCTGCGGCAGCCAAATGTGTTGAGCGATTTCCGAAACTGATTCAACGACATGGTCCGCACCCCACTGATATGGGTCATCGCCAGGAACGATATAGCCGTAAGTGACTCCAATCGACTTAAGTCCGGCGCCTTTCGCAGATTCGATGTCGCGTGAGGAGTCCCCGATGTAGACTGATTGGCTCGGTGCGACTTCAACAAGCTCACAAGCATGTAAGATCGGAATCGGACTTGGCTTGCGATAGGGCAAAGTATCACCGCCTACAATACATCCAACTGATTCCATCAGTCCCAATTTTTCAACCAGCTCAACCGTTAGATACTCAGGTTTATTGGTAACTATGCCCCATGTTACACCCGCCTGAACAAGATCATCGAGAAGCTCCTGCATTCCTGGAAACAACTCAGTTTCTAAACTAATGACGCTTTTATAGATAGCGAGAAATTCATCTTTTAATTCTTCGTAATCCGCGTCATCGGGTGTCAGATTGAAACCAATGCCAATCAACGCCGGCGTGCCGTTTGAGACATGACAGCGCAACTCGTCATAAGAAACGGTTTCTTTTGATTTATTCTTCAATAAAAGGTTCAGCGCGAGAATCATGTCACGCGCTGTGTCTGCCAGTGTTCCGTCCAGGTCGAATAAGACGAGCTGGTATCTGCTTAGTTTTTTAGACAATGTGCGAAGTAGTTGATTGCGACTCCCGGACCAAGCCGGAACGATTGAATGATCGGGTTATAGTGGAGTCCGATAATGTTCTCTAGTTGCACCCCACAGCTTGAACACCAACGATATAGCTCGGATGGCCGTATGAAATTCTTATGTTGATGTGTTCCCCGCGGCAGCATGTTCAAGACATATTCTGCGGCAACAATTCCAAAAACCCAGCTTTTCACAGTTCGATTGAGTGTAGAAAAGTACAGGCTGCCCCCGGGTTTCAGCAATTGACCGCAGGCTCGAATTACAGAGAGAGGGTCAGGGACATGCTCAAGGACTTCCATGCAGGTAATAATATCAAACTGATTTTCATGCTGCTCTGCGAAATTCTCAACGGTTGAACACACGTATTCGACCGTGACCTGGCTCTCCATGAGATGGAGTTTTGCTACATTGAGTGATGCTTCGCTTACGTCAAGCCCCGTGACTATGGCATTTTTAGCGGCAAGTGCTTCTGCGAGAATACCGCCTCCACAACCAACGTCGAGCACCGATTTTCCGTCGACTGGAGAGTACGTTTGAATGAATTCCACCCGCAATGGATTTAGCAGGTGCAAGGGACGAAACTTTCCTTGCGGGTCCCACCATTGTTCTGCGATTTTGGAGAACTTCCGAACCTCTCCTTCGTTCACGTTTTCAATCGATATTCCCAACTTGAAATCCTATGTTCTACAAATCAGCTGCGATTCTGCGCTGCCAGCGATTCGCAATTTCGATGCATTCATTTTCATCAATCGTCAATAATGTACTGTCCTGCAAAACGGGTTTGCCGCCGATAAACACATCTGTTATTTGGTTTCGAGAAGCTGCGTGTACGACTTGAGCAACTGGATCATAAACTGGCTGGCAGTGAACATCGCTTAGATCTATCGCAGCTAAATCTGCGAATTTGCCGGGTTCTAACGATCCTGTCACGGTTTCGAGTCCAAGACACTTTGCGCCGTTGATCGTTGCCATTCGCAGTGCTTCCTGAACGGAAATTTGAGAGGCGTCACCGGATACTCCTTTTGCGAGCAGTGTAGCAAATCGTAATTCTTCCATCATATTCAAACTGTTGTTGCTCGCTGCGCTATCAGTGCCAATTGCAACATTCACATTATTTCTCAATAATTCTACGGTGGGGCAGAAGCCACTTGCAAGCTTGAGATTTGACTTTGGACAGTGCGCAATATTGCTGTTTGATTCAGACAGCAACAAAATTTCTTCCTCATTCAGAGCAGTAGCATGGACCGCTATCAATTTTGAATGAATCACACCGAGTCTCTGTAAGCGTTCAATTGGACGAATCCCAGTTTCTTGAACCGCACTCTCTACTTCCTGCTCGGTTTCATGTATGTGCATATGAACACCAAGATCCTCCTCAGTTGCCAACTGCATGAATTTTTCTATGGTTTGGTCAGACACTGTATACGGAGCGTGCGGCGCCAACATGGTTGAAACCAATTCGGAATTTTTGAACTGTTCGCGCAATGCCTGGCCTTTCGCCAGATATTCGTCTGCAGAATTGGCCCACGAAGTAGGAAAGTCCAATACGATCATACCTAGGCAAGTTCTCATGTGAAGCTGTTCTGCAACCTTGCCTGAAATTTCTGGGAACAGATACATATCGTTCATGCAGGTGGTGCCACTGCGGATCATCTCCGCCATTGCCAACATGGTGCCATCTCGTATAAACTCATGATTCACCCACTTTCCTTCCAGTGGCCAAACGACATCATTCAACCAGCTGAACAGAGGCTTATCTTCTGCCACACCGCGTAACAAACTCATTGCAGCATGTGTGTGTGCATTGACAAATCCTGGAATTATCGCATGATCCAATCGCTGCAGATGTTGCGCCGCGATGTAGTGCCGCTTAATTTCGCTTGAAGGCAGGATGTTCTGTATTTCATCGCCAGATATTACGATGCTATGTCGTTCCAGAACGCGGTTGGAGGGACCAACTGTAATAATCCAGCGAGCGTCGATAACAGTGTCAACGTGTTGCATGGAGGCGTATTATAGCATTGGACAAATTGTCCGATTCGCAGGCATGCTCGCGTAATTCAGATTTTAATATCGTCTGATATCAATTCGGGTTTGGCTGTAATTTAGGCAGCTCACTCGCTAAGTTGGTCGACTCAGCCGATGAAAAATAAAGGTTTGGGATTATGTCCTTGATTCACATTTTTTCAGAGCGCAGGACAATGGCTGTTGAATTGAACATATTCGTGTTGATTCGATGATTTCTGTAGTAAAATGAGCACCGAGATTGTGATGATGCCCATTCCCCATATCAAGCAGTTCTTCGCTGGATTGTTCTTCAAATTTCACTTTAGAATCAAAATATAAGCAAAATATAAGCTAGTGTCCTCCTTCGCCAAGAAAACACTTCTGGCCGACCTCGAAATCGAAATGCGACAGTCCTATCTGGACTATGCAATGAGCGTTATCGTTGGTCGGGCCCTACCAGATATTCGAGACGGTTTGAAACCGGTGCATCGACGTATTTTGTATGCCATGCATGACATGAGAAACGATTGGAATAAACCGTATAAGAAGTCTGCTCGCATTACCGGTGATGTGATCGGTAAATACCATCCGCACGGAGACTCCGCGATCTATGACGCCATCGTGCGGATGGCACAGAATTTTTCAATGCGCTATCCCTTGATTGACGGTCAGGGCAACTTCGGTTCAGTTGATGGAGATACTCCCGCTGCCATGCGATACACGGAAGTTCGGCTGTCACGAATCGCACATGAACTCATGTCCGACATCGAAAAAGACACGGTTGATTTTGTTCCTAATTATGATGAAACCGAAGAGCAGCCGCTGGTATTGCCCGCAAGATTGCCCAATTTATTATTGAATGGGTCCGAAGGCATTGCGGTTGGCATGGCTACCAAAATACCGCCACACAACCTCACTGAAGTCATCAATGCATGTTTGGCGCTGATTGCCAATCCAGAATTGTCCGGCTTGGAATTGATTCAGCATGTCCCCGGGCCGGATTTTCCTACAGGGGGCATTATTAACGGGAAGTCCGGTATCGTCAAAGCTTACCTGACGGGTCGAGGAACGATTCGACTGAGAGGAAAAGTACATATTGAGTCCGGCAAAAGTCGCCGAAAACAAGCCATCGTGATCACGGAACTGCCTTACGCTGTCAAAAAAGCTGGATTAGTTGAACACATTGCCAGACTCGCTATGTCGAGTGACAGTACAGACCCGTTGAATGGAATCAGCTTTGTACGGGATGAATCGGATAAGTCAGGGCTTCGGGTCGTGATAGAACTTAAGTCCAAAGCAAATCCGCAGGTAATTGAAAACAAGCTTTATTCCAGCAGCAGGCTAGAGTCTACCTATGGCATCAACTTTGTAGTTTTAGAGCACAATCAGCCTCATCTGTTTAACCTCAAGCAGATATTGAATGGATTCATCCGGCATCGGCGCGAGGTTGTGACGCGACGTTTGGAATATGAGCTGCGTCATGCCCAGAATCGTGCACATCAGCTGGAAGGATTTACAGTCGCTCTCTCAAATCTGGATGAGTTATTGAGCGTAATCCGCGCACCGAATGAAAGTCGAAAAGAAATCAAGAAAAAGTTGATGGCGATCGCTTGGGACGCATCATTGGTGCTGGAACTTCTAGGTCGTACTGAGATCGAAATTCCTTCGGGCCCGTACGGATTGCCATTTCATGGCATTCGCGGTGATCGTTATTGGTTGTCTGATGAGCAAACTGAAGCGATATTGAACATGCGTTTGCATCGCCTTTCTGGGCTGGAGCAGCAAAAAATTTTCCAGGAGTACAAAAATATCCTGGCTGCGATTGAAGAAAAAGAGGAGATTCTTCGTTCATCTGAGCTTCTGATGAAAGTAATTTGTGATGAGTTGCGGGAGCTGAGGGAGAAATTTGGCAAAAATGATGAGAGGCGCACCGAAATTATTGAGGTGGAACAAGATTTTGACAATGAGGAATTAATCAAACAGGAAGATGTGATCGTAACCGTAACCGAGCAAGGTTATGGAAAACAGCAGCCTATTTCAACGTTCAATACTCAACTTAGAGGTGGGCGAGGTCGTTTTGCTACGAAGAAAAAAGAAGGCGATTCTGTAAGATTCATGCTGTCGACCAATACTCACGACACCCTCATGTGTTTTACCAATTATGGAAAAGTTTACTGGACGAAGCCGCTTAGGCTGGAACGAGGAAGTTCGATAGCGATAGGACGACCTCTAATCAATACGCTGCCTGCGTTAGAAAGTGACGAAAATATCAGTGCAATGCAGTCGCTTAGGGAAGCCCAAGGCAAAAAATATATTGTCATGGTTACTCGACTGGGCAAGATCAAGCGCTGCAGACTGGATTTGTTTAAAAATCATCGCTCAAGTGGACTAAAAGCGATCGTATTGCGAGAAGGCGATGAGTTGGTGGATGTAACATTTACGAACGGCAACTCGGATCTTTTGCTCTTTAGTGACCACAGAGCAATCCGATTCCATGAAAGCGGGTTGCGTTCGACCAGCCGGGTGTCGATGGGAGTAAATGGAATTAAGCTGGTGGATGATCAAGAGGTTTGTTCGGTTTTATCAGTCGAAGACGCTGATGACGATACAGAATTGTTGATTGTGGATGAAAGCGGTTCTGGGAAACGAACAAAATTGGGTCAATTCCCAAAACGGACAAGAGCAGGTATGGGAGTCTATGCGATCTCAGCGAAAAAGAGAGAGGAAACCAAGCTGAAACAGGTTTTGCTTGTTGATGCTGATGACGTTATGTTCATCACTAAAAACGGACTATTGCTGCAAACAAATGTTCAATCGATTGCTCAGATTGGCAGAAGCGGCGGCGGTGTTCGCTTGATGCGTCTGGCTCCGGATGATTCTATCGCTGCGGTTGCGTCAGTGTGGCACAGTGATGAGCAAAATCAAGGCGAGATGAAAAATCAATAAATCCACTCTTAAGTTAGTTTCAAGTTAATTTACAATCTACCAATTTTGGAAGCTTGATTTAAATTTGTAAAAACCAGAAATGCTCAAGCTTGGAAAAATTATCTTTATCAACCCAAGAACCGAACGGCGGGCATTGACAAATAAGCAGAGGATTGAGTCAGTTGGAATCAAGCTGCTTTCAGAATCCACACCAAAG
Source organism: Arenicellales bacterium (assembly GCA_965202855.1). Lineage (GTDB taxonomy): Bacteria > Pseudomonadota > Gammaproteobacteria > Arenicellales > JAJDZL01 > JAJDZL01. Next base: position 965,750 of record CBDBBP010000003.1, on the reverse strand, counting down.
GCGCAAACATGCGTGCATGCCGAATTGGTTTGTTTGAATTGAATCCATAGAAGAATTACAGGTCATGAAGCTGGAATCCATACGAGCGGAGATCGATGAGATTGACGCCGCAATTCAGGATCTACTCCATAATCGTGCGAAATTGGGAAAAAAAGTCGCAGAAGTGAAGCGGCAGCTCAAATTATCACATTTTTTTGTGCCTGAGAGAGAAGCTCAGACTTTACGAAGAGTTGCAGAAAGATGTGACGGCTCACTTCCTGAAAATAGTGTCGTTCAAATTTTTCGAGAAATTATTTCCGCCACTCGAGATCTTGAAAAACCCACAAGAATTGCAATTTTGGGACCCGAAGGCACCTTCACACAGGCAGCAGCGATGCAGCATTTCGGGCATGCGTTCACTGCTGTGTTTCGGCCTACCATCGATGATGTGTTCAATGCTGTTGAAGTGGGACGAGCTGAATTTGGGGTAGTGCCAGTAGAAAATTCAACCGAAGGAGTTGTCAACAGCACTTTGGATTGTCTGATTGACTCTTCATTGAGTCTTTGTGGTGAAATTGAATTGAAAGTTCATCATTCTCTGCTGAGTTTGGGGGCTGAAATATCAGAAGTCACGAAGGTTCTAGCTCATCCGCAAGCGCTTGCTCAGTGCCGAAAATGGCTGTCGCGCAATCTGCCCGATGCTGAGTTGGTTTCATCGAGCAGCAACGCCGAAGCGGTAGTCAAAGTTCTGGAATGCTCTCATCATGCTGCAATTGCGAGTATAGCGACAGCAAAAATTTACAATCTGAATACTCTGGCGTCCAATATCGAAGATCAGAGAGGAAATACCACAAGATTTCTTGTAATCGGAAATATTTCAACAGAATCAACTGGATATGACAAGACTAGTATTTTGCTTTCAAAGCAGAATCGACCTGGTTCTTTGGTGAATCTTCTTCAGCCATTCGCTGCATTGAAAATCAACATGTCAAAAATAGAATCAAGACCAAGCCGAAAAGCGATGTGGGACTATGTATTCTTTATTGACTTTGAAGGACATGCCAAAGATGAAAAAGTGGTGTCTTTGTTTGAAATTCTCAAACAAGAAGCGCTGTTGTTCAAACACCTGGGCTCTTATCCGCGATCGGCAAAATAATGCCAAAGCAATTTGATACTTACGCTTTAGCGAACCCAAGTGTCAGAGGCCTCGCACCTTATGACCCGGGAAAGCCTATTGAAGAGCTAGAGCGCGAATTCGGAATTTCGGACGCGATTAAACTGGCATCGAATGAAAATCCGTTGGGACCGCCTCCAGCCGTTTCAGAACATCTGCGTTCCGCATCGACAGACCTCCATCGTTATCCCGACGGAAGTGGCTTTGAACTAAAGAGAGCATTGGCTGAGCGCCACAAGGTCGGACTTGATCAGATTTGTCTTGGGAATGGCTCGAATGACGTGCTTGATATGGTGGCGCGTGTTTTCGTCAGGGAAGGTGATGTCGGGATCATTTCCCAGCATGCTTTCATTGTCTACTACCTTTCATTAGCCTATGTCAATGCGAATATTCGAATCATTAAGGCAAAAGAGTATGGACATGATATTGCTGCGATGACAGAAGCGGTTGACGGGCGAACTCGTATCATTTATGTCGCCAATCCAAATAATCCAACAGGCACTTGGTCACGCGCCGAAGAACTTCGCGATATGCTCGACAGGGTATCTTCTTCTGTAATTGTAGTCATTGATGAGGCTTATGCGGAATACGTAAATGAGCCGGATTATCCAGATTGCATTTCATGGCTGTCGGAGTATCCAAATTTAGTAGTGACTCGAACTTTCTCAAAAATATTTGCTTTGGCGGGATTACGCGTTGGATATTCAGTTTCCAGCCCGGACATATCAGATCTGATGAATCGCGTACGACAACCGTTTAACTGCAATAGTTTAGCGATGTCTTGTGCAGTGGTCGCGCTAAGTGACCAAAGTCATTGTGAAAAAAGTGTCCAATTGAATTGTCAGCAGATGGAGGCGCTCAGTCAGGGGTTTGCTGATATGGGATTTGAAACGATAGATTCGGTTGCAAATTTCTTATGTGTTGACATGAGAGCGCCGGCAGCAGATACATACCAGAAACTGCTTGAAAGAGGGTGTATTGTTCGACCTATAGGAGGCTATGGCATGCCGAACCACCTTCGAATCTCGGTAGGAACGGCATCAGAAAACTCTCGGTTGCTGGAAACGTTCAACTCACTCAGGAATCAAGGTCTGCTCTGAGCTTCCCTATGTCGGGTCAGTTGAAATTACTTATCATTGGAGTCGGATTAATCGGAGGTTCGCTGGCTTTAGCTCTGCGCAAAGCGGACAAGGCATCAGAAATTGTCGGTGCAGGCCGCACCTTGGCAAGTTTGGAAAAAGCCGTTCAGCTCGGTGTCATTGACCGTTATACTACGGATTTGACAGCAGAAGTGTCGAGTTCAGATGTTGTCGTTGTGGCTACGCCGGTCATGACAGTTGATTCGGTTTTTAATTTGCTTTCGCGAGCTGACTGTTCTTCTAGCGTCATAACCGATGTCGGTAGCGTCAAAGGCAGCATTGTGGATTCAGCAAGGCGGCATTTGATTTCCGATTTTGATCAATTTGTGCCGGGGCATCCCATTGCTGGCCGAGAACACTCGGGGGTGACCGCGGCCACCGCCGACTTATTTGTCGGCAAGCGTACGATACTTACTCCTACTTCGGAAACGAATTCGCAATCTGTTGAAATCATTCGGGAAATGTGGGAGGATGCAGGTTCGGATGTGAGTCTGCTTGGGGTGGATGAGCATGATGATTTAGTATCTGCGAGCAGTCATCTGCCGCACATGGTCGCATTTGGTCTCGTTCACTATATTGCCAATCACGGCAGAAGTCGAGCCTGCTTTGATCTGGCCGCGTCGGGATTTTATGATTTTACGCGTATCGCTTCTAGTGACCCGACAATGTGGAGAGATATCTGCTTGGCAAATTCTGCTGCCGTTGCAAGAGAACTCAATGGATACATTGACGAATTAATTTCCATTTCCAAAACAATTTCCAACCAAGACAGCAAAGCGCTAGAGCAGCTGATAAAGACCGCGAAAAAAGCTCGCGATAAAAATCTTGCTCAATGGTTGGGTTAGATCATTTCTTTTTGATTTCATACTTTTGAAGCATTTTAGAGTCAATTCCTCCGACGGTGGATTTTCTGGTCTGCATAAAGTTCCCGGAGATAAATCGATTTCCCACCGCTGTGTAATGCTGGGTTCCATCGCGAATGGTGAGTCAAATTTTAAAGATCTGTTATTGGGTGAAGACGTACAGGCGACTATGAACGCGTTTCGGACATGCGGAATTCAGATCGATGAAAATAGTGGAAATGTCAGAATTCAGGGTAAAGGACTTTTTGGGTTGACGCCACCCAAAGAACCCATCGACTGTGGGAATTCTGGCACATCAATGCGATTGCTGACCGGATTATTTTCAGGTCAATCTTTTGAGACTATTCTGTTGGGTGATGAATCCTTATCAGCCAGGCCAATGCTGCGCGTTGTAAAACCTTTACGCCTAATGGGAGCATCGATCGAACTCTCAGCATTCAATACCGCTCCCATCGTAATTCGTCCGGTACGTCGACTGCGTCCCATTACATGGAAACTGCCGGTAGCAAGCGCGCAAGTCAAATCTTCAATTTTGCTGGCTGGATTGTTTGCAGACGGTCAAACCAGCACCATTGAACCACTATCGGTCCGGAACCATACAAAAGTCTTGCTTCACGCTTACGGTGGCGACGTGCTGCAGAAAGGCAGCAAGATTTCCGTTTCTGGGGGAGTGGAACTGACTGGACAAGATATCCAAATTCCTGCTGATTTTTCATCTGCAGCATTTTTTATTGTTGCAGCACTTCTGAATCCTGAGTCTGACATTACATTCAAGTCGGTAGGGATCAATCCTACACGTACAGGTCTGCTGACGGTTCTGGAAGCGATGGGAGGCTCGTTTGAATTTTTGAATCGACGTGAATTGGGCGGAGAACCAGTTTGTGATTTGAGAGTTCGCAGCTGTGACACTCTCTCTGGCACGGTAGTCGAACCAACAATAATCCCGACGATGATCGACGAAATTCCCATCCTTGCAATTGCGGCAGCCGCCGCGCAAGGCCAAACTGTTTTGACCGGATGCGCTGATCTGAGAAATAAAGAAAGTGACAGAATTCACGCGGTTTGCAGAGGCTTGGAAGCGCTGAACATTTCCGTGCAAGAAAGTGCAGACGGCATGATTATCGAGGGCGGTCAGATTTCAGGCGGCATTATTGACAGCTTTGGGGATCATCGAATTGCAATGTCCTTTGCCATTGCGGGCTGCATCGCATCATCACCGGTTATCGTAAAGAATGTCGATTGTGTAGATACATCGTTTCCTGGGTTTGCCCACTTCGCAAATGGTGTTGGACTCGATTTGAAAGTCTCTGCCGGTACTTGAAATGTCTTCTCGCGTCATTACAATTGACGGCCCCGCTGGATCTGGCAAAAGTACGGTTGGACAGGAATTGGCACTGAAACAAGGCTGGGATTTTTTGGATAGCGGCGCCCTATATCGATGCTGTGCCTACATTGCCAGTGAAAATAATATTGCAATCTCAGATTTGAAGTCGACAATTGATCATCTGCAGGAATTTGACTTTCGGTCGATACCTTTAAAAGTTGGAAGTGAGGCAAAAATAGTTTTAAACGGAGAAGACGTCAGCAGTAAAATTCGCGTTCCTTCCTGTGCGAATCTAGCGTCAAAATTAGCGGCTGATCCTGAAATACGAAAGTTTTTACTCAAGATTCAGCGGAACTATTTCTTCTCGGACGGATTGATCGCCGATGGACGCGACATGGGATCCATCGTTTTTCCAGATGCGATTTTGAAAATTTATTTGACTGCAAGTTTGCAGGCACGCGCAAAAAGAAAAGTTAAACAGTTGAATGAACAAGGTATAAATGCTAAATATCAAAAGATATACTATGATATACAAAATCGGGATTATCGAGATTCGAGCCGCAGTAACGCACCATTATCGATTCCCGATAGTGCATTTGTACTGGACACTTCGCACCTTTCTTTTGATGAAGTAACGGCTCGTCTTATTGAAGAAGTTGAGAAGGTATTGAACAATAAGTATGGGGGGCACAATATGGATATTCACTTTAATCATTAAATCGGAGAAACAGTTAATCACATGACAGAATCATTTACTGAACTATTTGAGGAAAGCATCAAAGATACGGAGATGCGATCCGGGGAAGTCGTACTCGGCAAAGTTATTCACGTAGATAACGAGACAGTAATCGTTAGCGCGGGCCTAAAGTCGGAAGCAGAAATTCCGCTTTGGCAGTTCAAAGATATGCGCGGAACGCACAACGTGAACGTTGGGGACGAAGTTGAAGTTGAAATTGAAACCGTAGAAGATGGTTACGGTCGTACACGCCTATCTAGAGAAAAAGCATGCAGAGCTCGAGCATGGGAGCAAATTGAAGCGGCATACAATGACCAAACCGTAATCGAAGGCGTTCTCACGAGTCGGGTAAAAGGCGGTTTTTCGGTAATGATTGAGAACGTAAGAGGATTTTTACCGGGCTCATTGTATGGATATCGATTATCACGGGATGAAGATTTTGAACTCGAAACCGAACCTTTGGAGTTTAAAGTCATCAAACTGGATCGAGCAAGAAATAATGTCGTCGTTTCCCGAAAGGCGGTATTGGAAAAAGAACTGGAAGCCGAGCGGAAAGCTTTGCTCGCTTCCATCGAGACAGGTCAAATCATTGAAGGCACAGTGAAGAATCTTACAGATTACGGAGCTTTCATTAACTTAGGTGGAATAGATGGATTGTTGCATATCACCGATATCGCTTGGCGCAGAGTAAAGCATCCATCAGAGGTATTGACGGTAGGCGAGAGAATTTCAGTCAAAATCTTAAAGTGGGATCGCGAAAGATCTCGAATATCTCTTGGCCTGAAGCAGTTGACCGAGGATCCTTGGACAAATATCGAAAGGCGTTATAAGATTGGCGACCGGTTGTTTGGTACGGTGAGAAGCATTACAGATTACGGTGCTTTTGTCGAAATTGAGGAAGGAATCAAGGGACTGGTTCACGTTTCTGAGATGGATTGGACTTCGAGGAATGTTTACCCGTCACAAGTTGTTTCTGTCGGTGAAGAAATTGAGATCATGGTTCTTTCAATAGACCCGGAACGTCATCGAATCTCGCTTGGCATGAAGCAATGTGTTCCTAATCCATGGGTTGAGTTTGCGGTGAATCATAAAAAAGGCGAAAGGATAGTCGGGCAAATTAAATCACTGACTGATTTCGGAATCTTTGTCTCTCTTGAAAATGGTATTGACGGTTTAGTGCACGTCAATGACATAACTTGGAGTGGTAATGGCGAAGAGAGGATTCGAGACTACAAAACCGGCGAGAAATTAGAAGTTGTGATTTTGGCCATTGATCCCGAACGGGAAAGAATATCATTAAGCATTAAGCAGATCGAAGAGGATCCGTTCATGGCGTATGCGGATACCCACTTAAGAGGAAGTGTTGTCGATTCAAGAATAACAGGAATTACAGATAAAGGCATCATAGTTCAACTTGCTGAGAATGTTTATGGTTCAATTAGAAATGTTGATCTTGCTAGAAATCGATACAGAGTCGCAAAATCCAATATGGAAATTGGTGAAGAAGTAAAATCTAAAATCACCAACATTGATCGAAAAAACAGAAAGATCGCACTTTCTATCAAAGCGCTGGAGAATGAAGAATTCGAGAAATTTGCTTCGAGTCCAAATTCACCCGCTCGTACATTGGGTGAGAAACTGAGAGAAAAATTCTTTTCCTCATCGAACTAACTATTTATATGGTGTGGAGGTAAATGAATGACAAAACAAGAACTGATTCAGAAACTCGCAGAAAGTAGTGAAGACTTGACAAAAGAGGATGTTCGTTTGGCATTGGACACAGTTTTAGACACCATTATCGATGGGCTTTCGGATGGCAAGCGGGTTGAAATTCGAGGGTTTGGCTGTTTTCAACTACGCTATCGAAAACCAAGAATGGGCCGAAATCCTCGAACAGGTGCCGTTGTCCCTGTAGAAGGCAAGTTTTTCCCGCACTTTAAAGCTGGTCGAGCACTGCGTGAGCGAGTTGATCACTAAGCCGCTCCGCTCAATTAGTTCTTGTTCCGATAAATTCGAACATGAATGACAAAAATTCCTCCAGTTGGCGATCTGTAAAGCGAATATTGCTAATTGTCGGAGTTGTCATTGCGATTCTATTTGCGATCACGTTTACTCTGCAAAATGGTGAACTTGTCACAGTGCAGTATTATTTTGGTTGGTCTTGGCAAGGCTCACTTGCAATGCTCGTATTCGTAATTTTTCTTCTGGGAGGGCTGATCGGCTATCTAGGTGGGCTGCTGACACCACTGCTCAAAAAAAGAAGTTCTGATTCATCGTTGCAATAAGGTAGATTCATCCGTAACTTTCTAAACTCCTAAAGACTCATTCAATGGATCCAATCTGGCTTCTCTTGCTGCTACCGATCGCTGCTGCTTCAGGATGGTTAGCAAGAGGCTCTTCTTCGATTTCTTCGCGCAAGCGATCAAAAATTCCTACCGTTTACCTGGAAGGAATCAATTATTTGGCTAATAAACAGCATGACAAGGCGATTGAGATATTCTTAAAAGAGCTGGAAGTTGACAGTGACACGATTGAAATCCATCTTACTCTAGGCAACCTCTATCGCCGACGAGGTGAAATTGAACGTGCTTCATTAATCCATAAGAATCTAATGGAGCGAACGGACCTTACTGGCGATCAAAAAGTGCAGGCCATTTTTGAGCTTGGTTACGATTTTTATACTGCTGGAATTCTTGATCGCGCCGAGAAAATATTCACGGAACTGACGCAGGATGGAAAATTCGAGGAGCAGGCCTATGAAGTGCTGCGAGATATTTACGAGCAAGAAAAAGAATGGGACAGCTGCATAAGAATCACCAATATTCTTAATCAGATTTCATCCACGGACTATTCTTCTTTACTGGCGCAGTATTATTGTGAAAAGGCTGAAGAAGCGATTCGCGAAGGACGTTATGATCAAGCCGAAGAAAATACTCTCCAATCTTTGAAGGCCGACAGCAATTGTGTCAGAGCAATAATTCAGTTTGGGCGAGTGAGAGCGATTCGGGGAGATCATAAAGCAGCGATCTCAATCTGGCGAACCATCGAAAAAAAGAATCCAATATTCATTTCAGAAACGGTTGATCTTGTCGTCGAAAGCTATAAAGCAATTCATCAGCCGGAAGAACTGACTAATTTTTTACGAAGAACAGCAGAGTCCACTTTAGATCCACATTTGGCGATCGCATATGTGGACGCGCTGGAAGGGCAACACAGGAAAGAATTTGCTGAAGATTTTCTAACAGACTGGATCAGACAGAATTCGTCATTGTCTTGTTTGCTCCGACTAATATTGCTCAAGTTGAATTCAAAAGATTCAGAAGAGCCGACCAGTGATTTTCAGTTGATCGAAAAAATTATTAAACGACAGTTTGAATCTGTTCGCAGCTACAAATGCCAGCGATGTGGATACTCCGTAAAAACATTGCATTGGCAATGTCCAGGCTGTAGAGATTGGAATACCTTGATGCCGTCTCGGATGATGCAGACGGTACGAAAAACATCAGGTATTGACATTTAACTGACAACTCCGAGTTCAATGAGCAGCAGCGCTATCGCGATAATTGTTGGCTCTCGATCAGATGTTTTGCTTTCTCAACTTAATGTTCGCTCAGAGTTAAGTTTCAAGACACCGTTCGGTGAGCCTTCCTCCAAGATTCAGCGAGGAAATTTCCACGATAGCGAAGCAATGGTTCTTTATCGGCATGGAGTCGAGCATACAATCACGCCACACAAAATTAACTATCGAGCGAACATCTGGGCGCTTTCTCAGCTGAAGCCCAAAGCGGTGATCGGAATCAATACGGTTGGAGGAATTCGTTCTGAGTTAAAGCCAGGCGACTTGATGCTGCCGCATCAGCTGATTGATTACACTTGGGGGCGGGCATGGACGTTTTACGACGACCAAGTCGCGCATTTGGAATTCACTGCGCCATATTCAGCTCAGGTCAGAAAATATGTGCTGCAGGCTTCTGCAAACTGTGGTGTTTCAATCGCGGACCGCGGAGTGTATGCTGTCACCCAAGGGCCTCGTTTTGAAACGCCTGCTGAAGTTGATCGCATCGAACGCGACGGTGGCGATGTCGTTGGAATGACAGGAATGCCGGAAGCTGCATTGGCAGCAGAATTGAATTTGTGCTATGCGTGCATCAATCTGGTCGTGAATCCAGCCGCCGGTCGAAGTCCTGTAAGAATAAGCTTTGAAGAAATTAAAAATGCCCAAAAGAAAGGATGTGAAGATTTGAATGTTCTGTTGAAGGAAGCTCTTCGGATTATGCAATCAATCCAAGAGATCGTTCCTGAAACCGAAGTCTTTCGTTAGTAGAGCTACTCACTTTTCTAGGGGCGAACGACCGAAACAATGACGCCAAATTTTGGATGGTCAAAATAGTGAACTTCATTGATGTAGACACGTCTTCGTTCATTCAAATGGTATTCATACTCAGGCGCATACAAGACAATCGAGTCGGTCAGCTGCACTGTATCTTTTACAACATCCGGCATTGGCTTATAGAAAGCGTTCACTTCGAACTGCATTTGCTGTTGAACTTCAAACAGCAAAACCTCGCCGTACAGAAGTTTCTGCGGAGACAGTACAAGATGTGGGTAGTCGATCTCTAATGAAACGGGATTGGTTTTTGATTTCGGGACAGGCTCTTGGATCCAACTCAGGTAGTTCAAAATTTCAAAGTTCGCATGATCATCCAATGCACTTGCGAGCTTGGTCAGTCTTTTAGCAGCGACAGGCAAATTGGTAAAAACTCGATTTGGTTCAACGTCAATTTCTTCAATCTTCTCGATTCGAATCATTTCTTCTGGCTTCTCAAATATTTCCTGACTTGAACCATTCGTACTATGATTCGCAAATACGATAACTTCGACGTGTACATTCGCAGCATAAGCGGTAGTCGAAAAGACAAGGAAAACCAACAAACACCACCAATTTAGCGCTTTTCTCGCAATTATTGATTTCAGTAAGATTTTCATTTGAATATTGAGATCATTTGTTGAGACCGTTAAATTATTCCATTTCATGAATTAGATCAAGCGACTTGGATTGATACAGCATATACGAGCTACGGGGCCGATCTACTGAGTACCTGCACTGAAACTAATTTTTTCGTTGCCTTTTCCCAACCATTCCCCGTTGCTGTATTTTAAAGGCTGCCAATTGATGTGAGTCCAATGTCTTATTCTAGTTGACACTTTCTGCTTTCCTATCATTCTGCGTGTGGTGAGAAAACAAAAATCGGCCGGGGCGGTGTAGGGGATGACTATGAAGCAGGGTGCTTTATATTGCGTTATCCAGCTGACATGATCAACATGCAAACCTGTTGTGGTTGAAAGCGTTCAATCTCAACTTATGGTCGATGCTTCCAAACCACTGCTGGTAGTACGGCTTGTCAATACTGCTCATCAAATTTGTAATTTTTCCCGACTCAGACGGTTTCATTACTTAAGCGATTGATTTAATTGTACAGAACTTGGATTTTCATTGTGACATTATCAGTGTCTGGTCGAAAATGGGCAAACGCTTTTTGCAGCACTTGCCGAAGCTGTGCACTCGCAACTTCCCACGCCTTGCAAAACTTTAATGACTTCTTTCAAATCACCGAGGGCGCTGTGTTTCGTTGCCTGTCATCGCAAAATTGTGAATCAGTGCGCTGAAGTCATTGACAACATTTACTGGAATATAAGATTGCCAACTTTCATTGTGCGATGACAGTTGCCTCACCCACTGTATTTGCTTCCGCCAATAACGAGTGTTGGTCGTATCCCGTCGATAAGAGCTGCCGGGAGAATATCAGTTGTGTTGGAATGCGGCTGGGATGTCAGAACCTTGCTTCTGACCACAGATTCAAAGCCGCGGGCACTATCGCCGTTGCAAGGCGAAGATTGAGGTGTGTCCCAACCAATCATCCTCAAAATCAGCACAAAAGTTTTTCATAAAAAGGTTAATATAAATGCTTATAATAATGATAACACTTATCATTATTATATATTTGGAGGCTAAAATTATGAAAAAAATCTGGAAACGTTCCTTCTGGGGAGGAATTGCCTTCTTGTTTGTGTTGCCTGCAAACGCAGAAGTTTCAGAAAGTGACGTGCTCTCACACTACGCGGATCTCGCACATGCAAAATATCAAGACTCCCTAAGTACAGCTCTTGATTTGCAGAATGCGGTGAACACATTCATTGAAACACCGAACGAGGACAATCTAAACGCTGCCAAGGAAGCTTGGGTAATGTCGCGCGTGCCCTATCAGCAGAGTGAGGTTTACCGTTTTGGTAACGCCATTGTTGATGATTGGGAAGGCAAAGTAAATGCATGGCCCCTTGACGAAGGGTTAATTGACTATGTTGATGCGGGTTATGGTGTTGATTCCGAAGAGAATCCGGCCTATACCGCAAATATTGTGGCAAATGCTTCGTTTGACTATTCAGGAAGTACAATCGACGCCACAGAAATTTCGATGGACCTGCTTGCAAATACTCTACATGAACTCGGTGGAGTCGAAGCAAATGTAGCAACTGGCTACCATGCCATTGAATTTCTACTTTGGGGTCAAGACTTAAATGGTACCGGAGCTGGTGCTGGAGCTCGACCTGCTACCGATTTTGATACGGCGAATTGTTCAGTTGGAAACTGTGACCGCAGAGCCAGCTACTTGAGTGTTGTAACTGATCTCTTGATTGAAGACTTAAAGTGGATTGTTGCACAATGGGCGCCGGACGGTGAAGCCCGCCAGCAGGCAATGGAAGGTGGTTTATCAGTGATTTTTACCGGTATGGGAAGCTTGTCGTACGGAGAACTGGCTGGAGAACGCATGCAACTTGGTTTGCTGCTGAATGACCCAGAAGAGGAACACGACTGCTTTAGCGACAACACTCATGCTTCGCATTACTATGACGCACTCGGTATTCGCAACGTTTATCTCGGTGAATATAAACGTCCTGACGGAAGCATGCTTTCTGGAGCTAGCCTCTCGAGCCTGGTAGCTGCCGCATCTTCGGATGCTGACATGGACCTGCGCAAAAAGCTAGATGCCACGATTGAAAAAATGGGAGATCTTGTTGCTCGCGCGAATAATATCGAAAGATATGATCAAATGATTGGTGAGGGTAACAGCGACGGAAATACTACCGTTCAAGATGCGATTGATGCGCTAAAAGATCAAACTGTTGCTATTGAAAATGCAGTGGCCGCGCTTGGACTGGATTTAATTGAAATTGAGGGTTCAGACAGCCTTGATGATCCAGAAGCGGTTTTTCAATAATCTCATGACTGCTTTAACCAAACTAGACCAATAAACTAAATCTTCGAGCCTACCGTGCATGGCAGTCAAATACCTACCCATGTTTTACCGACTGACTTGCCATGCACGGTCTACTTCAACACTTTAAACCAATTCATATCCAGCACTCTTGACAGATGGCTTCAAGTTGCAGAAATGTAAATTGATAGAAGAATTAGATCTTTGCAAGAGTTCCTCCTGATCTCGTCACCGAATCATCAGCTTCAATCTGCGTTTTTGCCTGCGCGTTCAGCTCAAGGTCGAAGAGGAAAAATGCCACCCCCGAAATTCTCAAAATAGAGCCTCCGCTCGAAGCCTAATTCACTGTCAAAAAAAACCGTGTAGACAATAAAGCATGCCGCTGTACTGGTCTGATGGAGATTTTTGACTTCTCCCATCATCTAACTGGTACTGCATATTAGTTTCGTTTTATCTGTTGACATCAAAAGATTAAATTTGAGCTGACCTCACTTGGTCTGAGATTCATGATAACGACATACGCTCGAAATTCAACGTTAAATCAGGTAAAAAAGAGATGAAGTGAGTTGGACGAAGCTGACAAAATGGTAAATATTGCTTATAGAATTGAGCTGAAGAAATACTCGAAAAGCTTTGTTGAAACGACAAGAATCTTTATCGATGAACCATGTGTCAGTGTGGGAGCTTTTCGCAAGGCATTCCTGTAAAGAAAAGAAGGTCTGGAATTAGTCAAAAAAAATTGTATAAGAACTACTCTTGAACCAATCACCCGATACGGAAAACACCCTATGCATAACCATATAATCCGATTGCAAGAATTTATGTCCTCAGATTCGGACAACGCAAACCATTTTGTTTCATTTCAGGTAATGCCTGAAAAATTATGAGATCTTGATCATTGAATAAAAGTTGATTATGTCAAAATTCTTAAAACACATTTCTTATTTTCTGTTGTCTGTCGTTTTACTGATGACTGCGCATCTCACATTGGCAGACGACAAATCACCCCTCGTTCAAATTCTGCCTAAACATGAGCCTGAACCACAGTTATTGCGAAATGAAACAGAAATTTTGACTAGGCGAATGATCGCACATTTTGAACACATTGATGAAAGCAAACGCAGGCAACTCAGCCATGAAATTGAGCAGGTGTTGATATTAGTTCGAAAACAACACCCTGAAATCGCAGAAGTCACTGCGGTTGATTACTATGTGCCTGGGCAGATAATTTTAATCTTTGATCCTCAACTTACGGATGTTGTTGAAAATTTGGTCACCAATAAATCTGGAATGATCCAGCTATCTACAGGCAACAAAGAATTTGATGAATTGAATGTTCAGATGGGTTTACATACTGTACGTTTTCTAAATTACTCAAAAACTTTCATATTTTATTTTGACCCAAGTATTCACCCCAGTGTCGCTGTAAGGAAATATAGGAAATTGGAAGAGGTCATTTATGCAGACGCAAATAAATACCTTATAGACGGTTCCGACTTGAAAATGACCAAATCGAATGATACTTGGTACATATCCGTTCGAAAAGCTTGGGGAGATTGCCCTTCAGGATGTATTTTTGAGGAAATCTATTATTTTTCGGTTGATGGAAACAATGTAGTTTCAGTTCCGGAAGAAGTTGCTCTAAAATCCGAGAATTTCGTCAGTCTGGCTGGACATTGATATCTTCGTTGAGTATGCGTAGAATCTGCTACTCCTGAAATCCTCAGTGTTTTGTCATCTTCCATTCTCGATAGAATGGAAAATTCATTCATGACACTTCTCATCCAATGCGAGTGTGAAATACCAAAATTCATTGAATTTCGTCGCCTTTGCGATGAATGATATTGTCAACTGGGTACTTTTCCAACTTGTTTTATTCAACCGAAATGAGTACGAGAGATCACGGTGTCGCGATAATGACAATATCTGGCCTTAAGAAAGTTTGTCCAAATAGCATCCAAGGCTGTTCAAAAAAGTCGAAGCTCTCAGTTATGCCGACGATTGCCAGCAGATTTTGCAGTCGGGTCCCGTCAACTTCCTCTTGATTTCGGTTGACGCAGGGCTTGGACTAATCGGCCTGTTTCGTCTCGAAGTTTATTGTTTGTTTCATGAACGAATTTCAGTTGCTGATTTTTGGAAGAATACGCAATTTCTAACTTAAAGGGTCAACTCGATTCTGGATATTCGACTTTCGTGTTTTTAGATCCAAAATTACCCTGGATTTATGTTTGTCAAATTTCTGTTTCGCAAACTTTAGAAATTTGTCACTATTGACGTTAACGGTATAGTCTGCGAGCAGGAAAGCACTCATCGAAACTTCACCTCAAGAAATCCAGCTCCCTTTTTTCGTTTGTTAAAATACAGTAGTTTCAATAAGATATTTGAAATCATGCTAAGTAAAGCTGCAGCAGGGGCTACGAATATTACAATCGGTACACTAAATTCATTTTCAATTTTAAAGCGGCTCAGAATTTGCGAAAAGTTGAACTTATTGATATTGACGCGGCGAGATCAAAGTGATGAACTCAATGAGTGTATTTGAACTAATTGTTGGATAATACGTAATCTTGATTCTATGAAGTACTGAAAATCGCAAGTTTTAAGGTTAGCAGGAAGCGTTTGAAATATGAGTTGTCGGCTCGCTGGATTACATGTGATGGAGTCCAAGAATTTACACATGATCAATTCTATTGTGCAGTCTTGACATTTGAGAATCGGTATAGAGAATGGAGAAAGTCAATAAAGAACTACTTTTGGGTGACGTGATTGCTTATGGACATCTATCCTAGAAATTTAATTGGTTACGGGCAAAACCCTCCAAATCCAAGATGGCCCAACGGGAAAAGGCTGGCAGTGCAGATTGTACTGAACTATGAAGAGGGTGGTGAAAACTGTATATTGCATGGTGATTTGGCGTCTGAATCTTTCTTATCGGAAATTGTCGGGGCGGATGCACGCAAAGGCGTGCGTCACATGAGCATGGAAAGCGTCTACGAGTACGGATCTCGAGCGGGTGTCTGGCGTTTGTTGAGGCTGTTTGAGAAATACCAGATTCCAGTTACGGTTTTTGCGGTTGGAATGGCTGTTGAGCGCAATCCCGGTGTAATTCAGGCCATGGTCGAAGACGGACATGAAATTTGCAGTCACGGTTTTCGGTGGATTGATTATCAGTATGTCACAGAAGAAGTCGAGCGGACTCACATTGGCCTAGCAATTTCTGCTATTGAAAATGTAACCGGTCATCGACCACTTGGATGGTATACGGGACGTACCAGTCCGAACACTCGTCGTTTAGTCGTAGAGGAGGGCGGTTTCTATTATGATGCCGACGACTATAGTGATGATTTACCGTTCTGGGATTATCAGTATGGAACGCCACACTTGGTGATTCCTTACACTCTGGATGTCAATGACATGAGGTTTGCAACTCCGCAGGGTTTCAATTCAGGTGATCAATTCTTCTCTTATTTGAAAGATACTTTTGATTATTTGTACATGGAAAGTGAGACATCACCGAAGATGATGTCAGTTGGATTGCATTGTCGAATCGTCGGACGCCCGGGACGGGCTGCGAGTCTAGCTCGATTCTTGGATTACATCACTTCTTTTGATGATGTTTGGATCTGTCGCAGAATTGACATTGCAAATCATTGGATCGAAAATTTTCTGACTTAGGGACGAAATCGACTGTGATCGAAAATTTGAAGCTGTTTGTGAATCTAGCCCAACCAAGGCTGGGTGCGGAAGTATTGTCAACTTCAGACGACTTTTTTGCTGAAAAAGAAGGATTGATTAAACCTGATGCCCCGAAGTTCATCGAAGATAAATATACAGATCGCGGCAAGTGGATGGACGGATGGGAGTCACGGCGTCGGCGGGAACCTGGACATGACTATTGTGTGATTCGCATTTGTCGCGGAGTCATTCATGGCGTGAATATCGATACGACTCATTTCACAGGTAATTTTCCAGAAAGCGCAATGATTGAAGCTTGTGACAGCACAACTTTACCGGATGAGTCGACTGATTGGGAAGTGCTGGTTCCTCAATCAAAGTTGGAAGGTGATTCCCACAATATATTTTTAGTGAGCTCTGAAAAAAACTGGAATTATTTGAGATTGAACATTTATCCGGATGGAGGTGTAGCGCGCCTTCGAGTTTACGGCGAAGTCTTTCGGAATTGGACAATTGTCGCTCAAGACGAGGAAGTCGATTTAGTTGCGCTCGGAAACGGCGGTGTTGCAATGGCATGCAGTGACATGCACTTTGGTGACATGTGGAATATTCTAAGTCCTGACCAGAGTGTGAACATGGGTGACGGGTGGGAAACCCGTCGACGTCGGGGTGATGGCAAAGACTGGGTGATTGTGAAACTTGGACATCCTGGAATCGTTAAACAAATTAAAATTGACACAACTCACTTCAAGGGAAATTATCCCGCAAAATGCGCAGTGCGGGGTCTAATGGTGCCAGGTGCAGCTGTTGACTTCGTCACAGACGAAGAGCTGCAATGGAACACACTGCTCCCGCCAACTCAAACCTATGCGGATCAAATCCATATTTTTAATCAGGAAATGCAGGACATCGGCCCTGTATCTCACGTAAAACTCGAAATGTATCCCGATGGTGGAATTAGTCGATTTCGCGTAATTGGCAAGGTGCAATCACAAGGGTCGGTGATTTTAAAACCAGAGCCGCTTGACGTAAAAGAGTTTCAGCCTTACGGTGACGTGATTGAGATTGAAAATCGTCCATCCAGAGTCATTAATTACGGTTATGCCGAAAGATATGAAAATTTGGCTGAGTTGGATCTGATGGATCAAGGAAAACCTGCACTGAGTATATTTAAAGCAAAACCGGTTGCCTTCCCTTTTTCCATAACTCGCATGGAACGACATCCTAAGGCAAGTCAAGCTTTCATTCCAAAGCGCGACTCGAAATTTTTAGTGGTTGTAGCAGAGCCTTCCGAAACTATGAATGTGAATAATTTGCGATTGTTCATCACGAACGGGCGTCAGGGAATTAATTTCAAGCGAGGGGTTTGGCATCATTTTCTGCTTACAGTCGGTTCTGTGCAAGAATTTGTGGTGATCGACCGATCGAATCCTGATGACAATACCGAGGAAGTGGATCTGAAACAGCCATACCCTATAATCAGCAAAATTACAATAAATTGAGCCACAACTGTTCAAATCTCGATTGAATTTTCCTAACTCATCACTTCGGAGGAATTAATGTCCTATACGACTGACGATATTCGTAACATTGCGTTGCTTGGACAAGCAGGCGCTGGTAAAACGATGCTGAGTGAAGCCATTCTTTACAAAGCCGGCATCATTCCGACCAAAGGCGAAATAGCGCGCAAGAATACCGTCAGTGATCAGGATCTGCTCGAGAAACAGCACCAAAGATCTTTAACTGCGTCAGTGCTCTCATTTGATTATCAAGGAAGACACGTCAACTTAATTGATACACCAGGATATTCAGATTTTGCTGGACAGGCGCTGAAAACGATTCAAGCCGTTGAAACTGCCATCATCGTGATTAATGCTTCCAGCGGAATCGAAACCATGACTCGTCGATTTTTCGAGCGAGCTAGAGAGGAGAACGTGTCCACGGCAATTGTCGTCAATCGTATGGATATGCCGGACGTCAATCTGGAACAGGTCTATCAATCCATTCGGGACGAATTTGGCAGTGAATGTCTTGCAGTCAATTTACCCACTGAGAATGGATCTGCGGTTATTGGCTGTTTGTATAACAGTGAAGGCCGCTCTGATTTTTTGTCTGTGGAAGATGAAAATGAGGCCATTACTGATCAAATCGTGGAAGTTGATGATGATTTGATGGAATCGTATCTCGAAACGGGTGCAATTGATGATGACCAGATTCAACCCGCGTTTCAACAAGCAATGAAGGAAGGGCACTTGATCCCGGTTTGTTTTACTTCGGCCTCACAGGATATCGGTGTTGCAGAATTGCTTGCTATGGTGATTGATTTGCTGCCTAGTCCAAATGCGGCTCCACCCAGACGATTGGTTTGGGGTGATAGTGAAAATGAACGAATTGATTTGCAAGCCAGCTTAAACAAAGAACTGATTGCTAGTGTATTTAAAGTTGCATTTGACCCATTCGTCGGCAAACTGGCTGTTTTTAGAATCCATCAAGGTCAATTGAAAAAAGACGATTTTGTCTATGTCGATGACCATCGGAAATCTGTGCGATTCAGTAATTTATATGCCCTTCGAGGGAAACAAAACTTAGACGTCACCGAAGGAATCCCAGGTGACATTTTAGGGATCGCAAAGGTAGCTGAGGTAATGCAGGACAGTATTGTGCATGAGACCATCGCACATGTTGCAGCAAAAATAGATGCCCTTCGCGCTCCGAGACCGATGGTGGGACTGGCGATTGCTCCTGCCAGCCGCGGGGACGAGCAGAAAGTCTCTGAATCCTTGCACAAAATTGCCGCAGAGGACCCTTGTATTACGATAGATCGGAACCCAGCGGCGAATGAAACAATACTGCGCGGCATGGGCGACCTGCATCTTCGCATTGCACTCGAACGTCTAAAAGAAGTCTACCATGTGGAAGTCGAAACCTCTATTCCGACGGTACCTTACAAAGAGACTGTAACGAGGGTTGGAGAGGGTCATTGCAGGCACAAGAAACAAACCGGTGGCGCCGGACAGTTTGGGGAAGTGTTTTTGAGGGCAGAGCCTCTGCCACGTGGTGAAGGATTTGAGTTTGTTGACAATATTGTGGGGGGCGTTATTCCATCGCAGTTCATTCCGGCGGTTGAAAAAGGCATCAAACAGGTTTTGGTAAGCGGTGCATTTGCCGGATTTCCGATTGAAGATGTGCGAGTTGTCGTCTATGACGGAAAGCACCATTCAGTTGATTCCAAAGAGGTTGCTTTTGTAACTGCCGGAAAAAAAGCGTTTATCGATGCGATCGCAAAGGCAGGCCCTATCATCCTAGAACCGATTGCCGATGTCGAAGTAGTTGTACCCAGTGCGAACATGGGAGATATCGCAGGCGAATTGGCGTCGCGCCGAGGAAGAATCAGCGACACTGATACCCAAGCCTCGGGATTTGTTCAAATTTCCGGTGCTGTTCCCGTTGCGGAGATGTCCGATTTTCAATCCAGATTGAACGCGATATCAGGAGGGGAAGGCGCTTTCACAATGGACTTTGGGGCTTATGAACCGGCTCCAGTGGAGGTTCAGCGCCGATTAAGTACGGAATACCATCAACCTGATGACGACTAGAAACAGAGTCGGAGAATTGAAATGGCAGAATCAGATTTATCTCAATTAGACAAGTGTCCGGTTACTGGCCAGACTATTTCACCCCCAAGAGCAAAAGCCAGCCACAGCAGCGAACAGAAAACTCTCGTTCTCACTGGTGCCAGTCAGGGTATCGGTCACGCAACGGCAAAACTATTTGAAGAGAATGGATGGCGTGTAATTACATGCTCTCGACGAGCGTTTTCCCCGGAATGCCCTTGGCAGGCCGGACCCGAAGACCACATTCAAATTGATTTAGGTGATCCCGATCATCGTTCGATCGGCCTTGCAGAATTAAAAAAACGACTTGCAAGCGGCGCATTGCATGCGCTAGTGAATAATGCTGGAATATCTCCGAAAGATGAAAATGGGCGAAGACTCGGACCTGCCGACACTGCGATGCCGATTTGGAGATTGGTGTTTGAAGTCAACTTTTTCGCTCCTATCGTGCTGGCTCGCGGCTTGATGGATGAATTGGTTAAAGGCAAGGGTTCCATCGTGAACGTCACATCAATCGCCGGCAGTCGAGTCCACCCGTTCGCAGGTACTGCATATGCCACTTCCAAGGCCGCGTTAGCGGCTTTGACGAGAGAAATGGCAGCCGATTTCGGCAGTCAGGGAATCCGCGTAAATGCGATAGCGCCGGGTGAAATTGATACGCCGATTCTGTCTCCAGGAACCAGTGATTTAGTTGATCAAATTCCACTCAATCGTTTAGGCACTCCAGACGAGGTCGCACAGACAATTTATTTTCTCTGTGCAAACCATTCCAGTTACGTAACGGGATCAGAAATCCACATCAATGGCGGTGAGCACTTGTAAGTTGTTGATACTATAGTATCAATATTCTTTATTGTTCTACATGTCGTTCGATGAAATCCCTGATTCCATCAAAATAAACATCTCTGCTTATGGAATAGCCCTCTAAGTGACCCCCTTCAAGGGTCAAGAATTTTTTCGGACTATTCGCTTTTTCATACAATTGCTCACCCTGTCGATAAGGAATGAGCTCATCTTGCTTGCTGTGAATAAACAGGACCGGGCATCTCACTTCCGAAATTCGCGATCCATTGTCATATTCCCACCGCAATATCTGTCTGGTCGGCAGCCACTTGTAATACAGTCTTCCCATGTCATACATTGAGGTAAAGGCGGACTCCATTATGAGCGCTCCTACCCGGCGTTGGCTTGCGAGCCAGCTCGCCATTGCAGAACCTAGTGATCGTCCCAGCAGAATGATTTTCTCAGGTGGAATATTTCTTGTTTTTGTCAAGTAATCCCATATGAGTTCCGTATCTTCGTACTGTGCTTGCTCCGTGAGTATGCCGGTGCTTTCCCCAAATTCTCGATAGTCGTATGTCATGATTGAATATCCAAATTCATGCAGAACATCGACCGTATCCAAGTGGTACGACATGTTCCCAGCGTTTCCACTGAAAAAAACAATTACAGGTTTTTCAGTTGGATTCTGAAAAAACCATCCGCTGATGACGGCTTGATTGTCCGAGCTGGGAAGGTTGAATTTTTCGAAAGACAAATCGAATTCATCAGGTGTTTCGTAATAATCCTTCCTAGGCAGGTGAATGATGCCTTTCTGAAAATAAAAGTAGCACAGACAGATTGCGCCATATAGCACAATTAGTGCGAATGCAATGAGTGTGACTTTGAGGAGCATTTTCAGAATCTACCAGTTGTTCTTTAAATTGGTTAAATGTCTCCTCGGGAAATTCGCATCGGTCCGTGCTGGAAAACTTCGATTTTGGCGCAATTTTGCGACGCATGCAACACCGGCTTGCCTGGCAGAGACATTTGAAGTTTGGCAAATTTTATATGGACCTTTCATAAGTCGATTGAAATAGAGTGATTCCCGCTTTGCGTAAAGCATTGATATTAGAAAATACTACATTTGACAGGGCATTTTTCTTCTGTTCCCCAGTTGTATCGCGGCGTCAGGGCTCCAAATTGCAAACTTCATAATATGAAAACCCAATGGCAACTAGAAAGTTTCGTTACAGATTTATTGTAACTGTAGCGTTTGGATTTAGGTTAGCTGCATGCAGACCTTGAAGACTCAGAATCGCGAGATATATCTTGGCAAATGAGTTGAAATATCGAGCAATTGAGGATGGTCGAATTCGCTTCTGCAGTTTCATTGAAGAAATTCCACCGGTATCAGGATCTTAAACGTTTAAATCCATCCCTCGTTGATTCCATGACAGGCCACTTGAACACCCGCTGCTTTCTGCTTGAGTTCCGGAACCGCATGCTTGCATTGCTCTCGAACATGCGGACAGCGACTATGAAAAACGCAGCCTGATGGTAAATTCAGAGCTGTTGGAATTTCACCCTTCATTTTGATGTGAGAAGATTTAGACTTGCCGAGTTTGGGAATCGCGCTCAACAGAGCTTGTGTGTAAGGATGTCTGGGTCTTCGGAAAATTTCTTCAGTTTTGCCGAGTTCGCAAATTCGCCCCAAATACATGACCGCTACACGAGTTCCAAAATGTTCCACCACTGACAAGTCGTGCGTGATGAATAGATAAGTGAGCCCTCGCTCTTCTCGAGCATCTCTCAAAAGGTTCAGAACCTGTGCTTGAATCGAAACGTCTAATGCGGAAATCGGTTCATCTGCGACAATGAATTCTGGGTCGACCATCAAGGCGCGGGCAATGCTGATACGCTGTCGCTGACCTCCGGAAAATTCGTGTGGAAAGCGCGAGCCCCAACCGGTATCAACACCTACTGAATCCATCACTTCTTTGACTTTCTCCTTGTGTTCGCGCAAGGTGAGCTCTGGCTTATGAAAACGAATCGGCTCAAGCAAGGTAGCAGCAACCGTTTTACGAGGATTCAAAGATGCATACGAATTTTGAAAAATCATCTGCATTTTTTGTCGATAAGGAAGCAGTTCATTTCGACTTAGGTTGTCAATGCGCTTTCCTTGATAGGAGACGGAACCTCGAGTGGGTGACAGCAAGCCCATAATGCTTCTTCCAACGGTCGTTTTTCCACATCCACTCTCGCCGACCAAGCAATAAATTTCACCTTTCTCAATTTGAAGATTGATGCCATTGAGAGCCTTTACATATTCGATTTTTCGGCGAGGAACGCCTCCTGCGAACGTAATCTGATCCAGCAGCCCACCAGAAACATTGAAATGCTTGACCAAGTCGTCCGTTCGCACCAAGTTTTGATCGTTGGCTCTTGTCATTTTGAATCTTATGCCGAATAGGTGATTGGAAAATGGCAGGCCGCCAAGCGCTCGCCTCGAAGTGCAAGGACCGGCAGGTCCGACTTGCAATTGTCTTGCACGTATTTGCATCGATTGTGAAAGGGGCACCCGGAAGGAATATTTTGCAGCGTCGGCATGACACCTGGAATTTGATTGAATTTTTGTCCAGGCGTTGTCATTTCCGGCAAAGCTGAGATTAATCCCTCTGTGTACGGATGTATGGGCTGGCTGATGAGTTTGCCTGTTTCCCCTTCTTCAATGATTCTTCCCGCGTACATGACAATCATGCGCTGGGTAACCTGAGATACGACGCCTAGATCATGTGTTATCAAAATTAGGCCAACGTCGAATTCTCTACATAAATCAAGCAGAAGCTCCAAGATTTCAGCCTGAATCGTGACATCCAATGCAGTCGTCGGCTCGTCCGCAATGATAAGCTGCGGGTCGGTAAGCAGCGCTATAGCAATGACAACGCGCTGCCGCATTCCGCCCGACAGTTCATAAGGATATTGTTTCAAACGAGTTTCGGCGGATGGAATTTTCACAGCTCGCAACTTCTGTATCGCAATCTCACTGGCCTGAGCGCGGCTCATTTTGCTGTGGGTTAATATGGTTTCAATCATTTGGGTTCCGATCGTCAGAACCGGATTCAATGTCATCATTGGGTCCTGAAATATCATGCTGATTCGATTGCCTCGAATTTGCTGCATGTCACTTTCATTGAGTTCTGAAAGTCGAACTCCATCAAAGTCAATAGAGCCCGCTGACATAAATCCAGGCTTGCTGATCAGCTGCAATATGGCAAAAGCTGAAACAGACTTTCCGGCTCCGCTTTCTCCCACAATTCCCAAGCGCTCACCGTGTGCAAGATCGAAACTGACATCGCGGATTGCAACCACCTTCCCCGTACGCAAAGGGAATGTGACTTCCAAATTTTTAATGCTCAATAACGCCATCTTGCGTGAAAATCAACCTTCAGTCTTAATCATACAATTTCGGATTCAATACATCTCGCAACCAGTCGCCGAGCAGATTGATCGCCAGGATCAAAATTACGAGGACTATTGCCGGAAATGCTGTAATCCACCACGAACCACTGAAAATAAATTCAAATCCATTTCGGATGAGCGAACCTAATGAGGGTTTTGTAATGGGCATGCCAAGTCCTAGAAATGACAGTGCTGCTTCCGTAATGATCGCATTCGCGACTTGAACTGTAGAGATGACCAAAAGCGGTGAAAATGTATTGGGCAAGACATGCCGAAAAATTATTGTTCCAGGACGTAATCCGATGACGCGGGCAGCATCCACATATTCCTGCTTTTTCGCGGAGAGCACACAGGCTCGTACCGTTCTTGCATACTGTGGCCACTCCGAAACCCCTATCACCAAAATAATTGCCAATATGGCAAAATCTTCGTAATATCGAAGTCCGACGGTAGCTTGAAAGACAGCCAGAATGACGATCGCTACCATCAATGTCGTAAATGACAATTGAATATCAGCGACTCTCATCAAAAAGCTGTCTAAGCGACCGCCAAAATATCCTGCAACCAAACCGATCGTAACTCCCAATGCTCCTTGCAGCAAGGTTGCGAAAATTCCAATTAATATTGAAATGCCGGTACCGTAGAGAATGGTGCTGAGCATATCTCTGCCCATCGCATCTGTCCCTAGCAGGAAGCGTGAGTCCGCTTCGGCGCTGCCGATAGGCGGGATTTCAGAATCCATAATGTCAAACTGGGTCTGATCCCACGGATCATAGGGAGCAATGAAAGGCGCCAGCACTGACAGCAGGATATAGATCAGAACGATCGTCGCGCTCACCATGGCGGTGCGGTTGTGGGTGAAACTGTAGTAAACCAGTGAACTGCGAAAACGTGTCCAAATGTTTGGACGAACGGCAAATGTTTGGTTTTCCATGCCCGAATAACCTATCGGCCCGTCAGCTTCACCATCGGATTGACGAATCCATAGATGATGTCAACGATAGTGTTCGTGACTACAAAAATCAGCCCGACTACGATCAGGTAGGCCACAATAAGGGGTGTATCAACTCGATTGATCGCTTCCAGAAACATAAACCCCATGCCTGGCCATTGAAAGACTGTTTCTGTCAAAATGGTGTATGCAACCATGATTCCAAGCTGAACCCCACCTACGGTAATGACTGGCAGCAGGGTATTTTTAAAAGCGTGCACGATCCAAATTCTAGGTTTGGACAATCCCTTTGCCCAAGCAAATTTTACGTACTCGGTTTCAAGAACCTCCATCATTTCAGAACGGATCATGCGTACAAACAAGGGCAAAATGACTGAAGCCAAAGATATGCTGGGCAATAAAAGGTGAGTCAGCCCATCCCAAGTGAGCAGTGAAGTTTCCCAAAACCCAAAAAGAACCACCGTATCGCCCCGACCGTACGAAGGAGCCCACCCCAATTCAACCGCGAATATCTGAATTAGAAAAATTGCCGTCAAAAAGACTGGGATGGAAATTCCAATGATGCTCAGCCCCATCGTCAATTTGGAAAACCAATGATTTGGTCGAATCGCCGCGAACATGCCGACTGGTATCGAAAAAAGAAGAATCCAAAAGCTCGCCGAGATAACTAGATCAATTGTTGCAGGCAGTTTATCGAGTATGACATCGAGAGCAGGTCGCTTAAAAAAATATGAAGTTCCTAAATCACCTCTAACCGCATTTTTCAAGAACCGCCAATACTGCACTAGAAAAGGATCATTCAATCCCAATTCTTCCCGCAATTCGTTTCGAACCTCTTCGGAAACGGACTGTCCAACGAGTTCTCGCAGTGGGTCTCCCAGTTCATCCTGTATGGAAAAACTCAGTAAACTAATCACCAGCATCACAATGATTGACTGGCCTAATCTACGAACTAGGAATGCAAACATTTTCGCTCAGTCAGTTTGCAGGCAAAAGGAACAGAGATACTGCAGGGCAATGATGAAGGCAATTGAGAAAAAGCTTCGAGTGATCAGTGGCAAGAACAAAGATGGGACCGCGTCCCATCTTTGTTGAAATTCAATGAGTGAACTATTCCATTACCAAGTCGCCTAAATATGGAAAATTCATTACGTTTACAATTGCTGCAATGTCAACTCCACTGCGCGCCGCCCAGGCACGGTCTTGCCAGTGAAGTGGAACGAACGCAGCTTCATCGTGCAAAATCTGCTCGACTCTTTGCAGCATTTCAGTGCGCTTTGCAGCGTCTGTCTCACTCGCGCTCGCCAGAACCAATTGGTCCACCTCAGCGTTGGAATAGCTGCCGCTGTTGTACTGGCCGTATCCAGTCTCTTTATCGGGAGTCATCGTGAGGAATTCGGAAAAGTTCGCTGAATCCTCAGTGTCAGAGTGCCAGCCAATCATCATGATGTCAGCAGCTCGCTCATCAAACTTTGGCCAGTACTGTGCCTTCGGCATCGTCGTCAAATCAACGCGGATATTGATTTTAGCCAGCATTCCTGCGACGGCTTCAGCAATTTTAGCGTCGTTTACGTAGCGGTTGTTCGGCGCCATCATCGTGACTTCAAAACCATCTGCGTATCCAGCTTCGTCCATCAGCGCTTTTGCTTTTTCCAGATCATACCGAGGCTGTAAAGCTTCGTTGTAACCTTGGTATCCTTTTGGACTTTGCTGTGCTGCGGCTGTGCCGAAATTCTTCATGATTTTCTTGACGATGCCCTCGTTGTTCACTGCATATACGATTGCAAGACGAACTCGGGGATCAGCTAATTCCGGACGCCGTTTCTGATTGAGTTGGAATGTAATGATTCGAGTTCCGCTCATGGTAATCAGATCTACACCCTCAGTAGAAGCGATGCGATCTAAATCAGTCGGTGGGATTGGCGCTGCAAAATCAATGTCGCCTGCAAGCAATGCAGCAACTCGAGTCGGGTCTTCTTTAATGGGTGTAAATACAATCTGATCTACATTGCCTGGAGAATCAGTGTCCCAATAGTCTGCAAATCGATCGAAGACCACTTCAACCCCTTGTTCTCTGGATGTGACAGTGAACGGTCCCGTACAGGAAATGTTGGTAGAAGCAAAGGAATCACCGTGTTTCACAATTTCGCTCTTGTCACGTCCTCGTTCATCGGTTCCCGAATAGAATTCGCTGTCGAGAGGAAAAATGTAGGTTGCTGTATGCTCAACCAGTGGATAGGGACCTACAGTAACGATATCAACCGTGTAGTCATCGATAACATTGAGGCCTTCGAAATTAACGAAAATCCCTTTGAAATCTTCACTTTGCTTCAAACGATTGAATGTGAACTCAACGTCCTTGGCCGTCATTTCGCGTCCAGAGTGATGCTTTACTCCTTTACGCAGATTAAATCGTACGGTAGTGTCATTGATTCTCTCCCAGCTGCTTGCAACTCGGGCGTCGAATCCTAAATCTTGATTCCATCGAATCAGGGGATCGCATACCATATGGGACAATTGCAACGTTCCACCTGACAGCTGTTCGTGCAAATCCAGTGAAACAGGATCAGCATCATAAGCCAGTCTTAAGGTTTTGGCCTGCGCTGGCAGAACGACAGCAAGACATAAGGCAACGATCAATAATGAAATTTTTGTTTTCATTTTAAACCTTTGATAAATAAAAACTAATTGCGGAATGTAATCGAAAATGGATTGAACAGTATAACATAATGCACCTATAATTAACGGCTTGGACTGCCGTACCATTGCGTATTGCTGGTGCGTGAATTTGTAAATGATGTGAAATCAATACTTAAGGAAAAGAAAAATCTTGTTCAAATCAAATATTGAAAATCTGCGAATCGCTTCTATTAGTGACGTCGCATTTCCGGTACAAATCATGTCGGAAATTCCTGCGTCTGAGAAAGCGAAAGAAGTTGTTACAACAACGAGAAGTCAGGTTCACGATGTACTAAATGATCGTGATGATCGCTTAATCACAATCGTTGGACCTTGTTCTATACATGATCCCGAGGCAGCTATGGAGTATGCCAGTCGAATGGCTTCGACCATTCCAAAACTGTCACAAGATTTACTGATTGTCATGCGTGTGTATTTTGAAAAACCTCGAACCACAATCGGCTGGAAGGGTTTGATGAATGATCCAGACCTAAATGGCTCATTTGATATCAACAAAGGATTAAAACTGGCCAGACAGCTTTTGCTGAGCATCAATGAATTGGGTTTGCCTGCAGGAGTTGAATTTTTGGACATCATTACTCCGCAATACATTGCAGATCTCGTGAGTTGGGGAGCGATTGGCGCTCGTACTACAGAAAGTCAAGTTCATCGGCAACTGGCATCTGGGCTGTCTTGTGCTGTTGGGATGAAGAACGGTACCGAAGGGAACGTAAAAATCGCGGTAGATGGCGTACACGCCGCGTCGAAACAACATCGTTTTCTATCAATCACCAAGGATGGCCAGACTGCCATATTTGAAACTTCGGGCAATGAAGACTGTCATGTGATTCTTCGTGGCGGAAGCAGTCCAAATTATTCAGCAGAACATGTCGAAAACACGGTTCAAATGTTAGCAGACCGGGGATTGAACGAAGCTGTCATGATTGACTTCAGTCATGCGAACAGTTCAAAGCAGTACCAGAGACAAATGCTAGTTGGCGCAAATGTTGCCTCGCAGATATCCGCTGGAAACACTCGCATCAAAGGGGTTATGATCGAGAGTCATTTGGTGGAAGGTCGACAGAACTTCAGTGACGGGAAAGAGCCTGTTTTTGGGCAAAGCATTACTGATGCATGTATCGGCTGGGACCAGACCGTGGAACTGCTGCAGACATTGAGTCAAGCAGTTCGCCAACGACGACGTTCGCTGCATGATGCAAAAGCTGTGAGCGCAGATTTGATCTAAAGGCTGCCCGCTTTCCATTCATTCATGATACAGCCCTATCAGTCTTCAAGACTGAAGCCTCTTTTCGTTTCAAATTCTGAGCGGAACGCACAATTAACGAAAGAAGCAGAGCAACTGCCCTCAGCTGTCGCTGATTCGTCCTCTGCTTCTTCTGCAGTGATGCTGGGCGCTGGCTATTTCACACCCTTGCGCGGCTTTATGAGTCGGTCCGATATGTTGTCCGTCGCAGATTCCATGACGACAAGTGCGGGACTTTTTTGGCCGGTTCCAGTTGTGAACAGGCTTCATCAGGCTGCTGGCATTAAAGAGGGTGATCGAATTGCACTGAGAGACCCGGAAGTCGAAGGATGTCCGCCGTTGGCGATTCAGACCGTCACTTCAGTCGAGGAGCTCACATCGGAGGAAGTTCGACTTGTTGCCCAGTCTGTATACGGCACCACTGACGAAGAGCATCCTGGTGTGAACACTTTTCTGAATCAAGGCAGATACGTCGTGGCGGGGCCAATCGAAGTATTGAATTACAGTTATTTCGAGAGGGATTTTGCAGATACCTTTCGAACCGCTGAACAAATTCGGGCAGAAATATCAGAGCTCGGCTGGCACAATGCTGTCGCCTTCCAAACTCGCAATCCCATGCATCGAGCACATGAGGAGCTTTGCAAAATTGCGATGGACCGCACGAATGCTGACGGAGTTGTGATCCACATGCTATTGGGGAAACTTAAACCGGGCGACATTCCCGCGAAGATTCGAGTGCAGGCAATTCAAAAGATGGTTGAACTGTACTTTCCAGAAAACACGGCTCTGATTTGCGGATATGGATACGACATGCTATATGCTGGTCCGAAAGAAGCGGTCTTGCACGCTATCTTTCGTCAAAATCTAGGTGCTTCGGTGATGATTGTGGGTCGAGACCATGCGGGTGTCGGTGACTACTATAGTGATTTTGAAGCTCAGGATATTTTCAACACCGACGTTCCCGATGGAACACTGGATATCGAGATATTTGAAGCTGACCACACAGCTTGGTCAAAGAAACTGCATCAAGTCGTGATGATGAGAGACGTATCCAATCACACCAAAGAAGATTTCGTTCTGTTATCCGGCACAAAAGTTCGAGAGATGCTGTCTGCAGGCAAGGCGCTCCCACCAGAGTTTTCGCGGCCTCAAGTTGCAAAAATTTTAATGGATTACTATCAGCGCAGCTAATTAGGCGGTTTTGATCTCGGTGCTTGGAATACTTCGGTCTTGCAGCATTACGGGGATATTCGAGTCAATTCGATAAATGAAACTGCCATTATCGGTGATCAGAGCCTCATCCAAGGTATCTTCTACGAAAGTTCCGTCAGAATAGCGCACTGTTCTATCAGTGATCTGTGTATTGAGATCATTTAATTTCTGTTCGGACAAATACGAAAGGGATTGTTTTGTCACTGGACAGCGAAGGATTTGCAGTAGTTTTCGATGAAGCGGCACTTCTAACTCCTGTTCTATAGTGCTTTTTTTAACTTTGACTTTTTTGAGTTGTTATCAATTGTTCAACGAAATCAATAAACTAAATTCTACGAATCTGCTCAACAAAGGTGCTATGCAATCAGTATACAGTTACCCGAGAAAGAATCGAATCTTGTGAATGGCAATCCATTGCTTATTTTTGCTGCATTCTTTTCTTTTCCGCAGCAACAATGGTGTCTGAGATTTAAATTCGGGATGTCTCTGATGGATTTCGTCAAAAAAAATTTTGGTTTATTGGTTGGAAAACAGTTCGGACATTGCGGAACTTTTTCTTATGAAGCAGGGACAGTTGAACTATAAATGTGCAAAATTATTCAAAATGGTTACCCTCGCCAGCTCATTCGTTAAGTATCATATATGGACTGCGAGTTTTTACCGCGAATCCGATCGCAGGCATCATGAGCAGATTCTAGCATTTATCAGCAATCCATTCGTTTGAAACGTAACCGTTGCAAGCGTACTTTATGGTTTTTCCACGTCAATATCTACAAATTACTTACATTAAAACCAGGTATCCCAATATGAAAATTGTTCGCCTATGCGCAGTCATCATCAGCTCCTCTCTTTTCTTTGCTTCTGTTTCCACGCAGGCACAGGACACAGAATCAGGAGAGGATCTCCATACTTTCAGTTATGTACTCGGTGTACAGTTCGGAGCGCAGATCGCTCAACAACTTCAGCAAGTAAGTGGCGGGTTGGATTTAAGGTCTGTCAGCGTCGGACTGATGGACATATTATTCGATCGGCCTTTCAAATTTAGTGAAGAGGAAATGAATGCCGCGATCGAAGAAGCAGCAGCAGAGCTTGAAAGCCGCAACAGAGAGTTCGCGGCACAAATTAGTGAAGAGGGAAAAATGTTTAGAGAAAATTATGCGAAACGTGAAAATGTCATTGCTACGGACAGTGGATTGCTGTATAGGGTCATGGTCGATGGCGGCTCGACAAAAAAACCGAGTCTAGACAGTTCAGTAGTTGTTCATTATCGCGGAACACTGACAGATGGAACACCGTTCGATAGTTCTTATGACCGCAATCAGCCAGCCGCTTTCGATGTCCAGGGAATTATTCCGGGCTGGTCGGAAGCTTTGCAATTGATGACAGTGGGGTCACTCTGGGAAGTGGTCATACCGCCCGAACTTGCCTATGGCGAAAATGGAGCGCCTCCGGTAATTCCGCCCAACGCCACACTGGTTTTTGAAATCGAGTTGCTTGAAGTCAATTAAATCATATCGATTCCCCATGTTGTGGAATCGGTAAATTTCTCAATTCAAGTAAGAAAATCACGTGTTTTCGGACTGAAATTTCGAGATGAGACTCAAACTGAACAAGGCTGTTCTTTACTCTACCACCGAAGAAAATGTCGAACTCTGGACTACAGAATTGCGTCTGCAAGCTCCAGGTTTGGACTTGCGAATTTGGCCGGAAGTTGGCTGTATTGAAGATATTGAGTATGCGATAGTCGCGCGTCCACCGAAAGGTGATATGGCGCGCTATTCAAATCTGAAGGCGATTTTTTCGATGTGGGCAGGTGTTGAAGATCTTCTCGCCGATGCCAGCTTGAGTGAGATTCCTATCTTTCGAATGACCGAGCCGGGACTTACAAATGGAATTGTTGCCTATGTCGTTCATCATGTAACCGGTTTTCATCTGCAAATTTCCGAGTACAAGTCTCGATATTGGCATCATCCGTTTCAGTCTGTATTCAAAGCGCCACGAAGCACGTGCGTTGGGATATGTGGATTCGGAATATTGGGGGCTGCAAGCGCCGACGCTCTAAATCAAATTGGGTTTAAAGTGATTGGATACAGCAGTACCAGAAAACAGGTACCTCAAGTCGATTCCTACGCAGGGGAAGAAGAACTGGAAACGTTCTTGTCCAAAACTGACATTTTGGTCTGTCTGCTACCGAATACACCTTCGACGACCAACCTGATAAATCGTAAAACATTAGCTCAGTTGCCAAAAGGAGCCTGCATCATCAATTGTGGAAGAGGAGAATCGATTGACGACGATGCTTTGCTGGAATCTTTGCGAAGCGGGCATATCGCAGGTGCAGTGTTGGATGTATTTCGTACTGAGCCATTGCCGCCCGAGCATCCATACTGGGATGAACCCAAAGTAACGGTAACTCCACATTGTGCGAGCAAACCGGATCCGGAAACAGCGAGCGCAGTCATTTTGGAAAAAATAATCAGGTTTGAGGAAGGTAAAGAAATAGAGGGAATTGTCGACCGAAAAAAAGCGTACTAGTCACTCAATACAGCACGACCGATTTCCACTCAATTTTCATCCCTACGCCCGATTGGGCGACTTGGATTATTGCGAGAAATATCTTTCCAGAAATTCATCCAAGCTTAGATTGTCCTCTCTTTCAATGCGTTTTTGATCCCTCAAAGATTCTTTTGCCAGGTTATCGTAGTAGCAAAGGTCTTTTTGAGTTGGTGGTCCATTCGTCAGG
The DNA here is from genome assembly GCA_965202855.1 of Arenicellales bacterium. Taxonomy (GTDB): domain Bacteria; phylum Pseudomonadota; class Gammaproteobacteria; order Arenicellales; family JAJDZL01; genus JAJDZL01. The sequence goes on along the minus strand of CBDBBP010000003.1, from coordinate 932,901 downwards.
TGCTTTCTGGTTTGCTCAGCGAGTTTCATTGCAAATGTGAAAAATGGTTCTGATTTTTCTTGCAGCGCTGTGAGAATTTTGCTTGACGGAGTGAGTTCGGAATGAAGCACTTTCGATGTTTGCTCAAAAAGCGCCTGTCGGTAGTTCTCGCCGCCCAATACATCATCAAAAACTTGAGCGATTGGTTCCAATTGATTTAATAAATCCATCGACCAGGTTCTCAGCAACACCAGCTCCCCGTTTTTTTGCAGTTTGATCTTCGGTGATCGTCCCTGCAGAACCGCGATGTTTTTGTTTTTGGTAATGGCATTCGTTTCATCGTCTGTCAAAAATGAACTGGGGTAGAGCAGACAGAACATGAGAAACAAGTCAATGAACCTAGCTTGCGCGAGAGACAGTCCGATCGGTTCGAAGGGGTCCAAGTCCAAACACCGAACTTCGATGTATTCGACACCTCTTTTTTTTAATGCAGTGGTCGGTTTTTCAAGGGGATAAATGCGTCTTTTGGGTCGAATCACAGAGTAATACTCGTTCTCAATCTGTAACAAGTTCGTATTGAGCTGCCGAAACTTTCCGTTCTTTTTTATCCCGAATTTTTCATACGGCGCGTATGGAGTGCTGACTGTATTTTCAAGAGAATTGATGTAGCCCTCAATTGTGTTCTGATCGATCACAATTTCTGACTGCACGGGATTGCGATACCCATAGTTACTCATTCTTAGCGTCGTTGCATAGGGTCCATAATACGTATGAGAGTCCATTTTCTGCAGATCATCAGAAGGCGTTTTGTCAAAAAAAGAGCCACAGGCTGCTGGCGACGCACCGAATAAATAAAAGAGCAGCCAAGAGTAACGATGAAAATTTCTGATTCCAGCCAAATATCCGTTCGAGACATGATCTTTGAAATTCGGGTCATTCTCACGATGACCGAATATTTCCCAAAACGAATTCGGCACCGAAAAGTTGTAATGAATTCCAGCGATGATTTGCATTTTGCGAGTGTATCGCAAGGCTAAACCTTTGCGATAGATTCGTTTCATTTGCCCGATATTGGATCGCCCAAACTCAGCAATTGGTATTTGTGACTCCTCCCCAAGCAAGCAGGGCAGACTATTGACCCACAGCAACTCGTCGTCGATATTGAAGTAAACGATTCTGTGCAGCTCTTCCAAGTGTCCAAGCACTTCTTCGCACGAGTGAAAAGTAGGGGTCACGAGTTCCAAAAGGGCTTCCGAATAGTCAGTTGTTATAAACGGATGGGTTAGAGCAGAGCCAAGTTTGGAAGGATGTGAACATTGAGATAGATGTCCCGTCGAATCAATTCGCAGGCTTTCTTTCTCGATACCACGTTTTATTTTACGGATGACCTGATCACTCGCCTGATTTAAGCGATCAATTCTCTGGTGGTATTTCATATTTTCATTCACAATTGCGTGAAGTTATAATCTTGGCACTTCTAGACTTGGTGACAACAAGGTATTTGCACGCGCCGTGTTTAATGAACCAAAACGGCAACAAATTCGAAAATTGGCAGTCTAACCAAATGTAGCAAAGTTAGCAAATCTGTCAGAAAAGAAAAATGTTTGCCAACACAATTTTCCAATCAATTTAAAAATTACAGATTCCTTCGCGGACACACAGATTTTTCGTTTGAATCGTCGTCAAAAATGCAGCTTCCGGCATTCAAATCCAACCCATTTTATTTTGATTCTCTCCCTGCTTGGATCCTAATACTATATCGGGAGTTGGCGGAATATTTTTATACACCGATAGCATACATTTTTTTGATTATTTTCCTTGTTCTGAATAGTGTTTGTACATTCTATCTTGGATCTTATTTTGAACGAGAGCAGGCAGACCTAGTTCAATTTTTCATATTCCACCCTTGGCTATTTTTAATTTTGGCGCCAGCTCTCGGCATGAGGTTGTGGGCGGAAGAGCGAAAAACCGGTACGATACAAACACTGCTGACCTTGCCGACAAGCATCGTGTCGGCAGTTTCGGGAAAATTCCTAGCCTCTTGGGTATTCATGACTTTCGCTTTAGCGCTCACCGTCCCCATTTGGATTTCGGTCAACTATCTGGGCAATCCAGATAATGGGGTAATTATCGCAAGTTACTTGGGAAGCTGGCTGCTTGCCGGAAGCTATCTCGCAGTCTCTTCGTGCATGTCTGCGCTAACACAAAATCAGGTCATCGCTTTTATCCTCGCGGTAGTCATTAATTTTGTTTTCACCTTGGGCGGGTTGTTTCTGATTGAGAACATTCTTTCCGGTTTTTTACCATTTCTGCTTATTGAAACAATTGTCAGTTTGAATTACTTGACACACTTTAATGAATTTGTAAAAGGTGTGGTTTCATTGCCCGCTGTGGTCTTCTTTGTTTCCATGACCGTATTGTTCCTTTTCTTAAACGTTGTTGCAGTCCAGGTTCGGAATAATCGATGACGATGAAAGTTTTTAAGCAGAGTTCATCAATTATCGCTACAGTCGCGGTTGCTGGAATCGTTTTTCTGATTGTTAATTTGATTGCAAATGAAGTTTTATCCAAGTATCGAATCGATTTGACCGAATTAAGTTTGTACTCGCCATCGGAAGGATTAGAGTTTTTGCTTCAAAATTTATCGGAACCCATTAATTTGGATTTATTTGTATCAAAGTCCAAATTAATTGAATTCCCTGGATTACATTTGTACACAAGAAGAGTTGAAAGTGTTTTGAGGGACTATTCACGACTCGCAAACGGGATGATTTCGTTTCGATTGATAGATCCAGAACCCTATTCAAATGAAGAAGATTTGGCGATCAGAAACGGATTGCGAGGAGTTCCAGGGAATTCTGGGGAGTCTTTGTATTTCGGTCTAGTGGGAAGCAATGCTGTCGATGACGTAGAAATAATTCCATTTTTTCTCCCAGAAAGAGAGGAACTGCTGGAGTATGAGCTTACACAATTGATTGCCAAACTCAACAGCAGAAAGCAAAAAACGATCGGAGTCATTAGTTCAATTCCCATTTTTGAAGCCGGAAATCGAAACGACAGCTGGGCAATTTATCAGCAGTTGACAAATTTCTTCGATGTGAATTTGCTCAGTGCTTCCGAAAAGGAAATCCCAAATGATCTAGATATGCTGGTACTGATTCATCCGATAAATTTTTCAGAAGAGATGCTTTATGAAATTGATCAATTTGTATTGAGCGGCAAAGCGATTCTGATTCTTGTCGATCCATTTTCAGAGGTGATTGCCAGCTCCCTCCGCGAGATTGCCCCTAGCTCTGAAATCATACCCAAATCGGACTTAAATGATCTAACCCAAAATTGGGGAGTGAAGCTTGTCGATGACAAGATTATCGGTGATTTATCAATAGCAGCAAGAGTGGTTAATCCTCGTTCTTCAACGAGAGAGGCTGTGGATTATCCGATTTGGATGAACATTCAACCCGAGCAATTGAATTCTGAAGACGTCGTCACATCGAAGATCGGAAATATCAAAATGGGGACGCCAGGGGTGCTTGAACTCAACTCAAAAGAAGGTATCGACGCTGTTCCCCTCATTTCAACCACAGCCGAAGCGAAACTGTATGACTCTGAAGAATTTTCAAATTTGAAAGATGTGAGGGACTTAGTGAGAGATTATCAGCCTCTTGGCAAGAGTATGGTGATCGCTGCCCGTGTTCGTGGGTATGCGAATTCTGCTTTTCCCGATCGAAATTCGGATGCAAAAGGGGAATCTGGAAGTGATCAAGCACATATTGCAAGAGGAGCAGTCAATGCAATTGTGATTGCCGATACAGATTTTCTGCATAATCGCTTCTGGTTGGAGACGCAAGATCTGCTGGGTCAATTAATTGTCCTTGTCCAAGCTTCGAATGGGGAACTGGTTATAAATTCAATTAACAATCTCGCCAACAATAACGCGCTGATTGGGATTCAGAGCAGAGGTGGTTATTTACGTCCTTTTGTGCGTTTACAAGAAATTCGTCAAGCTGCGGAGCAACGCTATCGAGAAAAAGAGGCGCGTCTCGCGCGGGAACTCGAGAAAATCGAAACTTCACTGGCTGAATTTCAGGCTAGCGAGTCCAATTCTCAATCGCGGAGCATCCTTACCAGAGAACAGCAGCAGGAGCTGAAACAGATTCAAACGACACGTTCCGAAATTCGCGCCGAATTGCGAGAGGTGAGACGAAATCTAGATCGAGACATTCAGAAATTGAAGCAGAATGTGATTTTGATCAATTCCATACTGGCGCCACTGATGGTTGTGTTTGTAGGGTTTTATGTCGCCGCGTATGGCTCGAAAAATCGAGACAGGAAACTGCTGCGAGAAGTGAACGCTGTCACCCAATCAAGATGAAATTACGAAGTCTCATCTTAGTTGGAATCACAGTTGTTTGTGTAATCGTTTACTTCCTCATCGCTGCCATTGAACGGCAGCCACAAACACAGATTGCCTCGGGTGAATTATTTTTCCCGAATTTAATTGATCAAGTCTTTGAAATTGGTGAAATCAGAATTCAGTCTGCACAAAATGAGACAAACATTCGCTTGGTTGATGATGTTTGGAGAGTTCAGCAGCAAGATTCATACTTTGCGAATATTGCGCGGGTGCAAAACTTGATTGTCGGCATGAGTCAACTGCGAATGCTAGAGAAAAAAACGAGTGTCGCAGAGAGATTTTCGGAGTTGGGTTTAGAGGGAGTTGGAACCAAAAATTCGCAGACCATTGAAATTCAATTGATTTCAACGCAGGAAGATGTTTTGGCGGAACTTCTGTTTGGAAAGTCGAAATCTTCCAATAGCAATCCTCTAGTGAGTTTAATATATGTACGAAAGCCGGACCAGAATCAGACTTGGCTGACAGAAACTGCTCTTGACGTACCGACAGATTCATTGGAATGGATCCATCGCAACATCAGTGACTTCGATAACAATCGTATTTCTGAAGTTCAGCTCATTGTGCCCGAACAAGCCAATGTGCGCGTATTTCAAGCCGATAGAGATGCTGAAAAATTTGAACTGGCGGATGTTCCCGAAGGCTTTCAGGTTCGACATCAGTTTTTAGTCAATAATATTGGTAGATTATTCAGGAAGTTGAATTTTGAGCGGGTTATTGAAGTTTCAGAATGGCAGTCGTCATCAGAGATAAGAATGAAAACCTTCGAGGGTTTAATCGTCATGGTCTCAATTGGCACTGACAGTCTGAGTCAGTTTGCAACGTTTGAAGCCAAAGCAGAAAATGGCGCATCACCCGAAGTTTTACAGGAGGTTCAACAGTTGAATCGCAAATGGAGTGGATGGGCATTTCAACTATCACAAGTAAGAATAAATACAGCAACAGTGCTTTTTGAAGAATTAATTGAACGCCAAGAGGTTTTAATTGATTCGCAAATGCAGCAGTGAGGAGAGAAGAATGGATCGACTGAACAAAATCAGTTCAAGACTAACGCAGTCAAAGGCTCAAGGAGCTTCACAGGCAATGCTCTATGGAACCGGAATGACGCATGCGGACATGGACAAAGCTCAGGTTGGAATTGCCAGTGTTTGGTGGGAAGGCAATACTTGCAACATGCATCTTAATGACTTAGCAGCGCTTTCAAAAGAAGGTGTTGAAACGGCTGGAATGCTCGGCCTGCGATTTAACACAATCGGGGTCAGTGACGGCATTTCCATGGGAACCGAAGGAATGAGTTATTCCTTGCAGTCTCGAGATCTGATTGCAGATTCGATCGAAACCGTAGTCGCAGGCCAGTGGTACGACGCGTTGATCACGATACCCGGCTGTGACAAGAATATGCCTGGATGCTTGATGGCAATGGGGCGTTTGAATCGACCGTCACTGATGATATACGGCGGAACTATTCGAGCCGGCACCGTTGGCACGCAGAAAGTGGATATCGTTTCAGCATTTCAGAGCTACGGTGAATACATTGCCGGAAGGATTGACGAAAACCAAAGAATGGACATCGTTCGAAAGGCGTGTCCGGGAGCGGGCGCATGCGGGGGAATGTATACGGCAAACACAATGGCCAGTGCGATCGAAGCGCTTGGAATGTCACTCCCCTTTAGTTCGTCAACCCCTGCGAACCACGAGGATAAAGTAAAGGAGTGCAGGAGAGCTGGTGCGGCGGTGCTGAATCTGTTGGAACAAAATATTTTGCCCAAAGACATCATGACGCGGGAAGCGTTCGAAAATGCGATGGTAATAGTGAGCGCTCTGGGCGGTTCGACGAATGCGGTGCTACATTTGATTGCCATGGCTCGAGCAGTCGATATTGACTTGACTATCGACGATTTTCAGGCAGTAAGTGACCGCATTCCATTCTTAGCGGATTTAAAACCCAGTGGAAAGTATGTAATGGAAGACTTGTTCAATGTTGGCGGAATCCCCGGGGTAATGAAATTTCTATTGAGGGAAGGCTTATTGGATGGTTCCTGTCTGACGGTTACCGGTCAAACCATCGCTGAAAATTTGGAAAATGTAGCGAACTTGGAATCCGGACAGGACATCATCTACTCATTGGATAATCCAATTAAGCCGACAGGTCATATTCAAATACTGAAAGGCAATCTTGCTCCGAAAGGTTCCGTTGCGAAAATTACAGGCAAGGAAGGCGAGATCTTCTCCGGACCGGCACGGGTATTTGATGGTGAAGAAAAAATGCTGCGTGCATTGGAGCAAGGGAATATCCAAAAGGGAGACGTAATTGTAATTCGCTATGAAGGACCAACTGGCGGTCCTGGAATGCCTGAAATGCTGACTCCGACTTCTGCAGTTGTGGGTGCAGGCCTAGGTTCCGATGTCGCTTTGATTACAGATGGCCGATTCTCCGGTGGGTCGCATGGATTTATAGTTGGACACATCGTCCCGGAAGCCCAGAAGGGCGGGACGATCGCGCTGTTAGAAGACGAAGATCAAATTACAATCGATGCGGTATCCAATACGATCGATGTTCATCTAAGTGATGACGAACTCGAACAACGAAAGTCAAATTGGACAATGCCTGAATACAAGGCGAAGCGAGGAACTTTGTATCGCTATATCAAGACGGTCAAAAACGCGAGTGAAGGCTGCGTGACCGACGAATGAGAGTCGGTGGAGTTTGAGTTTTTAGGTTTGCCGCTCTCGGATGAGGGTATCAACTTCCTGTCTTAGACGCGGCAAAATCTCGTGATATCGAAAAGCGCCGAGTTTTTCTTCACCTTTCTTTAAATTGACGAAATTCGGACCGCACCAAAGACCAAGATCTGCGTCATCAGTCTCACCTGGTCCGTTGACTCGGCAGCCCATGACTGCAATCGTGATGGATTCCTCTTTGACGTCATCTGTAATTTCTTTGACCCGTTTTGCCAAATCAATAAAGGCTTCATTTTCAACTCGCGAGCAACTCGGACAGGAAATGATATTGAGTCGGTTTGGATCAAATCGAACTACGGACCGAACGCGGCCGGATTTGAAATCTTCAATAATTTGCAGTCCAGCGTGAACTTCCTCATGTTTTTTAGCTGCAGGCAAAGTAAGGGATACTCGTATCGTATCTCCAATTCCTACCGCAAAAAGCTGTTCGAATGCGATTCGAGTCTTGATAATTCCATCGGGAGGCATTCCCGCCTCGGTTACACCGAGATGCAGTGGAACGTCGGGTCGCTGTTTTGCAAATCGTTTGTTGGCCTCTATCACCCGATCAGGATGAGAGCTTTTCAGCGACACGCAGAATTGATCGAATCCGATTTTATCCATGAGTTCGCTATGCTCAAGAGCACTCGCTACCATGGGTGAAATTGCATCATCCTTTTGGAATTGATCTTTTTTGTCGGGATCAACCGAACCTGAGTTCACACCAACTCTCATCGCACAATCATGATTCGCGGCAACATCGACTAAAAATCGAACTTTATCTTCAACAGTTTTCTTCTTTTCGTGATGATAAAGATGTCCCGGGTTGTAGCGAATTTTATCGACATAAGGTGCGACGTCTTTCGCAACACGATAATTTTCTTGTAGGTCAACACTCAAATTCGCATCACAATGATCTCGAATGTAAGGCAAAGCCTTAGCGTCACGTTTGCTGTCGACGGCGATTCTGACTATGCCAGCGCCAGCATCACTTAATTGGGTCGCTTGCTGCGCTGTTGCTTTGGGATCTCGTGTATGGGTAGTACACATGCTCTGAACGACGATCGGGTGCGTCGAACCAATCGAAACATTGCCAACTTTCATTGTTTTTGTAGGATTTCTCTTTAATTTCACAATCGCTGAACTCGACCAGTTTGGTTCATAGAAGTTGAGTTGCATACATCAATCAAAGCGATGCCATGTAAACGACGTTAATTTGATGGGAACAAAGTCAATTGCTTGTATCAAGAGAACATCGCGGCTAGCAACATGAATATGGTGTATTGGCATGTTTACATTTTAATTTTATCTGATTCTCAGTATGAACTGTGACGAGACGACATGTCGATCATCTTTAATTGAAGAACAACTTGACGCGATTCGATTCAAACAAAGGACATATAGGATTCCAAAAAGCGATGCATAATCGATAATCTACAGAATTGACGGAAGGTAAATTTCAGGAACTAAAGAACTTCATATCATGTTTGGCGGAAAGATTCTATTACAGCTGCAAGATCTTAAGCCTGTTTCAGTTAAGGAAATCGCACTGAAATTAAATTTGCGCTCAACTGCAGTCTCTACCGCGATTGAGCGATTGATCCAAATTGGAGTCCCACTGAAGTGGGCATCCAAGACATCCGTATGTCTTTTAGAGCAAGTTTGTCCTCTGAATTCAAATTGGATTGCAAAAAATTTAGAACACATAGATTCTGAAATCAGCAAAAATTTTACTGTGCTTGAGGAGACCGATTCGACAAACGAAGTTTTATTGAAGCAAGCCGTGTCAAAATCAATTCATAAGCATGTTTGCGCCGCAGAGTACATGTCAAGAGGTCGCGGGCGACAGCGCAGAAAATGGCTGGGCGGCGCCTACAAGAACATCATGCTGTCACTAGGCTGGAAATTTGACGGAGGGCTTTCTCAAATGTCAGGTCTGAGTCTGGCAGTGGCCGTAGTTGTAAGCGACTTTCTACAGCAGGAGACGGGACTGAATTTTCAAGTAAAGTGGCCCAATGACATTCTGTTCAAAAACAAGAAAATCAGTGGAATTTTGATAGAAACCATAGACGGACATGCGGTAATAGGCATTGGGATCAATTGTAATTTGTCAGAAGGCGAATTCGCAGTTATCGATGCTCCGGTGACAAGTTTAGCTGAAATTTCGCTCGAATCAATCAATCGAAATGATCTCATTGTTCAATTAGTCAACTTCCTTCATCGAGGCCTTGAAGTATTTTCTCGACATAAGCTGGATGCGTTTAGGACACGATGGTTGGAATTGCACGCCTTTGCGAATAAACAGGTGTACACGCGCGGGAATTATTTGGTTGAAGGCAAAGCGATAGGAATCGACCAACGCGGGGCGCTGCTGCTAGAACTTGCGAACGGCAAGATTCATGCTGTAAATTCTGGTGAGATTAGTGTGCGCAGAAAATCGCTCTAATCAATTTTTATTTCGGGGAATCATTACGTTACCAACTATTGCGAAGTGTAGTTTTTTTCTATAGTAGCCAATAAGTCGGGAGGAATTTTCCGAAAGTTGTGCTTAGAAAGCAATGAAAATCAAACACACCCAACAAGTTATTGAAACTAACATAGGGGATTAACCAATCGTTCCTAGGAGCATAGTGAATAAATTGAGTTTTCCACTTGAAATTGTTTTTAAGTGAACCCATGTTTATTGATGTCCGCGAAATTGGTCGTAGGATTCTTTTGTTGAAATTGTCAACTGCGATTCTAGCAGTTGAAAGTTTAATGCCAATAGGCAGTGAAACTATCACTGCTATTTCGCATATTATTGCGAATATTCGTATTTGAATTTCCATGAAGAAATAATACACCTTAATGTTAAATAGGCCCGTGTCGGACTTGTCACTTTAGTGAGTGTACCGACAGATGATAACGTGCGTTCTAGGGATGTCTGGCGTTTACGGCCGGAGCTCCGGGTCAAGGGCTAATCCCTAGAACTTTGTAAGTGGAGGATTTTATTTGGATACTGATTGGTTTCGTCAACGCACCTACAAACATTTCGATTATCCTGTCAACACAAATTTTGCCAAAAAGGTAATGCAATCTGAATTTGTGGCTAGACACCCGTTTTCACCTCTGATTCGCTACACTAAAGAAACTCCCAAGTACAAATTTTGCGACGAAAAGAACAAGCGGATCTCTACGGTAAAAAAGCGTCCCATAATGTATGCTTCCCATAGAGATGCCTGCATACTGTCGTATTATTCTAAAATCTTAACTTTACATCTTGATCAATACTATCTGCAAACTGGACTTTCGGACAATGTTATCGCATATCGTTCTCTCGGAAAAGCGAATTACGATTTTGCTTCAGAAGTACTGAAGTTTGCAAATCTCAACTCGCCTGTTACTATTCTAGCCTTTGATGTTACAGGCTTTTTTGACAATCTTGATCACGTATTTCTGAAAAAACGCCTTAAGAATATCCTCGAAACGACTGAACTCGAAGATCACTGGTATAAGATTTTCCGCTACATTACGAAGTATTGCTATGTAGAAAAACAAGAACTAGAGATGAAATCAACTTTTCTACATCGACTTCGAAAAAAAGGAACAACTCCGATTGCGTCAATAGTAGAGTTAAAAACAGCTGGTGTGAAATTCTATAAGAATTCGTCATCTGGTAAAGGAATTCCTCAAGGCACTCCGATTAGTGCGACGCTCTCAAACGTATATATGATGGAGTTTGACACTTCAATGAAAGAGTATTGCGACGATATTGGAGCCATGTTCCGACGATATTCGGATGATATCCTTATAGTGTGCAAACCAGAATTTGCTAATGAAGTTGAATCAAAAGTACAGAAATTCATCAAACATGAATGCCTTGAAATTTCTGCAGAAAAGACCGAACGCACAGAATTCGATCTTGGTTTTGACTCTGTACCTAGTAAAAGAGTTGCACAGTACCTTGGTTTTAGCCTTGATGTAAGTGGTGCGACGATTCGCCAGAGTTCACTATCTCGTCAATGGCGAAAAATGAGGCACGCCATAAAACGTACACGAAAGAAAGCAGAAATTGAAATAGCAGCAGGACGTGCAGACAAAGTCTGGACAAAACAATTGCGTCGCCGTTTCACTGCGCTACAATTCAGAAATTTTTCCTCGTACGCCCGTCGTAGCGCGAATTCATTTGGAAAAAATGACAAAATATTGAAACAGATTCGAAGACTTGAACGCGCTGCTGAGAAAGAAATACAGGAATTAGAAAATTTATCATGAATATTGGGTGAAAACCGAATAGAGAACCGCAATTAGTTAAATACTCGGGTCGATAGCCGCAACACTAAATTTGGGAAAATATTTCTACGTAGAAGTTTTTTTAGTTGCCGGTTTGAAATATTAACCATAAATTGGGCTCAGTGTTCGACGAATGCTGTGGTCGTTAGTTTTGATATTGGTGGCGGTTGAATTGATTAACTGTATCCATTAATTTTATCCGAAAAATTGCGTAAATAAATAGTGGTCACGATTTCAGCCTTCGGCAGACAGAGAGAAGCTTTCTCATCTACTTTTTCATTGAGCTAATGCGGCCATTCTTCATTGGTCTCTTACAATGCGAAATTTAATGCTATACAAAAGAAAGAGCACCTCATGAATTAATGAATAGCAAGATGGTGGCCGGGCGTTTGAAATAGCAGAATGTCTTGGACTGGTTAAACCACGCAAGTTTAATCATCATAATTGGGTGGGGCAAGAAGAATTCAAAAGGTTTTCTAGTGATGACCTCAACAACGGTCTTTCGATTGAGGAAAATGCCACACTAGCAATTACTCCTCATATCGATCAAGCAATTGTTTTGATTCTGCGCGGCCTTCTAAATGTCTTGAGGGAAAATGAAGTCAAAACGAATAGGATAAGTGGGGCTAAAGTGGAAGTATGGAATGCCATCTTCCAGCAACAGCTGTTTTATGCCCCTAAATTTGGTACAAATTCTTCAATCAATTCTTAGGCAGCCGATTTGGCTTGTTCAAGTGCGAGTTCTCTCAAACAATCATCAGGCATAGGTTCAATCGGGCTGAAGTTTCGGTGAGCAATCCACTCCGGTCGTTTGAAACGGCGAATATGATTTTCTACATGACACAGTGAAAGGTACACAACAGTTCTCGGCCAAGGCGACAAATTTGGAGGTGAGCAGTGAACCAAGGTACTGTAGAACATGAGTACGCTTCCTGCTTTCCCATGGGCCGCAACGATTCCACCGTCATCAATCAGTCTTGTGATCGTCTTTTTGTCCAATGTCCAGAGAGGGTAGCTGGTCGTCTGCAAATCGTGACCGGCTTCCATAACCCCCTGTTTGTGAGAACCTGGAATAACCCAAAGCGGTCCGTTGAATTCAACAGCGTCATCTACGTAGAGCGCGATGTTCATTGCTCGAGCTTCTGGCATGTGATCATCTCGAGACCAAGTTCCATAATCCTGATGCCACTGCCATACATCTCCGGTAAATGGTGCTTTCGCATTCACTTTATACTGATGCATATAGACGTGGCCCTCTAATATTTGTTCCACCGGCTTGATCAATCGAGGATGACATCCGAGCCGTCGAAATGCTTCATTGTAGTGATGGGCAGCAAACGCAGTCCTAGGAGTAATGCCATCCTTTTCCCGAAACACTTCTTGTCGGTCCAAAGCGTAAACCGTTTCTGCGGCTTCTCTGAGCACTTGAATTTCGGTGTCGTCAAACAGGTCCGGCAACAGCAAATATCCCTCTGAATGAAATTGTTCCAGCTGATTTTTCGTCAATTGCATGATTAAAGATCCCTACCTCAGATGATGCTAGTTTTCGAATTATGAATCGAATTAAAGTCTGACTTTCAATTATAGCGAACACCGGCCTCTCAATAAAAACTGGCAAATAATCTAGAACCGTTAAACAACTTGAATAAAAAGAAAACTTCAATAATTCAATAAGATAAGTACATTAAAACATTAGGGCTGTAGTGCATCTTGAACTGAATCAGTTCAAAAACTCATGAACTTTTAACCGAATCAATTGAAATTAATTTATTGTTGACTTGCGATAATTCCTGACAACTGACGCCATATAGTCTTTTGGAATCAGGAAAAGGATGCTGATTGTGTGAGGAAATTATTGAAATATAGGTGACTGTTTATTGTGAATTTCTGAAGAATTAGCATTACAATTTAGTGCTATGCCCGTATAGCTCAGTCGGCCAGAGCAGTTGATTTGTAATCATCAGGTCGGGGGTTCGAATCCCTCTACGGGCTCATTTTAATCTGCGTTGTTTTATCCAACAGCGCCATCGCGCAATTTCAGTTCTTGTTCAGTTCCCTGATTGAAACGTCTTAGGATTTTGGGTGCGAGCGACTTTCAGGCTTTTCGCTGAATTTTGTTGCCGAATCTCGCCACGGCTTGACTTGCTGGAGGTATGTCGGTGATGAAGTGATCGTAACAACATTCACCGCAGGTCAACAGCAAATTCTTCCAATTTGGATGCAGGAAGAGCTTTTATGTCCACGCCAGCGTCCGGTGACTAGCGTTTTTGCGATGGTTGTCGTTTCTGAGGCGTCTTTGCCAATCCTAAGCGCTTGTCTATTGACTGAAATCAGTGACGGCAACCGTTCCAATCAGAATCTTTCCAGCCATCTCATAGTCTGATCGAACTCACAGGTTTTCGTTGGGAGCGGGTGACTTTTGCAGCTCGAATACCAAACTCGATCAATACGGGCTGAATGGATCTTGCAATCAAATTTGTTTTGCAGGAACTATCGTTTAAAATTCTAAGAAGCATTTTAGAATTGTGGACAAAAGGTTCGCTTATTGAGACTGAGCAATGTCAAGAGATACCGTTGAAGATTCAACTTCCGCCTCACTCGAAAAATTATTCTCAAATTATGATATCGACGACCGGTATTTTGATGAAATGTTTTTGCCAAATAGTGAGCCACGGATTCACTGTCAAGCATTTTGGAACGACTTTAAAAGTAAATCTGTCTCAGAGATCGCTGCATTACAGGAAAGGGTGGAACGATCCTTCTTATACGAAGGCATTACGTTTGCGGTGTATGGGGAGCAAGGCGCTCAGGAGCGGATTATTCCGATCGATTTGTTTCCGAGAATTGTTTCTGCTGAAGATTGGAGATTCATTGAGCGAGGAGTAAAGCAGCGACTTAAAGCGCTAAATATGTTTATTGGTGACATCTACGGTGCAAGGCAGATTCTTTCCGATGGCGTCATTCCCGAGGATCAGGTTTTAGGGTGTCCGCAATTTCTTGTTCAAATGCAGGGCGTAAAGTCACCGCACGGCAGCTTTGTGTCAATCTGCGGCAGCGACATCGTACGAACACGAGATGGCTTCATGGTGTTGGAAGACAATCTTCGAGTCCCATCGGGAGCTTCATACATGCTTGCCAATCGACAGGCGATAAAATCCAGTTTACGCGAACAGTATCGCAGGAACCGTGTACGTGGGATCGACAACTACGGTCAAATGCTTCGCGCAACTCTTGCCGAAATGTCTCCGTCAGGGAACGCAGATCCTTGTATTGTTTTATTGACGCCAGGGGTCTACAACTCCGCATTCTACGAACATATGCTGTTAGCGCGGGAAATGGGAGTCGAACTTGTTCAAGGATTGGATCTGGTTGTTCACAATGCATTTGTGTACATGCGCACTACAGAAGGATTACGAAAAGTCGATGTGATCTATCGCCGAATTGACGATGATTTTATTGATCCACTTGTTTTTCGAGAGGATTCCATGCTGGGAGTCCCAGGACTGTTTTATGTTCACAAAATGGGAAATGTGACCATTGCAAACTCACCTGGTACCGGCATTGCTGACGACAAGAGCGTATATGCTTACATTCCAAACATGATCCGATACTATTTGTCTGAAGTGCCTATTCTTTCAAACGTGGAAACATACTTGTGCCGAAAGCCAGAAGATTTGGAATACACGCTCGACAATTTAGATAAATTGGTGGTCAAAATCGTTGGAGGATCAGGAGGATACGACATGCTTGTAGGTCCACACTCATCCCCAGCTGAACGAGCTGCCTATGCGGAAAAGATTCGGCAGGATCCAGCTAACTTCATTGCGCAGCCGACTCTCGACCTGTCTCGTTCGCCCTGTCTTTCAGAGAATGGTTCCGCGCCCCGCCATGTTGACCTGCGGGTATTTTTATTGCAGGGACAAAATTCGCGGCTAATTCCAGGGGCATTCTGCCGCGTAGCTCTTACCCCCGGTTCCCTTGTTGTGAATTCAAGTCAGGGTGGAGGGGGTAAAGACGTTTGGGTTTTGGCGTCTTAGCAAGATGCTCTCTACGACAGCGAACGGCCTCTATTGGCTCAGCCGATACTTGGAAAGGGCGGAATTTACGACTCGATTGCTATCAGTGCAGTTTGAGGCGCTAGAAGATCTGACGGTTGAAGAAATTGACGAAAGTTGGAAGCGACTTTACGGCACAATGCGACAGGAGCCGGTCGGTGGGTTCCAATCCAATTTGGGCGAAGAATTGTTTATGCTGACCGATTCGTTCACGTTGACGGACGAATCAACCTTCGATCTGGACAATTCCAATTCGATTTGCAGTTGCATTGCTGCAGCGCGAGAGAATGCAAGAGTGGTCCGCAATGTAATTGGAAGTGAGATGTGGTCGCGTTTGAACGCAATCCACCTGGATTTGCAGTCGGTCGATCTTTTTGCGATCTGGAAAGATCAGCCGCGGAAATTTTTTCTGCGGTTGGAGGATAGTTTTAGAACCTTGTCGGGCATTACAGACCACACAATGTATCGTGATCACGGATGGCACTTTACGCAGCTAGGTCGGTTCATTGAACGAGTGCAAATGGTTGCAGCTTTGCTGAATGCACAAGTTTCTATAGACAGAAACAGTCGAAATTTCAATGAATCGAGTTGGCTGTCCATCTTGAAAGTCTGTGAAGCCCGCGTGGCCTATTTCCGAGTGCATTCATTGGCATACGAACCGACTCGCGTTCTTCGATTTGTAATCGGTGATCCCGTTTTACCAAATTCGATTCGATTTTCTTTGCAAAAAATCTCACAGTCATTATCCGTGGTTGCTGACGGTCATTTCAGTGCAGTCAGCGCGGAGGCTGTTGAGTGCAATCAATCCATCATTCGGCAGGTGGAAAGTTTTGAAACTAGAATGATTAACGTGCATGATCTGCTGCAAAATCTACTGGATTCAGCATACAAAATGCATGAGAACATCACACTGGCTTTCTTTCAATATGATTTGGAAAACATCCTCAGAAAAAACGCCTGATCCACAATTGCGCCAATTCTGGGTAAAACACACTTCGCTGTTCCGCTACGGAACTGCGTTACAGCATAGCGTCATGTCTCTTCGGTTGAAACCTCGCAGCGATTTACAGGAATTCTGGAACTTTGACATCCAGCTTGAACCAGATTCATGCCTGGTTGAATTCACAGATTGGTTTGGCAATGCAGGTCACTTGGTCAACACGATTCGCAGTCACAAAAAATTGGTGGTCTCGACAAGCATGTATGTAGAAACACAGACTGTTGTCAGTCATCCGCCTCAGCTGATGAGCAGCGATTGGGCCGCGATCGAAAAGATGGCGCCGGTCGTTCAATATTGGGATTTTTTAAGACCAAGTCACTTTGTTCAAGAATCTCCGCTTTTGCTCGAATTCATGGCCGATAAGGGGATTGAACGCGGCAGTGACCCGCTAACTTCACTCTTGCACGCTGCTTCACAGATTTTTCGCAGTTTTCGCTATTCACCTCATAACACGAATGTGGATTCTCAAATTGACAGATTGATCGAGACAGGTGGGGGCGTATGTCAGGATTACACGCACCTTTTACTTGCCATCTCCCGGCATTTTGGTATTCCTGCACGCTACGTGTCCGGTTATTACTATGTCGAACCGACAGCAGGTCAACCGGAACCGATCGGCGCCACCCATGCTTGGGCAGAGTGTTTATTGCCTAAAATTGGCTGGTTGGGAATTGATCCGACAAACGATGATTTAGCCAACCATCGACACATTCGCATTGGCATAGGACGAGATTATGCAGATATTCCCCCGACGAAGGGGGTTATTTTCGGCGGCGGTAGCAGTGAAGTCGAAGTGCGCGTAAAAGTTGTGGAAGTGACTGGCACATGAATCTCTGAATAAGACTCATTGCCTGAACAGATAGAATTTTCGAGAATTTGTCACTGTCTATAGTGTCAGACCACGCTCCAGCTGTTCTGAATTCAATTCAAGTAATACATTAGGTAAATCAGCGCTTTAGTTCAAATCTGCTGGATGCGGACTCTCGCTCCAAGTAGATTAGATTCTGAAATATTATTAAAGAAAAAAATTAGCTTTTCTTTAATATTTACTTGTAATTAAACTATGTTTTTGATATATACTATCTTCGCTTAACGAATATATATGCACTTGAGCCTTAAGTAACGGCTTAGATTCAAGTTGCAAACGCTGATGACATTTCACTTTCACCCAATCATCTGGAATTCAACCTATTGCTCGTTAATCGATAGCTTGAGCAATTTTGTTATGGATGGGAATATGCCTATGTAGAAATTTTAGCTGAATCATCGCCTAGACAAACGTTTTGCGTTGAAAAATCGAATCAACACGTTGACGTTTGCCTAATTCAGAATACGAATAGCGCCAAAGCAGTTAACGGATTCAACTTCGGACGCGCACGCCAAAACCATCGGCAAGTTCCGCTAAGCAGCGCTGAATCTCACTGAATAAAAGTTGCTGGCGAATAATGAAGGTTTCAGCCATGACCCGCAGTCTGTCGAGAACGCGGGTGACTCTGAATAATATTGTATACGCGTTTCATGTTGTTTGCGACTGCATATGCGAGCAGTGGAAAAGGCGTCAGAACGGCTGCGCAGGCTGCAGTCGCTTCACCATTGATAATATCACCCATTCGTGCGGTTTCAATAGCTGGAATGAAATATTCAGCCTCATGGACGAACCAACACTGCTGGATGATCGATAGCAGCTTGGCGCTGTGCAGCGGATAAAGCGGGACTACATCATCGTTTTTACCAAAAATGCGTTATCATATAGTTGGCAATCCCTAATTTAAAATTGCAGCTTATCATTCAAAAAATTTGACAAATTAAAAATTTGTGGTAGGATATCAGTTTAATTTGGATTTGCTGCGGAGGGGTTCCCGAGCGGCCAAAGGGGGCAGACTGTAAATCTGCTGGCTCAGCCTTCGGAGGTTCGAATCCTCCCCCCTCCACCATGGGAATTTTAGCTGTTTGCGGAACTGAATTAGGGCGTTGAGAAAAAAGCGGGCGTAGTTCAACGGTAGAACCTCAGCCTTCCAAGCTGATGACATGGGTTCGATTCCCATCGTCCGCTCCAGCTTCTTGAATTATTGACAATGGAATTATATCTTAAGTCTACGACACAGATACCGGATGCCCACATAGCTCAGGAGGTAGAGCACTTCCTTGGTAAGGAAGAGGTCACCGGTTCAAATCCGGTTGTGGGCTCCACACATAGGTTGAATTTGAACTAAATCAGTCATTGTTTAAATAGCGAGGGTACTGAAATTGGCGAAGCAGAAATTTGAGCGAACGAAGCCGCATGTAAATGTGGGCACGATAGGTCATGTGGACCATGGGAAGACGACGTTGACGGCGGCGATCACGAAGGTGCTGGCGCAGCGCTACGGCGGCGAGGTCAAGGATTTTGATGACATTGACAATGCGCCCGAGGAGCGTGCCCGCGGGATAACGATTGCGACGGCGCACGTGGAGTATGAGACCGAGAACCGTCACTATGCGCATGTGGACTGTCCGGGGCATGCCGATTACGTGAAGAACATGATCACCGGCGCGGCGCAGATGGACGGTGCGGTGCTGGTGGTGTCGGCGATGGACGGTGCGATGCCGCAGACCCGCGAGCACGTGTTGCTGGCGCGTCAGGTAGGGGTGCCGTATATCGTGGTGTATTTGAACAAGGCTGATGCGGTGGACGATGAGGATTTGCTGGAGGTGGTCGAGTGGGAGATTCGGGAGTTGCTGGATGAATATGATTTTCCGGGCGACGACACGCCGGTGATCATCGGCAGTGCGCTGCGTGCGCTCGAAGGCGAGGAAAGCGAGTTGGGTGTGGAGTCGGTCCTGCGTTTGGCAGAGGCGCTGGACGAGTACATACCGGAGCCGGAGCGTGCCATTGACGGTGATTTTCTGATGCCGATTGAGGATGTGTTTTCGATTTCGGGTCGCGGCACGGTGGTGACCGGGCGTGTGGAGCGCGGCATCGTGAAGGTGGGCGATCCGGTGGAGATGGTCGGTTTGCGCCAGACCAGCAAGACGGTGGCGACCGGAGTGGAGATGTTTCGCAAGTTGCTCGATGAAGGCCGCGCAGGGGACAATGTTGGGATTTTGCTGCGCGGGGTGAAAAAGAACCAGGTCGAGCGCGGGCAGGTGTTGTCCAAGCCCGGTTCGATCACGCCGCACACTGATTTTGAAGCCGAGGTGTATGTGCTTTCGGCCAAAGAGGGCGGGCGCAACAAGCATTTTGGCACGGGTTATCGGCCGCAGTTTTATTTTCGCACGACCGACGTCACCGGGCAGGTGACGCTGCCGGCGGGCGAGCAGATTGTGCTGCCCGGAGACAATTGTCAGCTGACCACTGACTTGATCAAGCCGATCGCGATGGAAGAAGGATTGCGCTTTGCGATTCGAGAAGGCGGCCGTACGATCGGAGCCGGCATCGTAACCAAAATCTTGAAGTAATATCGATCGAATTCTCATATTGAGAGAAGGCCAGTAGCTCAATTTGGCAGAGCAGCGGTCTCCAAAACCGCAGGTTGGGGGTTCAAGTCCCTCCTGGCCTGCCAACTAGGACAGGCAATAGACTGATGGCAAGCGTGATTGACAAAATTAAACTGCTCGCAGCAATTTCGATCGTAGTTGCTGGGGTTGCGAGCTTTTATGTTCTCGAAGGAACGTCTGACTTGATTCGAGTCGGGCTTCTGATCTTGGGCATCATCGCTGCGGCTGCAGTTGCATTGACGTCTGCTCCAGGCCAAAACGCTTGGGAATTCGCGAAAAGCGCGCGGGTTGAATTTCGCAGGATTGTTTGGCCTACGCGCAAGGATACCGTTCAAACTACTTTGATCGTAATTGTGATGGTGGTTCTGATCGGACTCTTTTTATGGTTGCTGGATACGATTTCCTTCTGGGCAATCTATGATTTATTCCTGCGATTAGGGGAGTGACGGGTGATGCAAACGGGCGAAAATCAAAGAAAAATGTCTGTCAGTAGAGTCAGGTCTCCATCTTCTGCCGGAAATGAAGACCATAAGAAATGGTACGTATTGCATACGTATTCAGGACAGGAAAAGAGTGTTCAGCGCTCGCTTCAGCAGTACATTGAGCGGGACAGGCTGCTGCATATGTTCGGTGAAATTCTAGTCCCGACTGAAGAAATCGTGGAAATCCGCAGCGGACAAAAGCGCACGACGGATCGGGTCATTTATCCGGGTTACGTATTTATCAACATGGAAATGACGCCGCAGACCTGGCATCTGGTGCGGAGTATCCCTCAAATCTCCAGCCTGTTGGGCGGAAAGGACCCCACTCCCATTTCGAATGCGGAAGCGCAGGTAATCATGGATCTGGTTGCAGCGGGAGTCAATAATCCCCGACCGAAGTTTTCTTTCGCACCCGGCGAAGTTGTGCGAATTATCGACGGACCATTCGACGAATTCAATGGGACTGTCGAAGATGTGAATTATGAACGTAACAAGTTAAGAGTGACAGTAACGCTTTTCGGGCGTTCGACACCAGTTGAATTAGATTTTAGCCAGGTTACAAAAGGCTGAAAATCAACGAGTTATATACGAGATAGATGGCTAAGAAAATTACAGCATTCATCAAGCTTCAAGTCAAAGCAAGAGAAGCGCAGCCTGGGCCGCCAGTAGGACCCGCATTGGGGCAGCATGGATTGAATATCATGGAATTTTGCAAGGCGTTCAACGCCCAGACTCAATCCTTGGAACCCGGCACTCCGGTGCCAGTGATCATGACGGTTTACTCAGATCGCAGCTTTACTTTCGTGACAAAAACGCCGCCAGCGTCTTATCTTTTGAAAAAAGCTGCTGGAGTTGAAAAGGGGAGCTCTGAACCAAATCGAGATAAAGTGGGTTCGGTGACGCGAGCCCAGCTCGAAGAGATTGTTGCAATAAAAAACCCCGACTTAAACAGTTACGATCTAGATGTGGCGGTAAGAATTATCGCAGGCAGCGCTCGAAGCATGGGGTTGAACATTGTGGAGGAAGCTGATGGCTAAATTAGGAAAGCGGAGCAAAAAGTTAGCAGCATTGGTTGACCGCGCAGAAAATTATTCAGTTGAAGATGCCATGGACCTGGTCAAAAAAACAGCTTCCGCAAAATTTGACGAAACGGTCGAGGCTGCAATCCATCTTGGCATTGATGCGAGAAAGTCAGATCAAAATGTCCGAGGTACAGCGGTGTTGCCGCGAGGTATCGGCAAGACGGTGCGCGTCGCTGTGTTCGCGACGGGCGAAAATGCGGATGCGGCGCGAGAAGCGGGCGCTGATCTGGTAGGTTTGGAGGAACTTTTGGGAGACATCAGAAGTGGCAACTTGAATTTTGATTCCTGTATAGCCGAACCGGATGTCATGAGAAAAGTCGCGTCTGTCGGTCGAATTCTTGGCCCGAGAGGCTTGATGCCAAATCCAAAAACAGGAACGGTGCGCACTGATATCGGCGCTGCAGTTCGCGAAGCAAAGGGCGGAAAAGTCAATTTCAGAGTGGATAAGGCTGGCATCATTCACTGTCGAATTGGAAAAGTCTCTTTCGACCAACAGGCTTTACAGGAAAACTTTCGGGAATTGGTGCGGTCTCTTAAGCGAATGCAGCCTGCCGCCGCCAAAGGGCAATATATTCGCAAAGTCACATTGTCGACTACGATGGGTCCAGGCATTAAGGTGGACGCGGTCGAAGTTGCGAGGCTGTAACCCGCCTGTTTCAACGAAAACAACGGTTCGAATAGATTTGATATGAATGAAAACTTAGCGCGCAAACATGAGATCGTAGAGACGGTACACAATCATTTTCTCTCAGCGAATCTGGCGGTACTGGCAGAGTATCGGGGTGTGGATGTAGCGGGCATGAGCGCTTTGCGCCGCAAAGCGCGCGAATCCGACGTTCACATTCAGGTTGTTAAAAATACTCTTGCTCGCCGCGCTGCAAAAAATACTGAGTTTGAATGTCTGACTGAACATTTTACCGGGCCAGTTGCCATAACTGTTGCGAATGACCCGGTGGCAGCAGCAAAGACGGTTGCCGAATTTGCAAAGCAGCACGATCACTTCAAAATTCAAACCGGCGCTTTTAAGGGGCAGCTGATTTCAGTTGAAGAAGTCCAGCAGTTGGCAATGATGCCAAGCCGCGAAGAATTGCTGGCGAAACTGTTGGCTACCTTAGCAGCTCCAATTCAACAATTTGTCGCGACGCTCAATGAGGTTCCAAGCGGCTTTGTGAGGTGTTTGGCTGCGATTCGAGATTCGGCGGAAGAAAATTCCGAATCCCAAGATCATTAATCATTTGTTACGAATTGAAATAAATTACTCGTGAGGAAATTTATATGTCTTTGTCACGGCATGAAATAATAGAAGCAATATCGGAAATGTCAGTACTTGATCTTTCTGTATTGATAAAAGAAATGGAAGATAAGTTTGGTGTGTCAGCAGCTGCGCCAATGGTAGCAATGCCAGGTGCTGCCGCTGAGGCCGAAGCAGAAGCTGAAGAGGAACAAACTGAATTTTCAGTCATTCTAACCGCGGTTGGCGCCAAGAAAGTCGCTGTCATCAAAGTGGTTCGAGCAGCCGCTGGACTAGGCTTAAAAGAGTCAAAAGACCTAACTGAAAGCGCCCCCGCGACTGTTGTCGAAGGAGTTACCAAGGAGGAAGCTGAGACGCTCAAAAAAGAGATTGAACAAGCCGGTGGTTCGGCCGAAATCAAGTAAGTCGTTAGCAGAAACAATCTTTAGCGAATAGCAATTACAAATCATTTTTCGGCCACAAAGTATTTTTGATCCTATTTGCTAGGATTGGAATGCGCGCGTGCAAAATAAATCCATTCAAACAGATAGCAATCTCACATGAGCATTAGTTTTACGCAAAAGAAGCGAATTCGAAAAAATTTCGGCAAGCGAACCGACGTATTGAAAGTTCCGTATCTACTTGAGATTCAAAAGAGTTCTTATCGTCAGTTCCTGCAAAAAAAAGTTCCACCTCACGAGAGAAAGAACGTAGGCCTGCAAGCCGCCTTCAACAAAGCATTCCCAATCGCAAGTCATGGAGGCGATGTTGAACTGCAGTTTGATGAATACCAACTTGAGCCTCCGAAATTTGATGAGGTAGAGTGCCGTCAGCGCGGTTTAACCTACACTTCAACTCTAAAAGCAACTCTCAAACTTGTCAATTTCGACCTCATTGATTCCGAAGGCGGCAGAAGTGAAGGAAAAATCATTGATGTAAAGAAAAGCGATTCCGTATATATCGGAGAAATTCCTCTGATGACTGAAAACGGTTCTTTCATCATCAATGGAACCGAGCGCGTTGTAGTGTCGCAACTACATCGTTCGCCAGGTGTGTTTTTTGATCATGACAAGGGAAAATCACACTCTTCCGGCAAGCTGTTGTTTGGTTGTCGCGTGATTCCATATTGGGGGTCATGGCTGGATTTTGAGTTCGATGCGAAGGATCACCTCTACATGCGCATCGACCGTAAAAAGAAAGAGCCTGCAACTTTGCTGCTTCGAGCCATGGGCTTGATTGAGGAAGAAATTCTGCAAAAGTTCTTCGAATTCGATAAATTTACGATCGCTAAAGATGGAAAAATCTCTCTTCATTTGGATGACCATAACAAGCTTCGCGGACAGGTGCTCAGTTTTGATATCAAGCAATCCAATGGCAATGTGCTTGTTGAAAAAGGAAAACGAATCAATCAGCTCGATCTCGCCAAACTGAGAAAAGCCAAGCTCAGCCGTTTTGAGGTGGAGCCATCTTTTTTAAACGGGCGAGCTTGCGCCAAAACAATCGAACGTGATGATTCAAATCTGGAGTTTGAATCATTTACGCTTCGCAAAGACGGTCGGATCACAATGGCTATCGATCGAGTGGACCGTCTGCGCAATCTGAAGTTTGATTTTGATTTAAAGAGTGTCGATGGGACACTGATTCAGGCGCAAAACGAGGAAATTACCGAAATTGAAGTCAACAAGCTCAGAAATTCTGGCGCCAAGCGCTTGTTCGTCGAACCGGCATATCTACAGGGCCGTTATGCGCAGGCCGAACTCGTGGATCCAGTAACCAATGAAGTAGTTATTGATACTGCTACGCCTTTTGATCCGGTTGAAGAGTCACTGGAAAAAATTCAGCGCGCTGGAATCAGTCAGTTCACGTTAAAGCCGAGGGAGGAGCTGCTGGAAGCAAATCGAGTTTTGATGGTTGCCAATGAATGCTTTGACAGTTATCGTGTAAAGATTGGTCGCTTGATCCAGCACGACGTTCAGGAGTTTCACACGATCTATACAAACGATATCGACCGTGGTCCCTATATTTCTGAAACGCTCCAAATTGATGGCGCTCCCAGCGAGTTGGAAGCAAAAAAACGAATTTACCGCATTATGCGTCCGGGTGACCCGCCGACGGATGACGCCGCCTCAAATCTGTTCAAGAAATTGTTCTTTTCCGATGAACGATACAACTTGTCGGAAGTGGGGAGGATGAAGCTGTCCAGACGGCTGCGGCGAGATTCGATCGAAGGTCCCAATATTTTGGAGCAAAAAGACATCATCGATGTCATGAGATTCCTGATCGATCTAAAAGACGGAAAAGAAGTCGTTGATGACATTGATAACTTGGGGAATCGACGGGTTCGAACTGTAGGCGAGCTCGTCGAGAATCAGTTTCGCTCCGGCTTGAGCCGAGTAGAGCGGGCAGTGCGCGAACGCCTGAGTCAAGTCGATTCGGACACTCTGACACCACAAGATCTAATCAACGCAAAGCCGGTTACAGCAGTGGTGCGGGAATTTTTCCGTTCGAGCCAGTTATCTCAATTCATGGACCAAACCAATCCTCTGTCGGAAGTAACTCACAAACGTCGAGTGACTGCGTTAGGGCCAGGTGGACTTTCTCGCGAGCGAGCGGGTTTTGAAGTGCGGGACGTGCACCCCACGCACTATGGCCGAGTTTGCCCGATCGAAACCCCAGAAGGTCCGAACATTGGGCTGATCAACTCACTCGCGATGTACGCGAGAATCAATAATTATGGATTTCTGGAAACGCCGTATCGCAAGGTGCAAGGCGGCAGAGTATCCAGAAAAGACGAAGATGTGCATTATTTGTCGGCGATCGAAGAAGGTGATTTTGTGATTGCCCCGGCTAACGTCGCAGTTGACCGCCGCGGTCGGTTGACCAAGGAATTGGTGCCGAGCCGACGCGGAAATGAGTTTACTTTGTCGAGCCCAAATCAAATTGATTACGTCGATGTCGCACCAGCGCAGATTGTGTCGATCGCAACGGCCTGCATTCCATTTTTGGAGCACGACGATGCAAACCGTGCATTAATGGGTTCGAACATGCAGCGCCAAGCGGTGCCTACGATCGAAACTGAACCGCCCTTGGTTGGTACGGGAAACGAAATGACAGTCGGGATTGAATCGGGTGTTACGGTAACCGCAAAGCGTAGTGGGATCGTGGATTCGGTTGATGCCGGTCGAATTGTCGTACGTACATTTGATGATGAAACTGCAGATGTAAGTGATTCCGGTGTAGACATTTACAGCTTGATCAAATATCGACGATCGAACCAAAGCACGACGATCAATCAGCGCCCATTGGTACAAGTGGGTGACGAAGTCAGTGAAAACGACACCATTGCAGATGGGCCTGCAACCAATTTGGGGGAACTGGCGCTGGGAAGAAACATTCTGGTCGCCTTTATGGCTTGGAGTGGCTACAACTTTGAAGATTCAATTGTGATTTCAGAGCGATTGGTTCAGGACGAAGTTTATACAACGGTTCACATCGAGGAATTTTCGGTTGAAGCCCGCGATACTCGTTTGGGACCAGAAGAAATTACTCGTGACATTCCGAGCGTCGGTGAAGCAGCGCTTTCGAAATTGGACGAATCTGGAATTATTTTCAATGGAGCGGAAGTTTCTGCTGGAGACATTCTGGTAGGGAAAGTTTCTCCGAAAGGAGATGTTCAGCCGACTCCCGAACAAAAATTGATGTTTGCAATTTTCGGTGAGAAGGCTTCAGACATTAAAGATACGTCGTTGAAACTTCCTTCTGGCATGTCCGGTACGGTGATTGACGTCCAAGTATTCACGCGGGCTGGCATCGAGCGAGATGCCCGTGCTGAGCAGAATATTGAAGCAGAC
Source organism: Arenicellales bacterium (assembly GCA_965202855.1). Classification (GTDB taxonomy): domain Bacteria; phylum Pseudomonadota; class Gammaproteobacteria; order Arenicellales; family JAJDZL01; genus JAJDZL01. The sequence goes on along the minus strand of CBDBBP010000003.1, from coordinate 906,340 downwards.
ATCATGCGAATCAGAAAAAACCTGAACGATCAGTTTCGCATTGAAGAGCGAGCCGCATTTGATCGCGTGGCTTCGTTGCTCGATGGTGAAATTGCCGAAGGCGGTCCAAATGGATTAGAACGAGATTCAGTAATCACTACAGATTACTTGGACAAGCTGAGACGCAACGAGTGGTCGGAAATTCGGGTTCGAGATGATGAAGTCGCAAGACGATTTGAAGTCATACGGGATCAGATTGAGAAACGAAAGAAAATTTATGAGGAGGAGTTCCAGAAGAAACGGGAGAAACTGGAGGAAGGTGATGACCTAAAGTCGGGTGTTCTAAAGCGTGTCAAAGTGTTTGTAGCGGTCAAGCGCAGACTTCAGCCAGGTGACAAAATGGCTGGAAGACACGGAAACAAGGGTGTGATCTCTAAAATTGTTCCGATTGAAGATATGCCACACCTGGATGATGGTACGACAGTTGACATTATCTTGAATCCATTGGGAGTGCCGTCTCGCATGAACATCGGTCAGGTTCTTGAAACCCATTTGGGTTGGGCTTCACATGAAATCGGAAAACAAATTGGAGATCTTATCGACGCAGGCAGAACACCGACGCAAATTCGACGGTTTCTGAGAAAATTCTACACATCTCGTTCAGAAATGGAGAATTTGAAATCTCTGAATAATGACGAAGTTTTAGAATTGGCTGCAAATCTAAGAAAGGGCCTGCCAGTGGCTACGCCGGTGTTCGATGGCGCGACCGAGGATGAAGTCAAGGAAATGCTTGCAATGGCTGGATTGCCTGAAAGCGGTCAAGCCGTACTCTATGATGGCCGAACGGGTGAGCCTTTCGATCATCCAATCACTGTCGGTTACATGTATATGCTGAAATTAACACATCTTGTCGATGACAAAATGCATGCGCGTTCCACGGGGCCGTATAGTTTGATCACACAGCAGCCGCTTGGCGGAAAAGCCATGGGTGGCGGGCAGCGTTTCGGCGAAATGGAAGTTTGGGCCTTGGAAGCCTACGGTGCGGCCTATACACTGCAGGAAATGTTGACAGTGAAGTCGGATGATATGTTTGGAAGATCAAAAATTTACGAGAACATTGTTGCCGGCAGACATCGAATGGAAGCAAAAACGCCGGAATCGTTCAATGTTTTAGTCAAAGAAATTCGTTCGTTGGGATTGGACATTGACATGCGTGAAACAAAGTAGCTGAAGTATTGAACATCATAATTGGAACTCAAGTGACACACTAAAACAGCGAGTTAGCAGATGAGACAAATTGAAAACCTGATGAGACGAAGAGGTCGCCCTGATGATTTTGACGAAATCAGAATCGGATTGGCTTCACCGGAAAAAATTAAGAGTTGGTCGTGGGGAGAGGTTCGAAAGCCAGAGACGATCAATTATCGAACCTTTAAGCCCGAACGAGACGGTTTATTCTGCGCGAAACTTTTCGGGCCGGTGAAGGACAACGAATGTCAGTGCGGCAAATACAAACGCTTGAAACACCAAGGTGTTGTCTGCGAAAAGTGTGGCGTTGAAGTCACACTGTCCAAAGTCAGACGCGAGCGAATGGGCCATATTCAATTAGCGAGCCCGGTTGCGCACATCTGGTTCCTCAAAAGTTTGCCGTCAAGGCTCGGGCTGCTGCTCAATATGACGGTTCGGCAAATTGAATGTGTCATGTACTTCGAGGCCTATGTCGTGGTAGAGCCCGGATTTAGTACGGACCTCAAGCGCGGCGATTGCCTGAACGAAGAAGAGTACCACGAAGCGATCGAGAACTACGGCAGCGAATTCGATGCCCGCATGGGTGCCGAGGCGATTCGCGAATTAGTGATCAGCATCGACTTGGAAAAAGAATCAAAAGAACTGCGTGAAGAAATTGGCAAAACCAGATCGGAAACCAAGATCAAGAAATTACTGAAACGCTTGAAGTTGATGGAGTCTTTTATCGAATCGGGAAATAAGCCCGAATGGATGATTCTTCAGGTATTGCCGATTCTTCCACCGGATTTGAGGCCGCTGGTTCCATTGGATGCAGGGCGTTTCGCAACTTCCGATTTAAACGACTTGTATCGGCGGGTGATCAATCGCAACAACCGGCTGAAGAAGCTGTTGGATTTGAATGCGCCTGACATTATCGTTCGCAACGAAAAGCGCATGCTCCAAGAAGCGGTGGACGCGCTGCTCGACAACGGGCGGCGTGGAAAAGTGATCACTGGCGCGAACAAGCAGAAACTGAAATCCCTTGCCGACATGATCAAAGGCAAGCAAGGTCGATTTCGACAGAATTTGTTGGGCAAACGGGTGGACTATTCCGGCCGTTCAGTGATTGTGGTCGGCCCGACGCTGAAACTGCATCAGTGTGGATTGCCGAAACGAATGGCATTGGAGCTGTTCAAACCATTCGTGTATCACGAGTTGATCAACCGCTATCCGGACCGAGCAAACATACGACGTGCGAAAAAAGCGACCGATCAGGAAATTCCAGAAGTCTGGGATATTTTAGAGGTTGTCATTCGGGAGCATCCCGTTTTGCTAAACCGCGCTCCTACGCTTCATCGGCTTGGAATTCAGGCTTTTGAACCAATTTTGGTCGAAGGCAAAGCGATTCAGCTGCATCCGTTGGTTTGTACTCCGTACAACGCCGATTTTGATGGAGATCAGATGGCAGTGCATATTCCTCTGACAGTTGAATCCCAAATCGAAGCTCGCACCTTGATGATGTCGACCAACAATATATTGTCGCCAGCCAATGGCGAACCAATTATTGTGCCATCCCAAGATATTGTGCTTGGACTTTACTACATGACGCGCGATGCGAACAATCCAAAAGGTTCCGGCAAAACATTTGCGGACGTGTCCGAGGTTCGAAGAGCATTTTCTGTGGGCGCAATCTCTTTGCATGCGTCAATTCGAGTAAGAATTGAGAGAAGAGAAATTCGCAATGGAATTACTCGTCAAACCAACAATTTCTATCATACGACGGTTGGGCGCGCCCTGCTGTCGGATATCCTTCCTCCAACAATGGATTTTGCGCTGATCAATCGAGTGCTGAATAAAAAAGCAATCTCTGAGATTGTAAATTCCTGTTACCGCCATGTGGGATTGAAAGAAACCGTCGTATTAGCCGACCAGCTGATGTATTTGGGATTTGAATATGCAGCCAAAGGTGGCATTTCAATCTGTATCGATGACATTGCAATTCCAAATGACAAAAAGCAAATTCTAGAAGATGCGGACAAGCAAGTGGAGTTTGTACAAAAACAAGCCAATGCCGGTTTGCTCACAGACGGGGAACGCTACAACAAAGTGGTTGACATTTGGGGACGCGCAAGCGATCAGGTTGCCAAATCCATGATGGCAAAACTGCGCAATGAATACGTGATTGACCAACATGGAAACGAGGTTGAGCAGCTTTCATTCAATCCGGTCCACGTTATGGCTGACTCCGGTGCTAGGGGTTCGCACGCACAGATTCGGCAGTTGGCCGCCATGCGAGGTCTCATGTCGAAACCGGATGGAACGATTATTGAGACACCGATCAAAGCCAATTTCCGAGAAGGCTTGGACGTATTGCAGTATTTTATTTCTACGCACGGCGCGCGAAAAGGATTGGCAGATACGGCGTTGAAAACTGCAAACTCAGGGTATTTGACACGTCGGCTGATTGACGTCTGCCAAGATTTAGTCGTCGCAGAAATGGACTGTGGAACAAGCAAGGGAATTGTTCTTGAAGCGTTGGTCAAAGGCGGTGAGATTGTCGTACCGCTGGCGGATCGAATTCTGGGACGCTGCACCGCAGTTGACCTGGTTTCGCCAACGACTGGTGAATTGATTCTTGAAGCGGGTCAAATGATAACCGAGCAGGTGATCAAGGATCTCAAGCGTCACCCGATTCATCAAGTGAAAGTGCGATCTCCCGTCACCTGTGAGACCAAGTACGGAATTTGCGCTACCTGTTATGGGCGCGATCTCGGTCGAGGTCACCCAGTGAATCGAGGTGAAGCTGTCGGAGTGATTGCGGCACAAAGTATCGGTGAGCCAGGAACCCAGTTGACAATGAGAACGTTTCACATGGGTGGTGTGGCAGAACGGGAGCAATCGTCGACCGGAATTACAGTCAAGACCTTGGGTGAACTCCAATTTGACCGAATCAAGAGCATAGAGAATTCTAGAGGAAATTACATCGTAACGACTCGATCTGGTGAAATCAAGATTCTCGATCTCAACGGAATCGTTGCAGAGCGATATCAGGTTCCCTATGGTGCGGAACTATTTGTGCAAGACGGTGCGAGAGTTTCTCCAGACCAGCCCATTGCCAGCTGGGACCCGCATGTGCATCCCATCATTAACGAAGTGGAAGGTACCGTCAAATTGGAAAACATCGTTGACGGCCTGACGGTTTCTCAGTCTACTGATGAATTTGGCAGTATCGGAGAAGAAAAGTCCCATCCTTACTTCACGGTACTTGAGTCCAAACTGCGCTCGATCGATGATCGTCCGGCGATACGGTTGGTCGATGAGAAGGATGTAACGATGATGCTGCCCAATACCAATCGCGAAGTCCGATATTTGCTGCCGACGGGCGCGCAGATATTGGCCCAGCACGATTCAATTGCTCAAATCGGCGATGTGCTTGCTAGAATTCCACATGAGTACGATTCCACCCGCGACATTACAGGTGGTTTGCCGCGTGTAGCTGAGCTGTTTGAAGCGCGCAAACCTAAGGATCCAGCGATTTACGCCCGGTATTCCGGCGCCGTCAGTTTCGGCGAGGAAACGAAAGGCAAAGTGAGGCTAGTGATTACCGATCAAGAAGGCGAGGAACACAAGGAGCTGATTGCCAAGGGGCGAACCTTTATGGTATTTGACGGTGAAACAGTCGAACGAGGCGAACAAATTGTAGATGGCGCTCCTGTTTCTTCCGATATTCTCGAACTGAAGGGAGTGGAGGAATTGACCGCTTATATCGTGCGGGAAGTACAGGAAGTGTACCGATTGCAGGGTGTAACGATTAACGATAAGCACATTGAAGTGATTGTTCGGCAGATGTTGCGTAAAGTTCGCATTGAAAATCCGGGTTCAACGACATTTTTACCAGGCGAATTTGTGGAACGAGCACGTTTTCAGGAAACCAATGAACAAATTCGAATCAATAACGAGACACTGGATGATGAGGAGCAGATTGAAGAAGCAACAGCCACTCGTGTTCTTTTGGGAATTACCAAATCCTCGTTGATGACGGAGTCTTTTATTTCAGCGGCATCGTTCCAGGAAACCACCCGAGTATTGACAGATGCTTCGGTAAGTGGACGAGTGGACAAGCTGCGCGGTCTTAAGGAAAACGTGATTGTCGGTCGTCTCATTCCTGCAGGCACGGGATTGGTTCACCACGAAGAAAGACGACGACAAAGACAGTTGTCGATCGAGCAGTCAAAAGTCTTTTCAGAGATGTTTAGTGATGTTGATTTCGCAGAGGCTATGGCAGTGAAATCAGAGCGAGATAAGGATGATTCCTCGTTACTGGACAAGGAAGCATTTTTGGCAAATCGACCGGCGCGATTTTGAGAAAAAAATAATAAAAAAAGTTCTTCATTTAGGTTGAATTCACGATTAAAATGATTTAAACTTATACGGATAATTCTTATTCACCGAACGGGTTTAACAGTTAAGGGACAGACTGTCAGCGGTCTGTCTTTTTATTCATATAGAAGCGTTGCAATGCCAACAATCAATCAGTTAGTCAAAAAGTCGCGAAAAAAGCAGACCAAGAAGTCAAATGTGCCCGCGCTGGAGGGCTGCCCCCAGAAGCGTGGAGTCTGTACTCGCGTCTATACAACGACGCCGAAAAAACCGAATTCGGCGTTGCGAAAAATTGCCCGAGTGCGGTTGACAAATGGGTATGAAGTTACCACTTATATTGGTGGCGAAGGTCACAATTTGCAGGAACATTCGGTGGTGTTGATTCGGGGTGGTCGAGTCAAGGATCTGCCGGGTGTTCGATACCACACTGTACGTGGTGCTCTCGATGCCTCAGGTGTTGATCGTCGGCGTCAAGGTCGTTCAAAATACGGTGCGAAACGACCTCACCGGTAGCAACATTACAGTATCAAAATTGACGGAAAATTACGATGCCTAGACGTCGACTAGTACCAAAACGAAAGGTGATGCCTGATCCCAAGTATCACCAAGTAACGGTTACAAAATTCATTAATGCCTTAATGAAAGACGGCAAGAAATCAGTTGCTGAAAAAATTTTATACAAGGCGTTCGACATCATTGTAGAACGACAGGGTGGAGATCCACTGACCGTATTCGAAAACGCGCTGGAGAATGTTCGTCCCGTACTCGAAGTCAAGAGTCGACGTGTAGGGGGCGCGACCTATCAAGTGCCGATGGATGTTCGACCGACCCGGCGCAACGCATTGGCAATACGATGGATCATCGAAGCGGCTCGCAGGCGTCGCGAAAAGTCGATGGCCTATCGATTGGCGGGTGAATTGATTGAGGCCTCCCAACAGACGGGCGAAGCTTACAAGAAGTGCGAAAATACACACCGCATGGCCGAAGCGAACAAAGCGTTTTCTCACTTTAGATATTAAAAATCACAGTTTACGAGGTAGATCGAAAAATGGCACGCAAGACGCCATTGGAGCGTTATCGAAATATTGGCATCATGGCACATATTGATGCTGGTAAGACAACGACTACCGAAAGAATACTTTTTTATACCGGGATATCCCACAAGATGGGTGAAGTTCATGACGGTAACGCGATTATGGACTGGATGGCCCAGGAACAGGAGCGCGGAATTACGATCACATCTGCAGCGACCACTTGCTTTTGGGGCGGAGCGAGAGAGCAGATTCCGCAGCATCGCATCAATATCATCGATACCCCCGGGCATGTCGATTTTACCGTTGAGGTGGAGCGGTCGCTGCGGGTTTTAGATGGCGCTATCACCGTACTGTGTGCCGTAGGCGGCGTAGAGCCTCAGACTGAAACGGTTTGGCGTCAAGCGGATCGCTACGGCGTGCCCCGTTTGATATTCATCAATAAGATGGACCGCATTGGCGCAGATTTTCAAAACGTCCAGTCACAGATCAAAAAATATTTGGGTGCGCAGGCAATTCCTATGCAATTGCCAATTGGCGCAGAGGAAAAATTTGTCGGTATCGTAGACTTGGTGACGATGAAAGCCTGGTACTGGGATGACCTTAGCATGGGAACGCGCTACCATTTGGCTGACATTCCTGAGGAGTTGGCCGATGAAGCCGAAATCATGCGCGAACAAATCATTGAAACCGCTGCTGAGGCCAATGATGATCTGACGGGCGCGTGGCTGGAAAATGGCACCCTGACCGAAGATCAGATCCGAGAGGGCATAAGAGAAATGACACTGGACAATGAAATTGTTCCATTGTTTTGTGGATCAGCCTTCAAGAATAAAGGCGTTCAATTGCTGCTGGACGGGGTAATTGACTACCTGCCAAATCCAATGGATGTTCCACCCATTGAAGGCATCGTGAATTCGCAGGATGAAATACCGGAAAAAAGGGCGGCCGATGACAGCGAAAAATTCGCAGCGCTCGCCTTCAAAATCATGACAGATCCCTATGTTGGTCAATTGGTGTTCCTGCGCGCTTATTCAGGTATCCTGAAGTCCGGCCAGAAAGTTTTGAATATCTCCAGTGGTCGGAAAGAGAGAATCGGTCGCCTGTTGCAAATGCATGCAAACGACAGAGTGGACATTAAAGAAATCCGGGCAGGAGACATTGTTGCTGTTGTCGGTCTGAAAAATGTGACGACAGGCGACACGATCTGCGAGCCCGGCGGGGAAATTGCATTGGAACGCATGGAGTTTCCAGAACCGGTAGTTTCTCAGGCGGTAGAACCAAGAACCAAGATTGACGAAGATCGACTGTCCAAGGCATTGACAAAGTTGTCGAAAGAAGATCCCTCGTTTCAGGTGCGGTCTGATTCTGAATCAGGTCAGACCATTGTGTCAGGCATGGGTGAATTACATCTTGACATCATCATGGATCGACTTCGACGCGAATTTGACGTCAAAGCAAATATCGGTCAGCCTCAAGTTGCCTATCGAGAAACGATCACTAAATCAGTGGTTCACGAAACACGTCATATTCGTCAGACCGGTGGCAGGGGCCAGTATGCGCATATCGTGATCAGACTCGAACCGCTTGGATTGGGAGATGGCTTTGAGTTTGAGGATCAAATTGTCGGCGGATCTGTTCCGAAAGAATTCATTCCCGCTGTCAAAAAGGGAATCCAAGATGCTATGGCCTCAGGCGTTATCGCCGGATATCCAATGGTTGACATCAAGGCCACGTTGATGGATGGATCTTTTCATGAAGTTGATTCTTCGGAAAAAGCGTTTAGAGTGGCGGCTACGCAGGCTTTTCGGGATGGATCGTTGCGTGCTGCTCCACAGCTGCTGCAACCCTTCATGTCGGTTGAGGTTGTAACACCCAGAGAGTACCTTGGTTCGATTACCGGCGATTTGAATGCACGAAAAGCAATCATCGAAGACGTGGCTGACGTTGCCAGTGGAAAGGTAGTTCGAGCGCTGGTTCCATTGATTCAGATGTTCGGTTACGTTTCTTCTTTGCGTTCGCAGACGCAAGGACGAGCAACTTACTCCATGAAGTTCAACTCTTATCTGCCGGTTAGTCTGCGGGAAGCGGGCGTAACTTTCAGAATGGCGAGTTGAAGAATTTGAATTACTTAACCATTAACTGAGAATTGTAAATTGGCGAAGCAGAAATTTGAGCGAACGAAGCCGCATGTAAATGTGGGCACGATAGGTCATGTGGACCATGGGAAGACGACGTTGACGGCGGCGATCACGAAGGTGCTGGCGCAGCGCTACGGCGGCGAGGTCAAGGATTTTGATGACATTGACAATGCGCCCGAGGAGCGTGCCCGCGGGATAACGATTGCGACGGCGCACGTGGAGTATGAGACCGAGAACCGTCACTATGCGCATGTGGACTGTCCGGGGCATGCCGATTACGTGAAGAACATGATCACCGGCGCGGCGCAGATGGACGGTGCGGTGCTGGTGGTGTCGGCGATGGACGGTGCGATGCCGCAGACCCGCGAGCACGTGTTGCTGGCGCGTCAGGTAGGGGTGCCGTATATCGTGGTGTATTTGAACAAGGCTGATGCGGTGGACGATGAGGATTTGCTGGAGGTGGTCGAGTGGGAGATTCGGGAGTTGCTGGATGAATATGATTTTCCGGGCGACGACACGCCGGTGATCATCGGCAGTGCGCTGCGTGCGCTCGAAGGCGAGGAAAGCGAGTTGGGTGTGGAGTCGGTCCTGCGTTTGGCAGAGGCGCTGGACGAGTACATACCGGAGCCGGAGCGTGCCATTGACGGTGATTTTCTGATGCCGATTGAGGATGTGTTTTCGATTTCGGGTCGCGGCACGGTGGTGACCGGGCGTGTGGAGCGCGGCATCGTGAAGGTGGGCGATCCGGTGGAGATGGTCGGTTTGCGCCAGACCAGCAAGACGGTGGCGACCGGAGTGGAGATGTTTCGCAAGTTGCTCGATGAAGGCCGCGCAGGGGACAATGTTGGGATTTTGCTGCGCGGGGTGAAAAAGAACCAGGTCGAGCGCGGGCAGGTGTTGTCCAAGCCCGGTTCGATCACGCCGCACACTGATTTTGAAGCCGAGGTGTATGTGCTTTCGGCCAAAGAGGGCGGGCGCAACAAGCATTTTGGCACGGGTTATCGGCCGCAGTTTTATTTTCGCACGACCGACGTCACCGGGCAGGTGACGCTGCCGGCGGGCGAGCAGATTGTGCTGCCCGGAGACAATTGTCAGCTGACCACTGACTTGATCAAGCCGATCGCGATGGAAGAAGGATTGCGCTTTGCGATTCGAGAAGGCGGCCGTACGATCGGAGCCGGCATCGTAACCAAAATCTTGAAGTAATTCTGAAACCATAGAGAATTCTGGCAATGTCCGCAGTTAGAAAGGCTGAAAGTCAAAAAGTAAGAATCCGATTGAAGGCATTTGACCATCGAATGATCGATAGTTCGGCCTTGCAAATTGTGGAGACGGCACGGCGTACCGGTGCAATTGTGCGAGGCCCGATTCCTTTGCCGACACGGATTGAGCGGTATACCGTTTTACGCTCGCCGAACGCGGATAAGAAATCACGCGATCAGTTTGAAATTCGCACTCATAAGCGCATTATGGATATTGTTGACCCGACAGATAAAACGATTGATGCGTTGATGAAGCTGGATTTACCCTCTGGGGTGGATGTAGAAATTAAACTCAAGTAAGCGAGAGAACGTACGATGTCCATTGGTCTAGTTGGCAAGAAAATCGGAATGACACGGGTGTTTACGGAAGAAGGGACCTCTATTCCCGTTACGGTGGTGCAGGTCGAACCCAATTTTGTAACGCAAGTGAAATCAAAACAGACGGATGGTTACAGCGCAGTGCAGGTGACAACTGGAACGATAGCGGAACGTAAACTCAAAGCACCGCAAAAAGGCATCTATGACAAGGCCGGCATTCAACCTGGCCGAGGGCTGTGGGAGTTTCGGATTGAGGAAGACGAGGTGGGAAAATATCAGACCGGTGACCGATTCAATGTAAATATTTTCGCAGAAGGTCAAAAAGTTGATGTGCAAGGCACATCAATCGGAAAAGGATTCGCCGGAGTCATGAAACGCTGGAGTTTTGGTGGCGGCCGAGCCACTCACGGTAATTCAAAAGCACATCGCAAACCTGGTTCGATAGGTCAAAATCAGACTCCAAGTCGAGTCTTTCCAGGCAAGAAAATGGCCGGACATATGGGAAATCAGCGAAAAGTTCAACAGAATTTGAAAGTTGTCCGAATTGACGCCTCCCGATCCCTGTTGTTGATTCAGGGGTCAATTCCAGGCTCGCGACAGTCAGACATTGTTGTGACTTCTGCCATCAAGCAAAAAAATCGAAACAAGCAACAGAATTGATAACAGAATTTTCGAGTAAATTGTCATGCAGCTGGACGTATTGAACAGACAGGGAAACTTCGAAAAATCGGTAGATGTTTCCGATTCGGTCTTTGATGCGAAGTTTAACAATACTTTAGTGCATCAAGTTGCAGTGGCGTATCGAGCTGGCGGACGCGCTGGAACTCATTCGGGCAAAAATCGTTCTGCCGTACGAGGCGGAGGCGCAAAACCCTATAAGCAAAAAGGCACGGGAAGAGCGAGAGCAGGGACACGTTCAAGCCCGATCTTTCGTAGCGGAGGTCAAACATTTGCCAAGTCTCCTAGAGATTATTCGCAGAAAGTGAACCGAAAATCCTATCGGGCCGCAATGCGCTCAGTTCTGTCAGAAACGAGGCGATTGGGTAATTTGATCGTCGTCAATGACATGGATCTTGAAACCCACAAAACCAAGGATGCCTTGAAACAACTGCAGGTGTTAAACTGTCAATCCGTTCTAATTGTGGATGACAATGTGAGTAAAAATTTGGATATGGCGACGCGAAATCTGCCACATGTTCATGTGACTGCGCCAACCATGCTGAATCTGGCAGACATTATTGATATTGGTAAAGTGCTGATGACAGAAAGTGCGATTAAATTTGTGGATAAGTGGCTGTAATGAACAAAGAGCGCATTTATCAAGTGATTCGTTATCCGATTATTTCGGAGAAGAGCAATTTAGTGGCGGAACAACATCAGCAGTTTATGTTTGAAGTTGCACCGGATGCAACCAAAAGTGAAATTCGCGAAGCCGTCAAGAACATATTCAATGTGCGCGTGCTTTCAGTTCAAGTTTCGAACCGAAAAGGAAAACGAAAGAGATTTCAGAACACAATGGGCCAGCAGTCCAGCAGGCGTACGGCATTCGTGCGAATTCATGCGGATGATGACATTGATTATTCACAGACCTTGAGTTGATGGAAGATTAGAAAAATGACACTGGTCAAGCAAAATCCCATTACGCCTGGTCAAAGAGGGATGGTGCGCGTGAAAAACGCGGAACTCTATCGAGGACGTCCTTACAAACCGTTGGTTGAACCGGTTCGCAAGACCGATGGACGGAACAACTATGGAAGAATCACTGTCCGTCACCGAGGCGGTGGGCACAAGCGACTGTATCGAATTTTAGACTTTAAGCGAGATAAAGAAAGCATTCCAGCAACGGTTGAAAGAATCGAGTACGACCCGAATCGAAGTGCGAATATTGCGCTTTTGCTCTATGCGGACGGCGAGCGTCGATACATCATCGCTCCCAAAGATTTGAAAGTTGGAGCAACGGTACAATCTGGAGATTCATCACCGATCGCACTCGGAAATTCACTCAAGCTGAGTCGAATGCCACAGGGAACAGTAGTGCACTGCATTGAAATGAAACCTGGCAAAGGCGCGCAAATTGCTCGGTCTGCCGGAACTTCTGCACAATTTCTTGGACGAGAAGGGAATTACGCTCTGTTGCGGCTGCGCTCTGGAGAGATGCGCAAAGTTCATTTGGAGTGTCGGGCGACTATTGGCGAAGTCGGCAATGCAGAACATGCTCTGCGCAAGCTGGGCAAGGCCGGCGCAAAAAGATGGCGCGGTATTCGGCCCACAGTGCGGGGTGTTGCGATGAATCCGGTCGATCACCCTCACGGAGGCGGTGAAGGACGAACCTCCGGCGGGCGAGATCCGGTTTCCCCATGGGGTGTTCCGACCAAAGGATACCGTACACGTCGAAACCGAAGAACTGGAAATTTAATCATACGAAGACGTAAGCGCAGATAAATTGATGGAGTTGATTGAGTGGGCAGATCGATAAAAAAGGGGCCTTTCGTTGACCATAACCTGTGGGCCAAAGTCATCAAAGCAAAAAAACATAATATTCGACGACCAATTCGAACATGGTCGCGTCGTTCGATGATTATGCCTGAATTTATCGGACTGACGATCGCAGTGCACAATGGTCGCTATCACGTGCCTGTGCTCGTTACTGAAAACATGGTTGGTCACAAATTGGGTGAATTCGCACCAACTCGTACATTCAAGGGTCATGCGGCGGATCGAAGGGCTAAAAAGGGTCGATAGGAAAAACAGTCATGCAGGTTAGAGCAGTTTCGAAATATGTTCGATCCTCACCGTTCAAGGTGAGACTTGTGGTGGATCAGATTCGCAGTTTGCCGGTTGAGCAAGCTCGGGATATTTTGAATTACAGCAACAAAAAGGCTGCGAAGCTGGTGCTGAAAACGCTTGATTCCGCAATTGCAAACGCCGAAGTGAATAACAATGCGAACATTGACGAATTGGTGGTTCATTCCGCTTTTGTTGATCAAGCGCCAGTGATCAAGCGTTGGCGAGCGCGGGCGAGAGGTCGTGTAAATCGAATTCACAAAAAAAGCAGCCACATCACGATTGTGGTATCGGACAAAGCCTAGAGAAAGAAATTATGGGACAAAAAGTACAACCGGTTGGAATTCGCTTGGGCATCACTTCAGAGTGGAGTTCAAGCTGGTATGCAACGGGTCGAGATTATGCGAAAAATCTAGAGGAAGACTTGCGGGTAAGAAACTTCATACGCAAGCGTCTTGCCAATGCCGCCGTCAGTAAAATTACGATCGAACGTCCAGCGCAAAACATGCAGGTTGTCATTCACACCGCGCGACCCGGTTCGGTAATTGGGAAAAAAGGCGAAGATATCAACAAGTTGCGAATGGAACTGACGAAGATCAACAACGCACCCGTTTCTGTTTCAGTTGAGGAAATTCGCAAACCGGATTTGGATGCAAGACTCGTTGCAGAGAGCATATGTCAGCAGCTTGAAAAGCGAATGATGTTTCGGCACGTGATGAAACGCGCGGTGCAAAATTCCATTCGCGTCGGCGCGCTCGGCGCCAAGGTAATGATTTCCGGCCGCTTGAATGGCGCTGAAATCGCGCGAACCGAGTGGTACCGAGAAGGCCGAGTTCCGCTTCATACGTTTCGGGCCAACGTCGATTATGGAATTGCCGAAGCTCATACAACCTACGGTGTTTTAGGTGTGAAAGTCTGGTTATTTACCGGAGAAGTATTTTAAAGATCGAAGTCTAGGCTTTAAGAAAAAATGAGTTGACGAAAGATGTTACAACCCAAACGAACCAAATATCGCAAACAGCAAAAAGGGCGAAATCGCGGCTATGCAACTCGCGGCAATCTCGTAAGTTTTGGAGAATTTGGTCTGAAAGCAACGACCAGAGGTCGCATTACAGCGCGCGAGATCGAGTCCGGACGACGTGCAATCAATCGCTACGTCAAACGAGGTGGAAAGCTATGGATTCGCATTTTTCCCGACAAGCCCATTTCGAAAAAGCCGCTGGAAGTCAGAATGGGGAAAGGGAAAGGAAACCCAGAATACTGGGTTTTTGTAGTTAAACCTGGTCACATGCTGTACGAGATTCAAGGTGTCAGTGAAACAATGGCTCGCGAGGCATTTCGTCGGGCAGGTGCGAAAATTTCGGTGCAGACAACGTTCGCGAAAAGGCAGGGTGTCTGATGTACAGCGCAAGTGAACTTAGAGTGCATACTGTCGACGAGCTGAATGAGATGGTCATTGATTTGCGTCGAAAGCAATTAGACATTCGTATTCAGGCATCCACCGGACAATACGCTGATGTTTCAAAGTTTAAAGAATATCGACGTGATATCGCTCGTATCAAAACTGTTTTGAACGAAAAAAAGGATAACTGAAAATGACGAATTCACAAGATCGCAGTCCTCGCACTGTATCGGGTTTGGTTACCAGTGCCAAAATGGACAAGACAATTACTGTTAGGATTGAACGAAAAGTCCCGCATCCACTGTATCGAAAGTATGTAAAGCGATTCACGAAATTGTATGTTCATGACGAAGACAATGTCTGTCAGGAAATGGATCGAGTGTTAATTCAGGAGTGTCGCCCAATCTCGAAAACAAAGAGTTGGCGACTTGTCAAGAAACTGCAACCCAGCCAGAGTATCTGAGGTTGAGCTATGATTCAGATGCAAACGATGTTAAATGTAGCCGACAACAGCGGAGCGAAACGAGTACAGTGCATAAAAGTTCTCGGAGGTTCGAAACGTCGTTACGCGGGCATTGGCGACATAATTCGGATAACGATCAAGGAAGCGATTCCGAATAGCCGCGTGCGCAAAGGTGATATTTTTTTTGCTGTTGTCGTTCGGACGAGAAAAGGAGTCAGGCGTCCGGATGGGTCACTGATTCGATTCGACCGCAATGCAGTAGTTTTGCTGAATGCGCAGAAGCAGCCCGTCGGCACCCGAATTTTTGGTCCGGTTACGAGAGAGCTTAGAACCAAACAATTTATGCGAATTGTTTCTCTGGCTCCTGAAGTTATCTGAGATTGAACTATGAACAAGATTAAGAAAGGTGATGAAGTGATCGTGTTAGCCGGCCGCGATCGAAATCGTCGCGGTACCGTGTTGGATATCTCAAGTGATGGCAAAAAGGCGCGCGTCAACGATATCAATCTAGTGAATCGGCATATTCGCCCGAATCCGAATGCCAATCAAGTCGGTGGAATTGTTCAAAAGGAAGCGCCCATTCAAATTTCCAATCTCGCGTTGTACAACCCCTCGACTGGAAAGGCTGATCGCGTAGGCTTTAGATTTTTGCAGGATGGAACAAAAGTTCGTTATTTTAAATCCAATGGCGAGGTGATAGGAGGCTGATGCTGACATGGCTGATATTCCTAGACTAGAAAAATTTTATCGAGACGAATTGTTCGATCAATTGAAAGAGCAGTTCGATTACAAGAACCCGATGCAGGTGCCAAGAGTCCAAAAAATTACTCTGAACATGGGCGTTGGTGATGCGATAAGAACCAAGAATAAGAACCTTTTGTTGAATGCGCGAGATGATCTTGAATTAATTGCCGCTCAAAAGCCCGTAATTACCAAGGCACGAAAAGCGGTCGCAGCTTTTAAGATTCGAGAAGGGTATGAGATCGGCTGCATGGTAACTTTGCGCAGAAGCCGAATGTATGAGTTTTTAGATAGGCTGATCGCCATTGCAATCCCTAGAATCCGAGATTTTCGAGGTTTATCTCCGAAGTCGTTTGATGGTCGCGGGAATTATTCGTTTGGGATCAAGGAACAAATTGTGTTTCCTGAGATCAATTATGACAATGTTGATACGATTCGGGGCTTGAACGTTACAATCACCACGTCAGCAGAAACGGATGACGAAGCAAGAGCGTTGCTGCGTGGTTTTAATTTTCCAATGAAACAGAACTAGATCATGGCAAAAAAATCGATGTTGGCTCGTGAAGTCAAACGGGCGAAGCTAGCTGAAAAATATGCGGACAAAAGAGCGGAGTTGAAAAGACAGGTGATTGACCATTCCCTGTCCCGCGTAGAGAGAATGGAGGCGATGATGAAATTGCAGAAACTGCCGCGTGACAGCAATCCGAATCGCCAACGCAATCGATGTAATTTAACCGGGCGGCCTCGGGGCTACTACCGCAGGTTTGGTCTTGGGCGCAATAAACTAAGAGAAATTGTGATGAAAGGTGAAGCGCCTGGAGTCACCAAAGCCAGCTGGTAATAAGAGAGCGAAGAGGACGGAGAATTAGTCTTATGACGATGGCAGATCCAATTGCGGACATGATTACAATAATTCGGAATGGTTGCCGTGCGAATCATACCGAAGTGAATATGGCGAGCTCTCGAATGAAGTGCAGCATTGCCAAGGTATTGAAAGACGAGGGCTATATCAAGAACTACTCTGTGAGCGACGATGAAATTCATCCGAGACTGACGATTACGCTGAAATACTACAATGGCCAGCCTGTCATTGAATCGATCACTCGCATTAGCAAACCAAGTCGGAGAGTATATCGAGGAATTGATCGATTGCCTGTGATTAGCGGCGGATTAGGAATTGCGATTGTTTCGACGTCAAAAGGCGTAATCACTGCAAAAGCTGCAAAGGCTGCTGGTATCGGCGGCGAAGTCTTGTGTAGCGTAACTTAAAGCGAGAGAGTGCTGACATGTCGAGAATTGCAAAGGAACCGGTGAAGATCCCAGACAATATTCGCGTTTCCATCGCGAATGGAACCGTTGCCGTCAATGGCCCAAAAGGAACTTTAGAGATGCCGATTCATCCTGCGGTCAAGGTTTCAATGAATGACCGCCTTGTTTCGGTTGCTGCCCGACATTCAACTGTAAAATCCAAAGCAATGTCCGGCACCACCAGATCGTTAATCAACAACATGGTGATCGGTGTTAGTGACGGGTTTGAAAAGAGATTGACTTTGGTCGGTACTGGATATCGGGCGAAGGCTCAAGGCTCTGCCATTAATCTGTCACTCGGGTTTTCGCATCCGATTGTGTATCAGGCTTCGAAAGAAATCACTTTTCATGTCGAATCCGAATCGAGTGCGCAGGTTAAGCTGGTTGTGAGAGGAATTGACAAGCAGGAAGTAGGACAAGTGGCCGCTGATTTGCGTCGCATGCGTCCGCCGGAACCGTACAAAGGAAAAGGTGTTCGCTATTCAGACGAACGAGTGCGGCGGAAAACAATCAAGAGTGTTGGTTAAGACATGAGTGAGAAAAGATCAAAGCGATTGCGCAGATCTCGAAAAACCAGAGCGCTTCTAAGACTGAAGGGAAAACAGAGACTGTGCGTACACCGGTCGCTGCAGCACATTCACGCTCAGGTGATTTCGGCAGATGGCAGTGAAACCCTTGCTTGCGCATCAACGACTGAACCTGGCATTCGCAGCCAGGTAAAGTACGGTGGGAATATGGAAGCGGCGCGATTGGTTGGCGCAATCATTGCCGAACGAGCGAAGCAGAAGAATATTGAGTCTGTGGGATTTGACCGTTCTGGATATCGCTATCATGGGAGAGTGAAAGCTCTCGCTGATGCAGCTCGCGAAGCTGGATTGAAAATTTAATTTGAGGGAAATTCATTTATGGCGATTATCGAACAAGATGGTTTCAATCGAGAAGAGTATAGAGAAGAGCTGATTAAGGTTCGACGTGTAGCCAAAGTGGTGAAAGGCGGCCGAATCTTTAGTTTTTCGGCATTGACTGTCGTCGGCGATGGCAATGGAAATGTAGGTATTGGACTCGGCAAAGCGCGAGAAGTACCGGTTGCTGTCAGAAAATCGTTTGATGATGCAAAACGTAACATCGTAAAAGTTCACATTAAAAATGGAACATTGCAGTACCCTGTGATTGGAAAACATGGTGCTGCAAAGGTTGTAATGCGGCCAGCTGCACCGGGTACCGGAATCATCGCAGGAGATACGATGCGGGCTATTTTTGAATTGGCGGGAATTAGTGACGTACTTTCGAAAATCATCGGTACCACGAATTCAATCAACGTCGCAAGGGCAACAATCAACGGATTGCGATCGATCCATAGCCCTGAATACATTGCCGCAAAGCGTTCAAAAAAAGTCTGGGAACTGTTTCACTAGCGTTATCGAGGAAATGACGATATGACAGCTAAAGAAATAGGAAGAGTTCGAGTAAAGCTGGTTCGCAGCTTGAATGGGCGTCTCAAGAAACACAAAGCCTGTGTGCGAGGTTTAGGGTTGCGTAAGATCAACGATGTCAGAGAGCTCGAAGATACACCGCAAGTTCGGGGAATGATTCGAAAAGTTTCCTATATGGTCGAAAGTGAAAAGGTGAGCTAGTGAATAATCGAATAAAAATTCGAAGCACGAAAGGAGCGCGAAGAAAATCGAAACGGGTTGGCAGAGGTGCCGGATCGACTCGAGGCAGCACTTGCGGACGAGGTGACAAAGGACAGAACTCAAGATCAGGCGGCGGTGTCAAACTTGGATTTGAAGGTGGTCAGATGCCACTCAGAAGAAGACTCCCGAAAAGTGGATTTAAATCGTTGACGAGCCATACCACCGCGCAAGTCAGGCTGCAGGACCTGGAAAAGTGCAAATCTGATGTGATAGATCTGGAGACTCTGAAAGAGCATTCATTGGTGCCGCGAAAAGCATTGAAGGCAAAAGTGATCGCCACAGGGAGCATCCGAAAAAGTGTAGTTGTGCAGGGATTGCTGGTTTCGGCAGGGGCTCGAGCTGCAATCGAATCTGCGCAAGGAACGATAATAGAGGACTGACCAATGGCAGCTCCAAAACCATCGAAAAGATTGCCCAATTTAGGCACGCTAAGTGAGCTGAGGAAGAGGCTGCTGTTCATTATCGGCGCAATGATTGTGTTTCGCTTTGGTACGCATATTCCCGTACCCGGAGTTGACCCAGTTGCGGTAGCCGCCTTATTTGAACAAACACGAGGCTCGATCGTTGACATTTTTAACGTGTTCTCTGGTGGTGCGCTATCGAGATTGTCAATTTTTGCACTGGGTGTCATGCCTTACATTTCCGCTTCTATCATCATGCAAATGATGAGTGCGGTAATTCCGCAGCTGGAACAGCTAAAAAAGGAAGGGGAAGCAGGTCGCAGAAAAATTACGGAATACACTCGTTACGGTACGGTTCTGCTGGCAACTTTTCAAGGGCTTGGCATCGCAATTGCGATTGAAGGGCAGGTTGCAGGCGGAAGTGCTGTCGTGTTAACCCCTGGACTCGGATTCAAGCTGACCACAGTTGCAAGTTTGGTGACAGGAACTATGTTTTTAGTCTGGCTAGGTGAGCAAACAACGGAACGAGGCATTGGCAACGGAATATCATTGATCATTTTTGCGAGTATTGTTGCTGGATTGCCTTCTGCTGTTGCTGGCACCCTTGAGTTGGCTCGAACTGGCGCCTTTACACCAATCGGTGTGTTGTTGCTTTTTGTCGGCGCTGTTTTCGTGACCGGTTGTGTCGTTTTCTTTGAACGCGGCCAAAGACGAATTGTAGTGAATTATGCACAGCGTCAAAGGGGACGGCGAATGCTCGCCGGACAAACCACTTTCTTGCCTCTGAAGATCAACATGTCGGGTGTCATTCCACCGATTTTTGCGTCGAGCATAATCTTATTTCCAGTCAGTCTCGGCAGCTGGTTTGGACAGCAGGAAAGTACGCGTTGGCTTCAAGATATTGCAACTACGATCGGTCCGGGTCAGCCAATCTATATGATTTTGTACGCAGCTCTCATTGTGTTCTTCTGCTTTTTCTATACTGCGTTGGTTTTTAGTCCGAAGGATATGGCTGACAATTTGAAGAAATCAGGTGCGTTTATCCCCGGAATTCGCCCAGGTACGCAAACTCTAAGGCATATAGATGGAGTTGTATCGAGATTGACGTTGGCTGGAGCAATCTACTTGGTGATAGTTTGTTTGATTCCAGAATTTTTGGTTGTGCAGTGGAGTGTGCCATTTTATTTCGGTGGCACCTCACTATTGATTATCGTGGTTGTGATGTTAGATTTAATTGGTCAAGTGCAGTCACATCTGATGTCGAGACAGTATGAAAGTTTGATGAAGAAATCAACAATGGCTGGCGGATTGGGAATGTCACGATAGCTTGGAAAAGGTTGTAATCATGAAAGTTAGAGCTTCTGTAAAAAAAATGTGTCGCAATTGCAAAATAATTAAACGTCATGGTGTTTTGAGAGTCATTTGCAGCTCAGACCCACGGCACAAGCAGCGACAGGGATAAATCATAAATTCGTAAATAGTCCAATAGGAGTATTCACTTGGCACGTATAGCAGGGATTAATTTACCGCTTCAAAAGCACATTCGGATTGCACTGACGTCAATCTACGGCATCGGCATCAGTACTGCTGAGAAGATTTGTGTTGATGCCGGAGTATCTCGAACCAAAAGAGTTCGAAATTTAACCGAATCAGAAGCAGAGAAACTAAGAGCAGAAGTCGCCAAATATCAAATTGAAGGTGATTTGCGAAGAGAAGTATCGATGAATATCAAGCGTCTTAAAGACCTTGGTTGTTATCGCGGACTTCGGCATCGCCGAGGCTTGCCGGTACGAGGTCAGAGAACCTCTACAAACGCTAGAACTCGCAAAGGACCAAGACGCCCCATTAAGAAATAGGTAGAAACGTGGCAAAGGGTAGAGCACGAAAACGAAAACCAAAGATCAAACGCGTTGTAACAGAAGGGATCGCACATATCCACGCGACCTTCAATAATACGATCGTTACGATAACCGACCGACAAGGGAATGTGCTGTGTTGGTCAGCTGCCGGGAAAATGAACTTCAAAGGTTCACGAAAAAGTACCCCATTTGCAGCGCAGGTCACCTCTGAGGATTGCGCAAAGTCTGCGATGGACATGGGCATGAAATACATTGATGTAGAGGTTTGCGGTCCAGGACCGGGAAGGGATTCTGCCGTGAGAGCTCTGAACGCCGCAGGACTAGAAGTGAGTCGAATCACTGATGTGACACCGATTCCGCATAACGGCTGTCGTCCTCCCAAGCGTCGAAGAATTTAGTGGAGATAGTTTAATGGCTAGATACACCGGACCTACTTGCAAACTGATGCGTCGCGAGCAGATGGATCTTGATCTGAAGACGCTCACGAGAAAAACATTAAATACAAAGTGTCGATTTTCAAAGCTGCCTGGTCAAAAGGTCACGGGTCGTCGTCCGCGAGTTACGGTTTATGGACGACTTTTACGAGAAAAGCAGAAACTGCGAAGAATGTATGGCGTGATGGAAAAGCAGTTTCGTCGACACTACAAAGAAGCTGCTAGACGCCCTGGCTCGACCGGTATCAACCTGCTTCAAATTCTAGAGGCTCGATTGGACAACGTAGTTTATAGAATGGGATTTGGTTGTACACGAGCGGAATCGAGACAGTTGGTAAATCACAACGCAGTTGAAGTAAACGGGATGAGAGTCAATATTCCATCCTACGAAGTGAAGCCCGGTGACATCATAAGCATTCGTGAGAAAAGTCAATCTCAAGATCGAATCAAGGCAGCTCTTCAGGATTCCAATCCGCCAGCTTGGGTTGACGTCAATGCCGGCCTATTTAAAGGCAGATTTCAATCTTTGCCTGAGAGAGACGATCTTACCTACGATATCAATGAAACACTCGTAATTGGATATTACTCTAAGTAATTCCGCTATCTTTTTGTTATAGAAAATATTTTATGTACGATACATCAGACTTTTTGGTTCCCGAGAACATTACAATAGACAATATTGACGAATATCGAGCCAAAATTGTGCTCGAGCCGTTAGAGCGCGGTTTCGGTCATACCATGGGCAACGCTTTACGTCGAATATTGTTGTCGTCTATGCCTGGGTCCGCGATTACAGAAGTGAAAATCGAAGGGGCTTTACACGAATTCACTGTACTTGAGGGCGTTCGGGAAGAAGTCATCGAAATTCTTATGAACCTGAAAAATCTCGCGATCATAATCACAGGAAAGGAAAGAGATGAGGTCTCCTTAAAACTTGTGAAAGAAGGTCCTCACGTGGTGACAGCTGCGGATATCCAACTTTCTCATGATGTTGAAATCGTTGATGAAAACCATGTCATTGCGCATTTGTTGTCCGGTGCCAAACTGGATATGGAATTGAAAGTGACCCGTGGACGAGGCTATCGCTTGCTGGATTCTGATGAGACAGTTGAAAAGTCGACAACCATTGGCCTAATGAAAGTGGACGCTTACTACACTCCAATTCGAAAGGTTTCTTACACCGTTGAGAATGCGCGGGTCGAAAAGAGAACAGACCTGGATAAATTGATCCTTCATGTCGAAACAAACGGAACCATTGATCCAGAAGATGCCGTACGCTATGCCGCTAGAATTTTACATACGCAGACCAGAACCTTTGCCGATCTGGAAGAAAAGACTCAAGTTGTTGAGGAGGTCGAAGAACTGCAATTTGAACCAATTCTTCTCAAGCCTCTGGACGAGCTTGAGCTTACCGTTCGTTCGGCGAACTGTCTAAAAGCGGAGAGCATCCACTACATTGGCGATTTGGTTCAAAAAACTGAAACTGACTTGCTGAAAACCCCTAATTTGGGGAAGAAATCACTTACAGAAATTAAAGACGTACTGGCGGAACGAGATCTTTCATTAGGACAAGTCCTTGAAAACTGGCCCCCCATGTTTCTGCGTCGAGAGGTCGCAGAAATCGAAAGACTAGGGAATTAGGAATTATGCGACACCGAAAGTCTGGACGAAAATTGAATCGCACTTCGAGTCATCGCAAAGCGATGATGAGAAACATGACCGCGTCCTTGTTTCGACACGAACAGATTCGAACTACCGTGCCGAAAGCCAAAGAGTTAAGGCGCTTTGCGGAACCTTTAATCACTCTCGCCAAGACTCCATCGGTCGCCAACCGAAGAATTGCTTTTTCGAAGTTGCGTGACCGAGAAATGGTGACAAAATTGTTTGACACTCTTGGCGAACGGTATCGCGACAGACCCGGTGGATACACTCGAATTCTGAAATGTGGGTATCGTGCCGGAGATGCGGCTCCGATGGCCTATATTCAGCTGGTTGACTCTGACGTACTCTGGAACGACGACGATCAGTAAATTCATTTCGTAGAACGGCGATGGTGAATTGATTGCTTCACCATCCAGATTCTGTAAATTCAAGGAATAGTCGTGCATGATTTTCCTCTGCAGCGATTTTCGCAGTTCAATTTACAGTAGCCAGGTCATTGCTAAAATACTTTCGATCGATTCAAAGATTCCTGTAGTCAATGCAATCGATGATATAGATGCCTACAATGTTCAGGCTGGCGCTTATTTATTAAGTGCATATGTAGACTACTTGCCGGCGTCATCGATCGTACTGTGTATAGTTGATCCCGGTGTAGGGGGTGCGAGGACACCCGTTTATTTTCGAAGCAAGTCCAAGTGGTTCGTTGGACCGGACAACGGAATCTTCTCACGAATAATTGCGGCAGACCCGAACCATTCGGATCGCTTAAGCGAAATTGTTGACGTCGATCCAAACGCTTCTCTTACCTTTCATGGCCGCGATATTTTTGCACCAGTTGCCGCCCAAATTTTTCTCGATCCTTCAAAAGTACTTCATAAAAGGCTATCCATTTCTACAACGAAAAAACTGAGTCAAGTGTGGCCGGATGATTTATATGAAATCATTTATATTGACGGTTACGGCAACTGTTTTACTGGAATTCGGGGCGCTTTTTTTCATACCCAAAAAACGATTACTCTAGGTGCTCACCAATTTCGTTATGCCGCCACATTTTGTGAAGTTTCCGAGGGTACAGGTTTTTGGTATGTGAATTCCATAGGTCTGTTAGAATTAGCTGTCAATCAAGGTTCAGCTGCAGAAAAATTTAGAATAGCAGTCGGTGACCCGTTACAAATACATTGAGGATAATTCGATGATCGACAGCGACAAAGTTTTAGAATTCTGGTTCGGTGATAGCAGACACTCTACAGACGAATTTTTAAGACGACGTGAAATTTGGTTTACAGCGTCGGATGAATTCGATGAAGAGATAAAAGTTCGTTTTGAATCTTATATCGAACAGGCAGCAGAACGAAGTTCAGAATGTTTGAGAAGCAGCCCAAAAGAGATAATCTCGCGGATCATTCTGCTAGATCAATTTCCTAGAAACATCTATCGAGGTACACCAAGGGCGTTTGCCTACGATTCATATTCGTTGGGGCTGACAAAAAAAGTGATCGAGACGGGATTGGATGATTCATTTACGTTTGTAGAGCGACTGTTTGTCTACATGCCTCTGCAGCACTCCGAAGAAAATGAAGTGCAGCAGTTGTCTGTTAAGATGTTTCAAAGACTCATTGATGTGGCAGATAATGAGGTTCACAAACAAAGTGCGAAAGATTCTCTGAAATACTCAGAATTGCATAAGGAGATCATCGATCAGTTTGGCCGTTTTCCGCACAGAAATGAAATTTTAGATAGAGTCTCGACTCAAGAAGAGCTGGACTATCTTGCCGCCGGTGCCGAGACTTTCGGTCAGGTAAAGAAATAAGACTCTGGTTTTTCAATATCATAGATACTTGTAAATTGAGATTATCAGACGCTTTGCCGGTTCATGAAGAATCATGGAATTCCAATCGCTCACGCGAACTGAACAATCTTATCGTTGGAATTTATTTCACTGATTGAAAACGAGGAAGAGGAATAATTAAGTATGGCTAGTCCAGTTAGAATTACGGTTACGGGTGCCGCCGGGCAAATCAGCTATGGATTGTTATTTAGAATTGCTTCGGGCCACATGCTGGGCCCAAATCAACCCGTCATATTACAGTTGCTGGAAATTAAACCTGCAATGAAAGCACTGTCTGGAGTGGTGATGGAGCTGGATGATTGTGCTTTTCCAGGTCTCTCTGAAGTTATTGCAACGGACAATCCAGAGCTTGCATTCGGAGATGCGGACTATGTTCTGATGGTCGGCGCACGCCCGCGTGGTCCAGGAATGGAGAGAAAAGACCTCTTGCAGGCCAACGCAAAAATTTTTACGAAGCAGGGCACAATTTTAGATGAGAGCGCCAGTCGTAACGTACGGGTTTTGGTAGTTGGCAATCCAGCAAATACCAATGCTCTGATAACGGTCAGTAAACTAAACAGGTTAAGTCCGACACAAGTGACAGCGATGACTCGTTTAGATCACAATCGTGCCAAAAGCCTTTTGGCGAGTGTAGTTGAAAGACCAACTACGTCGGTAAGACGCGTCTCCATTTGGGGCAATCATTCAACTACTCAATATCCGGATATTCATCATGCGCTTGTGAATGGAAAATCAGCGATGGATCTGGTTGAAGAGGACTGGATGACGGAAGAATTCATTCCGAGAGTTCAGAAGCGAGGTGCGGAAGTTATTGCTGCACGAGGGCTTTCGAGCGCAGCTTCGGCTGGTTCCGCCGCAATGGATCATATTCGAACATGGGTTGAAGGGACGAAATCGAATGACTGGACAAGTATGGCTGTCTATAGTGATGGTTCATACGGAATAGAATCAGAAATCATGTATTCCTTCCCTGTAAGGTGCAGAAGAGGCAAATATAAAATCGTTCAAGGTTTGAATATTAACGAATTCAGCCGAGTACGAATGACGATCACGGAAAACGAACTAATCGAAGAACGCGACGCTATCCGTGATTTGCTCTGAACAGTTTAAATGTTCTGTTGTAATTCCTACTTACAACCGCTGCAAACTTCTCAAGCGTGCGCTTGAGTCGGTTTATCGTCAGTCACTACAACCTTTTGAAGTGATTGTTGTTGATGACGGTTCGACGGACCGGACTCGAAAATTCGTACGAGCGGAATACCCTGACGTTGACTTAATTTCACAGGACCGAGCAGGCGTGAGCGCGGCGCGAAACAGGGGAATTTCTAATAGCAATGGAGATTGGGTCGCTTTTTTGGACTCAGATGATGAGTGGCATCCGAAGAAGTTAGAAAAACAGGCGACCTGGTGGCGTGATCATTCAGATCTTCAAATTCTCCACTGTGATGAAATTTGGATTCGAAACGAGTTTCGAGTCAACAGTAAAAAGCGTCATACCAAGTATGGAGGTTGGATTTTTCCCCGCTGTTTGTCGCTTTGTCTCATCTCACCCTCTGCTGCTGTAATTCATAAATCAGTATTTTCAGACGTGGGTGTTTTTGACGAGAGTCTTCCAGTCTGCGAAGATTATGATCTTTGGCTCCGAATTTGTTCAAAGTATCCAGTCGGCTACATTGACGAGAAGCTTGTAGTCAAATTTGGAGGTCACAGTGATCAACTGTCAAAAACGTATCCAGCAATGGATCGCTATCGAGTGTTTGCGATTCAAAAGCTATTGACGAGTGAGGAATTAGCAGGGGAAAATAAATCGTTGGCAATTGCAACTCTAGTCAAGAAACTGGAAATCCTAATCAACGGCGCCCGAAAAAGAGGGAACAGAGAAAGAGTGCAAAAGTATGAGCGATTGCTGATGGAATATTCGAATTTGCAGAAGGTAGAGTAATTGTCTTTTTCCGTAAACATCGTTGTAGCGTTACACTCAGAAGCCAAACCTTTAATTGAACAATTCGGTTTGGATTTAAGGCATGAGCACTCAGAGTTTTCCGTCTATGCGAAAGCTCCAATTCGGCTGATACGAAGCGGGATAGGGAAGCAGTCAGTCACTAGAGCAACAGAATATTTGGTGAAATCTGACAAAAACTCACCTTGTCAAGGGTGGTTGAATATTGGAATCGCCGGTCATCGTTTGTTGGAAGTTGGAACTGGCGTCTTGGCGAACAAAATTATTGATCAAGCGACAGGAAGAACCTGGTATCCGTCACCATTTTGCAGTTCCGAATGGAAAAGTTCTCAAGTCATTACAGTTGATGAAGTTGAGCTACACTATGCAGAAAATGCCTGTTACGATATGGAAGCTGCTGGTTTCTTTCCGACAGCGTGTCGCAGTTCACTTGCAGACTTGGTATTTTGCTACAAAATCGTGTCCGACAACAAGACTAGTTCTGTTCAGAACATCACCCGATCTTTTGTGAATCAGCTAGTGAGTTCTAAACTCACAAATATTCACGTCCTAATTGATGAATTGGACAAGCGAGTTAAAACCGTCTTGGACCGAATTCCACAGCAGGACTTGCCCGAAAGTTTCTTCAAAAAATGGAGGTTTACCGTAACTCAGCAACTGATGATGAGGAGACTCTTAAATCAGTGCAGTATTTTAGGTTATGAAATCACTGCTGAATCCGAGTCCATGGTTCACTGCCAGAATTCGCGCGCAGTGATTCACACAATACAGAAAACTTTAGATTCTCACTGGAAACCAATATAGGAGGGAATCTTGTACAGAACGATATACGTAGAGCATGACGTTCAGCATAATCGCCGAGTTTCTTCCGTACTCCAAAAGTTTCCACTGGCAGAAGTTGTTTACTGCGACCGCTATACTGAGATATTCAACCGGAAATCTCAAGACTTTCGATTGCAAAAAAATAGTTCAGCTCTGATTTTAGCTCGAAAACATCAAGGGCATGTGCAATCCATCCCACCAGGGTACGGAGTAGGGGGCGCCCACAACTATTATTTTTCCATAATGTTGAACTGCGTCTTTGACTGTCGTTATTGCTTTCTGCAGGGAATGTACAGGTCGGCACATCATGTGCTATTCGTAAATTACGAGGATTTTCAACAAGCGATTGACGAAGTCGCTTCGGATCATGAACCAACAAAACAAGTTTGGTTTTTTTCAGGTTATGATTGCGACAGTCTCGCACTAGAGCCAGTGGCCGAATTCGCAGGGTATTTCATTGATGCTTTACAGAACAAAAAGAATGTTTGGCTGGAGCTTCGTACAAAGAGTACGCAAATACGATCTCTATTGGAGCGGGAACCGGTAGCAAATGTGGTTACTGCATTCAGCATTACTCCCGAGATCATATCCAACGAGTTAGAATATGGAGTTCCATCTGTGAGCAAAAGAATATCAGCGATGCAAAATCTTCAGGAAGCTGGATGGAACGTTGGTTTGAGATTTGATCCATTGATTTATTCCGCTGATTTTAAAGACCAATATTCTGAGCTGTTTCGAAGTATCTTTTCTGAAATAAGTCTTGATTTGCTACACTCGGTCAGCATTGGTGTTTTTAGGCTGCCGTCTGTTTTTTATAAAAGAATGGAGCGACTTTATCGGAACGACCGATTTATGGCGCAACCTTTCGACACACACAATGGTGTTGTTTCGTATCCAAGGCGAATTGAAGATGCGATGAAAACGTGGTGTTTTGAAGAAGTAAAAAAATATGTGCATGAAAATCGGATATTTTTTGCTTCTAGTGAGTGCTCCGATTGAAGCAGCGGTTTACATTGGTCACCGGGTGCAGCTCAGGTATTGGTGAAGCAGTCACCAAACGATTGCTAATAGACGGACACCGTGTATTGGGAGTGTCACGCAAAATGGGAAAGTCCAGTTTTCAGGTCGATTCGAAATTTCAATTTGAATCCATTGACCTGTCTGATTTACCAGCATTGGAGGCATGTCTGTCAAAGTTGGTTAGAGATTATCCCGATGTCGATTCCATTGTGTTTTGTGCAGGTGTTGGAAGGTTCGGCAACTTAGAGGAATTTTCATACGCTCAAATCTCGAGAATGATTGACGTCAATCTGACTGCACAACTATATTTGGCAAGAGCCTTTATTTCGCTATTTAAGTCCCATGGATGCGGAAATTTTGTGTTTGTCGGATCAGAATCTGCATTATCTGGAGGGCGGCGAGGTGTTGCTTACACAGCCTCAAAAGCAGGAATTCGCGCGACGTCAAGAGCGTTGCGAAGTGAATGTTCGGCAAGTGGCGTACATATGGGAATTATTACGCTAGGGATGGCAAAAACAAATTTTTATGACGATGCTGCATTTATTCATGGAGAATCTCAGGAAAATTACATTCGACCTGATGATGTTGCTGATGCAGTCTCCTTCATGCTACATGGCCATGCAGGAACCGTAATTGACGAAATACGAATGTCCCCGCTGAAATCGGTTATTCGAAGAAAATAGATAATCGATTCTTGAGCGATCAATCGATATGGGTCAAGCGAATATAGTGTAGGAGGCTTCAGTAACAAATTCGCTCCAGAAGTGCTACTTCAACAAATTCCAACAATTAGAGTTAGTAGGGGAGAGCGATAAATTCGCCCTTCTAACATTCGTCAAATAGGATAGACGTCGGCCCCGATCTAACTTCTCGCTTTCATGGTTTTGAAATTAGGATAAAACTGTCCTAATAGTCGGCTAGATGCACTTTGTTTTCACCCAACTCGACTTGTGCTTTGACGTCGATGCGTATAAAACATTTGTCGCCATAGTTGCTTATCAGCATAGCGGGCTGTTTGTATGTTATCAGGCACTCGAGTAGCTGGTTCAGTGTTTTGGCACGCTCGAGAAGATCTTTCCGGGTGTGCTGTTGTCGGAGATTTACCAAAATGAGATTTGTAATCGATACACATTAAAGTAGAGATTGAATCTGTTCCACTGTTCGTCCGGGTGGATATAAAAATGTTCGGTGTTGCTGAAGTATAAGGTCTTTGACCAGTTCCGCCATTTACTTCTGGCAAAGCAGTTCCTGCTCTGAATTGGCTATTCCCACCAGACGCACGATGGGTTATCAAATGCGCTTGTAACGGCACTCGATAGCGACAGTTTGAACGAAATAACGGGAGTCATTGAGAATAGGTTCGACATACAAGAACATAGTCAATTGTAGCGTTCTGACGAGACCGCGCGCAAACTATCCAGATTTTCTAGGCACAAACATTTGCCAATGACAATTCGCATTTTCGTTAATGTCTTAGAATTAGTGAAGGAATAAACTGGGGAATAACTAATTCAAAAGCTGTCAACGAAAATTATCTGTATTCTATATATATAGATATATAATATAGATATATATTTTCAGGACTTAGTCACTATCTTGTGAGCAAATACCAACCATTGGAAATTTACCTAAGTCAATCACGAGAGGAAATCGTGAATTTGACATTCAGGAAGATTGAAGAAATTGTCGGTCATGAGTTGCCACCGTCAGCGAGAAAATATCGATATTGGTGGTCGAACAATCCAAACAATGGCATCATAACCAAGTATTGGTTAAGCGCAGGGTATAAATCAAAAAATGTAAATATGGAGTGCGAAACTCTTGATTTCGTGAAAAATTGGGAAAGTTCACTGAAAGAACCAGCATCTAGTGTTGTTGGACAATCCGAAACGTCAATCAACGATTCTGCCATCAGCATCTCAATGACCGATGAAAAAATTCTGGCGAAACTCAGATGCACTGTTACCATTATGCCCTGGACTGACTTGACAGCGCCAACAGGGCAAAATAGCAATGTGGAATGACTCGTCGTGCCTGAATATTTACTGGATACTTGCGCTGTAATTTGGAAGGCAAACGGTGATCGCCTGAGAGAGCCTGGAGCGAGTGCGCTTAAGGAGCGAGATTCAGGCCCCTTGCTCCATGTATCCCCCATAACAGCTTGGGAAATCGCTGCTTTAGAATCGAAAAGAAAAATTTTAATTGCACGGAATCTTGATCGATGGTTCCACGAATTCTGTAGCTTATCGAGAGTGAGTCTGGAGAAATTGTCACATTCAGTGCTGATTTCTTCTATCCAACTTCCGGGAAATCCTCCAACAGACTCAATTGATCGAATACTTATTGCAACCGCGAGAGAGTATGGGTATACGCTTGTTACCCGTGATAAGCGGATGTTGGCTTATGGAAAACTCGGGTATGTACAAGTAGTTGAATGTTGAAATGAACTACATGTTCTTGTTGTAAACGTTCCAACGGATTTGCCAGCTCAGAATTATTGCACGTCAATTTACTTTATCTTCATGCTTCAAATATAAAATCGAAATCTATTTAGCACTACTAAATCAAGGTT
This sequence comes from Arenicellales bacterium, assembly GCA_965202855.1. Classification (GTDB taxonomy): domain Bacteria; phylum Pseudomonadota; class Gammaproteobacteria; order Arenicellales; family JAJDZL01; genus JAJDZL01. Next base: position 875,031 of record CBDBBP010000003.1, on the reverse strand, counting down.
ATGTACAAAATCCAGATTTCCTCCAGAACATTCAGACTATGGAAGTTATTCGCACAACATGCAGCTGTAGGTAAGGCTTTGATCACGGCTGCAGCCAATGGTAGCGTGACAAAAATCAAAATACCATTCAGCTTGTTCAGAAAATACGGGAAAGGTTAAAGTTCAAGCCGTGATTCCGATATTCGTTCACTGGAATATTCGATTGATTCCGTTCATAAACATAACTGACGGCAGGTGTAAATCCTTTATATTGAATTGACCGACGGGAGAGCCCGACACTGAAAACGAACTGTTTATCCAAACGTTTTACGCCGAATAGTGGATTTTTCGCCGCATGTCGCGTCCTGTTAAAGGATGGATTCAGTGAAATGGAAAAACCGTTCTCAAACGTTTTTCTCAATTCCAACCCGATCCCGACAACATCTTTTTTGTGATGGGCGGTCTTAGCATCAATGAGTTCCACTAGGGGCTGTATTCCAATCAGGGTCCGGTCATTGATCGCAAAACTAAACTTAGGGTTGAATGATAGCTGCGGTCCGTCCCTATAAGTTTGGGCATCGTACCTCCGATAATCTAAGCTGATAGGCAGATCAAACCAAACTGACTCCGACATTCGCCAGCGAATTTGGGTCCAAATTCCGAGACTCCGACGGAAACGCTCGCCTCCAATCCACTGCCAGCCAAATCGAAATCCCTCCGACATGCTTCCACGTTCAGCAAGCTGCGACAGTCCAATATCTGCAGCAACTGTGACATCGTTCCATTCGGAGCGTTCGTAGATTTTCGCAGCTCCCGATATTGCAAGCAGACCGCGGAGATTGGCAGAGATTTTCGACGAGCGTGACAAGCCCCCAGAAAACAGCCCGCCCACTCCCGAAGACGGCATGGATTCCTGGTCCAGTTCAAATGGCAGACCACCGACCGAAACGACTTTTAAATCGCTGCTCCTTGATGGATTGGATTCCGGCAGCAATGAAAAAGCAAAGGACGCTGACCATGGCTTTCGAGCATCGATTTGCCGAAGAAATTCCATAACACTCGCTTCGACCGAGAACGGAAGTTTTTGCGAAAGCGATGATTTGAAATGGAGTTTTGCCTTATCATCGATTCCTGAGGCGTAATAGGCAGCAGCGAGTTCAAGCTGCACCCGTGTCAAGTCAGGATGACGTTCAAGTATGGCTTTGAATCGCTCTACAGCATTTCTGGGCATTCCAAGACGCATCTCGACACGCCCGAGCAGGAACAGCCGTTCGATCCATTCTTCCTCATTTCGGGGTTGCGCACGTTCGAGAAATACACGCGCGTCCTTCAGCCTGTCGGCTGCGATCAGCAAGCGCCCAGCCTCCAGGTCCGTAATCTCAATCTCAGCAACAGTGGACGGGAGGTTCGAATCTGCTTCTATCGCAGTAGCAATCAGAAATAATATTGCTACTGCAACTCGCACAAAGATACTAGCAGATTGAATGTGGTTTTAGTCAGTTTCACGACTGCCGCCGAACCAGCCAATCCCTACCGAATTGTTCGTAGACGTGGTGGTGATCACACCGCCGACTTCTTCCGCCGCAGGGCCGTAGAATGCTCCGGACATTTCACCACTTAGGTGTTCCAACTGCCCTGTTCCCTGAAGATTCGCGTTAAATTGATTTCCATTGATCGTACCATTGCTGATGTCTGCGCTTGCGTTTGGAACAGAAATGAAAGAACTGCCGGAATTTCTTCTTGATTCGATATCCTGTATCAGGCCACTGATCGTATTATTTGTAAAATTCGCGGTCAGGCTGAGACTGCCTTTCGTTGACTCTCTATCACTAAATTTCAAACAGCAGTCTTTCCAAGAATCTATCCAAGCCCTGCCGAGATAAGTCGCTCGCCCGGTCGGAAGATCGTCGGCATCTGTTCGGAGCCCATTTACGAATAGCGACAGAGGAAACTGAGGGTCACTCGATTCACGACTTTCAAAATAGTAAGAATTTAAGTGCTTGAAATCTGGAGTCGAAAATCCATTAGTGTTTGTCCATAGCTTTTGACTTCGATTATTTGAAACCTTGTTGTAAGAAGAATCGAAATCCAAATCGCCATCCTCGAATTCAACTGTATGTTGAACTCCATCAACCGAATAGGTCAGGCTGATTCCGCCTCCACTAGTAGTTGTTATGGCATCTACTCGTGTCGTATCGGCTGTATGTTGAACATTGCTGCTCCCTTGTGTTAAATCTCGTGAGATTGACGCGTTAATTGGGTCGGATGTGGCTTCGTCAATAGGGCCAGTTGGATTGAAGGGACTTCTGCCTCCCAAAAATCCAATTAATACCGCATCGCCGCGCGTGGCATTGAGAACTGCCCCGACTTCATTCGCCAGTGGTCCGTAAAACTCCCCTAAAATGTTTCCAGCGAAACCCTCAATACTTTCAATATCCTCGTTTGAGGATGTGTCGCCCAAACCGGTTCTACCGTCTGCACCCCTAAGAATTGCTACAAACTGACTGTTTTCTATATTGCTGGTTTCAATGATGAATTCGTTTTCTTCGAGGGAAGAAAAACTTTCAGCATTTTTTGGACGGACTCTAATTTTGGTAATTTCTCCATTTATAGTACTTTGTTCAAAATTTGCCCTTAAGATTCCCAGACCTCTTACACGCGTTTGATCGGACTGGTTGGAATTTCGCCAAATTTGACCTGTCATTTTCCCAACATACCGGGCTGTAGTTGTCGGTAAAATTTCAGTTTTCACTCCGGCGATGAAATACATTCTAGGTTCGACATTCGGGTCAAGACTGCCACTTTCTCCTCCGTAAACACTAAAATACGTAAATCCCGTAGTTTCAAACCAGATTCCGTTAGAAAAAGGGGCATTGTCTTCAGGCTTAGACCCATAGCTATTCAAATCTGGCAGATAATGCTGTTTTGTATAGTGTTGGGTCCATTCTTCATCATCAATCAAGAACGTCACGTAATAACCCCCGTCACCATCGCTTGATATAGTCTTTATCGCAGCATCTGAACTTGTCACCGTACTTGGGTCACCCGAATTTCTGTCTAAAGCAGTCGTAATGGGTGCGAAAATGTTTTCTGAATTTGATATCGATTGATTGAATGTAATATCGTTTCCGGCATTCGAATAAACAGGTTCGCTCAGACTCTTACTCAGGCCCGGTTTGACCAGACGAACAGGCAGCAATGCGACGGTTGGCATGCCTCCGTTCAGATTGTAGGCAACCATCCCGTCTTCCGTGACGGTTATCGTACACGGATAATCACCTGACGGACACGAGATTTTGACATTTCCATGGGTTTCAGACATGCCGGGCTGAACTGTGATTTCTCCGGCTGTGAGGCCGTGGTTTGTTGGCAGTTCCAACGATTCCGTGGCGAGCATGATGGTTGGCTGCCCACCCGTCTCGATGTAACTTGCACTGCCATCGTCGGCGATGGTTACCGTGCAAGGGCTATCTCCAGCAGGACAGGAGATTTTGACATTTCCATGGGTTTCGGACATGCCGGGCTGAACTGTAATTTCTCCGGCTGTGAGGCCGTGATTTGTTGGCAAAGTCAACGAAGCAGTGGCGAGCATGATAGTTGGCTGCCCGCCCGCCACGATGTAACTTGCACTGCCATCGTCGGCGATGGTTACCGTGCAAGGGCTATCTCCAGCAGGACAGGAGATTTTGACATTTCCATGGGTTTCGGACATGCCGGGCTGAACTGTAATTTCTCCGGCTGTAAGGCCGTGGTTTGTTGGCAGAGTCAACGCTTCAGTGGTGAGCTCAATAGTTGGCCGTCCTCCGCCCGCGTTGTAACTCACACTGCCATCGTCGGCGATCGTTATCGAGCAAGTGCTGCCTTCGGCAGGACAGGAGATATCGACATTTCCATGGGTTTCTGATTCTCCAGGCTGAATCGAAATTTCTCCGGCTGAGAGGCCGTGGTTATCAGGAACCATCAATTCCACCCTGGTTATTACTTTCGAACCTGAACAGCCAAGTAATATGGCAATGAAAATCATGATGACAGATATGCAAACATATCGATAGGTCTTAATGTTAAATGTGAATAGTTCCATGAAATTTGTCTCCTATGTCTGAAATGGAAGCATTTCTGCGCAGGATGCCGAAGAATTCGATTCTAAAATTATTTGTCGCATACGCTAAAACTCAGGCGTAAAATGATGCAGAGCAAATTACGTTTTAGCTCAAACATTCTGGCAAATTTGAAAATATTATCTAGTTTGTCAGACAATTCTAAAATTGTTATTTATGTTAACATCATACAAGGTGGTCTTGAAAAAAAATCATTTTGTTCAAGTTCATTATGATACCCAGTAAATTTGGAAGATCGTTGACATTTTTGGAGGATGAGACTAGTCGAAAACCAACAAATGCAGTTTGACGGAAGAGCCATCGAAAATATCTTGATTGCTCCCAAGTCATGCGACGACATTCCGGCGGCACTTTAAGGTCTGCAATTGAATAACACTCACGGCCCAGAACGTGAATGAGTCTTTGACTGCCTCGCGGGAAAGAGACTGGCAGCAATCAATCTGGAAAGGGCAGTCCGGCATGAATTTATCGTGGTTCTTGGTGTTGATGGTCTTAAGACAGCGTTTGGTTTGCGGCATTGACCGAGTTGAAACACTACATGAATTCGCAATTAGGTGAAGAAGTGTTATTCGATTTTTGTGAATACTTTTTATAATTGTTTGCCAGACACATCTACAAAACAGCCAATTCACCAAAATGTTGGATTAATTGGTTTAAACATATTGGATCATGATAAATATTGGAATCTCAGGTGCTGCAGGCAGAATGGGGCGAATGCTTGTTCAAGCGACAGCAGAAACCGAAGAAACACAACTGACCGCAGCTTTTGAGCATCCTTCAAATGAATTGCTCGGGGTTGATGCGGGCACTCTTGCCGGTGCGGGTGAACTCGGAGTCAGTATTACCGATCAGTTTGATGCGGAGTTATTCGATGTGCTGATCGAATTTACCTCTCCCGATGCGACCATGGAACATGTTCGACTTTGCATCAAGTCTAATAAGGCAATTATTATTGGTACCACTGGTTTAACGGACAGCCAGCAACAGGAACTTCAGGATGCAGGTGAATCTATCCGAATAGTCGCGGCTCCCAACATGAGCATTGGAATAAATCTTTGTTTAAAGTTACTTGAAACTACAGCGAAAGTGCTGGGAAACTCCGTTGATATTGAAGTGATTGAAGCGCATCATCGAGCTAAGGTGGATGCACCATCTGGAACAGCATTGAAAATGGGAGAAGTGATTGCGAAATCTTTGGATCGAACGCTAGATGAACATGGTGTATTTACCCGCCATGGATACACCGGACCTAGGGCGCGAGATACCATCGGATTTGCCTCTGTGAGAGCGGGTGACATTGTGGGCGATCATACCGTGATGTTTGCAGCAGAAGGGGAGCGCATCGAGATTACACATCGCTCTAACAGCAGAATGACTTATGCTGCCGGAGCCTTGCGAGCAGCGCAATGGTTGGTGAACAAACCAGCTGGTCTTTATGATATGACCGAAGTTCTCGGATTAAATTAAGGTTGAACGGCAGAGACTTCAGCCTAGTGGAAGATTAGCTCCGGTCACCATATTGATGTAGCAAGCTGCAATTTCTATGTAATCCGAATTGGGTAAGGAGAAATAACGTAGAAATTCAGCCGCAGTCATGCGTCCTTCGTTATAGTAATTCATGATCAACTCACTGACTGGATGGAGTCGCAGTGGGAAGTCACAAAACATTTGAGCAACTGTGTAATCCATCTTGCGTTCAAAACTGAAGATAATTAACAACGAATGCAAATTTACTTGCAATACATTAAACGATACTTCTTTTTTGTCCGTGATTTCTTTAAATTTTTTTGTCTATAGATTGATTCAATGACCAATGCTGTTCTCGCGCTCGAAGATGGCACTGTATTTGAAGGTCGTTCATTTGGTGTCAACGGCAGCACCGTCGGTGAAGTCATCTTCAATACTTCAATTTCCGGTTATCAGGAAATTATCAGTGACCCTTCATACGCAAAGCAAATCGTTACGCTCACACATCCCCAGATTGGAAATGTAGGAGTTAACTCAGACGACGTGGAAGCCGATCAGATTTTCGCTTCTGCGTTGGTTGTCAAAACACTTCCAAAACAGTTCAGCAACTGGCGTTCAACCTCATCCCTAAGCCAATTTCTAATTGACAGCAATACCTTGGGTATCTGCGATATTGATACCAGAAAACTGACGAGATTGATTCGGACAAAAGGAGCACAGAACGGATGTGTAATGGCAGGGGACCGCATTGATCGCGATGATGCGATTGCTCAGGCAAGAGAATTTGAGGGCCTCAAAGGCATGGACCTGGCAAAGGTGGTGTCAACCAAGGAGGCGTATGCTTGGGAGGAAGGACTGTTTGATCTCAATAAAGGAAGCGAACAGCCAAGTCTGAATTTTGATCGTCCTCTTGAGGTGATCGCTTTTGATTATGGCATTAAACAGAATATATTGCGAATGCTGGTTGAACGGAACTGCCAGGTTAAAGTGGTTCCGGCGCAAACCCGGGCAGATCAGCTCGATCAGAATATTGACGGTGTGTTTTTATCCAATGGACCAGGCGACCCAGAACCCTGTACATATGCAATTGAGACGATTCGCGAACTTATGCAATGGCAAATTCCAATTTTTGGAATTTGCTTGGGACATCAGTTGTTGGGGCTCGCTTCGGGCGCTCGTACGATGAAAATGAAGTTCGGGCATCATGGTGCGAATCATCCTGTGCGAAATCTGGAAACAGGCGAAATCATGATTACCAGTCAAAATCATGGATTTGCTGTTGACGAAAAATCATTGCCGGATGATCTGATAGTTACTCACATTTCTCTTTTCGATAGAACAATACAGGGAATACGACACGCAAAGCACCCTTGTTTTTCCTTTCAAGGTCATCCTGAAGCCAGTCCTGGTCCACACGACTGTGGTCACCTCTTTGATCACTTTATCGAATTGATGCAAACTAGAAGGCGATCAAGGCAGATATGAGCTATGCCAAAACGAACTGACATCAAATCTATTTTAATTGTCGGCGCAGGTCCGATTGTCATCGGGCAGGCGTGCGAATTCGATTATTCAGGTGTGCAGGCCTGTAGAGCACTTCGTCAGGAAGGTTATCGAGTTGTTCTTGTGAATTCGAATCCGGCTACGATTATGACGGACCCAGAGTTTGCAGATGCCACGTATATTGAACCTATCCGATGGCAATCGTTGGCTGAAATAATCAAAATCGAACGTCCCGACGCGTTACTTCCAACTATGGGAGGGCAAACCGGACTCAACTGCGCGTTGGACCTCGTACGCATGAACGTATTACAAGACTATGGTGTTGAACTAATCGGAGCGAACAGAGAATCAATTGATAAAGCAGAAGATCGAGAGAAATTCCGAGAATGTATGGACGGGATTGGTTTGGAGTCCGTCAATGGCGCCCTCGCTAACAACATGGAGGAAGCAGTTCAAATTCTTGACAGAGTCGGCTTTCCGGCGATTATTCGACCTTCGTTTACACTCGGAGGGTCCGGAGGAGGTATCGCATACAACCGAGACGAATTTTATGAGATTTGTGCCAGAGGACTGAGCGCATCACCTACCAGCGAATTATTGATTGAGGAAAGTATTGCTGGCTGGAAAGAGTACGAAATGGAAGTTGTTCGAGATCATCAGGACAATTGCATCATCGTTTGTTCAATTGAAAATTTTGACCCGATGGGACTTCATACTGGAGATTCAATTACGATTGCGCCTGCACAGACATTGACAGATAAGGAATATCAACGCATGCGAAATGCGAGTATTGATGTTATGCGTGCAATTGGAGTGGATACCGGAGGCTCAAACGTACAGTTCGCGGTCGATCCAAGAAATGGAAGAATGGTGATTGTTGAAATGAACCCTCGGGTCTCCCGGTCTTCAGCTCTCGCATCAAAAGCAACCGGATTTCCAATCGCTAAAGTTGCTGCAAAACTTGCTGTTGGCTACACTTTGGATGAATTGCAGAACGAAATCACAGGTGGAGCAACTCCCGCATCCTTTGAACCGACGATCGACTACATTGTCACTAAAATTCCGCGATTCGATTTCCAAAAATTTCCTCATTCGGATTCGACACTGACAACTCAGATGAAATCTGTTGGAGAGGTGATGGCGATCGGACGAACGTTTCAAGAATCGTTGCAGAAAGCCATCCGCAGTCTCGAAATAGGAAAATTTGGATTTGAGAGCAAGCTTTTGGAATGGGATGAGTCAATTGAAAGCCGAAGGGATTTTATTATCTCTCACCTCCAGCTGCCGGGCGCCGATCGGCTTTGGTATATTGCTGACGCTCTTCGAACTCAATTTACGATAGAGGAAATTCATCGACTGACAGGTATTGATCCGTGGTTTCTCGCTGAAATTAAAGATCTCGTTGAAACCGAGAATCAAATCCAGCAGGAATCAGAAAGTACGACTGCGAATTCACTCCTAGAGTGGAAAAAGAAAGGGTTTTCTGATCATCGAATCGCACATTTACAGGCTACTTCTGAAGACAGGATCCGACAGTTGCGACATCAGTACGGCATTCACCCCGTTTACAAGCGGGTGGATTCATGCGCGGGTGAATTTGATACCCCGACGTCTTACATGTATTCGACATATGAAGAAGAATGTGAGTCCAATCCAACTCAACAAAAGAAGTTCATTGTATTGGGTGGTGGTCCAAATCGAATAGGGCAAGGCATTGAGTTTGATTACTGTTGCGTTCATGCAGCGATGGCATTGCGTGAAGATGGATTTCAAACCATCATGATCAACTGTAATCCAGAGACAGTATCAACCGACTATGATGTTTCTGATCGACTTTACTTCGAACCGCTGACGGTAGAAGACGTATTAGAGGTTTGTCGCGTTGAAAATCCAGACGGATTAATTGTTCAATACGGAGGACAGACACCTTTAAAAATCGCGAGAAAACTAACTAGCGAAAATGTCCCGATCATTGGAACGTCCGCAGAATCAATTCACCATGCGGAAGATCGAAAATTCTTTCAATCTTTGCTGCATGATTTGAAACTGAAACAACCGCCGAATTCGACCGCAACCACGGTAGAAGAAGCTTTGCAACGAGCAGAAGGCATTGGTTATCCATTAGTGGTGCGCCCATCCTATGTATTGGGTGGTCGAGCGATGGAAATCGTACGTGATGCCGAGCAATTGAGGAAGTATATGGCTGCAGCTATCGATGTTTCTCACGAATCGCCCGTGCTTCTTGATCAATTCCTGAGCGATGCTACAGAAATCGACGTGGATGCAATATGTGATGGCATTGACACTTACATCGGGGGAGTCATGGAACATATTGAACTAGCTGGAGTTCATTCGGGCGACTCTTCTTGTTCATTGCCTCCTTACAATCTATCTCAACACGTTCAGGAAGAAATTCGCAAGCAAACTCAAAAACTCGCTCATGCCCTCAATGTAGTAGGATTGGTAAACATACAGTTCGCTGTGAAAGGTGAGGACATCTACGTGTTGGAAGTCAATCCGAGGGCATCTAGAACGGTACCTTTTGTATCAAAAGCCACATCGGTGCCGCTTGCCAAAATTGGAGCCAGATGCATGTTGGGTCAGTCACTGACAGAGCAGGGAATTACACAGGAAATTGTTCCGTCATTCTTCAGTGTAAAAGAGGCAGTGTTCCCATTTGAGAAATTTCCGCAATCTGAACCGATTCTTGGACCGGAAATGAAAAGCACGGGTGAAGTAATGGGAATTGGCAGGTCTTTCGGTGAAGCCTACTGGAAGGCATATCACGCGACTGGCTATTCGGTTTCCAGGACTGGGAACGCTCTTTTGAGCGTTGCAGGCGAAGATCGAAAAGGGATTGTCGAAGTTGGGCGGTCCCTGATTCAATCAGGTTATAAACTCTACGGAACGCAGGGCACCACGGAACATTTAAGGAATAACGGCATAGAAATTCTTCGAGTCAATAAAGTCAGGGAAGGACGTCCTCATGTTGTTGATTTACTTAAAAACGATGAAATCGATCTCATAGTAAACGTCCCTCGCCGAAGAATTAGCGTGGCAGATTCCGAAACGATTCTGAAAGAAGCTTTAAAGCACAAAGTTGCTTACTTCACCACGATATCAGCAGCCAAAGCGATTTGTGCAGCTCTCATTCAAGCCAATGACTCTACAATGCCTTATTGTCTGCAGACGCTGCACACAGAAAAAACCGTTATCCAGTGACACTGGATAACGGTTCCTTGTCTATTCTGCGGTGACCGTTTTCGCTCGCATAGCGAAAACGAATCTTACGTCGCCTCTATTTATTCTCGACCAAAGATGCCTAGAATCTGAATCAAGCTAAGAAATAGGTTATAGATGGAAACGAATAAAGTAACTGTTGCCATGATGTAATTAGTTTCTCCACCGTGGACTATTGCGCTAGTCTGGTAAAGAATCAAGCCAGACATCAGAAGGATAAAAATCGCTGAGACAGCTATTGATAATGCAGGAAGCTGGAAGAATATCGCAGCCAGTGACATCAGAAATGCCACCAAGATTCCTGCAAACAACATTCCACCTAAAAATGCAAAATTCTTCTTCGTGGTCAGGGCATAGGCTGAAAGTCCAAGAAAGATTAAGCCGGTACCACCAAAGGCGGTCATAATAATTTGATTACCATTGGGCAAAACGGTCAGATAGTAGCTTAATATCGGACCTAGGGTCAATCCCATAAATCCAGTCAACGCGAAGACCATTACAAGACCAAGTGCAGAATTTCTAAACATACTGGTCAAGAAAAGAAGTCCAAAATATCCTATTAAAGTTGTGATAAGCCCCAGAGGAGGCCATTGAAATATGATCGAGCACGCAGCTACGGCTGAACAAAACAGCAGAGTCATCGACAACAGGATATAGGTGTTTCGAAGTACTCTGTTTGCTACAACAGTTGACGGAGCACTAGTGAGCACCTGTTCATTAAATCTCATAAATATGTAACCTCGATAAATTCAAATTAACGAAATAAAGTCTTCATTCAACAAAAAACTTTCCAAAATGTCTTTTGAAGTTCAGATAACGGCAGTTTAAAAATTTTCAAGATATCGGAACGCTTTTTACCGAAAATCTTGGTATCGCTGTGTCTCAATCCAGTGATCATATTAAAAGTTTTTCGAATGGATCACTGAAACAAAGACTTCTGATATCTATTTTACTACACTTGAATTTTCAACCCTGACGTCTCTTCAAATTTGCCTTAAAACTTGCTTCACAAATGAATTTGACGTGGTTGAATCTCTGCTAATCGCGGTTTTATCATCATTTCTTCGAAAATTGGATTTTTTGTGTTATGTCTGTTAATTCGAATTTCAGGTCTGTAATTTGAGTGATAAACCCACTTTTGACATTCTCTAAACCACATCATAACTTGGACAACGCAACTCTCCAAAATTTTGTGATACTCGTCATCCAATAGTGCCGAATAACTAAAAACTATGTGCTCGTACGGACTGACTTAGGCAAAGATCTGCACTCATTCGCTCGTTCTTGCCCGATTAAATTAACAACCCACTGAATAAAATGTGGCGGAACTCGCATGCGCCCATACTTGAGGGCATTGAATACAGCATCAACGAGATTGCCCCTGCCAAGGTGATTCTCTATTTCTTCATGAGCGAAAATATCAATAGAACATCCAACTACGAGTTCGGGAAACTATTCCGCGCATATCCTTGCAGCCTTTCGTTCATCAAGGGGAGGGGTGGCGTTTAGCTCAAATGCGATAGCCATTGTCGCAGCTTCACCGTCATCAAGTGTATCTTTTGCTGGCCCACTTACGAGATTTTGGAAATTCTGTGCTCCTAGTTCTCCCAAATTTAAAAATTTTATTTTTTAGTCGCGATGTATTGCTCTGAATTTGTTGCATTGTTTGGTCTGCGATACTGTTCACGCAGTATCTCACGATCAATTTGCGAAGGGATGACCATTTTATTTTGCAGTGCATTCAAATTTGCTTCGAAGCATCGAGTTTCTAGCAGATTGATTACGACGTTTGCATCAGCTACTACAATGTCCCCTGACTCAATTAAGCAACTTAGGGAATTCACCTACCACGACTCTTCTAGAAATCGACTATGCTTCGTCCAAAATTTTGCGCAGTGTAATGCGGTTTAGACCCAAAAGACGGGCGAGTTGCCCCTCACTCAGTAATTCTTGTCTCCACGCCTTTGCCGCTAGCAGGCTCAGTCGGAGTGTTGTGGGTCGACTTGATTCTAGTTTTTCAATATCAAGGATAATTTGGTCACCGAGTACTTGACGGGCTTGGTCATTAGTAATTCCACCATTTTCCTCAAACCAATCCCAAGTATGAAGAGGAATGAGTTTAAGTTTCTCAAGTCGTCGAACTATTGCTTCACACGATACATTAAAAATGTGAGCCAACAGAATTACGTGGCGTCGGGAAACAATTGTTGAGTTGCAGGCAATTTCGTTGTATTTTTGAATTACCGTCCTTGCAGGAGCTAAAAATGCTCGTCCAAATGCGTTCGCATACCGTTTGATTCAATTATTGTTCCTATCATTTTTATATAGAACTTCGGGAATTCGACGGGTCGAAATAAAATGACCAAGTTGATGCGCTATGCTTCGGTTTCGATGTTCACGAGGATGATTTCCATTTAAAAGCATGCATGCTCCGACTTCCTTATCAAACGCAAACAAGCTTGAAACTTCCGCAGACAACGGTCTGATGTATATTCGAATTCCAAGATCAAACTCGAGCAGGAACATGAAACTCCGCGCACAGCCGGCGGCGAACGAATCTGCCTGCATGCGCTGGAACAGCTCGAATTCATCGACTGCCTCGGCGCCTTGAAGGTCAGCGAAAAAGACGCAGCTCTGTGTGCGGCGCTGGTGACCGGGCGCATGCTGCATCCGGGCAGCGAACGCGAAACTCTGCGCTGGATGCTCGAAGACAGCTCCATCCTGGAAATACTGGGATTGCACGATCAGCGCCCGCCATCGCTGGACAAACTCTACCGGCTCAACGACCTGTTGTGGAAACACCGCGCGGCGCTGCAGCGGGCGTTGTTCGAGCGCGAGCGAAATCTGTTTTCCATTGCGGACACGGTCGTATTCTACGATTTGACCAACGTGCACTATCACGGCCGCGCCAACGGCGAGCTGATGTGTTTCGGGCGCTCCAAACAAAAACGCAACGACTGTCCCTTGGTCAGTTTGGCGCTGGCCTTGGACGGACACGGATTTCCGATGCACTGTGAGATCCTGCCGGGCAATGTCGTGGAATCCGAGACTTTAGGTAAGATCTTGAACAAATTGGAGCAACTGCCTCGCTCCGGGCGATCCAGACCGACCGTAGTGATGGATGCCGGCATCGCCACGGAAGACAACATCGAGTGGCTGTCGAAACGCAGCTATGACTAGGTGGTGGTCTCTCGGCGAGGCAAACCGCCGGTGCCTGAAGGCGAGCCCGAACTGCAGACCACCACCAGTCAGGGCTCTGAAGTGCGCGTATGGCGGCTGCCGGACGACGGCAGCGATGACAAGACCCAAGAAGCGTTGCTTTATATCAAAAGCGAGCACAAGCAGGCCGGCGACAAGTCGATCATGACCCGAAAACGACAGCTGTTTAAGCAGGAGCTGCAGAAACTGCATCAGGGATTGTCCAAGAAATACTGCACCAAGCGAGTGGACAAGGTACACCAGAGAATTGGCCGGCTCAAACAGAAATATCCGCCAGTGGCGAAGCACTATACACTCGAGGTCCGAGAAGACGAGCAGGGCGTCAATGCCACGGCCGTGACTTGGAGCTATAGTTCACAGCATCAAAAGGCCGATGATCAAGCCGGCAGCTACGTGCTGCGAACTTCCCACAGCGACTGGAGCGATGACAGGATCGTAAAAACTTATTGGAGTCTGACCGAGATCGAAGCGACTTTTCGAAGCATGAAGTCGGAGCTGGGGCTGCGTCCGGTGTGGCATCGTCTGAACCGGCGAATCCAGGCGCACCTGTTCATCACAGTGTTGGCTTATCATGTCGTTCAGACCTTGCGCTTTCAGTTCAAGCAGCAAGGCATTCACTGGAGCTGGCAAAGCACTCGCCTGCGTCTTCGAAACTGGATGCGGGTAACGACCACGATGAAGACCAAGCAGCATCGCACCATCACCAACCGTCAGGATGTGCGTCCGTCGGCGGAACAGGCGCAGCTGGCGCATGCGGTGAACATGAAAATCGGACTGCATCGAAGATGCTGGTGAGCCAACGAGAAAAAGAAAAATGCGCGAAATGTAGTTACATGTACGAATTTGTCGTATTCGAAAAAATCATGAAATCAATGCTTTACAGGAATTGATTTTTGAATAGTGCGGAACTAGGGTTAAAGATGCTTTCATTAAACTTTATGGTTACACAAGCGATGAACAGGGAATTCGACATGCACTTTGCGAAAAAAATTCACTTGATGTCGGAATAGATGAAGCTCTTTTCATGAATGGAGCGTGTGCATCCTTTGCCGCTTACCTTGTAGAAAAACATCGAAAAATGTCGAATCCCAGTTAAGGAACATTTGAGTCCGTTCTTGGTGTTTTGAGAAAATTTACTCGGGTTATGTCTTCATTTCGTTGATCAATGTGCGTGGTGCTAATATGTTTGATGTCACAGCCGCACTGTAAGTACTTTATCATTGTCAGAAATCAATTTGGAGTAATCCGATGAAATTATTCACAATTAAAATCGCATTTGAAGATGCCTTCTAGTTTATTAACGAATAAAATAATAAATGTTCATGTATTCGTTTGAATTTATTAGCTTATCTTTGTTTTAGATAGAGCATCCAATAATTGTTTGCAATAAAATTAGTCGCGTTATTGGAGCAAGTTTTAAACGCTGATCACCGGTATAAAATAGAGCGAACGGTTAGTTCAGTGAAGATGAAAAACAAATAAAACAGTACAATGATGTGCGCTGGAGAGGTGGCTGAGTGGACGAAAGCGGCGGTCTTGAAAACCGTTGAAGGGCAACCTTCCGGGGGTTCGAATCCCTCCCTCTCCGCCAATTGAAACTTCCGCTTCCGACAGGAAACCGGACGCCTTTGCCTGCAGCGCGGAATGGGGCAAAAAACGGCGTCGCTTCGCGACAAACTCGCTGGGGACGGGCGCGCCGAAGGGCACGGATTTGTCACGAACTGTAGGGTTCGTTCCGATTTTTTGGACAAATAACTTCATTTTGTGAAAGTCAGGATTGTTTGCCAAAAAATCGGCTTGTTTCGTATCTAAAATCCACTCCCGCAAGGGTGCGACCCACTTAATTCTTCCGACCAACAGTTCCAACAACTCGCCTTCCCTATTTAGACAGGTGAGTAGTTACGTTAGAATAAATGCATGACTCAAAAAATCACCCCAAATTTATGGTTCGACAAAGAAGCGGTTGAAGCTGCCGAATTTTACACTTCTATATTTCCGGATTCCAAGAGAACTTTCACTTCCCAAATCAAAGACACGCCATCAAGCGATTGCGATATTGTCGGCTTTGAACTTATGGGCTATGAGTTTCAGGCCATTAGTGCGGAGCCACACTTTAAGCCAAATCCATCAATCTCATTTATGGTAAATTTTGATCCAAAATATGACAAGGATGCTCGGAAGCGGATTGATGAAATTTGGGATAAGTTATCTGAAGGTGGCAAAATACTCATGTCCCTAGATACATACCCATTTAGTGAACGCTATGGTTGGATTCAAGATACCTACGGATTTTCGTGGCAGTTAATTTATACTGATCCAGAAGGAGAAGATCGTCCGCGTATCATTCCTTCCTTCCTTTTTATAACAGACACGTGCGACAAAGCTGAGGAAGCAACAGGACTTTATCTCTCTGTTTTCCAAAACACCAAACGTGGTGCTATTAGCCGTTATCCTGCTGACTTGGAACCGAATAAAGAAGGCTCGATTATGTTTACCGACTTTAAGCTGGAAGATCAGTGGTTTGCAGCAATGGACGGAAGCACGCGCATGCATGACTTCACTTTCAATGAAGCGATTTCATTGATGATTAACTGTAAAGACCAAAAAGAAATAGACTATTACTGGGATAAACTTTCGGCGGTGCCGGAAGCAGAACAATGTGGCTGGGCTAAAGATAAATACGGAGTTTCTTGGCAAATCCTCCCTCAACACATGGATAAGTTGATAGCTGAAAGCCCAAAAAAGGTAGCCGCTATGCTCAAGATGAAAAAGATATTCATTGCTGATCTTGAGAAAGCGAATGAAAAATAAATAATGAGCAGAGATTGTTCCTATCTACAGCGCGACCGCCAACCAATGCCGAAATTTGTTAAGGACTTTTTGTAAGAAGCGAAAGTGATGGACGATTAAAAACAGCGTCCGACGTGCCAGCAAAACGATTATTTGGGTTGGATAAACCGCGCCGTGAACGATGAGACTAAACAAAAGCGTTTATCTCAAATGATCGAAGAATTAAAATCAGGCGATGTATATATGGGAATGAAGCACGCGCCGTCTCAAAAATTAGCTATTTTATACGGGAGTCAAAATTTCGTGTTTTATAAATTTTTCAAAAACACGAAGTTTTGTGCGCGCACTGGGTGAGGCGAGCACATGAACTACCATGGACTCGACCGAAGCACTGAGCGTACACACGAAAGTGCCGAAGCAGCCGGTGTGATTTCCGCATCATCGGAATGAGCAGGCAATGCGGAGGTGTTGGAGTGTGTGACGAACTACCGAATTACCACCAAACGCGCAGAGTCAGGTATTTTGCTCAAAATGGGTTCGAGCAAAGCTTAAAATTTCTCCGCCGACTCTGATCAACCACAAGTTAGAGAGATGATTCGAGTGAATTAAGTAATTTTACGGCTTAGATTCCAACAAATCCAACCGTCAAGATACAAGAGCTACCAACCGGTCTACGCTATCTTTCGCATCGCCAAAATACATTCGATTGTTCTCTTTATAAAACAGAGGATTGTCAACTCCCGCGTAACCAGAGGCCATGCTGCGCTTCAGGACAATTGTGTGCTTTGCTTTCCACACCTCAATCACCGGCATTCCTGCAATCGGACTATCTGGCGTGTCTTGAGCGGATGGATTCACGATATCATTGGCACCGATGATCAAAACTACATCCGTATCCGGCATCGAAGGGTTGATCTCATCCATTTCAAACACGATGTCGTAGGGTACTCGAGCTTCTGCCAGAAGTACGTTCATGTGACCCGGCATTCTGCCTGCTACTGGGTGAATTGCAAATCGCACATCAATATTATGGGCTTGCAGTTTTCTTGTCAGTTCAGCAACAGGATGTTGGGCGTGTGCTACAGCCATTCCGTATCCGGGAACGATGACAACAGATCGAGCTGTTTCAACAAGCATTGCAGCTTCGTCGGATAATATCTCAGATATTTCGCCTTCCACTGTGCCAGCTGTTGAGCCTCCCGTGGTTCCAAACCCACCCATGATCACGCTGACAAAGTGACGATTCATTGCGCGGCACATGATGTAGCTCAGAATGGCACCACTGCTGCCCACAAGAGCCCCCACGAGAATCAGAAGATCACTTTCCAGCATAAATCCTGTCGCGGCAGCAGCCCAGCCGGAATAACTGTTCAACATCGAAATTACGACAGGCATGTCCGCGCCGCCGATCGCCAGCACCAGATGAAATCCTAGCAAGAATGCGAGCAGCGTCATGATGAGCAAGAAGTTCGTCGCAGAGGCGTGAGATTCGTTACCCAAAAATTGTGCGCCCAACCAAATACTGACAATGATGATGACTAGATTCAGCCAGTGTCGCGCCGGCAACATCAAGGGGCGACTTGTAATAACCCCCTGTAATTTTCCAAAAGCAGCAATTGAGCCCGTAAACGTAATGGCTCCGATAAATACACCAACAAAAATTTCAACTTCATGAACGATATTTTCGACACCCTCGTAGGTTTTTAAAGGCTCAATAAAATTCGCAAAACCCACAAATACCGCTGCTAAACCGACGAGACTATGCAAAATTGCAACGAGCTGCGGCATTGCCGTCATCTGAACTTTTCTACTGACGAGAGTCCCGATTACACCTCCGATCGCCATCATCGCAATCACGATTTCCAGGTTGTCGGTAACTCTTGCTGCGATCGTGCCTAAAACAGCAAGAATCATTCCTAGGATTCCGAAAACATTCCCGCGAACTGCGGATGTCTGGTGGCTTAACCCGCCTAAGCTAAGAATGAAAAATATTGAGGCGAGGATATAAAGTGAATTGATGAAACCTTCGAACATCTCTACAAGTCTACTTGCGGAACATTCTCAGCATGCGCTGAGTAACAAAGAAACCACCGAAAATGTTGATTGATGCAATCAATATCGAAATTGCCGCCAATGCCTGAACATACGGGTTTGTTGCGCCAATCTCGAGCAATGCACCAACAATGATTACGCTGCTGATGGCATTTGTCACACTCATCAGTGGAGTGTGAAGGGAGGGTGTTACGTTCCATATCACGTGCCAGCCCACGAATATTGCCAAAACGAAGACAGTGAAGTGAGACAAAAATGACGATGGAGCGAACAAGCCTACACCTAAAATCGAAAGTACAGCCAAACCAAAAGCATACGGAGCAATCTTAAATTTCTTTTTAGGAGCATCATCTATAGTCTTGGAAACTTCTGATGCCTCTTCTTTTTTAGGTTGTGGCGGTGGAGGTTCTTTACGAGGAGGAGGCCAGGTGATTTCACCATCCTTGACGACCGTGGAGTCGCGAATTACCTCATCTTCAAAATTCAAGTGCAGCTGTCCATCATCGTTCGGGCATAATTCATCAATTAAATTCAGTACATTGGATGCATACAGTTGACTCGATTGTGTCGGTAAGCGACTTGGCAAATCCGTGTAACCGATGATTTTTACACCGTTGACATCTACGACCTTGTCAGCTTGAGTCAGTTCGCAGTTTCCACCTTGTTCTGCTGCCAAGTCAATGACCACACTGCCTTCCTTCATGGACCGGACCATGTCAGCTGTGATCAGTCTGGGGGCAGGGCGCCCTGGAATTAACGCAGTAGTGATAATAATGTCGACTTCTTTGGCTTGTTCGGCGAACAATGCCATCTCGGCTTCGATAAACTCTTTGCTCATTACTTTGGCATAGCCACCGCCACCGGCACTGTCTTCTTCAAAGTCGAGCTCGAGAAATTCCGCACCCATGCTTTCCACTTGCTCTTTGACTTCAGGTCGGGTGTCAAACGCTCGTACGATCGCACCAAGACTTGTCGCTGAACCAATTGCAGATAAACCAGCAACACCAGCGCCGATGATCATGATTTTTGCTGGATGAACTCGACCTGCAGCAGTGATCTGTCCACCTAAGAATCGACCAAAATGATGAGCGCCTTCAATTACAGCCCGATAGCCGGCCACATTTGCCATTGAAGATAAGGCATCCAATTTTTGTGCTCTTGAAATGCGAGGCACTGCATCCATGGAAATCGCGCTGACTTTGGATTCAGCCAAACGCTCAAGCAGCTTCGGATTTTGCGCTGGCCATAAGAATCCGATTAGAGTTTGACCAGCATGAAGTAAATCCAATTCATCTAAATTTTGATTCTCATCTCTCTGCGGAGCGCGAATTTTGATTAAAATATCCGAATTGTTCCATATATTACTGCCCGCGGGCAAAACACTAGCTCCTGCTTCTTCGTATGCCGAATCGCTTAAATTTGCGAGTTCACCGGCGCCAGATTCGATCTGCACTTTGAAGCCTTTTTTGACAAGAGCGGGAACAACGTCAGGCGTAATCGCCACTCGTCGTTCATTTTTGTGAATTTCTTTTGGAATTCCGACTTTCATTGTGTTCGAAAGGATATAGAAAAATCAAAGCATTATGTGAATCGAAGATAATTCTATTATATATATCCCCTTCAAAGTTTCTTTCTTCGAAACTAAGGATATTTGGAATCATTAAGCGACCAATTAAATATTTTGTTAAAAAAAAATTCAAATTTACAATAGGATTTGTTATGGAAAAGTCATCACTAATTGACCAATTGATCAATATCAAGCAGCGTGTTGATTCCCTACGGAGGTTTCTTTGACGTCGCTGGAAAGCAACAACGATTACGAGATATACACCAGCAGCTGCAGAATCCAGACATTTGGGAAAACTATTCGCTGACTCATCAGTTAAATCAAGAACAGAGCAACATTCAAAAATCTCTTAAGCCGATATTGGCACTTGAGGATAATGTGTCCGATTCCGCAGAATTAGCTGAGCTCGCCCTAGAGGAAGGTGATATTGCTACATTAGATGAAATCAGCAGTGAGGTTGCAGAATATATAAAGGAAATTGACCAGCTTGAGTTTACGAGTATTTTTCGCGGAGAGATGGACCCGGCTAACGCCTTTGTGGATATCAAGCCAGGGTCAGGTGGAACCGAAGCGCAGGATTGGGCTGAAATGCTGTATCGAATGTATCAGCATTGGGCGGCGAATAAAGGTTTCAAATTTGAGACAGTTGATTATTCTCCCGGTGATGTTGCTGGAATCAAAAGTGCAACCTTAAAGATCATCGGCGATTATGCTTTCGGTTGGATTCGAACGGAAAGTGGGATACATAGACTAGTACGTAAATCTCCTTTCGATTCTGGCCAACGTCGGCATACCTCGTTTGCATCCGTATTCTCGTACCCAGAAGTGAATCATGAAATCGAAATTGAAATAGACCCCGGTGACTTAAGAATCGACACCTATCGAGCAAGTGGGGCAGGTGGACAGCATGTGAACCGAACAGATTCGGCAGTTCGCATTACACATAGACCAAGTGGAGTCGTTGTTCAATGTCAGAACGAGAGATCGCAACACCGGAACAAAGCAGAAGCGATGTCCATGCTGCGTGCGCGGCTGTATGAACTGGAACGCCAGGAAGAAGAAAAAAAACGGCAAAAGATCGAAGCATCCAAGCCAGATATATCTTGGGGTTATCAAATTCGATCCTATGTATTGGATCAATCTAGAATCAGAGATGAACGCACCCAGGTGGAGACCGGAAATGTCAACGCAGTGTTGACTGGAAATCTAGACTTGTTCATTGAGGCAAGTCTCAGAGCAGGCTTATAGAATCATGTCGCAAGAAAACGCTCAGTCCCAGCAAAGAAAGCAGAAACTGGCTTTGTTAAGAGAGCAGGGCAGGGTTTACCCGAATGATTTTCGACCCACCGCCAGCGCGAAAGAATTACATGATCAGTTTGTCGATCACGACGCAATCAGCCTGAAAGAAATCAGTTGCTTTGCACGTCTTGCTGGACGCTTAATGAGCCGGCGGCGCATGGGTAAAGTAACATTTGTAGATTTGCAAGACGCCTCCGGTAGAATTCAGCTATTCATTCGACAAGCAACAGTTTCCAAGCTGGAGTACGAAAAATTCCTGGAGTACGACATCGGTGACATTCTTGGCGTAGACGGCACCGTATTTCGAACTCGAACGGGTGAATTAAGCATTGCTGTTGAAACGGTAACTTTGCTGGTTAAAGCGCTGCGTCCGTTTCCAGACAAGTTCCACGGTCTGTCAGATCGGGAACTTCGATATCGAAGACGGTACCTAGACCTGATCATCAATCAGGAAGTTAGAGAAACTTTCAAAATTCGAACGGGGATCATCCAAACTATCCGAGAATTTCTGGACCGACACGGTTACTTGGAAGTAGAAACTCCAATGATGCACACCATACCTGGGGGTGCGATCGCAAAACCGTTTGCCACTCATCACAATGCATTGTCTGTCGACATGTTTCTGCGAATTGCACCTGAACTGTTCTTGAAAAGACTCGTTGTGGGTGGATTCGAGCGCGTCTACGAGATCAATCGAAATTTCCGAAACGAAGGCATCAGCACCCAACACAATCCCGAATTCACAATGCTTGAGTTTTATCAAGCCTATGCTGACTTTGAAGATTTCATGCAGCTGACTGAGGAGCTGATGGAAGAATTGGCGCAAGTTGTTTTACAATCGTCAACCATTCCATATGGCGAATACACCATCCACTTAAAGAAACCTTATCGGAGACTTGCTTTATTGGATGCAATTTTGCAGTACAACCCCAAACTTTCTGAAAAATGTGTAGAGGATGAGGCTGTACTTCGAGCCTACCTGCAGCAGTTGGGTGGAAAACCCGTCAGCGCGTGGGGCATTGGCAAGCTTCAATTCGAGGTGTTTGAACAGACGGTTGAAAATAAGTTGATTCAACCGACATTTATTACGCACTATCCAGTTGAAGTGTCCCCTCTTTCACGAGTCAACGACTCAGATTCAGCGATTGCAGATCGTTTTGAATTCTTTGTGGCGGGTATGGAAATTGCGAACGGCTTTTCAGAATTGAATGATCCAGATGATCAAGCTTTTCGATTTCGCGAACAATTGAAACAGAGAATGGTCGGTGATGACGAAGCGATGCATTACGACGAGGACTATATTCGAGCGTTAGAGTATGGGCTGCCGCCGGCAGCCGGAGAAGGGATTGGAATTGACCGACTGGTGATGTTGTTATCAAACAATCAATCCATACGCGACGTGATTTTATTTCCGCACTTAAAACCATCGACTCGCTGACGCATGATTCGTCCTTTCGAGCTATTCATCGGGTTTCGGTACATCCGGGCACGACGAAGCACACGTTTCATATCCTTTATAACAGGCACATCAGTGCTTGGGATCATTATTGGAGTTTGGGCTTTAATTTCAGTGCTTTCGGTTATGAACGGATTTGAGCGTGAATTAAAGGAGAGAATACTCACCGTTGCTTCGCACATTCAAATTAGCGGGTCGAGTGGCTGGCTGAAGAGTTGGCAAAAGGTGATGACAAACGTTGAAAACGTTCAAGATGTAAACGCCCAATCGCCGTATATTCTCAGTCACGGAATGCTGAAAGCAAACAGCAGAGTCAGTCCGACGTTAATTAGAGGCATTGATCCTCAATTGGAAGAGAATGTCTCAACAATCGGAGCTCACTTGCAAGTTGGTGAGTTTTCCAGTCTAGTATCGGGTGAGTTTGGCATTATTCTAGGAGACGAGCTTTCGAAACGACTTGGGGCAACCAGCGTTGGTGACCATGTCGTATTGGTGAGCACAGTTGGCAGATCTACACCAGTGGGTGTCGTTCCACGCATAAAGAGATTTACCGTAGTTGGAATTTTTAATTTGAACTTCTATGAGTACGACAATGGTTTGGCACTCGTTCATCTTGATGATCTTTCAACGTTGCTACGCACGGAAGATCTAGTTTCAGGTTTACGAATCAAGACTGCTGATGTTTTCAAGACACCGTTGATCGTTCGTGAAATCAGGCAGCAGCTGGGAGCTGGATTTCGAGTTTGGGATTGGACGCGGGAATATAGAAACCTGTTTGAAGCGCTCAAAATTGAAAGACGGGTGATGTTCATAATCCTGATGCTGATTATTGCTGTGGCAGCCTTTAACATCGTGTCTTCCTTGGTCATGTTGGTTTCTGACAAAAAAACGGATATTGCTGTTTTACGAACCATTGGGGTCAGTCCGAAGAGCATCATGGCAATTTTCATCGTGCACGGCGTGACGATCGGGATCGTTGGAACCGCGTTCGGTGTCATTGCCGGTGTCGTCACTGGAATGAATCTTGAAACATTGATTCCTTGGGCTGAAGAGCTGTTTGCCACGGAATTTTTCCCAGACGACATTTACATTATTTCGAGATTTCCTGCAGAGCTGATATGGGATGACGTCATAAAGATTGCTAGCGCCTCTACGGTATTGAGTTTGCTGGCAACAATCTACCCGGCTTGGCGCGCATCCAAGGTTCATCCAGCCGAGGCTTTGAGATATGACTGACGTGGTACTTCGGGCCAGCGCCGTTTCAAAGTGCTTTTGGCAGGGAAAAACTGAAATTCGCGTATTGAAGAAAATTGAATTGGAAGTCAAACGCGGGGAGCAGATTGCAATTGTCGGCTCTTCCGGCACAGGCAAGAGCACATTGCTTCATTTACTGGCTGGTTTGGATGCTCCTACCAGCGGCAGCATTGAGTTAAACGGATTGAATTTATCCAGTCTCAACGAAGCGGAGCGGGGCAAGCTGCGCAATGAAACCTTGGGATTTGTCTATCAGTTTCATCACCTGCTGCCCGAATTTACCGCACTGGAAAACGTGATGATGCCGCTTTTGGTCAGACGGAGCAAAACCGAGAGAGTCCGGCTTGAGGCAAAGGGCCTTCTTGATAAAGTTGGACTTTCACATCGGATCAATCACAAACCCGGCGAACTTTCTGGTGGAGAACGTCAAAGAGCGGCGATTGCCCGCGCCCTGATTATCAAGCCATTGTGTTTGCTTGCAGATGAGCCGACGGGAAACATCGATCGTCAAAATGCGCAAGCTGTACAGGATTTAATGGTGGACCTAGATCGAGATATGCAAGTGAGTCTGATCGTAGCAACACATGACATGCAGCTCGCAACATCAATGAATCGAGTGTATCAGCTCGAAAATGGCGTTCTCAAAGCCTATGTCTGAAATCAGCAAAGCGGCTAACAGTGAACGATCACTTCCGAATATTCATCTGCAGTCAATAGCTCAACTTGATTCAATGTTGGAGTTCGAACGTTGTTGACCTTAAAGTCCAACTGCAGTCGAAACTCAAACTCATCCATGAATTTTTCAAATAAAGTGCCGCCTAACGCACCCGAAGCATAAAAGCTGTTTTCATTCTCATCGTACTCCAGCAAAATCGTCGCGATGGGCTGAGGTGCTGGGCCACCCAGAACTTTGCCGCCGTTTCGAGGATCATAAACACTTCGCTCTGAGCAGCAATAAATGATTTTTTCCCTCTCTTGACGGTTTCGGTCTTCGTCAAAATAAACGACTTTGGAGTGTCTATAGTTTATAAAACTTACCGCTTTTGCCGGATAAGTCATTCTGTGCGCACATATTGCAGAATAGCAAACGATTGAATGATCGGGGCCTGCTCCTCCTGGCCAAACATAATCTTCACCCGATTCCATAGTCAGTTTTATTTGATGATCGACTCGATTTCCCACATTGAAGATCATGCAGGGTGTGGTGACATACGGATAGTTGAAAATATAGGTTTGTCCAGGCTGGAAATCTTCGAATCCAATAGGCTTTTTGTCTCGCATCAATTGAACGCGTTCAGCGTATTGCCTTGTTGTGGCAGAATTTCCGTGCGTGGGATACGAACTGGCCAGCGCGGCTACATAGGCACCGCAAACCTTGAAAAATTGTCTTCGATTATTTTGCTTCAAATTATTGACTGTATTGAAATTTACGAATGAGTTCAGCAATTTCTGACCGGTTGGCCAAAGAGGTTCTTTCTAATGCTGTGTAACCAAATTTATCCTCTATGTATGTATTTGGATTGTACTCAAGCAATACCGTTACGACTTCAATATTTCCATTGCTTACGGCATGATGAAGTGCAGTAGCGCCATTTTCATCCTGTAAGTCGATATTTGTAGGAGGATGCTTCAGCAGTGAGCGAACCGCTTCGTGATATCCAGCAAATGAAGCACGCATCAGCGGAGTCCATTGATAAGTGTCGCGATGATTGGCATCTGCGCCATGCGCCAGCAAGCGCTCAATTGCTTTGCTATGACCTTTGGCAGCCATAACCATCAAAGCCGTCCAACCAAATTTGGCAGTTACGTTCACCTCAGCACCATGGTCGAGCAGCATTTCCACGATTGATTGATTTGATTGAATTGCAGAGTACATCAATGGGGTTCCCCCATTGTTGTTTCGAGCATTTACATCAGCGCCAGCTCGCAATAAAGCTTCGGTGACATCCGTCAGACCATGCTTTGAAGTCAACATTAGCGCGGTTCTGCCGTCTGCCAATCGAACATCGACGTCAGAAATTTGATCAATCATTTCACTTAATCGATCAAAGTCATTCTCTTTAAGCGCCTTTAGAAATTTTGTCGTATCTGCCCAAGCGACTGACTTGAATGTGAGGAGAGCAAAGGCAATTACGATCGTTAAGGTAGGTTTAAACCACATAGATCACAATTAAGATTACTGTATGGATGAAGAAGAAAACGCCCGATTGGAACCTACACTGCGAAATTCATAATGTGAAACGACTTCGCGAAGAGCCGCTTCAACGTCATAGGTTCCGGTCAATCGAATAAACGCATCGTGTCTCGTTGCATCATCGAGCACTTGCTGAAATGCCGCATGTTCAGTCCCTCCCAATCGGTTTTGCTGGCTATGAATAATCCAGTACGCTGAATCTGAAAAAAACCATTTTAACGCAGGTTGCTGCGTTAGTAGACGAACTGTTTCGAAATGGGCTTCGATGTGACCAGGAGTTAGCAGGACCTCACCGATCAAGGGATTGTCCTGACGTGTAAACACTTCAAAACGAATCACAATCACCGCTGCATGATTATGATCAATTAAATCTGCTTCGACACTGACAGGAACGGTAGAACTGAGGCGAGATAAAATTCTTCGATCTTTCTTGCTTTCTCTTCCCCCGAGCTGAAAGAAGATCGCAGATTCCCAATCACCAGCGTCGATCTGCACAGGCAAACACGTAGCGCCGGAGCCAGTGTAATCCATGCTTTTTCTAATGAATTCTGGAAATCTCTTCACAGTTTTTGCTGCTGGTCGATGAAGCTAAATTAAATTTACAAAAAAACGCATCTTTAGCCGCTAGACTAAAGATGCGTTTATAGTTTATTCAGTTAAGCTGAAAGGTCAGCTGCTTGTCTGTACGGAACTGCTTGGCACACCCTCCGAAGATTCAGCATCAATCACTGTATCTTTCACTTCTTCATACCAAAGATCGTGATGCTGTTCTGCCCATTCGACGCTCACATGTCCTTTTGTCATCGCGTCGATGGAACCTTCGGAACCAGCTGTGCCGATATAAACGTGACCGCAGAACACTGCAATCCACAATATGGAGCAAATTGCATGCACTGTATGCATCGTTTGAGCCATTTCTCTGGAATTTTCGACACCAAAGAATTGACTTAACCAACCTATCAAAGCGAATCCGGTAATGCATACTGCGCCTAGACCGAGCAAAATTACGATCCAGAACCACAATTTTTCGCCACCGTTTGCTTTGCCGGCACTTGGATGCGCTTTGCCTATAATCCCACCGCCTTTGACGAACCATGCGATGTCAGTTCCAGTTGGTATGTTATGGCGCAGCCAGAAGATGAACATCAAAATGGGTCCAATCGCAAAGAATGGCCCCAGTGTGTTGTGTGCGGTAATCGAAAAGCTTGCCCAAAAGGAAAATCCTGCAGGACCAAGCAAAGGTATGAGGATCGCTCGCCCAAACAGCAGGCTCAAACCAGTAATCGCGAGAACAATAAATAATGTTGCGGTGTACCAGTGAAGGGTTCTTTCCAGAACTGTCCAACGCGGAACACGTTTTCCAGATGCTGGTTTGTCAAGATCAATCCGACCTCGCGCCAAGTAGAAGGCAAAGATTCCGACTACGACAGCGAATATAAACCAACCACCATAGTTTGCAATGAGTCCATTTCGAACCTGTCGCCAATTTTGCCCAGTGATGTTGTACAGGACATTGGTTTCGATGTTTGTTTCGGACCCTGTGACTGAACTATATCCAACGCCACCTTCCCGGACTACCCGCCAAAAATTTGATCGCTGATTTGTATCGCTGGCAGCTTGCTGGGCCTCAACTGTTGTTAGTGATTCCGGGAGCAGGTAACCTGTCAAAGGCAAGACCATTGCGCATGCAACGATGAGGACTAAGCTCCAAGTCATCATGCGACGGCGTCTAGACTTTCCGGAATTCGAAATTCTATCTGGCGTGGCCATATGTAAAACTCCTCATTTCAGTATCAGCTATGTAGCCAATTGTTAATTTGTTTATGGGTTCGTTATTAAATTCGTTCTGTGTTCGCTCTATTTTAAGGAGCGACTTTACTAGCTGAATTACCGATCAATCTGAACGGTTTGAAAACGTTCACTGAGTACGCTCGACTGAGAGCCCTTAGCGAGCAATGCATCCTCAGGACCCATATAAATCCCCGGTTGATGTAAGACTACATCTGCGTCTTCAAGGCACCCGCTCAGCATACCCAAGCTAGCAATTAGGAAAAGAAACACGAATAGCTTTCTCATTTCACTCAAACCACTCTAATTTAATCTACTAAAAAATTTATTTGAATTAATTTATTGACTGTGTAAGGAAAAGGAGGAAGCAAACTTCCTCCTTTTCTCAAACTTAATGCTATCCAGATGGATAAGCAGCTTCCCATCCCCAAGTTTGAGGACGACCGCCACGTTGCAAAATGCGTTCGCGGTAAATGTCAGCGATTATGTCGCCGTCACCTGCAATGAGTGCCTTAGTGGCACACATTTCAGCGCATAACGGCAGTTTGCCCTCAGCAATTCGATTGCGTCCATACATTTTGTACTCCTCATCCGAATTATCTGCTTGCGGACCACCTGCGCAGAAGGTGCACTTGTCCATCTTTCCACGTACGCCAAACGCTTGTTCCTGCGGATATTGCGGTGCGCCAAACGGGCACGCATAGAAGCAATAACCACAACCAATGCACAAGTCTTTGTCGTGCAGAACGATCCCATCATCGGTTGTATAGAAACAATCAACGGGACAGACTGCAGCACAAGGCGCGTCTGTGCAGTGCATGCAAGCGACCGAGATTGATTTCTCACCGGGATTGCCATCATCCAAGACGACTACACGCCGGCGATTGACCCCCCATGGGACCTCATTCTCGTTTTTACAGGCAGTAACACAACCGTTGCACTCGATACAGCGCTCGGCATCACATAGAAACTTCATTCTAGCCATATCTCATACCTCCTAAGTTGTGATTTTGCAGAGAGTGACTTTCGTCTCCTGCATTTGCGTTACAGAATCATATCCATAGGTGAATGCCGTATTGCAGGCCTCACCTCGGATGTAAGGTGCAGTTCCTTCGGGATACTTATCCACCAAATCTTGACCCTGGAACCATCCACCGAAATGGAATGGTGTAAACACCGTACCCGCATCGACTCGTTTTGTAACCATGGTCATGACACGAATCTTGGCTCCTTCCGGAGTCATGATCCACACCATTTGACCGTCCCGAATGCTTAGATCATTAGCATCTTTCGGATTGATTTCAACGAACATGTCCTGCTGTAACTCAGCCAACCACGGATTCGAACGCTGTTCTTCACCGCCGCCTTCATATTCAACCAATCGGCCGCTTGTCAAAATAAGCGGATAATCGCCAGAATAATCGTCAGCCTGAATGGAGCCATAACGTGTCGGCAAACGATAGAAACGTTTGCGGTCCTCGTAGGTTGGATATTTTTCAGCTAGATCGCGATGAGGTGTATACAGCGGTTCACGATGAATCGGAACTGGGTCTGGAAAAGTCCAAACGACCGATCGGGCTTTCGCATTCCCAAATGGCGCGCAACCATGTGCGATTGCGACTCTTTGAATGCCGCCAGACAGGTCAGTTTTCCAGTTTTTGCCTTCGGCCGCAGCTTTTTCTTCATCTGTCAGATCGTCCCACCAGCCAAGTTGCTGCAACAACTTCGCGGAGAACTCCGGATAACCATCCTTGATTTCCGATCCAACCGGATAAGAATTTTCTGCCAGCAGATTGACACCGTTTCGCTCAGTACCGAATCTCGCGCGGAAGCAAAGTCCGCCTTCGGCAACTGGCAATTCTGTGTTGTACAGAACAGGGGTGCCTGGGTGACCCATTTCTGGATTACCCCAACATGGCCATGGCATTCCGTAAAAATCACCATCTGCAGGACCTCCTTCGGCCTTCAGAGTGGTGGTATTGAAGGTGTGCTTGTTCGCCATGTGCAGCTTAAGCCTTTCGGGGCTTTGCCCGGTATATCCGATAGTCCACATGCCTCGATTGATTTCACGTGTAATGTCCTCAACTTTCGGTTCGTCATTAACGACTTCAATATTCTTTGTGTACTGTTCGGCGAAACCAAGTTTCTTCGCGAACTTGTAAAGAATCGTTTGGTCCGGCAATGACTCCCAAACTGGATCAATGACCTTATCACGCCATTGAATCGAGCGGTTTGACGCAGTGACAGATCCGTAAGTTTCGAACTGTGTCGCCGCCGGCAGCAGATAAATGCCATCGGTGCGATCGTTCATTACGGCTGCGTGCGTCGGATGCGGATCCACAATGACCATAAGGTCCAGCATTTCCATCGCTTTTTTCATCTCTGGACCGCGGGACTGACTGTTCACCGCGTGACCCATATAAATCATCGCTCGGACATTGTCTCTCTGGCCTATGTTCTCTTTATCTTCGAGAATGCCATCGATCCAACGTGATACTGGAATACCCTTGTAGTTCATCGGGTGCGTAGGCTTGCCATTGTCCCCTTCTACTTCGCCGGGGTCAAATTGGCCTTTTACCCAATCATAGTCTAGATCCCAAACACGAGACCAATGCTTCCATGCACCATTCGAAAGTCCATAGTAGCCTGGTAATGTGTGTGAGAGAACGCCGAGGTCGGTTGCGCCTTGAACATTGTCATGTCCACGGAAAATATTCGCACCACCACCGGACTTACCGATGTTCCCCAATGCCAGTTGAAGTACGCAGTAGGCTCGCGTGTTGTTGTTGCCAATCGTATGCTGAGTACCGCCCATACACCAAACAATGGTTCCTGGTCGGTTTTCATGCATGATCTGCGCGGCCGTTTTGACTACTTCTGGCGGGGCACCGGTGACTCGTTCCACTTCGTCGGGAGTCCACTTTGCGATTTCTTCGCGAATCTCGTCCATGCCGTAAACGCGCTGTTGGATATATTCCTTATCTTCCCAGCCGTTGTCAAAAATATGCCACAGAACACCCCAGATCAAGCCAACGTCAGACCCCGGTCGGAGTCGAACGAAGTGATCCGCGTGTGCGGCAGTACGGGTGAAACGAGGATCACAAACAATCATTTTGGATCCCAATTCTTTTGCTCTAAGGATATGCTGCATCGCTACCGGGTGTGCTTCTGCGGCATTGCTGCCGATAAAGAACATCGCCTTTGAATTATGCATATCGTTATATGAATTTGTCATCGCGCCGTAGCCCCAGGTGTTGGCAACACCTGCGACGGTGGTTGAATGACAGATTCTTGCCTGATGGTCAACGTTGTTGGTTCCCCACATCGCTGCTATCTTGCGGAACATATACGCTTGCTCATTGCTATGCTTCGCTGAACCAAGCCAGTAGACGGAATCAGGTCCGGACTGTTGGCGGATTTCCAGCAATCGATCACCAATTTCATCCATTGCTGTATCCCAACTCAGTCTTTTCCATTTTCCGCTGACTAGTTTCATCGGATAACGCAAGCGTTTTTCGCCCATTCCATGTTCGCGTACGGTTGCGCCTTTGGAGCAGTGAGCGCCGAGGTTGAACGGAGAGTCAAAATCTGGTTCTTGACCAGTCCAAACTCCGTTTTGAACTTCAGCCACAACTCCGCAACCGACCGAACAGTGCGTACAGACACTGCGACGGATCTCAGTCTTAACACCAGCCATGGGTGAAAAGCCAGCTGCCGCTTGAGCTTTTTTCATTAGCTGGGGCGCAAACATCGAGGCTGCAGCACCGGCACCGAGGGCGACTCCAGAACGCTTCAAAAACGTTCTGCGATTAATAGCTTCACCTACCGAGGCAATTCCCGGAACAGTTCCACTATCACTGCTTCGAACTAATTTCATAAATTTGCCTCCTTGTGTAACTAAAATCGCGCCCGCCGATAATACTCACGTATATGAGCGGTTTCACGGTAACCGAGAGTCTTTGGTGCTTCGCTCTCTGCCTGGTCCGTATCAACTGCTGCACTAGAAGTGGTCGCAGTAGTCATTACGGCAGCACCGCTGATCAGTGCCATACCTTTGAGAGCGTTACGCCGGGATTCCCGGTCAACAAAGTTGCTATTTTTCATAGCTTCTCTCCTCATGTGTATGTTTAAAAGTGACGTCACATACATACCAAGTGACACCTTCCTTTTGACTGAAATCAATCATCAGGTTGGCATCTCGAGGTAATCGGTTTCAAAGTTCATGAATTCGACGCCAAATTCACCAACTTTGCGGTAAAATTCTGCTTTTCTAGCAGTTACCAAATCTTTAAAAAATCTTCGCACCCAAGGTTTCAGGTGCCGATCAAACAGGGTCACTTGCGTCTTGAACTGGAATTCCGTACCAGAATCAATGACGATACCCATAACATCGAACAAGGCAGAAATGTGGTCTTCGGGTTCACGGTTATTTTCTACTCGTTCGATTCCAAGCGCTTTTAAATCGTGGCGCAGCAGACTCAATGGTTTATCCATCATCATTCCTGTGATGTACCAAGAACCATAGGGCACAAGTTCTCCGCGACCAATACCAACAAACAAATCGTGGTATTCGTCATCCAGCTGTTCAAGATCTTGCGGTTCGCTTGCAGTTTGCGCTAAACCGTTTAAAGTGACTAAAAAGCGGTTAGTGGCGTCTGAAGCAGGAACGCCGTATAAAGCGGTAGCGCGGAGTGTATCTTCCGTAGGGGGTTCGGATAAAAGCTTTGAAAGCAGGTAGTAGTAGTGCGCGCGAAATTGATAATCGTTTGCGACACTAGCAGCAACGCTATTTAATTTCATAACTCTCCTTCGTTAGCATCGTGTCATCTGAAGCTTAACACTGATACCAGCAACCGCTTGTTATTATTTAACTTTGCAAAGTGTAAGATTTAAGTTGCTTATAGTTAGTCTACACTACTTACGGTGTTTGTGTCAAATTGACTTAATTTTGTTGCATTATTGGCGTTCGAATCGCTCCCGCTCTGCGACAAACATGTCTTTCACCCGGCAGTCCTCACACATTTCCAATCGAGCCAAAGCATCCGGTTTTGTGAACATCCAGTGATTCTTTAATTTGCTTTTCATGTGGTTCATCATCACATGAGTTGCGAATGGTTTGCCACATTTTGTGCAATGAAAAGGAGAATCCTCGTTCATCGTTCTAGAGCGCAGCCGAGCGTCCGCGGCAAAAACGTATCGCTGAGTGCGTGAAATCGAGTTTTCAGGGCATGCGGACTCACACATCCCACACTGCACACAGTTATTCTCGATAAAGCTTAGTTTTGGGACATCTCCGCCGGCTTCCAAAGCTGACGCAGGGCACACCGAAACACATCCCATACAAAGGGTGCACGTGTCGATATTGACATGAATTTCTCCAAAAGGTGCGTGTGCCGGGAGAGATACGGATTCAGGTTTAAGCGGGGCTTCACTGTGCAAGTGCTCAAGTGCGATGCGAATGTCGGTTCGTTTAATACCGGACGGCAAAAACTTCGCTGAATCGATGTCCAGCACAGGAGCTAACCGATTCGCTTCTTTGGATAGTTCTAGTGCCGAATTTGACGTAATCAGTTCAACGGGGGAGGCATCAAACCCCAATCCTTGAATCATGCCATCCAATATGGCCAACTGGGCGTTTAGCTCACTAACGGCAGATTCAGCCGCATTTTCGCTAATAATCGATAATCGGGAAGCACCGTAAGACAGCGTTCCCAATAAAACATCCAATCCGATTGAGCCGACTTCTTCAACTTCTACCGGTAGAATATTTTCCGGCAGAAACGGAATAGATTCTTCCACGATAGGGCGGCCATGTTCTTGATCGTAAAACAAAATATATGGGACTGTTCCGCCGCCCTGGCGATAATTCAAGATCAATTGTCGCAATATTTCCAAGAGATTGCCGGCGGAAGGATAGGCATATGTGATAGCTCCCGTTGGGCAGGCGGTTGAACAAGACCCACCGCCTTGACACAAATAGGAATCGACTTGAATTTGTTCGCCTATCGAAATGATGGCGTCAGTGGGGCAGACATCAATACATCGTGTACACGCTGTAATCCCGCTTCGACTGTGCGCGCAAATATCAGGATCGTAATTGTAGTACTTTGGTTTTTCGAAGTTGCCAGTCATGCTGGGAATTTCCTCTATCGCTTGTTCCAAGCGAGTCGAGTCAGGCTGTTCTGAGTGAATCCAGTAATACCCTGGGGGTGGAATTTCAGCCGGAATATTGGGGCGGCTTGAAAATTCAAGTATCATGTCGAAGTGTATTGAGTTGGGTGAAATCACTTGCCCCAAGTCGAAGTTGCGTCCATCTTTCTGAACAGCAACCGAAAACGCGCCTAAATGTCCAGAAACTTCATAACCGTCTGCTCGATAGACATCTGGCTGATTCGTTACATCCTGCAGCTGCACTTTCTTCGTGCTGGCTGAATTCACCAGGCAAATACAGACCAGTTCAGCAGAGGTCAGTTTCTCGATTACTCCCGCTGCAGCATGTTCTGCGCCGACAATCAACAAGCGTCCGCGGGAAGTATAGGAGACTAAAGAGGTGGGCTGTACATTGACCGGGCGGTCAACCAAGGATTGAATTGCAAGTTGGCGTGCGCGACCATCGGATGTGGTCGCTGGAAGATGCATCTGCGCACTGAACATTACTTAAGCAACAACGTTACGCAATAGAATTATCTTCGTCTTGATCGAGTTCGTTGGCAACCAATTCGGTTTGGTCTGTTTCTTCATCGGAATCGGATTCGACAGGCTCTGTCTCCTCACTTGCCATGGTTTCGATCGATTCTTGTTCTTCAGCCTGTTTTTCCAGTTTTTCTCTTTCAATCTGTTCTTGTTCCGCTTTCTTGCGTTCTTGGTGAAATTTCATGTCGGAGGTTACGATATCCCCTAGAGCTTCAAAACTAGTGAAGTCATCGTCATAGTCATTCAATCCATCCAAAACATTATAGAAAGGCGCCTTAAATAGTTTTCTCAGTGCGAGTTTCTTGAGCTGTTCGTCAACTTCGGGCGACAGAAACGCCGAATAGTCGCTTTCAGGCCCAAGGGATTCCAGTGGAGGAAGCTCAATTTCTTTCGTTTCTTCAGATACCTGCTCTTCGGTCGAAATCTCTGGTTCTTCAGGGTCCTCTGGAGAAACAGACTTTTGCAGCTCCTTCTCTTCTTGTTCCTGATGTGTCTCGGCCTTTCGTTTTGACCACCGATGAAATCTTGATTCAGTCATAAGATTTCCGCGATCAACGCTTTAAGCCAGGTTTATTGCGAACTGCGTCATGGAACCAGTTTATTCTCTTTCTTTTCTTTTTCACTTGCGGAACATAATTATTGACAACAAACTGTTCAATTTTTTCTCGAATATCCGCTGGCATAGGACCTGATAATACAAGACAATCTGTTTCTAGATGCGCACCTGCTTCATCTTGAGAGGCAGTAACCAAATAAGGCATCGGCACCGCATCCTCGTCAACTTCATCGATTTCACAGATGACAAAAGCATACGGTTCATCTGAGAGCAGATTATACCAGTAGCCTTCGGCTGCATCGAGATACAGCCGCAGACGGAGTCCTTTCCACAAATATTGCGCCTTTGAACGGTCCTTGCGAATCAAGATCGGACCTTCGAGTGACTTCGGTCCATTTGAATCCGATAGAAGCGCAGACAGCTCCCATTGTCGAGTTGACCATCGATTTACGACTTTATCATGGCTCTCCATTACCACAGATACTGTGAAAGACGGTGGTGTTTTCTTCTTAGATTCCAATTGAGATTTTCCCTGCTTATTTATCTGTAAGTATATGTAGAAATTCGAACAATTTGAATTATGGCAGTACCGCAGAGCAGTTGACAGAAAAATTTTTGTACATGGCAATTTTGAACTTGCTGCCTGTGCACACAACTACGCGCCTATCGGAAATCGAAATAGTCTCAGCGTCTGACTCAAGACTTCGTTGATCATGGCCTTCGTCCTATCCAAATTCTACAAATGTTGAGACAGTTCTCCCTTTTATCTTTATAGATTGCCTTGCGGAAGTTATTATCCGCATTTGTGCGAAAAAGAGATCAATCTCAGGAAATCAACCATCCAAATTTTTCTATCTGAATTTCAGTTCAACGTAGGACTTTCGACTTACACAATAAAATTTATTTGATAGATGTTAAATTCCTTGCAACCCTCAGTAAATTAGACTTGACTCAATATGAAGGCGATCAACACTTCAAGATGGCTTTTTGGCATCGGAACACAAGTTGACAATAGTCATAAAAATTCGACGAGTTATGCTCTGGAAAAGTGGTTGGTTCAAAATAAACTTCGACCCCCTTCAATTTGTTCAAACAGAGTCTCGCAACGTTTGTATACGCAGACTCAATTTTTCACAGATTATGTCAATGGTCGGTTCATTTTAAATTGAAAACAGTTTCTACAATTTATGTTATTCTCATTATATCAATATGTTACATGTTATAATTGAAATTGAATTGAGAATCAGACGGACAATCAGCCAATAACATGGAGTAGTTCAGTTGAAGTTAAGAATTGAAGCAGGTTTCAGCTAATGGACTCCACTCATACACTTTTGAACACCTATCAGCTTGAGACGCTTCGCGAATTCGCCGGCAAATATATCTGGTGGGACTCTGCAGAGCAAGCCATCAGACAACCGGCGCGCGTTGTTGCCCAAGTGATGGATATTGGCGTATTTGATGACTGCCGCATTCTTGAGCGGGTTTTCGGTGTTGAGTATCTGCAGCATGTGCTCAGTATCGCAGAACCGAGCTGGCTTCGAGATCGCTCCTGGAGTTGGTGGCATGCTCGACTTGGTTTGAAGATGCCGCCCTTTCGGCAAACAAGAACGATTCCAATGTAGATTGACAAAAATTGCTTTCTGCAAAGACGGTGGAACTATGGTGTTTGAGCCTCATTTGGAAATTTTTAGCCCGGCACAGGCTGAACTTTGGCCTGAGTTAACACAGATAGGACGAATGGGATTCACACTTTATGGTGGAACAGCGATCGCTCTTCGATGCGGCCATCGCCATTCGTTTGACTTCGATTTTTTCACAGAACAGAAGCTTGATGTGAATTTATTGGTATCGGAACTGTCACTTGTCTCTGGTGGACAGACCATTCAACAGGAACCGAACACATTGACCATCAGAATGGGTAGCGGGGTTCTGATTTCATTTTTTTGCAATTTGAATTTTGGACGCGTTGGTGTTCCAGAAGTCACAGCTGACACGCGAGTGCCTGTAGCATCGTCGATCGACCTTTTAGCAACCAAATTAAAGGTGATGTTACAACGTGCGGAAATGAAAGATTACGCTGACGTCGCAGCTCTTCTGAGATCAGGACAGAATTTGAGGCAAGGTTATGCTGCGGCTCTTGCATTGTTCGGAAGAGGATTTCCAATCATGGAATCACTGCGGGCGCTGACATGGTTTGAAGACGGCAATCTTTCTCGCGTTGAAGAATCCGATAGAGAATTGTTGAGAAAGGCATCAGTAGGCGTCGTTGATGACAAGATTCCTACAATTCGGATTGTTTCCAGAAGTTTGAATAATTATTGACTAAAATCGAGTTAGATCCTATTGGAAATGGATCATCGCCCAAGATAGCAGTACTCATTCGAGCGCGTCGAACCCGAAGGCTTTCGTCGCTAGCAATGAGGCCGAAGTGACGCTGGTTGATCGCTGCTATCGCTTGTTGTCGAACGATGATTTGAAGCCATCGGTTATATGGCGGCCAAGATACTAAAGACTGAACAATAGAAAGTATGAGCGAGTTGTTGTGTGCATTTATAATGGAAATGGTGCGCCTGGCGGGTCTCGAAATCTCACACACGAACCGTGGAACATTGAGCAGAACAGTTCATTGGTTAGGATAATTTGAGTATCTCATGTTTTCTAGATTCATCACAGCTGAGCCCCCATTTGAAATAGTGTGCCTAGATTCATAAGAGTAATGGAAAAAATTCTGAAAGAAGCATAGATCGCAATATCTTTATTGTGTTAGAACTTTAGCTAAGCAAACATGGACTATAGTTTACGAATCCAAATTCAATGAATGCAGTGACAACTTCAGAAACTCTAAATCAAAGACCCGTTCTTTCTTCATCGGGATTGCGTCCGACACATCCCGTAGAAGTCATTGATGAATTTGGCGGCAAACGTGACATGCGAGTCGCGGGTGAATTTCCATTGACAATTAAAGTGGATGAAAAAGAAGTAGTCACTTTGATGACTCTAGGCACGTATCCTGAACTGCTCGCGCTGGGTTATCTCAGAAATCAAAGGCTGATCGAGTCCATTGACGAGGTGAGCTCCATAGAAGTGGAATGGGACCGTGAAACCGCTTGGGTCAAAACGCGGCACGGCAAAGGAATCATTGATTGGGAAAACAAGATGTCCAAACGCACTGTTACTACGGGTTGCGGGCAAGGCACTGTTTTTAGTTGCACTCTCGATAAAATTTATGAGAGTCCTCTGCCGAAAGCTTTTGTTCGTCAATCTACGCTGTACGGATTGTTGCGGAATATCGCTCAGTTCAACGAAATCTACCGGCAGGCAGGTGCTGTGCACGGGTGTGCATTGTGCGAAGACACTAAAATCGAGCTCTTCGTCGAAGATGTGGGGCGGCACAACGCCGCCGATACGATTGCAGGCCAAATGTGGATGGAGGATATCACCGGAGGGAACAAGATCTTTTATACGACAGGTCGCTTGACTTCAGAGATCGTCATGAAAGTCGCTCATATGGGCATTCCGATCCTGCTGTCGCGCTCTGGAGTTACGTATATGGGCTTGGAACTGGCGCAAGATCTTTGTGTCACGATGATTGCCCGCGCCAAAGGGAAGCATTTTTTGGTATACAACGGGGTTGAAACAATCGAATATGACCAGATTCCCAAAAGACGTTTCCCCGCCGCCAAAAAACCATTTGCTGCTGTAAGCAGAGAGTGACGATTCAACAGACTCTGCAGCAGGCACTGCAATCCGTTTGGAGAGATCGTAATGTCATTGCGTGGTTGTTATGGCCACTGAGTCTTCTCTATTGCTGCGCAGTTGAAGTACGACGATTTCTTTACTGGGTCGGCCTTTTTCCGGTTACGAAATTTGACAAACCTGTAATTGTGGTGGGAAACTTGACAGTCGGTGGGACCGGAAAAACCCCTTTGACAGTTTGGCTCGTCAATTTTTTGCGTGAGCAGGGATTTACTCCAGGTGTTGTCAGCAGAGGTTACGGAAGAAATGATTCGCTGACAACAATTTTGGTGCAGCCAACAAGCGACGCAAGAGAAGTTGGAGATGAACCCGTTTTAATCGCACGCCGTACTCGATCACATGTTGCAGTTTCCAATCGCCGTGTTGACGCAATTCGATTGTTGGAGCAACAGGCCCGCTGTGATATTTTTGTAAGCGATGATGGTCTCCAACATCTGGCAATTCATCGAGATCTTTCAATTGTGTTGATTGACGGTGAAGAGCGGTTTGGAAATTCCTTTTGTTTGCCGGCAGGCCCGCTGCGAGAAAAAACGACCCGACTGAAATTCGTGGACTTGAAGCTTGTTCGAGGCCCGGCCGCGGAAAATGAGTACTCCATGACGAACCGTGTCCACTCCGTTATCAATATTCGTGATCCGCACAAAACTAGAGAACTTCAGTCTTTTGCGAATGAAGAGGTCATGGCTGTTGCAGGCATTCACAATCCAGAACGATTTTTTCGAGTATTGAGCCAGTCTGAAATCAATTTCAGGAAGGTCTCGTTTCCAGATCATCATCAATTCACATTCGGTGATTTTCAGGAGATCGATCAATCCGTCACATCCTTGATCATGACCGAAAAGGATGCCGTGAAGTGCGAACAATTTGCAGAGGACCACTGGTGGTATCTAGCAATTGATGTGATTCCAGAGCCTCGATTTATATCGGCGCTTGAGAAAAAGCTTGCAACACTTAAACCGAATCATTTTACCCAACCAACAGACTAGGCAGCCGTTTGAAAGTACCGTTTGACATAGTAATTCCCGCACGTTACAAGTCCAGCAGACTTCCAGGGAAATTACTTCTTGATATATGTGGTCAATCCATGATTCATCGTGTCGTCAATGGCGCGTTCACGAGTTCAGCGGAACGAGTGATTGTGGCGATAGATGACGAAAGAATCGGCAACGAAGTGAACGCAAATACAGAAGCCATAGTATGTGTGACTTCAACACACCATCCATCCGGTACCGACCGTGTCGCGGAAGCAGTGAATTTACTCGAACTGCCAAAGGGACGAATCGTTGTCAATTTACAGGGGGATGAGCCGCTGATACGCGGAGAGTTGATTGATCGAGTAGCGATGAAACTGCATGAATCCAACCACGCTCAGGTTGCAACCGCCGCATCGCCGCTGCGTTCTGTTGAGGATTTAACTGATCGCAACACGGTTAAGTGTGTCGTCGACAAAAAGGATGATGCACTTTACTTTTCGAGATCTCCGATTCCTTATGTTTCCTCCGGCAAACTCCATTCATCGCTGCATTTTCAGCACATCGGAATTTATGCTTATCGCGCGGCGTACTTGCAGTTGCATACCAAGAGACAAGTTTGCGCGCTGGAAGCAGCAGAATCGCTTGAGCAGCTGAGAGTCCTGTATCACGGCGACAGGATCGTTGTCCATATGGAAGATGAATATGAATCGATCGGAGTAGATACAGAACAGGATTTGGAACGAGTGCGAAAATTAATCCAACAGAAAATCAAAAATGAATGAGAGTATTTGATGAACCAGCCAGCGAGTCGAAAAAATGTTAGTGTGTTATTTGTATGTTTGGGGAATATCTGCAGGTCTCCGACATCGGAAGGTGTTTTTCGTCAAATCGCGGCTCAAGAGCTCAATGACATTGATGTCTACATCGATTCAGCCGGCACTGCAAATTATCACCTAGGTTACGGTCCGGACCGACGCGCAATAAAAGCGGCGAAAAAGCGAGGGATTGACATTAGCAAGCTGAGAGCGCGAAGAGTCAGTCGAGAAGACTATGATGTCTTCGACTACATCATCGCAATGGATCGACAAAATTTAAGTGATCTTCTGTATTGGGCCCCACCAAATTATGGAGGACAAATTGGTCTTTTTATGGATTACGCGACTCGTTTTCCGGAATCAGAAGTGCCCGACCCATACTACATCGGCGGCCGTGCTTTTGATCGAGTGCTCGACATGATTGAAGATGCTTCCTTCGGGCTTGTCAGGGAAATTCAAGGTCGATTCTCAAATACCTAATGCAATCAATCCAATGCATATAAAAGTTAACTTGCAAGATCAACAACTCATTTTGTTTGATTCGAATGGCACTTCACTTTTGGACACTAAGGTTTCGACAGCTAGAAATGGCCCCGGAGAAATTGAAAATAGCCTCTGCACGCCGCGTGGATGGCACCAAATCCGTGCAAAAATTGGTAATGGGTTGCCAGTGAATACAGTATTTCGCGCCCGCAGACCCACCGGAGAAATTTACACTCCACAGCTTAAGCGGCAATTTCCGAATCGGGACTGGATACTGACTCGTATATTGTGGCTAAGTGGATTAGAGCCTGGTTTCAATCGCTTAGGAGACGTAGATACGATGCGTCGATATATTTACATACACGGTTGTCCGGAAGAAGACCCAATGGGAGTTGAAAGCTCATCAGGCTGCATAAAAATGAGAAATCACCAGCTCATTCGACTGTTTCAGCTGGTTTCAGTTGGCACTCGGGTCTACGTTGATGATGGAAATCAAAATGAGTAGAGTGACTGAAATTTCCCTCGGTCCCATCATGACTTCCGTGTCAGGTGTCGAACTGAGTCAGGAAGACAAAGAGCGATTACTCAGTCCGGCAGTCGGGGGAGTCGTACTATTTGCTCGAAACTGTGACAGCAACGAACAGATTTCTAAATTGACAGATGATATTCATCAACTTAGATCGCCGCCTCTTTTGATCTCAGTGGATCAGGAAGGCGGTCGCGTTCAGCGCATAAAGAAAGGAGTCACGAGATTGCCACCACAGAAATTTTACGGTGACCTCTATGACAAAGATTCAGAAATAGGGTGTGATGCTGCAGAATGGGGCGGACATTTGATGGCGAGAGAACTGATTGATTTGGGAATTGACATCAGCTTTTCTCCAGTATTGGATGTCGCGCTAACTTCTTCAAAAGTCATTGGAGATCGAGCCTTTCACAGCGACCCCCATAGCGTGTTTCGTCTTGCGGACTGTTGGATTCGAGGTATGCAAAAGGCGGGTATGAAAGCAGTTGGCAAACATTTTCCCGGTCATGGTGGCGTCGCAGAAGATTCACATTATGAAGTTCCCGAAGATCCGCGAAACATTCGAGAAGTACTGAACTGTGATCTGATTCCGTATCGTCGTTTGGGAGAACGCTTGACCGGTATCATGACAGCGCATGTTCTGTTTCACGAAATCACCTCTGCCATTCCAACTTTCTCATCCTTTTGGATTGAGCATATTCTGCGCGAGGTGTTGACATTTTTCGGACCAGTTTTTAGTGATGATTTGTCGATGAGCGCAGCTGCAGAAGCAGGCGATATGGAAACTCGTGTTTTGACTGCGTTGTCGAGTGGTTGTGACGTTGTGCTCATTTGTCAGAGTCTGGATGAAACTGATCAGGCGATAGAGGCTTTAATGCGCTATCAAGATATGTGGAATAGTCCAAGTTGGCAATTAGATAAGCTGCGTGTTGAACCGATTGAATTTAGAGAGAATATTGAAACTTTGCGTGATGAGTTTCTAGAAATGATCGAATAAGAATCAGGTCACGCTAGCTCGAGTTTCAGAATCAGCCGTATCGATCCAATGACGATGAGTTTAGATCAGACAAAATTGTTTATGAACATCCTGAAAACTTCATAACGAGAAACAGCAGTTCTCATTAGCATCACTCATCAATCTTACTCGTTTGAGCAGATAAGAAAGCGCATTTTGATGTCAACTGAACCGTTTCTAATCAATCGGAAGAGTACAATGAACACACGCCATCGCAGCACTGATGGAGTCTTTGCGAATAGCTAGTCCAATAACAATCTTGCTATAATCGTCGATCAACAAGCTGGTCTTCTAGCAGTTGATGATGTTTCCAAGCCTGAAGCTGACCTGCGGGTTAACTGGTTTGAGGCAGACCTTGTTGAGCAATGATTTCGACTATGGCGAGCCTGCTCTAGCCGCAGCGAGAAGATAATCCACACCGTGCAATTTCACATAATCAGGCTGCATCATACGGTGTGCCAGGCGATCTTAAGTCACAATTAAATTCAAACTGTTTCCTCCATTCCGATCTAGTACATTTTGAGAATTTATTCATATGCCTATTTCTTTACCTATTGATCTTGCAAGCATCGTGACCGTTGTCATAATTGTGATCGCATTGGTCACGATTTTCAAGGGTATTCGGATTGTCCCTCAGTCTGAAGTACACTTGGTCGAACGTTTCGGTAAATACAGGCGTACGCTCAATGCTGGATTGAACCTGATTGTCCCGTATGTGGACAAAATCCGACATCGAGTCAGCATTCTGGAAAGACAGCTATCTGAATTCAGTATTTCCGTGATAACAAAAGACAATGTAGAAGTAATTCTCGAGTCGACGGTGTTTTTTCGGGTTACTGACGCAGCCAGTTCGGTTTACAGAATCAGAAATGAAGAATTGGCAATCGAAACTGCAGCGACTTCAATTGTTCGATCAGCGGCGGGCAAGCTCGACCTAGACCACCTGCAATCGAGTCGGGATTCAATGAATCAGGAAATTTCT
Source organism: Arenicellales bacterium (assembly GCA_965202855.1). GTDB lineage: Bacteria > Pseudomonadota > Gammaproteobacteria > Arenicellales > JAJDZL01 > JAJDZL01. The sequence goes on along the minus strand of CBDBBP010000003.1, from coordinate 831,302 downwards.
CAAAATCTTCGAGATGCTGCGGAGGTCTGGGGAATTGAGATTACGCGGACGGAAATAACGGATGTAAAGGTAGACGAGCAGACAAAAGATGCACAGCGAAAGCAGTTGAACGCGGAAAGAGAGCGTCGTGCGGTCGTTGCTGAAGCTGAAGGCAAAAAAAGAGCGATCGAACTGGAGGCGGAAGCCGAACTTTACCAAGCACAGAAAATAGCCGAAGCCGTGAAAGTTCAAGCCGACGCCGATGCGTATGCCATACGAATTAAGGCAGAAGCTCATGCTGAGCAAACTAGAGTCATTGCAGCAGCAATTGCTGATAACGGTCAGCCTGCAATCGACTTTGAAATACTGAAGCAGCAGGTCCAAGCAATAAGCGAAATGGCTTCGTCGAATAACACGAAGACTCTTGTGGTGCCTTCCGATGTAACTAAAGTGCTCGGGTCTTTAGAAGTCGTCGTGGATAGGCTGTCTGACCGGTAGTTGGCCGTCGTGACTGATTTCAGCCAACTTATTTTTTCAACCGAAATTTGGGTGATTGCTGCGGTTTTGCTGATACTCGCCGATCTTTTTTTCGGCATGAATTACATACTGCTGCCGGTTGGAATTGCTTGTTTAGCAATAGCAGGTTTGGTTTTTCTTCAGAACAATGGCATTCTTCCAGAGTTTATCCCTTTAGAGAATTGGCATCATCTTGGCTATTGGTTTGCGGGGCTCGTATTGGTCGCGGTCATTGTTTTAAGAATCTATGCGCGTTCTGGAATCAAGAAAGACGAAGATATCAATAAATACTAAGATTTTACGCCACAGAACGTTATTGAAAACGGACTGTGGGCATTCATTCCCTCCTATCGCCGAATGATGTAAATTATTGTGGTGTTTTGCATTTATCCACATCTACAGTTGAAACGTTCGGCAGGAGATCATTCCGGCAAAATCTACTGCGTAAAAGGCTCCTAGATTGGTTTAGGGGAAAAGTGAACTGTCAGTCAGTCACACTTGCCAGCACCAAAAATCCGAAGATAGAAAATCCGATTTAAAGCTGGTTCCGACATAGCAGCTGATTCCCGACTTATTTGAGATTAACTTCAGTATCGGTAATGGCAGCGGGCAGTGGGAGTTGCAAATTTGCCGCTATCTGCGTGCGTGCTTACTTACCCAGTGATACATTTCAGGCGACGCAAGCGCAGAGGGCTTCCCGATGTTGTGCATTCCATTCAATCAATCGGATGAAGTTCCAGCGAAGAAAGCTTAGTCAGCAGAGGGATGGGGCTGTGATTTCAATTCCTATTGGACCGTGGTCACTGCATAGCAATTGTTTTTGGAACGCGCTTTTGCTTGGTGTTTTTCAGTTTGTTGAGGGGGCACTATAAGTTCATATTTACAATAATCTAGAGAACATCATGAAGAAATTACTTGATTTGAATCCAGTGCCGATCTTTTGATTTTTCACTGGAAAATGTCGGAAGTCAAGAGATTGAGCAATAGAGGGGACAATGTGAAATCACAAAATGTGGCAAAGTCCAGGGTGGTTGCTGGATCGCTTCGTGTTGAACCGATTGAATTTGGAAACGATATTGAAACTTTGTGTGATGAGTTTCTAGAAATTATCGAATAAGAATCTGAACACTCTGGCTTAGGTTGCAGATTCAGCCACCTCAATGTGGAGATTGCGTCAGACAATTTATCTCATGAACATCCTCAACACTTCAGTTTTTCTTTGCCTTTTAATTCGCACGTTCGATATACTGACCACTTTCAGTACTAACTCGAACTTGATCGCCGACATTGATGAATGTAGGCACAGTCACACGAATCCCAGTTTCTAAAACTGCAGGTTTACCTGATCCAGAGGCCGTCTGCCCTTTCACCACACTTTCAGTTTCAACGACTTCAAGCGCTACCGAATCGGGTAGCTCGATACCAATTGGGGAGCCGTTGTAGAGGTTGATTTGAACTTCAAGATCTGGAACTAAATATCCAATCTGATCAGATAAGTCGTCTGCGTGGAATTCCAATTGATCATAGGTATCTAAATCCATGAAACAGTACATATCATTGTCAAGATACAAATACTGCATACTGCGAAAGTCAACATGAGCTTTTTCAATTTTTTCTTCTGAACGAAAGCGGTCGTTTCTCTTGGTGCCCAGCATTACATTTTTAAGTTCCAGCTGTACAAATGCACCACCTTTGCCGGGTTTGACGTGTGCTTTCCGTAGGATTCTCCACAGGGAACCGTCCAATTCGATTAAGTTGCCTACTCTCGCTTCATACGCAGAAATTTTCATAAGTTACAAATATTTTCTCCAATTTGATTTAATGAGTGTATTCAGATGAATTCGATGTCCGTGCCTCAATATAAAACAGTACAGATAAGATCTTTCTACTTTTGATTCAAAATTGAATTTTCCAGGTTCAAGCGTTAAGGATTTTCTTAAACAAATTCCTTGTTCGAGCGGTGTTTATGTTATGAAAGACAAAAACGACGCGGCTCTTTACATCGGCAAGGCAAGGAATATCAGGAATCGGCTCAGATCTTATTTTCGTCCCTCGGGCTTGTCCCATCGAATAGAAAAAGTGATGCAGCAAGTCACTTCGATTGAAACCATTGTAACGCGGACCGAAACAGAAGCATTGTTGTTGGAAAACAATTTAATAAAAACGAATCAGCCTCAATACAACATTCGACTTCGAGACGACAAGAGCTACCCATATATCTATCTTGATGATTCCCACGAATTTCCAAAACTCGAGTTTTACCGAGGAAACCGAAAGGAACTAGGTCAATTTTTCGGACCATTCAGCAGCGCAGCGGCAGTAAGACAAACTTTGTCTCAATTGCAGAAGGTGTTCCCCGTTCGACAATGTCGAGATTCTTTTTTTCGACACCGCTCGCGACCCTGTCTCCAATATCAAATCGATCGATGTACCGCACCTTGTGTTGGTCTGATCGATTCAGAGTCGTACGCAGAGGATGTGGATCAGGCAGTTGAATTTTTATCGGGAAAAAACCAAGAGTTGAATCAGATGCTCATCCGTAAAATGGAAGAATCAGCAAAGAATTTGGAATTTGAGTTGGCTGCAAAGTATAGAGATCGCATTTCTGCGATTCAACGTCTGCGCGAAATGCAGTCAGTCGATGGAAAAACAAGCGACTTGGATGTTATCGCATTGATTTATGAAAGCGGAATTTTATGCATCCAGATGGTGATTTGTCGCAGTGGCCGAAATATTGACTACAAAACCTATTTTCCTAAGATCAGTGTCAATTTGGATTTGAAAGAGGCTCTTTCAGAATTTATTCCTCAATATTATTTAAAACACGAATTGCCGCCTCTTATTTTGGTTGATCGAAAAATTGAGGATAGTAAATTGTTTGTCGACGCACTACTGGAGAAATTAGGCAGGCACACGAAAATTCATTGTCCAATCCACGGTGAAAAAGTAAAGCTGATTGATCTCGCAAGAAAAAATGCGCACAACGCTGTAGAAAGACAATTGCGTCAGCGAAAATCTTTACAGTCTTCATTCGACCAGCTCATTGAAATACTGAATTTGGACGAGGAGCTTCGCCGTATCGAGTGTTTTGATGTCAGCCACACTGCAGGAGAGAGACCGGTCGCATCTTGCGTAGTGTTCGATACCGCAGGGCCGGTGAAAGCGGAATATCGAACATTTAATATTGCTGCAATACAACCAGGTGATGATTATGATGCTCTGCGGCAGGCGCTCACCCGACGTTACAGAAGTGTCAAAGAGGGGGAAGGTCGGCTGCCTGAATTGATATTGATTGATGGCGGAAAAGGACAGTTGCAGGCCTGCGTTGAAGTCATGGATGAACTTCAGCTGGCGAACGTCCAACTCGTCGCAATTTCAAAAGGGCCGGAGCGAAAGCCGGGCAGGGAACAAATATGGGTGCCGGACCGAACTGGTCCAGTCAAAATGAGTCTTCCTGCGCTAACTGTATTACAGCAAATTCGGGATGAAGCTCATCGATTTGCGTTGCTCGGCCATCGAGGCCGTCGCAGCAGAGCTAGAAAGAAGTCAGTCTTAGAGAGCATACCTGGAATCGGTAACCGAAGGAGAGCTGCATTGCTCAATCACTTTGGAGGATTGCAGGGTGTTGCTCGTGCGGACCTTAATGAGCTGCGAAAGGTTAAAGGTATTAGCCTGGCGTTGGCGGAAAAGGTTTATTCAGAATTTCATAGTGAATTTTAGAGATGATGTTGCTAACCATTCCAAATTTATTGACGCTCGCTCGCATAGTGGCGATCCCGTTGTTTGTCATCGCTTATTTTCTTGCTTCAGAAGAGAGCAAAATCATTCCTGTAACAATTTTTGTTTTGGCCGCCTTGACCGACCTTTTAGATGGCTACTTGGCTAGAAAACTGAACAAAGTCTCTCAATTTGGCGCTTTTTTGGATCCCGTTGCGGACAAACTCATGGTTTGTACAGCATTGATACTATTGGTGTCCGACAGCGACATAACCTCACATGTTCAATTTCAATCATTTTTCGTCATTGCAGTGGTTATCGTCGTGGGGCGTGAAATTAGCGTGGTTGCAGTGCGAGAATGGATGGCAGAGATGGGAGACCGCACCAGCGTTGCAACTTCATTTTTATCAAAGATCAAAACTGTATCGCAAATGGTCGCGATAATTGCATTGGTTTACGAACATGCGATTGGAGGACTTTCAATGTTGGTCGTTGGAGAATTTCTGCTGTATATCGCAGCGGTGCTGACAATTTGGACAATGATTCAATATTTGATCGTAGCGTGGAAGTCGCTGAACTCAATTCGCTGATCAACGTACGCGACACCATAGAGCCGACGACGCCTCAATTCAATCGAATGAATCTCCGATTGAATTTGTTTGCGCCGATTGGCGATGCTGAACGAACCAGTGGACAGATCAGGAAGCGACAGTCGTATATTTTTTATGGCTCTGAACTGCAGATTACCGGAACCAATTTGCGAACTCTTGGTTGTAATGGTTTGATGTCAATTATCAAATTTGTGAATTACACAAAGAAAATATTGAGTTGTGAAATTACTTCAAATCCCCAGCCGGCAAGAAAATTGTCAAGGATTGATTTTGAAAATTTTTCAAGTAAAGTATACTATTAGTAAAGCAGGAGCGGGAATAGCTCAGCCGGTAGAGCGCAACCTTGCCAAGGTTGAGGTCGCGAGTTCGAACCTCGTTTCCCGCTCCAAATCATTTGAATCGACGCATTGATTATCGAGCTTAAATCGGCGTTTGATTCTTACTGTTTGGCCGGGTGGCAGAGGGGTTATGCAGCGGCCTGCAAAGCCGTCTACGCCGGTTCGAATCCGACCCCGGCCTCCATCTATTTCGACGGAAGATCGATTTGCCCGGGTGGCGAAATTTGGTAGACGCAAGGGACTTAAAATCCCTCGGAATGACTTCCGTGCCGGTTCGAGTCCGGCCCCGGGCACCACAAAAGTCATTGATTATCTGTGCTGGAATTCAGAGCGGGCAGAGTGCGGCGGTTCTTCAGCGGAAGTTAAATTTCAACGTCCTTTTCATTTTTTGAGCATGCTCGCAACATTCGTTCTACGAGTCTGGTGACTTGTTCTTCAACAATTAAGCTGCGGACCCAATTTTTAGAAACAAATCCTTGTTCTGCTTGAAAACTGACAAAGTCAAGCAACCCATCGTAGTAGCGATTTGTGTTCAACAACCCAAGTGGTTTGTCATGGTATTTCATAGCGTTCCAGGTCGAAACGGTAAAAATCTCTTCCAATGTTCCTACCCCGCCTGGAATTGCGATAAAACCATCGGAAAATTGAAACATCAATTCTTCACGTTCTGCGAGTGTATCAACATAAATCAACTGCGAAATTTCTTCTGCGGGTATTTCAATTTTCGCAATTCGCTCGGGAATTACTCCGATTACTTCACCGCCTGCTTCGGTACAGGCCCTCGCCAATTCTCCCATTAATCCGATTGACGCTCCTCCGTATACGAGTCCGATGCCTGATAGGGCAAGATGATTGCCTAATTTTCGAGCAGCGATTTTATACTGCGTATCGTAACCGCTGGATGATCCGAGGAAAACGCAAAATTTCATTTAATATTTGTCAGCCAATCGTAAATGAGCAATTGAAAAATAACATCGAAATGAGGGAGAAGTTGGAAAAAATTTTCCTACTGAAGTTTCAAAATTATATAGTATTCACTACTTGCGAAATTTAAGGCGTTTGTGATGGTGCCGTTTTGAATTTCAATAGTTTAATTGCATTGATTTGATGCTGAGTTAGTCCTGATTGGATTCCTGAATGAAAATGTCCTCAGAAATAGAAAAAATCTATATCACCCCTTCGTCGCTTTTTGAAGATTCCTGCAGGTTGGCAGCGAGCGTTCTGGAAAGTGAATTCCGTCCGAATTACTTGTTGGCTCTTTGGCGCGGTGGAACTCCTGTAGGAATTACGATGCAGGAAATTCTGGCGTACTACGGAATCGTCACAGATCACATAGCAATTCGAACCTCACACTACAAAGGCATTGAGCAAAGAGCGAATACGATTCGCATTCATGGGCTTGGCTATTTTATTGATCGAGTCAATGTCGAAGATTCGCTGCTGATTGTCGACGACATATTTGACACCGGCATCACCATCGAGACGTTAATCCAAACCATCAACAAAAGAGCGCGTAGGAACACTCCAAGTCAAATTCGAGTTGCGGCTGCCTGGTTCAAACCGGAAAAAAATAAAACGGACCGAATCCCTGATTACTATGCCAATGCAACCAGCAAATGGGTTGTGTTTCCTCATGAAATCATGGGACTCAAGAGTGACGAAATTCAAAAAAACAAACCCTATGTCGCAAATATACTATCGCGATTGGAAACCAGATCAAAACTGGTTCCTTTCCAATAGAAGACGAATTGATTCCTTTATAATTTATACTGTTACAAAGAGATAGAAATGAAACTTAATCAAGAGTATGAGAAACCGGATTTTCTGGTTCATGATGAGACAGATTCAGTCGGCGTGGTCGTTGTGGAGGATACCTCCGCAGGTCAGGTGCTATCTGGCTGGATCATGGATACAGATGAAACGATTCGCGTTCAAGCGCTAGATGCAATTCCCCTTGGACATAAAATTGCACTGAGCGACCATGGAAGTGGAGAAAATGTCATTAAGTACGGGTTTCCAATCGGTCGCACAATCGCAAATATCAAAAGAGGGGAACACTTGCATGTTCACAACACAAAAACGGAAAAATGGTAATGCATAGAAACTTTGAATTTAGAGGATATCGACGAGAAAACGGTCGAGTTGGCATCCGTAATCATGTAGTAATTTTACCGCTTGATGATCTTTCGAACGCCGCATGCGAAGCAGTTGCAAACAACATAAAAGGCACACTGGCTCTTCCGCATCATTACGGAAGATTACAGTTTGGGGAAGATCTAGAGCTTCACTTTCGTACTCTGATAGGTACCGGCAGCAATCCAAATGTTGCGGCCTGCGTAGTCATCGGAATTGAACCTGGCTGGACTCAGCGTGTCGTAGATGGAATTGCCGAAACAGGAAAACCTGTTAAAGGATTCGCGATCGAACGCAACGGTGATATCAGCACGATTGCAAGGGCATCGAGAACCGCGAAAGAGTACTTGCACTGGGCGTCTGAGTTGCAGCGCGAGCCTTGTCATGTTGAAGACTTATGGATTTCTCATAAATGTGGTGAATCTGACACTACCTCGGGAATAGCATCCAATCCAACGGTCGGAAATTTGGTTGACAAGCTGGACCCGTTGGGAGCAACAAATTGTTTTGCAGAAACCTCTGAATTAACGGGTGCCGAACTGCTTTGTCAAAAACGTGCGATAAATCCCGAAATCGGAAAGAAATTTTACGATACGTGGAAAGCCTACATGGATGACGTAATCGAACCGCACAAGACGAATGATCTAAGTGAAAGTCAACCAACTAAAGGCAATATTGAAGGTGGGCTCACTACGATTGAAGAAAAAGCTCTCGGCAACCTGACCAAAATTGGCAAGAAAACTTCCTATATCGATGTTCTAACGCCTGCCGAAACACCTTCCAGCGGGTCGGGACTGTATTTTATGGATACTTCGTCGGCGGCAGCAGAATGTGTAACTCTGCAAGCCGCTGCTGGTTTCGTAGTTCATGTATTTCCGACAGGGCAGGGTAATATCATCGGCCATCCTGTTGAACCTGTAGTCAAGCTAACGGCAAATCCAAGAACCGTTCGTACGATGGGAGAGCATATTGACCTTGATGTCTCCGGCATTTTGCGACGTGAAATGACGTTGGATGAAGCAGGAGATTTGCTGATTGACATGACTTTGCGTACGTGCAACGGTCGGCTTACGGCAGCAGAAGCGCTAGGGCATCGCGAGTTTGTGATGACAAAGCTCTATCGAAGTGCGTAGTGATCGATCATGTCAGTTACAGTACTCAAGCAAGCCTCCGCCAAAAGTTCAAAAAGTCAAGGACCGGATGAAGTAATCGAAATTGTCCAGTCAATGCTTCAGGAAATCGAAAATGGTGGTGAGGAAGCAGTAGACCGCTATTCGAAACAGCTCGACAACTGGCCCGGACCTTATCTTTTAGATCGTTCTGATATTGATGCTGCGGCAAGCAAGCTCAGTTCATCATTAAAACAGGACATTCAGTTTGCTCATCGTCAAGTCCGGTTATTTGCAGAAAACCAGCTCGCGAGTCTCTCAGAATTTGAGATCGAAATCTCACCCGGCGTATGTGCTGGACAGCGACTGATTCCGGTGAGAACTGCCGGATGTTACATTCCAGGAGGTCGTTATGCTCACATCGCATCTGCAGTCATGAGTGTGACCACTGCAAAAGTCGCCGGAGTTAAGAACGTTGTAGCATGCTCGCCCCCGAAGCCGGGAGTTGGCGTCCATCCGATTATCGTATACACGGCAGACCTCTGTGGCGCGGACTTCATACTGGCGCTCGGAGGTGTTCAAGGGATTGCCTCGCTTGCAAATGGTTTGTTCAGCGGCCATAAGGCGGACATACTGGTGGGACCCGGAAATCGGTTTGTAGCAGAGGCGAAACGGCTGTTGTTTGGGCAAATTGGAATTGATCTTTTCGCTGGACCTACGGAAATATTAGTCGTAGCAGATCACTCCGCAGACCCCGAAATCGTTGCTTCTGATTTAGTCGGTCAAGCAGAACATGGGCCTGATTCACCTGCATGGTTGATTACGACTTCAGCTGAACTTGCAGATCAAGTTTTAAAATTAGTCCCAACTTTGATTGAAAGACTCCCGGAACCGAATCGAACTTCTGCAGAGCACGCGTGGCGAGACTATGGTGAAATTACTCTCGTGAGCGGCAAAGAGGAAGCAGTGGAGTTAAGCGATCAGTATGCGCCCGAACATTTGGAGGTTCAAGCCGAGAATCTTGACTGGTGGCTGGAAAACCTCTCCAATTATGGATCATTGTTTTTAGGAGAAGAAACCACTGTCGCATACGGAGATAAGTGCACGGGCACGAACCATATTTTGCCGACCAGCGGAGCAGCTCGTTATACTGGGGGTTTGAGCGTTGGAAAATTTATAAAAACAGTGACTTATCAAAAGATGAACCGAGAAGCTAATCGCCAAATCGGAGCAGTTACCGCGCGAATTTCTAGATTGGAAGGAATGGAAGCGCATGCTCTCACAGGTGATGATCGGTTGGCTAAATATTTTCCACATGAAAAATTCCAGCTGCAAGTCTAGACGCAAGTTTAAATGTTGGACCTTTTTAGTGTTCAAAATCGCATAGCTGTAGTGACTGGCGCCAGTTCAGGTATTGGTCTGGCAATCAGTCAGGTTTTGGCACAGTTCGGTGCGAAAGTAGTATTGATGGCTCGTCGAATTGAGTTGCTTGAACAAGAATCAAAAAAAATTGAAAGTGCAGGTGGTGTTGCAAAATGGGTGGGTATTGATCTTCTTGATCGCACTCAGATTGAAGAATCGTACGACAAGGTTTTGCATTGTTTTGGCGCTCCGGAAATTGTCGTTAACGCTGCCGGAATCAATCTGCGGGAATCTACAGAAAAAATCAGTTGGAGCAGTTGGGACAAGACCATTCATTTGAATCTGAGCGTTCCGTTTTTCTTTTCTCGTCAGTTTGTGCGAAATATGAAACAGCAGGGTAGGGGTAAAATAATAAATGTAGCGTCTTTGCAGTCTATGCGAGCGTTCAAAAACGGTATTGCGTATGGGGCGTCGAAAGGAGGAGTTTCTCAGCTAACCAGAGCGATGGCAGAAACGTGGTCGGCTCATGGAATCATGTGCAACGCGATTGCACCAGGCTTTTTCCCAACTTCGCTAACTGCGCCTGTTTTCGAGAACGAACAGATTAAAATAAAAATGGCAGAAGCAACTGCAATTGGCCGAAATGGTCGCATGGAGGATTTGCATGGTCCAATATTGTTCCTTGCTTCGCGCGCATCAGATTATGTAACTGGACAAATCTTATTCGTTGATGGTGGATTTACTGCAAAATAACTATATTCATTTTCTATTTCAACTCCTCAAGCGAGAGTAGTGAATTGAAGGCGCTTGTATACACTGGACCCAGCACAGTGGAATTCCGAAATGAGCCTCCGCCAAGGATCGCTTCGGAAGAGGCGTTGGTTAAAATTGACGCAGCTGGAATCTGCGGTTCGGACCTTCATGCATTTCTAGGGCATGACAGCAGGAGAGTGCCTCCGTTAATTTTAGGACATGAGGTAAGCGGCACCGTCGTGGAGGGTCCAAATCCAGGATCTAAGATTGTTATCAATCCCCTGATCACTTGTGGCACTTGTGATAACTGTTTGGACGGACGTACCAATCTTTGTGAGAATCGACAGCTGATTGGCATGAATCGCCCTGGCGCTTTCGCTGACTTAATCAGCATTCCGACCACAAACCTAATTGATATTCCTGACAATTCCAGCTCTGTAGATTTAGCCATGAGCGAACCTGCGGCGGTGTCATTGCATGCTGTTCGACTGGTCGATAGGGTATTGACACGTCCTATTTCGGAAGGATCAGCATTGGTGATTGGCGGTGGGGTCGTTGGTTTGTTCTGTGTTTATTTCCTGAGAGACTATGGCTGTACCGATATTACGCTTGCAGAAACCAATCCTCTTCGACGAAAGACGGCAGAAGACACTCAGACATGCAAGGTTATCGATTCGAAAAAACATATAATTAAATCAAAACAATACGATGCAGTATTTGATGCAGTGGGAATCGAGGTCACACGCGCAACTTCTATTGACGCGGTGAAAAATGGTGGAGTTGTATTGCATCTAGGATTGGGTTCTGCAACTGGGGGAATGGATGCACGAAGCATGACTCTATCGGAAATAACGTTTATTGGAGCATACACCTACACGGCATATGATTTTGTAGTGGCAGCTCGAAAAATTGCAAATGGCACGATTCAACCGCTAAATTGGGTTGACGAGAGACCTATGGCTGACGGTGCGTCTGCATTTAAAGAGCTAATTGATGGTCGAGTATCCTCTCCAAAAATTATTCTTCGTCCGTAATGAGCAATATCAAACAAAAATTATTTAAATTTACTGGGAACAGATCTGTCAGACTGCATATAAACGAAGCGCACAATCTCGCTGCCCGTGTGCTGTACAAATACAATACGCAGCCAACAGTCTCAAACTTCGTTGCTTCTGCTTTGGTATCAGCAGACGCAGATGGATTAACGGGACACGGACTGATGCGAATTCCCAGTTACGTCGAGCAATTGGTCAGTAAGAAACTTGATGGCAGCGTAATCCCTAAAGTCAGATACAAAGATAGAGCGTCCATTGAAGTTGACGCCAGAGGAGGGTTTGCCTATCCAGCAATACAAGTGGCGCTGAAGGCACTGATCTCAAATCGAAGTTTTCCGGCCATAGCGATGGCAGGAATTCTGAATTCTCATCACTGTGGAGTTGCTGGACATATCGTAGAAAAATTGGCCAAGAACGGAAGAATCGGCTTGATGATTTCCAATACGCCAAAAGCGATGGCTCCACCTGCTGGGAATCGTCCTCTTTTCGGTACTAATCCTATTGCTTTTGCGTGCCCGCGAAAAGGCGCTGATCCAATCATTGTTGATTTGTCGCTAACCATGGTAGCAAGGGGTACGATCAAGGAAGCTGAACAGGAAAACAGACCAATTCCTGACAATTGGGCAACAGACCGACACGGAAATCCGACAACCGACCCGAAAGAAGCACTCGAGGGGCAATTGAACGCCATCGGTGGAATTAAAGGCGCAGCGTTAGGGATGATGATTGAGATATTGGCCGGAGCTTTCCTAAAAAGTAATTTTGGTTATGAGGCTTCTTCATTTTTCTCCGACGAAGGAGAGTCTCCGAGAACGGGTCAATTGATCATCAGCATCGATCCTTACAATTACAATCCGGATTTCCTGGAACGGACTGAGCAATTGGTTGGACAAATTTTGAACCAGCCCAATACAAGACTTCCAGGGCAAAAACGGATTCTGAATCGAAAAATTGCGTTAAAAGAAGGTCTTCGATATCGAAAGGATTTTATTGATCGACTCCGCGAGATGACCCAATAAAATTCTCGATTGCGCAAATTGCTTCAGACTTTGCTGTATGCTGACAGTTTCTGATAGGGAATCTTGTCTATATTTGGGGGTTGAATCAAATTCTTGAATTGCAACAAAACTTCCAGCATCCCAAATCTAGTTATTGAAAGCCGATGAGGTTTAAAACTCGGCATCATATCGACAATATTTGGAGCAGAATACTCGGGCGAATCTATATGTTCATCGATCATTGATTCGTAGGTCAGTTCGAGTTGCGGTGTCACTTCGAACCAACCTGGTTGACTTGGTATCGTCTCCGTTATCCAAGAAATTGCGAAAAGCTTCGTCCCTGTATGGCAGAAAGGGCTCAAGTAGGCCATCAAGTTTATGATTTCGGTTCGTTCCAAGTAGTTGAGCAAATCCCAAACCAAAATGACACTCACTGGTCGGTCAATCGAATTTTTTCGACTATATCGAATCACGGATTCGAAAATTTCAGCATAATCTACACGCGAGTTTTCTGAATCCGCTGATTCGTTGGACCTATTATTTTCTTCAATTAGCTGAGGGATCGCGTTAGTAACGGTGTAAACACAGTTCAAGTCTCTAGCGTACTCTGCGACAGACTGACGTGCGCAGGATAAATCCAAAATAAGTGGTTTACCCGTGTCGTGATCAAGGCTCTCCAAAGATTCGTTGATTGATTTTAGACCCATAGAAGGAAACTTCCGATAATCGGACCAAGAAGACGAATTGTCTTCGTCCTCGTGGTTGTCTCCTGTCTTATTGGTGAAAAAATTTTTAATCAAGATCTAACAAATCTCAGATGTTTGACTGAACAAAAGCGAAAGAGAGCACTAGATCAAAGTCAATGACATACGCCTTACATTAAGAAACTCGCTGCTGATTGCTGCTATGCATAAGGTTTTGTCATCTTGATTGAACGCTGAGCGCCAGCAACTTGCTTCACTGCAGCACCCGTTGGATTTTCAGATGATTCTCTGCGTATGGCAGGTTTCGTAGGTGACGGCCTCACTTCGCCAGGCTTTTTGGCTTGAGCAGCTTGTTTCCTTACTTTTTCTGGCATTTCAATCGAGCCATTGATCGTGCAACCTCGCTCTAAAACGATGTTGCCAGCGCGAATGTCGCCTCGAACTGTGCCGGTAGCAGGAACATGAACCAGTTCGACGGCTTGCAAATCTCCGATGATCGTTCCGCGCACTACAATTTTGGCAGCGTTTACCGAAGCCTTCGCTCTGCCAGAGGTATCAATCGTAACTGTAAATTCAGGAATATTTATTTTGCCCTGAAACGCGCCAGCTATGATTACGTCGGACTTTCCGGTTATATCCCCCGTTACTGATGATTTTTCGCAAATTACCGTTTTGTTTTGAGTTTTAATCACACTTTGAGTTGGTGCTGCAGTCTTGCTCCTTACACCACTTGATCTCGGACTAGAAGGACGTTCAATTCGTTCTTGAGAAATGTCTTTCGATTCATCCAAATCATTCCCTTTTTTCCACATGCTTGCGACTCCAAATTTGATCTAATAAACTTTTTGAGATTTTATCTTGACAGAAGATAAGATGTTTAGTGAGGCATTAAGTAATTATACTTATTCGACTCATTCCTATGTAGACCAACCCATTCAGATCGCTTACTACTAGCAAGAGTCCAGAAGCCAAAACCAGCAAAAGAAATCAATTTAAGTTGATTGCTTCTGGCAATTCAAGCCAATGATTGACTTAAGTCGCAATTGGCAAAAAATTCGCTGCAAAGATCGGCTTCTTCACGTCCTGAATTATAGATTATTACTCGGCTTCAATGCCGATTTTTTCATTTCTAGACTACTGTTTATACTCATACTTTTTTCTGGAACTTTACATAATACATCTTATGCGAAATTAAAGGGACAATATCCAAGATTAATTTGAGATGAAGACTTCGGGAACTGAAAGCAAGGTTTAGCCGATCAAGTCTGTCATAAATTGACGTCTTTGTATCACTTGCCCTTTCAATTGCGTCACCGCATGAAATAAAATTGGAGGAAGTTAAGTAATCGTAATTTTCTTTTTTCCTCAAATGATCATGGTTCTATCAATTATTTTCTGTTTGTTATTTGGATTATGGCTGCTCTTGGGAAACCGGCTTAGACCGGACCAACGTGGAGCCTTTTTGTCTGTACGTAAAATTAGCGGTGTGGACCAGCAAGATTACTTGATTCGTCGCTATCTGTTGCCTCGAAACCGATTCATAAATATTTATCTGCATCGATTTCTCGGCAGCGATGATGCTCGTGCTTTGCACGACCATCCTTGGTATTCTGCGAGCATCGTTTTGCAAGGTCATTTGATTGAGCATGTGCCGAACAAACAACCCAGGATTATCCGACGCGGGCAAATTACCATTCGAAGTCCTCAATTTCTACATCGAATTGAGTTGGATGAAAAACAGACGGCACTCACATTATTTTGTACCGGCCCTGTGGTTCGTACTTGGGGATTCGCCTGCCCCGATGGCTGGGTGCCCTGGCGTAAGTACGAAAAAGATGGAGGATGCGAGTAAAAGGACCCTTTACTCTTAAATCAACGCGGAAATCTTGAATAGATTCAAGAAATTCTGTGTTGTTTGGTATGCAAAATCTTCAAGTTTCATACTCTTGAGATCTGCCAGAAATTCTGCTGTGTGACGAACATATGCCGGTTGATTCCTTTTCCCTCTTTTTGGAACGGGGGCCAAATAAGGTGAATCTGTTTCAATTAGCATGCGTTCAATTGGAATTTTTTTTGCGACTTCTGCCAAGTCCTTCGCATTTCGAAACGTTACGATTCCTGAAAAAGAGATGAAAAAATCCAAATCCATCGCCTTTTTTGCCATCTCGTAATCACCTGTGAAACAGTGCATGACTCCACCGGCGCGGTCGGCGTGATTTTCTCGCATGACGGAAATTGTGTCTTCTGGCGCGTCGCGACTGTGAACTATGATGGGTTTGTTTAGCATGCGGGCAGACTCGATATGTCGAGCAAATCGATTCCTTTGCCAATCCAAATCCCCGCTGCTGCGGAAATAATCCAATCCAGTCTCTCCGATCGCGACCACTCTCGGATCTCGACCCAACTGCACTAGCCGGTCCACGCTCGGGTCTTCTGCACCCGTTGTATTCGGATGAACGCCGACTGAGGCAAAAATGTGTTCATAAGCATCGCTCAAAGCCAATATATTCGGAAAATCTTCCAAATTGACAGCCACACAAAGCATGTATGCTACATTCATTTCGGCTGCTAAATCAATGATTGAATTGATATTTTCCGCTAGCTCTGGGAAATCAATGTGGCAATGGCTGTCAGCGAAGTACATAAGTCGATTTGAAAGTTTATTTATGCGATTAAATTCGTGTCTGTCGTTGAAATTTGTTGAGCTTGGCCAATCGGAAACACACATCTTCCATGGCAAGCTGCATATCTAGCGCGCTATCTTTCATCTCGTTTCGGATGTGTCCAAGATAATCATACACTGCAAACAATTCTCTCGCGTTCAAATTTTTTGCAATTTTATTGATTTCAGCCAAGTTGCCATTATCCACAGTATCCATTAGATTCAAACGAATCAATGTCGCTACAAGCGAATGCAATTTTCGCAGGCTTTCAATCGCCCCGATTTTTATTGCAAGTTGCGCGATGGGTGTAATGTTGACTGGCTTGGCCTCAATCAGGATCTTGAACACCATCTGCTCTAGCGCAGCAAATTCACTATCCATTTTACTAGTACGAGTATTCAAAAGCGAAAGAGGACCTTCCCGAAAAATTAGAACATTCTCAATTTCTTTATCATTCACCCCTCTTTTGCTCAACCATTTTGCCGTGGCGCTGTCCGCACGCTGAGTCAATTGAATGATTTGACATCGACTGGAAATCGTTGGCAGTAAATTACGAGCATTTTCTGCAACCAAAATCAAAAAGTTGTTCGATGCCGGTTCTTCTAAAATTTTCAGAATTGAATTGGAAGCGCCGATTGTCATAGCATCCGCAGGTACGAGAAGAATTACTTTATTCTCGGAGATCTGGGCTGTTGTGTGTGCCGCTTCTATTAAAGCCCTTGTCTGGGCAATTAAGATCGTCGTTCTTACCTTTTTACGCCTCGATGTGTTCCGCCCTGCTTCACTATATCTTTCAGAATACTCTTTCATAGGCGATTCCAGATTTCGACAGACCGCTTCCGAAGCAATTAAATGAAAATCCAAATGTGAAGCGGAAATGAACAGTCGACAATCTCTACACTTGCCACATGGTTTGTTTTTTGGATCGCTGCAAAGAAGTTTCATGGCAAGCCGAGTTGCAAACTGCAATTTTCCAATCCCATCGATCCCCGAAATCAGAGAAGCGTGGGGAAATCGATGGAATGATTCATCAATGCCCTTCCACTCTCTGTGATGCCAAGGTAACTGCTCCAGAAACTTATTCAACACTATGGCCTAGAATGAATTGAAAATTTAAATTAGAGTCAAGATAGTGCGCAAGAGGAGCAAAACTAGGGGATGGCCAGTTGTCTTGTAAGCGGCGATAGCGTATTTTAGCGTGATTCAACCAATTCACTGGCACCCAATCAATCGCAAATTTCGATTGTTAAAATTCTCTCGTTTCCATCCAATGCTGGGTTGAGCGACAAATAAGCGACAGCCAAAACAAATTTCCAATAGTGATCGATGTCCGCAGAAAACAAAAGTCCTCAAGCCGTGCACAGACTCTTGATTCTGCCCTCTAATTCTTCCGCCGTTTCGCACTCGAAGATCCAGCCGCTGATTTGAGCCAGCTGCTCAGAATTCTTGACTTCCATCAACTCGTCAAGAACCGAAGCGCCAAATTTCAGGCGTGCCATTTGGTCCAGCGCAGTGCGTTGTCCTTCCTCTCGGACTTCCTGCCAACCTTCCTGCCAACCTTCCTGCCAACCTTCCTGCCAACCTTCCTGCCAACCTTCCTGCCAACCTTCCTGCCAACCTTCCCGCCAACCTTCCCGCCAACCTTCCTGCCGACCTTCCTCTCGGACTTCCTCCTTGAAGGATTCCAATGTCTGCCATTTCGTCTCCATGTCCATGTCCTCCAGATCCACTACATGCTTCAACACTTCCGCCAAAGGCTGTTCCAAGCGCGACTTCAGCATATTCTGCGTGCTATCGATCAAGACCTGATTGTCCGTCTTGATCACCAAATTGAAAAATACTTTGGACGCTTGCGCGATTGGCTGCAGCAACTTCGCCGCAAGCGCCTTTTCAAACTCCCCCCAAGCCCACACCAAATTGTTGGGCTATGCCACCGACCGGTGATGCTGAAGATCCAGCAGCACGTAATTCTGAAGCGCATGAAACACCAGCGGCGAATCCTCGCCTGGCTCAGCGCCCATCAAATCGCGCGAGCACAACGGAGCAGTCCACTTGCTCTCACCATTATAGACAACCACCGGATACATCTCCGGCAACGGCGCCCGCACTTTCTCAACATGCACCAAATACTGATACGTCACCGCCATATATTCCATCATGCGAATCGACATGTAGGTATTCACGGTTCTTTGCTGCTCCAGCAGAATCACAACATAGCCAGTTTTCGTTTTGCCGCCAACTTTCACTTGCGCTTCCCACACCAAGTCCATGTGACTCTGCTGTAGATTAGATTTGACCACATTCGTCGGCCTTGACCTCAACCGTTTTACATCGAGCACGTCGAACCACTGCAAATCCAGAAAATCGCCGGACAGAAGATCCAGCACCGTCGACTTGTCTTGGAACAACTGTTTCATCCAGGGATCGAATGAAAAGTGATCGGAAGTTGAGACTTCTTGTGTTTCTTTTTGGGTCATGGACTGAACCTCGTGTTGGATTGAGTTTGAATGAGAAGCTTCGGTTGAACGAATTCAACACAGCATCTCAAACTAACCGAAAAAATCCAGAAAGTCAACCCTTTATTCGATCGATTGGATATCGAATTTTCTATTGACTTTGAGCGAAAAATATGCTTCCAGCGGGTAAAATTTGGCTCAAACCTGAGAGTCCTAATCCAGTTTTAGCGATCCGGCACAGCAACACAAAGCCAAATAGGGCAAACAGATTAGAGACTGTGAAAGAATGGCAATCGGACTCGAAATGAACGAATGATTGAATTGATTGATTGTGATTGTTTCTTCTGATTGAAATATCTCAACAAAAATAAGAATGCTTTCACACTCTCAATCGCCTTGCGGCCGGCATCCAAAGCCTTGACGGCCGCCAGTCACGCGAGGCCGCGTTGGCGCTGCTGAATACCAGCTACCGACGGAAAGTCAGTTTCTGGCACGGTCTCGGGCCTCGGCTCAAACTGCTGTACGCTCCCTATGTGCTACACTCATCCAACCAGTTCGAAACGTCAACTGCACCGACTTGACGGCGACCCATTCGCAGCCGCTTCAAATACAATCACAATCAGTCCAACAATGCGAAACTGCAAAGTTTCCTGCTATCGAGATTGCATGTCATAGCTCAGTTTTGCTCCATTTACACAATATGAAGGGATTTATGACTCGAATCCAGTGCTGGATTATCCAATTATTGATGGAATTTACCCAAAGTCAAGATTACTAGAGAAAAGTGATATTTTGGACTGAATACTTGATTTTCGTCGTGCTTCATCACAGGGCCTTAAATTACCCACACCGCTTTACTTAACGAAACTATCGAGGAAAGTACGATACATTTTTTTGTGAATTAGGAAGAAAAAAAATCAAAGTTAATCAATGGGGAATAATGTAAATTGAAAACCTATATCTCTACGATTTCGTGTACAAATTCCTCAATATTTGCACCAGGTTACTAAAGCAATTCGTCCTAACTTCGATGACAAATTTACATTGTCAAAGGTTGCTGGTATCGACGTAGAAAGTAGGCATAAAGCACAAGCTGTCTAATCTTTTTCAGAATCGGTGGTAATTGATTCGATTCCTAACCAGCAAAGCAACTCAATATCCTCTAGTTGTATCGGTGGAAGGGGTGAAGGAGGTTCAACTGGTTCAAGGCCGGTTTCAATAATTTCATTTATCAGAAATTTTGATAGCACACTACCATTACGCTTATCCGACTGGAACCAACCACGTAGCATAATTTCTTCCCGGCGCGGCCAGGGAGATTCTAGAATGTCTAACGCACGGGTCACTTTATTTTGCGATACCCCCAAGGGAGGATTGGTGCGAATGAATTCGGCAACTCGATGGTTTAAGGGGCGAACCTTGGGTTGCAGATTAGCAGGATCAGTCTGTCGCATCCAGTCGTGCCAAATATCATCCCTCGCCGTTTCCCAAAAATCATAAACCTGTTCTTGAAGCTCAGAAGGGAACCAGAGCGGAGTGTCAACGTTACATTCGATCAGTCGTAAACAGGTTCCAAACTCGCGTTCCAACTCTCCTTTATCCGATTTGGGTGACCAGTTGTCATCAGCTGGAATAAATCTCAGGTAAGTTCGTTCGAATTTACTTTCCACGCCGACAACCGCACAGAAAAACACTCCCCGCTGCTTTCCCTTCATCATACCGGAACCAATCTTCCACGGTAGACGAAAAATTTGATCTCGATTCTCACTGAGAGCCTTACGTAAGGTTTGCCTGTATTCTTCACCAGTTTGCGCTGCACCCGTGGTTCCACCACGCTCGAATAGCGATGCATCCTGACCAAGTAGTTTTTCAATTTCCTCGCGAGTCTCTGTGAATACTTGTCTTCCATGAACAGCACCTTCGATAGGAGCTTCTACTCCAACACTTGCTGCTGCGATGGCTATCTTGTCTAGGATGCGCTGTTCAAGATTCAAAAGTTGATCAAGTTGGTCAACAGGAAAAATCGTCCGAAGAAACACTCGATTGTGCGGACTACCTATCCGGTCGATTCGACCATGTCGTTGTACTAATCGCATTGGATTCCAAGGCATGTCAAAATTGATGATGTTTCTGCACTGTTGAAGGTTCACACCCTCGGCTAGCACGTCGGTGGCGACTATAAGGTCATAGAGATCTTCATCGTGACTGGGAGGTGCTCCCATTGAAACTGGTGCAAAACCCTGAACTGCTTTCTGTCTGGACACGGTGGAAAGCTCCCCTGAACCGCTGACTACAACCATACGATTACGATAATTTTCGAGAGGAGTCGGCGTATCAATCGCGACTTTCAAATAATCTCGAATCCACTCTACAGTATCTTCAAAAAATGAGAACACCAGTACTTTGCGTTTCTGCGCTTCATCAATAGCGTTAATTGCTTCTCGCTCGGCCTGTACAGCGATCGCTTTCAGAGCATCGGCTAATACCTTTAGTTTCGGGTCTTGATCCTGTGTAATTTTCGCCGCTTTATTCGCTAGCTCCTGGAGGATTCCGAGATCATGTTCTACTGCCAATCGCAGACTTTCAGTGTCGTAGTGAGAGGCATCGGTGCGATTCTCCCTGTTCTCAAGCAAGTCCTCAAAAACAGCCTCATCGTCCGCCGAGAGCTCATTCAAGAAGGTTGTGGTAACAACATAACCTGATTTGAGAGCGTCAAGAAAAAGTCCGTGTTGTTCTACCATTTTCATGATAGTTTTACGGAATGCGAATGCTGAAGATTCGAAGCGTTTCAACAAGGCTGAACGTAACAGTCCTACTAGTGCATGAGAGCGGGCTGTCTCCTCGTTGTCTTGCTCTAACAGGTAGTTCTCAGGCATATAGCGTGCAAAAGCTATGGAAGCATCATTATTCGGACTCGGGTCAAGTGCTCTTTCCAATTGATCGAAGAAACCAGGTAGAAAATCATCCAAGTTGTAACGGATACTAATTGCTTCGGGGCGCGGAAAAATTATCTGTTGCGGTATGCCGTCTGGACCTGTAATAGTATCTCTGGAGTAGTGTTTTTTTACAAACTGACGAGTCCGCTTTACAGTCGTGGCGTCAATAATCGGGTAGAGAATGTCCGGACTTAAGCTGGATGGGTCTTGTTGGATAGCTCGCTCGAATCGCTCGCGGATCGAAAGGATGCCACGACTTGCGAGATGTGCGTCTTGCCGTAGAAAAAAACGCATCAAATGGTACAAATCCCAAAGCGAGTTGTTGACCGGGGTTGCTGTTAACAACAAAAGATCGCGTCGGTGCCCGAAAAGCAACCGACGCAGTGCTGCAGCCCGTGTAGGTGCGTTCGGATTGCGATAGTTATGAGCTTCATCAACGATGACGAGTTGATATTCGTCCAGCGGTCGTTGAAGGTGTTGTTGATTTGCATTTGGACGTTGAGCATCTCGGAGCTGGATGTCGCCCGCGAGTTGCTCGAAGGATAAACACTCAACAAACAGTTGGTAGGTATTTAGAAATCCTTTCCAGGTACTGTCGCGTAGTGCTGCCGGACAAATTAGAAGTGCGCGCTGCCGCTGGCGGCGATAGCGTTGCAGAATTTCACCGGCGACAAAAGTTTTTCCGAGCCCCACCTCGTCGGCAACTATAACACCGCCAATTTCCTCGATCAGACGCAATGCACGAGCGACACCATGTTTCTGAAACGTAGTCAATGGGAGGTTGTCGTCAACTAAGCTGTCGTTCTCAACCTCACTACCGTAAAGTTGCCAGAGAACCCGGATAAAAATTTCCCAAGGAGTTCGCGAGTGAAGTACATCTTTGAATATTTGCGTCAGATCGTAGGGAGTAGCGTCATCCCACAGATCATTAAACCATTGTTGAGCTTGCTCCACAACCGAGCTGTCATAACAGCCGAGATTAAGCTCAAGATTTCGAGTGAGGCCGGCATCAGTCAAATTGGATGAACCAACAATTATGCCTTCCGTCTGATTTTTAGCCTCGTTTGTCGGATTAATAATGTAGGCCTTGGCGTGAAGAAATGTCTTTTCGTAACGCCTTACCTCCATGCTATCAGTAGTTAGTAAACTGATCAATCTGCGTAACTCATTTGAACTCGCCCTTGTGAAGGGAAGCCGATCTCGTTCACGTTGAAGCGAGTCTTCCATATTTCTTAGCTCGGTTTTCATACGGCCCCACTCAAACTTTTCCTTTGACTGATCCAAAGGCTTGCGAGTTACGTTAAATTTTGTAGCCGGGTCGACTCCGAGCAGCAATCGTACCGACGAAACTCGTTCCAATTCGTGGGCAATATGAGCGAAGCCGGACAAATTGAAGAACGCAGTAGCGATGCACACCTCACCGGGTACATCGCGGTGTCCTAACTTGCCACGTAGAAATGCACCGAGAGTGCTCGCTAGAGTGTTACCATCACGGTTGTCGATTAAATCGGGAAGATTGATCACTGTAATGAACCCAAGACAAATTTCGCTCGCTCCCGACTTAACATCTCAAATGGAGTCATGTAATTGATGCCGAGAGCAATACAGGCATCCGGAATTTTGATCTTTTTGTAGGATTTGGATGACACTTCATGCGTAACAATCGTATGCTTGCCTGCTAGTGCTTTTACTACTAAAAAATAATCCGCCGCTTCAAAAAAGTTGTCTATCGCGGAAGTATTGTAATTCTGGTTGTACGCCCATTCAGATACGTGCCTCAGCGAGGGAATGTCATGTTCATTAGAACCTAGGAAAAAACCATCAGCTCTATCCCTAACCCACTCGGAAAGGTCATCGGAACCTGCGACAAGTTCCGTCCGTACCATTTCCACGCTGAACAACTTATCGTTGTCGCTTGCGGCAATGATCCAGTCCCAAAACGCTGGACAGAAATCGAAACCGTAGTGTTGTCTTTTTGCGCGAATAAACACATCAGCGTCAAGAAGATATGCCATCAAAAAATCAACTCTAATTTCTTCGCCAAATTGTCAAAGGTTTGTGATTTCTTCAAACCTAGCAACCTGAACGCTTCTGAAAACGAGGTTTTACCTTCGAGTGTGTCGGCGATGATTGCGCGAGCGAACCTCTTTCCAACTCTGGTAATCTGGGTTGCATAGAAGTTCCCACCTGAACTTGTTGGTATGTTTATTAGCTTCTTTAGTGCGGCATCGTAGACTCTACGGAATTCATCTGGTGTTAAGCCGTGAGCATCATAAATGCGGCGAAGAATCACCAGCGTACTGACTTTAAATCGATGTGCTAAGCGACTAACTTCGCTGTCCAAATCCTCGTCTTTCCGAAAATCCCTTTGTAACGCAGCTAGCGGCACCAAGAGTTCAGCAGCGACTCGGTTACACCAGCCTTCAACTTCATGATGAGGCACTTCAACCGGACAAGAATTGGAAAGTGCCGTCTGTCCCAGCCAAAGATGTGCCAACTCGTGGGCCAAAGTAAACATCTGCCCTGCTTTGGTATCTGCGCCGTTAATGAAAATTAGAGGAGCGAATTCGTCTGCAAGAGCAAAACCTCGAAATTCTCCAGGGTCAAGTTTTCGATGTGTATTATTGCCGACGATTCCGGACACCATAACTAATACTCCAAGATCCTCTGCCACTTCAACAAAGCGGCGCAAAGCATCCGTCCAAGTTGAAAGATTGCTACGTTCTGCAAGATCCAGATGCAACGTTGTTCGAATATTTGCGGCGACTGTCTCTACTTTTTCCGTCAAACTAACGGAACCAACGAAGGGTAATGGCATTTCTCCTTCCATACGTGCGAAATTTTGATACCAGAATTGACGCCGCTGGCATATATAGATTGTTTCTAGTAAATCTACATTTGGGAACTGGATAGCGGTACCACCAACAGTACGATAATCAGGGATCGGAATCGGCTCGTTCGGTGGTTTAGAAAGGAAGAAATAGCCAATTGGTGCATGCGTCATATTCGCAAATTTTTCAAGCTGTTTCATTGTCGGATGTAGCTCGCCGGTCTCCCACTCTCGATACTTCGGAAAGTTGTGAATAAGTTTGTCGATGTCCATGCGAGCGCGCTGTCGTGCCCAAGAGAGTAGTTCTGGTTTGACTTCAACCCGTAGCATTTCTTCCTATCTCCAAGCTCGAAAATACTGTAGGACACCATGTAGCCGTTCTTGGTATTTCCAACCCTTGTGAAAAGTTTCGAAAATATGTATGACTTGGGTTTGATTCAGGCCGTATAAATGCGCGACTACGGCGTCAAGCTCGTAGATCATTGCCTCCTTATCTTCCTGAGTTAAGGTGCCACAGGCGACACCTACAGAATTCGCCCACCGGACGAATCGATTGTCTGGGCAGGCGAGGCGACCTGCGAGCTCCACAACCCGTTTCCATCGTACATCATCTCGGGAAGGGCGCGGGATTGGGAAAGAATTAATTATGAAGTAGTTAACACTTAATTCGACAAAACATCGAGCGTACCAATCTAGGGGGATGGACGATAGTACTCCGAGCAGGAAGGCTTGATCCTTCTCATCACCTCTAGGCCATAAAAAATAAGGCCCCTTGTTAGTGATAAACACTTTCGGTGGAAGCAGACAGGTTATTATTGTTCTTTGATTTGTGCGATTGGTAACGTCCCGAAATGCCAGCCGTGGCGAAAAGCACGGTAAAGTAGTCTTGTCATTCAAAAATTCAATAGGAAACTCTCGATGAGGACTGTTGCGCCGACTCTTTCCTGCTTTCAAGCGTTTGCTTTGTAACCAATCCAGAACGGGCTCAGGATCAGCCCAAGCGTAATAGATTCCTGTATCAGGATTCCATATATCGAAGGATTTTCCTGTGTACACCGGCCAATAGCCTTCGAAACCATTTTTGCCTTCAAATGTCATCAGGTTTTTCTGGGCTGTAGCATGGAGCTCGGTATCCGGCCGCGCTCTCCATGGGAGCTCTTGTAATCGAAGGTCATGAACACTTTTTGTAGTGTAGCGTCCATCTCGCGATCGGGGCGGGCGCGCCATATTACCCCCCCCCCATGTCGTTCAGGCCAAGCCGCGGTGACTTACGAAACTGTACAAATGCATCAACCGAATCTGGATTGGGTAAGAGCGGGAGGGATGCTGTGTCGTTCCAAGCTAGAACGTCTTCTCGATGGAACATTATTGCAGTTTTTTCGACTCCTTTGTGGAATGCGGTTAGTGAGTCGAATGGTCCTAGCAGATGGATTGACTTTGACGTTGGCTCGCCGCGAGTGACGCAAACAAGGCCAATCGAGTATTGAGGATGCACCTCATCAAAAACCCAATTGCCTTTATTGAGTAACATTGTAATGTTGACCTGTGCAGATTTTTCAAACATCATTATTCGAAATTTTGTCGAGCCTTTAGCCGCTAGAGCGCTACGGGGTAACACCACTCCGATTCGCCCGCCTTTAGACGTAGCCAAATGCCAAAAACGCCAATAAAAAGCTTTATAAAGGTCGGGGTCACCAGTTTCCATACCAGGAAAAGCACCACCGCTTAACACCTTACGCACTCGCTCCATTTCTTCGCACTCCGCCGTAAAAGCCTTGACAAGATTGGGATGTGCCCGGCGTAACCGAATTTTCTCTTTCTCCTTTTCGCTTTGCGGTATACGGCGCCCACGTAAACCCGGAAAATGACGCGCCCAGAACGCAAGTTCTTCAATCGTTGCCTCCTGCCATGGGGGATTTCCCAGAATAACGTCAAAGCCCGGTCGATCGCGCAGGAATACTTCTGGGAATGCGATCGGAAAGTGTAACGCATGTGTGTCTTCAAGGGCCTGCTTCGCGGCAACAACTATGGAATTGAATTCGGTTAGTGTTTGCGAATCTCTCGCCCGGGAATGCCATTGCTCAAATAGAAAATCAGTAACTATAGCATTGTCTGAAATAGATTGTGCAGCGATAATATCACATAGATTTTCTGTGTCTTTTATCGCCATGCTCACTTCTTGCACTGCTTTTCGGGCAGCAGCAATGTCGGACAGGTTTGCGTCGTTTATATTGGCGAGACGCCGAAGGGGAATTTTCGCTGCTCCCAGCAACAATTCCGGGTCACCCTCAAAAAGTGTGCCAGTCATTTCTTTGAACTTTTTGCAGATTTCTTCGACACTACTGACACCGATTAGGGAATTACCACGCACAAGATTGCGGTCCAGAAACGACAGAGGAAGACCGGGCACAAAAGTATGAATCCAAACAGCGAGGCGCGCTAGTTGAACTGACAGGGCATTCAAGTCGACACCAAAGATACAACGCCGGGCGATTAAACGTCTCAACAATTGGCTGTCTTCAATTTCAGTGTTACCCGCGGCATACTGCAATTCCGCAAGTGCGGTACTTCGAAGTGACGCGAGTTCCCGTCGAACTATGGGAATCCGTCGTTGAGTTAACCAGCTGTACATTCGTTTCTCAATTCTGTCGATAGCGCCGATAAGGAAATGCCCCGAACCCATGGCAATATCAGCGACTCTAAAATCAAAGAGTGTTTCAGCTGCTTCTGTGTCGTCTAAATCATCCAATCTCGAGAAATGTTCATCTAGTGCGGAATCCAGTGCTCCATCCAACAGATGTTCTACTGCAAATGACTTGGTGTAGTAACTACCCGAGGACTTACGTGCCCCAGACCTGTTGTGTAAATAAATTTCCCCCTTTCCGACAACAACCTGTTGTTTTTCACGCGCGGGAACATAAGCTTTCCGCGTATCAAGCGTCAAATTCGTGTCTGCCAAGGCGAGTTCCGACTCTAGCAGGCCTTCATAAATGGTACCGAATTCTCTCACTCCAAGCGACCGAAAATCTACTGGTCCGGGTGCACCCTCTGGAGTCTCAATTACTAGCAGATTACGTAGCGCGGCTTCAAAATACTCGTTAGACACTGTGATTGTCGCGAGTTTGGCACCAGCGATAGAAATATTCGGATCGTCCGTAAATAGGCCTCCATCATAGGCTGGTACACTCCATTCTGAGTTACCTTTGGCAACCGCTTTCCAAAGCTGAACCGTCTCATTCCAGTGGCTGTCGCCAGTAGCAACTGGCGTTCCATTGTCAACTCGCATGGCGAGCTCCTGCGCCTTTTGCTTCAATGAGCGCCGTCTATAGTTCTCATTAAAGCGATAAGGTAACAGATCACGATCCTCAGCGTAAGCGATAAACAGAATTCGGAACAGCGTTGTCAGTGCCATCTCATATGTATGCGTTAGTTGGTCTGATGGTGGGCTTTCTATGCCTCGCGCGACCGCAATACCCTTTGCCAAAATGGGCACGACATCGTTATAGATTCGGTTACGAAGATTTTCTGCTAAATCACCGGCGAAACGCCTAGAATTACCAAGGATTTCAGTCAAGCTCCCATCGCATGCTAAAGCGTCCGCCGAGTAAAGTAGCCAAAGATATGAAATAAGATCATCGGGTAGTAAAGACAGCTGGCATTCGATATAGGTTTCTGTACGACCGCTTCGACCGACTCCAATATCTGTAGATGTTGCATAGAGTCGTATGCGACTCCCCTGAGTGAGAATCACCCACGAGAGGTTTTCGTCGTCGGCCTTTCTAAGTGCATAGGAAACCGGTGACAGGCTGTTGAAGCGGTCGTTTCCGCTTTCCGGCGACTCATTATCTTTAAGTAAGACCGCGAGAGCGGTGCGACGGTTGCTGCTTTTTAGCAGGCTGGTGAGATTGTCGATTGGCTCGATCTGAAAATCAAGTGCCACAAGGAGTTCACTACCGCGCTTACTGAGTGCCGCTGCCGCTTTGGATTTTACAGTCAACCAATCCGAGCGCATCGGTACGCCATTTAGCAACTCATGAAGGGCGAGCAACCCCTCGTTGTTGAGTCCGGGCAAATCAGTCTCTAAGGATGGTAATGCTTGGGAGAGAAAACGCAGTGATGCATGCCGGTCTGGTTGACCAAGCGTTTCACGACATAGTCGCTCCACGTGTCCAACTTCAAGTTTAGAATAAACCGGTGGCTTCTCACCGGTTGCACCGCATAATGCAACGCCGTTAGGATAAAAGACGACAAGCAGAACCGGTGCCGCTCGGTTTCTGCGCCGCGCTC
This sequence comes from Arenicellales bacterium, assembly GCA_965202855.1. Lineage (GTDB taxonomy): Bacteria > Pseudomonadota > Gammaproteobacteria > Arenicellales > JAJDZL01 > JAJDZL01. The sequence continues at coordinate 802,855 of CBDBBP010000003.1, read as the reverse complement.
GCCAGCACTCCAAAATTATCGAGTGACTTGGTTGTTGACCCGTCTTCACCACAGCAACCTCAATTGCATGAAGGCCGTTACCTAGGAACAATCCCACCGCCGAAAAATCATGTCTGGTACCCGCTACCCATGGTCGAGAGACGAGGTCTGATAAGAACTCATGCGCAAGCATCTTGACAGACAACCCTGTATTGCAAAGAAAATAATCAATTAGTTTGACGGGATGCGTTTGTGATGCTAGCGTTTTCCCTCAAATTGAGATTAGTGCATTTCGTAGCCTGTTGAAACAAACATCAATTGAGGCACCTCATACACAATTTTGAACACCGCCATAAATATGTGTAATACGTTCGATTATATTCACCGGGATAAATCTAAGTCGAAGAGAAGACTTGATGTACCTGAAAGATTTAGTTGTGAACCAAATGCCCAATATTACGCCGATCAAGACCGAATGGGCAGTCTCATCCATCGCTGTGAATTTTCAGGTTCGTCCACGAATTGTATTCAGGAATAGTTGCCCTTCCCTTAGTGTAATTTCGAATCCATGTTTCGAAACGATGCCGACTAGATGGTTTAGACCCGCGGTACTCAAACCCAAATTCGACGATCGGTCGACGAAATTTCAACTTGCTAAGCTGTGTTTCGCACCCAACAAAGACGCAGATTGCGGATCTCTGCATTTTTCGGACATTGGAAATACATCTGACCTCACTCACTATAGATCTTGGTATCGAATTGAAAATCATGCAACTACACGGTGAGAAAATTTGAAAATTGTCTTTATTCACTACACTTGTGCCTTGTCATGAATGTGTGATGGGCAATTGAAAATTTCTTTGTGTATGATATGTTGCGCACTGCTGCTTTCCCGCTGATTGATCGTGCAGATTCTGGGTACTTTGCTATGAATGGAGATACCCAAATAAACGATTCCATTGAAAGATTAAACATTTCAAAGTGCCAGAAGTGGAATTCAGGTGCGGCATCATTAGTGCGCGAATAAAAATTGTCTGAAGCTCCCAGCAACTTCAACAGGTGATTTGAGATCTAAATCTTCCCTTCAATTTGATATATACACGCCCTCTTCAATGACTATCAGCAAGTTCGGCCACTTTTGCAATCCCATTCACTCAGGCAGTTCATTTCAGAAATATAATCATAATAATGTATATATATCAATGTATTACGAGATATATCTAAAGCTAGATAAAGAATTACCCGTCAAAGTCGATTTTCCTTCCTCTTTCAATGATGCGAAGCTGGTGGTTCACAAATCTAGTTCAGCATTGCTGCTTATGAAATTTTGAAGAATTTCCCTGGTTTTGAAACTGACCTGTTCGATGGTTTCTGTTGCATCGATACATTTCACTCGTTCAGGTTCAAGGCTTGCGATTTCCCGATAAGCATGCCGAACTCGCCTGTGAAATTCTTGATCCATGCTTTCAAATCGATCAAGACTGCCCTCATTGTTTAAAACACGTTCGCGACCTATATTCGTATCTGCATCCATAAGTAGAGTCAAACTGGGTTTGAACCCTCCGAGCAGCCAATTTTCGATTTGCTGAATTCTTTCAAATGCTATCTGTCTTCCAGCTCCTTGATAGGCATACGTAGAATCCGTAAATCGATCGCTGAGCACCCAATGCCCAGCTTCCAAGTTGGGCAAAATGACTTCGCGCATGTGTTGTGCCCGAGAGGCAAAAATGATGAGAATCTCAGTTTCCGCTTCGAATTCGAAATCTCGCGACAACACCAGTTTACGCAATGCTTCCCCCACTGCTGTCCCACCCGGTTCGCGTGTTGAGATTACAGACAAACCTGCTTCTTCAATGGTTGAGACGATAGTTTCTGTGGCAGCGGTTTTGCCGGCGCCGTCAATTCCTTCGACTGTAACGAAACGCCCTGGAGTGTTCGGTTGCTTGGCAAGTTTGCTCATGCCTTTGAATTTATGTTAATGATGCAGGAAATTGAAATAGATTCTGATGCAGGTCAGTTGTTTAGCAGCTTTCGATATTCACTTACTGCTTTATTGTGTTCAGCCAGTGTGTCTGAAAACGTATGAGATCCATCTCCGCGAGCAACAAAATAAAAAGAGGTTGTATCTGCTGGCTGTGCTGCCGCTCGAAGCGCTGCAAGACCTGGCATCGCAATCGGTGTTGGGGGCAAACCCGCTCGCGTGTACGTGTTATGCTCTGTATCTGTATTCAAGTGAGTGCGGGTAATTCGCCCATCAATTCCACCTAAGCCGTAAATGACGGTCGAGTCCATTTGAAGACGCATTCCTTTTCGGAGTCGATTGACAATCACTCCGGCAATAATTGGATATTCTTCAAAAACATTCGATTCCTTTTGAATAATTGAAGCGACAATTAATCCTTCATACGGTGTTTCATAGGGTAGATCAGGTTTTCTCAGAGCCCATTCTTTCTCCAATGCAGATTGCATGGCCTGATAGGATGTTTGCAGAATTGAAGCGTCAGACTGCCCCGCGTTATAGAAATACGTGTCAGGGAAGAACCACCCTTCAGGATTCTGTATCGGAATATTCAATTCATTTAGTATGTCTTCGTAAGCAACCCCGGCAAGTGTGTGCTCAATTTTGTCTGCTGAACTAAATTGCGAAAGAAATTCCTCGAAAGTCCAACCTTCCAAAAATCGAATTGAGTATGTTACAAAATATCCCTCGGCAATATAGTTCAAAGTATCCAATAAACTAAATTCAGGTTTAAGCTGATATTCACCCGCTTGTAAATTCCGCTCAAATCCACCAATTCGAGCAGTCCAAATCAACACGAATGGCTGGTCAAAATCACCGTGCTTTTGCAACATTCGAGCCAGGTCGTATACATTGTCGCCTGGATTCAACTGAATTACAGTTTCAGACGAAATGTTTATGGGCCGATTAACCTGCCAACTAACGTAAAGCACCGTCAGAATAACAGTGAGCAGGCTGAGTTGAACTAGGATCAACCAAAGCCTGAACTTTCGAGTTCGATTACGCTTGCGTTTCAATTACTCTTTAATTCGCGAAATATTGGAAATTGTCGCATAGGATCGGCAACTCCATCAAATAAATTGATATGTCTCAGCACAGATTTCAGTCTGTGGTATCTATCAAATACAGTAAGCTCAATAAATACAATAAGATACATTATAAATACTCAACAGAGTTCTTACTTCTTCCTAGCTTTATGTGAGCGCTTTTCCAGCCAGCAGTCCTGCCTCGAAAAACTCAAGCGTCATCGCTGTCCCTACGGCTTTGTCTGCCCGCGCAGAGGTCATGATCATGTCTAGTTTGTCAGCCCTCATACGCTGCATCAAAGTCGCCAATGCAAGCCCCAAGCTCAGTCACCTCCGGCATCTTGTCTGAAAATACCGAGCTGCCACTGCCGAAATGGTTCGTCGCCATCTATCTGATGAGTGCCGACAAGGGCGGCATCTCGGCCATGCGTCTGGCGCAGATGATCGCGTGACCTAGTGCAGCGATGCCTATCCTTACCGGAATGTTTTGGGCCAGCATTGTGAACAGCAAGCGAAGGTGACACCACCAGAGCAAATCCCGCAGTGGTTGACGAAAGTGCATATGATGCCCGTTGATCTCAAACGCTTTTAGCTGGGTGACTTTCATTGGGTCAGTCGCTTGTAGCTGCAATAAAAATGTTGATGAGTCTGTGTATCGGTTCAATCGCCGCCGATGGCAAAACCGATCGCCGCGGCGTTTGTTGAACGCTGCCGCCAATCATGCCAGAGCGGTAATTTAAACCAATCAAACGGAAACTTGAGCAAAGGCATATAAATTGACGTCAATTGAACTGTTTAAATGACAAGGAACCATTGGTGCCTCCGAACCCGAATGAATTGGTAATCGCGTTTCTGATTTTCATTGGACGAGCGCCCTCAGGTATGTAATCGAGATCACATTGCGGGTCTTGGTCCACCAAGTTTATCGTGGGCGGGGCAACTTGATGATAAATTGAAAGAACAGTGTGAATTGCTTCAACTCCACCCGCTGCTCCCAAGAGGTGGCCCACCATAGACTTTGAAGAACTCAATGCCAATTCACGGGCGTGACTTCCAAATAATTCTTTGACCGCAAGTGTTTCAGCGATGTCACCTTGCGGAGTTGAAGTGCCGTGTGCATTGATGTAATCGACTTCGTCGGTATTGGTTTTTCCATTTCTCAGAACATTTTTCATACACAAGAAGGCACCTCGTCCACCCGGCGAAGGACTTGTCATGTGGTAGGCATCGGCACTTAATCCGAAACCTGTAATTTCTGCGTATATTCTCGCACCTCTGCGCTTGGCAATTTCCAATTCTTCCAAGACGAGAATACCGCTTCCTTCTCCCAGTACAAATCCATCTCTTCCCAAATCCCAAGGACGACTAGCTCCTTCAGGATCATCATTCCTTCGGCTCAAAGCTCTTGCATTCGCAAAACCACCGACCGATGTAGGTGTGATCGCTGCTTCGGTTCCACCTGCAATCATAACGTCTGCATCTCCAAATTGAATCAATCGCATAGCGTCACCAATTGCATGAGTTCCAGTTGTGCAAGCAGTTGTTATTGCTAAATTTGGGCCTTGAAATCCATGGCGAATTGAAACGTTGCCAGCTGCCATGTTGATAATGGACATAGGTATGTAGAATGGAGAAATGCGTCGCATTCCTCGTTCTTTGGTTCGAATTGTCGTTGCTTCGATGGTGGTTAAGCCACCGATTCCCGCACCAATGAGAACGCCGATCAACTCGGCATTTTCGTCGGTTACCTCCAAACCGGAATCTGCAACTGCCTCGTCGGCAGCGATGATTCCAAACTGAATGAATCGGTCCATTGTACGTGCTTCTTTCGAAGTCAGAAAGTCCGTAGGTCGATACGACTTTACTTCACCAGCAAAAGTGACTGGAAACCCAGAGGTGTCAAACAGAGTGATCGGCCCGATTCCACTTTTACCAGCCACAGTGTTTCCCCAGTTTTCAGACTTCCCAATTCCGACTGGCGAAATGATGCCAAGACCTGTTACAACAACGCGTCGAAGACTCATACGGGAATTACTCAGACATTGATTTCGTCCGCAATCGGACTGGAATTTTCAAGTTTCAGCATGCAAATTTCGAATCACAGCAATTCTTCGATGTAGTCTACGGCATCCCCGACTGTTGAAATTCTTTCTGAATTTTCATCAGGAATTTGCAAGTCAAACTCATCTTCGATCGCCATAATTAATTCAACAAGATCAAGAGAATCTGCTTCCAAATCATTGATAAAAGAAGTACTTCGAGTAATTTCCGGAACAGGATTTTTGTCTCCGCACAGCTGATCAATTGAAAGCCGAATGACTCGTTCTTCAATGTTTGCACTATCATTCATTTACTATTTCCTCCAGTTAGACTAATACATAAGTATCAAAAATTAAACATGAATTGTAAAAAGGAATTATGTGGTTCGTTTAACGGCGTACCATACCGCCATCCACATAGAGCGTCGTCCCGGTTATGTACGAGCTATTCGGTGACGCCAAAAATATAACTGCGTTTGCAACATCCTCTGGTGTGCCCATACAGCCAGCGGGAATATTGCTCAACAAATCTTCCTTGATCTGAGAACGAAGTTCGTTCGTCATATCGGTCTCGATGAAGCCTGGGGCAACCACGTTCACAGTGATGTTTCTGGTGGCGATTTCAATTGCCAAAGATTTCGAGAATGCAATCACTCCAGCCTTAGTCGCTGCATAATGTGCTTGTCCGATATTGCCCATCGCGCCAACTACAGACGAGATGTTGATGATTCTTCCATAGCGTTGCTGCATCATTCCACGCACGAAGGTCTTACATAAGCGGTATACCGATTTAAGGTTCGTATCTACTACGGTATCCCATTCATCTTCACGCATCCGCATAAGCAAGCTGTTTCTTGAAATCCCCGCATTGTTGACTAAAATCGATACTTTCCCATATTTGCGATTGATATGTTGGGATATTTTGGTGACATCATCACTGTTTGTGATATCCAGTTTAACGCCTTCACCATTCGCGCCTAGAGATTCCAGGTAAGCAGAAATATTCGCAGCCCCCTCTTCCGTTGTGCCAGTACCAATGACAGTGCCTCCGTTCAGAGCCAATTTTTCTGCGATCGCTCGTCCGATTCCTCGTGTCGCACCGGTAACCAAACTAATTTTCTTTTGTTCTGCGTTCATATTTACATTGTCAGATAGGCAGCGCCCCAAGTAAAACCACCGCCAAAACCTTCAATCAGAATATTCTGACCAGGCTGGATTCTACCGTCACGCATGGCAACATCGAGTGCCAATGGAATTGAGGCTGCAGAAGTATTTCCATGTTGGTTGACAGTTACGACGATCTTCTCCATGGGAACTCCCAATCTTTTGGCAGTTGCTGCTATGATTCTCATGTTCGCCTGGTGTGGAATTAGCCAGTCAACCTCATCCACGCCAATATCATTGGCCTTCATTGCTTCAATGGCGACTTTTACCATGCATTTGACAGCAATCTTGAATACTTCACCCCCCTGCATCTGAGTAAATGCGGAGCCATTGCTGACTTGACTGAAATTTTTAGACACACCCACCGGAACACTCAATAAGTCCTTGTATTGACCATCCGCGTATAAATGTGTCGAATGGATGCCGGGCTCTTCCGCTGCTTCCAAAATAACCGCACCAGCGCCGTCCCCAAATAGAACACAAGTGGATCGATCATTCCAGTCAATAATTCGGGAAAAAGTTTCAGCGCCCACAACCAGTGCTTTTTTGGAACTTCCAGTACGAATGAATTTGTCTGCGATATCGAGCGCGTACATGAATCCGGCGCAAACTGCTTGAACGTCAAATGCGGGCGAACCAGCAATACCAAGTCGTTCCTGCAGCAGACAAGCAGAACTTGGGAAAACCTGATCGGCAGTCGTGGTAGCGACAACAACTAAATCAATCTCGCTGACGTCACTATCGGAGTGGTCGAGAGCGGCACGAGCGGCATGTTCCGCTAAATCACAAGTGGCCTCATTCTCATCAGCGATGTAACGGGATTCGATGCCCGTCCGAGCAACGATCCACTCATGAGTTGTATCAATTTTTTCCTCAAGTTCATGATTGGTGAGGCACTTGGATGGAAGGTAACTGCCAGATCCAGTGATTTTTGAATAAATCAAACTGCAGCTCCCACAGCAGAACTGATTTCATGCTCAATTTTTGAAGGAACGTCGTTCGAAATTTCCGTTAATGTCTTACGGATGGCATAGCTGAATGCGACTGCATCGGCTCCCCCATGGCTCTTGATCACACTGCCACGTAAACCAATTAATGCAGCGCCGTTAAATACCCGCGGATCAACACGAGATTTCACACGTTCCATGATTGGTTGTGCGACTAATCCAACCAGCTTGCTCATTATGCTATGTTCAAATTCTTTTCTAAGTGCTTGTTGAATAAATTTTGAGACACCTTCGCTGGTCTTAATTGCAACGTTGCCAACAAAACCATCACATACGATTACTTCAACATCACTTGTAAATATTGCATCACCTTCGATGTAACCTTGATAGTTTATTGTACTAGAACGAAATAACTCTCCTGCATCTGAGGTGGCCTTGTTACCTTTATACTTCTCTTTTCCGATATTTAACAGCGCAACTCGAGGATTTGGGATGCCTTCCATATACTTCACAAAAGTTGACCCCATAATTCCAAACTGAAATAAATGTTCTGCTTTACAGTCGACGATACCGCCGAGATCAAGCATATTGACGTGACCTGTCATTGTAGGGAGCGCAGATATGATAGCGGGCCTATGCACGTGAGGAAATGTCTTCAGCAGAATTTTAGAAACCATCACCAGAGCTCCGGTATTTCCCGCGCTCACGCAGGCCTTCACCTTCCCTTCCTTTACCAAACCGATCGCAACTCGCATGGACGAGTCTTTCTTGATCCATGCACGTCTTGGATGTTCATCCATTTCAACGCATTGTGTCGTGTGGACCAAGTGTAGCCGAGACCTGTCGACGGGACCATGCTTCTCCAGTTGGTGTTCAATTTCGCTCTGGTCACCGACAAGATAAAAATCAACTTTGATGGTTTCGTCAAGAACTGACAATGCAGCAGGAACTGTTACCTGCGGCCCAAAGTCGCCGCCCATCGCATCTATCGAAATAGATGTAACCATTTGGAACTTGTGTAAAGATGTGCAATCAGTAAATTACTGCTACACGCAAGACTAAAATTCTTCGGCTTCAGATTCGGGGAGAACTTGTTTGCCGCGGTAGTAGCCATCCTCTGAAACATGATGACGTCGGTGCAACTCACCTGTCATGGGTTCGATCGAAAGTGCAGGACTTTTCAGAGCGTTGTGTGAACGGCGCATGTTGCGCCTTGATTTAGATTTTTTTCTTTGTTGTACAGCCACGACGGACCCTCAAAATAAAGATCATTTGATTTTCCAATTCAATTCGAAATATCTCGGAGAGAATCATTGAATTGGAGCTGGATTGTATTGACAGCAGCCAATTGAATTTACTGGTGCTAAATAATACTTTTCGATATACACTATGTCAAATTTGAATCACTATTGTTGCGGTAATTTCAAAGATTTGAATAGAGAGTATGTCGAAACTGATATTAGCATCTGCTTCTAGAACCCGTAAGCAAATTCTTGCCAAGCTAGGCGTCCCATTTCAATCGATGGCCCCTGACATCGATGAAAGTCCGCTTGACAGAGAGTCTCCCGTCGAACTTGTGGAGAGACTGTCGATCGCAAAAACGAGAAAAGCATCTCAATTCTATCCAAAGCATCTGATCATCGGCTCTGATCAAGTCGCATTGCTTGACGGTGAAATAATCGGCAAGCCCAGGAATCGAGAACACGCAGTACAGCAGTTGCAGTCATCATCTGGAAAATCAGTTTTACTTTATAGCGGAGTCGCATTGCTGAATTCAGCGTCTGGAAGTCTGCAAGCCGACGTTTTGCCATATCGTGTGCAAATGAGAGAGTTGACTGAAGCAATGATCCAACACTATATAGATCGAGACCAACCGTTTGATTGTTGCGGAAGTTTGAGATCTGAAGGATTGGGAATTGCTTTACTGCAAAAGTTTGACGGTTCCGACCCAAATATCTTGCTCGGATTGCCTCTAATTCGATTAATCGACATGCTAAAGAAAGAGAATTTTCACATTCTCTGATTCTCGTCTGGCAATTCCACCAAACTGAAGCGATCGTCCTCGATCGAAATACGGCCTTCGTTCTCAGAAACTGAAATATTTGTCAGGGACATTCCATAGCAGGGGCCGTTGATGCACAAGCCGGTATCCGGCTCAAACAAAGCGCCATGGTTTGCGCAAACAATGAATGCGCCATCGTGATCGAAAAATTCGCCGGTGTCCCAGTCTAATTCTAGAAAAAGATGCGCACATTGATTGAGATAGGCGTATGCTTTTTCATTGTGTCGGATCACAAAGGCTGGTTGCTCGCGGCCTTGGTTCAACACGCCAAAAACAACTCCTTTTCCACCATTCAACAGATCAGACGATCTGCAGATCTCTTGATTTTGGGACTTCGCATCAGTCATTGGTTGATTTCCTTTCGATGTAATTGATCCAGCACATGATTTAAGTCGCGGGGCAGCGGACTTATCAACTTTATCTGTTGCCCACTGACGGGATGTTCCATGGTGATGCTGTTTGCATGCAAAAATAGTCGTTTCAATCCTAACTTTCTCATTTGATCGTTAAATTCTCTTGTACCAAATTTTTTATCCCCTGCGATTGGATGCCCAATCTGCAGCGCCTGTCGTCTTGCTTGATGTGTTCTTCCTGTAATTAAATTGATCCTGACCAAAGCGCTATTGCCAAACTGCTGTGTAGTCGTGAAGTGGCTCACCTCTCTGCGATTTGGAATTTTCCGGTAGTTGGAAGTCTGATTTTCAAATTTCGAAAAATCCGTTTCAACCCGTTTTGCGGCCCATTGGCATTGTCCTTGGACTAAAGCGACATACATTTTAAGCAAACTGGAACGATTGGATTCAAGATTCCACATTGAATGCATTTTACGCAATGTTTTTTTGTCTTTTGCAAGAAGTAATATTCCAGAGGTATCCTTGTCGAGCCTATGTACTAACTCCACATTGGGAATATCTTCTCGCAGCGTTCGAATCGCTTCTATCAGTCCCGTTGTATGATGCGTTCCAGAATGAACGGTAATCCCTGATGGCTTATCGATTGCCAGAAAAAATTCGTCTTCATAAATGATTCGCCTGATCGCGGTTTTGAGGTTGCTGGAGACATTCTCTCTGGTGCGACGAACTTTCAATCGTACCGGAGGTATTCGGACCTGCTCCCCCAGCCTGAGTCGATAATCAGGTCGTATTCTTTTGCTGTTTACACGAACTTGACCAGAACGAATGAGTCGATAAATGTGGCTTTTTGGAACACCTTTCAGCAGACTGATCAACAGGTTGTCAATGCGTCGATCATCAGAACCTTGGTCAACCGTATGAATTGTCACGGTTTGATAAAGCAATTCGGTCCTTGGCATTGGTCAATCAATCAATTTTGCTGCAGCGACGTCGGAGTGATTCTGGTCTTGTCGGTCTAGGTGAATTCAGCTAGCTTGCCTGGCACAAACCATGGAACTGAAAATATACTCTAGTTCAGATTGATTATCCTGCTCCAAAGAAAACTCGGCCGATGCAGGCTGCGAAATTTGAGGATTCCACTTTCTGGATTTGAATAGTTGCTGAACGGTCTTTTGCAGTCCTCTCATCGCATTTTGCTTTTCTTTTGCCAATCAAAAGAGATCACCGAATCCTTATGCCGGATAACTTCCTGCTCATATCTTATACCGAAGCGACCTTCGAACCTGCTATAATTTGAACGACCATTCAACTGAATTTACTGAATTTCTCATCAGTATAACTGTTCTGAACTAACTGTCTAGGCACAGGAATATAGACATCTGATCCTGTTGCAAAATAATTTCATATTTTAGAGTTCAGTTGAATATTTTTGTAAAAAATGAGCTCCTTGAGAGAGCAAGTTGGATTGAATTCAACATAGACCTGTTGACAATCCAAGCACCAAATAAAAAAAAGCATCGTAAAGTAAAAGGCAAAAAAATCATCATGGATCCAAAAAACATTCACTTGGATTATGTTTCAGAAAAGCTGAATCGAATAGCAATGTCGTGTGCGATGCTGTCTGAGGATAAAAATAATGAAACGAATGTTGTTCAACGCAACTCACCCAGAGGAATTGAGAGTTGCTATTGTAGATGGTCAATCCCTTGTTGACCTCGACATTGAATTTGTAAATAGCGAAAATAAACGAGGAAATATATATAAAGGAAAAGTAACCAAAGTCGAACCGAGCCTAGAAGCTGTATTTGTCGATTACGGAGCATCGAGGCAAGGGTTTCTTTCACTTAAAGACATTTCCAGAAGTTATTTTTCTGACGATTATTCCCCGACTACGCCTATGGCGATGGTCAAAGTTCAAGACGTAATTAACGTCGGCGACACTCTTATTGTCCAAGTTGAAAAAAATGAACGCAGCAACAAAGGCGCTGCGCTAACCACCTTCATCAGTCTTGCCGGACGGTATCTGGTTCTTTTGCCCAGCAACCCGCGCGGGGGCGGCATTTCCCGTCAAATTGACGGCTACGAACGTAAGAAGCTAAAGAAAATCATATCCAAGCTGGATTTGCCTGCCGAGCACTCAGTAATCGCTCGAACTGCCGGGATCGGACAAAGTTTGGATGCGTTTAATGCGGATTTGGCATATCTGATCAACCTGTGGAAGGCAATTGAAGCGAAAGCAGACGAAAGCAAAGCTCCTTTTTTGATTTATGAAGAAAGCAGCTTGGTCGTACGTACGCTACGGGATTACCTGCGAGATGATGTAGGACAAATACTTATCGATGACAAATCTCTTTACAAGAATACAAATAGGTTTGTCAAAGATGTGATGCCCAATGCAGCGGCAGAGGTTTTGCACTATAAAGAAACCGAACCTCTATTTTCTCGCTATCAGATCGAGTCTCAGATTAAAGATGCGTATTCGCGCCGGGTTCAGCTTCCCAATGGCGGCGTGATCGTAATCGAACAAACAGAAGCGCTTGTTGCAATTGACGTCAATTCCGCACGCTCTACAAAGGGAGCTGACATTGAGGAAACGGCGCTGCAAACGAATTTAGAAGCTGTTGAACAAGTCGCTAAACAACTGCGACTGCGTGATATTGGCGGCTTGGTCGTTGTTGACCTGATTGATATGTCAACTCAGAAAAATCGAAGAAGAGTTGAAGAGAAACTCTTGGAAGCTGTCGAATCGGACCGAGCGAGAACTCGTATCAATCGAATTTCTCAATTCGGATTATTGGAACTTTCCAGACAGCGAATGCGATCTTCAATCGAAGAGTCGAGTTACGATACCTGCCCGCGCTGCCGGGGGCGCGGCTTCATTCGCAGTGTAACGTCAAGCTCACTCAGTATTCTTCGTTTGATCGAAGAAGAGGCGCTAAAGGCGAACACCGAGCTAATTCACGCCCATCTTCCAGTTGAAGTAGTGACATTTCTCGTTAACGAAAAACGTCAGGAACTATCAATGATCGAAAAGAAAATGGGAACTCGAATTGTTGTTATTCCAACCAAATCAATGCTGACACCGGACCATAGAATTATTCGATTTACGCGGGCTGACGTCGATAAGTTCGAAAATGTATTCAGTTATACGCTGAAGCTCCGAGACAGTCCTCCGGAAATTTATAACATCGTTCATACCAGCGGTGTTGATATAGGAACTAGTGTTGAACGTCCTCACCTAATGGCTGCGGAAGCCAAAAAATCGGCGGAATCAGGCATTGCGAAATTCGTCAAGAAATTAATAGCGCCCACTCCGCCTAAGACGGATTCTGTTTCGCCGCCAGAAACACAGCCTGTGAAATCAACGCAGCCGAAACGACCGCCAAGAAAGCATCCAAAAACTCATTCAGGATCTGGAAATCGCAGGAAATATAAATCAAATCGTTACGACAAGAGAAATTCGAACAGGTCTCGCAAGAAGTCCACATACAAGAAAAACTACGCAAAATCAAAATCGGCACATGGCAATAGTAACAACGTCGTAGATGGCGCTACTGTTGAAAGAAGAAAAAACTCTCCGAGACCTTACAAAGGAAGGAGAAGAAAAAATTCCTACTCTGCAAGACGACATCCGAATAATTCACGGCCAAACTCCAAGAATTACAATCGAGGGGGTCGCAACAGAAAACCGAGAAAGAATGCAGCAAGAAAGCAAGTTGACTCGCACGAAGTCAGAGAATAAATTGATTCATCCAGCTAGAAGGTAAATTTCGATTGGTTTCATGCTTCTTTATCGAGGGGATTTTGTTTATTTGAAGTGTATTTGCAGCAATCGCAGACGCCGAGAATATTCAGTTCGATAAAAATCCAGGTATTGCAGCTTTCTGCCGGTTTTATGTTGAGACAAGGGTCGTGTCGAGCTGACTGGCAGCGATCCTATCAATCACATTGAATCATCGATTCGGTCATAACGACGAATTCTTCAGCTCGTTTATTCGAAGTTCGTATGTTTCTCCCAATCTTTGGCATACTCTTGAAAGTACGGTTCCTGTCTAAGATCTAGCCAATTTTTCGTGATGTTCAACTCCTTCCGGTATTGAGCTGCAGTGAAACCTCCTTGAATGTACTTGAACCGAAGGTAAATCAAATAGGTATTCAAGGTGTCGATATCACAATAGTCCCGAATTTCCTGGATTCGGCCATCAAGAAACGAATCCAGTACATTCTTTCCGCCTATTCCGATCTTCCCTGGAAGTCCGATTAATTTCGATACTTCATCTAAACCAGCAAATGATCTAGCTTGATATCGAGCCAAAATGTCCATGAGATCGACGTGGCGCTTGTGATATCGGCTCTGATAATTGTTCCATCGAAAACTTTGACTTCCCTCCCCCGTGTCCCAATACACCCTGCTTTGCACTCCATATCGAAGTGCGCGATAGTTCAATACCGGAAGATCGAAGCCAGACCCATTCCAAGTCACCAAAACTGGGGCTTGGTCAATCGCTCGAAAAAATTCGGAGACTATAGATTTTTCGTTGCTGTTCGTTCCACCGAGCGACCTGACCGTGAAGTTATTTTCTCCCCAACGCACTACAACTGAAATTGCGATGATCTGCTGCTGGTGCAGCGGTAGAAAATCTGTATCGGGCACCTTGGTTCGGCGCGCAGCCAGCATTGCCTTGGCGACTTCTTGATCTTGAATTCCTTCGAGATCGTATAGTCTTCGGCCCAACTCAAAGTCAGGGACAGTTTCAATATCAAATGTAATAATCATCAAATTTTTAATCGAAATTTCAGATAAATCAAATCGTCATTCACTTTAGCAAGGCTGCATATACAAAGTTTTTAACTGCAATCTTTTTCGTCCGCGAAACCATTGGACTTGCGGCTGATAAACAAATTGGTATTGGGACAATTTGGGGGCCGTGTCGAACTCCGATGAGTAGTTGAAGTAAATCGCTTCATAGAATTTAGAATGCATTATCGAGAAAATTCGCATCTTTACATGCTTTTCTTTTAAGATGCGAAAATCTTTGACTTCGAAAATTCCGTCAAAAACCGGGGGCTCGAATCCCTGACCCCAAGGGCCGCCGGATTGAATCGCTTCAGCTGTTTGAAGATCGAGTGATTCAATTTCTCCGTCGGAAAATATTACATTTGACTCGCTGATATTTTTTGTGTAATCCACCACCAGCTTTTCATACAGTCGCGCAAATTCGGGAAAACTCGTTTCTGCTATCGTCAAGCCAGCAGCCATGGCATGACCACCAAATTGCCTGATTATTCCCGGTTGGAGTGTCGCCACATCGGCGATTACATCACGAAGATTTAATTTACGAATGGAACGTCCGGACCCCCGAATGATTCCATCTTCAGCTTTCGAAAATACGATTGTTGGTTTTCCTGTTCGTTCTCGTATTCGCGAAGCTAGGATTCCGATGATTCCTGGGTGCCAGTTTTGATCAAATAAACAAATGCTTGCCTGACTTTGCTTCAGTTGAGGTTCAATTGCCTGAATCGCTCGAAGCGCATCGTCCAGCATGGTCGCTTCAATTTCTTTTCGAGTGTTGTTGAATCGTTCTAGTTTCTCAATCAGCTGAATCAACTCTTGTCGATTGTCACTAACTAAACATCGTACGCCAAACCTGATGTCGTCCAGTCGACCTGCAGCGTTGAGTCGCGGCCCAACAGCAAAAGCCAAGTCTTCAGCTACAATTTGTCCGATCGTTCTGCGGCCTTCTTCCAATAAAGCCAGAATTCCCATTCTGCATCGTTTCGAATTGATTCGAAGCAATCCTTGGGCAACCAAAATTCGATTGTTATGGTCAAGAGGTACAACATCCGCAACCGTTCCCAAAGCGACGAGATCCAAATAGTCAGCCATGTTTGGAATTGCGATCCCTTCATCTTTGAACCAGTTGAGCTCAATCAGTTTCGAACGAACGACACTCAAAACATAAAAGATTACTCCTACTCCGGCCAGATTTTTGCTCTTGAACTTATCACCTGGAAGTCTAGGATTGACGATGGCATCAGCTTGCGGCAATTCCTCACTAGGTAAATGGTGATCGGTCACGATCACGGTCATGCCAAGTTGCTTCGCCAGTTTGACACCTTCTATGCTTGTAATTCCGTTATCCACGGTAATCACCAAATCAGGAGCGGCTGGCGAGAAATGCTGCACAAATTGTTCAGTAAGACCGTAACCAAATCGTTGACGGTCTGGACATACATAAGCAACATTTTTAGCGCCGAACGCACGAAGCACAAGATAGCTCAGTGCACAACTGGTCGCGCCATCTACATCATAATCGCCGGCGATGATGATGCAAGCATCAGCCATGATGGCGTCAATAATGATTTCTACCGCTGTATCTAAGTTTGAAAGTTCATGTGGCAGGCATAATTTAGATAGCGAATTGTCGAGTTCCTCCGCATTCTTCACACCGCGATTGGAGTAAATTCGTGCTAAGGTAGGATGAATGCCTGGAAAGTCAAAATTTGAAGATGAATCTGCGCCTCTGCGGACGATTGACTTCGAAAGTTTCAAAATTAAATTAGTGTTTTTGGGTTTACGTCAATTCGTTGATTCGAATTCGAACCATACGACCTACTACGGTATCCAAATCTTCGATCTGTTCGACAGCGGCGGCAATGTTTTCTTCTCGTGTTTCTTGAGTTACGATTACAACAGGTACTATATCCTCGTGAACTCCCGAGCTCTTTTGAATGATGGACTCAATACTGATTTTATAGTCAGCTAAAATTTTAGTTACATCCGCCAGTACGCCCGCTTGATTGATAGCATGCATTCGCAAATAATTCGCAGTGACTACTTTGCTCATCGGAAGAATTGGATACGAGGTTCCCGGATTCGACCGAAAGGCCAGAGGTGGCACTCGACCATTGACGTCAGTCTGTGATGCCCGAACAACGTCAACCAGGTCCGCAACTACGGCTGAGGCCGTAGGTTCAGATCCAGCGCCTGCACCGTAAAAAAGAGTTCGACCGACCGCATCACCTGTCACCAAAACCGCATTCATAACTCCGTCAACATTCGCCAATAATCGTTGATGAGGAACTAGCGAAGGGTGAACTCTGACCTCGATGCCCTGCTCCGTACTTTTTGCAATGGCGAGCGGTTTAATGCAATAGCCCAATTCATCAGCATAGCAAATATCCTCGTAGGTAATCTCACCAATTCCCCCTCTGTAAATCTTTTCAGTGTTTTGCAATGGAATTCCAAATGCAATGGAAGCTAGGATGGAAATTTTATGGACGGCATCAATACCTTCCACATCAAACGTCGGATCAGCTTCGGCGTATCCTTTCTCTTGAGCTCGTTTCAAAATCTCATCGAAAGAAGACTGCATTTCTTTCATGCCTGTGAGAATGTAGTTGCTCGTGCCATTGATAATCCCAACGAGAGACTGAATGCGATTGGCGGCGAGGCCTTCTCGAATCGCCTTGATGATAGAAATTCCACCACCGACGGCCGCTTCAAAACCTATGACCCGCGACTGGCGGTGAGCGAACTCAAACAACTCATTTCCTCGCAAAGCAATTAGCTCTTTATTGGCCGTAACCACATGCTTTCCATTTCGCAGAGCGCCCATAATGTAGTCGTAAGCTGGCTGTTTTCCACCAATCAGTTCAACTACAATGTCAATATCAGCAGATTCCAAAATTTGCCATGGATCATTTGTCAACTCAATTTTGTCGACTATGGGTGCTCTGGACTTATTGAGGTGCTTTACTGCTGCTTTTTGGATAACGATCGGACACCCTACTCGTCGGGATATTTCCTCTGCGTTTCTTTCAAGAACAGTCAAAGTGCCCGTTCCTACGGTTCCTAAGCCTAAGATTCCAATTCGTACCGGGTTCATGTTTGATACTATTTTGCGTGAAGAATTTGAACTTTTGAATTGATTGATTGTAAATGTCAACTAAAACTAAAATTTTAAGATGGAACTACTTCGTTCTGACGCAGAAGGCGCGAATCTAATCAAGTCTCTGGGACCAGGCGAGTTTCGTGTAAACGATGTATTGTATACGCGTAGCATTATCGTTACTGCTGATAAAGTGGTTGATGCCTGGACGCAAAATTCGGCCCAGGACCTTACCATTGAAGATTTTCAATTGATCGCTGAATTTGATGCTGAAATCATAATCATCGGAACTGGCAAGACTCTCGTTTTTCCTGACCGGAAATTATTGCAACCGTTCATAGATCAAAAATGTGGGTATGAATTCATGAATTCATACTCTGCCTGCAATACATTCAACATCTTAATTGGTGATGGCCGAAATGTAGTGGCCGCGCTTTTGGTCGACGAATAAGATCAATTTCATTATCAGTTTATGTTTTAGGTAAATATTGCAATGGATTGACGGGTTTGCCATCCAATCGTATTTCGAAATGCAGTTGAACCCGGTCAGCATCCGTATCCCCCATTTCTGCGATCTTCTGACCTCGTTTGACGTTGTCGCCTTCATTGGCAACCAATCTGGAGTTGTGCGCATAAACACTTAAAAATCGTTCATTGTGTGTAACGATAATGATTCGTCCATACCCGATTAGACCCGACCCAGCATAAACCACGCGGCCGTCTGCCGCAACCTGAATAGGCGTGCCGATCTCGCCGGCAATTTCAATTCCGCTGCGTCGGTGTTGTTCTGAAAATGTTCCCAGCAGCTTGCCCCGAACCGGCCACGACCAACCCCCTTCGGGTTCAGCGCTGGACCGGCGTGCTGCTGGCTGAGCAGCAACAGTGGTTTGCGTTGCAGCTGGTTCCACAATCTTGATCTCAGTGTCTGCCGGCTCAACTTGACTTGTCTCATTCACGGGCTCCTCGGTAGTGGCTGATGGAGCAGAAAATTCCTCTTTTTGAATGCTTTTCGGTGGATAGAGCTTAATTTCATCACCGGGCGACAAAATTGTATCAGCCTTCGAGTTATTCCATCTCGCGACGTCATGCGGGCTGAAACCAGCCAAAAATGAGATCGAATAAAAATTATCACCGGGTTTCACAATTGCAGTTCGACCCGGATACGTGGTTTCCGGTTTGGGCGGTTCCCTAGTGAGTTGAATATGGCTTACCGGTGCAGGTGTTGAGGGACTGGTGCTGCAAGCCACAACGTACAGCGACGATAGGATGAGCAAGAAATAAAGCAGCTTATTGAAGAGTCCAGAGCACAAAACAGATCACCATCACTAAACTGACTAAAATCATCACTTTCGAGTTGAATTTTTCCACGATCCGCAGAACTGAATCACTCGCCCAATAGCAGATGCCAGATACGATAAAAAATCGCGTGCTTCTGCCAATTATCGAACCAATTAGGAACGGAAGAAGCGCAAATGCGAAAACACCAGATGCAATCGTGAACACTTTATAGGGTATCGGCAGAAATCCAGCGAGAAAAATCAACCAGATTCCATACTCATCGTACCAACTTTGAAGCGAATCAAAATGCTCCCGCATTCCATACAATTCTATGATCCAAAGACCGACTGACTCATATAGATACACACCGATCAAGTATCCGACCAAGCCCCCTGCGACTGACCAGAAAGATGTGATAAAGGCGTAGTACCACGCCTTTTGTTTGTCGGCGATTGACATCGGAATCAAAATAAAATCCGGTGGGATTGGCACGATGAATGCTTCAAAAAAACTAAGGCCGCCGAGATACGCAGGCGCATGTTTATGATGCACAATGGTCATCACTTGATCCTGTATGCGGGCGAACCAAGTAGCGGCGCTGTTCATTGATGTAAATCCGGGATTTACGAAATTGATCTGATTTGTGTGCCAGGAATCTGATTTAGGAAGTAGTCTTCGCACTGACCTTCTCGGTGGACATCTGCTGTAGCGCAATGCAATCCACCACCAAACGCATAGACATTTCGAAACGGAATTGGAATCACTTCAAATCCCAGCGAGTCCAACTGTTCGAGTTGATTGTACTCGGAAGCTTCGGCGCAAACTGTCTTATTGTCAAGCACTAATACATTCATGGACAGCCAGACACTGGAATAACACAAAGGTGGAGGCTTGTCATGCGCCGGCAACGCAGCGTCCAGAATTTCCCAATCATTGGCTTCAAATATCCTTTTCTGTGAATCCGGCAATTGTCGAACCGGATTATTTATGATCAATCCAGGTCGAAGCGGAACAAATGTCGCATCGATGTGAATTGGATTTGGATCGTCAGGGAAATTCACCATATGAATGCGGTGATCAGGAAAGTGTCGTTGCAGCCAATCCCCTGCTTTTCGATTGCTCGTGAGCCCGTGCTGAACAAACAAATCCTGACCGAGTCGTAAAATGTCTGCGGCGTCGAACAATGGCTCATGCTCAGATGTGACAAAATCCAGGTCACGAGACTTCTGCAACAATATTTCCGGCGTGATGTTGTTAAAGTAATCTAATTTATAGGAAGCGTCTGAGAGCCGTGGACGTGGAGCCTGTTCCCATCGAAAGAATGGGTCCTCTTCAAAGTATTTCAACATCAGTGGATGATACGCCAAATACTCAAAGTAGCGACAGCGCATCATCATGGCCGCACTCAGAATTTCAGAGCCAACAGTCAGCAAAACATCTCGTGGCGGCAAGCAACCGAACAAAGTTTTTGTTGAAAAATCAGGTGTTTGTGCGGATTGGTTCCACTGCAGAGGAGTCGGACGATCGACTCGAATGCCACGTGACTCCAAGACATGAACAAAATAATCGAGCTCTGCGCTCGCTTTTTCGACGGTGTCCAGCGAACGTGGTCCCCATTTTCCCCACATGTCGCTGGTCCTATCGATTTTTGCTTCAAGCGCGGGCTCCCAAGCGGGAATACAGCAGTGGTCGGCACGACCAACGATAATGTGCTTTAGAGGATCAAAGTCGTTCCAAGAATTTACGATCGTTTTTGGCATAGGACACCGAATAGGAAATGAGTCGAAAAGCGAAATTGAAAATTATATTCGAGTGGTCGGGGCGAGAGGATTTGAACCTCCGGCCTCTTGCGCCCCATGCAAGTGCGCTACCAGGCTGCGCTACGCCCCGTTTAAGACTTGATTCAATCGGGGGCTAAAATATCTAAAACTTCGTTCAACTGCGAGATTGAGTGATCAATTTTCTGTTTTACCGAATCTGTGCCCGGAAGCGAGGGATCCGTTTTCAGTTTCAATTGCCTGCGAGCCCCGTTGATTGTGTACTGTTGCTCGTAGAGCAGAGTCATTATTTTTCTGATTAGCTCAACTTCGTCGCGAGTGTAGTATCTGCGCCCTCCTTTTCTGCGAGTTGGACTAAGCTCAGGAAACTCTTGCTCCCAATATCTCAGCACATGCGGTTCCAGAGAACAAAGCCGCCCTACTTCTCCTATCGCAAAATAGCGTTTATCTGGAATTTTCTGAAATTCAGCTTTAATGATGAGTTACCTATTTGACGCAGTTATATCTACAAAATTCAATCTCAATGAGCTACAAAATCTATGATATCTGATCTAATTTTTTCCTCAGAACTTTACTCCCGTGAATGGCTGAACGAAATTTATTGCTCGCTCTGAAAGTTACTACGGTACGTTCACTAATATCCGCATCAACCCCAGTTTTCGGATTTCGACCGGGTCGGGCGAACTTGTGAATCACACAAAAACGCCCAAAATTTGATATTTTTACGTCTTCATGACTTTCTAGCGTACTTCGTACTTGTTCAAAAAAACTCTCTATGAAATCTTTGGCTTCTCGATGATTTAATCCAACTCTACCATTTATTTCATTTACTAAATCGGACTTTACGACAACTTTTTTTTTCATTATTTATATTTCCGCTTAATCCCTCAACCTCGCTCCAAATCTGCTCCACAAATTATCCAATATCTTTTCTACACTCGCATCAACTTCCGCATCAGTCAAAGTTCTTTCATTGGATCGGTAGGTTAACCTGTAAGCTGTACTTTTCAGACTATTTTCGATGGCATCTGCAAAATATATATCAAAAAGCTGCAATCGGTGCAAATTTTCCCCGGCACTGGTTCGAATACTCTCTGAAATATCAGAAATTTGCTGATCGACTGGCACTAGAATCGACAAATCCCGGATGATGGAAGGAAATACAGAGATTGCTGAATAATGGAACATTACACGCTCCTGCAATCTATCCATATCCAATTCAAACACAAACACGGGATCACTGATTTTAAATTCTTCAAGTGCATTTGGATGTATCTGCCCGATCACTCCGAGCGGACTGTCTTCCAGCAAAATTGAGGCGCTGCAATATGGATGCAGACCTTCATGTTCTTGCGCTACGAACTTGACTTTATTTGGTTTTCTAGTCAAATTCAAGACTCTCATCACGTCACCTTTTAGATCGAAGAAATCAACTGGTCGATTCTGAACTCCCCATTGCAGCGGAGCATGGCTTCCATATAAGAGTCCACCCAGCCTCTTGAATTCACTATCGGACGAAAACACTTTGCCAATTTCGTAAATGCGAATTCGATCTCTGCTGCGCCGGTGATTTTCCAAAAACGTATTAATCAAACCTGGAAACAAGCTATTGCGCATCACCGACATGTTAACAGCCAACGGATTCGCTAAAGGCTTGGCATAAGAGCCTGGTTTCAGACGCTTCTGTAAATCTGGATCAACAAAGGCATAGGTGATCACTTCATGATAGCCAAGGGAATGCAATTCCTCCTTGATGGACGCTTCACGAATGGCAGACTCTTTAATGCGAGAACGCGAATCGTAATGGAAAGACAGAGTTGTCGGAACCTTATCGTAACCGTAAATTCTGGACACTTCCTCAATCTGATCGTATTCCTCTTCCAAATCAAATCGATAACTTGGGGGCTTTACGTTCCAGCCGTCACCTGCTTTTTCAACTGTTTTATTCACCGATTGCAATATTTGTTCGATTTCATCTTGAGGAATCGTTAATCCGAGAACACGTTCGATTCTTTTTTCTCGAACTTTACATTGCTTTTTCCTAGGTACGAATTCAGAGTTTCGAACTTCCTGCAAAGGACCGGGCTGTCCTCCTGCGATCTCCAAAATCAGCTTTGTCGCGCGTTCAATGGCTCTTGCTTGCTGGTTCGGGTCTACACCTCGCTCAAAGCGATGAGATGCATCCGTATGAAGTTTATATCTCGAGACTGAATTTCGAATGGCAGACTGGCTAAAGAACGCCGCTTCCAAGAATACATGCTTCGTATTCGCATGTATTCCACTGGATTCACCCCCCATTACTCCTGCCAATCCAATGGGTTTGTCGGGGTCGGCAATCAACAATGATCCAGCTTGCAAATCCAGCACGGTTTCATCAAGAAGTTTCAGTTTTTCTCCCTGCACCGCATGTCGAACGACAATCTTTGAAGAGTTGAATATGTCGACGTCAAATGCATGCATTGGCTGTCCAAGTTGCATCATCACGTAATTGGTAACATCGACAATTGGATGAATCGGGCGCAGGCCGACTCTTCGCAAGCGCTCTGTCATCCAATCTGGAGTAACTGAATCGCCGCGGAGGTTCTTGATCAGCCGACCACAATAAACTGGACAGTCTGAGGGTGTGTCAATCTGAATCGGAATGGTTTGCTCAATGGATTCCGGAACTAAGGGAATCAACGGGGGTTTGAATTCTCGATTGCTAAGAATTGCCACTTCTCTCGCGACTCCTTCGATACTGAGACAGTCGGCTCGATTCGGAGTCAGCTCAAGATCTAAAACGGAGTCATTTAGTTTCAGATACTTATTGATAGCAGCGCCGACTTCTGCGTCAGCATCCAATTCCATCAAGCGGTCAGATGCGTCGCCAATTCCCAATTCACTCTCGGAGCATAAAACGCCATTTGACAAGATCGAGGCTAAATTTATTTCCTTGACTGACCGACCATTGATTTCGCTGTCAACCAATGCCACCGGGTATTTTCGATTGGCGACTACGTTTGGCGCCCCACAAACAATTTGCAAAGAACGCTCTTTCGCTACATCAACACAACAAACTTTCAGATTTGGATTTTCAGGATGACGAGCGACATTCCTGACTAACCCTACCACAACTCCTTCATCACATAGATTTACAGGAGTTACTGATTTAACTTCCAGGCCTGCCAGTGTCAAACGATTGGCAAGATCAGTCGAATCAAGCGCATGCTCGACAAAATCATCAAGCCAGCTTAAATTAACTAGCATTTGAAATTACACAAGTTAAGGAATCACTGAAATTGCCGAAGCATTTCGAGGTCGTTTCGAAAAAAAAGACGCAAGTCATTTACACCATATCGAAGCATTGTGAAACGCTCCACGCCAAGTCCAAATGCGTATCCTGTGTAACGCTCACCGTCAATCCCCACGTTTTTGTACAGCACCGGATGAACCATGCCGCAGCCTAAAACTTCCAGCCAACCACTCTGCTTGCATACGCTGCATCCATTCCCTTGGCAGAACACGCAACTGATGTCGACCTCTGCAGAAGGTTCTGTAAATGGAAAATACGATGGTCGAAAGCGCAGTTTCAAATCTACTTCAAAAAATTCCTGAACGAGATATTTCAACACCCCTTTTAGATCTGCGAACGTTGTATATTCATCTACTACCAGGCCCTCCAGTTGATGGAACATCGGACTGTGAGTAATATCCGAATCGCAACGATAGACGCGACCGGGCGCCACCACTCGCAATGGAGGCGCGTTGTTTTCCATATAGCGGATCTGAACCGGTGACGTATGGGTGCGGAGCAGTTTCTGGTCATTGAAGTAAAAGGTGTCCTGCATGGCGCGCGCAGGATGTTCTGGTGGAATATTCAGCGCTTCAAAATTGTGATAGTCATCTTCTATTTCTGGTCCGAACGCAATATCGAATCCAAGACCAGAAAAGATGTCAATCATTCTATTCATCGTACGAGACAGAGGATGGGGGCCTCCTTTTGCGAATTCGCGTCCCGGCAAAGTTACGTCAACCTTTTCGGACTCCAGACGCTTGTTGCGAGCAATAACTTTTAAATCGACTCGTTTGGTCTTGAGTTCCTGCTCGATTCTAGATTTTGCATTCGCAACCGATTTTCCAGCGACTGGACGGGATTCACTCGGCAGGTGTCGAATGAACTTGATTAAATGAGTGAGATGCGCTTTTTTTCCCAATAGAGATACGCGCATCTGATCTAATTCAGACTCACTTTGTGTTGACTGAATATCCTCAACAGCTTGCAAGACATAACGGTCGAGATGGTTGTAGGTCTCAAGATCAGGCATTATCCAGCTCAATTAGGAAAGACAATAAAGACCGATAAATTACGAGATCGGTCGAAAAATTGCGCTAAAACTGACTTTCAAGCAGCCAGTTTTCGCTTCGATTCTTCCACCAGCAATGAAAAGGTTTTTGGGTCGTTGACGGCAATGTCGGCGAGGACTTTTCGATCAAGCTCAATGCCAGCCAATTGCAGACCATGCATCATTTGACTGTAATTGAGTCCAAACTGACGAGCGGCAGCGTTAATTCGCACAATCCATAGTGACCGAAATTTGCGTTTCTTAACCCGTCGGTCGCGATAGGCATATTGCCCCGATTTGATTACAGCCTGTTTAGCTACACGATAAACACTATGGCGTGCCCCCCGATAGCCCTTGGCTTGCTTGAGAATTTTTTTATGTTTTGCACGAGCGGTTACGCCGCGCTTGATTCTAGGCATAAAATTAACCCTCCAAAATTAAGCGTATGGGAGCATTCGGCGAACGCTGTCATTATCGGATGAATGAACTAACGTATCTTTTCGAAGATTACGCTTACGTTTGGTTTTTTTCTTGGTCAGAATATGTGATGCATGAGAATGTCCGCGTTTAAACTTGCCTGACGCAGTCTTTTTAAAACGCTTCGCTGCACCTTTGTTGGTTTTCATTTTTGGCATAACAATTTTTCGCCTGCTTCGATTGATCGGGGCTACGATTTTATAGGAGCAAGCAGCATGACCATCTGCCGCCCCTCCATGGATGGTTGCTGCTCTACAAATGCGATATCAGATAAGTCACGTTCCACTCTCTGCAATACTTCCAATCCAAGCAATGGATGACTCATCTCTCGTCCTCTGAATCGCAATGTAACTTTTGTCTTATTTCCATTTTTTAGAAATTTCTCTAATCGATTCAATTTCACATCATAATCACCGACATCTGTACTGGGACGAAATTTGATTTCCTTGATAACAGTTTGCTTTTGTTTTCGTCTCGCGTCATGTCGTTTCTTACTTGCCGCATACCGAAACTTACCATAGTCAAGAACTCTACAAACCGGAGGTTTTGCCGTGGGCTCAACCTCTACTAGATCAAGATCACGATCTCGCGCGTACTTCAGCGCATCATTGAGTGAAACTATACCGACTTGTTTTCCTTCCTGGCTAATTAAGCGTATGGTGCTAGCCTGAATCCGATTATTGACTCGATGTATCCTTTGAGTAACCGTAACTAATTCTCCTTATTTTCGTGAATCTTTTCGCGCTTGGCCTTGTTTGACCAAAGCGACGAAATCGTCAATATAAAACGATCCTAAATTTTCGCCTGCCTGAGTTCGGACCGAAACAGTATTATTTTCTACTTCTCGGTTTCCGACGATCAGCAGATATGGAATTTTCTGCAGAGTTTGTTCTCTAACTTTAAATCCAATCTTTTCATTTCGCAAATCGTGAATTATGCGAATATCAGAAGATCGGAGCAAATTATATATTTTAATCGAATAGTCGTGCTGAGCTTCAGAAATATTCATTACGACCGCTTGCACAGGCGCCAGCCATACTGGGAATTTCCCCGCGTATTCCTCAATCAATATTCCAATAAATCTTTCCAACGAGCCTAAAATTGCGCGGTGAATCATGACTGGGGTTTTCTTTTGTCCGTCGGCGGCAACGTATTGGGCGCCAAGACGGCCGGGCATGGAAAAATCAAGCTGAATGGTTCCACACTGCCATTTGCGACCGATACAGTCTTGTAGAACAAAATCAATTTTTGGACCGTAAAATGCACCATCGCCTTTATAAACGGTATAGTTCATTTCGCGCTCGTTCAACACAGACTCGAGTGCGAGTTCGGCTCGGTCCCATAGCTCATCACCACCTACTCTTTTCTCAGGTCTTGTGGATAAACCAACCGAAATGTCTTTGAATCCAAAGTCAGAATAAACTTTCAATGCAAATTCGATCAAGATTTTAATTTCGGACTGAATTTGATCTTCCGTGCAAAATACATGCGCATCATCTTGCGTAAATCTGCGAACGCGCATCAATCCATGAAGCGTGCCCGACGGTTCGTAGCGATGCACGACACCAAATTCAGAAATTCGAAGTGGGAGGTTTCGATAACTGCGCAACTGCTGATTGAACACTTGCACATGTCCCGGACAATTCATAGGTTTGAGTGCGTAGGAACGTTTCTCGATTTCAGTAGTAAACATGTTTTCTTTAAATGTTTCCCAATGACCAGATTTTTCCCACAATGAGCGGTGGATCAGCTGCGGCGTATGTACTTCGGTGTAGTCATAACTTTCCAGCAATTTACGCATGTAGGATTCAACCAGTCGAAACAAAACCCAGCCTTTTTCGTGCCAAAATACTGATCCAGGCGCCTCATCCTGAAAATGGAACAAGTCGATAGCCGCACCGATTCGCCGATGATCGCGCTTTTTCGCTTCCTCAAGCCTTCGCAAGTAAGCATTTAAATCCGATTTTGTTGCCCAGGCGGTTCCGTAGATTCGTTGCAGCATTTCGTTATTCGAGTCACCGCGCCAATACGCACCTGCGACTTTCGTCAGCTTGAATGCTTTTAAAAACTTGGTGTTGGGGACGTGAGGACCTCGGCATAAATCGACGAAATCTGCCTGTCGATAAAGAGAAATCTCCTCATCTTCAGGCAAATCAGCGATGATTTGCGCTTTGTACTCTTCACCCATGTCTCGAAACATTGCCACTGCGGCATCTCTGTCCACCACTTCCCGATAAACTGAAATTTTTTCCTTCGCGATTTGGCGCATGCATTCTTCAATCGCTTTCAAATCTTCTTCGGTAAATCCCCGATCAAATGAAAAATCGTAGTAGAATCCATCCTCAATCACAGGACCAATCGTGACTTGAGCCTCTGGAAATATTCGCTTGACGGCTTGCGCCAGCAGATGTGCTGTAGAGTGACGAATGATTTCCAAACCATCTTCGTCTTTCGCCGTTACGAGTTTTAGGTCCCCGTCTTGAGAAAGTTCCCGAGTTGTGTCAAGCAATGAACCATTGAATTCACCTGCAATCGCAACTCTTCGGAGCCCCTGACTGATGTCAGCGGCAACTTGATCGATTGTAATGTTTGACGAATATTCCTTGTTGGAACCATCCGGTAATGTAACTGTCAGCATTTCAATAATAAGCGCATTTAATAGTTATTGGGAAACGACAAAGCGAGTGAATTGTTCGTCGCCGACGCAGAAAGTTGTATTATACGAACCACGCCAAATTAACTGGTAACTTTATCTTTCGATTTCAAGCTTTTCAGGATAAATTAAATGGGTTGAATTTGATATGGAGGTATTTCGAAACTATATCAATGGTGAGTTCGTAGATGGTGCGGACTCCTTTCTGAGCATCAATCCAGCCACGGGCAGGCATTGGGCAAAAATTCCCGCCTGCAACGCGAAACAAGTTGACGCCGCCGTACGAGCTGCACGACAGGCATTCCGCAGCAGAGCATGGATCCGGACTACTGCTTCGCAGCGAGGTAAGTTACTGCTCAGGATCGCTGATTTGATTGAACAGCACGCGGAACGATTTGCTGAATTGGACACGCTGGATTCAGGAAAAACTTTACGCGAGACTTCAGCACAGTCGCCTTATATCGCTGAATACTATCGTTATTTTGCGGGCTTGGCAGACAAACTAGAAGGCGCCTACCTTCCCATAGATCATCCGGATTCTGCAGTTTGGCTACGACGTGAACCGAAGGGAGTGGTTGCCGCCATTGTTCCTTGGAACAGCCCATTGTTTCTGTCAGCAGTCAAACTTGGACCGGCACTGGCTGCGGGCTGCACTGTTGTCCTTAAAGCTTCCGAAGATGCGCCAGCGCCCATGCTGGAATTTGCAAAATTGATCGCGGAAGCCGACATCCTTCCAGGTGTTGTCAACATCATTTGCGGTTTTGGTGATGATTGTGGCAAACCGCTCTCCTCTCATCCGGATGTCGATCATATTGCATTCACGGGTGGACCAGAAACTGCGAAACACATCGTGCGAAACTCAGCAAACAGTCTTGCCAGCACCTCGCTGGAACTGGGCGGAAAGTCACCTTTTATAGTGTTTGAAGACTGCGATGTGGAAAGTGCTGTCAACGCACAGATTGCAGCGATTTTTCTAACAGGAGGCCAAAGCTGCGTAGCGGGCTCAAGACTCATTGTGGCTCGAAAATTAAAGGAACAATTCCTGGAGCAGCTGAAGCAAAAAGCTCAGGGCATCGTGATTGGTGATCCGCTTGATTTAAAAACAGATATCGGTCCTCTCTGTACCGAGCGGCAAAGAAATTTCATTGCCAAGATGGTTTCCGATTCAGTGGCAGCTGGCGCCGAGCTGATTTGTGGCGGGGAATTTATTAATCGACCCGGTTATTACTTTCAGCCGACGATTTTAGATTGCTCTAAGCATGTTGATGCGCCAAGCGTCAGCAATGAATTATTCGGTCCCGTTTTGTCTGTTTTGGAATTCGACGAAGAAGACGAAGCATTGAAGCTGGCGAATCAAACTCCGTACGGATTGGCTGCTGGGGTTTTTACGACAAACTTAGCGCGGGCGCATCGTCTGTCTTCTGCGATCAAAGCAGGAGCTGTTTGGATCAATACTTACCGAAACGTTTCGCCCATGGTTCCGTTTGGAGGATTCGGCTGGTCCGGTCATGGAAGAGAAGGAGGCATTGAATCTGTGCTTGCCTACATGTCGACAAAATCAGTTTGGCTGAACACATCGGACAAAGTTTTCACAAATCCATTTGAACAGCGCGGATAGCGATTAAAATTTTAGCGCCTGCGAAAGTTTGAAGTTGACGGACCCAGAAGGCTCAAATTCGGACCTTGGCTAAATCGTAAAAATAGAATTAGTCTGAAACCAAGAAGTGAGTAAAAAACATGGCAGGAAATACAATTGTTTGTGCGAGTGTTGACGAAGACATTAAGAACGAAGCTGCAGCTGTTCTAGCAGAATTCGGATTAACAGTGTCTGATGCTGTTCGTTTGCTCTTAATTCGCATCGCAAACGAAAAATCACTGACATTCGACCCATTGATTCCCAATGCTGAAACCGTCGCCGCCATGGATGACGCTCGAGATGGAAGAAATGTTAGGCGATTCAAAAACGTAGATGATTTATTTGAAGATTTGAATTCGGTGGATTGAACATACAACGAAATTTCGTCGAGATTACAAACGGGAGCTGAAAGGACGCTATGAAACTGTGATTGAAATTCGCCTAAATTCAATTGTCCGGCGTTTGGCTAAAAATCTTCCGTTTGACCAACGATATCAAAACCACGAATTAATCGGAAACTGAAAAGATCGCCGTGACTGCCATGGCACACCAGATTTAGTTCTAATTTACAGGTTGCCGACGACAACGGACTTCAGTTGGTACGCTTTAGGTTCACATAGCGAATTGGGGTTATAACGGTAGTTAGACTTGGTGGACACGGAAGAAAATTGTTTGGACCTTGGTGAAACTTCTCTTCCAAATTCATTTACACCAAGTTGAGAAAAACTGAAGTGTACTCGCTTTCACTCACACCTTTTAGTTTAAATGTCACTTCAAGGACATTTCCTCGAAGTGACATTCGAAAAATCTCATGCAGCTTCCGATAACAATTGTCTTTCATGCTCAATCGGACTGAGATAACTCAGACTCGAATGCAAACGATCGCAATTGAAAAACCGATCAATATAGTCATACAAACGATCTCGCATCTCACGCCAACTGACTAACTGGTCGGTCAAAGGCAGCTCGCGCTTGTTCGTTGCAAACACCGATTCTGCCGGCGCATTTTCATAACTGTTGTCGACACGACCCATCGAACGCGCAATGCCATGACCTACGCAGCACGCCCGATGCAACTCGCTGGTGTACTGACTGCCGCGGTCGCAATGATGGGTCACACTCTCTACCTGACGAAAACTGGTCGCCTGGCGTTGAGCAGTTCGCATCAACTCCGCATCGTGGCTGCGAGAGGAACTGCGCCCCGCAATCCGACTTCGCTAATGTCCTGACATTAATTTCATCGGTTCGGGGTGATGCGCTTAGATTCATGTTCGTCTTTTAAGAACGCATTTTCCTGCCTTAACTGCTCATTTTGACGCCTTAGTTGACGCAGCTGCTGGTCTTTACTCTCGCTAGATTCAGCACCACTGGACTTTAACTTGGCCTGACGCTTCCAATTGCGGATGGCAGTCGCGGACGGCTCGTATTTGCGCGCTAACGATGAAATCGATTCGCCAGCTGCATGCTCCTTTAATTCTTCCGAGTAGTCTGGCTTTACTAATTTTGTATTTTCCTCCAATATTTTAGGTTTGCTCTATCACAAAAGCATCTCTACATTAGAGGGTTAGTACTAATTCTTGCTGATATCTGAAATCCTACGCCAAACCGTGACGAGCCATGGCTGTTCCGCTCGCGGCCGCCCTGTCGGGCGATAGTAGTGGTACAGTTCCCGAAAACCTGCTTCGGTAACGTAGGTGCGCCAGGTTTCTAGATCATGGAAACATCCGTATCGTCCATCGACCCACCCTTCCTCATTGTTGCCTCGCGGGTTCGAGCACAACAGGACACCATCGGACTTGAGGGTCGCAGCGAGTTTGCTGAGGACTTGGGCGAGTTGACTGATCGGCACATGAAACAGCGAAGCGTTTGCGAAAATCCCGTCAAAGCGAGCGAATGGCAAATCAAGCTTGAGAAAGTCTTGATGCAGCACCTCACAATCCGTTTTGGTGCGGGCGATCCTGACAAACTCGCTCGAGCCATCCAGACCTACTACTTCGTGGCCGAGTGCCTTGAACTGACACAAATCCCGACCGGGTCCGCAACCTAGATCGAGAATGACTTTGGGACCATCGACATTGATCGCCTCGAGCAAGGCGGTGATGTTCTGGCTGACATCATGATTTGCTGTGCCATTGCTGTAAGCAACGGCCATGCGGTTATAGTTCGCAATCGTTATAGCCGAAATCTCTTGCGTATGTTTCGCACTTTGATTCCGAGTGAGATCGCTCATGGCGAGAGATGCCATTGTGCATCTGCAAGCACCACCGAAGTCTCAATCTGCCGTTCCGAAATGGTCCAGTACCTTCTTAGCAGTATTGACTTTTCCGGCATCGGTACCAATTTGAACCCATGCCGCTGGTAAAAAGCAATCGCCCACTTGGCACAAGCCCAAGTTCCGACCAGGACAGGACGATCCAAACGCGCACACTGCTCAGTGAGCAGCGCCGATCCAATCCTTGATCTTTGATATTCAGGTACCACATAGGCATGGCGAATCAATGCTATGTCCTCGACAAATTGGGCACCCATCACACCGACTAACCCGACCCGGGGGATTTCGTAACCGTCGAAGGTAACTCCAGCGGTGATTTCGTCCGCCAGCTCCTCAGCGGACATGTAGGGGTCCTTCCACCGATCATTCGGAATTACGCCCTTATAGATCTGTGCAGCCTCGTTGATGATGGCAAGTATGCGGTCGAATTCGTTATCTGCGCAGTGTCTAATCATTGCCATGTGAAAATTGCGCCGAATATGACTGTCAACTGCTCTGACCGCGCGAACTGGATGCCGCTATCGCAGGTCCTGATCTCCGACTTTAGTTGGTTGAAGTCGCCTATTACGTTTTGAACATAGGGATTCGTTGCAAGCTTGTACTGGCTTGCTTGTATTTCCCCTGCTACAACTTCGGTTAATGCGGCATCGATGCCTGTCAGATGCGGGTTTTGGGACACACTCGGCTGTCGTTGCATTTAATCGTCCAATTGACTTTCGTTACAATCTCGTAAATTTCAAAGAAATCGGTGGGCGCGGTCGCAACGTATCCTAACATCCGCAATCTTCAATTTTGGATTCGGAATTCAACCGCCGCTAAAGACAACACAGTAGTTCTATTGTTTACTACCACCGGATTCAAACTTTGTAGCATTAATCAACTTAAGAAAACATCAACATATCAAATCGACCCCGAGATTGACCTCTTGAAAAAGAAAGTTCAAATTACCTATGCGACGTCAACTCCACAGCTTCACGGGCTGTAACAACGGGAATTCCTCGAACTTCATTCTTTGACTTTACTATCTTGGAATTACGCTCAAATTCTCGGTGCATTCTGTTTTGCACACATCCTTCGGGTTAGGCTGATTCATCATCTTCATCAGCAATTGTTGTTTTTCCAACTTCGCGGCGATCATTGACTTGAAATTTTAGACTAGACAAATAGACCTTCGCCTCAACAGCATCAAATGAATTCGGGAGCAATTCACTTCCATTTGCATACTTGTTTGCAATCGAAATCACGTATTTTGGTGGATACGAATTTTGCTTTATAACGAGATCGTAGTGGACTGAACAACGGTTCGGCGGCACACCATACTGATCAATTTCTGCTACCGCTTTTAGGATATGCTCAGATTTAATATTGCGAGGAATCATAAGTTCAAACAGAATGGTTCACAATGCAGTTGTTACGCGTAAACCAGTCGACGAATGTTGTGAATGATTCTTGCAATTCCTTTCACCCATAATTGTCTCCAAAATCTGCTGAGTGCCGGTCGCGCCTTTGCCATCATCAAAAAACATAATTAGTGTCTTTCAGAAAACCAAAATAGAGTATAATAAGTCAATATAAACAATGGAATAGCGTCAGGCTGTGCGGCACTGAAGAATTTCCAATTCAAGTCCATTTTACACGAAATCGCATCCAATCCCGTTAATTGACTGCATTTTGAAAAAGTCTTCGGGCAAATACCATGCGAAAAGTTGAATCCACCCAGCTTGAATTGGGCAGCGCTGACATCGGCGCGGTCCATATCAATCCGAAATCGCGCGACGACATTTCAGTGCTGTTGCGCGGCCTGCAGCACCTGTATGTGACGGCGCAGCTTCGGCAACAAGTGTTCGCCCTGCTTGAGGCGGTGGTGAACCCGAATGCGCGCAAGGATACCGGTCGGCCGGGCATGCACCTGTGGCGTTGTCAGTGCTCGCCGCCAATCTCAAGCGGCTGGGGCGAATTTTACGCGACCAAGAGCGCAAAAGACTCGCCCGCCGCCAGCACCTCAAAGTCGCTTAGCACTCCCACCTCATCCATCTGCATGGATCATCCGCTCGGCGGAGACTTGGTCGTTGGTGAAATTCGTGGTTTTCTCATCATTTCGACAACTTCACTCAAAAATCCACTCTGCGACCGCTAACGCGTCCCGATTGAGCTGATTTTCAACCCAAAACTGTCTCTTCAAGCGTCTGTTTCATGCGAAAATAGGGGTTTTCTGACCGACACTAGTTAAAAACCAAGAGTTGTCCTGTTTCGCCTAAAAATTCCCATGTGTGTTGAACCGGGATAAATATTTGCCGTGAAATAACAATCTGGCGTACAAAAAAAGTGGCAAAAAATCCCCTTACCCCATGCGAATGGAGGAAATGAATTCTGCCAACGTCACTTTCGTCTTTGAAATCGCGCCGACCACACAAGCGGCCCCAATAATTGCTGTGTTCGGACCAGCTGGACAACAAAAAAAGTGTGTCAAACAGACTCTTGAACTGATCGAAATTATATTTCATGCTTTCGGGGTGATTAACACAGAATCATGATGTTTCAATGTGTGTTTCCAATTGACCCATGCAAACCCGTAACATGCTTGGTCGTTTATCCTCTGCTTGCGGCAAATTGCACCACCCACGTTGATCGTGTGGTTATTTGCTAGTTCCGCCGTATCCCACTAGGCTTCTAGATAGTCGTCAACCTTTTGGTACAAGTTGGTAATGTGTTGGGGAGTGCCTACTGAAGAATTCGCGTCAACCATTCTTGCCTCATTTTTTCACGCTCAAACCTGTTTTCAGCACGAACTACCTGCCAGTCCGGCTGCTTGAAGTTTTCTGCAAAATCGACGATGAAGTAATGTTGGCCGGCGTGTTTCAAATCGAGACGTCCGTTGGTGCCAAGAATCCACAGTCCTCGAGGTTCGAGTTTGATTGAATCACCCGATTGGTTGAAAAGTTTAAGCGTTGGAATCTGTTTAGCCGCGATTCCGAACTTACGCATCATCCTCTCATGCATAATGACTGGTTTCCCATGGTGCGCCCGCCATCCATCTGGCAACCAATCGCTGATCATTTCATAGAGGTTATTCAAACGTTGTTCCCAATCATCGACCCGCCGTTGTATGTGTTGCGCATCGACAGAATCGCTCGTAACATCATCAAGAACTGTACCACTCATATGTCATTTCCGAAATATTTTGTATTGATGGAGCAATAAACGGACTGATAGAAATAAACGGACTGATATACATAGTTGGGAATCTCTTGCAATTTTAAATGGGACAGACCTTCTGATTAATTGCAGAGAATCATATAGAGGCACTTGACTCCATAAATCTGAAATAGATTCCTTGTACAAAAGAATAGTCCCGATTAAAATATAAATATTCAACCCATAGGGCTAAACACTATATTCAAATGGGTTTTTGAGCATGTAAATTTATTTTGCTTTGGAGTTCATTCGAAATTCCGCGATCGTAAAAAATTATGAGAGAAATTTCAGGGAACTAATGTGATTGAAAATTGTACTGAACACATCCAAACAGGAGGGAGTCAATCTATGCATAAACTTTTACAGGAGATGAAAAATAAAAATTTTGATACGAGGCACATCCATATTAGTAAAAATGGAGATGTGAGTATAGATATGGAGATGGTGTTGAAGTCAAAAGAAATGAAAAAAAAGATCAAGAGATTGGAAAAAATTGAGAAGAAAATGTTCGCAAACAACAATTAATGCAATTTTGTTAATCTTTCTAAATACATTGCATGTAGTTAGACAAATAAAATTTGATGTCCGGATTCAATATCTTTGAACCACTCATTCTTCTAATATTAGCTGGGTATATTCTCCTTGCCCGATTGAAATACGTAAATTATGCAATTCAATGGGACTCTGGATATCAAGTGATTCTGAAATCGACATTTGCAGGATTCGTTTTGCTAATGGTTTCATCTTTTATTGTGTATATATTTGATTTCTTTTTTGAAAATTCAGTCAATAAACTAGAAGAGAATTTGCATCAAGTACTTCCACTTGAAGTTGATCTGTCAATTTGGGGAATATTTTTTTCTATCTCTTGCTTTACCATTGATTTTCAATAGATTTCGGGACGATGAACATGACTATAGAAAATTTTACTCGAGAAAGGAAACACAATTGACATATTGATTTATTATTGGGACTTATATACTTAACTACACGGATACTATTGGACACCGAATTCACTTATTACATCATACGTTATCGAATTTAAGAAATTTTCCAACAATGTGCAGACATACCGTCTTTTGCGGGCGTGTGCCGCTGCGTCTGAAATGACTTTGCTGTGTTGTGATGGAGACAATCGTTTGCAAGTTTCTTCGCGCAACATCGTCCATGATGCGCGGAATCTGACCGAATTCCAGTGTCGGAAGTTCTTCAAAAGTCCCAACGACAGGCTTCCGACGTTCAAAACCCAATGGTGTGATTCACCTTTTTCTCAATTCTGATTGGATCGACGGCGAGAGACTCTCTCAAGCCAGTACCAACCTGTCAAATAGGAGCCCGTGAGCAGTCCGTATCGGCCATGTCTTGAGACTACGTCTCTTTTAAAGTTCGTCCCGTTTCCTTCAAATGGTTCACAAGTAATCAGAACATGCAAATTGAGATATTTTTTGATGCAGGCTCACGCTGTGAGCCATCCCATCTGGATAATGGTCTTGTAAGTTAAACAAAAGGGCTTCATTGCTCAGTTGCACAGATGACAGCAGGCGCCAAACCGACCTATCGTACTATTCGCTACCGTATTCACGCGAATTCCCGAAATAAGTACCGGCAGATGTACGGCCTTGCAGGCGCCTGCCGCTACGCCTGGAATCACTTTGTCGGAAAACTCCGTGACGAATATATCCTTTCTGGTCATTGCCGGTTCGGTTTCGTCGAGATTTCAAGACAGTTCACTTTGCTGCGTCGCCATTGCGAGCCATGGCTGCAGGACTATTCGTGTAACATCGTGCGTTATTCGCTCAAACCGATTGAAGTCCAGTATCGGAAGTTCTTCAAACATCCGAATGAAGGGCTTCCGAAGTTCAAGGCCAAATGGCGCGATCCACCCTCATTTCCGATCGTGCTTGGACAGACGGCAAGACTTGACGGGCAGTGGCTGCACATCCAAAAGATCGGATATGTCCGGTTGACCGGATCCAATCCCTACCCGGACGGCATTGTAAAATCCGGCACCGTCAAGGAAGAAAATGGCAAATGGTATGCTTACATCGTTTATGCGGTCGATGCCAGTCTGAGTCTGAAAGCAAACGAAGCGGTCGGGATGGACCGGAACGTTGGACAGATTGCGTTATCGGATGGAACGATCTACCATGCCCCGGACATTAAGAGGAAGGAACGACGCAGGAAGCGCTGCCAGAGAATGATGGCCCGGCGGCAGAAACCGGTGCGCAAAAAAGGCATAAAAGCTTCTGGACGTTATCTGAAAGCGCGCCGACTGGCCGCTCGGGCATCACAGAAAATCAGGCAAGTCAATGACAACTGGACGCATCAGGTTTCGCGCCAGATTGCAGACCGATATGCGATGGTTTATCTGGAGGATTTGAAGATAAAGAACATGACCAGATCTGCCAAAGGAACGGTTGAAGAGCCCGGCAGGAATGTCAGGCAGAAAAGCGGGCTGAACCGCTCAATACTGAAAACCGGCTGGTACAAACTGGAACAGGCGCTTGCTTACAAAACGACGATTCACAAGGTGGCACCGCAATACACCAGTCAGCGCTGCAATCGCTGTGGAACGACAGACCGCAAGAATCGCAAGACGCAATCTGAATTCAGGTGCGTGAGTTGCGGTCATTTGGACAATGCAGACATTAACGCTGCAAAAAACGTACTCGCCTTGGGGATTGGGGAGAGTCGAAACGGACGCGGAGAAGGACGGAGTCCTTCGGTGAAACGTCAAAAAGAACTTGACAGAACACTTGATTTTGCGTTGTGTAGTTAAGTATATAAGTCCCTTATTATTCCTTCTCAAGTAGCGAACTTTTGCAAATTACTCTTCGAAATCGCAAAGTCCAGATTGGAGTAATCTCATACGTTAGATATTCTGACCGTGAAAATTCAATTGTTACAATTCTCCCTTTCTATAGCGGCTATCGAGACAAGGATACTAACGAGTTTACGCCTACTACAAATTATCTACCGATAATTCAACAATTTATTATTGCGTCAACTTTAATGGATAACGATGCAGAATTTGATGTGTCTTTCCCAAAATCGGAAATCATTGTCATTCGGCAATTTGATGAGCAAATATATGAAGATTTTTTTCAGTGAGTTCATTGACATTTTCTGATAAGTCTCTAAAACGTTCAAAAGGAGTAAAAGTGAAATCTAATCGACAATTATGCCAATCCGCTGGCAACGCTTTTCTAGTTCATCGCTTATCACTCAAATCACATACGCAACCTTCCTAACACTGGTTTTCAATACTACAGTGCTCGTCTTAAACTCTTTCAATTTTAAAATTGCGAGTAACTACCCACCCTATCTGATACAGTGTTAGCAGGCTGAGCATCTGCGCTGATGAAACTAACGGGTGCGGGCATTGCGTTCTGGTGGTATTTCGTTTGGTGAAGCCAATTTAGCCACGCGCCCTTGACATTAACGCATCAAAGGACGATGGTATGCGCATCGTTCACCACAGCACTAAGACCATTTCGTTTTCAAAACTTTCCGTAAAAATATTTCAAAGACAAACTGATGTAGCCGAGCTGCTGCCAATCGCATTATTTTCAGAGATTTTTTCAGAAAACGGAACGTTCTTGACCACAACACCCACACCAACCCTAGATGGGCAACGCATAATTCGGACCCAAAGCCAGTGCCGGGCTGTGTCAGGTCATAATCGCGCTGATGCCGGCGCATAGCGTTTACATTGAATTTCACCTGAGGGAGGCACAATTATGAAACGCAAGCCGGCGGCACAACGCAACATTGGAATTGAGCGGACGCGGCTGCGGTCGTGGAGTTTATTCTGGCGTACGAACATGCACATAATGATAGACGAGAGGGGTTAGAATGCCATATTATTCCAAGTCGTAGGCACTATATCGAGCAGTTTTGGAATTGGCATCTCTCCGGTGCTTGTCGAA
Source organism: Arenicellales bacterium (assembly GCA_965202855.1). GTDB lineage: Bacteria > Pseudomonadota > Gammaproteobacteria > Arenicellales > JAJDZL01 > JAJDZL01. Next base: position 763,834 of record CBDBBP010000003.1, on the reverse strand, counting down.
TGCTTGGTGGGGATTCGCATATGTCATATAAACAATGACTTGAAGAATAATTCGAAGGAATTTGTGACCCAAGTCCAGTGCTGGACCATCGAATTATCGCTGGAATTTACCCGAAGTCAAGAAAAAGAGAATTGCTGTGTTGATTTACCTTACAATAAATTGATATCAATGTATTGTAAGGTTACGGAAAACATCATGAATAGCCAACAATTCAAGTGCTTGTTCCATCCATTTGACCATATGTCGGAGTCTGAGCCCAACATTCTGGTCGAACGGATGAGTGTGCCGGACAATCGGCGTCAAGTGATTGAACTGATTGAATTGCAGAGTGGGTGCCAAGCGACAGCCAAGCTGGCGGTGATCTTCAAGACTGCGTTTGATTGGCGAGATCGGCCCAACGCAGAACCGCCCACACCCAAGATAGGTTTGGTCCGCGGGCTGGAAAGGGATGCCGCATTGTCAGTTGGCATCTATAACATCGAGTCAGCAGCAGATGCTGGAAATTGAGTTTCTGAACGCGGAAAAATTGCTTCGGATACTGAAGACGCCAGAATTCCGTAGCACATTACTCCAACAGCAAGACCAGTGAGATGCTTGGTTCAGGCTTGGGCTGAATGTGCCTTCTGAACAGGCTGTACCGCATTTGGCAGCAAAATTCGACATTCAGGAATAAAAGTAAATGAAGCGCGACCCTCGTTATGACATTCTGTTTGAGCCGATCAAAATTGGGCCGGTAACTGCTCCGAACCGATTCTATCAAGTCCCTCACTGCACGGGATTCGGCTTTTCATATCCAAATATGCTCGTCGGACATCGGCGAATGAAAGCGGAAGGCGGCTGGGGAGTTGTGTGCACAGAGATGTGCGAGATACATCCCAGCGCTGATGTGATGCCGTATATTGAAACCCGTATCTGGGATGATAGCGACATCGCCCATCATGCCAGAGTGGCGGAAGTCGTGCACGAATACGGAGCTTTGGCTGGAATCGAATTGGCCCATAGCGGCATTGTCGCTCAGAATCTAAACAGCCGCGTACCGCCGCTCGGTCCGGGTTCGTATCGAAATCCAGAGCCTCATGTTCCGACACAGTGCAAAGCGATGGATAAACGTGATATCCGCAATCTCCGCGATTGGCACCGAGCTGCTGCCTTGCGAGCCAAACAGGCCGATTTCGATATCGTATATGTTTACGCGTCCCACAATATGGGCATTCCGATACATTTCCTTTCCCGCCACTACAATGATCGGATAGACGAGTACGGGGGCTCTCTGGAGAACCGCGCGCGCCTATTGCGCGAGTTGATCGAAGACACAAAAGACGCGGTCGGAGATCGCTGCGGCGTTGTAGTGCGACTTGGGGTCGTAGACTTTGCAGGTCTCATCAACCCCGATGAAGCACAGGATGTCATTCGGATGCTGGCCGAACTGCCGGATCTTTGGGATGTCAACATCAATGATTGGCCGATGGACTCTTCGACCTCGCGATTCGAAGAAGAAGGTTTTCAAGAACCCTACATTGCGTTCGTTAAGAAAGTCACTTCCAAACCTGTTGTAGGCGTCGGCCGGTTCACATCTCCCGATACAATGGTCTCTCAGATCAGGCGGGGCATATTGGATATGATTGGTGCAGCTCGTCCGTCTATCGCGGATCCGTTTCTGCCCAAAAAAATCAAGGAGGGGCGGACGGAAGAGATTCGTGAGTGTATCGGTTGCAATATCTGCGTATCTGGAGATGTCTATCATGTCCCCATGCGCTGCACACAGAATCCGACTGTCGGTGAGGAATGGCGCCGCGGCTGGCATCCTGAAGTCTTTCAGGACAAGGCTTCCGAAGACGAAATCCTGATTATCGGCTCCGGTCCAGCCGGCCTTGAATGCGCGCTGACTCTGGCGCGCCGCGGGTATACGATTACCATAGCCGAAAAACGCGATCAGTTAGGCGGTCGCGTGACAGATGAAAGTGCTTTGCCGGGCTTGTCCGCATGGGGCAGAGTACGCGACTATCGCCAGTACCTGCTGCAGCAGATGGCAAACGTGAATATCTATCTATTGAGCCCGCTTACTGCGGATGACGTTCTTGAATTCAACATTCCCAGAGTGATCGTTGCAACAGGCGCGAGCTGGCGCCACGACGGTGTCGGCGCTTGGAACCACAAACCCATTCCAGGCATTGAATCAATCAGAACTTACAGCCCTGACGACATATTTGCCGGGCAGATACCCGAAAGTCCAGTGATCGTGTTCGACGATGATCATTTCTATCTTGGCGGACTAATCGCCGAGAAGCTACTCAAAGACGGGCTAGAAGTGTACCTTGTTACGCCCTATTCCATGGTTTCAGCATTCACATGGAACACATTGGAGCAGCCCCGAATCCAAGCTCATCTCATCGAATCCGGTGTACGAATTCTGACGAACCGGAATTTAGGGATGGTAGACTACAGTCAGGCAACACTCAGTTGTGCCTACACCGGTGACGAAAGCGAGATTCTAGCTTGCGGTTCCATCGTTCTTGTGACCAGCCGCAGACCTAACAGCGAGATATTCGATGAGCTGAATTCTAATCAGGACCGATTGGGTATTGCCGGGATCAGAACTGTAGATCAGATTGGCGATTGCGTGGCACCGTCAACCATCGCGGCGGCGGTGCATTCCGGGCACATGCAGGGGCGTCTGTTCGATCAGGAAGATGTCGATCCGGGGTGTTTCACTCGCGAACACGTCGAACTAATTTCATGATGAAAAGGAGGAACTGTCATGATTCCATTCAATAAGAAATCTTTGGACTTGGATGGTCTGGAACCTTGGGGTGCTCCTGAGGATGTCGGCTGCACCACATTGTCAGGCGCACCGCAACTTTTCGGCCGCATCGATGTCGGTTCGTTTGACAGTCAGGTGATGGCTGGCGTCTACAAGGCCACCTTTGGCAAGTTCCAAGTTCCATATCCCTTCCACGAGCATGTTTGCATTGTGAAGGGGCAGGTGGAACTTACCGATGAGACGGGAAAAACTTACACATTCGGTCCGGGTGATTCATGGATTGTGAAGAAAGGAGAAACGATTACCTGGGATGTTCAGTCCGATCACGTGCTCAAAACGTTCTTCACAACAACAGTTGACATTGGCTGATGCGACGTCGGATGATCAATCGGTTTGCTTAAATTCACTGAATAATGGAATTCGGAGTAACCTGTTGTACAGACTTGCAAAAAGAGATTGGCATGATGCTAGCTCAGATCATAAAGACAATTTCGTGTACGAGTGTAAAATCTTATAGATAGTTTCGATCAGAGAACCATTTTTTTGAACGAATTTTGCAGATTTATTAGAAGGTTTTCATTGTTTTGGGCGGTGAATCGTGCCGCAAAAACAGCGACACCTTCAATTTGCAGGCGATTCATTCAATTTTGCTTTGATGGGCGTTTTAACGGTCAGTACTGTTTCTCACCGCTGCAAGCGAGGTGATTGTGGACCAGCCGGTGGTGACGCCGAAGTCTCAGGCGGCGCGCAAACGTGCTTTTTCTAGTGTCGAATTCGGGTGCGTGCCTTACGTTAGAGTAGCAAACTGATCCGGTGCAAATTGAACGACAGTGCCACCATGAACTCAAAACCGTTCGCACCACAACTGCGAACCCGATCCAAACCCCGATGCGCTCGGCTCAGATAACCCTTGTCAAAACTCACCACCTGCAACTGCGAATAACGCGCCTGCGTCTTGGCCACCATCGGCACCTCCACCTTCCTATTACACACAAGTTCAGTCAGAACTTGACTTGTAATCAACCAGCTATCCCTAACACCATGAATTGCCAACTCGAAGCCCGCGGCGATACCCCCTTGTAGTCTTCATCACAAACGTTTCCACCACATACGGCTGATACCGATAGCATCTTTGAAAATCGGCCGGCAAACGCCGCAGAAACCAGCCCAAGACCTTGGAAGCCAGATTCTGGCAGCCGACCGACGGCCGAACAAAAAAACGACTCAGACACATCACCCGATTCAGCTCGCAGCCGCGCTGCTCGTCATCCCGCTGATCCAATCATCGCAGCAAACAAATCTCAAGGCTGCCGCCGAAAAACCGAGCGCACCTAGATAACCATGCGCCGAATGCACCAGATAATGCAACTGTGCGCCCGTAGGCATCATAAAATCCAAACTCCTTACACACTGCCGTCTGACCGCTGAACGCGTCGAAAACTGCTCTTCCGCCAACAGTCGCTGAATGCACGAAACACTTTCACTGGAGGTCAGAGTGCAATGAATCTGGTGCTACCTGTACATGACACAATACTGTACACACAATCAATCCTGATGTTAAGCTCCTATTTGTGATAACAGGGTAGTGCGCGCCAGCAGGTGTTGAGCGATGCGCCGAGCTTCGGCTTCAAAGTTAGCAGCCGGCGAGACGAAATCGAAAGCATGCTGTGCTGATAGCAGCTCTTTGATGCGCTGGCAAAGCAACTCCCAGCATTGTCGTTCGATGCTGAAGCGGCAACCCAGATTCATCAACGTTCGCTGTTTGACTCCGCCCTTGACTCGGCCGTTTCTGACAAGTCGGAAGCTGAAACGTGGGGAGCCATCCTTAGCGGTGCCGGTTTTTGTTTTTCGGATGAACATGAAAGCTATTTTCTATTTTCCGGCGTTTTCGAGGAGAAACAAAGGTTTGCGTGAAAAAGATGGCACTACATTGAGAAACCTGCTGATTGAGGATGAAAATGCCCAGAAAAGGGCTCAAATTGGGGGAATATTGGCTAAAATCAAGCCAAAATCACGGTCTTGACGCTTCGGACCGCAACGAAAAGTTTAAACTTCGGCTAAATCTTCGGAAAATCGGCTAAATTGTCGAACCTGTTGGCTGAGAATTTTTTTTAACTTCGGATTTGGGATTCTCAATCTTATGCCAGAAACGTTCACTGTGAGCAACGGTCCCTTTATTGGCTGATTTGTGATTTGTCTGGCATGAACTCTATCCACACAAATCTGTCCTAAGGCATTGTCAACAATCATCGAATAAATGGACGACTTGTCCAGAATCCATTCTGTATAACCTTTTTTGCATTGACCTTGCAAATGGAGGAACGTTTCATTTCAGGTTGTATTCGCGTTGCACCATCTGTGCGATTATTCGTTGATCGAAACGCCACCACCTCGTTCCTGCGGACCACAGTACGCCAGGTACTTGTGTTGTGTGAAAATGTGATCTACCAGATATTTGGCATCGTGCCAGACACCCCAGATAAATGAAGATCCACGACACGACAGCCATGGCAAACCCAGGAAATAGATTCCCTGTTCAGTCGATACACCACGTTGATGGATGGGTTTTCCATCTTGATCGAACGCGTCAACCTTCAGCCAACTGTAGTCGACGGAAAAACCTGTTGCCCATATGATCGCAGTAACACCAGCATCCGTCAGATTCAATTCAAGAACGGGATTGGAGATGCAGTCCGGATCTTGTCCGATCTCATGGGCCTGGGGTTCTTTCGGCAAGTCGAGACCATTGCGAAGAACGTATGCGTCAGCTTCCTCCAACAAGGACAGATAATTCGCATCTCCCTGTGCAATGTTGTACGCTAGATCTGGTGCGAAGCGCATAAGACCGTTTTGGTATGATTCCGTCAAGCCGACCAAGGTCGCCCCTTGGTTGGCAAGATTTCTAAAATCGACAGTATGACCGCCATATGCACCACTCACCGAGATGGTTATATGCCCTGTACCTGGATCAGGCGCTGCCATACCCCACTTGCCGAGAACCCCCAGCCACCAGCAAAAGTCACGCTTCCGATAGCTCCTCGGTGGGCGGTCGTGGGGACCTACGGAAAGGTAGACAGGTTTTCCAGCACGCAAGATTTCCTCCGCAATTTGCACTCCTGACGATCCTGCACCGACCACCAAAACAGCACCTTCGGGGAGTTGCTGAGGATTGCGGTAGTCGACGGAATGAAACTGTACAACACCTGCACTTTCCGAAACTATCGGTGGAATGATCGGACGTTGGAATGGACCAGTGGCTGCGACCACATTGTTTGCTGCAATTTCACCTTCCGACGTTTGGACACGGAAACCAGGCTGGCCGATATTCTTTTCGACACCGGTCACTTCCACACCGCAGCGTATGGGGGCGTTTATTTGATTGGCATAAGCGACAAAGTAATCTGCAACAATCTCCTTGGGAAGGAAGGCATCGGGGTCGAATCCAGGAAACTCCATGCCGGGAAAGCGGTCATGCCATGCAGGGCCATTGGTAACCAGAGAATCCCATCTTCCCGTGCGCCAGCACTCGGCAATCCGGTTCCGTTCCAATACGAGATGTGGAATACCTGCGATACTCAGATGCTCGCTCATAGCCACGCCAGCTTGGCCAGCTCCAACGACTAAAGTATCGATTTTCTCAATTGCCATAGGATGTACCAGTAGAGGACATACAGTAACTGTTGCCAGATCAATTGAGGGCAATCGTCGAGTTTTTCGACTTGGTCGGATTGATCAGGTTGAGACATGAAACAGGGGTTTGCTGAGAACTTCGAACGAATCGTTTAACATATTGAAAAATGACGGTTACTACGCAAATACCGATATCGGCACTTGCACATGGAACACAACTTCGGCCATGGGCACCAGGGACGGTCCAATCTGCTGCTGACTCTGAACCTCATTGCCTTTGGTTTCCATACCGTCTGCGATCAGGTGTGCGCACTGTGGAACCAAGCCCGCAACCGAAACTCCAGGCACCAGCGTTTCTTCACCACATTGATGGTGCTCAACGACTACATCTACTTTGCCAAGTGGGAACAACTGCTGACGCATGTCGCACAGCCGCCCTAACCACATCCACCGACGGCTGTCGTGCGTAGCTGCCTTCACTCAACTTCAACTGAAGTGGCACCCGAATAGGAGTTCAAAATGAACATCTGCCCATAATGAAAATCGCTGACGTTGTATCCAGGAATGACATAGCTGAATGGTTCCCATCTTCTGTTTATGCAAAATACCCAAATCCGAAATTGAAAATGACAATATTGAAAAAAGCCTTGCATAATTAAAGGTTTAAACAAATCTTCAGTATTACCCAATGGGCAATAACTGAATAAAATCAAAAAGCACAAAGCTTATGGACACTCTACCGTCCAAAACCAGCTGACAGCAATCGAACAGCAATTCTTATTTGGAAATTTCAGTTATTGAAGTGCTTTTTGCAACGCACAATAAGTCATTATTTTTTTTGAGCTTGTTCGATATGATTCCAGACGATGAAACCGCCCGTCTCTGGTTCGAGAAACAGATCTGGCCAGACGGAGCGCAGTGTCAGCACGGCAGGTCATCATAATGTCCAGTCTAACATCAAGCACAAGGCAATGACCTTTCGTTGCCGTGACTGCTCCAACCGTCCCCTGTTCAATGTCATTAAAGGCACGGTCATGGAGGGCTCAAATGTATGGTTATCAGAAGTGGGCAATCGCAATCTACCTGATTACGACCAATCTGTAAGGCGTGTCCAGTAGGAAGCCGCACCGGGATTTGAAAGTCTCACAGAAATCTGCATGGCATTTGGCTCATCGGTTGAGAAAGTCTTTCGAGAGCGACTACCCGTTGTTTGACAGCCCTGTAGCAACCGATGAAACTTACATTGGCGGTAAACGGAAGAATATGCCGAAATGCTAGCGAATAGAGCTGGAAAAACTCGGCAGGAGTACAACTAACAAGACAGCGGTCGTCGGATCAAAAGACAGACGTACCAGCAAAATTGTTGCACAGTCCGTAAATGACACTAAAAAAGATACGCTTCAAGGTTTTATCAAGGAGCACACAGCCCCAGACACTGTTGTATACACGGACGATAGCCGTTCTTATTTCGGACTGCCGTTTTCACACGAAATAGTCAATCACAATGCCAGAGAGTATGTGCGGGGCATGGCTCACACAAACGGAATCGAATCTTTTTGGCGTATGCTAGAGCGCGGATACATGGGAACTTTCTATCAATTCAGCAAGAATCATATCGATCGTTATGTAACCGAATTTGCCGGTCAACACAATGTTCGACCGAAAAACACAAGAGCGGAAATCTCATGGCAAGAAAACATACCAGTGACGAGATGTCCAGCCTTGCATCAGCAGTTCTAAGCGGTAAAAGGAAACCCACTGAGAAAGAGGTGAAAGGCCTTGCTGCAGTGTTCTTAGCTAAGACGAGAAAAAAGGTAAAAGGAAAAAGTGATTAAGCCCAGTCTAACGAATTTCTTCACACAGCGTGAAGGTATTTGCATAACCCCAGATACCTGTGGTTATTCTTTGTCGTTTACATCCCCTAAATTCTGTACTAAATCCTTAACAGAATTTCCGTCAATTATTAGCCATACAGCAGACAAACAAGACACTGTTGAGGATTCCTCATAATCAGTCAAATACCGCCATTCTGATTTGGGCTGACGGGGGAGCCCTCCCACTCAATCTGTACAGTTTATAAGGAGTTTTTTCCATCTTGGGATTTGATAGTCATTTGGCATCTCGATAAATGACTTGAAATTAACAATCCTAATTATAAGTTGGAGTGTAATAAATTCAGATTGCTGCTACGTCCCTTGCGTTGTTGTAATCTCGCCGGTATAGCATCGAACCCCACCTGAACCGGTCGGCCTGTATTCGACGACATACCCCTCATAAATGTATAAAATGTTATTTCGAGCTCCTTCTATATTTTTGCAAACCACGTTGTAACCAATCGTTATGCATTGGCTTCCTGACGCTTCATTGACGTAAGGTCTGATCCCAGGTCCATCTTCCGTGAACATGCGCTCAAGACGCATCGTCAGGGATGGGTATCCAGTGCTTTAACTGAAACTTCCACCCACGCATCTAGGTCTGATTGATGAACAGTGACATGAGCCGAAAATCCAACCGGACAGAGTGAAGTTAACGCAGAAGCAGAGATAATCTTCTTCCTAGACATCTGTCCAAATTGTTGCGACAAGTCCACGTTGCTAAAGAAAGAGATTCTTGAAGATTAGGTGATCCGACACAGACTTGATGTTGGATTGAGGGGTGAATTTTTACTATTGTCAATTGTCCCCAAATTAAGGGTGAAACACGGACTCAATAACATCCGAAAAAATGTACCAAATGCTAAATATCAGAGGAATGAGAATGTTAAAATTATCAGTATTTTGCGTCGACAACTAAGTACTCGGTGTTCAAGTAAATCGGAATATGCGATGATACCGAACACTTCGTCGAAATTTGAATTCAAGGAGTGAAACTATGAAAGCACTAATTACCGCTCTTAAATCAACAGTTGTAGCACTGTTCTTAGGAATGTCGCTCACATCCGTTCAAGCAGATGGTGAATTGGTCATTTACGATTGGTTTGCGTACTTTCCAGATGATCTAATAAAGAAGTTCGAGGCCGAGCATGGTGTGGAGATTAAGAAGTCGACTTTCGACAGCAACGAAGCATTGCTAGCGACCCTCAAAGCAACAGGTCTTGGCACTTACGACTTGGCAGTTCCTGGAGACTACATGGTCAAAATATTGGCTAATGAAGGATTGTTAGACACAGTCGGGGAGAACGAGTTAGCCAACAGGGGTAACATAAAGCCACAATGGGTCAATGTTGATTTTGATCCTGGTCGCAAGCATTCAGTTCCTTATCAGTGGGGTTCCACGAGTTTCGCAGTAAACCGTGAAGCCTATTCGGGTGACATCAACACAACCGATATCCTTTTTGACCCGCCTGACGAACTAAAGGGAAAAATTAATGTTCTGGACAGCCAAGGCGACGTACTGACATTCGCTGCACTTCACCTTGGAATACCGCAGTGCTCAACCGACAGGGAGCAGTTAAGGGCACTGAATGACTTGGTTCAAAACGCCAAAATACACTGGGCATCATTCAATTCCGAAACCGCTAGAGAAGTACTTTCTTCCGGTGACGCCAAAGTGGGAATGATTTGGAACGGGTTTGCAGCGCGTTCGCGCATCGAGGACAATGCTCCAATTGAATATGCCTATCCAAAAGAAGGGATGCTGGTTTGGATGGATAACTATGTTCTATTGAAGGACGCCCCGAACCGTGCGAACGCAATCAAGTTTTTGGATTTCATTCTGGAACCGGAAAACTCTGCGACGGCAACCAACTGGAATCGTTATTCCTCAGCCATTGCTGGTGTAGAGGAATTTCTTGATCCGACTCTCTCTAATCAGCCTGAAACGACACCTCCTGCGGATGCTCCCACCGGAACATTTGTTGAGGTTTGTGAACCTGAAGTGCAAGAAGTTTATGACCGAATATGGGCGAACTTGAAGAAATAACACAGTCCAACTCTCAGCAACCGTGGAACATGCCTTAGAATTATCTTAGGCATGTTCTTTTTGTTCACGCGCCAGTATGTCGCGCTGTGCCTTTTACTGGCGCTATTCCAGTGCACGTCGTGATAGCCGGATGACTTGGTAGTGCAAGTCCGCTACCGGTCGGGCGTGGGGTGCGGTTAGCCCAACAGGAATTATTGCCAAAAGAAGATGATTTGAATTGTCTCACTTTCGCAATTGGTGGTATACCGTTAACGAACGAGAAGTCAGAGATCAATCATTTAACCCGTCACCCTGTAAATTTTGGTAACTGACGAAAACGAGAAGCAGGTTAACCAAAGTCCGTGCGAGAAGTTCCGTCATGCTGATGCACGGTGTCAATTTTTCAATATAGATTACAAATCAAAAGGACCGACGCGCTGTTTGAATTGATGTTTGTTAACCGTTAATGTCGAGTTTGCTTACACAAGTTGCGAACTAATTTGCTCTTCCCGAATTTCAGCAACGTCCACAGGTCATTAGAATAGAATAGAATTGAATTTGTCTGATTGGTTCAAATTTCAGCCGTTGTTACAAAGAATGTCTTGACTGCATCTTCGGACCTTATATCCCAAATCACGGTTTCCTTTTTTACGACCCAACTGTCTTCTGGACCGAATTCACGGAGCACTCCCGATTCAACCGTCAAAACAATTTATCCGATTTTCACAGTTGCGTGTTCACGAAAGGGATAAACCACTTCAAAATTACCTTTCGTCGCACGATAAACACCATTTCGTCGCACGATAAACACCAGCTATGCCCGCGGATTCGCAAGATCCAAATTCAAGCCATCCAGACAATTGTGGATTGCCTTTGAGTGTCTTGGCACCCAAGTCTTCTGGAGTACCCCAGTTTTCCAATTCGCAGAGATTCATTTCTGAGTCATTTGAGTACATTATATTTTTCTCTTGCGGCTAACTTTCGAGTACCACAAGCTCCCGAGAAAATCTGCTCGCTCAACATCTTCTTAATCGAAATTCCGTCCGATCATTGTTTCGGAATGCACTGCAGTCGCGATTGTTGACGGTGCCACGCAGTCGCCAATTTGATCAATAGATTTTATATCTGCGAGTTCCAGCCGGGTTGCATCTGACATCGATTCGCCATAAATCCGGTTTTGCGGAATTCGAGCTTTCAGGGAGATCAGGGACTTCGCATCGAGTGTCATTTCTTGACGCACTGTGTAAGCACATTCCAAATGGACCTCACCCGGTTTGACGCGCACAATTCTGTGAAGTAACAATCTTGATTCCGCATTCAATCAAATGCGCCTGAATACGAGGTTTTTCCAAGGTGTTACAAGTGAACGCAGCAACCATAGAATAAGTAGTAACCAGCGCGACATCCTCGATTCCGTCCAGTTTCATCTGCTCCGCGATCAAACCGTTTAAATAGAAATGGTTAACTCCATAAATGACAACTCGCCCCTCGATCTGTCGCCTTTCAAACACTTCTTCTGGTAAGTAAACATTCATGTTTTCCAAGCCGCTGAACGATCGCGGATTCCACGCACCAAGACCACCGTTAGCCCACTTGGTGCCATTGGCACAAATGACGCTGGCAATACCAATTTCAAGTACATCATCGGCTGTAAGGGGACTGGCCGGATAGATTTGTGCATTTACCAATTGCCGCAACCGATTGAGCCGGAAATCCAACACCCGAATTCAGGCAGACAAACTTGGCAAAGCAGCTTCCTGTGTAATTCTGCGTCCAAGCTGTTCTCGCACCTCGGCAATTGTGACTGAATAGCCGCGACGAGCTAATCAGCGCTGTTTCAAGTCCAGCCGGACTCGACGCGATTTTCAAGATCTCGTTGTTTGATTTCTTGTCTTCGACTTATTCCAGATGCTAGACACGCCGCCACTCCTCACCAACCGTTGGGTTCTGCTAGCAGCGCATCGGCACATGATAAACGTCTCCCGACATCCAAGTGTTGCGACCAATGCATTCTTGAATTTCCTCAAGCCTGTTCTCATCGATTTTGCGAGGCAGCCACGGGTCAGCAATCGAAGGATGTGCAGCACCAATCATATCCAGCACGCCGCGTTTGAATTGACTGACCATTGCATTCGGCGAGGTGAAACGTCCCACACCGACTAGGGGCTTGGTCGTAACACTCTTGGCAAAATTAATGTAAGGTTTCTGAAACCCTTCCTCGTAAGAACGCGAGGTCGAACTGTCCATTGGCCAATGATTAACGTTAACGTCCCGAAGGTTGGGATACTCTTCCAGCACTTCAATGACTTCCTTGGCTTCTGTGGGAGTTATTCCATCCTCACCAATAAAACGCTCGATACCGAACCGCACAGCGACTCCAAGGCGGTCACCGACGGCATTTTAAGTTGTTTCAATCACTTCATGCAAAAGGGGCGCACGCGATTTTCCAAACTGACGCCATATTCGTCCGAACGGTAGTTGTTGCGCTTAGTAAGAAACTGAATTAACAAGCCCATGTTGTGATGCATAGACATATACAATGTCAAAACCCGCCCGCTCGGCACGCAACGCCGCTTCTTTTTTCCAACGCAAAATATCCCTTGTTTCTTTTTTGATCATGGTTTTTGATTGAACCGGACCATAGGGCTCGGGATTTCTGTGCGACCCTGGTCCCATCGGCGGAACGCGTGTCATCATGTTCTGAGAAACAATACCGCTATGGGCAAGTTCAATTCCTGCTAATGAACCATACCGGTGCTCGATTTCGGCAATCTTGGCATGGTGAGCAATGTCACTGTCATCCCAAAACCGGGTTTCAATGTATGGTATCGCACCTTAGGAAGGATGAATTTCACACATTTCAGGGCACACGACTCCCCACCCGCTTTCAGCTTTTAACTCGCAGCTGGCATGTTTGGATAGGTGTAACCAAACCCCGTGCAAAGGGATACCTGATAAAACCGGTTAGGAGATGTTACCGGCCCCATTTTCACGGATTCAAAAATGATTTCGTATTGATCGTCTCTGTTCATTTTCTGCGCTCATAGCCTGATAGGAATCATATTGCGTGAATTAGCATTCATTTCCACTTGAATCGACCGGAGGTGGGCAGAAAAAGGGTATTTTCCATTGGTATTCAAGCTCAACGCAAAGACTCCACCTTTTCTCTATACAATTCGAATCGATTACAAAGATCCCTATTTCGTATCGCCGGCCTTACTGATGAAATAACTCACCGTGACCATTACAATTGAGACACTCAGCAACATTGTTGAAATCGCCATTATATTTGGTTTTATGCCCTGCTTGATTGATCCGAAAATTGCGGTTGGCAAGGTCTCGACTCCTGCACCCTTGACGAAGTTGGTTATTATGAAGTCGTCAAGGGATACGATAAATGCCAATAAGAATCCAGAAATGATTCCCGGCATCATCAATGGCAACAAAACTCTGGTGAACGCCTGAAACTTGGTCGCATACAAGTCCATCGCTGCCTGCTCAAACGAACTTTCGATCCCTTGCATTCGTGCCGAAATCGGCAGGTACGCAAAAGGAATGCAAAAGGCAATATGGGCGACCAGGATCGTCAGCACGCCGCGGGTGAATCCAATAGCATTAAAGAAAATCAGTGTAGCTACGGCAGTTACGATTTCAGGTACCAATAGGGGAAGTGAAATGAGCCCGAATGACAGACTGCGGAGACTGAATGTGCCACCCCTGATCATCGCCGTAGCCGCTAGTGTCGCAATTGCTGTCGAAGCGGTTGCGGCCACAATAGCAATCACAAAACTGTTTCGTGCCGCGGATTTAAACGTGTCGCTTTCTGGTCCGACAAAGACATCAAAATACCAACTCAAGCTTAAGCTTTCCCAGTTCGTAATTGAAGCAGATGAATTGAAACTGTAAATCGTTACCACTATCAGTGGTGCGTATAGCACAAACAGGCAAAGAAACGCGATAAAGGTAAATCCGCGATACGTTTTAATGTTGTGTTTCTTCTTCGTAGCCATCGCTCAGCCTTCCTTGTTCAATCTTGCCTGCTGACGCGCAAGAAACAAAAGCACAATCAAAACCATCGTTAGCAAAATCATCGAGGCTGCAGCGCCGAAGGGCCAATTACCTGCATTCCCTTTAAACTGCTCTTCGATCAGTGATCCGATCATAAAGTTCTTTGCACCGCCTAGTAGATCGGGGGCCAAAAAAGATCCCATTGATGGCACGAACACCAATATACAGCCCGCTACAACCCCCGGCCTGACTGATGGCAATAGGATGCGTCTTAACGTGACCCACTTGGTCGCATACAGGTCTGCCGCTGCTTCGGAAAGGGAAAAATTGTATCGTTCGATCGCAGCATATAGAGGTAATACCATGAAAGGCAAATAGGAATAGAACAGTCCTATTTGTACGCCTAGATTGGTATTTACGATTTGTAATGGCGTGTCGACGATACCAATCCCAATCAGGAAATCATTCATCGGACCTTGATCGCGCAGCAGAAATTTCATGCTGACAGTTCGGATTAGAAGGTTTACCCAGTATGGAATTGTGATCAGAAAAACCCAGATTGCGCGCTGCCGTTCCGGGCGCGTAACAATGAAATAAGCTGTTGGGAATCCGATCGCAAAGCTCAATAGTGTTGCTATTGCAGCTTGCCAGATTGACCGCCAGAATATGTTGATGTAGGTCCACTCAATTTTCGGCGGATCATCACCAAAAAGTCCTCGATCCAAGAAAAACTGATCATAAGCAGCCAAGCTGAATTCCCAAATCACTCCTCCGCGGAATTCCTTGGTCAGAAACGAGTAGAGCAGCATTATGAGCACTGGGCTCAGAACGAAAATGATCAATACCAGCCAAGCTGGCATCAGCAGCCAGTTTCGGGATTTTGCGTACGTGTCAGCTGCTACGCCGGACGCAATGTTCGAGCCAGCGGCCATCAGTCGGTCAGAAGGCGGGCCGCCTTCTCCTCAATGTTGACATAAACATTTGCACCTGGCTCGAATATCCGTGTGTTGCCGCGGTCTGAATTCGATGTTCGCACGACAAAATCTGGACCATCAGCCAAGTCAACGACCGTTGAGATGTCGGTGCCAATGAAAATGTGTTCCTTGACTGACCCCTTCAAACTCTCCGAATCAGTTGGCTGATCGGAAATAAACAGCCGTTCAGGGCGAATCGAAATATGGTATTTCAATCCGATGTTGATGCCTTCAACTTTGTCGCAGGTTAATTTTTGCCCGCCGACGAGATGACATATCGCACGGCCATTTTCAATCTTGTCAACTGAAACTTCCAGCAGATTGGTTTCACCAATGAAGTTAGCTACAAACATATTGCGCGGACGTTCATAAATCTCTCGCGCCTCGCCCAACTGCTGCAGTTCTCCTTCAGACATTACAGCGACACGATCCGACATGGTTAGCGCTTCTTCCTGATCGTGAGTTACAAAAATGAACGTAATTCCGGTATTGCGCTGCAGATGCTTCAATTCTACCTGCATCGCTTTGCGCAACTTTAAGTCAAGCGCAGAAAGTGGCTCATCGAGCAAAAGTACTTGGGGTTGCGGCGCTAAAGCTCTTGCCAGTGCCACTCTTTGTTGCTGTCCACCTGAAAGTTGTGAAGGTTTTCTTTCCACGAACTGCGAAAGCTGCACCATATCAACAACCTCGCTCGCTCGCTTCCGGGCATCCGATTTGGATTTGCCTAGCATTTCCAGTCCGAATGCCACGTTGTCTAGCACTGTCATGTGCGGAAAGAGGGCATAGTTTTGAAACACAGTATTAACTGGACGCTTATTAGGCGGCAGGTTCTCAATCTCTTCCCCGTACAGGTAAATCTCGCCTTCAGTTAAATCTTCAAACCCCGCAATCATTCGCAAGAGTGTTGTCTTCCCACATCCAGAAGGCCCCAATAATGTAAAAAATTCATTGTCCTTGATCGACAGTGAGATCGTTTTCAGTGCGGTAAATTCTCCATAGCGTTTGACCGCGTTTCTTACATCAACTGCGTTCGTAGTTGCTGTCGAATTTGTCACAATCACCTCCTAAAAGCCCCCTTGGCCCGATTTGAACTAAACCTACATATGAAAGAATTGGGGATTATTGACAATAGTCACAATTCGCCTCTTAATCCGACATCAAATCTATGTCGATTAACTGGTCTTCAAGAAGCTTTTTCTTCAGCAACCTAGACTTGTCTCAAGACTGATTTGGAGAGTTTCTTGGGGGTGTTTCGATCTTCACTTCCTCCCGCAATTCAGCACGCTTTGGCTGATAGAAAAATGACCGAACCTCGACTGTTGGCACTGGCTGGACTTTGTTCCTCGTTTGCATAGTCCCCTTCTTTTTTGTTGTTGCAGTTGTTGGATTATATACACACAATGTAATAGAATTCATATCGCTAACGTACTGGGATTCCGCGTGTCGTCTTGCCTCCCGAATACAACACTCTATCCGGCGAATAGGCGGGATTTTTTCATTTCAGAATGTTAGCAACGACCCGGCGCCCTTTGCCAGGTCGCAACAACTTGGAGGGATGTCTATGAAGAAGATTGTCTCTGCTTCTGCGTTAACTTCACTCTTTCTAGTTGGATGTTCGGCTCCTTTCACTGTTCATCAAACAGCCTCCCTGCCAAGAATTACCTAATTGAACTAGAATTCCTTGCCCACGAACGCTACATATCTCAAATGTTCAGGCTGAAATTCAAGAGTTTTGTGTTTCAAATTAAGTCAATCTCAACAGAAACCCGAGTTACGCGATAGAAATCGACTTCATTTACAGTCGCATCGCTGGGGTTGAATGGTGACAGGTTTACTCCCTCCCCGACTGAACTGTCGTACATCACTCCGTGATAATCGCAATTCTTAATGAATTCGCAAATATATTGACTTGGAATATAGTCAATCGCCGCCGCGTGCGGGACGATTGGTCGAGTTAATTCCTTCCCTAACTCAACTAAGAAGCCAATGTCCTCTCTTAATTTTGGAATTTCATCATCGTCCAATAAAAATGGTGAAACTGTTTTTCTTGGGTTGCGCAAATCAACAACTTTAAGGTTCGATTTTGCGGTAAAACTTCCAACAGTGGCATAATCTCCCGTATGTGGACGAATCTCGGCAACAGCGGTATCTTGAGTAGATGCTAGATACAGATATGGTATCCCAACGGGGTTTGCGCGGCCTTGAGATGCGATTCGATTGGGAGGTGCACCCATTTCACAGACATTAAACTTTTCGTCCTTGGATTTCTGTTTTCGAGCACGATACCAAACTTCAAACTCTGCGATTTCGACCTCATAAAGAAGTAAATGAGAAAAAAGGTTTTCCAGACTTACTTCGTCAATTTTAGTGATAGGAAAAATCCTGTTTTCATGCATAAGTTCAGTTCGTAAGCGTTTCCAACTTTTTAACTTCGCATCATCTCCAATGCGTTGCGGAGAAAATCTACCTTGAACTATTTGGTTATCATTCAATATGTCACGTAACAGATTCTTACATTGAGCGTGATCAATCCTTTTATGGTCGAATAATTTCCAATCTGTCTTTAGCCAATCAACTAAACTTTTACCGTTCTGGTCAGCTTCATAGATATCAACTAATAATGCAAAAACATCGCCTGGTTGGCTAGGTTCTACCAGTTTGACATCTGCGCACTTACAATATGAGCAAACACCAGTCGAATCGGAATATAACGGAATTATTTCAATCCTCAGGGCTCTATCGCCAAAACAGTTGGCGCAACACCGCATAGCAATCTAACTTCTATTTTGAAAGTAATCCGCTAATGTTTCAATGTGATGTTTTATTGAAAGTTTCTTGACGTAGCCTAGTCCGGGGAAATGTCCTTTACGGTGGAGGTAAATGAATTCCTTAATAGCATTTGATGCAAATATCTGACTGCTTTGATCTCGAACTTCGTCCACTAGTTTGCCAAGAGCTTCTGCGAATTTTCCGGCAGGATTTTTGGGGTCGTCCTGTCGAATTGACTGAAAATGATGAATATGCATTTCGCCATCCTTATTGCTGTCAATGTAAGTAAGATGAATTGCGACTGCATATGCAGGCCCACCTGTTTTAGAGAAATAATTTCCTACAGTCAGAAAATCTCCGAATCCAGTCATATTTTCATCTTGATAGGTTGCATGCAAATCCGAAAAGAACTCCTGGTCAGGAAAATCGCGGTTGACTTGCCTTCGAAATCCGTCTCTGAGCAAAACTCTCTGCAAACTTCTGAAGCGGCGCCGATATAGTCTCCCACCCTGGTCTTCCAAAAATATATGGCGGAATTTACCTAAGTCATCACCGAGCGAATTTATTAGAATTTTCGCGTCCGAAAAACCAGCATGAATCAAACTACTTACATTTTTCCCTCTTGATTTACGAATTGAATCTATGTCACTTCGCGACATAGATTCTTTTAGCAATAGTCCTGAAGAAATATTCCTGCAGCCAGAGTACTTATTTTTTGGGACTTATATACTTAACTACACAACGCAAAATGAAGTGCCCTGTCAAGTTCTTTTTGACGTTTCACCGAAGGACTCCGTCCTTCTCCGCGTCCGTTTCGACTCTCCCCAATCCCCAAGGCGAGTATGTTTCTTGCAGCGTTAATGTCTGCATTGTCCAAATGACCGCAACTCACGCACCTGAATTCAGATTGCCTCTTGCGATTCTTGCGGTCTGTCGTTCCACAGCGGTTGCAGCGCTGACTGGTGTAATGCGGCGCCACCTTGTGAATCGTCGTTTTGTAAGCAAGCGCCTGTTCCAGTTTGTACCAGCCGGTCTTCAGTATTGAGCGGTTCAGCCCGCTTTTCTGCCTGACCTTCCTGCCGGGTTCTTCAACCGTTCCTTTGGCAGACCTGGTCATGTTCTTTGTCTTCAAATCCTCCAGATAAACCATCGAATATCGGTCTGCAATCTGGCGCGAAACCTGATGCGTCCAGTTGTCATTGACTTGCCTGATTTTCTGTGATGCCCGAGCGGCCAGTCGGCGTGCTTTCAGATAACGTCCAGAAGCTTTTATGCCTTTTTTGCGCACCGGTTTCTGCCGCCGGGCCATCATTCTCTGGTAGCGCTTCCTGCGTCGTTCCTTCCTCTTAATGTCCGGGGCATGGTAGATCGTTCCATCCGATAACGCAATCTGTCCAACGTTGCGATCAATTCCGACCGCTTCGTTTGCTTTCAGACTCAGACTGGCATCGACCGCATAAACGAGATAAGCATACCATTTTCCATTTTCTTCCTTGACGGTACCGGTTTTTACGATGCCGTCCGGGTAGGGATTGGATCCGGTCAACCGGACATATCCGATCTTTTGAATGTGTAGCCACTGCCCGTCAAGCCTTGCCGTCTGTCCGAGCACGATCGGAAATGAGGGTGGATCGCGCCATTTGGCCTTGAATCTCGGAAGCCCTTCATCCGGATGTTTGAAGAACTTCCGATACTGGACTTCAATCGGTTTGAGCGAATAACGCACGATGTTACACGAATAGTCCTGCAGCCATGGCTCGCAATGGCGACGCAGCAAAGTGAACTGTCTTGAAATCTCGACGAAACCGAACCGGCAATGACCATGAAGGGTATATTCGTCACGGAGTTTTCCGACAAAGTGATTCCAGGCGTAGCGGCAGGCGCCTGCAAGGCCGTACATCTGCCGGTACTTATTTCGGGAATTCGCGTGAATACGGTAGCGAATAGTACGATAGGTCGGTTTGGCGCCTGCTGTCATCTGTGCAACTGAGCAATGAAGTCCTTTTGTTTCACTTACATGACCATTGTCCAAGTGGTGTGGCTCACCGCGTGAGCCTGCATAAATAAATATCCCAATTTGCATGTTGAGATCACGTGGGAGCCATTTGAAGGACACGGGGAGAATTTTAGAAGGGACGTTGTCTCAAGATATGGCTGATACGCACTGCTCACGGGCTCCTATTTGACAGGTTGTACTGGCTTGAGAGAGTCTCTTGCCGTCGTTCCAATCAGAATTGGAGAAAAGGTGTATCTCACCATCTAGTTTTGAACGTCGGAAGCCTGTCGTTGGGAATTTTGAAGAACTTCCGACACTGGAATTCGGTCAGATTCCGCGAATCATGGACGATGTTGCGCGAAGAAATTTGCAAACAATTGTCTCCATCACAACACAGCAAAGTCATTTCAGACGCAGCGGCACAAGCCCGCAATCAATGAATTGATTGCGGTGGTTTCACTCCCTAATTCTAATGAATCAGGGAGTATTAAATGGTACAGGTGCGATAAGTGAATTCGGTGTTCAATGATATCCGTGTAGTTAAGTATATAAGCCCTAATTTTTATAGCCTACTTGCAAATAAGAATCATTCTTATCTTGTGTAGTTAAATATATAATCCCCTATTTTTTATTTCCTCAGCAATGGAGTTTTGACTACTTTTGAAATTCCCGAATTCTGGGTTTGCTACAACTACTGCTTCAGCACGGGATATGGCAACCTTGTCTAACGTCTTAAACAGTGTTTTAAAATTTTGTGTTACAGGCTCGATTACCGGTATAAATTTCGATTTGTGAAGTAGATCAGCTGATTCTCGGATAGCAATTAATTCAAATTGTTTTCCGCGAAAATATGGATAGTACATTTTTAACTACTGCCAACCAATAGCATTTTGCAAAGAAGTATCGAGTGCATTCAATAGCTGATTTTGGTCGCGTCTGCTTAAACGGGTGTACAGTGCTATTGGAACAATTGATTTGGGCAACAAATCGAGAAAATCAGAAAGTCTAGATTGCTCTCGAGTTTGCTTGAGGACTTTTACCATCTCTTCGTGCGCATCTTCATTACTGATTTTCTTAAACAGAAATTTATAGGTAGAGTAAGCTTTTGTATTCGGCACTTTGGGAATTTCGAATCCGAGATTTTTGAGAATCGCCTTTGATTCTGATAGATGAATTGAATCGAAGATGCATTCAGCCTTGATGTTGCGACTAAATTCCTTGGATTCTCGTATGGTAGAAATTTGATGCCGGTCACTCAGTAATAGCACTCCGACTGAAGCAGGTGTGGTTTTTAATACAGACTTCAAATGATTTTCGCCAGTAATGACATTGACGTTCGCGAAAACGCTTTGGTATGTGAAAATTTGCTTTTCCAATCTGCGTAGCGAATCACGTTCAGATTTAATTTCAAAGACATTCGAAGTGCCATTGATTAAAACAACATCCGCTTTACAGTCACCAACTCGGAATTCATTAAGGAGTACGGCTGTATTCAATGAGTGCTTGCCAAGCAAAACCTTGTGAGCAATTGCTGACTTGTAGATGTATTCATGTCGATATTCTTTTGATATCAATCGATCTAAGATTGAATCAAAGAAATCTTTAATTGGAGAGTTCAAATCAATTATCTCCAAAGAAAGTAGTTCTTTCGCTAATCGAGCAAAAATAGGTGAGCATCCGCTGCAGGCCAATTCTCGAAACACAGTCGGTGAAAATTATCTTGAGGCAGCGGAAAACTGTTGGTCGGTAAGTCTTGGAGAGTTAGTCGTTTTCATGATTCTCACAAGATTAAAATTTAAGCACCTACAAATGCCCGCTTGGCAACCTGTTTGACAGGACCATTCGTTAATTCGGTTTCAGTACGAGACGATACCCGATGATAGTGCAATTGACTGAGATTGATGCCAATTATGAGAGTGTCCTTAACGTTTACGCTACAAATATTTATACACGTGTACCATATGTGAACCCCAGTTTAAGCATCTTTCCTGCGTAAGGGTATAACCAACCGGATAAAAGAATTGTCTTTCCTGTTTGATAGGAGAATTTGTTTATCTGTTGCCTCGCTCGCATGATAGTTCAATACTGAATTCACTAAATTTTGACACATTGCATGGACTTTGGAGTGTTGCCGCTCCGCTTCGACTTATTCGTAGCCTGGTTTCACTATTTATGATCACGCTGAATGACAATGTAACTTATTGAATCTGATATGGAGGTGTTCTTTTGGAACATAACAACAATGGGAAAATACCCGGTGATAACCCGATCGAAGAAGTTAGTGAAGATTTATTAGATCGAAAGGAAATCGCGACAAATTTTGCCCGCCATGTTCTGAGACTTGATGTAAGCAAGGGTGCCGTGGTCGGTATCTTTGCGCCTTGGGGTTATGGAAAGACCTCATTTCTGAATCTTACACGGCAGGAATTTAAAAACGCGGGAGTTTCAATAATCTCATTTAACCCATGGGTATTTAGCGGTGCTGAACAACTAGTTGATCGATTTTTCTTAGTGCTCTCTAGTGAAATGATCAAGGAGTCGTCTCTGAAAAGTATCGGGAAATTTTTTGCTAAATACGGAGCCGCACTTTCCCAAACCATTAGTGTGATTTTAAAGTCGCAAGGTTATCTTTGGATAAGTGCCCTGACTGACATTTTTTCCAATGTTATGAAAAAAATAAAAGTACCTATTAAAACTTCTGTTGATCTTCGTACAAAATTAGAAAATGAATTCAGACAATTAGATCAGCCTGTGGTTGTTGTACTTGATGATATAGATCGCTTATCTACACAAGAAATTAGAGACATCTTCAAACTGATTCGTTTGACAGCAAGTTTTCCCAACCTGATTTATATCGTTTTATGCGATCGAACACGCGTTGAAGAAGCTTTAAATGAAGTTAACCTATCGGGTCGTGACTATCTGGAAAAAATCGTTCAGTTTTCTTACGACTTGCCTGTCGTTTCACAAGATCTTCTACAGCAACTACTCGCTCGTGAAATCGAACGAGTGAAAGCGAACTTCGATGATATTGACAGCTCCGAAACTTCAGACTGGTCGGATGTCTTTAGAGAAATCATTTCTCCTTTGATCCGCAACATACGAGACATTCGCCGGTATGTTGCGTCAATCCATTCCACGCTGTTTCAACTCCGTAATGAAGTGTCGGTAACTGATTTACTCGCACTTGAAGCAATTCGACTATTTTTACCGGACGTCTTCCGGTTAATTCCCGGAGTGATATACGATCTGACTTTAACTTCACTCGCAACTAGTAACTACTTTCACATAACTCAACGAATACACGATGGTCACGCTACTAAACTGGGAATTGGATCTGAAAGTAACGAGCAACGCCAGTCAAATCAAATAAACAAAATAATCGACGCAGCTGGTACAAACCAAAATGTAGTAAAGTCAGCATTCGCTCGCCTGTTTTGGCGTCCAGACAATCAAAATTCAGTCATACCAGAGACTAGAGATCAAAAAGAAAGTGAATTCTTGCAAAACAAGCGCGTTGCTCATGAGTATATATTGCTCCAGTATCTTGAATACAGGCCAAGCGAAACATTAGTGGATGTGCAGAAGGCTCTCGATTGCATGACAAGCTCTGAACAGCTAGAAGAATTTTTGCTGTCCTTGACTAATGAAAGATCAATCAACGTATTAGTTACGCTACGTTTTTTCAGTTCGAGGTTTCAAGAAACACATATCGAACCCGGGATCACTGCACTGTTAAATGTAATACCTTATCTTTCAGATAGAGAGTCACCGGATTACGAAGTTACAATGTTCGCAAATGCCGTTATTGAGAGTCTTTTGAAGGTGCCTTCTGTCCCAGGTCTCGATAGTCAAACGAACTCTGGTTTCAAAATCAGAAATGTGATGGCATCAATTAGGCCGCTAATTTCTAAATATCAATTTATAAATGTTCTCCGTAAGCACGAGAACTACAAAACTAAGGTAGCACAGCAGGAGTTGTTGAGCCTTGAAAAATGTTTGTATGCGCAAATGCGTTCCGCTAACCCGGACCGTTTAGTCCAGGAATTCAATTTGATTGAATTGTTGTGTTTTGCAAAAACCCACTGTCAGAAAAACAAAGAACAATTTGACTTAGAGATATCGCCTATAGTGACTTTTGCCATATTTTTTGAAGGTCAAATATTTGTTACGAGCTCTAATCTTGAAAGCTTGAAATTCGAGATAACTCGAGGCGGATTTGACCTAAAAAAAATTAGCACAATTTTTGAACAAAAGGAAACTCTAGAGAAAAAGATACGTGAATTAGACGCTAATTTCGACGAAACGTTACCGCAAATTCAATCGGTATTCGGAATTCAAGAAACAGACGCTAAAAATCTGTTGGAGCGAGCGGAAAATTGGTTAGAAACCGATTGGGCACTTCCAAACTAAACGACGGCGATAACTCAAAGGAAATTCTTTTTCATTAAAATTCGGAAAATTCGTTACATCGATTGTTACAAAGTCCAAGAAGGACTATGGTCGCATACCAAACAAGCTCTGCATACAAGATGCTTGAGTCGAGAATTGCTAGAAAGATTGGAGAAAGTTCATGGCAGATCACTGTGGTCAGCTATTCACAATTTTCATATTTCACAGATACCACCTAAAATCGGGTGCTATTTTTGAATACTCAATTTAGCATGTCTCGCTGAATTGCTATGTTTGAACGTGTTTAAAATTAAAATAATTGAGGTTTCAAGTTTTTTTCCAGAAGATCTTCAACCATGCCTGAATCTGTGCTAGAGAAGAGTATGGGCGGTGATTTGAGTAAAGAAGACGCAGAAAAAAATTAGTTTTATTGGTGACAGGTAAGAAAAGTCGAGGTTTCGACCAAGCATTATTGGAAAGCAAATCACAATAGATACGTTGCGGCCAGAATCCATGGACTGCTCTAAACCGGTAGTAAAGTAA
Source organism: Arenicellales bacterium (assembly GCA_965202855.1). Lineage (GTDB taxonomy): Bacteria > Pseudomonadota > Gammaproteobacteria > Arenicellales > JAJDZL01 > JAJDZL01. The sequence continues at coordinate 738,861 of CBDBBP010000003.1, read as the reverse complement.
TTCAGGTGCCTCTAATCGCATGGATTAAGGAATTGTTATCCTATATCAATGTAACTGCCTGAAGTTAATACCTACTATTCAGCACTTGTACTTCGCAATTATTTCGGACATCTAAAACTGAAAACAAAGTACTCGAATTTTAGAATGCCGTACTGCCTCGCATCTGTTGTCGATCAATACGCTTGAAAATACCAAACCATTGCCCAACGACAAAAAATCGGACAATGGTTTCAACTCGTTTAATTGGTGGGCGCACCTGGGATTGAACCAGGGACCTCTTGCATGTCAAGCAAGTGCTCTCCCCCTGAGCTATGCGCCCATTATGTCGGTATTGGGAAGTCGGTAAATTCAATAGCCAACTTATGGTGGTTTCAAATCAGAAATATATCACAAGCTACATTCAGTCAAAATCACAAAAATTCAAATTTGCAGCAAAAGGACCGCTGTTCTGCCAGCTAATTGCCAACTCTCATCAAGAAACAAAAGCAAGTTCTTTCAGTTCGTAAATTTGATCTCGAATTTGAGCAGCTTCTTCAAATTCCAAGTTTGAAGCGAACCGATTCATTTTTCTTTCGAGTCGCTTCAATTCACGAGAAACTTGTTTTGGATCTTGCAGATCGACTTCAGTTCGGTCCACTTCTTTGAATTTAATGCTCGGCTGCTTTCCAGACCGACGACCTCTCTTGATAGACCGAAGTGCTAGACCATCAATGATTTCTTTGACTTCCTTGTTGATGGTTTCTGGAGTAATTCCATTGATCTCATTATGTATTCTTTGCTTTTCTCGTCTTCGATTGGTTTCTTCAATCGCACTTTTCATCGATGCAGTTACTACATCTGCATACAAAATTGCTGTTCCGTTGACGTTGCGAGCAGCTCTGCCTATGGTTTGTATCAAAGATCGAGAAGAACGCAGGAAACCTTCTTTGTCTGCATCCAATATTGCAACCAGGGACACTTCTGGCAGATCAAGTCCTTCACGCAACAGATTGATTCCTACCAGAACATCAAACACTCCACTTCGAAGATCTCGAATGATTTCAACCCTTTCTACGGTATCAATATCAGAATGCAAGTAGCGAACTCGAACCGAGTGTTCACTTAAATAATCAGTCAAGTCTTCCGCCATGCGTTTGGTAAGAGTAGTCACCAATACTCTTTCTCTGATCAAGACTCGTTTTCTGATTTCAGACAATAGATCGTCGATTTGAGTGAGCGCTTGTCGAACTTCAACGACAGGGTCAACCAAACCAGTCGGACGAACGACTTGATCGGTAATGTCTCTCGACTTTTCCAGCTCATAAGGTCCAGGAGTTGCAGACATGAAAATCACTTGCGGGACCTTGCTTTCAAACTCGTCAAAACGCAAAGGACGGTTGTCCATTGCTGAGGGCAGACGAAATCCAAAATTGACCAAGTTCTCTTTGCGCGACCGGTCGCCTCGGTACATCGCTCTCAGCTGAGGTATTGTGGCGTGACTTTCATCAATAATGACGATGGATTGCGAAGGAAGATAGTCAATCAACGTGGCTGGAGCGTCACCGGGCTTTCTCTCGGAAAGATGCAAGGAGTAGTTTTCAATGCCTGAACAATATCCTAGTTCCTTCAACATTTCGATGTCGTAATTTGTACGCTGTTCCAGTCGTTGAGCTTCAACCAGCTTGTCTTGTTGATATAGGACTTTCAGTCTTTTTTCCAATTCGTAAGAGATTCGCTCAATTGCTTTTTCAACCGTAATTCTTTGGGTAACGTAATGGGTTTTAGGAAAAACAGTGTAGCGAACCACTTGTTCGATCAGCTCACCTGTGAGTGGGTCGATTAAATACAGCTGATCAATTTCGTCTCCAAACAACTCGACCCGTATCACCGCGCGGTCAGAATCTGCAGGAAAGATATCGATCACATCTCCTCGAACGCGGAAAGTGCCGCGGCGTAACTCCACATCGTTTCGAGAATACTGAAGTTCGGCTAATGTTCTCAAAATTGCGCGCTGATCGACTATTGCCCCTTTTCTCAAATGCAAAATCATTTTGTTGTATTCGCGAGGGTTGCCCAAGCCGAATATCGCAGACACGGTTGCGACAATAATCGTATCTTTTCTCAATAGTAGCGCATTGGTAGCGGACAGTCTCATTTGATCAATATGTTCGTTGATCGAAGCGTCTTTCTCAATGTAAGTATCAGAGGCAACGACATAGGCTTCCGGCTGATAATAGTCGTAGTAGGAAACAAAATATTCCACTGCGTTGTTCGGAAAATAATCTCGTAATTCTGAATAAAGTTGCGCAGCCAATGTTTTGTTGTGCGCCAGGATCAGGGCCGATTGCCCGATCTCCTCGATCACCTTGGCGATCGTGAATGTTTTTCCTGTACCTGTGGCTCCGAGCAGAGTCTGATGTTTTTTACCAGACCGAATTCCGCTGACTAGCTGCTGAATTGCTTCCGGTTGGTCTCCTGCCGGCTCATAGTCTGCGATTAGTTTGAAAGGACTCAATGGTCAACCTCTTTGTTTTGTTGATTCGTTATACTATTCACTACAAGTAATTTTCATTGTTATAGGGGAACTTTCTTGAGTAACTTTCATTTATCCGCGCGAGTCAACGCGATCAAACCATCAGCGACAATCGCGGTATCAACTCGAGCACGTGAGCTTCGAGCAGCCGGTCGTGATGTCATCGGTCTAGGGGCCGGTGAGCCTGATTTCGACACACCGGAAAATATTCAGCAAGCTGCGATTAAGGCGATGCGCGATGGAAAGACAAAGTATACACCTGCTGATGGAACGGTGGAATTGAAGCAGGCTGTCGTTGATAAATTTGCACGAGAAAACGACCTGCGCTACTCAACCGAGAATATTGTAGCTTCTACTGGTGCTAAACAAAGTTTAATCAATTTGTTAACAGCGATTCTTGATGAAAATGACGAAGTAATAATCGTAGCTCCGTATTGGGTCTCTTATCCCGATATGACGCTTCTGTCGGGAGGAACTCCCGTTATCGTGGACGCTGGAATTGAACAAGGTTTCAAACTGCAGCCTGAGCAATTGCGAGATGCGATTACGCCGCGCACTCGTTTGTTAATGTTAAACAGCCCAAGCAATCCTACTGGTGTTGCATACACCCAAAGTGATTTTGAAGCGCTTGCCGAAGTATTGTTAGAGCATCCTGATGTTCTAATCGTAACCGATGATATCTACGAACATATTCAATGGACAGGCAAGCCTTTTTGCAATATCGTAAATGCTTGTTCTGAACTGAAGGCGCGAACGGTCGTCGTCAACGGAGTTTCTAAAGCGTTTGCTATGACGGGCTGGCGAATTGGTTATTGCGCAGCTCCGGTTCCACTTGCAGCGGCAATGCGAAAAATACAGTCGCAAACCACATCCAATCCAAATTCAATCGCACAAGCGGCCGCAGTGGAAGCATTGAATGGGCCACAGGGATTTATCGATGAAATGGTTGAACAGTTTAAAAAACGGCATGATTTTATCGTGTCCAGCCTAAATCAGGTCAATGGAATGAACTGTCTGCCGGGTGATGGCGCCTTTTATGCGTTCCCAAATTGTCAGGATTTGATCGCTTCACTCGATGATGTGGATTCCGATCTCAATTTGTCGGAGTACATTCTCAACGAGGCCGATGTCGCAGTTGTGCCCGGTAGCGCATTTGGTGGCAAAGGTTATATCCGCCTCTCATTTGCAACAGACATGGGTTCTATTCAGGAGGCGATGAAAAGAATTCATAACCTTTTTTAATTTTTTCCAGCCGAATCGTTTTCAACCCTATACAAGGAGTATTATTTGATATGTTTGATCCTGAATGGTCAGATGAGAAGGTTAAAGACTACTTAGCGCAGCTGGACTGTTGGGACGGCAGCATTGAGATGGAGCCGCTGGTCGGTGGTTTGTGCAATCGCAGCTTTGTTGTAACCGATCAGTCAAGTCAATCCGTCGCTCGAATTGGAACTGACATCCTAGTTCACGGCATTACTCAGACCTCAGTTCAGACTTCGATGATTGCTGCTGCTGAAATTGGTGTGAGTCCTGCCATACGATATATCGAGCGTGGACTTGCTGTCGTTGATTTTCTTACCGGCGGCTGTCTTCGGCCAGAAGATATGGGCGGCAATCAACGAAACTGTGCGTTAATCGTCAAGTGTCTGAAGCGACTGCACGCAGGCTCAAGTCAAATTAGTGGTCCGCTTACCTACTTCTGGCCATTTCAAGTAGTACGACAGTACATCGGAGTCGGCTACCGGCATAATTCAAGACTTGCTGATCAGTTTCCCGAGCTTCTGCGGATCAATAACTTGCTCGAAAAGACAATTGAAGCATTTCAACCGGTGTTCACCCACAATGACACAGTACCCCAAAATTTTATGTTTGATGATAACAAGGATATTTGGGTGATCGATTGGGACTACGGAGGCTATGGTCATCCGATGTTTGATTTAGTGGGTGTCAGCTGCAATGCAGATATGCAAGTTGCACACGAGAATGAATTGTTTGAAATGTATTATGGAAAATTGTCGGAACAACTGACCAAACAACTTACCGCATTTAAATTGGTTCTAAATCTCAGAGAATATACATGGGGAATGGTTCAGGAAGCAGTGTCTGATCTAGACAGTGCAAATGTGGCGGCCTCGATGACGGAGCTCTATCCCGACCAAGATCCCGGATATGAAGGTTATACAAATTTAAATCGGGAAAGGTTTGAAACAAACTGGGTGACTTATCAAGGACTTTTTGAGTAGTTCAACACCCGTATCTGCATCAGTAATTTATAGAACCATTTGTCTGAGCGCAAGTTCATATCTAAAGTGAAGCAAAGTGACAGATACTTGGTCGTTGAAATTTCTGATTAATCAATTTCTATTTACCATTTAAAAGGAGGAAAACGAAGACATGCGAAAGTGTCTAAAAGCTTTAATTTTGGTTTGTGTACTGGCGATTTTGAGCTATGTGCCAATCGCTAGCGCCCAGGCAGAGTCAGACGATCCGATTAAGATCACCTGGCATGACTGGACTGGGCAGTTTATCACCGCAACATTGATAGGTGAGATGCTAAAGTCAATGGGATACAACATCGAGTACGTTCCCGCAGATTACATAGCGCAATTTGTTGGTCTTGAATCCGGCGACCTTCACGTAGCCGTCGAAATTTGGGAAACAACTGGGAAAGATGCGTTAGAAGCGTCTCTTGCAACCGGCAATACCGTAGATTTAGGCGAAACCGGGATGGACGCAATAGAGGAGTGGTGGTATCCCCTCTATATGAAAGAAAAGTGTCCCGGGTTGCCAGACTGGACTGCTCTGAATGGGTGTGCTGAGGCTTTTTCCACACCCGAGACTCATCCTAGAGGTCGATATTTAGGTGGGCCTGTCACTTGGAGCGGCTATGACGATGAGCGAGCAGAATCGCTTGGTTTGGATTATGAAGTCGTTCATGCTGGGACAGATGCCGCATTGTTCGCGGAGATTGAATCTGCGTATCAGCGTCAGGCGCCTATCTTGGCGTGGGTATATGCGCCTCACTGGGCACCCGCGAAGTATGAAGGTGAGTGGATTGACTTTCCAGTTTACACGGACGAGTGTTACAAGGACCCCTCGTGGGGAAGCAATCCTGATATGGCCTATGACTGCGGCAAGCCTCGCGGCTGGATCAAAGCAGTTGGATGGGTCGGCGGCGAAGAAAAATGGCCAAAAGCTTATCAGGCAATTCGAAACTTTACCATTGACAATGATCTAATGAGTTCACTGATCGTGAAAGTGGATTTAGAAGGTCAATCCGTAGAAGATGTCGTTGCGGAGTGGATGGCAAACAATGAATCTGTTTGGAAAGCTTGGACCATGTAATTTCAAGATCACGATAAAAATACGCGCCAGTGCTCAAAGTTGCATTGGCGCGTAACCTCCCATACGTTCCAAAGCGATTCAAAGTACTTTTCTCTCAATGTCCAGTACTGCACCTTTACTTACCTGCAAGAACGTATGGAAAATATTTGGCAAAGGCGCTGAACGCTTTTTTGCTGAACATCAACTGATCTCAAACGAGCAGCTCGAATCGTCCGGCTTCATTGGAGCTGTTCGAGACGCGAATATTACAGTGGACGAAGGTGAAATATTCGTAATCATGGGGTTGTCAGGGTCGGGCAAATCAACGTTGCTCAGGTGCCTGTCTCGGCTCATTGAACCAACCGGTGGTGAGATTATGTTTGAAGGACAGAATCTGCTGCAACAGTCAGAAAAACAGATGGTTCAAATTCGTCGTCACAAGATGGGAATGGTTTTTCAGCACTTTGCGCTGATGCCTCACCTTACAGTTTTGGAAAATGTAGCATTCCCGCTTGAAATTCAAGGAGTTGATCGGGCAGAACGTGAAAAGAGATCTCGAAAAGTCATTGAACTAGTTGGTTTGGAGGGTCGAGAAACCTATTTTCCAAGAGAACTGTCAGGGGGGCAGCAACAGCGGGTAGGAATTGCACGGTCACTATCGGTTGAACCTAAAATTTGGTTTCTTGATGAGCCTTTTTCGGCGCTTGATCCATTAATTCGGCGCGAAATGCAGGATGAATTTCTAAATATTCAGTCCAAACTGAGCAAAACTATTGTATTCATCACACACGACTTCAACGAAGCAGTTCGTTTGGCGGATCGAATTGCAATTATGAAGGATGGATCAATCATTCAGATCGGAACTCCAGAAGAATTGATTCTTCAACCCTCCGACGAATACGTTGAAGAATTTACCCATGATCTTTCAAGGGCTCGGGTCTTTTCTGCAAAAACGGTTATGACTGTGAAAAAGAATAATGAGTCCCCAGCGGGAGGTCAGGTTCTGGAAACTGTAAAAATTCAAGATATCGCCAAAGAGATCATTCAATCTGATCTACCTTTTGATGTCATTGATTCAAAAGGTAGTGTCATAGGAGAGCTTACTCAAGAAGCAGTTCTAGGTGTTCTCGTCGACACAGATTAACGTTCCTCGATAAACTCTAGCCCATGAGTCTGGAAACCATCGCCGCCGCGAACCGAATTCAAAAAAATTCTGGTATTTTCGCTTGGCTTTTAGCGTGTTTCATTATTGCTGCAATTTGGATTGGCGGCGATCTATGGCCTTGGGCAGTCAAAGCGCCGAAAGAGCTGCGTTGGAATATTGAATCGATAGGGAGCTGCACCAGCGTTCGTTACTGTGTAACGGGATTTATGAAGTGGCTGGTTAACGATCAGGCATATATTTTCCCTTGGACCTTTAAGGAATTCACGAGAACGATCGCAGCTGGAATCGAAATTCCTTATCAGTTCATCAGATCGCTTCTTTCCATTGGTTTCACGATCCCTTTGGGGGGAGAAAATTCCTGGAAAACTCCTCCAATTTCTTGGTTGGGAATCACATTAGCTCTCACTTGGATGGGTTATGTGCTGAAAGACTGGAAACTAGGATTGATGATTTTTCTTTGTGCTGCTTACATCGCGATTTTCGGACTTTGGGAAAGTGCAACGATCACTTTGTCATCGATCGCAGTCGCGGTACCGATTGGAATTTTCTTTGGTGTCGCAATCGGAATATTGGGATACAAATCAAAGAAATTTGAATCTGCAGTCACGCCTGTTTTGGATCTGATGCAAACTGTTCCAATTTTTGCCTATTTGGTTCCAGTGCTGTTTCTGTTCGGATTTGGTCCAGTTTCCGCCATTACTGCGACCGTGATTTATGCCATGCCACCCATGGTCAGAGTCACAATTCTTGCTTTGAAAACTGTTCCGGCGGAGATTAAGGATTTCGGTAAAATGGCCGGCTGTACAAAACGCCAAATGACTTGGCGCGTCCTGATTCCAGCGGCTAAGCCAGGACTGATGGTTGGTGTCAACCAAGTGATCATGCTGTCTCTGAATATGGTCATAATTGCTTCCATGATTGGTGCAGGCGGACTCGGGTTTGACGTGCTCGCTTCCTTGCGAAGGCAGGCAATTGGGGACGGTTTGGAAGCGGGAATCGCAATAACTCTTATCGCCATTGTCCTGGATCGTCTATCTCAATCCTGGGCTGTTCGAGGTCAAAAAACTCGTGAAGAAGCAGAACAGCGGTGGTATACGCTCCATAAGAACCTAATTATTGTTTTCCTATTGCTTTCAATCACCTTTTTGGTGAGTTTTGTTATTCCCTTGTTCGCTCATTGGCCAGAGCATCTGGAAATAACAACCGGACAATTTTGGAATAACGTCGTCAAATGGATCAATATCAATTATTTTGATCAACTGGAAGCGTTCAAGGTTTTCATTCTCTTGAATGTTCTAAAGCCCGTTAAGTTGTTTCTGCTCGCCCTGCCTTGGCCCGGAGTAATCCTGTTACTTGCGATTGCGGGCTATCAACTCGGAGGAATTCGACTTGCTGCCCTTGTAGTCTCGTTGGCGGCATTTATCTTGATCACAGGTCAGTGGACGAAAGCGATGATTACGGTTTACCTGTGCGGAATTTCCGTTGTCGCGGCATCAATCATTGGAATTGCGGTCGGTGTGACCGCATCACGCTACAACGTAATTAAAAAGCCCGTATTGATTGTGATCGATACCTTGCAGACTCTGCCAAGTTTCGTTTATCTTCTACCTGTTGTCATGTTGTTTCGGGTCGGTGATTTTTCAGCGATGGTAGCAGTTGTACTGTATGCCCTGCCCCCAGCGATTCGCTACACAATCTACGGTATTGAACAAATCTCTCCATCTCTTATCGAAGCGGCTAAAACGTCAGGATGCACAAAGCTGCAGATATTGTCGAAAGTCCAATCTCGCCTTGCTTGGCCAGAAATTATGCTTGGATTGAATCAAACGGTAATGTTTGCTTTATCCATGCTTGTGATCACTGCGCTTGTTGGTACCAGAGACCTCGGACAGGAAGTTTATATCGCGCTGACAAAAGCGGATACAGGTCGCGGCATTGTCGCAGGCTTGTCAGTGGCATTCATTGCCATCATTACTGATCGATTAATATCTGCTGCTGCAAAACGGCGAAAACAGGCGCTAGGTTTGTCGTAAGGTGTCTCAATGATGTTCCCCAAACACTGCAAAACTGTGATCATCGGTGGTGGAATCATCGGTTCTTCTACTGCCTATCACCTCGCGAAATTGGGCGAGACTGACTGCGTCGTACTTGAGCAAGGCACGATAACAAATGGCTCAACGTGGCATGCAGCGGGATTGGTCGGTCAGTTGCGAAGCAATGCCAATGTCACGCAACTGTTGAAATATTCCGTTGAACTCTATGACGAACTGGAAAGTGAAACAGGTCAAGCCACAGGATGGAAAAAGAGCGGCGGATTACGTCTAGCTTGCAATCCTGAACGCATTCGAGAAATTAAACGGCAAATCACAATGGCCCGCGCTTTTGGGTTGGAAATGCACTATCTAACTCCTCAAGAAGCAAGTGAATTGTGCCCTATTCTCAACGTGGATGACGTTGTAGGAGCAGCGTATTTGCCGACAGATGGACAAGCCAATCCATCCGACTTGACGCAGGCATTGGTGAAAGGTGCGAGATCGAAAGGAATTCAATTTGTTGAACATTGCACCGTTGAAAAGATCCTGCAGACCAAAGGCAGAGTGACCGGTATCTCATCAAGTTTAGGTGATATCCAGTGCGAAAAAGTAGTGATATGTACAGGGCTATGGTCCCGAGTGCTCGGGTTGAAAGCGGGTGTCAATATCCCAATCGTGACGATGCAGCATCATTACGTTGTTACGGGAAAGATACAGGGAGTATCGAACTCGCTGCCGACTGTACGGGACCCTGATCGGTTGATTTACTTTAAAGAAGAAGTGGGCGGCTTAGTATTTGGTGGCTATGAGCTCAATCCAAAACGATGGGAAGTCGATCGGCCGCCGTCAAATTTTTCGTTTACATTACTCGATTTTGATGTCGATCACTTCGAAACCATATTGGAAGCGGGCTTGCAGAGAATTCCTGCAATGAATGATGCAGACATAAAACAAATGATATGTGGAGCCGAATCTTTTACACCAGATGGCAACTTCATTTTGGGCGAGACTCCAGAAATCAAGAATTTATTCGTGGGCACCGGTTTTAACGCATTCGGGATTGCAAGTGCTGGTGGAGCAGGAAAAGCACTCGCAGAGTGGGTTCTGTCAGGCGCTCCTTCCATGGATTTACGAGCAGTTGACATACGAAGATTCGGTCAGGTTCATCGTGATCAGGAGTGGATTTCAAAAAGAACCATTGAACTTTGCTCTAAACATTACACAATGTCGTGGCCCCACGAGGAACATACGAGTTCACGTCCTTACTTGAAATCTGTCCTTTACTCGAAACTTCAACAGGCAAATGCTTGTTTTGGCGAAAAATTAGGCTGGGAGAGAGCAAATTGGTTTGCAGAAAAAGGAGAAGAACCAATCGACAATTACTCTTATGGACGACCCAATTGGCATGAGCAAGTTGGGGAAGAACACCAAGCCATTCGAGAACGGGTTGGCATTATTGATCAGTCCTCATTTGCCAAGTTTATTGTTGCTGGAAAGAATGCTGGGGAAGCTTTACAGCAGCTGTCTTCGAATCGAATATTAAAAGAAACTGGATCAGTTGCTTATACGCAGATGCTCAATTCACATGGTGGAATTGAATGTGACGTGACTGTAACGCGCCTGTTTGGTGACGAATTTTTAGTTGTTGGCGGGACGGGGTATGTCACTCACCATTTTTGCCATTTGCGAAACAACCTTCATCAAATTGATCCAAATTTGAAAGTAAAGGATGCAACTCAAAATTATTCAACCTTGTCGATCTCCGGACCAAATTCCAGGTATCTGCTACAAGAAGTGTTTTCTGAAAATTTTTCCAATGCTGAGTTTCGGTTCCTGACATCGAAGCGCTTGAATTACGGCAGACATAAAGTGCTCGCATTGAGAGTATCTTTCGCTGGAGAATTGGGATACGAACTTTACATGTCTTTAGAAGGGACTGAATCGATATACAGTGCAATCTTAGAGACAGGTAAAAATTGGGGTTTGGCTAATGTTGGGTACCGCGCGCTGGAATCTTTGCGCTTGGAGAAGGGATTTAGAGCGCTCGGTTCTGATATCAGCCCCGATTACACACCACTTGAAGCCGGATTGAGGAAACTTGTTCGGTTAGATAGCCGTATTCCATTTTTGGGTCAAGCTGCATTGATAGAACAAGACAGGCATCCCCTGACTCGACGCTTCGCTTGTTTTTCATCCACTGATGATCGCATCACTCTGTTGGGACGGGAAACCATTTATCGAAATGGCAAAAGAGTGGGATGGACGTCCAGTGCGGGTTGGGGATATACCGTGCAAAGAAACATTGCCTACGGATATGTTCGCAACCCTGACGGAGTTTCGAATGAGTATCTCCGAGATGGGCTCTACGAATTGGAAGTAGAAGAAGAACGAATTCCCGTGGAATTAGAGGTGGATAGCGTCTACGATCCGCAGTCCATCCGAATGAGAAACTAATTCTCTTTTGTTAAATTGTCTGCTCTACAAACTAGATCTGTCAGGTAATCATGCAGTATTAATTCGGATTTACAAAAAGAAATGTCTTGCTATATGAATACAGCAAGACTTTTCTGAATGATGCAAAAAATGGCTCCCCGGGACGGGCTCGAACCGCCGACAAGATGGTTAACAGCCACCCGCTCTGCCAACTGAGCTACCGAGGAATCAGGTCGCGTAATGATAATTTTTATTGGTTATTTCGTCAAGCAAATATCCCTAATTTCGTTACGACTTCAAGAATTATATATCGACTTGCCCATGTCTGATCATATACGAAGAATTCTCGCTCGTAAGCCAAGGTCAAGGGAAAGGGCACGGTCTATGAGAATAAGGGCTAAGCAAATGGAAGTCGAGATAATCATTCGGGAGAGCACAAGGTATTTTGATACACAAGTTAGCAGAGTCAAACGAGAAAAAGAGTGCTGAGTTCTGTCATATGCGCAGGAATCAGCCGATACCAAAGCCGCTTGACGCAGCACGCTTCAGTTCCATAGAGTCGCCGCTACCCAATTTGGAGTGCAGTTAACTCTATAAGCAATTCGAGAACGACTTAAAAAAATTCTTGTCCTACTCTATGGATTAAGTGGGTGTTAAGAGATTAATTTTCTCATATTTGAACATCCAATCGACGTTATTCCCTCCAGCTAGATTTTATGCTCTTTTCGAATGTTCTTACCTATACAGGAAAAATCCTCGTCTGGCGCCAACAGAGTATCGTTTGATATTCTCAACTGACATCCTCACATTTGCGGCTCAATGATTGTTGATTTCAACTGATGCCGTTGGAACTTGCACGAGTGCGTTGGAGGAGTTCTTTGGCTGATTCGCACTCGATGATCCATTCTCCGAATTGATCCAGTGCTTCTGTCGTGGTGTGCCGCCGCAAAATTTCTGTCAATTGTTCGCGCGCCTCAGTTCCATACTTCGTCTTAATTAGCCGCAACAGCAGCTCGCGCTTACCTTGCTCCAAACCTTGGGCCAAACCGGCTTCTTTGTACTCGACAGCCCATTGTCTGATGTTCTCGGTTAACATGCCCATGTCTGTAGCCAAATGTTCGATGAATTCAGCGGATGCCGTTGGAACTTGCACGAATGCGTTGGAGGAGTTCTTTGGCTGATTCGCACTCGATGATCCATTCTCCGAATTGATCCAGTGCTTCTGTCGTGGTGTGTCGCCGCAAGGTTTCTGTCAACTGTTCGTGCGCCTCAGTTCCGTACTTCGTCTCAATTTGCCGCAACAGCAGCTCGCGCTTGCCTTTCTCCAAGCCTTGTTCCAAACCAGCTTCTTTGTATTCAACAGCCCATTGTCTGATATTCTCGGTTAACATGCCCATGTCTGCAGCCCAATGTTCGATGAATTCAGCGGATGCCGTTGGAACTTGCACGAATGCGTTGGAGGAGTTCCTCGGCTGATTCGCACTCGATGATCCATTCTCCGAATTGATCCAGTGCTTCTGTCGTGGTGTGTCGCCGCAAGGTTTCTGTCAACTGTTCGTGCGCCTCAGTTCCATACTTCGTCTCAATTAGCCGCAACAGCAGCTCGCGCTTGCCTTGCTCTTTGTAATCAACAGCCCATTGTCTGATATTCTCAACTAACATTCCCATATTTTCTACTCCTTCGATCCGGCGACGTAAATCTTCGTCACCGGCAGTCTCCAACGACGTTATGAACCACTTCATCAAGTCCGCTTTCAATTCCTTTTGCCCAGGTTGCAGATACCACTTGATGAAATCTTCCGCCACTTGCCGCAGCTCCGCCAACGACCCTGCAACTTCCAATCGAATCAACAGGGCCAACGGATTATCGATACACTTTTGCGCTCGTTTCTTGTAACTCGAAAAATCCATCAATATGAATTCAGCACTGATATTATATCGAGCGTGCGCTGAACTTCGAACCGGTTGCAGTTCACCCAGCTCCAGCGGTGCCGTCCAGCGCTGTTTCCCATTATAGATAACGATTGGGATCACCTCCGGCAGCCGTCCATCGGGGGCCAGTCGGTGTTGTCGAATCAACTGCTCAAACAGCAGAGAACGGTACGTGTTCACTCGTACCGACATGAATTTGTCCACCGTCGACTGAAATTCGAAAGCCAAGTAGACAGAAGTTCCATCCTCTGTCGCCTGCACCTGCCACACCATATCTTGCTGGCGTTTTTTCAGCTGTTTGCTCACATGTTCGGTGCCGATCAGCTGTGCGTGCTGCAAACTGAGTTCATCCAGCTGCGAGGAGAGAAAACTCACTACTTCGCGAATCATTTCGGGGTAAGAAAAGATGCGTTTGTAGGTGGGATCATATTGAAAACCGAGAGTAGGCACAAGACCTCCTTGATGGGTTTGCAGGAATCTATGACGGCTTGACGTCACACACTAAAGTTGCGAGCGCACCGAATGGGCACTCGGTCGTGTCTTTAGACGACGAAAGAAGACGAGGCTTCGAAAACTAGTCTGTTTCGCTCACGAAAATTCGAAATCAAGACTAATTACTTTACTTTATACAAGAAAGACCTTGCTATAACAAACTATGTAAGCAAATCAGCTCGACGATGGCATGTGTTTACAGTCCTACGGCGGCGCAATCGCTACTACTTTAAGAAAGGGACTTATATACTTAACTACACAATGTAAAATGAACGTTCTGTCAAGTTCTTTTTGACGTTTCACCGAAGGACTCCGTCCTTCTCCGCGTCCGTTTAGACTCTCCCCAATCCCCAAGGCGAGTATGTTTTTTGCAGCGTTGATGTCTGCATTGTCCAAATGACCGCAACTCACGCACCTGAATTCAGATTGCCCCTTGCGATTCTTGCGGTCTGTCGTTCCACAGCGGTTGCAGCGCTGACTGGTGTAATGCGGCGCCACCTTGTGAATCGTCGTTTTGCAAGCAAGCGCCTGTTCCAGTTTGTACCAGCCGGTCTTCAGTATTGAGCGGTTCAGCCCGCTTTTCTGCCTGACATTCCTGCCGGGTTCTTCCACCGTTCCTTTGGCAGACCTGGTCATGTACTTTGTCTTCAAATCCTCCAGATAAACCATCGCATATCGGTCTGCAATCTGGCGCGAAACCTGATGCGTCCAGTTGTCATTGACTTGCCTGATTTTCTGTGATGCCCGAGCGGCCAGTCGGCGCGCTTTCAGATAACGTCCAGAAGCTTCTATGCTTTTTTGCGCACCGGTTTCTGCCGCCGGGCCATCATTCTCTGGTAGCGCTTCCTGCGTCGTTCCTTCCTCTTAATGTCCGGGGCATGGCAGATCGTTCCATCCGATAACGCAGTCTGTCCAACGTTCCGAACTTGACAGAACGCTTCATTTTGCGTTGTGTAGGTAAGTAGATAAGTCCCTTATTTTTGTCTTATTGCAGGGGACTGGTTCAGTCAATTCACTATGACCGGCAGATCTGGCGTACAGACAAATTTCAAATGGGAAAACGCGCTTCGCAGTGACGATTCTACTGATTCCGGATCTTGAGCCTTAGCAAAAATATAGCCAGGATATTTCCCACCTTCAGGCCATTGAATGAGCCGATCACCGCTGCGAACATCCAGTCGCACTTCCAGTATATTTTCTATGGATTGAGCTTGTATGACGCCTTCAACTCTTCGAAGTATTCCGTTTGCTGGAACCGGAATCATTAAAACTCCCGCTGCTGCATCCAGTCGCAAATTTTCCACTTTTTCATGGATCGACCTTCGCAGTATGAACTCCTCGAGAGTAGAATTGGTTGCAAGTTCAAATAATCGGGCGCAATCACCCCCAATAGATCTAGCCGCAACTTCCAAAATCCAGATTTTGTCTTCTTCCACTCGAACCTCTGCATGAATTGGGCCTACCTCCAGACCAAAAGAATGACACGCTTGCAACACTAATTTTCGTATCTTTTTTTGGGTCTTGAGATCTAGTTTTGATGGCGTGACATAATAGCTTTCTTCAAAATACGGACCGACCAATGGATCCGGTTTGTCGAATATGCAAATTGTTTCCAAGTTGGATTGAGTCAAATAGCCTTCCAGAGCATGCTCCGACCCGGAAACGTATCTCTCGACCAAAATCTCGTTGGATTGATCAAGTCCAACTTCATTTTCCAATAGTGCAGAAATTCTCCATAATGCTTCGTTCAATTCTTTCTCGTTGTTGGCTCGAATAACACCGCGACTCGCAGATAAATTGACAGGCTTTGCAACACAAGGAAACCGAACTCCAAGCATTTGCTTTCGTAGATCTTGATCGAGTTGAAATAACCGAAAATCAGGAACCGGAAGTCCATGATTCTGCAATGTTTTTCTTGACAATTTTTTGTTGGCAGAATTTCGTACTGCTGAAATCGGATTATGGATAACACCCAACAGTTCGGCTACTAGAACTGCTGCCTCTCCATACTTTTCGTCGGGAGCGATCACCGCGCAAATGTCAGATTTCTCATATTGTTGACAGATTGTGTCTGCGATTGATCGCGGATTGTTTAAATTTGCTCGAATGCCTAAACGGGTTTGAGGAACTACATCTGCATCTCCGTCTGTAACGAACAATATTCGAATTGGAATATTGTTGGCAGCCTGTAGGTAAACCGCAGCTCGATAGCTGAAGTGCGGGGCGATCAGTACGACGGTCTTTGTGCTAGGTATTGGCTGACCAATCGACTTTGAGTAACAACAAATAGATTATTGTGCGGCACCGCAGCCGCTGCAAGAACCAGTTCCACCGACCGATTGAAAAACATTATGAAACACAAAGGTCGCTTGTATTCCATCGTCAACATAATCGATCTCAGCACCTGACAAAAATTGCAGAGCGACAATATCAGAATAAAGTCGAAAGTTGTCACCGACTAGAACCCGATCATACACTGACTCGGAATCCGCATAGGTCATGCCGTAATTCATGCCGCCGCAACCACCACCGGATACATAGACTCGAATCCCTTTTATGTTTTCATCTGTCGAGTCAATCAGCTCAGCCATCTTGAGCCCAGCAGCTTCAGTTACATGAATCTCTGAATTTAAAATTTCAGATTGATAGACTCCCGTATCCATACTGTTCTCCATAAAAATAATTACGCCGGAATTTGGTTGTTGATGTGTCTGCTGATCATTGATATAGCATTTGAATATTTTAATTCAACAGCAATCAATAGTTTGACTTAGATTCATTTGAGCGAATTCTGTTGTTAAAATCTACTGCGAGATCGGGCGATTTGGCTGAGAGAAAATCTTTGACAACGATATTGATCGTAAATTTTATCGATCAGTGATAACAAATTCGAAGGTGCTCTTTTCAACGCGACGAAATTGACAGTTAGTGGTTCGAGGCGTACGATAGATCTGCCCTAATTTCTCGTGTCTTCTATCAACGATGGGAGCATGTCACAGAAACGTAAAATAATTCCGTTTGAATCAAAATATTCAGCTTTCACAATCTTGATAGGAATTTTGCCGTAGTGGCAGTTTACTGTACGCAATTGACTCAAACGGGACCAATGGGTCCAATATCTCGACTTAATACATTTGAACCGTCCAACTCGCGTCAATCACTATTGATTTTAGCTTCACTCGGCATAGAGGAGTCTCTGAAACGGCTGAAAAGGCAATTTCCTCGAGAGGTTCCTCTTCTAGGCAGTGTCGGTGGAAATTCGACAATCAAGAAATATATTGTGGAAATAGATATACGACTGCCGGAAGCAAAAATATCCGATTTGAATTGGACTCGCAGTAAAAGTCAAGTGTTGATTTCCAAATCTAGAAGCTTACTTTGGATTTTTGTCAAGTGGAATAAAATTGTGAATTCAAAGATCAGCCAATGCTAAGGAGAAAAAATTGAAATCACGCCTTTTTGTTACGGTTATACCAATCTTGCTGCTTTTGTTTAGCACAGCGCAAGCACAACAATTTACTGGTTACGTTGATTACCGGTTGAGAATCCAAGTCCAGCCCCTAGCAAATGGGACAATTGTGGATGTTCCCGTTAAAGTTGGGGACATCGTTCAAAAAGGACAAGTTCTTATACGATTTGACTCTCGTCGACAGGAAGCTCGAGTCCAAAGAGTAAAAAGCCAAATTGAGCGCTTAGAGCTAGAATTGAAACGAATCAGCGATAAATTTGATCGACAACAAGAACTATTTGATCGCGGATCATTGTCTCTTTTGGAGTTTGAAGAAGCTGAACACGGAATTAAGATTGCACAAGCTGAGCTGACAGCAGCTAGGGCAAAATTGGCTGCTGTTCAATATCGGCTGGAGCAAACTGCATTAGTCTCACCCATAAATAATGCAATTGTTGTATTCAGCGACGTTTACGCAGGAATGAACTATATTCAGGACACGTTTTCAGACGCACACTTGATGACTCTTGGGAGCTATGGCCAATATGTGGTTCAAATAAGAGTCCCATTTGAAAAACGGAATACTCTACAAGCTGGTGACTCAGTTTCAGTAATGATTGAGGACTCTATATTTTCAGCAAACGTAGAGTTTCCGACATTGGACCCTGAATTCTTATTTGATGATGCCTCTGGAATGCCGGAAGAAGCAGTGGCAGAAAATGACCGCAACTTCAAAATTAAAGCGGTTTACCCAGTAAATCTCAGATTCAATGCAGAACAAGAATCGATTTTGCCCGGTACTCCAGCGATCATTCAATTCGATCAAAATTAAAGTATTGATTTGGAATTATAAAATTGAGTTGACTAAGGTAATTTTACGCTCCAGTCATTGATTTTTTGGAATTTAAATCCGTTTGATTTTGATAATTTTGATAGATGGCAGAAGTCCTCGTATAAGAAAATCCTATTAGGATTCGTATCAAATACAAGGATGCTTTTAACTGACCTGCTTGGAAGCGGAATGAGACGATCATTTTGCAGGCGGCTGGAGATAAGCTGGAACGCAAAAATCAGCTAATTGACATCGCAAGTGATTCTGATTGGGATTGGTGCTGACTGGCGACGCTCCCTGAAGTTTGTTCACGAACGTGTAAGGTACGGAAGGAGTTATGCGTCGGAATAAGGCTGTTGGTTGCAGGCACAGGCGGTATCGAAAAGAAAGCACAATTCGGAACAAGAAGAGCGACAGCAGCGGAGATTGGCACTGGACGAGATTTGAACTCTTGAAATTTTCTGAGAACTTCAATGAGTGATAAGCCGCCAGAATGATTTTGAGGTATAGTATTTGGCAGCTCAAAATCATCTGAATATTATGAATAGGATGAAATTAGACTCGTAATCAATGAGAGAAAATTTGGATATTTTCTTTACGGGTGACTTCCCATAATCCCATAACTTTTAGAATTGTATAATTTGCTTTCAAGTTGTCGAATAAATACAACTGGAAACTCAGTTAAAATTCCAATCAGTCTATCTTTTCTTCAGTTATGCCAAAACTCGTCGATTGTGTGGTTCTCAAAGAAATGGCTGAAGCGCTTGAAAGTCCACCTTATCCCGGTGAATTAGGACAAAGAATTCTAGAAAATGTCTCGAAAGAGGGATGGAATAAGTGGTTGGAGCGCTTGGTTACAATCATCAATGAAAATCAGCTTACCACGGGTGATCCGACGACGCACGAACTAATTAAGCAGCATATGCTTGGATTTATCTTCGGGGAAGGTGATATGGGTCATTTGCCGCCAGGTTTCACTCCGAATCGAAAGAAATAACAGTTAGTTCTTTCTGATCATAAGTTGTTCTCGGGTTTGGCGAAAAACAGCTCGGCTATGGATATTTTTTCCTTCAAGAAAAAACTGTAAAGCTCGATCCAGGAAAACTCTCACATCTCTACGAATCCTTGCGCTAGCATACTGCTCCGAAGCAATTGCAAGCAGGACCTGACCACTAACAATATGCCCTCCTCCACTTGGTTTTTCGCTTGTAGGACCTGAAACGAAATCATAGTAATATTGTCGATCACTGCGAATTGGGGTTTTATGATCCGATTCGGTTTCCAATACCAAAGCATACCCAATTTCCTTTAGTAGATTCTTCTCGAACACTCGCAGGGTATGAAATATATCGGCTTGCTGGCGCAACTGACTTAGCGCGTGGCTGTATTCGTCAAACAGAGCTGGGTGTGGATCTTGTGGCTGCAATAGAGACACGACCAGCTCGTTCAAGTAACAGCTGCTGTAATGTATATCGCCCTTGAATTCTGTGTAGCTCTGCTGAGGGATCAGCCCGATCAGAGTTGGAAGATTTCCTTTCCCTGACCAGCTAAGCAGTAATGGACTAAACGGTCTCAGCTTTCCGCGTAAACGAGATTTTGCTCGGCGTGCTCCCTTTGCCAGTAAATTAATTCGCCCGAAACTCCGGCTAAATACATCTACGATAAGGCTGGATTCCGAGAAAGGAGTAGTACGAAGAACAAAGCAATTTTCCTTATTAACTCGCATTCGTCAATCAAAATCGGAATATCCCAGCAGCGAAACTAAACGATGATCCTGACTCCATTGAGTTCGAACCTTTACCCATAACTTCAAGTAGACTCTTTGATTCAATTCCGTTTCCAACACAGATCGTACGTTTTTGCCGATAAGTTTCAATTTGCTGCCTTTCGCTCCGATGATGATACCTTTCTGATTACGATTCTCCACCCAAATCAAAGCATGAATATGCAGACAGCCGTCAGTGTGTTCAAATTTCTCAATCTGCACGGCGCTAGCGTACGGCAGTTCATCACCATAGTATCGAAAAATTTGTTCTCGAACGAGTTCGGATGCCTGAAATTTTTCATCTCGGTCGGTAACGAAATCGGAGGGAAACAATGGTGGATTTTGGGGCAGCAACTGAGTCAATGCATCTTTCAGCAGATCCAAATTTTCTTTCTTCTTGGCTGAAACAGGTACGATTTCCGATACTCCGGTAATTCCAAATAGCTGCTTCATAATGGGCAATAGTTGTTGCTTGTCTCTCATGCGATCAATCTTATTGATAACAATGACCACGGGCAGATTTTCTGATTGAATTTTTTTCCAAACCATCATGTCTTGACTTTGCCATCCTCTGGATTCAACAATGAACAGCACCAAATCTGTACCGGTAATATTTGACACCGCCGAGCGATGGATAGAACGTTCCAGCAATCGCTTTGACTGCGGATTGAATCCAGGCAAGTCAATAAAAATCAGCTGGTGATCTTCCTCGCTAAGCACGCCAAGAATACGATGACGGGTAGTATTGGCTTTGCGCGAAGTAATGCTGACCTTTTTGCCTAACAGGCAATTGAGCAAAGTTGATTTGCCAACGTTTGGACGCCCTGCGAGGGCGATGATTCCAGAACGGAAGTCTTCGCTTACAACTTCACCTGGAGAGTAAGTCATATGCTTTCGATGCAGCTGACTGTTCGGCTTCCTTAATCGTTCTTCCTTCACCTATGCCTGGTGCATTCAGCCCTTTGACAAGGCAGGCGACGGTAAAATGCGGACTATGGTCTTCACCTCGTACTTCGGTGGTTTTGTAAACAGGCGTTGGCTTCGATAAACCTTGTAAGTGCTCCTGAAGCAAAGACTTGTAGTTTCGTCGATTCTTCGATCTCGAATGACTCATTGCTGGCAAGTAGTGGGAATAGAAAAAGTTTTCGACCGCTTCCAATCCACCGTCCAGATACATTGCTCCCATAACGGCTTCAAGGACGTCTGACTGCAAGTTTTGCCATGCCCTTTTGTCTGACTTTGGAAACGCTTTTCCCACCCGAATGTATTGCGATAGATTCAAGTGCTCCGCGATTGCGCTAAGTGAATTTCGATTGTTCACAATCTGACTGCGCTTTTTTGTGAGTTCACCCTCGGTGGTCTCGGTGTTTGTTTTAAAGAGATACGCAGAAGCAACGAGATTGAGAACCGCATCCCCTAAAAACTCAAGAGTTTGATTGTCAGGTTTCCCGGTTGAGCTGTGTGTCAAAGCTTGCTGCAATAACGTTCTATCACGAAATTTGTAGCCGTAAAACACTTCTGGGGAATTCAGTCGATAATTTTTCATTGTTCAATTTTAAGGACATGCTCTGAATGAACTGAAGCGATTTGGCAAATAAAGAAAATTCTGAACGATACAAAAGCAATGAGTTAAAGACCGAGCGACTGCTCTACTCAATTGCATTCGCAATTCGACTCCAATTGATGCCCTTTCCACCTTTTGTATCCCAGCTAAACCAGATTAAAAATGCTTCACCGATTACGTTCTCTTCGGGAACGAATCCCCAAAATCGACTGTCATTGCTGTAATCTCGATTATCCCCGAGCACGAAGTACGTGTTTTCGGGAACAATAAAAGTCAGATTTCGAGATACTCTCTTATCATCGATTAGGATCGAATGAGACTCTGCTTCATCGAAACTTTCAGTTATGTGTCTGGTTTGAATTCTTCGATTAGCCGTTGGTTCAACCCAGTAATCTCCGACATCGATTTGAGCGATTTTTTTTCCATTCACCTGCAGAAACTTATCTTTATAAATTACAGAATCTCCGGGCAGACCCACTACTCGCTTTATGAAATTTACTTTTTCATCATGCGGGAATCGAAAAACCATAACATCTCCATAATCTGGAGAATTCAAATCAATGATTTTGTTGTTCAGTACAGGCAAGCGGATTCCATAGTGAAACTTATTCACAAGAATAAAATCACCAATTTGCAAGGTTGGCAACATAGACCCGGAAGGTATTCTAAACGGCTCAATGACAAATGAGCGCAGGAAAAAAACGATCAAAAGAACTGGAAAAAAAGCTCTGGCATATTCAATAACCCAGTTTCTTTTTGATGGCAGGTCAGTGTTGTAACGAAAAATTTTTCTTTTTAGAAAACGCCAAATGATGTCTAGCAACCAGATTGATCCTGTTACCAGTACAGCAATCGCTAATATGAGTGCAAAGTCCATTTCAGACAATTGTAATTAACTGTGGAATATTCTATGCTCGGCGAAACTTACTTGGTTCTGCCGTACAAAAAATGAGATATGGAGTTATATGGAAGGACCGAATTCATTCCACTGAAATTATACAGCTGCGGGTATGATTTCGAGAACTCCGTGAGCTAAATCGGCTAACAGGGTGAATCGTCCTATGTCAGTGATTGAGAGAAATTGACTCTCCGATCAGACGGACTGTATCAGCAGGAACCGAGCCGATAACTGTGACTTGATTATTGTTGAGCACTTTGCCCCAAGCATTAATGGCACCCATCTGACTGCTGCCTTCAAATTTAATTTCTGGCGACGCGTCAAGCAGTGGCTGAACAAAAATAGAAATCTTAGCTAAATTATCTGAATAAACAAAGTGCTCTTTTGGATTGGTTCCCTCTTGACTTAAGACATGCTTTTTTTTCGTAAAACCATCTGGCACCCAGCCCACGTTCCAGTGAGAATCACCATCGAGAGTTTTCATTTTGACCATTTTGTCGAAATTCCAAACGTAGTCGCTTCCAGAAAATTTAGGCTTTAGATCATTCTCTGTGATCATTTCATCGATAGATATGTCCACGAACATATATCGATCCAACATCTTCAAATTTTCATCAAATAAATCTGAACGCAACAACAAACCGGACTCGCGATCTACCCAGAGTTCAAATCCGTATCGATATTGGTCGTTCGCTTGCAGCGCGATTCGCTTGGAAAGTCGACCAGCAATTCGCTCTTCGCCAATAGTGGAAGCTTTATAGTAGGCGTCTAAATCATGCAAAGAATCAGCTTGCAACCCCGGAGTTCGAAAGATGCGAGAATCCCCAAATTTAAAGTATCCTACTTTGTCTCTGTGAAAATAACACCATACGCCTTGATCCGTTCGAATGAGTTCTGAAGAATCACCGTTTAAAGCAATCAATTTTTCAACAATTTCGCCATCCATTGCAGAGTGGTAAATCTGCATCGTCTCGGTGTTTTTTCCGCTGCTGTAAAGAAAGGTGCCCTTATAGTCGGTTACGCCCGCAGCGATTGCCAAATTCGTTAAGATTTCGTTTACCGTCTGCCCAGTCGCATACGCGGCAACAGGTGTTGAGAGACTGAGCAGAAATAGTGTTCGTACGAAACAGTTTCTAAATAAATCAAACATCTATCTACTCTTGTTAATTCAATACCTATCCAAAATTAACAACCAGGGCTCTATTGATAATCATAGCTGACTAGCATCGCTATAGGACCGAAATTCTCATTAGAAGCGGTGTTGGGAACAGCTAAAGAATGCTCCAATAATAATTTGTTCAAATTTCTTTCTCGGTCCAATGTAGCTGTAGCATCATTAAATATCCAGCGTGTCGCTGTAGAATCATCAATCGAAGCGATGGTATCGGATTCAAATTGCTTCGTTGGCGTTTGATCTATCAACGCAGTTTCGTGGACTAAAGGATTGGTGTCATAAAAGCGGTCTTGAACGGCGATGCCGACAAAAAAACCTACTAGTGCTGCTACGCCGACACTGGCAGCTAACTTATATGCTCCTTGTTTGAATCCCAAGCTCGTTAAACCGAAATTCCAATTGGTGAAAAATCGTTTAGGTTGTGTTGGTTTCTTTTTGATTTTGTGAATATTATCCGTTTCATGCTGCGTTGCATCAGCTAGTACCGAATTAAAGTAAGCATGGGTACACTGGCGGCGAGTCATACTTTGCAACAGGCAGTACATCTCCCACTCGCGCTGAAGTTCTTTGTCGCTACACAAGCGCTCGAGCAAAGGCTCAAGCTCCTCCGAACCAATTTCACCATCAAATAGTGCTGATAAGTCCTCTTTCATTGTTCTCTATTTGTTATTTTCTTTGAAATAGCAGTTCCTCATTTTCTTTATCAAAATCTGACGAGCTCGATAAATCTGTGTTTTAACTGTTCCCAAGCGAGTATCGGTTACTTTTGAAATTTCCAAGTAGGACAGGTCATCACGCTCGCGAAGCAGATAGACATTTTTCAATTTTGGTGGCAATTTCTCTACTTCTTGATAGATAAAACTACGATATTCTTGTTGTTCGAGCAACGTCAAAGGATCAGATTCATCTTTAATCAAATTCTCGAAGCTATAATCCTTCATGTCGGATGCATGTAACGTATTATTGAATTTCTTGTTTTTAAGCGAGACGTTCCTTGCGTGATTTCTTGCAATGCTATAAAGCCACGTCGAAAACTTGGCATCACCTCGAAATTTTGGTAGCCCATTCCAAGCTTTGATCATTGTCTCTTGAACTACGTCCTCGATTTCATAGTATGGAATGTTCAAATTGCTTCTGCTCATGCTAGAGACCAAAGCAAATATTCCAGGTTGATGTTTTTGGAACAGAATTTGGAACGCATATTCATTGCCTTTTCTCGCCTGATTAAGAAGCATCTCCTCACTGGCATCTTTGGGAATTGTTTTTGGTGTTCCCATTTTTTTTCACCAACTAGAGCTTGCTTAATGTATTGACAACTTCCATTAAAGAAAGTTCAACCGTATTGATGAAACCGTACATATTCACGAAATTGTTCGCAAGAGTTGAGTCTGATAGTTACAAGGTCTAAAAATGGAATATAAACACGTGATAAACATACGGCATCTGCTTTCTTGTCTCGATCAAAATTGTAGATCGGCCGTGTTTTCTGTGTGAACGTTTCTGCCGCTCTATAAGCTCTGATGCTCGACTGATTGCTCAGAAGATCTTTTCAAAAGTGATGCACGCAGGATAAAGAGAAAACGAAATAAAAAAGTATGTTCGGCTAACTAAAAGAGTAGAAATCGTAAACCAAAATCAGGATACGCCCTATTATCAAAGATAGTACAGTAATTGAGTTTGAATTTCACGGTTAATTTACCCAGTCATTAAATTCGCAATTGAGTTCCGGTGAACAGAAATTGATCTTGCATGCGGTGAGCTTGGTTTTCGAAGAAATTCTCTTAGAGTACGCGGAGCGCGTTGCAGACTATAGCCATCAAGCACAAATAAGTTCGTTCATTTTGGTGGAGCGAAAGTATTAGCCTCAATTGAGGCAAGCACCGGTGAAGATTCCCAAGGAGCGCACCCGGAATAACCAAGTGTTCAAATTTCACACTAAAATTGCACCTCTGAGTTTACGCGAGTGTGAGCGAATCAAAGCAGTGGTGTCATTGCTCATTCCTTATTAGACACAGATATTCCAATTGTAAATGGAATTAGTGCGTGGGAACAAGCTGACACACAATTAGGAGTTATGACTTTGGTTTCAGATGACGTGGTACGAGTTGACATGATGAATAGTTTAGCAAAAATTGAAGTTCTGAGTAAAAGCCCCAGAGATGTTGAAATCAAGTGGTCTAATGTGGCGGCCGCAATTTGAGAGAGAAATGGAAGCGCTTTTGCGTTTTTATTAGAGGATTGAAGAAAAAGTAATTCAATCTCTATAATTCCAAAGATAAAGAACAATTTAAATTTTTGATCCACCAATTTTTTGGTGGATTTTCTCTTTTCTTATCTCAAATTTGAAGAAACTTATTATGTCAAGAAAAATTACATTTCAGTCTGCAAAAGAACGCAGTGACTATAACAAATCAATGGTTAGGCCGAGAATCACCTATGGGATTTTGGGGTTTTATGGCTTTTATACTTTGATTTTAGGCGGCATAATCGTAATGACTGATAAAGGACTGAACACTGAATTACTTACTATCTATACGGGTTTGTCAACTTTAACTGCGTCCATAGTCAGCTTTTGGTTTGGCGGACGAGGCGCAAGAAAAAATTCAGGCAATGAACCCGTTGCTCCTTCGACCGATGTTCCTGTGCCGCCTGTGATTTCAAAAACAGATGCTGGTCAACAAAATCAAGGATCAGAGGAACAATCCAAACCCCATAGCCAAGTAACCCCAAACAAAGAATGAATTAATACTTGTTCAATTTTTTCCTTTTTGAACAATTATTCTTTATGCACCCATTTATGTAAGAGGGGCAAAATTGGTGTATGACATTCAATTTTGTCAGCATGCAACTCTGTAGTCGCACACAGACCGTTGTCGCCGCCATCGCCAAAGGAACAAACTGATGTTCCGTTCTAAGCGAAACGAAAAATGATGCAGAAAAGAAGTATAAAAACCACAGGTTACGTGGTTTTCCTTGAGAGATCAGCGTTGTTGAACTGATTGTGTTAGTACTGGAAGCAGACGAGTTAGCAAACCTTCAAGTTGGGCCAGTCAATGTTTGGAGTTGGCTGACCAGTGTGGCTAAGTGTCGTCCCTCAGGTGCGTTTGGCACTTTGATCCGATGTTTGAGATATGGCCAGAAGCTGATGTTCTGCTTGTGGCAAGTTTTCTTCAATGCGATACCGGCAGCGCTGCGGGCGGCGGCCAATATTTTGCACCTTATGACCTGAGTACGAATGTCTGGCACTAAAAGAAAAGAATTTAAAATTCTGGTAAATCAGTCCAATCTGTTTCGTAGTTGCTCGAGCTCGTCGGGGGTTAAATCAGTCAGATCGCAAATCGTGCCGATTTCGAATCCTTTGGCTAACATCTTCTTGGCAATCTTTATGGATCCTTCCTGAATTCCTTTTTGACGGCCTATCTCTTCTCTTCGTTCCCAACTAAATATCGCCTCTTGCATGATTCTCGTGCCTTCGTCCATGACCACGGTCTGTTCAATCCTTTCAATGTTTCGACAGTATACATCTGGATGATGGCTGAGAAAATAATCGACCGTGCGCGGGATTAGATCACTGCGGTCGGTGAATGACATCGACGCGCTAATCTGGAACAGCCGCTCCAACATTCTGCTGGAAGAACTCCAGATCGCGGCCAGCATGTAAAGCGCCGGTTCGCTCACCAAACCCCGGATCTGTCCGGGAATCGCAAGATCTCTCAGATTCACAATGCGCGGCTCAAAGTTCGGTATGTTGGCTCCAAACATCGATTTCAGCTCCGGTGGCATCTTGACCAGCGAATCGTGCAGCTGCAATGGTTTTCGCCATTTTCGTCGAAAGCCGTTGTAGACCACTATGGGCAGGACCGGGCGGCGTTGAGCGCGCATGATCACGGCGCAGTATTCGTGCAATTGCAATAGAACATCAGAGTCCTTTTTGCTCTTGTGCTCAATGACACTGACCAACTGCAGCCGCTTGCCGGAGCGTTTCCAATTCACCGACACCACCAGGTCGGGTTTGCGCTCGCTCCAACGGGAGGTGAAAACAAGGTCAGTATCATTCGATAAAGTTCGCCAGTCGAATGCTTTGAACTCCGCTTCGGTCAAGGCCAGACGAAACAGATCAATACAGTATCTCGTGTGCTCGAAGATGGCTCGAAAGAATTTATCATGGGGAATCTTTGAAGTTGAACTTTCCTCCGACCCGGTGGAGAGGTTGTCCGATTTACCGCTACTTTTGTCTTTGGTCATACCGTGAACACTGTCTTTACTTTGGAATATTGCATGCAGCTGGCGTGGGTTTTGAAATTGCATATGGTCGCAGCGGGTCCTAAATCAACTTCTTGTATCTTCGCTGCTCATCCACCTAGGCTGAACGAGCGGGTGAGTAGTTACCCCAAATTATTTGTTATGCTGACTGCAAAATGAAATTGCTAGGACTTATAATTTAGGTAACATAAATTATTTGGATGGGGACAGATTCAGTTTTTACGATTGAAGCAGGAAGAGAAATTTGAATTTTCTTGGGTTGAGCGTAGAGTATGGATGATTCTGGCGATATGTTCTGTGCCGTGCCTCGACATTCGAGTCAAAACTGTTAGATTTGAATGAATTCTGTTTCAGTTACATTCAATTTTATGATCTTTCTATAATTCCACCACTTCAAAGTTTTCAATTCTTAACACAACTCAACTTTTGGTTCTCGGAAGCGGTTTGGCAGGTCTTACTACTGCCTTAAAGGCTGCAAACTCTGGAATTAACGTCACTATTCTGACGAAAGAAATTTTAAAGGAGAGTTCCAGCTATTATGCTCAAGGAGGAATTGCCGCAGTCTGGGGACTTGACGATTCCTTTGCGGCTCATGTACACGATACTTTGCATGCGGGAGCGGGATTGTGTAGTCAGTCTGCCGTTGAATTTATTGTAAATCGCGGGCCCGCTGCCATTCGTTGGCTCATCGATAGCGGTGTGACGTTCAGTCGTCGAAGTAACCAGATCAAACATCCAGGTGAATTTCACTTGACAAGGGAAGGAGGACATACTCGTCGACGAGTAATTCACGCGGAAGATGCCACAGGACGAAAGGTTGAAACCACCCTTGAGTCAATGGTCCGCGATCACAAGAACATTTCAGTTCACGAAAGAAGTATTGCAATTGAGCTGATTAAAGAACATAAAAATCATCCACCTGACAAGAACCGATGTATCGGTGTCTATGCTCTCGACATTGATACTGACAAAGTGAATACATTTGTTGCCAACGCCGTTGTACTAGCTACCGGCGGCGCATCGAAAGCTTATTTGTACACAAGCAATCCAGACACTTCAACTGGTGATGGAATTGCCATGGCGTGGCGGGCAGGATGCAGTATTTCCAATATGGAATTTGTTCAGTTTCATCCAACCTGTCTGTATCACCCACATGCGAAGTCTTTCTTGATTTCTGAAGCAGTTCGAGGTGAAGGTGGAAAACTGATCTTGCCAGATTCAAGCCCATTCATGCATAAATATGACGACCGGCAAGAACTCGCTTCACGCGACATCGTTGCTCGAGCAATCGACAATGAAATGAAGGTGGGAGGTTATGACTGCGTCTACTTGGACATCACTATGAAATCAGAAGATTTTTTAAAGAGACGCTTTCCAAACATCTATGCAAAATGTCTTGAATTCGGAATCGACATGACAAAAGAACCAGTACCAGTAGTCCCAGCAGCACACTACACGTGTGGGGGTGTTCGTGTGGACCATCATGGCCGCACAGATTTGCAAGGTCTATATTGCGTCGGCGAAAGCGCCTGCACGGGATTGCATGGAGCCAACCGTCTCGCCAGTAATTCTCTGCTCGAATGCGTTGTGTTGGCTCATTCTGCGTTCGAAGATATCCGTCACAATTTCGATTCCATAATGCCCAATCCGAGCAATATCCCGCTTTGGGACGAGAGCCAGGTGACCGACCCAGATGAAATGGTTGTTGTCGCCCACAATTGGGATGAGTTAAGAAGACTAATGTGGAACTACGTAGGAATCGTTCGAAGTCAAAAACGATTAAAGCGAGCTCTGAGAAGAGTTGACGTACTAACTGAAGAAGTACAGGAATTCTACAGTCAGTTCAAAGTAAATCGAGACTTGATTGAGCTTCGAAACCTAGTGCAAGTTTCTGAATTAATCGTTCGCTGCTCTCTTCTGCGTAAAGAAAGCCGAGGATTGCACTATCTTATCGATTACCCTGCGGCAAATCGAGACATGGCGCAGGACACAATACTCGTTCCGGATTTCAAAAACTGAATTGCACCCTCGAATTAATACGATGGATACCACATTTTGGTGTCCACCATCTGTTCAACATCGCTGACGACTTCTTCGTCGTTCAGTCCTTGTTCGATGGCTATGGTAGCCACTGCCACTGCAATTTCTCGACTCAAGTCACGCACGGATGTCAAAGGTGGCAGCAATGAAGTGCCAGTCTTATCCACATTAGGCTGAGCACACCCTATTACTTGAGAAACCGCAGATAACATTTCATTAGTCACTCGGCGCGCCTTTACGGCGCTCAAACCAAGCCCAATTCCTGGGAATGCATATGCATTGTTGCATTGGGCAATTTCATAGTTAATGCCGTTGTAACTCTCTGGCTCAAACGGACTGCCTGTTGCTATCACTGCTTTACCGTCACTCCATTCAAGTAAATCTCTTGGTAACGCCTCTGCCTTTGAGGTTGGATTTGAAAGCGGAAAAATACATGGTCGCTCAGCATGTTGTGACATTTCCTTGACGATCTGTTCTGTGAAAAATCCCCCTTGTCCACTTACGCCAATTAGAACGTTTGGCCGTACTTGACGAATCGCGTTTAACAACTGATAATCACCATTCCAGCTGATCAGCTCTTTCTCATCGTGAACAAAGGGCTGTTGTAACTCTCGAATTCCTGTTGAGCCACTATGGATCAAACCTTTGCTGTTGAACATGTAAATTCGTTTGTAGGCTGACTCTCGGTCCAAGCCAGCATCCATCATCGCAGGAATTAAACCATTTGCGATTCCAGTACCGGCTGCACCAGCGCCAACGATCACAAGCCGCAAATCTTTCAGTCCTATTCCTGTTGCTCTGCATGCTGAGATCAGGCATCCAAGCGTGACAGCCGCGGTTCCTTGAATGTCATCGTTGAAACAACAAAACCGATCTATATATTTGTCTAGCAACCGTTGTGAGTTCGAAGAGCCAAAATCTTCAAACTGAATTACCGCGTGTGGCCAACGTCTATGAATCGCACTGAGTGCCAATTCAACGAATTCATCATATTGCTGTTGCTCTAATCTTTTATGTCGCCACCCTACATAAACACTGTCATTTAACAGCACCTGGTTGTTAGTGCCAACATCCAAGGTAACGGGCAGAGCAACTTTAGGATCAATTCCCCCCAATGCAGAATATAAGCTCAACTTGCCAATTGGAATACCCATACCCCCTACCCCTTGATCCCCAATTCCCAAGATCGCCTCTCCATCCGTTACAACGACCACTTCAATGTTTACATTGGGGATATTGGAAATGATGGTATCGATATTTTCTCGCTCAGGATAATTTAGAAACAACCCTTGTGGTTTTCGGTAGATTTCTGAGAAGTATTTGCAAGCATCACCCACAGTTGGGGTGTAAATAACTGGAAGCATTTCCGATGCATGTTCAATAATTAACTGAAAGAACAGAACTTCATCGACATTCTGCAGCTGACGTAGATAGATGTGTTGTTCTAGAGCAGATTCTTTCTGAACGCACGCCTGATAGGCTCTTTGCACTTGATCATCCAAAGTCTCGAGACCGTATGGGAGAAGACCTAGCAGTCCCTTGTTTTCTCGTTCCTCACGTGAAAATGCAAGACCTTTGTTGAAGTGAGGCAACTCCAGCAGGATTCGGCCACGTCGTAAATCCTTAGGAACATAGTGATGTGATGGCATGTTTTTTTTTATATTCGAATCAGCTATACAGAGAATGCTCGTATTTTCTTTATCAGTAAGCTAAATTGGCTATCGTGGACAGTTGCTCCGTAGACTAGCCAATCAATTAAGTCAGGATTGCTATGTTCCAAAAGCGCTTGAAGCGTCAATTGTTCCGCGCGAGTCATTGAATCAAAGCAAGAGTCGATATATCGAATTAGCAATATTTCCAACTCGCGGGTGCCTTGCCTGCAACGCCATATGAGTCGATTTTTTTCAATTCGAACATCGTTCAAGCATTCTTTCATGTTCGCATAGCAATTAGTTTTTTGATTTCAGCAATTGCTTTTGCAGGATTGAGATGCTTCGGACATGTATTCGTGCAATTCATAATCGTATGGCAACGATAGAGTCTGAATGGGTCTTCCAATTCATCTAGACGTTCCCCTGTTGCCTCGTCACGGCTATCTGCAATCCAACGATACGCCTGCAGCAGTATCGCAGGCCCCAAATAACGTTCACTGTTCCACCAATAGCTTGGACAACTCGTTGAACAGCAGGCGCAAAGTATGCATTCGTACAATCCATCCAGCCGACTTCGTTCGTTTATCGACTGCAGATTCTCGTGACTGGCTGACGACGGCGACTGTTTCTGCAGCCAAGGTTTGATGGATGTGTATTGTGCATAGAAATGTGTCAAATCCGGAACCAAATCTTTAACCACGGGCAAATGGGGCAAAGGGTAAATTTTAACTGTTGATTTAATCTCACTAAGAGGCTTGATGCATGCCAATGTATTTGTGCCGTCTATATTCATTGCACAGGACCCACAAATGCCCTCTCGACAAGAACGCCGGAATGTAAGTGTGGAGTCAATATCATCTTTGATTTTGATGAGTGCATCCAGAACCATAAAGCCGCAGTCATCTCGGTCCAGTTCATAAGTATCGACACGGGGAGATTGCTTGTCTTCCGGATTCCAGCGATAAATTTGAAACCGTGTCACATGATTCGCAGACTGTTTCAAAGGAAAATCGATTCCTTTGCGAATTCTTGAATTTTTCGGGAGTCGAATTTTTGCCACGTTAAACTTACCGTCAAATTAATCTTAGTATACTCTTGCTCTTGGACTCACTAGCTCAACGTCTTCTGTAAGAGTATAAAGATGCACCGGTCGATATTCGATCTCTACCTCCCCAGCTTCATTTAGCCACGAAAGCGTATGCTTCATCCAGTTGTCGTCGTCGCGCTCTGTGTAATCTTCACGGGCATGCGCTCCTCTGCTCTCTTTCCGGTTCGTGGCTGAAAAAATCGTCGTCAGGGCTTGCCGAATAAGATTGTCCAATTCCAGTGTCTCAGCCAAATCCGTATTCCAAATCATTGAACGATCTGTAACGCTGATGTCTTGCAAGCTATTCCAAACATCAACCATTTTGCGGCAACCTTCCTCGAGCAATTCTTCGGTTCGAAATACCGCACAGTGCTGTTGCATAACTTTTTGCATGTTCGATCGGATTTCTGCTGTTCTCGTTGAACCACTCGCATACCGATATCGATCAAAATGAGTGATCGCTCTTTCTTCAATGTTTCTTGGAAGTGATCGTCTGCCTTCTTTCTTGCTGATTATCTGTTTTGCCCTTACCGCCGCGGCTCGACCAAATACCACCAAGTCCAGCAAAGAGTTTGACCCCAATCGATTCGCTCCATGTACTGATACACAACCGGTTTCACCAATGGCCATAAGACCTGGTATGACATAATCATTGTCTCCACTTTTTCTCGTGACGATTTCAGCACGATAATTTGTTGGAATACCGCCCATGTTATAGTGCACTGTAGGCAAAACAGGAATCGGTTCTTTCGTGGAATCCACTCCGGCAAAAATTCGTGCAGTTTCAGTAATTCCGGGCAATCGTTCCTGAATCACTTCCGGTCCAAGGTGTTCAAGGTGAAGATGAATGTGGTCGCTTTCCGCGCCGACGCCTCGGCCAGCGTTTATCTCCATGGTCATAGAGCGACTTACAACATCCCTCGAGGCAAGATCTTTTGCATTCGGTGCGTAACGTTCCATGAAACGTTCACCCTCAGAATTTGTCAGATAACCTCCTTCACCGCGGGCCCCTTCAGTGATCAAACACCCAGACCCATAGATTCCGGTTGGATGAAACTGAACAAATTCCATATCCTGCAATGGCAGCCCAGCTCGCAAAACCATCGCGTTTCCATCACCTGTACAAGTGTGAGCAGAAGTGCATGAAAAATATGCCCTTCCGTATCCTCCGGTCGCCAAAATTACAATTTTCGACTGAAATCGATGAAGCGTGCCATCTTCAAGGCACCAAGCCAGAACGCCCCTGCACTCACCGTCATGCATTAACAGGTCCAAGGCGAAGTATTCCAAATAAAATTCCGCTCGATGTTTTAAGGCCTGCTGGTACAAAGTATGTAGAATTGCATGTCCTGTACGGTCAGCGGCAGCACAGGTTCTCATTGCTTGACCTTCTCCGAAATGAGTGGTCATTCCTCCGAAAGCGCGCTGATATATGCGTCCATCTTCCGTACGCGAAAATGGAACACCATAGTGCTCCAGTTCGACTACTGCATCCGGTGCTTCGCGGCACATATATTCGATCGCATCCTGATCACCGAGCCAATCCGATCCTTTGACGGTGTCATACATGTGCCAACGCCAGTCATCCTCACCCATATTTCCGAGTGCGGCGCTGATTCCTCCTTGGGCTGCCACGGTGTGACTTCGTGTAGGAAATACCTTTGTAATGCAGGCAGTGGATAGATTTTCAAAGGCGGCTCCGAATGTTGCGCGCAATCCAGCACCGCCTGCCCCAACCACGACAACATCATATCTATGATCAATTATTTTGTACGCGCTGAGAGTCATCGCTGCTCTAAAACAGGGCGATATTCAATATCGAAATCGTGGTAAAAATGATGAGAATCACCGATAAAAATTTCGTCAATAAAACGAATAGCAGTTTCATTGCCTCGTTGTGCACATAATCCTCTAGCACAACCTGAATTCCCAGTTGAGCGTGATAGAAGAGAGAGACAACAAAATACGATCAACAATGTAGAAACGAAGGGGGACGCAATCCATTGGGAAACAGCGCCTGCACATTCTCCCGTAAATGTAGCAATTGAAAACGTGAACCAGATAGATAAAGGAACAAGTGCCAATGCGGTGAGTCTTTGCCACCACCAATGCATAGACCCTTCTTTGGCAGACCCAAGTCCTATAACACGAGCGATCGGTGAGCGGTAATCAATCATTGCTCAGGGACAGGCCGCATACCCGACAATCCAGACGACACAGGTTAGAATTAAGGTTGCGGCTACGGTGAACCAACCACTTTTGTAAACTTGTTTCACTTCAAACCCTTTGCCAACATCCCAAAACAAGTGTCGAATTCCATTACACAAATGATAGAAAAGTGTGAGTGTCCAAGCGAAAAGAAACAAACGGCCTAGAAAACTCGCTAAAAAATCAAATATTGATTGCGCAAGATGAGGATAGAAAGCAAGAGAACTAATCCAAAATGCAAATAGAATTGACCCAATTGCGAGAATGATTCCCGTAATTCGATGAAGAATCGACATTACAGACGTCAACTGAGGTCTGTAAATCTGAATATGAGGGGAAATTGGACGATTTGCTGAGTTCATAGTTGAAATATTACATTATTTTTCAAGTGCCTTTTACATAAACTGCACTTGAATAGCCAGTGCCAATTATATTTGGAATAGATTTAACTTCTTTGATTCAAAGGATGTCGGAACATGCTCAAAAAGTAGCCCACCAACCGCAGAGTTGGGGAGGTGTGTGCAATCTCAGCTGAGTGATGGAACGCAATTTTTGAACTCAAATTTTCGAAGATCTAGTAGTATTTCGGGATTTTCAGAGTCACGAAGTAGCGACGGTGGTACGAGAACAAATATTGCGCTTGTCGCTACTACTCACTTGACAGACCATAGAAGGTATGAACCTAAAAGGTTAGTAGATTCAATGTGCATAATGGATTGTTTGTACTCCGATTTTATATAGGTATTGAAATTTTTGTGGTGACTTCCTCTCGAGAGACTATGCTTCTAGCGTCTCTTAATCGAGCAAAATTCTAGTGATTCTAATGGGATTTGTGAAATTGTTCTTCTGCAGATTCACGTGCCGAATGCGTCGCAAAACTGCGTTGGTAACGAGCTGAATTTCGATGACTCCTACAGTCGTCTGTACATGCCGTTAAGCATCGTTCTACATCTTCTTCAATTAATTCGTGTAAAGACCCAAATCCGAAGATTGACAGGCTAATTTAACGTTGATTCAGGAATTTGAGCCCGTTCCCACTAATTTGAGGTTGAGACCAGCATTGACAATGGCTACGGGAAGTGGCAAATCGCAATATGTCGGCAACTACGTGTGCAATGCAATATATCGAATAGCTTCCATATTAGAATTTCGGGCTATCTAGCCGCAGCAGACTCTTCCGCAGTGACGGAATCCATGCCAACCGATGTGATGAAGTTTGGTCGCTAGCCTCCTCGTCAGGACAGCAGAGGGATATTTTTGATTTGGTGTGGCACTCATTCGATTTTCAGGTGCTAATTGGGGTTGACTTTTAGTATCCATTGCCGAGCGTGATGGACGATCTTGCCGGCGATGTCATATAGCTGCCAGTGCAGTGTCCCGGCCTGGCCGCGAGACCATCGCAGCGGCAATACGCGATGTAACGGAACCAGCGGATAGTAAGAGATCATGTTCAACTGCTACCAAGTCGTTTTGTCCTTGAATTTTCCACAGGACAGCTGCCCACCAGCAAATTCTTGGGCCAACTCCTTGTGCGGTTCTCACTATGTTTGACACGCTCGTCGAACCAGTGCACGACTTGCGAGTCGCTATACTGCTGCTAGCCCAGATTGGTGGGGCAATGGCACGGTAAAGATAACGGCCTCGCACCGCATGGTTTCGGTCACAGACTACGAGCAGCTCCAGTTGATGCGTTTGTTCTTCTTCCAGCTATGCTCGCTCCACCACCAGCACGAACGCATGGTGAGTGCCATTCATCGTATGTACGTTACGAGCTACTTCTCGGCTCGCCGACGGCTTGCCATCTCGTTTCTGCAGCGGACTCCAGTCCGATTCAGCAATATCGGCGGTCACTTCTTTGACCGCCATGTCCATCTTGGCACCATTCACACCCCACCAACGCCATCGACCGAACGCAGTGAGCAAGGGCACCGAGGTCGCAGACCCCCAGTGCCCCTAGCTTTGGATTTATACTCTTACACGAATATAATTTTCAGTTCGTCTATTGTTTCAATCGGCACCTATGGATATACCAACTGCCGCTGAATGCAGTCGCCAATCACGCAGTACTTTCTTGTAATCCATTTATGGCAAAACAAGAGAAGAGGCGTAATAAATTATTGATTGAATAGAAATCAATTTTTTTTCTGATCAAAAATTCGAAGTAAATAAGAAATTCTTCGTACTCTTTACTTGGTCGGCACGGTCTGTGCAGAATCAAAACCACTGGCGGCTATCTTCGCTCAGGTATTTGTATTTTCGCGGTACGGATGAAAAACGACGCAAAGCAGCGGCAGAGCCGTTCAGGTACGCGAAGACGCACTCAACAATCCCTTATCTCAGATAACACATATTCTTCAATCTCACCATGAGAAAAGAACATTTCACTGATTTGACATTTACCAGTAAGGTTGTTCTTAAAAACATAACGCCAAAGTCCGTGCTGGTTACCATTTAGGTAATCGCCCTCGGAACGCCCCGAATCTCCGTTGTCATAATTATTGGTAAATATCCAACGGCCTTGCTTTTTTCCGTCTGCAATAGCTCCGGTACCGCGTGTTGATTCATCATAAGACATCACACCCTCTCCTTGGGCGACGCCACCAGAGCAAGATCCTGACCACGTGATACGATTTATAATTCCCTCGGAAATCCAGAAGTGGCATCCCATTGGATTCTGGAGTTCAAACCAACAGTTTTGAAATGTTCCATTTTTCGGACATTTCGGTTCCAGCGACACAGCAGCAGGCTGATCGACATCCGGCTCTCGATGCACTGCCGTATCTGACTCGTCCTTGGCATCGGCCCCTGAGGCGGCTGTCCCAGTTTCCGGCGCATTCTCAGTCAGCAGCGGCGCATAAACGAACGCATCGTCGCCCCGCGCCTCAATCCTGAGCCAGTTGCCGATCTCACCGGTCACCTGAACTTCGTCGCCGATTTCCAGAAGCCCTACTTTTGCGTGTTCCGTGCCGGGACCGCTGCGGATGTTCGAGCGTTTCGTTGCCCACATCGTCAAGTGCACAGGCTTAACCTCATTCGTTTCCGACGAACCGCCAGCATAGCACTTCTGTCGCTGCCCCTCGATGTGAACGACGCACTCCTGCGCCTGCCGTTCGAAAATCCCCAAGCAGCTCGGATACCGGCTGTTCAAGTCATGCGAGATGAAGGTCGTGTTGGCGTTGCACGAGTAAATCATGCGGTCAATGGTCTCTAAGCAGGCCTTCCGCTCCGCTGGCAGATTGGTGAAGAAGATGCCATCGACATCGCCGAACTTGGGCTTGCGTAATTCGCCGTCGGGCGTCTGGCAGCCGAAGTTGAAACCGTAGATCTGCACGTCTATGGCACCGACGCTCGACCACGTCATCATCGCGGTTAACATCACCGCGGCAACTGCGAGAGTTCTCAAGTTCTTGATTTTCGGCCCACTGGACAACCCGCCTAAGGCAGCGCGGCTGGCATTAAGGCGATGTCCTGTACCCCCCCCCCGCAGCCTAGTTCAAGCAGCTTCTTGAATGCTTGACTTTTCCGTTTACTTATTCTTATTTCTTGCATGATGATGCCCTCCTTGAACTTCTTGTTCGATAAAGATTTATGGTTCAAAATGAGACTGTTCGAGTGAATCACTGATTATTCCTCTTCCCAACTTGCGGTGAAATGAATCCGATGTCGTAGGAACAAGTGAAACAATTACACCGTACCCCATGTGATCTGTAGGAATGATTTCCGCCAAACTCACTTTCGTTTTTGATGTCGCGCCGACCACTAAGCAGGCCTCGAAAGTAATTGCATTCGAACCAGAATTAATGAATATTGTAATTCGCTAAATTCCTCTGAACTAATTTCCCGCTTAAGGAAAGTGCTTCCCTTTGATTTTTCAATCACTTTGCTTAGACTTTCCTGGTTTCATGTCTGTTTTTTCAGTCAATCCAAGCAAGTTTCGTCGATCTGGATTGTACCCGTACTTTTCAAATTGAAGTGAATTCAAGATTTACAAGGTGACTTTCTTATCCGAAGCATTAAAATTGGAGATCAGGTGCTTTTCTATCGCACGAATTCTTGACATGAATGACGAGCTGCGTTGGAGCAATTTGACCAGCTTGCTGCACTAGCAAATGAAATATGCCAAAAACTGAAAATCCAAGTAAAACTGCTGAACTAGTTGCGGCTGCGAGAGCTTTACACACGCGTACGGCTACTCCGCCTATTTTCACCGACAAATATGCAAAACATTTTTGCGGGCCAATTTGGAGAACGATCACCGCTTCAAAAATTCTATCTTGGCTTGTAGTGGATGTGAAATATAAAGTGATAAAACCAATAACTAATGCTGTTTTCGTTCGTGCTAGATTTTGCGAAGATTTGGTAGAAGAAGCGATACATTCCGGCGTTGATCAGTATGTTGTCTTGGGTGCTGGATATGATTCGTTTGCTATGCGACGAACTGATCTGAAAAATTACGTAACGGTATTCGAGTTGGATCAGCCAGCTACCCAAAAGTCAAAACTGGAACGGATGGCCAAACAAGGTATCGCCAAACCTAGCAACGCTGTTTATGTAGGCGCAGACCTGAATGTGGAAGATATGTTTGAATGCTTGATTGAACATGGATTTGACATTTCAAAACCAGCAGTCTTCGCATGGTTCGGGGTGACCTATTATTTGCGGCGTGCTGCGGTTGTTTCGACACTTGAACGGATTTCGGCCGTTTGCAGCGCAGGCTCTAGAGTTCTCTTTGATTTCCAGTATGAACCACTCTCCATACCAAAAGACTGGCGACACGCTCAGGCCCAAATGTTTGAATTTGTAGCTAAAAAAGGTGAACCGATGATTACGAATTTCAAACCAGAAAATATGGAAAGATTCGTTCAAGAATGCGGTTATGCAACTGTAGAAATACTCGTACCAGATGAAATCAATAAAAAATATCTCTCTAATCGAGACGATAATCTTAGTTTTCCACCAATTTTTGGTTTGTGTAATGCTCGGATTGGTTGATTGAAGATTGTAAATTCGACCATTAGTTGACCAACAAATTGTAGATGCCAAAGAACAATCTGCCTAAATTGCGCAACTTTGTTCAAAACTAACAGAATTCAATGAAATTTGCCTCTGCAAA
This sequence comes from Arenicellales bacterium, assembly GCA_965202855.1. GTDB lineage: Bacteria > Pseudomonadota > Gammaproteobacteria > Arenicellales > JAJDZL01 > JAJDZL01. The sequence goes on along the minus strand of CBDBBP010000003.1, from coordinate 698,926 downwards.
GTTTCATTTGGTCGCATCCGAGTAAGTCGAAACGCACGGTTGCGGTGATTCAATCAAAGCGTATAAGTCCAAAGCCAAGGGCACGGCGGTTTGCGACTGCTGTGCCCTTGCTGATTGAATTTGGTCAATGGTGTTGGGCTGCCAAGGGCGACTCTTAAAGAAGGCGGTGAGCCGTGAATCGGTTAGGTCACAACCACCACTATGTGCAGCTCAGTCGTGGACCGCGCCTCGATGCTCAAATTCGGTGTATCGCAGAGTCGAGTCGGAACGACATGTATTCGACCGGCCAAAGGAGTGGGCCCTCCAGCAGGTCGATATGATTGCGCATTCAAGGTGGGCAATTGAGCTTAGCGAGTTCGACATTTCGGTTTGAAAAAGGCACAGCAGGCGCTCACTCCGTTCGCTTTAATTCTATTATTGAACTAGTTCAAACACTGTGGATCAATCGATAGTACTACAGCAACTATAAAAATAATTATCGTGAACAAGATTAGGTACATCCAAGTCTAGATCAATAATTGGAATCAACAGGCTAAAAATCAACCACGTACGATAATATTTATAGTCTTTGAACATTAAATTTAGAAATCCATACCGTACGGTAAAAATTATTCGATTTTCACTTATTGTTATACTAAACATTACCGTACGATAAAAATATTTAAAGTTATGACAGATACTTACAACATCCCCAGCAAAATCCGTAAAACAAAAGACATTGGGAAGATTTTGCGTAAACATCGAAAAAAACGAGGAATTACTTTGGAGAGACTATCCGGTTTGAGTAATTTAAGTCCTCGATTCCTCTCGGAATTCGAGCGTGGAAAGGAAACTTGCGAAATTGGGAAAGCATTGAAAGCATTGCAGATTATGGGACTGGAAGTTTCGGTTCATCCTCGGACGTATAAACAACATCCTCAAATTACTAAGAGGAGTGGAGATTAGGATCATGAATCATCCAGACACATTAAACGTGTGGATTGGATATCACCTCGTTGGTGAATTGAAGCGCATCTCGTATCGGCAGTTCAATTTTCGTTACAGTCAGGATTGGATTGAACAGGGGGGATATGCTATTTCGCAAACACTTCCTTTACGGGAAGAATTTTTTCTTGGCGAAGACAATTTAGCTCAACGATTCTTTGGGAATCTCCTGCCGGAGGGGGGAGTTCGAAATAGAATTGTTCGTGACCATAAGATTCCTGATACTGATTTTGATCTATTGCGCGCTATCGGTGGTGAATGCGCAGGTGCTTTATCCATTTTGCAGGTGAACCAACAACCGCACGAAACACTTCACTATCACGGACTAACACAAGATGAAGTCGCAGATTTAATTACCTATCGGCGAGTTGCAAAAAACTGGTCTACTCACGAGTATCCTCGTCTTTCGTTGGCAGGTGCGCAGGATAAATGCCCTATCCTGATAGAGAATGGCAAGTTTTTGTTGCCACTGAAACTATCACCTTCTAGTCACATCCTTAAATTCGAAGTACCTGACAATCCCCATTTGCCGGCTTATGAGGCATTCGTAACGCAGCTGGGCAAGTCTGTTGAATTGCCAGTCGTTGACATCCGATTGCAATTCAAACAAGACAAATATTTTGTTGTGGTTCTTCGTTATGACCGAATTATTGACAAGAAAAACAAAATTCTAAGATTGCATCAAGAAGACTTTTGCCAAGCGATGGGATATAGCCATACATTCAAATATGAGCAGGACGGCGGACCTACGTTCCAACGATGTTTCGAAATGGTACGTGATGTCTCAAGTGAACCTGCAATAGATCTAGAATTCTTACTTCGTTGGCAAATCTTTAATGTGCTGGCAGGCAATTCGGATGGTCATGCCAAAAATCTTTCTCTCCTCTATTTCGAAGATGGAAAAATAAGACTGGCACCCTTTTATGATCTAATCTGTACTCGAGCCATAGAACAAATTGATCATAAACTTGCTTTTTCGGTTGGCGATCAAAGTAATCCAGAACAAATCTCTCAGAAAAACTGGAAAATCATGGCGATACAATGTGGAGTTCGCCCCCAATTCCTCCTTCGATTAGTTAGAGAGCTTGCATCCATACTGCCGAAAAATTTGAAGAAAATCAAAGTAGACTTTGAATCTCAGTTTGGAGAATATCCTGCGTTGCAACGAGTTGGACATGTAATAACAAAGCAATGTCGGAGAATGAGAAGGTTTTAATATTGCTGTACATATTGAAACTGGCGTCAGTTCGCTCCACTAACAAAGGAAATATTTCGCTTCTTTCTAGGCGGTTCCGTGAATCTTATTGAACCGATAAAGATACATTGCGAACGCCACCTCCTTGTTCGAGAATGTCACAGCAGTCCACTTTTAAATTCACTTCAATGACATTGATGATCCCTTTGCTAAACTGCGGAGTTTTTTAGACCTATATTCTGAGTCGTTGATTTAAAACAGAATGTAAATTCGGAAGAAACTTGCTTGCTAGTACACCATTTTTTTGAATTTAGGAAAACAAAGCGACCTACTGAATTCTTCACACGCTTAATTCTCAACTCAGTGTCAATGAATTTTACGGAATTACGTCGAAATATTACACACTAAAATCCATAGTAAACGCTAACTGTTGCAATGAATTCAGTAGTTTAGGTTTGTCTGAAGCAGCTAATGTTGACAAAGGTGGCCGAACGATTTCCCACGCGGGGTCGCCTCGATAGTAGGAATGTAAATATTTGAGTGCGGCTGCGATCGGATATTCAAAAACAACGCTGCGGATCATTTCTGCTTCCTGCTGCGCGTGTTCCGCAGATTTCCCAATTCTCCACAAATCAAATATTTTGCGAATTCCAGCGGGATTCACATTCGCAGTTGCTGTAATGGTGCCAGCTCCACCGCATTCCAATCCTTTCAACAGCAATGCGTCGGTACCTGGAAAAATCGCCAACTGTGGGTGACGTCGTATGTAGCCATTCGAGCTTTCCCAATCGCAAGTAGAATCTTTCAGACCTGCTATTATTTCAATATGGGTGCTTACTAATTCGTCAATGAGGGAAGACGGAATTGGAATCGTACTCATCCTCGGAAAATGATACAGAACTACATTCAGATCGATTGAATTCACTTGGTCAAAAACGTAACGATAACTTCTGCACAAACCATCCAGCGTCGGATCTTTGAAAAAAAATGGGGGCAGCATCAACACTTTGTTACAGCCAAGAGACAACGCATGGCGAGTAACTTCAATAGTATCTGTAATGGCTGAAAAGCCATTGCCAACCATCAATCGATCAGGTGATATTTTCGCTTCAAGTATTTTTTCTAATGCAGCCATCCTTTCAAATGCGGAAAATGAAGCCGCTTCGCCGGTCGTTCCAAAGACTGAAACTCCATGGCATCCGTTCGCAAGCAACCAGTTAATGAGCGAGCATAGTTTTGGAATGTCAATTGCATAGTTTTCATCAACTGGAGTGATACAGGGTACCCAAATGCCGAAAAGCTTGGAAGTTTCGGAGGGTAAATTTTCATAATCGGAACTCGTAACTTGATTATTAGAGCTACCTGATGAAGTAGAGTTAATTTTCATGCCAAAACCTAACTGAAAAGACGTCTGTTTTGAAATTTAGAAATGATTCGCAGTAAAAAAACACAAGCATTTAAAAATCAATGCAACGACCGTTTTTTTCCCAATCTCCATATCGAGTCGGATCAAGCCGTTTTGTTTCAACGTTGGTGGTAGATTTTTCAACTACTTTTTGTTTAGAGGGAGAATTCTCGGATGAAGAGCCCTCAGATCTCTCCTTTGAATTTTGTTTTTCTTTAACCATTTCAATTTACGAAACAATAACTAAAATACATAGCATTACGAAAGAAAGTATTTTCGATTGATTTATCTCTAATCTGCACATTCGTTAATCATCGCCCGTCTGTTGGAGATCAAGCCACGAGAATGCTCAAATATAGAGAACAACCTATAAGCGAATAATGATATTACTTGACCATCTCGGTATTGTTCAAATTTCAGGTGTGGACGCGCCTGATTTCTTGCAAAGACAACTCAGCAATGATGTTTCCAAAGTCAATTGTGGAAACTCCAGCTTGGGAGCTTATTTGACGCCCAAAGGACGCATTATTGCAAATTTTCTCATTCTAAGTCACAATCAAACATTTTTGCTCGTTCTCAACAGCGGCCTTATGGATTCTGTCAGCAAGCGCATCAAAATGTTTGTACTTCGAGACAAGGTCAAAGTTAGCTTAGTGGACAGAATGATCGTGTGTGGAGGCTATCTCGATTCACTCCCAGAGAGCATGAAGAATCTGCTTCCTCGCCAGAACTACCAATGCACTACTCACAACGACATAATAATTGTTCGAATTCCAGGCACAAATTCGAGATTTTATATGATCGGTGCAGAGTCCAAGATTCAGAGTAATTTTGGTTCATTTGATGACTCTGAAGTGGAGACTTGGAAGTTAGAAGACATTGAGTGTGGAATCGCTTCAATTGGTCCCGCGACAACGGGGCAATTGGTACCTCAGGCGATTAATCTAGACCTTGTAGGAGGTGTAAGTTTCAAAAAGGGATGTTATCCAGGCCAAGAAATTGTTGCTAGACTTCACTATCGAGGAGGTGTAAATCGGAGATTGTTGAGAGCAAATGCAGCAGCAGAAGCTGAAGTCGAACCTGGAACCTTGGTTCAATGCCAAACATTACCCGGAAACCAAACGGCTCTGATCGTAAACAACGCACTCGGACGAGATCGTCAACATCAGCAGCTATTGGTGTCTACACCCCTTAAGTTTATTCAGCACAAAATTCTTCACCTTGACGATGACAGTGCGGTCAAACTGCTTCCTTATGACCTGCCGTACAAAATACCGAAAATTTCCGATTAGTCAATTTCTTTAAATCAGCGCGATTCAAAATTTTCGCGCTCCACCCCAAATGAATCTGAAATAAAAATCCCAGCGAGCTGAGTTCAAATATGAAAATTCAAAAGATCGAAACCTTTGCAAATGAATTTGTTTGTTTTGTTCGTGTGACTGTAGAAAATGGTTCACAAGGTTGGGGGCAAGTTGCGCCCTATTTCGCGGATATCACAGCGCAGATCGTGCATCGCCAAGTTGCACCGCACGCCTTGGGATGTGATGCTTTCGATATCGATTCATTAACTGATCTGATTGGTGAGCGAGAGCATAAGTTCCCCGGTTCCCATTTATGTCGAGCCATTGGAGGATTGGATCTCGCACTCTGGGATTTGCATGGCAAACTGCAAGACAAACCAGTTTGTGAACTAATCGGCGGCAGTGCTGGATCCGTTCGAGCTTATGCATCTTCCATGAAACGCGACATCACGCCAGTCAATGAAGCGTATCGATTCGCCTCATTGCGCGACAAGTTTGGTTTTGACGCGTTCAAGTTTCGTATCGGATCAGAGTGTGGGCATGATAAAGACGAGTGGGAAGGCCGAACTGAAGAAATTGTGCCGCTCATCCGAAATTCGATGGACGACAATGTTGCTCTTTTGGTTGATGCCAATTCCTGCTATTCGCCAAAAAAAGCGATTGAAGTTGGTCATTTCCTTGAAGACAACGGTATCAGTCACTATGAAGAACCCTGTCCATACTGGGAGTACGATCAGACAAAAATGGTTACAGATGCACTTGATATTGATGTAACTGGTGGAGAACAAGATTGTCACCTGCCCAATTGGCGTGATATGATCCGCAGGCGCATTGTCGATATTGTTCAGCCGGATGTCTGTTACATGGGGGGACTCAGTCGAACCCTGAGAGTCGCAAAAATGGCGGAAAAAGCAAATTTGCCGTGTACGCCACATGCAGCTAATTTAAGCATGGTGACGCTTTTTACTATGCATTTGCTTCGAGCCATTCCAAATGCTGGGAAGTATTTGGAATTTTCGATTGAAGGAACTGATTATTATCCTTGGCAGCAGGAGTTGTTTCTTCCCTCGCCTTTCGAGATTAAAGACGGAAATGCAAGAGTTGCTGATAGACCTGGCTGGGGCGTGGATATCAATCCAGAATGGTTGGCGAAAGCGACTTACCAAGTCAGCCAAGTTTGTTGATTCGTTCAACAAAAATTTTTCTTGGTTGAAAAATCTTGTGAAACGGGAAGATGCAGGATAAGTGTCGGTAGGGCTTGATTGTTATTTCACGGTCGGTTCGACGAGGTCAACTGGCAACTGCTCAACTTCTACAATGCGATAAAACGTTTCCCCTTTTTCGATATAACCCAGTTCGACTCTAGCTCGTTGTTCCATCACGTCTTCGCCGTTTTTCAAATCAATGACTTCAGCTTTTAGTGCATTATTTCGCTTCTGGAGCTGTTCATTATGGGAATTTTCTTGCTCAATCTGCTCGCGGGTGTCGACCAATATTGCAACTGAATTTTTTCCAAACCAGAAACTGTACTGAAGATTCAGAGCAAGTGCGGTAAATAACGTCAGTACGAGAAATTTCTTCATAGATGAGACAATTGATGAACTGTAGCGGTTAAAGTAAGAAGTACTTACCTCTTCTTCCGAGATCGGCTTCTATTGTTAGCAGTCTATTATACTTTGAAGTTCGGTCGGAACGACAAGGGGCTCCAGATTTAATTTGACCAGCAGAAGTTGCAACCGCAAGATCTGCGATTGAAGTATCTTCTGTTTCTCCTGACCGATGAGAAATCATCACCCCATAATTGGCAGATTTCGCCAAATTTACGGCTTCGAGTGTCTCAGTGATGGTCCCAACCTGATTCAACTTGATGAGAATCGCATTCGCGACAGAATTGTCGATTCCCTCTTGAAGCACTTTTGTTTGTGTGACAAAGACATCGTCACCAACTAGCTGAATTCTGTTGCCGAGTCGGTCGGTCATTTCCTTCCAACCCTGCCAATCATCTTCACCCATTCCATCTTCGATAGAAATTATTGGATACCTATCTACCCAAGATTCAAACCAGTCAGCCAATTCACTCGATGAAAGTTTCTGTTTGTCTGATTCCAGGTAGTAGCCGTCTTCAACGACTAGTTCTGAACTCGCTGCATCTAGCGCAATTCCAATATCTTTACCTGGCTCTAAACCAGTGCTTTCAATCGCTTCACAGATCAAATCCAATGCTTGCTCATTTGAGTCGAGGTCTGGTGCGAAACCACCTTCGTCACCAACCGCGGTGCTATAGGAGCGCGAATTGAGCAACGATTTCAAACTGTGATATACCTCGACACCACATCGCATGCCTTCGCGAAAATTAGAGAATCCTAGAGGCACGATCATGAATTCTTGGATATCCAAATTATTGTTAGCGTGAGCGCCGCCATTGAGAATGTTCAAATAAGGGACAGGCAGCACATATTCATCATCCTCCGCTAAATATCGATAAAGTGGTTGGTTTAGTGAACTGGCAGCTGCTTTTGCAACTGCAAGCGACATCGACAAAATCGAGTTTGCCCCCAAATTCCCTTTGTTTTCCGACCCGTCGAGTTCGATCATCTTGTAGTCGATTGCGGATTGGTCGAATGGATTCAATCCTACTAGGACCTCCGCAATTTCCTGTTCAACGTGCGCAACCGCTTTTTGAACTCCTTTGCCGAGAAATCGATTGCTGTCACCATCACGAAGCTCAACTGCTTCTTTTACTCCGGTAGACGCGCCGGAAGGAACGGCCGTTGAACCTACCGAACCATCACTCAATTCAACAGTTGTTTGAATGGTGGGATTACCTCGAGAATCGAGTATCTCAAGTGCTTGAACTTTAGAAATTAACGGTGTAGTCATTGCTTGGAATCAAAAGGAAGATCAGACGTGAATCAATCTGTTTTTCACAACATAATCAATTTCTCTCAATTCTTCTAGAAGTTCGGATAATTTTTGTAAAGGCCATGCGTTTGGTCCGTCGCTTGGCGCACATTCTGGATTGGGATGAGTTTCCATAAACAAACCCGCGACACCGACTGCCGTTGCCGCTCGAGATAACGCTGGAATAAATTCACGTTGTCCGCCAGAAGCGCCGTTGTTGCCGCCGGGTAGTTGTACGGAGTGCGTGGCATCAAATACGACTGGGCAACCCATTTCATTCATTATGGCCAGCGATCTCATGTCTACGACTAAATTGTTCCAGCCATAAGTTGAGCCTCTTTCACAGACCATTACCCGATCTTCGCCACCAGCACGAGTCGCTTTAACAATCACATGCTTCATTTCGTGAGGTGATAGAAATTGAGCTTTTTTGATGTTTACAATCTTGCCGGTTGAAGCTGCGGCCGTAATCAAATCAGTCTGCCTACACAAAAATGCAGGCGTTTGCAGAACATCGACATACTTCGCTGCGATGTAAGCATCTTCCGGGGAATGTACGTCTGTCAATACTGAAATGTTGTGAGTTTCCCGCACCTTCGCAAGAATTTCCAATCCCTCCTCTCGGCCGAGTCCTCGAAAAGAATTAATCGATGTTCGATTGGCTTTATCGTAAGATGATTTGTAAACAAATGGGATCGATAAGTTATCACAGACCCGTTTGATTTCCCCTGCAGTATCGATTGCAAAAGCTTCTGATTCGATCACGCAAGGTCCAGAGAGAAGAAAAAATGGTTTGTTGGAACCAACTTCAGTATTTGCAATTTTCAATTGATCGCTACCTTTTGATAAGATTGAAATGACTGTTGGTAATTCAATGCCGCTTCAATATAACTAATGAACAAAGGGTGTCCTTGGCGTGGATTCGATTTGAACTCTGGATGAAACTGGCATCCTATAAACCACGGATGGGTGGGCAACTCCACCAATTCAACTAAATTTCCTGATGAAACTCCAGAAAATTTCATGCCTGCTTGTTCAAATTGTTGTCGAAATTTATTGTTGAACTCATACCGATGCCGATGTCGTTCCTTAATTCTGCTCTCCCCGTAGATCTGATGGCCTTTGGTGCCCGGTAGCAGGTGAATCACTTGCTCACCCAATCTTAACGTTCCCCCGATTCCTTCATTGCCCGTTCTCGTCTCCATTTTGCCATCGAGCGACATCCACTCGGAAACCAGTGCAAGCACTGGATAGGGAGTTTGGGAATTGAATTCCGTGCTATGAGCATCCTTTAATCCAAGCACATTTCTTGCGAATTCTATCATGGCAATCTGCATTCCCAAACAGATGCCGAGATAAGGAATTCCTTTAGTTCTTGCATAACGAACGGCTTCGATTTTGCCTAATGTCCCGCGTTTTCCAAATCCACCTGGAACAATAATTGCGTCTGCGCTGGCTAAAGCATGAACATCGTCGGCGCTCACAGATTCGGCGTCGATAAATTGAATGTCGACTTTGGTGCGAGTCTGAATCCCGGCGTGTACGATCGCTTCGGCTAAAGACTTGTAGGAATCAGCAATGTCCAAATATTTCCCTACAAATGCAATCGATACATTGTTCGTTGTTTGATTGCTTCGACTAACCACATCCTCCCATTCTGAAAGATCGATTTGACGCGCATCTAGTTTTAATTTGTCGACGATCAACTCATCTACCCGTTGCTCATGAAACAAAAGTGGAATTTCATACACATTGTCTGCAGTCAAGGCAGAAATGACGGCGTCTTTTTCCACGTTGGTAAAAAGTGCGATCTTGTCTCGTGCAGATGTCGGCAGGTGTTCTTCTGTACGACACAAAAGTATGTCTGGCTGAATTCCGATACTTCGCAACTCCTTTACCGAATGCTGCGTTGGTTTTGTTTTGATTTCACCAGCGTACTTCAAACTGGGAACAAGAGTCAGGTGCACAAAGAGAGTGCATTCAGATCCTAGGTCAATTCGCATTTGTCGAATTGTTTCCATAAAGGGCAGGGATTCGATATCTCCCACGGTGCCGCCAATTTCTACAAAAACAACTTCATAGTCCCCCGCGCCTTCGTAAATACAGGTTTTGATCTCGTCAATTATGTGTGGAATAACCTGAACGGTTTTACCTCGGTAATCACCGCGACGTTCACGACGAATAACGCGTTCGTAGATTTTTCCTGTGGTGTAATTGTTGGCTTGCTTCATAGTCACATTCACAAACCGTTCGTAATGCCCAAGGTCCAAGTCAGTTTCCGCGCCATCAGCAGTTACAAACACTTCACCATGCTGAAACGGACTCATCGTCCCTGGATCAACATTTATGTATGGGTCCAGTTTTATTAATGTGACTGAGATCTTTCGCGCCTCCAATAATGCCGCAAGAGAAGCACAAGCGATACCTTTACCCAGCGAAGATACTACGCCGCCTGTAACAAATATAAATTTTTGCACTTTTCTTTGGGTAATTGCAGTTGGAGAAGCGAATTTAGAGGAAATATAAAAATCTGGAAGGGACGATCCCAACGTTCATAGATTTACATATCTACAATAATCATTATAGATATTTTACACTCCACTTAATTCGTTCTCATGCTCATCGCGTTTTTCAATCACAATTCGTATGCCAGTTTGCCCTTTTTTGCTAAGAAATTTGCCTGCTACTAACCACGGTACGACGGCAACAAGTTCTTCATTACAGTAAATCAACGGTAACTGATATCGTTCCCAAGGTGGAATCAGGTGTTGCTGGAACAACTTTTTTAAACTGCTGGAGTGTTTTCGATTTGGCAGGCAAATACGTTCGCCGCCTCGACGAAACCTGATCGAAACATCGCCATTCAATTTTTCGCAGCATATTGCATTTTCTATAGAGTCGCGAACAGTGAGCCTTATGCCCATCCTTGGAATTTCCAAAGAATCTTTCAAATTCCATTGGATCAATTCGCTATCGCCCGCAAATTCTGGCACCTTCGAAAGAAAGAGCATCTTCTGGTACAAGTAAACTCGAAATTTGGACCACTGCACACAACAGAAGGTCTGATGTCCATTGTTCAAATAACCTAATATCTGTTCAATTACTTTTTGATTTGGCTCTGGAATTGAATTTTTTCGAATCCAATAGCGAATTAGATTAATCTGTCTTGTTTTAGGTAACTTCGCAATTTTTGTTGCGTTAATCTGCCTTCCAACGCAAAAGAAATTGACACCTTGAACATGACACGTTTCCAAATCGATTTCAGCAAGCTGATCAAGCAGATCTCGTGCGCCTGATAGTACATTCGCAGTGCGACTGATCAACTCATTAGCGGACGGCCAATGCTTTTTCAGGCCCGGCAAGGTAATGTGCCGCAAATAATTACGCCGGAACTCTATGTCCAAATTTGAGCTGTCTTCAATGTAACTCAGATGGTGACACCGTGCATATTGCAGGATTGAATTCCTAGAGTATTTCAGTAAAGGACGAACAAGGTAGCCTCTGCCTAGTTTTCGGGAAGTCCGCATCCCAGCCAATCCTCGAACTCCCGATCCTCGCATTAGATTCAATAGCAAAGTCTCTGCTTGATCATCTTGATTATGAGCCGTCAACAGAACAGAATTTTCTGAAAGTTGCTGAGCCAACCAAGCATAACGAAACTTTCGATTCGTATTTTCATTGAATTTGGCGGCACACTTTGATAATTCAAGTCGGGTGGCACGAAAATCAATACCTTGAATTTGACAAAAGTTCTTACAGTGTTCTTCCCAGAAGTTCGAACCTGACTCGATTCCGTGATTGACGTGAAGGGCAGTTAAGGCATAAGCCGAATTTTTACAGATTCGACTCATCAAATGAAGCAATACCATCGAGTCAACCCCGCCGCTGTAAGCAACAAATACCGCCGTGATGTCCGCGTGTTTCCTTACGCTGTGCAGTTCTCTGAGAATGGAATTTGAATCCGGCACTGGTGCCGCAGGGGACGCCACAGGTCCTACCTCAGGATGCGGGTTGAAATTCTCCGTATGACATTAATCTTTGATAACGCTGATCCAACAGTGATTCTGTCGAGTGCTTTACCAGCTCATCAAAAGCCTTTTCCAAATGAACTTTGAGACGACGGGCGATTTCGTCGTAGTCGCGGTGAGCGCCACCCAAAGGCTCTTCAATGACTGCATCCACCAACCCATAGTCATGTAACGAATCTGCAGTCAATCCCATGACATTTGCTGCATCTGATGCGCGGCTGGAATCTTTCCACAATATCGAAGCGCATCCCTCAGGTGAAATCACTGAATAGACTGAATATTGCAGCATAAAAACACTGTCAGCAATTCCGATGGCGAGCGCTCCGCCTGAACCCCCTTCTCCGATAATCGAAGCGATGATTGGAGATTTGACTTCGACCATGGTGAAAAGAGTGGAGGCAATCGCTTCACTTTGACCGCGCTCTTCTGCTTCGATCCCCGGGTACGCTCCCGGAGTATCGATAAATGAAAAAATTGGCAGCGAAAATCTCTCTGCCAACTTGCAGACTCGCTGAGCTTTTCGATATCCTTCCGGTTTAGGCATACCAAAATTTCGAGCTAATTTCGAGTTGGTGTCTCTGCCCTTTTGGTGACCAACCACCACGACGCCATGACCATTGAATCTGGCCAAACCTGTAATAATTGCGGGGTCATCCGCAAACACGCGATCACCGTGAATCTCTTGAAAATCAGTGAAGATGCGCTCAATGTAATCCATAGTATGAGGACGAAGAGGATGTCGCGCCAATTGGGTGATTTGCCACGGGCTCAAGGATGAAAAAATGCTCTGTGTGAGATTGGCGCTTTGTTTTTCCAGTCGGCTGATTTCGTCTGAAAAATCTACATTCTGGTTTGTATTGACGCGCTTCAGCTCTTCAATTTTCTCATTGACTTCCGCTGCGGGTCGTTCGAAATCAAGATGTACTGTCACAATCGCGTTATCTCTCTACGTGTAGTGAAGACGGAATCGATTGATTGTCAGGTTGAATATATTCAAGGGATACTTTTGAGTAATCAACAAGAACACAATCTTCACCAAAAATATTTTTGAAAGCATCCAATAAATCATCACTTATTGTAACCAACCAGCGATCAGTCAACGGAAATTGTGCGCTCGACCCAGATTCGGAGAAATACTGGACTAACATTTCGTGATCGCCATCTGGACTTTCACCAATTATTGATTTCAACCGTAGAATGTCTTGCGCCTGGACCCGATCATAATGCAAATTAAGTTGAACTTTAACCCGGGGCAAGGCTCGCAAAGCGGGAAAATTCAGTATTTTACTCGCGACCAGACGAATTTCGCCTCCTTGATCAATCTCCTCTAAATTTCCGTATACGATGACCGGAACATTATCTTTCACTGAATCTATGAATTTCGCGGAAATATCAGAAAAGGCCACCACCGAAAGCATGCCACTTCGGTCTTGCAGTTCAAAATATATGTTTCTCCCGCTACGGTTCTTCACATCAACGATTTGCCGATTTACAATCCAGCCACCTACGACGACTTTTGATTTGCTAGCTTTTTTAACATCCCTAATTGAAATAGTTCTTGGCAATGTTTTAAGTTCCTGTTGATAACGATCAAAGGGATGTCCACTCAAATAAAGTCCAAGAACTGAATATTCACGCCTTAGCTTCTCACTGGTCGGCCAAGGAGGCGAAGGAACTTGTTCCAAAGTGGGAAGTGAAATTTGGCTGACGCTAAATAAATTTGCCTGTCCTGATTCTTGCTCTAGCGCATGCTGTTGTGCAGTTCCGTAGGCGCTGTCCAGCTGTTTCCAAACAGCAGCGCGATTGGAATCAATCCGATCAAATGCCCCTGCTTCGATCAGAGCTTGACAAGACGACTTGCTTACTTGCTCCAGATCAATTCGCATGCAGAAATCAGAAATGTTTTGAAATCGATCTCCTTGATTTCGACTTTTTTCAATCGAACCCGACGCCGAATTGCCGACTTTTTTAATTGCACACAAGCCATACAGAATCTGATTTTCACTGATTGCTTTGAATTGATATTCACTGCGATTAATGTCAGGCGGAATAACCTCAATACCATGTCTTGTGGCATCGTGGATTTTCTTGGCAACAGATTCAACTTTAAAATCAACCGTCATGCAAGCTGCCAAAAATTTCGCTAGATAATGAGTTTTGAAGTAAGCGGTCTGGTAAGCCAACAATGCATAAGCAACAGAATGTGATTTATTAAAGCCGTATCCACCGAAACTCTCAATCAAATCGTAAATTTTTGTTGCTAGATTGCCTTTGTAACCTTTCTCCAGCGCTCCATTTACAAATCTCTCTCGCTGAATTTTCATTTCATCTTTGAGTTTCTTTCCCATCGCACGCCGTAGAATATCTGCTTCTCCAAGCGAATAGCCAGACATGACCTGAGCAATCTTCATGACCTGTTCCTGATACAGAATTACGCCATGAGATGAATCAAGTATCTCTTTTAAATCTTCATGTAATATTTTGTATTTCTTGAATTTTCTGTTATTTATATATAGTTGATCCATGTTGTTTTGCAAGGGACCGGGCCGAAACAAAGCCAGCAATGCGACGAGATCGTTAAATTCGGTTGGCTGCATTGCATGGATCAAACGCCGCATGCCTTTGGATTCCAATTGAAAGATGCCGACAGTCCTCCCGGTACAAATGTAATCAAGCGTTTTCTTATCGTCCAGAGGAATATCTTGAAGTCTCAGCGGCTTGCCGTCGCTTTGGTCAGAGTTGATGCTTCGCAACGTATGCGCGATGATCGTCAGTGTAGTCAAACCTAGAAAATCAAATTTGACGAGACCAATCTTTTCCAGATCATCTTTGTCAAATTGTGTGACATCCCGTCCGGTTTCACGATCGAGAAACAATGCTGAGTAGTCGGTTATCCTGGTTGGAGAAATTACAATTCCACCGGGATGTTTGCTCACATTTTTTATCGTGCCTTCCAGTTTCCGTGCTGTGTCAAACAGCTCTCGCATGCGCGGCTCGCTTTCATATCGTCCGTTTAGTTCAGACACTCTGCTGAGCGCCTTTTTTAGCGTGATGTCGAGCTCACGCGGTATTAGTTTTGCTAAGCCATCATAGTACAAATAGTCAGGGCGAATTGCGCGGCCAACATCCCTCACTGCAGCGCGAGCCGCCATCGTGTTGTATGTAACTATTTGAGCGACTTGTTCTTTTCCGTATCGTTTTGACACATAATCAATGACTCGATCTCTTTCTTCAACGCAAAAATCAACATCGAAATCAGGAGGTGAAATGCGATCAGGATTCAAAAATCGTTCAAAAATCAGACCATATTCGATCGGATCAATGGTCGTTATGTATAGAGCATAAGCAACAAGTGACCCAGCGCCGGACCCACGCCCTGGTCCGACTTGAATGCCTTCTGACTTGGCCCAGTTGATGATGTCTGCTACGATCAAAAAGTAGCCAGCGTAGTCCGTTTTTTTGATGATCTCCAGTTCTTGACTCAAACGCTGCCAGTAGTGTTCGGGCACTGCTTCATTCATAAGATTTTTGAGGCCATCTTCACTTTTCATACGCAGATGATCATCAATTTCCATAGATTTATCTTGAAGCGGGTATGCTGGCATCAACGTTCGTTTCAGATTGAATTGAAAATTGCATCGTTTTGCAATTTCCAATGAATTTTCAATCGCCTCTGGCAAGTCAGCAAAAATCTCCGTCATTTCACTGGGAGACTTTAGATACTGTTCATTTGAAAAATCTTTTCGCCGACGGGGGTCTGAAATTTCTGTACGATCATGAATGCACACTTTTATTTCATGTACACCGAATTCTTCTTTTTTTAGAAATCTTGGGGAGTGAGTTGCTACCACCGGTGTTTTCGTCAGTTCAGCTAGATCTAATGCGGCATCTTCGTAGGTTTTATCTGTAACATGCCCGATTCTCGCAATGTCCAAATAAAATCGATCTGGAAACAGGTCACGATACTCACGCAATGCAATTCGCGCTTCGTCCATATTCCCTTGCAGCAGAAAATTTCCGATCTCTCCATCGTGAGCGCCTGATAAACCGATCATTCCTTCACAGGCTCCTGCAGTCAGCCATTTCTTTTTCAAATACAGCTCGCCTGATTTCTGACTGTCAGTTTGAGCGCGTGTCAACAGATTGCACAGTGATCGATAACCATGCAGATTCTGACAAAGCAAAACTAGAAGATAAGGAGATTCCGGTTGAAATTGATTCTCTATCAATACTTCAACCCCTATGATGGGTTTCAATCCCCTCTGCAAACTCTTTGTATAGAATTTCACTGCGCAGTGCAGATTCTGCAGGTCTGTGACAGCCACGCCAGGCATGCCCATCTCTGCCACATGATCAACGAGTTCGCTGACGCGAATTATGCTGTCAGAAAGTGAGTATTCAGTGTGAACTCTCAAATGAATGAAACTCACGGCGCCAACTCAAATAAACTTTTTTGCTTTACAGCAGCTACCGGAGAGAAGCCGAGCCGATGAATAGGGGAAATACCGTACTGAGTCAAGGCTTTCAAATGAAACGCGGTTCCATAACCAACATTTTTTTCAAACCCATATTGAGGATATTTGTCTGCGTACTCAATCATCATTTGATCTCGAGTTACTTTCGCTAGAATAGATGCTGCGGAAATGACTGGAACAAGCAGGTCCCCCTTTACGACTGCTTCTGCTGGCATATCAATCGTTGGAAGTTGATTGCCATCCACAACGACTTCATCTGGACGTATCTGAAGCGATTCGATTGCGCGTCTCATCGCCATCATGGTCGATTTAAGAATGTTGAATGTTTCGATTTCCTGGACATTTCCCATGCCAATCGACCAGGCTAGACACGTTTCTTTCACAATTCGTGCAAGTCGCTCTCTTTGATTTCGACTTAATTTTTTCGAATCTGTCAGTCCTTCAATTTCGAAAGGCTCTGGCATTATGACAGCTGCTGCAACGACAGGACCAGCGAGAGCGCCTCTGCCCGCTTCATCAACCCCGGCGATATGTTTATAGTTTCTGATCATCAAGAATCTTTAGAATTTCATTCGTTGCTCTGGTATTCGCATCGCGTTTCAACTGTGTTTTGAAATTGCGAAATTGCGAAATCATATTCTCACGATAATCATCGTCGCTGAGAATTTTCAAGATTTCAGCAACCAAATGATCGGGCGTACATTCACTCTGGATAAACTCGGGCACTACAGGTGATTCTCCGAGATGATTTAGGATCGAATACAGGTTAACCGAACTAATTGATTTTATCAATGCATATGAAAAGCCGGAAAGTCGATAAGCAACTACGACTGGTTTTAAAAAAAAAGCAGATTCGAGCGCAACAGTGCCAGAGGCGAGCAGGACTACATCGGACACGGCTATCACTTCGGGAGCGTTGCCCTTGCTAATTTTAATCGAAAAATGAGGCGCTACCTCTTGTTTGATTTCACCAAATAATTTAAGTGTTTCGTCGGTTGCCAGTGCCGCAATGAATTCAAAATTGGAATCATGTTCCAATAACTGTGCCGCCGCTTGTATGAATACAGGTGCAATTCTTTTGACTTCATTGATGCGGCTGCCGGGCAGAAGAGCAACGACTTTGTCTGAATGATTCAACCCAAACTTGGGTCGCATCACATCTTCATCGGAAGGTTCCGCAATCTCATCTGCCAAAGGATGGCCAACAAATGCAAACGGAATCTTGGCTTTCTCGTAAAGCTGGCTCTCAAATGGATAAATTGTCAATAACTTGGAAACTGCCTTTTTTACTTTTCGGATTCGATAGCGACGCCACGCCCAGATCGAAGGCGCGACATACTGAATCGTAGGGATTCCAACACGACGGACTTTCTTTTCAATCGTGAGATTGAAGTCCGGCGCATCGATACCGATATACAAGTCTGGCCTTGTACGTAGAACTTCATTCGTCAGCTGCTTTCGAATTCGAAGAATTTTGATAATTCGACCTGCCAGATCTTCGAAACCTATGCTGTTGATCTCTTCGGTCGTAAATAGCGCTGACGCACCTTCTCGCATCATTTCAGACCCACAGATCCCTGATACTTCAACATGGTCAATCCGGGTCCGCAATGCACGAATCAATTGAGCGCCGAGCTGATCGCTAGATTTTTCTCCAGCAACCATTGTTATTCGAACTGCTCTGCTTATTTTGTCTGGCACAAGGGAGGCGCGAACTTTAGCCGGTTACACGGTAAGATATGAGGGATTTTCGACTGCCCTTACCGTATGACTCCGCGTGAAGAAGAATCAATAAATTGAATCAAATCAGAAACATGATGGTCATGCTTTATCTCATTCTCAATCTCTGCATTAATTTGACCGAGGGTTCTTTTTTCGCGGAAATATAGTTTAAAGACTTTCTTTAGGCGATTGATTGAGACTTGCGAAAATTCACGACGTGCCAGTCCTCGTGAATTAACACAAACTGCGCTAGGCGGGTTGCCATTTACAGTCACATACGGCGAGACATCCTGACGAATGATCGTAGATATGCCCGTCATGCAATGAGCGCCAATTCTGCAGTTCTGGTGAACCAAAGTAAATCCCCCTAGAAATGCAAAATCTCCTACTGAGACGTGCCCAGCTAGATTTGTGCCATTCGCAAATACACAATTGCTGCCTATCTGGCAGTCGTGTGCGACATGAGAGTAAGCCATGATCATATTGTGGTCTGCGATGCGGGTTACTTGCTCGCCGCCAGCAGTGCCGCGACTGATAGTGACAAATTCTCGAATCGTATTGTGATTCCCTATCGTCAGTTCAGTCGCTTCGCCGCGATAGTGAATGGACTGCGGTTCTCCACCGAGTACCGCAAACTCGTGAATGTGATTGTTGCTGCCAATTCTGGTATGGCTGCAGATGACTGCGTGGTTGCCGATTCTAGTATTTGACCCTATTGTCACCCGACTCTGGACGACTGCGTAAGCGCCAATCCGTACGTTTTCGCCAAGAACCACATCCTCGGCAACGATTGCTGTTGGATGTATCATTCACAATTCCTGAAAAGTGAACAGCAACTCCGAGTTGCAGACGACTTCGTCTTCCACAGTGGCTTTTGCAGCAGTTCGCCAGACGTTCCGCATTCGACGCAGAGTTCGCGTTTCAATCTTGACATAGTCCCCCGGGATAACCTGTCGCTTAAATCGAGCTTTGTCAATCCCTGCAAACAAGTAAATTCTTGAATCTTCAGCTTTGGCGCCAAGCGACAAGCTGGCCATGATCGCGGATGCTTGAACCATTGATTCTAGAATCAATACCCCCGGAAAAATTGGCCAATGGGGAAAATGACCTTGAAAAACAGGATCGTTTACAGTGATCGCCTTTGCCGCAATCAACCAATCATCTGAATAATCGATAACTCGGTCAACCATCAGCATCGGATATCGATGAGGTAATATCTCTCGAATTTGATTAATATTGAGTGATGGCATATTTCAATTCCGTCTCGGTTATTCTACTTTGCGTATTGAAGGCGATTTGTCCAATTCACTCTCTTTACGTAATTCTGAATTGTCTGCATTCGCGATCTTGATCAACTTCGCTAAGATTCGTTTCCAAGCGATCGCCTCTCTTGCTGGAATCATACCCGAATAGGTGCCTGGATTTAGAATCGATTTTGAAACGAGACTAAATGCATGAACAACCACATCATCGGTAATACGCACGTTATCGATGACACCTGCTTGTCCACCCAAAATACATCTTTTCCCAATTTTCGCGCTTCCTGCAATGCCGACGTTCCCGACGATCATGCAATGATCGCCAATCTCTACGTTGTGGGCAATTTGAACATTGTTGTCAATCTTCACACCGTTTCCAATTCTCGTCATCGATATTGAACCCCGATCAATGGATGTTCCGGCGCCAATATCAACATCATCCCCAACCACGACATTTCCAATATTTGGAATCGCCACCCACTTTTCATCGTCCCACTCATAACTATGTCCAGGAGCTCCAATCACGACCCCCGAAGAAATTTTACAGCTCTTGCCAATGACGGTATTTCTGAAGATGGTTGCATTCGGTGCGATTCTAGTATTGGCTCCGATAGACGCGCTGTCCCCAATCACGGTTCCACTGCCTAAAAAGACTCGCTTGCCTAGAACTACGTTTTTTCCGATGACTACGTGGGCTTGAACCTGCGCACAGTCCGGGACTGGACTGCTGGGGTCGACGACTGCAGTTTCATCCACACCCGGATCTATGGATTGAGATGGATGCAACAGCTCTACCACTTTGGCGAAAGCGACACGAGGGTTGTCTACAAGAATCCTGGCCCCATGATATTCTGGGATGAATTGATGAGATAGTATTACAATTCCCGCTTTGGTGGACTCCAAAAATTGTTGATGGCGCGGGTTGGAACAAAGTGAAATTGCATCTTCAGACGCATCTTTCAGACCAGCAACGTGAGTGACGGATTTGGATAAATCACCCGAAGGCTGCCCGCCTACGTGTTCAGCTAATTCAGCGAGTGTCCACCACTTTTTGTACACACCACTTGCAGTGCTCACTGATTGAACATCCGTTGGAGTTCCTCTACAACGTCATCTGTGATGTTTATCCTTTCACTAGCCCAAACAACCGGACTTTGAACGATCAGATCAAAATTCTGTTCTTCTGCCATTCTGACAATTACATCACTTATAAATTGCTGCAGTCTGTCGAGTTCTTCATTTCGACGATAATTGAAGTCTTCATTCAATTCAGACCTCGAACGTTGGACATCGCGTGATAAAGCCCTTTCTCTGTTCCGAAGAGCTCGCATTTCATCTTGCGAAAGATTTGCAGTAGCCGAATTTTGCAGCTGGGTTTGAACTTCACCAAGCTCGTCTTCAATTTCTTCCAGCCGCTGCTGCCGTTGTGCAAATTCCTGCTGAAGCTGTTCAAAAGCCTGCATGCCTTGCGGTGCCAGCTCGATCACTAAATTCGCATTGATATAACCTATTTTTAAGGGAGTTTCTACTTGCGCAAAAGCGTTACCAGCCGTTAGTGCAAGCAACATGCCTAGAAATCCAATTTGAAGAATTCCCCGAATTGGGTTAATCCAGCGATGTCCAATATTTATCATCTATGATCTAATTGAAATACCCTAGAGTAATCTGAAATTGGTCTAAGTCATCCCCATCTTTTTTTCGAACAGGCAGCGCGTAACTTACCGAAAACGGGCCGATCGGTGACAGCCATTCAAATGCCACACCCGAGGATATTCTCAAGTTGTTCGCATTCATTGGTTCGTAGGCTTCTACAAATTCGCCCAAAAAGGTATTCTCATCGTCTTTGACTCTAAACGTGTTACCCATATCTATAAATGTCGATACCCGTTTGTCATTCGTGTCTTCAGTTCCAAAAAGAGGCAGATACAATTCAGCTCGACCAAGAATTCGTACATTTCCACCAACGACTCGGTTGGTCCCGCATATGCCATACGAATATTCGTCATCACCCCCTACCCCTAATTTCGCACGGCAGAGTTCTTTCGGACCGAGTCTATCACTATCGAATCCTCGAATCGTAGATGACCCTACCATATAGAAATTGCGGAAAAATGGAAGTGACTCGTCCGCATAATCAATATTCCCCGTCAGTTTCAACGTCATATTTTCGCCAAAGGGCATGAATCGAGTATATTCATTTCGCAAGATGTAGTAGCTGTAGTCGCCAAGGGAGAATTCACCAGCCACTGACCACCTATGACCAGATGTTGGGAAAATTGCTCTATCCCTGGTATCCAATGTGTATCGGATTCCTAGCAGCGCAGCTTTTGAATCCGGATTCGCTGCTACAAATTCATTAATTTGATAATCAAACTGCAATGCTGGCTGAGTCGCCAAATCGTATTGTTCCGCACCCAAATCTAAACCGACCGAGCCTTCCTCAGACACTGGCAATACGTAATGAAGGCCAAATCCGGTCAGCCCGAGCCTGTACACGGAAGTGCTGTCCGACTGTTCAGTGTCGTCTTGAGTGTACTTTAGACTGAATCCTCGAGATACGCCATCCAAAGTGTAGTAAGGATTGGTGTAGCGAACGTCTACATGTTTAGAAATTTTGCCAAGTCTCGTTCTCAACGTCAATTGCTTGCCCGTGCCAAATAAATTTCTCTGCGAAACGTTGAAGTTCAATTGGGCTTTTTCAGAATCGCTGTAGCCGACACCGAACAAAATAGAGCCAGTCAGGCTTTCTGATACGGTGACCAAAAGATCAACTTGATCTTCAGTTTCCGGCACTGCCTGGACAGCGATATCAACGTCGTCAAATAAACCCAGCCGACCGAGCCGCGCTCGCGATTGGAGGACTTTTTCTGCAGAATATTCGCCCCCCTCTAGCACTCGCATTTCACGTCTCAAAACTTCGTCAGCGGTAACGATATTCCCGGTAAATGTAATTTTTCGAACGTAGGTCAGTTGGCCCGGATTCACAACATATTTGACACTGACAGTACGTTCCTCATCGTTTATTGTGGGAATTGAATCAACTTCGGCTCTTGCATAGCCTTGATTGGTAAATTCCTGAGTCAGATTAGTGCGGGTTTTATTCGTCGCGGAAAATGTATATAAATCTCCCGGAGTTCCCTCGACCAAGCTGTCCAACTGCTCTTGAGAGACAATATCGGCGGTTGCTTCTACAGAAACGTCGGCAAGCTTATACTGCTCCCCTTCGGATACTGTGATCGTGATCATCAAACCATCTCGTTCGGGTGTGATGAACGTTCTTGACGACACCACCTCAAAATCGATAAACCCTAAATCAAAATAATGAGAAGTAATTTTTTCTAAGTCCGCTACCAATTCTTGCCGGTTGTATCGATTATTTCGATTTAAGATTCCAAGTGTTTTTTTTGTCGACAGCTTCATGACATCTAAAATGTCTTCGGTCGACACTTTTTCATTCCCAATAATCAGAATTTCTTTGATGAGCGCAACATCACCCTCAAATATATCGATTACGAGGTTAACTCGATTCCTTTCGAGAGGCTCAATCGACCATTCAATATTCGTTGCAAAATATCCAACTCGTCCGTACTGCTCTTTAATTAAATCAACAACCTCATCAGTTTTATTCTTACTGTAAATGCTTCCAGAGACCACATCCGCCGCACTCAGAGCATTTTCAATTTGGGCATCCTTGATCTTTTTATTCCCGAAGAATGTCACTTCAACCAGGGTGGGTCGCTCAGTGACTCTTATCACGAGATCGTTCTCCTCGCGCAGAACTTCAACCGAGTCAAACAAATCGGTGCCGTAGAGAATTTGAATGGTTCTATCCGAAAGAGCATCGTTCCACTCATCCCCCTGTCTGACCGGCAGAACAATCAAAATAGCACCTGGCTGAACTCGTTGCAAGCCTTCAATTCGAATATTCTCAATAGTAAAAGGTTCAGCCGCGAAACTCGGTGAAGCCAATATACATAGGAATAGGAGTGAGAAAATTGTCCGTTTAATCATAGTAGTTCACGCGAATTAAAATATACGGCTTAAATCATTATAGAATGCAAAACCCATGATGCTTAACAGCAATGCAAACCCAATGGCGTTAGCCCAGTAATGCACTCGTTCTGTCGGAGGCGAACCCGTGATGGCCTCATACAGATGAAACATAAGATGCCCACCGTCCAAAATAGGAATGGGCAATAGATTCAATATGCCTAAACTGACACTGAGCAACGCCAGGAACGTCAGATAGTTGTTGAGTCCGGCCTGAGCGGATTGCCCGGAAAACTCAGCAATCGTTATTGGTCCAGCTATCGATTCGGTGGGCCGTAGATCGAATAGCGATTTCACGGTGAGTTTCATGATTAGCCAAGTTGCTTCAAATCCCCAGAAAACTGCGTCAACCGGGCCTAGTCGAACCGTCACTGTTGAGTCTGAATTTTGCCATTGATCTTCGATATCAACGCGAATTCCAACTCGCCAAATTGTCCGGTCTTCAATTTGGTGGGGTTCTGCATTTAGCGTAGTGTTGAGTTGCAATTCGTCGCGCAAATATTGAATCGCCAGTGATTCTCCATTCGATTCACTCACGATTCGAATTAAATCGCGCCACTCGCTGATCGGTTCCCCATTGATCTGCTCGATGTGGTCGCCTGACTGAATTCCTGCTCGGTCAGCCGGACCGCCTGCAACTACACTATTGACGATAGGCCTGATCGTTGGCAGCAACGGCTGTACTCCCATCATTCTTTCGACGGAGTTTGTTTTCAAATCAACATTTTCGAGTTCGCTGAAGTCGATGGAAACTTTTCTTTCATAGCCATCGTTGAACAAAGTAAACTCAACATCGTCACCACTGACAATTCGATCTAACAAATAAAAGTGATGCTGACTCCAACTTTTGTTTGCACGCCCATCGACTGCTCGAACTTCATCGCCCACCATAAAACCCGCTTTGTTTGCTAAACCGTTCTCTGCGACAGCGCCGACGGTAGGATGCAGGTCGGTGTTCCCAATCGTGTACACGAGCATGTAGAGCAGCCCGGCAAGCAAAAAGTTCGCAAGTGGTCCGGCTGCCGTGATTGCCGATCGTTTATAGAGCGGCTGTCGATCAAAGGCAGTGTGTCGCAAGTCATTGCTCGCAACATCGTCAGATTCTTGCAAAAATTGCACATAGCCTCCAAGAGGTATGGCAGCGATTACAAATTTAGTAACTGATTTCCTGGTTGGAAATTTATAGATTGTCGGACCGAATCCAACTGAAAATTTAAGAACAGTAACACCACATCTTCTAGCGACCCAAAAGTGTCCATATTCATGAAATGTAATCAGCACGCCCAACGCGACAATAAAAGATAAGACGCTGTAAAAAATATCAACCATGTTTCGACTTTCTCGTCCCTGAATACATGACTGAAGTTATCAAATGAATGTTCAAGTATGACTCCACGTGCAAACTGTATATATATTAAATACTAAAAATATATTTTATGTATTGACTCTTTGGTGACAGCCCTTGCCTTTGAGTCCACATCCTGTACCTGTTCAATGCTTTCAACCCGCTGATCCCCAAATCGGTCAACACATTCTCGCACTAATCCGGCAATGTCAGAGAATTCAATTTTGGAAGACAGAAATGCTGCCACTGCTTCCTCGTTTGAAGCATTCATGACAGCAGCGGATGTTCCTCCCGCCTTAGCAACAGCATGAGCTATTTCCAAACAAGGATAACGAATAAAGTCGGGTTTTTGAAATTGCAGCCCCGATAATTGCGTCATATTCAGATATTCAGCTCCACTGGACCGACGGTCCGGCCAAAACAAGGTATTTGAGATTGGGATTCGCATGTCTGGTGAACCCAGCTGAGCAAGAACTGAACCGTCTTCATATTCAACCATTGAATGCACGATGCCTTGTGGATGAACAACAATTTCTATTTTGTCTGGCGGTGTATCAAAAAACCAACGAACTTCGATAATCTCCAATCCTTTGTTCATCATGGTTGCCGAATCCACTGAGATTTTTGCTCCCATCGACCAAACCGGATGAGCTACTGCCTGCTGCGGTGTCACGTGCCTCAAGGCGTCCAAGTCAGTTTCAAGAAAAGGCCCCCCTGATCCTGTCAGCAAAATGCGTCGCAACCCGGCGATTTTGTGAAACGGCTGATAGTGTTGACCCGATAATCCTCCGCTGCACTGAAATATCGCATTGAGCTCGCTGTCCACCGGCAAAACGGTCGTTCCATGCTTTTGAACAAGATCTTTCAATAAGCGGCCCAACATGACGACCGGCTCCTTGTTTGCAATCAGCACCCGATTGCCAGCGCAAACTGATTCGACGACAGACCCTAAGCCTGCTGCCCCACTAACTGCTGTGACCGTTGTGTCCACGCCATAAATTTCGGTCAATGCAGAATGATCTTGATAACTGAGCGCAGTTACATCTGAGTTTATTCCTTTCAGTTTTGAAACCAGTTCGGAAACAGCATGATCTTGGACCACCGCAAACTTGGGTTTGAATTCTTCGCACGAACGAATCAGTTGATTCGACGTCGAGCGAGCTGTGAGCGCCACGACTTCAAACTCGTCCGGATAGAGGCGAATTACATCCAATGTCTGCTGACCGATGCTTCCGGTCGCACCCCAAATTGCAATTGACTGACTCATTTAGTCGCGTTATTTTTTAATTGAACAGCGTAAGAACACACAAAGCGTAGATGGGCGCTGCTGCCAGAGTGCTGTCAATTCTATCTAGCACGCCTCCGTGGCCAGGAATCAAATTGCCACTGTCTTTCACATTGGCACGACGTTTGTTCAGACTTACAAATAAATCTCCAATGACTGAGAAAATTGCCACGATCAGACAAACAGCTCCCCAGAGAATGATTCGCAGAAATTCATTTTCCCAGAATAACGTTCCGCTTGCCAAGCCAACAGCAAATACCGCGAGCAATGCCCCGATTAAACCTTCGACAGTTTTGCCAGGACTGATTGAAGGCGCAAGTGGTCTTCGCCCAAATCTTTTACCGCTAAAGTAGGCCGCCATGTCAGCAATACATACGATCACGAATAAACCGAGCACCCACCAGGTGTCGGTTTGAAATCGCAGATGTGATATGCAAAATACAGCAAGTGACAATACTGCGCCTGCGACCAAAAGAGACAGAATTTGGAAGTGCCTCCCGCCCTTCGATCGAATGACATGCAGTGCCAATATGCACCATAGCAAGGTTCCTAATAGAAGCAAACCGATGCCATACTCTTGAATCTGATAGAGTGCGAAACTCGCTAGTGCGACTACGGCTGCAAATGCAGCCATCGCTGATTTGCTTTGAAGGTGACAGAGTTTTGCCCATTCAACTGAACCAAGAACTGCAATGAAAAGAAAAAGATAAAACAGCCACTCTGGCGGCAATAGGAACAATGCGCCGACTAGGCCGGCAACTAGAACCAATCCAGAAACAATGCGCGTTTTCAGCACGGCGACGGTACTGCCCTACGAGTCGGTGATGATGCCACCGAACCGCCGTATTCGCTTCGAGAAGGCTTGAAGAGCCTTGAGAAACTGTTCTTGATCAAAATCAGGCCAATGGATGTCGGAAAAGTACAACTCCGTATATGCCAGTTGCCAAAGCAGAAAATTGCTGATGCGTTTTTCACCGCCGGTGCGAATGAAAAAGTCTGGTTCCGGCAACGATCCGGTAATCAGTCTTTGACTGATCAGCTCCGGACTAATCTCATTCACTGACAGATTTCCTTTTTGAATTAAATCTGCGATTTGTTTACAACACTGAGTCAGGTCCCAGCGTCCTCCATAATTGATTGCGATCGTCAAAACCAGAGCGGTATTTTTCGAAGTCACTTCAGTTGCTTTTTCGATTTTCCCCTGAATCGTTGGTGATAGCGCGCGCAGGTCACCGATAAAATTCAGTTGAACGTTATTTTCATGCAGTTCCTGGACTTCCTTGTCAAGTGAATTTGAAAGAAGCCGCATGAGCCATTCGACTTCTTGACGTGGACGTTTCCAGTTTTCGCTGCTAAAAGCGAACAGAGTCAAGTAAGGGATCTTCATATGAATGCACCCTTCTACGACGGTCCTTACTCGACTCACACCGCGTCGATGCCCTTCGAGACGACCAATCCCTTTTTTTGTGCCCCAGCGGCCGTTGCCATCCATGATGATTGCCACATGGTTTGGGCGAACTAGATTAACCGCTGACGCGTAGCTGTCTGACATAGATTCGCTGATTTTTGGAAAAATTAAATCCAATAACCACTGCAATTTGTGGTTAGATCGTCATGATTTCCTTTTCTTTCTCGCCCACGATCACATCAACTTGAGAGACAAACCGGTTGGTCAGTTCCTGAATTTTCACCAGACCAAAACGCTCTTCATCTTCGGTTATCTCTTTCTCTTTAAGCCAGTCCTTCAGGTCACTGTTGCTTGATCTTCGAATATTGCGTATGGCGATTTTTGCTGACTCCCCTTCTGTCCTTGCGACTTTTGTGATCTCCCGTCGTCGCTCCTCAGTCAAGGCTGGAATTGGCACGCGAATGATTTCACTTGCACTCATCGGATTCAATCCAAGATTTGATTCGATAATTGCTTTTGCAATCACCGGAATCATTGACTTTTCCCAAGGATTGATGCTAATCATGCGCGCGTCACTCACCGTTAGTGTCGCCACCTGATTCAATGGAACAATTGTGCCGTAGTAATTCACTCGTATATGGTCGAGCAGTGCGGTATTGGCTCGCCCGGTACGCAATTTAGACAACTCCCTGCGAAGGTTTGCCAGCGATTTTTTCATTCGGATTTCAGCATCTTCTAAAACCTCATCAATCATCTTTCTTCTCCTTTTGAAACCAAGGACCCGATTTGTTCCCCCATTCCTGCCTGAATCAATCCTCCTTTGACCGATGCGTCAAAAACACGAATCGGAAGACTGTGTTCTCGACAAAGTGCGATCGAAGTTGCGTCCATGAATCCAAGATTTTTTTCGAGCGCTTCACTGTGTGTTACGAACGTATAACGAACAGCCGACGAATTTTTTTTTGGGTCTGAATCATAGACACCATCAACTTTTGTAGCTTTCAACAAAACATCAGCTCCAACTTGAATGGCGCGCAAACTGGCTGCGGTATCTGTAGAAAAATGCGGATGACCGGTCCCGCCAGCAAATATTACAACTTTGCCCGCGTCCAGATGCTTTTTCGATGTACTCCAGTCAAAGGCTTCGACAACAGTTGGAACTGGGATGGCAGACTGCACTACGGCGTCTGCGCCGCTTTTGATTACACCTTGTTCTAAAACCAACGCATTTGCGATGGTAAACAGCAACCCCATCTGATGCCCGCGTTCAGCGAGTATCGACAGCTGGCTTCGGCTCCCGCCGCGAAAAAAATTTCCACCGCCGATTACTACTGCAATGCGAACGCCTCTGGACAAAAGATCGACCAGTTCATCTGAAACTCTTTTCAGCTTACGATCATCAATTCCGTTTCCATCTTCGCCGCCCAGCAGTTCGCCACTTAGTTTGAACAGAACTGTTTTGTAATTCGAAACCGCAGTATTGTCAGTCAATGAAACTTACCAAGTTCAGAGTTTTTCTCCTAATTGAAACAAGCGAAATCGGATTAATGAGACATTCTTTTCTTTCAAAACACTTCTTACAGTCTTTGTATCGTCTTCATAGTACGACTGTCCCAATAATGTATTCTCATTGCAAAACTTTTGAAGTTTTCCAGTGACGATGCGATCGATGATAAACTCAGGCTTACCGCTTTCATTGGCTTGCACCATGTAAATCTCGCGTTCTTTCGCCAAAACCTCTTCTGGGATCGCAGAAGCATCCAGCCACAGCGGTTTTTTCACTGCAACATGAATCGCCAAGTCGTTCGCAACATCTCCGTTTTGTTCCCCAGTGACTTCTGTCAGAATTCCCATTTTACCTCGATGAACATAGCTGCCAACCACACTTCCAGCGGGCGCCTTGAACGCAGAAATTCTTCGAATTGATATGTTTTCTCGAATTTTAGAGAGAATTTCCAGACGACTTTCTTCTACAGTCTGACCATCTTCATACTGCATTTGTTTGAGAGCGCCGGCATCATCACAATCCTCACCAAGGGAGAGAGCAACTTCCCCTATTTTCGCAGCGAAAGCTTGAAAGGCATCGCCTCGTGCGACGAAATCAGTTTCACAGTTCACTTCAATAAGCACCCCAAAGTCCTGATCTGCGGACAATCGGCTAACGATCAGACCTTCCGATGCCTGACGACCCGATCGAGAATCAGCCATTGCAGCTCCTTTTTTGCGCAATACCTCAACGGCTTTGTCTTCGTCACCATCACATTCTACGAGCACTTTCTTGCAATCCATGATTCCAACTCCGGTTCGATCTCGAAGTTTCTTCACCATGAGCGCAGTGATTTTCAATCTACTATCTCCTTGTTCTGAATTTAAGTTTGAATTTTGATGTTTAATGCAGCCGAGCTTTAAGAACATCCATGTTCGATCTCTAGATCATTCGAAGAGAAGCGATCCTCTGGAAATTAGCTCAAAGGCGCAATTATTAATTAATCCGGGCTGAGTCGAACAGTCCAGATTAACGCTAGCTGTTATGAGTTCGAAGCAGTCTCCTGCGGAGCGTCGGTGGTTGATTCCTCCTCAGTTGAGCGAAGAGAAGGAGCTACTGCGGCACGCGCACCTGTAACGTTCAGCATTGACAAGTCCTCTGACGCAATTGTTGAATCCAGCTCATAACTTTCTGAATACATGTTTTGAGAGGCAGCGAGAGTCTGACCTGCAATCACGGCATCCGCAGCATACGTGCAATAGAGTCGAATCGCGCTAATCGCATCATCATTTCCAGGGATCACGTAATCGATTCCATCGGGATTGCAATTGGTATCAACGATGCCGACGACTGGGATACTCAACTTATTCGCCTCCTTTACCGCGTTGCTTTCATATTTTACGTCGATCACAAACAATACGTCAGGACGACCATCCATGTTTCGAATTCCTGCGAGGTTTCGGTCCAATTTAAATTGTTCCCGCTGAATCCGAAGCGCCTCTCTTTTGACTAGTTTTGACACCTCGCCGGAATTAATAATTTCATCGAGTTCATTCAGTCGATCGATGGATTTTCTAACGGTTGTGTAGTTTGTCAGCATGCCGCCTAACCAGCGGTGATAGACGTATGGACAGCTCGCCCGTTGAGCTTGCTCGCGAATAATCGTCCCTGCCTGCGATTTCGTGCCGACAAACATTACCACTTGTCCCATTGCTGCAGCGCTTTCAAGAAAATCCATCGCTTCATTGAACATTCTTACTGTATGTTCAAGATTAATGACGTGAATTCGGCTGCGGTGACCGTAAATGTACGGCTCCATTTTTGGACACCAAAATCGAGTCTGGTGCCCGAAATGTACGCCAACCTCAAGCAGCTGACGCATAGTTACTCTTGACATATTAAACTTCCTGTTCGGGTTTCGACCACCATGGCGTGAGCTGCCGACCAATCAAGGCACCCGGACAGTTCACCGGCAATCCATGTGAGAATTTTAAAATCAACACAGTTTACTACTTTCAAGCCAAAGATTCAAAATCGGATTGTCTGTTGGGCCTATTCAAAACAGTAAATTTCAGTAATGACTTTGTTAACGATTCAAGTTGAAAAGTGTAAAACCTGAATCTGAGCGGCGATTGCAAATTTGATATCAAATGGCAAAAGTTCGAAACTTACGAATTCGCACGACTGCTTGCTATCAATATAAATTCGAGAGCTTTTTCTGCTCATCAAATATTATATCAGACTAGTCATTTTACTTTCAGAGCTATTCTTCAATGAAAACAATCATATAAAATTAAAATCATGAATTTCAAAACTCATATCTATGGAATTTGAGTCAATTTATTTCAGCTTCGGCCTGAGGTTTGCCTAACTGGACCAAACACCCAAAATTATTTATTGGAAACAAGATTCAAATCGTTCTACAGATAAAAAATCAAATTCCCTACATCATTTTTGATCAAGGGAAATCTGGAAAAAGAACAAAGGCATCACCAATTCATTTTCTTAGATTGATTTTTTTTACCTGACTAGCTGCATACTTTTTAGAGTGATGTGCCGGCTCTGGCCTTGTTGCGAGCGATCGACCGAATGAAATGAACTCAATTGCAGGTGTAACAGATAGCCGTAAAATTACTTAACTATAATGCGTATTAATTATCTAGCCAATTTGTATCATCCACGCGTTCGGCTTTTATGAGCATTTTTGTACCTAAAACTTCCTATGAAATAAATAAAATGCGAGTTGCAGGCCAGCTCGCGGCTTCAGTTCTGGATATGATTGAACCCCATGTCAATGTCGGGGTCACGACGGATGAATTGAATTCGATATGTCACGAATACATTATAAAGGAGTTAAATGCGATCCCCGCCCCATTGAATTACCGCGGTTTTCCCAAATCAATTTGTACATCGATCAATAATGTCGTCTGCCATGGTATTCCCGGCCCTCGCAAACTCAAAAAAGGGGACATTATCAATA
Organism: Arenicellales bacterium; assembly: GCA_965202855.1. GTDB lineage: Bacteria > Pseudomonadota > Gammaproteobacteria > Arenicellales > JAJDZL01 > JAJDZL01. The sequence continues at coordinate 667,102 of CBDBBP010000003.1, read as the reverse complement.
TTGACGTGACGGTAATCAAGGATCAATACCACGGTGACACGAGCCGGATGTTTATGGTTGGCAATCCCACAATTCGAGCAAAAAGATTATGTCGAATCACTTATGAATGCATGATGAAAGGCATAGAAATATTGAAACCAGGCGTCAGACTCGGTGATATCGGTCATGTCATTCAATCACATGCGGAAAAAAATGGCTTTTCTGTGGTACGCGACTATTGTGGGCATGGAATTGGACGGAACTTTCATGAAGACCCACACATTCTGCACTACGGAAGACCCGGAACAGGGTTTGAAATTATCCCAGGAATGACATTTACCATAGAACCTATGCTGAACGCCGGAAAAAAAGAAACTCGTGTTCAAGCAGACAACTGGACTGTAGTGACTAGCGACGGCAGCCTTTCCGCTCAATGGGAACACACCCTGCTAGTGACTGAAACAGGATATGAAATCTTAACACTATCTCCAAATCAACCGGTCAGCTGAATTCATCCGTTTCGCATTTCGGTTTTTCAAACTCATAAATCCGCCCCGCCCTAGCCTTATATGTCAAATACTTTTACGGGCTTAAACGTCATGCAATCCGACATTGACCGCTTCCGATCTCGAGTCATTTCACAGGTCGATTCGCTCAAACAGTTGCATGCAACTCAGATTTCTCCTGAGGACATGGTCACATCCCGAGTCAAAGCTGTTGATTTAATTCTGAAAGATGTTTGGACGCTGTTTTTTCGAAACCAGGATAAAAGCAATGAACACACGAGTTTGATCGCTGTCGGAGGATATGGCAGAGAAGAGCTGAACCCCTACTCCGACATCGACATCTTGATTTTGCAGTCCAACGAGAATCATGCCTTGATTGAGCAAAGAATCAAGCCGCTCATTCGATTTTTGTGGGACATTGGATTTGAGATCGGGTCGAGCGTTCGAAGTCTCAATGAGTGTGTGCGACAAGCCCGCGGTGATGTTACAGTGATGACAAATTTGTTGGAAGGACGTCATTGCGCAGGTTCCCTGCAGCTGTTTGAGCAATTGCAGGACAAGCTGCAGAATTCAAAAATTTGGCCCGCAAAGAAATTCTTTAGAGCGAAAGTCAATGAGCAGGAATTAAGACACCATAAATTTGCAGATACCGCTTACAATCTCGAACCCAATATAAAAGACGGACCCGGCGGATTGCGCGATATTCACACAATTGCATGGATTGCCATGCGACAATTTGGGACTCGAAGCCTGCATGAACTTGTTACTCGAGACTTTCTCAGTGAAGATGAATACCAAATATTGATCAGCGGTCGCAATTACCTTTGGAAGCTGCGAAATGAGCTCCACATGATGCTTGATCGACGCGAGGACCGTCTGTTGTTTTCACATCAGCTGCAGCTTGCCAAAAGATTTGGCTATCTTGATGACAGCCGCAATATCGCGGTTGAAAAGTTGATGAAAGGTTATTTTCGGACCGTCAAGGAACTGCGGCACATCAACTCGATGTTGCTGCAGCATTTTGATGAAAGCTTCCTGACGCGAAAACGATGGACAAGAAAACGCATCAATGATCAGTTTTTGACTGTAGATGGGTACCTCGATTTCGCAGACTCAGCTCTTGTCAGGAAGAACCCCAAACTACTGATAGAACTTTGCATGCTCTATCACCTTGATGCTAATGTTCGAGGTGTTCGCGCTTCCGCGCTTCGCCTGATGCGTTCAAAGAAGGAATTGATTGACGCACAGATTCGATCAGACACAGCGGTTCATTCCATGTTGCTTCAGCTCTTCAATAAACCCGACCGAATATTTCAAACGCTGACTTTGATGGATGATACCGGCATACTTGGTCAGTTGATCCCAGATTTCAAAAAGATCACAGGACAGCTTCAGTACGATCTTTTTCATGTATACACGGTCGATGCTCACCTTCTCAATGTAGTCTGGCATCTTCAGCAATTGACAAAGTCTGCAAAAACGCAAGAGCTCAAGTTCGCCAGAGAAGCGATGAAGCGCGTGGTCAAACCTGAACGATTATTTATTGCCGCCCTCTTTCATGACATCGCTAAAGGACAAGATGGCGACCATTCTGAAATCGGCGAAACCGTAAGCTACGAGTTTTGCAAGAGAGTCGGAATGAGTGAATATGACTCACACTCCGTTTCTTGGCTGGTGAAACATCATCTGCTGATGAGTTTCACAAGTCAAAAGAAAAACTTGAATGACCCACAAGTGATCACTCGATTCGCTGAAATCGTGGGAAATCAAGACTATTTGGACCATCTATACCTGTTGACCATAGCGGATATGCGCGGCACTGGTCCCACAGTCTGGAACGACTGGAAGGGGCAAATGCTTACGCAGCTGTATCTTGAGACATCAAGATCGCTTTTGATGGACACTCCTCCCCATGAAAAGCTAGAGCCTAGAATAGAGGAAATCAAATCGGATGTCCTGTCCATAGTCGGCCGTCAGCCTAAATTGACATCTGCTGCTAAAAATTTCTGGCAGTATATGGAGGACGATTATTTTCTAAGCAATGACGCAAACACACTTGCCTGGCATATCGGAGAATGCGCCATATTGTCAGCAGTTGACTTACCGCTGGTTTCGTTTCGAGTGCATCCATCAATCAAAGTGATTCAGATCTTTATTCTCGCCCCCAATTCGGAAAAATTATTCTGTGTCATTGCAGGCGCGCTTGATCGCTGCTATCTCAATGTATTGGACGCACGCAATCATCCCCTGCAGACTGGTTTGACTGCCTTTACATTTGTTGTTTTGGCAAGAGATGCAGTGGATGGCGCTTCAGGACACAATTTGGACGCATTTAAGTTCGAAGTCAGAAAATCCATGATTGAACAACGATTCGATCATACACCTAGCACCATCGCGCCGGACCGTGTCGCACGTCATTTGTCATTTCCTGCCAATGTGATTTTCTATGCGTCACCTGGCAATGATTACACGATTATGGAAATTTCCGCTCGTGATAGACCAGGCCTGCTCTATCTTGTCGTTCGTACTTTGCTAAATCACAAACTACTTTTGCTTTCGGCAAAAATCACCACCATCGGAGCACGCGTCGAGGATGTGTTTTTTCTGATTGATCGAGACGGACATCCATTAAACGATGTGTCCGCTCAACAGTCACTCCGCAACGAAATTTTGAAATCTCTCGAAACCACCCAATCGAGTCAATCCCTGCGCAGAAAGAGGAATAGTCATGCCAGATCTTGAATTTACCATCAATGACGCGTTCAAGAATCGACAAAGCTTAAGCCCACGATCGTGTTCTGAGGATGTTCGGTCGGCCATTCAAGAAACACTGGCGGCGCTCAATGCTGGTCATGTGCGGGTCGCCGAGAAAATTAATGGTGGCTGGCACGTAAACGAGTGGGTAAAAAAAGCCGTGCTGCTGTCGTTTATCACCCAAGACAATGCAGTCATTCGCGACGGCAGCGCAATCTACTTTGACAAAGTCGCTCGAAAATTCAATAACTTCAGCCAAAAAGATTTTGTCGACGGGCAGTATCGAGTCGTTCCGCCTGCTACCGTTCGACAAGGCGCTTATATCGGCAAAAATGTGGTACTTATGCCCAGTTATGTCAATATCGGCGCATACGTCGATAATGGCACGATGGTAGATACATGGGCAACTGTGGGATCATGCGCTCAAATCGGCAAAAATGTGCATCTATCTGGCGGAGTTGGAATCGGTGGTGTGCTTGAGCCACTCCAAGCCACTCCAACCATCATTGAAGACGATTGTTTTATTGGCGCTCGCAGCGAGATTGTGGAAGGCGTAATTGTAGGTCAGGGTTCGGTTGTTTCAATGGGCGTATACATTGGGAAAAGCACAAGAATTTACAATCGAGCAACAGATGAGGTCAGTTATGGCTATATTCCCCCTGGTTCGGTCGTCGTATCTGGCAACCTGCCATCCAAGGATGGCAAATACAGCTTGTATTGCGCGGTGATTGTGAAACAGGTAGATGAAAAAACCCGAAGTAAAACAGCGTTGAATGAATTGTTAAGGGTAGACTAAGACGTTAAATATAGCGTTTGTCTACATTTCGAGCGCCGATTGAAGTCAATATCTCGTAGGGAATTGTTCCTGCTATTTTGGCAAGATTCTCCACGGGCAATCCTTTCCCAAACAGTTGTACTTTGGCCCCGACATCTACCTCTGGATATTCGGTCAGGTCAATTGCGAATGAATCCATAGAGACTCGCCCTATCAATTTCGCTCGATTCTTGCCGATCAATACCTTTCCACCAGGTGAGGAATTTCGCAAATAACCGTCAGCGTAGCCGCACGCTACAATCCCCACTCGAGTCAGAGCAGAGCTGACCCATGTCAAACCATAACCAACTGCTTTATTTGGTTGCAAGCGATTGACAGCGATGATGGTAGAATACAAGCTCATCACTGGCTTGAGATTCAGCTCCTTTGCAGCAATGTTTTCAAATGGTGAAGCGCCGTACAACATAATTCCAGGTCTCACCCAATCCAAATGGCTTTTCGGCCAACGCAGGATGCCAGCCGAATTCGCTAAACTCAAGGGCGCTTCATAATTTTTCGTACACGCCAGGAACCGCTCTATTTGGTGACATGTAAAGCTGGATTCCAATTCGTCAGCAACCGCAAAATGGGACATCAATCCTTTCAGATGTACGAAACGACAGGATTGAATACGGCGGATTCTCGACGCTACGCTTCGCACAGGGACGCCCAGACGGTTCATGCCTGTATTGATTTTTAGCCAGACCCCAAGTCTTTTCGGAAGGTTGGATTGTTCTAACTTGATCAATTGCTCGTCGCAGTAAACTACTGCATCAATTTCAAGTTGGCTTAGTACTCGAATCTGATCTTTCGCAAAAAAACCAGACAAAAGACACACTGGCTTTTTACAGCCTGATTCGCGCAATTCGATCGCTTCTTCGAGCGTCGCAACGGCGAACGCGTCTACATAAGAATCAAGAACGCTGAAAATTTGCTGTGAGCCGTGACCATAGGAATTCCCTTTTACAACCGCCATCACTCGCGAGTTTGGCGCATGTTCCCGTACTACAGAAACATTGTGGATCAAAGCAGAAGTGTCAATTAAACAGAAAGTGCGCAAGCAAAAAGTAGAGCAATGATTCTATGCAAATGGTTCAAATAGCGTCTGAGATGGTAGCATCTGAGTAATTTTGGAATCGAGTGCATTCCTTCATGAACATGAGTTTAACTTTTCCAGTTTCACCGTTTCGATGCTTGGAAATGAATAAATCGGCTAGGTTTTGGTCTTCAGATTGTTCATTGTAGTAATCGTCGCGATAGATGAATATTATCAAATCTGCATCTTGTTCTATCGCGCCGGAATCCCGCAGGTCGGCCAAAATCGGGACTTTATTCGTGCGTTGTTCAGGAGCTCGACTGAGCTGTGAAAGAACGATGACGGGAATATTCAGCTCCTGCGCCAATACCTTCAGCGATCGAGTGATATTCGCAATTTCATTCACGCGGTTTGAATCGGCTTCCTTCATCTGAAGCAACTGCAAATAATCTATGATGACTAGATCCACACCTTTTTCCCGGTGAAGCCGTCTTGTTTTCGCAACGATATCAAGAGGCGAAATTCCTGGAGTCGAATCAACATAAATCGGAAGCGTTTCCAGTAAATTCCACGCTGAGGCAATCCTATCCCAGTTATGTTCTTCATCTCGGCCGGTACCCAAGTCTCCTTTCTGAATTCGGTTGAAGGCAACTCCACTGATTGAGGAAAGACATCGCATTCCCAACTGAATCGGAGACATTTCCAAGCTAAATACTGCCACTGTCTTTTGCCCAACAATGGCAGCATGCTCGGCGATGTTCATTGCCAGTGCAGTTTTGCCCATCGACGGGCGTCCCGCAATTACGATTAAATCGGAACCTTGGAAACCCGCGGTAATTCTATCGAGCCCGGTAAAACCAGAAGGAACTCCTGTAATGAAATTTGGACTAGGATTGCTGAACAGCTCCTCAATTCGGTTAAATGCGGCGCCAGCCGCCTCACCAATTGGATTTAATCCGATTCCTCGTTCGTAACGCTCGCTCAGTTTAATCAAAAGCTGCTGAGCGCGAAAAAGCAAGTCTTCAGCTGATTCATCTACGCGTGAAAAAACTGATTTTTGTATATCCCTGGAACTTTCAAGCAAGGCTCGCAGCAGCGAACAATCCTTAACAATTTTGACGTAAGATTCTAAATTCGCGGAAACCGGGGATTCATCAGCCAGCCGCGCAAGAAAGGCCAATCCTCCAATTGCATCAAATTCATTACGCTGCTTCATTTTGTTTTGAATCGTTACCAAATCAATTGACTCATGCTCCTCAAACAAAGAAAATATCGTCTCATAAATCATTCTGTGTTTTGGAGCGTAGAAGTCTTTGGCTGACAAATTCGTTACGACTTTCTCAATTTGCTCGTCGTCCAGAATGATGGCGCCAAGAATCGCTCGCTCGGCAAATTCATTATTTGGTGGAACTGGAAGATTTCCAGTATGGGGTTCAGAAAATTCTACTGGAAACGGCGGCGGCGCATAGGCGCTGGATAGGTTGATGTTTGAATCTGATTGTAAGTGTTCGTCTGCCAAAACTGACTCCGTTTGGTTATCACGACCGCGAAATGGGCATGATTGATAAGATAGATTTTCAGTGAACTCACTAAAAATCTATCATACATTAAATCGTTCTGATTCTAAGACGAAGTGTCAGCGACTACGATCAACTCAATTTCAAAACTGACTTCTGGGTGAAATTCGACGGAGGCTACGAAATTCCCTGTGCTTTTGATGGCGTCACTTGGCATCGTGACTTCTGAGCGCAGCAATTCGGTACCCTCTTCAGCTGCCTGCTGTATGACGTCCGCTACCGTGACTGACCCAAACAAACGATCTTGTCCGTCGATTACATTTCGAACAAACGTAAGTTGTTTCACTGCGGCATCTGCTCGCGCTCTAGCGACATCCAATCGTCCCTTCTCTTCGAGCAACAGTTTTTGACGATGCTCTTCAATTTTAGCTTTTGCTTCAGATGTCGCTCGGACTGCCATTTGTTGCGGGATCAAAAAATTACGAGCATATCCTTTCTTGACTTCGACGGTTTCACCAAACTCGCCGAGCTTCTCAATGGTTTTCAACAATACAACCTGCATATCGCACTCCGAACTTACTGTGAGTCTGTGTATCGAATCAGAGCTAAATACCGTGCGCGTTTGATCGCTCGCGCTAGCTGTCGCTGATAAATTGCTTTCGTGCCCGTACTTCGACTTGGATAGATTTTGCCAGACTCGGAAATGAATGATTCCAGCATATCAACATCCTTGTAATCAATTTCACTAATTTTTCCAGCTGTAAACTGGCAATATTTTCGATATTTTCGGTATCTTCGAAATTTTCGTCGTCTAATCATGATTTGTGTCCCTCTTTTACAGCGGATTTTTCTGCGGCTGGCTCACTTTTTGAATCTTGCCCATCGTTTTCAGCAGAGCCTTTGTTCGTTGATGTTGATGCTGCTTCGGTCTGTTCAGCCAATTGTTCTGCCTTTAGTTGCTGAGCTCGCTCCTCCTCGGCCGCAAGCTGCTCTTCTTCCCACTGTTTCAGGAGTTTCTTGTAAACGGGTGAATGCCCTGTGATTGCTTTATCGACTCGAATGACTAAATTGCGAATGATTGAATCGTTGTAGCGAAATGCATTCTCAAGTTCATTTTTGGTCGCTGGACTGCATTCGATGTTCAGCAGAATGTAGCTGGCTTTAAATAGATTCTGTATGGGGTATGCGAGCCGTCGCCTTCCCCAATTTTCAAAGCGATGTATGGCACCGCCTGAAGTTTCGATCATTCGTCGATATTTCGCAACGAGATCTTCGATGTTGTCGCTGTGATTAGGATGAATCAGCGCGACGATTTCATAATGACGCATAGTATATCTCCTTTCGGATTGCAGCCTTAGATCACCGGTTTCATCAAAGGCAAGGAGTGAATGAATGTACCGGAACGGTAATTTTATTACTTTATCAATTCAACTGACAAGAAATTTTTGTTGTCAAATCAATGTCTGCCAAATCACTAAATAACTCTAGTCACTAAATTTAGGTTTTCTCTTTTCTACGAATGCTCTCACCCCTTCTGAAAAATCTTGGGTTACTGCACATTCAAGAAATTTTTGCAATTCCAACTGCAACTGACTGTTAAGGTCATTCTGCAGAGACTGACGCACCAACTCTTTCGCTGAACTAACAGCATTACGTGCGGAATCGGCAATGATTTGAGCGGTTGCACGAGTTTCAGACTCCAGCTGATCGTCATCCACAACGGAATTGACCAAACCCATCTGCAAAGCTTCTTCTGCTGAATATCGTTTCGTCAGAAGAATGATTTCCATGGCTTTTTTACTGCCGACAGATCTAGGCAAATAGTAAGTGCTCCCGCCATCAGGAGAAGTGCCCAGCAAGTTATAGGCCGACGTATAAAAAGAAGTATTGGATGCGATCACCAAGTCGCATCCGGCAACTAAACTAATCCCAAATCCAGCTGCTGCGCCGCGCACGCTTGCAATCACAGGTATGGGGAATGCTGCGAGTCTTTCGACAAAAATGTGAACTTTACTGATCAACTGATTGAACATCGCAGTCTTGTATTCATTGGTCTCATCAATTGACTGGTAAAAGAAAACAATATCACCACCTGCCATGAAGTGATTCCCTTCACCTTGAATGATCACGCAGCGAACATCACTGTTTGTTTCAATTTGAGCAGTGACGTCCAGCAATTGTTCGAGCATGTCCGAATTTAACGCGTTCAGTTGCTTCGGACGGTTCAGGGTAATCTCGAATATTCCATCTTTGAAAGAAGTTTTAACAGCGCTCATATGTTGACCTTGCAGTTGACTAAAGTTTAGAAATTATATAGTTTTGAAGTCTCAGGCCTCAGCGGTCAATTGACCATGGTTACAGTTATTCATGCCAACTTCTGAAGATATTCGAAAAGTTGCTTGGAGTTGTTGTAGAACTATTCGTTTATCTGAATTCGCTCCAGACTTTCAGATACGTCACCTGACTTGAAAATATCTGCGCCCGGTCCGTGTGCGACGCACCTTGGATGGTGCTGAGCGTCGTCAGTGAAATCGGTTGATGTCAAGTTATTGCTTACTTTCCCTATTTTGATCCGTTCGGCAAGTTAATTCGCCATATCGCACAGATACTAGAAAATGTTACAGTCAGGCTCTGACCGGTTGGCAAGGGGGTGTCCATTCAAGCTTCGAGCAAGCACCCTTTGGATCGGTTGAAGTACCGAGAGGAAGTTCGAGCGCCTGCATCTGATCGCCAATAATGTGCGGCTTTTGATTTTGCCCGATTGTAACCTGACTAAATTGGCGTCGCAAGTTCTTTCGTTGAGTTTAAAGCGCGTGAGAGCGCCAACACGCTTGCGAGGCATGGTTATCCGGTATATCTGCCCGAATCTTTCGTCAACCCCAGCTTGTATTCTGGCACTTGCTATCGGGCTTTGAAATGGCAGGCGTTAGGACAGACGCCTGGTTATCAACCTGTTCCTGGCAGCAGTGCAAGTTGTCGTTATCACGCCCAACCGAAACTGAGGAAGCCTAGCAATTGATTCTCAAACCAATCCTCATCCGACCGTTACCGCACTTGGGTTTCTAGCCGCTGGCGTGACCCCGCCTCTATTCGATCCAAGGGAGATCGATTGTTCACACCAAAATGTCGGAAATTGACTTTCAACTTCCCTCCCATGCATTGTAGGTCTCCGCAAGCTGCAGCAAAATTCTCACCATCTCTGTTCGTATCCGTTTTATTCTCAGTCACTAGAAATTAAATTTCGGTATTTTCCAGTGCTGAAAATAGATATAAGAATGCGTCTTGAAAAGAAACGATATTTGCAACATGTATTTTCGGAGACAGCGATGAAATATCGTGTCAATTTTTTTACATTTACTAGTTCTATATTTGCGCACTAAAGTGGAGCACACACCGAACGAAGAGAGTTTGAATCAATGTCAGTAAACTTTTCCCGAAGGCAATTTCTTAGTGGCAGTTCAGCATTGCTTGCTGCCAGTTACTTCCCATACAGCTGGGGCAAAACCAACCCCGTTCAATTACCGATCCCTCCGCTCGTCGACGGTTCCCTCGGAAAGCCCATTGACTTACAAATCCGCAATGGCAACTGGTCATTCAGGCCAGGAATCAAAACCCCGACTCTGGGCTTTAACCAAGAATATTTGGGGCCAACCATCCGAACCCGACAGAACAGTGAACTCAATCTGCACTACCAAAACACTTCAAATGAAGCTGTTGCGGTTCATGGTCATGGCTTGCATGTTCCGGGCGACGTTGATGGTGGACCACAGCTGGAAATAGCGCCCGGCAAATCCTGGCAGCCTAGTTTAGATATCACACAACCCGCTGCAACCTGTTGGTATCATTCCCATACCCACGGAAAGACAGGGGAGCAAGTCTATCGCGGGTTAGCCGGAATGATCATTATTGATGATGAGAATAGCGACTCGCTGGCTTTGCCACGCCGTTACGGTGTAGATGACCTGCCCATCATTATTCAGGATCGCACAATTGATAATGATGGCCACCTCGTGTATTCGCTTTACGACGCGGGTGAGGATGGTTGGTTTGCTGATACCAACTTCATAAATGGAGCGATTGATCCTATTTCCTCAGTCCCCGCCGGAAAAGTGCGCCTGCGGTTATTAAATGGAGCGAATGCCCGTTTTTATATTGTCCGCTTTACGGACAACCGCATTTTCCATAAGATAGCCACTGACGGCGGCCTGTTGGAATCACCAGTGCCCTTGACAACAATGGAAATGGCTCCAGGTGAACGTTGTGAAATTATCGTTGACATGGCGGATGGCCAATCTGCTAGCATGTTGACTCTGTTTGAGGATGAATTTGAAGAAGATGAAGAGATCGTCGGCAACTTGCTGAATTGGCTCCGCCAATCCGGGAGATCCCTGCCACCGCCATCGCTAACACTCGTAGTTGATGAAACGCTGCCAGCACATACAGAATCGCTGCCTGAGCGACTCAACACCATTGCGCGCCCAAAAGAAAGCGAAATTGCGGTGACCCGTGAGTTTCTGCTTGCGATGGAAGAAGGTGGACGCGTTGGTGGTGACAACGGCGGTCATGGTGCCATGGATATGACCATTAACGGCGCGGCGATGGATATGAGTGTCATTAATGAGCGTGTAAAAAGGGGAGTATGGGAACGTTGGCGCATCCGCTCCAATCTGGGGGCACACCCCTTCCATGTACACGGCTGTTCATTCCTGATCGAACAAATGGAAGGCGCCCCCGCAACGCCGGACCAACGAGGCTGGAAAGATGTGGTGGTGGCGGATGATGATGACTGGTCAGAAATCCTTGTTCGTTTCGATTATCCGGCCAGCGAGCAGTATCCCTACATGTATCACTGCCATATTTTGGAGCACGAGGATCGCGGCATGATGGGGCAGTTTACAGTAGGCTGATGGTTCCCACCCAAAATTATGGTGACCATCACTATAAGCTGGAATAGCTGCTCTGTCTGAGGAGTCTCTGGCTGCAAGCCACTGCTTTTGCCAAATTGCGATATGGCGGATTGACTTGCCGAAAAGACTAAAATAGAGAAGGTGTTAATAACTCGACATCAACCGAGCCCACTGAAGATGTTCGACACCATCCTAGGCGCATCACGCACGGACCGGGCGCAGAGATCTTTCACGTCATGTGACGGATCTGGTATTCCGAGGCGAATTCAGATATACGAATGGTCCTAGGTTTTGTCGTATGCTATTGCCATTTGGACCTTGAATCGTTACTCGCCAAAAGCAATCTGAAACTTTATTCGGTATTTCGTCCCTCTCGAATTCTTGACTTGCCAATTATTCTGATTCAATGAATTCAAATCAGCCAACCATTTATTGCGATATGGATTGCGTGCTATGCGATTTTTGGTCATCAGCCAAAAGACTGACATCTGAGCCGATTGAGACATGGCCATTGCGCAAAATTTGGGAAATTGTCGCTCAATACCCGAACTTTTGGAGCGATTTAGAACAGCTGCCTCAAGCTTCCGAACTGTGGGATTACGTCAACAGTAGAAACGGTCACATTCTATCTTCACTAGCTTACACCGATCCCAACTCCAGACCTGGAAAATTGAAGTGGTTGAAATTGAATTTTCAGTTTTCTGACTCAGAGCGCATTCACCTCACAGACCGGCGCAGAGACAAGCAGAAATTTGCAACGACAAATGGAGTAGCCAATATTCTTATCGACGACTACCGGAAAAATATAACGGAATGGGAAGAGGCAGGCGGAATCGGAATTCTGCACACCAATGTCGATGAAACTATTGAGCGGGTCGAAAAAATTCTGAAAATTGAATAGCACCTATGACTTTAGTAGCCAATCTGCGTATCTTTTTATTTGCTTTTGGGTAATTAATTGAGATAAAGCCTCTATCTCGTTCGCCGTGGAAAGGCGCTTTTCTCTGGTGGATACGAATCCCACGCAACAACTGTCGCTCCAGTTGGTAGCAGCTAAGGCGGATGGTGGAGGTGACGACATGGTTTGAAGCACCTTAGTGTAAACGGATCGCGATTGAGGCGATTTAGCGACCATGAGGGCTGGAACGCGAAGTGAACGTTGAGCAGGCCTCGAAAAGGGCAATGCGGAAGCCGACCCTTTCGAGTTTAGGGAGAAGGCCGCCGGCACATTGGGAAGTGAGTGACAAGCGCACCGATGTGTTTCCGCGGGGTATTGACGCTGGCACGCATGGAAGATGAGAGAAGTGGCAACACGGGAAGCCCTGTCAATGGTGTAGCACGCACCAAACCCGTAATCCGCGAGGACTGGGTTGTCAGGGTGGCGGAAAGGCTTGTAGTACCGAAGAAGCCGGGTAATGCTGGCAGAGGGAAGAAGCCTTAGGTGTGAAAAGGATACGCAAAGATAGAAAGTCTGCGAGAGTGGCTGTTGCCTATAACCTCGCCTTGTGACGGCGAAGATGTCGGAACGTATCACATGCACAAGCGAAGGAGTCGAACTGGATAGGATTCGGTGTTTATCGAGGCGTGAACAGGCTCGGTATCGCACCGACAAGGACGCGGGGACAGGATGTTCTCGGTGCAGAGATCGCATGTTGATGGTATCAGCAGTTCTGTCTCTGTCTTTGTCACAGTGTTCTTTGTGCGAGATGCATGATCCCGCTGGAGAGCCCGGTGCCGGAAAACGGCACGCCGGGTTCGGAGAGCGGCTACTGGAAACGGAGACTATTGTATGGACTGAAGCACTGGCAAATGGCGAAAGCCGTCAGCAACAGTTTCTCCCCATCGCTCCTAAGGTACACCGCACCAGTAGCCGATTCTGCATTACAATTTAAGGAAAAGTTAGTCTCGTATTGCCAGCCCTCAGTCCGTTTTCTTCAAAAAAGCCAGCCCTTGTTTCAAGTGCGTATTTGAACTCCTTTTCTACTCCATAGGTAACCAAATTGGGTTCGGACTGCTTTTGTGGGATCATGCGAATTACTTCGTTCAGTTCACCGTTCTCGCTGAAAAACCCAATATCAAGTTCAGCGTGAACATTAAACATATGAAATCTAGTTATGATTGGTCGTTCAAAAACGAACAAAATTGAGCTGGTATTGATAATTTCTGGACAGATATGCTGAAATCCAGCACTTCGTTCTGAAGGGTCGTCGGCAATTTTTGTTCGATCGCGAATCGAATAGCCATCCGAGCGTACCAACTCTACAAAGCGAAAGCTCATTTTTTGATACTGAGGCGTGAAAAATAGACAGGATTTGCTGCCCGCGTTTTGTTGCGCTTCGCCAGCCGCAGACAGAATCAAGACAATCGCAAAACTAATGCAGCACTTTTTCAATAACGTCGCAAATCTGATCAATTTGTTCGAACGGTAATTCTGGGTATAGCGGTAAAGACAGAACTTCTGACGCTGCACGCATAGACTCTGGAAAGTCTTCATCACGAAGGTGCATCGACTGATATGGCTTCTGCTTGTGCAGAGGTTTCGGATAGTAAATCTGATACCCGATTTGTTGTTTTTTAAAAGCATGAGTAATTTCATCTCGAGCAGAAGTTCTAATCGTAAAAATATTGAATACGTGCAAGGATCCTTCTTGATGTTGAGGCAAATTTAGATCGAGTCCCTGCAATCGCTGCATGTAACGGTTCGCGCATTCACGACGACGTCGGATGCTGTCCATAACTTGAGGCAGTTTAATCTTTAAAAGCGTGGCTTGCACCGGATTTAACCGACTGCAGTATCCAATCAGCTGATGTTCATTGGCTCCTGCGATTCCGTGATTGCGCAACAATTTCAATTGTTGCGCCAGTTCATCGTCTTTTGTCGTAATCAAACCGCCGTCGCCATAAGTGCCCAAAATTTTAGTTGGATAGAAACTAAAACATCCCAATGCGCCAAAATTTCCTGTACAGGTTCCGTTAATGGTTGAACCGAAGGCCTGTGCTGCGTCTTCTATCACCACTAAATTGCTGTCATTGGCGACTTTGCATATCCTCTCCATTTTTGCGGGCGCGCCGAACAAATGAACTGGTATCACTGCTCGACAGCTGTCGTCAATTGCTTGTTCCAGCTGATTCGGGCACAGATTAAATTCATCCGATTCAATATCAACGAACTTCGGGATTGCGCCAACAAGCGATACGGCTTCAGCGGTGGCAAAGAAAGTAAAATTTGGAACCAATACCGAATCACCAGGTTGAATTCCCGCTGCTTTGAGAGCCAGCACTAAAGCATCGGTTCCACTAGATACCGAAATTGCGTGCTTGATGTCCAAAAATTTGGCAAGCTCGAGTTCTAGTTCGGAAACTGCATCGCCAAGAATAAAATTGCCTTTTTCGCCTAATTTTTCAATCTCCGCGAACCATTGCGGCTTCAAACTTGAAAACTGCTCGGTCAGATCAAAATAATTGATATTCTTCCGCATTTTCAATGATTGTAACCTACAGACTCACGAACGGTTTGCGCCACTTGAAGAGCCATCAGCCCATCTTCTCCGGTGACAAATGGTTTCGTTCCGTTTTCCAGAATTTCTATAAAGTGGTCGATCTCTGCTTTCAAAGTCAAATTTTGTGTGATTTCAATCGGTTCTTTTACCAAAACGATCGACCCGTCGTTTCGTGCGCTATGATTTTTCGTTGTTTTAGTTATGGTCTGCTCAAGTAAATCCAAATTGAGGTATTCGTTGTGCGTATAGACCTGAAACTTTCTCACTTTTTCCTGGGCCACTCTTGATGCCGTTACGTTGGCCACAGCACCATTGGCAAATTCAATACGCGCATTGGCAATGTCTAGGTACGAGGTTACAACCGATGAGCCAAGAGCAGATACGGATTTTACCGGCGATTTAATAAAGGCAAGCAACAAGTCAATGTCGTGGATCATCAGATCAGTAATTACGTCAACATCCCCGCCTCTTCCCGTAAACAAACCCAATCGGTGTGCTTCAATATATTGTGGCTCTTCGATTTGCTGAGTAAGTGCGACGATAGCTGGATTAAATCGTTCCTGATGCCCTACCAATAGTTGAACGTCATGCTGATTGGCGAGATTGACGATGTGCTCAGCATCATCAACGGTCGAAGCCAGCGGTTTTTCCATCAAAACATGGACGCCCTGACTGATGAATAATTCGGCTACACTACGATGGTCGATGGACGGCACTGCGATGCTAACGGCATCAACATTGTCGACCAAGTCAGCTGGGTCGGCATACCAATCACAGTGATACGTTTGCGAAATCCATTTTGCCCTTGACTCGTCAATGTCGGCGACGCCAACGAGTTCAACATTTGGATTTGCTGCGTAGTGCCTAACATGGAACTCTCCCATGTACCCAACGCCAGCGACTCCAATTTTTATTCTTTTATTCACGTTTAGATAATCGGCTCGTTATCAACTTTCAGTTTTAGCGGTTATTCGACCAAAGCAAGTTTGACCAGAAATTCATCTAGGATTGATTCGTCACGGATTGCTGCTTCTCGAGTATTTTCAATTTAATTGGCTTAAAAATTACCATTCTCAATCCTATCGCTACCATCTTTCTTTTGACCTGTCTCTGTCTTTTATTTATTTTGCCAGCAAGTATTCAAATACTGAAAATTCTACAGATAAATCAGCACCGACTCTGTAAAGAGTGTAATTTTAATTCCAGCAGACTTTACGTTATGGCAATTCTATTTCCCATCGAATTGTGGATTATATTGAATCCTCAGAACTCCTTAAGTGCAGCAAATTCAATCCAGACAATATAATGTCTGAAATTAACAGTCGCCAGAGACTTAAATCCATTCCAATGCTGAAAAAATTCAGAAATCGACTCGAAAATTTACTTGCCCAAGAAGACACTGCTGAAAGTGTTGAACAATCAAAAGCCGCAATGTTCGCTGCTACCGCCCTGCTTATTGAAGCGGCTCAAGCAGATTCAGAGCTGTCAGGCGATGAATTGGCACAAATTGAACACTCACTTTCCAGCTTACACGGTGTCCGATTCGATGAAGTGGAACAGATTCTGCAAGGTGCGCATGAAACACTTGATGCTGCAACCTGTCTGTTCGAGATCACGAACATCATCAATCGAGATTGGACTCTGAATCAGAAAATTCATCTCATTGAATCTATGTGGAAAGTGGTATTAAGTGATAATTATCTAGACCCCAACGAAAATCATCTAATGAGGAAAATCAAAGGATTGCTATATATTCCTCAAGCAGAATACATTAACGCGAAAATTCGCGCGCAGACCAATTTAGAAAGCCAATAGCTCTAAAAGTTATCCTTTGAACGAAATCAAATGAAATTTAGGGGAGTCGGAATATCTTTCGTTTGACCTGTTGGCATTAAAAATTACTTTGGAAGCAAAGCAAGCTACCAGGGAATATCATCGATAGGGTCGTCTGCAAACTGGTCTGCGGGAGCTGAACTTCCCTGTGCTCGGTCCGTTTGAGTGTTTGAATTTGCCGAACCATAATCTGATCGAGTTCTTGTATACGATGTTGCGCCTTGACCTTCATTCATCTGTCTGCGATCAAGAAAAATTAATTCTCTACAAATTATTTCGGTTGTATATCGATCAATTCCCGTACGCTGGTCCTGCCATTTTCTAGTCTGTAATTTGCCCTCAATATAGACTTTACTTCCCTTATGCAAGTATTCAGCGGCTACTTCTGCCTGCCTGCCAAATAACACTACTCGATGCCATTCAGTTTTTTCAGTTAGCTGTTGAGTTTCCGCACTTCTCCAAGCCTCAGTCGTTGCTACACTTAAATTGACAACCAGTGCTCCACTTTGAGTGCGTCTTTGATCAGGTTCATTTCCTAAATTTCCGATTAATTGAACTTTGTTTAAACCACGACCTGCCATTTTGTCTCCTAATTGATTAAATGTCTGTAGATTTTCTAGATCAGCTGTCTTTCAGTTTGAAAATTTTTACCGTAAGCATATCAATTCATTCCGCTGTTACAATCCCAAATCGCAGGAAATTACTGCTGCTTTTCGAATTACAGCAAATGGATTCACCATTAATCTCCGATTTCATCACGAGCTAAACACACTTAAGTTCAATCCGTTCTGATCTTGTGAGTCGAT
Source organism: Arenicellales bacterium (assembly GCA_965202855.1). Taxonomy (GTDB): domain Bacteria; phylum Pseudomonadota; class Gammaproteobacteria; order Arenicellales; family JAJDZL01; genus JAJDZL01. The sequence continues at coordinate 649,450 of CBDBBP010000003.1, read as the reverse complement.
CGCACGAAAGACCGATGGAAGCGAATCAATTCGATTGTGATTTTCTACCTCAAACATCTTCTACATAAAACATAAATACGCGAATAAAGAACTGCAAAATTTAGGATTGATACACATTTGAATTGTATGCATTCATTACCGTAGCCATTGTGCCAATATCGAACTATTTTGAATTTGGATTGAACTCATTTTCATTGCATCGCTGCCTAAAAAGAATCCAACACCACAAGAATATGCATGTCTAAACTGTCGATGTTCCAGCAGAGCCGCCAGATTGAATACAAATTGAAATACATCGAATTCAAGTGATTCGACGGTTGAATCTTGAACGCGTAAGCTAATCTTTGTCAGACCGCAGTTTCGGTATTTTCTTACAAGGTTGGCTAACGAATGATGTTCTAAAGTTCGAACTCCACTTTCTGGTGTTTCGGCAACAGCTGATCATACCAATAGTACGTTAATTGGAACCACTTTACAAGAAAATTCAAAAATTAGTCGCTGAAACACTGACATCGACTGTGAGGCTGAATGCTCACAAACTCCATTGTAGCACCCATCAGTTGGCACTGAAATGACTGCCCTCTGCCGAGCAAATTTTGCTGTCTGTTGACTGTTGCCGGTTATCTTTGTTAAGCCAAAGATGAATCAAACCTATTGAAGGCGAAATTCCCTTTCCATCTCCAATTTTTCTTTCGTATAAAACTCAAAAAAGAATCAAACGCGGGATTCAAATGAGAATGGTACAACTTTATGGATTTCACAAATACTTCGTAGCGTTCGCCAATTCCAACAAAATCCAGAACATTCTCGGCAAAAGCAACAAGTCTACCCATCTGACAATTCAACTATAGCGTCACGGAAAGCGTCAGCACTTAACGCTGTCGTGGTAACGCGCGGCGGTAAAGTGGCAATATACCAACTTTTTTCGTTGATTTCACTGGCTGGGATCAGGGATTCGCTGGATTCTTCCTCTGCTCTTTCTCCGATTACGATCTTCTTCCGAATTGCTGGTCCTCCTTTCTCAAGCAAAACGAGCCGGAGCCTACCTCGTGCTCCAATTAAGTCCACGCGCCCGTCTGCCCCGATCACCCGGTGACCTATTGGTTTAGCAACAACTTTATCATTTCCAATCTGAAACGAAAGTTTCGGCACTTCGTAACTGCCCAGATACTCTTCAGAAATTCGGATGTTTTTCCGCGTGGCCTGTATCTGACCAGCCTCGATATATTTTTTTAAGTTGGCTTCCAATTCTGAACACAAATTGTTCAACTTCTGAATCCAAATTTCTCGCGTTTTATTCCAATCTACGTCATTTGATGACTTACTGATTTCCGCTTCTTTCAGCCTCTTCTTAACGAAATCGTCGAACGTTTTCATGGACATTGTGCCTACTCCCTCGCAAGTTCAAATCTGTTTGGCAGTCAATCTGTAGATTCCAGTTTCGTTTAGGAATTCATATCTAGCCTGGTCGATAAGAGGTGCGCTTGATTCTACCGCCTCAGATGTAATTGTTTGAGACCTATATGGTCCATTGCATACTCGGTTAGTATTTCCCTCAAATCCCTCTCAAAAATAAAACGTAAGTTACATTGACTTCAAATTTTAACAAGGATTTCATTTCCCTCATTTCTGGTTCTAGTCAGGACTACTGCTTTCTCAATTGATTTTAGATCCGATTTTAGATCCTAATAACTCGCTTCATTGTTCTGTTCGACGATATTCTCGACAGCATCACATATTCAGGCGTCCCTCATAATCTTTGAGTTGAATCGCGATAGCAAGTTCATTATTTGATCCGAATTTTGGCACTTTTATCAGCATGTCCGTACCATGAATTGTTTCTAGCGGTAACTTACTTTCACGACAATTGAGTATGGAAATCGATACTGCAGCATATCTCTGTGAACATCTTCCCAATTTTCAACGTCGAAATTGCCATTTAATTTACGATAAACTGCTAAATCTGGAGCGTGATAACAAATCAAGTCAAAATCTGACGACGACGAAGGGTAGAAAAACCAAAAAGTTTGGCGACCCCTCGTTTCCGCAACAATTGGATTTTCGAGTCAAACTTCCATCTGGTATTAGTTTTGAAACGGTTGACGTATCAATATCGAGATAATCCACAGCAGCAGCACAACCCCTAAAAACAAAAATACACTGTTCGGTCCTAAGTAACTGTAAAAAATACCGCCAAACACACCGCCAAAAAAAGCTCCCGCAAACGTGCATGTACTAAACATTCCCATCGCAGTGCCTCGCTGACCTTCTGGAGCATTTTCCATAGTAATTGAAGGAAGCATTGCTTCTAAGACGTTGAATCCGACAAAATACAGCCACAACCCAAAAACCAAGAAAGCAAAAGATAAACTGCTTGCTCCAAAAAACAAAATACATTGAGAAATGACCAAGAACGAAGCTGCCAGCATGGTTACCAAATTACGACGTTTTAAATTCGAACTAATTCGAATGAGTGGCAGCATCGCAATAAACGAAAGCAGCAGCACCGGAACAAAAACTTTCCAGGTCGTCGTACCATCCAAAGCAGACGCTTCAATCAACGTGAGCGGATAGGCTAAGAACATGGCTGTCATTACTGCGTGAATAGTGAAAGTTCCTGAAGACAAAAGTATCAGATTTGGGTTTCCAAAGACTCTCTTGAAGCCCTCTAGCGTATAACGATTCGAGTGGCGTAATCGATGCGCGGGTTCATCTTCAATAACTGTCCAAACTAAGATTAAGCCAACTGCAGCCATGGCGAACGAGATCCAAAATAATCCGCGAATGCTGAGCCACTGCACCAACACGGGGCCGAGCATCAGAGCTAGCGTGAATGCGCTGCCAATCGAAGCTCCCATGATCGCCATCGCTTTAGGGCGCTGACTTTCTTCTGTAAGGTCTCCGATAAATGCGAGCACAACTGCAGCGATAGCACCCCCACCTTGAAGCGCGCGTCCAAGAACAATTCCGTAAATCGAGCTGGCTTCAGCGGCAATAACACTGCCAACTGCAAAAATGACCAAGCCAATCGTTAAAATTCGTTTTCTGCCCCAGGTATCCGATGCTACACCGAAGGGAATTTGAAAAATCGCCTGACTCAATCCATAAATTCCCAGAGCCAATCCGATCAAATATGGTGTGGTATGTGTGAGCTCACTTGCGTGCAATGCAAGTACAGGCACAACCAGAAACAATCCAACCATCCGAAGTGCAACCACTCCCGACAATCCCACAATGGATTTCCGCAAAGAAGGAGTAAATTTCATTTCAGACGAATTACCATGAGTTTCAAACGTCGATTGAACGTAAAAAGTAAAATATTCAGGAAATTAACCAACCTGGCAAATTTTAGTTAACATAGGGTTTGTGAATTCATACGCAAATCACAAAAAATACCCATTCTATTTTTTTGTGAATTTGATTTCCCATTGAATGACAAGTTGGTGAGTAAACTGACGCATATTATCGAATCTTAATCATCATTTTTTGCTTTATTTTTCATCAGTCATGCATCACTCCAAATTGCGCTGATAGCATGTGGCCAAAATTTGGAACAATTTGGAACGATCTTACGAGCGTTTAAGCCAGTATTAACCAAAGCATTCCACACGTGCAGTTAGAAAAAATTATTGTTCGAGGAGCTCGAACTCACAATCTCAAAAACATCACGGTTGAGTTGCCTCGCGGCAAAATTAGTGTGATCACGGGGCTTTCAGGTTCTGGGAAGTCATCACTCGCTTACGACACCATTTATGCCGAGGGACAGCGAAGGTACGTTGAGTCTCTCTCCGCCTATGCTCGCCAGTTTCTTTCACTTATGGAAAAACCTGACGTAGATTCGATAGAAGGACTATCACCTGCAATCAGCATCCACCAAAAAGTGACTCGTTTTAGCCCTCGATCAACCGTCGGGACGGTGACTGAAATTTATGATTATTTGCGTCTCCTTTATGCACGTGTTGGAGAGCCTCGATGTCCGGAACACCAAGTCGCATTAGACGCAAAACCGATTGCAGAAATCGTTGACCTCATATTATCGCTGCCGGAAGGCACAAGAATCGCTCTGGCTTCTCCCGTTGTCCGTGACAGAAAAGGTGAGCACGATAATCTTATTGCACAATTGAGAAAGCAAGGCTTTGTCCGGCTTCATATCAATGGCCAGCTGTATGAAATTGAAAAGACCCCCAAGCTGAATCGACACCTCAGACATACAATCAACGTGATTGTCGATCGAATTGTCATTTCTCGCCGAGTACGGCAGCGACTGACTGAATCCGTGGAAACCGCAGTCCAGTTATCGAATGGTTTAGTGCTCTGCTTCGAGGTGAATGCCGACGGGAAATTAAAATCTTCAGGCACGCTGTACAGCAACAAATTTGGCTGCCCCCACTGTGGTTATGTTCTGGATGAACTGGAACCTCGAATATTTTCTTTCAACAATCCTCAAGGGGCTTGCCCGCGTTGCAATGGTCTTGGATACATTTCAACGTTTGACAAGGACAAAATTATTGTAGACCCTTCTTTAAGCATCGCTTCGGGTGCTCTTGCAACTTGGAACAGCCAACATGGCTATTACTACAGCATGCTCAAGTCGGTTTCAAAACACTATAAGTTTGATCTTGACACGCCGTTTCAGAAACTTCCAAAGTCATATCAAGACATTGTTCTTTACGGCAGTGGAGATGAAAAAATTTTAATGAAATACGAAAGTGCAAACGGCAGAATTTACCGAAACTACCGGGTTTACGAAGGCGTAATTCCAAACTTTAGAAGACGTCTAAAGGAATCAGCGTCGGATGCTGTAAAGGAAGAGCTTTCTAAATTTTTGACAAAAACGAAATGTACCGAATGCAAGGGAAGTCGACTGAAAATCGGCGCTAGAAATGTTTTTGTTTCCAATTTGCCAATTTATGATGTCACTAAACTGAACATCAATGAAGTCATTGAATTGTTTGATAAATTGTGGTTTGATGCTAGACGTGCACCCATCGCTGAGCGAATTGTCCGTGATATAAGAAGCAGGCTGAAGTTTCTTGCGGATGTCGGGCTGACCTATGTGAGCCTGGAAAGAACTACAAACACACTTTCAGGTGGGGAACTGCAACGGATACGACTGGCTTCTCAAGTTGGCTCCGGTTTGGTTGGTGTAACCTACGTTTTGGATGAGCCATCCATAGGACTACATGATCGAGACAATGCAAAACTTCTCAATACACTGAATCAGCTGCGCAATATTGGGAACACCCTAATCATCGTAGAACACGACGAAAATACAATAAGAAATTCTGATTTTGTTGTAGATATTGGGCCTCGCGCTGGAGCAGATGGCGGACAAGTCGTATTTGCAGGCCATCCCGACAAAATCGAAAGCTGCTCGGAATCACTAACCGGCGCCTATCTTAGCGGCCGTCTGGAAATTCCCAAGCCAGTCGGTCGAGTTCCATTCAACTCAAGTCGCGTCATACGATTGGAAGGGGCAAGGGGGAACAACCTAAAAAATATCAACGTTGATATTCCAGTCGGATTGTTTACCTGCGTCACTGGCGTTTCCGGATCAGGCAAGTCGACTTTGATTAACGACACTGTCTTCAGAGCAATTTCCAGGATACTGCACCGTTCTAAACTGAGTCCTGCACCATATGATCAAATTCTGAATCTTGAGCACATTGATAAGGTGATCCGCATAAATCAGCAGCCTATTGGGCGCACACCTCGATCAAATCCTGCTACCTATACGAAGCTTTTTGGGGATATCAGAAAATTGTTTTCGAAAACAGTGGAAGCTCGAGCTCGCGGCTATAAGCCTGGTCGATTTTCATTCAACGTTGTCGGCGGGCGATGTGAAGCTTGCAATGGTGACGGCTTGGTACGAGTAGAAATGCATTTTTTGCCAGACATGTTTGTACGGTGCAATACATGCGGAGGTTCCCGTTACAACCGAGAAACGCTTGAGATTCTATACAAAGGACTAAACATCTCACAAGTTCTTGACTTGTCCGTAGGTGAAGCATTGCAATTTTTCAATGCGATTCCATCAATTCATAGAAAACTAAAAACTCTGCACGACGTTGGACTAGACTACATTCGACTGGGACAAAGTGCCGTGACTTTGTCAGGTGGAGAAGCCCAACGTGTGAAACTGTCACTGGAACTTTCAAAGCGAGATACAGGCAACACGCTTTATTTGCTAGATGAACCGACCACAGGTCTTCATTTTCACGACATCAAGCAGCTTCTTTCGGTCATTCAGAAACTTCGTGACCGAGGAAACACCGTAATCATCATCGAGCACAACCTCGAAGTGATCAAGTGTGCGGACTGGATCATTGACCTCGGACCTGAAGGAGGCGACGATGGTGGTTACGTCGTAACCGCTGGCACCCCAGAGCAAATTTCCCAAGTTGACGAATCTCACACAGGCCGAAGTCTCTCGCGGTATTTTTTGAGCAAAATTTCACAGATTCGCAGAGTCAGTGGAGAGAATTACTGAATCTAAATCAAATGAACAAAATAAAATGAAGTGTAACCATGGTTTAAGAACCGAAGAACAGGTTTCAAAAATAGAACTACGACTTAGTTAATATCAACGATAAGGACTGCACATGTCAGACTCTGAAGCAACACGAGACATTGACCCATACGAGACTCAGGAGTGGCTGGATGCACTTTCCAGCGTTATCGATCGAGAAGGATATGAGAGAGCGCATTTTCTGATCGAAAAACTGATAGACAGTGCCAGACGCTCCGGTGTCCACATACCACATCGACCGACCACAGCTTATGTAAACACAATCAGTGCAGCTCATGAGCAGAGAAGTGATGGTGACCATGCGCTGGAGTGGCGGATACGGTCCCTGATTCGATGGAACGCACTTGCAATCGTAGTCCGAGCGAACCAAGAATCGAAGGAACTCGGCGGTCATATCGCCAGCTTCGCTTCATCAGCCACTCTTTATGACGTGGGATTTAATCACTTCTGGCATGCTCCAAGCGAAAATCACGGTGGAGATCTGATCTTTATTCAAGGACATTCGGCTCCCGGAATTTATTCGCGAGCCTATCTCGAAGGCCGATTGAACGAGAAAGATCTCGAAAAATTTCGTCGGGAAGCGGATGGAAACGGTCTGTCCTCCTACCCTCACCCGAGGCTGCAGCCAGATTTTTGGCAATTTCCAACCGTCTCCATGGGACTTGGCCCCATTATGGCCATCTACCAAGCTCGATTTATGAAGTATCTTCACAATCGAGGAATCTGCGATACCGCTAACAGAAAAGTTTGGGCTTTCGTTGGTGATGGAGAAATGGATGAACCGGAATCAATGGGCGCGCTGTCACTCGCCGGCCGCGAACATCTCGACAATCTGATTTTTGTTGTGAACTGTAATTTGCAAAGACTGGACGGCCCCGTTAGAGGAAACGGCAAAATTATTCAGGAACTTGAAGGTGAATTTCGCGGAGCCGGATGGAATGTTATCAAGCTGATTTGGGGATCATATTGGGACCCTCTTCTAATGCGAGATACCAAGGGTGTGCTTCGACGTCGGATGGAAGAGGCAGTAGACGGTGAATACCAGGCTTTCAAGGCCAAAGGCGGCGCTTACACTCGTGAAAAATTCTTCGGAAAAAATGATGAGTTGAGAGCGATGGTTTCCAATATGACCGACGAAGATATTTGGCGTTTGAATCGAGGCGGCCATGACCCGCACAAAGTCTATGCAGCATACGCTTATGCGATGCAGCATGTTGGCCAACCTACAGTCATTCTAGCGAAAACAGTGAAAGGTTACGGAATGGGAGAAGCCGGAGAAGGACAGAACATCACTCATCAGCAGAAAAAATTAGGTGAAGATTCGCTGATTTCTTTCCGAGACCGATTTCGAATTCCCCTAAGCAACGAGGAAATAGCCACCACACCCTTTTATCGACCTCCTCAAGACAGTCCCGAAATTCAATACATGTTGAAACGTCGTGCAAAGCTCGGAGGCTCATTGCCTGTGCGTCGACGCACGAATAAGCGCATGGAAATTCCTGACCTTAAAATTTTTGATTCGCAGCTTAGAGGCACTGCAAGTCGAGAAATTTCGACCACCATGGGTTTTGTGCGTATTTTGACATACCTGACTCGAGATAAAACGATTGGACGATATGTGGTGCCAATCGTGCCTGACGAATCCCGGACATTTGGGATGGAGGGAATGTTTCGCCAGCTCGGAATTTATTCACCGCACGGTCAGCTATATGAACCGGAGGATGCGGACCAACTGATGTTTTATCGAGAGTCGAAGAAAGGTCAGGTTTTACAGGAAGGCATCAATGAAGCGGGAGCAATTTGTTCGTGGATAGCGGCAGGGACAGCTGCGAGCAATCACGATGTCAATATGATCCCATTTTTCATTTTCTATTCCATGTTTGGATTTCAAAGAGTTGGGGATTTAGCGTGGGCCGCTGCCGACATGAAAACTCGCGGTTTTCTAATTGGAGGCACTGCAGGTCGTACTACGCTTGCTGGTGAAGGACTGCAACATCAAGATGGGCACAGTCATATCTTAGCTTCTACCATTCCATCCTGTGTTTCGTATGATCCTACTTATGTATACGAGCTCGCAGTAATTATTCATCATGGATTGCGCCGGATGTTCTATGAAAAAGATCCTGTTTACTTCTACGTCACTTGCATGAACGAAAACTATGCTCACCCGCCGATGCCTGAAAACGCAGAAACAGGAATCGTCAAAGGAATGTACCAACTTCGCAAATCAAAAATTGATTCCGAGCGAAAAGTTCAATTGCTTGGCAGCGGTGCAATTTTGCGCGAGGTAGAAGCAGCAGCTGAAATTTTAGAGAATGAATACTCCACAAGCTGTGATGTATGGAGTGTAACCAGTTTCAATGAGCTTGCTCGAGATGGACGATCAGTGGAACGCTGGAATCGATTAAATCCGTTAAGCGAGCCCAAATTGAGCTATGTTGAACAGTGTCTGGCGGATACTCAAGGACCGGTAATCGCTGCTACTGACTACATGCAGACTTATGCCGACCAAATTCGAAAATTCGTTCCGCGAAGCTATTCGGTTCTCGGTACTGACGGGTTTGGCCGTTCCGATACTCGAGCGAACTTACGCGCGTTTTTTGAAGTCAATCGGAATCACATCGCGTACGCTGCATTGAGAGCATTGGCAGATGAGTCCCAAATTAATTTGGATAAAGTGATGGAAGCAGCAAAAGATTTAGGAGTGGATGCAACAAAGTCTGACCCATCAATGACAAACTAGTTTTGGAACTGCACAGGGTGTCAATTCCAAAAAAATAAGATTGGAATTTGCTTCACATCATTGGAGGAGCGCATCTGGAATCGAAGCGCTTGAGGCAGCTAACCCTGCATATGCACCCAAGATGACATGTCAGTAAACAGATTCTGCACTAGGCTAAAATTTGATTGATGCCGTGATGCGCCCATATTCAACTCTCTCAAATTACAGGACAAATATATTGATCCGCATGAAACCTTTTTCAATAGAAATGAGGTTGTCTCGGACATCAGTTCACCTTTTTGTATAACTTAAGAATTATCCATTAACTAACTGTTATTAGGTATGAATCGATTGATTGAGATAAATCTTTTGTCATAAGTTGCAAAGAAATTGATAATTTTCTTATCAACAGGCAATCAATATTGAGCATTCAGATCTGATCCAAATCAATTACGGTAAAACTCAAAAATGGCAAAACTGATCCCAGCTATAAACGTCGATGAAATTGCCAATTCTGGAGAGCGGCATGTCGCTGGGAAATTGCTCAGTCAATTGCCGAACTCCGTCGTAATCTACCATAGCATTAATTTGCTCGTCAAACAAAAGAGTGGTTTTTTCAGAGATGGAGAATGTGATTTCACAATCGTAGATCCTCAAAATGGAATTCTATTTCTGGAAGCAAAAGGAGGCAGAATTCATTACGACAACACATCGGGAATTTGGCAGCGCGATGTAGGCAGAAGTCAAGATTTCCAAAAAATTAAAGATCCATTTGACCAAGTTAATACGAACATGCACGAGCTTATAGGAATCATCAAGGACAAGCTCGATCTTCAATATCTGCCGTTTACATTTACATGTGCCGTAGCGTTTCCGAATTACAGCTTTACAGGTGAACCGCCGCCCGGAATGAAGAGAAATCAAATCTGGGACTACAACACTTTCAAAAATTTAGTTGTTGCGATTTCTAATGCGTTCAACGTTTATGGAAGAGGAAACAAAGAAAATAAGAAAATTTCACAAGACATGATGAATTCGATTCATCACGCTCTCAGGGGGCATTTTGGAATCTTTCCAGTGCTTTGCAGAGAAATTGAAAAACAAGAAGCACAGCTGTATCGATGTACGGAAGACCAAAAAAAAGTATTCCACACTCTACAGAATTGGAACAAGCTCGCGGTTGAAGGTGGTGCAGGGACAGGCAAGACACTGCTCGCACTGTGGAAAGCTCAGCAGTTGGCGCTGTCTGGTAAAAGAACCTTGCTTCTTTGCTACAACAAGGCACTTGCCGATTGGTTAACCGATCTATCTTCTGAAAATCTTACTGACAGTCTCACGATCTGCAATTATCACAAACTTGCTCATCGTTTTTGTGACATGGTTGGTGAAGATTTCAATCCCAAGGCATATGAAAACGAGAACAATTTTTGGAAGTCGACTGCACCTGAGAAATTGACTGCTGCTGCGGATCAAATCAGTGACGATCACAAATTTGATGCTGTGATCGTAGATGAGGGACAAGACTTCTACGATTTATGGTGGATGAGTCTGGAATTCATTTTTAGAAGTCAATCGAAAAACAGATTTTTCTATGTATTTTTCGACCCAAACCAAAACCTCTATGTTCGATGGAATTGGAATCTTCCCGAAGAACTTCAAGAGCGTGTAATCACTCTCAGTGAAAACTGCAGAAACTCAGCTCAGATCGCCGAACATTGTGCAAATCTTGTAGGCGCCTCCTATAAATCCAGCGTCCAGCCGATGATAAATCAGGAAGCGCTCAAAATTTGCAAAGTAAAAAATATCAAACAAGCCTTTTCGAGAGCTGGAAAAATCGTTCGAAAACTCTGCGTGTCGGCGAAAGGTCCGCTTTCTTATTCTCAAATTGTTGTTCTAGCTCCAAAATCTTCCAAAGTTGCCGGCAACATTTACCGACAGTGGCCGACTGAATTCAAATCGGTGCCAATCACTCAAGATCCTAACGATTGGAGAAACAATCAAGGTGTTTTGATTATTACGGCACATAGTTTCAAGGGTCTGGAAGCTGACGCTGTCATTATGATTTCCAAACCTCTTCCTGAAAATAAGAGCAATGACCACGTAGTTAACTACGTGGGACGTTCTCGGGCGAAACACATTCTCAGAGTCATTGAAGTTGAATACATCTAATCCGAAAATTCAAAGTACAGACAAGAATTTGATCTTGGTATTGATGGAGATACACCTGAAATCCACCGCGACTACTAAAAATTTGGGAATAGTAAATATAACTACACAAGATAAGAATGATTCTTATTTGCAAGTAGGGAAGAAAATTTAATTCTTGTGTTCCTTGCTTTTAATTTCTGTCTGGGGCTTAGGTGGAAGTCTAATTGGTTCTTTGCCCTGTTCACTAGCTGGTAGGTGAATTTCATCAGGTATGTTGTTTTCTGGAAGATTGGGTAGTTTTAATTTGCTTCTTTTGTTTTTTCTTGATTTCATTGAATTGCTGTTTTCTGCTAAATTCAGTTAAACTCAAGCTTCTGGACCATTTTTCAGTCTTTCTTTTTCCAATTGAATAACGAAAGGATTAGGTTTTGTACGTCCCATAAGTCTATCCAATTCTTGCTCCGCTTCTAAATATCCTTTCCGAAATTCAGGATTGTCCCAATCATTTTCAATTTGTCGATTTTACCAATTGATCCCTTTTTGTGATTTCATATTTCCAACCTATTTCTTCGAGTGTCTACAGTTTTACCTATTTTCTTTGGCATTTTTTGACTTTGTTTTTTGTATGCAAGCAATAAGTAAAGATATCTCTCATAGATGTCCTCAACATAAAAGCTTTGCTAGTTGAGCTACCGCAGTTTTGCATGTTATCGGAACTGTCTGATTAATTTCAGCAATCCTTTGGGTATTTCATTTTTTTTAAAATATCCTGTACTGTCTTCAATTACAATTCCAGCATACCCCATCTTGGCAGTATAGTACATGTATCTCTCGCCATGAAACTCAACAAACAAATCCGCAAATTGGGTTTCCCAATTCAGGTAAATCACTCCTTCGATGGTCATTGTCGGCGTTGGAAGTTTTACATCACGTGGAAGTTTTTTAACGAAATCAATGGTTTGAAATACCGCATTTCTTTTTGGCGTTAGAAAAAATTTTCCACAGTGGCGAGTGCCCCACCATGAAAAATTTTTAAGTTTAATAATCAGTTTTTCTCTATTGTCAATCATATGTCACCCGTGCCTGTTTGATTTTTAAAATCCAAATGTCATTTTGTAATGTTTGTTGTTTTGAAAGGGCAAATTGTCAAAATCTTATACAGCACGAAATAATAAACTAATCAAAGCACCTTTATCTTGATCCGGCAATCAGTTAACTGCTTTTTCCACTCGTTAGGGAATATTCAGCAAATAAATTTCCTCTATGCTTGCTGAATCTAATTCAAAACTTGCTCGGTTTTGTAGAGGTTGAATACGTCAATTACTCGCCGACATGCCTGAACTGCGTGATCCGCAGCGGCAATATGGGAAATCGCTTGGGTGTCATAGCGGAACGCTATCTGACGAGAAATCGAATCTTTGAAATTTTGACCGACCTTGTCGAGTGGAAAGTCCTTTATTCTAGCTTTCTGGAAGCCGTTGCGTGCAAATAATGAATGAATATGTGAGGAGTCGCCATTAAGTCGAACGACGCAATAGAACTGTCGAGATTCCGCCTCGAATAGCCCTTGGAGGCAATCTGCGATTTCTCTGTGGTTCTCGTGGTACATCTCAGGTGAGTCCAAGTTGACGTCTGACACTGTAAGTCCGCGCCTGATCGCCTGTGTTCCCAACAGCTTCAGCACTGCGATTAAATTCTTCTTGTTTTTCGGAAGAGTTGTCATTTCACGGTGCAGACATTTAAAGAGTTGGGTGACAGGGTCCGGTGACGTGCTAGCGAACAGAACTGTCAAATCCTGAATCTGAGCGATGTCAGTAACACTAGATATTTTCTGAATGATACTTTTTGACCAAGAACTTTCCTTGAGCCAACACTTTTCTGCATCCGCTGCCAATCCGAGCTCGTTTTTGACAAGATCTAGATGGCGTAACCAGCGCTTGCCCTGCAAGGCCAAATTTGCCAAGAAAGAAAGTTCCTCTATCAAGCCATGCGTATTGTAAAGTCTAGGGCGATACGAATATGGGGACCTCGGATTGAAGAGCTCTTGCCACGCCAGAGCGACGAATGCGGCGTTCTCATCAAGGAATGCAGGACCGGAAATTTGTGTAAGCTGCATAGGAATAGGAAGGTCGGGTGACCCACTCGCGCGACCCCTAAAGTCTAACGAGATTTAAAGTCTGCCGAGCGGGCCGCCTTCCCTATATTCGGTGGTTGGGATATGGTCTAAGTTGAACTTCATAGTTAGCAGCACGCAATGTCAATTTATACAGATTTGCGGTAACTCTGATGTCCGAAAGGATAGTTTTGCAACGACTGCTATATTCTTTCCAATCCATGCGTGGTGGTTCACGATAGTTGCGTAATCCTATCTAAATTCCACAATGCATTGCAATCACTTCGTGTCCTCGTAAAAATTGTACTCAATGCAACCTCTTTGATCAATGCAACTCTTGTGGAGAACAGCAACGGCAGGGACACATGTTACCTTGCGCTCGTTTACAAACCTAATTCCTAATCAATTGATTGAACAGGTAAAATTATTTCCTGTAGTAAAGCCAAATATATAGATCAATTAAATTTTGAGACTCATATCAAAATGGGAGGTTTTGCTTGGCAGGAGGCAAGCTTTCTATAATGGAGTGTGTTTCCAATACTTTTCCCCAAAAAATTAATTCCAATCTAAAAATTTTCGACATATGAAAATTCTTAGGCATCCATCGAGAGGTATTCGATATGGAGCAGATCTCCAAAAATTCTAACAAACGCACTGATGTTCAGTATGAACCTCATGAAACGCCTTCACCGCCGATCGTAATCGGACTTGGCTTTCAGCTGGTAGTGCTTACCATCTCCGGTGTTATTCTCACACCGGTTATTGTCATAAAAGCTGCCGGCATTGAAGGCAGTTATATTTTGTGGGCAGTTTTTGCAGCGTTAATAATTTCTGGGCTTACGACAATTTTGCAAGCCGTTCGAATCGGTCAATTTGGATCAGGCCACGTATTGTTGATGGGCACTTCGGGAGCGTTTATAGCAGTTTGTGTCGCCGCATTAACTCAGGGAGGACCTGCCATGTTGGCAACCTTGGTCGTTGTTTCGTCGTTCGCCCAGTTTTTCGTTGCCTATCGACTTTCATGGCTGCGAAACATATTCACTCCCACTGTCGGAGGAATTGTCATTATGCTGATTCCTGTCACTGTAATGCCGATCGTTTTTTCGTTGTTAACCGACGTTGCGCCAGAACACCAAAGTGTAGCTGCTCCAATGTCTGCTTTTGTCACAATTTTAATTGCGGCGGGGCTCGCAATGAAGGCCACCGGCATCTGGCGTTTGTGGCTGCCGCTAATTGGTCTATTCGTTGGCACAATCGTCAGTTCGTTTTGGGGCCTGTACGATTTCGCCGCGGTTGCTGCGGCCGATTGGGTCGGACTGCCGGCTTTTGCTTGGCCAGGTTTAAACTTTGAATTCAATGTCACCTTCTGGGCGCTTCTGCCGGCCTTTATATTTGTTACGATGGTGGGGCTGCTGGAAACAGTCGGAGATTCCGTTGGCATTCAACGGATGTCGTGGCGTGAATCGAAGGCGCCCGACTATCGCGTCGTGCAAGGCGCAGTGGGGGCCGATGGTGTCGGGAATCTGCTTTCAGGCTTGATGGGAACAGTCCCAAATACAACGTACTCCACTAGTTTAGCGGTCACGGAATTGACGGGGGTTGCTTCTCGTGCGGTAGGAATCTGTGTTGGAGTCATATTTTTACTATTCGCTTTCATTCCGAAACTTCAATCGATCATCATTGCTATCCCTAGTCCAGTCGTCGCGGCCTACGTGACCGTCCTATTGTCGATGCTATTTGTAACTGGAATGAGATTGGTGATCTCGGATCAAATCGATTTCCGTAAAGGGATTATTGTCGGAGTGTCATTTTGGATTGGGATGGGCTTTCAATTCAAACTGATTTTTCCGGATTTTTTCGATGGGGCTTTTGGGGCTTTGCTTCAGAATGGCATGACCGCGGGTGGAATTACAGCTCTGGTGCTTACGATGCTTTGGCGAGTTTCCTTACAGCGAAAAGCGAAATTCTCTTCAACTTTAGAACTGAGTAAACTCCCAATTGTGGAAAATTTCGTCCGCGCAACATCTGCAACTTGGGACATTAGCGATGCTGTACTGCATCGACTATGTTTAGCCAATGAAGAAACCATCCTCAGCTTGCTAGGGGAAAATGAAGAGGAGACGAGCGAACCAGCTCGAACGCTGCTTGTTACGATGGTGCGAAGGTCGGGAATAGCCGAAATCGAATACATCGCCGTCGTTGGAGAGGAGAACATCCAAGACCGAGTGGCGCTGCTCAGTGAATCTGCGTCGGAAATTGAATCAGGCTCACTTTCGTTGCTAGTGCTGCATCATCTCGCTACCAGCGTCAAACATCAAAAATATTTTGACACCGATATAGTAACGATTCAAGTCAGCTTGAAGTAAGAGCATCGCAATTCTTTAGTGTTGATGAGCGACTGAATTCTTTGTCGGACGATACGGGTTCTTGAGCACAGCAAACCGAGTAATTTCAACAACTGTCGAATTCAGAATTCGACTGATTGTGAAAAAGAGCAGTTTGCTCACGGTTTTCGGAATCTGCAAATTGAAGGAAATATGCTAGAATAAAAGTAGACCATAACTACAAAATTTATTACATATTATTGGTTTCGTTGTCATTAAACGAAACTGAAAGCTATGCATTGCCTATTCTAGGAGAAACTACTACTATGATGACGCAAAAACAAGGCAATTATAGAAATCTGTATCGTAGCCGCATTGCAGGCTGGTATAACGGTCCTCTTCACGTAGCAATCATTTACATCATTGGATTGACAGCAATATTTCTCTACATCCAGCATTTAGAGAATGTTCAATGGTGGGAGTGGGCTACCGTTCCCATTTTCCTTGCAGCTTGCAATATTTTTGAATGGTACCTGCACAGGAAAGTGATGCATCGACCACAAAAATTTGCTGGTCTGAGAGCGATTTATCAGCGACATACTCTGCAGCATCATCAATTCTTTACCGATAGCGAAATGCGATTTCGAGATCAAAAAGATTGGAGGGTCACATTCTTTCCGCCTTATGCTCTTGTTATCTTTATTTTGATTTCTATACCAGGCGCACTGGTTTTATCTGTAGTCGCCACTACAAATATTGCGTGGTTATTCATGTGCACTACGACCGGAATTTACATCATTTATGAGTTCATGCACTTTTGCTGTCATGTCGATGAAAATTGGTTCGTGCGAAACATGCCGCTGGTAAATACCATTCGAAGGCATCATACCGCACATCATAATTCGCGGCTGATGATGGAAGTCAACATGAACCTCACATTTCCATTCGCGGACTGGTTGTTTGGCACGTCCGACTTAGATCGAGGACTGCTAGGTCACTTATTTAACGGCTACAGCACCAAGTATCTGAAAAAAGATTTACGTGGACAACCGAAACGGCCTGATGTAGCAGCTGCCGATCCAGTCGAAACAATGGCTTAGGCTTTATGCCTGTTCACATTAAGTGCATGGTATCAGCAGCCACATTGATCGTGGGGGCTGGCTACTGCTATTTTGAAGCCACGTATGGTGAATCCGATTTGGCTTTTATCGGTCTGGGACTGTCGATCTTCATGGTCGTTGCAATGTGGGTATTTCCAGAAACCGGAAAAAAGAAGTAACGGTCTGTCTACTGACTTCTCTGCCTGGTGACTTAGATGAGCAAGCGAACAATTACTGAAATTCGCGAATCAAAGAAGACCGGCGAGAAGATGGTCTATATGTCGGTTCCCGACTACACTTCGGCGCAATGGGCGGAAATGTCCGGAGTAGACGTCGCAGTCGTTGGAGATAGCTTGGCGATGATCGCTCACGGTCATCCAAACACGATTCCTGCCACTATGGATATGATGATCATGCACTCTCTGGCAGTTCGTCGAGGTGCGCCTAACACCTTTGTTTTAGGCTGTATGCCCTATCAGAGCTATAACACTCTTGATCGTGCGCTAACGAATGCAACTCGATTTATGCAGGATGCCGGTTGTGATGCCGTCAAACCACAGGGTGGGAAAAGTCAGGCACATATATTGAAGGCGCTAGTGGACGCAGGCATACCCACTGCATCTCACATCGGTCTTACGCCACACACTGTTGCCATGTTCGGCGGCTTTCGAATTCAAGGAAGAACCGCTGAAAGCGCGATGAAAATTCTAGAAGATGCTCTGGCGATTGAAGATGCTGGTTGCTTCATGCTTGAATTTGAAGCAGTTCCCGCAAAAATAGCAGCTCTGATTTCACAGCAATTGGAAATTCCAACTATTGGAATCGGGGCTGGAGTGGGAACGGACGGTCAAATATTGCTTTGTTACGACTTACTGGGAGTCTTCACCGATTTTAAGCCAAAATTTACCAAACGTTTTGCAGCCTTGACTGAAGTTGCTGTAGCTGGAATCAAGCAATATGTCGATGAAGTGAAGCAAGGTAAATTTCCAGATGATGACCATAGCTATGCCACACCAGAGGCTGAATACGAAAAATTTGAGTTGATGGTAGAAAAACGCAAACAGATGTAGAGGTTGGTTGACTTTAAATTACTTTGCGAAAATTTTAATCAGAACTTAGTGAGTTTGATATGAAAACTTATGTCGGTGACCGCACAATTGACGGAATTAAAGTCACCGTCAATGGAGAGCCCTTGGCTGAACGCTGTGATATTCAGCAGTTTACTGACCTTGGTTTTGAGTGGACCTATGAAGGCGATTCACCACGGCAACTCGCGCTGGCAATACTCGCAGACCATCTGGAAGATCCTGCAGAAGCGCTGCGTTTGACGGAGCATTTTATGAAAACAGTCGTAGCAGATCTCCCCAATGAGTGGAAACTCACAAGTTCGTCGATAGACGATACTCTCTCCAATTAACCTTATTTGTCATTGCACTAAACTAAAAAAAATTACTTTGAGGATGTTGTAAACCATGAATCAAATTAAAAGAAGACTTAAATTAATTGTTGTGTCAATTTTCGCAGCAGCTTTCGCTCTTGCCACTTCCTTGGTGTTTGCCGAAGCTGAACACAAATGGAAAATGGCAACATCGTGGGGCGGCGGCCCATTAATGGAATTAGGTGCGAAAGCATTTGCAAACCGAGTGAATCTGCTTACAGATGGTCGAGTTGAAGTAGAAGTATTTACCGGTGGAACTCTGGGAAAAGCTCTAAAAGTTTCCGAAACTGTCTCCAGTGGAATCGCTCAAGCGGGACATACCTGGATGGGCTATGACTGGGGGAAAGACAAAGCAACCGTAGTGTTCGGAGGATTTGCAGGCTCAATGGATTCCGAACGAATGCTGCATTGGCTATATGAAGGCGGCGGACTCCAAATGTGGAGAGATTTTCGCATGGAAAAATTCGGTGTTGTATCGATGCCGTTGTTCATACGTACTGCCGAAGCATTTTTGCACTCCAGAAAACCAGTTCGAACGATGGCTGATTTAAATGGTTTGAAATTAAGAACGGCTGGCGCCTGGCTTGAAATTTCCAAAAGTATGGGAGCAGCGCCAGTGACAATGCCTGGTGGTGACGTTTATTCTTCGCTGGAACGAAACGTGATTGATGCAACCGAATGGGGAACACTGTATGAGAACATTTCTCCTGGATTTCACAAAATCACTAAATATGTGATTATCCCCGGTGTCCATCAACCCGTTGCGCCATTTGAGTTGATAGTCAATGTAGACGCATACAATGCTCTTTCCGACCGTGATAAAGAGCTGGTTGATCTGGCCGCTAAAATCGTTACTTTTGAAAGCTGGACGAGAATTGGGCATGAAGACGCAAAAGCCTTGCAATTCTTCCGAGATGCCGGCAACGAAATTATTGAGCTGGACGAAGAAGTTCAAGTGAGTGTGAAGAATCAAGCAATTGCTTGGGGAAATACTCAATCCGCAGAAAATCCATGGTTTGAAAAAGCATACAACAGCCAGCTGGAGTACGAAAGTCTATGGAAAGACGCAACACGATATCGAAACGTCGCTTCCGTCAATTAAATCAGCATATTATCCGATAAACTCGAGGGGACAATTGGTCCCCTCGACACTTCCTCTTAGTCCGTTTCTGGCACAACAATTGACTCATGTGGAAGTTGCTTCACGTCATTGACCGAATTAGCGGTAGTTTTGGTCTGCTGGCTGGCTGGATCGTGCTGCCGTTGATTTTGGCAACAATCTACGAAGTCTTTTCCCGATATTTGTTCAATGCTCCCACCATTTGGGCTTATGAAATTGGATACATGCTAACTGGTGCGAATTTCTTACTCGGTTCTGCCTTTGCGCTTCGTGAAAAAGCCCACATTCGAATCGACGTCCTTTATTCTCATTTCAGCAAGAAGTGGCAGGCAATCGTTGATACAGCCGGCTTCACCGTATTGTTTCTCCCCCTTGGATTTTGGCTGTCTTATCGTCTTGCGAACTATACTTTGGAAGCATTCCATTCAGGGGAACTGTCAGGTCAATCGGCTTGGAACCCAGTGATTTGGCCATTTCGACTTGTATTCTTTCTTGGATTTTTGACTTTGTCCGTTCAGGCAGTCGCTGAACTCATTCGCAGTGTTAGCGTACTGCTGAACAAACCCGAAACAGCAGACTGAATGGGCGATTTTCTTGCACTGGCCATGTTTCCGGCCATTTTGCTTGTTTTGTTTCTCGGATTCCCGGTTGCTTTAAGTTTAATGGGAGTCGCACTGGGCTTCGGATTGATTACTTTCGGTCCTCCGATCATTTTTCAATTTGCCGAGAAAGTTGATGCGGTAGCATCAAATTTCATCCTCGCTGCTGTTCCATTGTTTGTGTTTATGGGATCAATGCTGGAACGCTCAGGTATCGCAGAAAGATTGTTTGAAGCGGTACATCTCTGGACTCGCCGCCTACCCGGAGGGCTAGCGGTAGGCACAATCGTCATGTGCGTTATTTTCGCTGCTTCGACCGGTGTCATTGGGGCAACCGAGACGGTAGTTGGACTTCTCGCAATTCCGATAATGATGAAATACGCCTACCACAAGGGCTTGATCTCCGGGACGATTTGTGCCGGCGGCTCTTTGGGCACAATTATCCCGCCTTCTGTTGTTGTTGTTGTTCTCGGACCGGTAGCAGATGTATCAGTTGGAGATCTTTTCGTTGGAATGATTTTTCCAGGACTGCTGATGGCGGGGCTCTACATTATCTATATCATCGTTCGCTGTTCTTTGCGCCCTAGTGACGGCGCTCGTATTCCACCGTCTCCGGATGAGCCAGGTTTATCCCAAAAACTAATTATTACAGCGCAGGCTCTGGTTCCTCCTGTAATTTTGATATTTGCAGTTTTGGGTTCAATAATGTTTGGTTGGGCAGCACCAACAGAAGCAGCTGGAATGGGGGCATTTGGCTCAATCTTATTGACGATATTTTATCGAGAATTTAATTTGTCAGTTCTTCAAGAAGCGCTGATCAAGACTGTCAAAGTTACGTGTATGATCATGTTGATCCTATTAGCAGGAAGCATGTTTTCTGGAGTATTTATAGCCTCTGGCGGAGTAGCGCTTGTAGAAGATTTGATTCGTACCGCGAATCTGCCCAATTGGGCTACACTAACTTTGTTTATGTTAATTAGTTTTCTGGCTGGCTTTGTACTGGAATGGATCTCTATTCTTTTGATATTCATTCCAGTTTTTGTGCCTGTCATCACAAATATGGGCTACGACCCTGTGTGGTTCTGCGTGTTGTTTCTAATCATTATTCAAACCAGCTACCTCACGCCGCCGATGGCGCCAGCGATTTTCTATCTGCGAGGAATCAGCCCACCCGAGATTACGCTGCCCGACATGTTTCGAGGCATGACCCCTTTCATTGTGCTTCAATTGATAACTCTGGGGATTGTGATCGCATTTCCTCAAATAGTGCTGTGGCTACCTGATAAACTATTGGGATTCAACTAAGGAGGTAAAGAGTATGGAAGTGACAGAAGTTTTGAGTGTCCCACCTTTATTCCTAACTGACGAGCAAAGACATTTTTATTTTGAAAATGGTTATCTGCTGGTAGAAGAAGCTGTTCCCCGAGATCAGCTGGAACGCTTGCGAATTGCGACGGACGAAATGATCGAACGCAGTCGATCAATTGCCATGTCAGACGCAGTTTGGGATCTGGAAAAAGATCATACGTCTGACGAACCGCGTCTGCGACGCTTGACAAGTCCGAATGACAATCATTTTGAATACTGGAAATACGCTTCGGGACCGTTAATTACGAGCATTGTTGCCGATTTAGTCGGCCCAAATGTCAAATTCCATCATTCAAAATTAAATTTCAAGTGGGCGAAAGGCGGTGAAGAAGTGAAATGGCACCAGGATATTCAGTTCTGGCCTCACACCAACTATAGCCCTCTTACTGTCGGGCTCTATCTTTATGATTGCACTGAGGAACAAGGTCCGCTTGTCGTGCTTCCCAAAAGTCATAGAGGAAATCTCTATGACCAGTACAACGATAAAGACCAATGGATTGGATGTCTTTCAGCTGAGGACGCAAATGCGCTAGACACCAGTACAGCTACACAATTATGTGGTGTCGCGGGCTCCCTTACGATACACAACTGCCGAGTGCTGCATTCTTCGATGCCGAATCGCTCGTCGATCAGCCGACCGCTTTTGCTGAATGCTTATTCTGCTGCCGACGCAATGCCCTATACGCCCGTACCGACACCGTCTAAATACTATCAGACGATCGTTCGAGGCATTAACGCTCGTTGGGCGCACCATGATTCTCGACCTTGTCAAATTCCACCCGACTGGTCGGGAGGCTATACATCCATCTTTGCATTGCAGCAAGAAGAAGCGGCGATGTAAATTTACTTTAATCATCATTTTTATGCTTTCCAGTTCACGGCCTGCTCCGCTTCAGCTGGCATCGCATTCCAAATATCTGTTTGCAAAAAATATTTCTCAGAATTTGTACTCGGTTCGAATTCGAACTCTAGAGTTGTACAATTTCAGTACGCTTGAATAAACGAATTTCAAAGTAGCATGAGCCAAGAAAATAAACTCAATTTGCCTGACATCGGTGACTTCACTGATGTTGAAGTCATTGAATTACACGTTGAAGTGGGGTCCACACTAGCCCTTGAAGACCCAATCATTACTGTAGAGAGTGACAAAGCTTCTATGGATATCCCTTCATCACTTGAAGGAGAAATTACGGAAATTGCAGTTGATATTGGAAGCAAAATCTCTGAGGGTGATCATATTCTTACAGTTCAAACTTTAGCGGAATCTTCTTCATCGAAAGAAGCCATCCCGAGTAAAGCGGAAACAATTGAGGCGGCACCACATGTCAATGATCAAACGACCTCTCAAGATCGGATAGAACAACCGACTCAACGAAGATTTACCACGCCACATGCGCCACCGCCGACTTTGCCTCCTCCTGTCGAACGCGCAAAAGCTACACTCCCGCATGCAAGTCCGAGCGTTCGAAGATTTGCAAGAGAATTAGGAGCAGATCTTTCAAAAATTAGAGGCAGCGGAGCCAAGGGACGCATTCTTCGTGAGGACGTCAAACAATATGTGAAACAGACACTGCAAAGTGGCGCTGAAATTTCTGGCGAATATCAATTCGGACCACCTCCACTGCCTGAAGTTGACTTTGCCAAGTTTGGGGATGTCGAATCAGTCAAAATGTCAAAGATCAAGCGAATAACTGGTGATCGACTTCACCGTTCTTGGCTTGACATTCCACATGTCACTCATCACGATGAAGCGGACATTACTGAACTGGATGATTTTCGACGAGCGATTGACAAGGAGCAAAGAATAAAAGGAACTCGTGTCACAATATTAGCCTTTATCTGTAAAGCCATAATTAATGCACTGCAGACATTTCCATCATTCAATGCGTCATTAGCTGCAGATCGACAAAGTCTGATTATGAAAAAATACTTCCATATTGGCGTTGCGGTTGATACCAAAAATGGATTGGTGGTACCGGTGATAAAGGACATCGATAAATTGGGGGTGTTGAAAATCGCAGAAACTTTACAGGAAATGGGTGAAAAAGCGCGGGCAGGAAAACTGACTCCGAGCGATTTTCAAGGTGGCTGCTTCACCATCTCGAGTCTTGGTGGCATCGGTGGTCGTTTTTTTACTCCCATCATTAACCCGCCTGAAGTTGCTATTCTAGGAGTCAGCAGGCATCATCCGGTAGCGGTGCCTAGTGAAAATGGGGTTGCCTGGAAAACCATGCTGCCACTATCGTTATCTTATGACCATCGGGTAATCGATGGCGCTGAAGCTGCAAGATTTACGAAGTTTGTCTGCGACCTGCTGTATGACTCAAGAAGAATCTTGCTGTAATTTTTCCATCTCAATTTCACCTACTTGACTTTTATACAAACTGAAATGCCAAATATTGATTTAGATGTCGATGTCGCTGTTCTGGGTTCTGGCCCCGGTGGCTATACTGCTGCATTTAGGGCAGCTGATTTAGGCAAAAGAACTGTTTTAATCGAGCGCTATGCAACTTTGGGCGGAGTGTGCCTCAACGTCGGTTGCATACCTTCGAAAGCGCTCCTGCATGTGGCTAAAGTCATGAACGAGGCCAGTGAACTTAAAAACAGTGGAGTAACATTTGGAGAACCAGAAATTGACCTTAATAAACTACGAGGTTGGGTCGATAAAGTGGTTGGCACTCTCACAGGTGGGCTTTCGCTGTTGGCGAAGCGGAGGTCTGTTCAAGTTGTTCATGGATATGGTGAGTTTGTTAATGGCGACTCAATTCATGTTGTCGGTGACGATAATCTAACCACTGTTCGTTTTCGCGATGCAATTATTGCTGCCGGTTCTCAAGCATCGGCACTGCCATTCTTGCCAGACGACCCTCGAATTGTAGATTCTACAGGCGCGTTGGCTCTCAAAAGCGTTCCTGAAAGATTGTTGGTCATTGGCGGAGGTATTATCGGGCTCGAATTGGCGACAGTGTATCACGAGCTGGGCAGCTCCATCACTATCGTCGAAATAATGGATAGCTTGATGGTAGAAGCAGATGCAGATCTCGTTAAACCTTTGTCATCGCGTATAAGAAAACAATACGACGAAGTATTGCTCGAAACTCGAGTTGTTGGAGTCGACGCAAGCAAGGATAGCTTAAACGTAACTTTCGAGAATAAAAACGGTCGCACTGAAAGAAAATTTGACTTGATTCTGACTGCAGTCGGCCGAACCCCGAATGGGAATAAAATTGGAGCGAAAGAAGCTGGAGTGAATGTCAGTTCCAAAGGTTTTATTTCTGTAGATCGCCAACAAAGAACCAATGTAGAAGGAATTTATGCGATCGGAGATATTACAGGTCAACCGATGCTCGCACATCGAGCGAGCCATCAAGGCAAAGTTGCTGCAGAAGTTATCGCCGGTTTGAAATCAGGATTTGATACAACGATTATTCCTTCGGTTGCCTATACCGACCCTGAAGTTGCTTGGGTTGGAATGACAGAAAAAGAAGCAAAAAATTTCAATATCGAGTACGAAAAAGCGACTTTTCCGTGGCGTGCAAGTGGACGTGCGCTCTCCATGTCGCGAACCGAAGGTGTCACCAAATTATTGTTTGACCCAGCGACCAATCGATTGATCGGCGCCGGAATTACAGGCCCCAATGCAGGTGAATTGATCGCTGAAACGACTTTGGCTATTGAAATGGGCGCTGACGCGCAAGATCTTGCATTAACTATACACGCGCATCCGACTTTGTCGGAGTCAGTGGGCTTCGCAGCAGAAACTTACGAAGGTACGATTACCGACCTCTATGTCCCAAAAAGAAAAAAGAGAGCGCATCGCTAAACACAGGTGGACCGTGCCGGCATCTGTCATTGAGCTTGAATGACTTCAACCCCATTCATGAATGGCTTCAGCGCCTCTGGAACTTCAATGCTTCCGTCAGCCATCTGATAATTTTCCATTACTGCAATAAAGGTTCGCCCAACAGCTAGGCCGGAGCCATTCAAAGTATGCAATGGTTCTGGACGATTGGTTTCAGGATTTCGCCAACGAGCTTTCATTCGCCGCGCTTGAAATGCCTCACAGTTACTGCAGGATGAAATTTCTCGATATTTCTGTTGTCCAGGCAGCCATACTTCAATGTCGTAAGTCTTGGCTGCACTGAATCCCATGTCCCCCGTACACAGTACGATGACACGATACGGCAACTCTAGCAATTGAAGAATACGTTCAGCGTTAGCAGTCAATTGTTCCAGTGTTTCGTAAGAAGATTCGGGAGTCACGATGTGTACGAGCTCCACTTTTTCAAACTGATGCTGGCGAATCATCCCTCGAGTATCTTTGCCGTATGAACCAGCTTCACGTCTAAAGCAAGGCGTATGGGCGACAAATTGCATCGGTAATTGGTCCGCTTCCACAATACGGTCTTTGACGATATTTGTTAACGGCACTTCCGCAGTCGGTATCAGATAAAAGTCTCGAGAATCTTCGAGCTGAAACTGATCGTCTTTAAATTTGGGGAGCTGTCCTGTGCCATACAGCACATCTCCTTTTACGATAAACGGCAGATTGATCTCTTCATAACCGTGTTCTTGAGTGTGAACCGTCAGCATCAATTGCGAGATTGCTCTATGAAGTGCAGCAAGTTGGTTTCGCATGAGGACAAACCTTGCGCCCGACAGCTTGCTTGCCAAGTCAAAATCCAGCATGCCGAGGTTTTCACCGAGTGAAACGTGGTCTTTCGGTTCAAAGGGAAATGCTCTGATTTCGCCGACACGACGCACCTCATCGTTGTCTTCTTCCGATTCACCAATCGGAACGGTTTCATGTGGCAAATTGGGAATTTCTGAATAAAAGTCGTGCAATTGTCGTTGAATCTGGTGAAACTGACTTTCCAGTGACTGTAGCTCATCACGATTCCCTTTCACCTTTGCAAGCAGTACGGAAGCATCTTCTCCTTTCGATTTGGCAATGCCAATCTGCTTTGACAACTGGTTACGCATCTGTCGTGCCGCTTCCGTTGCAGACTGAATAGATTTTCTTTGAGACTCAAGGTTGTGAAAGTACTCAACGTTCATCGTATATCCACGTGGAATTAATTTCTCAGCAATGAACTCATAGTTCTTGCGTAAAAACTGTTGATCAAGCATAAAGTCCTCGTATTAATTCTTAAATTTATGAAGTAGATTCTTCACATTTGGTCATTCTTGACAATTTCAGACCCTGCCATAGTGCGAAATTTGTGAACAACCTAAGTCCCGACAATTATAAATTAAGTGGTTGTATATACTTGGATTGACAAATGAATAATCATTTGATTTTTTTAGAAAGTTTTAGTTTCGGACGATTTGGCAGAACTGCTAATGCCAGTTGTTCCAGAGTGTGGCTTCCTTGTCATCGGTTTTATAGATTATTTTTGTGATATTTCGATTTTGCATGGTCACTTATAGATTTTTTAGAAGCACCCCTTCTAACATGCTCCAATTGTGCTTCTAGTTCGGCTTGCTTCTTAGCTGTAATTTCATCCATAGATATGGAACCTGTACCAATTGTCTGTACCAATTGTCACTCCCTGATTCCTTAGAATTAAGGAGTTTTTCCACCGCAATCAGTTAATTGATTGTGGTGGATTAATATCGAGAAACTAAACCGATTATCAACGTCACCTCAATGGATCTTTCAAATTACCGCGCCATGATCTCCTGATTCACCGCGGCGACGCTCACTTCAATTGGGTTCCCCGAACAAAGCAGCCTACATGAAATTTTTATCTATGAACACCTGTACAGGTTCGGTGTGACGGCGAGGACTCCCCATTGAGGGTTGAGTATAACTCAATTGACCACAAAGTCACGTAATGTCAGAACCTTCCATTTAATTTGTCGGCATGGACTGTGGACGAAAGTTCCATCAGGTTTGGGTCCTTGACGGCGACACTCAAGTGATCGCATAACACACTTTTCAGCATTGGGCCGAGCCGATCAGCCAGCTGACGCAGAGGCTACTGGAACGAGTCAATCATCAGGTCGAATATCTGAAGGTCGGGCTCGAAATTTCAACCGGTCCTTTAGTATCGGCACTTCAGTCTTTTGGGATGACGCCTTTTTCAACCCCCTCCACATACTATTAATAAAGATATCTCTAACTTTTGTCTGGACCAGGTGTCCACCGCGTACGCAGGTTTACACCTGCAGGCGGCTTTGCCAGTGGCTGTGTCGCTAACGCAAGGTGAAAAGCGGGAAGTATGTGCGATTTCACAATCGAATGCTGTATAAGCAATATAGTCTGATTCGTCTGATGTTTACGACTAAGATCCTTCTGTGGGTGTAAACATGATTTCTCCTGACAAACGGATGCGGGAATACCGCACTTCCGGTTTGATGAGCGGCTGCTGGAAACGGGGATTACGGCGTGAAGTGAGGCACTAGTTCCTTGTGAAAACTGCCAGCAAAAGATTCCCCATCGACTTAACATTCAATGCGAGTAGTCTACTCTACTCCATTTTAATTTAGGGATTCATATATGATCGTGCCCCACATTTTGCATGTGATTCTCTCGCTGAGAATCATTTACTTGCAATCTCATGCTTACTTTATGGGTGGAACAATTCTATATTGGCCACTCATCAATCAGGGGTGTCAGGATATCTAGTTGACTCTTGAGTTTCATCTTTACTTCAACCCAAAATTTCTCATCGTATATTTCACGTTTAATTATCGTCTCATCATCTTCGGATAGCAGCTTTGGATCATTGATTACTGAATGCCATGCCACCCAATTTACCAAAGGCGGATAATGACCAACGACGTCCCCACAAAACTCAGAAAATTCGTCAAGTGATTTTCTATATTTTTTATAGTCGTCACAAAAAATTAATATTCGAATTGACGACACTTCTTCGCCGTAGAGCATTATGGTAAATGGCAGCCCTTTGTTATCCCATTCATTGACCTTACATTTCAACTCTGTTTTTTTTCTTCCTCTTTTTGGATATTCAAAGTAGACCAAGTCATTTTTATGTTTAGGAAGTAACTCGTGAACTACACGCTTGAAGCATTCCCAGTATTCTCCAAGATGTGGATAGTTGTTGATAATCTTTTGAATGGTTTGTTTATTGTTTCCGTGTTTCAAGAGATCAATTATGATTTTTCTTTCGGCTGTAACATTCATTAGATTACGGTAGATGTGATTATAAAATTGAACACGAAAATCGTTTTCGTACCCTGACTCTGAACTTAAGTCAATAAATTCAGCGATCTGCTTCCATGACATACACAGTACTGAGACATGCATACTGCAATCCGCAGTTTGCGCTGAATCCCCATTGATCGTCAAGTAAATGACTGATGTTTTCCAATTCCCATATTGGTTTTCGAGAAATTTCTGATATTTTGCTACTTGATTTTCTCCCTCATCTGCATCGACTTTAACTTCAATGGCGATTGCGAATTTGACAGTGCGAAGTAGAGCGAATAAGTCAAGCCTCACGTTAGTTCTTTTCTCGTCGTCACAATAACTGCCGTAGAATTCTCGCTTAATTTCAATATTTTTTTCGTTCCAGATTTCAACATTCGTGTCGAGTTGATTAGCGACCCATCGCCAAAAATTTTGTTGGAATGCTCTGTTTCCAGAATGATTAAGTAGCCAAAAGAGAATCTCAGAATGACATTTTTCCTGTCTTGTAACACCAAATACTTCTAATGGGTTGAATGGAGGTTCGTATGTAGCTAAACTTTGATAGTAGGGAGAAGAAAGTAGCTCAAAAATTCTCTGTTCGAATTCAATCATGCACTACTCTCCACTCTATATCAGAATTTTGTCTGAATAGACTAAACCAAATGCTGATGCAATTCGCAATTCCTGCAAATGCCAATTTGAACTGTAATTTCTATACTGACAGGGGTTACTACCTGTATTAAAATCTTTATTCCCATATAATTTTAAATCCACGTAAAGCTTATACGGCTTCGGATATTGGAATTCAATTTATTTAAGTCACTATCGAATATAAGTCCTTTGATTTAATCGCCCATAGAAGCGAGATTCTAATTCCTTATATTTCAGGTTTTTATTGACTTGTTTTTCAACTATTAATTTAATCTGTGCAAATGTATCAAACTCACGTCTATTACGCCTGCCTTCAAACTCACAGACATAACGATTAAGACGCTTCTTGCTGATTTTACGAAAAGTTCCTTTGTGAGTTCTCTTTAACATAGCTCAAAAAGATTCGATACCATTTACATATGCCCGTTCTTTAACATCTTCCCCAACAGAATGTCTTACGAAATAGTGTAAATAATTTCGCAATTCTCTATAACTCTTGAAGTCATCTGTACAGATTCATGCTGCGTTCTCCTTTGAGAGAAGTAAGATCTAAGTAAATTGGATATACCTACTTAAGTGATGAAATTGGAGAGCCCGCCATAAAGTGTCAGTTTTTACACTAAATTACATTCGACAATCTCGACAGCGATAGGGCATTTTTACATGCAGAATCAATATTTTTGTAATGCTTTGAAAATAAAGAAGATCGCCGATTATTCAAGCTCAAATCGACGAGTTCTTGCGTTGAATTCAAAATTGACACCTGAAAATCCATTTAATTCTGAATCAATTAATATTGCATCATTGTGGAAACTAGTGAAAATAAGCAAACTTCCACGCTCGGAACATTGGTGCGTGTGGACTCATTCAGCGATTAGCTTGAGTGAACTGCTTTCTCCAGCATCGCTGACTTGCGATTGCAAATCGAATTTAATCGCCCTTTCGCTGTCGAATCCAATCAAGGTAGGCTTTAATTCTTTTTTCTACTCCGCGTTCAACTGGCAGATAGTAATTCGATTTTCTCATTCCAATTGGGAAATAATTTTCACCAGCTGCCAATGCATCGGGCTCATCATGAGCATAGCGGTAATCCTTGCCGTACCCTAGCGCTTTACTCAATTGAGTCGTGGCGTTCCGCAAATGCAGCGGCACTTCTAAGTGTCCGAATTTCTGCGCCTCTTCAGTCGATCGTTGAAACGCCATATAAACAGCATTGCTTTTGGGACTGCACGCAAGATAAACGACTGCTTGAGCGAGCGCTAATTCTCCTTCAGGGGAACCGAGTCGATTGTACGTATCCCATGCACTTAATGCGATGTTCATCGCATTTGGATCAGCATTCCCAACATCTTCACTAGCAATTCGCAAAATTCTTCTCGCGACATACAAAGGATCGCACCCTCCTTCAAGCATTCTTGAAAACCAATAAAGGGACGCGTCTGGATCAGAACCTCGTACAGACTTGTGGAGTGCTGAAATTTGCTCATAGAATTGGTCACCATGCTTGTCGAAAGCGGTAACCGACTCCTTGGCAATCTCCTTGGCAAGATCAAGCGTAACAATATTGTGTTCGTCATGTTTCAAAATACCGACTGCCATGTCCACAAAATTGAGCAATCTGCGAGCATCGCCACCAGCTGCCTGCGCAAAAACATCTCGCGCTTCTGGCTTGATTTCAAAATCACTCCCGAAGACCTCTTTCCCAACCAGCAAACAACGATCAAGAACTTGATTCAAAGCATGAATGGTGAGAGGTTTAAGAACATAGACCTTCAGTCTGGACAACAAAGAAGCATTGACCTCAAAACCCGGATTTTCGGTTGTTGCTCCAATAAAGATCAAGTCTCCATTTTCAACATATGGCAGGAACGCATCCTGCTGAGATTTATTGAACCTGTGGACCTCATCTACGAAAAGCACCGTTGCCTTGCCTTCACGTCTCGCGGCCTGCCCAGCTTGAGCATATTCCCGAATTTCCTTGATGCCGCTTCGGACAGCCGACATGGTATACATTTTGGCCTTCAATGATCGGGCCACAATCCTTGCGAGAGTTGTTTTCCCAGAACCGGCAGGCCCCCAAAAAATGATTGAGTGGGCTATTTTGTTGGTGATCGCTAATCGAAGCGGCTTGCCAGGCCCTAGAATGTGGTCCTGGCCAAAGATCTCATTGATCGAGGTCGGGCGAAGAAGTTCAGCAAGAGGTGTAAGGTGCGAGTTGAGGTCGATCAAACTGTCGTTTAGGTCATTCAAAATGCGAACACTTTTTCAAATTGCCTCACGTCGGATACTCGCTACTGCTCTCTGGCGTCGATCAAATCAACACCTTTGGGAACTTCAAACTGAAATGTCTTTTCATCAAACTTAGAATTTAGAATGACGTCAATTAACTGCAGACGCGTCGTATTGTCTAGTAAATCAATAAATTCGACGATCTTCAAGCTCGATTTGTCAAACCCCATTCGCATGGACAGAAACTGTGAAGCCCCCTCTTCCTTTGGCGTGATTAAAACCCACGCCAATTTCCCTTGAATTCCCAAATCGTTGAGTGTGTTGTCTTCCTCTAAGTCTGAAAGGCCAGCAAGAATTTGCGCCGCAGACTGATCAACTACTTCTTCATAATCATTGACAGTGGTCTGCTGCAATTCAGCGTCATAAATCCATACCGCTTTTCCATCACTGACAATGGTTTGAACAAAAGGCTCTCGATATTCCCATCGAAAGCGATTGGGACGAGCAAACCACATCAAACCAGCACTTTCTTCAATGACATGCAGACCCTCATCCAACACAACCTGATAGAACTCAGCAAAATAAGTATGTTCATTTGAAAAAAATTGTTGCAACCGCTCTAAAGCAGTCGATGAATGCGCTGCATGGGATAATCCCAATCCTCCGACAACTCCGACCAATAGCAGGCATCGTCGCAAAAACGGTAACTTTAACATACTAATCTTTGGGCTTAGGAATTAAGATTTCTCGTTTGCCACCTGCACCCGCTGGTGTAATGGCACCTGCTTTTTCCATGCTTTCGATCATTCTTGCAGCTCGGTTGTATCCCACTCGCAGGTGACGCTGCACCGAGGAAATTGTGGGCCGACGGGTTCTCACTACGAAATCGAGCGCTTGGCCATAGAGTTCATCTTCCTCATGCTCAAAATCACTGCCATTCCCGAAATTTGTTGAGCCGTTGTTTCCCTCCAATGCCAATTCCACACTCTGATCGTATTGAGGAAAACTCGTCTTTTTGATGCTATCTACCACTCTTTTGACTTCGTCATCCGAAACAAATGCTCCGTGGACTCGCTGTGCTACAGCACTGCCTGGCGGAATAAATAGCATATCTCCTTTGCCCAATAGATTTTCCGCTCCCGCCTGGTCAAGTATGGTCCTGGAATCTGCATTCGAAGCCACCTTAAATCCTATTCGGGTCGGAATATTGGCCTTCAATACACCTCGAATGACATCAGTTGAAGGTCTCTGTGTGGCCACAATAAGATGAATTCCTGCGGCTCTAGCCCGTTGTGCAATGCGGATGATCAATTCTTCAGCTTTTCTGCCTAAAACCATAATCAAATCTGACAATTCGTCAATGATTACAACAATATATGGAAATGGTTTCAGAGGTTGAGCTGTGTCAGGGTCCGGAGCGCTGGGATCCAATATTGTCGTATGGGAACTGGAAATCCGTTCATTGAAATTTTCCATATTGCGGACACCCAGGTGCGCCATCTGCGCGAATCGTCGTTCCATCTCGGAAATGCACCACTTCAAGGCGTTCTCTGTCTTCCGCATGTCTGTGATCACCGGCGCAAGCAAGTGTGGAATTCCCTCATACACAGAAAACTCAAGCATCTTGGGATCGATCATGATCAGGCGCAAATCCTCTGGGGTTGACTTGAACAAGAAACTTAGCAAAATTGCGTTGAGGCAAACAGATTTTCCGGCGCCGGTGGTGCCAGCAATCAACAAATGTGGCATCGATTCAAGATTCGTTATTACAGTCTTGCCACGTATATCTTTCCCCAAAACAATCGTCAGCGGATGATTAGAGGAAACATACTCATAAGACTCAAGTCCGTCGACCAGCTGCACTATGTCACGCTTTTTGTTTGGAACTTCAACCCCAACGTATGGACTTCCAGGAATGTTTTCGACCACGCGCACGCTTTGAACGGTGAGTGTTCTAGCTAAGTCAGAGGCTAAATTCACGATCCTGTTCGCTTTTATTCCGGGGGCCGGTTCGAGTTCAAATTGAGTAATCACTGGACCGACTTTTGCATCTTGAACTTTTACTGGAACATTGAAATCGGCAAGCATCGTTTCCACTTTCTTTCCGATCTCGATGATTTCCGCTTGGGAGTAAGCATGCTTGGAACGATTTGTCTGATCGAGTACGGAAGTATCAGGGAATGATAGTGTTTCCTCATCATTGTCTTCCAAAAATTCCGTCTCATCCGGGTAAAACAGCTGCTCTTGATCGTAATTTTGATTATCTGGAATTTCTTTATCAACAGAATCGATATCAATCGCATTATCCCAAAACTTCTCAGAATCAAGATTATTTTCGACAGAATCGTGATCAATTTCGTAACCCGAAAATTGAGTGTCATTTTCGACATCTTGATAATTTCTATTCGCAACTCGCTTCTTGCCATTGTCAATATTATCGACGTTGCCATTTGATCCTGTCGAGTCGTCTTTAACTGGAGACTGGTCGTTGTCATCCAAATTCCAAATTGGCAAAATTACAGGATCTCGGCGCTCAAGAGTTTTCTTGTAAGTGGGTTTGACTTTTCGTTTTGAGGGGAACCAGGCTCTTTTTGAGGGTTTGTTTTTTTTATTCGCTACGGCCATCGGTTCTGTTCGCCTTGTCTTCTGTCGAATTTTGTCAACTTCAATAGGCTCTCTCCTAGTTTCACCCACGTTTCGACGAGTCTGATTTTCAGGCGATTGCGATTCGGTTCTCACGTCTGTGAAATCTTTTGCTTTCGGAGCCTTCCGGGTTGGGAATATAGACAGAACCGTAATTCCCGTGATTTCAAAGACTCGAAACCAAGGCAAACCAACCAACGATGTTCCGACCACAAAAAGTACTGCAAACAGAATGGCTCCCAACTTTGCTTCCAAATAGGGTTCAATTGCTCTCGCTGTTTCAAATCCCAAAATTCCGCCATACTGAAAATTGGTAGGGTAGCTGCTGTATAAATTTTCAAGCCCACAACCACTTGCTAGCGCAAACAGAAATCCGACAAAAAATAGAATAGGATTGATGATGTGTCGGCCTTTCTGACTTTTCCATTTACTCCAATAGTTCCATAAAAACAGCACTATGCAAATTGGAATCAAGAAAGAAACAAAACCAAAAAGATAGTAACTGATGTCCGCAACGTAGGCTCCTACGATTCCGCCGAAATTGGAGACCACTTCGGGTGAGTTTAAATTATTCCATCCCGGATCAGCAGGTGAATAAGTAAACAGAACAAGAGCATAGGCGACAGCAAACGCAAAAAAAGTAAGGGGAAGGATGACACGAAATATTTTACCTAGAAACAACATAAAAATCCGGTCAGGTAATTTGAAACGATTTGAAGCTAGTGAAAATTTTGAATCGAAACCAACAACTGAAAGCGATTGGCCCTGCTAGTGCGGCCTGAAATGCATAAGAATTTTAGGTAATCCCAATTATATGAAATTGTGCGATCACAAATCGCTCTACATTAGGTGTTGCCCGCTCTCTTTTATGGCATCAAAATGTCAAACCGCTGGTGTCCGAAGAAAATCACCCGACTGCGGCTGTTGCGCTCACGATCCGATGAGACCGGGAATTGACGTCCGAATTGACCCTCTCATGGGTCGAATTGTACAGTTTGGACAATCACCGCAGGTCGCATTCGCGAGCGGATTGCGAAGCCTGTATTGTTGCACTTAATCCAGAATATGAAGTGCAGTTCAGGTCGATGAAGGCAGTACGGCGAAGGCTTCGTTTCGATTCAGGTTGAAATGCCGCGGCACCTGCGGCACTGACTCGAAGCGTTGCTAGTCAAAAAATCAGCGCGCAATGTTTCGCAGGAGTTTTTTAAGATACGCAAGACTCAAAACTGTTCAGTGCATAGTCGAAATAAAGAACCGGAACTTCATCGAAAGATCTCACGAAAACTTTCCTGAATTTCTGAACCTTGTTTGATTCTGATAGACTCTCGTCAGTAATCATTGCCTTGATTCTTTCCTATCCTGATCTTGAACGAGGGCACCCTTCCTCCGCCGGCATTACTCAATCTCTTCGGTACTGCGAGTCTATCCCCCACCGGAACGACTCGACCTTTCCCTCGCGGGCTGTCAGTTGGTGCATATCACCCCTGTAATGAAATGGATACCTCAAGAGAAATTCGGCATCATATATGCCAGGCTGGATGAGAACCGGTCCTAATTTAAATTATTACCTCGGGAGGTATCCAATGAAACAATTTAACACAGTCGGCCTTGATTTGGCAAAAAACGTAATTCAGGTGTATGTCGTTAACAAAAGCAGCGGCGAAACCATGAATCGTCGCTTCACCCGCAGCAAGGCGCCGCGATTTCTAGCGAATGTGTCGCCCTGCGAGATCGGCTTGGAAGCCTGCGGTGGCGCACGTCACTTCGCCCGCAAGCTGATGCGGATGGGGCACCAGGTACGAATGATTCTAGTGCAATACGTGAAACCGTACGTTATGACAAACAAAAATGATGCCGCCGATGCGCGTGTGGTCTACGAAGCGATGAGTCGCGACACCATGCGGTTTGTCACCATCAAGAGCGAACCGCAGCAAAGTACGGGTTTGGCACACAAGGTTCGCGAGCAGTTGATGAAACAGCGCACGCAGACGATCAATGCGATCCGCGGCGATTGCATGGAGTTTAGCGTGACCTGCTCCAAGGGGACCTCGAACGTTACGCGTCTGGTGCAGTTGATCGAACCGTGAGAATATGACTGTCTGCCACCGACGGCATGTGAGCTGCTGGCATTGTTGGTGGATCAGCTGCAGCAGTTGAATTCCAATCTGGCGAAAGTCGAGCAGCACATTGCGGAGTTTTTTTCAACGAGAGCAGGCCTGTCAGCGACTGGCGCAGATTCCGGGCATCGGTATGCTGACGGCAACGGCGTTAGTCGCGAAAGTGGGCGATGGCGCCGAGTTTTGCAGCGGTCGTCATCTGGCGGCGTATCTGGGGCTGGTGCCCAAGCGATACTCCAGCGGTGGCAGAAACGTGCTGTGCGGCATTTCCAAACGTGGCGATCGTTATCTTCGCAAAATGATGATTCATGGCGCACGATCGCTGTGCAGAACAAATGTGCTGGAGTCCGAGCGCACGCCGAAAAAGCTCAAGCGACTGCTGAAAAACCAAAAACACGTCAACGTTGCGGCCGTGGCGATGGCCAACACCAATGCCCGCATCGCTTGGGCGCTGCTGACCCGCCAAATTGACTACGATCCGAGTCATTCGCGGGTGCCAAGCGAATCGTGCCATGCCACCGCGTGACGGTTGACAGCACTCGCATCGCAACTGTTCAATGTCCACCGAGGGAGGAAACCAAATTTCAATGCCAGATGGCTTTCGTCAAACACAATTGATGGCAACCAAGGCTCATTGCCGGGACCGACAAAACTCGATAAATGGTAAGGTCGCAAAGATCGCCCCTGTAGTAGAGAGTCGGTCCCCCGCGTATTTCATCCGGGCCCGCGCAACACGAATTGATGGCACAGACCGAGGCCGAATAGATCTATGCAAGCCAGCATCTGCCTTCCATTGAAAACGACGAACCCTCGGCAGCGGCAACCGGTTATCTCGCCCGCGGACCGATCACGGCGGGAAGAATTCATATGAATGACATCTAGTTGACTTTAGAGAGGTATCCATAGTTACCATTTACCACTCCCTGATTCCTTAGAATGAGGGGGTGAATCCACCGCAATCTATATTGATTTCGGTGGATTCAATTCGACAGATTGAACCGATTGCCAATGTGGAGGCTATGGAACTTGCAAATTACCGAGCCTTGAGCTCCAGCTTCACCGCAGCAACGCTCACTTCGATTGGGTGCCCCATCCAGAGCAGCCTGAACCAAACTTGTGTCTTAGAACACCTGCGATGGACTTGTGCTTGGATGGAGAACTCGCGTTTGAGGTGCAAAGAAGGGTCATGGATGCAAAAGGAAAAAAGCAAGATACGGTTGAGCTCGCCTGCGGTGTGACTTCCTTCCGTCTGCAGGAAACCATCGCCGAGGAGTTGCTGAAGGTCAACCGATGTCACTGGGCGGTCGAAGCTGCCCATCGCATTCTTGACTACCTGCATGCGTTCGATGAGGATCGAAGCCGAATTCGAGCTGATCATGGGCCCGAGATCATGGCCTGCCTGTGTCGTTTCGCACCGAGCGTGCTGAAACACTACCAAAAACGTAGCCTGCAGCCGATTACCGAGCAGTTTTTTCGACTGCGCGGTCAATTCAGAATCGTCCTTGATTACCTCAAACTGACCGCCCACACCAAGCCGAGGCGAGCACAAAAACCGCCGCTTAACTGTTGTTACCTGCCGCTTGAACACGCACACTTAACCCTTCAGACCGATTCTCTTTGCCGCACACCGAGTGGCAGACACTCGCGCGTCCTGAATTTGACTGCTCGCTGAAAATGACTCGAAACCATTGCCGGCCCGCATTACTTCATCGGTGAAACAGGTACGATTCACAGTCAAATTGATCCAAATATGCTCAAAACGCAACCCTCACTAAGGTCAAAACAGAGAATAAATTTGCCTTGGGCAGAAATCAGAATGTTTTTGATGTCCGATGTTATATTGTTGTATATCGGAGCGTTTTTGGCAATTGTGGGGAGTTGCTGTCATTGCCGCTGGTGATGGCGTGTGACGAGATATTCTGGGAGGGGGTCGGAGGCTGCGAGAGCCATCCGAGCACGAAACTATATTTGGAGATGTTCCCGAAAGAGCGACATGCAACAAAAGCAGCTGCAGATGGAGTATTGGCAATCGATAAAGAAGTCGAATGATAAGTCGAGGTATCTTCGTTAACTTGAGATTTATCCGAATGGCAACCACAGGGCCCTTGCTCGGAGTTGTTCTTCGGAGGGGGAGTGAACGTTTGTCTGTTGGGTGCAAGTTTTTCTATTTGACGTTGTTCGTGGTCGCGTTTCCGTTTTTGGGAGCACAGGCGGGCGCGTCCGAGGATTTGGAGGATGATGTATTTTGGGCGAACGTATCGGGGTGCCGGGATGCGGCCGAGGTTGAGCTGTATCTGAAGGAGTTTCCGTCGGGCAGTCATGTGGAGGCGGCGCGGGCCTGTCTGGAGAAGATCAGCAGGCCGGACTTGGTCGAGCTGCTGGGACGTGGTCTGAATGCGGTAGCAAGGGATGCGGAGACGGGCTGGACGGATTTGCATTATGCGGCGGCGGCAGACTTGCCGGAAGAGATTGCGGATCTGGTTGGGGCCGGTGTTCCTGTGGATGCGCGGCTGGCATCTGTTGAATCAAATCTTTTTGGAATTGGAATTGAGCGACGATTCGGGCGACGGTTGCGGGAAGTTCTTTCTGCTCTGGGTCACGGGGAAGCATTTCAGGGGTGGAGGGCGAACGGCCAGACAGCGTTGATGATTGCGGTCTATGTAGGTGCCAGGAAGAGTGCGGCGGCTCTGGTGTCGAACGGTGCCGACATTGGTGCGAAGAATGACCATGGCCGCACGCCACCGCACTATGCGGCGTGGGGAGATTCGACATCGGCACTGGAATGGTTGGTATCGAACGGTGCCGACATTGATGCGAAGGATGATGAAGGCAATACGCCGTTGCACTATGCGGCGTGGTTTAGTTCGGTATCGATGCTGGAATCGCTGGTGTCGCACGGTGCCGACATTGGTGCGAAGAATGGTTATGGCAGTACACCGCTGCACTATGCGGCGTGGGGAGATTCGACATCGGCACTGGAATGGCTGGTGTCGCACGATGCCGACATTGGTACGAAGAATGATGATGGCAATACGCCGTTGCACTATGCGGCGTGGTATAGTTCGGTATCGATGCTGGAATCGCTGGTATCGCGTGGCGCCGACGTTGATGCGAAAGATAATCAAGGCGAAACGCCGCTGCACCATGCAGCGAGAGAAGGTTCGGTATCGGCATTGGAATGGCTGGTGTCGCACGGTGCCGACATTGATGTGAAGAACAATGATGGCGAAACGCCGCTGCACCTTGCGGCGTGGAGAGATTCGGTATCGGCATTGGAATGGCTGGTGTCGCACGGTGCCGACATTGGTGCGAAGAATGATGATGGCAATACGCCGCTGCACGCTGCGGCATTAGCGTTAGGAGATTCGGTATCGATGCTGGAATCGCTGGTGTCGCACGGTGCCGACATTGATGTGAAGAACAATGATGGCGAAACGCCGCTGCACCTTGCGGCGTGGGGAGATTCGGTATCGGCGCTGGAATGGCTGGTGTCGCACGGTGCCGACATTGGTGTGAAGAATAATAATAGCGAAACGCCGCTGCAAGTTGCGTCAGACGAAGCTAGAGTTCTCCTGCGAAGACTACGGGAAAGAAATTTGCATGTGATATCGGAATAGGGAGCGCGTCTTTCCCAGCTAAATCCCCTTGGCAATCCTGGTGGGATCAAGCGAGGGATTGCTTTCAGTGGATTCACCAGTGAAGGCAAGCCATGGAGGGGTCAGATTCGCAGGCCGACGCTTTGCGCGGCAGGAAATGGCTTTGTGATTGGCTGCAATCCGGCACTGGCCGACTCGGTAATTCCAGACGAGCGCGTTTCACGACGGCATGTGCGGATCCGGTGGGATGGCGAAGGTTTCGTAATCGAAGATCTGAATTCTGTTGGTGCAACGGCACTTAACGGGCAAACTCTGGGGCCGTTTTGTCCGGTGCCGATTTCTGCTGGTGACGTGCTAAATCTGGGCGGTCTTCAGCTTACAATATCGATGGCATAAACATTGACGAATCACTGTAATGACTGTACAGTAGGATCAGTATGAAAATCCGCAGTCGCGAAATCAACGTCTTCAGCATGTCGGCGCTGGATTTGTTTGCTTCGGCACTTGGCGCTTTCATTCTAATCACCATTGTGCTGATGCCTTATTTTCTTCGAGCCGAAATAAGAGAGGCAGAACTGCGTACAGCACTAGAAGAGGCGCATGCAGCAAAGAATGAGATACAAGCTAGTCTGGAGCAGGAACAGAGCGCTCTCCGGGAGTGTCAGATGCGGGAGATGTCATGTCAGCAGGAACTCGAGTCGGCGCGCCCTGCCCTGTTATCACAGATAGGATCCTAACATTTGGGTTGATTGCCTGTACTTTCAACAGCACGTGGCAAGCCAGCGGCCATTATCACGAACATGAAACAAAATGATTTCCAGGTTCGTAAGCGATTTGCTTTATTGTCCTTGTCTGCTGCCTCCATGGGCACGGACCTACTCCACGGAGCCGTTAGCGCCTTGGTTCTGCAGTGATAGGAGTGAAGTTTCTTCAAATTCATTCCGACATGGATATCTTGCGTCCGACAGAAAATTCTATTTTAGTCCCTTAGCAGTCTTTTTTTACAAAATACAACAAAAAGCAATTTCGTTGCACTCGAAATTGCGATAGCCACGGGTGGCGGGCGCGTTGCGACTTTCTATTTTTTGGTTCGTTAGCTGTCAGTTGAACAGATTCGAGGCATTTTGAGCGTGCGATTCAGGAATTTTCGGCACCTGAGTAGTATTTGTGCGAGTACGGTGCGTGCCGAACCCTTCGCCGATGTGGATAATGCTCCGAACTTATGAGGACGCCTCGCCGAGGAGGCTGTCAATTTATCGTCTGCTTATTGAGCGAAATTCCGTCGATTCCGAGTTAAGTCGTGATCTCGAAGGAGCGATCACGAAATTCTGCCCGTCCGAACCCTCATTTCTGGGCCAGCGGACTGAAAGTCGTACCGAAAAAACCGAAAAACAAACCAGACAGCAACCCTTTTTGGTTTTCTACGCGAAGTTAGAACCGGTTCGCTAATTTTGGAGACAATACAACATCAGCAAGGTTATTCACGGATGCCCATGGAGTCTTGGCACAATATTCGGATACTGCATACGAGTCTGGGCAACAGGGGTCCGGCTGAGTATGAACGGCAGCTGAAACAAGCGAAGCCAGAGTCTCTTAAATGTTAACGTCTCTACCAAATCGGGCCTTGGAAATGTAAGTATGGTTGAGATTTAGACATCGACTAAAGACCAGAATTTTCGGAAACTGTAAATCCTTAAACCTAAAACTAAACCCGCCAGCCCTCGACTCCATCCCAGCTTTTTAGCTCTTCGTGATGATGTTTCGCGAAAGTGGATATTCTTTAAAGATTTGGAGCTCAAACCATCGTGGCTGCTATAGCCTTTTGATTCTAACTTAGGAGAATCATGTCGACTGCAAGTGGTTCGAAGTCAGATTATCAGCTCGCTTGATTGGTGTGTCAGGTAGCTGAAGCTAAGAAAGTTGGATTTTGCGCGGACTGACCTTATCTACTGGAACGGTTCGCTTTTTAAGGAATCAAAAACCAATCCAATTCGTTCATATATTGTGGATAATTCAACAATTCGAACCCTACGAAACAATTTGATGAGCTTGTCTGTCTAGTTCATAAGTCCAATTGTTCAAAATAAATAATTTATCTCAACCAAAAAATTATCATGGCAAAACACTGTAGATTACTGATTCTCGGTTCCGGCCCGGCTGGTTACACTGCAGCGGTTTACGCAGCGCGTTCAAATTTGTCTCCAGTTCTTATCACCGGAAGTGAGAAAGGCGGCCAACTTGCGAAGACAACCGATGTAGATAATTGGCCTGGTGATGACAAAGGAGTGCAAGGTCCAGATTTAATGGATCGCATGTACTTTCACGCAGAACGATTCGATACAGAAATCATATTGGATCATATTGATGATGTTGATTTTAGCGACAGGCCTCTTCGTCTTACGGGAGGGTATGGGGATTACACTTGCGATGCTCTGATAATTGCGACAGGAGCCTCTGCAAAGTATCTTGGATTGGAATCCGAAAAGAAGTATGAAGGCAGAGGCGTATCGGCTTGTGCAACTTGTGATGGATTTTTCTATAGAAATCAAAAAGTTGCAGTTGTGGGTGGAGGAAATACTGCAGTCGAGGAAGCACTATACCTTTCTGCGATCGCTTCTTCGGTAACGCTAATTCATCGACGTGATAAACTTCGAGCAGAAGCGATTTTGGCAGATCGCTTGTTAAGCCGCACAACCGAACACGACGGAAATATTACCGTGTTGTGGGATCATGTAGTACATGAAATGCTCGGGGATGAAGCTGGGATCACAGGATTAGCCTTGACTCATACGATTACGCGAGAGCAACAGAAAATTCCTGTTCATGGTGTTTTCATAGCAATTGGACACACCCCAAATACTGGAATTTTTGAAGGTCAATTGACTATGGATAACGGCTATATTGTTACAACAAGTGGATTAAATGGCGGAGCTACCGCGACTAGTGTTCCCGGGGTATTTGCCGCAGGTGACGTGAGCGATCATGTCTATCGACAAGCTGTAACCTCAGCTGGAGCCGGTTGTATGGCAGCGCTTGATGCAGTGAAATTTTTAGAAGCTTAATTGGAAAATTCATGACGATGAACGGATCATTCGAAGATGAAATGAAAAAAGCGGGTGTAACTCCATTAAGATCCAGCACCAAATATTTGCCGAAAAATAAGAAGCAAGTTACTCCGAAAACATCGTTTCGCACTGAGAATAATCGTCAAATTTTGAAAGAATCATTGTCGACCGATCCTTACGCGTCGATGCATGAAATTGAAAGCGATGTAGAATTGCGAAAACCCGGTCTTACCCATCAAAAATTCAAAAAGCTCAAGCAAGGGGCGATTCATCGGCAAAATGAGCTTTATCTGCGCGGATACACCGTAGATGAAGCGACAAAACAAATTCAATTATTTATTCGGGAATCGGTAAACACGCAAAAAACTTGCGTGAAAATTATCCATGGTAGAGGATTAAACTCTCCCGATGGCATCTCCAAACTGAAACATCGAACCCAACAAATTTTACAGTTGAATAAGTACGTTATGGGTTATTGCCAAGCCAAACGCAATGATGGAGGTGCAGGAGCGAAGTACGTGTTGCTGAAAAAACGCAAAGGAAGAAACTGAAATACTAAAAGAACAAAATGATCGTGCGATTTTGCTGGGTTGAGATCAAATAGAAAGAAACTTTGCACGGCTGGCGAGTACAAACCGCTTCAGCTTCTTCGCATGTGTATTTCCGAAGGATCTAGTTTTGCAGGTCATTTCTGTTTGATCTATATACAATGAATGAACGAACGTTCGAAACGAGAAACAGGTTAGAACAAATCAGTAAACAGCCTTACAAATTTAAAGGATTTATTGTATTGAGATTAAACGTATTTCACATCAAGTAGAATTTTGTACCAGAGGATGTCAATACGTTAAATAGTATCTTTGCAGTTGTCCTGACGAGAGGTCGTGACAAGGGCTATTCTTTACTTAAGGAGTCATACCAAAGCATCTACCAACTACAAGATAACATCATACTCGTAGCCGGCGGGGATTTGTCCAGCGAAATAGCCAAAGCTGCTGCGTTGACTAAGGACCAAGAGGACAAAGGTGTCCGCGGTGCTGTATTTAAACTCAACGGTTCTTACACTGGTTTTGCTTCAAGGGATCTATGGGAGTGGTTGGAGAAGGTCGAGGAAACTCAATGATTGGCGAAAGTTAGGGATTAGACGTACCAAGCCCAGATTAATATGTTGAGCGAGATGTCATAGACTTGAAAGTGGAATTTGGAAAATTTCAAGAAAAAATCAATTGCATACAAAAAAATATGTTTACCAAAGAAATGCACGCAAAGAGCAAGCTGGAATCAGCAAAGTGGTTAAATTCAGGTTCTGATTCCTCTATTTGCTGCGGTATTAGGCGCACTTCTAATTTCATGGTTAAAATAGCATATTGATAATGTGATTCGGTCTTTTCAGTTGTGTAGAGTGTTGTAACAGGGGGTAGATTCGAGGAAAGGCACGCTCAATTTTTAGCAAAAAAGATAAACTATTGCCGACAGCTTTCGCCGGTTGTCGATGTCTCAATTTCAACTCAAACTACGTTTCCATACCACCACTTGTCAACCCGAATGCACGGATTTTCCGTAACCGACTTTCATTCAAGTATTATGCTTACAGCCACGACAGGTCTTTCGTCTTCGCCGACAGAAATACCAGAGCATTTCGATGCGCAGTCATCTCTCGAATTAATCGACAATTCAATTCATCCGACGAGTGCCGCTACTGCCCAGACTGCGATTCCTTCTTTTCGACCGACAAACCCAAGATTCTCGGTTGTGGTCGCTTTGATTCCGACCTGATCAACGCTGATTTTTAGGTCGTCGCTTATGTTTCTCTTCATTTGTTTGGCATAGGTTGAAATTTTCGGGGCTTGTGCAACGACTGTGATATCGATGTTGGAGATTTCGAAACCCGAT
Source organism: Arenicellales bacterium (assembly GCA_965202855.1). Lineage (GTDB taxonomy): Bacteria > Pseudomonadota > Gammaproteobacteria > Arenicellales > JAJDZL01 > JAJDZL01. The sequence continues at coordinate 604,639 of CBDBBP010000003.1, read as the reverse complement.
TTTTCAATTTTTCCCCTTACTTCACGAAGAAGAATTCGACTGTCGATGTCTCGGTACTTTGAGTCAGTATTTGGAAAGTGAACACCAATGTCATCAAGGCCGGCAGCTCCAAGCAGCGCATCCATCACTGCATGAAGAACAGCGTCCGCATCGGAATGCCCGGATAATCCTGCTACATGTGGAATCTGAACTCCGCCCAGTATCAGTCTCAGGCCAGTCACAAACTGGTGTACATCGAATCCGAAGCCTACTCTGAATTTCAATTTCTTCTATCCCTTCTAAAGAGTGTAAATATGAAAGCAGTCAACCCGCTTTTCTTTGCAAAATTGCTTGAGCGAAGGCCATGTCTGCTGGAATCGTAATTTTTATATTTGTTGGACTTCCAAGAACTAACTTTGGTTGATATCCTTTCAGTTCCATTGCCTGTGACTCATCCGTAACAATTTTTCCGGAATTCATGCATTCTGCGAGCGCATCATGCAATAATCCAACCTTAAACAATTGTGGTGTTTGTGCGGAAAAAATCTCCGTTCGAGGCAGGGTTTTTGTGATTCGATTTTGAAGTCCGTGTTTGACGGTGTCATGTATAGGCAGACACAGAATGCCTCCATCTTCATCATCTCCAACTTCCAATAAAAGAGATTCCATATCCTCGTGTTCCAAAAATGGACGATTTGCGTCGTGTACCAGCACCCAGTCATCTTTTGAGTGACCTTCATGCAGCATATGCTCAAGCCCATAAAAAACTGTTTCAGTCCTTGAATTCCCACCTCGATAAGCAGCTCTGATTTTGGGATGCAGGCTGACTGCCCATTCAAAACGTTCTGGACTTGAAGATAATCCAACGTAAATGCCTTTGAGCTTGGAAAAAGAAGCGAAGGCTTTTACAGTCCATTCCAGAATTGACTTATCACCTATATTTATGAACTGTTTAGGTATTTCGCTGTTCATGCGCGCGCCAATTCCCGCGGCAGGTAAAATTCCCCAATAATTGCTCATTAATCAATCACTGCATTTACTTGGTTTAAAAAAGATCTCCATAAATTTCAAGCAATTTCACATCCAACCGAAAACTCATATGAACCAAACAGTAAAATTTTGTTTGAAGTTTCGAAAAAAACTTCTCCGTATAATTTTGACTCTTCATTTTAATTCTGCTGTTCCTCTTTTTCGAATTGAAAACCGCTATCGATATGAAATCGTCAATATCTCCTTTTCAAATTCCGAAGTTTGAAACTTTAGGAACACGTCAAAATTGGACGGAGCTCTACGGAAGCGCTTCAGCGCTTGCTATAGCCAATGCGGCTACTGAGTGGAACAAACCAATAATATTAATCACATCAGGGAATCGAGAATCGGAGGAATTGGAAGCAACTCTCGAATTCTATGCAAGCGCTGATCCGCAGCTGAAGATCTATAACTTTCCCAGTTGGGAATGTCTTCCCTATGATGAGTTTAGTCCTCACCAAGATATCACTTCACAAAGGATGAAGCTATTGAATCAGCTTCCACTGCTCGGCAAGGCTGTGGTCGTCGTTTCGGTTGACAATCTGATGCAGCGGCTTCCCCCAATTGAATATGTAGAATCAAATAGTTTTGTTCTTAAAGTCGGACAATCATTGGATTTCAATCTATTTCGAGCTCGGTTGGAAAATACGTCATATCACTCTGTGAACCAAGTGGAGAGACCAGGAGATTATGTGATTAGAGGTGGGGTAATTGATGTATTCCCTATGGGTTCGGACGAACCAATCCGCATTGAGCTGTTTGGTGATGAAATTGATAGCCTTCGCATATTTGACGTTGATACTCAGCTAACCAAACAAAGGATCAATGAACTACAGATTCTTCCAGCCAGTGAAATACCGATTACAGATTCTGCAATTCGTTCGTTTCGGCAAGGAATGCGCAGACACTTTGAAGGTGACCCTCGTCAAAACTTTGTCTACAAAAATATCGACACAAAGAAAGTGCCAAATGGCGCCGAATTTTACCTGCCCCTTTTCTATGACCATACGTTTGCTTTTCTTGACTACGTTCCATCAACTGCTGTAATTGTGATTTTGGATTCCGTTCATTCTGAGGCGGAAAAGTTCTGGCAGCATGTGCACGAACGATACGAAGCAACGAGTGATCAACTCGACCGATTGCCACTTCCAACGGACCTGCTTTATCTTTCACCAAACGAACTTGATCGTCGCATTGACACTTTTCCGAGAATTTACATTGGTGAATCTGAACAGCAATCAGCTCTAGCGTTCAATACAGTTCCCATCGAGGAATCATTTCAAAGAATTCAAACAAAAACGGCTCAGGCTGCACTAAAGAAATTTTTGTCCGAGTCCCGCAGAAAAGTCTTGTTTGCAGTTGATTCCTACGCACAAAGAGAGATCCTGGAGAAAATTCTGTTTGGAGTGGACATGAATGTAACGCGGGTAGAATCATGGAATTCCTTTTTAGATTCGAAAATGAGATTCGGAGTTACCGTCGCGCGATTAACGGCAGGCGTCAATATTCCTTGCAAGGATACAGTGATAATTACTCAATCCGAGCTCTTTGGAAGTTGGCATCCGACTCCCAAAGCCAAGAAAAAAATCAAGTCTTCGGGAAGCATTATCGAGTCCTACGAGGAACTGGAAACTGGTGATGTTGTCGTTCACGAAACTTACGGAATTGGGCGATATCAAGGACTCGTAACAATGAGCATTAACGATACATTGGCAGAATTTCTTTCGATTGAATATCGAGGAAATGAAACTTTGTACGTGCCAATTTACGCCTTTGACTGTGTAAGCCGTTATTTCGGGAGCAACGCGGATGAAGTGGAAATTCACTCACTAAGCTCTCGAAAATGGAAAAAATCGACCGCCAAAGCTCGATCGAAAGCATTTGATATTGCCAGTGAACTATTGGAAATTCAAGTGCTCAGAGACTCGCACGAGGGTAATGTCATGCTGCTTCCAGAGCAAGACTATGAGCTGTTTGTTTCTCGATTTCCCTATCGAGAAACTTTAGATCAACTGTCAGCGATTCAGGCTGTATTAGCCGATTTGGCCTCCAAGCGTCCCATGAATCGTTTGGTTTGCGGCGACGTAGGATTTGGCAAAACGGAAGTTGCGCTAAGAGCTGCTCTGGTGGCTGTTGCAAATGGCTATCAGGTTGCATTGGTGGTGCCTACGACCCTGCTGGCACAGCAGCATTTTGATGTATTTAGAGAACGATTTGCCGATTTGGGCGTGGGAGTAGAACTGCTGTCTCGAATGCAAAAGAAACGGACAGTAACACGTATTTTGAACGCCCTCAAATCAAACCAAGCCGATATCGTAATCGGCACTCACCGATTACTTCAAAAGGATGTCGAATTTTCCAATTTGGGCTTGCTCATTATCGATGAAGAACATCGATTTGGAGTGCGCCAGAAAGAGCACCTGAAAAAGCTCCGAACTTCGGTCGACATTCTTACATTAACAGCTACACCGATTCCTCGCACCCTCAGCATGGCTCTGCACGATATCTGCGATATCTCAATCATTGGCACTCCGCCCGACAATCGACTCAGTGTGAGAACATTCGTACGAGACTGGAACTCTAAATTGATCCGCGAGGCATGTTTAAGGGAGATTGGACGCGGCGGCCAGATAATTTTCTTGCATAACGAAGTGAAAACTATCACTCGAACTGCGAAGCAATTGGAGAGAATCGTTCCAGAAGCGAAGATCAAAATTGCACATGGTCAAATGCCCAGACTCCAATTGCAAGCTGTCATGAAAGACTTTTACCAGCAGAATTTTGATACTCTTGTCTGTACGACAATCATTGAAAACGGAATCGATATTCCAAGCGCCAATACCATAATCATCAACTTCGCAAATAAATTCGGTCTCGCTCAACTACACCAATTGCGGGGGCGAGTGGGTCGTTCACATCATCAGGCATACGCGTACATGCTCGTTCGAGATTTGAAATATTTACCTAGGAATTCACGCTTGAGACTCGAAGCGATTGAGTCCTTTGATCAGCTGGGTGTCGGTTATGTCATCGCGACTCATGATTTGGAGATTAGAGGTGCTGGAACTCTGTTGGGTGAAGCACAAAGCGGAGCAATTGATGACGTTGGCTACTCTCTTTATTCTAGATATTTAGAAGAAGCTGTCGCGACAATAAATCAATATACGTCAAACGGTGTAAACGATGAAGAGAATAAACGTCGACTGCAGCAAAATTTCGTGGATTTTGAAGTTGGAGACAACAGCAATATTGATATTGATCTTCAGATTCCAGCATTAATTCCGGAATCTTGGATTCCTAGTGTCAGTTTGCGCCTCGCACTCTATAAAAGGATTGCTAACGCAGCTGATTCAAAAGCGTTAAATGAACTTAGAAAAGAAATGATTGACCGCTTTGGGGCGTTTCCTGACTCAGTTATCAATCTGTTTACGATCGGAAATATTCGACTTCGGTCGAAACGCCTGGGAGTGCGCAGACTACACCTTAGTCAGTTTCGAGGGCGCATCGCGTTCGTTGAGCAGCCGAAAATCAATTTTGCAGGAATCCACAGGCTGCTCAACGAATACCCCGGTGGCGTTAAGCTGAGCAGTTCAGATTCGGAAATTAATTTTTCTCATCATCTATTGTCTGGAACAAGAAGAGTTAGCAGCGCGACATTCATTCTCGACTGCTTAGACCCCAATGCAAAAAATTCAATTCAAAAATAGGGAATCATATCGCTGACTACGCAAACTATTAAATATTAATGTGCGACTGCTCACCCGCTCGTTTAGACTAGGCGAATGAGCAGCGAAGATATAAGATGTTGATTTGGACATCGTTGCGAGTCGAGCGTAACTGCAAATAGCGAATTACCCGAAATTCTAGTTAAAAGGAAATTAAGATTATTTCTGGAGTGAATGACGAAATTTGGATGCGATTTGGCTGCGTTTATTCAGAACTTGACTGTTCTGAAAGGCTTTCGTTTTGATTCCAGAAGACATTTTGTGCTCTACAGAATTTACTGCCAATAGTTGAGATCCTGACAAGCCATCCTTTGCCTCCAGCTCGATGAGGCGACTGTAATGAATCGAAGCGTTGTTCATCCTGATGGTCATAAGCTTGATAAGGCAATCATCCATGGCTTCTGAATTTTTCTGGACGGATTACTTCAATACATCCATGCAAGAATACTCACATATCATTAATTTGAGAAGCAGACCTTAGTGTATTCTAGCGTATTGATTTTGGTCATACTCACTTCGATTTTCTTGGATCGATAGCGTTGAATTTCTACGAAAATGAATTCAAAGTTTACAACTTCAAAACATATCGACAGCTGTCGACAGCAAACAAATTCTCTGACGGGTGTCATAATCGAAGCAAAACGAGTTGGGCTGGCTTCGTTTCTGTTTTCGATCCTGAGACCTCGACAAGCCAAAGCTGTATCTGTAAATTCAGAGACCGTCGAGCTAATGTTCGGCTCCCGAACCGTCGACTTTTCGCTTGGCGATATCGAAGCCGTCAGCATGAGCAATGGTCAACGTTGGTCCAGCATTCGCATTCGTCATGTCGCAGGCACTTACGAGGTTTCGGGCTTGCCTCAAAAGGTCACATCTACCCTTGTCGAAGCGCTTGAATCGGCCAGAATTCATTGGTGGCGCAATAAACTAGCACCACAAATTGGATTTCTCCGCTTTATCCGCGAGAGACTGGCAAAATTTGTCGACCCGCCGCATTACGTCACGCACGATATGCTTGACGATCTGAAGCGTGATGCGCAAATAGCTGTCGGGGGTCTGCCAAAGCAGTGGCCAAAAGCGCTATCCGACATTCCCGAGATTCAGTTGTTGCAAGACGTTCTTGAATTTTTGGAAGCGCCTGATATAGCTCGGGAGACAGCCAATAAGGCATATATCAAAAATGAGCTGGTTCGCTCCGGCATTCTGTTTGATACGGTTGAGACTTTCCCGCTTACGGATGAACAGCGTAAGGCGATTGTAATAGATGAGCGCAGCAATCTTGTGGTCGCTGCAGCCGGAAGCGGCAAAACCTCGGTAATCGTTGCCAAAACAGCATGGCTCATCCAAAGAATGGATCGAAAGCCGTCTGAACTGCTGTTGCTTTGCTTCGCGCGCGATGCCCGCAATGAGATGCAGGAGCGCATTCGCAATCGACTCAAAACGACTGCGGCGCGCTGCGTCAAGGTTGCTACGTTTCACAGTCTTGGAATGGCAATTATCGGTGAAGTCGAGGCCAAGCGTCCGGCACTGGCCACTACGGCTGAGGACAGCTGGGCCCTGCTGAAGCAAATTCATGAAATTATTTCTGACTTGCTCGCCGACCGCGAAATCTCGGAAGATCTGATTGAATGGTTCGAAAGTGGGTTCGCTCCCTACAAAAGCCCGCACGAATTCGAGAATTGGGGTGAGTACCACGACTATATCCGCAAGTACGATATCCGGTCGCTTAAAGGTGAGCTCCTTCGCAGTTTTGAGGAATGTGAAATCGCAAATTTTCTCTTTGTCCATGGAATTCACTACGAGTACGAAGCCTCCTATCAGCACGATCTTTCAACTGCGACGAAACGACAGTACAAACCTGACTTTTATCTTCCTGAGCATGGCATTTATATCGAGCACTTTGGTGTCGACGCCGAAGGAAAAACAGCATCATTCGTAGATCAGGAAGAGTATCTGCAGGATATGGAATGGAAGCGCGAAGTTCACAAGCAAAACAGCACCATCCTAATAGAGACCTTCAGCTACGAACATAAGAACGGCAAACTGCTTTACAACTTGACGAAGAAGCTTGCAGCTCACGGAGTGACACTCTCGCAAATCGCAGCCGAAAATATGTTTAGCGTTCTTGTGCAACAGGGCTGCATCAAACCATTCACGAAGCTCGTGGCAACCTTTCTACATCACTTCAAAGATAGCCGACTGTCATTCTCCGAATTGCTCGAACGCGCCGCCGGTCACAGCGACCGCATACGTGCTCAGGCGTTTCTTGCAGTGTTCCGGCCGATTGCTGAGCGTTACCAGAAAGAACTCACCGATGCGGGAGAGATCGACTTCCACGACATAATCAACCGGGCGAGCGACCTGGTGGAAGCCGGTCGATACTCCAGTCCGTACCGTTACATCCTGGTCGACGAATTTCAGGATATTTCACCGTCCCGCGCGAGGTTGCTTAAAGCATTGCTTGAAACGCACAAATCCACAAAATTGTTCGCGGTTGGCGACGACTGGCAGTCGATCTTCCGATTTGGCGGCGCAGACATCGCGGTGATGAGGGAATTCGGGAATCAGTTCGGGGTGTTCGAGCGCAATGATCTTGAAACCACATTTCGCTGTTCCGATGGGATTTGCAAGGTGGCCACAGATTTCATACTGCGCAACCCAGCACAGATCAATAAGGCAGTCCACGCGAAAAACAGTTTGAATGCCCCGGCTGTGTATGTTGGCCTGTCCAGTCAGCGAGAACATACTCTCCTTAAAGAGGCCCTCAAACGAATCGCCAGCGACGCAGACAAGTATGACGAGCCATCCGAGGTGTTGCTGCTTAGCCGCTACCGACATCAAAAACCCGGAAATATGCGCAATCTGAACCGACAATATTCCGCCCTTCGCATCACTTGGAAAACGGTGCACAGTGCTAAGGGCCTAGAAGCTGACTATACGGTAGTGATCGGTGTGTGTTCTGGAAAGTACGGTTTCCCCTCCGAGATGGTCGATGATCCGTTAATTGATCTAGTGCTGTCGGCACCTGAGCCCTTCCCAAACGCCGAGGAGCGGCGCTTGTTTTACGTCGCTATCACTCGGGCTAAACGGCAGGCGTATGTTCTTGCTGATGAAGGCCCGCCGTCTGAGTTCATCAGTGAGCTGATTGATGGAGGTTATGACATTTCTGTGTTTGGCCAGCCACCGACGGCTGTCGTACCTTGTCCGAAATGCATTAAGGGACAGTTGGAACGCAAAAAATACTCTCGCGGCAGCAGCTACTTCTACGGTTGCACAAACTTTCCGTTATGCGATTACACGTCAAAGTCCTGTCCAAGTTGTAAGGTCGGGCTGCCACTTAGTTCCGAGGGTGTGATCCGATGCCGTGACTGTGGCAGTTTGCTGGATAACTGTCCCGTCTGCGAAGGCTGGCTGGAGATGAGGATGGGCAGGTATGGAAGGTTCCTTGGTTGCTCGAACTGGCCGTCGTGCGAGTACACGCGAAACCCGCAGCAAAAACAAACAAATAAAAGAAAGCCATCAAAGCGTAAGAAATATAAGAGACCAAGACGTTCTTGACAAAACGATTCGTTTTTACAAGCGGTTATGCCATTGAATTATGCTGGTCCGCACGGTAAGTTTGCATGTGACTTCATGGATCGACGGATCTTTCGCAAACTGGGAAAGACGCTCTTGGACCGCGGTTCGTTGTGCGGCGCAGTACGCGGAACAGCCTATTCGAGTCTTTTTAGAGAGGTGCCCAAGATAGCCCCGCAGCGAGGATACATTCAGGCCAGATTGTCATCTATATCGCTGGCATTGGAGGCATGTTGGCTCTTTAATCGTTGACTAGTTTGCGTTTGCGGATGCAAGAGCCTCCTTTTCAGGCTACGCTGAACAGGTGCGCTGGGGATGACACTCGATTTGGGAACTTATCTACACACATGGCAAAGAATTCAGTTTTCATATCCCAACTAGAATTTATATTCGTACTCACTCATATAATTTTGTGTAGTCAGCGAAATAATTCCCCAAAAATCGGTCAGCTCTGAAATTTAGTGCAATTCATTGGCAGACATCAGCAATGTCAAAGTAGTTGCACGCTCGCTATTAGGCGGTTGTTACAGGTTGGCTTACTTCCTGAGGCGGACATTGATAAGGAAACTTAGCTAATTCTTCTTCAAAACCGAAATTCTTCATGTCTTTGATGCGCATCGGATAAAGAATTCCATCAAGGTGGTCACATTCGTGTTGAACAACTCGAGCATGAAAGTCAGTAACAGTGCGGTCGATTTTGTTTCCCTGCAAATCAATTCCGGTATATCTGATCTTTGAGTGCCGTGATACTAAACCGCGCATTCCTGGAACGCTCAGGCAACCTTCCCATCCAACTTGCGTATCAGGTTCTAGAATTTCAATTTCAGGATTGATCAGAACTGTAAAAGGCACAGATTCTGCGTCAGGATATCTTGCATTGGAATCAAATCCAAAGATAACGACTCTTTTCATCACTCCCATTTGAGGAGCAGCTAATCCAGCGCCGTCTGCTGCGTTCATCGTATCGATCATGTCTGCAACAAGGTTCTTTAGATTGCCCATTTCGGACTCGTTCACAGGTTGAGATACCTCGAACAATCGAGGATCACCCATTTTCAGTATTTTTCGAACTGGCATAATCTTAATCTATTGATAATAATAATATTCTAAGTAATTTTAGAGGATTCAATATGGGAAGAAATTATACCGAATGGTGTAGAATTTCGGGAAAATCCTCGAAAACCGCGTCAAAAACGGCTAAAAAACAGGCATTTTGGGTAAAGAAGATTTTAGACGTTCAGTTTAATCAACAACTTCAATATGTTACAAAGGGCAAAAAGACCTCAATGTAGCTACACGTATCTGACGACATTCTCCCCATCAGGTTTGTCTGGCCGGGTAATTCCTTCAATGATCTGTTCTATGGTGACAGAACCAATGACCTCTCCATTTTCGTCAACGACGTTGGCTGATTGATTTTCTGCTTTAGTTGTTATCGCCAGTGATTCCTCCAACACCATTTTGTGGGGTATATTCGGACCAGTTACTGATTCTCCAGAAGTCATGACAGATTTCGTTTGAATTACGCGACTTCTGTTGATGTCTTTGATGAAATCGTTGATGTACTCATCGATCGGATGAAGAATGATGTCTTGAGGGTCGCCTTGTTGGATGATCGCTCCATCTCTCAATATGGCAATGCGGTCGCCGATGCGCAACGCTTCATCCAAGTCATGTGTTATGAATACAATTGTTTTGTGCAGCTCTTCCTGCAAGTTTAAAAGAACTCCTTGCATATCCGTTCGAATCAACGGATCAAGCGCGGAAAAAGCTTCGTCCATCAGCAAAATTTCTGCATCCGTTGCAAGTGCTCTTGCCAAACCAACCCGCTGCTGCATCCCTCCTGACAGCTGCGACGGATAATGTTCTTCAAATCCCGACAAACCGACGCGGTCCAACCATTTTTTACTTTTCTGTTTAGCCTCGTCGACTTCGTTGCCCTGAATGATCAAACCGTAAGCGACGTTTTCCGCCACGGTTCTATGTACATGCAAGCCAAATTTCTGGAAAACCATCGATGCCTTGAATCGTCGAAATTCCATCAGTTCTTCCTTTGACATGCCGAGAACATCTTGGTCGTCGATGACAATACTTCCAGCGGTAGGCTCAATCAGACGATTTATGTGGCGAATCAATGTCGATTTGCCCGATCCAGACAAACCCATAATCACTGAAATTTCTCTAGTGGGAACATCAATGTTGATGTCTTTCAATCCTAGGACATGATTGTGTTCTTCAAGCAGTTCCTGTTTTGACATTCCCTGCTCGACACGTCCGAGAACAGATTTCGGTGACGCCCCAAAAATCTTGTATAGACTCTCAATTTTTATTTTTATTTTGCTCATGGTTCATCCATTCGATGCTCTTGCAGGCGCTCACCGTACCTCTGAGACACTCTGTCGAAGATGATAGCCAACGCAACGATGGCCAATCCATTCATCAGCCCCAGCGCAAGATACTGATTCGCGATCGATTGTAGAACCGGCACGCCTAATCCTGCAACGCCGATCATCGACGCAATCACTACCATGGACAGCGCCATCATTATTGTCTGATTCACCCCAGCAAAAATATTAGGCAATGCAAGAGGAATCTGCACCCCCAACAGTCGCTGCCTGTAACTGGCCCCGAAAGCGTCCGCCGCTTCCAGCGCGTCTTTATCTACCAGACGAATTCCGAGATTGGTCAGTCGCACAATCGGAGGAATCGCATAGATGCATACTGCAATCAGCCCCGGTACTTTGCCAATTCCAAGCAGCATCACGACTGGAATCAGGTAAACGAAAGCCGGTATGGTTTGCATTACATCCAGAATTGGTGTGATCAGCGCTTGAATTCTGTCTGAACGCGCCATCAGTATTCCAAGCGGTATCCCGACCGTAATGCACAGTATGGTAGCGACTGAAATGATCGCAAGCGTGGACATCGTGTCTTTCCACATGCCGAGGTATCCAATCAAAACAAATGACAGCACGCAGCCGATCGAAATTTTGATGCTGCGAGAACCCAGCCACGCAAGCGTTGCGAGAATGGCAATAATAATCGGCCAAGGTGTGCCGATAAGCAATTTTTCAAAAAAAACCAGAAATCGAAGCAGCGGTTCAAAAAATAATTCAATGGCTTCACCGAATTCGCGTGAAAAATCACGAAACCCAGCGTCAATCGCCCTCTTGAGATCGCGAATGCTTTGTGGGTCCATGCTTGGAAACTTTGTTAGAAATTCCATATCTATCTCTACTCAAAAATAAGAAAGCCCGTCAATATCCAATTGACGGGCTTTTTAATAAATGAAAATCGGAAATTGTCCTTGGTGTAGGCTCAGGCTAGTTCATCATCATTTTGGCATCTGCTGATACCCATGCACCCCAAACATCGGGATGTTTAGATATGAATTCCTGAGCTGCGTCCGCACCGTCAGCCTGGTTATCATCCATGTAAACCAGCAGCGCATTCATAATTTCACCAGGAAACACGCGGTTACTAAAATAATCCAGCACTTCTGGCGTGGTCCTTTGCTTGAAATTATCAGTTATCACGGTATGAACTTCAGATTCTGTCCATGCTGATGGTTGAGGGTCAGCACAGTCCTGCTCGGGTTTTACTATGCAATTGTTCCAGTGTTCATCACCAATGTACGGGACACCAAAATCTAGTTGAACCATCCCGTGTCTGCCAATCAGTGAGGTTGGAGACCAGTAATAGCCGAACCAGTTTTCTCCTCGTTCAACTGCTTTTGTCATTGAACCATCTAGACCAGCAGAAGATCCTGGGTCAACAAGTTTCCATCCCTTCGCTTCCATTTCGAAAGCACGAAACAAATTGATGTTTGTCAGCTGACAGCCCCAGCCTGCTGGGCATCCTATAAACGCACCCTTTGACGGGTCTTCTGCGTCTGGAAATAAATCAGGACGCTCGAGCACGTCAAGAACCGTCTTTAGGTCGGGGTGATTGGCAGCAGTGTGAGGCGGAATCCACCAACCTTCACCTAAACCAGTGATCGGGGCTTTTCTGATCGAGTGCAGTTGCCCTTCATCAATCGCCATGGCAAGCGGTTCTCGCACTGCATTTACCCAAAGTTCAGGTGAAACGTCGGGCTGCTGCTTTTCAGCCATTGACGTGAAAGAAGGCATTGTATCGCCGGGAATCAGCTCTACATTACAGCCATATCCCTGTTCAAGAATCGCTTTGTCAACATTTGCCATCAGCTGGGCAGAAGCCCAGTTCATGGCGGCAATAACAACGTCGCCACAGCTCGCATGCGCTCCATTGGCGCCGAACAAGAAAATCGCAACGAAAGACAGGTACCTAATAAGTTTTTTCATAATAACCTCCAATTAAATGCAGTCATTGTAATTGATTGCTTTTCTAACAGTAATTATTAAGTTGAAGTTCAGTGATTTGCATATTAAAGAATTTCATGCAGTTGATTGCAATGAACCGTCATAAATTTTTGATGACAAGGGTACATTGCTATTGTGCGCATCAAACTCTTCCATTTTACGAACATTTTGAACTGGAAATGTAAATGACACCGCCCAAGCAAGTCGCTCAATAGCTGCCTGAGATGCGACTTGTGGGTGCCCGACTCAATCGCTTTTTGTTGGGTGACTAAATGACATCAGTCAAACGAACTTGCACAATGTTTTATGAATTTGGGAATTATTTGAATTGCCGCCATTGGCGAAGCCAACTGCTGAGGTGTTTGTCAGAGGACTCAATCAATCACGCTTGGAATGTTTCTTGAACCGATTGAGCTGATACTCATCGATAGGCATAAGCGTACTAATCCCTCTGAGTCTTTGACATGATCTCCAAGATCAGCTTCTCGTTGCAGTGCCAGCTACTGGTAAATTTGCATCGACTTTTATCCCGGCAGAATCAGCCTTTCAATTTTCAGCTGCGTTCAGATGGATATTGAAAAACTGCCTGAAATTGTTTGGTCGCAGATAGACTGCAATCAACGCTTTGAGCAAAACAAAAATCTCCGTTGCTTGATTGCAAGGTTGAAATTCCACAGAGAAATTTACAACAGCAGCTTTGACTGGAACACCTTCATTGATGGCAATTTTATTTAATTGAAACCAAACCCATAACCGTCTCTACAGAATGGTGAAACACAGTCATGTGATTCAGCGGCGACAATTAGCACACCAGCGCAGCAATCACTTTTTAAAGCAGGGAAAAATTAAAAACACCAGGAATAAGAATCTGGCAGTCTGCATTTTTGCAACTTAACAAATAATATTCGATATTAGAATAATACTCATTATCATTTACAAAACGATTTATAATTGTTGGTCAATGGTTGCCAATATTAGAGTCAAAATGTCATTAGTACTCTATTAATTTCCTTCGAAATGAGAACAAAGAATGTCTAGTAGAAGCTTGAGAATGACGTTGGTGCTTCCCTTGACATTCTGCATTGGATTATTTTTGATTGGCATTTGGTTTGCTGCCAATGCAGAAAGTGAAGCAGCTCGACTGGCTAGAGTCGTTCAGTCCACAAATGACTTTTCTAAAGCCGAACGCTACGAACTTCGCCCGGGCGGAGCGGCTACTTCCTTCAAAAAAGTCAATCGAGATTCTTTTTCTCATCCATCGGCAAACATGTCGTTTGAACGAGAGTTGGATTTTAGAGTTGGTGACGGCATATTCAAGAAGATTTGGGTGTCATCCCCGAGTTCCACGACGTCTTCGGACGGACTCGGTCCGCTGTTCAATGCCCGCTCATGTCAAAGATGTCACCTCAAGGATGGCCGAGGGAGCCCACCAGCGGATGGTGAACGTGCGACGTCGTTGTTGATTCGAATGTCGATTCCGCCTCAGAACGAAGATGATCAGCACGCTCTTGAAGGTTTTCGAAAATCAGTGATTTCCGAACCCAATTATGGTGGCCAAATTCAGACTTTCTCTATTCAGGGTCACCTTGCAGAAGCTGATATCTCAATTGCCTATCATTCAGACTCGATTGAATTGGCAGACGGCACCATTGTAAATTTGCGTGTGCCAGCATATGAGCTTGTGAATTTAAATTATGGTCCACTCCATAAAGATACCATGCTTTCTGCAAGGGTAGCGCCGCCTATGATAGGGGTCGGTTTGCTAGAAGCTGTTTCGCCCGACGACATTTTAAAGAACGCGGATCCGGATGATGAAAACGGTGACGGAATTTCAGGTCGACCAAACTGGATTTGGAGTGAAGAAAATAACAAGGTGATGCTTGGCAGATTCGGTTGGAAGGCAGGACAGCCAAGCGTGTCTCAACAGGTAGCAGGTGCTTTTAAAGGAGATATCGGCATTTCAACACCTCTATTTTCCCAACATTACGGTGAATGCACAGAATCTCAAATCCAATGTCGAAACGCGATTCACGGCGGCACATCTGATCCTGACGGTACTGAAGCAAATACAAAAATGATGGCTCTGCTGAATTTCTACAGTCGGAATCTTGCTGTTCCGGCTCGAAGAAACGTCGATGACACGCAAGTCTTGGAGGGTAAAAGACTGTTCTATCAAGCCAACTGCATCGGTTGTCACGTGCCTAAATTCGTCACTGCCAGAGATGCCATCAATGAAGAACAATCATTTCAGCTAATATGGCCATATACTGACCTTCTTCTTCACGATATGGGAGAAGGACTCGCCGACAATCGACCTGAAGGCGTCGCTTCTGGCCGAGAATGGCGCACACCACCATTATGGGGAATCGGACTCACGGAAGTTGTCAGCGGACACACCATGTTTTTGCATGACGGTCGGGCTCGGAACATTCTGGAAGCAATTCTGTGGCATGGTGGCGAGGCGGAACATGCGAAGCAGCAAGTAGTGAACATGTCTGCTGATGAACGCTCTGCGTTGCTTGCTTTCCTTCATTCACTTTAATAACAAAAGTTATGCGCAGAGCAACCAAATTAATTTGTGCCGTCACCGCCCTGCTCTGCTTTCTTAAGGTGTCATTGACTTACGCCGAAGACCGACCAAGAGCAATATCCTTCGATCAAGTCAATTCTGCTCTCGTAGATTCTCATGTTTTGACCAAATATCAACAGCTTGCAAATCAGACGAAGGAGTTGGTGTCTATTGTTGAACTTTCTTGCGGCGGCAATGATAGGATTGCAATTGAACCGTTGAGACAGGAGTTTCACGACGTAATGGACGCGTGGATGGCTGTAGAGCATTTGAATTTCGGGCCGATTGAGCTTTTTCTGCGAAATCACCGCATGTACTTTTGGCCACAGGCGCAATTCAAAACGGCCAAAGCTGTCCACGAACTGATTGGAATTCTTGATGAAACATCAGATGACAGTTTGAATTTTAGTGAAATGAATGTCGCTGTTCAGGGCCTGTTGGCAGTCGAATATCTATTGTTTTACGAGGCCGAAAGAAAAATTCCACTTGGACCGGACATGGCTGGTTGCGACTTGCTAACTGCAATTGCGAATAATATGCACGACATTGCTGCTGACACTCTTGACGATTGGACGGGAGGAGAAGTTGACTTCGCCAATCACTTGAAACAACCTGAATCAGAACAAAGTTTTTTCGAAAATCATCGCACAGTCACTCGAGCATTTTTCAGAAGTCTTGCCAACGAATTGCAGCTAATCTCCGACGTAAAGATAAAGCCGGTGATTGGCAAGAACATGGATACTGTGCTGCCACATTTTGCAGAATCACCACTGAGTCAACGGTCGCTTCGAAATATCATTCAAAATCTTCATGCTTTGCAGTCTCTATATTTAGGGAGTGATGGACCTGGCCTTAGCGCTTTGGTACTGCCTGTCGACGAAAAGCTGGACAAACTGATGCGCAAGGCTTTTCAAAAGACCATAGAAAACGCAGAATCAATCGATCTCCCATTGGAAATTGCAGCCGCAAACGCCGATTACCGAAAAAGTGTCGAAAAATTACTCACTCAAGTTCAGGCAATGGGACAAATCGTGAGAAATCGTGTTGCCAAGGCTTTATCTTTCCGAGTCGGCTTCAATTCACTGGATGGCGATTAATCGCCGACAGTTTTTCACCTGCGCTGCTGGTGTTGCAGTAGCCATATCGATACCGCGCCATGTTTTTACAAGTACGGCAGCCCGTCTTTACATGGCAGCCCGCGCTACCGCAGAAAATGAATATCGGCTGAGTGGATTTAATGAAACTGGAGCATTTGTGTTTGATTTTCCGCTGCCAGCAAGAGGACATTCCTTCGCAGTTCATCCACATCAGCACGAAGTCGTCCACTTCGCACGCAGACCGGGTGAATTCGCAATAGTGTTTAATCCGGTTACCCAACAAATTAAGCAGCGGCTCTCGACTTCTGATAGCCGGCACTTTTACGGTCATGGTGTATTCAGTCCTGACGGCAATTTTTTATATGCAAGTGAAAATGACTTCACCAATGAGCGCGGAGTCATCGGCGTTTACGAGGCAAAAAGAAATTATCAGCACATTTTGGAATTGGATTCTTACGGTATCGAACCACACGAGATCAACCTTTTGTCTGACGGTCGAACTCTTGTTGCAACCAACGGTGGCATTTTGACTCACCCATCGTTGCCAAGAGTCAAACTCAATCTTCCAGAGATGCAGTCTTCTATCTGCTTGATTGATCGAGAAAGCGGCAAATTAATTGAAGAACATAGGCTGAATTCCGAATTGCATCAGCTGAGCATCCGACATCTCGCGATCAACAAGAACGATACGATCGCGGTCGCAATGCAATACCAAGGCCCCAAGCACAAAACCGTACCGCTCGTCGCCGTTTTGTTACGACAAGACGTGACAACCGACTCAAAGCCAAGTTATCGCTTGAAGTTGCTTCAGGCACCTGCTGAAACCTGGCGCGCAATGAAACAATACTGCGGCGACGTGCGATTCGACCCTAGTGGCCGAATTATCGCCGTTTCTTCTCCACGGGGTGACATCATCACCTTTTGGGACCTGAATACTTTGAGCTGCACGGACTCGGTTCGACTCGTGGACTGCTGCGGAATCTCACCAGGTACAATCCCAGGCCAATTTGTTGTAAGCAGCGGCACTGGAACAGTCGTAATCCTTAATGCGTTGACCGACGACCTGAAAATACTAGAGCTGAATCGATTTCAGTCGAGCCGATGGGATAACCACCTGTCGGCAACATTGATTTAGTTATGGATAATCAACTTAAATTCTGCTGAGTCCTATAAAGATGGCGGACTCACAACATTGCTCTTTTAAAAAATGCGCATTGATCCAATTATTTCGATTGCTCGATCTACACAATTGGACGCTCCCAAAGTAAAATGAACGGCCAATGGACAAGTAAAAGCTGATTTTGTTGGTTCGATTGAATCTCCAATTCACTATAATTTAGTATCCCATGTAAAAAATTGGTCTGTTCAACTACTGATATACGAGAGACCGAATAAATAAAGCTGTGAAAAAATTAGGAGAATAATCTGCTATGCGATCCTGTTTTCGGATACTGGTAGGTATCGCTTTTCTCACTGTTTCTGTTCATGCCTTTGCTGAAGGCGATGCGCAGGCCGGTAGAGATAAGTCATTTACCTGTACTGGCTGTCATTCATCACCAGGATATAGAAATGCCTATCCCGGATACACCGTGCCCAAATTAGGTGGTCAAAAGGCGGACTATCTGGTGGCCGCATTGACGGCTTATCGTGATGGTACCCGCGACCACAAGACAATGCATGCTCAAATTGCACAATTATCAGATGAAGATATCATCAACATCGCTGCTTATTTCTCACAACTGGTTAAAGAGTAGTCGAAATGAAACGAATTATTACATTATCAATATTTAGAAGTTTTGCGATCACGCTTGCTGTATTGCTCAGCTCAACTGCATCCTTTGCCGGCGACATAGAGGCAGGCAAAGAAAAAGCAGTTACGTGTCTGGCCTGTCATGGCACTGGCAATACAGTTCAGGGTGTCGGCACACCGATTATCTCCGGTCAGTATAAAGACTATCTGATTCAAGCAATGAAAAGCTATCGTTCCGGCGCTCGGGACAATCCCGTCATGAACAGCTTTTCAAATAGCCTGAGTGACAGAGATATCGAAGATATTGCTGCCTTTTATTCCAGTATGGATTCGCAATTATTTACTCCAACCGAGTGATTTTGCGTCTTTGCCACCTTCTATGACATTGAGCAGGTTCCCATCTCGATACACCAAATAGTTTCGGCTGAAGGCTGCGACTCTTGCTTCAGTTCCCAATACACCCGTCAAATTGAGTGGATCTGCTGCATGAACCGTGACTGCGATCTGACTTCTTTTAGTGTCTTTTTTGGCCCTTAGAAGCTCCAAAGCTTGTGGTAGAGCATACTGTTCGCCTACGACATCATTAACGAATCTTCCACCTCTGACTTCGCCTCGATCTTCCATTCGTCGAAAGACGCTCCTCAGCTCATGCCAATTGGGAAATATTTTGTTTTCTTTCTTCAAAAGAGCGAGAAAAACAATTCCATATCGACGTAACAGAACCTGAGCAGAGTAATCTAATATTTCATCGTCGCTCGGTGCAGTACGCGATTTTCGAAGCGTACGGTGAATCAACGACCATCGCCCAGAATTTTGGACGCCGTGATTCGAAATTCGCCGCATCATCGATCTTCGGCGTCTCAGTCGTTCTGGTGTCAATAGTGCGCGAATTCCTCCAAAATGGTCACATGTTGCGATTCCATGCGCAAACAATTCAACCAGTCCTTGTTCCAAATGAGTGGGAAGCTGATTCAATTCATCCAGTAATTCATCAAAAAACATTGGACCATAATCATCCAACACCTCACTGATCATTTGACCCGTTGCGGATAAAGTTTGCTGCTCATATCGACTATTTAATACGAGTGTTCTCCATACCGGAATCCGAGTTCTCTGTAAAAAAGTCAGAGGCACTGTCTTTATCGAACTGCTCATTCCATATCGAGACTTTTTAGCGCTTCCATAGCCTGTCAATTTGGAAGGCCTGGATAATCGTGTCCAAACGATCTTGCCCGATGCGCTTAAATAGTCTAACAATTCGGGGGCGTACCCAAAAATTCGAGCGGGAAGCAAATCAGATTCCCAAACTACTGAAGGTGCCTCGTAAGCTTCAAGCTGATCGAGTACTGAATCGAGAGCATCAACACCTTCACCGATATTTTCGGATCTATATCTCATCCATCTGAAAAGATATTGAACATACTGTTGCTGACTGACCGGCTGGATTGCATTTCTTAACTTCTTAATCGTTTTCTTGTGAATTCGGGCGAGAAATCGCCGATCACACCACTCGATATCATCGGTCTGACTCAAAAAGCGTCCTCGCATCACTGTCCCCTCAGATTCCAGCATCAATAATGTAGTTTCTACTTGATGTTGGGGAAGATCGATTGACATGCATAGTTCGTGTTGAGTGCAAGGACCAATGGTTTCCAACCTGCTTTGCAATATCAATTTCAACGCGGTTTCAGGACAATCGATTGTTTTCTTTATCAGTGTCACTGCTTGAATATTCGGAGTCAATTTAGAGTCGAGATGTAGAAGCAGCAATTCATCCAGACGCTCTGCAGCAACCCAGAGAATAGAGCCGTTGCGCGTCTCAAGTTTAGTTGCTCGGTGACTCTTGGTTAACTGAGCAAAATAATCGCTCCAATTTTGACTTGCCTCAAAAAGTACGTTGGACAGGCTCGCCTTTGGGCGCGCTTCATCATCTCGCAAAAATCCTATGTTGACAAGAACGTCGTGCATCTCTTCAGCATCACGAGGATTAGGCCATGCTTGTTCCTGCAGCTCTTGAATGACGACTGGGTCCAAGCCGCTGTAGTTTTTGAGATCGGACGCGTCATATAAGCGACGGCTTTGAACCGCTAACGTTCTTCTTTCCTCGGCAGGCGCGTCATCAAGAAAAGCGTAAGGTTTCGCGGTGAGAATTTCATGTGCAAGCGGCGATGGTTCTGGCAGATCTCGACAGTGGATTGAAATTTCCTGATCTTCAACTTTTTCAAGCAAATCCTCAAAGCCATTGATGTCCATCAATTCATGAAGACAATCGTAAATGGTTTGCTCGACGAGCGGATGATCGGGCACTTCGATAGGGCCGACTAAATTTTCCTGACATGCCACCTGGTCTGGAAATACCAATGACAGCAAATCTTCAGAGTCATTTCTCTGAAACGGCGGCGGCACCTTTTTGCCATGTCTGAAACGTAGTACTGCCAGCGCGGTATTCGCGACCCATCTCCAACGGGTAGCAAACATCGGAGCCGCGAAAATTGCCTGAACCAGTGTTTCTCGCGCTGAATTGCTCTTGACATAATTCTGCACTTCATCCAACGCAAAACTATGAGTAGGCCCGAGCGACAGCACAAAGTTATCTTCCAAAGCGGCAGCCTGCAGCTCAAAATTAAAGCGTACGCAAAAGCGTTTTCTTAGTGTCAGCCCCCAAGCGCGATTGAGTCTGGAGCCAAATACGCTGTGTATAACCAGGTGCATATCGCCAGTTTCATCAAAAAATCGTTCAAACACGATTCTGTTCTGGGTCGGTAAAATTCCCAACGAACGCTTTCCGGCGGCAAGGTAATTCACAATCTGTTCGGCAATCGCCTCATCCAGTTCATATTCAGACTTGACTGATTCGAGGACGGCTTTCAAATTATCGCGTTCAAGCAAATCATCCACGAAGTGACGCAATTCACTCACTGCCCGGGAGAGTGCGTAACTCCGCCCTCTGCCTTCTCCCAGCCAAAACGGAATATTCGGAGGCAGCCCTTTAGCATCTTCAACCCGGACTTTGCCTTTTGCCACCTGCCGGATTCGATAAGAGGCATTTCCAAGTTGAAAAATGTCGCCAACCAGACTTTCAAAAGCAAAATCTTCATTGACCGTGCCGATTCGAATTTCATCTGGCTCAAGAATAACGTCATAGTCAAAAAGATCTGGGATTGCACCTGCATTGGTCGCGGCAACTATTCTCGCTCCTCTTCTGCCTCGAATACGCCGATTGACTGCGTCCAGATGAATGTAAGACCCCTGTCGTCCGCGCCGCAGAGTAAATCCTTCTGCGAGCATCTGAAGAATTTCGTGAAACTGATACTGGTCTAGCTTACGGTATGGATAAGCGTTTTTGAAGCTTGAATACAGTTCGTCAATATCACAGTCCCTAGCGCTAGCTTCGGCCACGATTTGCTGCGCTAGTACGTCCAACGGCTCAGAGCAGATCTCAAGTGATTCAAGTTCTCCATTTCGAATCGATTTCAGAAGTGCGGCACTTTCAACCAGCTCATCGCGTGTGGACGGAAACAATCGACCTTTGGGAATTTTTCCAACCGCGTGTCCCGACCGCCCTACTCTCTGCAGAAACACTGATATTGAACGTGGTGAGCACAGTTGACATACCAAATCAACGTCCCCAATATCAATGCCGAGTTCCAAAGACGCGGTTGCTACGAGAGCGCGAAGCGAGCCCGATTTAAGTTTTTGTTCCGCTTCGTAACGATGCTTCTTGGATAAACTTCCATGATGTGAGCCGACATGCTCTTCACCTAAAATTTCAGAAAGGTGTCGACTGATTCGCTCCACATGCCTTCTGGTATTGACAAAAATCAGAGTTGTTTGATGCTGTTCAACATAGCGAACGAGTTTCAAATGCACCTCTGCCCATGCTGCTGTTGACATGACAGACTCCAAAGGCGAACTTGGAACTTCGATCGCTAAATCCCAGGTTCTGAGATGCCCCATGTCCACAATGCAACAATTGTGACTTTTTCTTCCAGTCAAAAATGAAGCAATCAACTCTACTGGTTTTTGCGTGGCAGACAGGCCGATTTTCCTTGTTCTCCTTTGGATGAGCATCTCCAATCGCGCCACTGAAAGACTCAAATGCGCCCCTCGCTTGTTGTTCGCCAAGGCGTGGATTTCGTCTACGATCAGACAGCGGGCAGTTTTCAGCATACCTCGACCGGACGCAGCGGTCAGCAGAAGATAGAGTGACTCTGGCGTTGTCACCAAAATATGAGGGGGATTTCGCGTCATTTTTTGACGCTCGTATTGTGTTGTATCTCCCGTTCGAACCGCAGTTCGAATATGAATTCCCTCGCATCCTCTTTCTTTCAATCTCTCGTGGATGCCGCTTAACGGCTGTCTAAGATTTTTTTCAATGTCATACGACAAAGCTTTGAGGGGCGAAACATATACTATCCGAGTTTCACCAGGCAATGTGCCTTGCTCCAGCCCCTCTCGAACCAATTCGTCAATGACCGCGAGAAATGCTGCCAAAGTTTTTCCTGATCCAGTGGGTGCTGATACAAGTACATCGCGTTGATCCTGAATAGCTGACCAAGCCACCCTCTGGCAGTCTGTTGGAGACGCAAAAGTATCATCAAACCAGGATTGAACAACCTCGTTAAACAGCCAATTTCGCGTGGATGCATCCAGCATAATGTTCTTGTATTTAGATTAAATTAACAATATAACTTATTGTTAATATGAGTATTAATGTCAATGTTAACACTTCACTTGAAGGATTCGAATTTTCTTTTCAGACAGCATCTTTGGCCTTGGCACAGCTCGAAATTATGGTCGGCAGAGGGACGAAGTGAAGTTCCGTATAGTACAAGATTGTTTCAAACTTGCATGAAATTCATAAAAATTAATTGACCGAAGTTCAAATATATCTTGTTTAAAGAAGTAAAATTTATACTTCATTCCTCACTATTGATTGACCAAGGGTGAATTCAGTGTTAAACACCTTGATATCAATATCTTCACTGCTTGTCGGATACGCATTCTTGTTTTGTGGAAACGCACTTCTGACAACTCTGGTGTCGCTGCGCGCGGATACCGAAGGCTTCCTGTTAGTGGAGATTGGATTTATCAATACCGCGTATTTTCTGGGTCTGTACATCGGTGCAAAATACACCGACTATTTTGTCGCCAGCGTCGGGCACACTCGAACCTATGCCGCATTTGCAAGCATGGGGGCAATCTGTGCGCTGCTGCACCCGATCATCGTGGACCCGTATGCATGGGTCTTTATTCGATTCGGAACCGGAGTCTGCGCTGCTGGTATTTTAATGATCACCGAAAGCTGGCTTAATGCTAGAGCGAGCCGCGCGAACCGCGGTCAGGTGCTTTCCATGTATATGATCACACACTTCATGGCCACCGGTCTAGGACAGCTCCTCATTCCATTTGCAGAACCGAAAGCGTTTCAGCTGTTTTCAATGGCTGCGATAGGCTACGCGTTTTCATTGATTCCTGTCTCGATCTCCAGAACCATTGCACCGCCAATTTCACCGAGACAAAAAGTTCGATTCATAAATGTATTCCGCTCTAAACCCGTTGCAATGTCAGGAGCGCTATGCTGCGGAGTCATTTCGGCAGCTCTATACGGACTGGCGCCTGTGTACGCATTGGGGGTCGGCCTGTCAACTGAAGAAACATCATATTTTATGGCTCTATTGATCTTTAGCGGGGTATTGCTGCAGTGGCCGGTCGGACGTCTGTCAGACCGTTTGGGGCGCCGTAAATTAATGGCAGTAATCTGTATGATCTCCGGCATTCTCGCATTCGTCTTAGTAGCAAGCGCGAATCAATCCATTTGGCTCTTTTTGGCCGCTTCAACAGCTTTTGGAGCATTTAATTTTTCAGTCTATCCGGTTGCGCTGGCCTATATGAATGACGCTACACCTCCAGAGAAGCTCCTCGCTGCAGCCGCAGGAATGTTGACCGCTTTTAGTGTTGGTGCGATCATAAGTCCGATTTTGGCGTCGCTCGTCATGGAGTTATTCGGATACCATGCTCTGTTTGTGTACATGGCTGTAGTTTTTGTTGTTTACGCCTCGCTTGTTTTGTGGCGCATACGAGTTAAACCCGCGCCTGAAAGAAAAAAATTCAAAAGAATTTTTCGAGGTTCGAAACCAAAGAAAAAGAGTGTAATCAATATTCAGAAAATTCGAGACGAGCAAGATCGAGATATTGCCCGTCTCATCAAACGACAATAAAATTATTTTGTTGCCATTTGCCAATGCATTGACTTTCCCGTCGATTCACTAAGGTCGACTCAAAAGCCGAATTAAGCTGGATGTATCCCATCGAGAACCGCCCATGGCTTGGAGTTGAGCGTAAAATTGATCAACCAACGCTGTGACGGGTAAACGAGCTCCTGCTCGATTGCCCTCTTCCAAGCAAATTGACAGGTCTTTTCGCATCCAATCTACGGCAAATCCAAATTCGAATTCGTCATTTGCCATGGTTATCCCGCGATTTTCCATCTGCCACGACTGAGCCGCGCCTTTTGAAATCACATCCAGCACCAACTTCTCGTCCAGCCCAACGCGAGTGGCAAAATTCAGTGCCTCTGACAGGCCCTGAAGAAGTCCAGCAATTGAAATTTGATTCACCATTTTCGTGAGTTGACCCGAACCGACTGGCCCCATCAGTGTAACCATTCTGCCGTAACTGGACATAATCGGGGATACGATGTCGAATACTTCTTTTTTACCGCCCGCCATAATCGTCAGTACGCCATTTTCAGCGCCAGCCTGACCCCCTGAAACTGGAGCATCAATAAATTGAACACCCAAATCAGATGCTCGTTTCGCGAGTTCTCGTGCAATATTGGCTGATGCTGTAGTGTGATCCACAAATATGCTTCCAGGCTTCATGTTGGAAAATGCGCCATTCTCACCACAGCAGACTTCTTCCAGGTCGTTGTCATTGCCTACACAAGCAAATACAACATCGACGTCATTTACCGCTTTTGCAGGAGTTGTTGAACTGCATCCTGAGTATTGCTGCAGCCAAGATTCAGATTTAGCGCGTGTTCGATTGTAGACACAGACTGAATAGTCGTTTTCAGCCAAGTGACCAGCCATGGGAAATCCCATTACACCAAGACCGAGAAACGCTGTTTTCAATGATTTTGAAGACATTTTGTAAACTCCTTGTTGGAAAATTACGAATCGAGTCCTATATTAGAAACAAATGCGCCATTATAGAATGATGACGGTTCGCGAGCTCGCAGTTCCAACGTAGGCTTGGATCAATTCAGGCTGGAGCCATCTGTTTTCAGCTCGTGTGATCTGCAGTTTTTATGACCATTTGAATGTAGACCTGAAAGGAGAATGCTTTGGGAAGCCCCATTGAAAACAAGACTCAAATTCGACTCGCTTCGTATGATGATGCCCCTGTCATTGCCGACTTCACTCGAACCATGGCAAACGAAACTGAGGGGTTGTCACTAAATGCGAATGTCGTTCTAAAGGGAGTGCGATCATTCCTCAATAATCCGCATTACGGATTTTATATCGTAGCGGTTCACGAACAACAGACAGTCGGTTGCCTCATGATTACGTACGAATGGAGTGATTGGCGCGACGGTGTACAATGGTGGTTACAGAGTGTCTATGTGCGTCCCGAATTTCGACGCATGGGAGTCTTTCATTCCATGTACAAGTTTGTTCACGGAAAAGCGGTACTAGCGAAGAACGTGTGTGGAATTAGACTGTACGTAGACAAAGACAACAAAATAGCGCAAAACACCTACCTAGCCTTAGGTATGGAACCTGCAAATTATCTCGTTTATGAACTTTCGCTATGACGTTCATAAACATTAAACAATGATTAACATTCAAAATATATAAAAGGAGAATCCATTGATAGGTAAAGAAGTTGTTGTACTGGATGGAGTAAGAACTGCAATCGGTGATTACGGTGGCAGTCTGAAATCATTTTCTGCTTGTGAACTGGGTGCATTAGCAGTTCGCGGCGCTTTAGACAAGACCGGAATTGACCCCAATAGTGTTGGCCACTGCGTGATCGGAAACGTTCTTCACTCTGACAAACGAGACATGTATATTTCTCGATATGCCGCACTAGAGGGAGGACTTCCCATTGAAACTCCAGCTTTAACAGTCAATCGTTTATGCGGAAGCGGCTTGCAAGCCGTTGTAAATGCAGCACAAATTGTGCAGCTTGGCGATGCTGAGAC
Organism: Arenicellales bacterium; assembly: GCA_965202855.1. Classification (GTDB taxonomy): domain Bacteria; phylum Pseudomonadota; class Gammaproteobacteria; order Arenicellales; family JAJDZL01; genus JAJDZL01. The sequence continues at coordinate 578,368 of CBDBBP010000003.1, read as the reverse complement.
GGTTATCGCGGGCGGCGCGGAATCAATGAGCGGCGCTCCCTACTGGGCAACGGGCATGCGCTGGGGACAAAGAATGGGGCACGCTCAATTTGTCGATATTATGGTGGGCGCGCTCAGCGATCCATTCAAGGACTGCCATATGGGCATTACGGCTGAAAACATTGCTGAAAAATGGAAAATTTCCAGAGAAGAACAAGATGAACTGGCTGTGGAAAGTCATAAGCGGGCCGCACGCGCGGCGCGGGAAGGAAGATTTGAAGAGCAGATCATTCCGGTTGAAGTCAGACAACGCAAACAGACTGTCGAGTTCAAAACCGATGAGCATGTTCGACCCGATAGCAACGTCGAATCTCTTTCTAAAATGCGTGCCGTTTTCAAGAAGGATGGGTCAGTGACCGCAGGAAATGCATCTGGAATCAATGATGCTGCAGCAGCCATCGTCATGATGGAAGCTCAAGCAGCCGAAAAAGCGGGACATAACCCAATCGCAAAGTTGCTAGGATACACTCATTCCGGAGTCGAACCCGATTACATGGGAATTGGCCCCGTCCCCGCAATTCGAAAATTGCTGGCGAAAACCGGGCTTGATTTGGATGATATTGACGTGATTGAACTCAATGAAGCTTTCGCAGTTCAAGCACTTGCAGTCATGAAAGATTTAGGATTGTCTAAAGAAGCTACGAATCCAAATGGCAGCGGAATTTCTTTGGGTCATCCGATTGGGGCAACCGGGTGCATTTTGACAGTCAAAGCCTTGCATGAGCTCAAAAGAACAGGCGGCAAGCATGCGATCGTTTCCATGTGCATCGGCGGTGGTCAAGGAATTGCAGCCGCCTTTGAACTTTTGTAAATTAAATTTGTCTTATTGCACGAATTTTCAGTAAATCTAGGAGGAATGAGCCATTTTAATTCGAAAAAGTCCTGACATTAAACCAAGTGAAATAACGCCCGAGAGCATCTATCGAAACCGTCGTAAATTTTTGAAGTCCACTGCTGCTCTTACGATCGCTGGCCCTGCGTCGCTGCTTGCGCTTTCGACACAACCGGCAAACGCAGCTGTCAAGTTCGAAAACGTCGCGAAGAGCTCATTCTCAACTGATGAAGAGTTGACCGACTATGATGATGTGACCTCCTATAACAATTTCTATGAATTTGGAACGGATAAACGAACACCGGCAAAAATTGCGCACAGGATGACCACTCGACCTTGGACTGTAGAAGTATCGGGTGAATGCGAAAAACCTAAAGTCTGGGATATCGAAGATATTCTGACTGGTTTTCAACTTGAAGAACGGATCTATCGTCACCGATGTGTCGAAGCATGGTCAATGGTTATTCCATGGGTTGGATTTTCTTTGGGTGAATTTTTAAAAGTTCATCAGCCTACCTCCAAGGCCAAATACATTGAAATGCGGACTCTTTATCGCCCAGAGGAGATGGAAGGTCAGAAACCTGGGATATTTGGTTCGAGTTTGAATTGGCCTTATCGCGAAGGATTGCGAATCGATGAGGCGATGCATCCACTTGCCATATTTGCAGTTGGTCTTTACGGAGAGCACATGCCCAACCAAAACGGCGCTCCAATTCGACTCGTAGTACCGTGGAAATATGGATTTAAAGGAATTAAATCAATCGTTTCAGTTGAATTCACAGAAGAACAGCCACTAAATACCTGGCAGGAACAAGCCAGCAGGGAGTACGGATTTTACGCAAACGTGAATCCATACGTGGATCATCCCCGCTGGAGCCAAGCTTCAGAAAGACGTGTTGGCACATTGTTTGGCAGAGAGCCTACTTTAATGTTCAACGGCTATGAAGAGCAAGTGGCAAGTCTTTACAGCGGTATGGATTTAACCGTTCACTATTAACATCACCTTCTCTAAGGACGCGGTTATAGTTCCTCAACTATAATCGCGTTTTTTTATTGCTGGGGAATCTCTGTGTCGCCTACTCAATGGCGAAAATTTATTCGTCGTTCAAAACCGGTTGTATTCGTTCTCTGTTTACTTCCTTTTGCGTTATTGGTGGCAGACATATTTACCGGCAACATTAGCGCTGACCCTGTAGAAGATATAACAAAAGTCACTGGTGAATGGGGACTGCGGCTTCTTCTGATTACTCTCGCAATCACCCCGCTGCGCACCATCACAAAGATCAATCAGCTGATTCTGCTTCGCCGTATGCTCGGAGTGTTCTCGTTCTTCTATATCTTGCTGCATTTTCTTACCTGGCTGGTCATAGACCATTTTTTCGATTTTCGTCAGATTATTGAAGACATTATCGAGAGATACTACATCCTGTTCGGTTCTCTTGCTTTCGTGATGATGATTCCGCTTGCTGCAACGTCAACAAACCGAATGGTGCGCTGGCTAGGCGGAAAACGCTGGATTCGGCTGCACAAACTCGTCTATCCAATCGGAATATGTGGGATTATCCATTATTATCTTTTAGTGAAAGCCGACATAACCCAACCTGTAATCTACGGTGCGATACTGGCTGTGCTATTGGGCTTTCGGGTTGTTCAACGCTATCGCAAACCAAGAAGACGTTGAATTGTCAAAACTGACTCCCTTTTGTCAGTTATCCTGCTATTGAAACCAAAATGAATTCTGTGTAATGGAAGATGTAGATCTTCTAGATCGAACTAAGACTCAAACCCCGCGCAATGTTTGGAAGACTCTGAGGAGTCTCATAGAGCATCTGATGGTTTTTCGAGTGCGCATCATTGTCGCATTCGTATTTTTGATCTTGGCCAAAGTCGCAACCATCAACGTTCCGATTACGCTCAAAAAAATTGTTGATTGGTTCGACACTACGCTAAATCCTGAAATAATCTTAATTGTTCCTGTCTTTCTGATCGTTGCTTATGGTTTATTGAGCCTAGCGAGCACTCTTTGCGAAGAGCTGAGAAATGCACTGTTTTCTCGTGCTCAACAACGTGCAGCCAGAAATATCGCACTAGAAGTTTTCCAGCATCTTCATCAGCTTTCTCACGCATATCATCAAAATCGACAGACAGGGGGAATTTCTCGGGATATCGAACGCGGTACTCGAGGCATTATTTATCTGCTTTGGTACACCGTATTCAGCACCATCCCGACTATATTTGAAATCACTGTGATCTGCGCAATCTTGGCTATTAATTTTGAGGCCAAGTTCGTGTTGATCGCTGCTGGAACGATCTTTATCTATTTTTGGTTCACATACTTTGTAACACGTTGGAGAACGAAATTTCGTGTTCAAATGAACGCAGCCGAGTCACGGGCGGGCGCTGTCAGTGTAGACGCTCTTTTGAACTATGAAACGGTTCAGTATTTTTGCAATGAAGACCATGAATACAACCGATTTGACTTTCATATGAAGGAGTGGGAAAGACTCTCGGTGATTAGTGAACAAACGCTTGCATTACTGAACATCGGTCAAGGAACAATCATTGCAGTTGGGTCAATCACGCTGCTCTACCTCGCTGGCCAGGGCGTGGTTGCTGACGAACTCTCACTAGGTGAGTTCATAATGCTGAATGCATTTCTAATGCAAATGTATATCCCTTTACGTTTTCTTGGAACCACATTTCGAGAAATCAATCATGCATTGACTGATATGGCTCGTATGTTAAATCTACTTGATGTTCAAGAAAAGCTGCCGGAAGTTTCCGATGCACCCCAACTAAAGGTTTCGAACGCGAACATCCAGTTCGACCATGTTGGCTTCGGCTATTCTGATCAAAGAGTCATACTAAACGATGTCAGTTTCAATATTCCCTCGGGTCAAAAAGTTGCGGTCGTAGGTAAAAGCGGCTCCGGCAAATCGACTTTGGTTCGACTGTTATTTCGTTTTTACGATGTTACCAGTGGCCGAATTTCCATTGATGGACAAGATTTACGCGATGTGGATCTTCAATCAATCCATGCTTCAATTGGTGTCGTGCCTCAAGATACCGTACTGTTTAATGAATCGATCGAATACAACATTCGCTACGGTTCACCGGATTGCACTGAATCAGAGTTTTTAGAGGCTGTAAAACAAGCGAATTTATACGAGTTTATTGAATCTTTACCGGAAAAGTATGACACCGTCGTAGGAGAACGCGGACTCAAATTATCGGGCGGTGAAAAGCAGCGAGTCTCCATCGCCCGCACGATCTTGAAAGATCCGCCAATCTTGGTGCTGGATGAAGCAACCTCGTCTTTAGATTCAAAATCAGAAAAACTGATTCAAGCTGCTTTAGATGTCGTTGCCGAGAATCGGACTACATTGGTTATCGCACACCGACTGTCAACCATTGCCGATGCGGACATGATTTTAGTTCTGGATGATGGTGAAATCGTGGAGCAAGGCAATCACTCCGACTTGTTGGAGTTAAACGGGCTGTTCGCGGAAATGTGGTGGCTTCAGCAAGTGGAAGAGACCGAGGCCAAGCTGGCTCAGCTGGCAGAAAACACTCCTCCCGTTAAAAAATGAGCTTTTCCGCCGTCATATTTGATTTGGATGGCCTGCTGATCGACACTGAAACCGTCTCTAAACAAGCCTGGATGCAAGGTGCAGCAGACTACGGCTTTGAATTTACAGAAGCTCTGTACGCTCAAATCGCTGGAACTTCCATGAATCATGCAAAAACCAAGATTGCAGATTCGCTGCCTGCCCTTGACATCGAAGCCTATATGGAGCATTCGTCCAAATTGTATTACCAGTCATTCGAGCGACAAGGCGTTGCGGTGATGATGGGAGTTCGAGAGATCATAGATTTTTTGGATCAAAATTCAATCCAAATGGCAGTGGCGACATCATCTGCGAAACCCAGTGCACTGCTGAAGCTTGAAAAATCGGGTTTGATTGAATGCTTTGAAGTCGTTGTCACCAGGGATTGTGTAGATCGAGGAAAACCAGCGCCTGACTTGTTCCTTTTGACTGCGGAAATGTTGGCCGTTCCTGCAATTGAATGCGTTGTCATAGAAGATGCGGAACCTGGAATACTGGGAGCTCACCAGGCGAACATGAGAAGTATCATGGTGCCAAGCACTGTTCGACCTTCTGCCTCAATTCAGAAGATTGCCCTAGCAATTGAACCTTCCTTATTGACTGTGATTCCCACGCTTCGCCGACTGCTTCGAAGTTCGGAGAATTAGGGAATTTCGGGCGGTATTTTGTATTTTAACGAGTTGAAACCAAGAACAAATTCTTTCCCGAGAACTAGGTGCTCACGGGCACTGAAGCGATCAAGAGACTAGTTCCGAGGGCACACATCGAGAGTTGGTCGGAACATTCGTTTAATCCGTGCAATGCTTCGTCACTTTTTCAATCAGCTCTGTGAGCGAATCTCCTGCAAAAATCGCTGTACTTTGATAGGCAAATACATTGTCATCTATTTAGAGTGGTGAAAATTTCCAGTTACTAATTTTATTGTCAACAAAAATAAACATATGCCGATTTTGCTTCAACCCTCTTACGTACCATTTTCGGCCATAAATCATGACAGTCTAAACTGATCCTAAGAAAATCCAGCAAGTTCAGCATCGAAGTAAGACAGTCTGTCAACATTAATCAATTGTTGCAACTTTAAAATGGGTGTTGCTGATTAACTGCAAAATATATGAAATAATCTATCAAATGATAAAATATTCTAAAATTTCTCTTGATAAATAAATATTATTTATCATATGATATTCCAGTGTACAACGAAACTGAAAAAGCAAGAGAACAGTTGTTAACTTTGCTAAGAATGGGTAGGCATTCGGCGAAATTCACGAAAAAAGCTCCAATCAGGTGGCAACCTCAATATGTAATTGATCCCAGACCGAATCAATATCATCGGTATTTCACAATAAATTCATGTTGGGAATATATCGCAGAAATTTTAGATAGTGGACAAGAATTAGAAATTGTGAAAATGGAAAAACCGCCTGGTTCAAAAGGCTATGTCATGAAAGTCGAGCAGGGGCATGGAAACCCTAGGCTCTACATAAAACTCCAAATTGGCCGAGACCGAGTCATCGGGCGAAGTTTTCACTACTGATATGAAAAGGTAAAAGCAAATGAAAAACTCAAACAATGTTATTCAATTTCCCACGACGCAAATTGACTGTGTATTGTGTGGTTCCAAAGAGGTCACTACTCGTCAAGAAGAAATATCTTTCCCAGTTAGTAATCGCGGTAAAGAACAAACTCTATACGTAGACATTCCGGTTCACCAATGCAAGGAATGCGACTTCGAGTTTACGGGCCCTGATGCCGACAAAATTCAGCATGATGCTGTATGCAGATTTTTAAACGTTATGACTCCTTCAGAAGTGCGCGAAATTCGTAAAAAATCTGGCTTGACACAATCTAAATTTGCAGAAATAACTGGAATTGGAATTGCATCGATTAATCGATGGGAAAAAGGTGGAGTTATTCAAAACCCAGCCATGGATAACCTGCTATTCCTTACTGGGATATCTGGAAATCTAAATGCCTTGGAGGCTAGGAATTTGATGCCTAAAAATGTAATTCCTATTGGGGAAAAGTTTTCAGCTATTAGGGATCATCAAGACGAAATAGTTAAGAAAAGTAAGGGTTTTGCACTTTAGGGTCTGTTAAAAATGTATGTTGTAACGTTCTATTCTTTCAAAGGTGGAGTCGGCCGGTCTATGGCAATGATGAATTGCGCGGCGAACTTAGTAGAACAAGGAAAGAAAGTTTTAGTGGTTGATTTTGACCTTGAAGCCCCAGGACTTGATACATTCAATTTGGACTGGGGAAAACATGCAACCCGGAAAGGTCTTGTAGATTATGTTGTAGAGTTTTTGAGCACCGATATCGCTCCAGAGTTGGATGATTATGTTTACAGTGGCTCATTCAAAAAAGACAGCAAGGGTGAATTATGGTTAATGCCAGCCGGCGAAAGAAGTGTCGAATATCATAATCGATTCAATTCGATCAACTGGAGACATCTTTATGAACATAGGGATGGGTATCTGCTGTTCGAGAATCTCAAAGCACAATGGAAAAACTTACTGAATCCAGAATATGTACTTGTAGATTCACGTACAGGTCACACTGACGTCAGTGGAATTTGTACGCGTCAAATTCCTGACGCCACCGTTCTTCTTTTCTTTCCGAACAAACAAAATTTGTCCGGTCTTGTACCTATTGTTAATCGAATCAGAGAAGAAAACAAGAATAGAAGCAAGCAATTGCGGATGCATTTTGTCGCATCAAATGTTCCGGACATTGACGACGAGGAGAGTATTTTGTGGAAACGCCTTCAAAAATTTCGCAGTCGTCTCGAATACGAAAAGCTCGCGGCAAAGATTCATCACTTCCATAGTCTTTCTCTGCTGAACCAAGATATTTTTACTATTTCAAGACCAAAAAGCCGACTTGCTTCAGAATATTCGGAACTTGTAAGAGAAATTCAGAAGCTGAATTGGTACGATCGTACGGGGGCGATATCGTACTTAAAAGAAGTGACCGAAAACCTGTTTCAAACGTCTAAACCCAGTCGAGCTTATTACAAATCAATCGATGAATCTGTAAAGAGAATTCTCGATCATCATATTGATGATTTGGATATTCTCAATAATGTCGTACGTTATATGGAAAGGCAGAAGAGCCAAGAACAAGCTCTACAAATATTACAAAGTGTTTGGGACAGATTCAAATATGAACCTAGCTATCTGACCAAGTTAGCTTATTTTGAGTCGCAAGCAGGGCATTTGGAGGAATCCACAAAATTGGCAATTGCTGCAACAAAATATAAAGGCTTGTCATTGGCTGAGCTACGAGTCATTGTTCGCTTACTGAAGTCCAATAAGACGAGCTCAGTGGCATCTAAAACTCTTGATTCGATTGAATCTTGGCATAGCGTGCTGGAACTTTTCGGTAATGAATTACTAGAACTTGTTGAACCTTTAAGTTTTCAGCGAAGCACACTGAAGAGTGCTGAAGAGTTACTTCGAAGGTGTATTCAACACGCAGAATGTAATGCAGATGATTTTGACGATAGAGAAATAGAAGAATGTCAAGATAATTTGATTCTAAACTTAATTGGACAAAGGAAATTCAATGAAGCGATTGAATACACTGAAAATTTGTGTGGAAAATCACACAACAAAAGGAGAGTTCCTGAAACCTTCAATTTGGGTATGGCAAAATGGGGCAATACACAACAAATTCCAATTGAAGAGTTCAAATTTGTGGCGAATAGCGTAAGTCTTAATGAACGCGATGATCCCAATTTCAATCAATGTATGAGTCTCGTGTACTGGGCACTAGACGATCAAAAAATTGCACAAGAGTGTTTAGATAATGCAAAGCAAAAGTTAAGATTTAACCAATTTTCATCTTGGTCTTACCTATTTTCACGCCCTCCCGATTTTCAAAAAGATTTAGAAGACCAACAGTTACTGTTGGATGGTAAGAATATTTTGCCAAGAATATTTGCATTTTAGACAACCAAAACAACAAGCGTTGCTGTGCTCTCTCTGCTGCACGTATGAGTGTTGTCAATTTCGATATTAGAGAAGTTAATTCGAGCTGCTTTAGAGGTTGTTGCGGAAAATCGGACCACATTGGATACCGAACACCGACTGTCACCATTGCCGATGCGGACATAATCCAAGTTCTGGATGATTGTGAATCGTGGAACAAGGTGCTCACTCCGATTCGTTGGAGTTAAAGGGGGCGTTTGCGGAAATGTGTTTGCCGCAGCAGGTGGAAGAGACCCAAGCCAAGTGGCTCAGCTCGCTGAAAACACTCCTCTCTTGAAAAAGTGAAATTTTCAGCTGTCAAATTCGATCTAGATGGCCTGCTGGTCGATACTGATACCGTCTCCAAACAGGTCTGGATTCAAGGTGCGGCAGACTTTAATCAGGTTTGAGTGAATGCTTCGATGTGATTGTTACCAGAGGTTGTGTCAATGAAGGAAAACCGGTGCCGGATTTGTTTCTTTTGGCCGCAAAAATGTTAGCCGTACCTGCAAATGAATGCATTGTTATAGAAGATACGGAAGCTGGAATTCTGGAAGCTCAAAACGCGAACATGAGGAGCATTAAGGTGCCGAGCACAGTTCGACCATCAGCCTCAATTCAAAAGATCGCTTTAGCAATTGAACCGTCTTTGCTGACTGTAATTCCCAGACTTCACCAATTGCTTCAAGGGTCGTAGAGTTCACTTGTATGAATCGGTTTTCGCGTTTACAAAAAGTCGAAGTCAAGAATTAATTCTTGCATTAGCTTTCGGTTGCCAAGGGCACTGAAAATATCGAGAAATTCGCCTTACTGGCACGCAGAGCAAGAAGCTTGACACAATCGTTGAAGCGGTGCAACGCCTCGCCATTTTTTTGCTTCAGCTCTGTAAACAAATCTCCTACAAAAATCGCTGGAATTTCATGGGTGATAATATTGTCTTTATCTTGAGTGGCGATAATCTGTTGCAACTAATTTTTGTTGTGAATTAAAAAGCAACCTAACAATGCCGCTATTTTCAACCCCTCTGCGCACTACTTTCCACAAAATTTCATCCGAAAACGTTAAAGAAGAAGATTATCAGCCGGATATTTGGAAAGTTGTATTTCCCAACGAAATCTTAAAATTGGAGGATAAAAGTCTAGTGTACAGATGTCAATGCGTCATTCGTCGGTCAGTACGATGGGCAAAAAAATGTAAATGGAGTTCTTTAAAATGTTCACTGTTCCCTAAACATATTAAAGAAGCGAAAATATTATCAAATTGAACCAAAATTCTATTCGTAGTTAAAGGCTCGTCTACTTGCGAAAGCTGTACTTCAGATTGTAAGGGAACCGACATGATCGTCTGGGAAAAATATGCAAGATGGAAAGATTAAGATCAGACAAACCAAGAACTAGCTATGACAGCTTCAAATTTATATACTACGAGATTTTTAGTCAATCGGAACTCCATGGCATCTCGTAAACGTAAGAAAAAAAGGCTACTATACTGGACTCATCTATACACATGAAAAGACGAATTCAACGCATAAAACATTATGTTGTGCAGCACTATTATTCTTGGACTTAGGAGATGAAGTTAAATTTAGAGGAAAAATCAGGCCTTGGTCATCATACTACAATTTTGAATATCACCTTTCCACAGAGGTAGCAGAAGAGTTGTTGATTTCGGTTTAAAACACATATCGTGCTAAACGTGATAATTTACCAATTGAAAATTTAATTCATGCTCAAACAAAATTTGACGATAAAGAACAGAGAGGACTCAAATAATCGGTTGACGGAAATTTCCGGCTGATGGGCGTGTAAATACGAGAGACTAATCATATAAGTGACAACGAAAGAGACTATGAGAGAAATGAAACGGAAAGAAAGAATATCTGTCGAGAGCCTCGATATTGTCCGCGAGAACATCGAAGCGTTAAAATCTCTGTTCCCGGAAGCTGCTACAGAAGCTGGAATAGACTTCGAAGTTCTTCGCCAGCTTTTGGGCGAAGAAGTTACGGATGGGGGGGGGGGGAGATGAAAAGTACGGTTTTACATGGATTGGAAAGAAACAGGCGCGTCAGATAGCACTCACACCTTCAATTGGAACGCTGAGGCCTTGTCGGGAGGAAAGCACTGATTGGGATACAACGCAAAACTTGTTTATCGAAGGAGACAACCTTGAAGTTCTAAAACTGCTTCAGAAAAGCTATGCAGGCAAGGTGAAGGTGATCTATATTGATCCTCCCTACAACACCGGAAAAGATTTTATCTATTCAGATTGTTTCCAAGACAATCTAGCCACCTATTTGAAGTTCTCCGGTCAAAAGACAGATGAAGATTTCAAGAGTAGTTCAAATCCTGAAAGTTCCGGTCGATTTCATACAAATTGGCTAAATATGATGTATCCTCGCCTGAAAATTAGCTATGGACCTTCTGTCGGAAGACGGAGTAATGTTTATTTCTATTGACGACAATGAAGTACACAATTTAAGAACTTTAGCGAACGAAATATTTGGTGAAGAAAAATTTCTCGGAACTCTGAAAAGAAGAGCAGCAAGAAAAACCGCTCATTTATCGAAAGGGATGACTGATATTTGTGACTATGTTTTAACTTATTGCAAAAGAAATGTGATTTCATTGTATTCGGGACAAATAGCGGAATATACATACCCAGTTTTCAATCCAGGAAACAGAATTTCTGAAAGAATCATTAGGAGTGGAACAGAAGCAAGAATTCAGGACGGTGTGTATAGCACCGGCCTCCATTCAGCGAGAACAATCGAATTTACGTTATTGGATCCACTCGAAATTACCAATGGACAAGTAGTGAACGACTGTCGCGTAAGGGGACCTTTTCGAATCAATCAAGATATTCTCGATAAAACACTTTTTGTGACGAGAAATATGAGTCTAAGACGTAATCTTTTACCAGAGGAAAAACAGAAGTTTAAAACGTTAAACGATTTGATTGACGATAAATCCTTTTACAATGAGAATGGAACAGAAGAATTGAACAATTTGTTTCAATGTAAAGGTGTATTCGATCATCCCAAGCCATCTAGCTTTATTGAGTACTTAATTAAATCTCAGGAATTTGAACTTACCAAGAAAGACTATTTTGTCTTAGATTTTTTTTCAGGTTCAAGTACAACAGCTCATGCGGTTTTAAACATGAACAAAGATGGCGAATCGAGAAAATTTATTTGTGTTCAATTACCTGAAAAGTGCAAAGTCAATTCTGTAGCGTTGAGTGCTGGATATGAAAACATTGCAGAAATTGGCAAAGAGCGCATAAGACGCGTTGCAGCACGGATTAAGCAGGACTTTCTTGGACATGTAGGTGATCTTGGTTTTAAGGTTTTTAAGCTCGATACCAGTAATATTCGCCCCTGGAATCCTACAGTGAACGATTTAGAAGAGTCGCTTCTCAATCAGGAGGATCACTTAGTCGAGGGACGCAGTGAGGAAGACATTCTTTACGAACTGCTGTTAAAACGCGGTGTTGAATTGACAGTTCCTATCGAAAATCGTCAAATTGCGGGCAAGACGGTGTACAGCGTTGGATCCGGTGTTTTGTTCGCCTGTCTCGACGAATCCATTGAAAAGGGTGACACCGAAGCTCTCGGCCAAGGGATAATTGATTGGCACGAGGATTTGGGACGCGCTAGTGACACACACATTGTGTTTCGTGATAGTGCATTTGCCGACGATATCGCGAAAACAAACATGACGGCGATCCTTGAGCAGAACGGTATTGCTCAAGTGCGTAGCCTTTGATCGGAAGGTGAACAATGAAGCTGCAATTTGAAGACAACCTAGATTATCAGATAGCGGCCGTAGACGCTGTCACCGACCTGTTCCGGGGTCAGAATGTTTGCCGCACAGAATTTACCGTCACTCACCGGTTAGAAAAAGGTTTGCAGGGATTACTTGGTATCACCGAAAATGAACTTGCTATCGGTAACCGTCTCCACTTGTTGGACGACGAGATACTGAAGAACCTGAACGAAATTCAGATTCGCAACGGTTTGCATCCTTCAGCATCTCTGATGAGTGGAGACTTTACCATCGAGATGGAGACAGGGACAGGAAAAACTTATGTTTTTCTCCGGACTATATTTGAACTGAACAAATGCTACGGTTTCACCAAGTTCGTGATTGTCGTCCCCTCTATCGCAATCAAGGAAGGTGTTTATAAGACTTTGCGAATTACCCGCGAGCACTTCGAGAATCTGTACCCGATTGCTAAGGGATACGAGTATTTCCTCTACGATGCGAGCAAACTCGGACAAGTCCAGAACTTTGCGAGCAGTCCTAACATCCAAATTATGATTGTAACCGTGGGTGCCATTAACAAAAAAGACGTCAATAACCTGTACAAGGATAATGAGAAAACTGGCGGTGGAAAGCCTATTGACCTTGTGCGGGCGACGCACCCTATCATAATTGTCGACGAGCCGCAAAGCGTTGACGGTGGTCTTAGCGGCAAAGGTAAGAAAGCCCTAGAGAAAATGAACCCGCTTTGCACGTTGCGATACTCTGCGACGCATGTAGACAAATACCAGATGCTTTACCGACTAGACGCAGTAGATGCGTACGAGCGTGAGCTGGTTAAGCAGATTGAAGTGGCTTCTCCTGAGATCAGGGGCATGCACAATAAGCCGTATGTGAAGCTGATATCGACTCACACTCGCAAAGGAAGTCCCGTTACGGCAAAGATTGAGGTAGATCTAATGCGCGGTGGCAAGGTACGACGTGAGGTCATTACAGTAGAGGATGGCGATGATCTTGAAAGAGAGACTAACAGAAAAATCTACGAGAATTTCTACGTAGGAACAATCACGTATGGTCGCTACAACCAGTCAATAAAAATCAACTTACCAGGCGGCGAGTACAAGTTACATCCTGGTGAGGAAATCGGTGGCGTCAATCCTGACGATTTGAAGTGCCTGATGATCAACCGAACTATCAAGGAACATCTGGAAAAGGAAATACGCTTCACTGCACAGAACCGCAAGATTAAAGTATTGAGCTTGTTCTTCATCGATAGCGTCGAGTTTTATCGCTCGTATGACGATAACGGGAACGCTGTTAAAGGAAAATATGCCCGGATGTTTGAGAGTGAGTATCGTAAGCTGGCAAAACAGCCAAAATATCAAGCCTTGTTCAAAAAAATAGATCTTGATATCAATGTTGAGGAAGTGCACAACGGCTATTTCGCGATCGACAAAAACCATAAGTTTCAAGAGCTATCGCGCAAGCGAAACGGCGAAATAGCTAACAATAAGAAAAACCGCGACAGTGCGGAGCGCGCCTTTAATCTGATTATGAAGAACAAGGAGAAACTGCTGAGCTTCGAATCAAAGCTGAAATTCATTTTTTCGCACTCTGCGCTGAAGGAAGGATGGGACAACCCGAATGTGTTCCAGATTTGCTCTTTGCGTGAAATAGGTTCTGAACTTGAACGTCGCCAGACGATTGGACGCGGCCTCCGACTGTGCGTCAACCAAAAAGGGCACAGGTTACGCGGTTTCGATGTTAACACACTCACAGTCATTGCAACCGAGAGCTTTGAAAAATTCGCGGAGAATCTCCAGAAAGAGATTGAGGACGATACAGGCATAAGGTTTGGAATTGTTGAAAAGCACCAGTTCGCAACAATCACTATTGAAGACAAAGACGGTACAATCAAGCCTTTAGGTGTTAAAAAATCCGAAAAGATTTGGAAATTTCTCCAAGAAAATAGTCTCATAAATAGTCTGGGCAGAATACAAAACAGCCTCCGCATTGCTCTGAAAGACAATTCGCTAGAGTTGCCGAAAGAGTTCTCGGAGCAGGAGAAAGCTATAAAGGACCTTCTACGTAAATTAGCAGGCAAATTCAATATTAAGAATGCCGAAGAACGCGTAACCGTCCGTACAAGACGCGCTGTACTTGAAAGCGAAGAATTCAAGTCACTTTGGGAACGTATTAAGTACAAAACGACGTACCGCGTCGAATTTGACAACCTAAAGCTCATCAGGGATTGTAAGAAAGCGATCTACGAAGCACCACCTATCACCCGCCCTCGCGCACAATTTCGAAGTGCCGACATTGTGATTGGAAGAAGTGGTGTTCTCGCGATCGAAACCTCTACATCAGGTTTTACATCTATCCAAGAAAACGATATAGATTTGCCGGATATACTGACCGACTTGCAGGATAAAACGCAGCTTACGCGCCGAAGCCTTGTGAAAATTCTAACTGAGTGTTGCCGACTCAATGATTTCAAGAAGAACCCTCAAGAGTTTATTGAAATTGTGGCTGAAGCGATTAATCGAACCAAGCGGTTCGCGCTTGTTGACGGTATCCGTTTCCGGCGCGTCGGCGATAACCACTACTATGCGCAGGAGCTGTTTGAACAGAAAGAATTGATTGGTTATATCAAGAACACACTCGAAGCACGTAAATCTGTCTATGAACACGTTGTCTACGATTCTGCTGGAGTCGAAAAGCTTTTCGCTCAAGATCTCGAAGCAAGCGAGGTTGTTAAGGTTTATGCAAAACTTCCCGCGTGGTTCAAAGTTCCGACCCCGCTTGGAACATATAACCCTGACTGGGCTGTCCTCGTCGACGTTGAAGGTACAGAGAAGCTATTCTTCGTAGTCGAAACCAAAAGCAGTTCTTGGTGGGATGATCTGCGACACGTCGAAGGTGCCAAAATCAGGTGTGGCGAGAAACATTTCGCCGCAATTACAGCGTTCGAAAATCCGGCTCATTACATCCGAGCGACATCCGTAGATGAAATGCTTAGCCAGATTGAATGAAAATGACATCTTTGGCTGACATGTTTGGTTATTGCAAGGACAATTCATTTCCAAACAGGATTGCACTTTGCGTGAGTCCAGAAAAGTAATGGAAACTGAAATAAGTATCTTTCATAGCTCACAATCCGGAAAATTAAACAGTTTGGTGCTGAAGATCTGAACTAGCGATAGATTTTCAACCGGGTGTGACTGAGCTCGTTGACCGAAACGATTTTGGTAAATCCGTACTTGTTGACGCAATCCGCTACGCGTTGCTTACGCGCAATCAAGAATTTATCTGAGTTTAACCGGAAGACTTTCAAATTGATAGTGTCGTAAAACAAGCCTGTGAAATTAACATTGTATGTAAACTTGTCAACCTTACTGAAAAGGAGAAAGGCGCGTTTTTCGAGTATATATCTTATGATGGCGATGAAGTCTTCCTTAACGTCACTTCGATTACCCGCGAGCTCAGTGAAGTGCCGGGTACGCGCCGCTAGGTTGATGTATCGGTCCGTAGCGGTATTGACAGAGTCTACATTCGACAATCCCGTTCGAGAATTGCTATTCGCCGCCTATCTTCGTCCGCCGCGTGACGTTGAACAGGAGATGTCACAGGGTCGCGGATCTCGTCTGTCTCAAATCTTTTTCAGCGTACCTGAAATCTCCCAAGGCGAAAAGATCGGCACTGAAAATTTACCGATGGACGCCAAGGCTGTAGGAAGACTTGGTTTTGTCGGTCTCTCGGATCAAATGTGCTCCCGATCAATGCCTTACTCGGTCACTATGAACCACGAATGCACTTATCAATGTAAAAGTCCTGCTGTTATGCTTTCCCTATTCTAAGCTTCGCGGATGCAATAGAATGAGGCAAATATTGGTTGAAGGTCTGTCTGCTAATTGTACAGGTGAGACGTCTCAACTGCATGCTGTCTGTCTGGTCGAACTATTTCTATTTGGATCAGTCCGGCCTATTCGGTAATAGATAATCATACAACCGAACGGCTGCGACAATGGTTTTATCGGAAGCATCAGGTAAAGGCGGAGAAATACGAGCGTTTCTCCAACAAGCGACAGTGGAATGAGCACGGACTGGTATCTCTGTCGCCGATGACGAAATACCTGCTGTGGGCGTAAGCATAATTCTTGAACGAAAGTCGGATGCGGGAAATCCGTACGTCCGGTTTGAGGAGCAGGAGTATGGAAGCGTAGTTATGGTTGAAATTTAAATATCGAATCAAGGCGAAAGCCGTCGACAACAGTAAGCCCCTAATCCTAAAACTAAACGTGCTAGCCCTCGACTCCAGCCCTATTAGCACGCTTAGGCCTAACCGAAAGCACAGCTCGATAAAGCACCTCTTCCGGTTTTTTTTTAGTTCGCATGCATTCGTTCCCATCGTCTGCGAAGCCGGTGATATTCGTCCAGTGCTTCGCTACAAGCAGCGCGGTAGATTACCTTATCTGGATCTTTGCCGTTGGCAAGCAGCTCGCGCGTATCTCGAATGAAGTCGCCGCGCGGATTTTCATGCGCCCTCTTACTGGCAACCCAGTTCCAAAATTCGTTACTAATGGTATGTTACTCCTCAAAAATTTAACGAAGCCAAAATAAGCAGGCTCTTTTGGTTTGACATGATTCGGTTTATAAAACTTTCTCGGTGTGCCACATTTTACTAGGGCGGCAACTACATGGTGTGGCATGGCTTTGATTCGCGAGTCGGTTCTGTAGGTATGAGCCGTTGAACGTTTTTGTTTATTCGTTTGAATCTGTTGTAAGAAAATGATTGTGAATTGGTTAATTTCCGCATGCTATCAATCAAATTTTAAGATTCAGCACGCTTTGTGTATGTGTCGTTCATTATGCTCTCTTTTTCTTGTCTATGACACTTTTTTGTTAATCGGAACACGCAAGCTTCGCCATCTGTTCCTTGTGTTGGGAAGAGTCGTATTGATTAAATGCTTTCTACCGGAACCGTAGTGTGGGTTCAAGTCTTAACAAATACGCAAGAAAAAGTTCTTCTATATCATGCCCATTTTCTTTCTAGACCCGGAAGATCAAGCAATAACTATCCGACTATATATCTGTATCCGACGGTAAAATATTTCCGACATCACCTATTCCATAACTGCCATTTCTTACAAATAAATTCCTTGGACCTAAGAACCTTTTCTTTTCGGAATTCTACCTATAGTGAACGAGGTGTGCTGGTCGTAGAATAGTGTATACCATCTAATTTCCAATATCATCAACTCCTCTAATTCTGCGTTAGAAATTGGTTTGTCAAGAAAAAACCTTGTAAAAACCAAACTCCTCACAGACCGCACGAGACAACTGTGTATGATTCGCAAAACTTTGCCCAGTAATAAACGCTTGTAACTGTTTTAGTCCAATTCGAGATGTCAGGATACGAGGGATTTGATGTTGCTGATACATAATACATGACCGTACCAGCTAGTGAATAAAAAGGGATTTACTAACAGAAAAGCTGATGAAGTTTGTAGATAAAGTGAGAAAGCGCGTAATTCTCAAACTGCAAATTCGAGTAAGCCATTCTGGAGGAAATTTGAGAGATTACGAAATATTTAAAACTAGCTAATTTTGTATGCGACGAATAGAATCTACACAATCAACGAAACGTCTTGTGCTTGATAATCTCGTTGTTTAAATTCTGCCTGCGACTTTCGACAATAGTACTGTCAAGATGTTCCTGTCGCCGCTCGGATTGAATGCAAAATTTCCGCGTCACTTCTGGACTCTAAATTGGTTTCAGTTGGCAAAACAGCTTGCGGTGGTTGGCATAGATAATCAATCACTGCATCATTTGACGCTCCATGTCTTTGATATGTGACAGCACCAATTGCAATTGCAAAACGACGATTGGACCCTTAATGGCTTCCGACGTAGTAATCGAACCGACACCCGGAAACGGTTATCGACATAGTAATCATTGCAAAGAGTCGACATTGAGGTGACGAATCCGATTTTCTTTCAGCAGTCTTTTAGGTGACTACCCGTAATCTTCTTGGCTTGTTGAAGCTAACTCAAAAACTAGCTTTGAGCCAAGTCTTCGGTCAACTCGAGCAGGTACGGAAAATGAGCCCTTAAAAATTCATTTAACCAATTGGACATTTCGAATTTTTTTGTATCAACCAAGCTCTGCAACGCACCAAGCTTTGCACTCTAAGCTGTTCCTCGTTGAGAAAGGGAACCTCCAGAAAAACGGATTGCTAGGTGCGCAGTACACTCGCAATGACATGCGCATCGCGTCGACCGTCCTTGGCACCGGCGACCGAGAAACGGTCACGAATGCGACTTGATTGCTTGGGGTTAATCAACCATGCCGTCATCCCAATAGGCTGCAGTACCAACACCATGGTACGGCTTGGTAATACCAGTCCGATCTTCAAATTCTCGACCTGATGATTGACTAGATCCAACATTCAATCGACCGGTTCGGCAAGGTGCCGATAAGTGCGATGTGCAGCTACTTGACCGTCTTGGTCGTGGACGCACACTTGATGGAGTGTTCGTCCGAGGTTAATGCCGACAAAGTAAGTTTTATGATCTAACATCGCGTTACTCCATTGTAAATTGAGTTGTATTCGATTCTGGATTGAGATTCGTCGGCGTCACGCCGTACCTGTACAGGTGCTTGAAGACAGCACTGTTCCGAAGCTTGCTCTGGTTGGATACACGATCTAATCAAGCATCACCGCGGTGAATCTAAAACTTATCGGTTCGTTTTTTGAAAGATCCGTACAAGCAACGTTAGTTGACAACAATTGGCTTAAATTCTCCGTGTTGATCCACGGCAGCAATTAATTTGTTGCGGTACATTAACTTCCTGATTCTAAGGAGTCGCGGAGAATTTTTATACAAGTCAGTCACCAATTCTCGCTTCATTGAGACACGAATTGCTGGACTTGCTCAATGAAATTGGACCTTTCACATCCTGACTTCGCCATACGTAGCGATCTCCATCGAACAATAGCGCGCAATTCAAACCCTATTCGCTAATGCAAGGCCCTGCTCAGGGCTTCATCGTCCACGCTCCGCAATACCGAGTGTGAGCGTTTCAGATCGATCACGGCACTGCTCTGTTCCAACTATCGAGTGGGTCTTGGAATTATCGGTTATTATTGATTTTTGCCGCGAATGGAATTCCTTGGAGATTTAAATTAGCATCAAATGATACAGGGAAATGCTTTGTTTATGCCAATAATTTTTCAATTAAAACAAGTACATGTATTGAATTTAATGTCGTTTGGAAAAAGTCGTTCGGCAGATGGGATAGAATATTTTCGAAATCCCCTAAGTCCGCTCTGAAACGATTAACAACCACATTTTTGAGCGTAAAAAATTCTTTGACAATTCAATTTCATCAACGACTTCAAAGCGTTGCAAACAACGTAAAGCTCTCATTAAAGAAAATGAATTCTATAAGCGTAAAATTTCCTTACAATTCGAGATCGAATGGCCTATTTCAAAATACAGCAGGAATTTCACTCACAATCCGAACTCGCAGGTGAATTCAAAAAAAATAGCCATACGCCAAAATCAACAACGAGAGAATTATCTTGACAGATCATAAATCGAACCGCGGCGTGAAGCATTTCAAAGTTCGTGGAGCAAGACATAACAATCTGAAAAACTTCGATCTGGATATACCACTGGGGGAAATGACAGTGGTAACTGGAGTCAGCGGCTCTGGAAAGTCATCTCTAGTTTTCGACACGATTTATTCGGAAGGACAGAGACGATACGTCCAGACTTTCTCCCCGTATGCTCGCCAATTTTTACAGCGTATGGATCGACCGAATGTTGATGCCATTGACAGCATACCGCCTGCGGTAGCGATCAATCAGGTTAATCCTGTGAGAACGAGTCGATCTACAGTCGGGACGATAACGGAGATCTACGATTATCTGAAAGTGCTGTTCGCGCGAGCGGCATCCTTGTATTGTCCTTGTTGCGGAAGCTTGGTGAAATGCCATTCTCCATCTCAAATTTGCGATCAGATAATTGTTGAGTTTGGAGCCGGCGGCAAGTCCAAAAATGACATGATCCAAATTTTATTTGAAGTCCACATCCCTGAAAATCTGTCGCGAGCTTACGTTAAAAAACACCTTCAACGTCAGGGATATCAACGAATGTTTAAGGGAAAAGGCAACATTCTGTATGTCGTCCAAGATCGTGTCAAAGCTTCATCTGAAAATTCTTCTCGACTCACGGAAGCAATTGAAGTGGCGTTGAAAATAGGTGGCAACCAAATTTACGCACAGCGGTTAAATCGGAAGCGTAAAGGATATGGAAAGATGCAGGGATATACGACCTTGCTGCTTTGCGTAGAGTGCAAGTTGGAGTTTTCCGAGCCGTTTCCAAATCTGTTTTCGTTTAATTCCCCCATCGGCGCCTGTTCAGCTTGTGATGGATCTGGACAAGAACTTGGAATTGATTATGGACTAGTGATTCCAGACGGTTCTTTGTCAATTGCGGAAGGTGCGATAGCTTTATTCAATGAGCCTGTCTTTTATGAAAACTATCTGGACATCATGGAGTTTGGAGAAGACTGTGGTTTTCCACTGTTTACTCCGTGGGAAGAATTAAGTTACATGGAAAAAGACTGGGTTATTTGGGGAGAGAGAGAATATTTCGATTCTTGGTATGGCGTTCAGTCTGTATTTGACTTATTGGAAACTCGACAGCATAGAAAATATGAACGCGGGCTTATATCTCAATATCGGGCGTATGTGAACTGTTCGGCATGCGATGGTTCTCGGCTGAGGTACGATGCCCACATGTGGAGATTGGGAAATAAAGCTGTATCGAATTCGGATTCTCGGAATCATTGGCATCCCGACTTCACTATGTCAGATCAAGAGTTTGAAGCACTGCCTGGCCGCAACATGCATGACCTCGTGTCAATGTCTTTGGAGCGATGCGCCATGTTTTTTGACGCTCTTCAATTACCCCCGCCTTTGGATGAGGCTTCGGAATTGTTAGTAAACGAAATTCGAACTCGCCTCCGTTATCTGGTTGAGGTTGGTGTCGGCTATCTGAGTTTAGACCGACAATCCAACACATTGAGTGGAGGAGAAGTTCAGCGAATCAATTTAACGACTGCGCTTGGGGTAACTTTAACCAACACGCTGTTCGTTCTTGATGAACCCACGGTCGGTTTGCACCAACGAGACGTCGGCAAAATGATTGGTACCTTGCGTCGCCTTCGTGACACAGGCAACACTCTGCTGGTCGTAGAACATGATGAGCAAATGATTCGAGCTGGAGACAGAATATTGGAACTCGGTCCTGGTGCTGGAGAACGCGGCGGCAATGTAATTCACTACGGTTCTCTGCAACAGCTTCTGGATATTGACCAGTCTGAGACGGCAGCTTGCCTTAGATCACAGATTCGCACTCCAAGCGAAGGACGAACATACAGTATCGAAAATTCACAACACGATTTATTGTTTCCCATCCGTGAAATTTCAGATGAAAAATCACTCGAGATTCAAAATGCCCGCCAGAATAACCTTCAGAATATAGATGTCGCCATACCATTGAATAAACTCGTATGCATCACCGGTGTCAGCGGTTCTGGCAAATCCACGTTGATGGACGACATTCTATTTCGAGGGATTCGGCGGTTGAAAGGTGAATCGACGAAATTTCCTGGAAAGCACGACGCGATTCTAGGAGTTGAAGAAATTGACAAGGTAATGATGGTGTCACAATCGGCAATCGGCAAGACAGCTCGTTCCAATCCGGCGTCTTATCTGAATGTTCTCCGACCGATTCGGCAGATGCTTTCCCTGCAGCAACTTTCAATGCACAGAAACTACAATTCCTCTCATTTCAGCTTCAATTTAGAAGAAGGTCAATGTCCGACATGTCAAGGAAGCGGGTTCGAGCATATTGAAATGCAGTTTCTAAGTGACGTTTACTTGCGTTGTCCCGATTGCAACGGCACGCGGTTTAAACAAGAAATTTGTGATGTCAAACTACCGCCGGAAGACGGAAGCAAATTTTCAAAATCTTTGTCGATCGTCGAAATACTTGAGCTGACAGTTGAAGACGCAATTGTTTTTTTCGGGGCGAGTTCGAAAGTCGGGATAAAGCTTCAACCTCTAGCGAGCGTAGGGCTGGAGTATATGCGGTTAGGGCAGCCGATACCGACTTTGAGTGGAGGAGAAGCACAAAGGTTGAAACTAGCGGCACATATCGCAGAAGGACACCGAAGTCAAACAAAGAATCATAGAACGTTGTTTTTACTAGACGAACCTACAACGGGACTTCACTACAGCGATATTTCGAAATTGATCTCTGCTCTGCATCAACTCCTTGAAAACGGTCATTCAGTGGTCGTGATTGAACATAATCTTCACTTGATCGCCAATTCAGATTGGATTATTGACTTGGGGCCTGACGGCGGTGACCGCGGCGGAGAGGTCATTGCTGAAGCTTCTCCCGCCGAACTAGTGCGGCGGTATCAGACTCCAACCAGTCAAGCTCTGAAAAATTTCTGCCGGTCCCCCGAAGAATTCTATTCACGGAAAACGGATTTGAATGATCGACCGGCTTTTGTCCATCAGGAAATCGTGCTGAAAAACGCGAGAGAACATAACTTGAAAAACATCGATTTATCGATCCCCTACAACGCCGTTACAGTCATTACGGGTTTGAGTGGAAGCGGCAAAAGCACAGTCGCCTTTGACATACTGTTTGCAGAAGGACAGAGGCGATATTTGGAAACTGTAAATGCTTATGCGAGACAATTCGTGCAGCCGGCAACTCAAGCGGATTTTGATTCCATTACCGGTTTGCCGCCCACTGTTGCAATCGAACAGCGGCTCAGTCAAGGTGGGATCAAGAGTACCGTCGCCACTACGACTGAAATTTATCACTACCTCCGATTGCTGTTTGTTCGGTTTGGGGAGCAGTACTGTCCGAAATGCAAAATTCAAATTAATCCTCAGTCAGTTGCATCTGTCGTCGGTCAGATCGAGCGCAAGTATGTCGATACGAGCATATGCCTATTTGCGCCGCTGGTGGTTGCCAGAAAGGGACTCCATAGGAAAATTGCCTCTGCGGCATTTAATCAAGGAGCAAAATTTTTGTTGGTCGACGGCAATGTTGTCACTTCAAGCAATTGGGTCAACTTAAATCGTTATCAACAGCATGATATCGACATGCCCGTAGGCACGATAGATGTTTCCAGTCCTAATTCGACCTTTCTCTATCATGCAGTTGAGACGGCGGGGAAACTGGGAAATGGACATATTCGGGTCGCGACGAAAGAAAGGCTCAATCGCAAGCAAGGAATCAAGCTGGAGTCATACTCGACAAGTCGTTCTTGTCCGAGTTGCAAGCGATCTTTCGAGAAACTTGATCCAAGAATATTTTCTTACAACTCAAAACTTGGATGGTGTGAAACTTGCACTGGGAGTGGCATTGTCGACATTAGCGACGATGATCTCGATATTCAATCGACTGGCAATCAAATTATTTGTCCCGAATGCAATGGGAAGCGGTTGAATCCGGATGCGCTGTCCGTAAAATTCAAGGAGTTTTCAATCGATCAAATTACGGAATTATCAATTCGTGATACGAAAAAACACTTTGAGGAACTTGAATTGACAGATAGGGAAGAATTTGCGATTCGCGATATTCAAAAAGAAATTCTTGCGCGGTTGGAGTTTCTTGAATCCGTAGGACTCGGATACTTGTCTCTGGATCGCTCGGCTCCGACACTGAGTGGCGGCGAAGCGCAGAGAATTCGATTGGCGGCAAACCTCGGATCGGGACTATGCGGCGCCTGTTATGTACTTGACGAACCGACAATTGGTTTGCATAGCCGAGACAACAGAAGATTGCTGTCGACGCTCGCTTCGTTACGCGACAAAGGCAATACCATCGTTATCGTTGAACATGACGAAGAAACCATCACTTCGGCAGATCACATCATCGATTTAGGGCCAGAAGGCGGAACTCGCGGAGGGGAAGTCGTCGCATGCGGCACCGTTTCTCAAATCATGGACAATTCAGCTTCCATAACGGGACGCATGTTGCGAGAACCGATTCAACATCCGATGTCTCGTCAAAGACCCGTGCCGACGCTGGAACGATTGGTTCAAGTCCAAGGAGCAAGACTGCATAATCTGAAAGAAATCAACGCGATCGTGCCCGTGCGGTCCTTGGTTTGCGTGACTGGAGTCAGCGGAAGTGGAAAGAGTACGCTCATCCGAGACATATTGTACGAAAATCTAGCGGAAGCGATATCCGGCAGACGATTGGAGGATTACGAGCCAACTTGGAGCCATTGTGATGAGATCAGCGGACAACAGCATTTTCGAAGAGCGCTCGAGGTCAATCAAAAACCGATTGGAAAAACCCCCAGATCGTGTCCCGCGACGTATGTGAAAGTTTGGCGGAAAATACGAGAATTGTATGCCGAAACAACGGAAGCGAAAGTGCGAGGTTACACCGCGAGCCGATTTTCCTTTAATATTAAAGAGGGTCAATGTCAGGACTGCAAAGGTCAAGGAGAACTCAAAATCGAATTGAATTTTCTCCCAGACGTTCGAGTCAAGTGCGAAAGCTGTAAGGGAGAACGATTCAATCGAGAGACGCTTGAAGTTCGCTATCGCGGCAAAACAATCTCGGATGTATTGAAAATGAGCATGGAGGAGGCTCTGGTATTTTTCGATTCAATTTGGAAGCTGAAGCAAGTATTCGAATTGTTGGTTGATGTTGGACTGGGGTACTTGAAGCTGGGACAGCCTAGCCCGACACTGAGCGGAGGTGAAGCACAGAGAATCAAACTTGTTTCGGAGCTTGCCAAAGCGAAGTCGGCATTGAAATTTCAATCTGCCGGGACAAAGCGTCAACGAAAAATGCCAAAAACTCTCTTTTTGCTTGATGAACCGACGGTAGGTTTGCATACTGCGGACGTAGAAAAGCTGATGCGCGTGATTCATCAGCTTGTCGATGCAGGAAACACGGTCGTGATCATTGAACACAATCTAGATGTAATTGCCGAAGCCGATTGGGTGATCGATTTGGGACCGGAAGGAGGAGACCAAGGAGGAAAGATTCTGTTTCAAGGTCTTCAGGAAGATTTTTTGAAGGCCGATAATTCTTTCACCGCAACTGCCTTGCGAAGCCACTTGCGGTTAGAGTAATCGTTTAATCGAAGTTCGAAATCGGTGCGGCCGTGAAGAATTGTTCTAAATTTCCATGTAGCGCGTAATCGAGAAGAACATGAAAGAGACAAAGCGACAAATTAAGAATCCAGGCGTAACTACTCGCTCGCTCGTTCAGCCTAGGCGGATGAGCTGCGAAGATACAAGAATTTGAGTTGGCCCCGTTGCGAGTTGCCACTGACGGATAATACGACGGAGGCCTTGGACGGAATTGGCAAGCGAAGCGATATCGGTCTGCCGAGGCTGTCAGGCTGACCTTGGCCGTGTCTGATTTCCACGCCCCGTTTGCGGCGCGGCGAAACAGGAGAAAAATTGGGTCGAAAACCGGGCCTGAGGAGTCATTGTGATATGATAATAGAAGGTCTTCGTGCGACAGCACCCGTTATCCTTCTCTTTGCGCGATCAGTCGAATGTGAGCGCAGCAATTCAGGTGAGCAGAAATGAAACAAGAAAATCAATCCCGTTCAGACGAAAGAATCAGAAAATTGAATGAGCAGTGCGCCGCTCTTCAAGTGGAGATGGCTCAGCAGAGGAAGGAAGACATCAAGGAAATCGATGAGCTGAAGAAGGAAAATTTGAGGAAAAACGCCGAGCGGGACAAGGAAAACGCCGAGCGAGACAAGAAAATCTCTGAGCTGAAGGAAAAAATTTTGAAGGAAGACGCTGAGCGGAAGAAAGAGACCGACGAACGGTTAAAGAAAATTGAAAAAATGATCGAGGAAAACGGCAAACAGATCGGCGGTCTCGGCAACAAGTTCGGCGGCTATACCGAGGCGATGGCGATGCCTTCCATCAGACGCATTCTGGAGGAGCGGTTCGATGCTGATTTTCTGGGGCCGATCCAGTATAAGAGAAACAAGGAGCTGCCGGCTCTGCAAGTGGATGCCTGGGGTCTCAGCCGCAACGGCACGGGTGTGGCCTATATCGTGGAGACCAAGAGCAAGTTTCGCGATGAGCACATTGAGCAGATATGGAAGCTGGTGGAGCGGTTTCGCTGCTATCGGGAAGAACAGGCCGTGTATCCGATGCTGGCTGCGGTGCAGATCAGCGAAGAACAGCGTCAAAGAGTCTGGGGTGAGGGGATTTATCTGATCGACATCAATGAAGGTGTCTTCCGCTATGCGGAACCGCCGAAGGGATTTAAAGCGAAAGGCTATCACGGCGTACATCGGGTGCAAAGGAGCGTGCCGCAGCTGCGGTTGGCAGTTGGCGGTGTTGAGAAACCGCGCCGCGCCGAGTGATGTGTTGCGGCAGGGTGATCTGGAGCCCAAGTCGCGGGGGGTTGGCTCCGGCGGATTTGGCTTGCTGATTCGCTGGACAGAAGACTCGCCGGCAGTTCTCTTGGCTCGGTTTCGAAGGTGCGGTCGCTTTAACTTGCGGTCACCTGAGGATCGAATTTGAGTTTTTCTCCGCGCTAGCGGAACAGACCCAAGACGCAGCGGTGCTACACAGCTTTTTTTCTGTATTGAAGCGCTCTTTCGCAGAGGCTGCGAAAGAAAGTGTTCGGATAAAATTTGTCGTTTCTTTCAATTTCATTATTTTGATGAGGCATAAGGGTTAAATCATCAAACTGAATTTGGTTTGAAAGCAAGTGTCTTTGCTGTTCACGTAACACCAATGAGGCTCTTGATGCTGCTGCGTCGATTTGAGGTGGGCACGTATCCATTGACAATTCGCCGAGAGTAACGTTCCACCTGCATTTTGGAGAATTCATATATTCGCGAATAGGCAGGCGCGATAATGTATTTTGCGACCACGATTTATATGCCTACCTTGATACCATTTAGAATTATTCGTTTGACGTTGTCCCATAGGAGAGATTTGGATGAATGACTCTTTTGAGATCGAGGATTTCAGTCATCGCAGAGGCGGACGACATCAAAGAAGAACTTTAAGAAGCAATCTGATAAAACCGATGTTGCCGGCTCTGGTTGGGCGGTTACCGCTAACAGAGCCAATGTCACAGGATGAAATTGAGCGAATCGATTCCGCGTCAATGGACATTCTGGAAAATGTAGGTGTAGTGTTCCGTGACCCACAGGCCATTCGCGACTGGAAGGGAGCAGGTGCAGATGTTCGAGATGGATATCGGGTTCATTTGGATCGGGCTCACGTCCGAGAATTAATCTCCACCATTCCTTCCGAAATCACGCTCCACGCGCGAGATTCAGAAAAGAGTGTTCATATTGGAGGTCGTTCATCAATTTTTATACCGATGGCAGGGGCTCCATATCTTCGCGATCTAGAAGACCGACGCAGAGCGCCGACACTCAGAGACCTCGCGATGTTTCACAAACTAGCGCACCTCTCTCCAGCAATCCATTCAACTTCACACCATATTGTTGAACCCATGGATCATGTCGTTGCTCACCGGCATCTTCGGATCACATATTCGTCCATGAAGTATTCAGATAAAATCTTTATGGGAATGACAACGTCGCCAAAAAACGCTGCAGATGTGCTGGATATGTGCGCAATCTTGTTCGGTGCAGAGTTCATGGAGAGTCATCCGGTAGTTACTGGCAACTGTAATGGAAACTCACCGCTGGTATGGGATGAGACAATGCTTGGTGCGCTGCGTGAATTCTGTAAACGCAATCAGCCAATTCTGTGTTCGCCCTTTGTTTTAGGCGGCGCTAATACGCCGGCATCTACAGCGGCAGCGGTTGCTCAACTCAATGCCGAAGCTTTATCGGCCCTTGCTTACACTCAAGTTGTCCGTAAAGGATGCCCTGCAATCTATGGGCATTATCTGTCCACAGTTTCAATGGCATCCGGAGCGCCTATGGCAGGCACGCCGGAGATCAGTCTTATGAACTTCATGATTGGTCAAATGGCTAGATATTACGATCTGCCTTGGCGCACATCCAATACTTTAGGTGGAGCCAAAACCCTGGATGCGCAAGCCGGTTACGAAAGCGCTTCAACAATGATGGCCGTGTTGCTGGCTGGTGGACACTACATTTGGCATTCAGCCGGTTGGAACGAAGCAGGCATGCATTGTTCGGTAGCTAAGTTTGTAGTGGATGCTGAACAGTGTGAAATGGGATATCGAATGGCTGAAGGAATCTGTTGGGACGATTTCGAGGAAGCGATTGAGGCTGTCTCTGATGTTGGTCCTGGTGGACACTATCTCGGCCACCCGCATACATTGATAAATTTTCAGAATGCATTTTTTTTGCCAAAGTTATTTGACAACAATACATTTGAGCAGTGGGAAGCAGATGGCTCAGTCAGCATTACCGACCGTGCTCTCCAAACTGCCAAATCTCTGCTCGATTCGTATGAGTTGCCTGAATTGGATGAAGCGACTGATGAGGCTTTATTGGATTACATCGCACGCCGTGAAAGGGAAATCCCAGCAATCAACGAGCTAAATTGGACGCACTAACTCCATCCGATATAAAACGTTACATTCAAGATCATTTAACCTTAGTGGTTGAATTACGCGCTTGCGTGAGTTGAAATTCTTGTTTTTTTCGATGTTTCTTAGCGAAATTCAATGAAAGTTAGCACGTTGCCGTATGACTCTGGGCCAGCCGTATGGCGAAAATTAATCGGCAATGCTTCCGTCTATCCGTTATTGGATAAAGCAATCATCGTCGATTTTGTAATAATCGGTGCGGGATTTGCAGGTTTTTCGGCCGCTAGACGCCTTCGACAGCTTGAACCCAATAGCAGAATCGCTGTCATTGAAGCTCGCGGCATCTGTGAGGGTTCTTCTGGACGCAATTCTGGATTCATGATTGATTTGCCGCATAATCTTGGCTCTAAAGATTATGTAGGACAAGTTGAGAAAGATCGAAAACAGATTGAATTGAACCGCGAAGCAATCAAGTTTGCTGCTGAAATTGCCGAAGAATATTCGCTGCCAAGCGAAGCGTTTGACATCAGCGGGAAAGTCAATGCTGCCGTTACCGAGGCTGGCGTCAAGCACAATGCGGATTACGCAGAGCATTTGGACCGTCTAAATGAACCGTATGAATCACTAGACGAAAAGCAGATGTATGAAATTTCAGGTTCGCGTTACTACTTGGGTGGATTGGCGACTCCTGGGAACGGAATAATCAATCCTGCAATGTACTTTGACGCACTTGCTAATGGATTACATCAAAATCGAGTGGAAATTTACGAGAATTCTCCTGTGCTTAAATTTGAAAAGGTAGGAAATGTGTGGAAATTTTTTACTTCCGATGGTTCAGTCGAGGCTCCTAAGGCGATTTTGGCTGTAAATGGTCATGTCGAAAGCTTTGGATATTTTCGACGTCGACTTATGCACATTAATCTTTATGGATCAATTACAAGACGTTTAACATCAGATGAAGTCAAAGTTTTAGGCGGTGAACCTCAATGGGGATTTACCCCAGCCGATGCATTTGGCACGACGGTTAGACGTATATCAGGCATTGGTGGAGACAGAATTATTGTTCGAAACGGCATCAGTTGGGCACCGAAGCGTACTGTTTCGGATGTTCAACTGGAAAAAGTAAAAAAACATCATGACAATGCGTTCAAACGTCGATATCCAAATTTGGCAGGCGTAACTTTGGAATATCGTTGGAGTGGCTTGCTTTGTCTGAGTCGGAACGCTGTGCCTGCGTTTGGCGAACTCGAACCCGGACTGTATTCTTCGTGCTGTCAAAATGGCCTTGGCGTTGCACAGGGCACACTTCATGGAAAGTTAATTGCTCAGATGGTATGCGGACATTCATCTTCTTCACTTGACATCGTCATGCAGAAGTCTCCACCCGAAAAATTGCCACCTGAACCATTTGCTTCTATTGGAGCATTTGTTGCGACTCGCTGGGGTGAGATCAAAGCTGGCAAGGAGCGATGATCTCGCTAACATAGAAAATTTATTCTCTGACTCCGCCCGAAAATTGTTAAAAGCCTTCTCTAGCCGGACGATCTTGTGTTTAAATTGGCTACGGATTGACTAAAGCAATATGCTTGCAAACGAATTTGAAAAATTAAAATGCAGGTGTAGCAACTGAAATGCAGACTGACTGTCGTCGCCAGCGACAACTCGCGACAACAACTCCTTGGCGTCAATTCTGCTCACGAATATTCAATATTATCAGTTTGCTATATTTGAAATTCGGGGATTAAAACATAAGTATTTGATCTCATTGATCCTGAACTGATCCGTCCTTATCAGAAGTGACGAAGTAAAGACAGTGGTTACAACCAAAATCAACAAGATTATTACTTTCGACATGAACTGCCATACTACCACTTTTTTGTTTGGCTGGGCGCCCAGTTGAGCCAAGTCCTGTGTTTACGATACTTAAGAATAAAAGGCAGGATCTAAAAGAGCATTAGATTAGGGCAGATTGCGAGAGAATCAACACTTTAATATTTGTTGCTGGTTCTTATCTAGAATTCTACATATTTGATAGTTCTTGCGCAGTCTCCTTGAGTAATGATGTCATCCGAATGCCATTAAGACATGGCACCATAGGAAAAGATTTCGAATTTCTGGAATATCAATACAATCTGTTTCGCAGTTGCTCGAGCTCGTCCGGAGTAAAATCAGTCAGATCGCAAATCGTGTCGATTTCAAATCCTTTGGCTAAAATCCTCTTGGCAATTTGCTTTCGAAGCTTCTCATCTTCTACTTGAACCCCTATCTGAAACCCTATCTGAAATCCTTTCTGAAATCCTTCTTGATAAGCTTGTTGTTCTCTTCGTTCCCAACTAAATACCGCCTCTTGCATGATTCTCCTGCCTTCGTCCATGTACACGTTCTGTTCAGTCCTTGCGATGTCTTCAATTGTGTTTTCTGGTTGATGATCGAGAAAATAATCTACCATGCGCGGGATTAGATCACTGCGGTCGGTAAACGGCATTGAAGCGCTAACCTGCAATAGTCACTCCAGCATTTTAAAGGGAGAACTTCAGATTGCATTCAAAGTTTGACTTCCTAGGTTTTTTAAACGTAATTACTTGAGCTCAATTTCTACAAATGCAAGAATACATTCAACTCTCATTGGGTAATGATGTCATCCGAATGCAATTAAGAGATGGCATCAAAGGAAAAGATTTCGAATTTCTGTAATTTCAATCCAATCTGTTTCGCAGTTGCTCGAGCTCGTCGGGAGTTAAATCAGTCAGATCGCAAATCGTATCGATTTCAAAACCTTTGCCCAACATCTTCTTGGCAATTTGCTCTCCTTTCTTTTCAGATCCTTGCTGGATTCCTCGCTGAATTCCTTCTTGGATTCCTTCTTGACGGCCAATCTCTTCTCTTCGTTCCCAACTAAATATCGCCTCTTGCCTGATTCTCCTGCCTTCGTCCATGTCCACGGTCTGTTCAATCCTTACAATGTTTCAACAGTATACATCTGTATGATGGTTGAGAAAATAATCGACCGTGCGCGGGATTAGATCACTGCGTTCGGTGAACGGCATTGATGCGCTAACCCGCAATAGTCACCGCAGCATTTTAAAGGGAGAACTTCAGATTGCATTCAAAGTTTGACTTCCTAGGTGTTTTCAACGTAAGTACTTGAGCTCAATATCTACAAATGCAAGAATACATTCAACTCTCATTGGGTAATGAAGTCATCCGAATGCAATTAAGAGATGGCATCAAAGAAAAAGATCTCTAATTTCTGGAATATCAATCCAATCTGTTCCGCAGTTGCTCGAGCTCGTCGGGAGTTAAATCAGTCATATCGCAAATCGTGTCGATTTCAAATCCTTTGGCTAACATCTTCTTGGCAATTTGCTCTCCTTTCTTTTCAAATCCTTGCTGGAATCCTTGCTGGATTCCTTCTTGACGGCCAATCTCTTCTCTTCGTTCCCAACTAAATATCGCCTCTTGCATGATTCTCCTGCTTTCGTCCATAACCACGGTCTGTTCAATCCTTACAATATCTTCAACAGTATACTCTGGATGATGGCTGAGAAAATAATCGACCGTGCGCGGGATTAAATCACTGCGGTCGGTGAATGACATCGACGCGCTAATCCGAAACAGTCGCTCCAACATTCTGCTGGAAGAACTCCAGATCGCAGCCAGCATGTAAAGTGCCGGTTCGCTCACAAAACCCCGAATCTGCCCGGGAATTGCAAGATCTCTCAGATTCACGATGCGCGGCTCAAAATTCGGTATGTTGGCTCCAAACATCGATTTCAGCTCCGGGGGCATCTTGACCAGCGAATCGTGCAGCTGCAATGGTTTTCGCCACTTGCGTCGAAAGCCGTTGTAGACCACTATGGGCAGGACCGGACGGCGTTGAGCACGCATGATCACGGCGCAGTATTCGTGCAATTGCAATAGAACATCAGAGTCCTTTTTGCTTTTGTGCTCAATGACACTGACCAACTGCAGCCGCTTGCCGGAGCGTTTCCAATTCACCGACACCACCAGGTCGGGTTTGCGCTCGCTCCAATTGGAGGTGAAAACAAGGTCAGTATCATTCGATAAAGTTCGCCAGTCGAATGCTTTGAACTCCGCTTCGGTCAAGGCCAGACGAAACAGATCAATACAGTATCTCGTGTGCTTGAAGATGGCTCGAAAGAATTTATCATGTGGAATCTTTGAAGTTGAACTTTCCTCCGACCCGGTGGAGAGGTTGTCCAATTTACCGCTTCTTTTGTCTTTGGTCATACCGTGAACACTGTCTTTACTTTGGAATATTGCATGCAGCTGGAGTCGGTTTTGAGACTGCATATGGTTGCAGCAGGCAGATAGGGGGAGACTGCCGTCCAATATCAGCCGTCCCATGAACTTTACAATTTGCGCCTGAGGATGGGCTTAGATAGCCAACGTCGCGACTTCCAATCACCTGGACGATCAAATTCAGAAAATTCTGACCAAATTTATACACCGAACCACAATACAATCGCAAATTTCGGATTGAATGAATGATCATCGGGGATTGACACCATTGTTTCGAGACTAGGAATCGCAAGGAATCGAATCATGCGAACCATTGCTATAAATCGATAGATTCATCGTGGACCATCTGTACTGACTCATCAACAACAGCATAATCTCTTAATCAATTCAATGGATTTTGCGTTCAACTGTCGGTTGATTATCCCGACAAGTCGTGCGTTGGAGATTGAGTGTAGATAAGATATGCTGGAGCAGGTACGACTCGCGGATCGTGTGGAACTTGAGTCGGTTTCTTTGACAGAACATCACTGAATCAATGCATTGACGAATCCAGCCTCGCTTCAATTCGCTGTGAGAATTGCCGCGGAAACCACGAATCTGAAGATCATCACGTCGGTTGTGGTTCTCCCTCTTTACCACATGAGAGTATTTGCAGGTGAAGCTGTCGTCGCAGATATTTTGACAGACCAGAGGCTTTTGTTGGGTGTCGGACGCGGAGCCCTACAAGTTCCAAATGGAACGCTTGGGAGTGCCGATCATTGAAAAGCAGGAATGGATTGATGCGGCAGCTGCAGTGCTACAGGCCCTGCTGACTCGGGAGGATATGTCGTGGTACGGTCGATGTTATCAATTTGAACCACTTGCTGAATTTGAGGAGGTTTAGAGCGGCTTCAATCCGAAAGTTCACTCTTGCCAATGATTCAGACATGCTTTCCTAGACTATTGTAAATTGACTCGCGAATGGTAGCGTTGATTTACTCAAGCCAGTACTTTGCATTTTTAAATAATTGAAGCCAGGGACTCTGACTGGCAGAAAATTTTGGCGCCCACGAATACTGAAGAGTTCTGAAGACTCGCTCTGGATGAGGCATCAGTGCAGTGATGCGTCCATCCAAATTTGTCACACCGGCAATTGCCCCTTCCGAACCGTTCGGGTTATACGGGTAATTCATCGTAGCTTGTTGACGATTGTCAACATAACGAAAACAGATTTGTCCATTTTCTTCGAGTCTCGATATATCTTCTGGATCGGCGAGCAGCACTCGACCTTCACCGTGCGCAACAGGAACTGGCAAATAACTGCCTTGAAAACCTTGTGTGAATATAGAGTGACTGAGCGTGACTTCCACCAACAATAGTCGAGCTTCAAATTGTTCTGATTGATTTCGTTTTATTTTCGGCCACGCTTCTGCGCCAGGAATGATGGATTTTAGCTCAGCGAGAACCTGACATCCATTACAAACTCCCAACACGAACTTTGAAGTGTCTTCAAAAAACGAGGCAAATTGGAGGCTTAAATGTTCATTGTGCAAAATTGTCGCCGCCCAACCCCTGCCAGCGCCAAATACATCACCAAATGAAAATCCTCCACAAAGAGCCATCCCATCGAATCGATCAAGTTCGACTTCACCAGTCAGCAGATCGGACATCATTACGTCGTAAGTATCAAAGCCTGCTCTTATAAATGCCGCAGCCATCTCCAGTTGTCCATTCACGCCCTGCTCCCGTAGAATGGCAACTTTCGGTTTAGACATCATCAGACTGATCGAGACATCTGCTTCTTCATTTTTAAAACTGAATGACGTAGTTGGCGTCAACCCTGGATCATCAACGTCAAGTATTCGATCGTACTCTTGTTGTGCGCAAAGAGAATTGTCCCGAATTGATTGCATTTTCCAGGTCAATTCTGACCACATCCTGTGAAGTGCAGTCCTAGAGTTTGTGTAAACCAGGTCCTTTCCAACACAAATCCGAATTTCATTGCGATCGGTTACGGTTCCAATTTCAGATATTAAATCCCGCAACCCAAAACTTTCAAGCTCTTCGTAAATTTGCGGCAAATCCTCAATCCGAACTTGTATGACTGCTCCCAACTCTTCATTGAAAAGATATGGAATCGGATCAGTTCCTCCATCAATCTGAATATTCATTCCCACTCGACCTGCAAATGCCATCTCACACAGCGTTGCGAAGACACCCCCGTCAGATCTGTCGTGGTATGCAAGCAAAATCCCTTTGTCTAGAAGGGAACCTACAGAATGGAAAAAGGCTGAAAATTCAGTGGCAGAATTTATATCAGGAACTTTTCCGGCGTAATGTTTATGCGTCTGATACAAAGCAGACATACCCATTCGATTCTTGCGGCAACCTAAATCGATCAACAATAGTTTAGAACCCGAAAGTGAGCTCAATTGTGGTGTCAGCGATGACCGAACATCATCGACAGGCGCGAATGCCGAAGCAATAAGGGATACCGGAGAACGAACTCGATACGAAGCTGAGCTAGATTCTTGCCACTCGGTAAACATTGATAGCGAATCTTTACCTACCGGAATCGATATTCCAAGTTTCAAGCAGATGTCGAATACGACACTTTGTACCGAATGATAGAGATTATTCAATTCACTCTGAGTTTTTGAATCCGCCATCCAATTCGCACAAACTTTGACTGTGCTCAATTGCGAAACTGAAGCAGAGCGGAGATTCATCAGCGCTTCACAAACTGCCATGCGAGCACTGGCTGGAGCATTGCTGACAGCAAGTGGAGTTCTTTCCCCAACTGCCATTGCTTCTCCGTGAACGTCTTCATAACCCGTTAGAGTAACCGCAGAATCAGCGACCGGAACTTGCCAGGGCCCCACCATCTGATCGCGATGGATCAATCCGGTGACGGTTCGATCGCCAATCGTGACTAAAAATGTTTTATCCGCGACACTGGGAAATCGGAGAACTCTCTCAATGCATTCTGAAAGATTCAGTCCTGAAAGAATCTCGTCACTCTCTTTTTTTGGCTGAATCGTGTCCGTAAATGTAGAGCTGCTAAACCCTCCCATCAAAAAGTTCATTTCTATATTTACAGATAATTCGATATTTTTCTTTGTTTCATCGCAGCCTTCCACAATCAGCATCGGATTTGAACTCACAACACCAATCATTGCAAATGGGCAATTCTCTCGTTGACAAATCTGGGTAAACCGGTTCAGTTCCTCCGGCGCAATTGCAAGAACATAACGTTCTTGAGCTTCGTTGCACCAGTTTTCCATTGGTGACATGCTCGGGTCATCATTTGGAATTCTGTCAAGATTGATTCGAGCCCCTAGCCCATCGATGTGCACAATTTCAGGAATAGCGTTAGAGAGCCCGCCCGCACCAACGTCGTGTATCGAAAGAATTGGATTGTCATCATTCAGTTCTGAGCAACGGTTAATCACTTCTTGACAGCGACGCTGCATTTCTGGATTGCTTCTTTGAACAGAAGCAAAGTCCAATTCTACGTCTGACCTGCCCTGCCCTAGACTTGATGCCGCGCCTCCGCCTAGTCCAATCAGCATCGACGGGCCACCCAGCACGATCAATAAATCATCTTCTTTCAGCGCTCGTTTGCGAATTTGAGATCTTCGAATGTTTCCCAGTCCACCAGCGAACATAATCGGTTTGTGATATCCATACCAATGGTCCTTGCGATTTTGATAGGTTTCAAATGTGCGAAAATATCCGCAAATGTTTGGGCGGCCGAACTCATTGTTGAACGAGGCAGCACCAAGTGGAGCGTCGAGCATTATGTCGAGAGCAGAACAGATCCGATTCGGTCGTCGCTCCTGGTCTTCCCAAGGTTGTGGCAGTTCAGGAATTCGCAGATTGGACACGGAAAATCCACACACACCTGCTTTTGGCTGCCCGCCTCTTCCGGTTGCGCCTTCATCTCGAATTTCTCCGCCAGACCCGGTGGCCGCACCTGGAAATGGAGAAATCGCAGTCGGATGGTTGTGAGTTTCCGCCTTGAACACGATTTCAAGCGGCTCGCGCTTGGAGATATATTGGTGGTCCGCTTGACCTGGAACAACACTTGCTGATTTGGAGGTGTTCGCAATCACAGCTGCATTGTCGGCGTATGCTATCAGTGCTTTATGTTTTGATGCCTGATGCGTCTGACGTATCATCGAAAACATCGACTGAGATTCACTTTGTCCGTCAAATTTCCAGTTTGCATTGAAAATTTTGTGACGGCAATGTTCTGAATTGACTTGTGAAAACATCATCAATTCGGCATCGGTCGGGTCACGAATCTGCGATTCATACCATTTCTGAACGTATTGCAGCTCAGTTTCGGACATTGCGAGTCCAAGGCTTGAATTTGCAGATTTGAGCGCTTGCAAACCAAGATTCGTGCAGTCGATGTATTGGAGCGCTCTTGGTGATTCACCCTTGAAGATCCTCTTAACTTCATCAGGATCGTTTAAAATCGACTCAACCATTCGATCATGAAGGCTCAACTGCAGAGCTGATAATCGATCTTCAGACAGGGGTTGACTAAGCTCGGGCTGCCACTCTACGCCTCTTTCAATTCGCTTGATACCCGACAAGCCGCATCGATGAAGAATATCCATCGCCTTGGAACACCAAGCGGAAATCGTGCCGATTCGAGGAGCCACGACTACGGATTGATCGCGAAACAGTTCCGTCACATGAACTGGCTTTCCTTCGAGCAAGGAGTAAAACCGTAACGAGTCAACCTCCCCTAGTGGTGAACTCAGTTCGACAAAGTAGATGTAGTGACAACGAAGTCGCTGAAGCTCGGGTACTTGGTCGCGTATGTCATTGAGCAGCTGCAGAATTTTGAAGTCAGATTTTGCTTTCTGACCTCTTACGCATAGCACTTTTCGAAAAATTTTAGAATGTGGAAGTTTGATCGTCATGACGTGTAGAAATTAACAGCAACGAATCAAACCTCAAGCCGCAATTAATCGGCTTGACAGTTCAAATTGATAAAAGTTTTCGACGTGAATCTTACGGTATTGAAATTCCCAAACGCGACGCGGCAATTTCATAGGATTCAACAACATCCCCAAGATCTTGGCGAAATCGATCCTTATCAAGCTTCTCGCGCGTCTCACTATCCCATAATCTGCATCCGTCTGGGGTAAACTCGTCTCCAAGTACGATCTGATTTCCAAATCGCCCGAATTCGAGTTTGAAATCTACCAGAATTATTCCAGCGTCTCGAAACAAAGGCACGAGTACTGCATTGGTAGCAAAAGTCAACTCGGTCATACGCTTGACTTCCGAACTATGAGCCCAGCCGAATGATTCAATATGGTATCGATTGATCATGGGATCATGCAGCTCATCATTTTTAAGAAAAAATTCAAATGTAGGGGTTTCTAGCTCCAGCCCTTCTTGAACACCTAACCTTCGACAGATTGAGCCCGTCGTGATATTACGAACGACACACTCGATTGGGATCATGTCGAGAAACTTGACCAGTGATTGCGTATCATCCACCAGACTCTCGAAATGCGTTGGGATTCCGGCAGCTTCGAGCTGCTGCATGATGAAAGCATTGAAATGGTTGTTTACCGTTCCTTTTCGACTTAGAGCCTTCATTTTTCTGCCGTCAAAAGCAGATGTATCGTCTCTGAATTCAATTAACAATTTTCGGTCGTCATCCGTACGAAATACCGACTTGGCTTTACCGGTATAGAGCAATTCTCTTTGTTTCATGTAATTTCCAATAAGTTCAGCAAATTAAGTAATTCAAGGTTATGCATATAAATGTGAGTGTTCGATTTAGTGACTAGACACCCGTCTTACAACAGGTTTGAGAGAAAATTTTTGAATCGCGTATGCAGCGCTGCTGGCAGTGAGACCAATTACAGCACGTCCGCATAGAGCATCGCTGTCCGAACGTGAAACTCAGCTTCCTCAGTAAGTGGAACAAGCGGCAGTCTCAAATTGTTTTTGATCAACCCCTGTTGTGAAACAGCCCACTTTGCTGGAATCGGATTTGATTCAATAAACATCGCTTCGTGAAGAGGCATGAGCTTGTTGTTCAGTTTCGTCGCTTTCTCCTCGTCTCCGGCTACAGCAGCTGTACACATTTGATGCATCAAATTCGGCGCCACATTTGCTGTCACCGAAATGGTTCCCTTGCCTCCGGCTAACATCAGGTCCATGGCGTGCGTGTCTTGACCAGAATAGGAAACAAAATCATCGGGAGAATTTTCAATTAACAACCGGCCGCGATCAATGTCGGCGGTTGCATCCTTAATTCCGATAATGTTGTCGATCTGGCTTAGTCGAATCGCAGTGCTATTGTGCAAGTCAACCGCAGTTCGACCAGGTACGTTGTACAGAATTTGTGGAATAGGAACTGACTCTGCGATCAGTTTGAAATGTTGGTACAGGCCTTCCTGAGTCGGCTTATTGTAATAAGGAACGACCAGCAGACAGGCATCCGCCCCTACTTCATTTGCAACTGTCGTCAATTCCAAAGCTTCTGCCGTACTGTTTGAGCCAGTTCCGGCAATCACGGGAATTCGCCCGTTCGCAAACTGAATCGTTTTCTCGATTACTGTGTGGTGTTCTTCGTGACTTAATGTGGCTGATTCCCCAGTTGTGCCAACCGAAACGATCGCGTTCGTTCCAGCTGCTATATGATGCTCAACCAATCCCGCAAGAGACTCCAGATCAACAGAGTTGTCTTCGTGCATTGGCGTGACAATTGCCACAATACTGCCCGTAATCATTGCTCTTTAATCTCCAAAATTATTTGTTTGTAGATTGTCAAATTATAGTTGCCTGCCGAATGCACAGTGCCATGCATAAGCTATTCGGCGATGCGTTTTGAAGGTTGAAACGAATTCCAAACGTATCGATCAACACTCGTTACAACTCGCATCACACCTATTTTAAAATATTGATATATTGACAATGGATTTCAATTTGCAATTCAGGGCAGACTCGCATCAATGGGAAACCGACTCTCAAAAATTTATACTCGCACAGGTGATGACGGAACAACTGGATTAGGAGATGGGATTCGAGTAGCCAAAGATTCTCTTCGTATCGAAGCGATTGGTGAGATTGACGAACTCAACAGTTTTATCGGCGTAATTCTCGCCCATGATGTTCCTGAAGAAATCTACGATTGTCTTTCTCGAGTGCAGCATGTTTTATTTGATATCGGAGGCGAACTGAGCATCCCTGGATTCCGAATGGTAGAAGCCGATCGCGTCACTCAGATCGAATCACTCCTCGATCAATTTAACAGTGAGCTTGAGCCATTAAAAGAATTCATCCTTCCAGGCGGGGCTGCCTCTGCAGCTCACGCTCATGTGGCTCGCAGTGTCTGCCGCAGAGCTGAACGACGAATTCATACGCTTGCGAAGGAAGAAGAAATATCTCCTCATTGCAGAAATTACCTCAATCGTCTGTCTGATTTACTCTTTGTCATCGCGCGCTACCTAAATCTCAAGTCAAATCTCTCCGATGTCTTGTGGGATCACGATAGATCGAAACCAAAGTTCAAGAAAAAAAAGAAACGTTAAATCCTAGTCGGACGAACTCGATCCCAATCAAAGAAAGGTCCTGGATCAGTCTTGCGATCAGGTGCGATTTCTGAATGCCCGAATATTTTATTTCGGTTGATCGCCGCAAATTCAGATGTGAGCAGTTCAATCAGCTCGTCCAGTTTGGCATATTGATCGTCTTCGAAAGCATCTGCGTCACATCCTTCCAGTTCAATGCCGATTGAGAAATCATTAACCCTTTCTCGCCCCAAACAATATGACACACCCGCATGCCAGGCGCGCTTGTTTACCGCTACAAACTGAATTAGGTGTCCGGTTCGTCGAATCAGAAAGTGTGCAGACACTTTCAATCCAATCAAACCTTCAAAATAAGGGTGTGCGCTATGATCGAGCTGATTGCAGAATAGATCCTGAATTTCACTTCCGCCGTAAATCCCTTCGGGTAAACTAATGGAGTGGACGATGATGACTTCAATGTCGGTGTTGGGCGGTCGATCGTCAAAATTGGGTGAAGCAATCTGTTCAGCCCCAGAAATCAGTCCATTCGGTAGTAATTTCATAATAGCGTCGATTGAAAAGACTCCATCAATTCTCGATTTGATTGATCAAGTTTAGCGCGGATTGATTCGTTCCATTAAACTTTTTCATTCATCAATGTGTCTATAATTTCAAAGATTTTATTTCCACTTAGAGAAAAAGCGTCATGCCAATTCAATTCGGTACAAACGTAAGCTGGCAATTTTGGATTGACCGAGGCGGGACATTTACTGATATTGTCGCACAGAATCCGAATGGGAAACTGAGCACCTACAAGCTGCTGTCTGACAATCCAGAACATTACCAGGACGCGGCGATTCAAGGAATCCGAGAAATCTTAAATGTCAAGTCCCGAACTTTAGGACCGAACCTGATCAGTGCAGTAAAAATGGGC
Organism: Arenicellales bacterium; assembly: GCA_965202855.1. Classification (GTDB taxonomy): domain Bacteria; phylum Pseudomonadota; class Gammaproteobacteria; order Arenicellales; family JAJDZL01; genus JAJDZL01. The sequence goes on along the minus strand of CBDBBP010000003.1, from coordinate 536,862 downwards.
ACTACAGTGGCAACCAATGCCTTATTGGAACGCACAGGCTCAAGAAGCGTATTGGTTACCACGAAGGGATTTCGCGACGCGTTCAAAATAGGATATCAGTCTCGACCCGACTTGTTTGCGAGAAAAATTGTTCTGCCTGATGTTTTATACGAAACCGTCATAGAAGTCGCACAACGCCACAGCGCTGCCGGTGAAGTCCTGCAAGAGCTGGATGAGGACGAAGCCTACGCTAAACTAAAACAAGCCTATGACAAAGGCATTTGTTCTTGCGCAATCGTGTTTATGCATGGATACCGCTTTCATGCCCATGAAAAAAAAGTCGCAGAAATCGCACGCGATATAGGTTTTACACAGATTTCAGCTTCTCATGCCACCAGCCCTTTGATGAAATTTGTCAGTCGTGGTGACACGACAGTCGTGGATGCCTATCTTTCTCCTGTTCTAAGAGAGTACATCAATCAAGTTGCCAGCGAATTGAAAAACGTGCCTTTAATGTTCATGCAGTCGAACGGCGGATTAACTGACGCTCATCGATTTCAAGGAAAAGACAGCATTTTATCCGGACCTGCCGGTGGTATCGTCGGCGCCGTTGAAACCAGTCGCATGGCAGGATTTGAAAAGATCATTTCGTTTGATATGGGGGGCACTTCGACAGATGTATCTCACTATGCTGGAAATTATGAAAGGGCATACGATACCTTTGTTGCAGGCGTGCGGATCCGCTCCCCGATTATGCGCATTCACACAGTGGCAGCAGGAGGAGGCTCCATCTTGAAGTTTGACGGTCTCAAGTACCGTGTAGGACCTGAATCCGCTGGGGCGAATCCCGGTCCTGCCTGCTATCGCAGAAACGGCCCGCTGACTATCACCGACTGCAATTTGATACTCGGCAAGCTGCAGGCTTCCTATTTCCCCAAAATTTTTGGACCAGAAGGCAATCAGTCTCTCGATGCAGAAGTCGTAGAGCAGAAATTTGAAAAATTAAGAGATGATATCTACCGCGTCACCGGGGATGATCGCTCGGTTTACGCGGTTGCTGAAGGCTTCCTGAAAATCGCAATTGACAATATGGCCAATGCAATCAAGAAAATATCCGTGCAGCGCGGTTACGATGTAACCGAATACACCTTGTGCAGCTTCGGTGGAGCCGGTGGACAGCATGCATGCTTGGTCGCAGACGCGCTCGGGGTAGAAACTGTTTTCATCCATCCTTATGCCGGCGTGCTTTCTGCTTATGGCATAGGCTTGGCTGACATAAGAGCGATGTACGAAGAAGCAGTGGAAGGCACTCTTTCCGACGAATTGATGGATTCAATCAATGAACGATACGCCAGCCTCGCTCAGAAAGCAAAAACAGAGATTCTTGAACAAGGCATTGCCGATAACAGCATCAGCATACAGGAACGCGCTCATGTCCGATATGAGGGAACGGACTCAGCCGTCATTGTCAATGCAGGCAGCAGCAGTCAGGTCCGAAAGGAGTTTGAAGATGCTCATCAACAGAGATTTGGATTCATCATGCCGCACAAGAGCGTAATTGTGGAGGCGATCTCTACCGAAGCAATTGGTAAAACAGAATTGCCTGATGAAACTGCTCGAGCGCAAACATTTCGCACATCGCCTCTTCAGCCAATCGACTCTTCGGACATGTATTTTGATGAACAGTTTCACACAGCGCACATATACCTTCGAGACGATCTGCAACCGGGAGATCGAATACAGGGGCCAGCCATTGTGATCGAAGCGAACGCAACTACGATTGTAGAAGAAGGATGGGAATTGGAGACTACTGAACTTGATCATCTGATTCTTCGACGCGTCGTGCCCCGAGAAACTCAAAAAGCAGTCGGCACCGATGCCGACCCAGTAATGCTCGAAGTCTTCAATAATCTTTTTATGTCCATCGCCGAACAGATGGGAGCGTCCCTTGAGAATACGGCGTACTCAGTAAATATCAAGGAGCGTCTTGATTTTTCATGTGCGATTTTCGATTCATATGGAGATCTTGTAGCAAATGCGCCTCACATGCCCGTGCACCTAGGCTCGATGAGCGAGTCCGTGAAAATTGTGATCAGGAATCGCCTCGGAAGCATGAAACCCGGAGATTCTTACATTCTGAACAATCCCTACAATGGAGGAACACATTTACCCGACATTACAGTAATTACACCGGTTTTCGAACAAACTCAGGGCAAGATTTTGTTTTATACAGCATCACGCGGGCATCACGCTGATGTCGGTGGAATCACACCGGGCTCAATGCCGCCAGACAGCCATCGGATTGAAGACGAAGGTGTATTGATTGACGATGTGCAGCTCATTCGCGAAGGAGAACTCCTCGAGTCAGAAATTCGGGAGCTTTTGACGGGCGCCATCTACCCGGTAAGAAATGTTGAGCAGAACTTAGCGGACATTCGCGCCCAAGTCGCGGCCAATGAGAAAGGCGTTCAGGAGCTTCGCTCGATGGTAAAGCACTTTGGGCTGGATGTCGTAACCGCTTATATGCAACATGTTCAGGACAATGCTGAAGAGTCCGTCAAGCGGGTGCTGAAAGTGTTGCGAAATGGGCATTTCAGATATGAAATGGACGACGGGAATGCCGTCGAAGTCAGCATTGGAATCAACAACAATGATCGAACGGCAGTCGTAGATTTCGCCGGAACATCACCTCAAACTGCTAACAACTTCAATGCTCCTTCATCGGTTGCTCGGGCAGCGGTGATGTATGTATTTCGTACCCTCGTAGACGATATCATTCCTATGAATGAAGGCTGTTTAAAGCCCATTAAAATCATCATTCCAGACGGTTGCATGCTCAAGCCTGAATATCCCGCAGCTGTCGTTGCCGGAAATGTAGAAACTTCCCAAACCATCACCGATACTTTATACGGCGCGTTGGGAGTCATGGCTGCTGCGCAAGGCACAATGAACAACTTAACATTCGGCAATGACAAGTATCAATATTACGAAACCATCTGCGGAGGCTCCGGCGCAGGCCCTGGTTTTGACGGCTGTGATGCGGTGCATACTCACATGACCAACGCCAAACTTACTGACCCCGAAATCTTGGAATGGCGATTTCCAATTCAATTGGAGAGTTTTGAAATACGACATGGCAGCGGCGGGAGCGGTAAATACACAGGTGGCAATGGCACGATCAGAAAGCTCAAATTTTTGGAGCCAATGACGGCTGCCATATTGTCGGGACACCGAAAAATTCCGCCTTATGGAGCTGCGGGAGGACAACCGGGTCAAACTGGCAGAAACAGCGTGATTCGAGCAAGTGGTGAAGTAGAAATTATGAACTCGACAGACCGCACAGAAATGCAAGTCAATGATGTTTTTGTTATCGAAACTCCTGGCGGTGGCGGCTACGGAGACTGACAGAAATTTTGTTCGGCTTCGTAAAATTATGATAAAAATAAACAGATTGGTCGAATGACCCTGCAAAAATCAGACAACAACTATGGAATGGACGAATCTAACACCCTTTCCTGATCCCCGCAAAGGTGAGTTCATCACAGCGCCTTTAGGTGCTGGCATCTATGAACTATATGATCATGCAGCTCGAAGATGGGTGCTTGTTGGGTATAGCAAAAATGTCGCTTATCGAATGACCTCTCTTCTGCCAAAGCCATTTGGAGCCGGTCATCGAAGCAACAAAGCAAAGCAGGACTACATTTACAAAAATCTGAGCAGCATCAGCTATAGAACCAAGGCATGTCATAACGGAAATGAAGCTCGTAAAGAAGAACAAAAATTACTTGCGAGCGGACGTCGGTATGTCTTTGTAAGTTAATCCAGAATTTAACTCTGCAGAATCCACGATTGAAAACTTCAGTGCAGGGTTTTCACAAATTTTACATAGGTTGGACATGCTTCGTCTCAGACCGCGCCTCATTTGAGTTTTCATAAAGTTAGAAGCGCTGATTTTTCGCTGTACAGCTGGTGAATCGACTAGCGGCCCCACAATACGGTGAAATTCAAACACACTAACATATGCCCATAGCCCCGGCATTTTTCGAAATTAGGAATCAACACCCTTTGTATTTGAAATACGTAAAATTTCCGACTGATTTTCTATGTCACTGCTTCTTTGACTTTTTCGCCCTCCGGTCATCGCCCGATACAGTGTCACCAACCTGCGACGCACTGTGGGCCATCATGTTGATCGCAGTTCAATATACAGCCTGTACCATATTTTTGAAGCAGTTGCAAAGCAGCCTGTCGTTATGCCCGCAAGCGGCGCTGACACCACTTGCAAAATGATCGCCATCCATGAGCCTTGCGAGACCATAGCGCGATTGAAATCTGAAAAATGACAGCAGTCACGTGTTTTTACCAACTGCTGAAGGTCATTCGCGTAGGCTCGATTGCAAATGACGGTGCAAATGGTTGTAAATTCGAATAATGAGCCATCAAATGAACGATTGTGAAAGACTCAGACAATGGCTTTGGGATCAGGCAAATCCAAAAGTGCACGGAAATCTTGAACGGTACAACTGCCTCTGACATTTATCGTATTTTAATTGAATTTTCTGACTAGTATCATATTAATGTATGAGCATCGTATATTCGACATTTGAAGCAAATTTCAAATTTTCGAAAATTCTCCGATTAGTTCGCACTGGCAAGATCATAACAATATCCTATCGTGGAAAACCCGTTGCCGAAATACGGCCAATTGAACAGAAAATGCTATCAAACGAAGAACGTTTGGAAAAACTCCAAAAGCGCGGAGTGTACATTCCCGCCAAATCACAGCTATTGCCATTCAAATCAAGTGTGCATCGGACTGGTGCCGTAAAACGATTTCTTGAAGATCGCAATAAATGAACATCGCTTACATTGATTCGTCTGCACTAGTTGCTTTGGCTTTCAATGAGTCAAATGCCTCCAAACTGACGGAAAACATCATCTAGTACGAAAAGTTCATCTCATCAGTTTTACTCGAAGCAGAAATCCGTTCTGTATTTGCACGCGAACATGTTGAGTTTTCGGAATCCTTGCTGTCTGGAATTGGTTGGACATTGCCGGAGCGTCCGTTGACAAGAGAGTTGGCAATCGAAGAAATTCTTATTCAAAAGATAAAATTTCTATCGACGTCAGTTGCTGCGAAACACCTCGTGCTGAAAGCATCTTTAGACAGCGTGCCAATCGGGATTTTCAAACTGTAATCGTTGAATGACCGAAAGATTTACCTCATCGTTACTCTGACAACATTCTTTGCCTTTGGTATCCATTTGATCCAAAAGCTTCTCGACGGGTAATTGCAGATGGACTGTTTCATCTGTTACCTATAACTCAGGCACATTTTTCACGAGGTATGGTAGCGAGAATATTGTGGATGGTTTGCATTGATGCCATCGCTTAAGAAAAAGACAGAAAATCAAATTCTTTTGGATTAACTAGCTATAGAATGGTACAGTTTAAATGACATCCGTTTTCGTTAATGCATTAACCTATTGAGAAATCGAAATATGAAAAAAATGAAACCTGTTTTATACCGAACAATTCTTGGCTTGGCGATTTTGTGCATGTGGACCTTTCCGCCATTATCAAGCGCGCAGGATCAAATTCTCGACAGCGTGCACTTCTTGATCCCAGGTGGTGCCGGTGGTGGATGGGATGGCACTGCTCGAGGCACCGGTGAAGCTTTGACAAAAGCCGGTTTGGTAGGTAAAGCAACTTATGAAAATATGTCGGGCGGTGGCGGTGGCAAGGCCATCGGCTATCTCATTGAAAATGCTGACAGCATCCATGATGTGATGTTAGTCAACTCGACGCCAATCGTAATTCGGTCACTGACTGGAGTTTTTCCTTACAATTTTCGCGACTTGACACTAATTGCCGGAACGATCGGTGACTATGCTGCATTTGTAGTAGGAAAAGACAGCCCGATTACATCCATGAATGATCTTGTCGAGGCATTTCGTAAAGACTCTCGCGGTACCGCTGTAGGTGGTGGATCCGTGCCGGGCAGCATGGATCATCTCGTTGCTGCGATGGCCTTGGAAGCTGCAGGTGAAAATCCAACAGCAGTCAATTACATTCCCTACGATGCCGGCGGCAAAGCAATGGCAGGTCTGCTGTCCGGTGAAATCGTGGCCCTGTCTACGGGTTTTTCCGAAGCCGCCGAACTAGCGCGTGCTGATGAGGTGAGAATCATCGGAGTGACTTCTCCTGAGCGTATCGATACTTTTCCTGACGTTCCGACACTGATTGAACAGGGCTTCGATATGACTTTCGTCAATTGGCGCGGCTTCTTCGCAGCCCCGGGACTTCCAGAAGAAAAAGCTGATCAATTTCGAGCGGTTCTGGCGAAAATGTATGAAACACCAGAATGGGAGGAAGTGCGCAATCGCAACGGCTGGGTTAACATCCACAATTCCGGTGCTGATTTCCTTTCTTTTCTCGAGAACCAAGAGCAAGTTATTGGGGATTTGATGAGAAAACTCGGATTCCTATAAAACACCAAACCATTAAACCCAATTAGTGTGGACCAAAGCATGTCGCTGGAACGATCTATTGCCCTTGTCTTCCTAATTATTTGCGCAGTCTACGGCTACGCAGCTTTTTTTACCATGGACGGAGCATTGCCTCCGTTCATGCGTCAGAACCCTATTTGGCCCAGCACCTTTCCAAAAATTCTAAGCGTTGCCGGCATTCTGATTTCACTAACGATTCTGTTCAACATTGAAAAGTCTGATCATACGGCAAAGAAGGCGGAGATCAACTATCGGCGCTTAACAGAGTACAAACTTGGGCAGGCTCTGCTGCTCATCGGTCTGATGGTAGTGTACGCACTCGCGCTAAGACCGGTTGGTTTTCTATTGTCCACCAGCTTATTTTTGCTGCTCGGATTCACGTTGCTCGGAGAACGTCGTTGGTGGATGATGATTTTGGTTTCGGTGTTCACTGCCGGAGTCGTTTGGTATTTGGTTGACAATTTACTTGGGATCTATTTGAGTCCTTGGCCATCTTTGTTTATGGGGAGCTGATCGCTGATGTTGGAAGGAATTTTAGTCGGGCTCACTACTGTATTTTCAGTAACGAACCTACTCATGGTAGTGGGTGGATGCTTCATCGGCACGATAATTGGAATGCTGCCCGGATTAGGGCCGATGTCGATTATCGCCATTATGATACCGGTAGCAATCGGTATTGGAGATCCTTCGGCCGCACTGATACTTCTCGCCGGCGTGTACTACGGAGCAATTTTTGGTGGATCCACATCGTCAATTCTGATCAATGCTCCTGGCGTATCCTCCACGGTAGCCTCCAGTTTTGACGGATTCCCACTCGCGCGATCGGGACAGGCCGGCAAAGCGCTCACTGTCGCCGCCATTGCTTCTTTTGCAGGTGGAACCATCGGTGCAGTACTGCTGATGATTTTCGCACCGACACTCGCCAATGTCGCTTTGTTATTTCATTCTGCCGAGTATTTTGCACTCATGATTGTCGGTCTGTCGGCGGTCGCGGCCTTTGCGGGTTCTGGACAAGTAAGCAAAGCATTGATCATGACTGTAATTGGTTTGATCATGGCAACTGTAGGAGAAGGAGCACTGTTTTATCTGCCTCGCTTCACCATGGGAATTTCCGATCTCCAAAGCGGCTTTAACTTTATTACTCTGGCCATGGCCATGTTTGCCTTACCGGAAGCAATATTCCTGATTCTTGATCCAGCAAGGTCAAAGCAGGATTCAAGTCAAAAAGGCAAGATCAAGAACTTGCGCATCACCCGCAAGGAAGCTAGATCGATCACACCGGTAATCGGACGCCAATCAATACAAGGGTTTTTAATTGGTGTTCTACCTGGTGCCGGCGCCACCATTTCTTCATTTCTTGGATATGCTGTCGAGCGTAATATCGCCAAGGGAAAGGAGCGGGAACAATTTGGAAAAGGTTCCGTCAAAGGGTTAGCAGCACCAGAATCAGCAAACAATGCAGCCGTTACAGGATCCTTCGTCCCTCTGCTGACGCTAGGCATACCTGGCTCTGGGACAACCGCCATCCTTCTGGGCGCTCTAATTGCGCTCAATGTGGCGCCAGGACCAAGATTAATGGTTGACAACCCTTCGATTTTTTGGGCTGTGATCATCTCTATGTATATTGGCAATGTAATATTGTTGATACTGAACCTGCCCTTAATCCCATACATTGCGAAAATTCTCACTGTTCCTCGAAACTATCTCATACCTTTCATTTTGTTTTTCACCATGATGGGAGCTTATATAGGTCAGAACAATGCCACTGAATTACTGATTCTGGTGGCCTTGGGAGTTTGCGCCACTATATTGAGATTTGCCGCTTTTCCGCTGCCTCCTATGCTCATTGGATTTATTCTTGGCTCCATGCTGGAAGACAACTTTTCGCGGTCAATGCAACTCTATGATGGTGTCGCTTTTATTCTTCAACGTCCTATGACACTAGCTTTGTTGATTCTCGCATTGACTCTTATTGTTCTACCTAGCTTCGGCAAATATTTGAAGAGCAGGAGAAAGAAATCGGATACTCAGACTGATTGAAATTAACAAGCATCAATATTAGCAACCACCAGGGGCTTGCATTTTGAGTACCTGGCAAGAAGGAAAGCTCGTCGTACTTTTGGTCAGAATTGATATCAGATCTAAATTTCGACAATGATTATCACAAATGGATGCAAGATTGAACGGCCAAGTGCTTATCATCTTGAACTAAAAAAGTAAACTGATTTCCAAATAATCAGCCGCCACCCACAAATCAGTAGACTTCAATCTGCGTCAGAGGTGTCGTACACCTAATTGATCCGTAGATTTTGAACTGAACTCATCCTGAAGGTCAAGCAACTTCATCACCCTCTTACCCAACCGAAGGAGAAGATCAACATACCGAAGCGAGCACGCAACAGCCTTGTATGGGAAACTCTCAAAGCGATTCTAATCAGCTCAGTCCAAGGGTTCCATTAATATCCGCACGGACGAACCATGCAAGTTAGATTCAGGATTACTCCACGACGCGATTAAGTCAGGTGGCAGTCAATCTACGTTTAACAAAATGATCGAATGTCGCGTCATGCCAAGCATACTCGCTTCATTGCATTTTTCAGCAGTGCAACGAATAAACTTTGAAATAACACTTGACAGGTCAAACCACAACAGAATCGCTGGTTTACAAGATTGATTGGTCATTAAGTAATTGATTGTGCTAGTTTGACTCTTACTATCATTTAAATCTTTGATTGAAACATGATCTCGATAGTTGGAAAGCAGTCTGGATGAACCAATCAACAGTTGTCCGCGGATTGCGAACTTCAGAATTTATTCCGCTCATTGCCCTCTTAACGTCGCTGGTTGCACTGTCCATTGATGCTATGCTGCCAGCACTTCCGATAATCGGACAAGACCTGGGAGTTCAGCGACCGAACGGTGCGCAGTTTGTCATTACAGCCCTATTGCTAGGACTCGGAGTCGGTCAGTTGTTTTTCGGTCCGCTATCTGATCGCATTGGTCGCAAACCTGCAATTTACCTTGGTCTGTTAATTTTCATGATCGGCTGCCTCATCAGCCAGTTTGCGGCTTCGTTCGAAATAATGATCGCAGGACGCATTTTGCAAGGAATCGGCGCGTCTGGACCACGAATTGTATCGATGGCTCTCATACGCGATCTATACAGCGGTCAACAGATGGCGAGAATTTTATCGTTTATTATGGCAGTGTTCATTCTCGTTCCTGCTGTTGCCCCCTTGCTCGGACAAGGATTATTGTGGCTTGGTGGCTGGCGTTTGATTTTCACAACTTTCTTTGTCTTTGCTGCGATAACCTTCGCGTGGTTTTCATTACGTCAGCCGGAAACCATCTCTACTGATCAGAGACAGTCATTGTCGCCGCGCGCCATTGGAAAAACGATCAGGAACATACTGCGAATTCGATCCACATTTGGATACACCCTTGCCATCGGAATGATATTCACACCATTTGTCGCCTATCTGAGTTCAGCACAGCAGATATTCCAGGAAGCGTATAGAACCGGCTCTCTCTTTCCGCTTTATTTCGGTGCGCTCGCGCTTGCTATTGGATTCGGGTCACTGGCAAATGATCGACTGCTTTTGCGCTATGGAATGCACCAAATTGCGAGCTCTGCTTCCGTCTTCGCTTTGATAATATCACTCATCGCGCTGATGGCATTCGTGACTTTCGATGGATTGCCGCCACTTTGGCTCTTCATGACTTACCTGTTTGCATTATTTGTTTGCATGGGTGCAATGTTTGGAAATCTCAACGCGCTTGCAATGGAACCACTTGGCCAAGTTGCAGGCATTGGTGCAGCATTGGTGACATCGATTGCCAATTTCATTTCTGTATTGCTTGGTACTGTAATCGGACAGATGTTCGATGGGACAGTCAATTACCAAGTAGGTGCTTTCGCTTTATTCGGACTAGCAGCACTGGGCGCCATGCGCTGGGCTGTTCGCCCAGTTTAATCAGATGTTTCAAAACGGTCCAATCCGAGCGTTGTACAGTTCATGCACTCACCTCTCTAGGTTGAGTCTGTCTTTAATGAAACTTCAATTTTAGACTCTGTTCCTGGAAGGGTGAGATTCCATCTCATAACATTAATACGAGCCTGAAATTACTAAATTTGCGACCAATGCCTGAAACACAGATTCATGTCGCCAGCAAACTCTGTGGAGAAGCTCATTTTGACTTGACAAAGGGTATAACATCCGCAACCTAAAAGTGGTCAAAGCGTAATCCGTATCGTGCGATAACACGAGAAATCCATATATATTTCAAAAATTGAATGAAACTAAAGTGTGGAGTAAATCTATATTTCAACAGGGCTTCTTTGCTCTAATGCAACTCTTTCGCAGGATTGCGAGCCCAATCTCTTGGGTTTGAATAACAATCTAAACTTATAATACGCAATCAACTTTATTTTCTCGTTCACAGAGGTAAATTTTTAATTCTATGGAGTACACAACAGATGTCCAGATTACCAAATGGTAAATATGGTTGGCCAATTGATCCAACTACAAACATCAAGGATTTTCCAGTACCTCATTTCGCACAAGATCGGTGGGATGGGATCAGCAGAGACTACGACTGGACTGAAGTAGAGAGGCTACGCGGATCAATCAATATTCGCCATACCTTGGCGGAGATGGGTTCAGAAAAGCTTTGGCACTATCTACAAAACAACCATTTTGTAGCATCACTTGGCGCTTATACCGGTTGCCAAGCGGTTCAACATGTACGTGCTGGATTGAATTCGATATATCTTTCAGGGTGGCAAGTGGCAGCGGATGCGAATAATGCGGGTCAAACATATCCCGATCAATCGCTATACCCTGCCAGCTCCGTACCTCAGGTAATTGAACGAATAAACAATGCTTTCATGCGTCAAGATCAAATTCAGACGCTTGAGCGCCTTAGTGGCAAATATACGACTGATATCGATTGGTTTGTTCCCATCGTCGCCGACGCAGAAGCAGGCTTTGGTGGTCCGTTGAATGTTTTTGAATTGACAAAGGCGATGATTAAAGCGGGTGCCGCAGGCATTCACTTTGAAGATCAACTGTCTTCAGAGAAAAAGTGTGGGCATTTAGGCGGTAAAGTGCTTCTTTCAACCGCTCATGGGGTGCGAAACTTGAACTCTGCACGTCTTGCAGCAGATGTGATGGGAGTACCGACAATCATTATCGCTCGCACAGACGCAGAGTCCGCTCGGTTGATGACTTCCGATATTGACGAACGGGATCATCCATATCTTACAGGTGAACGGACAAGTGAAGGCTTTTTCAGAATTACCGGTGGAATCGAAATGTGCATTGCGCGAGGGCTCGCTTACGCACCGTATTCTGACCTGATTTGGATGGAAACGTCGACTCCAAATCTTGAGGATGCACAGCAGTTTGCCGATGGCATTCACGCCAAATTTCCGGGCAAAAAACTCGCTTACAATTGTTCGCCATCTTTTAATTGGCGCAAGCATTTAGGCAGTAAGGAGTTAGCTACCTTCCAACAAGATATCGCTGATATGGGGTATCGTTATCAGTTTGTGACGCTGGCCAGCTTTCACAGCACCAACTACTCTAGCTTTGATATCGCAAAAAAATACCTTGAGCGTGGAATGGAAGGTTATTCCGACTTGCAGCAAGCTGAATTCGCAGCAGAAGAATTTGGATTCTCTGCCACGCGCCACCAGCATGAAGTTGGTGTCAGCTATTTTGATGCTGTGAATGAAGCCACCGTGGGTTCTGCGGAATCTTCTACTGTTGCAATGGCGGATTCAACGGAAACTGCGCAGTTTTAGGATTTTATTGAGGACTTGACCTTCGCGAATCCACCCAGCTATTATTGGGTGTTGCTTCAGGTCAGTTCGAAAAGGCCGAGCAGAATCTTTAATTTGGGTATTTGAAAAAATTCAAGGTTTTAGGGAAATTGATGAAGTCTTTCACTGTTCGGTTGTTGATTTAATACAAGAAATTTTGTGAACGCGAGTGCCACGCACTCGCGTTCTATTGACGCCGATATGACCTTAATGATCCGATCAGGCACATTAACCTGAATTTAAAATTTCATGCTGAACTTTGGTCATTACTTTCCCTTATCTACAATAACCAACAGCGGCAATCATGAGTGAAATTCTCTTTAGCTCCAATGAGACTAAATTGGCGTGGGATTGGTGAAAAATTCAAGGTAGAAATTACGTACGCCTCGCTTATTGCCTACAATCACGCTAGGATTGCGCTAACTGAGCGTGAAATTTAGTCGTCAGTGACTTCTACGCGCGGTTTGAGCCGTCATTCAGTTATATCCTTGATTTTGAAACGACGGCTGACACGACATCTCTCGTGGATCAAGCTCATCGCATCGTAAATTACACCATCGCAAACATTTGCTCCTTCATTAGACCGAATCGGACGCATTTTTTGACGCATGGTGCACGTACAATCTACTTTTAACAATTTGTAACCAAATTCGCCGGGTTAGGACTCACTACGGCACAATTGAGAACTTTTTTGAGCGTGAGCGGCGAAAAAGAGGCTCCTTCATCAACGAAAATGTTCTTACTTTTCTTAAGCGCTTCTCGCGGACGCTTGGAAGAATTTTGAATGAATCCTAACTCCAGTCGGTACGACGAATGCGGTTGACAATCAGGCACTGATTTCATTATTTTTGGGCACTCAGTCGTAGCTGAGATTTACATTGTGAATTCTTCCTTTTTTCGAATTTACAAATATGAGCATTAAAGAGGGAGAACTCTTGCACAATGCGCTATTCACAGCATCTCGCCTTATATTAAAATTGTTCAATCATTCAATTGGAAAGTATGACCTAAAGAAGCAACAAAATCGCTATAACGATGGATAACCAATCTAACGAAGAGGCTCATAAAAAAGCAGGAGATCGAACTGAGTCGATACAGAATTCACCTCTATCGATACTTCAAATGCAAGGGCAATCGCTTCGACGTCCTCTTGGAGGAAGGCTACGAGTTTACAGGCCCAAACATCCAACGAAAAAAAGAGTTAGACGACTCGACACAATTCGTAAAGCACTTATTCGCGGTGAGTTGTATCTCAATGGCTTTAACCGTTGGAGAATCCGAGACACAAGCAAATCGGCAATAGGTTGGACGTTCGTTGACGCCGGACGTACCGCAGAATTCGCACAAATTGAAATACAGGTGGCAGAAAGAGAGTCAGGCAACATCCGAATTGTAGATGCGGATGAATCATCGGCTGATGACATCGTAGTGCGGATAGAAAACGGAAGTGAACGTCCAGATCTAATCGTAGTTCAACGTGATTGGGTTAGATATCCGGGTTCTCACCCAGCAATTTCACGTCTAATCAATTTGGGAAAGGAACGCGGATTCGTAATTCACATAATCGCCGCTCTCGGCACAAGTTCGACAATTACAGATAAATTTCAGCGCGAAGCACGCCAGCGTTACCTGTTCGATACCAATTCGTTCATCCGTCCCGCACCAACTACATCAGCTATTGAAAGACAGTTCGGAAAGCGTCTATCTAACGCGGGTCTAAATCCTGAACCTCAGAAGGCGATAGCAAATTTTTTCTTGGACTTTGCCATATTCGACAGTTTTAACGGATTACCGGTAAGACTGGACATTGAAGTCGATGGACGGTATTGGCACGAAGAGCTGCCGGGTAAGCGCCGTCCCTCAGACGACTCGCGTGATCGAATTTTGAAACGTCTCGGTTGGCGACCAATTAGATTCTGGACAGATGAGATAGAAAAAGACAATAAGGGATGTATCCAACGCATCATTAACCAAATGGAATCCGCCGGTGAATCTGTTGATACCACTTAAGTAATGGAGAACTATTTATGGCGACTTCATCCTCAGCTAAATTACAACGCCGTACCATCGGATTTACACTCCCACTTTTGACTGCAGCGATAGTTTTACTCGCAATCGCGTGGGCTGCACTGGGGCAGGAAATTGTGACAATGCCCGGAACTCGAATAGAACTTGCTGAAATCAAAGCTGAACTACAAAGGCTTCGACCCGATCGAGACTCATTACACTCCGAGATTGCGGAACTGAATAACAAGATTGAAAGCCTCCGAGCAGAAGCAGAACAAGCTCGAACTTTGGCTGAGCAATTGCCAATTCTCCAAGCTGAAGAACTAAGAGCGCGTGGCGAGCGAAACCGTTTATTAAAAGAGTCAGAAGCACTAACGTCTGAACTTGATGCGCGGCAAATTACAGTTAATGAGCTAACCGACCGAGAAAGAAATCTTAGGAACGAGATAGAGACACTAACAATCCGAACTCAAGACGAACGTAAACGCTTGGAAGAAGTTCAAAATGAGGTAAACGCCAAACTGGTTGTACTCGCAAAAATTAGTGATGATATAGCCGCCAAACGAAATGAACTTGACCGATTGAATATTGAACTCTCAAAGTTGGAGCAGATGCGTGCGACAAAATCTAATATTCTAAACGAATTAGTCGCAGAAGAACAAACCTTAAAACACCGAATCGGTAACTTGCAAACGAATGTCAACAAACTCACTGCCAACAATGCGAGCACCAAGATTCAGCTCGACAAAACTCAAGTAGAACTAGACGATAAGCAAGCTGAACTGGAAATACTACTCCAAAAAAGAGACTCAACCAAATTTGAATTGGATAGAGTGAAAGCGTTGCTGGACACGACTAGCACAAACAAAGAAGCAGCTGAAGCTAGACTCGAAAATTTGACTAGCCAGGAAGCTAAAATTCGTCACCAACTCCGTACTATAGTCAACCAACTCCAAGACGCGGTACTGATTGGGAAAGCGACGGGAACGACAGAATGATGGCGATCAACGATATTGGCTTTGCTTTCATGGCGAGTGCTATTGCCTTGCTTGCGGCGTCCTTTCTCGTCGGCCGATTATTCGAACTGAGAAGTAAAAGTACGCAAGAAGAAACTATAGGAGCTTTAAGTGCTCATATTAAACAGCAAGAGGCTCAGCTTGAAGATCTACGCAAGGAGAAAGAACAAATAATGAAAGATGGATATCAAGCACAGGCTGATATCGATCGTTGGGATTCGATTAGGAACGATCATAAGAATTTAGTAAAAATGCAACAGGAACTAGATGTGTTCGAGAGGCAGGAATCGAATCGAATCGATGAACTCGAAAGACGTCGGGCTGAGGCTGCCACACGATTTCGGGAAATTCAAGCTCTGCTGGACCAATACCCGCAAGAAATGATTCAGGAACAAGAGCGTTGGGAGGAGTATATAAGCAAACGCAAAAAAACGCATGATGACCTTCAAATGAAAATTACCGCCGCCGAAGAAAAGCTAGTCGAACTCAAAAAGAAAATTACTGCCTCCAAAGAAGAACTAGCCGAACTCAAAAAAGCACAGAATTTGAGAGAAGACGAACGGAATGAACATGAAGGAAAGTTGAAAGAAACGCAGGCGGAATTAGAAAATTATTTACAAATACTCGAAGACATAAAAAAGCAAATCGCTGAAGCTCAGACAATTCTTGAAGCGAAAAAAGAAGCATTAAAAGTGGTCAACGATGCGACGATCCAATTTCCAGATGATGAGTTAAGTATCTCCATAAAGGAAATTCCAGAGCGTCGGAGTCCTAAAAAAAGTCCTGACAAGCTAGGAGCGTTTCGTAACTTACCTGAATGTTTGAAAGAATTCGATAGCGAACGTAGGCTGGCTAAAACAGACGAAGAAGATTTGTTACGTAAATTCGAGGATGAGCTTGACAGAGTGCGATTAGAGTATCCGCGACGAATCATTCGAGCATTTCATACTGCATTGAAAGTGAATGACCTATCGCCCTTGACAGTTTTGAGTGGGTTGAGCGGGACCGGAAAAAGTCAGCTGCCACGAGCTTATTCCCGTTTCTTCGGGATAAATTTTCTTCATGTTCCAGTCGAACCAGGTTGGGATTCACCGCAAGACATACTTGGTTTTTACGACTTTGTTGCAGAGCGTTACCGTCCTACCGACCGAGCACGAGCACTTGGCCACTTCGATATTCAATTTGCAAATGAGATCGATATAGAAACCGATCAAGACTGGAGCAAAAGAATGCTTGTCATCCTTCTAGACGAGATGAATTTGGCACGTACGGAGTACTACTTTTCCGAATTTCTATCACGGCTTGAGATGCGCGGACCGAGAAATGGAACCGAACAAGATAAGGACAGCCTTCAAAATGCGCAGATCGCTATTGACTTGCCTTACGCCGAAGGTGAAAAGCCAAAACATCTTTACGTTCCGCACAATGTGCTTTGGGTCGGGACATTGAATGAAGACGAAACGACTCAGGCACTTTCGGACAAAGTTTTGGACCGGGCAAACTCGATACGCTTTGCACCACCGAATCCAAGCACGTTAAAAAAACGTAGTACCGCACCCGATAGC
This sequence comes from Arenicellales bacterium, assembly GCA_965202855.1. Lineage (GTDB taxonomy): Bacteria > Pseudomonadota > Gammaproteobacteria > Arenicellales > JAJDZL01 > JAJDZL01. The sequence continues at coordinate 519,962 of CBDBBP010000003.1, read as the reverse complement.
AATATTCAGAAAGCCGTTGGGTTTCTTCCATACGAACGCTGGCTCGATTGGTCTGATCCAAATCAAAGACGGAATATTTATACTGAACTAATTGACTTGACTTTAGAACAGCTGGCGATAATTATGCAAGACGCCAGTTGTGGGTTTGGATTCAGAATCACACAGAGCATCAAAGCTTATGTTGATCGCTACCCAGGAAGAGACTGGAAAATTCCAATGATCGACCAAATAAATATGCGTCTTCTGCCTAAACTCGCCGGATCAGAAATGGGTGATTGTAGAAACGCAGTGAATAAGCTGATTGATCTGTGCGAGGGCGACTTGAACGATCACGAATTTGCAAACGCACTAAAAAAAGCTGTAGAAACTTCCGAAACATCTCAAATCTTCATGTGGCCTGGCTACACCTACGAATAAAATACGAATTGATCGGATATCCATGTGGCTTTACAAGTCGTATCATGATTTTATGTTGGAAGCTACGGGAGCGTACATTCAGAAAGAGCCTAATTCTGGAAGCGCGTCCAATCGCGTTATCCACATTGAGTCAGGTAAAACACATTCAGAAGTAATTGAACTGCCAAAGGTAAAATGGCCACCTGTCATTGTAGGAAATACAAACCTTAAGGAAAATCCTCCAATGCTGGAGGGACATCATCGCCAGCAACTTCCACAAGTTCCTGGACGAATTCGTGGATGGTTACGCGCAGGTGCTCAAAACAGTGAACACTTCTCTAAAGAACAGCTGAGAGCATGGTTCGTGCCATGCCGTATCGGTACGGAAAAAATAATACGCATTTCCGATAGATCGGGAACTGTTCTCAAACTCGATGTCTCAAATTGGCCAACACGTGATCAGAACGAAGGACAAAAGAAAATTCTTAGACGTGCGGCAAACATTCTTCAAATGGCCCCCGATATGTTTGCAACTGTCCCATCGGTAGCAAAAGCCTACAAGAGTCTTGAGTGCGTCTGGAACGACTTAAGCTTAGCTGAATCAGACCCTCAAGCCGAATTGCTTGTCAAGCAAGCAAGGCAATTGCGATCCGTTTTTGAGGATCTGTGCATGCGGCCGCGAGCTATACTTAAATCTGAACATCAAATGCAAAAACTACAAAAGGTGCGTCGAATTGACGTAAAGACGTTACAGTGGCTCTTAGCTCAACCTGGTCGGAACACTGCGGAACGGGCTGGTAGTCGGCAACGGATCAAGGCTCCAAAGCGTTATGAGAGTATTAACACCCTTGAAAATCGAGTGCTCAGAGCATTCGTGGCTTTGACTGTACATGCGACAAATGACTTGCTAAAAAACACTAGAGAAATCGCGCCGTACAAAGCGATTTTGGAGGCACACCATTTCCGCGCAAAGCGAATCGAAAGTATGCTCCGCGGGAGAAGCGTTTCGGAAGCATCCCCTTATGTTCGTCCAAATTTTCCGTTGCGCTTCGATTTGAGGTACAACAAGATTTGGCGTGCATGGTTGGAGTTGCGTGAAAAACGCTCCGCGACTGAGCGTGATTGGATGTGGCAACATCGGACATTTATGGAAATTCTCGGACTCCGCGCTGCAATGTTGTTTCACAAAAGGACGCATAACCCACCCAACGATGGCAATATTGCGCATTCTCCGGTTTTGAGAACAAGCCAAAAAAGCAAACAATTCCAAGGCTGTCACCTTAACAGCCACGGCATCGGAGCTGAGTATAGAATCTGTCCTAATCAGTCAGAAAACGAAGAGATATACAAATTCTGCACTGTGAATTCAGATGATGACCTGCCTCTCGGTGCGATCAGCACATTAAATTTCATCGAAAATTCTTCCAAAAAGAACGCGATTTTATGGTGGAACGTTCCCAAAATTTGCGACAAGAGCAAAAATTATGTCGGAGTTGAATCACTTCCTTGGGATGTTAAACATATTCGGGAAGAAGGATGGGAATGGAATGATAAATGGGAAGATAAATTAAACTGCTGGATAGACTCGGTAGTAGTCTGAAATGAAGTTCCTTACTTTCGATTTCAACGGTTGGCTTGATCGAATTTTATACCCAGAAAGTACGGCACGGGCACTCGGATTCCGGTCATGCCTCTACAAACACAAAGATCAATGGCGTGCAGGGGCACAAGCACTCGGATTCCGATCATGTCTTTACAGACATCAAGACCAATGGCTTGCTGGGGCACAAGCACTCGCTGCAGCAAGATTCGAGAATTCGCGAAAAACCATTGACGCAATAGATGCTCTCTATTGCGCAGCGGGTAAATGTATCCATTCGCCGGAATGCGGAGCAACTTCTCCACTACCACTACCGTCTGTCTTGTGGAATTTGGTCGAAGCCGCAAATCGTGTGGATAATGAAACAGTTCACCTCGCCCTCATTGTTCCTGATGACCAGTTCTTCGGAGACCCAAGGGTTGTGCAAGAAGAGGGAAAGACAAGCCTAGAAATCCTATACGACTCGCTTTACTCAGCACGGCAGTCTTTGGGTCTAATGAGAAGTCGATTTGAACTTGTTTGGCGTTCAGTGGCAGCTCTTCGAGCAGTGTTGGATGAAGGGGAATTGAAAGATAAACCAGGGAATGTTCTTGTAGTTAGCATAAACAAAAATATAGATTGGAGGGTGTTGAAACTTCGCCCTTGGTCGCGCGATGATCCGGGCAACGGTCCAATTCGCATCGAGAGAACTCCCATGAATGTAAGCAGAGATTACAGCAATATGAAAGAAGAACCCTGGATAGAAAATTTTCTGGAAGGAGGAGAAAATCGGAATTCTGTCGAATTCGAGAAACTTCGCCCTTGGACGAAGTATTTGGAAATCCTTGTAACAAATGCCTCACCAAAAACACTCGAGCAAATTAATATAGATGGGAATGCGATTGAACACAGGACATGGCCATTTGTCGAGGGCGAGAGTGTATCGTGGCGTACGGAGGCACCAATAGTAGTACCGGAGAACTATGCGAAAGTTCTATTACTCAAAAAACTGAAAGAAATCATCAAAAGTTTTTTGAACCAAACAGAAGAAAAGCCGCTTGCGATTGTCATAGAAAATCCTGTTGATGATGAGATGCTTGACCATATATGGCCATTGCACCGAATTCTAAGTGACAATATTCAGATTCATTATGTATCTGGCGCAGACACAACCAAAGCAGCAGCGCGTCTCGCTGAAGTCCTTGCCGAATCAAATCACCCGAAGAGTCCAGCTTGGTTAGACTCGGTGCCTGAGATTCAACTCAAGGTGCGTAAAGAAGACGATGATGGAGTTAGATACACCGAGTGGATGCCGGTTGTTTCTAGGAACGAGGTAGTCCCGGCGGGAGAACTTTACTCTACACTGCCTGATCCTGATGAGCTAAGGCGGGTTACTCTTGCACCAGGCATCGAATACGCTTCCATACATCTTCGTCGTCGTAGCGAAGAAGATGCTTGGGATGTGCGTTATACTAAACATCCAATTGAACCAAGTGATCATATCCGAGATGTGGAACCCCTAGTGAGAGTGCGTCCGCTCTCGGAGGTGTCTCGTATTGAGACCGTTGAACACTTAAGAAACGACGAAGTTGAGACGCTTGCCGGATCACCCAGCGGCATCAAATGGAATAAGTTGAATAAAGAGCCTCCCCCGGAGCTAGACAGCATTCCGGAACTTTACATTTTTGAAGATAGTGAAGAAGGTTGGGAAAATCTTGAGCCTATTCTTGAAAAAATAGTAGAGTCTGGTCGCCATCAAACCGACCCCTCGCTTAGAAACAAGCTTAGGAATGAATTGTACAAATGCACGCAACAGCAATGGAGAGATAAAAAATTCCCGCTGGGTTCGGATGGACAACCACCTCGTACACTCGATGGCCAGGACTACATTGCTGCAAAGCGACTATTGCGAAATGCGACAAGAATATTAGTCAGAGATCTGGAGTATTGCATAGATCGTCAAATGAAATTGAAAGTTGGTGTAGCCAATCGTCTTCACATGGGGCTTACATGGCTTTTCACAGGATGTCCTGAAGAAGTCACCAACATCCTTTTAGACGCAATCATAAATCCAAATGGAAAAGCTGGAGTAACATTACATATGAACAATAATTTTGCTGCTTGGTCTATCTACTCAGGGGTCGGACGAGCAGTAAAAAGTGAGGAATCCTTAAAAATTATTTACGATTCCTTGATCGGAATTTGGGAAAACGACGGAGGACAAAAACAGGATAAGTTTCTGCTTGCGGCAGTGTCACATCCTTTGGCGCGTAGGTTCTTAGTGCGAGAGATTCTCAACGAAAAAGAAGAAAGATTCCAACGTGTGAAGCACTTTCTTTGCCAGCAGCTGGATAACATTTTTAGTGGAAATTACGATTTACGACCGCGACGTCATCCATCTTTAGAGCTTCGATATGTGACAATGGGATTTCGTGGGTTATGCCAAATTCGATACAAAAATCCCGAGTGGTTTCCTGTTGATGGAAGCGAAGCAATTAGAACTAATGATAAGCTTATGCAACTTTCACACCGTTTCAGAAACAAGGAATTCGAACAGCAACTTATTGAATTGAGCGCACCATACTTAATCGGTGAGGGCGAAGATCCAACAATGCCCGGTGGCTTCTAGTAAGCTTAACAGAGTTTCAATTTACTAGATAAGACTCTTTTTCCAAGGCTTCGACATTCACTTCAGATTTCCTATCTTCCCTCGCCTTAAATCTCCTAGAGAATCGAAGTCAACCCCTACTCGCCTCCACTGCTTACAAACTTTCTACGAGTATTTCGTTTCACGCTACGAAATTCGCTGATATGCCAACAACTGTCTGAAAGTGAATTTTTTTACTTCAGGTTTATTTGCTTTTACACTGTTTACATCCTGAAAATCGTTGTGCTAAGTGAAAAGTACACGCTAAGACTCGCATCCTAATATAAAAATTGAGGTAGATGTGATGGGAAGGAAGTGCTAAAAAGTGGAATTTTAAGCAGTTGATTGAGGGATAGTTCGAGGTGACGTGTCGTTGTGTTAGTTAGACCGAGAATATGAACCACCGGCTCAGCTGTTTGAAAGGTCCATAGCGGCAACGTTGGTTCCTGATCATCGATTCAATTTCTAGATTCTAATCCACGGCGATTAATTAATTGCAGTGCAAATGAGGCAAAACTGAAGAAGGTCTGCTATCTCATTGGCAACAACTGTGTAGTTTAGCGCGATAGAACTGACTGTGATTTTACATCCCGATTTCGCTGATGTAACTTCCAATTGGGCTCAGATGCCCGAGACATCAGACATCTGTCGGCTGGACTGCCGCAACCACAAATCTACAGAAAGCGATCACTTGGGTGTGTTTATCCAATGATGCCGTTGGAACTTGAACGAATGCGCTCGAACAGATCGTCGGCAGTTTCGCAATGAATGATCAAGTCTCCTATCCGGTCAAGGGCTTCGGTTGTCGTTTGTCGCAGCAAGGTCTCGGACAACTGTTCGCGCACTTCAAGCCCATATTTCGACTCGACCAGCCGCAGCAACAAATCGCGTTTTCCTTCTTCCAAGCCCTGAACCCGACCTTGAGCTTGGTAATCAGCGGCCCATTTCTTCATATTCTCTGCCAGCATCCCCATATCTTCTACTCCTTCTATTCGATCACGCAGCTGATCAGCGACCGCCGCTTTCAGCCACTTCGCCAAATCCGCTTTCAGTTCTCTGTCTCCCGGCTTCTGAGACCATTCGGTAAATTCTCTAAAGACTTGGAACCACTCTGCGTCGGAATCTGTGCACTCCAAACGAATCAACATGCCTAGCGGATGGTCTGAATGTACCAGTGCGAGTTCCCTGTACGCTGAAAGTTCCATCAGAATGAATCGGCATTGACCAATGTATTGGGTCTTTACTGAGCCTAGGACCGAGAACAGCTCCTTCAGCTCCAGCGGTGCCTTCCACCGTCCAGAACCATTATAAATGACGATGGGGATGACCGACGGCAACCACCCATCGGTGGTCAGCCGTTTCTGCCGAACCAGCTGTTCCAGCAGCAAAGAACAGTAGGTGTTCATGCGCAAAGGCATGAATCTGTCCACTTTCGACTGAAACTCCACGGCCAGGTACAAGGCAATGCCAGCCTCGGTGCCGTACGCCTTCCATACCAGGTCCTGCCGGCGCTGCTGCTTGCTTTTGCTCACCTGTTCGGTGGCCATCAGCTGCGGGTCGTCCATGTTGACGTCATCCAGCTGCGGTGACAGAAACCGCACCACTGCGCGGATCATTTTGGGGTGGGAGAAAACGCGTTTCAGCGCGGAATCATAATCAAAGTTGGCGGCAGGCACGAAACCTCCTTGAGTCAAGCGGTATAAGGAAACCGAGCAGCCCGACAGAATTCGTCGGCCCCATCAAGCCGAAGCGGCGCTCAGTGGTGTTAAGATAGCGGCACCTCAAAGACGAACCTGGCAGTTTTCAAACAGCGCCCGCAAATCTGCTGACCTGCGACGCCACATGCAAGGGGAAGCCCCGTGAAAAAACAGTGTACCCAAAACAACCGACGATAGCAAGTATTTTGGATTATTCCCCTAGGACACTTATGGCGGCGACGAAATATAGTGCCGATTCACGAATTGCGTACAGTCTTTTGCAGTTGAAAATGATCGCATGAACACCCGCGTGAAATTGCCAAAAAAGCCATTGGTTGCGCGACTTCGGTAATTCTACGATTGAAATGGGACCGCGATGCTGATTCTGCTTCGTCATGATGGGGTTCCTTGTTCAAGTTCTAACGACCTTACGTTGATCGCGACTATGCGCAGCACGCCTTTGTCGATTCGCTATTCCCGCTCATGGTCGATTGTTCGTTGCGGCCGTTTACTACGGTCTCCACTCACCACTGCAAGTTCGAATGGAGTTGTATCCTCCACTCTAGTAGGGTCGTACTGTCCCTCTGTGTCTTCGTTGAGATCGCTAAATCTGGGAGTGTTACATTCAAGGTGTGGCGGGAAAGTAGACTAGAGCTCTGTGATTTCGGCTTCTGCTCCCAGCAAAAAATTGGTAAAAGGAGCAAAACTGTTGCATGGCCTGTTTATTTCGAGACGGCAGTTGCGCTTTTTAGCGTGATTGAACTTATGCATGTTCTATAACCGAAGTCATTAAACTTGTGTCTTCTCATTCCAGAGTTTCTGGGCGGAAATTCCCATTTCCGTTTCAACAGCATTTGCTGCGCGCATCACCGCGTAGAAGTTGAGGTGCTCGAACGCTCCTTGATAATTCGCAAGATAGCTTTCACTGCTAGGCTCGATTCCATTGCGCTTCGTAACAAGATAGGCCGTCATTTCCGCCTCGGCCTCTTTCAGTTTGTGATTGGTCATTTTTCTGTCCTGTATGCGTCGTCCGCGATTGGAACCCAAGTGTCCGAGGTGCGCCAGTTAGTGTGCTATGGTCACGAACTGCGTTGGAGGAAAGTGGTTGTCGTTGTACGACAGTCGATACGAGTTTTTGCCCCGAAGCGAGGTCGATTCCTTCCATAACTCGATATATCCAGCTCGATTATCGCCAGAATCGAACACGGAGATTGCGATCTTGTTCCTTGCGATTGACGTTACGAACTCGTAAAAGCGATCTTTCTTCAAGCTTCCCAGTGTCGGAAATGTGAATGCGCTGTCCGGTACATCGTTCCCTTCCGTATCTAGGATGTCAAACACGAAATCGACTGGCCCCATCGCTCGCAGTATCGAGAAGTGGCCGTGCGTCTCTCTCCGGTTCACGGCGAAACGCTCCCGCCAATCCTGTGCCGTTGCGGCATGCGTAAATCCAGGCTTTTGAATATGAAGCAACATTACATTGAACGGCCCGAATTCCCGTAGACGGTTGATGAAGTCGAACAGTTCCTGGACCGCCTTGCTAGTGTTATAGAGCTTGGTCTCCGCAATGAGCTGGTCGAGCAGTGCCCGTTCCCTTTCATCCACCAAATCTTGCCTAGATGCCCCGTTTCCTTGCATACAATTGATTTCCGTCCATGATATGTTTCTCAAGGTAGAGCGACTAAATCTACACTACGAAAAACATTTTGCCTCGCCGATCAAGTCGCTGTAGAGGTTTCTCGACTGTTGAAAGCAGTTGTTGACGACGGGGCAATCGTTGTTGAGGACGATTCCGTAGGAACAAAGAGCTGAACATATCTGCCGTTCTAGTCTAATCTGGTTGTCGACGAGACCGCTAAATTTGTTTAATGGAACACCTTGAAAACCGTAATAATTTGGCAACGACAATTATTATCTCATTGATAAATAGAAATAAAATCAAGTGACTTTATTTGATGGTTGTTTGATAGAACACTGATGGCTGGACAATTCAATTTGTTTGAGCATGATATTACCGCAAATGGGTATCTTGGGCTATTTCGAATCACTCAAAGCTAAGTGGTGGATTTTTTCTGCGAGAAGGTTTGTATAGAACAATAATCAAATTTGGACGATAAGCGAATTCTAGTTCGGAAATTCGGCCCCGCAAAAGTTCTAATTTTTCTGTGCCTGCCAAGTCAATACATGCTCAATTCATTCAATGTGCCGCATCGGAAACATTCGTTGATGAAGAATACAAATAAATGAAATACCGTATTCGGTGAGCTGATAATAAATTACTTGACGTGCAATTGGCATACGATGGTAATTCTTACAAAAGTAATCAGAATTTGTGCCGAGTTGTGGATGGTAAACGACTTGCTCAAAAGCAGCCCACCGACCGTCGTCGCCGCCATCACCAAAGGAACAGATAACCTTCGCCGAGGGAATTGATTTCATTCGGCGTCGTGATTTCATGCTACATTGAGAGGGCAAGCGCCGGGCCGGAGGCCGTTATCTACAATGGTGATCTAAGATCCCGATCAAAAGTTTGGTCCGTTCCACGCGCAACGTTCTTCACTGATGGCACATCTTGGATGGGACCTCGCTTGAGAGAATGCGCAAGTCATGCGTGGAGCGCCCGGCACAATTTACAACTGTTCATAGGAGTATAGCATGAATGAAAAAAGCACTGTTCAGAGTCGGGCCGATGAGCGTTGCATCGTTCGCAGCAAGGCGCCCGTCATGGAAGTGAAATATCCCAACTGCGCCGGCATCGACATCGCCAAGAGCGAACATTGGGTGGCGCTGCCGGCGGACGTCGAGCGCCAGCATCGAGTCCGTGTGTTCGGCGGTTACACCCAGGAGCTGCAGTCATTGTCGGGTTGGCTGCGGCAAAACAACATCGAGCAGGTGGCGATGGAAGCGACCGGGGTCTACTGGATCGCGCCCTACGAGCTGCTGGATCGGGCCGGCTTCGACGTGTGGCTGGTCAATCCGCTGCAGACCAAGCGTCGCGATCAGCGCAAAAGCGATGCCCTGGACTGTCAGTGGATCCAGCAGCTGATGAGTTACGGTCTGTTGAATGCGTCGCATCGTCCGCAGGACCGGGTGTGCGAGCTGCGCTCGTATGTGAGACTCTATCGACGTGTGATGAAAGATCGAGGTCGTTGTGTTCAGCACCTGCAGAAGTCGCTGCACGAGATGAACGTTCATTTGGACACGGTGCTCAGTGACATCTGCGGCATGAGCGGCATGCGGATCATGGATGCGATCTTGGACGGCGAGCGAGACGGCGGTGAGTTGGCGAAGTTGTGCGATGTTCGAGTCAAGGCCAGCGAAGAGGAGGTTTCGGCCGCGCTGGTGGGCAATTGGCGACGCGAACATTTGAGCGCCTTGCGCTATGCGCTGGAAAGTTATCGTCATTTGAGCGTGCAGCTGCGGCAAATCAAAGTCGATATCGACCGCGTGGTGGAGCTGCTGGCGCCTGCGCCTAAGGTCGTCAAAGACGACGGCGTGCGCAAGAAGATGCATCGAGAAGATTTGAAATGCCCGGCCAGAACGGTTGCCGAACAAACGCTGCAGCTGAGGATGTGGGATGCCTTCGGCGTGGACCTGACCGCCATTCCGGGAGTGGGGGTGCAAACAGCGCTGACGCTGCTGTCGGAGGTGGGAGCCGAATTTTCGGCGTTTCCATCGTCGGCCCAGTTCTGTTGCTGGCTGGCGCTGGCGCCCAACGTCCGCGTCAGCGGCGGCAAGCGGCTGTCGGGACGCGGACCGCATCGCACGCATGCGGCCGGACAGGCCCTGCGAATGGCGGCGATGTCGCTGCGCCGCAGTCAGACCTACGAAGGCGAAAGGCATCGCTCGCGCTGTCTTCGACTCGACACGCAAAGAGCGATCAAGGCGACCGCTCACCGACTGGCCAAGGTGATCTATTCAATGGTGACGTACGGTCATGAATACAACGACCCGGGACTGAAAAAAATCGAAGAGGAACGGCGCGCCAATAAAGTCAAACGGCTGCGCAGCGCTGCCAAGTCACTGGGCTTCGAAATGGTACGCTCGCCGCAGACAACCTAGGAGCAACCAATATACGTTCTAAATAAATATGTAAAAACAACAGCGTACATCGTGTTCCTTGAGAGCAGTGCTGAAATTGTCTATATATTTATTAGCCTGTGATATCCCCTAGTTGTTATAGGTATAGACCCATATGCACTCCTGATCTCGCTCTGCTTCAGGTGATAATCGGCATTCAGCAAGATGATCCGGCATCTTTGGCAGCCATTTTCATTTTGAAATGTTCGCTGTCGAACGAAATAGGTTTGCCGCTTTTTTCGCCCTTTATCAATTCACTGCGAACTGTTTCAATTTCCAGTAACTGCGCTTGATCGCGGCGAATAAGGTCACGTATATATTCGCTGTAGTTAGTGAAGTTGCCGGATTCAATTTGTGCTTTTATCCACTCGTCTTGTTGTCTGGTGACGGTGATTGTTTTTCTGAGTGTATCCATACTGATGAATCTCGCAGTGTTTTGCAAATACATCATTCATACTATTGAAGGAGTGTTGCATACTCATTTTACGCCAACAGTATGACGGCAGATTTTTATGTTTGCTGACTTTTCTTAAAGAAGTCATGAGGAAATTTCATTTCGTTTCAATGGAAGCTCTGATTGAACACGCTTCGACAGCTGAAATTTTCTATTGACTCGCTGGACGTGACAGAAATGAAGTCAATTTTTAATAAACTCCCAAGGAAAGTACAGACAGTAGGAAATTTCTTTCATCGCAGTCTCAATTTTTAACAATAAAATACAGTAATTTTGAATTCTCGAAATTGTTGTCTAACAGCGATATTTTCTCATTGCCCCTTCATATCTATTGAGACCTGAGAAAATTTCGCCTTGTGTTCAACATAGACCTTTAATGTAAGTCAATGCCAATCACCAAAGTAAATCCCATCAATAAGGACAGCTTGCTTACTAAGTGCGTTTTGCATGCAAGTTGGGTGCCGGATGAACAAATTGGTCAGTTTCTTGTATGGGGTGAGAGCGAAAAAAAGACAAAACGAAAAGGTTCGAGAGTGCATCCATTCCACTTGCAAAAGAAAGATCTTGCAAACGTCTTATCTATCGTTTGGCCGAGTCTCGGCAGTAAAGATTCTCTCGAACAACAACCAATCCAAAAAGCATGGTTGGTAGCGCCTAGCGACAATTCCGGACCATCCCCATCAATCGAGCTGCAAGCGTTGCTCGACCAGGAAGTCGTCGAGCCCACATCGTGGGGCGCCTGGCAAATCAACTGCTTTGAAATAATTGATCCAATCCGTGTGCTTGGTTCCTTTGATACCGAAGCAGCGGTTAAAAACAATTTCGTACGAATTGGGCAAGATCTTGAATTCTGGCATTGCTTGGTCAAACGCATTGCATTGTCAGTCAGACGTCATGAGTATCTTCCAGTATTGTCCCACAAACACTCGAAGCCGATTCCGAAAAAGAGAGCAAAGGTATCGAACATTGAATGTCGGATTGGTTGGGAATTCGCACAATCGGTAGAGGATCGCATTCTCGCTGATTTCTCTGCATCGATCCCTAGTGTCTGTCAAGCAATGTGGTTAAAGAAACCGTCGGCACGCAAGGGTGAACCGTTGATCCACGATGCCGTCGGTCTGGTACGAAATTTTCTTGTCACGAGTCTGGAACAGCTTGTGCAAGAAACCCAATTCACGCTCAAAGTAAAAAATTCTGTTGAAGGAACCTTTCTTTCCAATGGATTAAACAAGGACGCACAGACCGCAGGAGCAGGTACAAAAAAGTGGATGGACTCTGCAACTTGGACACAATGGATTCATTGGTACAAAAGACTGCAACGTAAAACACAAGATGCCGATGAAAGAATTTGCTTTCGTCTGGCGGAAGCAAGTAATGGTTCCAAAGATGATTGGAGTTTGGAGTGGCTGCTTTCATCTCGTCGGGATCCGTCGATTCTGGTACCGCTGCAAAAATTTTGGTCAAATGACTCCTTGTTTAAACCGTCATCGAGAAGAATTAAAGAGGTGCTTTTGCAACTAGGCCAGGCCGCTCGAATTTACAACGATCTTTGGGAAGGAATGAATAGCTCTGCGCCTTCCCATGTAATTCTTGACCGAGATGAAACATTAGATTTTCTAAAGCATCAGGCACCGATACTTCAAGCCGCGGGATTCCGCGTGATCGTACCGTCCTGGTGGACCGTCACGGGAAGGCGTCGTCTGCGATTGAGGCTTACGACTTCAGGTTCCAGTAAATCAATGGCCGCTGAATCATCAGGTTTGTTCGGCTTTAATTCGTTAGTTGAGTTTAAAGCTGAAGTCATAATAGATGGTCGGCCAATTACTGTGGAAGAATGGGAACAGCTTGTCACAGCTAAGAAGGGGCTCGTTCAGGTTCGCGGCGAGTGGATGGAACTGCAGCACGATGAATTAATTCGTCTCGAAGAGTATTGGAATTTGGGAAGCCAGACGGTCGAGATGTCTGTTGCCGATCTCATTCGTTCAGAAGCGGATGCTGACTCATCGGGTTTGGAAGTCGATTACAAAGGCGACATAGGGGCTAGGCTCAGCGCATTGAAAAATAATAGCGCATTAAAGATTTTAGACCAACCAGCGGGATTGGATGGAACCTTGCGTGAATATCAAATTCGAGGATTTTCTTGGCTGATGTACCTGCAGCAGCTCGGATTTGGCGTCTGCCTCGCGGATGACATGGGTCTCGGCAAAACAATACAGGTGCTTGCCGCGATTTTGGAAGATAAAAATCAAAGTGAACAAACCGGGACGACGCTGCTAGTTGCTCCTACATCTGTCCTAGGAACTTGGCAGCGAGAAGCGGCACGCTTTACTCCCTCACTATCGACTCACATCCATCATGGGGCGCGCCGGGTCAAATTAAAACGGGAATTCAACAAGATTGTGAGCGAAGTCGATATCGTCATAGTTTCATTCGGGATTCTTCGAATAGACAATGCGATGCTGAGCAAGTACGACTGGCATCGTCTTGTTGTGGATGAATCACAACACGTCAAGAATCCTAAAGCAGCGGTTACGCGTGCGGTGCGAAAAATTCGCGCGCCGCGGCGAATCGCCATGACAGGTACGCCAGTAGAAAATCGACTGATGGATCTTTGGTCGCTGTTCAGCTTCATCAATCCGGCTTACTTAGGCAACATGACGCAGTTTCGCGCGAATTTCGAACGCCCCATTATGCGCAACCGCGATCAGATGCTCACACAACGTTTGCGAGGCATGGTACAGCCGTTCATCCTGCGGAGAATGAAAAGCGACAAGTCAATCATAAAGGAACTTCCCGACAAAGTAGAACAAAATGCCTATTGCAACTTGACAAAAGAACAAGCGACCCTTTATCAGGCTGTCTTGCGTACGATAGAAGAGAGTCTGGATGACGCTGAAGGCATACAGCGACGAGGACTTATTCTTTCAGCATTAACTCGTCTGAAACAAATCTGTAATCACCCTGCTCAGTTCTTGCAAGATGGCAGCGCTTTCACTGTGTCACGGTCACATAAGCTCACTCGCGTTTGCGAAATGTTGGATGAAATCAAAGCCAACGAAGAAAGCGTTTTGGTCTTTACTCAATATTCCGAAGTCGGAAAATTACTTGAAACACTATTTCGGCAGCGTTACGATGGATCAATTTACTTCTTGCATGGCGGAACACCGAGATATCGGCGTGAACATATGGTAGAGGAATTTCAGAATCCCGACACGAAGCATTCAATCTTCGTGCTCTCACTTCGCGCAGGTGGTACGGGAATCACGTTGACAAAAGCCAATCATGTGATCCATTTCGATCGTTGGTGGAACCCAGCCGTTGAAAATCAAGCAACAGATCGGGCATATCGGATAGGACAGAAAAGGAGCGTATTCGTCCACAAGATGGTAACGTTGGGCACGCTGGAAGAACGGATTGACGAACTGATCGAATCCAAGAAACGTCTTACCGAAGAAATTATTGGAAGCGAAGAGTCTTGGTTGGCTGACCTTGACAATGAAGCGTTCCGCAAACTGATCGCGCTGAACACTGGAAGTGCAGTCGTGGATTAAATCAACGAACGAATAATGCAAAAATTTAAAAAAACTTGGTGGGGACCGGAGTTCCTGAAATCACTCGAGCAGATTATGGATGAGGGACGATTGAAACGAGGCAACAGTTATTCGTCTGATAACCGGCTCGTAGAGTTCGACGTGAACCTGAATAACGTGACATCTCGAGTAAAAGGCAATAAGTCCGCATATTTCCAGGTATATGAAACCCCGTACTATGATGTTAAAATCACGTTCGATAAAGTTGCAGCGAAACACTGGAAAAGCGTTCTGTCGAAAGTCGGCGCCAACGCAAACTGGGTGACGCACCTTATTTTAGGCGAGGTTCCACCAACGATCGACGAAGCGTTCAAGAATGCAAACGTCAGTTTGTTACCGCAATCAGCGAATGAAATGCGAACCTCCTGCTCTTGTCCAGATTGGGCAAATCCGTGCAAACACGTTGCTGGTACATACATTCGTCTCGCCTCCATTTTAGATCAGGATCCGATCGCTCTGTTCGAGCTGAGAGGCTTGAAACGCGCTGCGTTGAATCGGAGTTTGGCCAAATCCAGCTTTGGCGCGGCGCTCCTGAGCACTGCTGACGACACTGAAAGGACGACGGTTGAAGATCGCGATTATAAGATTGCCACTGTAAATCCAAGTGACTGCGGGATCGCACTTTCAGACCTACGCGCTTTTTGGTGCGGTAAAGCACCGCCAGCCGAATCGGCGATGGACCGCCAAATTCCTCCAATTTCCGCTCTTCTTTTGAGACGCGAGGGTGATTACCCGGAGTTTTGGGATCGGAAGAACTCGTTTCTTGAAGCGATGACCGGAATTTACGAAGGAGTTGTCAAGAAACTACCGAAAGAACTCAAGGACAATTGAGTTTTGGGAATTACTCAATTTTCTGCTTGCTTAAAAGTGAAAATTTGTTTCCTTGAACTGGACCGGGTGTTCCAACAAAAGTCTTTTTAACCATGACCGTAAAACCTTGTTAAAAATTGTTACCAAACAGAGCATCTTTATCATTTTAAGTAAGTCCATATCAACCATAATTTCTTTTTCATTTTGGTGTTATAAAACTCCAATTCTTCTACCATGTTCTTCAAGTGTCTCAAATAGGGCCGGAACTTCGGGTCAAACAACGAAAAGAAGAGAATTGTAGGGAGAAAAAAATTCATTTTTTTTCAAATTAATTCTTCCTAAAGATGTTTACCACACGACGACAGCGATAGCTTGAAGAAAAAATCCTAATGCAATGATGGCTACAGCCAAAAACGCAATTTTCTTTCGATTTGTTTGTTGTTCTTCCCACTTGTCTCGTACACTGTCCTCAAATTTAAAGAAAACTGTAGACTGCGGGTTTGAAAATTTTTCAGGTGCGTGACAAAATAACAAAACGATGCCCGTTGCATCCAATATTAAGCCGACCACAGTTACGAAATCAGGAGTGCTTATATTCAACTAATGATAATGAAGTAGTTGAAGTAGAAGTTTCTCGAATCATTTACTCCTGTCGAGTATATTTTCGAGAATTTCGTGGAAAGATTTACCAAATAACAAAACAAAATTTAACTAAATTGGTTTTTTCTAAAATTCGTCTTTGATTGACACATCCGAATGCACTTACCGACTCATCTGGATTATTTGATAATTCAGCAAATTTAAAATTCTTTTTTTGTATTTTCAATTTTTTTCATTTTTGGACTTCCTGACCTCTGGCTAAATTTACGTAGCACATTATCGCGCTGCCAGAGATCAGGATAGAAGCAATCAGGCGACTGGTTCCAGTTCGTAGAACAGGGTCAGGTCCGTATCTGGAAACTGTGTGAGTGTGGTACTGAGTTCCTCAATCAAGGACAACAGGGAGCTGTTGACGGAATTGTTGGCGGCGGTGCTGATCTATGGCATCCAGATGCAGAAAGTAGCTTGTAACCCCATTTTCTGTCTGCATAGAGTAACGGTTGCCGATGGCGATGGAAAGCGGTGAATTGAGAGCGAGTGACTGTTGCATAATGCGTCCCGACAATGCAATATATGTTTCATATTAAATTAGCCATATGCAAGTCAAATTCAATGCCAATTTGCAGGTGTTTTCAAAAAAAAGAATAAAATGAATGCTTTAGTCAGGTCAACTCAAAACATTCATTTTATAGAGGTCAGGAAGTCTGATTTTCTAAAAAAGGTAGCACAGGCCGTTCACCTCGTAAAATTTGCTCCAAAGTTAGAATTTGAATTATTGGAATAGGTACCGTTTTGTCAAATACTATTCCGTCTGCTTTAGATAACTGCTCGAAAATACCGGCTTGGTTTGCGAAGCTAATCATTGGCTGTGTTGGTTTTTCTTTGGTTAGAAAAATTCCAATTTTATTTTTTCCATTTAAAATTCCTTTCAATTCTCGAATATCCTTTACACTCACACTGCCACTTTTCACTGAAATTACTGCAATTTGTTTGTTTACAAGTGGAATTCTCCCGTCTATTCCTCCATCCGCCCCCATTTTTTCATTTGGAAGGCCACCAATAGTGGTAACACAAAATTTTTCAAATTCTTTTCTAGCTTTAGCTGATTCTGAATGAATTAGAGAATTTTCAACTTCTTCCTCAGTTTTTGGTTCTCCGATAATTTGAACTTTATCCCAAAAATCGAAATTTTGACGCTTAAATCGTTCCTTAATTGCTGCGATAGAAGAATAGGTAATATCAATTCCAATCCAATGACGTTTTAGAATTTCCGCGGCTTCGGATGTAGTTCCGCAACCGCAAAATGGATCTAACACTACGTCACCTTCATTTGACGAAGCCGTCAAAATTCGTTTGAGTAGAGCAATAGGTTTTTGAGTTGGATACCCAAGTCGCTCGCGAGCTGAAGGTGCAATAAATGGAATATGCCATACATCGTTTTCTCTTACACCTTTCTTGTTCAAACTTTTGTAACTGACAAAATGCGCCTCGCCATCTTTAAATCGGTGCAATACACCTTGTTCCTTTCTCTCTTTAGAACCATCTGTGTATTCAGTGTAGAGAACATTAAATGTGTACTCATTAGATTTTGTGTAGAAAAGAATAACGTCGTGCAATTGTTGAAATTTTTTTGCCCTTCCAGTCCACCTACGATAATGCCAAATAATCTCATTTTTAAAATTTTCCTCACCAAATATTGCATCCATTACGATTTTCAAATAATGGCTAGCCGTTGGGTCGCAATGAAGATAAACACTACCTGTTGGTTTTAGTATCCTCTGCAATTCTATTAATCGAAGTGCCATATTTAAAAGATAAGCGCACATTTGAACTTTACCCATCGCAACAACTAAAGCATCTAGAATATTCTTTGCTTTCAAATGCTTCATGTCCATTAAATGGACATCACATTCTGGTGTCCAATACCAAGTATCTTCAAACGCAGTTACTTGACCTAAATCGCCAGGATAGATGATGTTATATGCTCGGTTGGAATTGAAGGGGGGATCGAGATATATCAAATCAATGGAATTGTCTTCCATATTTTGTAATATGGGCAGATTGTCGGAATAATAAAGTTTTCTAATTAAGTCTTCTCTTGCAACCATCTTTAGCCAGTTTAGCTTCTATCTTCACCAGATACCAATTCCTTTTACGTTAACTTCTTCCCTTCCGCATCTTTAACGATAATTTGCATTTGGTCAATAGTGCCAAATTCACAAGTGTAATGTGGCGTTGAGCAACTCATTGATGTATCTATAAATTTTTTACGCTGATTATGTGAGATGTTCCCTTATGCTCTCGTTTAGCATTGACAAATTTGACTCTATGCCGTTTACACTTGTCATTTCCTTTACATACTCACCTACAGTATGTTTTACAAACTGATGAAAATAGTTCTAGAGCACCATGTAATTTTTTAATCATCTGTGTAAACACCTGAACTTTTTTAACTTTTTCCTGTACGAATTCTTGTAATGTGGGACGCTGTGAGTTATCAAAAACCTTTGCAGCAACTTGATTGAATTCTCTGTTCTTTACACTTAGAATCGCAATTTTACTTACTGTTCTATACTTCGCTTTCAGTTTCTTGGATTCATGTGTGTTCTTCGCTAATCCACCAATGTAGATTTTGTTAACTCAACTGTTCCGGTCAGTCTGTTAAGGGATTTCTGATTCCCAGTTTCTCGAATTCGATGGATTACGTACCACGTACAAAATGGCTGATGCCCAATTCACGATGAATTTTCATGCCGGATACGCCTTTTTGACGCGCGGCGATCATTTAAATTGCAAAAACACAATTTCTTAAAGGGAGTTTACTTTGTTGCATTGGAGTACCAGTTATTTCTGAAAATTTTTCGACAATCTCTGCACTAATAGGGCATGGACTTTGTATTGGGAACGCCCTTTGTCGCATCACTTAAACATGACTACAAATTCGCCCATTTTTCGATAGAATTTCCTCAAACTACTTCCTGCCAGATGCCTCATTAGGAAACCTTTCAAGTAATTCAGAAATTGTGATCTCTTTTCGGTCTGATTGGCTAGGTCATGAATGAATTTGTTTCAATTTTCTTTCTTTTCTATCTTTTTTTAACTCATTATTATAATTTCACTGACTTTTACTTCATTGTTAATTTATAGCTATGAGAGTTTTCCGTTGGAGAGAATTTGGGGTCTAAATTCACGCAATGCTACGGCTCGAAAGTAGGAATTCAAGAAGAAATGTGGATGCATCGTCGAATTTTCGACTGCCGTTGCCATTGACACGGCCTCGAAAGCTGAAACAGGCGATTTCAGGCAGATTTCGCCCGCGCTGAACCATCGACGCTTGCTTGCGAGCGCAGTGGTCGGATGATCAAGCCCCCGCCAAAGGGCGAGCTCAGGCAGCCAGAGCCTTGATCAGCGACCGGACTTGTTCGGGACGTTGGGATTTGATGGCGACATTCGCCGCGGCCAGCATCACGGTCATCGAAATGATGATTTTCAGTCCCATGTTGCCTTGGCCGCGCAGATAGTGACTGTGTAGCATGCAACCGTCGGCCAGCCTCGAATTGAGACGCTCCAAGCCGCTTCTTTTGCGGTACTTGCGTTTCCATTTATCACTGCAAGGCGGCAGCGGCGGATATTGACGAAGATGCTCGACTTTCACTTTCGTGCGCACTACCCTTGACTTCGCATCGGCACTCACGCTAGCGTCGCCATAACATTGCTCCTGGCCCTCACAGTTGAATCCATATGTAGCCGCTGGGCACGCCCACTTGAGCGTGCCGCGTTGGCTCTCGCGACCTTGGTAACTCATCGGACGAATCTCACCGCTCTGAGGACACTTGCAGTATAGACCACCGCATTCGGTTCGCAGAATACTGTCACAGACCGATTCATCCAAGGAACGGGTGGGCACTTGGAGCTGGTCGGGGTCGAGATTCTTTTCCTGCCACAGGTTGCGAGTGTCGATGACCGGCAAAACGCCCTTTCGATACAGCTTGGCACGCAGCACGTCGTTGTCAAGACCGCGGTCGGCGACGAAACTGTCACAGCGTGCGAGCAGCGGCGAGTCTAGGAATTGATCGACCAGTGCGTTGCAGTGCGGATGCTCGCTCTCATTCGCCGGTGTCAGCTTGAAATCGATCGGCAGTTCGTAATTCACGTCTGCCAGAACATGTGCCTTATAGCCGAACCAACACTTCTTGGTGACCTTTTCTTTGCCATTGGCATCGGTGCTGTATTGCTTGTGGCAGCCCCAGCTGGCGTCTGGGTCTGAGGTCAGCTGCTCGCCACTTTTCGGATCGCGCTTGTGCGGCAGTTTCTCCCTAGTGGAATGCGACTCGATGGCCTTGCCGTCGTATCCGATCTCCTTGCAGTAGTCGGGCAGATGTTCGCTCAACTCCTCGCGCTGGCGAAAAAACTCGGCTTTGACGACACCGCTTTGGGCTTCCAGCTGGCACAATTGCTGACGAATGCGACTGAACGCCGCGGCCGATGGCACTCGGTAGGGTCGATGCGGGTCCTCCTCATCCGAACCCTCGCTGGGCTTGAGCTTGAAGCCAAGAGCCAACATCAAATGCGGGTTTCTTTGCAATTCGCGTCGAAACGACTCGGTGCTGCGATGTTGCAGAATGCTCATTGCATAGAGCGAACGCAACATCCCTTCGACCGGCCAGTCTTGTCGCCCGCTGCCGTTTCGCAACTGTTCGATCTAGCGTGCCAGATCGGTCAGACTCAGCTGGTCAAGGGTGTCTCTGAACGGTTTCAGTCCGCTGTTTTCCAAATGCATTTCCCAGAACATATCGGATTGAATGACAGCCATTGGCATGCTCTTTCAAAGGGTTTGAATTTAGCTCCAATAATACAAGAACAAGGTTTGCCAATGTGAATTAATAACAATAAAAACAATTACATATACTAGATCATACTGATTTATCATTGACTTTGGCGAAAGTTGGAAGGCGACTAGTGTAGAATTTCGGGAAAATCCTCGAAAACCACTCAAAAACGGCTAAAAAAACAGGTTATTTTGGGGTAAAGAAGATTTTAGACATTCAATTTGATCAACTACTTCAATATGTTACAAAGGTCAAAAAGACCTCAGTATTGCGACCATTTTTTTCAGCGTGGGTCGCACCACAGCATACGACGCATCTGACATTCTTTGGCGAATTCAGACAAACCCATCGCCTTGGGAGGTGGAAAAGGCAGGTATGGACTCAATTGGTGGATGCAATGCAGGGATCACTGGCGAACCCAACCGACCTTGTAAAATGAGACGGTTTCATAGACTGACTAGGGCCAATTTGCCTATCCTCACTTGAGAACTTGAAAAATTCTTAAAATGAGAATCGCTGGGCAAACAGGTAAACAATGAAAAAGCCTTATGCTATGCAAACTCACTCAATTTGTCAACTTCACCCGTTGGGTAAATAATACTTAAAAATGCTGACTAGACCAAAGAGGACAAGGTTCAAAATTAATATTCGCTATACCAGACATTTTATTAGCAATCCAATTAATATCGGTAGTTCATAAATTGAATTCGTTGAATGCTTTCAAAAACTTCATCGTAGCAGGCATATCGAGTTCATTACCTTTGTAGCGACACTCATAAAGGCCTTGGAGATTAGAGGGGAGCTCAATGCCTTCCTCGACTAAAAGAATGAATTTTGTATCATACAGTGCCATGGCAGCACCAATTTCCATAAGAACATTGCCATTAATTTGCGGTACGCGTTTATGTTCATTGTCGTATAAATCACTCTCCGCACCCACATGAATCACAGCAGCTGAGCAACACCTCATTGCAACCATCACTTTTTTAGGAACAGGTGTGGCGGCTGATTCCTCTTCAGTTGCTACCACAGGGTTGAACTTTCCAAAAACCACAATTTCTTTCAATTGTTCTAAAATTTTCTTATTTTTTCCATATGAAATGAATACTTTGTTTGTACTTGGTTCAGACTTTTGTGGCTTAGCTAGTTCTTTTTCATTAAATATACGTTGAGCTGAACTATCAAGATCAAATTTGTTGTCATTAAAATTGCTAGTATTTTGAGAGTTCATTTCAGTGGTCTTAAAAAAAGATCTTACATTATCAATACTAAATAGAAATCGGGTTTGCTTTCCTTTTCGTCCAACTATGTAGGTACCTAAATCCGCACCTTCTGCAAGGCGAAAAAAGCAATTTGCTTGATCTTTCAAAGTCCTGTCGTGTTCTGACGCGTATTCCTTGAAGTGTTCAAACCAGTGGTTCGCCACTTCAATTGATGTTATTTCGTCTATATCTTGGTGTAACACTCTCTCCATGATTGCGTAGTACGGTTTGACGTTACTAATTTCACCCCTTATTACGTCACTGAAAAGTTCACCTGAATCTTTCACTGCTTTTCTCCCAGAATCCGTAACTCTCAATTTACTTCCATTGTCTTCAATAAAATTTAAATATTTCAATGCATTGAATTTACGTTCATCCAAAAATTTCCTGTCAAGAACAGCTTTCAGTTCTGCAATTGTTGCACCCGTAGGTTTGTTAACTAAGTAGCCACAAATAGCACTAATGTCTATTAAGTAGAGTCGAAAGGGTAAAAGCATGTTGGATTCTCCATTTAATAATAAATTTAATTTAGAATAAAAATAAAAACATAAGAGGCATTATATAATTTTTTATAAAATTATTGATTCGAAATGTAGCTTAACCGATAGCTCGTCCCTATTGCTTGAGTTCAATATATCGTAATAATTCGTTTAGTTAACATATATTTAAAGTTTAGAGTGACATTAACGAACGATTTCAAAATAAAATTTTTCTCGCTGTTTATCTGCTTTTTAATTGATTATAATTAATTAATGTGTTATCATACTATATATTCTAATGCTAATATGTCGCACGAATTTGTGCTAACATTCTGTATCGTCAAATAGGAAACATGGAAAACAATATTCATCAAGTCGCACTATCGTTCGCTGGTAAACAACGAAATTATTTGGAGGAAGTGTTGGAGTACCTCAAAAAATGGTCAATAGCAGTTTTCTATGACGGGTACGAATAACCGAATTTGTGGGGCAAAACTAGTGCAAATATTTCCATGAAACTTTTGAGAACCAAGCGGAATAAGTTGTGATGTTCATATCCCAAGAATATGTAAACAAAGTATGCCTATCCCATGAAAGAAAATCGGCTTTGAGCCGATATGTCCGCGAACAATATGAATATATTCTTCCCGTTAAGTTCGATGACACTTCAATACTTGGCTTGCCTACAGATTTAATGTATCTGCAAATTTGTGAATTATCTCCTACACAGCTATCGACAAAAATAGCTCAGAAGCTCGGAAATAAATTAATTAAGCGTAAAGCATCAGATGTTTCACCCCCGAGAATGCCTTTTAAGATTGGTGAATTAGCTATTGACTACTGCAATTTCAATGGTAGTTATGTCATGCGAATTGGTGTATTAGAATTTGCAACAAAATGGTCTATATCGAGCTATAAGTGTATTCATTTCTACAGTGATCCTTCTTCAATCAATGGAATTGCTCTGGCGATGGGAATACAGACAATTTTTCAAGTGGCAAATGCTGAATTTTTGGACTATACCTCACGTGTAAGAACACCTGAGATTGGGGAGATTGTGGTGCTAAGAAACTGTGGCGACCTCTATTGCGCTATTCTTATCATCAAAATTAGAGATGACAGCCGCGGCGACGAAAGGGATAAATTTCGTTTTCAGTATGCAATCCAGTCCGACGGTTCTGACCAATTCACGAGAATTGAGGAATACTAATCGTGATTTGTCGTATCACGTTTCTTGATAAATCACGAACTGAAAGGCTTACTTTTCGTAGGATTGATCTTCTTGCCTCTTTTGCAAAAAATCTATGCATGAATCCGAATTAATCTAATATGACAAATACTAAATCTAACGATAACCGAAGTCTTATCTTTATAAGTCACGCTAATCCCGCTGACAATAACTTTGCAACCTGGTTGGGAAGTCGACTTTCGTCAATGGGTTTTCACGTTTGGGTTGATCTCAATGACCTTAAAAGTGGAAGTAGACATTGGACAGAAATTGAAACAGCGATTCGGCGTAATGCGGCAAAAGTTCTAGTTGTTACCTCACGTGCATCGCGTAAAGCAGAGGGCGTGGATAACGAGATCAATATAGCGAAAGGTATTGAAAAGGAACTTTCACTGACCAACTTTATTATCCAGTTGAAAGTGGATGATCTCCCGTACTCACTTTTACCTCCGGCCTTAAACAATAGATTGGCAATCTCCTTTAAAAATGATTGGAGTAATGGACTACTTAAGCTTGTACGGCAGTTAGATGAAGAAGGAATTCCGCGGAAAAAGACAAATTCAATAGAAACAGATTTCTTTTCAATAGTAATGAAAAAAAAATCGGACGATGTAGTGAATGTAGAAGAACCAGCATTTGCAAGTTGGCTTCCAATAAGTCTACCAAATATATTACACGTCTACAAAATTCGAAGTCAAGTCAATTCTGTAGAAAAAAAACTTCATCATGAGGGTGTACCTGCAAATTCTTTTTCTTCGTTTCTGATCTCATTCGCAGGTCCTGAAGCTGTCGGGTATTTCAGTGGGGTACCTCTAGAACAACTTAACCACGTTGAGATTACAACTGATACATGGATTAATGAACAATCTCTAGCCGAATTTACTATCAAGAGGAGTAAAAGGCGCCATGCAATGAATGGTTTGCTAAATATAGCGTGGAACATAGCACTTCGTAACGCCGGATTCGAAGAGTATGAACTTGCCAACGAGAGTGCCCATTTCATTCCTAGCAAAGAAAATCAAATTATCAAGCAGCACTACAATGATCCGATGGGTAGACAAACTAGACCTGTGAAACTTGTAGGAAAAAGTGAGAGATATACATGCAACTGGCATGCGGCAATTTCTGCGCGAGCTTCGCTTTATCCATTCCCTGCATACTCTACTCGATTGCACGTTGCCTTTACGAAGGACGGTAGAATACCAATTTATGGAAAAAGAAAGGCTTCTCGCCATAGAAAATCATTTTGCAAGAATTTTTGGAATGATCGTTGGAGGCGAATATTTTTTGCATTATTCAATTTTCTTAGGAATTCGAATGAAGAGATTGTGCTAAATACTGGCGGTGACGAGTCTATTAAAGTAGGTCACCCCTTTGA
Organism: Arenicellales bacterium; assembly: GCA_965202855.1. Classification (GTDB taxonomy): domain Bacteria; phylum Pseudomonadota; class Gammaproteobacteria; order Arenicellales; family JAJDZL01; genus JAJDZL01. Next base: position 494,933 of record CBDBBP010000003.1, on the reverse strand, counting down.
ATTTATCTTGCCGTACTCGATCAAAAGTGACTTAGCAGAGTAAGTCAATGAAACTGAAAATTAAGACATCGCAAAGAGTATCAACAAAGATTTTCTATCAGGAAACTAACTACGAAAAAGACAATGAAATTGATAAATCGTGAAATGATTCTCTTAGAAGAACCGTATTTGGAATTCGGTTATTCACAGAAATCGAAATACACCAAAGACGGATTGGTGCTATTTGGTCCACCAACTGACGAAGGGCAACCTTTAGTAATTCGTTATGGTTTAGTTGGAACAAGTCACAGCATCAAACTCTTTAAAAATTGGCTGATTAAAGTACGAGGAATAATTCCATCAGCAAATCCAGATAAAGCGCACTTCCACTACTGGCCTGGTTTCTCGACCATATTTAATGCTAATTGGTCTACTACTCCGGTGGCAGAATATACGCTAGACGAAAAAATATTAAACAATACGATATTGATAGAAGATCGTCATCAGGCAGTATATGAAACAGTCAGTTTATTCGAAAATGCAATTTCAAAACATTGCAAAGAAGAAGAACGTCAACCAGATTTGTGGTTTGTTCTAATCCCTGAAAATATTTATCTTTATGGAAGACCAAAATCTTTTGTACCGACTTCTCTGCGTACCTCATCAAGTCCAACCTTAGGCAGGAAAATAGCAAGAAAAATTCTTGAGCAAGGTACTTTATTCAATGATCTAGCCGACGAAGCACGTACTTATCAGTTTGATCTAGATTTTCATGCACAATTGAAAGCGCGTCTTCTAGGAAAAGCTGTTCTTCAGATCGTCAGAGAATCAACACTCCATGATAGTGAAAATACTCAATCTGGACACACGAATCGGAGACAAATGCAAGACCCAGCTACTACAGCTTGGAATTTAAGCACAGCAGTTTATTACAAGTCACAAGGGATTCCTTGGCGCCTTGCTCAAGTTCGAAAGGGGGTTTGCTATATCGGGCTTGTGTATAAGCGTGATGAAACACTTCCAAAACACGAGAATGTTTGTTGTGGAGCACAAATGTTTTTGGATTCTGGAGACGGAGTTGTTTTTCGAGGTGCAATGGGCCCGTGGACATCCAAAGATAATCGTCAATATCACCTCTCCGCAGAAGCAGCAGAAAACCTGATTAATACAGTCTTGCAATCATATATCGATAAACATGACAGTTTGCCTTCTGAGATCTTTATCCATGGTCGTACCAACTTCAACGATGAAGAATGGATGGGATTTAACAAAGCCATTCAGGGTAGAGTGAAATTGATAGGAGTTAAAATTCTCAAGTCTAATCGCCTTAAAGTTTTTCGTTCAGGTAAAAAACCGCTTGTGAGGGGAACTGCTTGGATATTGAACGAACGTAAAGCCTATTTATGGTCTAATGGTTATATTCCAAGATTAGCAACATACCCTGGTTGGGAAGTGCCAAATCCCTTAGAAGTAGAAATTCAACGAGGAAACGCACGTATAGAAACAGTCTTAAAAGATGTGCTTGGGTTGACAAAACTCAATTACAATGCATGTTTGTATGGAGACAGTAAACCAGTCACACTACGATTTGCTGACGACGTGGGCAATATACTAACTGCAACACCCGACCATAACCACCCACCACTCCCTTTCAAATATTACATTTGAAAAATCAAATTAAACCGAGATTCCAGACCATGAAAAGTAAAAGGGGTAGAGTCGAGGGCTGGCGCGCTTAGTTTTAGGTAGAGGGGTTAACTGTTGCTGACGGCTTTCGCCGTTAGTCGGTGTCTCAATCTCAACCTTAACTACGTTTCCATACCCCCGCTCGTCAAACCGGACGTGCGGATTTCCCGCATCCGGCTTTCGTTCAAGAATTATGCTTTCGCCCACGGCAGGTTCGGCGTTTCAGCGACAGGCATAGCAAACCGTGATTGTTCCACAGTCGCTCGTTGGAGAAATGCACCTATTTCCCCGCCTTTACCTGATGCTTCCGACAAAACCGTCGTCGCAGCCGTTCGGCCGTATGATGATCTATTGCCGAGTATGCCGGACTGACCAGACCCAAGCAGAAGTAGTTCGACCAACCAGATAACATCCAGTTGAGACGTCTGACCATATCTTGCGAATCCATCAATCCGTACTTACGACTAGTTTGTTCGCTGACCTTGCGGCATAGACTTTGTACGCTTGCTTTGCTGGGACGAGTACCGATGTAGCTGCTGCCGTTGAAACGGTAGTTCCTTCCGATTCGGTAGCCAAGAAACTCCATCGGTTCCTGCGGGCATCGCAGACAGCGTGTTTTCCGATGATTGATCGGCAGTTGCAACTGCTTCATCATCCGTTCCACCGCCGTCAGCATCTTCGGTGCAGAACTCCGACCGAAGATGCTCAAATCATCCGCATAACACACGATGTGCGCGCTAAACCTCTGGGCGTAACCCAATCGCTTCCAGCCGACTATGAAACGGCGCATGTATATATTGCTCAATATAGGTTATGGGAATGTTCCCGTAACAAAGGTGAAATCGGCGCACCTTGAGGTGTGCCTTTCCGTTCCTTCCGAGCACGACATGACGCTTCGCCACTGCTGTCCTTTGCAACCACCGGCATTTCCAGCCACGCATTGATCAGCCCCAGCATCCTGCCGTCACTGACACGACGCGCCACACTTTTCATCAATTGCGCATGTGGAATCTCACCGAAATAGTTGCTCAGATCGCAGTCCATAACTTCGTTGAAACCTCGATTAAGAAGACTGTGGGCGCGCTTCACCGCATCGTTCACACTTCGTCTCGCACGGTAGGCATACTGTTCATCCTGCAGATCGGCCTCAAAGATCGGCGACAATTCCCCGAGCCAATCTTCTACACCTTGGACTTCGATGTCGGCGAAACTCTCACCGTCCACTCCCGCAATGCCACCATTTCGGCGCACCATGCGATATGCTTCCTGCAGAAAATCATCGCGCCACATCTTATCACTCAATGCATAAAATTGAAACTCAGGTTCTGCCTTCGCTTTGACATATAGAACCTTCTGGAATTTCTGAACCTTATTTGATCCCGTTAGACTTTCGTCAGTAATCATTGCCTTAATTCCTTCTTGTCCTGACCTTGAACCAGGGCTCCTTTCCTCCGCCGGCATTACCCGACCTCCTCGGTACTACGAGCCCATCCGCCACCCAAACGACCCGACCTGTCCCTCTCGGGCTGTCAGTTGGTGCGTGCCACACCATCGTCAGGGCTTCCCGTATTGCCACCTCTCTCATCTTCCACACGTGCTAGCGTCAATACCCCGGCGGAAACACATCAGTGCTGATGTCGCTCACTTCCCAATGTGTCCTCGGCCTTTTCCTTATTAACGAAAGGACCGGCTTCCGCATTGCCTGTTTCGAGGCCTGCTCAACGTTCACTCGCGTCCGGCCCGCATGGTTGCTAAATCGCTCAAACTGCGACCTTTTTACACCAGAGTGCTTCAGTTCATGTCGTTACCTCCATCAACCGCCCTGGCTGCTACCAACCGGAGCGACAGTTGTTGCGTGGGATTCGCACCCACCAGAGAAAAGCGCCTTTCCACGGCGTACAAGATTTTTAGGACAGTCGAATCAATTGAAAATTTTGTCTGCCAGACTCCAACAACCGGAGGCTGACAAATTTGCGCAAAAGAAATTCTCGGCTGAATCCGTTTTGAACTGAACTATAGTTTCATTCCTATGATTTCAGTATGTTATTCGTACTGAACAGAAATTAAGCCAATCGGTTAGAAATTACAGTTCAAAGGTTACCTCAGAGCTTGTTCAAGTTCAGGTATCGCATCGAACAGATCAACAACCCATCCAAAGTCTGATACTTGAAATATCGGGGCCTCTTCATCCTTGTTGATGGCAACGATGACTTTTGAGTCTTTCATCCCCGCTAAGTGTTGAATTGCGCCTGAAATACCGACAGCAATATATAAATCAGGGGCGACAACTTTTCCGGTTTGACCAACCTGATAATCATTTGGCACATATCCAGCGTCGACTGCAGCACGTGAAGCTCCAACCGCTGCTCCAAGATGGTCTGCAACACGCTCGAGCATCTGAAAATTCTCTCCGCTCTGCATCCCTCTTCCACCTGAAATTACAATTTTAGCGGTGGTCAATTCCGGACGCTCACTTCGGGTCAAGTCATGTTTCAAAAATTCAGACAATCCAGCATTTGCTGAAGAATCTAATTTTTCAATCGGCGCATCAGAGCCATTCCCTTCAGCTGCATCAAATGTCGTCGTACGAACTGTAATCAGCTTGATTGAGTCCAAAGACTGAACCGTTGCCAATGCATTGCCAGCATAAATGGGACGAACAAAGGTGTCTTCGCTCAGAATCGAGCTGATGTCAGATACCTGCTGAACATCCAGCAGCGCAGCGACTCTCGGCATGAGATTTTTTCCAAATGTAGACGCGGGAGCGAGAACATGCGTGTAGTTTCTCGCCAGCTCCGAGACGACTACGGCTACATTTTCAACCAATCCATGCTCAAATTCTGCAGAATCAACCAACAAAATCTTGTCAATTCCGTTAATTTTTGCTGCTGCTGATGCAACTTCACCACAACTGGCGCCAATGATCAATCCATGCAGATCATCGCCTAACTGCTGAGCTGCAGTTACAGTATTGAAAGTTGAAGCTTTGACTTCTAGGTTATCGTGCTCTACTAGGATCAATATAGACATTACAGCACCTTTGCTTCTGTTGTTAATTTGTCAATGAGTTCCTCAGCGCTGCTGACCCGCACACCCGCTTGTCTTGCAGGTGGTTCTGTTACTTCCAGAACGTGTACTCTTGGAGTGACGTCAACGCCAAGTGAATCAGGATTCAGTACTTCGATGGGCTTGCGTCTTGCTTTCATAATGTTGGGCAAGGAGGCATATCGCGGTTCGTTCAATCTCAAGTCAACTGTAATTACACTTGGCATGGATAGCAGGACGGTTTCCAAACCACCATCTACTTCTCGAACGACTTGAAATCCGTTATCCTGAACCTCAATGTCAGATACAAATGTGCCGAGCGACCAATTCAGCAGTGCAGATAACATCTGGCCCGTTTGATTGTGATCGTTGTCTACCGCCTGTTTACCCATGATAACAAGTCCAGGTTGTTCCCTTTCAACAACAACCTTCAGCAGCTTTGCAACTGCAAGCGGCTCAAGAGGGACATCAGTCTTGACATGAATGCCACGGTCTGCTCCCATTGCTAATGCTGTACGTATCGTTTCCTGGCTTTTCAACTCACCGGCTGCCACTACGATAATCTCTTCCACAGCACCCGATTCTTTCATTCGAATTGCTTCTTCAACTGCAATTTCGCAAAACGGATTCATGGCCATTTTAACGTTGTTTAACTCAACACCTGAACGGTCCGACTTCACCCGAACTTTAATGTTGGCGTCAATTACGCGTTTTACCGGAACAATAACTTTCATACAGTCCCCTCGGCTGATCAATTAAATTGGAAAAAGTTTAATTGGCTACGACTTGAGCCTGACGTTTTTTGGATCGTGAGGCGAGTTTTCGACAATTGTGCAATTATACCGATTCCCTAAAATTTCAATTTCTAATTTTGTGCCAATTTGCCCATAACCGGTTTCAACATAGCCGATAGCCAGGCTCTGTTTGAGAAAATGGCCATAGGAACCTGCGGTGGCGCGCCCTATCATTTTTTCCCCATCCCACAACGGTTCATTGCCCAATGGATCCGCATCGGTGACACCGTCGACAGAGACCGTTACAAATTCCTGTGCAATGCCATTTTCGAGTTGTGTCTGCAAAGCTTCCCGTCCCGTGAAATCACCTTTTTTCATATGAACAAAAATTCCCAGACCCGCTTCAAGTATCGTGTACTCCCGAGTCAAATCCTGACCCCACATGCGGTATGATTTTTCAATTCGCAGTGAATCCATCGCTCGCATGCCACACTGTCCAATTTTAAATTCCTGTCCAGCATCCATCAGCTCATTGAAGATGTGCCGCTGATATTCGATTGGGTGATGCAATTCCCAACCCAGCTCACCTACAAAATTAACTCGCATCGCGCGAAGGGGAGCCAAGCCGACATAAATGTCCTTTGCGGTCAACCACGGAAATGATTCGTTCGAAAGATCACTCTGGGTAATCTTTTGCAACACATTTCTGGAATTTGGTCCAGCAATTACCAATGTGCCATGTGAAGTTGTCAAATTTTCCAGCTGAACAGATTTGTCATTTGGAAGATGTTTCTGCAAAAAACTCAAATCGAATCTTTCCGCAGCACCGGAACTCACAAGGTAAAAAGAGCCATCCGTGTTTCGAGTTACAGTAAATTCACTTCGCACTCCACCGGTTTTCGTAAGCACGTGACAGAGCTGAATTCGACCTGGATTTTTGGGTAATTTTCTGGCCACCATATGATCGAGGTATTGCTCAGCGCCGGGCCCAGATACTCGAAACTTAGAAAAACTGGTAATGTCGATCAAGCCTACATTGTTTCGAGTGTTGTTGTGTTCATTTCCAACATGCTCAAAGTATTTCGAACGGCGAAAGCTCCAGTCATCAGTACGCTCTACTCCTGGAGGAGCAAACCAGTTCGGTCTTTCCCATCCGTAACGTTGCCCCCACACGGCCCCAATTTGATCGAGCTGATCGTGAATTGGGCTAGTCTTTGCTGGTCTGCAGGCAGGCCGCTCTTCATCTGGATAATGAACAGTGAATACGTTTTCATATGCCTCTTCATTCTTTTTCACCAAATACGGGCCTCGAGCGTAATCTCCGTACCGTCTTGGGTCGACTGCAAGCAGATCGACTGAAGGCTCACCTTCAATGATCCACTGCGCAAGCTGCCAACCTGCCCCACCCGCGGCGGTAACTCCAAAACTGTGGCCTTCATTGAGCCAGACATTGGGGACGTCGCCTGCTGGACCAATAAGAGGGCTGCCATCGGGCGTATAAGCAATCGGACCGTTCACAATGTCCTTTATGCCCGCAGTTGCAAAAGAAGGCACTCGATTAATCGCTGCTTCAACGTGCGGAATCAAGCGATCCAGATCACCAGGAAATAAATCCTTCTCAAATGTATCTGGAACGCCATCTGCAAAAACTGCTGGAGCCCCTTTTTCGTAGGGTCCAAGAATATATCCCAATCGTTCTTCTCTAAGATAATAGGAAGCATCCGATTCTCTCAGGACTGCAAGCTCAGCGCCACCCCCTTCCCGATATGCTTTCAATTCCTCAACAACGTCTGTCACGATGTATTGATGTTGAACTGGAATTGACGGAATATTAATTCCCAGCAGTCTGCCTGTTGCTTGAGAATAATTGCCGGTGGCGCTCACAATGTGTTCACACCGAATTTCCCCTTTGGTTGTCTTTAATTTCCACTCTCCACTTGAAGTCCTTGAGACATCGGTAACCTCTGTTCCCTGATAAATCTTCGCTCCGAGTGCACGCGCGCCTTTTGCCAGAGCGTTGGTGAGATCAACAGGGGCGATGTGTCCATCATCTGGATGATAGAGCGCACCCACTAATCCATCAGGATTAACCAACGGCCACAAGTCTTTAACTTCCGAAGGTGTAATCAATTCAAAGGGCACGCCTATGGTATTAGCGGTACCACAATATTTCTTGTATTCATCCATCCGATCTCTGGTACGAGCAAGTCTCAAATTGCCCGTGACATGAAAACCGACGTCCTGCCCTGTTTCAGCTTCCAGATTTTTATAAAGATCAACCGAATATTTATGTAATTGGCCGACAGCGTAGCTCATATTGAAAAGAGGCAGCAAACCCGCTGCATGCCAAGTGGAACCGGCCGTGAGTTCTGTTCTTTCACATAGCACAACATCGCTCCACCCCATCTTCGCCAGGTGGTAAAGTGTACTAACTCCAACTACGCCTCCTCCAATGATGACGACTCTTGCGTGACTATCCATCGTGCTTGCTTGACTCCTGCTTAACCTTTTGAATTCGAATGGTATTTGAGTGACCAATTATCTAAGTATTCCCTCAACAGATTCGCGGCCGATTAATGGCTCGACTATTGACCGCATACAGTACTGGAAACAGGTTCGTACTTTACAATAAACGGGCGCAAAATTCCTAATATCTTGCATAAAATATTCAAGAAATGACAGAAAGTTTACCCGCGCATGCTACTTTGTGGAGAGTTTGGTGATAATCCAGCAAAGTCAAGTTGCTTTAAGTCAGAGCAAAACTGCAGTTTGAAGAAAATTCAAGCTGAAATAAGTGATCGACTCAGATGAATCTTAGCCTGGCATAAAGTCGGAATTTCGGTGCGAGAGTTCGGTCATAGATACGAACCTTCAGAGATTGCGCTGGAATCATTTCAATTCGCGGCAAAATTCGCTTTCCATTTGTCAGCCGCCTTCCAATAGCGATGGAATTGCCTCCAGTAATCGGTTCAATTCGAATTGCAGTCAGAAAAGGTCTTCTCAATTCTCGTTGCTGTGATGCTTGCAGCTCGCCTATTGCCTCTGACTCCTCATAATTCGGTGAGTGGTCTCAGTCCATCCATCTTGATGTCATTCACTCCCTGAAACCTCTAAAATAGTTTTTCAGCAGGAAGAACATTTTCTACACAGAATTGAAAATCCCGCACGATAGGTATACTGATGTGTGAAGCGACAGCCGTTCAGCGCGATGAAATTGGCAATTCTGCTGTGGAGTCAGGCAATGTTAACTTATTTGATTGCTTTTAATATTCAATTACAGGCTCTAGAATGAGACATGATCATTCAATAACTGATTTTTTCTTGAACTTGATGCACGCGAAGCTTTCTTCGACATAGGAATTATGGTGCGACATATACCAGAGTCATTGGGATTAAATTTTGAATCTACAAAAATAGCGCCGGCAATTTCAGCGGGATTGATCGCCGGTTTCGGGCTCGCAATTGCTGGGATTTCTTTCGCGAGCATCATTTTTTCCGGTTCGTTGTCGTCCTATTCTTCTCAAGGCATTGGCTTGCTGTTGTTCGGAAAATGTGCCACCTGCCTGATCTTGGCAGTCAAGAGCGAGTATCGCGGCGCAGTCGCAGGCTTGCCGACAGCGGCTGTGGTTGTAATGTTGTTAATTGGATCAACCATCCAAAATGAAGGTGATGTGTTGTTCATCACAACAGTTGCAGTGTTTACAGTCGGTGCCGTTGCAATAGGTATTATCTGTTTGATGATAGGGCATTTTCGACTTACGAACATCGTACGGTTTATCCCCTATCCTGTAGCCAGCGGATTTGTTGCTGGGCTGGGAGGGGTGCTATGCATCGCTGCAATGTCGCTTATGGGAGCAACAGTGGATTGGCAAATGCTTTCTTCGCTGATAGAGCCATCCATGCTGTGGAAATGGGCGCCTGGAGTAGCATATGGATTTGTTCTTTTCATAGTTATACGACGATGGAATCGCTCTTTTGTATTTCCCGCGAGCGTTGTGCTTGTCACGGTAGTTTATCATCTCAGTTTCCAAATTTTGGGAATGTCCTATCACGAGGCGGCAAATGCCGGTATCATACTCACCGGCACTTCAGACGGTGGCTTATGGCCTTCTGTACGGCCCAGTGATCTTGCGTACATCGATTGGGCCGCCAGCGCCGCTCAAATTCCCAATGTCATGATTCTGATTGCGGTAGCTCTGTTCTGTATAGTAATGAATATCTCTGGAATGGAAGTAGCCGTGAAACAAGAATTCGATTGGAATAGAGAATTCAAATCAACGGGCTGGGCCAGCATCGTCGGCGGTATAGGCGGTGGCACATTTGGGACAGTCCTCATTCCTCCTAGTTTTCGCAGCAAACTGCTTGGAGCCGAAACCCGATTGACCGGACTCGTAAGCGCTTTGTTCGTTGCGGTGGTTATAGTCGTTGGTGATGGAATGATTGAGCTGGTTCCAATATCACTGTTAGGCGGGTTTTTGATATTCACAGGTCTGGTGATGATTCAGGAAGGCATCGTCCAAAACTTCAAAAACCTGCCCCGCTCTGAATTTGGAATCGTCGTCTTGATCTTCATCACAATCATGTTCTTTGGAGTTGTCGAAGGTGTAATCATCGGTCTTTTGGCCACATTGATTTTCCTTGCTGTACGTTTAAGTCTGGTGGACCCAATATCGACGGCATTCAACGTGAGCGACCGAACTAGCTTAAGAGATCGTTCGCTTCCAGACAAAGCTATTCTGCGAATCAATGGAAAAAGAGTGCGCGCATTCTCTCTGCGCGGCTATGTTTTTTTCGGAAGTGCGATTTTCCTGATGGAACGCTTAAACAAGGAACTCAATCAATCCCCAAAACCTGTTTGCATACTGCTCGATTTTGAGGCTGTTACCGGCTTTGATTTTTCCGCTGTAAATGTTCTATGCAGGTATATTGAGCGAGCTAACGCCGCTGAAACAACAATCGTGCTAAGTTTCGTATCCGAGCAGTTGAAAAATAGTCTAGAAAGCAATCTGCCTCGGACTGTATATTCGAATCTTGTGATGAAACAGGATACAGACCGCGCAATTGAATTTTCCGAGGACCTTCTGATTGAGAAATGGAAAACAAATCAGAAAAAATCGGAGAGGCAAAGCGACATCTTATTTGAGAAAATCGCACTTGACATAGACAAATATTTGGAAAAGCAGATTGTATTTGAAGAGCTTATGATGGAACTTGAGAGATGGTCCAGACACTGCAATTACGAATTGGATGAAGAACTCTCTGCCAACGATGAGCGAATGAAAGGTCTCGTGCTGCTGATTGGAGGGCATGTTTCGGTATACGATTCGTCCGGTACGCGGTTGCACCAGTTCAGCCCGGGCGATGCAATTGCTAAACTGGAATCCTTCGGAGAAAGCGCAGTAAAGATGGTCGCTGATGAACCGAGCAGAACAATACTGCTGTCACTTTCAAGTCAGAAAAAGTTGGTAAAGCAGAACGAAAAGCTCGTATTAAGGCTTTATAAATATTTGCTCTACCGTCAAAACAATCCCTTTCAGTTGACGTGATCGCGATCGTCCTTACAGATCAAAATTCATATATCAATGCGCTATCTCTGCTGATTCATCGTCGTTTCCCAAAAGCTCGAAGTTGAAATTCGCGCTACGGACAAAGAAGTCATTGGTACCTTGTCAAATTTGCCGCATGAGAATACGCTCAAAACTTAGCATTTTAGATTTGAAATTAGCCAGATGAGGATCCTGTTTGATCTTATGTTGATAGATATTTTCAGAGCTCTGATTCCGAGAATTTTTCTTTGCAGAAGCGAAAATTCCCTCTGAATCAATTTTTGAATTGCGGTCTTTTGGACAAAAAATAAAAATCTAAGTTAGAATATTTGTATCAATGCTTCTGTGTCTTTGGTGTAATCTTTGAGCCTGATTCACATAACAGTTTCATCTTGCTGAACACTTGAGTTTTGAGAAGTATAGGAGAATTTCTAATACACGAGGGAAGCTCAGCCAGCTTGCTACAGAGTATTTGGATTTGGGTGAAGAACCAAGTTTTGACGCTAATATTGTTGATTCAGGTGTAAATTCCATAAACACCGTGGCATTTTTCAAGGAAGTTGATCGGGAATTTGATAGAAATATGACCGTAGGAGATTGTCTAAGTTTTCGCAATCTAAGGGACGTTGCTGATTGCCTTGACAGCTAATTTGTATTGAAGGCACAACCGTATGGCATCAGAAATTTTTAGTTTGAATTTGATTCAGCCGTTTCATCAATCCCAAGATGCCGAAATTTTCCACGTAAATCTGAAACCGGACCCTGTAAACGAAGCGAACGCTCAAGCTTGGTTGGATAAACCGGAAATAGAGCGTTTCAATCGATTTGTACACCCTCGACCTCAACGTGAATTCAGCCTCTGCCGCGCGGCGCTGCGTGCGATTCTGTGCAGCAGGCTCGAGTGCGACAACAAGGATCTCAAATTTAGAACATTAAAGCATGGCAAACCATTTGCTCTGGTGAATGGAAAGCTTGTACATATCAAATTCAATGTCAGCCATAGCGGTCAACATGGGTTGGTTGCAATTTTGGAAAAGAGGAGAATTGGCGTTGACGTTGAGGAGCACTCAACGCGGCGTCGAATTGATGGTGAAATTTTGTCAGTCTTTTCGAAAAGTGAACAAACCGACCTCGCGCGAGTCTTTGGCGAGGAGAAAGTTGACTTGTTCTATAGTCTCTGGACGATGAAGGAGGCTCTGATAAAGGCCCTAGGCATTGGATTTTATCTGGACCCCTCCCATTTCGAGATTCCGCTTGCACTTCGTCGCGGAAGCAATTCAAGTACATTTCGATTTCCCCAGCTGCCGAGCGTAAAATGGCGGTTGAAAAAAATGAATGGTTCTGGTCTCTCCGCTGCAATTGCTTATGAAATGGTTTCAAATTTGCGTTAGATGTATGTACTCGCAATGCACACAGTTAAAAGCTGACAGCGTCGCGAGGCCAGAATTTAGAAAGATTTCATGTTCAATCTGTATCTTTAGTCTTATCGTGAAATAGATTGGATTTACACTAAAATGACTGAAGACATCAGCTGGAAAATGCTAGATCCGACATCTGTTCGCGAGATCTATGTTGAAGATGACTATCAGATTCATGTTCGTCGGTTTGGCAATCCTTCAGGACCTCGACTGATTCTGAGCCACGGCAATGGTTTGGCAATTGATTTGTACTATCCATTTTGGTCGTTGCTTGTCGATGATTTCGATTTGTTCGTTTTCGACCTTAGAAACCATGGATGGAACTCTGTCGGCAACAGAGAAAACCATAATATACCAAGCATTATCCGAGATTTAGAAATAATTCTTGAACAAATCGATCATCAATTTGAAGCAAAACCAAAAATTGGAGTTTTCCATTCTGTTTCCGCATTTGTAGCTCTGCTGTATTCATCGAGTTCGGCCACTTTGAGATCGTCCACCGAAAGTCCTGACTTTTCAGCGATGATGCTGTTTGATCCACCGGTTTACAAACCAGGATTTGATGATGCGGGATTTGACAATTCAGTCACAAAAACAGCGGAAATGATGCGAAGGCGCGGAAATTTCTTTAACAATAGGGACGAATTTAAAGAGCTGCTTCAGTTTTCGCCGAACTTTCAACACTTCGTTCCAGGAGCGATTGATCTCATGGCAAAAAAGACGCTCCGCAAATCGGCAAATGGAACGCACTTCAAACTCAGATGTCCGCCTGAATACGAAGCGCAAATCATTGACTATTTCAGAACCTATTCAATGCTGGTAGATTTTGAATCGCTGGTTTGCCCAACCAAAGTCATAGGAGCTGACCCAACACTGCCATACGCATATTTGCCAACTCTCGAATTTAGTCACGCTCATACCGTGGACTACGATTTTCTGCCTAACGCGACGCATTTTCTTCAACTTGAAAAACCCAGACAGTGCGCAGAGGAAGTCAAAGCGTTCGTTAACAGTTTGGAGATTAAATAGAGTATGTGCAATTTAACTGAGAACCGGTCATTATGTCAGTGTTGTGTTGCATGCTTGTCGCGCGGTGCAGTCCAGAATCTTTTTCGTTCGAATGGATAGATTGGCAGCGATATTCGTCTTCGTCTCTGTCCTGCATACAACCCGGAAAGACTTACTGAGAAACCGGCCTCATTCGCTTTCGCAACTGCTGGAGATTGCGAACTCATAGTCACTTGAGGCCCGATTTCTATGACAGATTCAACAGCTGGATCAGAGAGAGATTTGACGAAAGAATCAAGTGCTATTTGCTGTTTTGCGTGCTCGACCCAAGTTTTATATTCGGTTGCCTCACTTGGAACCACAATTTGACCTGTAATTCTGTTTAAAAACTGCAAAAGAAGGAAGAACGGTTACTATTTGCTCCAAAACAGCTCTAGTATATGCTCTAACCGCATCAAACGATCTATTGCCAACTGGCCGAGTTACTTCCTCGCCCAGCACCACGGCGAATCGCAGTCCTTCTTCTGAGTTGAAAACTCAAGCTGCTTGCACCGCTGCAACCAGCACTATTTTGGAGCTGGTCTGTACGTCATGCAGAAAAATCTTTCAGGTCAAGCCGCAGACCTGATTCATTCAGACCCGCCGTTTCACTCCAAACCACTTTGCAGCAGCCAGATGTATCAAATCAATTCGCGGTGTAATTATGAAACGAATAACAACGACTTAGATGTTGGATCGTTCATCGATCCGAAGAAAATGTCAAAATGTCATGGATTCAGCAATTGCTGAAAAAGAATCTAACTATGTACGGAGACAAATTAGAGCTGCCGGACATTGCGGAAAACGACCTGCCTGAACATATTCATCGAAATGCGGGATTGCTTGCAAATTTACTTATGAATCATTCACCGAAGGCACCAGAGGAAATCAATCCGAATGTTTTATGGCTTGACAAAAACGTGCCTATGGTAATGGAGCTATGTAGAGAGATTTTCAAAATTGTCGCAGAAAAAAATTATCCGTTGCATACTAGAAACGCTAATATTTTGTCTTCTCTACGGAGTTCCGCAGCTTGATTTCAGACTTGACTCTTCGTTTCCAAGCTCGGACTCGAAACTCGCGAATATAATATTTGTGAAATGTTAGGCGTTTCGAATAGAAATTTGAACATCCTGATGTTAATACAATTCAGCACTTAGTTGAGATTTTGACGACTGTGCAAAGTTTTTCATTCATACACATAAATTAATTGAAGGTAAATAATTATGTCAGATACAAGAGCGCGACTCAGCAAGCTTGCCAGTGAGCATTTGGGTTTAGACCAAGAACTTGATTTAGATGCCAATTTTAAAGATTCAGGCGTAACTTCCATGAACGCGGTAGCGTTTTACAAAGAAGTCGATCGAGAATTCAGCAGTGACTTGAAAGTAGGAGATTGCTTAAACATTAGCAGTTTGAGCGAGCTTGCGGATTTCCTTGACAAGTAAGTCGAGTTAATTTTCCTACACGACAACTAAACCAATTTGGTATTAATTGGTGTTCGCACCCGATAACTTTTAGCGTGGAATAGACCTTGGCTGCAATTCCTACTCAGCCATATTTCACTTTTATCGTAAAACGAATAAATTCCTAATTTATCAGTAACTAGAATAAAAGCAATTAGGGGTGGTGCGTCAATAAATAGTTGCTTTTGTTAAACAATCAATTTGTGCAGGACTACCGATAGGGAGTACATCGCGATGACAAAGAAAGGCCAGTCTTACGGTCCCGGTGAAAGATTTCACCATCTTATTGATGCAGGTTCACGGAAGGGTTCCGAATTCGATGAGGGCATAGCGATCATAGGCATGGCCTGCCGTTTCCCGGGGGCGGAAGACATCAATGCTTTCTGGTCTTTGTTGGAAGCTGGCGGGAACGCAGTGCAAGAAGGCGTTCCAGGGTCCGGCATTGGCCGCGTGGGTGTGCTATTTCCCGATGACACCGGGCAGATAAACGCTTGCCGCTTCGGCGCATATCTTGACGACATTGATCAGTTCGATGCCGCTTTCTTTCGCATTTCTCCAGTCGAAGCGCAATTGCTGGACCCACAGCAAAGACTGCTTCTAGAGACGAGTTGGAAGGCGCTGGAAGAAGCAGGCATTGATCCGGATCTGTTGAAAGACAGCCGTACCGGCGTGTATGCAGGCATCAGCAATAACGACTACCGCGGGCTGATCCTGGAAGCCAACGAGGATGGCGCTCTACCTGAACCCGCTGCCAATCTCTACGCAGTCACCGGCACTTCTCTCAATACAGCGATCGGTCGAATTGCTTACGCGTTGGGGCTTGGAGGACCGGCAATGGCAGTGGACACTGCCTGTTCGTCGTCTTTAGTTGCCACCCACCAGGCAGTGACCGGTCTGCAGCGCGGTGACGCGGATCTCGCCCTTGCAGGAGGAGTGAATATCATTCTTTCCGGTCGGCTTCTTGAGTTCCGTGCCAACGCGGGGATGCTGTCACCGGACGGAAAGTGCAAGACTTTTGATGCTTCCGCCAACGGTTACGTAAGGGGTGAGGGCTGCGGCATACTGGTTCTGAAGCGGCTTGCCGACGCGGAAGCCGACGGCAACCGCATCTGGGGGGTGATCCGGGGTACGGCGCTGAACCAGGACGGTGCGAGCTCAGGGCTGACAGTTCCAAACGGCACTGCGCAGGAGAAAGTGATTGAGACAGCTCTTGAGCGTGCTGGAATCCTGCCATCGGATATCGACTATCTAGAGGCGCACGGGACCGGCACGGAGGTCGGCGATCCAATTGAGATCAATGCGACAGCGGCGGTCTACGGGCGCGGACGCGATTTGGACCATCCATTATTGATTGGTTCGGTAAAGACCAACATCGGCCATCTTGAATCTGCGGCTGGCGTTGCGGGACTGATCAAGGCCGTGCTTTCGATCAATAAGGGGATCATTCCCAAGCACCTCCATTTCCAAAACCCGAATCCAGAGATGGATTGGGAACAGCTGCCATTGCAGGTGACGGCAGTCCCTACACCTTGGCCCGCTAATGGTGATCGTCTTCCGCTAGCGGCGGTAAGTGGGTTCGGATGGTCGGGCACAAACGCTCATATCGTGCTGGAGGGATATGCCTCGTCGGGCAGTGCTGAGCCCGGCCGCAATGGAGGCTATACGATTACAGGCCCGTCAACACCGATCACTGTTTCGCTGCCAGCACCTGTTGCACCGTCACAGGCGGGGCCCGAGTTCGCAATGCGTAAAAAGCGACTGTTGCCTCTTTCTGGCAAGTCGGATTCAGCCCTGCGCGCGATTGCGGGACGATATTTGAAATGGCTGGACGATCATGAGTCGATGCTTGCGGACGACAGCGCGTCATCTGATTCTCTGCTTTCCGATTTGGCTTGGTCTGCCTGCAACAGCCGGAGTCACTTCGATCATCGTATGGGAGTGGTGTTCCAAGATGTGAATTCCCTGCGCGAGGGATTGCTAGCGATCGCTGAATTGGACGAGAGACAAGCATCGTACAGAACGGCAACTGTTGCATTCGTCTACACCGGACAGGCCAGTCAGTGGCCGGGGATGGGTGAAGCGCTTTATGCATGCGAGCCAGTGGTGCGCGCAGTACTCGACCGCTGCGATGAAGCGCTTCTAAAAGAGCGAGGCGGATCGCTGCTTGATGTGATGTTCGGATGTTCTGGTGCGCCAGGAGAATTGGACGATCCACAGTGGAAGCAACCGGCCATTTACGCGCTGGAATGCGCCCTGACAGCACTATGGTCGAGCCTCGATGTTCAGCCGGACGTAGTGCTGGGACACAGTCTTGGGGAGATTGCGGCGGCCCACACTGCCGGCGTATTCAGCTTGGAAGATGGTCTGCGTCTGGCGGCAGTACGTGGTGCTCTGGCCAGCTCATTGCCCGGAGAGGGTGCGATGGCTGCAGTGTTCGCGCCGCCGGCCCGCGTTGCGAGTGTGCTGGATACGCACAATGAAACCTCTCAAGGCCTCGGACTATGCATCGCCGCCGACAACGGAGCACATCAGGTAATCAGTGGCCCGTTTGGAGAAATCGTAGCGATTGTAGAACAATTGGAGGCCGTCGGTATTCGAGCTACACAACTGCGAAAAAGCCCTGCTTACCACAGTGCCATGATTGAGCCGATTATGGATGATCTGGAGGAAGCTCTCTCCCAGTTGCCCTTTGCAGCTCCATCTCTTCCCTTTGTCAGCAATCTTAGCGGACAGACGGTCGGTTCTAATGATGTGTTGGACGCGACGTATTGGCGCCGGCAGATGCGTGCCCCGGTGGCTTATCGCGACTGCGTCGAGACTCTAGCCGAGCTGAAGGTGAACCTCGTCGTGGAGATTGGCCCGCATGCGGTGCTTGGGCCGATGACAACGCTCGCTTGGCCGGATGCGGGAAGGGTTGCCGAACCGGCAGTGGTATCGAGCATCATACGGCCGGCGACTGGTGAAGAATTGCCGGCTCCGGGTTCTGGAGGTGGTTTTGTAGAAGCAGTAGCGGGCGCCTACGAAGCGGGGCTGCCTCTACACTTCGACGGGCTATTCGCCGGCGAGGTGCGGAGTCGGATTGAGCTGCCGGGCTATCCCTTCCAGCGCGAGCGCTACTGGGTCGAAGCCCCCAAACGGCGTCGGCCAAGTACTGGTCACCCTTTGCTGGGTGTGCGACATGATTCGGCGAGCGGCGAGACCAGTTTTGATATCGAGATTTTTCCTTCAGCCCCGAAATGGCTACAAGATCACCGAGTATTGGATCGTTTGGTCGTGCCCGGTGCACTTTATGGCACCATGGCAGCGTCGGCCTGTGCTGCAGAAAATTCCAGTTTTGTGCTGGTTGAGGACTTTCAGATACTCACTGCGCTGATTTTTTCGGAAAATGACGACGCAGTCGGAAGCGAGGAGGAAGGCCGTCATCTGCAGTTGCTGCTGAGTCGTGCTGAAGAAAACGGGTCCCGCCGCGTACGAATATCGAGCAGAAACGAGGCCGACGAAGAATGGACACTGCACGCAGAGGGTCGAGTCTCAACAGGCGCGGATTCCGAATTGCTGCCAGCTGAAGCATCGTTGGATTTCACACGGCTAAAATCTGAACTGACACCAGTGGATCTCAGAGCCTACTACCGTTCCAAGGCTGACGTTGGAATCGATCTTGGCCCCGCGTTCCGCACATTGAAGGCTCTGTGGGCCCGACCGGGTGAAGCATTGGGTGAAGTATCTCTGCCGAGCTCCGCTGGCCGCAGCGGACTGGCGTATCACCCGCTCGTGCTAGACGGGTGCTTTCAAGTGATGGGAGCGGTTCGCGGCATGGTCGAATTCGGAGAGGAGATCACTTATTTGCCATTCGGTTGGGAGCGGCTCGTGTTGCCGGAACGGTTGCCAGAGAAGCTCGTGTGTCATGTATTTTTAAGAGGAAAGCCGTACAGCGCTGGTGACGAATTGCCAGAAGTGATGAGCGCGGATATCAACCTCTACGACCTCAGCGGGGCAGCAATCGGTACGTTGATTGGATACTCGGTGAAGAAGGCAAGCCGTAGTGCCCTGCTCACTGCGGTAGAGCGAGTGGAGGATCTGCTTTACGAAGTCGTATGGCGTGACTGTGCCTTGCCACCGGGCGTGCAGGCAGCGGATTTCCTTCCGGAACCGTCGACGGCGGCATCCCGCTCGCAACCATTCTCCTCGTATCTGGCTGCCGAGGGAGTCAAGGTTGAAGACGAAATCGATCTGCAGGTGAAAATGGAGTGGGTGTCTTGGTGTTACGCCCTGTCGGCACTAGAAGCTCTAGGATGGGAACGCAAGGCAGGCACACTTGTAGACCCCGAAGAATTGCGCCAGCAACTCGATATTTTGCCTGAACATGGAAATCTGCTCCGTCGGATGCTTGAGATTTTAGCGAGATCGGGTTTGTTGCATGCAGAAAACGGAGGCTTTGTAACGACGGTTGGATCCGGTGACCCGTTACCGGATCGAATACCCCAAAATGTCGAGGAGTATCTGAGCGAGCTGAAGAGACACTTCCCGCACGCCACGAACGAGATGAGTCTGTTCCAGCGCTGCGCCGGTGCTTTACCCAAGGTGCTCCGTGGCGATGAGGACCCACTGTCACTATTGTTCGGTGATCAGGAACCGACGGCTGGCAGTCTTTACCGGAAGGCGCCAGTCTGGCGGGCGGCGAACCAGATGTTGGGTGAGGTGGTTCGGACGCTTGTAGATAAAATGCCGGAGGACCGGCGACTGCGTGTGCTGGAGGTCGGGGCCGGGATCGGTTCGGCAACAGAATGCGTCCTGCCAATGCTTCCGGCAGGACGGTTCGACTATACATATACAGATATCTCCGCAGGCTTTTTCGCAGATGCGGAAGAACGTTTCAGTACTGACGATACTTCGATCGATTACTTGGTGCTGGATATCGAGAAGGACCCGATTGAGCAAGGTTTCGAGGCTTGCGCTTACGACCTGATTATCGCGGCTAATGTCTTGCACGCCACGCGCTATCTGGACGAGACCCTCGTCAACTGCCGGATTCTCCTCGCGCCATCGGGATTGCTCGTGGCGCTTGAAAACCAGCGTGGCAGGGGCTGGATGGATCTGATATTTGGACAGCTGGATGGATGGTGGCGCTACGCGGATCAATACCGTGTCAATCACGCTCTGGCAGGCCCCGAAGTCTGGTGTCAGGCACTTGCCGATACTGGATTCGCGGAATCCGAAATTCTTGGAGTGGATCAATCGAAGTCGGCCGGTTTGCCGGATCGAGGGGTAATTGTGGCGCGAGGTCCGGAGGAAATCACCTTACCGGAGGGAATCTGGGTTTTGGCTGCCGACCGTGGCGGCATGGCAGTGACGGTGGCAAAACAGCTGGCGGCTCAGAACCAGAAGGTGGTGTTGGCATGTGATGATTCGGAGACCACGAATGCACTAGTGGAGAGCGAAGCCAGGATCGTCGTTAAGTCAGTCGAGATGGAGCAGCGCGAATCTTGGCGATCACTCGTCGAAGAGCTGCCTTCCGATGTATCTTTTGCTGGCGTGGTGCATCTCGTAGCTCAGGGCGGCCACGGAGTGGAGGCGTCAACCGAGAACTTCTCGATAGATACGAAACGGGTAATGGCGAGTGCGCTTGCGCTCGTCCAAGGCATCGTGGACGCGGATGCCGTACCTGACAAAGGATTGTGGCTGGTCACCCAGGGAGCGCAAGTGTTGGAACGCGAGCGAATCGGGCAATTGGCTGGTGCTGCCCTTTGGGGATTCGGCAAGGTGGTGATGCGAGAGGCATCACAGCTTCAGTTAAGGATGCTTGATCTTGATCCCGAGGCGGCAGAACCAAATGCCGTCCTTGCAAATGAGTTGCTGTTTCCCGATTCGGAGAACCACATCGCGCATCGCCAAGGGCACCGACAAGTAGCTCGACTCGTTCGGAAAGACGCAGGCGTAAAGCACCTTGCTCTGCCGGAAGAGACGAACTGGGTGCTGGCACCGGACAAAGAGGGGGCGATCGAAACACTGTTGGTACAACCGCTTGCATCGCTTGCCCTGAAGCCTAAAGAGGTGCGCATCGCGGTCGAATCCTGTGGACTCAATTTCCTGGACGTGTTTCGGGCAATGGGGCTAGTCGAGGAGGGGATGCTCGGCGAAGAACTGTGCGGCCGAGTCATTGAGACTGGCGCTGACGTAACCACCGTCTCGGTCGGAGATCGCGTGGTGGGATTTGCGTTCGGAACGTTCGGGTTGGAGGTTGTGACGCAGGAGGAACTGGTAACACTTGCGCCATCGAATATGTCAGCAGCAGAACTTGCTACAGTCCCCTCGGTCTTTGTGACTTGCGTACTGTCGTTCGAGCTCGCCGAACTGAAAGAAGGAGACCGGGTGCTGATTCATGCCGGCGCGGGAGGCGTAGGGCTTGCAGCTATTCAGTTGGCTCAAGCCGCGGGCGCGGAGGTGTTCGCTACGGCGAGCGAGCGCAAGCATGCCTATCTGCGCTCGCTTGGCATTGAACATGTGTTCAACAGCCGTACAACCGCTTTCGGTCAGGATATCCTCAATGTTACGGACGGTGTCGGAATTGACGTAGTTCTGAACAGCCTGACTGGCGAGGGTTTTATTGAAGCGAGCCTTGCCTGCCTAATACAGGGCGGCCGCTTCGTTGAGCTCGCCAGACGCGACATCCTGAGCCAGGAAGAGATGGCAGAGCTGCGGCCGGATGTCGCTTATTCCATCCTTGATCTTTACAACCTGAAGCTACAGGATC
Source organism: Arenicellales bacterium (assembly GCA_965202855.1). Lineage (GTDB taxonomy): Bacteria > Pseudomonadota > Gammaproteobacteria > Arenicellales > JAJDZL01 > JAJDZL01. Next base: position 473,261 of record CBDBBP010000003.1, on the reverse strand, counting down.
CTATGCGACCGGGTTTGGCCTTGAAAGAGGTGCTGGCACGAATGAAAGCGGGCGAATTAGCACCGCTCAGGCACACCAGATGGCCGTTGACCGAAACGAGCGCTGCGATGGGTTTCATGCGTGCAGCTCGGCATATCGGAAAAATCGTCTTAACGATGCCACCGTTAGTGACAGGGCGATTGCGACGTGACAGAACCTATCTGGTAACCGGCGGACTAGGCGGTATTGGGTGCGCACTCGCTGAATGGCTTGTCGAACGCGGCGCGGGAACGGTTGTGTTGAACGGACGCAGAGCGCCGGACGCAGCGGCGAATAAAACGATAGAAATGCTGCGCGCCCGCGGGTTCAGGATTGAAATTGAGCTTGCTGACGTAACAGACACAGCTGCGCTAGATTCCATGTTGGTGCGTATGGACGAGACCCTGCCACCGCTCGCCGGAGTGATACATAGTGTTGGCGTACTCTCGGATGCCGCTCTCGGAAATCAGAATTGGAATAGCTTTGAAACCGTGCTATGGCCGAAGATGCTTGGAGCCTGGCACCTTCACCGGACAACGATGGAACTCGATTTGGACCTGTTCATTCTGTTCTCTAGCGTAGTCGGAGTTTTGGGTAATCCAGGCCAGACCAACCATGCGGCGGCCAATGCCTTTCTTGATCAGCTTGCCGCTCACCGGCGTGCGTTGGGGCTTCCGGGGCAAGCCATTGCCTGGGGTGCCTGGTCGGAGCTGGGAGAGGCAGAGGAACAACGGGAAAGAATCGCTGCAGGACGAGAGACAACCGGTCGCGGCTGGTTCACTCCAGAGCAAGGATTCAAGGTTTTTGAACGACTAATGCAACACGATTCAACTTGTGCCGTTGTGGCCGCGGTGGATTGGACAGCGTTCGGAGAATCCGTGGGAGACCGCCCGCCCTTGCTGAATGACTTGCTTTCCTCCGCCGAGGAAGACGGCTCGACATCATCGGAAGACCTGCTTGTACAGCTCGGTTCAACGCCACAGGGAGAGCACGAGGATCTGCTCGTGTCTTTCTTGCAACAGGAAGTTCAGGCAGTGCTGAGACTTCCGTCGGCACCGGCATCAGCGGTCGGATTTTTCGATTTGGGGATGGACTCCTTGATGGCAGTCGAACTTCGGAACCGCGTCAACCGAGCTCTCTCTGAAACTTATGCCGCGCCGAATACGCTGGTATTCGACTACCCGACCATCGACGATCTCGCTCGTCATCTAGTGGATGCGCTTGGTGAGTTCTCTCAAACCAAAAACCCATCTCTCGATTCACACCCCGCTCCCGAGTCGAGTTCTGTTTCACCTCCACCGCTGCCGATGCGGCAAAAGGTTGATGGAATCGCCATTGTTGGCATGGCGTGCAGGTTTCCCGGTGCGCCGGACATTGCTACCTATTGGCAGCAACTCGAAGCCGGTTACGATGCGGTAACGAACGGGCGGCAGGATAACGGAATCTGGACCGAGACCGCTGGGGACCCCACGGCTAAGGAAGGTGCCTGGGACCATGGTGGATTTATTGAGGAGATAGACTGTTTCGACGCACGTTTTTTTGGTTTGACTCCCATCGGCACTCGCATAATGGATCCACAGCAACGGCTACTCCTAGAAACGAGTTGGCGGGCGCTTGAGGATGCGGGAATTGATCCAGAAACTCTCAGGGGCAGTCGCACTGGGGTATACGCTGGCATCGCAACCAGCGAGTACCGAGATTTGATGATGACAGCGGACGGTGAAGGTCTCAATTACCTCGGTACAGCGAGCAGCATGGCGATTGGCGGCGTCGCGTTCAATTTCGGATTCACAGGTCCGGCGATGCCCGTGATGCTCAATTGCGCAGCATCTCTGGTTGCGGTGAAGCAGGCGATTACGGGCTTGCAGAGGGGAGAGGTGGACCTAGCCGTCTGCGGTGGGGTAAACGCGGTATTGTCAGCTAAATTGACCATGGAAATGGCAGCGCTCGGGATGCTGTCTTGGCAGGGGCGCTGCAAGACATTCGATGCCGGGGCGGACGGATTTGTACGTGGCGAGGGTTGCGGGATGCTAATCCTGAAACGTTTGGATGAAGCGGAAGCTGATGGCGATCGCATCTGGGCAGTGATTCGAGGAGCGGCTGTGAATCAGAATGGGGCAACCGCGGGGCCCACGGTGCCAAACGGTCCGGCTCAGGAATCGGTGATTGAAGAGGCATTGTCGCATGCAGGCGTTCTGCCTTCGGATGTTGATTATCTTGAAGCACACGGAGCAGGATCGCAATTGGGCGACCCTATTGAGTTGCAAGCGGCGGCCGCGGTTTACGGCAGGGGTCGCGACGAGAATCGACCATTGTTGACCGGCTCGGTCAAGACCAACATCGGTCATCTGGAATCAGCGGCAGGGGTCGCAGCGCTGATCAAGGTTGTCTTGGCAATGCGTCACGGTCTGATTCCGAAGCACCTGCACTTTCGCGATCCAAACCCACACTTGGACTGGGATCATCTGCCTCTTAAAGTAGTGTCGGAAACGGCGGTTTGGCCACGGGTGCAGGGTCGGCCACCGCGGGCCGGAGTCAGCGCATTCGGAATATCGGGAACCAACGCGCATGTTGTCTTGGAAGGCTACGACTCTCCGAATAAGGATTTTCCTGATCCGGTCGGTGCCCCGACGCCGATTGCAGTTGAAGGGACGTCGCAAATTGAGAATAGCTTTGATACACGCGGAACGCGACTTTTACCGCTCTCAGGAAAGTCGGATTCGTCGCTTCGGAAACTGGCAAATCGGTATCTAGAGTGGCTTGAGGAACGAGATTCCATCCTTACGCGAGAGAGCTCGGCATCCGACCCGACGCTCTCCGACTTGGCGTGGACCGCCGGAGTGGGTAGGAGTCACTTCAATTATCGAGCGGCTGTGGTGTACAAAGACAACGAATCATTGCGCAAGGGTTTGCGCACGCTCGCAGAGTCGGGCGAGAAGTTGGAACCAAGGATGTCGGCGAAGGTCGCCTTTGCCTATACCGGCCAAGGAAACAGCTGGATGGGAATGGGTGAGGCATTGTACGCGCGCGAACCGTTCGTACGGACGCTTCTTGATCGTTGCGATGAGATAATGAAAAGTCTCCGAGGTGCCTCGCTGCTGGATATTATGTTCAGTCGATCGCGTTCGGCGGGAGAATTAAACGATCCTCAATGGGCTCGTCCGGCAACCTATGCGCTCGATTGCGCGCTCACAGCACTCTGGACTAGTGTTGGAGTGCTGCCAAACGTAACATTCGGTTGGGGCTGGGGGGCATTTGCTGCTGCGCGGGCTGCCGGAGTATTCAATTTGGAGGATGGTTTGCGTTTGACGACCTTTCTTGATGATCTTGGGACTGTGCTGGACGATGTAACAATGAGCCCGCCGTTTCTGACATTGGTAAACGGTGTGTCAGGTCGCGTGGTTGATTCCGATGAAATTTCGGACGCAGAATATTGGCGTCGGCAAGCAGCGATTGAGCCGGAGAAATTCGACAGTCTCGTTGGAGTGTTAGCAACGTTAGGTGTCGATCTAGTTGTCGAAATCGGCCCTGATTCGACATTGGAAAATATGCTCACAACGTCTTGGCCAGTTGCAGAAGTCAATACCGCTAAACCGTTGGTTCTATCTAGTCTCACGCAGTCGCTGGACCGCGACGAGACTCCGTCAACTGAGTCTGGAGACAGATTTTTGGATTCCGTAGGCAGAGCTTACGAGGCGGGACTCGCGCTGTCCTTTGAGGGGCTCTTCGCGGGCGAAACCCGTCAACGGATTTCATTGCCAGACTATCCCTTCGAACGTCGACATTTCTGGATCAGACAACCGGATAAATGATAGCTCATTCTGGGTTTAAAATTGGTTGGCAACAGAGGTAAGATTATTCAATCGTCCGCTATCCATCGATTTTCAAAGGAAATTCAAGAGAGAAAAAGTCAACATGAAAATCGTCAGTTACAAAATTTGCCCATTCGTGCAGCGAGTAACTGCACTACTTGAAGCCAAGAACATTTCCTACGACGTCGAGTACATAGATTTAAGCAATAAACCTGATTGGTTTCTCGAGGCATCACCACATGGTCAGGTACCCATTCTTTACACCGAAGACGGCTGTGTGCTCTTTGAATCTGACGCGATCGTAGAGTACATAGAAGAAGTTACAGAAGTACCGCTGTTTTCTAGTGAACCGGTAGAAAAAGCGAAGGATCGAGCGTGGGCATATCTGGCGTCAAAGAATTACTTGCTCCAATGCAGCATGCAGCGCAGTGCCGATGCCAAGACCTTGCGAGAGCGCGCAAAAAAGTTATGTACAGCCTTCGCCAAGATCGAACCAAACCTAGGGGATGGTTCATTCGTCAGGGGAAATAACATAGGTATGGTTGACATTGCCTGGCTGCCAATGCTGCATCGCGCATCTATCATTGAAGCCTATTCGGGTTACGATCTCCTTGAACACTTTCCGCGCATTAAGGAATGGCAAAAAGCAATCCTTGAGACTGGGCTTGCTGAAAAATCAGTTGCAGACGATTTCGAAGAGCGATTTACTGCATTTTACCTTGCAGAATCAACTTATCTCGGTCAAATGACACGAAATAAAAATGAGCAGAGGTGCGAAACCGATAACCCATGCGTGGTCGAATCTCGATCATGCTGCGGCTAAAAATTGTTAGATTCAAGTACGGTTTCGAAGTGAATTATCGCCAACAATTCCGGCCAGTGATGAGGCAACGGCGAAAGATGGGGTCAGCTCGTTCCTTCACTGGCTTGAGTCGTGTACTTGACTAAAACTACATATTCGCGCTCAATTTCACGATGAAACCGCTTTGGCATTCGCGCCCAGTCTCTCGCTTCAACTAGAATTGGGATGTTCGACTCCCGCACCGCTTCCTCAAATTCGATTAACGATTTGAGCGGAATCTTGTTTAGACCTGGACCACGCAGCACTAGATCGAGATCACTACCTTCATGGCTCCGGCCATTGACGCGGCTGCCATAGACCCAAACCTCGACATTGAGTAAATGTTTGCGTAACAGCGCTTCAATTATCAAACAGTGTCTTGGCAGCAGATGAAGCCGATCAGTCATCGTTTTCAACCGCTATCAATTTAGCTAGTTCCTTTGCATCTGCTATAAACGCTGGTAGTAGCTCTAGGGTGGTTTCGGCAAATTTCACACCGTAGTTATGCGTTGTATTGTTCAGAGTTTCGCGGTACAGAAACCAGCGTTCAACAGATTCGAAATCAATAAGCCCGTGTTTCGCAGCATACCGGAAAACATCCTTAAAGTTCAAACGGTCCACCTGAAGATTGTTGGCATAAAAAGCTGCGAGACGTTTTCGCAGGAGTTTGCCGCTTTGCTCTAGAATAAGCTCGAACTCCTTGACGCACGCAGCTCGGTAGATGTCGTAAACGACATCTCTTTCCTCGCTGTGTTTCCGCAGTTCATCCAAAGCCGAATCCAGAGTCTCGATACAACGTTGCAAAAAAGTGATATCTAGATTCATGACTCTATCGCCTCAGAATACCAGTGTTTACAGACTTTCGGAGATGGCCCAGTGCGATCTCGGTCTCTTTTACAAGTCTCCGAACAACAGAACATGATTGAACTACTTTAAATTGGGAAATAGCGGACATGGACCGTAAGAATCCGCACCGTCGCTAAAGTTCCCATTCAAGTTAGTTTACTTGACTCATTTCGAGTACCAATTTATCAGAAAGTAGCAAAACAGTCTTTGCAATTCCATGAACTTGGTTTCAGCCACTACAAAATAGCCAATCTCCTCGATGATGACGGCAAAACTGTTGCGAAAGCCGTCAGTTTGATCACTGAATGGACTGTCGCCAAATCGTTAAATTCGAGAATTTTCATGCGAAAATAGGGGTTTTCTGACCGACATTGCGCCAGGGCAAGTCCTGGAATGGAGGATATGATGAACTAAGTAGTTGAAACCATTCATCGCAGTCCAGAGGGTTCGACTCCCTCCCGACAAAGGTCAGCCAGCCGGTCGGAAGCGAGTGTTGCATGGTGGTCGGTAACGGCTATCGTGAAGCGTACACAGCAGGCGGTGAAGCGTCCTATTGAGCCTCGATATAGATATTGGCTGGTGCTTTCATTGTTGTCTAGATGGGAGCAGTATTTCGAACACCGCTAAATGGCGAGGTGTTGGGGAACTGCCCGGGGTCGTTGGAACGGCGCAAAGTCGCAGGATGGACTGCCAGGAAACCTGGGAGAGCCTGTATTTTCCACTGAGCATAGGTATCGGTCACTGGGGAGACCGAAACAAGAATCCACCCCGGTCTGATAGGTTGTCTGTGACTGATCAGGAGCGCGCAAGCGGCACACGTAAACAGCAGACTTTGGTGGTAGTGGCTGGCGAAACAATAAGCCGAAGCGATGAGATGCAGGCAGTCTTAGCGCGCTGATAGTACTGATGAGTGCGGGGAACCGAGTCCATCGGGACCCGAACGAGGGAAGCGGCGCGTCATGTCAACAGAACCATTGGTGGGAAACGATGGAAAATACACAGAGATTTACAAACACGTCTACGAAACAACAATGGATAGCCGAGCAGGCGAGGGCACACCCGGAGCGGGTATTCACCGCACTGCACCATCTCATTGACATCGACTGGATGCGTGAGGCGTACAGACGCACACGCAAGGACGGTGCGGCGGGTGTCGACGGAGTTACGGCGGCAGACTACGAAGAGGATTTGAATTCGAATTTAGCGGATTTGCTGAATCGGATCAAGTCAGGTCGCTATGTTGCTGCTGCGGTTCGCCGGCACTGGATACCGAAAGGCGATGGCACCTCTCGACCGCTGGGGATTCCCACGTTTGAGGACAAGGTGGCGCAACGGGCGATCCTGATGATTATCGAGCCGATTTATGAGCAGGACTTTAAGTCATGTTCGTATGGGTTTCGACCGGGCAAGGGCTGTCATGATGCGCTGGATGCAATATATTCCGGCATTATGGAAGGGCGCAATCGCTGGCTGATTGATGCTGATTTGGAAAATTATTTTGGTTCAATTCGGCACGATAACCTGCGTAGTTTCCTCGACCTGAGGATCAAGGATGGCGTTATCAGACGCATGATAGACAAATGGCTGAAGGCTGGAATACTGGATAAAGGCGTATTGACGCGAAGCAAAATCGGGACTCCGCAAGGTGGTGTTCTATCACCGTGCCTATCAAACATTTTCCTGCACTATGTGCTGGACAAGTGGTTTGAGCAGGAGGTTAAACCGAGGCTTTGTGGAAACTGCCGATTGATTCGGTATGCCGATGACTTTGTCATTTTGTTTGAGTATGAAAACGATGCCCGGCGGGTGTTGGAAGTGTTGGATAAGCGGTTAGGTAAGTATGGGTTATTGCTGCATAAGACCAAAACTCGCTTTATCGACTTTCGCCCGCCACGGGATCAAGGGACAAGTCGGCGCGCAAGTTTTGATTGTCTCGGATTTACCCATGTTTGGGGAGAATCCTGGAGGGGAAAACGCTATGTGCAGCGACTGACTTCCAAGGCACGCTTCGCTCGTGCGGTCAAGTCTGTTCACCAATGGTGTAAGATGAACCGCCACCGTCCGCTTGCGGAACAGCATGCGCGCTTATCTCGTATAATCGCCGGACATTGTGCTTACTATGGCATTACCGGAAACTCCCGAAGGCTCTCGGCATTCCGTTTTCGAGTGCGTCAATGCTGGCACAAAGCGCTCTCGCGCAGAAGCCGCAAAGGCAAGCCGAATTGGGAGCGTATGAACGTGATTCTTTCGCGGTTTCCGTTGCCTCTTACGCGTGTTTCACGCCCGCTTCATGTCTATTGAGCGAATCTGTTACATGAGGAACCGAGTGCATCAGTCGTGCTCGCTCGGGTCTGCGAGGGAAGGGGCTCGGTAACGACCCCTTCTACTCGGACTATCTAATTGAGAATTTTCGTCAGACAATTTTATTTCCCAACCTCGGTTTCTTGCAAAAAGTGCATCTGTCACTAACTGTCGCGTAGATTCAATAGACGATGGCAATGATATGCAAAAGGAATCGCACGACAGGTTCCCACCTAACACATTCCCATGCAAATCAAGTTCGAGTAGGACACTGGCGGACAGATATTCGCCATGCAAACTCTTGACTATAACCAATCATGAAAAAGAAAACTTATACTTTGACAGAACTCTCTAGATTGTTGCAATAGATTTAACGCCGCTTAATGTAATTTTGCGAAGCAAATGTCGTAAATCCTGATTAATCAGATTCAAACAAGGCATGAAAATAAACGTATATTTTCAGAAAGACAGCTGTTTGAATTCTTAGTCGTCTTTACACTCAGCGAGTTTTATATGCCGGAAAAATTATCGGGATAAATTTTATATGCTTTACGTGTGTTTGAAAATCAAGTTAGCTGCTCACTCCCAAAGTTCCGATCGCCTTAGTCTTTGACGAACCCAAATGCACCACAAATTCAAATTTCAAATTCAATTGGAACGAGACTGTTCTTCGTTCTAAGTTTCGTAAACTGATGAAACATAGTAATGAGTGGCGCGACTTAAACCACAACGCAACCTATTCCAGGATTGCTTTGTCCACGAGCAACTGCCGGTTCTCTCGCTTCAGACGACGGTCCTCCGCTTCAATATCGTCCATCTTGAGTCCATCAACATCAACGATATTTCGCATCCACTTGTATAAAGTCTGAGCTAACGGCCTATACTCCGTGGGTCTAACTGACTCACCGACACGCTAGCTCACAACTTCTCCTGACTCAACTGCTTAAACTCTGCTGAATAGTGCCTTTTTCCCACCACACCTGCATCCAATCTATATAGGATATAAGTCCCAGTGTGTACAATCCAGTTATATGCCATCTTCGTCAATATTCTTAATATAAGGACTTAATAAGTGCTCACCATTAAAGTGAATTAGATGTGTTGGTGCATCTTCACACCAGACTTCAGTTTCCCACGAAATTTCTCCCAAAAATCGAGCCATAATTGTGCGGTTTGGAAAAGCCGTCACATACACAATACCAGATGTCGCATCTTTAAACACAGAAGCTAGTTCATTATGTCTTTTAGAATCAACCGGACCATGACTAGTGACAGATTCAATTAAAAGCAACCAGTCTTTAAAACCAAAATACAATACTACATCTGGCATTTTTCCATGTTGGTCTATCGTGACTCCTAACTCAGCCAATCTTTCCTCCTGAAAATAGCCGACTTTTTCACCCGTATCGCCTAAATATATGACTTCGGCCCCTGGTGCGAATCGAGGCGCGAACTGAGTAATAATAGCTTTGATTAATTTACTATGATCACCAGGTGTAAGTTTGATTTCACTGCCATCTGCAACTACAACAGGGATCATTTGCATATGACGATGTCTAGCCCATTTTGCAGCTAAGGATTCCTGTCTTTTAAGGTAAGAACTAAGTGCAGACTCCCAATCTTCAGTGCCAAATTTCGTAATGACCTGAAAAACTTCTTCACTGATTTGGTAACATGCTTTCGGGCTATTTACAGGTCGGTCCGGTTTATCAGGGTTATAAAGTGCAACACCCGCTTCAACGAACTGATGCATAGTTTGTCGACGGAATGTTTCACGCGTATTTGGTGCATATTCCCGTCCATAAAACTCATAAACAAATTCCATTATCGGTGTAATCCCAATTAGAGGCTTTTCTATTTCTTGCCACTGTTTTTCAGGACTCAGATTCAATAGAGCAAGCAGTGTTAATGCTGAACGTTCATTTTGTTGGCCTCTAGGCAAACAGAAAGCCGTTAATATTTTCAGTGCCTCATCTATTTTTTGCTGAGCGAGCAATGGGTTTGTATCTTGTGTCATGTGAGATATTTCTAATTCAATTATGTTGTCAATGTCTTCTTGTGCAAGTGCTAAAGAATCTATCCGCTTCCCTATTCTCTCTAATGTATGTTTATCCGGGTATTTGAGAGATCGCAAGTCAGTCGCGTTGACTTGCGTGTGACCATTAAACTGCCTAAAGTATCGATCTACGAGTGAACAGTTAAGGTACACGAAAAGACCTTTTGCCAGATTTGGAGAAAAACCAACTTGATTTGTATGAAATACATTCAAATGATTTTCAAAACCTATCAATTTGCTCGATAATTCCGATGAATATACAAATGCAACAATTCGTCGCCGTTCTTCTTTTGCAGAAAAACGTTTTGTAATGACAAAATGTCCTTCATTCTTCCATAACCATTTCCTACTCTTTTCAGTCACATATATCGCGTTAGGTTTCTTCATACATTTTGGCCATTCAATGTTGCCACCTTGAAAATGCGCTGTATACAGGAGAGGAACCGCACCATCTTCAGGTGTAAAACACAAATCATCCTTTAGTCTAAAATCGACAACTGGCCCAGTTGACACCTCCACTCCTAAATCGGATAAGGTAGCTGAGAAATTCGCCATCCTATCCACTACCCACTGTTCTAGATTATTGGTTGCAATGCGCACAAAGCGGTTTGGATCATTTTCAGAAATAACACAGTTGTAATCAACCTTTCGCTGTGTCAAATCTTCGCTAAAGCAGGAATAATTAACCTGGTCACATTTGAAATTTCCACCCTGACTTGAAGTAATAACTATTTTTGATGGTGTTGCTCCTTTGACTGCGTGCAAGATAATGTTCTCCTGAAGGACTTCGTCCCCACGAAATACACTATTCCTTTTCTCAAAGACGTGAATATGACGCAATGCCATCAATGAGAAGAACTGGATTCTGAATCGTTTAAAGTAAGGCCCGTTGCAAAATGATCTTGGAACAATCGCAACCATTTCACCACCACGGCGAAGACGTAAAGCAGCCAAATACATAAATGCTGAATACAAATTTGAAGTCTCGATACCTGCCTTACGCAATGCTAATCGATGGGCGGATAAAGACTTGATCTTCTTGTATGGCGGATTCATTATGACATGGGTGAAAAAGTTATCACCTAATGAAGTTCTGTTGCCAAGTTCACCTTTCTGGGATTCTGGATGATTAAGGATAAAATCATCTTCAAAGATTGTGCTCTGTGCTTTAATTCCGACGGATTCGCAAAGAGCTTGAGAATCAGCCATCGTGCATCGTAAATAATTCACCAACAAGGGCTCAATTTCGTAGGCAACCAAATTTACAGAGTTTGGATTTGCTTCAGTATCACACAATCGTTCGACCAAAGCAGCGGTTAATGATCCCACACCAGCCCCTGGGTCAAGAATATGCAAATCTCCCGTAAGATCAAAAAATAGGCTCGCCATAAAACGACATATCGGAGTCGGTGTCAGGAATTGACCAAGTTCAGACCGTTGCTTGGGATTAAGCTTTAGGGATGCATCTAGCCGATAAAAATCAGAAATTTCAGCAAATAAAAAAGATCTCGCCGCTTCCTCAATTGATCTATCCTGAGAAAATTTACCTAAATCTCCGCGCATGATGCCTCATATTTCGATATTGCTTTGAAAAAAGAATTGATACAAATTGTTCGATAGGATATTAAGAGTGCAAATCTAGCACTTCAAATGTTCCTAACATGATAAACACTTCTGAGAATATAATTTGGTATACCATAAATTATTTTCACCTTTTATGACAATATCTGACGTATTTAAATCCAATAAAGTGTTTTGTTCCGGTAATTTTTCCCTTTTTTCTTCTGCCCGTTAATTTTGCTCTAGAATAGTCATCAACCATCAGGCTAGGAAGAAAGTGATAACAAAATTCGAAATTTGTATCGCGCATAGGATCTTCGAGTTTTATCTCAAAAATAAACTGACGGGAACAAAGGCAGTCGATTTACACAGAAAAAAGCACTTCAACTGCTTACGAATAAGAATGAATAGACACCTTTCTCGACTAGGTGCAGTCATTTTTCACCCGACAGCCTACCTTGAAGAACTGAATCACCATCACTGACCGAACGGCATTTTTTCAGCCCGCGCTGCGTTTATGGTCGAACGTACGTTCTCAGCCGCCCTACCCTTCATCGGTGCACTCAACGTCACCATCCAATCTCGGGAACCTCCGGTACTCTGTTTGAAAACAACAAATTGCCACTGCCGCAATGGTTCGCAGCCATCTATATGATGAGTACCGAATAAGGCGGCATTTCGGCCACTCGTCTGGCTCACATGATCGAGGTGACTTGGCGCAAAGCAAAGTAGATGTTGCACAAACTGCGAAAAACCATGAGTGATCGGGACAAGCCTATCCGTTGCGTAGCTTGACCGAAATTGATTATGCTTTCAGCGGCGGCACATGTTCCGGCAAAAAGGAGGCTGGGCACTGAAGGCAAAACACCGCTCTTATTGGCAGTCGAATGACGCGGCGACGGCAGTGGATTCATGGCTGGCAAAGTTTTTGAACGCGTCGATAATCAAGCAATCTAGCAAATTACTCAGTTTCTGCATCTCCGTGCCACGGTACGTAGTGATGCTCATCCTTCCCTGAACATTGTGAACAACAAGCGAAAGTGAAATCACCGGAGCAAGCCGCCCAATGGAGCCGAAGGTACATATTGTGCTCTCCGATCTCAAATGCTCTTTGTTAACATCTTTCTTGGTGTCAATGGATTGAATTTGCACGAGTACCCCCCCCAAATTCGTGTATCGTTTCAATCACCGCCAATGGCTAAGTCAACTACCATGGCGTTTGTTGAATGCCGCGGCAAATCACACCAGGGTTGTATTTGCCGATTGAACTTAAACTTGTACAGAGGCATGTTCACGAATTTCCTTTCGCTTGGAGCAATCAAGTGGATACATTTCTGGTTAATTGGGTTGTAAGCGCCGCGAATTTTCGAATTTCATTTCCATTTCAACTTAGACTCTAATTCGCTTCAACGCATCGCGCTGAGATTCGTGGAGTTTTGCTGTTGATTTGACCGACTGTGATAAACTACTGATTCTAAACAATGGTGAGTAGTATCACTTTAAACCTGATTGGCCGACCAATGCAAAAGCACGCTCATAAATTCGAACCTAATCCACAAGCAAAGATACTCGATATCCAAACGCCACCAAGCTCACAGCATGATCAAATCAATCAAGCCAAAGAGATCGCGAAAACAATACTCAAGGGTTTTGAAAATCACTTTACCCTGTTTCAGGAAATCACTTCCGGTGCGCAAGAAAGATTCGAACAAGCCGAGTGGCATGAAGTTCGAGAAGCCGCTCGAAAACGAATCTACTTTTACGACAAGAGAATTCAGGAAACGGTTGATGCTTTACGCAGTCAGCTCAATATACAGCAACTGAACAAACCGCTATGGACTGAAGTTAAAGTTCGGTATATTCACCTCCTGCTGGAACACTTGCAGCCTGAGCTGGCAGAAAGCTTCTTTAATTCTGTATTTTGTAGGTTATTTGATCGCCAATACTACAATAACTCGCACATTTTTGTCCGAGCTTCAGTATCCAGAGAGTATCTTCTTTCAAACAAACCTACCTATCGATCGTACTATCCGTCTGTTCGTGGATTGCCTGCGACAATTTCTGAGATTCTCAAAAATCTTGGATTTAATCTTCCGTACGAAAACCTACAGCGCGATGTTCGCTACATCTTGAGATATCTAGGGAAATATTTGCCAAAAGACAAACGTTCAATTGCGCTCAATTATCAAATTGATGTTTTGGATTCGCTATTTTTCCGAAACAAAGCAGCTTATCTGATCGGGCGCGTCATCAATGATCACCAAACGACGCCTTTCATCGTACCCATACTTAACAACGAAAATGGCAGTCTATATGTCAACGCGCTGATTTTGGACCCGCATGATGTGGATGCGGTTTTTGGATTCTACCGGGCATATTTTATGGTGGAAACCCGAGTCCCGTCTGCAACTGTAAGCTTCCTCATGGACATTCTCCCGGGCAAGAGCAAAGCTGATCTTTATTCAGCAATCGGTTTCCATAAACAGGGGAAGACGGCATTCTATCGAGATTTTTTGCATCATCTGTCGCACTCGTCTGACAAGTTTATTGAAGCCCCCGGCACGCGAGGAATGGTAATGATGGTGTTCACCTTGCCTTCTTACAATTACGTTTTCAAAATCATAAAAGACTCGTTTGAGCCTCCAAAAAAATTATCTCGCTCTACAGTTATCGAAAAATATCATCTCGTAAAACAACACGACCGCGTTGGCCGTCTCGCAGACACACTCGAGTATTCCGATGTCGCCTTGCCACGTAATCGATTCTCGGAAGAACTGTTGGATGAAATACTTGAAACTTGCTCAAAATCAATTGTCGTCGATGAAGGTATCGTAGTATTGAAACATGTATACATCGAACATCGAATGACGCCCCTGAATCTATTTTTGCAAAACATAAGGGATGATGCAGAAGCAAAGTATTTTGCGATCAGTTATGGAGATGCAATTCGGGATATGGCGGCAGCGAATATATTTCCTGGCGACATGCTGTTAAAAAATTTTGGCGTCACCCGAAACAAACGCGTTGTATTTTATGACTACGACGAAATTCGCTATTTGACGGAGTGCAATTTTAGAAAAATTCCTCCTGCGCGCAACCCCTATGACGATATGGCAGTGGAACCTTGGTTTTCTGTCGGGGACGACGATGTATTCCCAGAAGAATTTGAAAAATATTTTTTGGTTCACCCATTGATTCGCAAACATTTTCCGCAAGCGCATGGTGATTTAATGACAGTAGAGTTTTGGCGGGAAAAGCAGGAACTCATAAAAGCTGGTGTATTGGTAGATGTATATCCGTACCGAAGATCCAACATGTTTCCGAGACCTAAAGCGGAACGTGCAAAATAGAACAGTAAAACACAATAATCATAATGAATTAATTTGCCATGAACGCACGTAGAACAAGATCAGGAGGGCGAGCTGCCCGTAAAGCGGCTCGTTCCTCTACACGAATTGAATCGGTTCCATATATCACGCGAAAGGTTCCGGTTTATAGTGTTGCTCCAGAAGAGACACTCGACCTGATTGAAAAAAATGCGGACCTGTTGCTAGAAGAAATTGGAATCGATTTTCGAGATGATCCTGAAGCTCTGGATATATGGAGACAGGCAGGAGCAGCCGTAAGCGGGGAACGCGTTCGCTTTCCACCAGGGATGCTTCGTGAAATCATTCAAAATAATGCTCCAAGCGAATTTATCCAACACGCGAGAAATCCTAAAAAAAGCATAAGAATCGCTCGCGACACAGCTGTTTTTGCACCTGCCTATGGCCCCCCTTTCATTCGTAATTTGGATGAAGGACGACGCTATGCGACGATCGAGGATTTTCGAAATTTCGTTAAGTTGACATACATGTCATCTTCATTGCACCATTCCGGTGGCACGGTATGCGAACCTGTTGACCTCCCAGTGAACAAAAGACACTTCGATATGGTTTACAGTCACCTCAAATACTCCGATAAGCCGTTTATGGGGTCTGTTACCAGCGGAGAACGAGCACAAGATACAGTTGAAATGGCCAAGATCGTTTTCGGCGATGATTTTGTTTCCAACAACACTTGTATTGTTTCTCTGATCAATGTAAATTCGCCAATGACATTTGACGCTACGATGTTAGCCGCGTTGAAAGCCTACGCTGCAAATTTACAGGGAACTGTAATTTCACCCTTTATTCTGTCAGGTGCCATGTCGCCGGTGACAGTCGTTGGCACCTGCACGCAGATTCTGGCAGAAGCACTTGCAGGAATGGCTTTTGCGCAATTGGTGAGGGCGGGAGCGCCAGTCATATTCGGCACTTTCAGCAGTTCAATTTCTATGCAGTCAGGAGCGCCGACATTTGGTACGCCTGAACCTTCGTTTGTCTTGTTCATCTGTGCTGAACTTTCACGTAGATTGAATGTTCCGTTTCGTAGCGGTGGTGGTTTGTGCGCATCAAAAATTCCAGATGCTCAAGCCGCTTATGAATCAGCCAATACATTGCAGGCTGCAATGTTGGCAGGTGTAAATTTCATGTTGCATACTGCAGGCTGGCTGGAGGGCGGTCTGGTTATGGGGTACGAAAAATTTGTAATGGATGTTGACCAGGCAGCAATTTTGCAGACCTTCCTAAGCGGCATCAAAACAGACGAAAATGCTCAAGCACTTGACGCCGTTCGAGAAGTCGGGCCTGGAAACCACTTTCTAGGCTGCCAGCATACCCAGAGAAATTTTGAAACCGCTTTCTATCGCTCAACCATTGCGGACAACAACAGTTTTGAACAATGGCAGGCAGATGGAAGTTTGCGTGCTGCAGACCGCGCAAATGCTCTATGGAAGCGAATGTTGGAAAACTATCGAGTTCCACCACTTGATCCCGCAATTGATCAGGCACTGAATGATTACATGGAACGGCGCAAGCAATCATTCCCGGATTCATCAGTTTAATTCTGTACAATGACGGTTCTTCATTTCATACTCATTGAGGTATAGATTGTGGCTGCTCGCACGTTTGCTCAAAAAGACATTGGTTCGAATCTACATCCTTACACAAATCATATCGTCCACGAACAAATTGGACCTAAGACGTATACACGTGGTGAAGGCGTGCATATCTGGGATGAACACGGTAAGAAATTTATAGAGGGTCTCGCAGGATTATGGTGTACTTCTCTCGGATTCAGTGAACAACGACTGATTGACGCAGCTGCAAAACAGCTGAGCACGTTACCTTACAATCATAGTTTCGCAGGTCGAACAGCGCCAGTCGTCACAGAGCTTGCAGATCAACTCATCTCGCTTGCTCCCGACCCGATGTCCAAAGCCTATTTCGTTTCTTCTGGGTCCGAAGCCGTAGATTCAGCCGTGAAATTTGTCTGGTATTACAACAATGCTCTAGATCGACCAGACAAGAAAAAAATCATCTCAAGAACAAAGGGATATCACGGAGTCACCATTATTTGCACGAGTCTGACCGCGATCCCCGTTGTTCAAGAGGCATTCGATGCACCGCTGAGTCGCTTTAAGCAGACAGGAACTCCTCACTATTACCGATTTGGTGAAGATGGCGAGAGCGAGGAAGAATTCGCTTCCCGTCGGGCTAAAGAATTGGAAGAGCTGATTGTAGCGGAAGGACCAGACACTGTTGCAGCTCTTGTTGCAGAACCCGTTATGGGCGCCGGAGGAGTGATCCCTCCTCCGCGCACATATTTTCAGAAAATTCAGGAAGTCCTCAATAAATATGATGTGCTATTGATCGTTGATGAAGTGATCACAGGATTCGGGCGAACCGGAAATTTATGGGGAAGTGAAACCTATGAAATTGTGAATCCTGACATCATGACCTGCGCCAAGCAGCTGTCATCGGCATACATCCCGATTGGCGCAACGATGATTTCTGAAGAAATTTACCAAGTGATCGCTGAAGCAAGCAATCGTCACGGAGTATTTGGAACAGGTTTTACCTATGGCGGCCATCCAGTTGCTGCCGCGGTCGCGCTGGAAACGTTAAAGATTTATGAAGAGCGAAACATACTGGAGCACGTTCGAGAGGTCATAGTCCCATTTCAAAAGCGCCTGAAAGCAATCGGATCTCATCCGTTAGTGGGTGAAGCTAGAGGCTCGGGGTTAATTGGTGCGGTGGAGCTGGTTGCCGATAAATCTACAAAAGAATCGTTTGATCCAGAATTGAAAATGGCGTTTCAAGTTTATCAGGAGTGCCTTGAACAAGGACTGATTTTACGAGCGCTGCCTGCTGGCGATACTCTCGGCATCTGCCCTCCTCTCATCATTTCGGAGGTGCAAATCAACGATCTGTTCGACATGCTGGAAGCTGCTCTTGACATTGTAGCCAAGCAACATATCGTTTGAATTCATTTCAATCGCCTGCTGGTTCCAATGGCAAGCTGAAATTCACACCTCGCAATATTCAGCTCGGACATCAGGTCTGAGCAGAATTTCTATCTGCTAGATTCAAGATGACATCATTGCCCATGTGGTTATATAATCATTTAATATAATTAAAAATAGATTTAATAATTTAGAATCACTTCAATCATGAATCAGTCCTCTCGACCGAATACCTCCAATAATCGCAATTCTAGAAAACGACTTATTCTCGCGACAATAGGTGCAATTGCTGAAAATGGTTTATCGAACGTCACAATGTCGAAAATAACCGAGCGAGCTCAATTCTCAAACGGCATCATTAATTTCTACTTCAAATCAAAACAACAGTTGCTGTTGGATACTCTGAAACACTTAGTTCACGAATATCAACAAGTCAAGCAACATCATCTCGCTTCGGCAAATACCCCTCAAGAAGTATTGACAGCATTTATTCATGCGAGTTTCGATGAGAAAATTTTCGTGAAAGACAAAATTGCGGTTTGGTACGCATTCTGGAGCGAAATGAACGCACGCAGAGATTACCATCAGATTTGCGACAAATACGATCAGCGTGAGCACGAACTTCTGCAGCGTTGCTTTCAAAAGTTGCTCGATTCCGAAAAACACGACGCACTTGACACCGAAGTATTGGTTCACGGTTTGAACGGATTGATCGATCGATTGTGGCAACAGGCGTTGTTGCATACCGAAGAGGTAAACCGAGAGCATTCAATTGATCTCTGCCTTCGTTACGTCCACAAATTAATTCCAACACTCAATCAATCCGAAAAGAAAACGAATAAAAAAGAACTGGTCGACTTATTGCCTCCCTGGGCCTATCGAAATTCAGAGTTGTTTGAGTTGGAAATTGAACAAATCTTCAAACCTAGCTGGATGTTGGTCGGACACGTCAGTGATATTCCGAATGTTGGAGACTATTTAACCTTTGAAGGTTTCAATGAAATGATAGTCGTGATCCGATCAGAAAATGGCAAGGTGCATGCCTTTCACAATATCTGTCGGCACCGGGGATCAAAAATATTGAGTGGAGAAGGAAATTGCCCTCGAGCCTTGGTATGCCCTTTTCATGGCTGGCGATACAACTTGGAGGGGAAACTTCAATTCATTCCAAGACCCGAAGGGTTTCCTCACCTGAATAAGGATACGATTAGCCTCGTGTCCGTCGACATTGAAATATGGCAGGGGTTTATTTTCATTCGCCTGGTTTCTGGCGGGGAATCTCTTCAGACACAAATGAAAAGTATCGTGTCGGAAATTGAAGATTACAAACTGGAAGATGTTGAACCCTACTCCAAGGTCGACCGATACACAGTTCCTGTAAACTGGAAAGTTTTTCATGACATTGACAATGAGGGATACCATGTCCCCATTGGCCACCCAAGCCTCAATCAGCTGTACGGTCAGGATTACACTGATAATTTTATCGATGGAATTCCTGTTTCGATTGGGCGTTTCAATCAACGAAATAGTTCGCTTTGGAGTGTGAAAAACTATCGAAAATTGCTGCCGGACTTCGAGCACTTGAGAGAAGATCACAAGAATTCATGGCTATATTTCGGAATTTTCCCGAACATCATATTTGGTCTATATCCGGATATGATGGAAATTTATATGACTATTCCCAAATCCTTGACGGAAACCGAAATTATTTCGAGAGTGTACGCATTACCCGACGAACGCCCGATGATGAAAGCGCTTCGCTACCTCAACAGACGAATTAACAAAGTGACGGATCTGGAGGATAGAGCGTACACAATTACCATTCAGGAAGGATTGAAATCCTCCGTTTATCCAGATTGGAATCTACACCGTGGAGCAGAAATTGGTGTCGGAGAATATCATCGGGCTATTCAACGTCAATTGCCAGTAGCAAAGCTGAGGAATGAACCGCCCGCAGGTTCAGTTCGTCACTTGAACCTGCAAATGTTAGAGTCCGAGTCTACTACTCTTCCATAAAATCATATTTCGCAGTACTTGCAAGCTGCATATCTCTCGCTCGCTGTTGTTCCTGCCGCGACATGATCCAACCCGCTGTACAGACTCCTGCCGCTACAATCAAAATTATGATTGTTGCCAGTGCGTTTACATCGGGTCTTAATCCCAATTTAACTCTCGAATAAATCAGCATTGGCAATGTATTAGAACCCGGTCCGGAAACGAAACTCGCAATAACAAGATCATCTAGCGACAGCGTAAATGCCAGCAGCCACCCAGCAGCCAATGCAGGAGCTAAAAGTGGAATTGTAATATCAATCAATACGCGAAACGGTTTTGCGCCAAGATCGTGTGCCGCTTCTTCTAGCGATTGATCCACACCGACCAATCGGGACTGAACAATTACCGCAACATACGCCAGCGAAAAAGTGATGTGTGCGATCGTAATAGTGGTAATTCCTCTGGATGGCCAACCAATCAATTCAGCCAAAGAAATGAAAAGCAGCAAGAGCGAAAGGCCCGTGATCACTTCCGGCATAACCAGAGGTGCCGAAATCATGCCTGAAAACAATGTCCTGCCTCGAAAACGTTTAATTCGAGCCATTGCGATTCCAGCGAAAGCTCCAAGTAATGTTGCGAAAGTAGCATTCATCAAAGCAATCTGCAAACTGAGAGCTACCGCTTTCCACACTTCTTCGCTCTGAAACAGCACGACATACCAACGTAATGAAAACCCACCCCAAACCGGTACGATTTTCGAATAGTTGAACGAATAGAACATCATTAGCAGTATCGGGATATAGAGAAACGCCATCCCGAAACACAGCACAGAAATTGTAAATTTTGTTTGCTTGGCTGAATTCATAGCGATGTAATTACCCTTCTGTTTCTCGAGCTTGATACTTTTGATAAAGCATCATCGGCAAAACGAGGACCACCAAAAGAACAATTGCTACGGCTGATGCAATCGGCCAGTCTTGATTGGAATTAAATTCGCTATAGAGCACCTTGCCGATCATTAACACATTCCCCCCGCCCAACAGGTCAGGAATCACAAATTCTCCAGTAGCGGGAATAAACACCAAAAGAGAACCGGCAATGATTCCAGGCATTGTGAGAGGTATTGTTACGGTTCTAAATATGTTCCACGGCCGCGAGCCTAAGTCTGCTGCTGCCTCATAAAGTGTCAAATCCAGCTTTTCTATACTCGCGTATAGCGGCAGAATCATGAACGGAACGTAGGTATAGACGATGCCCACATAGACCGCAAAATCGGTGTACAGCATCTTGATCGGCTGATCAACAATTCCAATCCAAATCAGAAAACTGTTAATGGTTCCCTGATCTGCCAACAAACCCATCCAAGAGTAGACACGCAAAAGAAACGATGTCCAAAACGGCAAAATAATCGCCAATAACAAAAGTTTCTTCGCAGTAGGAGCGGATCTTGCAATGCCATAGGCAATCGGATAACCCACCAGCAAGCAGAGAATCGTTGAAATTGCCGCAATCTTAATTGAGTTCAAATACGTGCGAAGATAAAGATCGTCTTCCCACAAAAATATGAAATTGTCAAATATCAGCCTGACGTTGACAATTGTGTCGTCAACAACTTCAAACAGCGCAGAGAAAGGTGGGCTGGCAAGAACGTATTCCGCCAAGCTGATTTTTAGAACAATGAAAAAAGGGATAAGAAAGAAAATGAGCAGCCAGATATAGGGAATTGCAATGATGATTGACTGCCACGCTGAAGCAGAATCAATCCACTGCTTAAATCGATGCAACAAACCAGTAAATTCCTATCCTAATCGTTAATCCAATTCACACTTATTTTGTCAAAAGAACCGGACTTGAGGGCTGCCAACTCAAATAGACGTCATCTTCCCACTCAACCAAATGTCTGCCGTCGCGCGGTCGAGATTGGTTGGGGTGGACAATTTCGATGATTCGGCCGTTATCCAGTCGAATTTTGTAAGTTGAGAAACTGCCAAGATAACCAAGATCATCCACAACACCTTTGGCAAGATTGTGCTGAGCGCCATTTGCCGGCGGTGTATCCGAAACCAGTATTTTTTCAGGTCTGAGAGCAATCCACACGCGGAGGTTCTCTCGTACATCCACACTGTGATCAATATAAAACGAAATATCCGAATTTACTGACTTGACGAGAACTGAGTCGCTGTGATTTTCAATGACTCGGCCCTCAAACATATTCACGTTTCCAATGAAATTTGCGACAAATCTTGAATCTGGATATTCGTAAATGTCGGTAGGTGTTCCAATTTGAACGAACTGCCCTTGATTCATCACCGCAATTCTCGTAGATAAAGTCATTGCCTCTTCCTGGTCGTGCGTCACGACGATGAATGTAATCCCCAATTTTTCTTGAAGGTTCATCAATTCAAATTGTGTCTGTTCTCGTAAACGCTTATCAAGAGCGGCCAGAGGTTCATCAAGTAGCAAAACTTTTGGATTTTTGACGAGCGCTCGTGCCAGTGCGACTCTTTGACGCTGCCCACCAGAGAGCTGATGTGGCTTGCGGGCTGCGAACATCGGCAATTCGACAATCTCCAACATGCTGTCGACGCGCTCTTTGATTTCGTTTTTGTCTATACGATCTTGTTTTAACCCGTAGGCTACATTCTGTTCGACTGTCATATGGGGAAACAGTGCGTAGGATTGAAACATCATGTTGACAGGACGTTCGTAAGGCGGGACGTCAGCCATGTCAACTCCATCAATGAACATAGAACCGGCGGTCGGTGTCTCAAATCCTGCCAACATTCTCAGCAAAGTTGACTTGCCGCAACCGGAACCACCCAACAGAGAAAACAATTCACTTTCATAAATGTCCAAATCAACCGAAGATACCGCTGTGATGACACCAAAAGTTTTTGTTAAACCTCGGATTTTTACAAACGGTTCAGCTTCTGGATCAAGCCAGGGTTGGTCTACGTAGATTTGATCGATGTCCTGTTTTGCCATCTTTTTTTACAATCTCTTTGTTTCAATTCGCAATTACAGTCATTCTAGTGAACGAATTTTTTTCGTAGCGACCACATGCCAATACTTATTGACCACTTTTGAAATTGGTCCAGACTCGTGTGCGAACTCTTTCAACTTTACGCGGAAGAACTTTTAATGGATACATCATTGCCACCGATTCTGCGGATGGAAAAATTGAAGGAGCACTGGTAATTGCGGGATCAATAAGTTCCTTCGCGGGCGCATTCGCGGTGGCATACCAAGTAAGATTGGAATCCCCTGCCGCCACTTCCGGCCGCATCATATAGTCCAAGAACAAATACGCGTTATCGATATTCTTCGCATCTGCAGGTACGATCCAGCCATCTACCCAAATATTCGCCTTGCCTTCACCAGACGGGAGAAAAAAGTCGAGAACCACACCGGTGCCGGCTTCTTCGGCAGCACTTGTTGCAAATGATGCGTCTGGACCCCAAGTAACCGCTACACAAAATTCTTTTTCTGGCATGCGTGCATAGGCATAGTTGTCAAACGTTTTGATATGCGGACGTATGGATGCAAGAAGTTCCGCTGCGGCGTCGTAATCCTTTTTGTTGCCTGAGCTGGGATCCAGTCCTAAGTATGCAAGCGTCATCGGTATGATGTCAGTGGGAGAATCTAAAAAGGCAACTCCGCATTGTGCTAATTTTTCCATATTTTCTGGCTTGAATATCAGGTCCATTGAACCGATTGGAGCATCTGGAAATACTTCTCTCACCAGTTCCTCGTTATAGGTCACACCGTGGGTGCCCCACATATACGGTATGATGTACTTGTTCTCCGGATCCCAATTTTTGGCAACCTGACTCATGACTTCACTGCTGATGTTCTTAAGGTTTGGAAGCCGAGAGGTGTCAAGTTCGGCGATAACTCCGGCCGGAATGAGGCGTGCAGCTGCACTGCTCGAATGGCTTACAACGTCATAGCCACTGTTTCCAGCAAGTAACTTGGCATCGACAGTTTCAACGGAATCATAGTTGTCGTAAGTGACGTCAATATTGAATTCTTTTTCAAAATTCGCAATCGTATCTTCCCCAATATATTCTGCCCAGTTGTAGACATTCAGCGTCCCTTCAGCATAAACGCCGCCGCTGAAAGCAAACAACACTGCCAAAAATACACAATAATTTCGAAGTTTCCTTATTCTGGAACAAATTTTCACCGTGTCCTCCTTTTGGATTACGAGTTCAATCTATTGTCGTTTATTTTACAGTTCTAATTTCGATTTTCTACCTAAAATATGCGATAGAAGAAAATTTAAAAACAATTTGAAATGTTCTGCCGAGATTGTACGCAGTACGCTGAGGTCTTGAGTTGACTGATTTCAGACCTGGAAGGATTGGATTTGCAATAAACTTCGCGGTCAGCCACATTCAGACACAGCCTTGCATCATCGCGAATGTCAAAAGAATAAGCAGATTCTGTTAGTTCCAAATGCTGGAGTCGTTTTAATCACAAACGACAATTACCAAGGTATTTTGATCCAAATTGCACCGTCCAATGTGTGTCGTATCTCTTCGTATCGCTGACTGACACAAGAATCTGTGGCCTAATGGTACGTTCTGGCAGTGAATTCTTGATTACTGAGCGCCTGCTCGCAGCTGAATCTTGCGGTTTGAAGTCATCTTCTTGAATCTTCCACAATGAGCGTCCGAGGGGAATAATCCAAAATACTTGCCATCGTCGGTCGTTTTGGGTACACTGTTTTTTCGCGGGGCTTCCCCTTGCATGTGGCGTCGCAAGTCAGCAGATTTGCGGGCGCTGTTTGAAAACGCCAGGGTCGTCTTTGAAGCGCCGCTGTCTTAACACCGCTGAGCGCCGCTTCGGCTTGATGGGTCCGACGTATTCTGTCGGGCTGCTCGGTTACCTTATACCGCTTGACTCAAGGAGGTTTCGTGCCTGCCGCCAACTTTGATTATGATTCCGCGCTGAAACGCGTTTTCTCCCACCCCAAAATGATCCGCGCAGTGGTGCGGTTTCTGTCACCGCAGCTGGATGACGTCAACATGGACGACCTGCAGCTGATGGCCACCGAACAGGTGAGCAAAAGCAAGCAGCAGCGCCGGCAGGACCTGGTCTGGAAGGCGTACGGCACCGAGGCTGGCATTGCCTTGTACCTGGCCGTGGAGTTTCAGTCGAAGGTGGACAGATTCATGCCTTTGCGCATGAACACCTACTGTTCTTTGCTGCTGGAACAGCTGGTTCGGCAGAAACGGCTGGCCACCGATGGGAGGTTGCCGTCGGTCATCCCCATCGTCATTTATAATGGTTCTGGACGGTGGAAGGCACCGCTGGAGCTGAAGGAACTGTTCTCGGTCATTGGCTCAGTAAAGACCCAATACATTGGTCAATGCCGATTCATTCTGATGGAACTTTCAGCGTACAGGGAACTCGCACTGCTGCATTCAGACCATCCGCTAGGCATGTTGATACGTTTGGAGTGCACAGATTCCGACGCAGAGTGGTTCCAAGTCTTTAGAGAATTTACCGAATGGTATCAGAAGCCGGGAGACAGAGAACTGAAAGCGGATTTGGCGAAGTGGCTGAAAGCGGCGGTCGCTGATCAGCTGCGTGATCGAATAGAAGGAGTAGAAGATATGGGTATGCTGGCAGAGAATATGAAGAAATGGGCCGCTGATTACCAGGCTCAAGGTCGAGTTCAGGGCATTGAGGAAGGTCGGGTTCAGGGCATTGAGGAAGGTCGGGTTCAGGGCATTGAGGAAGGCCGGGTTCAGGGCATTGAGGAAGGCCGGGTTCAGGGCATTGAGGAAGGTCAGGTTCAGGGCTTGGAAAAAGGCAAACGCGATTTGTTGCTGCGGCTGGTCGAGTCGAAATATGGGCCTGAGGTGCGCGAACAGTTGTCCGAGACCTTGCTGCGACAAACGACAACCGAAGCCCTTGACCGGATAGGAGACTTGATCATTCATTGCGAAACTGCCGAGGAACTGTTCGAGCGCATTCGTTCAAGTTCTAACGGCATCATTGGATAAACGTACCCAAGAGATCGCTTTCTGTAGATCTGTGGTTGCGGCAGTCCAGCCGACAGATGTCCGCTGTCTTGTCGGGCAAGACCAATTGGAAGCCACATCAGCGAAAGCGGAACACGCACAGTGTCAGTCAAAAGATATACTCATCGTTTTGTCCAAGCATGTGATCATGCCTTCAGAAATCAGAGAACTGATAGCCGATCTAGGGAATTGGCTGAAGACATCAGTAAATGATGAAGCATTTCGATCGGATAGAAGGAGTAGAAGATATGGGGATGCTGGCAGAGAATTTGAAGAAATGGGCCGCTGATTACCAGGCTCAAGGTCGGGTTCAAGGAATTGAGGAAGGCCGGGTTCAGGGCATTGAGGAAGGCCGGGTTCAGGGCATTGAGGAAGGTCAGGTTCAGGGTTTGAAAACGGGCAAACGCGATCTGTTGCTGCGTATGGTCGAGTCGAAATATGGGATTGAAGTGCGCGAACAGTTGTCCGAGACCTTGCTGCGACAAACGACAACCGAAGCCCTTGACCGGATAGGAGACTTGATCATTCATTGCGAAACTGCCGAGGAACTGTTCGAGCGCATTCGGTCAAGTTCCAACGGCATCATTGGATAAACATACCCAAGTGATCGCTTTCTGTAGATTTGTGGTTGCGGCAGTCCAGCCGACAGATGTCCGCTGTCTCGGTCGGGCAAGACCACAATTGGAAGCCACATAAGCGATTGCAAGACGCTCGATGTCAATCAGAAAAGTACCAAGCGATTCAGTCCAAGCAAGTGATGGACTGAGGATTCCGACAAATTCAAGATTTATAGTTCTGGACTGGAAAGTGTTCCGTGGTAGCGAGAACATATAAATTGCGGTTCCATCGCCGAACAAAACGCTCAAAAATCGTCAAATTGAATCAGCTTTCAGCAGCACTGCCGGCAAAGTAAAAACAGACTTGGCTGCCGCCGACCATACACTCACTAAACTGCACTGGTCAGCCGGCCTGTCAAATTGGCGTCCCCGACTTAACGTCTGCAGGTTCACCTGCTCGGATCAAACAATTCATTCAGTTACTCAAAACTACGCAGTCGCTGCCGGCGAGATTTTAGGTCTCGCCAGTATTAACCCATCTTAGACATCATCAAGAACGGCATCAATAATTGACTGTTTACATACGGTTCGCTGAAGTTGTGAGAAAATATCCAGAATCGTTTGCTGAAGTTTGATTTGGGTATGGATAAAAGCTGGATATGAAAATTCTAATTTATGTTTTATACTCGCTGACTTTTCCTTTTGTCTTGCTGTTTGTCATTATCAAGCACGTCATTTTTTTTGTACGGAAAACTAAATCTTCAAAGTTGAATTCAGACGAACAGCACAAAAATTTTGGCAGGACGAATCCTAATAGTGAAAATCCGTCTGCTTCAACTTACCAAGTGGCTCCAAATTATGGCGAATACGACGATGACGAATTCGCGACATTTTATGACGATGAATTTGAAGACTTCGCTGGCGAGACTGAACCACTAGCTGCTTGGTTGAAATCGCACGAGAGAATCAACATAAGAGGCTATGAAATAACAAAAGGAAACTTTTATTTTGGCGTTAGGCTGCCCGCTCTGAAAAATTTTTCGACGGACGCGGCTTTGATTGACGACTCGCTGAATACCGTGAATCGGCCAGTCAGCTACGAAGATGACAGCCTCCGTTATGAGATTAAATACAATTCCATATCAGCAGATTGCCGTGGCGCCTACCTAAATTGGCTGGCGAGCAATCGAGATGACCCCAAAACGCGGCTTGGATATGTTTTTCTTTATTTCTACGGATTAGAAAGACGGCTTGTTGAAGATTTCTATGAGCGTGAACTAAGCAATAAAGAATTCAGGAGCATCTTTCAAGAGGTGCTGCGACTGAATCAGATATATGGCGAACCGCACTCATTCAAAAATGATTCAAATCAGTTGCTGAAGTCACATTCATTCAGCAATCATTCAGATCAGTTGCTGCAAATAATGTGCATCCTACGTCCAAACGTAGTCTCACACCAAAATTTGGAAAAAAATTTCGATCGGAACTCACATTTAGTCAAATACAAGCTTGCAAAAACAATTAGTGATGGGAAACCGATTCCCTCAGATTTGGCATGGGTATGGCTCAATCTCTATTCTGGCTACAAATTTAAAACACCTGCTCTGCGCTGTGCAGATGAATTTAAGCAGCTGTTTTACCGCTCTTATAGGAAGAAGTTTAAAGAGGGAATTGTTTTAGAGCCCGATATAAATCGAAAGTACATCCAATTGAAAATCCAATACGAGCCTGCGAGTCCTTCTTTGCGGGCAATTAAAATTCCTCTGGAAGACCTTCCGCACCCATACACCTTTCGGGATTCACTTAAAAAATTGATCGTTGTTGCGGATCAATGCAACAATGCGCTAGATGCGTACAGTCGCCACTTGGGAAGACAACATAATTCTCCAACTGATATTTCCGCACTTTTGTTGCTTCCTGAAGAACTAAGTGATCTAGCAGACTCCCGCGGTCTAGACAAATTTAGAAACTGGGCCGAAAAATGCGCTTCAAAAAACAGTGGTTTAGTTGACGTAAGTGCCTACTGGAAATTCACAAATACCCCTCTTCCGGACAAGATCAACAAAAAAGAGTATGAACTTATTCAAGAACTTGCAGATAAAACTGGATTTGGAGTTGTCCCAGACACAAGGTATCACTATGCGAAGCCAAGCTTAAATGGGAAGCTAGTGTTATTTCGCGGAGGACACGGGAAGAAATTCAAGCCTTCCAAAACATTCAATAATATGGGAATTGCCTTGCGGCTCGGGGCAATGGTCGCGACCATTAATTCTCATGCAGATCAACCGGAATTGGCAATGTTAAGTCAGCTTATTCAAGATAATTCGAATCTGTCATCCGTAGAAAAACAGTCACTGCAATCCTATCTTGTCTGGCGTCTAAACACTCCGGCCAATCGAATCGGGCTGAAAGCGAGTCTAGACACAATGAACGCTGTCGAAAAAACAGCTGTTGGCGAAATTCTAATTGATGTCGCTTTAGCAGACTCTAGGCATGACCCCAATAAGATCAGAGAATTAGAAAAACTGTACCCCTTGCTAGGTCTCGATAAATCGCGGGTCAGCCTTGATATTCACAGCCGAATCACCGGGGAAAACAGCTCCGCCGGAGATGTCGAATTTGACAATAATTCAATCGCTGCCCACGAATTACAGACCAAAGAAGTTCAATCATTTCTAGATGACATATTCACAGACGAAGAACGATTCGATGAAACTGATGCACCAGAAAAATCTGAAAGCGACCAGACAGTCAATGGTTTTGATGAGCAGCATTACTCCCTATATAAAATGCTAGCTGCTGAATCCAAGTGGTCCCGTGATGAATTTAATTCATTATGTAATCAATTGGGTCTAATGAGCAATGCAGCTATAGAATTTATTAACGAATGGTCGTTTGAGAGAGTTGAAGCACCTGTGATTGAAGAAGCGGCCGATGCGATATATATCGATCAAGAGATTGTTGAAGAATTAGAAGTCTAGACGCAATGGCACGGAATATTCGATTAAGAGAGAAAGAAGCAATAATTCAGTCATTGAAGGCAGGGGTTACGCCAAATATCGGTATTCAGCATGTTCAAGTTGGCCGAGTCAATGAAATCAAAGCACTCTACAAGGATATTGAAAGAATCATCGACGGCGGTGCCTCTTTCAGGTTGATCATTGGTGACTACGGATCAGGCAAGACTTTCTTTATGAGCGTCATCCGCTCAATTGCACTGAAGAAGAAACTTGTTACGGTGAATGCCGATCTGTCTCCGGTCCGACGAATTCATTCCACGTCGGGGCAAGCTCGCAATTTATACGCCGAATTGATGCGAAACCTATCCACGCTCAGTAAACCCGATGGTAATGCGCTGCCTAGTGTAGTGGAGCGTTTCATCACCCTTGCACGTGATGAGGCCGATCAGAATCAGGCACAGGTTTCGAGTCTTATTCATAAAAAATTAGCTTCTCTACGAGAAATGGTAAGCGGTTATGATTTCGCGCATGTAGTCAATTCCTACTGGCTAGGATATGAAACTGGCGACGAGGAATTAAAATCAAATTCCATTCGTTGGCTGCGTGCTGAATACACTACTAAAACTGAGGCGAGAAAAGACCTTGGAGTAAGAACCATTATTTCTGACGGTTTATTCTACGACGCTTTAAAACTAATGAGTCTGTTTGTACGTCAGGCCGGGTACAAAGGGTTGCTGATTAACTTGGATGAAATGGTCAATCTCTATAAATTACGCCATACCCAAGCACGAACTTCAAATTACGAGCAAATACTGCGAATTCTGAATGATTGTCTTCAAGGACCTGCGGAGCATATTGGCTTTGTGTTGGGAGGCACTCCAGAGTTTCTGATAGATCCTAGGAAAGGTTTATTTAGTTATGAGGCCTTAGAGTCCCGCCTGGCGGAAAACACATTCGCACGAAAAGCTAAAGTAATAGATTATTCATCCCCCACATTGCATCTAGCCAGCTTGACTCCTGCAGAAATGTTCATCCTATTGAAAAATTTACGTCATGTATTCGCGGGAGGCGATGCGTCCAAATATCTTGTTCAAGATGATGTATTAAAGGCATTTTTAGAACATTGTGGCAAAAAAATAGGTGATGCGTATTTCAGGACACCGAGGAATACGATAAAAGCTTTTCTCGATTTTCTGGCGGTACTCGAACAATACCCTGATATGCATTGGACCGATCTAATCGATGGAATTTCAGTTGAGAAGGAAAATCCAAGTGACACTGCCGAAATCCCTGCCAATAATAATAATGGGAATTCCAACTATGACGATTTAGCCAGCTTCAGGATATGACGGATGCGTTTGCGAAGTTAGATCGAAAAATCCAGAAATGGGTATACAAACAGGGCTGGAGCAATTTACGTCAAATCCAGTCAAAAGCAATCCTTCCAATATTATCTTGCGACCGTGACTTAGTAATCAGCGCATCCACCGGAGAGGGCAAAACAGAAGCATTTTTTCTTCCTGCATGCAGTGCCGTTGTCGGTCAGGAACAAGCAGCCAGCATCCTCTATATAAGCCCCCTAAAAGCGTTGATCAACGACCAGTATCGGAGGCTGAGAGAATTATGCGACATGCTTGACATGCATGTAACCCCGTGGCACGGTGACGTCTCGCAATCGAAGAAAAAGCATTTCAAAAGGAATCCCCAAGGGATTCTGCTAATTACGCCAGAGTCTCTGGAGTCCCTTCTTGTCCGCGAAGCAGGATGGGTAAAACAGTCGTTTTCTCAATTGAAATATGTTTGTGTTGACGAGTTTCACGCGTTTATCGGGACTGAGCGAGGGCAGCAACTGCTTTCTCTTTTGAATAGGTTAGAGCATCTGTTAAATCGGCTCAAAGATCCCATACCTAGAATAGCCTTAAGTGCAACGCTTGGAGAATTGGATAAAGTTCCACTTTATCTCAGACCCAACGTAAGCCTACCCTGTAAAACGATCACGAGCAGTAAATTTCGAAGCGTGATAAAAATTCAAATAAAGGGATTTATCGAACCGGCTCCTACCATGGAATATGATTCTCAAGCCCCTACCCCTGCTGAGCATCAGATTTGCCAAGAGATTTATCAACGATGCCGTGGAGATTCGCATCTTGTGTTCGCAAATACACGTCAGCGGACAGAGAATATAGCGGTAAATTTAGCGGATTTTTGTGAACAAGATTCCGTACCTAACGAATTTTTTCCTCATCACGGCTCCCTAGCGAAAAATTTACGGGAAGAACTAGAAGCTCGACTACAACAACAAAACATTCCGACGACGGCAGTCTGTACCATGACGTTAGAACTTGGAATTGATATTGGTAAAGTGAATTCTGTCATCCAGGTAACAGCGCCACACTCGGTATCCAGTTTGCGCCAGCGACTAGGACGGTCTGGTCGACGTAACTCGCCGGCAGTTCTTCAAATGCTTATCGCGGAGAGACAAATGGATGAGACGTCAAACATTAACGACCATCTTAGGCTTGAACTGGTTCAGTCGTTAGCAATGATTCGGTTAATGATAGTACGCAAGTGGTTTGAACCGCCAGATGTAAGGCAAATGCATCTTTCAACGTTTCTTCACCAGATACTCGCAGTAGTCGCACAATGGGGAAGCATTAGAATTGACCAGCTTTATATTCTGCTCTGTGACCAAGGTCCATTCAGAGAAATTTCCGTTCAGCAGTACCAGCAGCTTCTAACTCAGATGGGAAAAGAGCAATTGTTACAGCAGTTTAGAAGTGGCGAACTGGTACTTGGAATTCAAGGAGAACGCGTTGTCAGCCACTATGCGTTTTATTCTGTATTCAATACGCCTTTAGACTATAGGATTGTCACTGAAAATAAGACTTTAGGGCTGTTGCCAGCACAAAATTTCATTCACAAGGATCAGCATATTGTATTTAGTGGCAAACGTTGGAAGGTAACAGAAATTGACGAAATCAAAAGAGTTGTCCATGTGGTTTCAGCGAAAGGAGGCAAGCCGCCTAAATTTTATGGCAGCGGAATGTCTGTCCATGATGTTGTTCGGAAGGAGATGCTTAGAATTTATTCCGCAGGAGACTATCGGATTGAAGTAAATTCTCGAAAGATAGATTTTGCAGATGAACAGGCGCGGCAGTTTTTCAAGGAAGGCGCTGAGTTTTTTAAGCAGTCTGACTTGGCCCGTCAGTCAATTGTACAAGTCGGGAATAATTGTCATTTATTTACTTGGATGGGTGACAAGATTGTTAACACATTGACCGTCATATTGAAACAACAGGGATTCAATGCCAGCTCAAATGGCGGTGTCGTTGAAATTCAAGGTGCTGTTCGAGACGAAGTAGCGAAATATCTAATAGATTTAGCAAATGGAAAATTACCCAATGAGACTGAGCTAGCTCTTGAGTTGAAAAACAAGTGCACTGATAAATACGACAAATTTATTCCAGAGTCTCTGCTAAATGAAGGTTACGGCCGCAAAGCATTCGACTCACATGCAACAAGAAATTGGATTCGAACAAGGCTTTGTGATTGAGATTGCCGTATGCATGCCCGCGACACATGCTGACAAACTCCCGCTTCGCTGCATTCAAATCCTTGCTTTACTCTTCCGAAAATCTGCCAGTGTCTGGTAACTCCTAGCTGCCTTTTGACAGAACCAAATTATTTCCAGAGAGCCGTGCATGGAATACTCAAACTGACGCGTGCGGCGAATCCCGCACTGTTATCCAAATATATGCTGCTTTAGCAAAATCTCAACCGCAATAATATGCCAAAAAAAGACTCGACGCTTCGAATTGCTTTCATCGGTCTCGCCGGACTAGCAGTTGGCGTAGGAATTGGTCGGTTTGCGTTTACACCGCTTCTTCCCATGATGCAGGCCGATGGTTTGATCACGATTTCGGACGGTGGCTTCCTCGCTACGGTCCATTTCATTGGTTACCTGATCGGAGCATTGACGGCTGCTTGGGTCCCAGTGTCACCCCGCATGCTGTTACCAGCATCATTGGTCGCAATTGGGTTTGCCACACTGGCGATGGGGTTTTCCGAACAATTCGAGATCTGGCTGATGCTCCGCTGGCTCGCCGGAGTTGTTAGCGCCTGGGTGTTGGTCTTGGTAGGAACCTTTTGTATTAAGGCGTTGGCGGAAGCTGGCCAGCCCGACTACAAGGGATGGGTGTTCTCAGGTGTCGGTGCCGGGATCGCTCTTGCTGGACTGGCCTGTTTCTCCATGATGGTCAGCGGTGTATCCAGCGCAGCCAGCTGGCAATTCATTGGCATATTGGCACTTCTTATCTCAGGTTTAATCTGGAAAAATTCGAGGGCGGCGCTTCCCGCTGTGCATACTTCTCAGAGTGAGAGTGCCGAAGGCCGAACTCCTATCGTGTGGAGTATCGTTGTCGCATATGGTGCGGTTGGGCTAGGTTACATTATTCCTGGAACGTATCTGCCTGCGATGGCTCGTGAAATTGTGCCGTCGCCATGGATTTTTGGCTGGGGGTGGCCTATTTTCGGTACCGCTGCCTTCCTTTCAACCTTGGCTTCGGCCTGGCTCCATCGTCGTTTCTCCAACCGTCAAATCTGGTGTGTCGGTCAATTTGTGATGGCCACTGGTTTGATTCTGCCGGTTCTTTATGCCCACATCCTCTCGATCATCGCTGCGGGGTTGTGCGTTGGAGGCACTTTCATGGTCATCACAATGGCGGGGCTAAATGAGGCACACCGCGTCGCAACACCCACTGACGCCGCCCGCCATGTCGGAGTAATGACAGCAGCATTCGCCGTTGGACAATTGATCGGGCCCTTCTTTGCGAGCGCGCTGCATCTCGCGACTTCGAGCTTCACACCATCGTTGATTGCAACTTCCATTATTTTGATCATAACTGCTGTTCCGCTCGTGCGACCCACTACAAGCACTTCGTCAACTATTCGAGGAAGATAATCCTAGGTCATGCGTCTCGTCACAATTTAACACTAACGCAAGACAGCTGAATCAATTTTTTGCGTAGATAGAATACCGCTAAAACAGACTGAAATTGAGTTTCCTTCCGCACATCTTGAATTGCTCAGGCAGCATCAGCAACTCGCAAAGTTCCACGATAAAACGTAAATTTTTATTTGACTTCGAATCCATTAAATTTATCCATTGATGCGAAGTTTCGGTGATGGTTATAACAATACAGCGGCCGATCCATCACTTAACATATTGAAACTAGAAGGTATTTTTAAAACGACCATTTCAAATCTGTGAATATGGTCAATCCATCAGCAATTCGGTAATTCGAGTCTGTGAATAACACTTTGTAAGAACAAAATATTTTGGTTTTCTTACGACTTCTCAAAGCATTTGAATTACAGAGGTGCTGAAAAATTTTCAGATTTTTCGAAAACTTGTCGAAAAATCAGTGCGGTCTGGAAGTTGGAAATTCGACCGAAAAAAAAAGCGATTGATTGAAGCACTATTTCGATCGAATTGTTGTTCTGACGAATCAATTTACGATGTTTGTTCGAACATCGCAGTTTTCTAACATACGCAAAGTGAATTGCACAGTCCTAATCCAGACAGGCGATTCCCGCTAGTATGCGACAAAGCCCCCTATATTTATTTTTGGTGGTTTGAATCGCAATATTCAAGCATATTTTCTTGATACGTCTAAAAAATATCTATAAGGTCATCATCACCCTCTGAGTTATCCCATTCAGGAAGTGTAACCGGTCCTGTCTGTATCCAAAGCTGCTGGTTGGATTCCAGCTTTTGAAATTGCCTAAGGAATACGCAGTCATCAGAAACTGAACTAAAATAAACCCATTCTGTCGCACGTGTAATACCGACAAACAACCACCTGGTCATAAGATCTAAATTCATATGACGAGAAAACTTTTTTTTGCTCAGCAACGGCATCAATACCGAGTCAAACGTAAGTCCTTTGGCACTCGGGTAAGGCATAATCTTTGGGGACGGTGATGCAAAATCAATTGTGGGTAGAGATTTTTTTCGATTTGAACCTGGTCGTCCCGGAATTTCTATCTCAATACCTTTCTCAGTTAAAAACCACCCCAAACTATAAGCAAGTCGTACAGTCGGTACGAGAATAGCAACACGATCATTCTTAATGCTTCTATTTCGAACAACCTCCAATAGTTGCTCTTTTTCTTCATCTCTGTCACGTGCAAGGTAAAGATTTGGAACCTTCCCCTCTTTACTTTGGTTTTGTCGATTTTGTTCTACGAAGGCATCCCGATCATTTTTCTCCAAGATAAACTCCACTGAAACTCGCACAATGTATGGAGAACAGCGAAAAGCAGGGAGCAAAGTACGTTCTGGAGTCAGCGATGACAGAACCATTTGGATACCGTGCTTATCAAGTCCATTCTCATAAATTTGTTGTTTGGAATCCATAAAAATCGTCACATGAATGGCAATTGCATCGAGAATTCTGTAAACAATAGGATCAAAATCCTGTCCTTCATCAACCATGACGAAATCATACATTTTTGGAAATTCAGTTGATCGCAAATATTCCCATACTCCTTCACGAATTTTCCCGAAATCGAACCCCTTTCGTTTTCTTTCCCACGGTGGACGACCAATATTTTCTCTGTGAAATTTCAGACACCAACT
This sequence comes from Arenicellales bacterium, assembly GCA_965202855.1. Classification (GTDB taxonomy): domain Bacteria; phylum Pseudomonadota; class Gammaproteobacteria; order Arenicellales; family JAJDZL01; genus JAJDZL01. The sequence continues at coordinate 437,318 of CBDBBP010000003.1, read as the reverse complement.
ATCAAAAGTAAGTACGCAATTGCTTGGAAGTTCGAGTTCACTAAGAGCTGGGGAAATGTATTCCTTCAGAACTCTGGTAAATACGAATATTCGAAAGCGCTTAGGTAAAACACCAAGTTTATCTACAAGGTGTTTTGCTCTATGTAGCAAAACCAAAGTCTTACCGGAACCTGGTGAGCCGAGAATTATCCGATGTACATCGTGTGATAATTCAACGGCAGAATCTTGCGGATTTGTCAGTTCAGTTCGAGATAAGAGCCAGCTCATGAGTTCTTCGAGTTTTCACTCCTTTTCTTGGGTAATTCTCCTCCACTCTTAGGAATTGAAGCTCTTTTTCTCCGCCTTTTTTCATCTTCCACTTCATTTATTCTTTCGCTGTTTCCTGCCAACTGGCTACCACGTTCATACCAATAGATATCAAAATCCGACATTAGATGCAAAGGTTCACTAGTCTCTAATGCAGTTTGAAGCAATCTATTGCGTTTATCTGAAGAAAGATTCAAGTGATCAGACAATAGAGCTTTCAAAATCAAATAAGCCGGGTCTTGTTCAATCTTTATAGCTTCATCAATAATATCTATGGCTTCCTCGAATTTTCCCTGCGATTTTTTTGACAAAGCGAGATTAAACAGCGACGCACTTCCATTTGACGATATTCGGGCAGCTTCAAGATAAAATTTTTCTTCACGTTCGAAGTCCCTCATTTCTCCACAAATTAAACCCATGCGATGTAGTATATGAGACTCTGGTTTCCGTTTGTTTAGCTCTCGCAACAAATGTAAAGCCTTTTCGAAGTGGCTTAGTTTGGCTTCCAGTTTGGCAACTTCAAGAACTTTCAATCGTATCTGCGCCGATGTCATAGATTGTGTTCGTATTTGCTCTTCCAATTCAAGAATTTTATTCCGAGTTTTGTTGGGATTCACAACATTCGTTAATGGATTCTCTATCGAACGCGCAATTTGAAAAGTAGGGTCATCCACCAATTCAAGTTTCAAGTGTAAAACCTGATTGCTATCCATTCGAAAATACAATCGAAGGGCATCGCCCTTAGTGACTCTCCGTTCAATCCGCCACAAATATTGCATTAAAATTTCGTCGTGAGAGTTGTTGATCTCAATGTTCAATTCAACATTCTTTCCGGTGTTTGGAACTTCTAAATCTTCATTCACCGCCCAATTTTCGTTTGAATAATATGGCAATTCTTCGCCTTTGGGGATCAATTCTATTGGTCCACTTTCCGTCTGGATACGAATACCGTCATTTGTAATTGGAGAAATTACGCTTTTTCCATTTAAAATCTGAGACAACGCTTGCAACGCCGCACCCTGTGCAACACTTGTCTGAATTTCTTCTAATTTATCGAATCGCAAAATTTCTGCAGCAAAAAAATGTTTTTCGACAGCTTCAAAAACCTGTGGTATTAGACTGCTTCCTCCCACTAATAGACACAAATCAATATTACGAGCATGCAAATTTGCACGTTCTAAAGCGTCTTCAAGAGGTGCAAATATCGAGCATATCGTGTAGTACTCAGACATTTCACGATAATAAAGTAACTCGCTTTCTAGAAATGGCTCCAAAACACGTTCAAATTCGCTCGCACTTAATGTAGGTTCTGTAAGTTTCAGGTTCTTCTTACTTCTCAAATCAACTTTAAAAAAGCCAGGAATTTTCTTTATAAGATCACTGCGTTTTGATTCATATTGACCTAAATTCTTAAGACGATTAATTTCCCGACAAATACCAATCTTCAATTCTTCTGCGACACCAAGCAGCGCAGGAATAATGAACTTGGACTTCACACCAAAGTCAAATTCGCCGTCACTCACATTATTTTGTTTGTAGAGCTGAGGTAGCAACACGTCAACTACAATTGCTCGGTCTATATCGCCTCCTCCAAGCCTGTGATATCGTGAAACTACGAGTGGCGCAACATTTAAATTTAGTTTCCTACTTTGTGGAAAGAGTTCAAATATCGCTACGTCGCAAGTACCACCACCGAAATCAAAAACAACGAGCCGCTTTGATTGTTCGAGATCAGTGAATATTTCGCCACGATTAAGGTATAGGAACGACAGAAAAGCTGCGATTGGCTCATCTATTAATCCATCATCTCTTAGGTCTATCTCAGCTAATTCCGCCGCTTGAACAGTGTCGTTACGTTGTGCGCTCTGGTAAGATGCTGGTACACTTATAACTGTTCGCGTCAAAATTGTTTGCTTGTCCATCGGTACCGCGTCTACGAGAAACTTAAGAATTTGCCCGCTAATTTCTTTAGCTGACCTAAAGCCGTCTTGCGCTCTGTGGTAAGTCCGGCGAACACCCATGTAGTTTTTACAATTCCAAAAAATGTCTTTTTCTCGTTCTAACTTGAACTCATTTAAACGAGCTCGTCGTTCCTTCGCACCTTCTCCGACAATCGTTTCGCTTCCACTGTCTACTACAACAGACGGCACAAGACTACTAAAATCTGGGCCTTGAAGAGTATCTTGTTTCACTTCAAGACATCTAACCGATGGTGACTTTTCACCAGGCTGCATCACAATTTCTGCGATTACGGAATTAGTAGTACCTAGATCGATACCTAAGACATGCAACGAATCAACGAGTGGTTCAAGCTCAGACCAGAGCATTTTTTCGTTCTTTGAGGAACTCGATAGCATAGTAAAACCTTTAATGTAATCCTCGAGTTTCGGGGTTCAAAATACAGTCCGAATCATTCCGTCACCAGAGAATCGTCGTGCAATTGAATATGAGAATATTCGTCATTCAGTTTCCTGCTTGACCTCAATCCAACAGAATGATGCCCTGCAATGCCCACGTCCGTCTCTAGCAATCACTTCATTGAAAATTGGGTCCTATTTATGCACGTACCGTTGTTTTCCAAATAAAATGCTATTACAAAGCCTTCGCGCCCCCGGGGGCGTTCTCTGATTCCTTCATGCTTTGATTTACGTCCACAGGAAGATTCAATTAATATTAAATCTTTAGAGACTTTCTCATTACAGTGGACACGACTGCATTCCCCCAAAATTAATACTGTTTTAAATAATACTCAGACTTAATTGTTGTCTTAACATTTTAACTATAGCGTACTTACATTTTAAGAAAAGTTTCTGGATTCAAAGTCATCTAATTTAGCCTGACAAAACAGCTGGATCATCCTCCATTTGGAGGCTGAGGACATCCAATTGAAGTGATCTCTCCAAGAATTGTTCGACTTCTCGGTCAATGGCTTGCATCACGAAGTCAAGGCTGCGCTCGGTCAGGGTTTTGCTGGCGCGGATGGAACGGTACACCAAGCTACGGAAGTAGTTCCACAGGCGGCGTGCAAAACAGATCGTATCGAGTTGTTCTTTGATCTGTTCGCGCACTTCAGGGACATTGTGTCCGTGCTCGCTTAAAGCCGCATAGCTGAGCAGCAGATGACGGGTCGCACACAGATGGATGGAGGCGATGAACGAGGCGAAACTGCGAGTCTGTTCGAACCAAAACCCCAAGCACTGCTTGGTTTCTTTGAAATAAACTTCCATGCTGCAGCGCAGACTATAGGTCTGCAGCATTTGTTCGGTGCTCAACTGAAGATCAGTGGAAAGAAACAGAGCCCAGTTCTTGTTGCTGGGGTTTTTATCGTCGTCATCCAAGCCGCGCACGAACAGCAGCTTCACCGGCTGCCAGCGTTCTGGCTTGCTCTCATCCTCTTCAAGATTCAGCTGTACCGTACAAGAGACCACTCGCCACGGCAGACCTGCGACTTTGCGCCACTTTTTGCGTACCGCCTTGGCATACAGCTGCTTGGCGTCCAGCATCACCTCGTTGCCATCTGCTTGGAGCACGCAATATTTTAATTTCCTCTTTTCATGCACAACACCGCCGTTAACTTCAGCTCCAGTGCAGACTGAATGATGCGCTTGGTTCCATATCACGAATCGGCCACAAAATACGGTGCCTCAAAACCCATGCGCATCGCTTTTTTCAACATGCCAATGACCATTTGTGGCTTGCTTTGGCACTTGGCACAGCGATACCGCCGAGCCACCACGCTGCGCCCATCTCGGTGCTTGTGATTCAATCCCTGCACTTTCTTGGAACTGATGAACAGTTCCGAATCCAGCGGTAAAAAACCGTCGTCTCCCACCAGCCCCAAGGTCACCACCTGCTGTCCGATCACGGTTTTCCCCAAGCAGTGATCATAGTGTGCCGATACCCCTTCCATCTTCTTGCCGCGACGACTGACAATGGTGTCATCGATCACAAAGGCATGCTGCGACGAACGCTTGAAATCGCAGCGCTGTTAGACCGCCCGAGCCGCGCGGTAGTTCAGACCGCGCCAGTTGATGTCTTCACGCTTGGAAAACTCATACACCGCATCTTTGCGCGCTTGAAAAAATTCCTGCAGGGAGTGACGACAGAACATGGCGATCGAAGAGCCTCGCAGCCAACGCCACATCAGCAGCAGAAACACTGTTTCGCGTGCGCTCAAACCGCTGCGCTTGTTCATGCCGGCTCGCCCCAAGTGTCCGTTCAAACCCAATGCCGCCCACATCTGGGCGAAAAGATTGTCGATCCTGCACCGTCGGTTCAATATTTTGTGGCAGTTCAGATTTACTGGCACAATGATTCATGCTATAGCCTCGTTTGGTTTGTTGATGATTTTTCAATAACAACATTATATACCATTCGAGGCTTACTTTATACATTAAATCAATTACTTAGGTCTTGTTCTCCAGCCAATTTTCAACCCAGAAACTGGAGTGTAATCTTATTTAAGCAGGATTTTATCTTGCTGTCACAATAAATTCCATTTTTGAATTTAGTTTCATAAGGCATTTCCTATAAACTGTCTAGATGTTAATTTTAGTGATAACTGAAAGGGGCTAGTTCCAGCACCCATTGATTCAATCAAAGGGTGCTTGTAAAACGAACGAATAAGATCTGCAATAAACTAAGAACACCTGATTATGATTAGTGTGACTCTTTAGCTCGAAGTGATTCCACCATCATAACATGAGCTCGACACTCGTTCGAAAGTAGCCTTGGTTAGTCTCGTATCATTTAGCGTCTGTCAGAAAACTTCGACATTCAAAAAAATGTCGTAAATATTCCAAGTGAATTTGATGACGGACCGTGATAAATTGTGTCTCAAAATTAAACGGTGACATCTTTCACTTGCAGCAGATTTCTCCAATTTTTCTGGAACGGTCAGTTTTGCAGACAAAGCCATCTCTGCTCGCTGCGACTGAGCGGCTAGCAGGTCAAGTCGGAGCGATGTTGATGCATAAGGCGGCTCGCAAACGCACCTTTTCTTAACCAATTTTCGCATATCACAACAAGTTGCGTGACGAATCAATCCGACATATGTTGGGTGCCAAAAATCGGTCTCAATGACATAACTGTCAATTCGCCAGCACATTAGCTCACCAGGCTAATTTCGCATTACCTCACTAATCTCGGACAACAACTCCAGACTTAGCAACTACACATTGTTGAACAGCATCTGCTACTCTTGATAACTCTACTGCTCGGGATCAATTCCGTCGCTATTTCCCAGCATCTTACGCTACGTCCGGTGCTCGTTGGCTAGTTCCTGCAAACAGTCAAAGGCGCAATCTAAACCTTGTTACAAAACCGCCAGCACTAAAATCCGCCACAAGTTCATGCTCGGCTAACCCACTTTCACAACCATCCCCGGTCGAACTTTTTCCAGCAACAGTTCAAACACCCTCTGACACCAGCGTTCTTTAGTGTAAATAAGTTGCAGGCATTTTAGCTGCGCCGGAATGTCGTCGCGAAACTTCGAACTAATATATATGTCGACAATCGCTGTCTTGCCAAAATGATTTTGCGGATTTTCCACTTTTTTCATTGCCTAACTCCTCGAAAATCTGCCAAATTTGACTTGAATTTCCTTCAATTAGACTAAAGACAATTGATCTTCATCCAAGATGATCCCGAATAATGTATTGAGAGTTCACTTGCGGTCACAATTTAGCACCTCTAATGGTGACACGTTTCGATAGGATCTGCCGCGATATTTCCACCTAGGTGAAATCCATTGCATCATCATGGATTCTCCTCAGATTTTATGTGTTGCTTTCATCATTAATTCATCTCCAATTTGTCAAAGTAGAATCGAGAGTTTTATGCTCCATTGTGCAGGCAATGCCGAAATTGTTTGACAATTCAAATTGCGCAATTTCAATATTTTTAGGCATTGAAGCTACTCACTAGGGTTGCAGAAAGAATAAAACGTCTTTGAAAATTGGCAACGCTTATAAGTTTGAACCTCGACCGTAATAGTAGCGCAGAATTTGGACATTGATCAACCAAATTTCCTCGTGTGATCTCAAATAAACCTCACTCGAATTAACGATCTATTGCCCAAGAAAAACTTTCGGAAAAGCTTGGGGCTTATTCCAATGGTGAACTCGGAAGAAATCAAATAAAGTCTTAGTGAAAATACAATTTTACTGTTCACTAAGTAAATTAAATAACGAAGGAAAAAATTTATTCGTTCAAATTGTTGTACGAGAAATTAAACTATTCGATACGAATTAAATTTGTACTCAAGGAGCAAGTAAGCCAGTAACCCATGTGTCGTTTTTCAGTTGATATCGCAATCGTTCATGCAATCGATCCTTGCGTCCCTGCCAAAATTCGATTGAATCTGGAATAATCCGATATCCACCCCAATTTGAAGGACGCGGAACCGAACGACTTTGAAATTGTTTTTCTAACTCAGTAAATCGTCGCATCAAATCTTCAAAATCTCCTATAGGTTGACTTTGAGGAGATGCCCATGCACTGATCTGACTTCCCCTTGGTCGAGTCGCAAAATATTCGTCGGACTCTACTTCTGAAATTTTTTGAACTTTGCCTTCGATTCGAACTTGACGGTAAAGCTTATCCCACCAAAAAACTGCACTGGCAAATGGGACATGATCCAATTCAGAGGATTTCCGACTCTCATAATTTGTATAAAAAACAAACTGTGACAATCCATACGACTTCAGCAGAACCTGTCGAGCGGAAGGTCTGCCGTTGGCTCCCACAGTGGCAATGGTCATTGCATAAGGTTCTGCGAATCCTGCCTTTAAAGCATCATCCATCCACCTTGCAAATAACTCGAACGGATCTTCAAACGATTGGATGCGAGATGAGTCCACAGAAGCGTTCTAATTAGAAAGATTAGATTCCAGCCATGCTCAAATACTTGATTTCAAGGTACTCGTCTAGTCCATATTTAGAACCTTCACGACCAAATCCAGACTCCTTCATGCCACCGAACGGAGCAACTTCTGTCGAAATGATTCCAGTGTTGATACCGACTATTCCGTATTCGAGCGCTTCTGAAATTCGCCAAATTCGGCCAATGTCACGACTATATAAATATGCAGCAAGTCCAAACTCTGTATCGTTTGCCATTTGGATCGCTTCTTCGTCACTTTCGAATTTGAACAAGGGAGCGAGCGGTCCGAAAGTTTCTTCATTCGCGACTGCCATGTTAACGCGAACATTGGTAAGTACGGTAGGCTGAAAAAAAGTTCCTCCCATTTCGTGTCTGGATCCGCCTACAACGACCTTCGCGCCTTTGCCAACTGCATCCATGATGTGTTCTTCAACCTTTTGCACAGCAGCAGCGTCAATCAGTGGACCTAACTCAATTCCGTTTCCGAATCCATCACCGATCCTCATTTTGGAAACTGCTGTGGCTAGCTTCTCCGTAAATTCGTCATACACTCGAGCGTGAACAAGAAAACGGTTTGCACAAACGCAGGTCTGACCTGAATTTCGATATTTACACAGTAAAGCGCCACTGATCGCTTCATCAATATCAGCATCTTCAAAAACGATGAAAGGTGAATTTCCACCAAGTTCCAGAGACAACTTTTTGACTGTATCGGCACACTGTTTCATTAATATCTTGCCGACATGAGTCGAACCGGTGAAGCTTAGTTTTCTCACGATTGGATTGGAAGTCAATTCCCCACCGATCATCCTCGAGTTTCCAGTAACTACGTTAATCACTCCTGCGGGTATGCCGATCCGTTCAGCAAGTACACATAAAGCAAGAGCGGAATACGGCGTTGAACTGGCTGGCTTGATCACAATCGTACACCCCGCTGCGAGCGCAGGACCTGCTTTGCGGGAGATCATCGCCGAGGGGAAATTCCAGGGTGTAATGGCAGCGCATACCCCAATTGGTTCTTTGATCACCACAATTCTGCGATCCGGTAGATTTGTAGGGATAACATCTCCATACACTCGGCGACTTTCCTCTGCAAACCATTCAAAAAACGAAGCGGAGTAGAGAACTTCGCCTTGCGATTCAATGAGAGGTTTACCTTGCTCAAGTGTCATCAATGCGGCCAAGTCTTCTTTATTTTCAACAATCGCGTCAGCGAAAGCGCGTAAGAGATCCGAGCGTTGTTTGGCTGTCGTGTGGCGCCAGGATTGATATGCAGAATCGGCAGCATCAATTGCTCTTTTCGTTTCTGCGGAGCCTAGCTTTGGTACAGTCCCGATAATTTTGTTGTTTGAAGGGTTCGTAACTTGAATGACTTCACCGTCATCCGCATCAACCCACTGACCGTTGATGTAACATTTTTCTCGCAGCAGTGACGTATCACTTAAATGTCTACTCATTTCATCTCCCTAATTAATTGAATGCAGAAATTCCAGTCTGAGCCTTGCCTAGAATCAGCGCGTGGATATCATGTGTTCCTTCATACGTGTTGACAGTTTCTAAATTCATACAATGTCGAATGACGTGAAACTCGTCGCAAATACCGTTGCCTCCGTGAATATCGCGAGCCATTCTTGCAATGTCCAATGCCTTCCCCGCATTATTGCGTTTTAACAGGCTGATTAATTCATGTGGTAATTTTCCTTCATCCATCATACGACCAGCTCGCAGACAACCTTGCAATCCCAATGCAATCTCAGTTTGCATGTCGGCTAATTTTTTCTGAATGAGCTGTGTAGCGGCGATCGGCCGTCCGAACTGTTTTCGATTCATCGCATACTCTAAAGCCGCGTGCCAACAAAATTCAGCCGCGCCAAGCGCTCCCCAGCTAATGCCAAAACGCGCTTTGCTCAAGCACGAAAACGGCGCTTTCAGTCCAAACGCTGTTGGCAATACATTGTCTTCAGGAACGAACACGTCATTCATAAAAACGCTGCCTGTTGCCGAAGACCGAAGCGAAAACTTTCCCTGTATTTTAGAGGTCTCCAATCCTGAGAAGTTCTTCTCAAGTAAAAATCCACGTACAACTCCGTCATCGTCCTTGCCCCAAATAACAAATAAATCTGCGATCGGAGCGTTGGAAATCCACGTCTTTTCTCCCGATAGAACGTAGCCGGATTCCACTTTTCTCGCTCGAGTCTTCATGCCTCCAGGATCAGAACCGTGGTCTGGCTCTGTTAGCCCAAAACAACCAATTATTTTTCCAGCTGCGAGCCGCGGCAAGTAATTCTCGCGCTGGTCGTCACTCCCATAAGCGTGAATTGGGAACATAACCAGTGAAGATTGTACGCTCATAAACGAACGATAACCACTGTCGATTCGTTCAATTTCACGCGCAATCAAGCCATAACAGACATTGTTCAATCCTGCGCAACCGTAGCCATCAATGGTTGGTCCTAATAGTCCAAGCTCACCCATTTCTGCCGCGATTTCAACATTGAACACCTCGTTGCGGTTGGCTTCAATGATTCTGGGCAAAAGAGATTCTTCGGCATAGCGACGTACTGAGTTTTGCACAAGTCGCTCAGACTCATCCAACTGGTCTTCCAGTCGAAAGGGGTCAACCCAAGAAAATGTTTCTTTCGTTTTCCGTAACATTTGTTAAGTCCTTTAAAAATTGATTTGATTACGCAGCGTCGCGGGCAGGTACGCCATCTTTAAATTTAGACAGCTGTTCCGCCACATTTTTCGCGCAGGCATCGACGTGTCGACGCTTTATGTGCCCATAACCTCGAATCAGTTCTGGATAACTCGAAATTTGAACAGCCAGCGCATGATTTTCGACTTCAAGATTATCCACAATTTCCCTTAATACAGACTCATACTCGGAAATTAAATTTCGTTCCAACTTTCTATCTTTCGACCGTGCAAATGGATCCAGCATGCTGCCACGGAGAAACTTAAACTTTGCCAGCACCCCTAGAAGTTTCATCATCCACGGCCCAAATTGGGACTTTACGGGCTCTCCGCTTACACCGTTTTTTCGGCCCAGTATCGGTGGCGCCATGTGAAATTGGAGCTTGTAATCCCCTTCAAACTGCGCTTCTAAATCCCGCAGAAATTCCGGTTCGGTAAAAAGCCTAGCAACTTCATACTCATCTTTATAGGCTAAAAGTTTAAAGTAATTCTTCGCAACACTTTCTGACAAGCCTCTTATACCGGGCGATTTCTTGCGTTCTGCTTCCTTTACGATTGCAACCTGATTGCGATATTTTTCTGCGTAAACTTGATTTTGGTAGCTCACTAAAATTTTTGCCCGATGCTCAATTAATTCGCCGAGAGTTCTTGTTTGAGAAGATTCGAGATTTTTCTCGCAGCCTTTAAGTTTGGAAAGGTCCTCGTCCAGTTTGTCTTGATCCACCACAAATTGGCGTCCTCGATGCAGTGCCATCTTATTGACTTCGACTAACTTTCCATTCAATTCAATCGCCCTTTCAATGGCTTGAAGGGGAATAGGAATACACCCAAGCTGAATGGCAACTCCAAGCTGAAAAATGTTCGATGTAATCGTGTCTCCAAAAAGAGATTCTGTATACCGATTCGTATTAAGGAATGTTGCATTCGCACCACCGACGGCATCTTTAATGATGGATTTCATTCGAACGACCGGCAATTGGAAATCGCTGATTCTGGTGAAATCACCGGACATCATTTCATAATCGTTTACAACAGCACGAGTTTTGTTTGCTTGCGCGGTTGAAATCACGAGTTCGCTGGCAGTCACAACAAGATCGCCTCCCAAAATCAGGTCGGCTCCACCGTTGGCGACATGCATTGACGAGATATCCTCAGGCGTCTTGGCAATGATGACATTGCTCATAACCGAACCGCCTTTTTGGGCTAGGCCCGTCATGTCCAAGACGGAACAGCCCAATTCCGAAAGATGAGCTGCCATTCCCAATATCGCACTCACAGTGAGTACTCCAGTACCTCCCACTCCATTGATTACAATGCAGTATTCCTTATTCAAATCCGCAACCACAGGTTCAGGAAGATCTGTCAATTCAGAGGAATTGACGATTCCACTTGAGTGAGGTTTCCTCAATTGCCCTCCGTGTACCGTAACAAAACTGGGACAGAATCCTTCGACGCAGGTGTAATCTTTATTGCACGCAGATTGATCAATACGACGCTTTCGGCCAAATTCGGTTTCGTGTGGCAAGATCGCTACACAGTTGGACTGCACTCCGCAATCTCCACATCCTTCGCACACCGCCGTATTGATGAATACTCGTTTCGGTGGATCAGGGTACTCACCTCTTCGTCTTCGACGACGCTTTTCGGCGGCACAGGTTTGTTCGTAAATGATCGCAGTCACCCCGGGTTGTTTTCTTAGGTCCAACTGAACAGATTCTAAATTTTTCCGATCCAGAACCTCGACACCGGTGGGAATGCTATTGCGCTCGCGACAACCGTGAACATCGTCGGTAACCACCGTCACCGTCCGAACCCCCTCTGCCAACAGCTGGCGCGCAATTTGCGCAACCGAAAGAGGACCGTCAAAAGGTTGCCCGCCGGTCATAGCCACTGCGTCGTTATAGAGAAGCTTGAATGTCATCGTGGTGTTCGATGCGACAGCAGCTCGAATGGCCAACAGTCCTGAGTGCAAATAAGTGCCGTCACCTACATTTTGATAAACATGCTCGCGTTTTGAAAACTTGCTCTCTCCGATCCAACTGGCGCCTTCACCACCCATCTGCGTGTATCGCGCTGTCGAACGATCCATCCACTGTGCCATGTAGTGACAGCCTATCCCGGCTAAGGCAATACTCCCATCCGGCACTTTGGTCGATGTGTTGTGTGGACATCCAGCACAAAAATACGGCAGCCGCTGAAGAGGCGACTGGTCTGAGTCTTTGTTGATTTTGGCAAAGACTCGATCTAGCCGAAGCTTGACGGATTCAGAATTCACGTGTAAAAGAAGCTGCTGTCCAATCACTGAAGCAATATGCATCGCTTCAAGACGTGCAGTTGATGTCAGAAGAATGTTGCCAGATTCATCGAACTTGCCAACAACGACAGGTGTATTGGCTCTACCGTAGAGCAAAGTTTTGATTTGATCTTCAATAAGACCTCTTTTTTCTTCTACAACTAATATTCTGTGCAGGCCTTCCGCGAATTTGTACAGTCCTTCTCGTTCAAGCGGCCAGCTCATCGCGATTTTGTATAAGCGTACTCCTGCTTTGTGAGCTGACTGCGCATTGATGCCCAGTTCATTGAGAGCGCGCCGAACATCTGAATACGACTTGCCTGTGGTTACGATTCCAAAGTGAGCGTCACGTGGATCAAAAATAATTCTGTCAAGGCTGTTTGCTCGCCAAAACGCTTCAACCGCGGGCAGCTTGTACTGGTGCAATCTCTGTTCCTGCTGGAGCGGGGTATCAGGCCACCGAATGTTCAAACCACCCGGCGGAAGTTTAAAATCCTCTGGAACATCAAACTCAAGATTTGATAATTCGATGTCCACAGACGCAGCCGATTCAACCGTGTCATGGACGCACTTCAATCCTACCCAGCACCCTGAGTAACGCGACACCGCCCAGCCAATCAAGCCAAAGTCCAAAATATCCTGAACTCCAGAAGGATTCAAAATTGGCATCATGGCATCCACAAGAGCAAATTCGCTTTGGTGCGCTGTCGTCGATGACTCACATGCATGATCATCGCCCATCGCAGCCAAAACCCCTCCATATCTAGATGTTCCAGCGAGATTTGCATGTCGAAATGCATCTCCTGATCGATCGACACCTGGTCCTTTTCCGTACCAGATGCCAAACACACCATCGAACTTGCCAAAGCCGTCTATTTCTGCTTGCTGCGTGCCCCAAAGCGCCGTAGCTGCGAGATCTTCGTTGATCCCTGGCTGAAAGACGATGTTGTGTTGATCTAGGAATTCTTTTGCTTGCCACAGCTGCAGATCAAAGGCTCCAAGCGGAGAGCCTCGATATCCTGAAATGTAACAGGCAGTGCTTAAACCATTTGCTGCGTCCCGCGCAGATTGCAGCATAGGAAGCCGAACCAAAGCCTGAATGCCGGAAATGAAGATACGACCGGATCGTTTCGTGTATTTGTCGTCTAGTGATACGTTTTCGAACATCAGTAATTCAGAATCAAGTCTCTAAACGCCCCATCTAAAGAACTCATCCCCTTCTTTCATGTAAAACCTTGACAATACCATTTTATGCACTTCAGACGCGCCGTCTACCAATCTGGACTGACGCTGGTAGCGGTACATCCATTCCAAAATCGTATCTTTCGAATAACCTTTCGCTCCAAGAAGCTGGATTGCAGTGTCAACAACACTATGAAGAGTATCTGCCACCACAACTTTCGCGATCGAAACCTCCTTTCGTGCGAAATCACCTTGCGCCAACTTCCAGGCAGCATGCATGGTCAATAGGCGTCCCATGTGGACTTGACTGGCAGCTTCTCCCAACATCCACTGCACACCTTCGTGATCAGTCAATAACTTGCCGAATGCTTTGCGACTTCCTGCGTAGTCGCTTGCAATTTCCAAAGCTCGCCGACACAATCCAAGCCATCGCATACAGTGAGTCAATCGTGCGGTACCCAATCGAATTTGTACAACTTTCATTCCATCGCCAACATCCATCAGCCGATTTTCGTCGGGAATTTCAAGGCCGTCAAACTTCAGCTCACAATGACCGCCGTGTTCTTCGGGCCCCATGATAGGCACTCGTCGCACCAGTTCCCAGCCGGGATCATCGCGGTCAAACAAGAATGCGGTCAATCCTTTTCGCGGATGATCGGAAGTTCTAGCCAACAATATGAAATGTTGGGCAACTCCGGCACCAGTAATGAACCACTTGTGTCCATGAACGATCCATTTGTCTTGTTTTTTTTCCGCTTTGGTCAGCATCATTCCAAGAGGATCTGATCCAGAGCCAGGCGCTGGCTCAGTCATGGCAAGGGCTGAACGAACATCTCCGTCGATAATCGGCTGCAGCCAACGTTCTTTTTGAGCGGCAGTTGCAACACGTTCCAGAATGATCATGTTGCCGTCATCAGGTGCGGCGCAATTGAATACGACTGGACCAAAAATTGAGCGTCCCATTTCTTCGTAGCAGGCCGCCATACCCACGGTGTCCAGCCCACATCCACCTCGTTCTTCCGGCATTTGCAGGCACCAGAGTCCTTCGGAGCGCGCTTTTTCTCGAAGTGGCAGAAAATACGAGTCCGCGATATTTTCACCCTCATCATAGGCATCCGGCATCGATTCAACTGGAATAATGTGTTCGTTGACAAATTCGCGAATTCTTCGCTGATAATCTTTAACGTTAGAGTCTAAATCAAAGTGCATAAATAGAAAGTAGTTGTGTTGTTACATAGAAGACTGAAGGTGCCCGCCATCCACGACGATCGTACTGCCCGTCATGTACGAGGATGCGTCGCTGGCAAGCAGCAAAACCGCACCGTCTAAATCTTCCGGTTGGCCAAATCTTTTTTGTGGTATTTTCCGAAGGGCTTTTTGTCCACTCGGCGAATCCAAATAATTTCGATTGATATCCGTGACAATATATCCGGGTGCGATCGCATTCACTCGAATACCATAACGCGCCCATTCGTACGCCAATATCCGAGTCAGATGATCCAAAGCCGCTTTTGCTGCAGCATAGGGAGCAACTCCACCCATGACGCGACGTCCAAGAATGGATACGATATTGATCACGCTCCCACCGTTTTGATCTCCTGCCATGTGTCGTCCAGCTCGTTGTGCAACCAGCCAGGCTCCTTTTAGATTGGTATCGATCACACGATCCCAATCGGACTCAGACACATCAAGCGCATAGGAAGTTGACGCAATTCCTGCATTGTTTACCACTATGTCAATTCTACCAAACCGTTCGATTGATTTGGCAAACGCAGTGTCGACACTCGCCCGACTAGTGACGTCGAGTTTCGCCCAATCTGCTTCATAGCCCATGCTGTTGATTTCTGCAACGGTCGCCTTTAAGCGATCAGTTCTGCGCGCTGTTAGTACGACATTGGCGCCAACTGATGCAAACGTTCTCGCAAAATGATTGCCAATCCCACTTGAGGCGCCTGTAATCAGAGCCGTTTTCCCAGTTAAGTCAAAACGAGATTGCATTATTCAAAGTTTATACAGTTTCATCAAAAAGTGAAGATGTCGATTTGCTTTCGTCAAATGAACACTAAAGTATCAAGTCATCAGTGAGCGAACGTAAGTCGAGCGATCCAGTTGCAAATCAATAAGCGCCAATCCTTTGTGAGAATCTGCGTTCAGAAAGGCTTCTTTAAATTCTGCAAATGAAGTCGCAGTGAATCCCAATGCGCCGAAGCTTTTCGCGAACAGGCTAAAATCAGGATTTTGCAAATCCGTCGCCACAACTCGACCCGGGTAGTGTTTTTCTTGATGTTTACGAATGGTGCCAAGCACTCCGTTATTCACAACAATCACCGTAATGTCAAGATTCAACTGTGCAGCAGTTGCTAGCTCCGGGGCAGTCATCATGAAACAGCCATCGCCGCAAATGCAGACAACTTTTTGGCTAGGCGCACACATTTTTGCAGAAATGGCGGCTGGTAAGCTGTATCCCATCGAGCCAGCAATCGGCGCCAATTGCGTGCGAAAACGAGCGCCATAATAATAGTAACGATGCAGTACGCCGGTGCTGATTCCTGACCCACTCGTAACTATCGTGTCCGATGGCACTTGGTTCCGCAACCACTCAATAACTTGATCATTCAATTCAGGACTGTTCGAGCCTGCTGTAGAGGAATGACCCAGAAAGTATTTTCGCCCTTGTTTCGTCCAGTCCAACCAGATATTTCGATTGCTTAATTCTACGTCATCAAGCCTTGCGATAAAGGACAATGACGCAGCGTTGCATGCGACTGTGGGTTGATAGACTCGTCCTAACTCACCAATATCCGCATGTACGTGAAATAATGTTGAACGGGGATTCGGCGCTTGGACTAGTGAATATTTTTGAGTTGGAAGTTCCCCGAGTCTCGCACCAATACAAAGAACGGCATCACTTTCTCGCATCATCGATTCAAGTCCAGGCCCTGTACTGATGCCGAGATCGCCAATGTAATTTTGATGTCGATTGTCAAAATAGTCCTGACAGCGAAATTCGGCAGCGACTGGAAGATTATTGCGCTCAGAAAACGACTCCAGTCTGACCCGGCACTCCTCGCTCCATCCGCTCCCGCCAACCACAACAAGCGGACGTTTTGCACCGCTAAAAAATGATGACACTTGCTCCGAGGTACCCTCTGATGCGATCGCTTCAACTACGTTTACCGTTAGCAGGTCCTCGACTTCAACTTCCTGAAACAGAACATCTTCCGGAAATACGAGAACAACCGGTCCTTGACGTCCTGACATCGCAGTCGCCCAAGCTCTGCTCACGTATTCGGGAATTCTTCTAGGGTCCTCAACCTGAGCCACCCACTTTGCAAGGGGGCGAAACATAGTTCGAAAGTCGACTTCCTGAAAAGCTTCTCGATCTAAGTAAGAACGCTCAACTTGTCCGATCATCAACACCATCGGAGTTGAATCCTGCAAGGCGATGTGAGCTCCTAATGAGGCGTTCGTAGCACCCGGACCTCGAGTTACAAAACATACGGCGGGACGACCGGTCATTTTGCCGTATGCTTCCGCCATTATGGCGGCTCCACCCTCGTGGCGACAGGTTACAGTCTGGATTTCCGGGTGATCGTACAGACCATCAAGCGCTGGCAAAAAGGATTCACCGGCGACACAAAAGACGGCTTTACACTGCTGAATTGCCAACTGATCGGCCAAAATTTTTCCGCCGTGCCGCAATTTGAAGTGGTTCAAATTTTGACGTGCTTGAGTGGATTGCAAAGACATTTCAAGGCTAGGCATCTGATTGATATCGGTGTTTAAATTATACCTTTGAGCGCGGTCTGTCAATTTACTTCGAAAACAGCCAAATAACTGCGAATCCACTTTGGCTGGATGTAATGAGTTGATGCCAGTTCGAGCGTTCAATTGAACATTCTCATCAAGTCAAAAATGTTGAAAATTGTTACAAGTAACTGAAATCGTTAATGATATTGACGCAGAAAAATGAAAAATAACTACACTGAACCATTATGACGCAACAACTGCAATGCTACAAAATTTCGTATTTCAGTTCTGCACGTGACTTTGAATGATCAAATCGGAAGCTTTTTCCGCAACCATTATTGTGGGAGCGTTGGTGTTTCCTGACGTAAGCGTTGGAAAAATAGATGCATCTACCACTCGCAAAGCATCGACTCCGTACACTTTTAGCTGGTGATCAACGACATCTGTACTGACGTTAGGTCCCATTCGACAGGTCCCAACCGGATGGAATACGGTGGTTGATCTCTCTCGTATATCCTCAATGAGCTCCTGATCAGACTGAACATCCGAGCCCGGTAACAGCTCTTTGTCGATAATGCTGGAAAGTGACGGAGCTGCGGCAAGTTTTCGAATTAGTTTCGCACCCTCAAGCATTTCCTGAATATCAGCATCGTCCGACAGATAATTGGGATAAATTGCTGGGGAGCTGAACGGGCTGGCCGACTCCAGCTCAATTCGTCCTCTGCTCACAGGCCTGGTTGGCTGAATGCCCAGTAAAAATCCCGGGAAATGATCTGGATTCATCAGAGGTCGCTTTCCGGGTGGCGCTTTGGTGTAACTGACGGGTGAAAAAAAGAGCTGCATATTCGGTTTTTTCAAGTGACTTTGCGTGCGAACAAAACCACCCCCTTGATTGACACCAAGAGACAGAGGGCCGCGACGATTCAAAAGATAACGAAATCCCTGCCACATTTTTCCCCAAATTGGATGCAGCTGATTGTTCAGTGTCGGCACCAAAGATCGATATAGATAGTCAACACCCAGATGGTCCTGTAAATTCTCCCCCACTCCATTGCGTTCACAAATAACGTTAATGTTGTGCGAATTCAACATCCGTGATGACCCGATTCCCGATAGCTGCAATAGTTGAGGCGAATTGACTGCACCTGCGCAAAGTATGACTTCACGTCCGGCCTTGACCTGAATTCTTTTGCCACGTTTGACGTACTCGATGCCTGCTGCTCTTTTATCTTCGAATAATATCCGTGTGACATGAGAACGTGTTTCAATATGCAAATTTTTTCGGCGTCTTACAGGATTTAAGTAAGCGCGTGCCGCAGACATGCGAATGCCGTTTTTAACAGTATTCTGATAGAGGCCTACACCCTCTTGACTGGCGCCGTTAAAATCTGGATTTGCAGGGAATCCACATTCATTCGCGGCGCGAATAAAGTTCTGACACAACGGATGAAGATCGCGCTCCATAGTCGACACATGCAATGGACCTTGTCCACCCCTGAATTCATCTTCGCCAAGATCATTGCACTCAGATTTTTTGAAATACGGCAGCACTTCCCGCCAATTCCAATTTTGATTTCCCATTGCTTCCCATTCATCAAAATCATCGGCATGACCGCGAATGTAAACCATTGCGTTGATCGAGCTGGAACCGCCGATTACCTTGCCTCTTGGCCAGTACAACTTTCTGCCATTTAAAGCCGCATCTGGCTTGGTGACATACATCCAGTTTAGACCGGGGTGATAGAACGCTCTGCCATAGCCTATTGGAACTTGCACCCAAAAATTGAAATCACTGCCTCCGGCTTCAAGCAGCAGGACGCTGTACCGATCATAAGCAGTCAGCCGACTGGCTAATACACACCCAGCAGAACCTGCACCGACGATGATGAAACTGGGTACGAATGTTGATTTCTGAACTGAACTCAATAAAAAATTCTCTTCACCCAATTCGAGCGGAGCACTAACTCAGTCGAAGTTGAGACATTTTAGAAAGCAACAGATAGAGCTTGTCACTTGTCAGAAGATTTGCTTCGCTGTACGACAATTGACAGCAAAGCGAGCAGGCCGGACCCAATGATCAATAAAAAGGACACTGCGTTCAATACTGGTGTCGAGCCCACTTTTGCCATTCGGTCATACATCGTGATTGTCAGTGGCGCTTCTGATCCGACAAGAAACAAAGTTGTGTTAAAGTTCTCGAACGATACCAAAAATGCCACGATGGCAGACGCGATCATCGCAGGCCGAAGAAATGGCAAAGTAATGGTGAACAATACTCTTCCCCAGCTCGCTCCAAGATTTAACGCAGCCTCTTCCATCGCCAGATCAAACTTCTTCAATCTTGCCGAGATTACAAGTGTCGTAATTGTAGATGTAAAGGAAATTTGTCCCAAAACAACAAGGACTATGCCTGGACGAAGGAATCCCAAATCAATGTTGTAAGAATCTTCAAGGCCATTGGCAATGGTGCTAGCCAACACAAGAATGGAGATTCCAAGTATGACTCCTGGGATCACCAACGGCAAGATCATAAGCACGTAGAAAAAATTCTTGCCCCGAAATTGGCCACGCTCGAATAGAAATGCGTTGCAAGTTCCTATGAAAACACACAATATGGAAACAATCACCGCAATGATGAATGAATAATACAGACCTCTTAGCAGTCTGCGATCATGAAACATTCCTAACTGTGGCTCAGAGTCATTGAAAAACCAGTTCCATGTAAAACCTTGCCACGGCAGAGCTGGAAATAAAGAGTCATTAAAAGCAAAGATGCTGGCTGCGACAAGAGGTGCGGTAAGAAAAACCAAAAACGCCAGTACATAAGCCCGATACAGCCAAATCAAGGAGTTGCGTTTTACTGGCTGTATGGAAAACGTGCTCATCTTAGTTTCGCGACACTGTACTGGAAAGAGTTTGGCCTGTCAGCTTCAGTCCAATCCATACTACGATAGAAGTAAAGGCGAGAAGCAGAAAACCGAATGCGGCACCCGACTCCCAATTGTAGCGAGTAATGAACTGTTCGTAAATTTGCTCGGTAAACCAACTCGAATTTTTTCCACCCAAGAGAATAGGAGTTAGATAACTGCCGGCTGTCAGCATGAAAACTACGATACAGCCCGAAGCGATGCCAGGCATCGCATATGGCACAATGATCCGCCGCAGAACGGTGAAGTGATTGCCACCCAAGTTGTAGCCCGCTTCAATCATTGAATTGTCCATGCCATCCAGGGTTGAGGCAATCGGAACAATCATGAACAAAATCACCGTGTAAATCAAGCCTACGATAACCGTTACATCGTTATAGAGAAACTCAACAGGTCCTGGCACAATTCCGGTCCATTGCAGAATCCCCGAAACAACACCGGTTTCCCTCAATAGCAGAATCCAACCGAATGCTCTGATCAGATCACTTACCCATAGGGGAATCAAGCAAAATAGAAACAATGCGCCGCGAGTTCTGTATCCCGCTATTTTGGCGATGTAATATGCAATTGGAAAACCGATGAGAAGCGCCAGCGCGGTAACCAGCAGCGACATCGAGCCTGTGCGAAGCAACGTGTTCCAATAAATTGGTTCATTGATAAAGTCAATATAGTTCCCGAGACCAAATTCATACACTCGAGGGGCAATTTTCTCCCGGAGTGAGAGCACCGCCATTCCGATATGCGGCACAATAACAAGCAAACTGATCCATAGCGCAAATGGCAGAAAAAGCAGAAATAAAGACAGTCGTTTTATATCTTTTTGCACTGCTGAATATCACGCACTGGAAGCAGAAAAACACATGGACTGCTCAACTGGCCAAATCAAGCGGACTTTGTCACCGTTGCGAAAATCATCTGCACTGCCAGTTAGAGTCACTGAGGCTTCAATCAGCTGCTGATTCAGGTCTCGAACCAAAATTCGACTATTTGCGCCGTTAAACAGAACGCTGTCAACTTGGCCTTCACAGACATTCATACTGTCAGACGGAAACGCTGACGACCGGTCTTGACGCTGTGTAGTGATGAATTCAGGACGTACGAAGATTTCCACTTCCTGGTGAATTTTCTTGGCGGTCAAGTGAGTCGAAGAGCAAATGATGCCAAGTCCGCCTTTCGTTTGCACTTTGACCGTCCTGTCGTCAAAACCGACAATTTTGCCGAACCATCGATTGGATTCACCGACAAATCTCGCTACAAACGCAGTCATTGGATTTTGGTATAAGTCTTGAGGAATTCCCACCTGCTCAAATTTGCCGTCCTTCATCACTGCCACATGGTCTGACATGACCAATGCCTCACCTTGATCGTGAGTGATATATACAAAGGTGGTATTGAACTGGTGCTGAAGCATTTTCAGTTCTATCTTCATCGCTTCGCGCAGCTTCAGATCCAAGGCGCCGAGCGGCTCATCCAACAGCAGAACATCCGGGTCAAGCACCATGCATCGAGCAATTGCGATACGCTGTTTTTGCCCTCCTGACAGCTCGTGAATTTCTCGCTGACCTACATCGGGCAAAGCGACGCGTCGCAGCACATCTTTAACTTTGCGCTCTACTTCGGTTTTATTCACACCTCTGCATCTCAACCCATAGGCAACGTTTTCATAAACATTCATCATTGGAAACAGCGCCAAATGCTGAAACACCATTTTCACATTTCGCTTGTTTGCAGGGGTGTGGATGACAGATTTGCCCCGAATCTTGATTTCACCGGAAGTTGGAGTCTCAAATCCTGCAACCATTCGCATGATTGTGGTCTTGCCGCAGCCTGACGGCCCAAGAATCGAGAAGAAAGAACCCGCAGGAATTTGGAAGGATACGTTGCGAACCGCACGAATTTCCCCAAAATTCTTGGAAATATCAATGCATTCAAGGTCATAGATCATGTTATCGATCCTAATCAAATGAAAATTGAAGCCATTTTAGCTTCAATACAGAAGAATCCCGTGCAGCCCAGAACGACCGCACGGGACATATTCCTGTCGAACCGAATCTAATTTCCTGTCGCAGCCTTGATTTTTTCAAGAGCTTTTCCTTCCATGTCTTCGATGCCCGGAGGAATGTTTGCAAAAAATTGCAAATTTTCAATATCTTCAGCTGAGAACGCAGCGTTCACTGCGGCTTTTTTGTCCGGTGGGAGCAAGTCCAACCCACCCTTAACTGCACCAACAGCGCCTGAGCTAGCTGACATCGCAGTAACGTTTTCTGGTTCCAGCACGAAATTTATCCACTTGTAAGCGGCGTCATCTGCTTCGCCTTTTCGAGGAAGAGCAAAGGTATCTATCCACGCCAACGCTCCAGTTTCTGGCGGCACAAAAACGATGTTCGAATTTTGACCGAACAAGCGGTAAGCGGTGGAATCCCAAGTTTCGGATGCAATTATTTCACCAGACAACATCATCGCAGACAAATCATCTCCGCCTTTCCAGTAGGCTTTAATGTTGTCTTTGCAGGCGATCAGCTTCTCAACTGCGCGATCCAAAATCATTTGATATTTATCTAGATCTGCATAAGCAGCGAAAGGGTCCTCCCCCATAGCGAAAGCTGTCCCCAATAGAATCGTACGCTTTAGACGCATTGAAGTTTTTCCCTTGTACTTAGGATCGCAAAGGTCCGCCCAGCTTTTCAAGTCTGGCGCCTTCGTTTTGTCTGCCATAAGTCCAGATGTGCCCCATTGATGCGGAACTGCGTAAACTTCTCCATCGATCGTTGTATTCGCTTTCACACCTGCCAGCAGATTAGGTTCCATGGCCTCGGTATTGATTTTTGACAAATCCATCGGTTTATAAATGTTGTATTCCAAATGAGCCGCATGAATCCGATCATGGCTTGGCTGTGCCAAATCGTATCCGGCACCTCCAGTCGCGCGTAGTTTCGCAATCATTTCTTCATTGTTTGAAAAAGTGACTTCAACTTTTATGTCTGGGTATTTGGCTTCAAATTTCTGCACTACATCCTCTGGAGCGTATGAACCCCAGGTTAACAATCGAAGAGTTTCGCCGTGAGCACTTGCTGTCACAAACAGCACCATTACAAAAAGCGCTCCTGCTAGTTTGTTCATAAATCGCATATTATTCTCCTAATCATATTTTTTTTGATTTATTCACGTTATGAGGGTAAATGAAAATCTGCTCGGCAGACCTTTTGGGTTGACCTGAAACTGCTTTAAAAGCAGCTGCTTTGTGCAAATCAATCATTTAAACCAAGTGCGATAACGTCACTCAACAAAGCAATCAGGTCGCCACAGTGAAGTATAGCAATCTTTTTTTGAATTAGGCAATAACAAACGCACGGTAGATGCTTTACCAATTGTTTGAATTCAGATTGACTTCAAATTCGTTTTTCCAATAGTAGAATTGTGTTCGTTTTTCGGCTTGCAAATGTTGGAATTCCGAACCTTGTGAATACAGATTTTATCGCCCACAGACCAAAGCTAGGCAAAGCTTGAAGGACCGTTCATCTTCGACAAGAACTTCTTGAGAAAACAGAATTGGGAAATTTTTTATTTGGGCAGTGTAGAATAGAATCAAATTGATGCAGGTTTTTGACGCGATATTGCGGGATCGAATTCCAAAGCGGATCGTTTTAACGTCAAATCCATTTGCGTTTCAGAATTAAATAAACAATTTCGAACAGACCAGTATTTTGATTTTCGAATCTAATCATTTTCTACGTTTAACCAATGTCCGTAACAATCTACCACAATCCTCGCTGCTCTAAGTCAAGAACGACTCTGGGTATTTTGCGAAAGCTCGATGTAGAAGTTCGAGTTATTGAATATCTCAAAACGCCACCGGATTCAAATAAACTTGCAGAAATTCTAAATTTGCTTGGCCAATCTCCTCGTGATTTCATGCGCAAGGGAGAAGCGGTCTATAAGCAATACGGTCTCAATTCATCTGACCGCTCGGACGAAGATCTGATTGCAGCCATGGTTGAGCACCCAATTCTCATTGAAAGACCCATTGTTTTAGCAAATGGCAAGGCTATAGTTGGCCGTCCGCCAACACGAGTTTTTGAGATTGTTTAAGGCAGTTTACTCCCACACGAATCAAGCAATAGACTGGTCATGGACATAAAGTTTAAAGTTAGACAGCCTTATTTGTTGATGATTTACCGCATCATCACGCTTAGTTTGATCGGTACGATAATCGGCATAGTCGTTGCCTTACTTGCTCAGGTATTTCTAAGAACAGTTAGGTGGATGAATGACATACTGCTGGTTTCTCCATCAACAAGAATTCAATTTGACGATGAACTGCTGATATTGATCTCAGCGACCATTCTCGTACCCACTATTGGGGGCCTGATAGTTGGGCTGATCTTTCAATACTTGGTAAAAGCCAAAAGATCACTCGGACCGCCAGACACAATTTTGATGGTCCAAACAGACTCTTCCGGCGAATCAATGCGCAGTGGAATTATGTCCACTATTGCAGCGACCATTTCCCTGGGTGTCGGCGCCTCTGTCGGACAATACGGACCATTGGTTTATTTGGGAACGATCGTTGGTGCGGCACTCGGCAAACTCCAAATTAGCATTTCCAATCTGCAGTCTATCTGCATTGCAAGTGGGGTTGCTGCTGCAATTGCGGCGGCATTCAATGCTCCGATCGCTGGATTGGTGTTTGCACATGAAGTCATCTTGAGACACTATTCGATGCAGGCGTTTGCTCCAACCGCAGTAGCGGCAGCAGTGGCCTACACGATTGTAGACATCATCTTAGAGCAGCCACTGTTGTTTTCAGTTCAGTTTGAGGGTGTTCAATACCCATACGAGTACGTATTTTTTGGGATTCTTGGAATTCTGTGTGCTTTTCTCGCCATCGCGTTTGCCAAAGGAATCATGATTGCTACTGCCCATGTGCAAAAATCAAACATCCCAATTTTCGTACGCCCGATGATTGCAGGATTTATTCTTGGGATTGTGGCAATCAAAATTCCTGATGTACTAGGTATTGGATCAACTACTTTACGTTTTGCCACGATTGATCATGCATTCGAAGTTAACGAGTTAGCATTGATACTGATTGCTAAATTTGCAGTCACAATCCTATGCATCAGTTTCGGCTTTGCCGGTGGAGTATTCAGTCCAATTTTGCTGATTGGGATTTTATTTGGAGCGTTGTACGAAAGCATTATCGATTTAGTCGTTCCTCTGGCAATAACAAGCGTGGTTCCATATGCCATTTGTGGAATGATGGCTGCAGCAAGCCCCGTAATCGGGGCCCCCTTGGCAACAATTCTCATCGTTTTTGAGCTGACTCATAGCTACGATTTGACGATAGCATCCATGGTAGCGGTTGTTTTTTCCAATCTTGTAGCATATCGAATTTTCGGCAGGTCTATGTATGACGCCCAATTATTCAATCGAGGTTTTGATCTTTCCTTGGGACGAAGCCACGCACTTGCCATCTACAAAAAAGTCTCTGAAATTGCACATGAGAATTTCTTGGCGTTAAGGCCAGATGAAAATATTGGTGAAGCGATCAATAAACTTGAAACCGGTTTTCATCAAACCGGCATTGTTGTTGACGAAGATGACACATTTTTAGGCTTGGTTACGTTGGAGAAGGCAAGTGACTTTGATTCAGACCAACCGATAGACGTCGCATACGAATCAGTGCCTCTGACATTCAGCGAAGAAACAAATGTCGCGCAAGCAGTTGAAGCATGTCGATTCTTCAATATAGACATTGTTCCTGTCGTCGAGTCCGAGAATCAACAGCTTTTAGGAGTGGTTTGGCCATACGATGTAATGCGAACATATTTGCTTAACGAAAGGCGACTACAAGCAGAAGAACATGAAACTCTCTAATCGAATTATCATCATCAGCTTTCTTTTTTTACTGACGGTTCAAGCGAACGCTCAAGACAGTCGAACGCTGACAGTTTCGAGTTGGGGCGGTGCCTACGAGGAAGCGCAATCGGAAGCCTATTTTCAGCCATTTGTCTTTTTTAATGGAATCATCATCAATCTCGAACCTTACAGTGGCGGAGTGGCATCCTTGAAACCATCTGAGGAAAATGGCTCAGTACTTTTCGATGTGATCGACATGACAGAATCCGACGCAAAGGAAGCGTGTGATCTCGGGCTGCTAACTCGATTCGATCATGCTATGGTTGCTCCATCTGCGGAAAATGAAGATGCTGAAGACGATTTCATCGAAGATTCCCTATTCGAATGCGGCGTCGCTCACCTTGAGTACGCTACAGTGATTGGTTATAACGACCGAGCATTCAAAGACGAAAAACCAAGTTCCGTAAATGATATTTTCGATATCGATCGCTTTCCTGGAAAGCGCGCCCTGCGAAGGGAGCCGAAAGGAATTTTGGAGTGGGCCCTTCTTTCTTACGGTGTGCCCGTCAATCAGGTTTATGATCTGCTTAGTACCGAAAGAGGGCTAAGATTAGTATCGCGGCGCCTGAACCAAATCAGAGACCATATTGTTTGGTGGGATAGCGGTGATGAACCGATTAAAATGCTGGAAAGCGGCGAAGTGGTAATGGCAGTAGGATTCAATGGGCGTTTTTTTGACGCAATCGTCAATCAAAACCTTCCGCTGTCGATCATTTATGAAGGGCCACTACTTGAGTTTGGAGTTTGGGGAGTCTCCAAATTTAGCAAACAACAGGAGAATGCCAAGAAATTTATCAATTATGCAACGAGTACAAAAAGAATGGCGGTGTTTTCGAGCTTAATTCCTTACAGCCCTACCCGTCAATCAGCATGGTCTCGAATTGGTTTACACCAAGGCTCAAACATCTCCATGATAAAGCACATGCCAAATGAACAAGGAGGATATCGCAACGAGATCCGAATTGACAGTGATTGGTATGCTCAAACACGATCCATACGCCAGCATTGGTTCGATAGATGGCTTGCCGGCGAAAGTTAGAGGTTGTTCATCAGTCGAGTTAAAGTCTAAAGTATGAACAGTCGAGTCGAGCCTGCGCAAGCGCAAAGCATTCATACTTGCGCAATAAAAGATCTGCTTGTCGTAATTGGCGTATACGCAGCTTGGGGCTTGCTCGTTTGGTACGGCGAGCAAATACCAATGCTATTGTTGTTTATCGCAGGCGGATACGTTACATGTCTGCATGGAAGCCTGCAGCATATTGCCGTTCATGGCTCACCGACTAGACACCGCTGGCTCAATACGTTGATCGCTACTCCACCTTTGGCCTTGTATTATCCGTATCCGGTCTACCGGGAAAGCCACTTGGAACATCACTATTGTGAAGAGCTCACTGATTTTGAAGTCGATCCGGAATCTCTTTACGTATCGCGCGAACATTGGTCAAAGCTGAATGAATTGAGCCGGTTCATCTATCGATTTCAGTTTACATTGCTGGGACGATTGCTAATTGGACCGATTGTTTCTTACTATCAGTTACTTAAAAGTGAAGCACTTCGAATCTATTCAGGAGAAAAGAAACAAATTGGAATTTGGTTGATCCATATTCTGACTTGCGTAGGAGTTTTGTATTTTGTTTCATTTGTCGGCAATATGCCGATCTGGAAATACCTTTTGTGCTTCGCTTACCCAGGAATTTCATTTACACTGCTTCGCTCCTATACAGAACACCGATGGTCGCCGCTAGACGATGAACGCAGCATTATTGTTGAAGGATCCCCCTTTACTAAATTACTGTATCTAAACAACAACTTTCACTGGATACATCATGAACATCCTGGGATGCACTGGTCACTCGTAGCTAAAGTGTTCCATGAACAAAGGGATGAGATTTTGAGAAAAAATGGAAATTTTTACTACAAAAATTACAGTCAAATTCTTCGCCGGCTGTGGAAAGATCGACTGATTGATCCACTTCATCCCACCGAATTAGCTTAAGTTCAACAACTCTGTAATAAGGGTATTTCTGGAGAACCCATTATGATCGAACGGATTGACACCAACCAAAGAATGAGCCAAGTCGTAGTGCACTACAACACAGTGTATCTCGCAGGTCAAGTTGCATTAGGTGCGCCAGGCACAAGTGTGACAGAGCAAACCCAAGATATTCTGCAACGAATTGATGACTATTTGGCTCAAGCTGGCTCGAGCAAGTCAAATCTTTTGTCCGCAACAATTTGGCTGTCAGACATCACCACTTTCGATGAAATGAACGAAGTGTGGGATGCTTGGGTTTCAACTGGCAATCAACCTGCTCGCGCATGCGTTGAATCAACCTTGGCGATGCCTCAATTTGTTGTTGAAATTTCAGTAATTGCGGCCATCGCGTAAGTCCTGACCGAGCGACAATCCACAACGGTCAACTTCACTACTGCAAGATTTGCGATGCGCATCGTTATTCTTGGAGCGGGTGTTGTCGGCATTACGACCGCTTATGAGCTTGCACGCAGCGGGCAACATCAAATTACCGTAATCGATCAGGCAGCCGATGTCGCTACCGAAGCTAGCGCTGTTAACGCCGCAATGATAGCAGCGGGTCATGCATTTGCTTGGGCCTCACCTAAAGTGCCTGCAATTCTATTGAAATCGATCTATCGGAACGATCAGGCATTTCGCATAAGATTGCGCTTTGATTACCAATTTTGGAAATGGACAGCGCTGTTTTTGAGGCAATGCAACGAGCGGGATGCAATAAAGAACACGATCATAAAGCATGCTCTGTGCGTATATTCTCAAAAGAGGCTGAACGAAATCGTTACAGAAAATCATCTGGAATACGAGCAAGTCACAAAGGGACTTCTCTATCTTCATCGGCACGCTGATGCATTCAAAAAAGGCATTGAGCACTCGAAAATTCTTCAGGAGCAAGGTCAAATTTTATCTGTATTGAGCGCAGAGGAAGTGGCGGACTTAGAGCCTGCTTTCCGTCCTGTCCGAGATAAATTCGCAGGTGCGATTTACTGTCCAACGGACGAATCTGGAAATTCTCAATTGTTTACAAGAAAAATTTCGAACATCTGCAAAATTAATAATGTAGATTTTCGATTCAACGAAAAAGTGATTTCATTGATCACCTCTGGCAATCAAATTTCCCACGTAAAAACCTCCAAAGCAAATATCGATGCTGATTTGTTTATTGTAAGTCTTGGAGCATATTCGCCACTCGTTCTGAAACCTGTAGGTATTGACTTGCCCATTTATCCAGTCAAAGGGTATTCCACAAGTCTGACCGTCGAGGAAGACCACGAGCCGATCAAAATTGGAACGGTCGATGAACACAATTTAGTCGCATTCACTCCGGTTGGCAATACATTGAGAGCTACGTCAACTGCGGAATTCGCCGGATATGATTGTTCACACAAACCGAAGGACTTTCAACCTATGCTAAGTGCAGTTCGAGATCTTTTGCCAAATGGCGCATCCTACGATGTTCCTATCTATAAAACCTGTTTCCGCCCGATGACTCCTAAAGGTACGCCTTTCATCGGATTTACGAAATATGAAAATTTGTTTGTCAATTCCGGGCAAGGGCATATGGGATGGACAATGGCCTGCGGCTCAGCCAAAATTGCTTCAGACTTGATTTCAGGACAGTTACCGGATATCGATGACTCTCCCTTTCGGGTGCAAGACAGAGACAGGAAATGAAAATTTTTATCAGACAGGCGGTAAGTTGATTCCTGATCTGGCTCAGATTTGAATTTGAGTATCCATAGTTTCAATTGACGAAAGACTCCAAACGACAAAGAAGCATTGATCTGACGAATACACTTACGCATGCAAGTGGTTACTGCCGGCTCCAATTTGCATTCACCCAGCAGAAAGGGGATAATTGTAAAGACGCAATAAGCCATGTGCGTTCTCAAAACGCGTTGTTGCCCTGAGTGGGCACTGTGGACGAATTGCAACAATTGACACAGTCGGGAGAACTCTCGACACAGAATCAACCCTCCCCTTACGGATGGGGTGAGGGTGTCGCACCGCTACATCACAACGGTAACTAATTTGACTACGGAAGTAAAGGATCGCATCACTCGAATTGAAGTAGAGCAATCGCATCAAAGAGAGGATATGAGTTCTATTCGAATGAACATAGAAGCTCTTGGCAAAATGAATTGGCGGCACATTTCAGTTTCTGTTTCTGCCATTGTTTTCACTGCAATTGTTCTAATTGGCGCAGGACAAATGTATTTTTCCCTTGTTAGCCTAATTCACGGTGTTGAAGACAAGCTTGAAACTAGGATTTCTGCTGTCGAAACTAAGATTTCTGATATCGAAACTAGAATGTCTGCTGTCGAAGATCGGATGTCTTCGCTGGAAGATCAAATGGTAAAAGGATTCGATAATTTGATTTCCATTATTGAAAACCTCCCATTGAATCGCAAGAACGAAGAGCTGAGCGCGCTGACAAAATACTAGTGCAACGAGAGGCGTTATCGCCTCTTGACTTCAGGACATACCATGAATGCTGATCGCATCCGGCGGGAACTGTATTCCTTGCAGACCAGCATTTTGACAGAGCAGAAGACGCAACGAAAATATGCGGTGCCGAGCCACGCGCTCACCGGTGCCAAGCGGATTTATCGAAGTGTCGGACTGCACTGGAATGAAATTCCGTTTGCGGTCCATCAGAAGGTTCGGACGGCCGCGTCTAAGAAGTTTTAGAAAACGCCATAGGAACGAAGGAGAAATGGAAATAAAAGCCCTGTTGCAAGGGATAGGATGTAGTGCCTATTTGAAATATGGACGTAATAATATCAAAGGGTTACAGACGAATTTACCCGAAGTCAAGAAAGAAATGATATGAGTTCTCTTCGAATCAACATAGAATCTCTTAGCAAGATGAATTGGCGGCACGTTTCTGTTTCTGCCATTGTTTTCACTGCCATTGTTCTAATCAGCGCAGGGCAAATGTATTTTTCCCTCGTTCGCCTGATTCACGATGTTGGAGATAAGCTTGAAGTTAGGATATCTGCTGTCGAAACTAGAATGTCTGCTGTCGAAGATCGGATGTCTTCGTTGGAAGATCAAATGGTAAAAGAATTCGATAATTTGATTTCCATTATTGAAAACCTCCCATTGAATCCCAAGAGCGAAGAGCTGAGCGCACTGACAAAATACTAGTGCAACGAGAGGAACTATCGCCTCTTCCTGAATATTTGTAGTTCACTGAGTGATTTGTTGTCTTTTGGATTGATTAAGCGTTGCGAATTCAAATTTACTCAATAAACTGTCGTGCGACTCATTTCCAAAATCCTTTAAAACTCTGACAAAGTCCTTCTCTAAACCTTGCACACATCCAAAGCAGTGTGCTTTTGTTCTGCTGCAACGGGTCGGTCCCTAGACTCAAACAGGTAGAATTTTCACTCTATAAATTTCTTCAATTTCGCCAGAGAAATTGCCTTTCACATTTAACTCAATTGGAAATTGAACTCAATTCAAATCTGATGATTTGTCAACTTATCCAAATTGATTCACGAATATAATGAAAGAATTGCTGGTCCGACGCATACCTAACTTAAAGTCAGACCTTTTTTCATCATCGAGATGACGAAGTTGACCAGAAAAATCAGAACTCTGGAAGAGAGCATCAATAAGTCGTTACAGCTTCGATTCGTACATTGACAGAATTCTTGATAGAAACAATCTTCCCGTCTTAGTGTCACCTGAAGCGTCATCTGAAACTTCTTCCGATCAAGAGTTTCGGAAAATTCAATTCAAAGGAAATGCCACTACCTATTTCGGCATTTGGATTTCAAATCTGGTACTGACAATTGTCACTTTAGGAATTTATAGCGTATGGGCAAAAGTTAGACGAATTCAGTACTTCTATAGCCATACAGAGATTGCAAATTTCAGATTGGGATATCACGCGACTGGCATCCAGTTGCTTATAGGAAGACTGATTACAGTCGGAGTGCTGGGAATTTTTTCCATCATTTCAATTCTATACCCAGGTATTTCCGTCGTTCTCAGTTTTGCATTAATTTTTGTTCTGCCATGGGTCATCAATCGATCTCTAAAATTTAGATCAAGAATGACTTCTTGGAGAAATGTTCGATTTAACTGGCATGGAAACTACTGGCGCACACTACTATTTTTTGTTGTTTATCCGGCATTGAGTGTAATTACTCTAAGTTTGTTTACACCTGTATCGACCAAGTATCACTATGAGTATTATTCAAAGAATCATGCATTTGGAACAACTAAATTTCACGCACAACCTACTATGAGCGCGTTCTTCAAAGCGTACTTTTTATCTGTGCAGTTACCGGTAATCGTCGCAATTGCCGCTGTAATTGGTTTGGCGATGTTTGTGTTGAGTCCCACCCCCGAAGCATTGACCATATTCGCGCCAATTGTTGGAGTCATTTTTATATTTGGTCTTATCCTTTATTTCGCATTGTGCCGAAATATTCTATTGGAAACGCTGGTGCTTGACGAAAGCGTGAAGTTCAAAGCTAATTTAAACCCTTTCATATACCTTTGGATTAACATTTCCAACAGCATTGCGATCATCTTTTCGCTTGGATTGCTTATTCCGTGGGCAACTGTAAGAAAATTCCGCTATCTTTGTGAGCATACTGGTTATCTGTTTTTAAAGGATGAATCCGAATTTATAGATGAAGAACTACAAAAAATCCACGCGTTTGGAGAAGAATACGTCGACTGGGAAGGATTTGAGATTTCAGTCTGAGCGAAGTGCATGTAGCTTCTGTCACTCTCCTACGATCAAAAATGATGCTTGAGAGCCTTCCACCGACCGCCGTCGCCGCCATCAGCAAAGGAACCAATTGATGCCACGTTCTTGGCGCAACAAATAAAGATAAAATAAATTCTCATAAATACAATAGGTTAAGATTTGTTCCTTGAAAGAAACTTTAATGAAAATTAAGGGTCACTTCTTTCTTCCTCGATCCTCCAAAAGTCACAGAGCAACTCTCGAAGCTCGGGGCAGCTCTATTGTCGTACATGGCAACGAATTCGAACGAGTCGATGACTTGGTAATTCAATCGATTCAGGAACCTGAGAGCATCTATTTCAAATCTGGGTATTATTTCAAGTCTGATGATCCCCTTCCTCAGGAGATTTATCCGATTGCTCAAGGCAAGGTCCGACTCGCCATCAATTGGCTAGAGGATTTTAATTTTCGAAAGGCATTGCTATTGCTTGCAACTTTAGCGGTATTTGTGGGCGCCTTTCGAGTGATTTATCACTCAGCGACTGATCTGATTGTTTTTTTCTACCCGGAGAAGTGGGAAGAAGAACTTGGGCAGAGCGTTTATGAAATTTTTCAGTTTGCATTTTCAGAGAGCAATCTTTCACCGCAAGTCCAAGATGACATTCGCCTCGATGCAGAAAAGATCGCAGCTGCAAATATGAATCGTCGCGTAGAAATAGTATTCCACTCATCTGAATTCTTGGGACCGAACGCAATTGCTTTTCCAGGTGGGCCGGTTTTAATCACTGACGAATTAGTTCGAATTCTCGATAATCGTGAACAAACGCTAGCGATAATCGCGCATGAACTGGCACATGTACGACTTCGTCATGGTCTTGAGAAAATTGTTGAACTGTTCGGTATGACATTAATACCGGCATTGTTGCTCAACTCTATAGGTGGTGAAAAAGATGCAATCACGTCTTCACTTGTCCTATTGATTACGGACATCAATTCCTTGCGCCACAGTCGGGAACTTGAGAAAGAAGCTGATCTTTTGGCAGCCGATATTTTAGAAAACAGCGGCATCGATCCAAATCATCTTTTGGAAGCGATGAAAAACTTGTTTGAATACGTCTGTGGATCCTTAGTTTCTTATAGTGAATCTGCATGTATGGAAGAAGCTTCCTGGTTTTCAACTCACCCTTCAGGCTCCGAACGGCTAGAGTATCTGACAGAACGAATTCATAACGAATAAGCGAGTCTTTGAAAAGATAAAAATTTCTGATTGACATCTGACGTCAATCGCAGCGTTCGTCCTCTCCGATAACGGATGAGCACTGTCTATAATCTATAGCATCTACTGTTCACACATACACTTAATTGAGGGCTTGCTGATGGAAGTCGTTGCCAGATCAAATCATATTGAACGCGTGGTCCGAAACCATATTCCCTATGAATTAGATGGTGGAATTGCAGAACGAGCGGCCATCGGTGTGATAGTTCTTGGTTCCGATCATACCATTGAGCATGAATTTCGCTCCTTCCTTGACATTGAAGGAGTAGGATTTTACGAAAGTAGAATTAAAAATTCTCCGACTATTACACCGGAAACTCTGGCGCAAATGGAAGAGAGAATACCAGATTGCGCGGATGTGATATTGGAAGGTGTAGATCTGGATGTGATCGCTTATGGATGCACCTCCGCATCCATGGTTATCGGTGAAGAGCGTGTTTTTGAGAGAATTCACGAAAGACGTCCTGAAGCAAAATGCACGACACCGATTACAGCGGCTTTTGCAGCATTTCGTGCCTTGAATGCAAGCAATTTAGCCGTACTCACTCCTTATCGGAAAGACGTTAATGATCAAGTTGCCAGCTATATTGAAAATAAAGGCTTCAATGTCGTTGCATTCGGTTCGTTTAACGAGGAAGACGATAATCGAGCAGCGAAAATTTCAACCGATTCGATCAAACGTGCTGCGATCGAACTGGGTGAATTAGAAAATGTCGACCTTGTTTTTGTCTCTTGTACAAGTTTGCGAATTGCACCGGTGATCAACAAAATCGAAAGCAGCATTGGGAAACCAGTAACGTCAAGCAATCATGCCCTGGCTTGGCATTGCCTAAGGTTGGCTGGCATCAAAGACCGTAAACCGGAATTTGGTCAGCTGTATACGGTGTAAACGAAATCAGTCGGGCTACTCGCGCGAGGCTTTTGTTCCGTAGCTGCCGTCTGATTGAAATTTAAAGATGTGACCCGCCAGTCCCACGATCTTGGGATCGGGTGGCACAACAACGTCTGGATTCTTGTCTGGATAGTGGAAGTTGTAAAGAAAGTGCCGCATACAACTGACTCGAGCTCTCTTTTTGTCGTCCGAACGTACGACTGTCCAAGGAGCATCACGAGTATCTGTATAGAAAAACATAGTTTCCTTGGCCTCTGTGTATTCCTCCCATAAGTTAAGAGAAAGTTTATCGATAGGACTTAATTTCCAGCGTTTTAACGGACTGGATGCGCGTGCGTCAAATCGACGTTTCTGTTCGTCTCGAGTAACAGAAAACCAGTATTTGAAAAGGTGTATGCCGCTGGCTGCCAGCATTCTTTCCAATGCAGGAGTTTGGCGCATAAACTCAAGATACTCCATTCGGGTGCAAAATTTCATCACCTTCTCTACACCTGCTCTGTTGTACCAAGAGCGGTCAAACAGCACCATTTCTCCATTCGTGGGCAAATGGACAATGTATCTTTGAAAAAACCACTGTCCGCGCTCTTTTTCTCCAGGTTTGGGTAAAGCAACAACTCGTGCCGTTCTCGGATTGAGGTGTTCCATGAAGCGCTTAATTGTCCCACCTTTTCCCGCGGCATCCCGGCCTTCAAATATAAGCACTACTTTTTCATTGTTCGTCTTGACCCAATTTTGAGCTTTAACCAATTCAACTTGAAGCTCGGCTTTTTGCGCCTCGTATTCTTTTCTCTTTAATTTTTTCTTATACGGATAGACGAAGCTCGCTTGTGTGGGTTCCACTTGTTTGACAAATGTTGCTTCTTTTAGAGTCACTTTAATGTCCACCAATCGTTTTACACATCCAACTAAGATAATTCTACTATACACAAAAATAAGTGCCGAAAAAACTCAAAATTCTAAATCCTAGCTGCATCCAAAACTGTCACCGCCCTTGGTACCATCTGCACCGACTAGCACTACTCCTATGAACGCTTTTCAGGGAAGGGCTGCACTAGAACGGTCGTTGAATAGACGAGAGCAAATTCCTACTCAAACTACTCAAATCAATGTCATTTCTGCGAACAAAGAGTTTCCTAGTCTCGATTCTGTGAATGTTTGGTTATTTGCATGAATAGTGCTGAAACGACCAAGTTTGTACTTGAGAATTTGAGCCTTCATATCTTTTACGGTTTCGGAGCATCAAAATAGACAGATCTCGCTGGACCTTGGTGCAACATTGCTATAAGTTGGATCAGCAAGCATTGGTCTTGCTTCGCCGGATTGGAATAAAGCTCGCGAGAACAATGAAAATTTCTGTTAAGACATCGTCACTCACATGACCACTTCACAATTTTCAGATGCTTTCTGGGAACAATCAACGTGACTAACAGAGTGAGAATCAGCTCAAGGAGCAACACTGTGATCAGGTTATAAATTGAATGTCGTACAGAGACATTGAAGCTAATGCAATTTCTATTTCGGAGCGTAAGCTGTGTAGAACTGAATCGCGCTGCTACGTCTTTTGTTGCCCGCAACATGCCAACATGCAAGCACACCAAACTCTCTTTATGGCTGATAGGACCGTCTGCAAATAACACTTGAGAAGCCCTGTGTCAGCATTAGAATGTACATCCTCAAACCATTCGTAATTGCAATAGGCACTGAGATCTTTCAAATTTTTTCTGTCGCAGCACCGGGTTTGCACCACAATTTTGTCAACATGGTTTGCTGCTATGATTTACTGATGGATAATATCCACAATGAGATCCGCTGATTTGGACTGCCATAGATCGGTAGAACGAAAATTCTGTGAACAAACAGCCTGTTCAAACTCCGCTTACAGTCAAATTATGACTCTATGCTATCCAATCAGGTTTAACCCGCGCAAAATCCTCTAACCTCTCGAAAAACCTATATAGATTTTCTTCTATCGCCAATTTTGCATGAGTTAGATTACACTCACCGTAAAATAACCGCAAACACTCAACAGAAAGACTAGCGGCCGCTCCACTTTGCATCTCGTTTGTCTGCAAACGATTTTGGTCCTTCGATCGCGTCTGTAGATGCTTTCATTTTTTCATATAGGCCAAACTCACCGTTATTCAGCATGCGATAACACTCCTCAATGTTTACCGCCTCAGTCATGCGAAGAATTTCTTTCACGGATGCAACAACTAAAGGAGCACCATTTGCAATTGTGCCAGCCAGTTCACGGGCGTGTCTCATTAGCTCGCCAGCTGGAACGACTTGATTGACTAACCCCCAGTGTTTTGCCTCTTGCGCATCCATGCGACGCCCAGTTAGCAGCATCTCAGTCGCAATTGCTCTTGGGATTCGTTTCGGCAGCCGAAAACTGGCAGAATCAGCAACTACTCCAACCTTGATCTCCGGAAGAAAAAATTGAGCAAGTTCTGCTGCGATGATAAGGTCCGAAGCTAGCGCGATTTCAAAACCGCCACCCACCGCGTAACCATTGACCGCGGATATCACCGGCTTGTTCAGATCATGTAGTTCTGAAATGCCTGCAAATCCACCAGGTCCGTAATCGTCGTCAAATCCCGCATCACCTGACGCGACTTCCTTGAGATCCCATCCAGCAGAAAAAAAACGATCGCCAGCTCCCGTTATGATCGCGACTCGTAACTCAGGGTTATCTCGAAAATCGCAAAGAACATGGCCTAAAGTACGGCTCGTTTCCAAATTGATCGCATTCGCCTTAGGACGATTGATCGTGATTTCTAGGATCGATTCGTTTTGTCGAGTTAGAACTGAACTGCTCAATTTAGCAATACTCCTTATTTGATTGGTTTAAGAATAAATCTGTTCATCTCGCTAATTCGCTAATTGGCAATAGAACAGAAATTTGTGAACTCGAGACTTCCAAGTGCTGATATCCATACAAAATTGAATTCGGACATTCAGGCCATTATTGCTTCTTTTGGAGATCGAATTAGCATTTTGTAATGAAAATCGGATCTTATTCGATTAGAGAATCGATAGAGTTCCATGTACAGTCATACACTGGTGCGCATCCGCCTCTAAAAGGTTGACTTGGCAGCCTCTTGAAAACTTCAATTTTAATTTCAAAATCATTGATTTCGTTATCTGTTTCAATTCAACACATTGTTAACAGCACAGTTCTCGCTATTCGAAAAGCATAGAAATTTTTCGAAATTTCAGGAACCAACCCGAACGTTAAAAAAAACATGCATCTTGCAATCAGTGCAAACGTCGATTAATACTCACTACCTGAAGTATGGCCTACTTTGCATCTAGCTCCTCAAGCAGCAAATGTGCGTGATGTCGCGCTTCGTCAAGTGTTTCAAATCGAAGACTCTCGGGAATCAATCGGAGTGCTCGAAAACCAGCAAGATCCTTTTTAATCGACTTACTTAATCCAATTGCAAGACAGGGAGTATTCCGGTTAACTGCCGTCTCGATCAATTGTCTGATAATAATCGCTGCACTATCGTCCACTGCCACTGTGGGGCCGAAATCAAAAATCACGACATCATGATCTTCAATATCAGCATTGATCACTCGTACCAATGAGCTGGCCGATGCGACCGAAAATGTTCCAGTCAGTCTAACTAACCCGATTGGTGCGGCAAATGGCTCTTCGCCCTCAAGGTCTAGCAAGGGAACAGAAAGTACATTATCGAGCTCAATTACTTCCGCTTTCACTGCTGTCGCCAAACTAGATACAATCAGACCAATCGCGACTCCTGTCAGCAGATCAACAAAAACAGTCACGAAAAGCGTAAGCAGCATGACAAACGCGTGAGCTCGCTTGATTTTTCTGATATTAGCCAAAAATTGAACGTCAATCAAGTCCCATCCAACCCTGATCAGGATAGCGGCCAAAACGGCAGACGGAATAGGCTCAGCTAACCCTCCGAAACCCAATACAGCAAATAAAATAATCACTGAAACCAAAAAGATAGACAACCGAGTGCGTCCTCCCGCGCGAATATTCGCTACGGTAAATACAATGCTGCCCGAACCGGGCAGCCCACCAATTGTTCCAGCGATTGAATTTCCCAGTCCTTGCCCCACCAACTCTCGATTCGGTTTATGAACACCAGAAGTCATTGAATCTGATACCAAAGCAGTTAACAAGGTATTTAACGAGCCGATCAGCGCCAGTAGAAACGCATGTTCAAATACATGGTGAATTTTTTCGAATTCCAGCATAGGAAACGATAATGCGAAGAGTTCAATATCTACTGAACCAACCACTGGCGCGTCTCGAAACCAATATATTCCCGCAACTGTGCCAACTAGCAGTGCGAAAAGCATAGCTGGAATGAATTTTGCAAATCTCCTAGGCCAAATCAATATGACGATGAACGTCAAAGCCCCGAGGACAAGCGCATCCGTGTTCAGAGTTTTCAGTGCATCCGGCAATAAGATTATTGCATTCACTAATCCGTTCGGATTCGACGGATAGCCGAGTATTGGCATTACATTGATCGCAATCAGAATTACACCGATGCCAGACATAAAACCAGAAATTACAGAATGCGGTGTATAGGCGATGAATCGACCGACTCGGATGCATCCGAATAAAATTTGAAAAAAACCAGCAAGAAACACGGTGGCGAATGCAGTTGAAAGTGAATCGGCATTAATTGAAACAATGATTGCCATGGCAACTGTCATTGGAGCCGTGGGACCCGATACCATCGTCCGTGTACTGTCGAATAATACCGCGCATATTCCAATAGCGACAGCACTATAAAGACCCGCCAGAGGACCTAATCCCGAAGCGATTCCAAACGCCAAGGCAGCTGGATAGACAACTGCGGCTGTAGTAAAGCCCCCTAAAATGTCACTCCAAATTTTGGCAATTGAAATCTTCATAAATAGTTCAAAATGATTTCTTGCCAAGTCATTTGCGATTGCATCAACTAAAGGCGATTAGCGGCAGAAAATGGATGGGCATTCGATGAGAGCATGTCACTTCGATTAGTGTAGAACCAACATTATGAAAAACATAATTCTTCTTGAACATAGTCAAATCAAGAAAATATTTTCTCTTTCACGCGACAAAATTCATTTTGAAAACAATTTTCTTTTGGAACAAGAAAATGGTTGACTCTCCCTGATAAAAGATTTTAGGAATTCAATATGGAGTCAGTCAATCTGTCGAAGTAAAACATCAACCGCTAAAACACCTTGCCCTCTCTCGTAAACAAATAATGGATTAATCTCAATTTCATTCACCTTGTTTTCCAAATTGGTGAAGTAGTCCGCCAAAATCCGCAAAGTTTCAAGAACAGCTTCCAAGTCCCCCGCAGAATGACGGTATCCACGCAATAATTGACCCACTCTAGTCTGGTCGAATGCCCATTCAAAATCAGATTCATGAAAAGGCGCAAAGAGAATGACAGAATCTTCCATTAATTCAGCGAACTTGCCTCCGGAACCAATCACCATCATATGCCCATAAATCGGATCTGTTCGAAAGCCAATCAAAAGCTCCAGAAATGGTTGAGCGCCCATGGTTTCGATAAGAATGCTATTGCTCAATTTCTTCAATTCCCGAAGGGTGCCGATCAGCTCGGAATCGGATTGAATATTAAGGAACACGCCGCCGACGTCACTTTTGTGGACATATTTTGAAGATGACGATTTAGCGACGATCGGATAACCCAATTCATTGGCTGCTCGTATCGCACCGGCAGCCAATTCTTCGAAATTCGAGCTCGTCACCTCGCAACCATCAACGACTGATAATCCGACTTTTCTTAATTCTTGTTTCCCTTCGTGTTCACGCAAGGTGGTAATCACACCTCGGGCTTCCTGTAGAGGCTTAAGTGGTGAGATGTGATCTATCATTCCCCGCTTCCGAGCAAAATTTGAAGTTTTCGAAATTGCGAGAATACATTCTTCAAGCCCCAGCATTGGCGCGATACCATGTGAGAGGAAACGTTCCTGATAGTTGGCAGAAAAATTTTCGTGTAGTGTTGAAACCACTGCAACCCGAGCTTGCGCCTGCTCTTTCGCATCGATTATTGCTTGAACAGCGTAATCCCATTCTCGAGTATCACAAATATCTTCCGTTGGAATATCCAAAACTTTTACGGTAACCGCCTGCTTGCCGAAAAATACTGCTTGGAAACATTTTTTTTGTGCCGCCTTGTCTCCCCAAATATAGGTATGGTAGTCAAGCGGATTGGAAATATTGACCTTATTGCCAAGAACCTGATGGAGGTTTTTGTACTGAACGTCATTAAATTTGGGGAAAACGAGATCATGTTGCTCTGCGAGATCGGCTACCAAAGCAGCTTCTCCACCCGAGCAACTAATCGAAGTGATAGTGCGTTCACGTCTAGTGGAAAGAACTGATATAAATTTCAAAGTTTCCAATAGTTGTGGAATGCTGGATGTTTGAATCATTCCAAACTTCTGAAAATACGCCGCATTCGCTTCCTTGCTCCCGGACATCGAATTGGAGTGACTCAGAGTAACTGCTGCACCTCGGTCCGAGCCCCCTCCGACCAGCACAGCAATCGGCACATTTTGATTTAAAGCTGCAAGGGCGGCTTTCGATAATTCACTCGCATTCGAAATTCCTTCCAAATACAAGCCAATGGCCGTAATGTTTGGGTTGCCCAGCATTGCATAGATATAGTCATGAGTTTTCAATCCCGCCATATTGCCGGTCGAGATCAGGTATGCGACCGGCACGCCTCGTCGTTGCATAGATAGACTAACGGTAATATTGCCGCTCTGACTAATGATGGCAGCCCCTCTCTCACAACGTTTTCCTCCGTGCTCATCCGGCCATAGAGCGACACCATCCTGATAATTCAGTACACCGTAGCAGTTCGGTCCAATTAACGGCATATCAGCCATTGCTTCTTGAAGTCTCTTTTCAAGTGCCGGTCCGTCCCCTTGTACCTCAGCAAAACCAGACGCGTAGCAGACAGCGCCACCTGCTCCCATTGATGCGAGATGCCCTACTGCTTGGATTGTTTGTTTATTTGGAATGGCGATAAACGCCGCATCGGGAACTGCCGGCAATTCTTCGACGGATGAAAAACAAGTTCTCGATTCCATCATCCGACGCTTTGGATTGACCGGCCATATTTCACCGCGAAATCCAAACCGGTCACACTGATTGATGCAGCGCCTAGCCTGCTCTCCGCCGAGTACAGCGATACTCTGAGGACGAAATAACCGTTGTAGTCTGTTCAAGCTTGATTGAGTTCAGAATTATTCAACCACATCGAAATTTCGTGTTACCTGCGGAAAATTGATATTTTTGCAACACGTCCAAAATTTCGATCAAGCAGTTATCACGCAGGCGTTCGAGTTCGCGAATTGAAAAATCGCCGGCTTGCTCGCGAGTTCCATCGACCATCCGGCCGATCAATTCGGGGGTCAGCTCCGGTGCGATCAGATGGGTCCAAGGCAATTTCAATGCAGGTCCGAATTGTTCAAGCATGTGTTTCATGCCTTGTTCTCCTCCGGCCAAGTGAAAGGTTAAACACACACCCATAATCGCCCATCGCAATCCTGGTCCAAATACGATCGCGTCATCAATGTCCTTCGTAGAAGCAACACCATCATTTACCAAATGCAATGCCTCTCTCCAAACAGCTTCTTGAATTCTGTCAGAGATGTATCCATCGATTTCTTTTCGAACCATTAACGGATGCATCCCGATTGACTCGTAGAATTTTGCGGCAATCTCAACACTGGACTGGCTGGTTTGACGACCGCCAACAATTTCAACCAGGGGAAGAATGTAGACTGGATTAAAGGGGTGTCCGATCAATACACGTTCAGGATGCGATGCGCCCGCTTGAATCTCCGAAGGCAAAAGGCCTGACGAACTAGATGCGATGATTGCCTCTAAATCCGCATAACTGTCAATTTCGCGGATCAAGGCGCGTTTAATGTCTAAATTATCGGGTGCAGATTCCTGAATAAAGTCGCAATTTCCAGCAACCTCCTCTACACTATCGACAAATTGAACCTCGCCAGCTTGCGTGCGATCAAATCCAAGGCTGTCAAGCGCATGCCAGGCATTGTCCATGTGTCGATTGAGCAAGTCTTCGCCATCAGGGGACGGATCGTAAGCAATAACTTTGAGCTTGCGGGCGGAGCAGCGGGCAGCCCAACCTGAGCCAATAAGCCCGGTCCCTATCACACCGATTGTCTGAATGGATGGAACCTCAGTCACTGATCGAGTATTTGGCTGTGTTCGCCGAGTGCCGGAACTTTTTTTGGGGAAGACGAAGTACTCTGAAGGTCGGGCACGATGGGCAATGGCAGACCATTGACCAAATTGCCGGATTCATTGAGGACCTTCTGGTCAAATAACCCTCGTTCTAAATAATGACTGTCCTGAACTGCTTCTTCGAGTGTGTTCGCTACCACTGCACAGGCATCTCGATTCTCAAAAATTTTCCTCCACTGCGCTGAAGTCTTTGCTTGAACACGATCCTGAACAGCATGAATCAGTG
This sequence comes from Arenicellales bacterium, assembly GCA_965202855.1. GTDB lineage: Bacteria > Pseudomonadota > Gammaproteobacteria > Arenicellales > JAJDZL01 > JAJDZL01. The sequence continues at coordinate 393,940 of CBDBBP010000003.1, read as the reverse complement.
TCCTCGGGCTATTGTTTTCGTCAAAGCGACTCCTGTCTAATTCAATGGCATCGCAGAATACTGCCCAAAATCGATCTTCCAATGCAGCAACAGCAAGAAAACGATCATCCGATGTCCTGTAGACCTGATACCTGGGAGAGCCGCCTGTCAGCAGTCGACCTCCGTCATTCGCCCAAGAATTCGCACCCCACCCCAGACCAAGAGCCCAAAACATGAGTGGAAACAGACAGTCGGTCATCGACACATCAATATAGCTGCCTTTTTCAGTCCGGTCTCGCTGCTGCAAGGCTAACAGAATATTCATCACCGCAGGATAGGACCCGGCTGCGAGATCCGCAGCAAGCAGCGGCGGTATTGCAGGACAGCCGGCGCGTGTCTCACCAATTGTGAGCATTCCGGTATCTGCAACATAATTAAGATCGTGCGCGGCAACCGACGATTTAGGACCACTCTGACCAAAACCGGTAATCGAGCAGTAAATCAAACCAGGATTTGATTCTTTTAGATCTTCGTAGGCCAATCCAAGTTTTTTCATTACTCCAGGCCTGAACTGTTCGACTACGATGTCGGATTTTTTGATTAAGTTTTTAATTTTTTCTAAATCATCTTTGTTTTTTAAATCAGCGACTACGCTTCGTTTTCCAGCATTTAGAATAGAAAACGTAACTCCGTTGTCACCAAACGCCTTTTCATAGATGCGCATTTCATCCCCAAATCCTGGTCGTTCAACCTTGATCACTTCGGCGCCCGCACTTGCGAGCATCAAGGTTGCGAGCGGTCCAGGCGCGAGTGTCGTGAAGTCCACAACGACAATTCCACTCAGTGGGGATGGATTTGAATCATGCAACAAAATTTATCTCCCAGTCCTCGCTTTTCGAAGAGTGTCTGCATCCTGCCCAAACAATATTTTCTTTTCCTCTTCACTCATTCCACCTCGACTTGGATTTACTTCCTTCGCCAATTCGTACGCTCGCAAAGTAGCAGGTTTGTAGCGAATTTGAGTAAACCAGCGGTGCAGATTAGGAAATTGTTCAATGTGCTGAAGTTGACGCTTGTGTGGAACAATCCATGGATAACACGCCATATCTGCGATTGAATAGTCTCCACAAATATACTCTTTGTCTTTGAGCTGATGATCCAAAACCATGTACAAACGGGAAACTTCGCCGACGTAGCGTCTGATCGCGTACGGAATTTCTTCATTCAGGTAGGTCACAAAATGATGGTTCTGCCCGCCCATTGGGCCCAAGTTCGCCATCTGCCAGAAAAGCCACTGCAATACACTTGCTCTGCCGTGAACCTCAGCGGGGATGAATTGTCCATGCTTTTCCGCGATATACAGCATCATTGCTCCGGATTCAAACAGCGATACGGCCTTATCGCTGTCGTCTGGTTTGTGATCAACCAGTGCAGGAATCCGGTTGTTCGGCGAAATGCGCAGAAAATCCGATTCAAACTGCTCACCTTTCCCGATGTTTACTGGAATGATGCTATAGTCAGCTCCGAGCTCCTCAAACAACATCGTCAGCTTGTGCCCATTTGGCGTAGTCCAATAGTACAGGTCATACATTGTGGTTTCCCCTAATTCTTGATTAACTCGATTTACGCAGCCTTGCGCAGATTCAAAATTTCTCGAGCCTGATCGGGCGTCGCAGGATATCGGTGATGCTGATCCGCGACATCTACGATCTTTTGCACCAGTTCAGCGTTGCTTTGCGCAAGTCGATACCGATCAAACTTAATATTGTCTTCGAGCCCTGTTCGACAGTGCCCGCCAAGTTCCAGACACCATTGATTGACTGTAAATTGATGCCTGGCGACTCCTGCTGCAGTCCAAGTCGCATCAGGCAGCAATTCTTCCAGCTCGGATATCAGAAACTCAAGCAACTGACGCCGTGCTGGCAATGCATTCGGTATGCCCATCACGAACTGTACATGCGGTGGTGTGGCAAGCAAACCTCGTCTAACCAAAGACACTGCGTTATAAAGCATTGCAACATCGAAAATTTCAACTTCGGGTTTGATGTCAAACTTGAGCATTTCTGAAGCCAGTTCGTCAATAAAGGACGGTGGATTCTCATAGATGGATGTTGGGAAATTAACAGAGCCCGTCGCAAGTGAAGCCATGTCGGGACACAGGCTCAACATGGCGCCGCGTTCAGCTAAATCTCGGCCGCGTCCGCCCGTTGAAAATTGAATAATCATTCCAGGGCAGTATCTGCTTACTCCCTCCTGAACTTGTGCAAATTTATCTGGGTCGGAACCTGGTGACTGATCTTCGTTTCGAACGTGAATGTGAACCAATGATGCGCCTGTTTCATACGCTTCGTGCGTTGACTCAATTTGCTCCGCAGGTGTGACTGGCACCGCCGGATTATCTTCTTTCTTTGGAACCGCACCAGTGATCGCAACGGTGATAATACAAGGCTTCGACATTTTTCTTACTCCCAATAAGTTCAAGTTAAACAGAATGGCTGCTCAGACTGAAGGCGCGAACTGATTTACGACTTGCAAGTTCTTTAATTAAAGTAATGAGAGGCGTGCTGCCCAGAGTCGAAGTGTCGAGTCGAATCGGTCCAGCCTCTTTCAGCGCTGAATACTCTTTGTCCGCGTAAAACGCAGCTAGAAGCAAATCGTCATCGGATGCAAATGGGCCACGAGTTCGACGCAGCTTATCGAGAGCTAAGGGAACATGGGCACCGGGCCGATCCTCAATGGGTTCTTCCCCGCGTGTAATCTTGTCATACAGATTAGGATCAATATCACCGACAACTTTGCCATAGCCTCCGCGTACATAAAGGCGCACTTCATCTGGAACAGTGTCATATCGCGATTTACCCTGGTCCTGTCCCATTACATTCAGCACCGATTGTGTAATGATATATTGAGCAAAGGGGCTGACGACGATCGGATACCCCAAATCGGCTCGAACATGTCCTGCTTCTTCCAGAATATCTTCCAACCGATCTTCCAATCCGATTGTTTCCAACTGGTACCTCAGATTAGAAATCATGCCTCCCGGGACTTGGTGATGATAGTGAAATTCGTCGTACTCCGCAATCTCACCGACTGGCTTCTTCTCAATTCTTGCCAAATACGCGAGTTTGTCCGCGGCTAGTTCTACAGATTCAAGGTCAAGGTTTACTTGATATCCTCTACGACGGCAGTTCCTTACAAACTGTTCAGTGGGTGGGTGAGATGCTCCGTTTGCCAAAGTTGAGGTAGCGGTATGCACTACGTCAACACCATAGTCAACCGCCAATAATGCAGTGTATGGAGCTAAACCAGATAAACAGTGTGAATGGAGCTGAAGTGGAAGCTCACCAATTGCATCTTTCAACGCAGGAATGAAAGTCGGAACTCGGTCAGGGCGCAAAAGGCCGCTAGGATCTTTGATGTAAATGCCGTCAACACCCAATTGGACTAGTTCTTTTGCTCTTGCCGCATAGTATTCATCGGTGTGAACAGGGCTTTCTGTATATACAATGCCACCGATGGTGTGCAGACCATGTTCCTTTGCTGCCCGTACCGGAATTTCGAGATTTCGCATATCGTTGATCGCATCATACGGGGTGTGATAACGCATTCCATTCGCAGCAAAACGCTGTGCCGCGAGTTCCACTACATCATCAGCAAAAAACTCAAAGGTAAACAAACTCTGTCCTCGAGTATGAATGATCAAGGGCGTATTTTTCACCCAGCTTCGAAGTATTCGCATTCGCTCCCACGGATCTTCTTTCAGATATCGTACACACACATCAAATACTGCTCCACCCACTAAATCGATGGCTTCAAAACCTGCTCGGTCGTATAGTGGCGCCAGTTCTTTCATCATTGCAGTGGTCATGCGTGTTGCCCACAAACATTGGTGTGCGTCTCGCAGCGTGAGATCAATAATATTGACAGTTCGAGTCATCGGTTCAATTCTCGGTTAGAAATTCTTCTTCAACCCACTTGGTATGGAAGTTGCCACTGCGAAATGCTGGTTGTTGCAAAAGTTTACAATGAAAACCAATTGTCGTTTTAATTCCTTCGATCTGGAAGGACTCCAGCGCATTTTCCGCTCGTGCCAAAGCATGGTTTCTATCATGGCCGTGAACAATTAACTTCGCTACCATAGAATCATAATACGGACTGATCTGAAATGACTTGTAAACATGCGTGTCAATTCGAACACCGGAACCAGCGGGAGGCCTCCACGTTCGAATCACTCCTGGCGAAGGCTGAAATCCAACTTCCCAATCTTCAGCGTTAATTCGAAATTCGATCGCATGCCCGACTGGTTGCTGGTCATCAAGAATAGCTGAGACCGGCACACCCATCGCCAGACGCAGCTGAGCTTCAATCAGATTCATTCCGAATAAAAGCTCCGTGACTGGATGCTCTACCTGAATCCTCGTATTCATCTCGATAAAATAGGCTCGCTGAAGATCTTCAGTTACTACAAATTCAACGGTGCCTGCGCCTACATATCCGATCGCCTCCCCCAATCGCACTGCACATTGATGCAGTTTTTTTTGCAACGGCTCCCCCAGAACAGGACACGGAGATTCTTCCACCAGTTTTTGATAGCGTCTTTGCACAGTGCAATCACGTTCGCCTAAGGCGATGACCTGCCCTTGCTGATCACCTAAGATTTGGACTTCCACGTGTCGGACCCGGCTCAAATATTTCTCGAGATAAAGTGATGAGTCTGAAAAGGCGGCTTCTGCCTCTTGGGAAGCCTGCATGAATTCATGGAAAAATTGCTGTTCATTAGCAACAATTCGCATGCCGCGCCCGCCGCCGCCTCCACGCGCTTTAATTAAAACTGGGAATTCGATGGAAGACAGTGCTTTCATTGCGGTTTGAACATCTTCAAAAGCATCTTGGGATCCTGGGACGACTGGAATATTAAGTTCCTTGCACTTCGTTCTCGCTCTCGCTTTATCTCCCATCATTCTAACGCAGCAAGCGGAAGGTCCTATGAACTGAATTCCTTCAGCTTCACAAAGATGTACAAACGAAGGGTTTTCAGATAGGAATCCGTAACCTGGGTGGATCGCATCACAATTGAGGGATTGTGCCACATGAATGATGGCTTTCTGATTCAAGTAACTCAAGCTGGTAACAGAAGGCCCAACTTTGACAGCCTGATCGGCTTGCAGTCTGTGGAGTGATCCTTTATCCGCGTCGGTGTAAACCGCAACACTCTCCAAACCTAAATTGCGGCAGGCTTGTACCACTCTCAGTGCAATTTCTCCACGATTCGCAATCAGAACTCTTTTCATCGTGACTCAGAGATTCAGCTGTTGACAAGCGTTGGTTCACGGATTTTCTTGTTGCAAATACAGGAATGATATGTACTCACAACTTACATTCTTGATATATTAAAAATCATTATTGTTTCAATATTCGAGTTATTTTTGCCGACTCTCAATTCGCGAAAAGAATCGGCAATGCTAAATTAACATTACTTTACATCAGGATCAATAGGATAGAAAGTTGACGTTAACTTACCGCGATATTGCCGACATTCTGAAAGCGGTTGACGAATCAGAAGCAGAAGAGATAAAAATTGAAGTTGAAGGTCTTCGACTTTCTGTCAGAAAACGAACCGGTGCCAGCTCGCCTTCTGCTTTGTCTCAAACAGCAACCCCTGTTCCAGAACAAGTTCAACCAAATTCACAAATCACGGATTCAAACACTGTTTCTTCAGCGAAGCAACCTGTAGTGCAGGATGGTCATCGCGCCGTTCGATCGCCCATGGTGGGCACCTTCTACCGGCGTCCCAATCCAGAATCGGATTCCTTTGTCGAAACTGGTTCCAAGGTTTCCACTGGTGACCCATTATGTCTCATCGAAGTAATGAAACTGTACACGACAATTGAATCACCAACAAATGGTTCGATTGTCTCCATTTTTGCCGAAGATGGCCAACTCGTTGAGTTTGATCAGCAGCTGTTTCTGATCGAGGTCGAATAACAACTTTCAAAATATCATTTTGATTTACTTCAAGAAAATTGTAAAGTACTGATAATGATTCATTTGACAATCATCAGCAAGGAGGATGCAAAATGAGAAAATTATTTAGAAGCTCACTGGCTCTGATGTTGCTGCTTGCCAGCACCGCAGCAGTTCAAACGGCAAAGGCCCAAGACTTTGTTTCAATCTTAACCTGCCCATTCGGTTGTGGAGTGATGGAAGGAAACACGATCTTCGGAAATGTTCTTGCGCGCAGCGGAAGCAACCTGTTTATCTCCGCACAGGAAACTCCAGGTTACATGTACAACGTTCGTGTGATGGCATCGGACACGCGTCGGCACAAGCACACGGTTTTCGGCACTGAAGACACTATTATCCAGCTCGCTCTCCATGGCGGGTCGGACGACGTGAAAGAATATTTGCCCGATCCTATCGACGTAAAATTCAAACTTCTGCACGGCGAGGCATATTGGTCCCAGGGTAAATTTTTTGTGACGACCGATCCAGAAATTAAAACCATTGCGGACATGAAAGGCAAACGCGTTTCTGTTGGTCTCTTGGGACAGAGTGACTGGGGTGTTTACCCACGGCTTTTCCTGAAGCACGCTTATGGAATTGATCGATCCAATACGGATATTCGACTGCTAAATCCAGGTGGTCTCACCCAGCAGTTGATTGACGGAACCACGGATGTCTGCGTAACCGGTTACGGTACTGATCCATCACAATCTTTTCATCTGAAAAGCGGCCCGCTTCGAAAGTTGGAAGCCGCAGGCAAAAAACTTTATTACATTCCCATGGATCAGTGGGCAATCGACAAGATGAATGAAAAATTCGGCACGACCTGGCTAGGTATGACGATTAAAGCTGGAACCCTGCCTCATCAGGAGGAAGATTTCCTGTCAGGTTTCAATCGTGGATACAAGGCAGTTCATCCAGATTTTCCAGAACAATTGGCTTACGATTACGTGATCGCTACGCATAAACATCTTGATGAGATGCGAGAATTAAACGCATTGTGGCAAGTTTTAACTGAAGACATGATGGTGGATGGATTATCTGAAGAAAACACCCATCCAGGAGCAATTCGAGCCTATCAAGATCTTGGAATCTGGGACAAAAGAAAAAACTTCGTACCTGTAACTTATCCGGGTTCATAGTTCCTTTTCAATTTATTGCTAACTACCGCCGTCTGGTGTCCATGACTACATCAGACGGCGATGTTTTAACCAGCTGCTGGTTCTCGTAATTTTTACAATCGAATGCTGTCTCCCGAAAATCTTCATAGCAAGCTGTTACAAGTTTTTACTGTACTGGGCACGATACTCACACTCTATATCGGTGTCTCTGTTTTCGGTTTAATCAGCAACTCAAAAATTTTCTATTCGACTTTCGTTTTCTTGGTGATGTGCATGGCATCACTGTTGGCATTCAAGGATTTGCTGGAAGATCGCATTACGCAGGTAAAGAGAAAATTTTGGAAGACTCGATTGTGCATCGCAATTGTTGGAACAATTCTTGCAGTATTCGGTTCAGCCTATGTCCGCATCAATACTCTGCGACTTGATGCGGTTCATCCATTCTTTGAACCGGTCGACATCACAATTGGAGTGCTCATGGTCGTCGGGGTGCTGATTCTCAACTTCTTACATTGGGGCTGGCTTCTAACCTCTCTGATTGTCATTATCGTCTGCTATTTTTTCTTTGGGTATCTAGTGCCGTATCCAATACTGCAACTGCCCCAATATGACCTCGGGTTCGTGATCCACTACCTGGGGCTGGGAGTAAGTGAGGGGATGTTCTGGCTGGCGAGACTGGCCGCAGACAAACTTTACTTTTTGGTGATTTTTGCAGCCATTCTGCTTGGTGTAGGAATGCTCAAGATGGTGATCGAAATCGGGAAAGTGACTGGGCGAAGAGTTCAAGGAGGGGCAGCGTTTCCAGCGATTATTGGAAGTGGCATTGTGGCATCGGTAATGGGTCAAGCCGTTTCCAATGTCGTCCTCACCGGACGATTGACAATCCCAATGATGAAGAATCATGGCTACCGCAAGGACATGGCCGGCGCCATCGAAGCGGTTGCTTCCACATCAGGACAGATCATGCCGCCCATTCTCGGATTGGCAGGCTTCATCATCGCTCTGTTTTTGAATATTCCATACATTGAAGTCGCACTCGCCGCTCTAATTCCTGCACTTTTATTTTTAAGTGGAACTACATTTGGCGTCATCATTTGCGCCAAGCATGAAAAACTGAAACAAATGAAAGACATTGTCGACAAACAGGCAATTTGGCGCATGTTTCCGACATTCTTCATTTCATTTGCGGCTGTAGTCATACTGCTTGTTGGCTACTACTCTCCGGCGATCGCGGGTGTTGTTGGAATCGCATTGGCTGTTGGATTGTGCCCTCTGCAGGGTCGTTATCGACCAAAGTTGAAGGAGATGTACGCTGCCTATGTCGACGGGCTGATTATCGTGACATTATTGTCGTTGTTGCTTGTCGCTATCGGACCGCTGGCACAAACCTTTTTGACAACCAATCTTTCGAATCGACTGGCTATTGTGCTGGTTAAAGTTCTGCCAGAGAGCCAATTTCTACTTTTGCTCGGGACGATGATTGTCTCGCTGTTTCTGGGAATGGGCCTGCCGACACCTGTAGCCTATGTTGTTGTTTCGCTCACTTTGGTTCCATTTCTGCAGCAAGGTGGAATTGAAGCGATCCTAGCGCACTTTTTCGTATTTTACTTCGCAGTGTTTTCAACACTGACTCCACCTGTTGCAGTCAGCGCCCTGGCAGCTGCAAAACTTTCAGGCGGTACGTTTATTGGAACTGCAATCGATGGAATGAAGCTAATGCTGACAACGTTCATTATTCCATATGGTTTTGTCTATCATCCTGAACTGTTGTCTTTCCCAAACGTAAGCTGGTCTATCGTAACTCCAATTTTGCTGATCCTGCTGCTGCAGTGGTCATCATCTGTCGTGTGCTACGGTTACTTCATTCGAGATTTGAACTGGCCGGAACGCTGGTCATTTTTAGCAGTAACCGCAGTGGGTTTCAGCTATCTGATTAACGAACGAAACATTGAGCTCATCGCTTTGATCGTATTACTTGTTCTTTGTGTCGGCTGGGTGTTATACACTCAAAAACGGGAAGTTGTCGCAGACCGATAATCTGTCCGAATCAGCTTGAATCGCGGCACAACATCATTGAACTTCAAATCAACACTTGCCCGCGACGAGGGTGGTCCGATAGGTCCACGCAACAATCCAACATCCGTTGGGTACTATCACATCGGTCTCAACCACAAAATTATCGATGCGTGTTGATTTCAATCCAATTTTGACCCACCCGTAGAAGTAATTCAACGATTGCTTGTATAAATATTAAAAAACGTTTCTTCTATTTGTCCGAGGAGATAGTGGATTTGTTATCAGGATAAAATTTGGCTGCAAATATCGTCTAGTACTGTAATTTCAAAAAATTTTCATCAAAAATTTTTGTGAACTCTGTTTGCATTTCAATTGAAAGCTTCTACTACTTCTTCGGTCCAAGAATCTTCTAGTTTGCCCTGCGGATGACAGGCTACGACCTAGCGGTCGCAAATATGGAAAAACCACAGCAACCTGTGGTTTCAATACGCGCCCGCAATGGGCCGATTTGTGTAGCTATCACTACTGAATGATGCCCTCGTTTCGCAAAGCGGTGAAAATCTGCTGCTGACCAACCTTAAGCGCGGCAACATCGGTTTTCACCGACGCCAGTCGGTCATCGAGCCGACCCACCTTGACCGTCAACTCGGCTAAGCTTCGATTGACCGAAAATGCGTTGTACCCGATGCCGGAAAATGTAAGCACTACCGCAATCACCATTGACGCCGTGACGCGAAGCACAAAGCGTTGGTGTGTTCTGTACTCCTTTCGCGCGTCTTCATTCGACGCCCGAATCTCGGCCGTCTCTTTTCGAATCTCGACTGTCTCTTTTCGAACCTCGGCCATCATCGCTTCAAGCATCGTTATCCGACGCTCGGTGTTAAGTTCCATGAGGAACTCTTCTCGAGTAACCATGTTTTCACTCATTTTGACCTCCATGATATGAAATCCAGAGGCCGCTTGCGCTCCGGGGTCGCTTCCCCGGAAGGTTGACAATAATGAAACCGCAGTAATCCCCGCGGTTTTTGAATGACGCCGAAGCGTCATTTATTGGCGGTCCTGCGACCGTCTCCGCCGACGTCTCCACCTCAGGGAAGTGCCGTAGTGCCAGTTCATCGCCGCCTTGGCGGCTCACTGACTCGCCTTCACTCTGCGGAGTGCCCAGTGTTTCAAAGGCTTCACACTGGCAGTTTAAAAGTCGCGGTAGGGAAGCATATTACCATGCTCCCCCCCCCCCCCGCACAGATCCGTACGTGCACGCTAATGCATACGGCTCCTACCTCAGGTCATGACGGCAAACCAATACAGCCTGCCGTATCCGCTCAGCCGCCTGTGACACGCATTCCCGTCTCTGTGTACGGCACATGCTTTGGCTTCACAGATTCCCTTTGGTTGCAGCCCTTCCCTCGTTCGACTCCACCGAAACTCGCGCCTCTTTGTTCGCCGCATTCAACAGTACTATGGCTGCATCCGATTGCTTTACCCTACTCATCTTCAGATTCGGATTACCGCCTTTCTTTCAGCGACCTTGTCATACACTCGCAAGCTTAGGTAAAGCCCTACCAGATCCCGACATAGGGCATGCGCACAGCCATTGATTCATTCGACACCGCAGAGCTCGACTGCACCTTACCATATCGGTGCCGTCGATGTTGCCTTCAACCCGGTAGAAAATCTCTGCACTCTGAATTACAAGCTTTTCGATGCTCAATCATCATGGCTTTGCGTACCTCTACCGACACTTCACTGACTCCCTCACGAGTGCCAGCGCACGGCTCGAGGCGATGGCGATTGGTTAAATCTTACCTCCTATCGGACTTTCACCGACTACCCTATATGCCAGTTAGCCTGGCGCTCACATTTCAAATTTTCACCGATTGGGCGCAAGCCCTGAGTATTAAATTGGTTAGGTAATTTTTACCATTAGAATCCGTGATACTTCCTACCTTCTCAATCCTCGTATAGGTAAAGTGCGCTTCGCAGAATTGCTATTGAAACTGCAATTTCACGCCCGGGTCAATGAATAGTTTCCACTACCGGGGAGTAACCGCGGCTACCCACACAGCACCGATCTGGCTTCTAATTGATGACGCCGTACAAAGGGGCTTGAGGTTTGAAAGAGATTCGCCACAGACACTAAGAACGCGGCATGATGTCGTGATTCGGTTTCGAGCCTGGTATCAATAAAAGCGCACGCATGCGTAGGCCTAGCCATCATGATCAAAAGCGGTTGAATCACCAGTATTCGAAGGCACGTGCGAGAATGGAACAAGTGTTTGTGGGCATGAGGAATGAGACTCCGCAGTGCTCAATAACCCTGAGAATGCAATTTTGATATGAGATACCCAGACTTATTCTCAAGATTTTTATTCAACCGCCTAAATACATTCAGATCATTCAAATGAGCGTGTTCATTTCCGCAAGATGAAGTTCGGAAAACCAACGCCAGAAACCATGGAGGATCGAAATTCCACTTGTTGACAAATGGTTGTGAAAACCATTTCACTTTTCATGGCTCGCATGAAATCTAGATTATCACCATGAAACAAGGTGCGACTTTCCCAGTTTGGAACTCCCATGTATTTCGTTCAACTACACAAATCAATCATATAAGTGATTTTTCATCTTCTCTTTTTCATTCGTCTATTTTTGTCCATTTTTTGATATTCTGGATCGTAAACCCAGTCATGATTGCCAATTCTATGTAAAGCAATATGACCGTTTACATGCTCTTTATAGACGATAACGACATCTTTTGCAGTTCCATAAAAAAGATGGATTGATTTTGTTTCCTTTCAGATTATCGGTTAGTTTATGATCGTTATATGTATTTCTGAGTTCAGAATAGTCATTTTCTTTAAATAGTTCAGTTACAGCATGAATTTCAAATAACACATCTGAATCACCAGCGTAATTTTTCAAATCGGCAATGAATGATTTATGTCGTGAAACTTGAACGACACGCTTCGCTTCACTGAGGAAAATTGCATCATAATTGAAATAACTAATCATGAATCTCTAAGATTTTTTTGAAAAAAGCCAAGGAATCATCGGGAATTGGAATCGGTGTCTTCTTTTCATTTTCTCGACAAATTCTTACGGTTTCCTTATTGGCTTTGAAGACGTTGTATCCCCGCTTTCGACCCTCCTCTAGAATGCGCTCATTCCTTTCCTTTTCTTTTGTAAATTCTAAAAATGATTTCGTCATTTTTTCATGCCTCCAATTTGGATTGATTAAAACAATCTGCCGTCTTCACCAGACACCCAATTTCAAACTTTAGTCGTTTCCCTTCCATGTTTTTAACTATGGATTCCGTCTGGTCAATGGTATCGAGTTCTCTAATATTATGCCTCCCTGAAAATTCCAATACATACCTATCCAAATGCTTCACACTGAAATTGTGATCAGCTCCTTTATGTCCTCTTTTCAACATGGCCCAAAATGATTCTATTCCGTTTATGTGCGCCATTTCATTTACATATTCACCCGCACTATTCTTCACATACTGGTGACAAACGTCCTTTAAATTTTTATAACTTTCAAAGTCGTCCGTAAACACTGTTGAACCTGACTCTGCTTTGTCGTGAATAATTTTGTAAAGAGTTTTCCTTTTGGTGTTTTCAATAACTTTTGCTTTCACTTGATTGGTTTCTCGATCCTTGATTCCAGCAACTATGGATTTTCCAACTCCGCTACGTCCAGCATTTAGTTTCTTGTCTTTGTGTTTATTCTTTTCCAGTCCGCCTACATAAGTTTCGTCCTCTTTGACAACACCTAAAAATAAATCTTTATCCGCATCCCAAGTATCTCGCAGTCTGTGAGCCAATTACCAAGCAGACTTTTGAGCAATATCTAAATCTCTGTGCAACTTCATTGAAGATACAACTTTCAGATTTGTAGTCAAAAGAAAAATCGCAATTGCCCATATCTGATAACCCAGTCTGGAAAATTCCATTACAGATTTAGTTCTCACGCTAAATCGTTTTCTGCATTCCTTTTTTCGAAAGCGATAAAACATGGATTTGTGTTTCGCACCAATTAGCACATTTGAAGCATTACAGTGTGGACAATGAACACCGTCCTTCCAGCGATTCTCCACAAACCATTTTTCAGCCGCTTTGTCATCGGGGAATTTCTTCATTAATTGAATCAATGAAATGCCTTTTCTGTATGCTTTGCTTGGTGCTTTATGTCCGATGAAATGAATTGAGGAAAAAATTAGAATGATTGATAATTGATAATGATAATCATTAAGTATTTGGGCACTTCTCTATATAATTCCCATTAAAAAAGGCACGCGTGCGTAGGCCTTGCCATCATGACCAAAAGCGATTGAACCACCAGTATTCAAAGGTACGTGAGAGAATGGAACATGTGTTTGGCGGCATGAGGAATCAGATACCGCAGTGCTCAATAACCCTGAGAATGAAGTGTTGATATGAGGTACCGAAAACCTGACGTCGCGACCGCTAACGTGATTGGAGCGTTACCAACTGCTTTAATGAAAGGCGGGTGCATGACTTTGGCGTTGCCATCGGCTCGTTCCAAATCCCCAAGGCAGGAACCAAAAGGAGATGGTTGCTTCTTTTTAAACCGCTCATCCCAGCAATATTGAAAAAAAAATCAGTTTACAGTAGGCGGAGGCTCTTTCTATTTGCATGATTCGCCGTAAAAAACAACGGAAAGTTCCGTATAAATTGTTGAATTTCGTCTAAACGTGGAAGTTTTCTGACAGAAAACAATTATGAAGTCGACTACTCAGTCGGATTATGACCCAGTTATCGTTAGTCTCGATTACTGTAATCTGGATTTGGAGGAATACTGTTTGCTTTCCAGTACCGAATCAGTTTTTCCGCTGAATAAATCATGGATTGGAACCTTGACTATAACCAAGTGCCTGTGGCTTTGAACTGCCATGCTTAATGGCGGCAGTTACGTCGAATTGATCTCTACGTCGCGTCTCAGAATTACAGAGCAAGGTGCAGGTGTTCTATTATGCAAAATCACAAATGAGAATTAAATTCAAATTTACTCTAAATCTTCGCTATCCCATTTTCTTATTTCTAACCCTTTTTGTTTAGCATATACATCCAATAATTCTAAATTGGTAAGGAACCATTCGTGTCCGACTCCTCTCCCTCTCTCGTAGGGGTGCGCAGCGTTGACAATGTCGTGAAAATCAGATTCCAAATCCTTCGGGTTTTTTGAATCATCTGAAATATACATCCGCACCAATATGGGGGATTCGGGAACATGTGTATGAGTTTGCTGATAAACTCTTGTCTCTATGTCCTTTGATGTCTGCCCGATTTTGTACAAAGTTCTTTCCATGGAATTTTCAGTTCCCTCTTTTACAACATGTCTCCGATAGTGTGGGTATGTGTATACATAAATTCCAGAAATTTTCTGCTTTTTGAAAATCTCAATGCATTCTTCGGTATTTTTTATTTCCTCTGCATCTTCACGTTCTTTTAACAATTCGTTTTCAGCAATTTGTGAACAACGCTCAATGGTATCTTTTAGTATCGCTACGGTGCCCGAGTTCAAAACTTCCCCATGACGCTTTATAAAACTTTCTAAGGGTTTCACAATACGACCTGCAGTCGATGGTTTATCGGGAACTTCTCGTATTGTGATGGCGTCGATGATTGGCCGGTAGGCGTAAACAAAACCGACTGTTTTATTAGGTCTCACGCTTTCTTGCGTATCTTTTGCGCTGCCTCTTCCATTTTCAGCTTCATACGTCCAAATTTCTCCCAACAAAGTCTCGTCAGATTTAAGTGCACGTTCTACACGATCTTCATAATTCGATTCTTTGTCTTTTGCGATTTCTGCCATTTAATTTTTCTACGATTGTTCTGTTATTTGTGCCAAATTTAATTTTTGATTTGAAAATTGCAATTAAGCTCCCGATTGTATTCCAAAATCGGTTTGTTTCTAAAGGGAAATATGAACACTCCATTTTCCAAAGTGACGCGAATAGTACTCCGATTGGCAGATATTTGGCTACATCGAATCATCTTTGGTAAAAGACCAGTGGCAAAATTCAGGAGCTGTCAGGATTTTAGACACCCATTTCGCTGTAGACTCCAGCACTGAGGCACGATGAATTCGAAATGTCCAGTCTCAAATTTGATAATTTCTCTGGCACTAAATTGATTATTTTCGAAGACTTATTCCTACTATGTGCTTGATTTGGGAAACGGAATTGTCTTACTGATGCATTGTCTTTTTTGTTACATTCAAGATACAGCTTTTGGGATTGATTTTCAATGAAAATGAAATCAATTTCGCAGACTGTTGCAGCGATTAGGACCAGTCAGCGAAATCCATCGCGACTCTACAGAATGCTTGCGTTGAATAGATTTGGTTTAAGCGGAAAAATCTGCTTGATCGTCGGTTGTTGTCATTTCACGTTGGTTAATAGCTGTCTTTTTTCATGTCAATTAAGTTAGTACGATTTTCGGATGAGAGTCGTACTCCAGCCGCGTGAGAAGCAACAAGTAACAATTCTGTAATAAAACTCCTATCTTCCCCTGGTACTTTCAGACACTCGGCAATTGCTGGTACGGTTATGCGCGGATCAATTATCCGAAATCTCTGCCGCTCCAAAATTTGCCCCCATCCCGACCTTTGCCAGTCGGCAAGAGCTGGCAAAAGAAAATCTCTATACTTACACTCATTGATCCACTCTAAGAATCTGAAACCTGCTAAATAAAAATCGTATGGTGCAAAGTGGCCACTTCGGAGATAAATCTTAACTTTTTGAGCGACCGATCGATCTAGTCCGGACAGTGAAGAATACTCATTATTCCAATAATCGAAAACAGATTTGCCAGGAAAAGTGTTACCAAAGTGATTCACCAGCGCAATTTCAAGCTTCCAAATTTCCGTAGACTGCTCCACCAATATCGCGTGAATTCCATATTCCAACACAGATTCTCTCGCGACCTGCTCAACCATGGGCTCGCTCGAATTGCAATAGTCAAGTATCGGTATTTTTTCTCGCGTAGGTGCCACAACATCAAATGTCGACGAGAGGAGTTCATAATTCTTTGAACAGTGTACGTTCGTTTCGATGTACTTGGTGAAGTGTTCTGTAAAACTCGCAGAATTTAAGTCGGTGATGCTCTTTTGGATGAACTTCAACTGAAGAGCAAGTTCCATTTGCGGAATCTTGCCTGCTGTTAATCGGTTGCTTAACGAGGCATTTATGCCAACATCAACACCTGCCGATATCTCAGACTTTGCTAAATCCAGACTTCCTGACCTCTGGCTAAATTTATGTGGCACATTATCGCGCTGCCAGAGATCAGGCTAGAAGCAATCAGGCGACGGGTGCCAGTTCGTAGAACAAGGTCAGGTTTGTATCTGGAAACTGTGTGAGTGTGGCATTGAGTTCCTCAATCAAGGGCAATAGAGAGCGGTCGACGGAATTGCTGGCCATACCCAGAAACTGTATCCGCAACCGTCCTTTTTCCGGCTGCGGAATAATATTTGCCTCACACTGGAACAGTCGGCTGAGCAGTTTGCGGGCATTGGTTTTTTTGCCTTGCGCCCGCATGACGGCGGGCATCATGGTGGTTTCTGCGCGATAGGCAGTCATGCGGATAGTGTCGAGCAGCTGACGCGGTGCACTAGGCAGAGCATCAAGCCGCTGGTCTTCGGGAAGTTCTCCGACACGGATGTGTTTTTGGATTTGTTTGCGCTGTTCTTTTGCCTGTGCGAGCTGTGTTTCGAGTGATTGTTTGACAGCCGCGTATTGTGCGGTTTTTTTGGCATTGCCGGTCTGACTGAACCGGTTCCACTGGGCCAGCGCCCGGTGATGCTTCGCCGTCAGATTTTTGACCCGCTTGTCGGATTCGCGCCATTTTGGGTTGACCACCTCGAGGTCTTCATCAACCGCTGCCAGCTGGTGAACTGACAGCGCATCGAGGTTGAAATCCTGTCGCATGGTTTTGAAGAAATTCTCCTGCGACCAACGCGAAAACATCGCACCTGCGATCTTTGCCATGGACAGCGTCGGATGGGTGGTGACGATGGCGGCCTGACGGCCGTTGTCAAGCAGGCGCCTGATTTGACGCACTTCAAGCCCATTTTTCAACTTAACTTTGTTTTGTGCGAGCCGCACTGGGCGAAGTTGGGTGGAAGCCGGGCCGTTGATCTGAACCTCCGTGAGCACGAACTCATCTTGCGCCCAATCGACACCGGCCGAGCCTTTGTGCCAGGTGATCACCGCCAGTCCCTGCTTAGCCAACCGCTTGAACAAGCTCGGACTCCAGCCCTCGCGGTCAAAAACCAGGGTCAGATCCGGTTCTGCCGCGAGTTCGGTCAAATCCGGCCGTGTCGCTGACAGCGTGCCCATGGATTGCAGCTGTGGCACCAGGTCTCGCTCAAGCGCCTGACACATTTTGGGGTCAAGCTGTTGGTGCACACAAAGAAGCGGCATGCCGCCCAGAGCATTGATCCAGTAGCTCACGGCCGCTGGAAGGCATAGTTTCTGACGGGAAATGAAGTGATTCGGAAGTTTGCCTTTGCGCCCGGCATACACTTTCACATGACCGTCGACTGCCAGTGTAGCGCCGCGGTCGGGCTCCGCCTGCAGCCATGACTGGGTCAGCTCAGCCTGCCAGTTGCGAAGCGACTGAGCACTGTTGCTGAGTGCTTTGAGCTTGCGCCGCAGGGTTTTGACCTCTGGTGCCCGGTCAAGTCCCAGCAGCCGTCCCCACTCGCCCGGGGCGAGATAACGCAGCGACTCGGCATTGCGCATCCGGGCCAAGGTTAAAAGGGCGACCAGCAACAGCACCGTATTGAGCCCATAGTATCCTTTCGGCAATTTCAGATGGGTTGCAGCTTGGAACAACAGGCCTTGCTTGAGCAGTGTCGGCAACGCCGCCAGAACTCCGCCGCAGGGCACCGCCAAAGCGGGTTCGGCAAATTGCGGCTTGACCTCTTGCAGCTCGCCGATGCTGGCTGCCACACGGGCTTCGACCGCATGCGCCGCGCGCCCCATCGCAGCTTGTTTGTCCTGCCGGTCTCGTTGACTGCGTTCTGCAGCAGCGGCGGTTGCAGCAATCGACTCGGATTCAACCTGCTCGGGGCGAGTGATCACTCCCGCCCGGCAGTGTTCGGAAAAAGTGCTCGGAGCAATGTTCAGCTGCTGCGCGGTCTGCCGGCCGCTGTGACCGGCAGACAGCAGTTCTTGCGCCTGCAAAATGGTGTCGGCATTCAAGGTCACCCGTCCGCGGCCCTGCCGCGGCAAAAAAAAGCCGCCGCTGCCTTGTTCTCGGTACAGCTTCAGCGACCGATGCACGGTGGTGCGGGAAACTCCGAAAGCGGCCGCAATTTCAGACTGTTTGGCCACTTTCATGTCGGCAAATTTTGCGATTCTCAATTTGCGTTCATTGAGATCGTTGGCGGGGTGCTGATCAATGGCATCCAAATACAGGAAGTAGCTGGTGATCCCGTGTTCTGTCTGCATGGAGTAACGGTTGCCGATGGCGATGGAAAGCGGTGAGTTGAGGGCAAGTGGCTGTTGCATGATGCATCCTGATAATTCAAAATATGTTTCATATTATTATAGCCATATGTAAGTCAAATTCAACGCCAAATTGCAGTTGATTTCAAAAAAATGAGAATAAAATGAATGTTTTAGTCAGGTCAACTCAAAACATTCATCTTTTAGAGGTCAGGAAGTCTGAAATCATACCAAGTGAAATCGATATGCGCCAGAGGACGTTCTCGTATTTCAGGCAGTGGTTTGGGGTTGCTGCATGCTCCTGGTGTCAATTTGGAATTTTGGGCCGATACCTCTACTCCTACAGGCGTTCCCGTTATGCGCGAATTCATCCACCTTATCGCGTAACGGACTACACGACGACAGTAAGCAGCCGCAAGCGTATCGTTCCCATCTAAGTTCGCCAATGAATCAACTGATTTGGCAAATCCAGTCAGTGCTCTACTGAATTCACCCGCTCTGAGTGCTGCTGCCGCTGCATCGGCACCCAACCCAATTTCCATAGCAGCCATTTCATTACTGTCAAGACAGGCTGCAGCCTTTTGTGCGTCAAGAAACCATTCCTCTGCAAGCAACCATTCGCTGCACTCTGCCGCGCTGATTGCAGCTTTTCGCAGCGCAAACGTACATTCAACAAAATCTTCTTCCTTAATATTTTCTGCAATTTTGCGGTAAATTTCCAGAGCAGTTTTATGTTCACCCTGAAACCAATATACAGTTGCTCGGGCCTTCTCAAGGAGCGGGTCTTGACCGAGTAATTTAACAGCCTCCCCAAGTACTGAAAGAGCATTTTGTTTGTCGTTAAGAAATTCGTTAAATATGATTGATCGAGCTACCCAACACTGGATCGGTAGGGAACGTATGCCCCATTTTAATGTCTTCTCAGCTATTCGAGCGTATCGCGCCTCGGCATCCACTTCGTCGAAGTTTTCGCGATCATCTTCCCCGGCAGCCCAAGGCGTGTGAACGAAATAGTCAGGCGAAACCTTGTCAATCGGTGTAAGCAACAGGGCTCTGCTGCGATTGTCGATCAAATCTAGTTGATCAATAATGTTTTCAAGCCGTTCCACGGATGTGAGATTGTGAATCCCGACACGGAACATCTGACTAAAATATCTTGAATGATCTTCCGCGGAAACACCTTCGGTTTCTGCCACTATTCCACGAGCAAATTCGTCTTGTTCCGCAAGAAACATGAAACGGTTCAACAAATCGACCCAGTTTTCAATGTAATTCGCAATACCCAACGTTGCAGTCACATTAAAGACTGCAAACGCTTCAAAAGTGCTTTTCAGTTCATCTGGCGGCAAATCATCAATTTCCCGGAAAAGTGCATTTGTTATGTCTAAAACATCACATTTTTCTTCAGTAGCGGCCGCCAATGAAAACTGTGCCAACCGAAGGAATATGGAAGCAAACAAGTCATCAGGGTAAATCGGACAATCGGTTCTGAAAAAACGTAGCAATACAACATGTTCCGCTAACCTGCAAAGTGTAGGAAAATCAACGGATAGTAACACGCTCGCGATCTTCGCTAACCCCGGTGCCCATTTGGCCAATAGTGAGTGCGTTATGATAGTGTTAATGTCAAAAACATCAAGTTTGCCCTGCTTGATGGATTCCTCCGCTATCGTCCTGTGGATGCGCTTCTGCTGTTCGCAAGTAAACATTTCGAGTCCAATGCCGCTCGCGAGAGGCGAAATTCGATAGCGATCTTTCCCAATTGCCTCAATCCAAGGTCCTACAAGCTGATCTATGCACTCACCCGCTCGGTGAACTGCTGGCGAAATGGCGGCTATTGACAATGCAAGTGGTTTTTTGAAGGGGCCGTTCATTAAACTGAGTCGATACAACAGGTCTCGCGGAGCTTCAAGAAGGTCCCTCTGGAGACTGCGTCTAACCGAATCGTGGACAGCGTCCGTGTCCTCCGACGACAGACCACTGAGAATGATATCTGAACATTCTTCAATTGGCCATCCTCGCTCTGACATTCCAACTACGAACGCGTGTGTGAGTTGGGGAAATCCTGAACGTCCTACGAGGTAAGCCATACGTCCCCAGCTAGCTGGATCTCCTTCGTAAACATGAACAAGCTCATTAACTTCCTCTTCCGTAAAATACGGGCAACTGACTACGCAAGTTTGATCTAGCCCGATGGCGGTGAGTGTGCTCAACGAAGGGCTCTGATGGCAGGTAATAAGCAACTCTAATCTACGACGACTCACGGCATCAACCACCTGGCTAAGTGCCAAAGTAATGGTTTTATCGTCGAGATGATTTAGATCTTCCAATATGAGTGTTGACTCAGGCAGTTCTCCTAAGCGGGCAAAGACCGATTTGAGCCGTCGTCCAATCTCCCTTGCTTTCATGTTACGGCAGTCCACAATGAAAAATTTGCCGTTCCTTTGAGCAGCGATCTGCCGCGCCACCACTGATTTCCCTGTTCCGCTTCCACCTGCCAAAACACAAGTGCTGTGTTTTTTTTAGGATAGCACCAGCAGAGACTTCTATATCAAGCCGGCGAATCATCTTCCACTGATCCGGAAGCGTCTCCCCATCAATAAAAAATTCTGCATGCTCCACTGAACTAGCTTCACCGGCGCTCGCTTGCTCACCAAAAGAATTATTGACGTTTGAGGTGAGCTGTACCAGGAAAGTCTCCAAAGAAGCGCGCGGAACTGAGACTTGGGTTTTCGCATCTACTAGCTCATAAAAATCTGCCCGAGTAAGAACACGTTTTTTTGAGTCATCAATTATGCTTGTCTCAAGCACTTTTTGAACCAAGTGGTTTACAAGTCGCCGCGCCTCTTCAGAAGGCAATTTGAAACGGTCTCGACCAATAACTACCAAGCGGTTTTGAAGTTCTTCGCGAAGCGTAGCAATATTCGGTTTACCACAGTTCCAGTGAATCTTTCTGATAAGAGAATCTCGAAGTTCTTTGTCACTTCGCGCTACACAATAATTTCTTACTGACTCGCCGAATTTTCCACTCTGTAATTTTGTACGAAGTGGTGCAATCCCCTCCCCCTTCGCAACCTCTTTCCAGTAATCTAATCCAGCCGTGCCAGATAGTCTATCTGCGAGATTTCTCTCCGTACCTATTTCGGATGTAGTCATAAAGTGGAATTCGATATCAATTCCCGGATTCATCTCAACAAGTTTGACAAAGGCTCTGATTGCTTTTCGGATCCCAGTACTATTTAATGTGACCGTCCCAGATTGCTTCGTATCTTTGACTTGTGTGAGCTGTAGCGCATCTTTTGCCACAATCGCATAGTCTTCTGCGACTTCCAAATAGAGTTTGCCTTCCTGACTAATATCAATCCACGCAAGAGCTGCCGCTAGGCATTGGTATGTATATCCTCGTAGAGCATGAACTGCCTGATGTGCCTTGTCAACCCTCGGGAAAAATTCGTGCGAATCGCCTGCGTTAAAGTACTTGTTGTCGTTCACTTCGAAATTTGTACGCTGTCACTACCGTATTCGGACTGACTAACTTCTCCGTTCTCTCGCTGATAGTTCAATCAACCGAGTTTCACTCCATAAGTCACATCGATCAACTACTTGCCTGTTAGGATTGATCAGCAATAGTTGCATAATGCAATTCATGAACTCTTCCCACCTGCCGGTTGCAACTCAAGTTGCGACAATTTAATTTATTTCTAGGATCTTTGATCATCCGCCTAAATCCATTTAGATCGTTCAAACGAGCGTGGTAATTTCGGAAAGATGCAGTTTGGAAAACCGAAGCCTAGAAACCATTGAAGATCATTTTTCACCTGTTAACGAATGGTTTTGCAAACGATTTTAGTGTTCTTGGATGCCAAGTAATTTTTGACCATGCACAATCGGTACCGAGAAAAGATCATTTCGATGCTTAGTTTTTGCTTTCCGCAAACTTAAACCGCATATGGCGGAAATCTTTCTAATTTAAGCAAAATTCATCAATTTATAGAGATATTCATTATATTTTTAAGAAGAAGAATTATGTCTAAAGACGATGACACCGTCATTTTTCATGCGATTCTTTCAATTTTCTTCGTTGAAATGATGCGAAGTGGCATGGGATCAGTTTTCATCAGGCACGTGGTGTAATCCAGCATACCGACCATGGCCGTCGGTACGCCAGCGAGTTGTATTGAGCGTGGTGCGAGCACTATGGCATTGTGCGTTCGATGGGGCATGTCGGCGATAGTTATGACAATTTGGCGGCGGAATCGTGTATGCAACGATCAAGCGCGAGCTGCTAGTGACGGATAAGTTAATCAGTTGGTGTGAGATGTGCAATCGCTTGTATGACTATTTTGATCGGATTTTCAACTGCGAACGTTTGCATTCGAGTCTGGATTATCTCATTCCAATTGAGCATGAACGACCGTTATTGTATACGGTCGCATGAGATTTGGCGAAAGTCACTTTGAGGACATGTCCTCAAAGTGACAGTTAAACTAAAAGGTGTGAGTGAAAGCGAGTACACTCTACATCGTTGAGCCAAGTTCATGATTATTCACGGAGAAATTTGTTAATTTTTGACAAAAATTTAGTGAATATGACAATCTATGTTGATGGAGAATTCCCAATTCATTATCAACAATTTTAGCAACAGTACAGGAGACTTCTAGTGTCAGATCAACAAATTAGATTCAAAAAACTTCTATTTTCTATTACATGGCTAGATACAGCATTGGATATGGAAAAGAAAAAATATAAGAAATGTCCAGTACTCCCAGACTTAGTGCCTGATTTCGTAGCGGCACAGGGATGGGGGTATGTAATCACTGGTTATTTTCTTGTTGAACAATCGTTGAAATTACTTTTGGCTGTTCGACAAAAACAAGTTCCTAAAACTCACTCATTATCCAAACTTTTTGATTTATTGGACGATCAAGATAAGCTAGCTCTCCGAGAATTCTATACTGATTATCGAGAAACCGTCGGAGGAAGTTTAGGTAACTTCCCAATAGACAATCTTGACGAATATCTCATTAAGCTTGACGGCGATGAAAATTCTCAGGGTTTTTACATGGGCTCAATCGATTGGCGCTACTATCTAATTGAGGAAAATTATAGTAATAGCCTCCCACTTGTATGCGTCGACTACCTACACGAAATTTGCTATGGGAGTATAGCGATTGTTAGGCATGCATATAGTGGTAATAGCCCACCCTCCCGCTACACACTCAGTTGGCGTTTGCACAGAAATGTATAAATAATATGACGATTGGATTATGGTCAGAATGAATTCCTCTGGGTGGAAAAGACACGAAGATAGATTAGAAAAATTGTGGGGTCCTGACTATCGCGAGCGCTATGACTTCTGCGTCTTTAAAGATGGAAATTCAAAACACTATTTTTGTGAGATTCCAAGTAGCTTAGTGTTGCCAATTATCGATAAGCGAAAGGAATTTGAAGAATTCAACATTCAAGAGGGAAATCAGAGTATTGGAATGTATTTGTCCTAACTTAGATAGTTAATATTGTGTGAAACCAAATCCTTTTTTTTGATATTGTATTGAAGTCAAGCACAATTTTACGCAATTTGAAATGTTTTTATAAATGACATCTCTTGCAGTTCCATAAAAAAGATGGAGCGATCTATATCCAGCTAGATTCTTGGTTAATTTATGGTCGTTGTATTCATTTTGAAGTGTAGAATAATCTTCGTCTTTGAAAATCTGAGTTACAACTTTTATTTCAATTGACACATCAAAATCATTCCTATACTCGTCATTAATATCTGCGGTAAATGACGTGTGTTCAGAAACATGAATAACGCGACGACGTACTTCAACGAAAAAATCGTCGTAATTGGAATATTGAATTATCCAATACCAAAAAGTTTATCAATATAAGCCTCATGGTCATCTGGCCATCGTTTTGGTGTTTTCTTTTCATTTTCTCGACAAATTCTTACGGTTTCCTCATTGGCTTTGAAAACGTTGTATCCCAGCTTTCGACCTTCCTCTAGAATGCGCTCATTCCTTTCCTTTTCTTCAAAATTTTCTTTAAATGACTTCAATTTTTTGTCCATTTTTAATACCTCTAACAGTATTTTTTGTTCATGTTCACACAATCAATTCAGTCTGCCATCTTCACCAGACACCAAATCTTCAAATTTTAGTCGTTTCCCTTCTATGTTTTTAACTATGGATTCCGTCTGGTCAATGGTATCGAGTTCTCTAATATTATGCCTCCCTGAAAATTCCAATACATACCTATCCAAATGCTTCACACCGAATTTGTGATCAGCTCCTTTATGTCCTCTTTTCAACATGGCCCATAATGATTCTATTCCATTGATGTGGGCCATTTCATTTACATATTCACCCGCACTATGCTTGACATACTGGTGGCAATAGTCCTTTTAATTTTTATAACTTTCAAAGTCCTCCGTAAATACTGTTGAGCCTGACTCTACATTGTCGTGAATGAATTTGTGATGAGTTTTCCTTTTGGTGTTTTCAATAACTTTTGCTTTCACTTGATTGGTTTCTCTTTCCTTGATTCCAGCAACCATGGATTATCCAACTCCGCCATGTCCAGCATTTAGTTTCTTGTCTTTGTGTTTATTCTTTTCCAGTCCGCCTACATAAGTTTCGTCCTCTTCGACAACACCTGAAAATAAATCATTATCGGCATCCCAAGTAACTCGCAGTCTGCGAGCCAAATACCAAGCAGACTTTTAAGTAATTTCCATATCTCTGTGCAACTTCATTGAAAATACACCTTTCAGATTTGTAGTCAAAAGAAAGATCGCAATTCCCCATATCTGATAGCCCAGTCTGGAACATTCCATGACAGATTTAGTTCTCACGCTAAATCGTTTTCTGCATTCCTTTTCTCGACAGCGATAAGGCATGGATTTGTGTTTCGCACCAATTAGCACATTTGAAGAATTACAGTGTGGACAATGAACGCCATACTTCCAGCGATTTTCCACGAACCATTTTTCAGTCGCTTTGTCATCGTGGAATTTCTTCATTAATCGAATCAATGAAATGCCTTTTCTGTATGCTTTGCTAGATGCTTTATGTCATTTTATGATTTATAAATACATTTATAATCATATATTTATTGTAATAAATATAATGTAATTTATGAAGTTAGATTTGATTCAGACTTCAGCCTTTAAAGGAATTTATGTCGGACTAAATGAATTGAGAAAAAAAATGGAATCAAGTTTACATGTTCCTACGTGGCATCCGGGTCCAGCACTTTACGGCTCGAAGGATTAATGTTTGGAGCAAAAGCAATCATTACAGTGACGTCATCTAGCGCAAAGAAAACAAGGACGACGAATTCGTCAGAATCGGGATGCCAACAGCAGATTTTCGTGAAACCGGCTCCAAAATCTACTCCCGAACTGATGTCATTGAGCATTTTCGCGACCCGTGCGCGAACATAACTTCGAGATATCAGAACCTTTGCGGGGGTGTCAGCAGCAGACCTCAGAAAATTTGCGTATCAGACCAGCTGATATCGCATGTGTGCGTCGGAAATAGCCGTCGGACCTAAAGAAAATTGATGCCAGAGATTTGTTTATCTGAAATTCGACTAGGATCCCCCAATCCAATCTGCTGAATCCGTCTAATTTGATATCAATGGATCCCGCAGCTGAAGAAGGAACTCTTCCACGCTCAAGATTGGCTTTTTATATGACCGGGCTTTACGGGCTTTGCCCGACTGACTAGCAACATCGGCGGTCACCAAAATATCACATCCCTTTTTCGTGACATTACTGACCGGATTGAGGCCGGCGAGCACAGCCCGCTTTTCCAGTCTAACGCGACTGATCACTTCACCATTAATACAAACTGTTCCGGTAAAGCAAATGTGCATTCCTACTTCCAGAGTGTCAGTGTTGTTGAGTTCAGTTACTTTTGGGAGGTCCTCATAATCTATCCCGAGCGTACTCGCGAGACGTGCAATGTAATCCCGTTCTATCGAAGAAAAGACACCATCGTACTCAGCGCTCGCGATAACTGATGCAAGATGCAATTCGCGAATCGCGCGCTCATCTTCGGGTGTCAACCCAAGTTCGCTCGCCAGCACGCTCAGTTTGTGTTGTTCTTCACGATCAATGACACCATCGTCAAGCGCATAATTGAGAGCATATCTGTAAATTCCGGTCGGCTGGTCCCTCCACGGTGAGTGGAAAAAAGAAATCTTTCGTGGCATCGTATTCCCAGGCAGACCGGCAGCTTCCCGACGAAATGTACGAGGATTCGGTTCGCCGCGGATGGAAAAATATGAAGGAGAGCAGGATAAGACTGAGTTATTTTTGAAAAGTTGTTTTGCAAGCTCTGCAGTGGCTCGGGCATCGCACAGTGCTCGGTGTTGCTGCTCCAATGGAATTCCGAATCGTTTGCAGGCTTTCGCGAGATTGACACCGGACTCTCGATATGTACACAAACCGTTTCCCATATTGAACCAACCCTCCAGACGACTGAATTCTCGGGTAAGCATTCGACCTACGTCAAATGCCAGATTGTGGGCGATAAGCACAGCACCGTCTAAACGTCGCGCCACAACTGGGGCAATCTCTTTAAATACCGGCGCATTTTCCGCTGCGGAAGCACTTATTCCGTGGATATGTACCGGCCCCATGTCTCGTTCCGGATTGACGATGGTGTCGTACTCTTCAACGCATTCGAAACTTTTCGCGTCAAGTGTAATTAACGATATCTCGCATATTCTGTCAAAATTCCCGAGCCCGGTTGTCTCACAGTCAATAACCACAAATCGGTTGATAAATTTGCTGACCGAAGGCTCAATATTCCGTGTCGATCTAGACTTGCTGTTGGACTGCTTCATGTTGGACCCTCGTTAGGTTTGCTGATTCCGCGAAAACGAACAAATTTGTATATCATGCAAAGATAATTTTATGCATTAAATCAATTAATTAATTCTAAATCCCGATCAATTGTAGATCCAGAAACCAGAGTACATCATTTTCAAACCACGTTGAATTTGAACAGTCGACGGGACCAGTAACTAGGTGCGACAACTGTCGTCGGGGATGACCCAACAACTTTAGTGGCCATTTTCCAAGCATGCTCAAAATCCCGAGCGGGCGTGATTCCCAGTTTTCGAAAAGCTCCTGGATTCGTCGTGCCCGCCAAAATCACAGAAGCTGCTCTCTGCAATGTGTAGTGACCGATGTACAACAGCCAAAACGGATGCCTGGGATGATATGCACTGTCGTTATGGTATGCGGCAAGATAAGCTGGATTTGAACTGATTTCGAGTTCATGCTGGGCCAATTCACTGATGTCGTGATGCCGATCGTACAAATCTATGACTGCCTGATAGGAAGGATACATTTTCGGATTAATTTCTCCACAGGACGGATTGAGTCCAATCACGACTCCGCCTTCTCGCAGAACGGGTCGATTCAGCCAAATTCTAGGTGGATTCAGAATTCCAATTGTCGCGATAAGAGTATTGTCCGATTCCCCGTATGCGAACCAATTGCTCATACCGATAATCATGATGTCCGCCTGCGGTGACGGACAAAGATTGTAGGTATCCGCAAATTCCCAGCAAGGACGTTCCAGTTCGGGGGAATATCCCGCATAAACTTCAGCAATTCGACCACCAACACCGAGCAGAGAATTTACGTAAAAAATCCGCTTTCCCAAAGCTTGTTCCATAAAATCGTGAACTTCCGCTTTCATCCCTCTATAAAGCATGGTTCGATGATCACCTGTAGTGGATCTTGGATCATGCCAGAATTGATGTGCATGATGGGATGCCAGACTATTCGCAGATGCGAGTCCTGTAACGGCGCCGGTTCCTGAGTAACCGCCAACATATGTCGCTGATACAGTTCCAACATAAATGGATAAATCAGCCTCTATAAATCGCCGATTATGCTCAACGATTCCTCCTCGCTCAGTTCTTCCCAAGCAGGTCAGCTCATTTGAGTCCTGACAGTCGTGATTTATGATTTGTCCTCGGTCCCAAAATTGATCATATAAAGCGGCGCCCAGAAATCGCTTCAACTCATGCGGGAACCACTTTCGATGAGCTCCGTTGGCGCAGATTAAAACAATGTCTTTCACAGATACTCCAGCGGATACGAGTTCATCAATTACCAGAGGCAGAATGGTCTGCCATGCAAGTGGAGGCCGAGTTGGATCATCAAATGCAATCGCTACGCTCATGCCCGGCTTTGCCAGCTCCAAAAGAGGTGGACTCCCAATTGGGTTTCGTATTGCTTCTAGAATTCTTTCAGGAGGCGAGATTAAAAATTGTGGATTTTGGAACTCAAGGATTTTGGCGTCATCCGGCACATCAATATTAATGTTTTGCGCGCCAAAATCAGTTGAAACGGTGATCACGAGAGACTCTCCAACAAACGATTATTTCGAATTCTGAATGATACGTATGGCAGCACAGGCAGCTCCGTAGCCATTGTCAATGTTCACTGCAGTAACTCCAGGCGCACAACTTGACAGTATCGACTGAAGTGCAGACTGCCCTCCTTTGGCTACTCCATACCCGACGGAAGTTGGAACTGCAACAATTGCAGATGAGACCAGACCTGCTACTACTGAAGGCAAGGCAGCATCCATGCCCGCCACGACAATTAGAACTGACTGTCGTTTCAAATTTTCAATAACTCGCATCAGTCGCCATAAACCAGCGACGCCAACGTCATAATACTCCTCACAGGGATATCCGTGATAAGCCAATGTTCGCACCGCCTCTCGGGCCACACCGACGTCAGAAGTGCCTGCCGTTACAATTCCTATTCGATTTGTCACCTCAGTAATATCAGAGTTGCCAACAATCCCCGTTCTTGAAACTTCCTCATAGTCGATATGAATTTTTAGGGTCTCACTCAGCTTGGAAAATTGGTGTTTTTGCAAACGTGTCAGAAGCTGTCGTTCCTCACTGTTGATCGCAGTTTGAACAATCCGGGAGATTTGCTCCTGTTCCTTGAATTCACAAAGAACCGCTTCCTCAAGTCCAATTCGTGTGGCTCTGTCCAAATCCGGCAAGTAATCTTCAGTTTGTTTCATGAGGCGGAATGCAAGAAAGCGCTTCCCATTTCGTATTTAGAAAAACTGATGGGCAGCTTGATTTTTGAGGCAAGACAAACTTCTTGAATCAACTCAACAATTGCCTGTTGATTCTTTACATTCAATTGATTGAGAGTATCGTAGTCCAGTTCAATCACTATCCCCTGTTTCCGAATTCTGCAGCGTATCGTTTTCGCGTCTAGAAGCTGATTGATGTCAGATTCCACCTGATCAATGACTCGAAGCCAGTCTGCTCGGATTGCAATGCCTGTTTCCACTCGACTGGAAAGGCAAGGTGAAGCTGGCAATTCTGAAATGTCGTTTAAGTTCATTGCCCGCGAAATCTCCCTGATCTGCTCTTTGTCGATTCCAGCTTCAATATAAGGGTGTCGAACGCCATATTGGCGCGCAGCCGCCAAACCGGGCCGATAATCGCTAAGGTCGCTACAATTGGCTCCAGACAATATTTGCTTGGGATACTGAGACTGAATAAATTGATAGAGATTTGTTTTACAGTAAAAACATCGATTTACAGGATTTTCCAAATAATCATCGTCTTGAAATTCTCCGACATCGCAAATTTTTAAATTCCAAGATTCAGCTTCTGCAAATCTCCTGACTCGAGCAGTAGCTCTCTCTGGCACTGCTGGTGATTGAGCATGTACCATAGTCGCGTCGACATCCGTCATTCTTCCCGAGATGATCGCTAGCAGAGTACTGTCAATTCCACCACTGACTGCAATGTTAAATTCGCCGATCGTGCGAAGAATATTGTGAAGACTCTGAATCGAGTCTTGCAGGTTTTGATTTCGTTCAGTCATTCTAAGCTCAAACTACTCCAGCAATTTCCTTACTTCAGGATTGCTCTCAACATCTGATTCAAATTTTTGCTTCATACGCTTTCGACTGCTGTAATTTCCAGCCTGAACCAAGTGGTCCGATTCAACTTTTGCGGTCACTCTGCCTTCTCGCTTGGCAATTTTCACAGGTACTGCGTCATCCTCTTTAGAGAGTGTCAAATTGGCTCGTTTGAGCAGAATACGGTTAGCAATCTGATAACGCACCCCCAAAGTCGATGTTTCATTGAAGCAAGCAGCTGCAATACTCTGCAAAAACTCTATTTCACCCAGTACCTGAACATGAACAGTCATTCTCCCTTTTTTACCAATTGCTGGAATTTGGATGACATCCAGCACGCCGGAAACATTACGCAGTCGATTGAGTCCTGTGCTAAGGTCTTCGGGCGTCTGATCATCAACTTCAAATTCGAATAGCGAGATTTGTTCAACGTCTGAATCTGCCTCAATCGGTTCATATGCCAACAACCGCAGGACGTTGCATAACCCTTCAAAGCGAGAAGTGCCAAAGCCAGTGCCTGTTCCGACTAGATTCATCGAAGGGCGACCTGAATTAAAATCTGGATTCAATACTTTCAAAATAGCAGCGCCAGTCGGGGTGACTCTTTCACCCATTCGGCCGTCATCGTAGACAGGTATCCCCTCGAGCAAAACTGTGACTGCCGGAGCAGGCAACGGAATTTCTCCATGTTGAGTTCGTACTCGTCCTTTGCCGATCGGCAGCGCATCGCAAGACCAATTCACACCTTGCAGCTGTTGAATCAAAAACCCAGCACATACGATGTCAACAATCGAATCCGGTGACCCCACTTCATGCAAATGAACATCTTCCAATGCTACCGCATGAACAAGACTTTCTGCGATCGCCAGTTCCTCAAGAATTCGACAGGAAATGTCTCGATGCAATGGTTCAAGATTCGATTCGGTGAGAATCTTATGGAGTTGGGTATAACTCGCGGAATGGTGTTCGCTCGCCGAATTTTTGACTTTGAACTGCTTGCCTTGCAGTACGGAATTTTGATTTTCAACCAAGCGCACTCGAACATTTTCAATGCTGTTCACATTTTCCCGCGCTTGCGTCATCGGTTTTTCAAGTTCGGGATAAAGATCCAAAACGGCAGCAATAAACATATCTCCCGATATGCCGCCGATTGGATTTAAGTGAATGTGCATAGCTTGATTTTCTTATGATAATTTGTGAAATTGACTTTTAATTCACAACGAATTCGAGATTCAATTCTGTAAAATAAGTTTAGTTTGAATAAGCATAGTTTTTCAAATGTTTTATCTGAATGTTATATACAGTGAGTTTTGCGGTTAGAGTTGTTCAACATACATTTGCCTTATTCTTTTACCGTTCACCAATGTTTCTATAGTCACTACCCTATAACATTTAATTTATATGTTTTAAATCGATCAAATTAATGACATATTTAAGCAGCTCTCATCCTAACAATTGGAATTACCCTACCGCAATTCGCTTCGGTAATGGACGTTCGCTGGAAATTGCGGATATTTGCAAAGAATTTGGCATCCAGCGACCTTTGCTGGTCACTGACCCCGGAATCAAGAACTTGCCAATGGTGAGCGAAGTTTTTTCAATCTGTCAATCGAATCTTCAGCATTGTGAACAATTTTCTGATTTGCAAGGCAATCCGATCGAAAGGAATGTAATTGATGGAGTTGCCCAATATTTGGCAGGGAATCATGACGGAGTGATTGCCTTCGGTGGTGGAAGCGCGTTGGATGTTGCAAAAGCAATTGCGCTGATGTGTGGGCAGACTCGCCCGATTTGGGATTTTGAAGATCGGGAGGATTGGCATACGAGAGCAGACGCGGAGAAAATCGCACCCGCAATCGCAATCCCGACGACATCTGGAACCGGTTCTGAAGTTGGTCGAGCCTCTGTAATCACAGATCATCAAGATCAAACGAAAAAAATTATTTTTCATCCAAAAATGCTTCCAGTGTGCGTGATTCTTGATCCAGCCGTTACTGTGGGATTGCCCGCTTCGCTCACTGCAGGCGTCGGCATGGATGCATTGTCACATAACCTTGAAGCTTACTGCAGTCCAGTCTTTCATCCACTTGCACAAGGCGTAGCTGTAGAAGGAATGCGTTTAGTCAGAGACTGGCTGCCCACAGCCTGTCGCGATGGATCAAATATTGAAGCCCGCGCACAGATGCAAGTCGCTTCCTCCATGGGGGCCACCGCATTTCAAAAAGGACTTGGAGCCATGCACAGCTTAAGCCATCCTTGCGGTTCAATACTAGGCACGCACCACGGAACAACCAATGCTGTTGTGATGCCCTATGTTCTTGAATTCAACGTCAGTTCAATTGAAGACAAATTAACAGCGCTCGCTCGGTATCTTGACCTGCCTCACCCTAGTGCCGAAGCTGTTATCGAATGGGTATTGGATTTGCGTCGCGAGATCAATATTCCACATACCCTAAATGATCTGGGCGTAGGAGAAGAAAACATCACTCAGTTTGCAAAAATGGCTCTCATTGACCCTTCAACCCCAACAAATCCACTTCCGTTGGATCTGGAAAAATTTGAAGATTTGTACGAACGCAGCATCAAGGGGAACCTAAGTGTCAGTTAAGCCCGCGAAACT
This sequence comes from Arenicellales bacterium, assembly GCA_965202855.1. GTDB lineage: Bacteria > Pseudomonadota > Gammaproteobacteria > Arenicellales > JAJDZL01 > JAJDZL01. The sequence goes on along the minus strand of CBDBBP010000003.1, from coordinate 360,798 downwards.
TAAGAAATTACAAATTCCCGCAGATGAATTTTGGGTTTTTGGATATGGATCTTTGATGTGGAATCCTGGATTCAAGTACGTTGAGTCAAAGCGTGCAAGAATATTTGGATTTCACCGCTCCTTATGCATTCGATCGATCCGATATCGAGGCACTGATAGCAAACCGGGCCTAGTGTTCGGTTTGGACCGAGGCGGCTCTTGTACAGGAATTGCTTTTCGAGTAGAATCAAGAGACCAAAACGAGGTAATTGAGTACTTGTGGGACCGAGAAATGCTCCATGATATTTATGAACCGAGAGTGCAGCGTATAGTTTTGGAAGACTCGAGACGGGTTACTGCAATTACTTTTGTTGTTCAGCGCGATCACCCTTCCTATATCAAAAATTTAACAGCCGACCAGACGGCCAGTATTGTTGCTCATGCCCGAGGGCAAAGAGGACCGAATTTGGATTATGTACTCTCTACCCTCCATCTGCTTGAATCGATTGGCGCCAAAGATAAAGACCTAAGTTTTGTTGGCCAGCTCGCGATATCAAGAGCACAAAGTTAATTGCAATCCCTGTAAATAATTTAGAAACTGGCGATGGCTGAAACACGTAAACCGCTCCAAAAATTCTTTTTGACTGGAATTTTAATTGCGGTTATCGCAGTCGCATTTCTTATTGAAGGTTCAATCTTCCCACGCGCGGATGATGGACAAATCCCGTATTCGTCATCATCCGACAAACTGCTGGAAGTTAATGAAATACATCGAATTGCCGTTGCGACCACTTATGCGCTTGCTGATCGATATCATTATCGAAACCGGCCATTAGACAATAAGTTCTCCAGTGAAATTTTTGAAAATTTTTTTACTTCTCTAGACTCAAACAAGAGTTATTTCATTCAAGCTGATGTTGATGAATTCGCTCAACATCGATTTTATTTCGATGAGTATTTGGAAAACGCTGAGTTAAACACAATTTTCGAAATTTTCAGGAGATTCCAAGAACGAGTCTACGAAAGAATGGAATTTGCAAAGGAACTTCTTGACTATCCTTTTGATTTCGAACTGTCTGATGATTTTGAAAGCAACCGAGAAAATTTAGATTGGCCAAAGACTCAAGAAGAATATGACACCTTATGGAGACAGACGGTTAAAGATGCGATCATTACTCAAAGTCTAAGCAATCCAGATCGGCTGCAGGTTCTCGACACACTATTTGATCGTTATCAAAGAATTCAGCAAACGATCGGGCTGTACAAGGCAGTCGATGTCATCGAAATATTTTTGAATTCCTATCTCCAGGAGATGGACCCTTACTCTGAATACTTCTCACCGCATAATTCTGACAATCTGGAGATTGCCATCTCACAGCAGATCGAAGGTATCGGAGCGATGCTTCGAACCGAGAATGAATCTACGGTTGTGCACTCCGTGATTACAGGAGGGCCGGCTGCGCGCAGTAAAAAAATTCATGCCGGTGACAAAATCATTGCGGTCGCTGATAACAAGTTCGATGGTTACATTGATATTGTAGGTTGGCGTATTGGAGATGTGGTTGACCTGATTCGAGGACCGAAAGGTTCAACTGTTTACTTGAAAGTGATTCCAAGCGGAACTCTGCCCGGAGATACGCCAGTTGAAGTCGAAATCGTGCGAGAAAAAATTAAGCTGGAAGATCAGATCGCAAATTCTTCAACCATTGAAATTGATACGGATGGCAAATTATTGCAACTTGCAGTCATTAGTTTGCCCGCATTTTATTCTGAACTTTACCAAGATGAAAAAGGGGAACATCAGCGCAGCTCATCTAACGATGTTCGCAAACTACTGAAAGAAATGGACGAACAAAACGTTGATGGAGTTGTAATTGATCTGCGCGGCAACGGCGGGGGAGCACTTACTGAAGCGGTTGAGCTGACCAGCCTGTTTATTGAAAGCGGACCGGTTGTTCAGATCGAAGATGCGAGTGGCGAAATTGAAGTCAAGTCTGATATAGACAACAAAATATTTTATGACGGACCACTGGTTGTACTGGTTGATCGAGCCAGCGCTTCCGCATCCGAAATTTTTTCCGCAGCAATGCAGGACTATCACCGCGGAATCGTAGTTGGAGAGACTACCTACGGGAAAGGAATGTTACAAACGATTTGGCCTTTTACCCAAAAAAACGGCATGAGGAATGCCGGTGCGGTGAAGCTGTCAACAGCCCGTTTTTATCGAGTGACGGGAACCAGCACTCAGCATGTAGGCGTGACTCCCGACATCATTTTTGAGACTGATCAGTTTGTTTCTACGACAGGGGAACGCATGCTGGAAAATACTATTCCCAGTGGGACGATCAATCCAGTTCGTTACATCAACCGTTGGCAGGGCTCAGAACAGCAGCGACGTATTTTTCCCGAAATATCAAGAAGAAACGCCGAAAGAATCAAACTCAATCCAGTCCTGCGCTATCACCTGGAAAATGAAAAGCATAGACGAATGCGCGCTTCTAAAACCCTGGTGGAATTGAACGAGAATGAGCGTCGGGCCTCACTTGATGAGGACAGGAACGAACAACTTCGCTTGATCAATGAGTTGCGAAGAGCGCTTGGGCTTGAGCCCGCGCAAGAGCTGACCGGCGCATTTCCAGCTGAGCGTGCAGGAGACGCATTCTTGGACGAAGCGCTGAATGTTCTCGTTGATGTAATTACTTTGTCCGAATCAGAGCGAGTTTCTTATTCGTCGCGTTCATTGAATCTTCAGATTAACTAAGAATAGATTTGGCAAAAATATGAATCTTTCAAATTGGACTCGGAGAATTAGGGCAGAAACCGGCATTATTGATTTAATGGAAGACTTAGGGAATGCTCTTGCGAGTGAAGGAAAGCCGCTCTACGTATTAGGCGGAGGAAATCCAGCACATATTCCACAAGTCGAAGAGTATTTTCAAGTTCAAATGGAACAGATTGTACGTTCCAGCAAGGGGTTTGGGCGCCTCGTTGGCGACTACGCTGGACCGCAAGGTTCCAGACGATTTATATGCGCGCTTGCCAAAATGTTTCGCAGACAGTTTGGGTGGAACATCGGCCCCGAGAACATCGCATTGGGAAATGGGAGCCAGATGGTCTTTACCATTTTGTTCCGATTTTTTTCTGGAGAGTTTGCAGACGGTCAGCACAAGCAAATTTTTCTGCCTATCTCACCCGAATACATCGGTTACAACGAAGCAGATGAAGAAAACCAGAGATTTCGTTCTGTTCGTCCAAAAATCATTGAAAAACCCGACAATACTTTCAAATACGAAATCGATTTTTCAAATATCGATATCAGCGACGAAATTGGAGCGATGTGCATCTCACGGCCGACGAATCCTACGGGAAATGTAGTCACCGATGAAGAAGTCCGAGAGTTAACAAAAATTGCCGAAAAGAATCAAATTCCTCTCATAATTGACGGCGCTTACGGTCTTCCCTTCCCCGGCATTGTTTACACCGACTCTTCAGTGCAGTGGAATGAAAACACCATTTTGGTTTTAAGTCTTTCTAAACTCGGATTGCCTGGCACTAGAACCGGAATTCTTATCGCACAGCCTGAGATTATTGAACTATTCGCTTGTGCAAATGCGATCATGACGCTGGCGACTGGAAATTTTGGGGCAGTTTTAGCATTAAAATCCGTTGAGAGCGGTGAAATACTAAACCTTAGTCACAACATCATACAGCCATACTATCGCATGGCTCTTGAGCACGCAGTATCGGCAATTCGAAGTGAAATGCACGATCTTCCCTACATGCTGCATCAGCCAGAAGGCGCATTCTTTTTGTGGCTCTGGTTCCCTGACCTGCCCATTTCGGATCAAGAACTGTATAAAAGATTGAAGCAGCGAAATGTCTATGTCGTACCGGGCAACTGCTTCTTCCCTGGTCTCGAAGGAGAATGGCAGCATCGTCACGAGTGCATTCGATTAAGTTACGCGGGTTCTCGGGAAGTGGTATCGAAAGGTGTTGAAATCATCGCCGACGAAGTCAGACGAGCACATAGTGACTCATTGGGCAAAAAAGTAGCGTAAATATTGCCGAAATTCAGAAAGTTGATCAGTGACACTCAGTCATTATTCGGGATCAAGTATTTCGATTAAGCGGTTCTTAGCTGTTGTTGAAAAGTTTCACTCATCGAATGATTGATTGGCACCCCATTTTTTGACCAATCAACGAGCGTATCGAAAAGACGCTGTTGAGATTCATCTGAATCGGCGACATATTCCGGATGCCACTGAACAGCGATTACACTAGGATATTTGGAAGATTCAATCGCCTCAATTACGTTATCAGCAGACCAGGCTACAGCCTCAAAATCTCGAGCTAGGTCGCGAACGCTTTGGTGATGAAAGGATGGACAATTGAACTCAGTGAGACCACAAATACGAGACAACATTGAGTTTGGCGCAATTTCAACCCAGTGGTAAACCCGACTCACATCCTTCGCTCGGTGCGCAACCGCGGTTCCTACCATTTTTGGTATATCTTCAATAAGAGTTCCACCTAGAGCCACGTTCAGCACTTGAAGTCCTCTGCATATTGCGAGCAGAGGCGCACCGCGAAATAGGATTGTTCTTGCAAGTTCCAGTTCAAACTGATCCCGCTCGACATTCACACCGTATACGGTTTCGTCATGCTCACCTGAATATTCGGCAGGATTGACGTCTGCTCCGCCCGTCAACATAAACCCATCTAATTTCTCGACAAAATCCGCAGGATCTGTACCGGGTGCAATAATCACGGGTATGCCGTGCGCGCGTTCAATTGCTTCTAAATATCCAGCAGGTATCGAAAACTTGTTTTTCTCATCCCGAGAATAGCAAGTTACACCGATTAGTGGTTTACTCATGATCGGATTTCATCTGTTTGAATTGTTGCCAAATAACTTTGAAGCTTGGACTGATGGTATTTGGCTCTTCTTTTATCTTTTTATCCAGTTCTTTGTACGTAAACCACCGGGCGCCAGCAGCTTCGCTTGGATCAATTTGAAATGGTCCATCATGAAATATTCGATACACCCAGCAAAATTCATATCCGGTATTTGGACTTGCTTCAATTTTGAACAGTTTTTCTGGAACGGAATCCAAACGAATGCCCAGTTCTTCCTGAGTCTCGCGCAGGATTGCTTCGTCATAGTCTTCGCCCGATTGTAGATGTCCTCCAACAGATGAATCCCAGACGCTTGGGTCGCAGTCGCGGTCGGGGCCACGAAATTGAAGAAAGTACCTTTGGCGCTTATCAATCGCTAGCGCATGCACGGACCGGTGAAGTAAATTATTTGCGTGTACCTGCGAGCGTGACTTACGTCCAATTACACGGTCGGAACGATCAACTACATCGAACATTTCTTCAGATAGTAGTTCCATTTTATTTTTCAATATGAAAAAGCTGATTAGGCAATTGTGTGAGTCTCTCGTAAATCAGTTTCTACGATACTTGCAATAGTGTGACCGAGGTTAAATTACAAACCCGAATAAGCTTACTTTTTTTAGTGAGCAAAGCACTATATTTTAATCTTGTCACAAAATTCTATCCGTATTTATTAGACCTCTGTCGTTTAGATCTCCTGTCAATTCTAATTCGGTTGCGCTCCCATCATTCCACTGCTTCAGTTGACAACAGATTTTTGTGTTCGATTCAATTCGTATTGCAGACTCCTCGCTGAACTTTGAACTAAACCCCTCCATGAGTAAACGCTGATCCATTGCGAAATCACTCAATGGCGCAATCGGCAGAATATTTAGCAGTTTGACGCACCCCCTATTCTCGAATGGACCGGCGTACAAAAACACGTCGAGCTAGGAATACTTATCGAACAATCGGTGGCACCACCAAAAAATCAAATCCGACACCCTTGCAAAAGGATAATCGGATTAATTGGTTGCGGGGGTAGGATTCGAACCTACGACCTTCGGGTTATGAGCCCGATGAGCTTCCAGACTGCTCCACCCCGCAATACTCAAGTTCCAATCTATTGTACTATACGATGTGTTATTGATTGGAATATCAATTAGAATTTTACGAGCTCAAAAAAGAACGAATTTGCAGATTCAGACTTCCTGACCTCTGGCTAAATTTATGTAGCACATTATCGCGCTGCCAGAGATCAGGATAGAAGCAATAAGACGATGGGTACCAGTTCGTAGAACAAGGTCAGGTCCGTATCTGGAAACTGCGTGAGTGTGGCATTGAGTTCCTCAATCAAGGGCCGCAGAGAGCGGTCGACCGAATTGCTGGCCATACCAAGAAACTGTACCCGAAACTGTCCTTTTTCCGGCTGCGGAATAATATTTGCCTCACACTAGAACAGTCGGCTGAGCGGTTTGCGGGCATCGCTTTTTGCCTTGCACCCGCATGACGGCGGGCATCACGGTGGTTTCTGCACGATAGGCAGTCATGCGGATGGTGTCGAGCAGCTGACGCGGTGCACTGGGCAGAGCATCGAGCCGCTGGTGTTCGGGAAGTTCTCCGACACGGATGTGTTTTAACCTTATCCTGATTTGGTAGAGACGTTAGTGTTTTAGAGTTTGCTAACGCCCAATGTGCATCTCGTTGGTTTGTTGCTGCAGCGAGTGGAACGCGACCGAATTCGGCGGTAGAAAAAGCGTGTTTGCGCGTGGCCTGAGGTAAGGACGTCACTACCGAATTGCTTCCAATCCCCTTTCTGCGGGAACGGGGAAAGAGGGACGCGTCTTTAAAATCAGCCAAAATCGCAAAATTGATACGAATCGCCTGCAAATTGACGGCGGCAACATCTTTTGTGCGAGAATCGTCCAAAAAGTGCTGAAAATCTCCTAAAAATAATTTGTTAAAAGAGGGATTTTCTTGCAGACACTATTTCCCCGAAGAATACAGTATGAATTCAATTGCTCTAATTTTTGAGACTTCATACCCAGCTCTATGACGAAAAGAATTCTGCATCTCTGCAACTGCGGGCAATTCCAAATTCGAATGGCAAAATTGCATGTAGCATAAATAATCTTTTTTCTTTTTTTTCTTGGTACCGGAAGTAGGCTTGATATCAAAATTTTTGGCAACTTTCAAATCCTTTTAAGAAGACTTTTGCTTTTTCATATGAAACTCCATAAGCATCCAAAATAGTTTGTCCTTGCGTATGACTATCAGTTGGCTTCTCTTTTAAATCACTATTCTTCAAAATCGTTGGCATCCAACCATAGGCCATATGAGCGATAGCCATCATCTTATCAACATTGTCTATGTCATTGCTTTCGGCTTGTTTACAAAAATGCTGGCTAATTTTTAACAGAGAAGGAAAAGATTTAATGTAGTGATTATCCCAGTCAATTTTAGATTCAATTTCTGCCAATCCTTTCTCAATTGTTGCTTTCGCTGAAATTTTATTCATAGTTAGACTCATTCAAAGAAATCCATTAGTTTACATGGGAGATAGAATACATTATTGATTTTCAACAAATTTTAGTCTTAGACTCGAAATTAGGGAGATTTTCGATGTTTGCAATGTGTCGAGGTTGTTGATGAAACAAAAAGGCGGCATTTTGATTCGCGTTACTCTAGCTGGCAAAGAAGCGGTTGGAACCTTGACGCGTAAAAACGACAACGTTGCCAAGTGACATGCACCTTTGACATCACTATAATTAACACAATCATAATTGAAACGATGTTAGACGCTTACACCATTGTTGAAAATTTGAAAGCATCCGGTTTTGACGAATGAAAGACGAAAAAACATTCCGCCGCCATCCAGAACCTGAAGAGCGACATTGTGAAGAAAGAACATCTGCAGGCCTATATTGAGGCGGCGATGGAGAAGCATTTAGCCAAGAATCTGCTGGCGCAGATTTTGATCGCAGGCGTGATCATCGTCCCTATCAGAGTGCCGCAGTAGCTTCGAGATCGCACTGACGAGGAATGGCCTTGCAAAACGGAATTCTGTGCAACTGAGAAGGCGTTAAACTGGAAATAAACGTGCAACTACCTCCAGCAGCAAGTGAAGAAACGGTAAAAGGCACGAAAGTGCTAAACAAGTCCAAGCAACCATGAACACCAACATCGAAGCGATCGGCACCGCGCAAGTGCTCAAAGACGCAGGGATTGATCCCGAACATGCTGAAGCCATTGCGAACGTGGTTGTCGCCCAGCGCAGCGATCTTGCTACAAAATCCGACATTCAGCGCCTTGAGGACAAAATCAACAACCTTCGCTGGACAATGATTGTAGTGGCCGGCATTATTGTTGCCCTGATCAAAATTCTGCCCTAAACTGCTTCAAACAGGTTCTGAGAACGGCCAAGGCACAGTCTAGCAAGGCACAGTCTAGCCTTGAAAATTCGAATTCTGTGCAACTGATAGCTTCATCTTCACAAGTTTTAAGCAATAGTCGAAGTATATTGAACTGACAGTGTGAAGCCTTTGAAACACTGGGCGCTCATCAGAGTGAAGGCATGCTAGTAAGCCGCCGAGGGGCGCAGCGGCCGGAGCTGAAGACGGTGCCGGTCAAGACCTTGGCGCAGCAGCCAGTCCCACTTGGCATGTTCACTGGTCCGGGCAAGACGAACCTTGACCTGCCTTGCTCGAATCGGTAGGTTGGATTTTCGACCATGATCGCTGATGACCGTATCTATACTATGTTCGAGCGGAAATTGTCAGTCCTGACTGCAAATCAATGAAGCTGTTGTGGTTTTTACTGTGATCTAGTTAGTGCGGGAATGACCTGTCAAAATATGCCGAATTTACGCGGACTTAAACTGATATTGTGTTGATTTAGACGATCTTTTGAAACAAAATGGGCGCATTCTGTTTCACACTCCGCTGATCCTTGACAATGCGACCTGTGCGACGATTTCGCTAAAGTTGGCAACGTCGCCAAAAGGACTCTGCTGTGGTCGGTAATTGACAAACGGAACCTGGTACGAGCAAAATTGACTCATCAACCAAATCCGCACGAAGCCGTTCGAGTGCGGGACGCTCCCGCAGGCTGCCCTTTAGACATAAGTTCATCCTAGACACTAAGCACTGAACATTTGATTTGCATCGATGAACTCAGCAGTGCTTCTGCGAACCGTCTTCTACTGGTTTGGCGGATGTGACTTCTCCAGATTGGCGGGCAACTGCGCTGCAAGTCAAAGGTCAGTGAAGATTCGAACTGGGCTTCAACCAAGATGCAAAGTCTTGTACATCTGCCCTTGATCCGCTCGGCCGAGCAGCACTTCAGCCATCAGTGTGATGATGGTCAGGCGCAGGTATCCTTCCCAGAGCTTCTGGTTGCCAGGCGGTGGATCATGCTTGCGGTTCTGATAGCCGGCCAAGCTGGCCATGATCACAATGGCGCTACCCAAATCCGTGGGCGGCGGCAACTTGTAGTGCGCGGCAAAATCCTGCAATCAGGCAATTTCAAGCTCTGAGAACATCACTTCCATGGGCAGTTCCGGCGTTTCCCGACCCAGCAGCGTCATCACGGTCAAACGCCAGGCGATCACGGCATTGAAGGTGATCGCTCGCTGCTGACGGCCTTCGGTGCGATGCGCCAGCAACTCCACTTTGCAGCCGGACTTCAACACTCGATGCCAATCCTCGATGCGCCAGCGCAGACGATAGCGCTGGATCACCTGTTCGGCCTGCGCACGCGATTGGACCGGCAATGTCGTCAGCAAAAACCAGTGCAGCGGCTCCACGCCCTCAGGTGTAAATTCCAATACAAAATTGACCCACCATTCCAATTGAAAATTGACCCATCCTGAGCACCATATTGTGATCAACGCAGGTTTGAAATATTACCTCTATCACTACTCAAGTGAATGCTTATAAGAAAAGTACTATGGTAATTTTTGAATTTCTCTTTTTGGACCTTTTTGAGTTTAAGGTTGCTGGTGATTCGATCAAGTCTGGGAATATTTACTGGTAGCACTGCAAGCATGAGTGCATGCAGTTGCCTGATTCCGAATATGACGCACTTGTCGTGCGCTCATTCAATTCGTTCGATCAGAGGACGAGAGACTTCCTAAAACTCTATGAACCCTCTTACACAAGGTTTCGTGACGAGACATCGAAACCAGAGAAGGAAAAAAAATTTAGGAGGGAGTTCGGTTTAAAAATTTCAAATGTTCGTCATGAGAGAAATTTGAAGCAAATTATAGACACTGTGGATGGTTATTTGAAAGTGGTTGAATCGCATGATACATCGACATGTATTCTATTGACCACCGTGACTTGAAGGCGAAAATTTTTGGTGATGAGGATTTATTGGATATTCGCAAGTTCACTCTACGAAACGGAGAAAAAATGGTGACACCATCGTTTACGGCGAACTCGCTGAGTGTGATTTTGAACATTACATTGTGTAGCACAGTATCAGGGCTAACGTCAATCAATAGTCGTACATCAACGAAATAGAGTCGTTCAAGTATATTTTCTTAATAATGCACTGCTCATACCAACAAACAAACGCCAAAATTTTGCAACCCAATTCTTACATGGATTGTTGAAATTGACTAGATGCGAAATTGTAGATTTTTAACTCGTAACTACGTCAGATTAAGCTAAAAATTGTTGCTCGGCAAATTGCGATCGCATCTCCAACCCAAGGAATAATTGCGATTAAAGCAATGGCATTGATGCCCAGTATAGTGCGAGGAATTGTATGAATGAGAACAGGATTGTCATCGACCAAATCATCGAAAAATGCTACTTTGATAACCCTCAAGTAGTAAAAAGCACCTACAACAGCGAGCAAAACAGCGACGACAGCTACCCATACCAAATTTGTGTCGATCAATGCTTGAATGACAACCAGCTTGGCGTAAAACCCTGCTGTTGGAGGAATGCCAGCCAATGAAAACATGATCAATAGCAGCAAAAAAGCCATCCATGGGTCCTTTCTGTTCAACCCATGGTAATCACTGATCAATTCCGCTTCACTATCTTTTTTCGCTGACAAAACTATGATGCCAAAAGCGCCTAGGGTCATGACCGAGTAAATCAAGATGTAAAACAACGAGGCAGAATATCCGTCCTCAGTGCCACTGAGCACCCCCAGCAACATAAATCCCGTATGTGCGATAGCAGAATAAGCAAGCATTCGCTTCAAATTCTCTTGTGCGATCGCAATTACATTGCCAATTGTGATCGATAAAATCGCTATCACAATCAACATGTCTTGCCAAATCGGCAAAAGCGACTCCAAGCCGCCAATCAGCAGTCGCAACAGCATCGCAAATGCTGCGATTTTTGGAGCCGTACTCAAGAAAATTGTTGTGGCAGTCGGAGCGCCGTGGTAAACATCAGGCACCCACATATGGAATGGTGCGGCACCTAGCTTAAATGCGAGTCCTGTAATCACGAAAACCAAGGCGAGGATCAAAGGAAGATTATCAATCGAGACTTCACTCATCACAGTTTCGATGACAGCAATATCAAGCGAGCCAGTCAGTCCGTATATGATCGACAGTCCATAAAGTAAAGAGCCTGAACCAATGGCGCCCAACACAAAGTATTTCATTGCTGCTTCGGTTGCAGTTCCAGAATCTCGTTGAAACGCGACCATGGCATACAGGCACAATGACATTAACTCCAAACCAAGGTAAATGCTAAGCAGGTGATTCGCTGAAGCTAAAATCATCATACCTACAACTGAAAACAATCCCAGCACGTAGTACTCACTCCTGGCGAGTTTGCGAGGATTCGAATACTCTCTCGAATAAATGAATACAACAAAAACCAACAGACAGATCATGACTTTGTTCAGGTATGCGAAAGGATCGCCAATGAACATGCCTTCCAAAACGATGTCGGGCATTCGAAAAATTCCGACGCTCGCGATGAGGCCGGCGATGGCCAATGTAGCTAGTGTGAGAATGAATGGAAGATTCTTAAATTTCTTCAATCGAGTTTCAGCGATTACTAAAATCGTGCATGCCATCAAACTGATGATGATTTCTGGCAAAAGACGGTTTAACTCGAAATCAGACATGTAAAATTCCAATAAATGACGGATTTAATTGAATATTCCTGAATTTATGGACGGATAACTCAAGCCGTCTCGATAGATGCTGCAACCAAATATGCGGTTGATCGAATGTTGACTCACTTCTCTGAATTTAGATAGAATAACCGCCGAAATTATACAATGCAAGGGCTGCGGCAATCTGAGTTCTGCGCATTTGAATCTCATTATAAACTTCATGCACATCAAAGAAAGATAGAGTAATTATTGCAGATTGGACATGATTTTTCGAGATTGAGTCGTGGAGTCTCGACTTATCGATCTTCTGAACGAGAACAGACGGATTTTCATGCAGCATTCTTGTGCTGCAATGGCAGCGTTAAATATTCAAATGCAAGCCTGCGATTTATTATCTCCCGGTTGCAGAAAGACATCTGAGATCAATCAAGGCCCGGGCTCATTTTCACCCCAATTATTGAAGCGTTTCATCTTCGAGTCGGATGTTTTGCAAGGGGAAAACGAACTTGTGTCAAAATATTTATCTCGCGCTGGGTAATGAGAATATTGGAGGTTTCGCAAAATTTGAATGGTACAATTTTCATGAGCCCCTTGAATGTAGCGGTTCACACATTGGAAAAATTTTAAATTGTGTAAATCTATATTTTTAGACGGCTTTTTCTTTTGTACTAAAGGCTTTGCACATAATTGAAACCACTGGATAGAATAAGGTGAATTGATGTCAGAAAATGAAATTGTCACAATTCCTGCACGACGCGGAAAAGCAGCTATTATTAAAGCAAGTCAATCGTTTCAGGTTATCAACACTCATGGTTCTCAAGTCGTCGATACTTGGGCATTTAATTTAAATGACCTGTCTGAATTTCAGTCAAACGAACATACCCGACCGACTTTGCTAAAGATGACGTTCAAACCCGGTGACTTTCTATATACGAATCGCCGCAGACCCATTTTGATAGTCGAAGAAGATAATTCTGGAGGTGTTCATGATCTTCTGATGGCTGCATGCGACAATTACCGCTATAAGCTGCTTGGATGCACCGAATATCACGACAACTGCCAGGACAATTTGGTGCAAGCAATGCAGGATATTGGACTAGAAACTCCTGAAATTCCAAGCCCAATGAACCTGTTTATGAATATTCCTTGGACACCAACTGGAAAATTGGCTTGGGAGGCGCCCGTGTCAAGTCCGGGAGACTATATTCAATTTAAGACAATGATGGATTGCGTTGTGGTTTTTTCGGCTTGTCCGCAGGACATTTTGCCAGTCAACGGCGTCAACAGAAAACCAACAGAGGCACACTTTCGAGTGCTTTAGTTCAATTTCATAACCAAGAATTTCTATTTCAGTAAAGCTTGCGTTTCGGCTGGAATGCATTCAGTAATCGAACCTCCCACACTAAATCGACTCGAATGAAGCATCAAAATTTTTCCGCCCATACTCAAGCTGCACATCTTGGACGAGATGCGCAGGCTAGTCAAGGATTTGTCAATATTCCGATTTATCATGGCTCAACCGTTTTGTATGAGACCTATCAGGACTTTAAGGACTTAGAGAGTCGACGTCAGAAGCGAAATGAAGTCATTTATGGTCGCTATGGCACACCATTGAGTTTTGCACTGGAAAACTCTGTCGCTGAAATGGAAGGAGCTTTCGCAGCGACCACCACATCCTCTGGCTTAGCAGCGATTACGGCGTCTTTGTTGGCTTTCCTCGAACAGGGCGACCATGTCTTGGTTTCAGATAGTGTCTATCAGCCCACTCGCGTCTATTGCGACCGAGTACTAGAGCGGTTCGGTATAGAAACAACGTACTACGATCCGCTGATTGGCAGTCGAATTGAGGATTTGATTCGACCCAATACAAGAGTTGTGTTTTTGGAATCACCTGGTTCACAGACTTTCGAAATTCAGGATCTTCCAGCGATCACAAAGGTTACAAGAAAATTTGGAGTCAACACTATTATTGACAATACTTGGGCGACACCTGTCTATCTCAAACCATTCGATTTAGGTGTAGATGTATCTGTTCATTCCGCAACCAAGTACATCACTGGACATTCAGATGCCATGCTCGGTCTAATCACTGCAACTGAAGACTGCTATTTTAAAATTCGAGACAGTGTGCGCTTGGTTGGGCAGTGCGCAGGTCCGGAAGTGACCTACCTAGGATTGCGGGGACTGCGTTCGATGCCAACTCGCCTGGAAAGGCACTATCAGTCTGGGATCACTGTCGCAAATTGGCTTGCGAAACGTGATGAAGTAGTCAAAGTGATCCACCCTGCCCTCCCTAGTCATCCGGATCACAAAATATGGAAGCGTGACTTTAGCGGCGCAAGTGGCCTATTCGCGTTTATCGTTGACACTGCGTCCGATGCAGATATTGCCGCATTAATGGACAATACACAGTTGTTTGGCATGGGATTTAGCTGGGGTGGGTTTGAAAGCTTGCTCATTCCATTTGACCCAACAACTTATCGCACTGCAACCAATTGGACATCAAAGGGTACAGCGATTCGGATTCATGTAGGACTCGAAAATCCAGAAGATCTGATTTTTGACTTGGAAAATGGATTCAATGCAATGAAAACCAATCGTTAAATATGCCAGCTTTATCGGAAAAAATTCGAGAAGAGTTTCAAAATTTAGTCAAAGAGCAGCTATCGGTTGAGTTGGCGACCGTTTCCCATGAGGCGGTACCCGCTGTGAGCTACGCTCCATTTGTCGCAGGTCGAGATCTTATTTTCTACGTTTTTCTTAGCGATCTTGCAATACACACAAGCAATATTAAGAACAATAACAATGTATCAGTGATGGTGATTGAGGATGAAAAGACCTCGTCCAATCTTTTCGCACGCGAGAGATTGATTTTGGATTGCGTGGCAACTCGTCACGAACGAGACAGTGAGGAATTTAAGGAGTGGATCCCAAAATACAAGGAACGTTTTGGAGCCATAGTTGACACCTTGGTTCAACTGGCAGATTTCAATCTGTACTCCCTCAAGCCAAATTATGGTGTCTATGTCAAAGGCTTCGGTCAGGCATATCGGATCACCGGGAACGGGTTGGACAAGATAGAACACATTACAAATCCAGCTCGCGACGCGGCTGAAAGAAATCGTTGAATTTGGAGAAATAATCAAATGCTTGTCGAACAGATTTGGACCAACAACGCTTATCGAAACTTTAACTATCTGGTCGCTTGTGAATCGACCGGCGAAGCATTGGCGATTGACCCGCTCGACCATAATAAGTGCCTGACTCTTGCGCGTGAATTGGGATGGGAAATTACAACAATTCTCAATACCCATGAACATCACGATCATACCGGTGGCAATGTCGCGATGATTGCCGCAACTGGCGCAAAATTGATCGCACATGCGAAAGCATCCAACAAGATTCCTGGCATAGATCGTGGACTTGCAGCGGGCGATGTTGTTCAAATTGGAAAAGTTGAGCTGGAAGCCCTCGATACACCGGGGCATACGATGAGTCATATTTGCCTGCTTTCCCATTCTGAAGTTCCCGCGTTGTTTTGTGGTGATACTCTATTTAACGCTGGTGCAGGCAACTGTCATAATGGAGGTCACCCTCATTACCTCTACGAAACCTTTGTCAACCAGTTGGACCAGCTTCCCGAACACACAAAAATTTACCCCGGACACGATTACATTGTGAACAATTTGAGGTTCACGCTAAATCGAGAACCGGATAATCAAACAGCTTCCGACTATCTGAATGAATTACGAAATCAAGACCCAGATGATGCGCTCGTAACCACCCTTGCCATGGAGCGAGACATCAACACCTTCTTCCGTTTGACCAGTCCAACAGTGATCGCAAGATTACGCGAGAGCTTTCCAAATTTACCGGACAATCCTAATCGGAAAACCGTATTTCTGAAATTGCGCGAGCTAAGAAATTCCTGGTAATGTTTGAATCGATCCTCTGAATCAGATCTGAAATCAGGATTCCAGAATTTGGCGAAACGTCAAGTTGATTCTCTTTTTCTGATTCACTTTGGTTTTGGGAAGGCAGTGCTTCCACCAGCGCTGGGTTTCACCAAGCATGACTAAAGCAGAACCGTTAGTCAAAACTCTGTGCCAACGGTCATCCTTGTTTTTTATATGCTTCATCAAAAATTTTCTAGATTCACCTAGGCTCAATGACACAATCGCAGGGCTTGGGCCCAATTCTCGCTCGTTGTCTTGATGCCAACCCATGCTATCGTTCCCGTCTCTATAGTAATTGAGAAGGACGCTGTTAAATGCCAAGTCGAGCTCAGTGTCCAAAATGCTCCTTAAATTGAGTAAGGTTTGGTTCCACGGCTGTGGCAAATTTTTTAATCCAGAATAGGTATAGATTGCAGTTGGGTCTCCAAACCAAGCGCTCAGTCGAGGTGACTGAAAATTGTACCCGCCCATCCTGACTACCGGTTGCTCCCATTTGACTTCCGACAGCAAAGAAGTCATGGTTTCTTGTGCAAAACCATCTGCAAGATAATTGTCGTTGACCCAGACTTCACCCCCGTTGAGACTGTGCAGTTCAAACGAGGCTGCCACTAGTTTTTGCCTTAGATTCGATAGCAAAAGGGAACCAGTACTGCAACTAAGCCTACAATCTTGATCGTCTGCCGCCACGTCGAACCTTTGGTTGTTGAAATGCTTTTTTGACAAATAGAGTCCATGAACCGAATTCCAAGCGATAAAAAAACTTTGAGGATATCGTAATTTTGCTTTGTTCGGCGTGAGTCGTCGACAGTACCATCAGACAGCCACCCTCCACCAACATTTTGATTATCTGCTCACAAAGTCCAGGTTCGAGAATATCGTCAGCGACAACCACTAGGTTTAACGAATGATGGCTGACATCCTTTAAAAATTTTTGAGGATTCTGTCGATGTACCGCTGCACGAATATCTAGCGCGACTTCGGACTCTACCTGAGTTACAGGAGTTTTTAAATCAAGATTGACGACCAATTTTGAAAGCGCCCCCATACCATCTAAAGCAGAACGATAATGTGACGCAGCAACTTCACCGATCATCAGTATTAACCCTGGATTGACGATGGAGGAAAATGCGCTGATAATCTGCGAAGTTTGGTTGTGTTCAACTGGTGACTCAATCATAAATTAATTTCGTAATACTAAGGTGTTATCAACAAAACACAAAGTAGATTAACGATTGTGCCAAATGTTTGATATAATTTCAGTTCCCGGTAAACTAGTTTATTCCGGCCACAACAGAGGTGAACTCGCTATGATGACGAACATTGATCTAGATTCCTACCTACGCGACAACGGTATAATGCCATCGCAGCAGAGATTACGTATTGCACGCGTAATTCTCGACAAGTCTGACCAGATGTCAGCCGAGGAAATTTACCGGAATGTGAATGGTCCTTGGCCGCCGGTGTCGCGAGCTACGGTAAACAATACACTCCGTCTTTTCGTAGAAAAAGGTCTGTTAACACGAGATCCGAAGGACCCTCAAGGAACCTATTACAACTCGAAACCACTTAACTCTTCCTAGCGTCCTGGTGTCAGTCAACTCCTGACTTTCATTCATTCGGAAAATTTTTTGCGGCTCACGATCGCTCGTTAGAGCCTGACGATTTTTCCGGGATTCATTAGATTCGCTGGATCCAAAGCTCTTTTGAGAGAACGCATTACGCTTACAGCTTCGCCGTGTTCAGCCACCAGAAAATCCAATTTGCCATACCCTATGCCATGTTCTCCGGTGCTGGTTCCTTCCATCTCCAAGGCCCGCATCACCATTCTCTCATGTAAACCCTCAGCACGCTCCACTTCCTCTTGATCGGTGTGGTCTACGAGCAAGACAAGATGAAAATTGCCATCACCAACATGCCCGACTATAGGTGCCTGTAAATTCGATTCGACTATATCTGCTTTAGTATCCAAAATACACTCTGCAAGTCGAGAAATTGGAACACAAACATCCGTCGCCCAAATCTCTGCGTTGGGTCGCATTGCTTTCGCAGCATAAGCCGCATCATGTCTGGCCTGCCAAAGTCGATTTCTTTCTTCGGTGTATTTCGTCCATTGAAAATTTCCACCGCCAAATTCGTCACTGATCATTCGAAACGTCTCCACCTGCTCTTCAACATGACTTTCAGTTCCATGAAATTCCAAGAACAAAGTGTGTTCTTCCGGATAATCCATGTTGGAATATCGATTCAATGCCTGCATCATGGCATCGTCCAACAATTCAATGCGTGCGACTGGTATTCCAAGCTGAATCGTCGTGATTACAGCTTGTACGGCATTGCCTAAATCAGAAAAAGGAACAACAGCAGAGGAAATTTTCTCGGGAATTCCATACAGTCTCAAAGTTATTTCAGTGATCACTCCCAGTGTTCCCTCAGAGCCCACAAACAATCGTGTAAGATCATAGCCAGCGGCAGATTTTCTTGACCGTTTTGCAGTTCTTATGATTCGGCCATCTGCCATGACAACGGTTAATGAGAGGACATTTTCCCGCATTGTTCCATATCGAACAGCATTGGTTCCTGATGCTCTAGTCGCGGTCATTCCGCCGATGGAAGCATCCGCACCTGGATCAATCGGAAAAAACAATCCCGTATCTTTCAGGTAGTGATTGAGCTGCTTTCGTGTTATCCCAGGCTGCACTACAACGTCCAAATCATCATGGTTCACTTGCAGTACTTGATTCATCTCAATCATGTTGAGACATATTCCTCCGTGCAATGCACAAATATGTCCTTCCAAACTTGTTCCTGCGCCATACGGAATAACGGGGAAATTATGCTGTGCGCAAATTTCTACGACACTCGCTACTTCCTCGGTTGATCGCGGTGCGAACACAGCATCTGGAGGGTAATTTCCATGAAATGACTCATCGGAGCCATACTCACGACAAGCGCTCTCAGACGTGATAATGCGTTCTCCAAAAATGCTTTTGAGCTCTTCAATTGCATCAACCTTCACAATTGGACTAACTACGGCGGGCATAAAAGATCACCTCTAAAAAAAGTCGAATAAGCAAGATAAAAGTGTTTATATCACGAAATTAAGCGTCATCGTCGAGGTTCAAGTCACTTCGACTGAGTTCTTCTCTATTCAGGGGTCTTCAGTTCGTGCTTTTCTTGACTTAATGTCTTCAGTTTGAATTGCTGAATGTTTCACTTCAGGAGCCTGACTGATCCGTTAAGACTGATATTCTGTCCCGTGTAACATAGTACAGCATACCCAAAAAAAACATAGGCCAGCGAAGATAACGACCACCTGGAAATTTTGAGTGAGGAAATTCAGCGAATGCACTGTACCGATCTGAGAATCCAGCAATTTTCTCAGATAGAGCTTTTCCGACAATGTTGGTCAATGCCACTCCGTGTCCTGAATAGCCTTGTGCGTAGAATACGTTCTCTTCCAATTGTCCGACTGAAGGCAGTCGGTTTAACGTTAATGCAATTTGCCCTTCCCATGCATAATCAATTCGCACATTTTTTAGCTTCGGATAAACCGACAACATTCTTGGACGAACGATTTTCGTAATATCAGCCGTCGAAGTTCGAAGATATTTTTCGCCGCCTCCGAATAACAATCTTCGATCCGATGAAAGGCGAAAATAATCCAGCGAAAAACGTGAATCATAAACTGCCACGTTCTCACAATTGATTTTTCTAGCGGTTTGCTCGCTCAACGGTTCAGTCGCTATGATAAAGCTCTGCATCGGCATGATCCACTGACTAATGGAAGACGACAAATTTCCGATATAAGCATTACATGCAAATACGATGTGTTTTGCAATCACTGACACTCCAGCGTCGGTTTTGATCTCAAATTCACTTCCCGCCTTCTTGTACGATTCAACTGCGGTTCTTTCGAAAATTTTTGCGTTGTTGTCAGATGCTGCTCTTGCGAGTCCGATCACATATTTCAGCGGATGAAGGTGGCCAGCTCCCCGATCATACCGTCCAGCACAATAACGTTCGGTGCCCAACAACTGTTGAATTTCACTCTGGTTTAAATATTGAACAGATTCGTAATCATAGTGAATTCGCAAATGATCAACCTCCTCCTGGAATTGTTTGGCCGCTTTTTGTGTCATCGCGGCTCCAACCACACCAAAATTAAACTCGCAATCGATTTGGTGCTTCTTGATTCGATTCAGCACTTCGCGCTTGGCTTCTTCGCAAATCCTCCAGTAAAACGCTGCTCTTTGCCTGCCGAAAATTTTCTCCAGTTCAATTTGTGAGGAATTGAATCCAGAACCGAGTTGCCCTCCATTGCGTCCTGAAGCTCCCCAACCCACTCGATTGGCTTCCAATAATACCGTGTCAAATTGATTTTCCGATAAATTGAGCGTTGTAGACAAACCTGTAAATCCACCGCCTACGACGCAAACATCACAGCGAACGGTGTCGGTTAGAGGAGGAAAATCAATTAAATTTCCCAAACTCGCTGCATAGTAACTGTCAATGTGCTCTAAACCGCTCCTGTTGCCAGCCTTCATCACAGATAAAGTTGATACTCCCAGTTAGTAATTCGCTGCTCGAAACGAATCAGTTCCTCTCGTTTCACCGCGCAATACAAGTCAACATAGTCACTTGTGAAATAACGTTTGGCTAACTCAGAGCGCTGAAACATTTCGATTGCTTTGCCCCACTTTAGCGGTAATGCAAGATCAATCTGATTACTCACATTGACAGAATTACTTGCTGGACCCGGATCGACAGAGTTCGCAATTCCATGATGCACTCCTGCAAGCACCGCCGCAAGGAGCAAATAAGGATTGGCATCGGCACCAGCGACTCGATGTTCCAAACGCCGTGCTTCGTTCGGGCCGCTCGGGATGCGAACCGTGACAGATCTATTGTTGAATCCCCAAGTTTTATTCACGGGAACATACATATCAGGCACAAACCGTCGAAATGAGTTTCTTGTGGTTGCAAACAGTGCGAAAAAATCTGGCATCGTTTCGAGCAGTCCTCCAATGGCAAATTGGAGAATTTCACTGCCCAATGGAGACTCATCCGGAAAAATATTTACACCTTGCTCATTCTGCATGCTTAGATGAATATGAGTGCCACTTCCACTTAGATCAGAGAAAGGTTTTGCCATAAATGTAGCTTTCATTCCCAATGATTCCGCAATACCCCGAATCACTTTCTTCAACAAAATACAGTGGTCGACAGCGAGTATTGGATTATTGACATGCTGTAGATTGATTTCGTACTGTGACGGCGAATATTCTGATGTCGCGACAGTTGCCGGAATCTGTTGAACAATGCAAGCGTGATCAACTGCATTGAGGAATTCGGACTGGTTGTTTAGTTCCTCTAACGAGTAAACTTGGGTGCTGCAGACTCGCTTCTCAGAATTCGGCAACTTTGGAAACTGAGGCTGTCCGTCAATATCCGGCTCGTTATCGAGAAGATAAAACTCGAGTTCAAAAGCAATCTTGGATTGATAGCCTAAACTGGAAAATTGTTCTAGAACATTTGCAAGAACAACTCGAGGATCAACATTGCACGGTTTACCGGAATCGGTATACAGCTGTGTCAAAACTTGCGCTCTGTTGCCTCTGCCCCACGGCACATACTGAGTCATGCCTGGAATTGGAAAAAGTGAACCGTCAGGGTCGCCATCCGAAAATCCTCGACCACAAGGATCATCACTTTCACCCTGCGTATCCAGCAGAAACACACTTTCAGGGAACTGAACTCCTGAAGTATAGATTTTATGAGCGTCTTTCACAGGAAAACGTTTGCCGCGAACAATATTGTTCAAATCCGATATGAATGCATCAATGTATTCGATTTGTGGATATCGAACCAGTAATTCGTCCAGTTCGCTAATTGCTGAATCTTGCTTTGGAGCCACAATGATCTCGCGGAAAATTTAGACAGGTTTAAATAATCAATTTTAGTTTGACACAGCAGCTCAATTTATTTTTAATAGCTTTTTTGCTACTTTGGATTATCGCAGCCCGCTTGATGAAACTGGTATTCTATCCCTGATATTTGTAGTGCTGAGGATCAAATTCTAAGGTAAAAAACTAATTTTATATTGATTAATCAACTCAATAGGAGGAATAACCATGGCAATCTCGGTAGGAGACAGAATCCCAGACATTGACTTGCAGGTTATAACTGATGAAGGAATGGAGAGTATTTCTACGTCAGAAATTTTTGGCGGGAAGAAAGTAGTCTTATTTGCTGTTCCCGGTGCATTTACGCCAACCTGTTCACAAGCGCATCTTCCCAGCTACGTAGTAAAGGCAGATGAGCTTTTTGCGAAAGGCGTAGATCAAATCGCGTGCCTTGCAGTAAATGACGCTTTCGTGATGGATGCTTGGGGTAAAACTCAAAACGCTGAGGAGATTCTCATGCTCGCGGACGGCAGTGCAAAATTTACCGAAGCTGTAGGTCTTGAACTTAATCTGACCGAGATGGGTTTAGGAATCCGCTCTGATCGATATGCGATGATTGTAGACGATGGAGTTGTAACGGCCTTGAACCAAGAAGAACCCGGAAAGTTTGAAGTCAGCGACGCTGACACCATGATTAATTTGCTGTAATCACAGAGATTTGTGCTAGGAGATCGCTTCAGGCCTCAAAGTCTGCTTTGGTAGTCGACCCGAGCGTCCACCGATATGCCGAATGACCTCGGATGCGAGTTCAGCTGCGATCTCCATACAATCTGGGATTGGCTTGTTACGACTTAAACCAAATAAGATTCCAGCAGCATAGGCATCCCCTGCTCCAGTCGAATCAACGACTTTGGGCACTGGAACCGCGGGCTGAACAAATAGTTGACCTCCAGTAGCAACGATAGAACCAGCTGCTCCTTGCGTCATTACCAATGTCTTAACTTTCGGTGCCAGCGCGTTGGTTGTATCTTCGATACCTTTCGTACAATAAAGCCGCTCTGCTTCCAGTTCATTTGCAAACAGGATGTCTACGTATTCTTCCACATAAGCTTGAAGTTCTGAACGAAATATTTCGACCAATTGCGGGTCCGAAAGTGAAAACGCGATGATTGTTCCCAGTGATTTTGCAGTTTCGCTGGCTTCTAGAATTAAGTTTTTTGCAGTAGCTGAGTACCACAAATATCCTTCTAAAAAAATACAAGAGGCATTGCCAATCGCTTCTTCATCCAAGTCGGGGCTGGAAAGCTTGCTCGACGCTCCCAAATAGGTGCACATCGTGCGTTGACCGTCCGGCGTTACAAAAACGTAGCAATGTGCGCTCGCGCTTCCATCTTCCAATGGATGAGTTGCAAATTGCATCCCAAGCTGTTTTAAGTCATTTGTAAATCGGGCGCCCGTGTCATCCTGAGCAACTTTGCCGATAAATTGACACGAAGCTCCTAACTCAGACAAATGAGCCAGTGAATTTGCGATCGAACCACCTGAACGAAATGAAACGGGATTTAAATTTTGCTTGAGATTTTGCACAGCCTCATGATCGACCAAGTGCATCGTACCTTTGGCGAGCCCCAATTTGAGGATGTCTTCCTCGTGACAAAAACACAAAATATCTACAATCGCGTTCCCGAAACCGAGAACATCAATTGATCTAGTCACGTAGAATTCCCCACACTCGCCAATACTGAATGAAGAAGGACATTCGCGCCAGCACTTGCAAATTCTGGCGAAGTGTTTTCCAATTCATTGTGACTGACTCCATCATCACAAGGAATAAAAATCATAGAAGTTGGAGCGATGCTGGAAATGTGAACTGAGTCGTGACCAGCACCACTTACCATTTCATTAAATTTAAAATCGCACGTGCGAGCTGCATTTCGAACTCGGCTGATGCATTGGTTGTCGAAGTGTATCGGCGGTGAGCGCCAGAAACGTTCTACGGTCACCTCCAGATCGGTAGAGTCATTAAAAGCTAGTACTGTTTTGTGAATTTCTTCATCGATTCGATCAAATTCCTGCAGATCAGGATGACGCATGTCAATTGAAAACTCTACTCTCGATGGAACTGTATTTCTCGACCCAGGATAGACTCGATGTTCTCCGATGGTTAATCGAGCATCGAATCCAGACATTTCGACGATCTGATAAAGATCCCTCAGAATCATGGAACTGGTTCGCAAGGCATCTTTTCGTTGATTCATCGGAGTTGGGCCTGCATGGGATTCCGCACCTACAACAACCACATCGTACCAGTTGACCCCTTGCACTCCCGTCACAACTCCGATCGGTTTTTCGATTGACTCAAGAATTGGGCCTTGTTCGATGTGCGCTTCAAAAAACGCCGAATACTCGTGATCTGCCGCTGCTGCGTCACCTCGGTAACCAATTCTTTCGAGTTCTTCTCCCATTGTCTTTCCGGATAAATCACTTCGACTATGTCCGTAAGCCAAATCGAAAACACCAGCAAACACTGCCGACCCGATCATGGCAGGAGGAAATCGAGAACCCTCTTCATTGGTCCAAACTACCAATTCGACAGGCAATTCTGTTTCAATGTTGTAATCATTCAAAGTGCGGATCACTTCTAATCCTGCAAGCACGCCGTATGCGCCATCGAATTTTCCACCTGTTGGCTGTGTATCAAGATGACTGCCAAATCCCACTGCTTTTTCGGAATTAGACTTGCCGGGGCGGCGGAAGAAGAGATTTCCCATTGGGTCCACTTCTCGGTTACAGCCTTCCGCTTCACACCATTCGGTCAAAAGATCTCGGCTCACTCGATCTAAATCTGTTAACGCCAGTCGACAGACACCCCCTTTTTCAGTAGCGCCAATTTGGGCCATTTCCATTAGGGATTCCCAAAGTCGATCACTATTTATACGAACATGCTTCATTTCAACTTTTCCTGTACTTCTAATTTTTAAAATTAATATCAATCACTTTCATCATTGCCTGCTGGTATACGATACGATGTTTCAATTTTCATATATTTAGAGTACATCTTTAATGCAATCGTTGAGAAATCCAATTGAATCAATAATTCGTCAATTCCATATACATTAGAAGCAATGCCTTAGAATATGTTTTTTTCAATCAAAATTAGTTTTATGCGACCATTGGGCAATAAAATGTTCGGGCGATCCACAATTTCCATCGCCACTCAAAGAATCTGACTTAGAAACTCTCG
The DNA here is from genome assembly GCA_965202855.1 of Arenicellales bacterium. GTDB lineage: Bacteria > Pseudomonadota > Gammaproteobacteria > Arenicellales > JAJDZL01 > JAJDZL01. The sequence continues at coordinate 335,752 of CBDBBP010000003.1, read as the reverse complement.
CGTACGCGGATCGCGTGCCTTTGAAAAAAAAGTGGCAGGTGGACCAGATTCGACAATGATTCCTCCATCGGTAAAATAAATGCAGTCTGCCAGTTCCCGGGCAAAGCCCATTTCATGAGTCACGAGAATACAAGTCATGCCTGATCGCGCTAGATCTTTGATCGTATTTAGAACTTCTTTTACAGTTTCGGGATCAAGTGCGGCTGTCACTTCGTCAAAGAGCATCACCTTGGGATTCATTGCCAATGAGCGAGCAATTGCCACACGCTGTTGTTGGCCGCCAGATAACTCTCCAGGATAGCTATCTTCTTTACCTTTTAAATTGACGCGATTCATCAGCTTGAATGCACGAGTTTTTACTTCTTCTGGATTTTGCTTCAATACCTTAATCGGCGCCATCATTATGTTTTGTAATGCTGTTCTGTGAGGAAACAGGTTGTATTGCTGAAACACCATACCCACTTTTTTTCGCAATTCCAATTTATTCAGTTTTGGATCATGAACTTCTTGTCCTTCTACGGTGATTGATCCGGAATCAATTTCATTCAAAGCGTTTATGCAGCGAATCAATGTGGATTTTCCCGAGCCTGATGGCCCAATTATGCAAATCACCTCACCTTTCATAATTTCCATCGATATTCCCTTGAGAACTTCGAGATCTCCAAAAGACTTGTGTACGTCCCTAATGGAAACAATGGGTTCGGCTTCTGTCCAGTTCATAATTTAACGAGCTCGTGTCTTGTAAGCATTCACTTATGCTGTGATAAATGTATTTTCTCTAACCTGCGTTGACCACAACATGATGTTCAGGATGGGTCAATTATAAATTGAAATAGCGGGTTATCATTGGTTTGAGCAGTCAGACGCGCTCAGTGCTGTATTTTTTTTGACCGAGTCTTACGGGGTAGAGCGTCTGGAGTCGAACAGTCTGCAACCATTCAAGAATTCAAGATCCCGACTCGGTTGTATTTAATATTTAATTTCGATGGAGTACGCCTTGCCAGACTGCTTCAACCAAATCGCATGTATTTTTCGGTTGAGCCACTTCATGTCTTTGATCTGTTCCTTCAACGAATATGTTCGTAAAAAACTGATCATTTCCGGCAGTTTTCCAATATGAACTTTTCGAGTCAAATGAAAGTCCTATCGTAGCCTAGCGCCAGCAATTTCCATCATCACAAACGTATTGCTATTTGGAAAAGGCGCGTCCGACCAAGCCAAACGCCAAGTGCTTCCCGCAATCCGAGTAAATCTACTGACCGGTGAAATGACCTGTACGTTTTTCCAGCAGCGCGGAAATGGCTTCCGCGTGATCACTGGTCTGATGACAAGCGCCTTGGTAGATCGCAGACATTTCCAGCATTTCTTCTAGATCTAAGCTAGTGCTTTGGCGAAGTAAGCGCTTGGCAATTCGCAACTGTTGCGGTGGATTCGCAGCAATGCGTTCTGCAAGTTCACGCGCCGCATCCATCAATTCATTATCTGAAGTAACTTTCGACACCAGCCCCCATTGCAAAGCGGTTTGCGCATCAATTGGATCAGCTGTGAAGGTCATCTCTGCCGCGCGGGAAAGACCAATAGCTCGAGGCAAAAACCATGCGCCTCCATCACCTGGAATAATTCCAACTTTTATGAAATTCTCCGCAAAAATTGCTGACTGGCTTGCGATTCGAATGTCACACATCAAGGCAAGGTCACATCCTGCTCCGTAAGCAGGCCCGTTTACTGCAGCAATCACAGGCACATCTAGACGATGCAGAGCGAGTGGAATGCGTTGTATTCCTGCCCGGTAATTGTCAGCAATTTCTAACGTTTCGCCTGAAAATATGCCCTTTTGGTCGCGCATGTGTTTTAAATTGCCACCCGAAGAAAATCCTTTACCTGCTCCCGTGATAATCACACATCGAACTGACATGTTCTCCTGAATCATTGCGCATCGTTCGACAAATGCGTCTACAAAATCAGGGTCCGTTACTGGATTCCTAAGCTCGGGTTGGTTCAGAATTAGAGTAGCTACATGATTGTCTAGTCTGTAAATTAGTTTTTCCGACATAATGTTATTTTTCGATTGGTTTCAATATCATTCTCGCATCAACGACATCGTACTTGTCGCCTCTAACGATCACAGGATTCAAGTCAATTTCAGAAATTTCGGGATGAGAAAGAGCGATTTTCGAAACAAGCAGAATCAAATTTGCCAAGGTCGTCTTGTCAACTGGTGGAATTCCGCGCACACCTTCGAGAATTTTTCGCGATCGAATGTCATCAATGATTTCGTAAGCATCAGCCTCGGACATCGGCAGCGCTCGAAATGCGACATCATTTGAAACTTCGACCAAAACGTCGCCAATGCCAAACATTAGGACTGATCCAAAAATTCGATCTTGGATTACGCCGATAATCAATTTGACACCGGACTCTACCATGGGCGACACCAGTACTCCTTTGACGCGGGCAAGCGGACTATAAGAATTGACGTTTTGAAGAATTTCTTCGTAGCTTGACTTGAGAGCAGGCTCCCCCGAAACCTTTAGACGCACACCGCCCGCATCGGTTTTGTGCAAGATGTCTTGGCTAATGATTTTCATCGCCGTGGGCTGAGAACCGAATTCTCGTTGCACATGCCTAAGTTCATCACTGTTCCGAATAATCAGATGCGGCGGTACGACTACACCATAAGCTCGAAGCAGGTTTCGGGCTTCAAATTCATAAAGCGAATCCCGTTTCTCTGACAGTGCGCGCTTTACGATTGAATCGGCTAAATTTACCGGTGAACTGGGTCTAACCAGAGGAAATTTAGCGATCATTTCTTTTCTCTTGGAGTACCGTACGACTTCCGCAATGCATTGAACAGCAGTTTCGGGCCAAACGAATACAGGTACACCGGATTCTTTAAGCACATCAATGGGTTCTGTTCGCAGCGCGCCGTATACACTTTGAACAAGAAGCGGTTTGCCAAATTCTTTTGCCAACTTGCCAAGACGAATTGAGGAATTAATTTCAGCGCCCAACATTTTTTTTGTAAATCGGTGTGCGTATCCTCCAAACATGCCCACGATCAATACAATATCTATATTCTCATCTTCAAGCAAGACTTGAGAGCAGTTTGCAAATGGAGCGGGATCAAAATCCGTTGCCCCGGCGACATCGATCGGGTTTTGAAGTGTTGCCGGCTGCGGAAGAATTTCTCGTAGTCTTTTTAGCGAAATTTCCGAAAAGGATGCGAGAGTCAATCCATGCTCAATTAACGAGTCTGTTACGATGGTTGCATGTCCGCCGCCGTCAGCCAATACAGCGATCCTGTCTCCTCTTGCGGTCGGCAATTTGCCAAGACCTTCGGCGATTGATAGGATCATGGCAGACTGCTCAACGACCGTAGCTCCAGCCTGTCGCAACAGATCACGCGTCAGATTGAATTGACCTGCCAAGGCACCTGTGTGAGAAATCGCAGCGTTCTGACCAGCTTCAGTCCGCCCTGACTTGTAGATTACGATGGGTTTCTTTTGAGATACTTTTCGACAAGTTTTGAGAAATTGTCGGCCTTTTCTAAATCCTTCGACATAGAAGACTGGCACTTTCGTCTTGTCGTCATTTCCAAAGTATTCAAGATACTCATGAAATTGGACATCAAGCTGATTTCCTACACCTGCATACGTCGAAAATCCCACCCCGCCCCGCCAATTTGCTTCAGTCATAAAAGCTACCAGTAAATTACCGGACTGCGAGACCACGCCGATATCTCCAGGTTGCATCCCTTTGACACCAACAAGATTCATTCTGTGATGCAAATTGAACATACCATTCGAGTTGGGTCCGATTATTCTCACGTTGTTGACGCGTGCTTTTTCCAGACACTCTTTGGAAAGAGTTGCGCCTTCACCGCCAATTTCAACGAATCCCGCGGCGAGCGCTACGATGCCGGAAATTCCTTTCGCCCCACAATCATTGATAATATCTGGCAGTGACTTCGCTGGTGTACAGACAAGTGCCATATCAATGCTGTTTGGAACATCTAAGACGGAAGCATAAGACTTCAAGCCCATCACCTCTTTCAAATTTGGGTTGATTGGGTAGATCGGTCCAGGAAACTGATCTCGCAGCAGTTGCCTAATCGCCTGATGACCTCGTTTGGCGGGGTTGGCAGATGCACCAATTACTGCGATTGAATTGGGCGAAAGAATGCTGCGCAGGCTTCTGCTCATAAAGTTGTTTCGAAATTCACCCTAGTCAGCAACCCTTGAATTTTGGCGGGCGCTTTTCCGAGAACGCATTGACTCCTTCTTTCCAGTCGTCTGTGCGCATACACGCTCTAAGTGCATTGATTTCACTAACTAAACGCGACGCATAGTCTTGGTGCATGTCGTTCAGATGATGCTTGGTGTAGCGGATTGAAACTGGCGCTTTCGAAGCAATCAGCTGCGCAAAGTCCGCAACGCCTCTCTGAAAATCCTGTTCTGACAGAACTCTAGTGGCAAGACCAATCGCATAAGCTTCGTTGCCGTCGATATGCCTTCCCGTCATAATTAACTCTCTTGCTCTAGCCAGGCCAACGAGACGCGGTAGAATTGCGGTGACTGCTCCACCCACATGAGTACCGATACTTACCTCGGGAAAACCGATTTTTGCATTTTCTTTAATCAGCATAAAATCGGCTGAGCAGGCCATTTCCGCACCTGCGCCGAGCGCATATCCGTTTACGGCTGCTATTACAATTTTGGGAAATTTGTATATTGATTCGCAAACTTTGTTGCCGAGATTCAAATACTCGAGTTTCTCGATTTCGCTCCGATTTTGTGCAGCATGTTCTTTCATGTCAGCACCAACGCAAAACGAACGCCCTTCGCCGGTAAGTACCACAACAGTAACCTTTGAGTCATTTTCGGCCTGCGCAAGTGCAGCCAACATTTCCTCGTAAAGTTTCTCGACGACTGCGTTGAGGCGATGAGGACGATTTAACCGAATTTCTGCAGTGGCTTCAAATCGCGAATAAATAATTGTCTCAAAGGTCATTAGAACTTCAATTCGCAGCAGACACATCCGCTGGAAGATTCAATTTACGTAGATGAAAGTCAGAATTATAGACTTGTTTCAAGAGTGCGAAGCATTGCTATCATCAGATGTCTCTCATCCGTTCACTGCGTCGTCGAATTAAATTTTAGGCAACTAAAAGCCGAACTGAAACAAGTATTAACAGGGTGATGATCGCTCAGATTGCTGGACTGGTTTGCACTCGAATTTCCGACCACATTGAAAAAAGCACCTGTGAAGGATACCCCCATGCTGGCTCACGCCCTAATCAGCGAACAGTCTTAACGTGCCAACCTGCTATATTGCAATTTACGACAGACGAATGACAGATCAAACCAAAACAAATTCGCTGGGTAAATACAGCAATTCTCATATTGGCAATTGAACAATACTTTTACATGTTGCTTTTCCCTAGATAGGAACAACGAAAGGGCTTTCCGTTGAAGAGCAATTGAGGTCTAAATTCACGCAATGACAAGGCCCCGCCCAAGAGCGGGTTCAGACCGTCAGAGCCTTGATCAGCGATTTGATTCGTTCGGGCCGTTTAGATTTCGATGGCGACATTCGCCGCGGCCGGCATCAGCGTTGTCGAAATGATGGTGTTCAGTTCCATGATGCCTTGGCCGCGCAAGTAGTGACTGTGCAGCATACGGCCATCGGCCAGTCTCGAATTGAGGGACTCTAAACGTTTCTTTTACGATTTTTGCGTTTTCACTTATAGCTGGAAGGCGGCAGCGACGGACATTGACGAAGATGCTTGACTTTCACTTTCGTGCGCACCATCCTTAACTTGGCACGGAGCACACCGTAGTCAAGACCGCGGTCGGCACCGAAACTGTCAAAGCGTGTGAACCGCATCGAGTCCAGGGTTTGATGACCAGTGCGTTGCAATGCAGATGCTCGCTCTTTTTCGCCGGCGCCAGCTTGAAATCGATCAGCAGTTCGTAATTTTCGTCCGCCAGAACATGCGCCGTATAGCCGAACCAATACTTCTTGGTGATCTTTTCTTTGCCATTGGAATCGGTGCCGTATTGCTGGTGACAGCCTCAGGTGATGTCCAGACTCGAGCTCAGCCGCTCGTCATTTTTCGGATCGCGCTTGTGCGGCGGTTTCTGCCCGGTGGAATGCGACTGGAAGCCGGGGCCGATGGCCCCGCTAGGATCAATGCAGATCCCCGTTCTCAGAACCCTCACAGGCCTTCAGATGAAAGCCAAGCGCCAACGTCCAATGCGGATTGCTTTGCAGTTCGCGTCGAAACGACTCGGTGCTGCGATGCTACAGAATGCTCATTGCATAGAGCGAACGCAGCAACCCTTTGATCAGCCAGCGCTATAACCCGTTGCCGTTGCGCAGCTGTTTGATCTGGTGCGCCGCAACGGTCAGGCTCAGCTGATCAAGGGTGTTTCGGAACGGCTTGAGTCCGCCGTTTTGCAGATGTATTTCCCACAATACATCGGTTTGAATGAGCTTCATACGTGCTCTTTAATCTGTGAAGGGGATTGAGTGAGCCGGTGGATTTTAGCGTGAGTACATCATAGTTTCAAGGCATACCGTTTCTCTAGCCGAAGCGTTAGCTTTGCAATTGGATAACAATATGCAAAAAATATCAACAAGGCGAAACTATAAAATGGAACCAATAACTCAGGATGATTGTTCTCAGCTTCGATCGCCTGTCTACTCAATGTGATCAATTCTTCGACCCCGAGTAAAGAACATAACGGTGTTGCCATTGTCAGGATCGCATACCAATTCATCCAGGGAGGGATCATACGCTTGATGCACTGAGGCAGAATGATCTGCCACATAGCTTGACGACGGCTGAATGCCAACGACTCCGCAGCTTCCCATTGTCCGGTGGGCACCGATGAGATCGCACCTCGCACGACTTCAGCAACATTCGCCATGATCGGGAGAGAAAGACCGAACACTGCTTTCATCCAGTCCGGTACAGCAATAATGAGCCCACCAATTACAATTTCAAATGGCAACGCCAGCAAAACGATAAACAACAGTACCAACCAAGGTGAATTGCGGAACAGTTGGGTAATAAATTTAGCGGTCAGTCTCACGGAACCAAAATGGGAAATTTGCGCAAGTCCTAACAGCACTCCTGCGACCGTCCCGATCAGCATTGTCAATATCGAAATTAGAAGATTAAAGAAAAATCCGCTTATAACCAAAAATGGAAGCCACTTGATCAGTGCGCGCATGGCGTCGCCATAGTCATAGCCAGCAGCATACGCTGTTAATGGCCACAGCACGATCAGAGTTAGGGCAAGAGTTAAAATCCAAGGTGAACTTGCGTCCAACCAAGTGCTGAATGAAACCGTATTCAGTTCATCCTTGCTGCGGTAACGATACGGCAGCATCACAGGAAGATCAGTAGTTTGTTTGTTTCCAACCCCCGGTATTCTGTTGCGAGTCATTTTCACTCTCCGTAACCGGGAATTTTCATCGCTTTTTCCCACTTGTGCATACTGAAAACCAGAACACCAACCAATACGATGAATACAACAAACAACACTAACATCGTGGGGTACTGCGCACTTGGAAAATCATTCCATATTCCCACACATTCGTAAAGAAGTTCCGGCACGGCAATACCAATCGCCTGTGTTGTAGTTTTAACCAAATTAACCAGATTATTGTTTAGAGCCGGTAACGAAACTCTAAATGCGAGAGGCAACACCAGCTCGATGTACGACTGCATACGAGAATAGCCCAAGGCGTCAGCTGCTTCTCGAGTCGACTCAGGTACAGCTTCAATGCCAGCTCGAAATATTTCCACGTTAAACGCACCAGCAAAAAAGGAGAGGGAAATAATCGCCCATCCGACATTGGAAATGATTGGAATCTCTGTCCAACCATCTGGCCCCGTAATTGTCGGTGTTAATGATCCTAACGCAAAATAGAAGAACAAGAGTTGAACGAAAGGCGGCGTGTTCCGAAAAAATTGGATGTACCCTTGAACGGAGAGTCGTACCCACCTTTTGGACGAACCCTGTAGCCAAGCACCAACTACACCGATCACGACGGAAGAAATAACGCAGGCAATAGATAGAAATATTGTCGTCTTTAGACCACCGACAATTCGCCACCACTGCGCCTCTTCATAGAAGAATATGAAATTCCAGCGAGGGTAATTCGCTGCGAGTTGTACGAAATATTCAGAAATTAATTCAATCATTTAGATTGTAGAATTCGACCGTTCGATAGACGATCACAGTTGGTGACGGCGAGGACTCGCCGCCACCAGATTTCATTTAGTCAACTATTCAGCCAGCCAATCGGAGTACTGTTTGTTTTGGTTTGCGAGATAAACAGTAGGTTTGATTCCCCATTTGCTTTCCCATTCGATCAACTTGCCAGACTGATGCCAGTTGAAAATCATACCCGACATAAAGCGACCAAATACACAGTCTATTTCGGCTAGTGGAACCGCTAAACCCCAGGGATTGTCGTCTTCTGACATTAAGGGCATTTCGAAATCATCAAAGTTGCCTGAAGCGAGATCCGAACCAATAGAGGAGTCATCGTATACCCAAGCAACACACTTTTTATCGCGCAAAGCTTGTTTCGCTTCCGCGTTGCCGGTAAATGCTACAACATTGACACCATAGCGTTCGGTCACAATTTGGTTGTAGAACGCACCTTGTTTACCACATACTGGTTTTCCGCGCAGATCTTCCCATTCTTTGAAAGCAAGTGCCTTTGGCGACATGATGTTGGTTCCAGATGTATAGTACGGCGGTGATGGAATTCCAACAATTTTTCTGCGGTCCGCGCGATCAGACATGGTTGCAATGAACATATCTGTTTTGCCCTGTTCGAGAAATTGCATACGATTGGAAGATTGTACGGGAACCAACTCAACGCTTACACCCATTGCGGCTCCAACATCCATAGCCATATCAATTTCCATTCCCACTACATTGCCGTCTGGGTCCCGAAATCCCCACGGTTTGTAATCTGCCTTTACACCAATGACAACCTTCCCTCTATCCATCACTTTGTTCCAAACTTCGTTCGTGCATTCCGCTATAGCAACTCCAGAATAACCGACAAACAATGCAACTAGTGCAGTCACACTAAAATATTTCTTAAACATAATTCACTCCTGTGATTAACAATCAAATGCGTACATAGACAATTCAGCTCTTTCAATTTACTAGTGATCGTACCGATTTAATTCAATAGAGACATTCTACAAACAAGGCACAACTGTCTAAAGCAACTGCAAAAAATCAAAAAATTGACAGTTCTTAAAATCAAATACTCCTCTTTGTAAATTTGGAGCTGTTCAGTATATCACTCGCAGTATGAGCGAAAAGGCCTCTATATGTTAAATCCTCATGGTAGTCAGTTACGTGAACTGAGGCGTAATTGGCACTTATTGGGATCAATAAGCGGGCAGAATGCGTTAATTGCTATGGAGACTGTGAATGAACTGCCATTTGGGTTCAATTTGAGTGAAGAATGAAAATATAACTTATTGATTTAATAAAATATTTTGCTCTGATTCAATTTGCTCTCAACACTAGAATGTTTTCAAACTCGCTATGATTGTAAGCTGTTGGTTACCACCGCTATCATGGCAGATGGCAGATAGGCGCTCTCGAAAAAATTTCAAAAGCAGTGCGCGGGGATGAATCAAGCGGCATCTGACCTAGATTCTCGATTTCAGTTCCATCTTTAATTGGCCCCAGTGACTACATTTTCCAGCTGTTTGGAACCACGGAGCCGTCGCTAATTCTGCTCGGCGCACAAGCCCACTCTATAGGTATCAAGGATACAAATCATACCTGATCGCACTAGTTCTTTGATCGCATTCAAAATCATTCCGGAATTGCTGGAACAGTTTCTCAAGCAAGTGCAATATAGATTAGAAATTCCTATAATCCACCGAAAGTTGCTGAAAAGTTTCTTTCTAGTACATTTCTAATACTAGACTAGATCGGATTCATCTAAAAGTTATTTATTTGAATTTCACCAGAATTCAAATAAATGCCACTGGGCAGAACAATTTTTCAGCAACAGTTCAAATTCTAAAATTATTAAATCGGAGATTAGACGAAAATGCGAAAATTAATTTGTGCGGCAATCATCGCTTTCTTGTATACCGCATCCATAAACGCGGATACATCGATAAAGTTTGCAAACGACTGGAAGTGGGAAGGTCCGGCTGCTCCACTGTTGCTGGCGTGGGATACGGGACTTTATAAGGCGGAAGGCCTCGATGTTCAAATGGACACTGGAAAAGGTTCGCTGGACGCAATTCCGCGAGTTGCTTCAGGCACTTACGAAATGGGAAATGCGGACATCAATTCATTGATAAAGTTTCGAGATAAAAATCCGGATTTACCTGTAAAAGCCGTATTCATGATTTACAACGCACCTCCCTTCGCTATCGTTGGACGCAAGTCTCTTGGAGTGAATGAACCGAAGGACTTGGAAGGCAAAATTCTGGGCGCTCCAGCACCTGATGGAGCCTACGCTCAATGGAAGGCATTTGTAAAAGTAAACGGGATTGATGCAAGTAAGGTAACGATAGAAAACGTTGGTTTCCCAGTGCGAGAACCAATGCTTGCCCAAGGCAAAGTGGATGCGATAACCGGTTATTCATTCTCATCGTTCATCAACTTGAAAGCCAATGGCGTACCGGAAGATGATATTTCAGTACTGCTGATGCGAGAGCATGGCTTAGATTTATATGGAAATGTGATTCTCGTCAATCCAGAATTTGCCAAGTCGAATCCAGAAGCAGTCAAAGCGTTTCTGCGTGCGACGATTAAAGGATTTCTAGCCACTATTTCTGATCCGGAAAGCGCGGTGAAGCATGTAGTCAGTCATAACGATGTGGCGCGTGAAGAAGTTGAACTTGAACGATTGAAGATGGCCTTAGCGCAGAATATCGTAACCGACGAAGTGCTAATGATGGGGCTCGGAGGAGTAGATTTAGCTCGGCTGGAGAAATCCATTGATCAAATTTCGGATACTTATGAATTCACATCCAGACCTTCGGCATCAGATGTTTTCGACGGGAGCTTTCTGCCGGACGCTAAAGAAAGGATGATTCCGTAAATCCTTTGAATGCATTTGTTGAAATTGATAATGTTGCTTTACGGTATAAAGCACAGAGCGGAAACGAAAGCACGCTTGCGGTAGAACATCTCAACCTGGAAGTAAAGCAAGGCGCATTTATCGCTGTAGTAGGCCCATCAGGTTGTGGTAAGTCAACCCTGATGAAGTTGGCGACCGGATTGCACTTTCCGACTTCGGGTACCGTACGAGTGGATGGCAAGTCAGTTAACGGGCCGGTTTCGATCGCCGGCATGGCTTTCCAAAATCCAGTAATGCTTCCTTGGCGATTGACGCGCGACAATGTGTTGCTTCCGATGGAGGTCGTAGACCCACATCGTAAAAGAATCAGGAAAAATAGGGCAGCTTACCGCAAGCAGGCAGATGAACTGCTGGCCTCTGTCGGACTCGAAGGCGCCGGCGGTCAATATCCTTGGCAGCTCTCTGGCGGCATGCAGCAGAGAGCTTCGCTTTGTAGAGCGCTCATTCATGAGCCGCAATTGCTCATGCTGGACGAGCCTTTCGCTGCCCTAGATGCTTTCACGCGTGAAGAGTTGTGGTGCGTCATCCGTGACCTGCACGCGCAAAAACAGTTCACTACTATTTTGGTAACGCATGATTTGCGCGAAGCTGTGTTTCTCGCGGATGCAGTGCATGTCATGAGTGCCCGACCGGGAAGAATCATTGTGACGCGGCACGTGCCTTTTCCGAGACCTCGTCCCATAGAAATTACATTCGAAAAGGAGTATTCAGAACTTGTTCAAGAACTTCGAACCTATATTGCGGAGGCCCGCGGGTAAATTTTGCTTATGAATTCTGTCAGGATCAAAACATGGCAGGTCGATTGGGTGAAACTGTCGCCCTGGCTCTGCACTGCCGGCCTATTTGCGTTCTGGGAACTCGGCGTGTGGATATTCGGAATTCCATACTACATTCTGCCAGCGCCAACGCAAATTGGATTTGCGATGGCAGAGTTTTCGCACGGTTTGTGGACTAATTCAATTCAAACTTTATGGACGACTCTGGCAGGATTTGGGATTGCAATCGTTTTCGGATTGATTCTTGGTCTTTTTATTGGATGGGATAAACGCATTTATGCGGGACTGTATCCCCTGATGATTGGATTTAACTCCATTCCGAAAATTGCAGTAGTGCCTATTTTAGTGCTGTGGTTTGGCGCCGGATGGCTGCCTGCGGTTTTGACTGCTTTTCTCATTTCATTCTTCCCGATTGTCGTAAATGTAGCTACCGGTCTTGCCACGATTGAACCTGAAATGGAAGATGTTCTAAGGGCGCTGGGGGCGAAGAAACTTGATGTGATGACGAAAGTCGGAATTCCACGCTCGCTTCCATATTTTTTTGGCGCTTTGAAAGTCGCCATCACGCTCGCGTTTATCGGTTCGGTTCTTTCAGAAACCATTGCTGCGAATTCAGGCATTGGCCATATGATGCTGACCGCACAGGCAAACTTTGAAGTACCGTTGGTGTTTGCTTGCCTGATCGCATTGGCTGTAGAAGGCATTGGCATGTATGCACTGATGGCTGCACTCGAAGCGCGAATGACCGGATGGGCGCATCGGTCTGGATTCAATCGATAACTGCTGAACAAGTGCGAGTATCTTTTGATGGCTTGCTGAGCGTATTTCGAATCAGCCGGAACAAAGCATATCGGTAACGAGATTCACGGTAATTTTGAACAAGCTCTCGGGTTCTGAAGCGCGATTAGGCATGCGTATTGCATGTAAATAAAACGATAAAGAGATTCAATTCGTAAAAAAGGCAGTTTCTAAACGGATAGAGTTTTTTCAATTCTGCTGTAAATCACAAAAATTAGTATATTTTCAATCTCGCTATGGATATGACCCGCCAAGTTACTGCCGCCGTCATTTCAGTTTGCAGATAGGCATTCGCGCTTGTAAGTCTAAATCTACTATGCCATCCCTGAACCAGGCTTGAAGCTAGGGCGCGAGTTTAGGCTAGATTGTGTTGCCAAATTTGGCGATTGGATTATGTCAAGCAAACACTCAATTTAAATCGCTTGAGCAACCAATCAAAATCAGTCAAGAGCAACAAACTAGTTTAACTCCGACCTAGAGCCGCAAGTCAGTCAATACATTCTGGCAATTTTCTAACGAGATTCGGCTCGCAAGAATTCTCTAAGGGGTTAGTTGATTCAATCTATCCTTCCCGTTGTAGAGAAAATCCGCTTAAGTGAGATTTCCTACGCCCTAGCGCTGTCGCCGATTGTTTGTTACCAATGCAATCGATCAGGCATTTTCATCCTTAAATTCAGCATAATAGGAACCGAACAATTTGCGATGTTTCACGATGTTCAGCACGATGGTAATTATTCCAGCAATCACCAGAACTGCCGCAATCGGACTTTTGAAAAGAGCAAAAATGTCATAGTTTAACAATACCATGGATCTGGAAAATGTATCTTCTCCAATCTGTCCAAGAATCACTCCAATAACCAGACCTGGGATCGAATAATCCGCTCGTCTCATAAAAAACCCGACAACTCCAGCGATAAACATTGCGTAGACGTCAAATATATTCCCTCGCAGGGCAAATGCGCCAATAGTAGAAAATATTAGAATTGTAGGAGCCAATATCGGAAATGGAATCCTGAGCAAATTAACAATGCCTTTTGCTTCAACGACACCAACGAATAGAATCGCCAGACTTGCCCAGAACATGGATGCGAACAGTACCCATACAAGATCATGTGCTTCAATCATGATCAGAGGTCCTACATCCATATCGTGAAGATTAAACACGCCGATCATCATTGCTGTCAATGCACCGCCTGGGAGCCCAAGAGCCAAAAGAGGAATCATTGCAGCACCGGTCGCAGCATTGTTCGCAGTTTCAGACGCTACGACTCCTTCAGGTTGCCCCTTTCCAAATGTTTCAGGTTTTTTTGACCAGCGAACGGCTTCGTTGTAAGACATGAACGCTGCCAGAGTCGAACCAATTCCTGGCAGAACGCCGCAGAAAAATCCGATCAGTGTCGAGCGAGCAACTACAAACTTCATCTTCCAAAATTCGAGCATGCTAGGATAAGCAACTGAAATTTTAGGTGCTGTATAGTGTCCCCGGGCGAGTTGCAGTCCCTGTGTAAATACCTCAGAGATAGCAAAAAAACCAAGAATTAACGGAATAAAATGGAATCCTCCATGCAAATAGAGCGTACCAAAATTAAATCGTGGGATACCTCCCACTGGATCGCTTCCGACAGCTCCGATTATTAGTCCCGCCATCAAGGACAACCATCCTTTCGCTATCGAACTCGTTCCGATACCAGCTACGACAGCTAGTCCGAAAAATACGAACGCAAATATCTCAACCGGCCCGAAATTTCGAATCGCAAAATCTGCAACTGGGCCTGTAAACGCCATCATTGCTATTGCCGCTAGTGTTCCCCCGATTGCCGAACAGGTTACGGCATATCCGATGGCCTTGCCCGATTTCCCCTGACGCGTCATCTGATAACCATCGAATGCAGTCGGAGCGTTCTCTGCTGAGCCAGGAATATTGAAGAGAATCGCTGTTACGGCTCCACCGTATACACCGGAGACATAAATCACGCCGTAAAGCATAATCGCATGTGTAGATGACATATAAGCGGTAAACGGAAGGATAACCGATCCCAATGTCAAAAGACTAAGCCCAGGAACTGCGCCAAAAACCAAGCCTGCTATCAATGCAGAAACGAATATGACGATTCCAATTGGATCGCTAAACAGCTGCAGTGAGCCGATTAAGAAATTTTCCATTACGTCACCAACCCAAGAATCATTCCGTTAATGGTATTAAAGACACCAGCACCAGGCGGCAAATAAGTAAAAATCAGTCTTATAAAAACGATGATAATTGCGGCATAGACTGAAACGGTTACTATGACCAGTGTCCTCCATTTCCTAACTCCCATCAACCACATGTAACCGGCCAGAAAAAATGGAGTTACGAGCAAAAAACCCATTTTATGGATCAAGTATGTATAGAAAATCGGCAGTATAAAAAGCAAGGCTATGCGTACGTTTGCTGAGACTGTTATTCCATCATCACTTTCTTCCTTCGATTTATGTACCTTTGAACGAGAATTTTGAAAATCACGAATTTGAAAATAAAGCAGGCCGATGGCTGCAATAAGCATGATCCCCAATACCATCCTTGGCCAATGTGCAGGCCCCAGATCGTAAACAGGAAGCGGATCATCAAACTGAAAAGTGTAAATAAATGCAAGGAAGACGAATAATAGCCAGACTATGCTCTCGATGAAAGGAGCAAATGAAAATCGCGTTTTTTGGCTTGAATCATTCATTGTTAGAAAGTATTACCTACGTAAAAATTGCCGCCGGCAGCAAATCAATTTTTACTACCGGCGGATAACATATAAAAGTTGAAGATTACAGTCCTTCGCGAATGGGCAGGCCCAAATCACGAAAAGCGTCGATGTAGACACCAACTGAATCTTCTAAAATTTTTGTTGTATCGGCTCGGCTTCGGAATGAATCAACAATGTCAAGGCTCTTGCGTTTTACGAAATCTTGATGTTCCTCTGATTGATAGGCTTGAGCGAAAACATCTGCGAGATATTCGACGACTTCAGCCGGTGCACCCTTTCTGACGAACATTCCTCGGAATCTCAAAAGAGGTTCCCAGTCCAGACCATAATCCGCACCTAAAGCTTTGGTTTCTGGGAAATTCTCGAAGCGTGTCGGCCAAAGCGCGAGAATAGGCTTCAGATGTCCTGCTTCTACATACTTGGAAACATCACCCGGCTGTTCCATAAGGACATCAAGCTGGCCGCCAATTACCGCTCCGAAACGTTCTGCAGATTTGCCCGTTAAAACCTGACGAGATTTAAATCCGAAGTGTTTCTCCACAACACCCATACTCACCAGTTCCATAGGAATGTTGATATTGGAAACTGTCAATATTCCTTCTTCCTGTTTTGCATATTCGACGAGCTTATCGAAGTCCGGAACACCATCAGTTTGAAATCTTTCATCTTCCCCATTGATGAATAACATAGTAGGCGCAACATTCATGATAACAAGAGCCTCAAGATCCTCAACTGGATTCAAGTCGATTCGACCTTCTACATAGCGTGACGGCAAAGTATCAATATGTTGCAAAAGAGTATAACCATCAGCCGGTGCTTGTAAAAATTCTGGCAGGCAATTCAACCCACCACCACCGGTGATATTGATTTTGTTAATTTTTGCGTTCATGATCTTAGCTGCAGGCCCGACAATTGCGTCAACGGCTTGATCTGATCCGCCACCTTTTCCATAGCAGCAAATTACAGTAATCGGCCGTTCCGGGTATCCTCCTGGTCCAGCTGCAAAACTGGAGCTGAACGAAAATAGACCAAGCGCAGTCAATACCGAAGCAACTCCCGCAACCAGTGATTTTTGAAAAAATTTCTTCATTTAACTTTGAACTCCAACAAATTAGTATCCATAAACAATCAGTTCAATTTCCACCAGAACTCTAAGCTACACTGATTTCTACTCAGCCAGCTGACTAATCTGGTAATACAAAGAATACTACTTTATGGAAGCGTATGTACACTGTGTATTGCATGTTTATGCCGATACCTTCGACTAAATCGCCGTTTTGACCAATTGGCTGATGCCAACGAAGCTAACATTTCAGTAGCCCGCAATACGCTCCGATTAACTTATCGACCATACCCGAAGTCAAAATGAAACAAAAATTAACGGAGTTTGGAGCTTGATTCAAACTCTTGAATGAGATCTGACTGAAATTTGTTCTCAATACGCAACTAACGCCAAGCCGAGAGATTCAGTTTTAAAGACCTTCGCGATCAAGCAAGCTGAAATCTTGGGATGCATCAACATTCAGAGCAACAAATTATTCTAATGCTGTTAAGGTATCGACTCTATTTTGGAAAGGTGAATCGGTGGATGAATGCGAAGACTTTAGAGCGCTGTACCGCCGAAAGCAACGCAACATTACAGAGCTAATCAAGCTGGTAAATTAAAGGCAGTATGAACTGATTTCGAATCAGACATTAAGACTGCATGGAATCAGGCGCAACGAGCATTCAAAAGATCCTCGCAGGTTAGATAACCTATTTCCGCTTGCCTCGCTGGATTAGGAACAGCTTGGTTGCGGGTGCAGATAGATCAGGTACCTTATAGCGTTACTCCTAATGTAGTGATACACTCCAATAAAGACGAGGTCGTTAGTTTATTCTTTTGCGAGTATCGGACAATTTTCAACTTCAATTTTTAAGACATCATTAATAGGCGCTTCTTGTAAATGATTTTGCTCAAGATTTGCTAGCCGAGTTATTTGTTGGGGATTATATATTTAACTACACAAGATAAGAATGATTCTTATTTGCAAGTAGGCTATAAAAATTAACTCTTGATTTTCTTTCTTTTAATTTCTGCTTGAGGCTTAGGTGGAAGTCTAAAAAGCGCGGTTGCCAATTCACCAGCTTGTAGGTGAATTTCTTCAGGTATGTTGTTTTCTCGAAGATCAGGTGATTTGAATTCGCTTCTTTTGTTTTTTCTCGATTTCTTTGAATTGCTGTTTTCTGCTAAATTCAGTTAAACTTCAGCTTCTGGATCATTTTTCAATCTTTCTATTTCCAATTGAATAACGACAGGATTAGGTTTTGTACGTCCCATAAGTCTATCCAATTCTTGCTCCGCTTCTAAATATCCTTTCCGAAATTCAGCATTGTCCCAATCATTTTCGATTTGTCGATTTAACCAATTGATTCCTTTTCGCGTTTTCATATTTCTAACCTATTTCTACGATTGTCTACAGTTTCACCTATTTTCTTTGGCATTCTTTGACTTTGTTTTGGGACTTATATACTTAACTACACGGATACCATTGAACACCGAATTCACTTGTCGCACCATACGCTTTCGGATTCAAGTAATTTTCAAACAATGCGCAGACATACCTCTTTTGCGGGCTTGTGCCGCTGCGTCTGAAATGACTTTGCTGTGTTGTGATGGAGACAATCGCTTGCAAGTTTCTTCGCGCAACATCGTCTATGATGCGCGGGATCTGACCGAATTCCAGTGTCGGAAGTACTTCAAAAGTCCCAACGACAGGCTTCCGATGTTCAAAACCAAATGATGTGATACACCTTTCCCCAATTCTGATTGGGTCGACGGCGAGAGACTCTCTCAAGCCAGTACCAACCTGTCAAATAGGAGCCCGTGAGCAGTCCGTATCGGCCATGTCTTGAGACAAGGTCCCTTCTAAAATTCTCCCCGTTTCCTTCAAATGGCTCACACGTGATCAGAACATGCAAATTGAGATATTTTTTGATGCAGGCTCACGCTGTGAGCCATCCCATCTGGATAATGGTCTTGTAAGTGAAACAAAAGGGCTTCATTGCTCAGTTGCACAGATGACAGCAGGCGCCAAACCGACCTATCGTACTATTCGCTACCGTATTCACGCGAATTCCCGAAATAAGTACCGGCAGATGTACGGCCTTGCAGGCGCCTGCCGCTACGCCTCGAATCACTTTGTCGGAAAACTCTGTGACGAATATTCCCTTTATGGCCATTGCCGGTTCGGTTTCGTCGAGATTTCAAGACAGTTCACTTTGCTGCGTCGCCATTGCGAGCCATGGCTGCAGGACTATTCGTGTAACATCGTGCGTTATTCGCTCAAACCGATTGAAGTCCAGTATCGGAAGTTCTTCAAACATCCGAATGAAGGGCTTCCGAGATTCAAGGCCAAATGGCGCGATCCACCCTCATTTCCGATCGTGCTCGGACAGACGGCAAGGCTTGACGGGCAGTGGCTGCACATCCAAAAGATCGGATATGTCCGGTTGACCGGATCCAATCCCTACCCGGACGGCATCGTAAAATCCGGTACTGTCAAGGAAGAAAATGGTAAATGGACTTCATATCATTTGTCAAGACAAAAAGTGCTTTTTTTTTAGGCAATTCGTAAAATTTACGAATATTAGGAATCAGTGTGTTGAATTCCAACTTGATCCGTGGCGTTGGGAATAAAATTTTCCAGAAAATTCTGGAAAAATTTATTCGGAAGTTCAAATAAAGTGACTTGTCCGGCGGTTATATTGTTCTTTGCCAACCTCCATTCCGCCGCTCTTGATATCAAAATTCCGCCACATAAAAAGGCTGTCGCTTGGCTGAGGCGACCGCGCCGTCACCTCAGCAAATTCAAGATTCGCAGGTCCAAGCCGAGTCGCTGCGATTCGACGCTGCGACGCACTTGCGCGTTCAATGCAACTCAAGTCCCTGCTTCGGAACCAAATTTCCGGAGCTGCATCTGCGATGAAATTTTGCGACCGAGAATTCACTGCAGACATCACCGTCGCAACCGGTGAACGAGACATCCAAAGTCTGCGGCGGCGTGGGTCGACTGGATTGATGAAATCCACAAACATTCGGAGCCTGCCACCGGCACGAAGCAATGGCTTTGAATCCGGTCCGCCACCGCGAACTGCCAAGCGAAGATTCGCGCAATCATGAGCGAAATTACGCTGAGCCTGAAGTATGGAGAAACGAGGGAGGCATACAACCGGGCGAACCCCATCGCAGAGATTCAAAATCATGTGGTCGGCACATCTGAATTTCCGCTCGGAAGCGGATGGAGCAACTGAAGCCATGCGAATTGCGCGACTGTGCGTTCAACATGAATATCGTGCGTTTTGCACGCATCAAAGCAAAAAAAACTCACTTGATTCTTGTCATCTCATTGCGGAAAGAGCGAATGAAACTGTGAAAGTATTGCGATATTACTCAAAACGAACAAATGATCGAATTGATATATTGTTGAATGAATGGATGATGATCGTTTCCACTGATTGATATTTCTACGAAAATAAAAATGCTTTTCCGCTTTCGCATGCCCATGCTTGTGCCGTCGCAAGTGAATCGTGAGCCAGCAACTCGGCCGTTTCAGAGAAGTTTTCAATCCAATATTGACCCTCTGGCGAATTCCGCGTCGAGGCAAGAGACGTTCGAGCGGTAAAAATTTTCTTTCGTTTTAGAATCCGGCCCTTCATCAAGGCATTCGATGCGCATGCCGCAAAATTGGTGACAGCAATCATCGGTTCTGCTTCGAATCCGCCGATCCAATCGTTTCAAAGACAATTGAACGCAGCCGTATCGCCGCCAATCGCATTATCGGCAGTTTTTTTTGCGGAAAACGGAATGTTCTCTTGAGGCAACTTTTTTCAAATTTTGCGAATGTTAGGAATCAATGCGTTGAATTCCAACTTAATCCGTGGCGATGAGAATAAATTGACTTTGGCCGGCGGTTATATTGCCTTTTCCAACCTCCATTCCGCCGCTCTTGATTTCAAAATTCCACCACTTGAAAAGGCTGTCGCTTGGCTGAGGCGACCGCGCCGGCACCTCAGCAAATTCAAGATTCACAGGTCCAAGCCGAATCGCTGCGATTCAACGCCGCGACGCACTTGCGCGTTCAATGCAATTCAAGTCCCTGCTTCGGAACCAAATTTCCAGAGCTGCATCGGCGATGAAATTTTGCGACCGAGAATTCACTAAAGACATCGCCGCCGCAACCCGTGAACGAGACATCCAAAGTCTGCGATGCTCGCTGCTGATGGTCGAACGCTCTTGAGCCGGCGGTGTAGGTCGACTGGATTGATGAAATCCACAAACATTCGGAGCCTGCGCCAGCGGCACGAAACTGTGAAAGTATTGCGAAATTACTCAAAACGAACGGCTGATCGAATTGATATATTGTTGAATGAATGGATGATTATCGTTTCCACTGATTGATGTTTCTACGAAAATAAAAATGCTTTTCCGCTTTCGCATGCTCATGCTTTTGCCGTCGCAAGTGAATCGTGAGCCAGCAAGTCGGCCGTTTCAGAGAAGTTTTCAATCCAATATTGACCCTCTAGGCAAGAGACATTCGATTCGTAAAAATCATCTTTCTTTTTAGAATCCGGCCCTTCGCCAAAGCTTTCGATGTGCGCCCGCGCACGCCGCAAAACCGGTGACAGTGATCATCGGTTCTCCTTCGAATCCGCCGGTCCAATCGTTTCAAAGACAATTGAACGCAGCCGCATCGCCGCCATTCGCATTCTGGTCAGCTTTCTTGCAGAAAATGGGATGTTCTTGGAACTTCTCTTTATAGTTTGTCGGCGATATCAATTCGTTTCAGGCAGCAGTATCGATTTCAGGTGCTCTCGGTTCGTACAAAGTGTTGTTCTCCAACATCGTACAAAGCACTTTGAGCAAGCGATCGCCGACGCAGCGCAACGCCTGTCCTTGGGTTTTGCCGCGAGCTCTGAGGCTGTGATATTTCTGTTTGCAGAGCGCATCCTTCTGGCAGGCGACGCGAGTCCAGTGATACAGTGCGTTCTGCATCAATACGTTCACCGCCCGACGCTGACAGACGATCCTCTTTTTGCCGGAACGCTGGGTTACCGGGGCAACCCCGCTGAGCGTTCTCAAGGCGCGATAATCTCGTTGTTCGAGCGCAGTTGCAGCTTCGGACAGCAGCACCGTCGAAACGCATCTGCCGACGCCCGGGAGCGAACGTAAAATATCCACGTCAGACACCGAATCCGAGTCGGTTTCAAGTGTCGGCGTTGCCGTTTGCGGGCACTCCCAGCGTTGCGTCAGCGCATCCATTTGACGTTCGACATCTTTGATTTGCGACAGTAGCAATTGGAGTTGCGACACCAAGATTTTGACCTCGATGGCTTCTGGGGGAGCCATCGGATCGACGCCTGGAAACACCGGCTGGCGCAGAATCCGTTGCAATGCGGTGGCATCGAGGCGACGGATTCGATGTTCTTTCAGCAGTTTTTGCAACTTGCCGCGGGTCAGCTTCTGGGCTTGATGTGGAGTCGGAGCCTGCTGCAGCAAACTTAAAAACCAGTTCTCAGCCATATTTTCCGTCGCTTTGAACAAAGCCGGAAAATAATCGTTTATCAATTCCTTCAACTGATTGGATAATTTGACTTTTTGTCGGATCAGTCGTTCTCTGCAATGCACCAGGCCACGCATTGTGCGCTGCTCTTCGATCAGCGCGGGAACCTCTCGAAAGGCGTGCGGGTCCGTGCGCAAAGCGCTGGCGATGACCTGCGCATCTCGCTGATCGTCCTTGGCGCCGGCGACCGAAAAGCGATCCCGAAAGCGACTCGACTGCTTGGGATTGATCGACCACAACGTCAGGCCGAAAGACTGCAGCGCGCAGACCAAAGAACCGGTTGGAATCTCCAGCCCGACCTTCAGATGTTCGACCTTGTGCTCGACTCGCTCCAGCAGCCACTGCGCCATTTCACAGACCGGCTCGGCCTGGTGCTGAAAATTGCGTTGTTCGATCCTTTGACCCTCGCGGTCAAGAACACAGACCTGATGGAACTTTCGTCCCCAGTCAATGCCGACATAGTAAGTGCAATATTCTGACATTTCGTAACTCCATGGCAGTTTGAGTTATACTCACTCCAGATAGGGATACTCGCCCTCACACTGAACCTGTACGGGTGCTCCAAGGCACTGACTTCATATTGGTGTTTCGCGGCGAGTTCCCCATCCAGGCACGAGTCCATTTAGGGTGTTCAAAGACACAGGTTGCATGTAGGTTGCTCTGGATGGGGCACCCCCAGTCTAAGTGATCGTCGCCGCGGTGAATCAGGAGCTCATGGCTCGGAAATTTAAAAAATCCATAGCGGCGACATCCGTTTTGAACCACCGCAATCAATTAATTGATTGCGGTGGTTTCACTCCCTAATTCTAATGAATCAGGGAGTAATAAATGGTACAGGTATGCTTATCTCGTTTATGCGGTCGATGCCAGTCTGAGTCTGAACGCAAACGAAGCGGTCGGAATGGACCGCAACGTTGGACAGATTGCGTTATCGGATGGAACGATCTACCATGCCCCGGACGTTGAGAGGAAGGAACGACGCAGGAAGCGCCACCAGAGAATGATGGCCCGGCGGCAGAAACCGGTGCGCAAAAAAGGCATAAAAGCTTCTGGACGTTATCTGAAGGCGCGCCGACTGGCCGCTCGGGCATCACAGAAAATCAGGCAAGTCAATGACAACTGGACGCATCAGGTTTCGCGCCAGATTGCAGACCGATATGCGATGGTTTATCTGGAGGATTTGAAGACAAAGAACATGACTAGGTCTGCCAAAGGAACGGTGGCAGAACCCGGCAGGAATGTCAGGCAGAAAAGCGGGCTGAACCGCTCAATACTGAAAACCGGCTGGTACAAACTGGAACAGGCGCTTGCTTACAAAACGACGATTCACAAGGTGGCGCCGCATTACACCAGTCAGCGCTGCAACCGCTGTGGAACGACAGACCGCAAGAATCGCAAGACGCAATCTGAATTCAGGTGCGTGAGTTGCGGTCATTTGGACAATGCAGACATCAACGCTGCAAAAAACATACTCGCCTTGGGGATTGGGGAGAGTCGAAACGGACGCGGAGAAGGACGGAGTCCTTCGGTGAAACGTCAAAAAGAACTTGACAGGACGCTTGATTTTGCGTTGTGTAGTTAAGTATATAAGTCCCTATTTGTTTTGTGTCAGCGATACCGTATTCCCGTCAACTTGTAATGCTTGTCCGCTGATTTTAGAACCTCGGTTGGAACTTATAAATAAGACCATTTGAGCGATGTCTTGTGCTTCAACAAAACACTTTAATGATGTTTGACTGACAAACTGTTCGCGAATCGTTTCTGCATCCAAATTGCGAGTCTGCGCCTCAGCTGCAATGACTCGATCCATCCTCGGTCCAGAAACTGCACCCGGACAAATCGCGTTTACTCGAATTCCGTAATCACCGACCTCCATCGCTAGCGATTTTGTCAAGCCTACGATACCCCACTTAGCCGATGCGTACGGTGTTCGTAACGGATAGCCGAAAACACCTGCGGACGACGATAGATTCACAATAGAACCTTCACGCTGCTGCTTCATGAGTGGCAGAACACGCTGAGTACACAAAAAAGTACTGATGAGATTTACTCGCAGAGTTTCTTCCCAATCGGCAAGTTTTAACTCCTCCAACGGTCCATTTGGACCTGCTATGCCTGCATTATTGACCAAAATGTCGATTGTGCCTTTCGTTTCCTCAAACACCGTGTCAAACAACCTGTCAACGTCTGTTTCCAGTCCCGCATCGGCAATTATCCCTTTAATGGAAAGATCCGACTCATTTAAAGCATGAATCAAATCTTGATTGATATCGCACACCCAAACTCGCGCGCCTGCCATCGAAAAAGCTTCTGCAATAGCCAAGCCGATTCCTGAACCGCCGCCGGTCACGACAGCAGATTTTCCAAGCAGCTCCATTTACAACTCCATATTAATTCGACTCGTCAATTGTTAAATGTCTAAAACCAATTGGTCACTTCCAACCCCAGCACGCGATACGCAGATCATCATCAACTTTTCATGCGCCTTTTCGCGGTCGCTCAAAACCATATCTCTATGTTCGACTTCACCATGTAAAACGCGAGTGCGGCACACACCACACAATCCTCCTTCGCATGAAAATTCATTGACGATTTTTTTTCTCTTCAATGCGTCTAAAATACTTTCATTCTCATCAACTCTCAATACAGTTTTTCGGCGTGCCAGCACTACATAAAACGCTGCATTTCGTTTGCGCGCCGGTACTCGACGATTAAACCACTCGGTATGTATGCTTGACTTTGGCCACGCTTCCGCAGCATTCAAAACTGCGTCCATAAATTGAAGCGGTCCACATACATACAGATGGCGGCCCTGCGAATAATTCGAAAGTATCTGCTCAACAATCAGACCATTGCCAGAATATTCATCTTCGTAGTGGAAGTGGACTCGTTCACCACCTACATTTTTCAATTCCTTATCGAATGCAGAAGCCGATGCAATTTTATCGAAGTAGTGAACTTCAAAATCCGCGTTGAGTTCTCGCAATCGATGACACATGCTGAGGATTGGAGTGACTCCGATTCCACTAGCAATCATTAGGTGAGAAGCAGCAGATTCGACAAGTTCGAAGCTGTTTATGGGAAATCCAGACTCAATTGTTTCACCTCTTTTCAAATTATCGTGCAACCATTTTGAACCGCCTCGGCTTTCACTGTCTAGAGAAATTCCGATCACGTATCTATGTCTTTCCTGAGGATGGTTGATCAATGAATACGAACGCCGTAATCCGCAATTCTCAATGATCAAATCAATGTGCGCCCCCGCAGAAAACTTAGGCAGAGGTTTATTTCCCACATCAACGAATTCGACTCGAACGGTATTTGGCTTCAAAAAGTCGATTGAACTTACCCTCAGTTTCAAGCGAGAATAAGTTGGCGGGTCCGGAAAAAGCTGACCGTCTTCCAACATCAACCTATGAACATATTCACCATCAATGATGTGTCGGTTTAAAATTTCGTCGACATCCTCAAAAGTTTCGTAGTGATACCAAACTCCTTCTGGATACACTACCATCGTGGGGCCAAATTCACAGCGTTCCAAACAACCTGCATTATTAACTCGAATATCCGTTAGACCTAGGTCCTTGGCGCGTTTTTTCATGTAGGTTCGCAGGCGAACCGAACCACGCACGTAACAGCAGCTTCTAGGATGATCTTGCGTTCGTTCGTTTATGCAGCAAAATATATGTTTTCGATAATGCATCTCGTTTTGTCGTTAAATGTTTCTCTGTTCAAGTTTGAGTTCGCAATAAAATTAAAATACAATTAAATCAATACAAACAATTGGTTATATTCCATATTTGGAACAAATTTCTTACTCCTTCCTGTCTTGGTGCAGTCACTTTTCCGCCCAACTGGCCTGCCTCTATGAAATGAAACGTCATCACTGGACGAACGGCTTTGCCAACCCACGCCGCGTTCGTTTTCAGTCGCCCTACTCTTCATCAGTATAGCCAATGTCCTCATCAGACCTCAGTTACCGCCGGCACCTTGTTTGAAAATACCAAGCTGCCACTGCCGAAATGGATCGCCGCCATCTATCCTAGGAGCACCGACAAAGGCAGCCTCTCGGCGAGGCGTCTGACCAACATGATCGGGACAACCTAGCGCAGCGCACAGTTGAAATTGCGCAAACTGCGAAAAACCACGGGCGACCGTGACCAAATCCATCTGTTGCGCTTCTCGATTGAAATCTACGACGCTTTCGTCGGCGATTAACTTTCCGGCAAACGTGGGCGAGGTGCTGGAGGCAAAACACCGGTCTTGCTGGCTGTCGAACCACGCGGTATGAGCGGCGGTTTCATGGCGGCCAAAGTGCTCGAATGCGTCAATTATCAACAATTCAAATAAGAAATCCAGTTGCTGCCTGCCAGCTTTATGGTGCTTCGCAATGCCTATTCTTCCCTGATCAATATGGGCCGACATTGAGAACAACAAGCAAAGGTGACTCCACCCGAGCAAGGTGCCTAATGTTTGCCAAAAGTGCACCTTTTGATCTTCAGTCTCAAACGCATTTTGCTGGGTTCCTGTCATGGTGTCCGTGAATCTTATTTACGCGAATAAATCAATGAGTTTGTGTATCGTTCCAATCGACGCTTATGGCAAAACCAACTGTTACAGCGTTTGTTGTACAGCACGGGCAATCACGCTATGATTGCGTGTTGACCAATTGAGCTTAAACACATAGAGCGGCAGACAAGCAATTGACTTTAAAATGTTCTATGCAAACCTTTTGATATGCGAATCAACATGCCAAGACACAAAAAATGACATGGAAAGCAATTGGCAAAGCATAAAGAAAAGGGGGCGGCCTCCCCAATTATTCAATGACTTCCACATGTCGCAACTGCAAAATAATTGTTCTTCAAATTTCATTGGAAATATGGAGTGAAGCTTTCTAAGTGTGCTTCGAATTACATTCAATAACGTCCCAAAGTAATACGTGCCTTAGCGAGAACTTTGTACTTCTTTTTGCTGGTTTTCACGACAGCAAGAACATCAGCAACGTAGGTGTTGCCATTGCCTCCTGAACATGGAGGAAGATACCCCTGACTGTACCAAGCACCTGTCGCTCGGTTTTTCTTTACTAACCATACGCCTTCGGGCATTTTTTTGGTACCGCCTGGCGCAGCTGGCAACTGGACCGTTCCAGCACCCATCTCAATTTCGAAACCAACCTTTCCATGTCCACCCTTTTTTGAAAGCGGTTGATAGTCAAGGTCATTGAACTCAACGACAATCGCATTGGCTTCAGCCGGGACATTGTAAACCGTCAACGGCGGAGTCGAACCGTTGCCACCGAATTTCTTGCAGTGCTGACCTTCCGGAATGTCAACTCCGTCCCATGCTGAATCCGAGAATTCGACAGTCAAATCGTCAGCCTGGACGTTG
This sequence comes from Arenicellales bacterium, assembly GCA_965202855.1. Classification (GTDB taxonomy): domain Bacteria; phylum Pseudomonadota; class Gammaproteobacteria; order Arenicellales; family JAJDZL01; genus JAJDZL01. The sequence continues at coordinate 308,302 of CBDBBP010000003.1, read as the reverse complement.
CCTATACCAACAACAAATACAGTCAGACAGAACAACAGCGCAAATTTTCCTTGGATTTTCATACTATGCCCCTCAAGCTAGATTAAAAAAAATTCAAAGTTTGGAAATTTTATACCTATTTGCTTAAAAAAAATAAGCTGACATTTTTCTTGATTTCATCTGCGCAGTTTTCCGTTTAGTGTGGTTGAAATACAACACTGGCTTGATTGACTGAGGAGCTCATCAGATAGATGGCGGCAAACCCTTTCAGTAAAGGCAGTTTGGCATTTTCAAAATAGACGCCAGTGGTGACTGAGGTTTGACGCTTGCATTGGCTGCATTTGTGCAGAGGCAAATTGCTAAATCTCACCTTGGACGACATCTAAGGTATTGATTTGGGTAAGTAATCTCAGCACCGAGTTCTCTAGCAGCATGCCAAGGCCAACGCGGATTGTAGAGCATTCCGCGTGCCATCGCTACTACATCTGCTTCACCATTCTGGATGATTTTCTCGGCTTGTTCGGGTTTAGTGATCAAACCGACAGCAATTGTTGGAATTTTGGCTCTCTTACGGACTGCTTGCGACAAATGAACTTGGTAACCTGGCCCTACCTTTATATCCTGATGATTAACAATTCCGCCACTAGACACATCAATCCAATCACACCCTAAGTCTTTCAGAATTCTAGCAAATTCAACTGTCTCATCCAGCGTCCATCCATTATCGACCCAGTCGGTTGCTGAGACTCGAACCCCAATCGGTTTTTGATCCGGCCAAACTTCTCGTACAGCCTCAAACACTTGAAGAGGAAAACGCATTCGATTTTCAAGTTTGCCTCCATACTGATCATCTCGAACATTGGAAATAGGTGACAAGAATTGATGCAGCAAATAACCGTGTGCAGCATGAAGTTCGATTGCATCAAAGCCAATTTTATTGGCTCGAACGGTCGCGTTCACAAACGCTTGGATCAGATCGTCGATGTCATTGACGCTCAGCGTATCGGGAACTCGACCCGAATCTCCTGCAATTGATGATGGAGCTGCCGGCTGCCAGCCGCCCGCACTAGGCTCAATATAGCTTCGACCTAGCCAAGGTGGTTGAGTTGATGCCTTTCGCCCTGCATGAGCCAGCTGAATTCCGATGGGAGTCGGCGCGAAATTCCGGCATGATTCTATAACTTTCCCAAGTGCGTATTCATTGGCATCGTTGTACAATCCTACGCAATGTGGACTAATTCTTCCACGTGCTTCGACATTTGTCATTTCCACCATAATCAATCCAGCACCGCTGACTACAAACTGACCCAAATGCATCAAGTGCCAATCCGAAACACAACCTTCCTTCGACGAATACTGACACATCGGTGAAACCATGATTCGGTTTTTTAAGTTCAAACCTCTGAATGAGATTTGTGTAAACAGTGCTGACTGATTTGAATGCAATTGACCGAGAGCTTTATAAGTTAGCATTGACGACGTTAAACGGAAAATAATTTTACTTGGTAAAGAGATTTAATTCGATGACAAAACCAGATCAGAAAACCATATTGGAACTATTGGAATTTGCTAATGGGTTAGCAGAAGGCGCTCGCCATATTGCTCTAAAATACTACCGTCTACCCAAAAAGCAGTGGACCAAGTCGGACAACACATTTGTAACAGAAGTTGATCTGGAAATTGAAACGTACCTGCACGAACAGATTAGTGAACGATACCCTCATCATGGATTTTTTGGTGAAGAATTTGGAGACAGAAGCAAAGAAAGATCTTACACATGGTGCATCGATCCAATTGACGGTACTGAGCCATTCGTATTTGGTTTGCCGACCTTCGGAGTACTAATCGCTTTAACTTTCGATTCACGTCCGATCGTAGGCGTAATCGAATCCCCTGCCATGAAAGAACGCTGGTGCGGTGCGACAGATTGTTCAACTACTTGGCAGAACAAGTCCTGTACTTCGAATGGAAATGCTCAATTGGAAGATGCCGTCGTTCTTGCAACATCAATCGATATGTTCACTAAGGACGAAAAATATATTTTTGATGCGGTGACAGCTCGCACTAAGCGCCGTAGATTCGGCGCAGACTGTTACGCCTACGGTCTATTGTCCTGCGGTAGTATTGACGTCGTGATGGAAGCCGACATGAAGCCTTACGACATGATGGCGTTAGTGCCTGTTGTAGAAGGCGCAAACGGAGTTATTTCAGATTGGGAAGGAAATCCTCTAACACTTAAATCAGGTCGTCAAGTGCTGGCGAGCGCCAACTCAGAATTACATGAGGAATGCTTGAATGTAATCGCCAGCTGCACTGAATGATTTTGGATGACTCTATTCCAGTAAAGTATCAAACATCGCACCCACGCAATCATTTCAGAATTTCGGTTTTATAGGCATCTTCAAGCGTGACTTACGGCGGCGTTAAGCGAATGCCACAGTTGTAAGTGCGATCATCGTAGCGTAGAAAAGACACACATATTTGTCGATCTTCTCGCGCCCTTATGATCGAATCACGCCATGAAATGAATCCAACAAAAAAACGTTTCAAATTACCGGATTGAAAAATGTACAAAAAATAATTCCTTGTAATGTTTCCTTATTCGTATTGTGAGGATTTATTGTTAAGATCATTGTTTCGGCGATACCATTCGATTCCGAATTTTCTGACGTGTTCGCGTAAATCTTCATCTCTTATTGACTTATCCAATAACAAATCAACGCGTTGAGGGATTGTGGTTTCGTCAATCTGGATCGCCAGCATAGCCAAGTCTGAGCGGGTCAGTTGATCTCCAAACAACATCAAGTCAATATCGGAAGCAGGTGAAAAAGTTTGCATAGCCCGAGACCCGAATAGCACCGCCCGTTCTACACTTTGCTTGGATTCCAATATGCGAATGATTGTTTGTCGGTGCCTTTGTTTTAGACCATCGTTCATGTGAATTGAGTATTAGACAAAGTCTGATGCAATCGACTTAACATCGGTTGAAATTTTTCTTTAATCAAAATTACGTTTTCCTCTACGAGGGCGATGTCGTACATTTGACTCAACTTGTTTCGTTGTAGAAGAGCTTCTAGAAAAATTTCTGTGTCCCGTTCGTTGAGGTAGGCAGACACAAAACTCTGACGAATTACTGCACGAGGACTATTCAGAGGAAATCCGTCATACAGGAGTAAATCTTTTAGAACTTTCCAACCGAGTTCGTAAGAAAACATAAAGATCCGGATTAAACCCGCCAATTCAAGACTACTGTAAGAATTCTTATCACAGGCTTCCTGCAATTGCTTCACAGCTTTACTGAAGTTTATAAATCGATGCTGAAAACGAATTTTTGCGATACTACTCAATTTCAATACCTCAGAAACCGAGTGCAGCTAATTTTTCTGTGATCGCTTTACCTAACTTGCCCGTTTCAAATTAATTTTCCAGAAGTGGATCTGTAATACTTTTGCTCGGTTGTGAATTTCAACTTGTTCAACACAGGCTTTTGAGCCTATCGTTCACTACACTAATTCAAAAAACAAAGGATTTTGTTGTGCAGTTTGGAAGATCAAAATTTTGATTGTTGATTTGATGTTTAGGGATCCCCTGGCACCCCAAAAGATGGGGCAGCATCCGGCTGTACTGCTCGCAAAACATAGTCATCACATTCAAGTTTATAGGCATCCCACAACTTAAGCAACTCACCTACAGGATCAGAATCGTGCCAGTCGACACGAAGATTAACTTCCGGCCACTCGTATTTTGTCGCAACCAATAAAGCGCCAGAGTGGACGGTCCCCATCTCTCCACCCGCATCCAGACCGGCTCTCAACGCATTCAATAGAGTTTCAGCCAAATGACTTTCAGGTTGTCGATTCAAAAACGATTCAACCATTGCAGAAGGTATTGTTTCATCTGCAAGAAGATTACCGGCAGCAACACATCCTAGTCCACTCGCGGCCGCATGGCAGCCCAAAATATGCTCTCCAGTGAAGTGAGCTGCATTACCTCGAGTATCCACTACGGTCAATTGTCGGTAATCAATAAAACTAGCAGAACTTACAATTTGATCAAGAGCTTGCTGTGCATCCAGACCTGTCTCCATACAATCAAGAATTTTACGACCCAGTGTAGGGTCCGTGATGTTTTGCGTAGCAACGGCTCCTACGCCTGCTCGTACCCATGGACAACGACTGCCAACAGCAATACTGGAAGTAGTAATGGCAATTCCTACCGCGTCACTCGCTTGATCGTAAGCCGTAATCGAAAAGGTCACAAATTCTAAATCTCAGTCTATAAATTCATTGCGCAGTAGGTTGCCCTTGCACACCAAAAAAGGAATCGTATTGGTAGGGAGTACGAATCTCGATTACATCGTTGCGCAGGCGCGCTGTTCCACTGTCGACACCACGCACTAATTTACCAGTGTAGACGGAGGGCAACGCTGGCGAAAGCAAAGGATATGCATCGGCTGCGGTGTAGTCGCAAATCAGCAAACGCCGCGGATTTTTCGAGCGGTTTGAATCTGATCCATGCACTGTCCAAGTATGCATGAAACAAACTTCCCCGCGCGCAGCAACAATTGGAACACCTTCTCGTTCAAATTCATCGTTATACGATGAATCAATTGCACCAACGTATTCTCCGTTTTTGAAATGTGAGTACCGTTTCCGATGAGAGCCTGGCACAACCCATAAGCAGCCGTTTTCTTCGTTAGCGTCATCTAGCATCAAAAGAATCGCAAGCATATCGTCATTCGTATGAGGATCATATGAATGATCCTGATGGTAGTACACGACTGTTTTCATCCCAGGAAGTTTAATGTTCAATTTACAGTGATGAAAGCGAATGCTTGGACCGATCAGTTCTGACACCATGTCCACCATCGGACTATCCCACAACACTTTTTGAAAATTCTTCGAGACATCTGCTGGATTTGCAACTCGGCGCATTTTTGGATGCTCTCTGGAGTGACCAACTTCAAGATCGAATCTAGCTTTGCCATCAAACGTCGTACCAAAGTTCTTAGCATGACTACGACTTTCTTCGATCCATGCGTCTAGTTCTTCATCTAACTTTTGCAACAATTGCTCGCCAATTTGTGATTGGCATACTAAATAACCGGAATCGTGAAAAAATTGAATTTGTTTTTTATCTAGATACTTGCGAGATTCCATAGCACAGAATTCAGAATCAGTTGAAATTTGAGGGTTTGTTTTGTAGCGCGAATTATATCCTCAGTAATTCCAAGAAATTAATTAGCGAAACGCTTACGTCCAACTCGAATTGAACTTGCACAACAGGTGCCGCTGAATTGCGAAGAGTTTGAAAGACTTTAATTCGTTTTGCTTCGGATAAGTAAAGATCAAAAGTTGCAGTTCTTGACCCGCAGATCAAAGTCGACTTACCTATTTTATTCGGACCGAATACCGGGCTCAAATCATTCGTTAACCCGGTCAAATTTTATGGGTTTACTAAATTTCCACGAACTGATTAACTGCAATTGATAGAATTTTCATGATGAATTTTCCGATTTATTTAGCAGAATATAAAGTTTTCGCAGAGCGAGCGATGCAAAATCGCGCCCGAATCCACTGTCTTCTTCAGCGATTAATAATAACTTTTCAACAGATTCTATCAAAGATTCATCAATGTCAAATCTATTAAAATCTTCTCGATTAGGTTTGGTTGACAGTTCTTCTATGTTCAAATCAAAATAACAAAACTCTTCACTAAGCTTTTCTGCGATCTCTTTGTAAAAATAAACATTGCCCTCTAAAGAAAAAATGCCTTTGACCTTGAGCCGAATTAAAATGCGATCTAGCCGCTCACCGAGACTTCGTAATCGAAGTTCGAGAATAGCCAAATCTTTTAGGTCATTGACTTCCTCTTCAAATTTAATCCATTGATATTTTCCACATTCAACGCTTGTGACTGCTGGATGTGCATCATTTGATGCAATTTCAACAACCAGCGCCTTGCCACCATTAATCGTGCGAAATGCATCGACTTCCGGAGTGCCGCTGTACCAACATTTGGGGCTGACTTGCTGCTGTTCATGCCAATCTCCCAACGCTAGATAAGATAAATATGGCTCAATTCCAGCAACGTCAATGTAGTTTGCTGTAGACTCTTGATGAGATCTAAATTTCCGCACGGAACCGTGAGCTAATCCTATTCTTGTATAAGCAAGCGGGAGATCAACATCTTTCATGTAGTCTGTTGAGTCTCGAAGTGATCTCCTATGATATAAAGGCGCGGGCAAGATGGCGACAGAATAGGTTTCCAGACGCATCGGCTTCGCCTCTTGGTGAACAATAACGTTAGCAGGCAAGCCAGAATGCACAAGCCGGTCCCAAATTCCATTGGCGCGTTGATAATCGTGATTTTCCGGAAGCAAATGCCATTCGATGTTGTCAAATTCTCGCATACGTTCCATCGGTTGATTCAAAAGTCTGGTTGACAAATTCTCAGAATCGTAAACGTCACCAGCGACCAGTACGTGTGTCAGCTCACGTTCGCTAGCAATTTCTCCCAATTTTGTAATAGCGTCAACTCGGGCAGCCTGCAACAATCTCATTGTTTCCCAATCAACAAAATCAAAGACTTTGCCTATTTGCCAATCAGAACTATGAAGAAAGCGAAACATCAAAAGACAAATATAAGTTGCCTAGAAACATAAAGAGGCGATGTTCCTGACTCGGTTTACGTCAATTACAGCCACGTGCAACGTCGCTGGACCGACGGTAGCGGTCAGGTATCTGCATATTTCCGCTCTTACACCTTCTGCGACCTGTCGGAAAAATGGTCTCGGCGCGGTTTGTGCTGACAGTTTTTTTCTTCGTTCAGAATTCATTTCAGGCAGCTACGATTGTTTGGAGTACTGTCAGGATAATTGAAGGAATTGTAAAATTGGACTGCGACATCCTTAACTCTGAGTGCTTTTGCTGCATCCTGAATCCGTCGCGCCACTTTGGTATCTCGGGTTGTTTTTGCAGCAACTTTCGCTGACATGAATGGTTAGTGAACAGTTTCAGGTTTGACTATCTCAACGCTTATTCCAACGTCCTGCATGCGTTTTCTGAGATCTTTTTCCTCTTGCTTGTTGTACTCGAGGATGTAGAAAATTGCCAGCAGAAAGATGTCCCCGACCAGCGCGTTCAGTGACGTTTCATGGCCCATGTAGCGATAGTCTCCGATGAACAGCAGTGATTCAAACGTATCGTCGCATTCGTGTTTATCTAACAAGAAGTTCACGACGCTCAAGATGTCTGATTCTTTTCGCTTAATCGTGTAGAAACCATTGAAGTCACATGATATTGTTGCAATGCTGCCTCCGATGTCAACTCCCAGAAAAATTTCTGGGTTGTCTTCCATGTAGTATGCAACGACATTTTCTACTCTGTTCAACAAGTCCGAATCGGTCGAAAGGAGAGATCCTTCAACCTGGTCCGACATGACAATTTCAGTTGTTTTCAATTTCTAAGTCCTTTTTCTGATAATTATTCTTTTGCATTATAAGGACAACAAAACTGGCACTGCCTGCGACTGCACCCTTTATGCGTCATTTATTGTCGCATTACATTTGCGATTTACAGATGACGTTAAATCGCGCGCAAGAAATCCAAAAATGATGAAAAATTTAGTGGAATTCAGACTAGAAGTTCCAATTCAGTTGTTTGATTTGCAGAATAAGTGAAGTCATTTGTAGAAGGGGCATGGGTTGGAGGTGTTCTCCCGCAGAATTTCGATTCCTGTTGGTTTTTTCCGAAATTTGATTTGTAGTGAATACATAATTTCGCAGTCTCCATGTCTGTCGATCGTTGCATACGCTGACGCAACGACTTCGCTTGCTAGACAATGGCACGCCAGTCTGCAAAATTCAATTTTGGTTGATATGCCGTATCACGCAGTTAACTGTGTCAAGTCCATCTTAAGTGACCTTCTCTGGAGTTGCTTGGTAATTTTTTTCCAGTAAATAAAGATAAATGCGAGTTTCAATTCCATCGTCGATTCTGCAAATCGCAATTTATTGAGCGATCTTCCCAGAATCTGATTGATGATGCCCCAACATGTCGAACTTGAAATACTTGAAGGCAAATAATGCTTTTTAAGCGGTTACACTTAGGAATTAAGATGCCGACTCGTCAAAACCTACATAGGCTAATTTCAAACTTTGATGATGAAATCATGTGTTTTGAACCACCGTTAAAGGCGAAAACAACTTGTCATGCCCAAGCGTTTTAGCAGCTGCAGACGAAAATGACATGATGCACTCCGTTCCTAGTCGTCGGGTTGGAAATTTGGGTTGCAGCAGTGTAATGTTGCTGGAACATTACGACGGTTAAGCACTCTAATTAAACTGTTAGAATTTGCATGGGAGGGGAATTTCGTGTAACACAGCTGGGAAAATCCACTTATAGTACCTCCTTCAGAAAACGTGAATTTCTCACCAACTAAAGAACGAAGGTTTCCACAGAGAATTCGAATAATTACAGCTTCGTTACCATGACTGGAATTTGGCTATTATTAATGGGGCGAGTCTAATTTTTGGGTTTTTTCCGATTCAGCTAGGTATTGGGGCAAATTTCAAAAAGATTCTAGGAATGGATGTTATTTGGAATTTTCTTCCTGACGACCAAGTATATGCAGCTGCTGCAAAAATTCATTTTGACAAATCTTGTTCATATAAATTGTGGCGCTCCTAGCTTATGCTGAAACATATTCTGAGGCACAAATTATCTTGTGTCGTTCGATTTAAAATTTCTGCGGAATTTTTCCACCACTAAAGGAGAATCAAAATGCAAGCATCAGATTTGTTCGTGAAATGCCTTGAACAAGAAGGAATGGAGTACATTTTCGGAGTTCCAGGTGAAGAAAACGCACATTTCATGATTTCACTTGAAGAGTCGGATCAAATTCAATTCATTCTGTGTCGCCACGAACAAGGCGCTGCCTTTATGGCGGAAGCTTATGGCCGTTTGACTGGGCGTGTCGCCGGATGCTTAGGGACGTTAGGTCCCGGTGCGACCAACCTGATTACGGGTGTTGCAGATGGCAATATGGACCGTGCCCCGATGCTGGTTTTAACGGGTCAAGGCGCATCCACTAGATTGCATAAAGAATCTCACCAAGTGATGGACGTGATAGCGATGTACCGTCCAGTTACCAAGTGGGCACAACAAATCCATCATCCGAACAACATTCCAGAGGTTGTACGCAAAGCAGTTCGAACCGCTTTGGTGGAAAAGCCAGGCGCTACTCTAATTGAGTTGCCAGAAGACATCGCGCATATGGATTCGACTTCGAAACCGCTTGCGCCCAAACGCTTACGTCGCGCCGTTCCGGATGACAAAATTGTCAATCAAGCATTCAAACTCATTAAAAATGCGAAACGGCCTATCATTTTAGCTGGCAATGGATGTATTCGACGCCGCGCGTCTAAACAACTTCGAATCCTCTGTGAAAAAACCGGAGTCGGAGTTGTGAGCACTTTTATGGCCAAGGGTTGTGTCGATATGGACTCTGATTACTGTCTTTTCACCATTGGTCTTGGTGCAAAAGACTTGGTGGCTTGCGCTTTGGATGCATCCGACTTGATCATTACACTGGGTTACGACATGGTGGAATATCACCCACACCTGTGGAATCCGTATCAAGACAAGAACATATTGCATATCGATTTTCTTCCAGCTGAAATTGACTCTCACTATCACCCCAAGCTTGAAGTCGTAGGTGACCTCGCTCATACCTTATGGATGATCAATTCTCGGATTGACGACATCGGGGGGTTATCGTTCGACCTATCGCAACAGGCTGCGACTAGGAGAGATATGCAATCGGATTTTGAAGAGCATAAAGATGACGATACGGAAGGAACGATAAAACCGCAGAAGGTGTTATGGGATGCTCGTCAAGTATTAGGCCCAGAAGACATTTTGCTTTCCGATGTAGGCGCCCACAAAATGTGGATTGCTCGCCACTACCATTGTCACGAGCCGAATACCTGTCTTATTCCAAACGGATTTTGCTCGATGGGTTTTGCCTTGCCAGGAGCGATCGCGGCGAGTCTGGTTTATCCAGAACGAAGGATATTAGCAATCTGTGGCGATGCCGGCTTCATGATGAATGTTCAAGAAATGGAAACCGCGCATCGTCTAGGTGTGAACTGTGTTGTTATGGTTTGGGAAGATAATGCTTATGGTTTGATCGCGTGGAAACAAACCAACCAGTTCGGGCGACATACAGAACTATCGTTTGGAAACCCAAATTGGACGATGCTTGCTGAATCATTTGGATGGAATGGGCACAAGGTCAATAACTCCCGTGACTTGGCGGCTACCCTGGAAACTGCATTTTGCGAAGATGGCCCAAGTTTAGTCGTTGTTCCAATCGATTATTCTGAAAATGCCCGTTTGACAAAGCGGCTCGGAGAGATTGTCTGTCCGCTTTGAGGCAAACTTCAAACTTTATTTTGCTTGCCCAATCGTTTCAGTTCGAGACGAGCTGCCGAGATACGATTCCGGCTGCTTCTACTCCCGATAGATGTGCGCCACCCACGGTAGCCCACAATGACCGATGGCAAGCTTCACCTGCGAAAAAAATCTTATCACCCACGGATTGTCTCAACACACTTCTCATGTGATATGCGCCGGGACGTGCTGATGCGTAAGAGCCTAGAGTCAGCGGATTGATTCCCCACGAAGTTGCTGTACCTTTGACAAAATGCTTTTCGATGTCGCTCCCCAGAAACTTTTTTAATTCAGAGAGCGCGTAATCTACACGATATTCGATAGATTTCTTTTCTAGCTCTCTGGCCCAATCCCCACCAAGATCACAATATGCCAGGCCAGTTCCCGAGGCATTGGTGAGAGTGCCAAAGCCCTTTCTATCGTCGCTCATCTGAAAGAGAACATAACCATCTGGCCCCATGCCGAATACATCCTCAGCAAACTGCAAAGCGATGTGATCATAAACGCCCATTGAAATCGCATCGAACGATTCACGTTTGATAAGGGGCAATGAAGGTTCGAAGTCTATCGCATAGCTTGCCAGCACGCCAGTTGAAACAGTGACGATTACCGCACGACAGTGAATAGAACCCTGATCTGTTTCTACTCTGACTTTTTTGCCGCTCCAATCAATTTGTGTTGCTTTTGTATTGACTGAGGCATTCACACCCTTTCCGTACTCTGCCACGATTGAACCAAATCCATTCTCACAAAAATAGTCACTTTTAACATCCGATGAATTCCACCAGTCCAAAGTAGAAAAATCTTCCATGTTTTTTGCCATATTCCAAGCACCGAGTGCAAATTTTGCAGTTGCACTCCATACACCTTCAATTTCTTTGATCGCCTCACTTGCAGCAATGTCTTTTCCTTGTGCTCCAGCTTCTTCAATTGCATCGACAATTTGAAGGTAGGTTCGCCAGAAATTCTCTGATTCAGCATTCGTTGCTTCTCGCTCCTGAGTGAATATCCGAAATTCTGATCTTGCTGCGTACAGTTCAAATCCAAGATCTCTTGCAATTTTCTGGTAAGGATTCAAATTGCCACTATGAACCCAATGTGCCCCAACGTCAAAAGGAATTCCAAATGTAGCGTGGTCTGTATAGACTCTACCACCTAGATGATCAGCAGCTTCAAGAAGGATTGTAGAAAGGCCTGTCTTTTGCAGCGCACGGGCAGCGGCGATTCCGGCAGCACCACCGCCCACAATGACAACATCGGGATTTGAATTGAATTTCGCGTGCAATCGAATGGGAATTAACGAGATCAAACTCGCAGTTAGAAATCTACGTCGATTTGTCGTTGGAAAATTTAGGCTCAAATCCACTCCTGAGAAGTCAAATACTGGAAATTGGAATATGAAAAGAGCTGCGACAAATTTTACTCCATATATCTATTCAAAGTTTATACAGGTCTGTAGCCTTCAACACCAAATACGACTTGGACAACAAGAACAATTCCCAATATCAGTAATATCGCTTTGACGATTTTTCGAAATAGAGTAACGTTGATCTTGTCATGCAACCGTTGACCAGCGACTACCGAAACCGCTGCGACCATCGCTAATGGCAGTGTTGAAATGGCTACTTGCCAATTGAACAATCCAGCCGTCGAAAAAACCGCGAGTTGGGCAACCTTGCCAGAAAAGAAGCACATATTGAATACTTGAACCGTTACCGTTTTCATCCAGCCTGCTTCCAACGAATAAATGACGAGAATAGGAACCATGGTATTGGTCGACCCCGCTGAAAATCCTGCTATCAATCCAAAACCTAAATTAGAAGCTTGTGGATGCTTGGTAACGACGTGAAGCACTTTGTTGCGTGTTCGCTCCAGATACAAGTAAAGAAAAATAAGAAAAGCAAGGAGTAGTTTGAACGGTGTTGGATTATTCAACACGATGACGTAGGCTCCGAGAACCGCACCCAGTAAACACCAGACTGCGAGTGGCCAGTACTTTCCTATGCTAAATCGCCAGTTGCCTCCCTTTGCGATACTAATCACATTGACAGCCAGTGTAGGTAACAGCGTAATCAAAATTGCTAGTCTTAGATCGATAATCGTAGACAAAATTGCTGTCGAAAGCATTGGAAAACCCAGTCCGATCGAGCCATGGACGAAACCGGCAAGAATGGCGACTAGGCAATAGATAGTCCAGTCCACTAAAGAAAAAGCTTCAAACATGAACGAAGGCTAATTTTTTGGGTGGGCGCAGTACTGCCTCAAGGTGAATGAGTGATGTTCTCAGGCTAGTTCGCAATATCGATTGAAACTCTGTCGAATTCGAAATTCGTTCGCTTCGAATCACTTTTTTTCAAGATCTGGGATCTCAAAACGCTTCTTCACATAAAACAAAATTGCGTATCTTTGACCAATACGCAAATCTTTGCCTATCATACCCTTCGGAGCTAAATCTCGTTTCAATTCTCGCCAAGCCGCTTGAACAGATTTACCATCTAGATTTAATTCTGCGTACTTGCAAGAATTGCAGACGATAACTTCACGAAACAATTCCTTCCCCAATACATAATTTATGTGTTCTCGGGCTTCTTGGTCGCTCGCCCTTCCTGAAGTGCTGCCGACAGAACTTATCCCGAGCAAAACGGGCAATACGACAGCGATCAGAATCAAAAACTTATTGAAATTATTTTGATATTGCCTCTGCACAAGTATAAGCGCTATATCGGATATAGACGTAATCTCCCGTTAGGCATGGATTATGAATCATCATTCAGACAATTTCGATAATTGTCTATTTGATTTTATTTTGATCTATTCAATTTGAAACAGTTTCTTAAAAATTTCTTCGAATAAAAAATTGCCTCACAATTTTGGCTCAATCGAGCCGAGTGGTCACCTATCCAAATAAAACAGAATGAATAAAGTGTCGCGGCGTACCAAGCATGCCTGGTAAGTTGCAATCTGCGACAATGCAATACTCTAATATTTGATATAGCACTTGACCAATCAAACCAAAAATGACCTACGACCCACGCAAACAATTCTCCCTTTTCGGGCGTAAATTATCTGTTGCTTATATAGTGTCCTGCTTCGGACAGGCTGGTCATCTTATTGCTACCAATGTTTTCATATTAACTCCCATTGAAGCCGAAATTCATCAATCCAATACTGCTATACATTTGAATTTGATCTCTGACCGAAATCAGGCAGAATAAAACGCTATGCAACTGTGAATTAGCACTCGAAAATCAATTGGCGGAAACAGCGTGGTTCCAATTGATCAATATAAGTCAAGCACTGGCAAATTCACAATGGAGAACATAATCAGTCGTGATTGATCATACGAGCAATAAATGGCCTTATCCGAGTTCGCGCTGTTGGAAATTTGATTTCCATACTCACACACCCGCCTCCATTGAGGCATCAAATTGGCCGAAAGCCAAACGCACACCAGAAGAGATTCTGCCCGAAAAGTGATTGCTTGAATTCATGCACGCTGAAATCGATTGTGCAGCGGTTGCTGATCACAATAGTGTTGTGTGGGTTGACCGACTCAAGGCAGCCTACAATCAAATGAAAGATCAGTCTGATCTTAGGAGATCATCTGAACGGATTTAGAGAGTTGGTAATTTTTCCTGAAGTCGAGCTTTATGTACAAGGAGGATTTCATTTGCTCGCGTTGTTCGATCCAGAATTTAAAACAAGTAATATCGACACATTGCTAGGGCTAATCGAACATCAAGGAACAAAAGGTGACGCAACGACGTAACTCGCAAGAGTGCTTCTGCTGTGGTTCGTGCAGTCATTGAACATAGTGGAATACCGATTCTGGCTCACGCCGATCGCAATACAGGCAGCAGCAAGGGGCTGCTCGCTGTAAAAAGTAATACTCGAGAGTGTCAGCTGGACCCAAACACGATTCCACAAGTAATGGAGTTAGACGATTTGGTAGCTGTCTAATGGGAAAACATGGGCAATCGTTTCTGGATTTTGTAAGAAAGCAGGTACAAAGCCTTTCGCGGGTGCTTGGCAGTGACTGCCACAATTTCCGAGCACAAAATACGCCCGGGTCACGTTATTGCCTGGATCAAGATGGTCAAGTCTTCAATCGAAGGACTGCGTATAGCACTGTCAGACGGCAATGGGATCTCGCTTCACAGAAACAAAGCGTATTGAATACGCAGAAAATGATTTCCAAAGCTCGCAAGAAATTTTTACTGAAGACATTGGAAAACAGTAAATTCGTAAAAATGGAAGCAGTCGAGTTTGGGTTCAACGAACGCGATTACACTTCAGCGCAGTTTGCGAGATTTACTTGAAATAGAGGATAATCATCGATTTAGGAACAACATTTTTAAATTGATTTCTGATTTAATTGAGTTCACGACAGGATTAGACCATTACTCAACCAATACTGAAAATCCTGATCAAGCTTTAAACAATCTTAAGCGAAAACTTTTTGATTGCGATACGAGTATCGAAGGTCACTTTCGAAATCACCTACAAATGAATTCAAAAAAACCAGAATTTATCGATTACATCGAATGCTGGTTTCCAGAAGACGGACTGCGTATCGAGTACAGCCGGGGAGGAGACGGCACTGGGTGGTCTTCTATAACTCAGGGTTCACAGGGACAACGTTCCGCAGCGTTACTGGATTTTCTTCTTGCATTCGGTAATGAGCCTCTGATTCTTGATCAACCGGAAGATGATCTGGACAATCATTTGATTTACGACCTGATCGTACGCCAAATTCGTGAGAATAAACTCCAACGGCAACCAATTATTGTTACGCACAACCCCAATGTTGTGGTTAATGGTGATGCGGAAATGGTTCATGCACTCGGGTTTCGAAAGGGACAATGTCATATCTTCGAAAGTGGTTCGCTACAGGATAAAGCAGTACGCGAGGAAGTATTTCGAGTGATGGAAGGCGATCGCGAAGCTCTCAGTCGACGTTGGGCACGCTTGGGGCGAGACATCTAAAATGTTTGCCGCGAGAAGTAAGTTGCTTGAAAAATTGCAATTCGGCGAAGATAGCAATTTAAAGTTGAAAGAAGTACGTCTTGCCGGTGGTAAGATTCGAAGCCCGAGACAGCTAGATTTAGCCGACGAACTCGCCGCTTTTGCCAACAGCCAAGGTGGGGTACTGCTACTAGGCGTCCAAGACAAAACACGGGAAGTCATAGGAATTCCTCTAAATCAACTAGAGACTGTTGAAATGTTGATTCTTCAGGCCTGTGAGGATTCAATCGAACCGTCATTGGCCCCTATAATTGAGCGACTCACGCTACCGGATAACACGGGTGTGGAACGCGCAGTGATTCGCATAGATGTTCGACGGAGTCTGTTTGTGCATCATAGCGGAGGCAGATACTTTCATCGGGTTGGATCATCTAAGCGACTTATGTCCCCTGAGTATTTGCAATGGTTATTCCAACAGCGAAGTCAATCGAGATTAATTCGTTTTGATGAAACACAAGTATCGACCGCGACTCTTGACGACCTTCAAGAAAAGCTCTGGCGCAGATTCTGCTCACCGTACTTGAGTGAAGTACCGCAACACTTGCTCCCAAAGCTCGCTATGGTATCTCAGGATGATGAAGGTTTATATCGTCCCACAATCGCTGGCATACTGATGGCGAGCAGGAATCCAGAACACTATCTACCAAGTGCATTCATTCAAGCTGTCGCATATCGAGGATCAAGGATCGCACCACAAACAGAGGCAGCCTATCAACGTGATTCGAGGGATATTAAGGGTAATTTAGATCATCAGATTTTTGAAGCTTGTGATTTTGTGCGAAAAAATATGCGAGTTGCAAGTAGAAAAACATCAGCGGGAGGAAGAGAGAATTTGCCGCAGTTTGACATGATTGCGGTTTTTGAAGCGGTAACTAATGCTGTAGCACATAGAGACTATTCAATGAGTGGAAGCAAGGTTCGTCTGCGAATATTTGAAGATCGGCTGGAGATATTCAGCCCGGGGCTTCTACCTAGCACCATGACGCCTGAAAGTCTACCCTACCGGCAAGTCAGTCGAAATGAAGCTATTACTAGTTTATTTGCGCGTTGCCCGGTTGAGCACCATAGCTTTGAGAGTCATCGCACACGTATCATGGCCAAACGCGGACAAGGCGTACCTTTAATTCTCGGCCAAAGTAAAAAACTTTCAGGTAAAACACCATCGTACCGTTTAATTGACGAATCGCAGCTAATGCTGACTATATTTGCAGCAAAATTTTCGAATTAGCTTACTCAATAAAACGTCTAAATCTAACAAAACAAACCAGAATATTTAACATAAGCGATTCGGAAAATCCGAAGTGATACTGTGAAAAGCAGTACACGGAAAACGACAGGAAAGAACAGCGGCGCGTCTAGTTTCATAAAAACATATGCCTCTGCGCAAAATTCACTTTTTGTTAGAAAAAAACCATCTATATCAAATAGTTATTTCAGATGAAAACAATAATTGTTCTATTCTTTCACAGACTCCACTCACTTCAAACATGGTGCTTGCGTTTCCGTAGGGGCAGATTCCTGCATAGCAAATTTATTTTGTTTACTAAATCTAACAATCCATAAGATTCGTACAATCAATCAATGATCTGACTGTAAATCGACGTTGTTTACAGAAGAATTCAGCACAGATCAGATTGATAGAACCTTACTTTGGCTAAAGAGCAAATCGCTTTCTTATGAAATTGCGCAGTGACATTCTCTGGGAGAATCGAAGATCTTTTCCAATTTCACCCTTACGTTTTAGGTCTTTTTTCAGATCTGGCCAAGCTGCTTTCACTTCTTCTGTTTCTAACACCAAATCAGAATACGGACAAGAGTCACACACGACGTTTTCGTAAAACAGTTTTTTGCCTCTGTCATAATTCATTGCTGCGGACGCGCCGCCTCCGTCACCGCCGCCTCCGGCGCCTTCTCCACCGCCCGCGCTTCCTCCGCCTCCGTCACCTGAAGCAAAAACGAAGGCAGACGCCAAAAAAACTGGAATAATGAAACTGCGAGCCAAACTCACTGGTCGGTTAAATTTGAAATATTCGAACATAGATATCCCCCGTGATAATATTCTGCAATCCAATTCGATTTTGTAGGGACTAAAGAAGTGACAAAGCGAAAATTTGCGAATTCCAATTTTATCACTTTCAACGACTCCGCGAACCTCGCAAACCTCAGCGCTGGTGCGGTTTGCACACTGCTCTATCTATACCTGGCAATTCAGTCCAGGGCGTCTGGAGGCATGCTAGTTTCAGAGTACTTGATTCCCTTTTGGTTAATCGCTGCTGTAGTTTTTTTTTACTGGTATTGGATATTTCGACATCAAATTGAAGTAAATGTTTGGTCGATTATTATCTGGGCTGCGATTTTTAGGGCGATTGGGGTTTGGGGTTCTCCCATTCTCGAAGATGATTTCTACAGGTTTTTACTAGACGGATGCATTTTTGCAGAACGAGGCACTCCTTATGGTTTGGCGCCGTCCAGCCTATTTTTGGAAAACACTCTCTCTGCTGAGTGCTCATACGTTTTGAACTGGGTAAACAATCCAGACTTGCCGACCATCTACGCACCTGTACTAGAGTATGTATTTCTACTGGCGTACTGGGTATCACCCGCTAATATTGACGTTCTTCAAGCAATATGCGCACTATTTGATCTCGCCATTATTTTCATGCTCAGAAAGTTGGCTCCTGCTAGAAACTTATTGCTCTATGCATGGAATCCTCTGGTTGTCAAAGAATTTGCATTTACTGCGCATCCGGACATCATCGGTGTCTATTTTTTATTCGCAGCGTTCTTTCTAAGGTTTCAATGTCGTCATATTTTTGCCAGTGTGCTTGTTGCAATAGCGTGTTGTACGAAAATATTTGCGGTTTTGGCGTTACCGTTCTTTCTATTTCGCCAACCAATGCGAGTTTGGGCAATTACAGGCATTACAGCCCTATTTTTGTATCTTCCTTTCATAGTTCAGGGGCAAACAGATCTAGGAGTACTTGGTTATTTTGCGGTGAACTGGGACTTTAACGCTTTTGTTTTTGAATTTTTCAGACTCGTTCTCAATGATTTTTCTTCCAGAATCTCTAGCGGTGTCTTGCTGTTTGCTTTCTTGGCTTATTACTACTTCAAGTATTTTCAAAAAAATCAGCAGCTTGAGATACCTAGATTGGACTTGCTATTCGGTGTTATGCTGTTGCTTTCACCGGTGATAAACGCTTGGTACTTGGTTTGGCTGTTGCCGTTTGCGGTAATTCGACCTACCTTCACAGTCTGGACTGCTTCTGTGGCATTGTCGCTTTCATATTTGGTCGGTCTTCATCTGCCAGACCTAGACCTGCGCGCATACGAAGTGGCCAAGCCTGCCTGGCTGATTGAAATTTCTTGTGTCGGAATCGCTTTTCTGTTTGACTGCTGGCATCGTCGAAACCAAAATGGAAGTGGCGCATCAAAAAAAAACAACCGTTCAATTCAAATCTGAGTTTGTTCATTGGAGTCGAAATCGTTACAATTACACTACTTTTCTCCAACTAAGACTATCATGCAAGAAACTGACCAATCCATCCAAATAGAGGCAATTGATCCTCTTCTATTTCGTCACGATACAGGTGCCATTGCAACTCTGACGCTGAATCGGCCCAAACAATACAATCCGCTTTCCAGTGGCATGCTGTCAGCACTACAGCAAATTCTGGAAGAAATTGCAGATGACGAAAACATTCGAGTAGTCATTCTCGCAGCAAAAGGAAAAGCCTTCAGCGCTGGACATGATCTAAAAGAAATCCGCTCACATGACAGTGATCGATTTTCGAGGGATCTCTTTGCACAGTGCAATCGCATGATGTTGACAATGACAAGAATTCCGCAGCCAGTCATTGCGAAAGTACAAGGTATCGCTACTGCAGCGGGCTGTCAACTTGTTGCAAATTGCGACCTCGCTGTTGCGTCTATAGAAGCAAAATTTGCTGTGTCTGGAGTCAATCTAGGTTTATTTTGTTCGACACCTGGAGTTGCGCTGAGCCGAAACGTTTCGCGTAAACATGCCTTGGAAATGCTATTGACAGGCGACTTCATTGACGCCCATACCGCCGTTCAAAAGGGCTTGGTGAACCGAACTGCTTCACCGCAAGATTTGGATGCCGTAACTCTGGAGCTTGCGCAAACAATTGCCCGAAAACCGAGAGATGTGCTGGCGCTGGGGAAACGATTATTTTACGAACAGATTGAAAATGGACTGGAAAATGCTTACGCGATTGCTAGTGACCGTATGGCCTGCAACCTGAATTTCCCTTCAGCAGTAGAAGGAATCGATGCATTTATAGAGAAAAGAAAGCCAAACTGGAGTTAGACTGGGCGTTCAAGCTCTGCCCTGCTTATAGTTTGACGTAATCACCAGGCGCATCTGCAAGCGGAGGATAGTCCTGGCTGCCGATTTCTCGAAATTCAATTAAATCTCCACTACGTTCCTTGAGCCAATTTTCCCACTCCGGCCACCAGGATCCTTCGTAGCGGGTTGCCTGCTCAAACCAGTTTTCTGATGATTCCGGCAATGGCTGCTTGTTTGTCCAATAACTGTATTTGTTCTTGTGGGGCGGGTTGATCACTCCTGCGATATGACCCGACTCGCCAAGTAAAAAGCGTACTTTGCCCCCGAAGATTTTCGCACCGAGGTAAGTCGACGGCCAAGGCGCGATGTGGTCCATTTGAGTTGAAACGAAAAATGCGGGGGTTTGAACTTTCGTCAAATCGATTGAACAGCCAAGAACGCTGAGTCCATCGGTTTTGCTGAGCAGATTCTCGAGGTACATCTTGCGCAAATAGAAACTGTGCATGTTCGCAGGCATCCGTGTTGAATCGGAATTCCAATAGAGAAGATCAAACTTCCCAGGCTTTTTGCCGAGTAAATAATTGTTGATTACAAAGTGCCAGATCAAGTCATTGGAGCGCATCATGTTGAACGTTGAGGCCATGGACTTTCCCTCCAAATAGCCTGTCTCGCTCATCTTCCGCTCCAGCTGAGATACACTTTGCTCATCGACAAAAACACCGAGATCACCTGGCTCGGAAAAATCAATCATCGTAGTCAAAAACGTCGCGGAATGTACGAAATTTTCAGACTGATCTGATTTTTCCAAGTATCCCAGCAATGTCGCAAGCAATGTTCCTCCAAGACAATATCCAATGACGTTCATGTTTTTTTGCGAAGTGATTTCTTGAACGACTTTCGCAGCAAACATCGGACCCTGTTCCAAGTAATCGTCATAGCTCGTATCTCGGTAAGACTCGTCTGGATTAATCCACGAAATGACGAAAATCGAGTATCCCTGTGCCACCAACCAGCCGATAAGCGAGTTCTTCGGTGACAAATCCAAGATGTAGTACTTGTTGATCCATGGAGGAATAATCAGAATCGGTTTTTCTCGAACTTGCTCTGTGGTTGCCTTGTATTGAATCAGTTCACACAGTCGATTGCGTGCGACGATTTTTCCAGGCGTCACAGCAATATTTTGGCCGATTTCGAATGCATCTCGATCAACCATCTGAACGCCGGTTCCTGCTTCAAGATCATTCGCAAATCTTTTCATTCCTTCGACAAGATTTTGCCCATTGGTCTGCTGTGTCACTTTCAAGACATCAGGATTCATCCACCAATAGTTAGTTGGCGCCAACGAGTTGATCCACTGGTGCTTATAAAAAGTGAGTTTCTTTGCTTCCTGCTTGCTCAAATTAGCAGTGGAAGAGAAAAATTCATCTAAAAAATCAGAACCAATGAGATAAGATTGTTTCATCGCGTCAAACCATAGGTTCTCACGCCAAGCGTCAGCACGAAATCGAGAATCGCCTTTTCCCGGAACTGCCACAACCGGATAGTCATGATTTCCTTGCGCTTTCTGGAACACGTAGTGAGAAAGAGCTAACTGTTTTTGAATGAACGTGGAATAATTGGCAGTCAGCTTTTCAGGTTCAGCATAGCTGGAAATCGCTGCTTTCAAAAACAGGGTACCGATAGAAAATCCAAAGCTCGCAATATCTGAATTGCTTTGTGTATTCATGATGGCTTGCAGAATGCGACTATATTGTTTCGCAAATTCCACTGGCAAGATGTTTTCAGTCTGTTGTAATGATTCGCCTGTCAGACCTTTCTCATTCATATTGTTTTACAGCCGTCGGTTTTAAGTGATTTAGAAGAGTGTTTGATTGTTTTTGATGTCAAAATGGTGACGGATTGATGGTCATGAGTTCAATCCATTTGGCTTTCGGGGAACTTTCACGCGTGCCTCACCAATCAATACGTTTTGACCTTTGACTGAACAGCTGGTCTTTAGAATTGCATGTGGATGGTCGCTGCACAGTTCAATGACTTCAACCTTGGCAGTTACCGTGTCGCCTACTCGAACCGGAACCGTAAACTTCAAGCTTTGAGTCATGTAAATGCAACCAGGTCCAGGCAGGCGTGTACCAATCAAAGCCGATAGTAAACTTGCCGTCAGCATTCCGTGAACGATTGGCTCACCAAACTGAGTTGTGCTTGCGAATTCTTGATTCTGATGCAGGGGGTTTGTGTCACCTGAAACGCCGGCAAACATTAATACATCAGCATCAGTGAGAGTTTTACCAAGAACTGCTGTCATTCCCAACTCTAGATCCTCAAAATAGAGGCCATGCAAATCTGCATGCAATGCGGAGTCAGCCATATCCTTTATCCTCAATTTTTTGCAACAATGTCGACTGCACACATTTCGTTCGTTCGACACTGTTGTCAATATAATTTGTGACTATTATTATTTATAAAGAAGAATTTTTTTTCTAAACCGAAAAGTTCGTGAACACCATGAACAATCCTTACGAATCCAACCTCGATAGAAATCAGGCGAACTACGTTCCACTGTCTCCTATTGGATTTCTAGAGCGAAGTGCCCGAATCTTTCCAAACCGCATATCTGTAATTCATGAGAATCTAAGCTATACTTGGTCAGAAACATTCACTCGCTGCAAGCAATTGGCCAGTGCGATCCAAGCAGTTGGCATACAAAAAGGTGACACAGTTTCCGTAATGGCAACCAACATTCCAGCAATGTACGAAGCCCATTTTGGTGTTCCGATGGCTGGTGCGGTACTAAATACCTTAAACGTAAGATTGGATGCTGACACTATTGCATTCATACTCGACCATGCTGAAACCAAACTTCTGATTACCGACCGAGAGTTCTCTGAAACCGTCGAATGTGCGCTGGACAAAGTAAATCGAGATATCACGGTAGTTGATATTTTAGATGATGCAGTGCAGCATGGGAAACTTTTAGGCAGCATGAATTATGAAGAATTCCTAAGTCAGGGAAATTCTGATTTCAGCTGGGAACAACCAGCAGATGAGTGGGATTCAATTTCTTTGAATTACACTTCAGGGACAACAGGCAACCCAAAAGGTGTGGTGTACCACTATCGAGGCGCTTACTTGAATTCATTGAGTAATGCATTGAACTGGAAAATGAAAATACATCCGACTTATCTGTGGACTCTGCCAATGTTCCATTGTAACGGTTGGTGTTTTCCTTGGACAACTGCAATGCTGAGTGGAACCAGCGTCTGTTTGCGAAAAGTAAACGCTGCTGAAATTTTCAAGGCGATTGCCCGGCACCGGGTCACGCATTTTTGCGGTGCACCAATTGTGCTGGGAATGATAATCAACGCCAGCGAGTCCGAACGGATGCAATTTGATCACCCGGTGGAAGTGATGACCGCTGCAGCCCCTCCTCCAGCAACCGTATTGGAATCTATGGAACAGCAAGGATTTCGCATGACCCATGTGTACGGCCTGACTGAAACCTACGGTCCCGCCGTCATTTGCGAATGGCACGAAGAGTGGGATCACTTGGAAAGCGGTGAACAAGCAGAGTTCAAAGCCCGACAAGGGGTGCCTTACACCGCATTGGATGGGTTGGAAGTCATGGACCCGGATTCGATGTCTATCGTTGAAGCAGATGGCAGCACTCTAGGTGAAGTCATGTTTCGCGGCAACAATGTTATGAAAGGATATTTGAAGAATCCCCAGGCAACGGATGAAGCGTTTGCGCAAGGATGGTTTCATTCAGGTGATATAGGGGTGGTGCATCCAGACCGATACATTCAACTTAAAGACCGTTCAAAAGACATCATAATTTCAGGAGGGGAAAACATCTCCTCGATTGAAATCGAAGACGTGCTGTTTCGGCATCCCGCTGTCATGGAAGCCGCCGTGGTGGCAAAATTGGACGACGTCTGGGGTGAAACACCCTGTGCGTTCGTCAAATTGAAACCAAAACACACCCCAAAACCCACCGCCGAGGAATTGATTGAACACTGCAAGTCGAACATGGCCCGATATAAAGCCCCCAAGACTATAATTTTCGGTGAGCTGCCAAAAACCTCAACAGGAAAAGTTCAAAAGTTCATCTTACGCGAGAGAGCCAATTCAGATCCCTAGACATGCGCATCATTAAATCTTATTTCGACTATGTCTCACCTTTTTCTTATTTATTGCACGAACAGCTGCGTCGACTGCCGTCAGATGTATCCGTTGAATTTGTCCCAGTACTCTTTGCTGGCCTGTTGAAACACTGGGGTACTGTTGGCCCAGTCGATATTGATCGTAAGAAACTCTTCACGTATCGAATGTCTACGTGGGTGGCTTCGAATATAGGTGTCGAATTTCACATGCCTCCGTCCCATCCATTCAATCCCCTTCCGTACCTTCGCTTGACACTTGCCCTCAATAGTGATGAAAAAATCATTACAGATCTTTTCCGAACAATCTGGACGCGGAAAATAGACCCTTCAACTACGGAAGGAAGGAACGCGATTTTCAACGAAATCGGAGTTCCGGATGCAGATGCAAAAATTACTGATGTCTCGATCAAAAAAGCCCTGATCAGGAACACGCAGGAAGCCACCTCAAATGGGGTATTTGGCGTTCCAACTTTGATAATCGATGACCAACTCTTTTGGGGATTGGATTCATTGGACTTCTTGCTCGAATATTTGAAGGATTCAAACCTATTTCAAACTGAAGAAATGAAGCGTCTGGAATCTATTCGATACGGAGTCCCTTCCAGAAGTTAGCGAGGTTGCATTCGAATTGCACCGTCAAGGCGAATCACTTCTCCATTGAGCATCTGATTTTCCAAAATATGGCCAACCAGCTGCGCAAATTCGTCAGGTTCACCGAATCGTTTTGGAAACGGAACCTGGTTCGCAAGGCTTTGCTGTACTCCTTCTGGCATCCCAAAAAATAATGGTGTAGCAATTAAGCCCGGAGCGATCGTCATCACCCGGATTCCTGCGCTTGCCAATTCTCGAGCTGCCTGAATAGTCAGGGCAACGATCGCACCTTTGGACGAACTGTACGCCGCCTGTCCGATTTGCCCTTCA
Organism: Arenicellales bacterium; assembly: GCA_965202855.1. Taxonomy (GTDB): domain Bacteria; phylum Pseudomonadota; class Gammaproteobacteria; order Arenicellales; family JAJDZL01; genus JAJDZL01. The sequence continues at coordinate 283,454 of CBDBBP010000003.1, read as the reverse complement.
AATGCCGAAACCGAGGCTACATTGATGATGACTCCGCGCTCTCCTACGTCATCCAATGGCTCTTCATTTCTCACCGCCGCTGCCATCACGCGCATCGCATTGAATGTTCCAACCAGGTTCACATCAATTACGCGTTTGAATTCGTCCAACGGCATAGCGCCATCTCGACCGACAATTCGGCGTGCGGGCGCAATACCGGCACAATTTACCAGGATTCGTGCAATACCATTTTCTTGAGCAGCCTCAGCAATCGCTTCTTCCATGCTTCTGGCACTTGTGACGTCACAGTATTTCGCCACTCCACCACACTCACCCGCAATTTTTTGAATTGGGTCCAAGTCGACGTCCAAAAGGCAAACTTTTGCTCCGCGTGAAGCCAAATATCGTGCAGTCGCTTTTCCCATTCCTGACGCCGCACCTGTGACCAAGGCGGCATTTCCTTTAATTTGCATAGAAACTTTTTCCCACTAGAAAAATGAATATTCGTACTAAATCTTGGATTTATAACACAGTTTCATAGGACTGAAGTTTGGTAAATTGCGCCGTTCGATTTTGTCTGCTTTTCTTTTCGATGCTGCGCCAAATCGGTCTTTCAGTCACCGACTTTATAAACAGCCAATTGATTTCATACACTGAAGTCGCACAGTCGCATGCCAATGACTCCACTTCTAAATCGCCGGTTCGAGATGGTTGAGTAAGAATGTGCTGATATTCACGATTATGTATACTATTTTTCTACGAATGCTAATTTACTTGAGCATTGCCATTGGACTTTTAGAAAGTAAAAGCATTGAATACGGCTCGAAATTTAATTTATGAAGAAATAATTCCAGCAGGGTCGCCTTGGGACGCTGTAGTCAATCGAGGTGATTCTCTTCGCATTATTGATCTACATGGTCAGCAAGGCGTTGATTTTCTTTGCTATAACGCACAGAATTTGTCTGAGCGTTACAACGCGCCGAATACGCTCAAAGCGGCGCAAAACATACAAATTTCAAAGGGATCGATTTTATATTCCGACTATGCGAACTCAATGATGACTGTAACCGAAGACACCACCCATAGTGGTCATGACACAATTGCAGGATGCTGCTCCTCATGGAGCAATGAAATGCTTTACGCAGTACCAGGTGCTGCCGGTTGCCGTGAAAATTTTTTGAAATCATTATCAAAGTACAATCGAGGATGGCGGGATATCGTACCCAACATCAATTTTTTCTGTACTGTGCCTATCCATGGAGATGGTTCAACCGAGGAAAGCGTCTTCGTCGAAGGGAGTTCCGTCGCAGGTGACTATATTGATCTGCGTGCAGAAATGGATGTATTGGTGATCATTTCCAATTGCCCTCAAGTTAACAATCCGTGCAATAGCGGACAACCCACAGAAATTCAAATAAAGATTTACAATTCCTAAAGATTCATAACTGATTTTTTACTGATTCCATATCGGGAGATTGAATACATGAGAACCGACCGTGATGTGCTTCCATACGACGTAGTGATAGTAGGCGCTGGGCCTTCGGGACTTACCGCGGGCATCAGACTGCGTCAGTTGTGCCTCGAAAACGATACCGAATTAAGTGTGTGCATCATCGAAAAAGGGTCGGAAGTCGGAGCTCATATTTTATCTGGCGCCGTCTTGGAGCCACGAACACTCAATGAATTGTTACCCGACTGGAAAAACATGGGGGCGCCGCTCAACACGCCAGTAAAAAATGATCGATTCGTTTTTCTGACAGAAAAGTCATCGTATGCCCTCACGACACCTCCCCAAATGGTCAACCACGGCAACTACATCATATCGCTGGGAAATTTTTGCCGCTGGCTAGCTGAACATGCGGAAGAAATTGGAGTTGATATTTTTCCGGGATTCGCAGGTTCCGAAGTTCTATACGAAGACGGTAAAGTAATCGGAGTCGCAACCGGTGATTTCGGGGTAGATAAAGATGGGAAACCGACCGGCAATTTTATGCCTGGAGTTGAACTTCAAGCCCAAGCTACGCTATTCGCTGAAGGTTGTCGAGGGTCTTTGACAAAAACACTATTTGAGAAGTTTCAGCTTCGCGCGGATTGCGATCCTCAGACTTTCGGAATTGGCCTCAAAGAACTTTGGGAAATCAAACCTGAAAATCACAAACAAGGCAATGTTTGGCACAGTGTTGGCTGGCCGCTGGATTCCAGAACTTACGGAGGATCATTTCTGTACCACCTCGAGGATAATCAGGTCTCAATTGGATTCGTGGTCGGATTGGATTATCAAAATCCACATCTCAGTCCATTTGAAGAGTTTCAACGATTTAAACAACATCCTGTCGTCAGACCAATCTTAGAAAACGGACGCAGAATCGCCTACGGTGCGAGAGCGCTGAATGAAGGCGGCTTACAGTCCATTCCCAAATTGACATTTCCCGGTGGCGCCTTAATTGGAGATTGCGCTGGCTTTTTGAATACCCCAAAGATAAAAGGAACTCATACCTCCATGAAGTCCGGCATGCTGGCAGCTGAGGCGACTTATGCTCACCTTACTTCTGAATCGGATGGAAAAATGACCAGCTACACTGAGGCGCTAAAGGACAGCTGGCTTTGGGACGAACTTCATCGAGCACGCAATATTCGACCTGCCTTTCGCAAAGGGTTGTGGTTTGGCATGGCGAATGCCGCATTTGATACTTGGATTCTACGCGGCAAAGCACCTTGGACACTGCATCACCATAATGACCACGAAAGTCTAAAGAACAAGTCAGCATGCAAGAAAATCGAGTATCCAAAACCAGATGGCGAAATTAGCTTTGATCGTAATTCATCGGTTTACCTTTCGAACACAAATCATGAGGAAAATCAACCTGTACACTTAGTCCTCAAAGATAGCAAAGTTCCAATTGACATCAATCTAGAGCAGTACGACGCTCCAGAGCAGCGTTACTGCCCGGCCGGTGTCTACGAAATTGTGCGCGAAAACCAAGAAAACCCAAAACTAGTCATCAATGCACAAAATTGCGTGCATTGCAAAACCTGCGACATTAAAGACGCCACACAAAATATTAACTGGGTTGTCCCAGAAGGTGGAGGTGGGCCGAATTACCCCAATATGTAGAATGATAAGCCGAGTCCGACGTGCTTCGGATACAACAGACTGGAATGACGATAATTCAAGTTATCGTCTATCAAGAAAACAATGAAACTACCCGAAAAGGTAGGAAAATCCTTGTGTAAAGTAGGATTGCACAAATTTCGTGTAATTGAAGTTAAATTTGGCTTTGGAGGTGGCGGTAAAGTTGAAGTCGTCGAATGTACACGATGCGGAGTTGTCGTCACTCGCCGCGCAAAATAAGCCCACCTTGGCATTTAACCAACTCCTGACGATTTCATCCGATTACCAACCCCTCGAGTAATATTGGCGGTCCATCGATTTAGCAGCACCGCTTCTATTATTCAAGAGTGCGCGATCATCATCAATCTTCGTTAATCAGTAAGTTTTCCTTTCGTACTCAGGAATTTAGCATTACTGATTCCTGGGGCTCACAAAGTCAGGCAAGCGCTTGATCTCAAGGAATCTCGCACCACTTTTGAACGTAGGTGCAATTCACAGGGATGCAAAAAGAACCGATCGCCTAGTTTGACAACCAACAATAAATTTCAATAATCTCGACCGTTCTGATTTTAGGTTCTGATTACAGATTATTGACATTATTGCATTCTAAACGTTGATGTGGGGAGGGCTGCATGGCACAGTTCCCATCGTGCCTGGCATAGATACTTCCAATAACTCCATGTCATCCGAAGTTGCCATTTCATTGTGACGCATACCGCCTGGAATGAATATGGAATGACCTTTTTCAAGATGAATCTCGTCTCCTGTCTCAAATTCCATATCAATCCAACCATTCAAAATGAATAGGAATTGTCCGTCACATTCATGAAAATGCCACCCCGTTGGCTGAGTCATACCTTTTACGGCTCTCATTGTCTGGGCGTTTAATGTTCCGCTACTTCCTTCCTTTACACCGAGGTCTCGATATGTAAAAAATTCTCTTCTGCCAGGGATTTCTTCAGCGGTAGCTTGTGTAACATGAACCAGTTTTTGGCGCTTGTTGTTGGATGGCATAAATATTAACCTCTTATTGCAAACAATTAAAGTAATGACTATATGGACATTTTAATCTGTAATCTTGCATAACCGTGTACCATTCGACTTTATACCTTCGTGCAACTACTCACACCCCCGCTCGACGTGAACGAGCGAGTCAGCAGCGGCGGAAAAAGCCTGATGAACAGCAACAGGCCACCTTCCGGGCACGGTTTGCTGCCGGCAAAGACGTTCATCGATCCGAAGCGGAATCGCGGCACTCTGTACGAGGCTGCAGGATGGCGGACGGTGGGGGAATCTGAGGTCCGTCTCTTTTCAGACGGATAATAATTTTGCAGGCGAAATCTACTGCACGATAATCTCCAACAATTTCCAATTGAGTGACATTTTTCGCATATGGCAAAGCTTCAATCAAGCTGACTTCGCGTTCTCAAAAACAAAATTGGCTTAATAGGGATTCTCGAAGAGCGCAATCCTAGAAGCATGTGGGACGACGGTGCACTGTGCGAGTTCAAGCATAAGACTCTTGAAGGCGATTATGATCGAATCATGCCTCGTTCAAACAACGCGTTGGATAAAGTGCCGCCCCCTTCAGAACCAGGGAAAAAAAGAGTCGAGAATTGTGCAATTCCTAATTTTCTATATGGAACTTCCTTAATCCAATTTGCACTGCGACTTAAAGACAGCTGGCTGTGTTGTGCAACCCAAATTGGAGTTGACATGTGACCTACCCTAAGCAAAGAAATAGCAAACTTGCTAGTTTGCCGTGTTGAAGACAGATCCTTAGAAGTCGGCAAAAGGAACTGAGACAGCAAGTAATTCAGTCTGTTGACTTTTAGCACAAACTTCGGAGACTACATCCCAGTTTCGGCAACAGGAGTCCTGCTGAGCATGAATTGCAGCCGAAAAAAGCGAAGTCAGAACCCCTGATTGCCCTCAGAGCGAACAGGGGCTCTCAAAAGGCAACGTCTCTATCGAATCGGCGCACGGTTATATGTAACACAGCTAGACGGCACTTGCTTATTAACTGGTATGGTTAGTGAGAACATTGGAAGCTGCGCGGATTCTGGGCGTGATTTGGTGATTGACAACTCACAGCCCCTGAATATAAAACAACCCAAAGGGGAACCGAGATTTCTTGTGCATAATATCCTTTTGTTTTAGGTGATGGAAGCGATTGCGAGCAACTCTAAAGGGAACTGTTGTAGATGAAAGTCGAGGGTTGCTCACGGAATTTCCGGATTATGGCAGTAACCTAGGTTTGTTGTGACTATCGAAAAACTTAACGGATTTTTAACTGTCAAAGTACCCTATATTTAGCAATTCGACGAAACAGTACCTGCCAAAAAGATGCAGGCAACAGCCAACCAGCGTGTTTCTCGGATGAATTTAGCCCGAATTTCCAGCTAAGCTGAAGGTGTTTTCTGTAAAGTCATCTAAGTCTGTCTCTTGTGGTATGTTTGGCATGTCTATTATAAATTTCTCATTTTCATGCCGCTTTGCAGGCACACCAAACGTTCGTCCTGTTGGCCGTTACACCGAACCGCCGTCTGCTTTTGCCATTTTGATGACACTTCTATTGCTGGTACCAAGAAAAGATCAGGCAAACGGATAAAATCATTGAAAGTTGACGAAATGCTAATTGACAGTAACACATATATTTATTTCAGGAGCAAGCATATCTGCTTAGCGATCTTCAGTTCTTTGATGCTTTGTTTATGGCTGTCATCTGATATTCATGCTGCGGATTGGTTTAAAGATGGAAAGAATTCTGCTCAGCAGGGAGATGCGGAGGCGCAGTTTATTCTCAGTGCACTGAATTACAACGGCGAGGATGTTCTGGAGTACGAACGCAACGCTGTCTACTGGCTTCTAAAAGCCGCAGAACAAGGAGACGCTGAGGCGCAGTTTAACCTTGGTCTAATGTTCTACAACGGCGAGGGAGTTCTGGAAAACTACGTTGCAGCAGCTGAGTGGTATCGAAGAGCCGCAGAACAGGGACTTGCCGAGGCTCAGTTTAATCTCGGTTTAATGTTTGAATATGGCTTGGGAGTTCCAAAGAATGAGCTTACCGCAGTCCAATGGTACCAAAAAGCTGCTGAGCAAGGACTCGCTGAGGCACAGTTCAATCTCGGTGTAATGTATGAAAACGGCGTGGGAGTCCCGGAGAATGATCTCACCGCAGTCCAATGGTACCAAAAAGCAGCTGAACAGGGATTCGCTGAGGCACAGTTCAATCTTGGCTTGATGTATGAAAACGGCAAAGGTGTTCCAAAGAATGAACTTACCGCAGTCCAATGGTACCAAAAAGCTGCCGAACAGGAATACACTGAGGCGCAGTTTAGTCTCGGCTTGATGTATCAAAACGGCGCAGGTGTTCCAAAGAATGACATCACCGCAGTTCAATGGTACCAAAAAGCAGCCGAACAGGGGCACACTAGGGCGCAGTTCAATCTCGGCTTGATGTATCAAAACGGCGCAGGTGTTCCAAAGAATGACATCACCGCGGTCCAATGGTATCTAAATGCCGCTGAACAGGGACTCGCTGAGGCACAGTTTTATCTCGGTGAAATGCATTACAGCGGCGAGGGTGTTCAGCAAAATCATGCTGCTGCAGCTGACTGGTATCTGAATGCCGCCCAACAGGGACATGTTCGGGCACAGTTTAGTCTCGGCTTAATGTATCAAAAAGGCATAGGGGTCTCGGAGAATGACCTCACCGCAATCCAATGGTACCAAAAAGCCGCCGAGCAGGGACTCGCTGAGGCACAGTACAATCTCGGTGAAATGCATTACAGTGGCGAGGGTGTTCAGCAAAATCATGCTGTTGCAGCTCACTGGTATCTAAATGCCGCCCAGCAGGGACACGTTCGAGCGCAGTTTAGTCTCGGCTTAATGTATCAAGAAGGCATCGGGGTCTCGGAGAATGACCTCACCGCAATCCAATGGTACCAAAGAGCCGCCGAGCAGGGACACGTTCGGGCACAGTTTTTTCTCGGTTTGATGTATTCCAACGGCGAAGGCGTGGCGAAAAATCTCGTCACCGCAGCCCACTGGTATCGAAAATCCGCTGAACAGGGACACGCTAAGTCGCAGTTCAATCTCGGCTTGAAGAATTTAAACGGCGAGGGGGTTCCAAAAAATTTCACGGCTGCCGCTGACTGGTTTCTTAAATCCGCTGAACAGGGATACCCGGAGGCACAGTACAATCTCGGTCTAATGTTTTATAGAGGCGAGGGGGTTCCGCAGAATTTCGTTTCCGCAGCTGACTGGTTTCTTAAAGCTGCCGAACAAGGACTCGCGATCGCGCAGTTTAATCTCGGCTTTATGTTTTATAGAGGAGAAGGAGTTTCCAGAGATCAAATACAAGCATATGCGTGGATTAACATAGCTGTTGTTCAGGGCGATCTTGATTCCCACAGGAATTTTAGAAATTTTATTGCCAATTCAATGACGTTTTCTGAGATTACAAGAGCACAGAAACTATCAGATGATTTAAGCATAGCGTTCGGGCTCGCTGGGAAAACGCGATAATTTTGCTAGATTTGTCTCCTGAGATCTCCTTGGCGGCATTCAATTTGCGAAACCAGTCAATTCACTTTCCAAATCGAACCGCGGCGACCAGTTCAAACTCACTTTCAACATAAAACTCCCCAAAAGTCTCCTGATTTGGTCCAGCGTCGACATTTTCGAGCTTCTTGCCGATAGTTTTGAAGATTTGGCATTTCGAGAATCCAAAGCGTATTTTCACAATGGCTTACGGACGAACCCTGAAACTTTAGTTCCAGCCGCGATGCTGTGAAATTTGTCTGACAGGGGCAACAGTTCGTCTGCGCCTTAGAATCCGCCGCTCGAGATCGGCTGTCCATACAATTTGCAGCTATGTACGAAGATTCAATGACTTTGGCGCACTTCCCATGTTCGGCACCGAATCAACCGCGCCTCTTTTTTATTTCGTCGGACCGTCAGGATGACTGTCTTTTTCCCGCTCATTTCAAACTACTTCGTCGTCCCTGAAAAAATCACATTCAGTAATATTTTTTTGTTTATTTGTAACTGCTCACCCCCGCTCGACTTGTACCAGCGATCAAGCAGCGGCAAGAGCCTGATGAACGGCAACAGGTCACCTTCTGGTCACAGTCAGCCTGTTTTCCGGTCATCGAGGGCAACACTCCTTGGTTTGCGAGGGAATTTCCTTGATTTGCTGGCATCGCATCCCCGGCGGCAACCGTCAAACCGTTTCTTACAGTTGTGAGCGGCTCCAGCTCATGCCGCCAATACTGAAAAGGAAACAATTTGCCGCCGCAAAGCAAGCCGAATTCGCCGCTGCCAAGCTCCGCGACTTGAGCTCCAGATCACTCGGCGCGGCGCGGTTTCCTAAAACCGTCAACAAACACCCGCAGCTGCGACGCGCTTCTTTGCACCCTATGTATGCCGTGACAGCCGTTCGGTTCAAAATCCTGAGGCGGTTTCGCATAGCGGAAGACACCGTCATCGATGTCGATCAGATAAATCCCCGCAGCCCAGACTCTCCGACGCTGCTCCTCGCTGATCTCCGTCACAGCCAACATCGGATACACGGCCCGTTCTTCCCGATAGGCCAAGAGATTGTAACGAAACCGCTCCACCAGCTGCCATACCTGCTCAATGTGCTCATCGCGAAACTTGCTCTTGGTCTCCATAATGTAGGCTACATCCATGCCGTTGCGGCTGCGACCCCAGGCATCCACTTCCAGAACTGCGTCATCCCTGCTGTTCGTAATCAGGATCGGCCCCAGAAAATCAGCATCGAACCGCTCCTCCAGAATGCGTCTGATGGAAGGCCTCGCCATCGCCTCGGGATAGCCGCCGTACTTTTCGCTGAGACCGCCGATCTCTTTGCCGTTTTCCATGATCATTTCGCTCGTTTCCTTGAGCCGCTCGGAGATTTCCTTAAGTCGACTGTCGGTCTCTTTCGTCGGCTCAGCGTGTTCCTTCTTCAGCCGAGCGTTTTCCTTCATCAGTTGAGCCACCTCCACTTGAATGACAGCGTATTGCTCATTCAATTTTCTGATTTTTTCGTCGGGTCGGGATTGATTTTCTTCTTTCATTTCTGCTCACCTGAATTGCTAAGCTCACATTCGACTGTTCGCGCAAAGCGAAGGATAACGGGTACTGTCGCACGAAGACCTTCTATTTTCATAGCACAATGACTCCGAACGCCCGGCTGGTGCTCCGGTTTTCGACCTAATTGTTCGCCTGTTTTGCAGCAACCGGCGCGGAAATCAGACACAGCCAAGGTCGGCCTGACGAGGTTCGGCAGAACGATATCGCTTCGCTTGCTATTTCCGTCCAAGGCCTCCGTCGTTTTATCCGTTATTGGCAACTCGCAGCGGAGCTGAAATCAACTTCTCGTATCTTCGCTGCTTATTCGCCTAGTCTGAACGAGCGAGTGAGTAGTTACGTTCATTTCGAATAAGTTATTCGGAAATTGCAGGATGGGGCAGAATCGACATTTGATCGCCTGCAATTTCGGCAGTATCGATGAAGCTGCGACAATTTTCGCGTGTAAACCACTGAATTGTTTCGCAATCAGCATCTTTCAGAACAAGGCGAATTATGAAAACCCATCGCAACGCCTTGCCAGGCTATTATTTGTGCAGCCTCGCGCCCGAGACTGTGAATCTATTGTGTCGTCACTATACAATTGATTCACAGTTTCAAAGAACTGCCAGCCAGCTGCCTGCGACCTCTAAATCTCGAATGAAGATATACGTGAAGAACTCAAAGAGCTGGTAAAAAACCAGCGAGTCGCCAGCTGCCTATTACACTCAAATCTAGTCAGAGCTTCACTTATGGTGAAGCCAACCTTTGTTTTGGGCCATCGTGTAATATGCCAATTCGTAAGCTTGCAACATTTTCGCCAATTGAATATAGCCTTCCCTTATTTTGTGGTAACCAAGCGGTGGATCATTCTTGCGGTTCATATAACCGACGATTCTGGCCATCGTCAGCACGCCGGCACCGACATTGTCCGGCAATTTCAAGCGACTATTGCATGCGAAATCATTCAACACCCCGCTTTCGGTGTCAATGAGCAGCACTTGCATCGGCAATTCTGGAGTTTTCCTCCCCACCAAACTTTCGCATCAAAACGATTGCTATCGGTCTGCTTTTCTCACTATATAGCCTCAGAGCCAACCTTTCTCTGTAATAATTTATGCATTCTCACTTTTTTGAACGAGCAGGTAACAATGTAATTAACCGGGAACGAACACTTTCTGCAGCTTCATTGATGTCCAAAGTAAATCCAGGTGTGAGCAGTGGGCTGATGTCGGCATTGAACTGCGGGTCAAGCAATTTCTTTTCAATATTTTTTTCAAACTTAACGCGCGTAACATTATGGCCACCATAAAGCATGTACTGTAAAAATGCAGCAACAATGCGATCTGTGTTAACTGCCGCTTCTTCCAATGCGACAAATAGATCGACGAGATCGCGTCCTTTTCGACGCTGATGTAGGGTTCGCAATTTGGTGGCTAACAACTCTTCAAGCACATAGGTTTTAATTTCACAGGTACCTTCGAACCATCTCGATGACGCGGTCAATGGTTTATGCACGAAACCATATACCGCAAAGTGTTCCCGCGTATTGATTTCCACCTTCAGTTTTAGTGGTACTGATGGCGCGTTTTCCAATGAAAAGCGGTAAATGTAAGTCACGCGTCCCTCGGTTTGTTTCCATTTGGGTCTATCTAGCCAAGGATCTAATACTTCTCGTATTGCGCTCATCATTGAGCCAGCTGATTCTGCGCTGACCTGCACAAGATCAATGTCTTCAGAATAGCGAATTTGTGGATGAACGTAGAGTTTATAAAGTGCCGTACCGCCCCGCAAGGCGAGTGTTTGTCTTAAATAAGAATGGCGAAATTTATCTATAAGAGCTCATTTGATTTCCAAATCTTGCTCAACTTGAAAATCTTGTAACCACGGTGCTTGCGCACGCCACTCTGTAATGTAATCGTGAGGAATCAAATATCTGGGATTACCTCAGCGTTTACAAAGAGCTTCCAGCGAGTATCTCGTGGAGAATTTTCGCGGGATGCTCCAGGCGAAAGCGGAACCGTTTGCCGAGCATTCTTGCTTACAAAATCTCTAAGAAGATTGGCTTTATTGCTTGCATTAACAAGTTCGATTAAATAGCCTAGCCGTTGTACCCACGTAATAGGAACGTTTTGCGCGACATCCACTAATTTCTGAGGATCAATCTGCTCTACGAGTTCATAGAGAACAGTTGCAACATGGTCAAGCCCACCTACGCGATGACAATATCCGATCAGATCAATAGCTGTTGCTTCCGGCATCGACACCAATATCGTACCTCGCAACGTATTGAAGTTTTGAACGGGCTGTTTTCGAAGGTGCTTGCGAACGATGAAAGATACACGCACTCGACCGCAATGAATTGGCCGACGAGGCTTTTCCAGAAGTACCTGAAATTCTTGAGGTGAGTGATGTGCCGCACCATAATACTGTGCCGCCGACAGCAACCCGACATAATAGGGTTGATCGAGCTTTTTCATCAAATCTGGGATGAATTGGTCCGGTGGCAGACATTCAAGAGTACGATACTCCGGCGGAACAATCACATAGAAGCCCCGAGCAGGCTGAGCAATCAATTTGTGCTTAATCAGCCGGTTTAGAGCGAGCTTGGTTGCATTTTCAGACACATTGAGCGCCTTGCGAGCGTCAGCCGAAACGAAGTGATTTTTACCAGCCGCCGCCAAGTCGATAACATATTCTCTCGCGCGTAACCGATATTTGTCTGATTTCATTTTCATATAGTATCTTTTCGTAATACTTTATGCAAACATATCGTATATTTTTCTCATGACGAAACTCAAACTTGGATACTTAGAAAAAGTGTCGTTACTTCGTCTTTTCTGAAATTTAATGTCGCACCCACAACTGAACAAATTGTGGTGAATACATGAAAAATAGCCAAAACCTACGAAGTCATGAGGAAATTCTCTCTAAAAATTACTTCAAAACCCTATCTTTTGGATGGTTGGCAATAAAACTCGAAAAGGCTAAAGCGCTGCTAGAAAAGAACCTTGTTCAGTTTAGCAAAGTATTGTGACAACTATTGAGAGCAGTCACTTTTTGGGCAGTTAACTCTGCAACTTGACCCCTAGTTCCGCACTACTTTAAAATCAATTCCCCGTTGAGCGGAGGTTAGACTGCGCTTCACCGCGGGCATATAAAATCCAAACTCGTCACATACCGCACGAGACAACTGCGTACGATTCGCAAAACTTTGCTCTGCCAAAAACCTCTGCAAATGTATTAGTCCTGATTGCGATGTCAAAATACGAGGAATTTGATGCTGCCGATACATAATACATAAGCGTACCAGCTGGAATTTAAAAGAGTTAAGCACTTTTTTTTAGTCAATGGGTGGGGCGCCAGGAGTCGATTTCGAACAATTTGATGCGTTGTTTTCGGATGAACAGACCAAGTACAAAAACATATAGAATAGAGATGGAATCAAGCAGCGCAAGCAACAGGAATATACCGGATAATCATTAATTCATGCTTTCAGAAGCTCGCAACTATACAGACTGTGCAGTCAATCAACAATTCCCTAAATTCTAATGTCCAGAAATAAAGCTCCACATCTAACGCCCGAGCAGTTTCGAATGCGAGGTCATCAGATGATTGATTTGATCGCAGACTACATGGCCGAGATTGAATCTTTTCCTGTCCTGTCTCAAGTGGAAGCTGGTGAAATCTACAACAGATTTCCCGCACACCCTCCAGAGAAACGTGAATCCTATGAACAGATGCTGCGAGACGTCAAGGAAATCATCATGCCAGGATTGACACATTGGCAATCACCTAATTTTTTCGGCTATTTCCCGAGCCACGCTTCAGGCCCCTCAATATTGGGCGATATGCTCTCTTCCGGATTCGGAATTCAAGGGATGTTGTGGTCTACCAGTCCTGCATGCACCGAGCTTGAAACTTTGGTTTTGGATTGGATGGTTGATATTGCCGGACTGCCCGAGCATTTTCATTCCAAGAACTCCGGCGGCGGCGTCATCCAGGACTCGGCCTCTTCAGCTGCACTTTGTGCTGCAGTTGCCGGGCGAGAAAAAGCTTTGCATGATGGGCGAACTGAACATTCTCAACTCGTAGGCTATATCACTGCCCAAACCCATTCTTCTGCCGAAAAGAGTATGAAAATTGCAGGATTTCGAGATCATCAAATCCGAAAAATCAAAGTCGACTCCCAATTTTCGATGGATCCTAACCATCTCTTGGAAACAATTCGCGCAGACCTTTCGGATGGAAAGAAACCAGCATTCGTATGCGCAACGATTGGGACGACGTCATCTCTTGCAGTAGACCCAATCCCAGAAATCAGCGAAATTTCAAATAATTTTGATCTTTGGCTGCACGTAGATGGCGCTTACTCGGGCAGTGCCGCGGTCTGTCCAGAATATCGATATTTGTTGGATGGCATTCAAAATGTTGACAGTTACTGCTTTAATCCACATAAGTGGCTGCTTACCAATTTTGATTGTGACCTTTTCTACGTCGCAAATAAATCAGACCTGGTTGATGCGCTCACATTTACACCAGAGTATTTGCGAAACAAGGCAACCGAATCGGGGCAGGTGTTTGACTACAGCGGCTGGCAGGTATCTTTGGGACGACGCTTTCGTTCACTCAAGCTTTGGTTTGTAATTCGTCATTATGGAATCGAGGGCTTGCGGGCACACATCCGCTCACACATTGAATACGCGAATCAATTCACCCAATGGGTTGAAGACGACGACGAATTCGAATTATTTCAAAAGACTGTTCTCAACTTAGTTTGTTTCCGACATAAAGACGGCAACACAAAAACCAAGCAGATTCTAGATTCAGTGAACGCTTCGGGTAAGTTGTTTGCAACCCACACAATCTTGAACGATCAGTATTTGATTCGATTTGTACCAGGTGCGATTCGAACGGAAATGCGACACGTTGAAGCCGCGTGGATGGAATTTAAGAATGCAGCATCCTAAACCGGTTCTGTCAACTGATTTTTGAAAATTCTCATTGAGCGCTCCATCCTCCGTCAATGGTTATTGACGAACCGGTGATTCCGCCCGCAGCATCAGAGCAAAGAAAAGTCACCAAAGAAGCGATTTCCTCACCTTCCAAAAATCGACCAATTGGATGTTTGTCCGACAACATGCTCATCTTCGCATCGTCGAAAGTCCAGTTTTTCGATCGAGATAGCGACCGAATTTGCCGATCTATCAGATCTGTGTGCACATATCCCGGGCACACCGCGTTGCAGGTAACCCCCTTATGCGCGTTCTCTAAAGCGACAACTTTGGTCAAACCAACGACACCGTGCTTGGCTGCAACGTAAGCCGATTTGTTGCTGCTTCCCACCAATCCATGTACGGAAGCAATGTTTACTATGCGACCCCAGTGTTGTTCAATCATGCCCGGCAGACAAGCTTTTATGGTGTGAAACGAGGCGCTAAGATTGACAGAAATGACTTCATTCCATTTTCGAGCTGGGAACTCTGTCAGTGGTGCTACGTGTTGGATTCCTGCATTATTGACTAAAATATCGATTCGCCCAAAACACTCAGCACACTCCTGAATTGATTGCTCAATCTCAATTGGAACTCTGAGGTCTGCGCCGTAATAGCTTGCAGAAACACCGTAGTCGCTTTCAATTTGACTTGCCAGTTGCTCGATGCTTTGATCGTCACCAAATCCGTTTAGCCCAATGTTGCAACCCGCTGATGCAAGCGCCTTTGCTATAGTCAATCCGATTCCGCTTGTTGAGCCTGTTACGAACGCAGACCTATCTTTAAGTTGGTTTTCGAATGAGCTCAATCTACTCACAGTGCGATGATTGGGCTCGTAATTTTCTTGCAATTTCGAGTCGTTGGATCTTGCCTGAAGGTCCTTTGGGCAGTGAATTCACGAAAAATACCCGGCTGGGACTACGAAAATCACCTAGTTCGCTTTTGCAGTGATCGATAAGTTCTGTCGATGTGCATCGCTGATCTAGTTTTAGAACCACGGCGACCGCTACAGTTTCACCATAATATTGATCTGGAAATCCAAATGAGGCTACTTCCAAAACGGAGCTATGGTGATACAGCACATCGTCAATTTCTCGGGGTGAAATATTTTCACCGCCTTTGATAATCAGCTCTTTGATGCGGCCGGTAACAAAAAAATATCCATCTTCATCCTGATAACCAAGATCTCCCGTTTTAAACCACCCTTCACCCGTAAAGGATGACGCCGTCGCTTCTGGAGCATTGTAGTACTTGGAAATGACATTATCACCTCGAACCACGATCTCACCCACATCTCCAGGCGGAAGTCGCCGCTCGTTTTGATTGACCACCATGACTTCATCACCGACTGCAATTCCAACTGAACCGGATTTTCGAATCCCTGGGGGCATGGGATTCGACAAAATTGGAGCGGCTGTTTCTGTCAGCCCCATCGTTTCAATCATCGGCATTTGGAATGTTTCCTCAAAATCTATGTGCATTCCAGCAGGCATTGCAGACGACGCAGAACGTGCAAATCTCATTTTCTGAATATTGCTTACTTCAAAATCTGTTTCCTTTTGGTGCGCTGCCTCAAGCAGGAATTTTGCGATTGTTGGCACGATGCTCGTCCACGTACAACCAAATCGTTTCACATGACCCCAGAACTTTCGAACACTGAATCTTCGTGCCATTACAACACGCGAACCACTTACAATCGGCGCGACTGCCGTTACAACCAGGCCATTGATATGAAAAAGCGGCAAGACGCAGTAAGCAACGTCTTCCCGAGTCAAATCATGTGCGATCTGGACGTTCCTTGCGCCTGCAATCAGATTTTTGTGAGTTAACACAGCTCCTTTTGGAAATCCGGTAGTTCCTGACGTGTAAAAAATCATCGCGCTCGAACCTGAATGAATTTTCTTGGGACCAAATTTCGAATGACTGGCATTATCGTATGTCCATTCAATTCCTCTTAGCATGTCAACCTCGAAGACTTGAATTTTGCGACAGACAGCTGAAAGCACATTTTTGAGCAGTGAGCGATGAGTTGAGCTGACGAAAACGATCTCAATTTCAGACTTATCAACAACGTATTGGAGATTCTTTTTCGATGCAATGGGATTCAGCGGAACCGTAACACGCCCCGAATACATTGTCCCGAGCGTGATCACTGCAGTCCAAAAACCGTTGTCCAGTAAAAAGCCGACATTTGAATTAGCTGCGATTCCATGCATTTGAAGCTGCTGCCCGAAACGACGACAATTGGCCCGCAGCTCAGAATATGTCATTGACAGATTCGCTTCGGGATCGATCAGGTAGCGCCGATGCGGGTATTGAGTGGCTGATTCGTCGATCAGAGATAGAAAACTATCTGGCAAAACTTCATCCTCAGAATCGATATTCGGGATGATATTCGCGGAGAAAATCACCAAATAAACTCTCCTCACTTGGCTTGTCTTCGGGGATTTCCGTCGATAAATGTGTGATGTTGATGAAGTGGCGGTAACTGAGATTTTCGCTGATGCTGTTTCCACCCCAAGTGCCACACCCCATACTCAGGGTAAAATTCAAACCGCTTGTGAATCCCCCGCCATTGCCAAATGTATGGGCTTGATTTACCAACACTCGCACCACGTCTAATTTCTCCGCAAAATCTTTCGCTCGGCCAAGATCATTTGTATGAATTCCACAAGAATGCCCCGCACCTTGATAACTTAATATTTTTTTTACTTTTTCTCGTGCATCTACAATGTTTGAGGCGCGATAGAGAGTCAGAATCAATGAGAGTTTTTCTCCGGAAAGTGGAAATTCAGGCCCAATTCCAGTTTCTTCAACAATGATAAATTTAGTGCCTTCCAAAGTTGCATTGAGACCGAATTGGTCTATGAGCAGGCCAACATCTTTCGCAATTAACTTTCGATTGAGCTCGCCAGGCGCAGTCCATAGCAAGCGGCGGATACGATTCGCTTCTTCCGCACTGGCAATGTATCCGCCATGTCGCTGAAAAGACTCTCGCATCGCTGAATACACGTCTTCCAAAACGATTGCGGAATTTTCAGAGGAACAGGAAGTTCCGTTATCGAAGGTCTTAGAGGCACAAATGAGTCGAGCCGCCTGATCTAGATCTGCCGTTTCATCCACGACAACGGGAACATTGCCAACACCTACACCAATAGCGGGAGTTCCGCTGGAATACGCTCCTTTCACGTTGTTCTGAGACCCTGTCACCACGACTAGATCACAAGATTTCATCAATTCTTCCGTCGTTGGCCGATTCACCGGCGCCGGCAGAATCTGAACCAGATTCTCAGGAACGCCGATAATTGAAAATTGTTCTCGAACCTTTTGAATCGCCGCATTGGTCGTCGCCCATCCTGCTGGTGACGGAGCGATGATGACAGCATTGCGGCCTTTAACCGCCATCATGCACTTGTTGATCGGTGTCGCTGCCGGATTTGTTGAGGGTGTAACCGCTGCAACGACCCCCACCGGCTTGGCATATTTTATGAGCCCTTTTTCTTCGTCTTCCTCAATTATTCCGACAGTTTTTACGCGAAGCAGATCCCGAAGAGTACCGAAAGTTTTCCTTTTGTTATTTTGAATTTTGTCTGTTACGTTTCCGAGTCGGGTATCAAGGATCGCAAGTTCGGCGAGTTCAGCTGCATTGGTGTCTTCATAGAGAGCCCACGCAATAGCAATGACTGCTTCATCGACTCTTTCCTGGCTCGCTGACTGAAATTCGGCCATTGAACGGCGCGCTTGCCGAACTAGGGATTGGATAACTGAAATATTTGAAGTCGATTCCATCTTCACTAACCAATGTGGAAAAAATGAAAATTATAATTGCTATCTTCTATCTATCGAACTGTCAAGAATATAAAAATTCAGGAGATTGAACAGTGAAAGAAATTACTTGGGACGAATTTGAACAAATAGAACTTCGAACTGGAACGATCATCGATGTACAGGAATTTCCCGAAGCTCGCAAACCCGCCTACAAAGTCTATGCTGACTTTGGAAAAGAGCTCGGAGTCTTAAAATCCAGCGCGCAGATTACCAAATTGTACTCTTGCGAGGATCTAATGGGAAAGCAGATTGTGGGTGTCGTGAACTTTCCACGGAAGCAAATTGGCCCATTCATGTCGGAATTTCTCTTGACTGGATTTACGCAAAAGGACGGCTCGGTGGTCATCGCTCAAGCTGAAAGACGAGTAGACGACGGCTTGAAGCTAGCGTGACTTGATTGCCTCTAAAACTGGTTTTCTGTTAGTTCCAAAGCAAATTCTGAAGAGTTGACCACAGCTGTTGCGTGCGCTTTGGCACGAGGCATAATGTGTGTGGCAAAGTAATTGATTGTAGTGAGTTTCGCATTTAGAAACTCTGTGTCAGAATCTTCCTTTTGCAGGAGCTTTGAACATCCAATCGCGGCAATTGCCATTAGCCAACATGCCACTGTCAGCGACAGTACGTGCAGGTAGCCTACACTGGCTGCCGCGGTGATGCGAGGATCTTTTTCTCCATTCTCACGAACCCAATTTGTGACATGTTTCAATTCAGCCAAGGCTCGGTCCAATGCATAAAATATGTTGGAAGTTAATTTTTCTCGGATGCTGTCACTGCAGGTTTCCTCAATCAGCTCAATCAATTTTGAGATTTCTTCACCTTTGCTTCGCAAAATTTTCCTGCCGATCAGATCATTCGCCTGGATTCCTGTTGTCCCTTCGTAAATTGGGGTGATTCTTGCATCGCGTAAATATTGTGCCGCACCCGTTTCTTCGATGAAACCCATTCCACCATGAACTTGGACACCAATGTATGCGACTTCGTTCCCCATTTCAGCACACCATCCTTTCACAACCGGAATCAATAGACCCAGAATAGCTGCATTCTGCTCGCGGGTCTCCTGGTTTGGGTGTCGGGTGGCCAAATCGAATATGCCCGAAGTGTAATAAGCCACGCATCTCATCGCTTCTGTCAGCGATTTCATCGTCATCAACATACGCTTTACGTCAGGGTGATTGATAATCGCAATGCGTTCTTTCGTGCCAACGACGCTGCCTTGCACCCGCTGTTTTGCATAGCTGACTGCTTGCTGATAGGCACGTTCGGCAATAGCAAGGCCTTCGACACCAACCGCGTGTCTGGCAAGATTCATCATGGTAAACATGTACTGCAAACCGCGATTTTTTTCACCTACCAGATAACCGATAGCGCCACCGTCGTCGCCATAGGACATTACCGCAGTCGGGCTTGCGTGAATGCCAAGTTTATGCTCCAGCGATACGCATCGAAGATCATTTCGCTCACCTAAGGTGCCATCTTCACGCACTAAGAATTTTGGGACGATAAAGAGCGAAATTCCTCTTACTCCTTCCGGTGAGTCAGTAGCTCTCGCTAGCACGAAGTGAATGATGTTATCAGTCAGATCGTGCTCGCCATAGGTAATGAATATCTTTTGTCCGGTGATTCGATAATGCCCTTCCTCTTCAACAGCCCGCGTACGGATTGTTGCTAAATCTGATCCAGCATGGGCCTCGGTCAAATTCATGGTTCCGGCCCATTCTCCCGATATCAGTTTTGACATGTACACATCTTGCTGATTCTTCGAGCCATGAGATTCAAGTGCGCGGATTGCCGCCTGGGTCAACAGGGGGCATAGCCCAAACGACATATTCGACGAATGCCACATTTCCTGCACAGACGTAGCAACCAGCCATGGAAGGCCCTGCCCACCAAATTTCGGAGCAAAGGAAAGACCATTCCAACCCGCGGCAATAAATTGGTTATAGGCTTCTTTCCATCCCGGTGGCGTCGAAACCACGCTGTCTTTGCAGGTTGAGCCATGCTGATCACCAACCCGATTCAACGGTGCCAAAACTTCAGAAGTGAATTTTGCGGACTCATCCAATATGGCAGACACCAATTCTTCATCAATTTCTTGGAAGACATTTAATTCGAGAATTTTTCCGATTTCAGCGACATGATTCAAAACAAATTCCATGTCCTTTAATGGTGCGCGATATTCTGACATAATTTAATCTAGGTGCTTTTGAACAAGATAAGCAGTTGCGACTATGCATATTTTAATTTTTTTCTTTTCAATTAACAGATTCAATTCAAGAATTTAGTAAACAATTCATGACACGAATGCAGCGGACCCCGCTATAAGGCACAGTCCAATACCAAGAATGAGGGATTGTTTACGACTCTAAGTTCAAAAGCTCAGTCCAAAACATCATTCTCCATACTTCTTCCTTCTCGCCAAAAATCCAAATTGAATTCAACAGAAATCACTGTTCATGCCGCTAGCTGATCAACCCGACCCCAAAGACCTTTTACTGAAACTCTTTCGGACCTTCGTTGCCAAAGCGTCAGCAGATCACTGCCTTCCACGTCACTTGGGCAATATCACCACAGAGAAGATCCACGTTGTTGGCGCCGGAAAAGGCGCAGCAGCAATGGCAAGAGAGATCGAAAAGTTTTTTGCACGACCAATTTCAGGAATTGTTGTTACACGCTATGGACATGCAGTCGAATGCAAACATATCGATGTGATCGAAGCCGCTCACCCAATTCCAGATGAAGCCGGTACTTTGGCCGCGCGGAGAATTGTTGAATCTGTAGCGAATTTGGACGCAGCCACTTTAGTCATCTGTGTAATTTCCGGCGGAGCGTCTGCTCTCCTTTCACTGCCGACTCATCCCCTTACGCTGGAGCAGAAGCGATCGATTACCGATCAACTTCTCAAGGCAGGCGCAAAAATTCAGGAAACAAATTGCGTGCGCAAACACCTTTCCGAAATTAAGGGTGGAAGGCTTATGCAAAAAATAGTTCCCGCTTCAGCCTTGACTTTATGCATTTCCGATGTCGTTGGCGATGATCCATCAGTAATCGGTTCAGGTCCCACTGTTGCCGATTCGAGTACGTGTAAAGATGTATTGGCCATTCTCGATCGTTATCAGATTCGTGTCCCGAAGACAGTTAAAAGGCGCTTGCAGTCAGAAGAATTGGAAACTCCCAAACTCCATGATCCGATTTTTGAAAATTCCAGAGTGACTGTGGTCGCAAAACCGTCAATCTGCCTGGAAGAATGCGCTAATCTCGCTCGGAATCTTGGCATTCGAGTGATTAATCTGGGAGATTCTATCGAAGGAAATACTAACAAAGCGGCAAGAAAACATGCGAAACTGATTCGCCGATTGCTGAGAAAAGACGAAAATCAAGAGCCATTCATCGTGCTTTCCGGTGGTGAAACTACAGTTAAAGTCACTGGAAATGGAAAAGGAGGCCCAAATACTCAGTTCATACTTGCTTTGGCTCTTGAATTGCGGCAAACTGCGACGACCTATGCTGTAGCATGCGACTCAGACGGAATCGATGGGACAGAAAACAATGCTGGCGCATTCTTGCACCCGGCTACGATTCGACAGGCGAAAGATCTGGGTCTAGACCCGAGAAAGTACTTGGATAACAATGATTCTTATTGTTTTTTCAAAGAATTAGGAGATCTGATCATTACAGGCCCGACCTTGACGAACGTCAATGACTTTCGCGCAATATATGTCGTTCCGAATCAAGCCTGAATTGAGCTCGACTGCAAAAACCGAGAACCTACTTCACGGTGAGTCTGCTGTTGTCTTGAAACTCATCCAGCTGCTTTAGAAACTGGATTGTGATTCGTCTTTGTTTATCAAACGAAATCCGGTCGAGTCGCTCAAACAACCGCATAATTGAATGCATGTCACGCGAATGCCGCGCAAGTATGAAACGGGCAACCGTTGGGTCCATAGTGATTCCCCTGCGTGCAGTCCAATCAACCAAGATTTCAGATTTGTCTTGCTCCGAAGCAGGCAGCACCTTAAATATTTGTCGTCCAAGAAAACGACTGACCAAATCTTTTAATTTGAATCGCAGATTTCCAGGGGGAACGTTCGCCGCCACCAGCAAAAGACTCTTTTGGGCTTCTAACTTCTCGAACAATGAAAATAATTGCTGTTCCCAATCGAGCTGACATGCAATCGACTGCACGTCATCAATACACACCAGGTCGTATTGCTCGGCTCCCTCCAAAAACTGGGGTTCCAGCTGAAGGTTCAGCAGCGGAAAGTAAATGCTGTTGGGAATTTGATTGCAGGCAGCGAACAGAAGATGAGTTTTGCCTGAAGCGGCGGCACCCCAGAGGTAACCGCTCGTTTGTCCCAAGTTGTGGCTAAGAAATTGCTGAAGCAAGCGGACAGTACGTTGATTTTCCTGACATTGGAAATTCTCAAATTTAGCGTGGTCGACCAGACGCAGAGGCAGGCTGGCTTGAACCGACTCGGAACTCGAGTCTTTCAAGAGAGCTGTCTCACACTGCGACGGATTACCCAAATCCAAAGATACTGAATTCCACTGAGAAAAGTGGACACTGCCACTACAAGAATCATCACTGGAGTCAACTCGAAATTGTACGACCAAGAAGCATTTTCAACCAAGACAACGATAACGAGAAGGATTTGGAACAAGGTGTTGGCCTTGCTGGCCTTTGTAGGCACAATCGATACATGTCCATCCAATGTTGAGATCACCAGATAACCACCGACGATTATCAAGTCTCGAAAAATTACCAGTGTAACCAACCAAAAAGGAATTAATCCAAGAATAACGAGCATGACGTAGGCAGATACAATGATGACTTTATCCGCGATCGGGTCCATCCTGGCGCCAAGCTCCGATGTACAGTTGAATCTCTTGGCAATCCACCCGTCCAAACCATCTGTAATTCCCGCAATCACAAATAAAATTAATGCCGTTGAATAATTCTCATCGCGTAACAACAGGATCAATATCGGTGCCGCACCAATTCGAGACAGTGTCAGAACATTGGGAATCTGAGCTAAAATTATGGAAAATTTTAACATTGCAACTACTTCGTCAGAGGCTTTGATCTTTCAACTTAATATCAAGGTTAGCGCGCCTGACAGCATTGTCATCAGGCAATGCTGTCAGGTGTTCCAACAAAAATTCAAAATCTATTCAAATATTTTAATTGAATCAGCAAAGCTAATAATTACTGAGATAATGAACTAATTCAATTTCGCGGCAGACTGCAGGAAGGAAATCGAAAATCTATTTGAACATTCTAAAGATTGAATTGTCAAATCGTTGATTTTAAACTAAATTGTACTACCATATATGATTCAGATGGCCAATTAACATAGAGTTCTTGCGCAAATTGACTAGATCAGACTCCCACAAAATTACTTATCGCGACGCCGGTGTCGATATTTCCAAAGCGGATTCATTGATTCGGTCGCTTGGACCAGACTTCAAGCGAACTTCGCGACCGGGGCAGATTGAGTTGCCAAACGGTTTCGCCGGACTGTTTGAAATTCCAAAGAATTTTTTGAATCCGGTTTTGGTTTCAACAACGGATGGGGTCGGCACCAAACTGAAGCTGGCGTTTGAATTGAACAAGCATGATACAGTGGGTATCGACCTAGTCGCAATGTGTGTCAATGATATTGTTGTCTACGGCGCCAGCCCTCTCTACATGCTGGACTACTTTGCGACAGGCAAAATCGATGAGGAAGTAGCAGGCAAAGTAATTCGAGGCATCATCAAAGGCTGTGAGCTTTCAGAGACTGCGCTCATCGGCGGTGAAACTGCGGAAATGCCTGACATGTACCCAGCTGGTGAGTATGATTTAGCTGGATTCTGTGTAGGCATCGTCGACAAAAGCAATATCATCGACGGCAGTCGAGTGTCAGCAGGTGATGTGATCCTAGGTTTCGCATCGTCTGGAGTTCATTCAAACGGATTTTCTTTGATTCGCAAGCTGATCGCAGATTACGACCTTTCGCTTTCCACACAAATCAATGGCGCCAAGCTCGGTGAGGTGCTGCTGACACCCACTAAAATCTACGTCGATGCTGTCAAGGTGATAGTCGAGACGGGAGCCGTGCACGGGTTGGCTCACATCACAGGTGGAGGAATTCCAGGGAATGTGGAACGAATCATCCCTCGCGGGCTGGCAGCAAAAATTGACAGCAATGCATGGACGATGCCTCATATATTTTCGTGGATTCAGAGGTACAGCAAATTATCTCAGCAAGAAATGTTTGCAACATTTAACTGTGGAATTGGCATGCTTGCCATTGTTTCTTCGGCTGCCGAATCTGATCTGCGGAATCGACTCGACAAAGTGCGAATTCCAAATTATAGAATTGGCGAAATTGTACAATCTGCAGATTCGTCCACGATTTTCAAGTAACGCTGGAATTTGTCATGACCCGCGTGGTAGTGCTAGCTTCAGGCGATGGCTCAAACTTACAGACCATCATTGATCGTACAAACAGCGGCGAACTTTCGATTGAAATTGTCGCAGTGATCAGTGATCAAGCTCAGGCATTCGCGCTGCATCGCGCGAAGTCAGCAAATATTCCAGCGATTTTTGTCGATCCCAAGAAATTTAACAGTCGCATTCAATACGATATTGAATTGTCTGATAAAATCAAAATTTTTGAAGTTGATTTAATTGTTTTAGCCGGATATATGCGAATTCTTTCAGATGTTTTTCTAGAGAATTTTCCGTGGCGAATCGTGAACATTCACCCATCTCTTTTGCCAAAATACAAAGGACTTGACACTCATGCGCGAGTATTGAGGGCTGGTGACAAATACCACGGCGCTACTGTTCATTTTGTCACGAACAAGCTGGACGCAGGACCAATTATTATTCAAAAAAAAGTTCACGTTTATTCAGATGACACTGAAAATGAATTAAAAAATCGAGTTCACGAATGTGAATATGAAATCTACCCGACCGCGATTCAATGGTTTGCCGATGGTCAGTTAAGTGTTGAAAATGGTCAGGTATTGCGAGCTGGAAAACCATATTCGATAGAGCAACCTCACTGAAAACCCGATAATCCAATTAACTGATAGGAAAACAATTTTGTCGCATCCCGCTAGAATACCTTCAATAATTTTCTCTGTATTGCTGATGCTTCCATTATTGGTGGAAGCGAATCCGGTCAATTCGTACTATGCCGAATACAAAGTCAGCATTCCAGGCACTGGCACTGAGATCGGATCAAGCACCCGAAAGGTATACATGGACGATCTTGAAATTGTAGTTTCTGAGCATAGTCTTACCCCTCACCCTTTGCTTGTTTTGCTTGGAATTGATCCTTTCATCCAAATTTCACGTATGAAAATTGATCAAAATTCGGTTCAATCAAGGCGAGTTGTGATTTCAAGTGATGGGGCAGACGTGGTGGAAAGCGCAGATTTTGATTGGGAAGAACGCAGCATCATGCTAATGAATGGCGATGAACTCTCTATGCCTTCTGGTGAAATGTATGACGTAGAGTCCTGGTTGATGTCATTAACGATCAATCCGATTGAAGATCGCTCAGGGAATACTGTCTCTCTCGTTGAGAACAATAAGATTCAAATCTATACTTACGATGAAATTCAATCAAAATCAATTGACGTTGCAGGGAGAACTTTTGAAATTTTCACCTTCAAAATTCAAAGTGCAATGGGAAGGGACCGAAGCATCACCGTAACGATGTCCCCTGATTTTGGTGAAGCTCCAATTCGCATCATTGTCAAAAAGGATGACTTCGTACTAAATTTCAAACTGGTTCAATTTGAAAGATTGCAATGACTCCGTGTTGACGGTCTATGGCTGCTCTTTCGCTCGACATTGAAACCAGGCTTTGACAAATACCCTGGGAGAACAATGTGCAAATTTTCTCGAAATTGTGTGTTTGAAATGTTCTCTCTTTAAAATTTAGAATCATATTCTAATCTCAATGCTAAATAAGCTGCATACAGATGATGAATCAAGCGATTTTTTCAATATAATTTCAAACATCTAAAGATACCAAAAAATCATATTTTTGAAACGGATTTCAATCGACGGAATAAAAAAAATTATTTTGGTATTTTGTTAATTTCATATCGAAAAATACGAGGTAAATAGATGAGATTTTTCAAACAATTGACTATCGTACTGGGACTCGTGTCGCTGTTTTTAGCGGGCGGCGTAAGTGCTGCCACGTTAGATGATGTCAAAGCAAAAGGACACGTTCAGTGCGGAATTAATACCGGTTTGGTTGGATTTGCCTATACCGACGATGAAGGTAACTGGCAAGGTTTTGACGTTGCATTGTGCAAAGCGGTCGCTGCAGCTGTATTCGGTGACGTTTCCGCAGTGAAATACACAAACCTTACCGGAAAGACCAGATTCGAGGCTTTAAAGGCCGGTGAAATCGACCTGCTTTCTCGAAACACCACCTGGACCTATAGTCGTGATGTTGACCTGAAACTCACATTCCTTGGCGTCAATTATTATGACGGTCAAGGCTTTATCGTGCCCGCAGCACTTGGTGTTTCAAGTGCCACAGAACTGGAAGGCGCCTCTGTTTGCATTCAAACTGGAACAACAACTGAGCTGAATTTAGCTGATTACTTCCGCAGCAATAACATGAGCTATGAACCAGTCCCAATTGAAACAAATGCAGAGGCTCGGCAAAACTATCTCGCCGGACGCTGTGATGTTTATACTACTGACCGTTCCGGTTTAGCGGCGACCCGCGCCAGCCTCGAAAATCCAGATGATCATGTCGTGCTGCCAGAAATTATTTCTAAAGAACCTCTCGGCCCGCTCGTACGGCACGGTGATGATGAATGGGGCGACATTGTTCGTTGGACCTTGAACGTTCTGATCATTGCGGAAGAAAAAGGCATTACGAAAGATAACGTCAGAGCCATGGCCGCTGAACCCCAAAAAGATGCGGAACTCAACAGAATGTTTGGTACAGAAGGGGAATACGGCGCCATGCTGGGCTTGACTAAAGACTGGGTAGTCGATGTCATTGCTGCGGTCGGCAACTACGGTGAAATTTTTGAGGAATATATTGGAGTTAACACCGATATTGGACTGGAGCGAGGGGTTAACGCGCTCTGGACTGACGGTGGCTTAATTTACGCACCGCCTTATCGGTAAGCTAATTTTGAAAGGTGTGTGCATTTTTCGCACACACCTTCTTCAATAACGTCGCTATCAATTCCTCCATCATTAAATCTAAATCAATCATACCTAACGAACATCTAAATTTTGTTTAGCAACCTCTGGTCAGAAAGAAAGACGCGACAGCTCATTATTCAAGTTGTCGTCATTATCGTCGTTCTTACTCTGATTGGTTTTTTTATTCGCAATACCTTAAACAACTTAGAGCTTCTCGGCCGAGAAGCTGGATACGGATTCTTATTTACTCCTTCGAACTATGACATCAATCAGCATCTGATTGAATATAGTTCTCGAAGCACCCACCTTAGAGCAACCATGGTGGGAATCATTAACACAGCCTTGGTCGCATTTTGCGGAATTATCTTAGCGACTGTAGTAGGGTTTGTGGGAGGTGTTGCGAGACTGTCATCAAACTTTTTGATCAACAAGATCATGTACGTGTTCGTCGAGTTCACTCGCAACGTGCCAGTGCTGCTCTGGATACTCCTGTGGCATGGTGTAATTGTTCATAGCCTGCCCCATCCAAAACAAGCTCTTTCCCTCTTTGATCAAGCCTTTTTAACCAGACGCGGATTCTATATTCCCAAACCATTATTCGAACCCGCATTCTGGTTCGTTTTTCTATCGATATTCATTGCCATTGCCGGTGCGATTTGGTTCGCTAAAATCTCTAGAATAAAACAAGAACGGACGGGAGAGCGAAATCCGGTTACTTTAGTCAATACGGCATTGATCGTGATTGTTCCGCTCGTTGTCTACTGGATATCAGGAACACCATTGAATATAGAGATGCCCGCTTTCAAAGGGTTTAATTTTCAAGGTGGATTAGTGCTTACTCCAGAATTTGTAGCGCTCACATTAGCACTGGGTGTATATACAGGCGCTTTTATTGCGGAGATCGTACGAGCGGGCATTCTCGCTGTCAGCCATGGGCAAACAGAGGCTTCTTATGCGATCGGGCTGAAACCAAATTGGACGATGCGCTTGGTTATTCTTCCGCAGGCTCTTCGTGTCATTATTCCTCCGATGATCAGCCAATATCTAAATCTAACCAAAAATTCGTCACTGGCGATCGCTGTGGGATACATGGACATTGTCGCGACGATTGGGGGGATATCCCTCAATCAGACTGGGCGCGCATTGGAGTGCATGTCGATCGTATTGACAATTTATTTGTTAATATCACTTTCGATTTCAGCCCTTATGAACTTGTATAACAAGAGAATTGCACTGGTAGAACGTTAACACAATGACGCAGCTGAGCAAACAGAGTTACGAACCTGGCAAGCATCCCGATTTACCGCCACCGCGGATGCAAGTCGGATATATGGGTTGGCTGAGATCGAATTTTTTTTCGAGTCCATTCAATATTTTCCTAACCTTCGCGGCACTTTATTTTCTATACGTTACGATACCACCGATATTGGATTGGGCTGTGTTCAGGGCTGTTTTTGATGATGTAAGGCATCGTAATGAATGTCGAGAAATTGCAGGTGGCGCGTGCTGGGCGGTCGTTCGAGTTCGATTCGAGCAATTCATGTATGGTTTTTATCCACAAGAACTGCGCTGGCGACCAAACCTGGCGTTCGTTTTATTGTTTGTGGCACTAGTCCCAGTTCTCTATGATCGAGTCCCGTATCGAAAGCTGTGGCTGTGGTTCTCGTTGATTTACCCAGTTCTAGCGTTTTTCATGTTATGGGGCGGTCTTGGGTTAGAACCTGTAGAGTCTGCAAAGATGGGCGGCTTTTTGTTGACTGTGCTAATCGGAGTCACTGGAATTGTGGTTTCCTTACCACTCGGAATTGCGCTGTCTTTGGGGCGACACTCTACTATGCCCATTGTCCGTGTATTGAGTATCTGGTATATCGAATTCTTCAGAGGCGTTCCCTTAATCACATTGCTGTTCGTCGCCTCAACTTTACTCAATTACTTTTTGCCACCAGGCACTTATTTCGATCTGCTGTTGCGTGTGATCATTATGGTAATCCTGTTTTCGGCTGCCTATATTGCGGAAGTCATTCGAGGAGGCTTGGCTGCGATTCCAAAAGGTCAGTTTGAAGCTGCAGACGCCTTGGGATTGAATTACGCGAAATCCATGCGACTCATCGTACTGCCACAAGCTTTGAAAATTTCCATTCCTGGAATCGTGAATACGTTTATCGGTTTATTCAAAGACACCACTCTTGTAGTGATTGTAGGGCTGCTGGATCCGCTTGGAATCAGCCGTTCCACATTGGCAGACTCATCCTGGCAGGGACTGTCAACAGAGTTGTATATATTTATCGCAATCGGATTTTTTATCTCCTGTTTTTCGATGTCCCGTTATTCACTTTATCTGGAGAGGCGGCTAGATACCGGGTATCGTGATAAATAAAGGGAAATATTTATGAAAGAAAACTCTAATTTAGCAATAGAAATCAATAACATGCATAAGTGGTTCGGTGAGTTCCATGTCTTGAAAAACATCAACCTGCAAGTCGAGCGCGGGGAGCGAATCGTGATCTGCGGTCCTTCCGGCTCGGGTAAATCCACGTTGATTCGCTGCATCAATCGCTTGGAAGAACACCAGCGCGGAAACATTATTGTGGACGGAATTACACTCACGAACAATCTTAAGAATATTGCTGAAATTCGACGTGAAGTTGGCATGGTGTTCCAGCATTTCAATTTGTTCCCACACCTTACAGTACTGGAAAACTGTACCCTCGGTCCAATT
The DNA here is from genome assembly GCA_965202855.1 of Arenicellales bacterium. Lineage (GTDB taxonomy): Bacteria > Pseudomonadota > Gammaproteobacteria > Arenicellales > JAJDZL01 > JAJDZL01. The sequence continues at coordinate 253,572 of CBDBBP010000003.1, read as the reverse complement.
TGGGTTCGAAAAATGCCAAAAGAAGATGCCGAAGCCACCGCTATGAAATACTTGGAAAGAGTGCGAATTCCCGAGCAGGCTCGTAAATATCCCGGCCAATTGTCTGGTGGACAGCAGCAACGAGTCGCGATTGCCAGAAGTCTGTGCATGAATCCCAAAATTATGTTGTTTGACGAACCAACGTCAGCACTTGATCCAGAAATGATTAAAGAAGTGCTGGACGTCATGATTCAATTGGCTAAAAGCGGAATGACGATGTTGGTTGTAACTCACGAAATGGGGTTTGCGAAAACAGTCGCAAATCGCGTGATTTTCATGGATGAAGGCGAAATTATCGAGGAGAATGTACCGAAAAAATTCTTCGAAAGTCCCAAAAATGATCGAACTAAACTATTTCTTAGCCAAATTCTCTCACACTGAAAAAATTGCGACATTTCTCGCAAATTCGAACCCGTTTAGGGCTCACTTATAATCACTAACATTATTTTTTATATTTTCAAATTTAACTCAGTATTTTTGATCAGCTGATCAAGGGCGCTATCAGTCAAATTAAAGGAGATTTGTATGACAAGCAAAGAACATCAACATATTCCAAAATTGAAGGAAGAGCTTGCAGACGGTAGAATCACGCGTCGTGATTTTCTGCGATATTCCACCCTTCTTGGAGTGTCTGCGGCAGCAGCTTATAAGTTTGCTGGTGACATTACCGGTGTATCACTTATTCCGAGTGCGAAAGCAGATACCATGGCAAAGGGGGGAGTACTTCGAGTATCCATGAGATGTCCTACCATCGCCGATCCTCATATCTTTCAATGGGTTTATGACTCAAATATTACTCGACAAGTAGTTGAGTACCTAACCGTCACTGGGCATGACAACGTCACTCGACCCCAGTTGCTCGAAAGTTGGGAGGCATCTGACGACCTAATGACTTGGGATCTGAGAATTAGACCGGAACTGAAATGGCATAGCGGTCGAGATTTCGTCGCAGAAGATATCGCCTGGAACTTGAACCGCGTACTGGATCCAAATACTGGCTCTTCCGTACTTGGTCTCATGAAAGGATACATGATGAACGACGAAGGTACGGGACTGTGGGATGCAAACGCGATTGAAGTCGTAGATGGTAAAACTTTACGTTTGAACATCAAAGTTCCTCAAATAGCGATACCAGAGCACTTGTTCCATTATCCGTTACCCATGATCGATCCCGATGAAAATGGAGTATTTGGAGTCGGCTCGAACGGACAAGGCGCATTTGAACTCGTTGAATACGTGCAAAATTCCAAAGCAGTGCTGGTTGCTCGAGACAATTATTACGGTGAAGGTCCGCATCTTGAGCGAATAGAATTCGTTGATCTGGGAGATGATCCCTCCGCATCATTAGCGGCGCTTTCTTCCGGTCAAGTGCAAGGAACCTATGAAGGAACCATTGCTCAGCTCGATGTCTATCGAGGAATGCCAGGCGTAACAGTTCATGAAGCCACTACTGCCAAAACTGGAGTTGCTCGAGGGCAAATTGATCAAGAACCTTTTACCGATCCTAGAGTACGTAAAGCGCTTCGAGTCGCCGTCGACCCAGATCGATGTCTCGAATTGGCCCACAACAATTCCGGTGAGCCCGGCGAACATCATCATGTCTGCCCAATCCACCCCGATTATGCCGTACTGCCAAAAATGCAACGCGACCCTGAAGCCGCTAAAGCACTGCTTGCTGATGCTGGAATGGCGGACGGTATTGATATTGAAATCGCATGCAAAGGCGATCCTCCTTGGGAATTGGCGGCAGTTCAAACAATGGTTGAACAATGGAAAGAAGCGAATATTCGAGTCGCCATCAATCTGCTTCCATCTTCAGACTTCTGGGATGTGTGGGATAAGGTACCTTTTGGATTTACTAGCTGGACGCATCGTCCGCTTGGCTTTATGGTGCTTGGTCTCGCTTACCGAACTGGTGTTCCGTGGAATGAATCGCATTATTCGAATGCGGAATTTGATGAGATTCTAACTCAAGCAGAAGGCACGCTCGATATTGAAGAAAGGAAAAATCTCATTGAGAAGCTCGAAGTCATCATGCAAGAAGACGGTCCGATCACACAACCGCTGTGGCGTTCAGTCTATTCAGCGTGGAGTGATTCAGTCCAAGGCTTCCAACACCATCCAACCAGCTACATTTTTGGCAATGAGCTGTCACTGAAAGCATAGAATTTAAAATTCAACCTTTCATAGCGAAAAAAGGCTTTCTGCTCAGAAAGCCTTTTTTTGTAATTCTCTGACCTAATTGAACGAAGAGATCACCGTCTGCGACAAACTTAAAGTGCGTTGGCTCATGCCTTGTTTCCGCAGATGAAGCGTATACGGCAGTTAATGCTCAAAACAAAATGTGAACAGATTCATTGCCCTCATCCACTTTTTGGCATTTCTACGACTGGTTTCACTTTTCGCAGCTCTTCCATCGGGATGTGACAGGCAATTCTATGGTTTTCGGCAGCAAGCTGAACGGGAGGTCGCTCATTTTCACAAATCGATCCTAGCTTACGCGGACAACGAGTTTCAAAAGGACAACCTTTGGGCGGGTCTAGCGCGCTAGGCAAATTCCCTTCAAGAACAACCTCACGTTTGCGTATGTCCGGATCGGCAATCGGAACCGCTGAAAGCAACGCCTCTGTATAAGGATGATACGGGGGCTGAAAAACATCGGGCGTTTGACCTTGTTCCATAACCTGCCCTAAATACATCACCAAGATTCTGTCCGACAGGTATCTCACGATACTTAGATCATGACTGATAAATAGCAAGGTCATTTTGTTTTCACGCTGCAGGTCCATCAGCAACTCTGTAATGGCAGCTGCGACTGACACATCAAGAGCGGATACCGGTTCGTCAGCAATCACCATAGAAGGCTGGCCCGCGAAAGCCCTTGCAATACCTATCCTCTGTTTTTGCCCGCCAGACAATTGACGCGGCCTGCGATAAAAAAAATCGCGCGGCAGTTTCACAGTATCGAGAAGTCTCATCACCATTTCTCGTACTTTCTCACGATCATTTTCAATTTCAAACTTCCTGATCGCTCGTCCGATTTGATTCCCTACTGTGTGACTTGGATTCAAGGTGTCGCTCGGATTCTGAAAAACCATCTGCATCGTCCCCAATTGCTGCGGGGACCGTGAGTGCACGGAAACGTTTTCGATGTTTTCCCCATTGAGCAGAATTTCTCCACTTGTAGCAACTTCCAATCCAAGCAAGACTTTTGCAAGGGTCGATTTACCACAACCCGATTCGCCTACAATCGCGAGAGTTTCAGCTTCATGGGCTTCAAAATCAATTTTTTCATTGGCTTTGACAAGTTTCACGCCGGTTCCTTCCATTAGTGCTCTAATGGAACGATCATGAATCTTGTAGTACTTCTGCATTTCATGCACTGATAACACTTCTTCACCCACAGATGCAGCTTGTGAGGCAACACGACTGCTCACCTGTGCTTGTGTCAGTTCCCGCCACCGAATACAACGGGCTCGATGACTTGAATTTGGGCCATCATCTACGGATTCCATGCGAATGTCATGCTGGTCACAAGTGCCGGCAACAAAATGATCGCAGCGAGGGCCAAAATTACAACCCTGCGGTCTTTCATGCGGTAATGGAAGCTGACCTCGAATCGGAGTTAAAGGCGCAGCGTTTTTGTCGGCTGTGGGAAGTGGAATACATCCAAATAGGCCGTGCGTATAAGGATGGCGAGGGTTTCGAAATAACGGTCTGATTCGGCCTTCTTCAACAACCTCACCTGAATACATTACGAATACGCGGTCACATGTCTCTAAAATCAAACCCAAATTGTGGGAAATATAAATTTGTGATGTTCCAAACTTTTCACTAAGACTAGCGATCAGCTTGACTATTCCCGCTTCAACTGTTACATCCAGCGCTGTTGTCGGTTCATCAAGCAACAACAAGTCAGGTTTTGACAATAACCCCATTGCAATTACGACTCGCTGCTGCTGACCGCCGGATAGCTGATGAGGATAGGAAGCCAACACGCGATCTGGATCTGGGATGTTCACGTCTTCTAAAATCTGATAGGCTCTCTGCTTCGCTCCTTCAGCAGTAATGTCTTCGTGAGCAAGTGGCACCTCCATGAGTTGATTGCCGATTGTCATGCTAGGATTTAGCGCCGAAAATGGCTCCTGATAAATCATGGAGATTTCCTTTCCACGAATCTGTCGCAGCTCTTCTTCTGAAAGTTTCGTCAGATCTCGACCTTTAAACTCAATCAGACCTTTTTTGACAGACCCATTTTGCCCCAAATACTGCATGATCGCCATAGCAACAGTCGATTTCCCACATCCAGACTCTCCAACCAGACCAATTGTCTCACCTTGCTTGACTTCCAACGAAAAATCTACCACCGCCGGGATTTCACCAGCACGCGTGTAGTATGAAATATCCAAATTCTGAATATTGAGAACAATCGAATTGTTGTCTTTATTGTTCACTGATCCATTTAAATTGTGAAATTGGTTTACACACTAATCTCTGAGCGACACCTCTCGCATTCCGTCTGCCAACAGATTGAATCCGAGAACAAGACTCGATATTGCGATGCAGGGTATCACCGTCATGTGTGGAAAAATTAGTGCCATCTGTCTGGTTTCGTTGATCATGCCGCCCCAGTCCGGGTCCGGTGGTGGAAGCCCAAGACCAAGAAAACCCAGTACTCCGATGGTTATGATCACATAGCCCATACGCAAACAGCCATCAACAATCAGAGGGCCCCGTGCGTTCGGCAATATCTCAACCAGCATAATTCGCCAAGCTGATTCTCCTCGCGTTTGCGCTGCGGCGACATAATCTCGATTTCTTAAGTCCAAGACTAGTCCGCGCACAATTCTCATGATTGCGGGTCCGCTTGCAAATACTATCGCCAATACGATGTTGAATCCAGAAGCGCCGACTGTAGAAATAACAATGATGTACAAAACCAATACTGGAAATGACAGAATCATGTCACCGACTCTTGACAAAACATCATCAACCCAACCACGATAATAACCAGCAACCAACCCCATAACAATTCCAAGGGCATAAGCGCAAAAAGTTGCCACAGGCGCATAAAATAGAACTGTTCTCGAGCCCCATATTATTCGAGAAAGGATATCTCGTCCAATATGATCGGTTCCGAGAATGAATTTCGTGCCATCAGGACCAATGTCACCGGGTTTCATAAATGGCACTAAATTCGCATTTGGTTCGTGTGGCGAAATCAAAGGTGCAAATATTGCCACCAATACCCAAAATAGAACTAGCCCCGCTCCAATCATGCCGACGGCGCTTTCTCGAATAAGAGCGACCGACGTACAGAACTGACGTGCAGACCAAACTAGTGATTTGCGTTCAACTAGAATCATAGTGAATCAAATTAGAAAATGCTCTGACTAATTAAACCGAATCCTAGGATTCAGCAAGGTATAAGCGATATCAGACACCATCTGAGTCGCAACCACTACAAATACAGCCACCATCGTACAAGCTTCGATCAGAAATACATCCTGTCTCAATGCTGCCTGCAGCAATAAAGCTCCAAATCCCTTGTATGCGTAAAAGAATTCGACAACAATTACTCCAGACAATAACCAATTTATTTGAAGCATGAGTACTGTAAAAGGAGCAATGAGAGCGTTTCTTAGCGCATGTTTTAAAATAACTTGCCGATATGGCAGTCCTTTTAGCACTGCTGTGCGAACGTAGTGAGTAGTCATCACTTCGGCCATTGAAGCGCGAGTCATTCGTGTGACATAACCAAAGTCATACACAAGTAAAACCAATACCGGCAGTACGAGTTGCTTCCAATCGAAGCCGTCAAACATGCTACTTGTACCTGGAAGCCACTGTAACGTAAATACAAAAAGTCCTGAAAAGAAAACGGTGCTTGCAAACTCAGGCACTGAAGTAGTCAAAATACTGATTACGGAAATCGAGCGATCGAGTTTTGATCCTTCTCGCATGCCGGACAAAATGCCCAAAACAAGTGATACGGGAACTAAAAAGACAAAAACCCAGAACGCCAAGATCGAAGTGTTCCAAAGGCGAGGCCAGAGAACATCTGCAACTGGAATCTTATAAATGGTTGAAGTTCCAAAATCTCCAACGAGAAAATTCCCCAGCCATTTAAAGTAACGAAACACGACGGGTTCGTTGTAACCGTTGGCTTCCAGCCACAACTCACGTTGGCTTTCCGTGCTGTAAGCACCCAGAACTTTAACAGCGAGAGAATCGATGTTAATCTCCAGCAGCAAAAATAGAATGATCGATACCGCCAACATCGTGAACAGCATCAATACGAATCTTTTGAGAATTAGGATCGCCAAATCCGGGGCTCCTTAAAACACCTCAAGTCAAGGCACAACGCTCTACAATTCGAGCCAGCTGTAATTTGGTTAAATGGATCGCAAACGATCTCTTAAGCCCATGATAGAATTTCTGCATCCATCAGAACTGTATGGAAAATGAGAATAGATATTATTGAATAATTCATATTCCATTTAGGAATTTAATATTTCTGCGAAAAAAATTCGCAGTTTCCCTTATGCTACAGCGCGCGACTGCAACAGTCGATCCAGCCAGTCTGGATCCATCTCGGGAACTGAACTCAGCAATAATTCAGTGTATTCATGATGTGGTGGCGCTAAAACTTCGTCTTTCAAGCCATGTTCGACGATTTTCCCCTGCAGCATCACAACAATTTCATCAGCAATTGCCTTTACTGTCGCTAAGTCATGCGTGATAAATAAATAGGTCATCTCCAATTCTTTCTGGAGACGGTCTAGAAGTTTTAGAATCTCTTCTGCAACCAACTGATCCAGCGCGGAAGTGACTTCATCGCAAATGATAATAACGGGTTGAGCAGCCAATGCTCTCGCGATGCAAACACGCTGTTTCTGTCCACCCGAAAGTTCAGGTGTAAACCGATCAATGAAGTTTGTGGGCAACTCAATCATTTCCAGCAGTTCTTTCACCCGCTTTTCTCGGGCGGAACCATCCATTCCGAAGTAAAATCCGAGCGGCCGTCCAATCACGTCGCGTATTTTCTGCCGTGGATTCAGCGCAACATCAGGCATCTGGTAAATCATCTGCAGTTGACGCAGCTGATCTTTCGTTCGATCTTTGTAAGAACGAGGAAGCTCTTTTCCCAAGTACTTCACAGTTCCTTTAGAAGGTGGCAGCAGTCCGGTAATCGCTCTAGCCAAGGTGCTTTTTCCGCTTCCGGATTCCCCAACGATTGCAACAGTGCGGCATCGTTCTACACTCAAGTCGATGTCTTCCAGCACTTTCACTGTGCCGGCGTACGATGCATCAACATTCTCAACCTGAATCAGAGGGAGTTTTTCCTCATCCTGACTTTCTACATTTTTTGAAAAACTCCGGACAGCAAGCAGGTCTCGAGTGTACTGCTGTTTCGGATTTGCCAGCATCTCCCGCGTCCCCGATTCTTCAACCAGCTCCCCGTATCGAAGAACCATGATCCGGTCTGCAAGCTGAATCACAACTGCCAAGTCATGCGTAATGTATATTGCGGCAGTGTTGAACTCTCTTACAACATCCTTGATCGCCGACAGCACTTCAATTTGAGTCGTTACATCCAAAGCTGTTGTGGGCTCGTCAAAAACAATCAAATCAGGCTCGCACGACATAGCCATCGCAACCATTGCTCGCTGCAGCTGTCCACCCGATACCTGATGAGGGTATCGGTTGCCTATCCGATTTGGGTTCGGTAAATCCAGTTTTGCATAAATGGCTTTGGCATTCTTAGCGGCTTTTTTGTATTTCAAAACACCATGCTGCACAGGTGTTTCGGCATATTGATCGATTAGTTTGTGAGAAGGATTGAATGATGCCGCCGCACTTTGTGCGACATAAGACATACGTACGCCGCGAATTTCACGAATTTGATCCTGTGACTGTTCAAGAATCTGAATGCCGTCAAAATCAATCGAACCCCCGACAATACGACAGCCGGGCCGGGTATATCCCATTGCTGCAATCCCAATCGTGGATTTGCCTGCACCGGATTCGCCAATCAAGCCCAAGACTTCCCCGCGGTCGAGATGGAGATCCATGCCGTTTACTATAGTTTTCCAAGAATCATCCGCAAATCCTTCAATTTGCAGATTTCTGACCGTTAACAGCCGCTCTCCCATGTTTTAATCGCACCTATTTATTTTTTCTTTATCGACATTTACGGAATCAATACTCTTCACGTAATCCTGCAGTTTTCCGTAAGAACCAGTCCACTACTAAATTTACAGAAATGGTTAAAACAGCAATTGCGCCAGCTGGAACAAGAGGTGTGAAAATTCCATATGTAATCGCAACGCTATTTTCACGAACCATTGCTCCCCAATCCGCTGATGGTGGCTGAATTCCAATTCCAAGAAAGCTGAGGGAACTGATGAATAAAAAGACAAAACAGAATCTAAGTCCGAATTCAGCAAGAAGAGGTGTCATCGTGTTGGGCATAATCTCACGCCGCATGATCCACCATAAGCCTTCCCCCCGAAGTCGTGCAACTTCGACATATTCCATTACATTGATATCCATTGCAAGCGCGCGAGATATTCTATAGACCCGAGTTGCATCCAGGGTCGCGATAACAAATACCATGACGGGTATGGAAGTGCCAAATATTGACAGTGCAATCAAGGCAAAAAACAGCGTCGGAAAAGCCATGATGATGTCGACGCTACGGCTTAAGATCTGATCAACCCATCTCCCGACAACGGCTGCAAAGAATCCCGCGGTCATTCCCATAAAAAAGGCTAAAACTGTAATGCCAAATGCTAATGCGATGGTATTTCTCGCGCCGTAAAGAACTCTAGAATACAGGTCCCGACCTAACTGGTCCAAGCCCAGTAATGTACCACTCTCTTCTGGAGTAGCCCATGGAATCGGATCTACAACTTCACTTTCACCATAGGGAGCGAGCCATGGTGCAAAAATTGCTGCAAAAATGAAAATCAATATGAAAACGATTCCAATGTGTGCCGGTAAACCAGCACGTTTCAATGAGTTTATAAATCGTCTCATTTCAGTACTATCTTGGGTGCCGCATTCTCGGATTACTGACGATTGATAAGATATCCGCCAACATATTTAGTGATATGTAAGTTGCTCCGAATATCAGTATGCAGGCTTGAACGATCGGCAAATCGCGTAGAGTGACAGAATCAACCATCAATAGTCCCAAACCTGGATATACAAATACTACCTCTACGACGACGACACCAACCACCAAGTATGCCAAATTCAGAACTATGACGTTGATAATCGGTGACAAAGCATTCGGTAAAGCGTGATTAATGATGATTCTTGAACGCTTTAGACCTTTTAATGTTGCCATTTCGATGTACGGGCTTTGCATCAAATTAATAATCGCTGCTCGCGTCATGCGCATCATGTGAGCAACAATGACGAATGTCAATGTTGCGACCGGCAATAGGGACGCATAAATTTTTTCACCCAGCGTCATATCGTCGGAAATGCTGGAAATGGCCGGGAATATCTGCCAGGTTACGGCGAATAGAGCAACCAAGATATAACCAATCAAAAACTCCGGCACGGAAATTGCAGCCAATGTGACCGTAGAAATTATTTTATCCAGCAGAGACTCTCGGTATAGGGCCGCTAATATCCCCAGAAACAGCGCTAAAGGAACAGCGACGATTGCTGACGCTATGGCAAGAAAAAGCGTATTGTTCAACCGTGTTGTAAGCAGTTCTGAAACAGGCCGATTGTTCGAAAGGGAAACTCCCATATCACCTTGGAGGAATTTCGCGAGCCATTCAACGTAACGAACGAGGACTGGTTTGTTCAGGCCAAGCTGCTCGCGAATGGCTGCTATGGTTTCGGGTGTAGCTGACTGCCCGAGGCGCTGCTCTGCAAAATCTCCAGGCAGCGCTTCGAGAGCTAATGAAATGAGAACTGTAATTACAAACAGCGTAATCAATCCGAAAAACAGCCGATTCACAATGAGCCGAGTTAAGCCCATACTCTGCTACTCCCGCCCTCTACTTCCGGACCGATGCCAAAGACTCCTGAAAATCGAATCAAGTGAAGCTCCAGCGCTCACCACATCGATGTCCATCCAGCTCCCAATTGGAACTGATCATTTCTGGAATAGCCAGATTTTCGGATACGCCCATCAGGTCTGCGGCAAACAATGGAACGACGGTTCCACCTTCTTCCCAGTGCAGGGCCTGCATTTCCCAATACATATCCTTACGTTTTGCCTGATCTGTCTCGACGCGGGCCTGGATCAGCAGCTCCTGAAATCTTGGATTGCTCCAATGGTTGTCGTTCCAGTCTCCACCATCCTCGTATGCGATGGTCCACATCCAATCCTGAGTGGGACGGCCGGACCAGTAGCACATGGACCAAGGTTTTTTCTGCCAGACATTTGACCAGTAGCCGTCATTTGATTCTCGAATGACGTTGACGTTGATTCCAGCTGCTTTGGCATGCTCGGCATATAGGACTGCTGCGTCAACTGCACCATCAAAAGCAGCATCCGCGGCAGAAAGTTCAACAGACAAACCATCCATTCCGGCTTCCTTCAACAAAAAGGCAGCTTGGTCAGGGTCGTATTCCCGCTGTGGGAGTTCAGTGTTGTAGAATTCTTGATTTTTGCCAATTGGGAGATCATTGCCGACGGCGCCATGTCCGCCGAGAATCGTTTTGAGCAGAGCTTCCCGGTCGACCGCGAGACGTAATGCCTGCCGAACTTTCACGTTGTCAAATGGAGGCTGCATCACCAGCATTGGTACGGTGTAGTGCTTCGTACCGACGATCTTCATCACTTTGATTCCAGCTGCGCGATCAAGCAGATGAGCCGTACGCTGACTGACTCGGTTTGTTGCGTCAACCTGACCAGTTTTTAACGCATTGTCACGAGCCCCGGCGTCTTTAATAACGGTTATCGTCATCCCGTCAAAATAGGGACGTCCTTCTTTAAAGTAATTCGGATTCCTAGTCACTTCAGCTCGGACCCCTGGTTCATAGGAAACCAGAGAGAACGGACCTGAACCAATTCCAGGTTCCCAGCCCACATCTGATGGAAAGATGGATACATGGTAATCACTCATCAACCACGGAAAGTCAGCGTTGCCGGCTGACAATTCAAAATGAACTACATGATCGCCGTCAGCCTTCATGCTGGAAATTTTTCCCATCTGTCCCGCTACTGCGGATGTTGAACCTTCCTTAATATGATGTTGAACAGATGCGATGACATCCTCTGAAGTCAGTGATTTTCCATTATGAAATTCGACACCTTTAAGAAGTTCAAACGTCCATTTTTTTGCCCCTGGCTGTGCTTCCCAAGATGTAGCCAGCTCACCAATCAGAGAACCGTCTGGAGCAATTTCGGTAAGATAATTTCGAAGCTGATGTTCCAAGTTGATGCCTACCGAATCAGTGTGTGTGCCTGGGTCTAATGTATCTGTTGTAGAGCCACCACCCATTCCCAGTCGAAGAGTTCCACCGTGTTTCATCTCTGCTTTTGCCGCTCCTGACAACAGAAGACCGGGAGCAGAAACCGAAGCACCTAGAAGCGCTGAACGCTGCAAGAACTCCCTTCGTGTGAGCCTGCCTTGTTTAAAAGCTTGTTCCAGCTCGTATTTAGGATTCATTTAATTTACACCTCTCGTATTGAAAGCGACATTTCAAGTCTAAACCTTGTCCGACCTGTTTGCCGCTGTTTCGTGTTTGAAAATTCGGGATAATTTCTACATACCCCAAGTTAAGTTTGATTTATACCATATTCATTGGAATAATCTGATTTTTTCCTCTACTTTTTGGAATTTGTGAGATGTTCCTAAATCAAGTCGTTCAAAACTCAAATTTGCCAGCGTCGCAAAAATTTATCTGTCACCAGCAACATTGATTTCAATATCTGCCACACCCGCTACGCCGCCTGTGATTTTATCGCCGATAGTGATTGGGCCAACTCCCGCTGGTGTCCCTGTAAAAATCAGATCGCCAGCTTCTATACTGAACATCGTTGACAATATTGAAATGATTTCCGGTACCGACCAGATCAGCTGATTGACGTCACCATTTTGCCGCAGTTCTTCATTCACTTTCAACCAAACTCGCCCTTCTTCGGGATGCCCGCAGACGCTCATCGGAATGATGTCCGTAATCGGCGCGGAATGGTCGAATGATTTTCCTACTTCCCACGGACGCCCCTGTTTTTTCATCTCCTGCTGCAGGTCTCGACGCGTGATATCGATTCCTACCGCATATCCGTATACATGGGTCAGCGCGTCGTCAACTCTAATATCTCTACCTCCCGATTTCATTGCCACTACCAACTCAATTTCATGGTGGACGTTTTTGGAAAGCGGAGGATAGGGGAAATCGCTTCCGCTAGGAAGCACTGCATCTGAGGGCTTTTGAAAAAAAAATGGCTTTTCCCGATTTGGGTCGTGACCCATCTCTCTCGCATGAGCGGCGTAGTTACGACCAACGAGATAAATTCGACGCACTGGGAATCTATAGGACGAATTGTAAATTGCGACACTGGCTTGACCAAAATCAGGAAATACAGATTTCATAATTATTCTCTAAAAAAATTTGTTTGGACAATTTGACTATCAGTAAACTCGCATTTATAGTCAAACTACTTCGGACATTCAATCTGCCTATTGATAATTTCAGATCTGTCCCATTAAATTTGTCATAATGCAAAAGAAATTTTTTGCTCGTGCGAGTGCTCGCGATTCTGAATCAGTTACGTTGCTCTTTTGCACTGATGAGTTATTCAATTGAATTGCTAACAACCATAAGTGGCTTCCATGCCAATATGTTTATAACCAATGAAAGTTGCTTGCATACAATAGCAGGTAATTCAAGGTCTCGCTCATAACGCTAAATTTATTTTGCATCGATGTAAAAATACAGCCTACGCAATTTATTTTTACGAGCCAATCCTAGATTCTTCTCTTGTGTTTGAGCAAGTAATGCAGATAATAAATGCTACTGGCATAACTGTTGTATGTTTGAGACCGGCACTGTTGCCTGTGGAGAACACTGAAGATTGCGTTAGTTTACCAAAAGAGAATTAAGATTCACACCAATTAACTGAATTTAGCTATGACGAAAGTATTGAACCGAAGTTGGCATTTAGCTTCCTATCCGACTGGCATGCCCAACCCAAATAACTGGTATATGGAAAAAGATCCAGTCTCTCGACCAAAAACCGATCAAATTTTAGCTCGGGCTCTCTATCTTTCCGTTGATCCGTACATGCGAGGGAGAATCAGCAAAAAACAAGGTTACGCCAAAGGTGTAGCAATCGGAGATCTTATGCCCGGAGGCGCCGTTGCAAAGGTTGTTGAATCAAAACATCCGGACTTCAGCGAAGGTGACTTGATTGAAACAATGCAATTCGGCTGGCAGGAGTTTTCAGTCTTGGACGGTGATGGGCTGACTCAAGTGGATACGAATTTAGGACCTGCTCATGCTTGGCTGAGCTATCTGGGAATGCCCGGCATTACAGCCTGGTGCGCTTTGAACAATGTCGGTCAACCAATGTCGGGGGAAACTGTTCTGATTTCAGCAGCGTCTGGAGCGGTGGGTCAAGTTGCGGGGCAGATTGCGAAAAGCATAGGCTGCCGCGCCATCGCGGTCGCTAGTTCAGAAGAAAAGCTAACTTGGTGCAAGAGCCTCGGATACGACAGTGGTGTCAACTATCGCACCTCAGACGACCTTGTGCGAGATATAGCCGAAACTTGTCCGGACGGCATCGATATCTATTTCGACAATACTGCAGGTATCATTCACGACGCAGCAATGCAAAACCTTGCGCTTGGCGCCAGAGTAATTATCGTCGGCACAATTAGTTTGGCGGGCAAATTCGACGAACCCGACATGGGTGAGAGATTCCTGCGCCAAATTCTAGTTTCCCGAGCAAGGGTTCAAGGATTTTTGGTGTTCGATCACCTTCATTCTTATCCAGAAGCTCGTCGGTCTATCGCCAATCTGCACAATAACGGCGAATTGAAATTCAAAACAGATTTCATGGATGGCATAGAAAATATGCCAGAGGCGTTCTTGAAGCTGCTGCACTCAAAAAACCTAGGGAAACAATTAGTTCGAACCGAGTTTGCCGAAGGTTTGCCTGAGTAGATTGGTCAATCATTCAAAGCGAGTTTGAAAGATAGAACTCGAAGATCGTCCGAAGAACTAAAAATCTGTCTTCACACCGCCATCTCGAATTCTCGAATCTACAAAGTCATTCAACTCGTCTCGCACCGATTCGTCAAGAGGTGGGGGTTCGTACTCCGCCAGTAAATTTTTATACATTCGATTCGCATGTTCTGATGCTTGCGGTGAACCTGCCTCACTCCAAGTTTCGAAATTCCGCCAATCTGAAATCATTGGTGAATAAAATGCGTTCCGATAACGCGCCTGAGTGTGATCAGTTCCGAAAAAATGACCTCCATGCCCAGCTTGTCGCATTGCATCGATCGCAATTTCCTCTTGATTCACCTTGATCGGCAACATGTATTCAGCAACCATCTGCAGCAAATCTGCATCCATTACAAATTTCTCAAACGACGCGGTCAATCCGCCTTCCATCCATCCCGCAGCATGCAGAACCAAATCTGCATGTGCGTTCACTGCGCCCCATAACGAGAATACCGACTCGTAAGCAGACTGCGCATCAACTGAGTTGGCTGCATTCGTGTTTGAAGAGCGAAATGGCAAACGGTACCGTCTGGCCATCTGTCCGCTGGCCAACGCGGCTTTCATGTATTCTGGCGTACCAAACGCTGGAGAACCAGAACGCATATCAACATTTGATGTAAATCCACCGTAGACAAACGGAGCCCCTGCGCGAGTTTTTTGTGAAACTACCAAACCTGCCAAGACTTCAGCATTTTGCTGAGTCACCGCCCCTGCTAAAGAAACGGGCGCCATGGCGCCGGCAAGCGTAAATGGAGTCATTACAACAATTTGATTTCTCAAAGACATTTCAATGATTCCCTCTACCATGTTCGCATCATAACGCAAGGGAGAATTGGAGTTAATGACAGTCAGCAAGCTAGGTTGCTCATCGAGCTCTTCATCCGTTAATTGCCTGGCAATTTGGATGATTTTCAAGGCATCTAAATTTCGTTGCCTCCCTAGGGAGTACGCGTGGAATACTTTATCTGAAAGCAGAACGTAATCGCGTAAACATTCCAGATGGCGAATTGACGGATGAACATCTATTGGCTCAACTGGATATCCACCAAACAAATGAATAATGTTCAGTTGTTGGCCGAGCCGTATAAAATCTCGATAATCCTTTAAATTTCCAGTACGACGACCGTGATCTAAATCGGATGAGTGAGGAGCGCTGCCTACAGTGGCAAAATTGATCTTGCCTTTCCCAAATTCAATATTGTGTTTTGGATTCCTTGCGTGAATACAAAAACTTGGACGTACGGTTTGCAAACACTCCTGAACCAAGCCTCGGTCGATATAGACAATATCACCTGTGGAAGCCAGTTGCGCCCCCGCGTCTTTCAGAAGATTTCGACCTGCTTCAGACATGATTTCTACGCCCACTTGCTCAAGAACATCTAAAGATGCCTCATGAATCGCTTCCACTTCATCTTCAGAAAGAACTGTGAGGGGAGTAAATCGATTGGAAATGTGACGAAAAGAAAGCTGTTCTATCTTTGGAACTGCCTTTGCCAAATTTTGACGACGCAATCTACGCTTTACCATGAATCAGCCTAATATCGAAACTAAGGCGCTTTTCGCCCATGTGGTGATTTTTTTTTGTTTTCGCCCGCTATGAGCTTTAAAAAATTATTTGAACTTATTGTACGTTCAGGTCTTTTTTTATATACTGTGTATTTCAATCTACTTTGTGCTGGAGCGTGGGAGTTTATTTCAAGGAGGCGCGGCAAAACCTAGGCTTTTTGTCCGAACAGACTCGCAGTTTCGCTTCGTTCGTGGCCTCGGCGCATCTTTGTGCGGTGCGTCAGCTAATGCTCACCTATGCCAGTTTCAGTGACGCGGGCGGCAATCAGTACGAAATCCAAGAACAGCTCAATCAGTTCAGCCTGACACGCCGGCTGTGGCATTATTTTCTGGCGTTGATGGGACGCGTAATCGATCATATGAACATTCGGTCCGAAAACCGTGGCAACCAGCCGATCCACACCATGTACCGGGAGTTTGAATAGTTTTTCGAACAAAGTCTTCAACTGGACGCGGCAACCATGCGGTTGGAGCATGATTCAGCTCCCTTTCCTTAGTAAATTTAATGCGATTTTGAACTTCGAACATGATTGAAATATTTTCCCTATGGACAAGTTACTGCAATATGAGTACACTAAAGTCAAAGCACTGCTTTCATTAAGCAAAGGTGATTGCGTTGCCATAGGACGGCAAACACATGCCATCGTCGAAGCCGTCTTGCTTACACGATTTGCCAACGCGGCTTTCCCTTTGGATAAGGCAAGTGTCCGTATATTACGTTTTGTTTTCGATTGTTCGCAAGCGATACGAACTAGTTTTCGAAGCACTGTTTTCTGACGTTGTTTAAACACAACTGAGCATCCGTTCGGTGTGCTCGGCGCCCTGACTTGTGATGTCAGGCTGTCATAGATTCCTGTAACCCCATCAAGGAGGTCTTGTGCCTACTCTCGGTTTTCAATATGATCCCACCTACAAACGCATCTTTTCTTACCCCGAAATGATCCGCGAAGTGGTGAGCTTTCTCGCCTCGCAGCTGGATGAACTCAGTTTGCAGCACGCACAGCTGATCGGCACCGAACATGTGAGCAAACAGCTGAAAAAACGCCAGCAGGATATGGTGTGGCAGGTGCAGGCGACAGAGGATGGGACTTCTGTCTACTTGGCTTTCGAATTTCAGTCAACGGTGGACAAATTCATGTCGGTACGGGTGAACACGTACCGTTCTTTGCTGTTTGAGCAGTTGATTCGACAACGCCGATTGGCCCCCGATGGACGGCTGCCGGAGGTGATCCCAATCGTTATCTATAATGGGAAACAGCACTGGACGGCACCGCTGGAGTTGGGTGAACTGCAACCGGTTCGAAGTTCAGTGCACGCTCGATATAATATCAGTGCTCAATTCATATTGATGAATTTTTCGAGTTACAAGGAACGAGCGCAAAAGTGTATCGATAATCCGTTGGCCCTGTTGATTCGATTGGAAGTTGCAGGGTCGTTAGCGGAGCTGCGGCAAGTGGCGGAAGATTTCATCGAGTGGTATCTGCAACCTGGGCAAAAGGAATTGAAAGCGGACTTGATGAAGTGGTTCATAACGTCGTTGGAGACTGCCGGTGACGAAGATTTACGTCGCCGGATCAAAGGAGTAGAAAATATGGGAATGTTAGTTGAGAATGTCAGACAATGGGCTGTTGATTACAAAGAAGCTGGTTTGGAGCAAGGCAAGCGCGAGCTGCTGATGCGGCTAATTGAGACGAAGTATGGAACTGGAACTGAAGCGCACGAACAATTGACAGAAACCTTGCGGCGACACACCACGACAGAAGCGCTGGATCAGTTCGGAGAATGGATCATCGAGTGCGAATCAGCTGAGGAGCTGTTCCAACGCATTCGTGCCAGTTCCAACGGTATCCGCTGAATTCATCGAACATTGAGCTGCAGACATGGGAATGTTAGTTGAGAATATCAGACAATGGGCTGTTGATTACAAAGAGCAAGGCAAGCGCGAGCTGCTGTTGCGGCTAATTGAGACGAAGTATGGAACTGGAACTGAGGCGCACGAACAGTTGACAGAAACCTTGCGGCGGCACACCACGACAGAAGCTCTGGATCAATTCGGAGAATGGATCATCGAGTGCGAATCAGCCGAGGAGCTGTTCCAACGCATTCGTGCCAGTTCCAACGGCATCCGCTGAATTCATCGAATATTGGGCCGTAAATATGGAAGTTCCAGAATAATAAATGTGATACGCAGCTGATGCGAGACTAGCATTTTTGCCCGTTGGAAACTCATGTAAGAAGATTCGAAATGACAATGGCATCAAGCCAGAAGAAATAGCTTCGACCCGATTTCAATAACGAGGAATTTTGTACCTACATGCCCGCTTTAGCCCTATCGCGGCGACATGAGATAGAAAACATCTTCAAATAGTGTTAGCGAAACTGCGCTTCACAGTGAATAGCAACGACTCTGCGGAACTGAAGCGTGCTGCGTCAAGCGGCTTTGAAATCAGCTGATGCCTTCGCATTAACAGAACTCCTTGCTTCCCTCTTATATGACGTTGCGTACCAGTACAACTTACGAAAACAATTATTAGGGTGATGTGAGCTGGCTCATGTTCCAATTGAAGAGCCCGACAACATTCGCAATACTATTTGTGCATTAGGGTATTCGAATCGGTTACGATGGGTTCATTCGTTGAGGGTGATTTTGAGTTGCCACTCCTATGGTTCATTCCATAGACTCTATGGACCGGTTGATGATCGCAATCTAAGGCAAAGTCAGAAAATTACACCTTTTGAAGACATATTATTTTTTATTTTCAGTATCTTATATAAATTTTATTTGTGTTTTTGAATTCTGAAATTCGAGTACTAGCTTGACCGCTATGTCAACTCACTTAACTGACGCTAAACGCTCTGGGTACTTTGCGCGCTTGATCAGGTTCTGCTATAACGAGAACCAACGGTTGGTCGATATTTCCGACAAATAAGATAATCTGGAATTTTCAGGCATTCATCCGGGCATCTCAAGAATTTGGTCTTGTGCTTGTTCAGTGGCAACTTTGGAGTTTCCATGATGCAATTGGCCCCTCGCAGCATTTCGGCTATTTCGTGCTTTGCCGAATATGCGGAGATCGTATGCTCAATTTTGAAGTTAGCGAGAAAAAAGACGAATAAGAAAGTCTTCATCAATTTATTCCTCTGTTGAAATCGAATCAAACGTTCCCATATTACATTCAAACGAACCGAAATATGCGGATTCAGTTCATTCAAATATCGGCACAAATTTTGGCTGAACTTTAGTGTAGGAAATTTTACTTGGAATGCTATTTAGCAGTAAAAAACTCTTATGTTGAAGTGCCTTTTTAGAACAAATTCACCGATAGTTGGTCAAATTAAGTATCATATAACGTTACATCTACGGAGAATAGAGTAAGCATATGTGGAAAATTTTAATTGCAGTAGTCTTCCTGATCCAAACTAGTGTTTTAATGGGGGACGAACAAGCGAGTGATACGCAAAATACCGAAGTTGCGACAGCTGATCAGAATGTTGTAGTTATTACTGACCCTGATATCGCTGCAACGGAAGACGAAGAGCCAGACTGCGAATAGATTTAAAGCGGTTAGGCTGACTTCTTTCGCTCCTGGCTTCGCTATGATTCTCTATTCGTCGGTTCTGACTTTACGTAGTAGAGCAGCCAGCCTCCGATCGCAAACAATAGAATTACCGAAAGAATCGAGTTTCTAGGACCGAACATCGCTGCCGTCCAACCAACCAGAAATGGACCAATGACGGCAGCAGATTTGCCGACCATATTGAAAAAGCCGAAGTATTTGCCTGACTGTTCGGGTGGAATCAATTCCCCTAACAGCGAACGGCTCAAAGCTTGAATTCCTCCAATCACGAGCCCTACCATACCGGCCAATATGAAAAATTCGACGCCGCTCGATAAAAAATAAGCCCATATAGTGGCGATCAAATAAACAAAAATTCCAATGTAGATTCCTTTTTTTGGCCCTATCTTCTGCCCGATTTGACCGAAAATGATTGCGGCCGGAAATCCAATGAACTGGACCATCAACAAAGCGACAATTAAGTCGTTTGAACTGAGTCCGATAGACAGTCCGTAGTCTACCGACATTCGAAAAATCGTATCGACGCCGTCGATGTAAAACCAATAAGCGAAAAGAAAGATCAAAATCACTCGGTTCGCTCGAATTTCCTGAAACGTGTTGCGGAGCTGTACGAATCCGGCAGCAATGGAACCGGCCTCTTCTGTCGAGTCCGGCTTGCGCTCGTCAACGAACAAAAGTATTGGAATTGTAAAAATAGCCCACCATACTGCGACACTGACAAAACTGATTCTGATCGCTTGCCCTGCGTCTGCAATGCCGAAAAATTCTGGTTGAAGCACCATGAAAACATTGACTGCAAAGAGTAAACCGCCTCCTAGATACCCTAAGCCATAACCAAGACCAGAAACGAAGTGTATGCGGTCGCTGGTTGGAGCAACATCCAATATCAGAGCATCGTAAAAAACGTTTGCACCGGAAAAACCAATCGTACCCAGCGCAAACAAAAAGATGGCAGGCAACCAAAAGCCATGCTGCACGAGAAAAAGTCCGAAAGTAGATAGAATCCCAATAAAGGCGAAAACCATCAATAGTTTCTTCTTGATTCCTGCACTGTCTGCGATTGCTCCGAGGATTGGAGCTAGAATCAGGATTATGAGACTCGCTACCGAGGACGCTACTCCGAGCCTGAATGTCGTTTGAACACTTTCAGCATCTACTGACCAAAATTCCCGAAAGAAAATTGGAAAAAATCCTGCTACGACAGTAGTCGCAAAAGCTGAATTGCCCCAGTCATATAGTCCCCAAGCAAGGGTTTTTCTGTCGATTTTCTTGAACACATTGATAATTCTATCAACTCATGACCTCATGCGTTGTCCATTTTTGTCAAAAGGAATTTGACTCAACACTTGAGCCGAACGCTTTTTTCCAACAACGTCAACGCTAAGATTTGATGCACTGTCAATAAATTCGCGATCAATATATGCGAAAGCCAGACTTTGCTCTACCCAATGTCCGTAATCACCTGAGGTGACAAAACCTACCGTATGCTTGCCGCTAGAGACCGGTTCAAAACCTGATACATCAGCGTCATCAGTGTCGATTTGCAGTAAAGCCAACTTCTGTTTAGATGGATTTTCCAGCTGGCCCAAGGCAGATTCTCTACCAGTAAAATTGCCTTTATCGAAGTCAATGAACCGATCCAATCCAGACATTTCAGGTGTATAAGCACAAGTATATTCCCGTGACCAAACGCCAAATCCTTTCTCCATACGCATACTGTTCATAGCCCGGAATCCGAACGGCTTCAGGTCCAAATTTGAACCGGAACTTCGTACTTTTTTGAATAGTTTTGGCAAATCTTTGGCTTGCACGTTGATTTCATATCCTAATTCACCCGTTACAGAAAGTCTGGCGACAATTGCCGAGCAATGACCGATATCTAGCATTCTAACTCTCATAAATGGAAAGGCCTTGTTGGAAACGTCGGAATCTGTAAGTTTCGACAGGAGATTTCGGGAATTAGGCCCTGAGATTGACAGACCGCACCACAAATCACCTATGTTTTCAACTTGAACTCCTTTTCCGTGAAGTTGATGCTCGAACCATCGCATATGCCACGCTTGCAAGTAATACGAGCCCATCAACCAAAAGCGATCTTCTTCAATTCGAAGTATGGTCAGGTCACCCATCAAACGACCGCTGGCTGACAACATCGGAGCCAATCGGACGCCTCCGACTTTCGGCAGACGATTGGCCAGCAGCCCGTCCAACCACTCCACGCATCTTGAGCCCGTTATTTCAAATCTCGAAAAACCGGTAATATCGACCAAGCCGACATTGCTTCGAACCGCATGTACTTCCTGTTTGACGAAATCGAAAGCGTTGGAACGATTAAGGGTTGGAGTTTCCTGAAAATGCGGGTTGCCTTGGGTAAAGTACAAAGGCGCTTCCAGCCCCCACAAGAACCCAAATTGAGCATTGTCCTTTTTCAGCAGTTCGTGAATAGGTGACTTTCTGACGGGACGCCCTGCAGGAAGTTCTTCATTCGGGTAAGTCAGCACAAAGCGGCGTGCATAAAATTGCTTCGCGGTCGCAGCAAGATAGCGGTTTTCACTCGCAAACTCTCCGTAACGAGCAACATCCATCCCATAAATGTCAGCTTCAGATTCGCCGTTTATCATCCATTGTGCCAATGACAATCCAACTCCCCCGCCTTGACTAAAACCAGCCATAACACCGCAAGCCACCCAAAAGTTCCTCACACCAGACACAGGACCTACCAGTGGATTGCCATCGGGAGTAAATGTAAAGGCGCCATTCACCCAACGCTTTACACCCACTCTTTCAAGTATTGGAAAGCGATTGAAACCATGCATCAGTTGTGGAGCGATTCGGTCAAACTCCTCTGGTATCAATTCCATACCGTAATCCCATGGCGCTCCTTCGAGATGCCAAATTTTAGGATTGAGTTCATAAACTCCCATCAAAATACCTTTTCGCTCCGGTCGCATGTATGTGTATCCATCTAAATCCAGTATGGACGGAATCACCTCCCCCTCATCCGCTAGATCGTCGATTTGTTCGGTCACGAGATAATGGTGCTGCATCGGTGTAACTGGCAAATTCACCCCAACCATCTTACCGACTTTCCTTGCCCAAAGACCGCCTGCATTGACAACATGCTCTGCCACAACAGTTCCCATCTCGGTAATCACATTCCAAGCGCCTTCCGGCCTTGGCCTGAGTTCTAAAACAGCGTTTCGCAGAATGACCGCAGCACCCATTTTCTGAGCGGCTTTCGCATAAGCCATTGTGGTGCTGTGTGGGTCCAAATGACCCTCATATTCATCGAACATTCCACCATACAGATCAGCTGTCTTCACGATTGGGCACAACTTTTTAATTTCACTGTTGGAAATCAACTGCGGATTTATATCCATCGACTTGAAAATGGTTTTCATATACTTGAGGTATTCCCAGCGTTCTTCGCTGGCAGCCAAAATTATGCTGCCACTTCTCACCATTCCGATATCTTGCCCACTCTCTTTTTGCAGTTCATCATAAAGGTTGATTGTGTATTTTTGGAGACTGGAAATATTAAGATCATTGTTGAGGGGATGGAATCCTCCCGCTGCATGCCATGTCGACCCTGCAGTCAGCTCTTTTCGCTCGATTAGCGCAACGTCAGACCAACCCAGCTTCGCTAGGTGATACAACACGCTGGCACCCACGACACCTCCACCGATGACTAGAACGCGGTAGTGCTTATTCAATTGAAATTCTCCATTTTTCTATAAAAGAAAGTTTCTGAAACACAGACGACACAAGATTTGAAAGCTGCAGTCGCAAATAGATTTATACTCAATATTTGCTTGACTGAATGACCCGAATCCGAATCTATGCGAGTTGTATCCCTAACCTGTTCAAATACTGAAATCGTATGTTCACTTGGCTGTAGTGAATACCTGGTCGGAGTTGACAATCACTCGGACTATCCAGCAGACGTTGTTGACAAATTACCTCGGGTGGGGCCAGATTTAACCATTGATGTCGAACGCGTTGCCGAGCTGAAACCAGATCTTGTTCTCGCATCGCTCACAGTTCCTGGCCACGAAAAAGTCATTCAAGATCTAGAATCTGCCGGACTGCCGTACATCGCGCCGGAACCGGTCTCTTTGAATGATGTGTACTGCGACATCTTACAGATTGGAGATTTGCTTGGAGTCACGGAGCGTGCGCGTTCGGTTGTACAAAATATGCAAAATCATATTCGAGCTGAAACCCCTAAAAGTCAAAGTACGAGTTTATTGATTCAATGGTGGCCGAAACCGGTGATTGCACCAGGCAAACTATCTTGGACCGAAGATATGATTCAGGCCGCAGGTTTGTCGAATCCAATTGGAAACAAAGAAGTAAAGAGCCTCCCTCTTACCGACGAAGATGTCAAAAAACTTGATCCAGACGCATTGGTCATATCTTGGTGCGGGGTTAGATACGAAAAATACCGCCCCGTGGTTGTTTACCGAAACCCACTTTGGCAAGAGTCAAAATTTGTCCGAAATCAAACTGTCTTCAAAATTGCGGAAGCTTACTTGGGGCGCCCTTCTCCTCGTCTCATGACGGGCTTTACCCAACTCAAAAACATTGCCAACAATCTAAAGAAAATTTCTTCTGCAAATAGTTCTTAGCCGGCTGAAATCTCGGTCGATTCACTTTCATAAAACGCAGTCAGCAATTTCCTGAAGTCATACGCATCATTCGCTCCCGCTGTTTCTCTGATGGAATGCATGGCAAACTGAGCAACCCCAATATCAACAGTCTTAATCCCCAATTCGGAAGCAAGAATCGGTCCAATTGTCGTCCCGCAGGGAATATTGTTACGCGATACGAAAACTTGATAAGGAATTACATGCTCCATACATAAGTACTTGATAAGTGAAACTGTCTCACCAGTAGTCGCATATCTTTGATTTGAATTGATCTTGATTACAGGCCCTTGATTCAAACGAGGAGCATGATCTGAGTCGTGTTTTTCTGGGTAATTGGGGTGCAAACCATGCGCGCCATCGGCCGAAATCAACATCGAGCGACGAATCACCCTCGAATCAAAATTCGAAATGGCCCGGTTCAGAACGGATTCCAGAAATGAACTCTGAGCACCGGTGTCAGAAACACTGCCAACCTCTTCGTGATCACTGCAGATCAAACCGCAAAAATGGTCATCATTCGAATGAATGAGGGAGTAAGCTCCGGCAAAACAGCTCAATAGATTGTCAATTCTCGCACTTGATATCAGTTCTGTGTCATCTCGTCCATAAAGATGAGGTGGATTGACGTCATACAGACTCAGGTCAAATCCTAAGATTGCTTCTTCACCGAATTCAGGATTAACGTTGTCCAGCTGTTCAAACATCTTTTCATGCAGAATTGAATGCCCGACCGGAGCTGATACGGAACTTAACGAACAAACTGGGTTGAGATGCACCTGAGAGTTGATTGACTGTTTGATATTCGCCTCTCGTTCGAGATGAATGGCAATGCTCGGGATCACCGAAATCGGATCTTTCAGGTCAATAAGGCAATTCTGCAATTTCAGATCTTTGTCCAGATAAAAGACTCGGCCTGCCACCGAAAGTTCACGGTCGAACCAAGTTCGAACCAACGCCGATCCATATACTTCAACGTTGATTGATTCATATCCATATCGGTTAGAGACTGGGTTTGGATTTAATTTGAGACAAGGGCTGTCAAGATGCGCACCGACTAAGCGAAGACCCGTTCGATACGCTGAATTCGATCCATAGCGAAAGGCAATCAACGATGTACCATTTCGAGTCAAATAATATTTCCCGCGTGAGCTGAGTTTCCAGTTCGAAGACTCATTCAATCGCTTGAAACCGGCTGCCTCAAGCATCGTTGACAGATTCTCAGAGGCATGAAAAGGAGTTGGGGAATTACCAATAAACTGAAGAAGAGAGTTTAAGTAAATTGACCTCTCGCTTTGTTGATTTCTCTGTTGGCTAGCGCCCAAAAATTCGGTACTCATTTCATATATTTACATTGTCGAAACAAAATCAAGGAATGGAAAACTGTCATTTCAATCGGCGGGAAACTCAAAATCGAACAAGGTTCGATCTGCCAGTTGAGACGGCGCAACATTCTTGATGCTTCGAAATATATTCTCTACCCGTCCAGGTTGGTCAGCTTCCCACTGCTTAAGCATTTTTTTGATCTTCACACGTTCGAGATTATCTTGAGACCCGCACAAATTGCAGGGGATGATCGGAAAATTCCGAATGTTTGCATAACGTTCGATATCTGACTCGCGACAATAAGCCAATGGCCGAATTACGATATTCTTCCCGTCATCACTTTGTAATTTTGGTGGCATTGCCTTTAGTTTTCCACCATGAAACATGTTCAAAAACAATGTTTCAACGATATCCTCTCGGTGATGCCCGAGCGCAATTTTGGTAAATCCGTTTTCAGACGAAAATCGGTATAAAATTCCTCGCCTCAGTCTCGAGCAAAGTCCACACATGGTTTTTCCATCAGGAATTTTAGCGCGCACTATGCCATACGTATCAGCCTCAATAATTTTATAAGAAACACCAATTTTCTTCAGGTAGTTTGGCAGAACATGCTCTGGAAATCCAGGCTGTTTTTGATCAAGGTTCACTACCGTTAGTTCAAACTGCACTGGAGCTCGACTTTGCAAATCCAAAAGTATGTCCAACATGGTGTAGGAATCTTTCCCTCCAGAAAGACATGCCATGACTCGGTCACCGTCGGTGATCATGTTGAAATCATGTATCGCTCGGCCCACTTGCCGTCTGATTCGCTTTCTCAGCTTATTGAACTCATAGCGTCCGCGTCGACTCAAATTCAACTCGGGGCGACTATCCATCATTGGTGCATTCTGTTCTGTCAACACGATTTTAAGTATCTATTTTCCAAAGGTTTTGACTTCAGCCCATTCAACAATTTTAATTCCGATCTGCCAAAGGATTGAATTCAGTTACTCATTTCGTTCCTGTTTCCGATCAAATCGAATTAATTGATTTAATTCAAGGGCTTAGGAGTGAAGAGAATTTTGAACAGACGTGATTATAAGGTATCCGACAAAGCATAATCGAAGGAGATTGGGATGATCAAGGCAATTGGCAGAATCTCTATTGGAAAATCGGTCGCAATTTGGGTCGAAACAAACCGTTGGAAACTCGATGAAAGAGTTTTCAATTTCGCGGCTGCAAATCTTCTTTTTGCGACTGGCTCAGCACCAACACCGCCACATATCTCATTTCATGGGCGAAATTGTTGACTTATGTTCGTTTAGTCAGAAGCAATCTCATCTTTGAATCTAGCATGAATCTTCATCAGAATTGCTAAGATATGTCAAATACGCGGCCGACTCATGTCGCGGACAACTCGAACCGCATTCAACCGAAACAAGGTCTTTTTGCGAGTGCAGTTAAAATTAACATGTCAAATTTGTTTGCCTCAAAACAAACAAGCACGGCAATCTGGGGAAACTCACCAGATAGAGCGCTACTCGAAACCAAACAGTCATTGGCACCTCTGCGGAGACTCAAGCAGCCTCACTTAGATCGTCGAATTTATCAGATGCACATCTTTTCACCATTTCAGTCAAATTTTGAAACTATCTTCAGATGAATTCACGAGAACGTCGAATATAACTGATTTTAGGCAGATAATAACGCAACTAGCAGAAAATCCATATTCAATATTCGGTTTGGCTGAGTATTGACAGATTGAATATGTGAAGTTTTTCCTAATGCTTTAAATTCAATGACGCAATCGAATCATCCAATTTCCATCTAGTCTGCCAGCCGACGAAACTGATATATTTAACAATAAGATTTTTTGATTTAACTCATGGCAGAAAGGAACTCATGCACTTGATTGCTCTCGCTATCGTCTGTGTTGCACTGGTAGTACTGACGTACTATTCTCCTAAGGTTGGGTTTTCGCTTCTAAGTGGACTCGGCGCACTGTTGCTAGCACTTTATTATTTCAATCTTGAAGAATCAGAGGTTCCGGCATTTCAAATTCCTCGCGACCAATTGGCATTGAGCAATATGGTTTCCGAATTCTCCTATGCAGACAATTGGAAATACTCTGGCAGGATCTCCAATTCCTCAGAAAAAACTCTTACCGATATCGAGATTAAAATCGTTTTGCATGACTGTCCCGAGGGGCAAAGCGAAATATCAGACGCATGCGTAATCATCGGGGACCTCGTTGAATTTGTTGGGATTACAGTTCCACCCCGTCAAGCTCGAGATTTCATCGACAATGTCGATGTTGAAAATGCAATTCCAAAGGGAACGCTTATTTGGGACTATGAATTGGTAGGAGCCAGAGTCAGTGACTGAATCGAAAATTGAATTTGCCTAGGAGCACTTTGAATCGCCGCAGTTCAAACAAGTCAAGCAACCGTCCAAATAAATCATCGCTTTTGTGTTGCAGACATAACAGAATTTTGCGCTAGCTGGAAACTCACTCTCACCATCTACGGAATTCTTTCGATTCTGATTTTCGAACTCCAGCCGTTTTGCAGCTATAAATTCTTTCCTTTCCTCGGAGATCCCCTGTTTTGGGATCATCCCAATGTTCTCCATATGCGTTTTGATCACCGAACCAATTTCTGCGACCAGCGACGGCGTGAATTTTCCTCCTTTTCTGAAGTAACCACCTCGCGGATCGAATATTGCTTCCATTTCTTCAACAATAAACAAAGTATTTCCGCCATGTCTGAACACCGCTGAGATCAGTCGTGTCACAGCAACTATCCATTGAAAGTGTTCCATATTTTTTGAATTTATGAATATCTCATATGGACGTCTTCTTTCTACGGCCGTATTCACGTTAATCACTAAATCGTTGATCGTCACATAGAGCGCATGTTCCGACAAAGGTGTTTTGATTTTGTAGGTTTTACCTTCCAAAACCACGGGGCGCTGGAAATTTTCGTGAAATTGTATGTTGAAATTATCATCAAGATCACTCGTGACGAGCTCATTCTCCGTAGATTGGTCTTGCAACTGCCCTTGCTGCTCCCCTTCGGAAGCTGAACTCGCTACCTTATAGTCCACGATGGGTTTTTGAATTTTGAGAACCATCAGTTCAAATATCAGTACTTTCCGTAATAACCTTCTTTCAAGGCATCATAAAGGTTAGCTGCAGTATGAGTTTCCCCATCATACTCAATCAATTCATTGCCGTTTACTTCTACCACTTCTCCGTCTTCAAGAGTAAACTGATATACAGTTTCCTCAAGGTCTTTATCTCGAACCAACACTCCTTGAAATGCTTCCGGATTGAAGCGAAAGGTCGTACATCCTTTTAATCCGCTTTCATAGGCATTCATATAAATGTTTTTGAAGTCCTCGAAACGATAGTCTGTTGGGACGTTCGCAGTTTTTGAGATTGACGAATCAATCCAAATTTGCGCTGCTGCTTGAACCGCTACATGTTCTGATGGCGAAACGCTGTCCGTAGTTACAAAATAATCGGGGAGGCTTGAAGGATCATTTGCGGTCGCATTCATATTTACCTTTTCACGATAGGCCAGGAGCTCGTACGAATAGACTTTCACCTTCTCTTTTGACTTTTTTCCATCGCGAATGACATTTCGGTTGTATTCGTGCGCAAATGTGGGCTCTATGCCATTGCTCGCATTGTTCCCCAATGACAAGCTAATCGTTCCCGTTGGAGCAATCGAGCTGTGATGGGTAAATCTGGCACCAAATTTTGCGATTTGGTCAGTAAGAGCATTCGGAAGATTCTGCATGTACCGACTGTACTTTCCAATCAATACCGACCCGCGCACTTTGTCACCGACTTGGATGCCATCTTCTTTCATTTCCGGACGCAAGCGCATCATCAATGGAGTGACTTCAAACTCTTCCAGCATAATGGGCGCCGGGCCTTTTTCTTGCGCTAATTCAAGACCAGTTTCCCAACCAGTTATCGCGATCTCTCGGGCAACTCTTTCTGTAAAGTTCAAGGATTCCGGAGACCCATACCGAATTTTAATCATGTTAAGCGTGGACCCAAGCCCCAAAAAGCCCATCCCGTGACGACGTTTGCGCTGAATTTCTCGCTGTTGTGGTTCCAGCGGCAGCCCGTGAATCTCCACTACGTTGTCAAGCATTCTTGTAAATATTGCCACTACCTTCCGAAATTTATCCCAATCAAAATAAGCATCATCGGTAAATGGCGAAACTATAAATTTAGTTAAATTTACAGAACCCAACAAGCAACTTCCGTGAGGTGGAAGGGGTTGCTCTCCACATGGATTCGTCGCTCGAATATCCTCACAAAACCAGTTATTGTTCATCTCGTTCACACGATCTATCAGTATGAATCCTGGTTCAGCATAGTCGTAGGTCATTTTCATAATTGAATCCCACAACATTCTCGCTTTCACAGTCTTGTAGATACGTACGGCGACTTTTCCCTCATCATTCGTCCTATAGGATTGACTATCCGCAGGAATCGGCCAGTTCTGCCAGGTCCATTCAAAATCTTCACGATCGAATTCTTCATCTGTAGCAGGAAAAACGAGGTTCCAGTCATCATCGTTTCGAACAGCGTCCACAAAATCGTCAGTAATCAAACAGGACAAATTGAACTGACGGAGGCACCCATCTTTGCGCTTTGCTGTTATGAAATTGATCACATCTGGATGCGAGATATTGAAGACTCCCATCTGAGCGCCACGACGCCCACCCGCGGATGAGACGGTGAAACACATCGCATCAAATATTTCCATAAATGACAACGGGCCGGACGTTTTGGCGCCTGCTCCTTTCACAAAGGCGCCTTTGGGGCGCAGTGTAGAAAATTCATAGCCAATTCCAC
Organism: Arenicellales bacterium; assembly: GCA_965202855.1. GTDB lineage: Bacteria > Pseudomonadota > Gammaproteobacteria > Arenicellales > JAJDZL01 > JAJDZL01. The sequence goes on along the minus strand of CBDBBP010000003.1, from coordinate 223,357 downwards.
AACCGGCTTTGAGAGTGAGCCCAGCTTCGTAAACTGCATGCAAGATGCCCTTCATTGAATCTGGTATCGATCCTGAAACTGTGCAGTTAATCGTGCTTGCTACTGGTTTTTCGTCTTTGGCTCCTGCATTTGATACGATTCTGCCCGCAGGAATCGCTCCATTCTGAAGTGCCCACAGAAAATTTGAATTCCAAAATTTTCGATTGGATGCTGGTTCAACATCTGACAACGCCTTTGCTATGCGAGCAAAAGTGCCTTCGACATCTGCATCAATGTTCTTCCCGATTTGAGACTTGAGGCGGTATTTTCGATCCCAAGTGTCGTAGGAGGCTTCTTGCAAAGGCAAGGTCTGAGATTTAAAACTTAATTCCATCATGAAGCACTTCTTTGTTTTACGATAAAAATCGTCTTCCACGAATGATGTAAGCAAGATTGATCCTTCTTACATCTTGGCCCATTGCAGCAATCAGGTTCCAAGATAATGAATGCTGTCGATGCAAGAGTTTCTTGTACAGAATTTGTTTACTGCAAACTGCAGGCCGAAAATTTATAACAATTTATAGATTGTTGTACTGTTTGTGTATAAATCGTATGCTGTTTGTATATTGTAATCTGCTGTCAAAAGAGAGTTGTACTGTCTCTTTTTTCACTTGATTCACGTTGAATTTTACGCTAAATCATGGTGTAAATTTGACCCCTTCCGTTTTCTTTTTCTATTCAACACTTTGTAATCAACACTATACAAATTACATGAATATTTACTGGTTTTTAGTGAATTATCCCTAACTATTTTGAAGATTAATGTTTGATGAATTTTTTGGTTTTTGCCGGGAACTGGACATTCAAAGCACAAAATCTCGCCTGTTTTTGGCTAATCGTCTCCACATTCAATTGGCCACCTTTGCAAAACCATGGATCTTCTTGAATTTTTCCAATCGTTACCTTAATTGCATGCTAGACCATCCATTGCGTTGACAACGAATCAGGAGTCGGTTAAATCTACCAATCCCAGAGTATTTTTGACGGCCATCCTGATATCCTCCCAATTCAAGAAATTTTACAGACCAAATAAATTCAAACATCCCACTCTTATAAAATCGTAACTGAAGTGTTTTTTCGATAGCTTGCATATAACTGCCCGAACGCAAGGATAAATCACATTCAATCTAATCCAAATATCAAAATGATTGGCATTATTTCGCTTGACACTAAATTTCCTCGATTACTTGGAGACATTGGGAATCCAGAATCCTTTCGTTCACCGACAAAATTCATTCGAGTGCCTGAGGCCACGGTTAAGTCAATCGTTACTCCGTCGGGTGTGAACGATCAACTGTTGGTTGCTTTAGTTTCTGCAGCAAAACAACTAGAAAATGAAAATGTGAATGTAATTGGCACAAGTTGCGGATTCCTATCTTGTGTGCAGCAGGAAATACAGGCAGTCGTTTCTGTGCCATTCATCAGCTCTTCCTTGGTTTTGATACCCATTCTCCGGAGTCTATTCGGGTTTGAGACAAAAATAGGCGTCCTGACTTTCGATGCATCAAAACTAAGCAACATACACCTGAATGGCGAGTCGAGACAAAATATTCATATTAATGGATTAGAGCAGACAGGTGAGTTGTACCAATGCGTCGCCTATAACCGTACTACCATGGACGAAAAACTGGCGGAGAAAGATGTAATGCGAGTCGCTCAAGACTGTGTCACCGCGCACCCTGACATAGAATTGCTGGTTTTAGAATGCACCAATCTCTCACCTTGGAAAAGTCGATTGCGAAGTGAATTCAACCTGCCGGTTTTTGATCTAGTTGACACTTTAGAATGGATTAATTCTGCTTGTGCGGTGCGCTAGTGTAGACTCGACGTTTTTTCTTTACTTGCCAAATTTTTGAGCAGAATTTCGAATTTTTGATGCTTGATCGGAGTCCTCCATTTCCTTACATTGTTCTTCAAATCATTGTTCATATGAACAATTTTCAAGTCCATCAGCAATTGGTCCATCACTCGGCACCAACGAGGGACAGCCGCGGCAGCTCAAGAAACTTGGGCGGCTGATCATGGAATAAATACACGAGTATGAATCTGCAATGTGGTATTTGTTCACGAAGGAGCAGTTTGCGGAGCTGGCCTTTCTAGAACCGCCATAAAGAGCAATAATCTTTGCAAGAATTGATGATTTTCTTTGCAATCTGTTTAGAAATTAGTCTTAGCGCAGTGTTTGAAACAAATTCAGGTGTATTTAAACGACGGCAAGGCGATGCCAGAAACTTGCTAACCGCGCCGAGATTTCGTTCGAAATGGCGACCCACTTTCACAAAGTCTTTGGCAGTGGAGCGGAAGCATGGCACACGCTGGAGGCCAGTTATGAAATCGTGCAGGCAATGACAAACAAAGGTCATATTAATGTCAAACGGCGATGCCTAGAAAACTGAACAGCTGTCAATGAGATTAATCTTCTAATCAATTTGATTGAATTTCACAGCCAGGACAGCAGGCTCGGAAGGAATGTAATCGAACATGTACTATTTGTCACTCCCAACCACAATTCCACTTTTGCGGAAATTTCAATCGATCATTAACCTACTTTGATAGCCAATGGGGGATATTTCAATGCGGAAAGTGAAACAATTTGAAAACGCCATACAATTTGTCCTATCTTCACTCGCAACGCATGATCTCCCAGCAGATTGTGACGAATCGAATTATTCCGGCGTAAAACAACCCGAAAATTTCAGCCCCCATTTTTTGTAATTCAATACACCGCAACCTATCAAAATCATAGCCCTATTCCTGCTTGAAAACCGCTGACGACAAAATTCGCCACAAATTCATTTCCAGCCAAACCCATTATTCCAACAATATCATCACATATTGAGTGTAGTTTCGTCCGTGAAAAATAGCTGCAGAACTTTTAGCAGCACTGGAGTATATTCGTCTCAATTCCTAGTAGTTCTGTCAAATCAACATTTTTTTCAACTATACAAATAGCGCTTCATCTTCCCTCGAAAAAACTACGGATTTTGTAAAAAAGTGTTTAAATTGCCTTTGATCCGAACACCGTTTACAATCAATACAGTTGTCTTTGTACTCTCAAGGAACAAGTAAGAGGAGCAAAACTGGGAGATGGCCAGATGTCTTGTGAGCGGCGATAGCGTATTTTAGCGTGATTCAACCAATTGACTGGCACCCAATCAATCGCAATTTCGGATTGTTAAAATTCTTTCGTTTCCATCCAATGCCGGGTTGAGCGACAAATAAGCGACAGCCAAAACAAATTTCCAATAGTGACCGTTGTCCGTTGGAAACAAAAGTCCTCAAGCCGTGCACAGACTCTTGATTCTGCCCTCTAATTCTTCCGCCGTTTCGCACTCGAAGATCCAGCCGCTGATTTGACCCAGCTGCTCAGAATTCTTGACTTCCATCAACTCGTCAAGAATCGAAGCGCCAAATTTCAGGCGTGCCATTTGGTCCAACGCAGTGCGTTGTCCTTCCTCTCGGCCTTCCTGCCGACCTTCCTCTCGACCTTCCTGCCGACCTTCCTCTCGACCTTCTTGCCGACCTTCCTCTCGACCTTCCTCTCGAACTTCCTCCTTGAAGGATTCCAATGTTTGCAATTTCGTCTCCATGTCCATGTCCTCCATATCCACTACTTCCTTGAACACTTCCGCCAAAGGCCGTTCCAAGCGCCACTTCAGCATATTCTGCGTGCTATCGATCAAGAGCTGATTGTCCGTCTTGATCACCAACTTAAAGAATAACTTATACGCTTGCGCGATTGGCCGCAGCAACTTCGCCGCAAGCGCCTTTTCAAACTCCCCCCAAGCCCACACCAAATTGTTGGGCTTTGCCACCGACCGGTGATGCTGTAGATCCAGCAGCACGTAATTCTGAAGCGCATGAAACACCAGCGACGGCGACGAACCCTCGACTTGCTCAGCGTCTATCAAATCGCGCGAGCACAACGGCGCAGTCCACTTGCTCTCACCATTATAGACAACCACCGGATACATCTCCGGCAACGGCGCCCGCACTTTCTCAACATGCACCAAATACTGATACGTCACCGCCATATATTCCATCATGCGAATCGACATGTAGGTATTCACGTCTCTTTGCTGCTCCAGCAGAATCACAACATAGCCAGTTTTCGTTTTGCCGCCAGCTTTCACTTGCGCTTCCCACACCAAGTCCATGTGACTCTGCTGTAGATTAGACTTGACCACATTCGTCGGCCTTGACCTCAACCGTTTTACATCGAGCACCTTGAACCACTGCAAATCCAGAAAATCGCCGGACAGAAGATCCAGCACCGTCGACTTGTCTTGGAACAACTGTTTCATCCAGGGATCGAATGAAAAGTGATCGGAAGTTGAGACTTCTTGTGTTTCTTTTTGGGTCATGGGCTGAACCTCGTGTTGGAATGAGTTTGAATGAGAAGATTCGGTTGAACGAATTCAACACAGCATCTCAAATGAACTGAAAGAATCTCAAACTAACCGAAAAAATCCAGAAAGTCAACCCTTTATTGGATCGATTGGATATCGAATTTTCTATTGACTTTGAGCGAAAAATATGCTTCCAGCGGGTAAACTTCGGCTCAAACGTGAGAGTCCTAATCCAGTTTTAGCGATCCGGCACAGCAACACAAAGGCAAATAGGGCAAACAGATTAGAGACTGTGAAAGAATGGCAATATGGCTCGAAATGAACGAATGATTGAATTGATTGTGATTGTTTCTTCTGATTGAAAGATCGACAAAAAGAAGAATGCCTTCACACTCTCAATCGCCTTGCGGCCGGCATCCAAAGCCTTGACAGTCGCCAAGTACGCGAGTCCGGGTTGGCGCTGCTGAAAACCAGCTACCGACGGCAAATCAGTTTCCGGCACGGTCTCGGGCCTCGGTTCATACTGCCGTACGCTCCATACCTCAGTTTTGCCCCATTTACAGGAACAAATCGTAACCTTTTGATATCATACATCTTGTTTAGGCCGATTTTTTATCGTTTCGCATTTCGCTCAGAACAGAAAGTCGGTTTGTTCCTTTGCCGATGGCTGCGACGGGCGGTCTGTAGGGGACTATTAAGGTTCAATGCGAAAATTTTTTTCAGCTAAATTTAATGTTTTAAGTTCTAAATGGATAAATAAGAGGGAAGTTGTCGCGATGCCCCATAGAACTAAAAATTTACATGATCGTCCGAAAGTTCGTATTTCTGCCGAGGGGGGCCGTTCAGTTGATGCGAACAAACTCTTTGAATCTTCACGTGTACAGAAAATTTTAGATAGATGGTCAAAAATTGACTTGAATAAGAATGGAACAGGTGCTCCAAATAAATCTAAACAGAACGGGTAATCTGAAGCAATTGGTTCAATTTAACCCATTCACTCAAACAAGTGAATTTATCTCTTGATTCAATACTTATAGGTATTCTACCCGGATACTGGTTGCTTACCCACCTAAATATCACAAAATACGAAGTAATTCGTATGGACCGTTGCTTCCGGGCAGCTAAATAATTCAAACTTTGCTTCCCGTAATTTCACAAAAATTTTTCTAAAATTTGGTGTTCGATATACGTTCTAAAATTTCTTGCAGTGTTCTTCAATTCATTGTGCATACGAACCTAAATTGACTTCGCCAACAATCTGCCAAGCACTCGGTACCAGCAAGCAACATACTCTAATGAGGTGCTACGATATTTGCAGAATTGGTATCCGAAGGCCAGGTTCACAAAAATGGCCGATACTTTAAGAATAAGCAAGGACAAAAAGAAAGCTCGACCAGAATAAGACGTTGGATTCATTCTTGGCACCCGGCTGAAATTGCAAATACAGAGTCTGCAGCGGCACACTCTGCATGCAGATAATTTCTGGTGTTGAGGACATGCTCGCCCACAAGGGCGCAAAGATACAAGGCTACGTGGAAAAGGAATGGGCAATTTGCGAAAAAACTGTCGAAATTAAAACGGCTGAAGGAGTTCAGTCAGCGCGGCTAATCCCGTTTATAGGAATTTTTCCCAACGCGCAGTTTGATCCATGCTAACAAAGTCGAAAGTTTACATCTGTGAATACTATGTGGAATTATTTGCGGAGCACTCAAATGTTTGAGCTTTGCTAAAGAATAGTCTAACTTCAACTGATGCTATGATGACCTTTCACGCATGGCATCCGGCAGATAAGTGGCGATTTCAGGAAATAGAGAAATGATGACGACTGCTAGGATCATAATCAAAAACATGGGTACAGCAGCTCGGGCGATAAACGCCATATCATTATCACTCATGCTCTGAAGTACAAACAAATTGAAGCCTATGGGTGGTGTGATCTGTGCCATCTCCACCACAATCATAAGAAAAACGCCAAACCAAATCATATCAAAACCAGCTTGTCGGACAAGTGGTTCAATGACTGCCATTGTCAGAACAATTGATGAAATACCATCGAGAAAACAACCGAGCACAATGTAGAAAATCATCAGTGCGAATATCAGTATCCAGGGTGTCAGCTCGAGAGAACCAATCCACTCCGCGAGCGATCTCGGCAAGCCCGTGAATCCCATGGCTAAAGATAAAAATGTAGAACCGGCAAGAATAAAAGCGATCATGGCCGATGTGCGCGTCGCTCCCAAAAGCGATTCTAGAAAGGAATCCCAAGTCAAAGATCCTTGAACGGCTGACAGAAACAGCGCTCCTACTACACCGAGAACTGCGGCTTCTGTTGCAGTCGCAATTCCAGTGTAGATCGAACCCATCACAGCGAAGATTAGAATCAGAACAGGTATCAGTTGTATGACGTCCTTGAATCTGCTCTGATCATGAGCGGTGGATTTTTTCTCGCGTGTTCCACTAATTAACCCCCAAATGGAGACATACCCCATGAACAAGCATGCAAGCATGATGCCGGGCAATATCCCTGCGACAAACAATTGAGCGATTGATTCGTTGACAGTAATTCCATAAATGATGAGACTGATCGAGGGTGGAATCAGCAATCCTAGAGTACCGGCGCCTGCCAATGTCCCAATGATCATCTTTTCGGGATATTTTCGCTCCCTGAGTTCTGGAATCGACATTTTGCCGACGGTAGCGACTGTAGCGGCAGATGAACCTGAAATCGCAGCAAAAATTGTGCAGCCCGCGATGTTGACATGCAACAAACCACCCGGCAGTTTTTTAGTGATGGGTGTGAGCCCGCGAAATAGATTTTCCGAGAGCTTGGTTCGAAACAGTATCTCCCCCATCCAAATGAAAAGTGGAAGTGCAGTCAAAGTCCAGCTGGATGAAGCTCCCCAGATTGTCGTTGCCATCGCATCGCCGATTGGACGACTTGTAAATAGCATCATGCCAATCGCAGCTACTCCAATTAGACTTATCGCTACCCAGATTCCACTCCCGAGAAAAAGAAATAAAAAGAATAGAAAAATGAAGGTAAAGGCGATTTCATCCATAGCCTTAACGCCGCGGTACGAAGTTTTTATCAAAAATACATTTGACAAGGCTATGAACAACCGCAATGGCCAACAGCACTGCTCCTAACACGGCTATAAGTTGAGGTTTCCAAAGCAAGACCGCGTCTGCACCTTCGCTGCGTTCTTCAAATTTCCACGAGAAGTAAGCGAGTCGAGCTATGTAATAGGCAAGAAACACTGAGGTACAGGCGGCAACACCCAAGCACCAAAATTCTGCGAAACGCCGCCATTTGGGAGTGAGTCGAGATATCAATATCTCGACTCGAATATGACCACCCTCATGAAACGTGTAAGCAAGTGCCAGAAAACTCGCAGCAGCCATGGTATATCCGGAGTACTCCGTCAATCCTGGGATATACACTGAAGCAAGGCGAGAGCCTATGCTCAGGCAAACCAGCAATGCAATCAATACCATGCAAAACGCTGCTGCAAACCCGCAATACCGATAAGTCGAGTTTAACGCGGCGTCCAAGCGAGACAAATTTGGCATCATGGAAAAATGTGTACGCAAGATTCAAGCGTACAATAATTTGGGTTTACATCGCTTTGTATGCTTCGATGACAGCTTGACCTTTTTCCCCTGCGCGCTCTAGCCACTCGCTAGTCATAACTTCTCCAATACTTTGAAAATCAGCGCGGAGTTCGTCACTCGGCGGATTGATATTCATCCCATTAGCAGCGAGTTGTTCTTTGTACCAATTGGCCAGCTCTTCCGCCTTTGCCCAACCATTGGCTTCTGCGCTTTCCGCCGCTTCTAGAACAAGCTGTTGAGTGGAAGCATCGAGACTTGCCCAAGATTCGTTGTTAACAATAACCATATTCTTTGGCAGCCAAGCTTGGACATCATACCAGTATGCTACGTACTCCCAAAGTTTTCGGTCATAACCCGTGGAGCCCGAAGAAACCATGCTCTCAGCTACCCCGGTCGCAAAAGCTTGCGAAAGTTCAGCCGCTTCGATTTTTGTTGGAATCGCTCCCATCAGTTCTGCTAATCTCGCGGTCGCTGCGTTGTATGCGCGAAACTTCACATTTTTCATATCAGCTGCGCTATTGACTGGATTTTTGTTGTACAAACCTTGGGGAGGCCACGGTACCGCGTACAGCAACATGACGCCTCTATCTGCCAAAACTTCTTGCATTAAGGGTTTTGACGCCTCGTATAGTTTTTTTGCTTCAGCAAATCCAGTAGCTAGAAACGGTAACGCATCAATTTCAAAAATTGGATGCTCATTGCCTAGAGCGGAAATCAGTCTTTCTCCTATTTGAGCCTGACCCGTTCGTATGGCGCGAAAAATTTCACCACCTTTGTAAAGTGAGCCACTTGGGTGAGTAACGATTTCCAATGCCCCGTCAGTAGCCGAGGTAACAGCTTCAGCGAAAGCCGCAGCATTTTCGGAGTGATAGTTTGTAGCGGAGTATGCAAGGGGCATATCCCACTTTTCGGCGCTTGCAATACCAGCCGATAAACTTAGTATTGCGCCAATAGCAACAGATAATATTTTTTTCATTATGCAATTTCTCTAAAATTTATAAATACTGGGAGAACCCCAACGCAGGTAAATTCCAATAAATGGTCTGAATATTTTAACTTAATGCCCATAATTTTTTGGTTCTGAAGGTGTTTGGGTTCGAGTCGAAGCTAATCACTGATAACCATTAGGAATTGTTGTTTCCACTAAGTTGACAAATAGCAAGTAACGGCGCTCGGACTGGGCAGTAGCCTATGTGCCAAATTCGTGCAGATTCAATCAGTTTCTACTGCAAGGTGTTGATTGAAATTCAAATTCTGCCGACTCATTGAGACCGAAACGTCCAATTAGAACAATCCGCATCAGCGATGAGGTTTCAAATCACTATAAGAGCAGTCAAAAATGCCACATTGAAATGCACTCTATCGCGGTTGACAGAATGAACTGCTGACTTATCATTAGAAATGCTGCCCGTATGTAACAAGGGATTGAACCATTAACATCGAAATCGATCTTCATCATTTTCGGAATTGAACGACAAGTCAATTACGATCAAATCCAAACTGCCAGCTGGAAGTGCAGCATTTTAGTGTTTGGCAGCTGTTGCTTCATCGAAGCCTATGAAGTTGGCCATTTAAAGAAATAATTGAACGTGCGCAAGGCGTTACTCAAATTCAATTCACTTTTATCTTAGATGTCATGGAGATAATTAAAATGAATGAGTCAAAGTGATTGGCACAGAAATTAAAAATTTAGATCTAAAAAGTTAATTCTCCTAAACTGAGTCAGCGTAATGACATCTCAAACTAGAAGTTATCGAATCCCTCTGAGGAGCACTTTTTGGATGCAAAATTTAAGCACGCATCAGTTAGTCTACCAAGACCGAAATTCCAGTGTTAGCAGTCAAATCGAACTCTGCAGCGTTGGAAGAATAATATGAAAGCTGGAATTTTAGGCGCAGGTCCGGCGGGCCTCTACGCAGCAATATTGATTAAACGCAACTTTGGCAATATAGAGATTAAAATCCTTGATCAAGGCCCTGCAGACGCAACGTGGGGATTCGGAGTTGTGTTTTCCGAATCAGCACTGGAGTTCTTACGCAAGGATGACCCTGAAACTGCTGATCTGATTGAGCCACATATGGAGACCTGGGCTGACATCCGAGTCTCTCATAAAAACGAAACGATTGTGATTGACGGATTTGGTTTCAGCGCAATTGGTCGACTAGACATGCTGTTATTGCTTCAGAAACGGGCCGCCGCATTCGACGTTTATCCAACCTACAATACTCGGGTAAAAGATCTGTCCATTTTCGATGACTGCGAAATTGTGATCGGCGCTGACGGCCTGAACTCAGTTGTACGAGCCGAAGCGCCACAAAAGTACGGCGAGACAACCATTTTCACTGGAAATCGGTTTTGTTGGTATGGAACCAACCGCTCATTTAAAACTTTGACGCAGACGTTTATAGAAACAGATTATGGTTTTTTTAATGCACACCACTACCGATTCGCACCAAATCGCAGCACCTTCATCGTGGAGTGTGAGGAGATGGCATTTCAAAAAGCTGGATTTTCCAGAATGCCAGAATTGGAATATCGCGCCATTTGCGAGTCGATTTTCGCACGCGCACTGGATGGAGCGAGATTGATAAATAATAGGTCCATTTGGCGGCAGTTTCCGGTGATGAGCAACCGTCGTTGGTTCTACAGAAACCGTGTCCTAGTCGGTGATGCTCTACACACAGCGCATTACTCGATCGGTTCGGGCACGCGACTCGCGATGGAAGATGTGATTGCTCTTGTCAAAGCATTGAGAGAAACAGATTTTAATCTTTCAAACGCACTTCCAATGTACCAGGCTGAACGCCAGCCGATTTTAGAGAAATTAGTGAAGGCTGCGTCTTCATCGGCACATTGGTACGAGCGATTTGGCGAACATATGTCTTTGATGCCTTGGGAATTTGCTCTCAGCTACATCACTCGCGCTGGACGATTGACACGCGAAAAAATTTGGATGACATCACCAAAGTTTGCGGCAGACCTTGAGGCGCGTGGCATCACTGTCGAAAACTACTGACAGCCCATTTTGATTGTTAATTTGTGGAATCTGATGCAGGAAAATTTTTAGTCGGAAAAGGATTTTCGAATTATGACTGAACCAAGCATCCAACAGCTCGCCGAATCTGTTGGATTTAAACTGCCAAAAATTTACAACGCAGCGCGATTGCTTTGGGACAATCTTCCCCAAAATGCGGACTTCCCTGCCATTTACCACGATTCCGGGATGCTCACCTACGCGGAGTTAGCCAATGAGGCTGCACAAATCGGCAATCACCTGAAAAAACTCTGCGCAGCGGGAGATAGAGTGTTGCTGTTGATGGATGACGAACCTGCTTATCCTGCAGCGATCATGGGATGCATGCGAGCGGGCTTCGTGCCCATTCTTACAAACGGACAGTCGCCAGCCGACTTGATTGCATATTTTTTAAAAGACAGCGGTGCGACAGCGGCAATCGTATCCGAAGGTTTTGAAACTTTGCTGATCGATTCAGAGATTGAGAGGTTTTCGTGTCAAACCGTATTGCAAGCACAGCAAAGGCCATGGGCTTTAGAATCGACAGAGTTGTCGGAGTATCCGACCGTACGCCGAGATCAAGCGTTTTGGATGTATTCATCTGGTTCTACCGGACTGCCGAAAGGAATTGTTCATCGCCATGAAGACGCGCCATATACAGCAGAAACATACGGTGCAAATATTTTGAAACTTGCGCCCGAAGACATTTGTTTTTCAATTCCGAAAATCTTCTTCGCTTATGGATTCGGAAATTCCGTAACATTTCCAATGAGCCGCGGCGCTGCCTCCGTGCTTCTTTCTGGTCGTCCAACACCCGAGCGTGTGTTCGAACAAATCGAGAAACATCGCCCAACCGTTCTGTTCGGGCTTCCGACACTCTATACATCATTGGCGCATAGTGACAGAGCCGAATCAGCGGATCTCAGCTGCGTACGACTATGCATTTCCGCGGCTGAAATTCTATCAAAGGAACTAACTTCAAGATGGAAGACGCACTTTGGCTTGAAAATTATTGAAGGGCTTGGATCAACCGAGATGCTGCACATTTATTTATCGAATGACGAAACACTGCAAAAGACAAGGTCCGCTGGACGGATTGTTCCTGGCTACGCGGTAAAACTTCTCGGGGCAGATGATCAGGAAGTAAGTCCTGGCAAAGAGGGCGAAATGTACGTGCGTGGGCTCTCTGGAACGGAGATTTATTGGAACCGCCCAGATAAAACAGGTGAATCCATACGTGAAGGCTGGATTAAGACTGGCGACCTTTTCGTTATGGATGAAGATGGATACTATTTTTTTAAAGGTCGCGCTGACGATCTAGTCAAAGTATCCGGCCAGTGGGTATACCCGATGGAGGTTGAGACATCACTCAATGAACACCCAAAAGTCAAGGAGTGTTGCGTTCAGGCAGTTAAACTGGCAGATATGCGCCTTACGATTAAAGCCTGGGTAGTATTGGTCGACGAAGTCTATGGCGACGAGAATGTTACAAAAGAGCTACAGAGTTTCGTCAAGTCAAAGCTTTTGCCGTACAAATATCCGCGTGAAGTCGTGTATCTGGAGGCATTGCCAAAAACCGGCACGAATAAGATCGACCGTCAAGCGCTGAGAAAGATGAATAATTGCTGACGAAGATCGTTCGTTGTTGAAACGTTCTAAAATTCTTTTGTTGCCAACCGCAGCGCGATATCAGCGTTTGTTCAGAGAAACGGAATTTGTGTGTTCAGTATCCAATGCCCAGTTTCCGATAATTAATTACGTTAGCTTGATGCCTGCCAGCGTAGCAAGCGGTGAAAATTATGATGGTGATGCTCTTTGATCGATACAACTTACCATAAGTATGGAATACCGTTGTATCTTCAATATAGTGTGGATTGACTAAAGTCGGATTTGCCCTCGCTGGAGATTTCTGAAGTATTTCTTGATGCTAATGCTAGAAAAATTTCAAATAGCGATTGACTTCCCAATCAGAAACATGGTTGTGATATTCCTCCCATTCCCGACGCTTGAAATCTATATATGTATCAAACATCAAATCGCCCATTACTTGTCGACTTAGAGGATCAACTTCGAAAGCATTGATCGCCTGTTCCAGCGTACGCGGCAAATAGGAAACTCCAAGTTGGTTGAGTTCCTCGTCTGACTTCAAATACATATTATCGGTATGTGGCAATCCTGGGTCCAGTTTCTCGCCAATACCTTCCAATCCGGCAGCAAGCACCATCGCTCCACCCAAATAGGGATTATTGGATATATCTGCTGCGCGCAGTTCCACACGCCCTCCTCCTAATGGCACGCGCAGGGCGTTGGTTCGATTGTTATTTCCATAACAGGCAAAAACAGGCGCCCAAGTAGATCCTGACATACTCCCTTCTTTAATCAGGCGTTTGTAACTGTTGACCGTCGGTGAAACCACTGCGCAAAGAGCAGGCAAGTGCTTCAAAATACCTCCAATAAAGTAATATCCAATCGTTGACAAATCACAGCCTCGTTCGTCATTTTTGGACTCAAATAGATTTTTTCCACTCTCGGAATCTGCGAGCGACATATTGTAGTGAGCGCCGCTTCCAGCTCGGTCTACAAAAGGTTTCGGCATAAACGATGCAAAATACCCATGTTTTTGTGCAATCTCTTGAACGAGCAGCCGAAAGAAAATGAAACGATCTGCCATCGTCAGGCCATCGTAATAATGAAAATCAATTTCAAACTGTCCGTTTCCGTCTTCGTGATCGAATGAGTAGACGTCGTAGCCTAGACCAGTGAGCTCCGCTACGATTGACTCAAGCAGTTCGAAACTGTCCAAGGTAGAGCGCACGTCATAACACGGTTTTGCCAAATTATCACGGGAACCGATCGGCGCATATTCCAACTCGTTGCTTTGTTTCAGCAAAAAGAATTCCGGCTCAATACCGAAATTAAACTGATATCCCATTTCACGTGCTTGCAACAGCACGTTCTTGAAGATGGTTCGTGAACATGCTTCAAACGAGACCCCTTCACAGAAAAGGTCACTGGCAAACCATGCAACATCAGGCTGCCAAGGCAAAATTAGACAAGACGCCGGGTCCGGGTGAGGAGATACTTCTTCATCGCTCACGTCTTGGGGAACTCCATCGAGCGCTGCGCCCGTGCAAAGTTCCGAGCCCTGCATCATTCGATCTAAGTGCGAGATTGGAACGAATTTAGACTTGGAAACACCGTGGATATCTACGTAACTGGCAAGCACATATTTCACACCTTGTGATTTCAAATCGGCTGATAGTTTTTCGTACTTGTTTTGGTTCATGGCAATATTGTGATATTTGTTAAATGTCAGTTGTCCAATTGACAACTTCATTGAGAATGGAAGATGAATTATTCTGCATGTGGCCTACGAATCCCGATGGTGCTGCAACAATTTTGAAGCCTCTCGCGTAATTGATTTTCCAACTGAATTGTTTGTATCCATTATTAGATTAGAGTTCGCAGTCGAGTGTGACAATACATATGATAAAAAAACGATGATCTCAATAATCTGAGCACAACAAATTTTTTGCTAAAGAGTCTGCAAGTCTAATTCGTATTCCATTTTTATCTCATTATAGGAATCAGTCTTTTACTCGAATCAATCCAGTGCTGGCAAGAAACTACGCGTAGAACCTAACGTCAAATTTTGATAGTGACACCATCGCCTGCAACTGGCCACGCTATTGATCTTGGCAGGTTCAGGTTTGACCTGCCCGAGGTGATGATGAACGCTGGCATGGTGATTCGCTGAATTCCACCAATGGCTATTATCAGGATGCCTGACTGTTCCACTAGAGATCTAAAGGGTTTGGCTTGTGCAGTCCAGCTGCATGTTCGTGTCAACCAGATTCAATGGAGTCACAAGCAACGCGATATCATTTACTGAGTTTTGGGCGATTAATTTCAAGGACACTAATCACATCCAGTTTTACCAAGATTGCCAAGTGCTAGAATAATACAGTGTTGCGGAGCTTCAAAATTTGAAGATTGAAATCTTCATGTAAAAATCGAAAATTCGCGTGGCACAAACGAGCGATTAATTTAGATATGGCGTAAAACCTGCAAGAAAATATTCACCCCTTCTGACTCGAACTTGTCAATTAACGTTACTTTTAATCTACAACTAACACTCTGATACGACAAAAACGTTATGAAAAAATTTCTAATTTCTTGTTTCGTAGTTTCATTCGGATATTTTTCAAATGTCACGATTGGCGATTCTTCTCTGGCACGATCAGATCAAAACAATCTAGCTGATCCCAACAATAGCACTTTGACGGTCCTCGGCAAAAAGGTATATGACCAGCACTGCGCTAGCTGTCATGGTGTCAATCTCGAAGGTCAGCAGAATTGGTGGGTTCGAAATAGTGACGGAAAACTTCCTGCCCCTCCACACGATGAAACAGGACATACCTGGCATCACTCCGATATGGTGTTGTTCAAACTAACCAAAGACGGTATCCAGTCAATTGCGGGACCAAACTACCCAACTGATATGATTGCGTACAAAGATGTGCTAAGTGACGAAGAAATCTGGGCTGTTATCGCATTCATAAAGAGCACTTGGCACGAGGACATACAGGAGGCTCAAAAAAACGCTCGTTAATGGATTACAGACCGACTTTTACAACGAGTAATCCAAATAGCTCTAACTATTTTCTTTTTGGTTGCCTCCATTCTGAATACTGCTTCTAGATTTTCAATCCTTTGAGATGCTATCTGACAACAATTCCTGTGCCTTAGCAACTATAAATTTATACTCCCCCGCGACCGCGTTAATGGACCTATTGGAGAATTGCGGTTTTGTCGAAGTCGAATAGAATTTGACGGTGGAATATTTTTTTAGCACCTTCATAGGCATTATTGACGGATGTGCCAATCAATGGTCTTCGTTCCAAGTTCATCACCTAAATTCAAAGCAATGAATACAGAATTGCTGTTCTACAACCGGCTTGTCAATGGCGAATCTTCTCAGTCCATTCAGCTTTGATGAAAATTACATGCAGGACCCCATTTGTCATATCGGGCTCCTGTCCCCTTGATTTATCCCCAGCTCATCTTGCGCAGACAGTTCCCCTTTTGTCGACAAAGTAACTTTTTATCTGAGCAACGATCTAATCCCGTTTCTGCAAGCGCTCGCATTCTGTCCGTAAACACTCAAAGAAAGTCGCGCTAATACACCCCACCCGAGAGCTGACACCTCGTTCATGACAGAGGTTATGACAATTCCTCTCGGGTCGTAATGTAGCCGTGCCGGACTGCTGAAAAACTATAAAGTTATAAGGTTTTCAGTTACAAAAATATTTGGAGTTTGAAGAGGTAAAGGCCAGACTATCGATTGAAAATATCGGTACTGTGCTAAAAATCGCGTTTGCTGCGGAGCTAGAGAAGCTGCGAATCGACCTGTACTAGAAGTCCCAGCTCCTGCACTAACTCAGCGATGCGCAGTGGAAAGGCGCAAGCAATGAAAAGCTTGGACTTCTTTCGGATTCTGTGTGGTAGAAATTTCATTCGCCGTATTTATGCAGTACCCATTTAAGGAACCGCAGGTAGTTGATCATACTCTAAAAATAAGGCTTTTTCTTTTGTAAAACAGGGCGTCAGACGTACAAGTTGGCAATTGATGGAGTACGCGGGATTTTTGAATTTATAATGGTTATTATCATAAATAAGCTCTAGTGCGTATTGTTACAACCTAGAGTAATAATATTTAACAAAAACAAAATCACATCATCTGTGATTTTGTCTAGTAGAGAGGTACTAAAATTTGGATGCAAAGATAGTTTGGTTATTTATATTTGTCGTCTTGTATTGGATTTATTGCATTTATTGGGGAATTCGAGGTGCTAGAACAGCACACACTGCAAGTGATTACTTTATTGCAGGTCGTAGATTGTCGCTTTGGGTATTCGTACTGGCTGCGACTGCGACGTCATTCTCCGGATGGACGTTTATGGGACATCCTGGCTTACTTTACAGGGATGGTTTTCAGTATGCCTATGCATCCTTCTACGCGATCACAATTCCATTTACAGGAGTGATATTCCTGAAACGACAGTGGATACTTGGAAAGCGCTTTGGCTTTGTCACACCGGGAGAAATGCTTTCGCATTATTTCAAATCGGATGTGATACGTATCCTAGTTGTATTGGTGGCACTGTGTTTTTCAGTTCCGTATCTCGGACTCCAGCTCCGAGCTTCTGGATTTTTGTTCAACGTTCTAACCGACGGCTTGCTCGGCGTCAGCGTAGGAATGTGGCTGCTATCTGCAATCGTGTTCATTTATGTCGCATCGGGTGGCTTAAGAGCGGTGGCTTATGTGGATACTCTGCAATGTGTTTTGCTTGCACTTGGCATTGTAGTTATCGGCATCATTGCCTTGAACCTAGTTGGCGGCTGGGCAGCCCTAAACGAAGGGATTGCGAATCTAGCTGCGTTGGATCCTAAGCGGACCGAACAGGACTATAGTCATTACATCGCTATTCCCGGAATCATTCAATTCGTTTCTTCAGGTCCATCAGCGGTTGGTGGCGCTTGGACTGGAATAATGATTTTGACTTACATGTTCGCACTAATGGGAATTCAGTCATCGCCGGCATTTTCAATGTGGGCTTTCTCAAACAATGATCCTAAACCTTTTGCTCCTCAGCAGGTTTGGGCGTCGTCACTGGGAATTGGTTTCATATTGTTCTTCTTCACCGCCATCCAAGGCATGGGAGGACATATGCTAGGAGCAGATCTAGCATACATGGCAGCCTATCCCGACAGTGTGAACAATGCTCTTGGACTCGGTTTGGAAGGCAAAGACTTGATGGAATCTGCGGGCAAGCAAGGAATGCTTGTTCCACAGTTGATTCATGTGATGCAAGATGCAGCACCTTGGCTGGTCGGACTGTTGTCTGTATGTGCGCTTGCCGCAATGCAGTCAACAGGAGCCGCGTATATGTCCACAGCGGGAGCGATGTTGACTCGTGACTTGCTCAAGCACTTCGTCATGCCGAATATCGGCCATGCTCAGCAGAAGCTGTTTGGACGAATCGGTGTTGCAGTTATCGTATTGGCAGCTCTTGTCGTTGCTACTACTTCGAGTGATGCCCTTGTCTTGTTGGGAGGATTGGCTGTTGCATTCGGTTTCCAGATGTGGCCGCCATTGCTCGCCGTTTGTTACTTCCCATGGTTTACAAGAGCGGGAATTACGCTTGGACTGGCCGCAGGACTCATCGTCGTAGTCTGCACTGAAACGATCGGTCAGAGTCTGGGAATTACCGCTTGGGGCAGATGGCCTTGGACGATTCATTCTGCAGGTTGGGGAATAATCTTCAACTTGGGAATTGCGATTATCGTCTCCAGCTTCACTCAGAACGCAGCGGACACTGAGCATAAAATGAAGTATCACAACTTCTTGGCTCAACATGCAACTCTTCCTGAGTCAAAGCGTGGAATGATTCCGATCGCTTGGATCATCACACTGGTCTGGTTCTTCTTCGGAATCGGTCCCGGTGCAGTAATTGGCAACACAATATTTGGTGACCCGAATGGTGGTGTCGCAGCTTGGACGTTTGGCATTCCTTCAATATGGGCGTGGCAGATTCTCTGGTGGATTCTTGGCGTTTTCATGATGTGGTTTCTCGCATATAAAATGGAGATGTCCACATTGGCAGACACTGATATTGAAGTTCTGCACGAAGACATTGGAGACACAGGACGCGTCACAACTTCCTAATAATATTCTTTTGAAAAAGGGAGGGGGAACCCTCCCTTTTTTTATGGCTTGTCATTAATTTCACATAACACTCTAAAAATAATTTTCAACTAACCATGTCAAGCTTGACCACTTATTGGTTATGGGTGGCAGCCATGACACTCGCTCTTCTCATTCCAGTCAGTCGCTTAATTTGGGTTTTTAGTGTTCGACGACTACAAAAAAAATTGAAGAAGACACTAGACGACCGCGAGATTCAAGGGCAAAAGAAGCGCGCTTACCTGATCGGACTTGTCATCTGTCTAATTTTCTCCATTCTGTTTAATTTCAAACTTCTAGGTTAAGAGCAATCTATTGGATCCTCGACTCTATCGATTCCTGAAGTACACAGCGATAATCATGACGGTTTTATGGCTGAGCTGGGGCATTTACGATAGTTTCTTTCAGGGACGCGATCCAGGTGATACTCACTATCACGCCGCAAATAAACTATTTGAAGATCGCGCTTACGAAAGAGCGCTAGAAGCGTACGACAACGCTTTGTTAGAAAACCAACATCACATCCATTCGATGCGTGGACGAGCCCGTGCCCTAATGCAGCTTGGTAGATTTGATGAAGCTCTGATCAGTTTTAATCGAGCCATTGCACAAGAACCTGATTTTGGAGGCACCTACGCGAATCGAGGAATTCTATATGATCGATTGGGGAAACATCAAGAGGCACTAAATGACTATCGAACGGCACTGCGAATAGACCCTGAAATTGCAGAAGGCCCGCACTGGCTGACACGCTTCCTAAGAAATCAACCGGAACGCCCGCCCAGTATCGCTGACCGAGCTGCTTATCTTGCACTGGAACTAGAGAAACCAGAATCTGAAAGAGTGCTACAGATTCCAACTATCGACCAGCAGCAGCGAAGTTATAAGAAGTAATCTTCTTTGTAAACACGAGAAGCGGGTTGATTCGCTGCGTCAACCAAAAAAGAAAATTCAAACCAATTTTCTAACCGACTTCGCGTTAGTATGATTTATTGCCAGACCTCAAGAACGTCAACAAATAGAACACGAAAGAAAAACAGGAGGGCAATGCAGCCAAAAAGAAGGCGGACCGTATCACGTTCTCCTTCTTCATCCCGATAGGTAAGTGCATGGTAGGAAACCGCACCAGTAATAAGCAAGAAAATCCAATCCAATTTCTTATCTCCCCGAATTTTAGTAACAGGGCGGAAACATACAGGGAAGAGTAGAAAACCGAAGCGCCAATTCAGCAAACAAAATGATCAATGCAAGTGCGCTGAACACCATTACCGTATAACGTAATCCCGCGCGCACCGATTCTGGTGTCGCACTCGGAAGTCTAGAGATTCCGAGCTCTTCTCGATCTAATGTGCCACTGTCGCGCAAATCGAGAACCATTCGATTGTATTGTCGAACCCAGTGTGGAACAATCTTGTTGAACATATACCTGGCGAAATGATTTTCTAGCACAGGTTGACTCGCTATCCTCCCGAACCACCAGTGATATGCCAAACTAAAAATGTCATATTCTCTGATTTCCAGAATTGCTGAAATCTCCAATATATCTTCGATATCTTGCGGCAAGCCTTCATCCATGTAATGAACTCGTTCATGGTTCTTGAACTTGCTCAAATCGCTTGCTTGTTCTTTGAGCAATAGACGAGATACTCGATATGCCCAATGTACAATAGACCTACCACAATAATGGAGAAGTTTTGACACAATCTTTTTCACGAGCAAGTCAACTAGTTACGAAGACACTACTATTACAATATTACTCTAATTTACCTAAAGATAGAAAAAATCGACAATAATTTGATGATTTAAAACGAAATATCTCTATTTCAAAGAATTCACATCCCCTATTTTCAAATTAATAAGCACCGCAAAGATCTAGTATTGCACATCACTGTCGTACCTGCCCGGTGAAATACCACATCTCTATGGACATACCGAAATTGTAGCAAACAAAATCCGAAAATCTCCCTGCTTTCGCACCACCGGCGCCAGATTCTTGTGCTTCACCAATTTTCTGTAAAAAACCGGATTTGCTAGATTTGCTGAAGGCCTTTTGGGGTTGCAGCACTGATAAAATTTCGTTGAGACACAGGTGTGTCAAATTATCAGTACAAAATAGGCTTAATTCTTTCCCTGTAAAAAGCGAAGAGTGTCAAAATACATAGTTCACCAATCGTTTGAAATACAAATACCCCAAATTTGGGAATTATGGGAATTCGAATAGTGCAGGCATTTAGCAACAGGTCCTGCGCCAGCCGGTGCTTCCAGGTGTCGATCCAATGTCTCCTCCAGAAGCCATCAAGGTCAAATTCCTGGTGAGGCAACTGCAATTGGTGCGGTCACAGATCAAAGACATCGAGCGTCAGATGGATGCGGTGATTGAACACTGGCACCTGCCGCCAGCGGCGGCGCAGCCGCTTGAAACCAACTCAGACTCGGTCCGCGACGTGGATGTTTTACGTCCGATCCCGGGCGTCGGCAGAACCTTGACAGTGCTGTTGTCCGAAGCTTGCAGCAGCCTTGAACAACGAGATTATCGAGCGCTGAGAACGCTCAGCGGGGTTGCCCCGGTAACCCAGCGTTCGGGCAAAAAAAAACGGTCCTTCGCCAGCGGCGAGCGGTGAACAACCTGATGCAAATCGCACTGTTTCATTGGGCCAAAATAGCTTGCATGCACGACGCGATCTGCAAACACAAATATTACAGTTTGAAAGCTCGCGGCAAAACTCATGGACAGGCTTTACTTTACGTTGGTGATCGCTTGGCTCAAGGGGCTTTGTACGATGTTGGAGAACAACACTTTGTACGATGTTGGAGAACAACACTTTGTACGAACCGAAACTACCTGAGATTGACACTGCTGCCTGAAACAATTCGAAGTCACCGGCAAACACTATAGAAAAGCTCTTTTTGACTTGACAAAAGATACGAAGTCCGCCAAGTATGGATTCCATCTCATCACAGCGTTTGTTAGTCGCCGCTGCATATCATGATAGGGTAATATTTTTCCCGAATTAACTCAAAATTGTACTGAGACATATAAAATAACTACTTTCAAACTCTAATTCATGTTTTCAATTTTGTTCAGAAGAGGTAGTCGAAATGTCAAATGGCGTGGTTCTGAAAATATTTACAACCCCTGAACCTGGCGGAGAAATGAACTCCGTTGGTTCAGTGATCGCTGTCGAAAACAAAGGCTTGATCGGTGATCGTTATTATTCCCTGACCGGGACCTATTCTAAACCGTCGATCGAACCAGACCAAGAAGTTTCTTTGATTGAGTCAGAGGCCTTTGAGGAACTGTTCGAAAAACATGGCATAGAACTGCAGCATTCACAATCCAGAAGAAATATTTTGACACGCTACGTAGACTTGAACAGTCTCGTCGGAAAAACATTCCAAGTTGGAGAGGTGACACTTACTGGAATGAGACTCTGTGAGCCTTGTGTGTATTTGAGTGGATTAACCGGTCACCCAAGGCTTGTCAAACAGTGGATGCATCGTGCTGGACTTCGCGCGCACATTGCAAAAGGTGGCACGATCAACGTAGGAGATGAAGTTCTCATTCCCTAAAAATAGTTCGTTTTTGAGCCACTGGACAAAAACGAGCCCGACAATTTTTACCAGTCTGAGAGGAGCTCTCGGTAAATTACATGTGCACGGCTCGGGCCTGTCGAAATCATTGCAATCGGAACCCCAGTCAATTCAACAATTCTCATCAAATAGTTCTTTGCATTTTGAGGGAGTTTGTGATAATCAGTGATTCCGTACGTTGAATCATTCCATCCAGGCATTTCCTCGTAAAACGGAAAACATTGCTCCAATCGATGTGCGTTACTCGTTATGTTGTCTTCCAATCTGCCTTCATAATGATAGTGAGTACAGATCTTAATCGTCTCTAATCCATCCATTACGTCCAGTTTCGTAATGCACAGCCCATCAAAGTGATTCAACTGATGAGCTCTTCGAACTAAAACCGCATCAAACCATCCACAGCGACGCGGGCGCCCTGTAGTTGCACCGAATTCGACCCCTTTTGTAGCCAAGCGATTTGCGACATCGTCATCTAATTCAGTAGGAAATGGTCCTGCTCCAACCCGAGTTGTGTAAGCCTTGACAATTGCAAGATTCATATTGATTTTTGCGGGCGGAAATCCTGCTCCAGTCGAGATTCCGCCTATTCCTGTATTTGACGAAGTTACATATGGATAAGTGCCATGATCGATGTCTAACATGACACCCTGCGCTCCTTCAAAAAGCACTTTACTGCCTTGGCCAACCAAGTTAGATACATCACGACTGACGTCTGTGACAAGAGGTATTATCCATTCGGAGGCCTCACAAAGAGAATCATAGAGCTGATTCGGATTGACAATCTCTTCCCCAAACCGCTGGCTTAGCAGGAAGTTGTGATAATCCAGCAATTCATTCACCTTGTCGCGCAGCAATTGGTGATCAAACAAATGAAATACTTTCAGGGAACGCCGAGCGATTTTATCTTCGTATGCCGGCCCTATTCCTCGATTGGTTGTTCCGATTGCCCGACTGCCTTTTGCTTTTTCTCGTGCAACATCCAACGCCGCATGGCTTGGCAGGAGCAAAGTGCAATCATCACTAATTCGTATTCTTTCGGTTAGATTGTCGACAACTTCGCCAAGTTTCTGAAGTTCTTCATACAAAGCTTCTGGAGAAAGCACCACTCCATTTCCAATATAGGCGGTTACCGCACTGTGCAATATGCCTGCTGGAACTAGATGCAAAACAATTGACCGTTCTTCGGTTACGAGAGTATGACCAGCATTGTGTCCGCCTTGAAAACGAACAACTGCATCGACAGCAGAACTAAGGCAATCGACAATCTTGCCTTTTCCTTCATCCCCCCATTGTCCGCCAATAACGGCTACGGTCTGAGTCATTAATGCTCCACCTCAGCTTTAAACGGGACTACTTTCCAGTTGCCATTCTGATGAATCATTTCTTGATCACAAATTGCATTCAGACTTTCTCGCGCCTGGTCGGGCAGTTGATGAATAACCCGATTGCTCGATTCGATCAACGCTTGAATGTGTTCGCCAGGCACTTTCGTATCGGCGCCAATCAATATTCCTTTTTGTGGACCTTTGACAGAATTTGAAGGACGAAGCAAGCGTAAATCTCCACTAAACCCAGTGGCAGGGCAAGGAGTGCCATAAGCAGCAAGCACTGAGTCATAACGGCCTCCTTTTGCAAGAGCTCGACCGTAACCCGCCCCGTAAGCGGAAAATACAATGCCTGTATGGTAGCGATACCCACCAATCTGCGCATAATCTAAATGAAATGCGATTGATTCATTTTCACTGATGATCTGACTGACCATCTCTTCAAACTCATGCAATAAAGAATCCAAAGTGGCGCTGATTCCACCCAATCTCGCACGTGCTTTCTCCAGAGTATCTATATCACCATTCAATGTGGTTATATCAGAGAGCAAATCCTGTTGATCGGAACTTAATTCATGGTGAAGTGTCAATTCCTTCAAGTCTGGTCGTGATTTACCCTGCAGAATGCTTCGAATTGAGCGTTCAAGGCTCTCTTCAAAATTCATGATTTTGAATATTTCCTGAATGATGCCTACATGACCGAGAGAAATTGATAAAGACTGGACTCGTGCAATTGTTAAACACTCAATCATCAGTCGAATGATCTCACGATCGGATTCGGATGACGACGAACCAAACAATTCCGCTCCGAACTGTAAAAGTTCGCGACTATCACCGGGATGCGGCGCCCGTGCCAACAAAGTCGGCCCAAAATAACACAGTCGAATGACTGTGTCATTTACGGGTAGATGGTGAGCTGCCATTCTTGCGATTTGAGGTGTCATATCCGCGCGAATGCCAAACAGTTTCCCACTGACATAATCTGGAGTTTTCACAGTCAAAACATCCAGATCATCATCAGTGCCACCGAGTAATGACTCTACGAAATCTGCCAAAGGCGGGATGACTAATTCATAACCGTTCTGATGCAGTCGATCAAGGAGTTTTCGTCGAAGCTGCTCCAGACTCCAACCATCGTACGGCAGAATCTGCTCTACACCATCGAGTTGGATCCAAGCGTCTCTCATGATCAGGGAAACTAGAAAAACAAAGAAACAGTATGAAGACGCTTAATTTCGCTAGCTTTGATCGACTGATTTACATTCTTTGAAAAGAATGAGACTAAACAGAACTTGCAATCCAGAGAATCAGAAAACCTACGATCACGGTCGAAATCCCCATCAGCCTGAGAGTTTTGGAAGGCATCTGAACAAGCGTAGACAGAATTTTACGAGGCACGTCCGGTACCGCAAAACATACTGCTCCTTCAATTATGCAGACCAAACCAAGCGCTGCTATAAAAATTTTCCAGCTGATCACGTAGGTTCCTCACTTCAATATCGTTACCCTCCCTCTTGAACAGAGGCTACGATTCCATCAGTAGCAGGCAGCAATTGCGATTGATTACCTTTGAAGTATTTGAAAAATTCGGAATTGGGTTCAAGGATTAACAGATCCTGTTTTGATCGGAAGGTATCCCGATAGGCGTTCAAACTACGATAAAGATTATAAAATTCAGCATCTTTTCCAAATGCAGATGCATAGGTGAGCGTGGCTGTGGCATCACCTTCACCGCGAATATGTTCGGCCTCGCGATAAGCATTCGCTACAGTAATTTCCCGCTGTCTATCGGCATCTGCTCGGATTTTCTCCGCGGCTTCCGCACCCTGTGCTCTTAGTTCCTTCGCTACTCTTGCACGCTCAGCTTCCATTCGGCTATACACTCGTTCACTGACTTCAGGGTCTAAGTCCACACGCTTTAACCGAACGTCGACAACTTCAACTCCAAATTCAGACGCTTCACTATCAACCGAACGACGAACTAATTCCATGATTTCCGCCCGATCACCCGAAATGACTTCTTGCACGGCACGCTTGCCAAATTCCTGTCGGAGACTGTCATTCACTCTTTGCGCTAATCGAGCACGTGCATTTGACGCTAAGCCACTTACCGTTACGTAGTACTTCGCAACATCTCGAATTCGCCATTTGGCAAATGAGTCTACGACTAGGTTTTTCTTCTCACCGGTGAGGTAGAGTTCTGGGTCCGCATCCATCGTTTGAATTCGCGCATCATAAAACTGAACGCTGTTGATGAATGGTTTTTTGATGTGGAGCCCTGGCTGATCGCGCGATTCAACAATTCGACCAAACTGAAAAATAATTGCCTTTTCTCGTTCGTCTACGAAATAAACTGTTTCAAAGGCTACGACACCTAAGATGATTACTACGACACCAATTATGATACTTCTAACTGACATTAACCAATCCTCACACTGTTATCCTTGTATTCGACCGCCGCGGTCAGTCGAACGATTTGATCTTGTAACATCGCTTACCGAACCGGTGGAACTATTAAACGTGTTGAATCCACTGCTTGTCGCAGTATCAGATTCTCTTTGACGCTGAATGATTTGATCTAGAGGAAGGTAAATAATGTTGTTCCCATTTTCTTGATCAATAATTAACTTGGTTGAATTATTTAATACGTCTTCCAGCGACTCCAGGTAAAGACGATCTCGAGTAATCTGAGGAGCTTTTTGATACTCGCTTAAGATCTGTTCAAATCTTGACGCTTCACCTTCTGCTCGAGCGATGATGCTCGCCTTGTATGCTTCTGCCTCCTGCAACAAACGGGCTGCTTGACCGCGTGCGCGAGGAATTACGTCATTAAAATAAGCCTCGGCTTCATTTTTTAGGCGCTCTTCGTCTTCTCGTGCTTTTACCGCATCATCGAAAGCTGCTTTTACTTCTGCCGGCGGTTGCGCATTTTGCATTTCAACTGCCCGAATATTAACCCCAGTGTTATAACGGTCCAGAATCTGCTGCAGCAAAACCTTCGTTCCCTGCGCAATTTCTGCTCGTCCTTCCGTGATGACAAAATCCATGGAACTGCTGCCAACTATTTCTCGAACGGCACTTTCTGTTGCCTGCCTTACCACCAAATGCAGCGGATCGCTCACGTTAAACAATAAGTCTGTGGGATCTTTGATGTCATATTGCACGGCAAACTGAATATCGATAATATTTTCGTCTGCTGTCAGCATCAATGCTTCCCGGGTGACCGGCGTTATGCTTCGATTTCGATCATTGACTCGATATCCCACTTCCACGGTATTGACTTTCTGTACGTCAACAACAACTACCTCCTCGATTGGAGTTGGAAAATGCCAACGCAGACCAGCATCAGTTGTTGCAGTATGTTTACCGAACCTTAGTTCAACTCCGCGCTCGCCTTGTTGAACGACATACAAACCACTCGAAAACCAAATTCCAATCGCAATGATGACTGCAATCATCACGACGATTCGTCTCCCGCCCCGTTTCTGCGGTTTTACAGGGGTAGTGCCTGACCCGTCGGGACCAGACCCATCTGGGCCTGCTGATCTGCCGCCGCCGCTGCCGCCAAATCCTGAAAATATTCGTGAAAACTTTTCTCGAATATCGCTAACAATTTCATCGAGTTCTGGTGGTCCAGGCGGCCCACCGCCACCTCCGGGTTTCCTGTTATTCCGACCAGGACCGGAATCATCCCATGGCATTTCTCTACCTATCCTCTATCTAAATAAAATGAATAATCAGCTGATCGAACAAAATTTCATTTATTTGTCCGACTCAACTTAATAAATCTGTGGTTTAACCTACCAGATTTCAAGTCAATTATATGAATAATATTGAGCAAGAATTTGCTCACCCTTCCAAGCTTGCGATTCGATGCTCGCTCAATCCGCAATCGAATCATGTTCAACGTACCAATAATTGTCGTCAAATTCCTGGTATGAATTTAACCAACCGATGTCTTTTGGTGAAATTTTCAGATGCAAAACAGTGTCTCCAGACTCCGTAAAGCGCTCACCGACTACCTCAAACTTTGAATAAACCATTGATCGAAGTTTGCCTGCTGCAGGGGGCAGACAGATGCTGCGGGACAAATAGTCATTTTGAAAATAACTGACAATCGCTTCAAGCAGCTGTTCGATTCCAGCTCCGGTTTGTGCAGACAGCCAAATTCGATTCAGTTCACCGTTCATCTCCCGCCTGTAAGCGGGTTCAAAATCAATCAGGTCGATTTTGTTATAGACTTGAATACGCGGCACTTCATCTGCACCAATTTCATGCAGTACGGATTCTACATTTTGAATTCGCTCGCGATTGTTCTCGCAGGACGCGTCGATCACGTGCAGCAGCAAAGATGCGCTAGACACTTCCTCTAACGTCGCATGAAAAGCAGTAATCAATCCGTGAGGGAGATCTCTTATGAATCCTACCGTATCGGATAATATGATGGCTCCAATTCCCGGCAATTCAAGCCGGCGCATTGTCGGGTCCAGGGTCGAAAACAGCATGTCTTCAGACAACACATTCGCATTGCAAAGGCGATTGAAAAGTGTAGATTTGCCTGCATTCGTGTAGCCCACCAGAGCGACTGTAGAAATCGGAACCTTTTTTCGGCTTTTTCGGCGCAGTTCTCTTTGCACTTCAATCTTGTCTAGATTTTTCTGCAGACGCTTGATTCTACGTCCAATCAGACGTCGGTCGGTTTCCAATTGAGTTTCACCGGGACCTCGCAAGCCAATTCCTCCCTTTTGCCGCTCCAAGTGTGTCCACCCGCGAACCAAGCGTGTCGACAAGTGCTTTAACTGCGCCAGTTCAACCTGAAGCTTGCCTTCGCGAGTTGATGCGCGTCGGGCAAAAATATCCAAAATCAATCGTGTTCGATCAATAACGCGGCATGATACGGCTTGCTGTAGATTTCGCTCTTGGACGGGTGTGATGCTGTGATCAACGACTACAACCGAAGCGTTTGTGGCAACAACAAACAAGCGAAGTTCTTCAACTTTGCCTTTTCCTATAAATGTTGCGCGATGAGGTGTCTTCCTTTTTGAAACAACTGAACCGACGACTGTAGCGCCAGCAGAGTCCACCAGCAGGCAGATTTCTTGCAAGTCGTCTTGCTCGGAGTTTCTACGCGGACCAATCTGCCGAACGATTACGGCGAGTTCCAGATCGTCATCGACTCGCGCTAGCCCGTCTTCTAATCGGAACATCAAAAAGTCGATTCGAGTCTAAAATTATTTGCCAAAAGCAAAAATGAACAATTTGAAATTTTATTGCTCTTCCATTTCCAAGCAGTCCTTATTTTTCAAATTTTTTATCCGATGCAATCGATACAGGTCGGGAAGGGACAATGGTAGAAATTGCGTGTTTGTACACAATCTGAGTTACCCCAGCTTTCAGCTGAATCACGAAACGATCGTAAGATTCAATTTGTCCTTGCAACTTGATCCCATTAATCAAAAATATGGATACTTGTATCTGTCGCTTGCGCAACTCGTTCAAAAATGGTTCTTGAAGGAGGGAGCCCTTTGTTTTATTCTTCATCTAACTCCGTCTAATGGGTATGGTAAGTACTATTAAATGATATATTATTTTCACAATTTTTATGATTTTCTCCTTGAATTTGTGATACATCAGCTGGAGTTGGCACAACGCAGATTTCTTTCTTTTGAAATGATGAAATCTATCAACCGTGCAATTTTGCTGAGTCTGTTCTGCGAATTGCCGACCGCCCAAAACACTTCGGGAGCGTTGCGAATCCAAGTCAGCTGACGTTTTGCCAGATTGGAAGTCGAACGAACTGCATCGTTTATCATGGAATCGAGATCACAATGACCCGCTAAAAAATTCCATACCTGCTTGTAGCCCACCAATCGCATCGCTGGGAGCGAAAGATCGAATCGAGGATTTTGAAACAACAAATCCGCTTCCTCCAACAATCCTTGTTCAATCATCTGTAAAAATCGTTTCTTGATCATTAAATTTTGCGCTGATCGATTTTCTCGTACGACGGCAATTTTTAAAATTGGAAAAGGCAAAGGCTCACCGCGACGATTTCTCATGACGTTGATTGGCAGCTGATTGGTTTGATAATGAATTTCCAGCAGCCGTTCAATCCGCTGCGAGTCATTCGGTGAGACTTTTTCTGCGACAGCAGGGTCAATTCGGGTGAGTTCTTCATGCAGACTTGACCATCCCTCCAAGTTTGCCCATTCACGTATCGCCTTGCGAATAGAATCGCTGCGCTCGGGGAGATCGGACAAACCCTGCTCCAGAGCTCGAAAATAAAACATCGTTCCACCTACAAGAAGCGGAATGCGACCGCTTCGATGAATACTCCCAATTTCCCGTAAAGCATCTTTGCGAAACCGACCAGCCGAATACGACTCCCAGGGCTCGCAGACATCAATCAAACGATGCGGGACCTGTTTCAAAATTTGCGGAGATGGTTTCGCAGTGCCAATATCCATTTGTCGAAACACCTGACCTGAGTCAACGCTGACAAGATCAAGCGGATAGCGTGACGTCAAGTCAATTGCAGTACTTGTTTTGCCGGACGCAGTCGGCCCCATCAGAAAAATAACCAGATTATTCATTGATCCCGAAAGTGGGATAGATGCCATCAATTTCAGCTATCTGCCACGATGGAACAGCCGATTCAATTCCTGAATGGAGATCTGTCGCCAAGTTGGCCGGCCATGACTGCAGTAACCGGAATGCTCGGAACTTTCCATCTGTCTGAGGAGACTGTTCATTTCCTGAACGGACATGGAATAATTCGCACGAATTGAACCATGACATGACATTGTCGCGAGAATTTCATTACGTACTCGCTCCACTCGTTTTGAACTGCCTTGCTCCATCAAATCGGAGATCACATCTCGTATCAGTTGTTCCAAGTCAGTTTTCTTCAAAATTTCCGGGACTGCTCGAATTGCAATAATGTTTTCCGATGAGCGAGAAACTTCAAAACCCAATTCAAGCAGCGTTTTTGAATGAACTTCAGTTGCTTCAGCTTCCTCCGCTGAAACTTTGATAGTGACTGGCACTAGCAGAACCTGAGACCTCACTTCAGAGTCTTCATAATTGTGCTTTAGGGATTCGTATGTAAGACGCTCATGAGCCGCATGCATATCGACAATAATTAATCCGTCCGCGTTTTCAGCAAGTACAAACGCCCCTGCCAATTGCGCTAATGCAAATCCCAAAGGTGGCGCTTCAACTTCCTGCTTTACGGATTCTTGGTCCGAACGCGCTGAAGAGGCAGCTTTCTCTTCATCATCAACCAGACTTGTCCAGTCACTTTTCCACTTTAGAGAAAGACCGGACTGATGACTTCGATCAATTTGCGATGGGTCTAAAGAAAAGACCTGCCGGGTCGTGGTTTTGGTGCCAGGTTTTTCACCTGCCAACGCACCGCTGACAGCACGCAGGACACAACGATAAACATCGCTTTGATTCTTGAAGCGGACTTGAGTTTTGGCTGGATGCACATTGACGTCAACCAATTCCTGATCTACATCTAAAAATATCGCGAATGCTGGAAATCTCGATGAATCGTAAAGCAAATCCATGTAGGCCTGTCGAACGGCATGAGCAATGCTGCGGTCATGAACTGCTCGTCCGTTCACGTAGAGGAATTGCTGATCAGGCTGCGCCCTCGTATACTCGGGTGATCCAATCCAGCCTCTGACCTTGATACCGTCACTTTGAAATTCTACACGAGTTCGGTTCTCACTGAATTCCTCGTTGAATACATACTTCAATCGTTTCGCAAGCCCGTCACTGCTTGTCGCCACGGCAAATTGAATCGGTTTTCGGCCATCAAACTGTATTGAAAAGCCAATATCCGTCCGAGCAAGCAGCATCTGCTTGAACAATTTTGTCAAGTGCGCTTTTTCAGTAATTTTGGAACGCAAGAATTTTCTTCGTGCAGGCACATTGAAAAACAGGTCCTGAATCTCTACTGTCGTACCTACCTGATGTTGAATCGGCATTGGCTCCTGCAGAACGCTGCTGCCGGCACACCGCACTTGATATCCGTGAGAGTCCGCTTCGGTACGAGTGCTCAAGGTCAGACGCGAAACCGATGCGATACTGGGCAAAGCCTCCCCACGAAATCCGAGAGTGCTGATATTTTCAATATCGTCGAATGAGTTCAGCTTGCTGGTTGCATGGCGCGCCAAAGCCAAGCCAATCTCATTGTGTCTTATGCCTGATCCATCATCGCGCACAAGAATATTGCGAGTCCCGCCTTCACGAATTTCGATGCTTATGGATTTTGCGCCCGCATCGATGCTGTTTTCAAGAAACTCTTTAAGCACAGACGCCGGACGTTCCACGACTTCGCCTGCTGCAATCTTGTTAATTACTTTGTCATCGAGTCTAGCGATGCTTGGAGTCTGCACGATTGGATCTTCTTTCTGAATGTCATTTTTTGGACGCATTGGATTTTGCTGTTCTCCACCGATCCTGATCCCATGGGTATTTCTCTGCGTACTGTACTACACCCCTTGTAATATTCTCGACCAGTTTTTTTTGATACGACCTGGTGTTCAGCCTCTTTTCTTCTTTGGGATTTGAAATAAATCCAATTTCTACGAGTATCGACGGAATTTGTGGAGTCTTCAGCACAACGAAACCCGCCTGCTCCACACCATTTCCGTGTAGCTTCCCTACCTTGGAAAGATGGGTGCGAACCATGCTTCCAAGATCTATGCTGCGTTCAATCTGCTGCGACAGCGACAGGTCGGCGAGTACTTCAACCAGCACATCTTCCTTGTTTCTGAGATTTACTCCTCCGAGCATGTCAGACAGATTTTCTTTATTGGCAATCAATCGAGCGTGTTCGCTGGTTGCGCCGCGCTGTGACAACGCAAATACTGAAATGCCTGCAGCGCTCTTGCGCGTAAAAGAATCTGCATGAATGGATATGAATAGATTCGCATTCATATCAACTGCCATCTGAGTCCGTCTTCTCAGAGGTATGTAATAATCGCCTTTTCGGGTCAGCTCCGCACGAATTCCAGGCTGAGCATTCAGTGACTTTTTGAGTCTCTTTGCAACTTCAAGCACCAATCTTTTCTCGTAGGTTTTGCGATGCCCGATCGCGCCGGGATCTTCACCGCCATGTCCGGCGTCAATCACTACGACAAACTCTTTCGGTTTTCGACGAACTTTTTTCTTTTTCTTCTTCGCTTTTGGATTAGCAATATCAATTACAAGCCGATGCCCATAAATTTCGTTTGGACCCAATTTAAAATCCTTTATCTCTACTTTCCTGCGCAGGTCGACTACAAAACGAACTTTGTTTTTGTGTACGCCAAACCGAATTTTCTTGACATTGGGACCGAGTTTCGAAGTCGGCGGCAAAACGCCAGTAAACTGACCTTTTTTAATGTCAATGGCGATCCGTTCAGGATTGGAAAGAGGAATGAGGTCGTAATTTACCGGGGAGTTCGCATCAAACACAAATCGTGTATGTTCCGGCGAATTCCAGACACGAACATCGGAGATCATCACTGCGAACGTGTCTGCAGAAAAAAGAACCAAAATGAAAAATAACAGTCTTTTCATATATTCATATTTGTAGATTTAGCTCAATGCACTTCAACTGGCAGCTTGGTCTGCACAAATACTTCACGAGCACTTCCGTGAAGTTGGATGTTCACCCTGATATCTGGACTTGGAAGAATTTCAGTTCCTCGCTCCGGCCATTCCACGAACCATGCGTAGTCCTCTCTTTGATATTCTTCCAAACCAATCAAATAAAGTTCATAGGGATCTTCGATTCGATACAGATCCAGGTGCAGCAACTGCAAACCAGCCGGTGTAGTGTAGGTTTCCAGCAGCGAAAATGTCGGACTCAATACAGGTTCGGACACCTTTAAACTTCGAAATATTGCTTGGATCAATGTCGTTTTCCCAGCACCCAGCATCCCTTCAAAATACATGCAGATTCCCGGCTTCGCAAATGCCGATAATTCGCTGCCAAGCCGTTTCATTTCTTGAACTGATCGGGCTCTCACACTGAAGCTGCCACTTTGCATATAAAGACCTTATTGTGGAGACAACGCCAAGCGTTGCCGAACTCCTTTGGTTTGAGGATGAAGCTCATTTAGCAGCAAACGCAGTTGCGGCATCAGGTCCATTGCCATCGTGCCCAGCATTCCTGAATTTCTAGCGGTTTGATCACCTGCCGCTGCATGAAGCCAGACTCCAGTTTTCGCCGCTTCGATCAATTCCATTCCCTGTCCAAGCAGAGCACAGATCACTCCCGTTAGAACATCCCCCATTCCACCGGTAGCCATGCCTGGATTTCCTCTGTTGCACAGCCAGCTCTGCTGTTCGGAAACAATCAGCGTGCCGGCGCCCTTGAGCACACAAACTCCTCCATATCGTTTTGTGATTTGACTTGCAGCCTCCGGCCGGTTGCTTTGAATCTCTTTCGTGCTTGTTTTCAGCAAACGCGCCGCTTCTCCTGGATGCGGCGTTAAAATCCAATCCGCTCTACGCGCTGGATTCTCGGCCAACAAATTCAGCGCATCAGCATCAACCACCAGCTGGTGGTCAATTTTGGAAACAATTTCCCAAACCTGCACTGCCCAAGCGTCTTGACCTAAACCCGGTCCAATTCCGACTACGCCAGTTTTTTTCAGCAGCGGCGGCAACGCATCTGTATCTGAGACATCAAACGACCGAATTTCAGGTGAACTTTGGATCTGGAAAGACTCGCTCTCTTTCGTAGTTGCGATGGAGACAAGTCCAGCTCCGCTGCGGTACGCTGCGAAAGCTGCCATCAATGCGGCTCCTTGCATAGTTCTGTTACCGCCGACAATCAAGACTTGACCCACTGACACCTTGTGTGCATCCGGACTGCGGTGAGGAAAACTTGCCGCTAACTCTGACGGATTGATCAGCTGCGGAGCGAATGAGTACTCATCTTGGGTGATTTTGTCTGTATTGAGAGTTTCTAATTCCAGCTGACCGACGTAATCGTATGCATGTCCGGTCAGCATTCCCATCTTATGACAAATAAACGTAACAGTTGCGTTCGCCTCTACTGCGATTCCTCTGACACAACCTGTATCCGCGTCCAGACCAGATGGAATGTCAAGAGCCAGTACCGGCACATCGTGCTCGTTAATTTTTTGAACCAGCGAAGCCAATTCACTCCGTAAGTCTCTGGAAAGCCCTATGCCCAGCAACGCATCAATGACAACATCGTACTCGGCTAAATTCGTCAGTTCGGAAGTTCGGGCAGTTTTTCCACCCAGATTCAGATAGACTTGAAGAGCGCGTTGCGACTCTGGTGACTTGGGTCCAGAAACTTGATACAAATCCACATGGATTCCTTGTCTTAATGCTGCCGCTGCAAGCACGTAACCGTCGCCACCGTTGTTGCCACTGCCGCACAGTACGGCAATTCTTGAACATTTCGGCCAATAGAACATCAACCAATTGAACGCGCTTTCACCTGCTCGCCGCATCAATTCATACGCTTCGATCCGCTTGGAGTGAATCAAAAATTTGTCAAGATTCTGTGCTTGAGAACGGGTAAGTATTGCTTGGGATGCCATGAACCCCAGAAAAATCCTAATTTTGACGAATTAGATTTGAAGCCGACAAGATAATGCTATTATAACATTATTTATAGCTTTTGATAATCAGTCAACTTTGTTTCATTTGGCTTAATTGCTGATATAAGTCACTGATAACACTTATATATTCTAATTATCCCCAAATCTTGGACCCGCTCACCTTTGATGTGTGCCGCCACTTTAGTCGAATACGAAAAACCGGAATGTGCTGACTCAAACTTCCCTGCGATAATTCTTGCTTCACAAATCTAAAACCAGCTCCGAGGTTTTCGCGCGAGAGCAGCAAATAGTCAGGTATTCTTCATGATCTTCGTCGTCGAGAATCTCATCTCTGTGCAGTGGCTCACCTTCCAAATATCGCGTCAAGCAGGTTCCACAAAATCCTTCTTCGCATGAAGTATCCACATCTATGCCATTCTCCCTGAGCACCTCCACGATGCTCACATAAGCTGGGACCGTGAAAACTTCATCAGTGCTCGCAATGCGAATTTGAAATTCAACCTCTTCCATGTCAAACATTTGCAAAAGCGATTCTCCTGCTATGGGCAATTTTATAGTGGCAAGTGAAACTGCATATTCTTACTGTTCGTTTCCGCTCTCGAAATGACTGAAAAACTAAGCAAGGAATTTGAATCAGGCAGCTGACTTTCTGGATTGCTCAGCAAATAGCATCTTCAATTCAGCATCATCTTCCACTTCAATTCGAAGTGCGTCATTAAATCGATTGAAGAAGCCGCATAATGCAATGCGCAACGTCAATTCAACAATTTGCTCTTCTGAAAAATGTTGCTTTAGCTGCGCAAACATCCTATTGCTTACTCGGTTCGCGTTTTGAGTCACTTGAACTGAATAATCTCTCACCAGTCTGTCCACTTCATCCAAACCCGGACAGTCCTGTTCCAGTATGTTTGTCGCAGTTTCTGGTGAAACGCCTTCGACCATCAACTTCGGTACGTGATGGGTCACGCAGTAACTGCATTCGTTCAGTTTCGATACAACCACCAACGCAATCTCCAAGTACCGTTTGGGCAGAACACCTTCTTCCGAAAATTCCAACAACATGCCCATCAGATGTCGCAAAGCCGGGGGACGATGGGCAAATACTTTGACCTGATTCTCGAACGGACCATATTCAGTGCCAAAACGAGTATAGATGTCTTTCACATTGTCTGGAACTTCACTAACGTCAATATTTCTGACTCTCGCCATAATTTAGATCTGTGTTTCGAAAAAAAAATTGCAGAAAAAAGTGGAATGTGCGGACGAATCCAAGCTTTTTTCGTCGCGATTCATTATAGCAACACCGAGATTCGAACCGACGGCTCTCCGTGAAAACGCCCAAATATTTCCCCGAGCAAATACAACTGATTGAGTAAAAATGAAAAACTCGTCTTCAAGACAGTTTGATGATGTATAAATCTTAGTCATAAGTGAAGAATTCTAACATGGGAAATATCGTACGAATTTAGCTGCTGGAGTAAGACAATGATCCCTTATCACTACATTTTGAATGCCTGGTACGTCGCAGGATTTTCGGATGAGTTTGAAGTAAACGATTTGAAAGGTCACAAAATTTGTGAGAAGCCAATCGTCACTTGGAGAACTGAAAAGGGTGATGTTGTTGCATTTGATAACCGATGCCGCCATAAGAGAATGCCGCTTTCGGAAGGAAGAATCATGCCCGACGGAACTCTCGAATGTGCGTATCACGGCCTTTGTTACAATTCTTCCGGCCGATGTGTCGCCGTTCCCGCCCACCCGAACGGAAATATTCCATCACAACTTAAGCTCAGAGCTTTTCCAATCCGCGAACAAAATGGCTTGGTATGGATCTGGCCAGGTGATCCGGAAAAGTCAGAGGAAGTCGACCCCCATCCCACACCCGAACTGAGTTCTGCAAAATGGGAATCCATTCACTCTGAACCGATGAAAGTACGAGCCAACTACCTGTTGCTCATTGAAAACTTAATGGATATCACGCATTTTTATCCACTGCATGATGGCAATATCGGTGACATCGACAACAGTCGAATTCCGATTCAGCTGGAAGAAGGTCAAGCCCATGGCACAAACTATGTGAAAACGACGCGAGAAACCTCAAGCTATCGTCAACCCCCATTTTTAGAAGACTGGTTCGTTTATGACGTGGTTGATCGGGAGCATACACACTGTATGACCAGTCCCGGACTCACCCGAGTCGAAATGCGAGTGGCGCCACCGGGACGACTCCATGAAAAAGAAATGATTCGAGGGTATACGCTGTTCCATACGCATACTCCAATTGATGATCGACACCATCTGTGGCGATGGGCTGTGAACTGTAAGGCAGATCATATGTCGAAAGGCAACCCAAATGTTTCTGCTGCAAAACGCGTCGCAAAAATGTTCCCGACTGTTGTAGCGCAGGATTTGTGGGCATTGGAAAAACAACAGGAAATGTTCGACTTTGACGACGAGGGCTATTTTGAAGTTTTTCTAAAGCCGGACAAAGCATTGCGACGCATTCGTCAATTATTTTCTCGTGCACAGCAGCAAGAACAAGTTGCTCTTGAACAAAAACGAGGCACTAAAGTACGGTTGAAGTCCGTAAACTAGCAGTTTTATTCTGACCAGCGATTTTCTGCGCAGAATTTTTGCATCCAAATCACCTGATTTTGACTTTTTCGTTTCGTCCATGAGTAAATTTGTGTGAAGTCCTTTCCCGATCATATGGAACAGATCGCGTCTTGGATTGACCTCGTCAATCGAAAGGTGGGACATACTGTTGCCTGGCTTGCACTATCGATGGCCATTGTCACTTTCTTGGTAGCCACTTTTCGCTATGGATTGAATATTGGCTGGGTGTGGTTCCAGGAAACCTATGTTTGGATGCATGGAACCATCATCATGATGGCCATGGCCTATACGCTAATGGCCGGAGCACATGTTCGAGTCGATATCATCTACCGATCAGCGAACGTTCGCTATCGAGCAATTGTTGACATTATCGGTACCGTTTTTTTGCTGATTCCTTCACTTGTTGTGATCGCAAAATATACGGTTCCTTATGTCTTGCTGTCATGGCAGCGATTCGAAATCTCGCGAGAGGCAGGCGGTTTACACGGCCTTTTTCTATTTAAGACGACGATGCTGTTCTTTTTCATTCTGCTCTTCCTGCAGTGCATCGCCATACTGATTCGAGCAACCCTCTCCTTTTTTACCGGTGAATATCCGCAAGAACACGAAGGTCAGGTACAGGGAGCAGCAGATGGATAGCGGACAAATATTGGCAATGGTGATGCTCGTCACCGTTTGTGGCGCCATGCTTGCCGGCTATCAAGTCATGTTCACACTTGCTGGCGTTGGTGTTCTATTCGCTTTCCTGGGGCAGGCGATGGGCGTTTTTGACATGCTTTTCTTCAATGCCCTGCCCTCTCGATTCTTCGGAGTGATGACCAACGAAATCCTGGTCGCAGTTCCATTGTTCGTGTTTATGGGTGTGATGCTCGAAAAGTCAAAAATTGCAGAAGAGCTCCTAACAACAATGGGACAGTGTTTCGGGGCTCTGCGCGGTGGACTCGGGCTTTCGGTCACACTCGTTGGAATGCTGCTGGCAGCAACCACCGGAATTGTCGGCGCCACCGTGGTAACTATGGGTTTACTGAGTCTGCCAACGATGTTGCGAGCGAAATATGATCCAAAGTTGGCGTGTGGAACCATTTGTGCTGCTGGAACGTTGGGGCAGATCATTCCACCCTCTGTCGTGCTGGTGCTCCTTGGGGATGTCTTAGCGGGGATTTACAGCGAAGCTCAACTTTCCATGGGAAATTTCGTGATTGAGCCATTCTCCGTAATTGACCTGTTTGCAGGTGCGGTTCTTCCCGGATTGCTGCTCGTCGCACTGTATGTCTTCTGGCAGATTGCCGTCGCCTTTTATCAACCTCAGGCATCTCCCGCATTTTACGATGCAGACATGGACCGCAGTCATCTGCTTGGACAAGTCATTCGAGTGCTGATTCCACCATTGTTTTTAATTCTTGCGGTGCTCGGCTCCATCTTAGGCGGTCTCGCGACTCCCACCGAGGCATCTTCATTTGGCGCTGTAGGCGCAATGGTTCTGGCATTCTCCAGAAAAATGCTGAATTGGAAAATTCTAGGTGAAGTGGTACGAAGCACAACCCGAATCTCCTGCATGGTATTTGGCATTCTAATCGGCGCTTCCATTTTTTCACTTACCTTTCGAGGGCTCGGCGGAGACGAAGTCGTTGAAGAGTTCTTGTTGTCGCTGCCTGGAGGTACCGGCACAGCGCTTTTGTTTGTGATGGTGCTAATTTTCTTGCTTGGATTCATTTTGGAATTCGTCGAAATCGTATTCATCGTCGTACCGATCATTGCGCCTGCCCTGTTAAAAACCGACATCAATCCGGTCTGGCTTGGAGTATTGATTGGTCTAAATCTACAGACAAGTTTCCTGACTCCGCCTTTTGGCTGGGCATTGTTCTACCTGCGCGGTGTCGCGCCCGCTTCAATAAAGACAAGCCAAATTTATCGAGGGGTAATTCCGTTCGTAGTTCTGCAGCTCATCGCGCTCGGTTTCCTCGCCTATTTTCCGGGTCTTGCAACCTGGCTGCCCAAGTACTTGTTTGGCTGAGAGAATACACAACAATTCCGTTGTAAATCGACGTTCCTCGCTTTACTTTCGAACGAAAATCCAAATCCCGAAAACGCTTACTGAATTCCTGATTCAATCCAGGCTCGTTGGCGTCATCATCCATCCAATTTTGTAGATCAAAAAAATCTCGAGCTGTGGCGGATTCCACAGAACCCGAACAACGATTAAGGAAAATTGAAGCCCAATACCAATGCCGAGTTTTGCGTAGTGCTTCAAGTTTCCGACTTGAGGGCGGTCCACAGACATAAGCCTCTAAGCAAGAAAATGCCGGAACAATTGAAACACAGGGGATGTACTTTGACGATATTGCTCCGAACTCCTGGGGATGCTGTAAAAGTTTTGATGGCGCTCTCTAGTGCGTCAACAGCTTCGTTCCAGCAAAAGGTGAATTCTCTGGCGCTTTTTACAAGTGCTGTTTTACAGCGCGTTCCATCGCAAGCACAAATGGGTTTTTCCTGCCCCGGCATATGATCGTAAAGATACTTCGGAGGGCAGTAATCCTGTTTAAGAATTGACATGACTTGCAAAATGCAGACATTCGTCTTGTTCGAATCGACGAACTCGAGGCGGGAGCAGCTTTGCACTTCATTTGCTTCAGCTGCAAACCTTTGGGTTTGAGCAACGCGTTCATTAAGTCGAATGTATTTGGTTGTATCTCTTTGCGATTGATTTGTGTGAACATGTCGCAAACCTTATCAATTGCCAGTTCCCCATGGAGTTCTATATCGGAATTCTTGTATTGATATGTAAGAGACTTAAGATGATTATTAAAATCCTTCGCATTTTTAATATGTCTAGCAACTTGTCGAATTTGACTTTCATTACGTGCCCGCTTCGTTTCGGCTGCTAAACCTAGTCAGTACTCTTGGTATCCTCTCAACCAGTCAGGTAAAGCCCAACCTTCTTTGCTGACAATAGCTAACGGAAAAATATGGTCCGCATCCTGTTGCCCAACATTTTTGCTAAAATTCGCCCGTTTTTGTTGCCAACCGTAGAAGAATGCTGGACGGGGAACTGTTGACAAAACTGCCGACATAGGAGTGAAGGAGAGGAATTCAAAAAAGTCAAGGCGAAGGTGATACAGAATGTTGATCGTAACCTTGCATGAATTCATAAAAGAATATGTAAAAAAAGTTCAACTATGTTTACAGACGATTTTGAAAGTTATCGAATGTTGAAAAATTTCTATCATCAATTTGTAAAACACAGTGCGGGAAAACATGTAAGTGATATGGCTCATGTGAACGGCATTGAATCATTTTGGGCTATGCCGAAAAGAGCGCATAAAGGAAAACATTTCATAAAATGAGTAAAAACCGTTGCATCGTCATGTATACGAATTTGAAGGAAGGCATAATCTCGGTGAATTGGACACATTGACCAGATGAGTTTGTCCGTTGAAAAAATTGTGGGAAGACGGTTGAAGCAGGCTGATTTAGTTTCTGGAATAGACGGTAGAATATTCTGATAAATACATAACTGAAGCATGAAAAAATGACGAAAAAATTTTTAGAATGTACAGAAGAAAAGAAAAGCAATGAGCGCATTCTTGAGGACGAAAGCTGGGATACAACGTTTTTAAAGCCAATGAAGAAACCGTAAGAGTCTGTCGAGAAAACGAAAAGAAAACACCAATACGATGGCCAGATGACCATGAGGCTTATATTGACAAACTTTTTGGCGTTAGATGATTCAAGATTCCAATTTTGACTCACCTTTGGGCTCGTACTCAACAGAGCTGCTGAAAATTCCAAAATCTTCTTGGATAGAGGTGAATTTGTCTTTTTCTCTCCCCTAAACCAAAAAAGTTCTTCCATTTTTTACAGCATAAATTTCTCCTGACTGAGCGATTCGGGAAATCTCAATAAATCCGTATATACTTAATATATTGATTAATAAATAAAATATTTATTAGTGCTGTTCTGAAAATAAAATTGACGAAGCTGTTGCTAAGTCGTTGTATCAAGAATCAGCAAATTTGAAAAATACTGAAGTAGGAGTAAAACGATGAAAAGAAGAGAGTTCCTGACGAAATCAGGTGCAGCCGCGGCGGGAGTCGCATCAGCTGCGATCGCAGCACCGGCGATTTCTCAAGATCGAAAACAGTGGCGACTTATCACGACCTGGCCCAAGAATCTACCTGGATTGGGTACTGGAGCTCAATATTTTGCAGATCAAGTAACAGCGTGTTCAAATGGTCGTCTGGAAGTAAAACTTTATGCGTCCGGTGAAGTTGTTCCAGCTTTTGAATCCATTGATGCTGTCGCAGCAGGCACTGTCGAAATGGGGCACGGTGCGCCATATTATTGGAAAGGCAAATCCATCGCGTCGCAACTGGTGAGTAATTTTCCATTTGGACTGACAGCACAGGAATATAACGCTTGGTACTTCTATGGTGGCGGTGAGCAACTCTGTGATGAACTATATCAAGCTGAACTA
The DNA here is from genome assembly GCA_965202855.1 of Arenicellales bacterium. GTDB lineage: Bacteria > Pseudomonadota > Gammaproteobacteria > Arenicellales > JAJDZL01 > JAJDZL01. The sequence goes on along the minus strand of CBDBBP010000003.1, from coordinate 180,994 downwards.
GGGTGTCGATTTATCTTGTGTGGAAACACAGGAGTTCAGCATCCTGGCTATTCCAGCAAGGAAATTAATTCGCTGGAAGAATTTCAAGGCCTGAAAATGAGAATGCCCGGTATCGGTGGTGCAGCAATGTCCGCCGTCGGTGCTACAGTTATCAATTTACCTGGCTCTGAAGTCGCAGCCGCTTTCGCTTCCGGTGCAGTGGATTGGGTCGAATGGAACAACCCCTATGGTGAAGCATCAATGGGTTTCTGGAGACACGGAAAATACTATTACACTCCAGGTTTCCATGAGGCTGGCACGTCGTTGGATCTATTCGTGAATCCAAGTGCTTGGGCGAGTTTGGAAGACGATCTCAAAGCGATCGTTAGACAATGCGCGTTTTCAACCAATACCAATATTCTGTCAGAATTTACTGCATATTCGGGTCCGCAGCTGCAATCTCTGATACAGAATGAAGGTGTTGTGATCAAGGTTATCCCCGATGATGCTCTTATTGCTATCGGGAATGCTGCTGGTGAAATCATTGCAGATCAAGTTGCAAATGATGCTTCAAGCGCGAAAATCTTCGCCAGCATGTCAAAATTCCGTACAGAGCAAATCACGTACAGTGACACGACAGAGGGTGAGTTTCTGCGTGCTCGCAGTCTGCCCTATTCCTTCCCGTCTTAATCATTTTTGAAGTTCTACCTGACGCGATTTTTTCGATCGCGTCAGGTTTTTACCTCTGTTGTCGTTGGTTGACTCCAGGACTATGAACCAACCAAAAACAAGCGAACAATCTCATAAAGGTGCCCGCTTGCCTCTCTCCGACGTTCGTGTCGTTGAAATTTGTCAAATCGCAGCAGGTCCGTTTTGTGGCATGATGCTTGGTGATCTTGGCGCAGACGTAATCAAAGTCGAACCTCCGCAGGGCGATGCTATGCGGGAATGGCCGCCATTCAATGGATCCTTCAGTGAAAATTTTGCCTCTCTAAACCGAAACAAACGCGCGATTGCACTAAATCTGAAGTTGGACGATCATCTTGAGGTCGCCAAAAAGCTGATTCAACTTGCGGACGTCCTAGTTGAAAACAATCGACCTGGTGTAATGCATCGGTTAGGTCTGGATTACGATACGGTTTCAAAACTGAATCCGAAACTCGTTTATTGCTCCATCTCAGCGTATGGTCAGACCGGCCCCCGGGCGAAAGAAGGAGCATTCGATGTCACGATGCAGGCCATATCGGGAATCATGAGCGTAACGGGTGAGGAAGGTGAGCCGCCTGTAAAATGTGGAGTGCCACTGAGTGATTTTGCAACAGGGCTCTATGCAGCGATGCACATATCTTCGGCGCTTTTTGAACGAAAAAATACGGGCAAAGGAATGCATATCGATGCTTCTATGCTCGGTTCCAGCCTGGCGATTGCAGCACTTCAAACCAGTGAGTACTTTGGTACCGGAATCAATCCACTTCGCTTGGGCTCGCGCCATCCGAGAAACGCTCCCTATCAAGCTTTCCGAGCTTCGGACGGCTACTTTGTTTTGGCTGCAGGCAACCAGAGACTATTTGAGATGGTGTGTGATATTGTGCAACGACAGGATTTGAAAACAGACACTCGATTTACAAGCACCTTGAATCGAACAATCCATCAGAGTGAACTTGCTGAAATTCTCGAGAAGGAGTTTTCGTCGAATTCCGCAGATTACTGGTACAACGTGTTTCGCAAAGCTGGCGTTCCAAGCTCGCCGATTCATAAATATGGTGAAGCTCTTGCTGACCCGCAGGTACTACATCACGGCTGGGTCCAATCCCTGGAACTGCCTGGCAATGCGTCAATGACAAAAACTTTTTCTCATCCCATCATGTTGGATAATGAGGAATTGCCGATTCGCCTTCGTCCTCCGGCGCTCAATGAACACGAGGAAGAAATATTAGCGGAACTTGAAGAATTAACAAAAACGAACAAACTAACTTCAGCTTAGTTTCATTGAATTCGATCAATCCTTGCTCTTGCCTTAAGGCCTCTCATCAACCCTCGCAGCTGAATTGGACTTCGGAGTGACTCCAAGATAACTGATGTCGATCGCTTCAACTGATCTCCATCACCTCAAGCAAAAAATAAAGAGCTGGAGCCAGGAACTGGGATTTCAGCAATTGGGGGTTGCTGATACCAACCTGACCCAGGCCGAAAAATTTCTCAATCAATGGCTGAAAGAAGGGATGCACGGTGAAATGGGTTACATGGAACGCCACGGTGTGAATCGTACGCGACCTCACTCTCTTATACCGGGTACACTGAGAATCATTTCGGTTCGATTGGATTACTATCCACCAAACTCAAATCCCATCGAAAACAGTCTTGAAGATACCGCTTCTGCTTTCATTTCCCGATATGCGACAGGACGGGATTATCACAAACTGATTCGAAAGAGACTGCAAAAACTCGCCAATCGAATTGAAAACGAAATTGGTGATTTCAGTTATCGAGCGTTCGCAGACAGCGCTCCGGTGATGGAAAAACCGATTGCGCAGAAAGCAGGGCTTGGTTGGATTGGAAAACATAGCAATCTCATTAGTCGCAGAGCTGGGTCCTGGTTCTTTTTGGGCGAGCTCTATACGGACCTGCCTTTGCCAGTTGACACTCCAGAAAGTGATCACTGTGGCAGCTGCAGCTCTTGCATCGCTGCATGCCCAACCAATGCTATTGTTGCGCCTTATATCGTTGATGCAAGGAAATGTATCTCATATCTGACGATCGAACATCGAGGCAGCATACCTATCGAATTGCGCTCTTTGATTGGAAATCGAATATTCGGTTGCGATGACTGTCAGATGGTCTGCCCCTGGAATCGCTTCTCAGCACCAACCGAAGAAGCAGATTTTCAAGTTCGAAATCAGCTCGATTCCATTCACCTTTGTGAAGTTTTCTCTTGGACTGAGGAAGAGTTTCTTGAACGTACCAAAGGCAGCGCAATTCGTCGGCTCGGACATGAGCTTTGGTTAAGAAATATCGCAGTCGCATTAGGCAATGCGCCCGCATCACCGGATGTTCTTCAATCTTTGAACTCAAGAAGAAAGCACGCGTCGCCGATCGTGCGGGAGCATGTTGAATGGGCTCTTCATCAACACTCTAACGCTGAACCGAATCTTTCGGCGCAGAGTTGTTAATTGAATTCGATCGGATTTGTCAGAAAAAAGTGATCTCGATATTGGCGCAATTCATTGATTGAGTCAAGAATATCGTCTCGAGCTCGATGTTTGCTGGTTGATTTTTTGTCATCAATCAAATCTCTACGCCAACGCTTGGCAAGTTCTTTGACCGTACTGACATCCAGATGCCGATAATGCAAAAAAGCGGACACTTGCGGCATATAACGATCTAGAAAACGGCGGTCTTGGCAGATGGAATTTCCACAAAGGGGAGAACGATTTTTTGTTGCGTATCGACGAAGAAAAGTCAGGGTTTGCCTTTCTGCTTCCTGTTCGTCCACTGTTGATGCTCGAACCAGCTCAATCAAACCACTTTCGCCGTGAGTTTTTTTATTCCATTTATCCATGTTCGCCAGTCGCTCGTCACTTTGGTGAATTACAAGTTCCGGACCTTCTGCGACGATATTTAAGTGCATATCGGTAATGATCGTCGCAATCTCAATGATTCGATCATTTTTTGGGGATAATCCCGTCATTTCAAGATCAATCCATACTAAATTCTTCTTCTTTTCGATAATGCGTTTTTGGTTCATTCGTTTGATCCTAGAAAATTTTTGACGTAATCGAAGAATATTCGAAAAACATGATGGTTAGAAAAAAACTTTTGGAGAAGATTGCAATTCAGTGGAATTATTATGGCATGAAAAGAAGAGCGGCTCAGAATACGCACAACTAAAAAACCATAAATTCTACACTCAAAAATAGCTCTTGAAGCAGCAGATGAACAAAAAAATTCAAACTCAAGTCACAAGCACGAATGAAAGATGCTGACGCTGAACATGATAGTGTTCAAGCGTGATTGGGGTGCTTTTGCTTTTTCGTTACGGTTGCGAAACAATAAAGCTCTCAACTTCCCTGCATCAAGAAAAAATGCATCTGGCTTTTGATTTTATCTTGATTATCTCCAATTTTGCTCGTTACATATCTTGCGCTTGGGTGAAATAACGAAGCACTGTTCCCACACCGAGTTCAGTCGCTTTTTTTACCGCTAGCATCCCAAGCACAATGTCGCTGACTGCGAAGCCTTTGTGCCAGAACAGATTCCGTTCTGTCGAAGATTCTCGTCCAGGTTTGAGTCCTGCGGCAATCTCACCAATTTCCCCATAAACATGCTCATCTCGCAGTTTGCCTTTCTGCACAAGATCTGCAAATTGCCCATAGGGAGAAATCTTGCATTGGTTCCAGTCATCTACGATAAATTTGTCAACTGAAAATGGCAGGGTTGGCTCTACCGACAGCACTGCTCCATAAGCTTGCAAGTGAGCTCCGGGTTTGACATCAGAATCTGCGACCAGAATTTGATGGTCAAGCAGTCGAGACGCATCAATGATGATGTCCGCATCACGAACAGTGTCTTTCGTCGTTTCCATAACTCGAATTTCTTTACCCAGCTCCTCCGTCAGGGTTGCAGCAAACCGTTCTCGCGATTCTGGTCTTTTGCTAGTCACTCGGATTTCCTCAAAATCAAACAGAAGATCCAGCATAGGAACGTTGTACCATGATGTACCGCGAGCACCGATATGACCGAGTACTCGAGGCTTTTCACAAGCAAGATGCTTAGCTCCCAATGCAGTTACCGCACCGGTGCGCATCCAAGTAATCAAGGTCGCATCAACGATTGCGATGGGTCTGCCTGTTTTTGGATCGTATAGATTTAGCAGTGCAAACTCGGATGGAAAACCGTGTTGATAGTTATCGTGAAAATCACCAATAATTTTGACACCCGCCGCATTCACAGGCTCAACGTATCCTTTCAGAATATTGAACAGCTTGTTTGGAAAATCCAGCACGAGATGACTTTTTGACGGCATTATGACTTTTTTCTGTCCATGTGCGATTAGTCCTTGTTCGATCGCGTGGATGATTTCAGACAAACTCAAATTGAGCGAATCTATATCGTTTTTAGATAAGAATAAAAGATCAATATCTGACATGATCATCGTCTCCTGCGCATTTTCGAACGGTTCGTAGTTACTAATGTCTTTCGAACATCGATGTCCAAATTGTTGTTGTGTTCACGCCCATGCCATATCCACGAATTTCAGAGCCCAATCGCAATATCTCGATACTTGGATTTCTGGCAAGCAAACATCTGCGAGTTTTAAAATTATTAAACCGTATCCTGCCCGTTGCGAACTTGCATACTATATCGCACATGCCTGCAATTCTGGGAAATGTACGTCAAATAATGTTTCAATTCAATGAATTTCCTTTTTTCTTAAATTCGGGATAAAACTCATACTGTCTCGTTCTTTAATTTGAACAAACAGCAAAAAACAGCCAATGAACTGACTTTATCCAGCGGCAAAGATACATGATGTGTAATTTGAGCAATTCGTTTTTATTTTGGCATCATTACCACTATGAAATCGATTTTTTCAATATTGCTTGGAACTAGCGATGAATATAGTTTTTGACTTGGCTAGATTTGACCCATTCGACATGGGAGATACACACCTGCTGTTGTACTCCCAGTTAATCGGTAGAATTTGAGCTGTTTCTGCCGTGAATTTCGAGGACTAGAATTTTACATGGAAGACGCGTTGAGGCATCGCAAATTTTTGTATGATAGCGAACCATGAGCTGTTGTGAAGAAAACCGCTACAGCGAATCAACGAACTGACGACTTCCTCGAATGCCTACTTAGTCGTGTTGAGGGTTTCGTGCGTGGTCATGACGCGGGCTTCAAGTGCCTTAGTTGTGCTCACGCTGCCATCCTGATGGTGCTTTAGAATAGCCTTACTCCGATTTTATAGAGACGTTGACTTTTAATAGTCCCTGTTCGCTCTTAAGGGCGAACAAGGACTCTGACTTCGCTTTTGTCAACCGCAGTTCATACTCAGCCGGACACTGTTTCCTGACCACTCCTGCCGCCGGCTGCCGTGCGTAGCCGCCTTCACTCTACTTCTGCTTACATCGCACGGGAATAGGAATTTAAAATAAACATAAGCCCGCAGAATTGTTGACTACTTGGAAATACTTTTTCGTGACCGACGATTAATGTTGTTTGAACTTTCAAATTTTTGTTTGAATCGGCGATCTGGAATACTCTTCTATTTCCTTGCTGCTCTTTTTCTAGCCGACTTTTCTGGCCTTTGAATGCCTAGAGGGCTATTCAGCCTAAAATTCGAACTTTGCCGTATTGCTTCGGCAATAGGCGCAAGTTGAGTTGGTCCAGAAAAGGATTCAGTCCGTAACATGAACTGGACCTTTTCAGACTCTAACTGTGACAAGTGCTTGAATATCCGCGGAACCATCACTGATCGAGAAAATGAAGTTGGAATACTAATTCCGTGAATCGCACAAAAATTCCTAATTTCCCCAATAGTGGGCAAAAATTCTTTATTGTCATACTTATTTGCGAGCTCTTCCAGCAGGTGTTTTGTCTCTAAAGATGTCTCTAACTTCGAAACAAACCGAGCTGCTGTAAGTTTTTTCTTTCTTCGTCGATCAGAGGTGGATTTACGGCGCGGTTTAGAGCATGCAACGGACGGCCCGCTTCGACTTGATAATCTTTCGGTTGGATTGCGAATTTCTAACAAGGCCCGTTCAACATTTTCGATTCCATGTTGAAGAACGATGTTTTGCATAATTTGGGTGAGGTCTTTTTTTTTCATCACTGAACGTTCCACAATCAAACTGTTTACATAATTTTCTCAAAGAACTCTTCTGCAAAATATTCAAATTGATCCGCATCTCCGATATGATTGAAGTCCCCTCTCATCATCTTCGGAAATCCACGTGAATAAGGAATTTGAGTCTCAAAAACATGCCATTTATTTTGCTTGGCTTCGTACTTAAGTTCTCTAAGCGATCTTCTTCTTTCCGGTCCACCTCGGTTTCCGCTATAGTGATAGGTGGAGTTATTTATCACAATCCCTATTACATCAATGGAATGAGTGGGATTTTTTCTTCGAAACATGTCCAAGGAGTCTTTCAGCAGCGGGAATCCTATGGTGGCAAAATATTCCGGCTTTACCGGAACCAAGATATAACGAGACGCATGATAGGCGGCCTGAGTAAACACAGACTCAGTAGGGGCGCAATCAATTAAAACGATATGATAATCCTGAAATTCCTCTGCAATATATTTGGCAAGAATTCTTGGATTCGGCTTAACCGAATCAATTAAATTATCCGAAAAATCGAACCTAGAAGGAATGAGTGATAGATGCCTTCCTCCAAGAGGGGTATTACGAACAAGGATCTTATTTGTATCAACATACGACGGCGCGGTCTCACTGGATTGAGGAGGGATGTGTCCACCGAAAAGTTCAACTATTGAAGGCTGCTTTTCTTTGAGAAACTGATGGTAGTTTTGTCGCATAAACGCTTGAGACAAATTGGCTTGAGGGTCCAAGTCAATCGCAAGCACATTCAATTCTTCTTCAATTGATGCGTATCTTCCAAGTAGTGCTGCGATCGTAGTTTTACCTACTCCCCCCTTCATGTTTATAACCGAAATACAAATTGGCCCGTTGATTTGCGTCATCTAGATTTCCAGCTGTTTTCGTAATTCATCAATAAAGTGTCGATTTATTAGGTTAAATTACCCGCGAGTTTAGAAAACCGCAATTTAAGACCAGTCCCTTTGTGCTTACCATTTTACCTTACAAGCTCAAAGTTACTAAAAAGATACCTCACCCAAATCCGAAATTAGAAAATTTTTCAGCCAACAAGTTCGAGAATTTGAACGATTTTCGGAATTTTCATTTCGCTTTGCGGCAAGAACAATGCTCAGGGATTCTCATTTTGCAGTGGTTGAACCGGTGCATTGACGTTAGAACATAGAGTTCCTTTGACTGGACGCACGAACATCTTCTGCAGTGTCGGAATCGATGTCAACGGGAGAAAAGCGTGCTGCACAATGCGCCGAAGCCGACGGACCGGGCGCTCACATCAGACGCGCCACTTGATTCACGCTGACACGAGGCGCACCAAGGTCCATTTGCTTTCAACCGTGATGCCGCGTATCAACGCCAGCAACTTCTCGTAGGCCCGCGCTCGCCGACTCGGCTGGCACTGACACCATCGGAAATAGCTCGATTCTGAAATCTCCAGCATCCTACACATCAATCGCACCGTGAGAAGTCATTGCGCTCGGCATCGATCAGTTTGTAGGCTTGGTTCCACCAGCTCCGCCCGAGTCGTCGGCTGAGAACCAGGCTGTCGCTTTTTTCAAGAACGCATTCTCCTGCTCCAACTGCTCAATACGACGATGCAAGCGACGAATCTCTGCCGCCTTGTCCTCGCTTGGCAGCGTTTCGCTGGACGCAGCCTTGGCTTGACGTATCCAGTTCTGGATCGTAGTCGCCGACGGCTCGTATCTGCGAGCCAGCTCCCGAACCGATATCCCCGCTTCATGTTCCGACAGGATATGCTCTTTCAATTCTTCTGTGTAGATCACTTTACTCATCTTAAATTTCACTCCAGTTCTAAGGTAAATTCTACAATTGAAGCGTCCCTACACGATCGGGGGGCTAATCGGCAATATGCTAAAAATAAGCAATTGTCACTGATACTGCGGAGCATGGCGATGCATAACCACCTAGTGTCGCACAATCTGCCTGAAGTTACTAATGTATGTAATGAAGAAATTTGCCCTAGACATGCCAGTTGCCAGTTCAACGATCCTGAGCCTGTTGCATGCGGTTTGTCCATCTACTCGCTTTCTTCAACACATCTATCACTTCTGAATTTGAGTTTTGGGATCTTGCTGCTTGTAAAGGAGTTGTCTCATGAATGTTTTGAGCTTTGATTTTGGCGCCAGCGTCCAATAATAGTCTTATTACATCGGCGTTGTTCGTCAAATAAGTCGCCATATGGAGTGGTGTATTGTAATCGTCTGTTCGAGCGTTTGGATCTGAACCAGCATTTAATAACATGCTAATCACTTCAGGATTCCCTACCTTCCAACTCGCAGCGTGGTGTAGCGGAGTAAGAGGACGATCGCGTGTAGGCAAATTTGGGTCGGAGTCTGAATTCAACAAAATTCGTATGATGGTTGGATTTCGGTTGTGCCGAATGGCGTAATTTAATGACGTATAACCTTCATGATCTTGAATGTTAGGATCCGCGCCAGCGTTTAACAATGCCTCAACAATTTCAATACTCTCGTTTTCAGCCACTACGAAAGTATGCAAAAGTGTCTGTCCTTCGTCGTTACGAAAATTGGGATCAAATCCCCCTTTTAGCAAATCACGAAAAAGAGATGTTGCTCGATTTTTCGCAATGAAATTAAACAACTGCTTGCGAGTGTTTTCACTCAAAGAATCCATCTCAGGGTTCGCCTTTAACAGTGAACCAACGAGAATCGAGTTTGAATTATTGTCCAGTGCAATATCAAGCGGAGTCCTGCCTTCTGCGTCAAAAATATTTGGCTCAGCACCCGCTTCCAACAACAACTTTGCTACGATAGGATTCACACTATTTAATGCGGCTTCGTGCAACGCGGTACGATCTTGGTTGTCACCTATGTCGGCGTTCGCACCCGCAAATATAAGGGACTGAATAATATCAGGGGGTGCGTTGGCTGCTGCATAATGCAAAGGGGTACGATTGTCTCTGTCTTTCGCATTCGGATTTGCACCGGCATACAGAAGAGAATGGATTGCCGCCGCAGAAGCTTTTTCAATTGCATAGTGAAGGGGTGTCTTTTGCTTGATATCCCGAGCGTCAGGATGGGCTCCACTATTTAGCAATAGTTCAATTTCTTCAGGTGTCTCAAACGTCATCGCTGCAATGTGTAGAGGCGTGCTGCCATCATCGGATTTTGAGCGGACATCAGCTCCCATACGGATGCAATTGGCGATTTTTCCCGCGACGCGAACGACATCCAATATCTCGAGTTCCAACCCCGACATTCTGGAATAATATATTCTTCCTTTGAACTTGCACTACCTGAATTTGAGGCAAGGTTCATTGAACTGGCGGCATTGCCTGCACTTGATCCGGTTCTGTTGCCGCTTAGCTGCATCAGAAAATTGATGATTGCGATATCAGCGTCTTCTGATATTGCGTAATTCAAAGGAGATCTTTGAGCTCTATCTAGCACGTCGATACTCGCTCCGGCTTGTACTAGTTTAAGAATTACCCCAGTATCAAATGTATTTGCGGCTGCTACATGCAAAAGCGTCTGACCTTCGGCATTAATTGGCGCATTGACATCCCGCCCATTTCCTTTTATGCAGGTGCTGATAACCTGTTAAACTAAGTCAATCTGTAGATTGGCCCAATTTAATGAATTTAAGTTCTGACAAACAGACGCAAAGGCGTTGTTGGAAACAATACAGAGGATAATTGCTACAAATACCCTTTTCACCTTGAGCCTAGTAATGGGGTTTGTCATTTGATTTGCTATCTTAATATTAAATTTTCTATTTTTTGATTCCATCAATCTCAGTTCACTTGTTTCAGTCCAATTTACATAGACATCTATTGAACTCAATTCAATAAATTTTACGATAGACCAAATTATTCAATTCCCGACTATTCACAAAATTTTGAATATTGAGCGTTTCCGCAGTTTCTTCTAATAATAACATTCATCCGGTATAGTTCTAAAATTCTCACCCATAGTCGTTTCTGAATACAGATCCGTTATTTGATTAAAATCAAAAATTCACACTCTGTCTATTTTCAGCGGTGAATCCCCATGCTGTCAAAAAACTATTGTTATTTTTAAACGGATGAGTTAGCCCAATCTAATTCGCAGATATTTATGCAAGATTCCATCTGGAGGGAAAGTCCACAAACGCTTTGCAAGTGTCCTCGCGGTCGAAGCTCAGTTGGTGGTGGTTCTCAAGCAAGGCGATCAGAGCCTTAGACAAATTACGACTTCGCATGGCGTGAGCACCATCCGACTTGTTCTCGAGGCGTTTCAGCAGTTTATTCAAAAACTTCATCTCACCCCATTGAATCTGAATCTGTCCGCTGGGCTCGACATACACATCCTTCAAATCCATAATCTTCCATGTTTGCAAGGCGGCCTACCGAGATCATCAAACAATTTTTCGCTGTTAAGTCCGGCTATGGTTCAGCAATTCTTATGATATTTTTGAAATCGGAACATACAACCTGCCCCAGCGTACTGAATTATGAAGACCAAAAAATTCGAGATCTATCACATGCTTGAATTCAATTGCAAAATTTGAGAATTGGGCTCATCCTGATAAAAATTCATGAATTAAATATAATTCCCAGCTCATTTAATTGTGAAAACTCATTGTTTGAGTCAGTCAATTCGCTCCCCAACTTGAATCGAGTACCGCTGATGTCCCAGATATTCCATAAACTGACACGCTCATTGCCACCAAATGCTGCTTACGGCGACGGAGCCTATGTTTACGACGACCAAAACCGTGAGTATATCGACGCTTGTGGCGGGGCAGCAGTCTCTTGCTTGGGATACAATCATCCCGCGATAATCCGAGCAATCCAGAAGCAAGCGGAACAGCTTATTTACATTCATTCCAGCTTTTTCACATCATCGCCAGCTGAGTCTCTAGCAGAAAAACTCGTTTCAATCGCACCTTCAGTGTTGAATCGTGTCGTACTGATGTCCGGTGGCTCAGAAGGAATGGAGACCTCTTTTAAACTCGCTCGCCAATATTATTTCGAGCGCGGAGAAAATCAAAGACGTTACTTCATTTCACGGCAACAAAGTTACCACGGCGCTACGTTCGGTGCCTTATCTATCGGTCAGCACTATCGTAGACGACATCCCTTCTTGCCTCTATTGTCAACGAGTCATACTGTTTCTACCTGCAATCCTTACCGCTATAAAAGAGCAGACGAGTCTGAACAGGAATATGGATTGCGCATTGCAAATCAACTCGAAGAAAAAATCAATGAACTCGGAGCTGAGAATGTGATCGGTTTTGTCGCCGAAACGGTAGGAGGAGCTACAGCAGGCGTATTGCCACCCGTAAAAGGCTATTTCAAAAGAATTCGGGAAATTTGCGATGAGTACGACATTTTGCTCATTTTGGATGAAGTGATGTGCGGATCTGGCAGAACCGGCAGTTTTTTCGCCTGCAGCCAGGAGGGTATCGAACCGGATCTTGTAACACTTGCGAAAGGACTCGGTGCAGGTTACCAACCGATCGCGGCAACACTTTGCAGTGATTCCATTTACTCCACCGTTGATGAAGGATCGGGGGCGCTGATTCACAGCTACACATACATGGGACATACGCTTGCCTGTGCCGCCGCTTATGCTGTGCTCGAAACAATCGAGAAAGAGCGGCTGCTTGCCAACGTACAAAAAATGGGAAGTTACCTCATCACTCAACTTAGAAGTACATTGAATTCAAATCCCTATGTGGGTGATGTTCGCGGTCGAGGGTTATTTATCGGAGTGGAATTTGTTTCCGACAAAGAAAGAAAGACGGCACTCGACCCAAAACTACGATATTACTCAGTACTGAAACAAACGTGTTTTGAAAATGGATTGATGGTCTATCCCAGTCCAGGCACGATCGATGGAATTTCTGGAGACCACGTCCTCCTTGCCCCTAGCTATATGATTGATGAGACTATCGCGGACAAGATTGTAGATAGATTCGCCTCCTCAATCAACCAAAGTCTTGAGAAAGTGGGGGTCTGTCCAAATTAATTTCTCAGCAACCTAGGAAACCTCTTTTCGAAATGGTTGGCTGATCAATCGATCTATACGATTCTCTCCAACTTTTCTAAATATCGGCAAGCCGATGGTCATTCCTAAATGGCCCTCAGTGGGCTGGCTTCTGTAAGTGCCGAATATTCGGTCCCACCAAGGCAGATTGAACCCGAAATTACTATCTGTTTCATTGCGAATCACTGAGTGATGAACCCGATGCATATCAGGAGTAACGATGAAATATCGCAGAACCTTGTCGACCGGTTTCGAAATTTTGATATTTCCGTGATTGAACATCGACGTTGCGTTCAACAAAATTTCGAAAATAATTACAGCAAGCATTGGAGCGCCGAGAATGGAGATCACTGCGAATTTGATCAGAATTGACACCAATATTTCTATCGGATGAAATCGAATCCCTGTTGTTACATCAAAATCCAAATCAGTATGATGCATTCGATGCAGCCGCCAGAAGATATCCAGCTTGTGAAAGAGAACGTGCTGAGTGTAAATCGCGAGATCCAGAAGAATCACACCGATTGCTACAGCCATCCAAAACGGCAAATCCACCCAGTTCAGGATTCCTATATTCGTTTCTTCCAACTGCAGTGCGTAAGCTGCAATCGTCAATGGAATCAGCAATCGAACTAAAATCGTATTGATCAACGAAAGCAGCAAATGATTCTTCCACCTGGAAATTCTTGACAGCTTCCACCTGCGCCTTGGAAAATAAGTTTCCCACAGGGCAACAGCCAATAGCACTGCGAAAAAGCATCCAAGCCGCCAATATAATTCATACTCCATCTGTTGTAGCTCTCGACGTCTTAATGTTTTCTCTTACGAATCATTCTTCATTAGATCTGCATAAGCATGGGGTGTATCAATATCTTGAACTACACTCGCATTGTCTACTTCCACCTCGACAACATACTGCTGATAATCACCAATAATGTGCTTTGCGCCAACATCACCGCGAACTTCCATCATCTCTTGAAAATACTTTTTGTCCCACAACACCGGATTTCCAAACTTCCCTTGATAAACCGGCAGACAGATACTATGCTCTCGTACCGGATCATACGCTTTGATCAGTTTATTGATTAGTGCGCTGTCTACAAAGGGCATATCACCTAAACACACAAGAACGCCACTGACATTTTTTGGCAATGCAGCCAATGCTGTTCGCAATGACGTGCTCAGTCCTCGCTTATACTCTGGATTGTGTACAAATCGAACTGTTCGGCCCTTCAATTCCTCTCGAACTATATCCTCTTCATGCCCTGTTACCACAAGTATTCCGTCAATCTTGGAATTTCCCAAATTTTCAATCACTTTCTGAATGACTGAACCCTCGCCAAGCTTTAGAAAAAGCTTGTTTTCTTTACCCATGCGCAAGGATTGACCCGCTGCAAGCACAACCGCGAAAATCCGTTTGCCAGGAGTGACTTGAGTATCAGTTTTTACGAGTGTTCTTCGTACCGGTCTGCGCGATGGCTCAGTCAGAATTCCAAAAGTTCCCATACCCTGTATGTCGGCAGAAGTGACCTCTACTCCAGCCGCCAAACGTTCGATGACAAAATCGAAACCGTTGCGCTTTGGGGACCGCACACAGCCCGGAAGCCCAAGAATCCGAGTATTTTCATAACGGCCCAATAACAACAAGTTTCCTGGATCGACCGGCATGCCAAAATGCTCAACTTTTCCACCGGCGTTTACAATTCCCTTCGGGATCACATCTTCTCGATCCTGAATCGCAGATGCGCCTAACAGCAATAGAAGATCAGGCTTCTTTTTCAAGCTCCTGACAACGGCTGCTGTAATCTCATCTTCATGATGCTCACAAATTTCATCAAACTCGATTTCTGAACCAAGAACTCTTGCTCTTTCCTGCAACATGCTTAATCCTTTTTTCAGCAAGCTCGGCTGAAACCAAGGCGTTTGAGTTTGAATCAGACCAATGGACATTGATTTGTATGGAAGAACGCTGACTGGCGGCATCCCAAACATAGCCAATGAAACACACTGGTTGAGAGAATCTCGATCCACTGCGAACGGTATGATCTTGATCGATACAATCAATTGGCCTAGATAGACACTGCTATGGGCAGGCAGGGAAGCGACCGTAAATGCTTCATCAACGGAGTTGATTTTGTGGATTTGATCTGTTCTTAGCTTCAACAATCCTTTCGTTGTCGAATAAAGATTGCATCGTCCCGTTGCTGGCCGACGAATTTCGATACAGTCACCGGCAATCGCCCGTGCGAGCGCTTCCGCCGCAGAATTCTCATCAACATCTCTGTCCTCCAATTTAGCAGCGATGATCGATTCGAAGCCTTCATGAACCAATATTTCAACATCCTGACGATTCAGCAGTTTTCCTTTCTTCCACTTTCTGCCTAGAACTTTCAGCGAATGGGCGAGCATCCATCCTTCGCCTTGGTCCACAGGAATTCGCTGAAATTTCATTTTGTTGCCTGTTCTCGAAGTTCCTGAGTAATTTGCGCCATGATCGCGACAGCAATTTCCGCTGGAGATTTTGCTGAAATATTCAAGCCAACAGGCGCGCAGATTCTGCGCAACTGGGCTTCCGTAATTCCAGCATCCAGCAATCTATGACATCTCTGCTTGTGAGTCCGCTTGCTGCCCAGAGCTCCGATGTAGAAAGCATCGGAACGGATTGCGGTAACCAGTGCAGGCTCATCCAGTTTAGGGTCGTGAGTCAAAGTAACAACAGCAGTACGCTCGTCCAATCCAAGTTTTTCCAAAGCCGCGTCGGGCCACTCGTTGATTAGTGCAACCGACGGAAATCGATCCTCCGAAGCGAATGCGCGGCGTGGGTCGATCAATGTTACATCGTACGCACATTCCTGAGCCATTGCGATCAAAGGTTTAGCAATATGTACCGCTCCTATGATGAGCAACCGCAAAGGCACATTAAAAATCTGAATAAAGAACCGACCTTCATCCAGTTGAGCCAATCCGCTTCGGTCCGCTGAAAATGCTTCTGCAATCCTAATTTGCAATGGAGAGGATTGGATAAGATCATTTCGCAGGAAAACTTCTTGCGAATTCTTATCTAGATTTGTGACAAGCGCAATCGACTGCTTGCGCTTATTTGACTCAATAATTTGCAGAAGTGTCGATTTTTTCACAGAATCAGCAAACCCCTCGTGATTTAATCCTCGATGATCGGTTCCACAAGAACATCAATCTTGCCTCCACAAGCCAAACCCACTTCCCAAGCCTGCTCGTTACTGACTCCGTACGACAAGGTTTTGGGCTGTTCTTTGTCTATGACTTCAATAGCCTCTTCAATAACCGCAGTTTCAACGCAACCACCCGAAACCGAACCTTCAAACTGTCGAGCATCGTTTACAACCAGCTGGCTTCCTACCGGTCTCGGTGAAGAGCCCCAAGTTGAAATAACCGTAGCAATCGCAACACCATGGCCTTGCTCCAGCCAATTGGCTGCCGTATCTAGTATTGAATGTTGTTGACTCATGTCGAATTAAACCATTTCGTTCGTTAGGAGTTCAATTTTGTCTTCTTGCATTTTTGACCGCCAGTACTCACGATTGTTCTTTGTTTCCAATCTGTACTGATCGGTTGCGGTACAGAGCAATTTTGCAAGGTCGTTTAAACTTTCAAGATTATGGACGGGCAAAAAAGCATCGACGTTACGCAATATGGTTCGGATGCTGCTCACTTTGGGTTCAAACTTACCGTATCTCAATAATGGATTCAGCCAAAGCAGCTGCCTGCAAGAGCGATGCAGCAGACCGACTTGGGATTCAAGATTGCCTGATTCTGAGCGGTCAAGTCCATCCGTCACCAACAGTACGATTGACTTGTGAAGCGGCAGTCTGCGAATCCAGGTACGGTTAAAGTCCTGCAGACATTCCGCAATCCGCGTTCCTCCATACCAGTCTTCAACATTTTCAGAAACCATGTCCAATGCGCAATCGACATCTCGAATCTTCAAATATTTCGAGATATTCGTCAGCCGAGTTCCGAAAACAAATGACCAGACACTTGATCTCGCCAGACCCATCACATGCGAAAAATGCAGAACCACTCTTGAATATTCGCTCATCGAACCGGAAATATCGCACAGAATGACAACAGGCACACTTTGACGTTTATTTCGACTTCGAACCAGATTGATCGCATCGTGTCCACCCCTTACGCTGCGCATCAGAGTTTTTCTCATATTCACCTTGTCGCCGATGGAATGAACTTGCTGTCGACGAGACTGAATCTGATCAAAGGCAACTCTGATTTTTGCCAATATTTCCATCGCAGACTCCATCTCCTGTTTTGACATGGATTCGAAGTCTGCCTTCTGAAGTTTTTCACGGTCTGAATATGTAGCTGACGCTCTGAGTTCAAATTCCTGTTCATTTTCAGTTAGCTGACTGTCAATCAATGGATCGAGATACAACGACTCAGACAATCTTCGCGCCATTTCCTGCTTGGCATCTTCCTTTTCAGGAACCCGAATCTCAGGCAATAATCCGGCTATCGATTTTTCAAGCAATCTGTGATTGCGCCAGAAAACTTCAAAAGCCTGGTCGAAAATATAACGCTGGCGAGGGTGGTTTACGAATACCGCATGCAGTGTCCAGTAAAAATCTTCCTGATCTCCGAATCCAGCCAAATTGACAGCGCGCACCGCATCTAAAATCCTACCCGTTCCGATAGGCAGTCCCGCTGATCGCAATAATCGACCGAAGTGAACCAGATTGTGGACAAACTGACTGCTGGTATCCTGTGCAGAAAGGTTGGAATCCATCATTCTTCACGCCTCATACACCAGCCGCGACTTGAATTGACGAAAGAATTTTTGAAGCTTCATGGCCGCGTATTCTTTCTAAATCATCCTGATATTTCAGCAATACGCCAAGAGTGTCGTCCACTACAGAAGGACGTAAATCGATCACGTCAATTTGAACCAATGCATGTGCCCAATCGATCGTTTCTGCGACACCTGGCACTTTGTACAAATCCTGATCTCTCAGTCGCTGCACGAAGCTCACGATCTGCTGCGCGAGCTGCCCCTTCGCTCTCGGGGCTTTCACTGCTAGGATCGCCAGTTCTCT
Source organism: Arenicellales bacterium (assembly GCA_965202855.1). Taxonomy (GTDB): domain Bacteria; phylum Pseudomonadota; class Gammaproteobacteria; order Arenicellales; family JAJDZL01; genus JAJDZL01. The sequence continues at coordinate 163,085 of CBDBBP010000003.1, read as the reverse complement.
TTCGACGTCTGGATAATCAACCCAGTGATAGAAACAACGACGTTTCAACGCGTCATGAATCTCCCGCGTGCGATTGGAAGTGACGATGACGATCGGTGGATTACTCGCCTTGACCGCCCCGAATTCAGGAATCGTAATCTGAAATTCAGAAAGAATTTCAAGGAGGTACGCTTCAAAAGGCTCATCGGCTCTATCAATTTCGTCAATCAGCAGCACCGGCGCTCCTTGTTCGGTGGCCGTCAGCGCTTGCAACAAGGGACGTGCAATCAAAAATTTTTCAGAATAAATATCCTTCGCAATTGCGTTGCGGTTGGTGATTCCTTCCGCTTCTGCCAATCGAATTTCAATCATCTGGCGAGAATAATCCCATTCATAAACCGCAGAAGATACATCAAGACCTTCATAGCATTGAAGGCGAATAAATTTTCGGTCCATCGCCGCAGCCAACACTTTTGCAACTTCGGTTTTGCCAACTCCGGCCTCACCCTCGAGCAACAATGGACGGCTTAAATTTAACGACAGATATACTGCTGTCGCGAGACTGCGGTCTGCAACATAATTATTCGACGAAAGAAGTTCCAGAGTGGAACTGATATTCTGAGGCAGGCTCATTTTAAGCTTGGAAAATAATTCGAAAACTAAAGATCAATCTGAAAAAAATGGAGATTTAAAAAATATCAGTTAACAAACTATCTCGTCAATGAATGGAATACTCTTCTGTCCCATATACATTATGAATTTAGACCGTAAGCTTTTTGGGCTAGTTTCCGTGATTTATGTATTCTGCACCGAGCAAGCCAAGCAATGTACGGGCAGCCTTGCCAAATTTTTTTGAAATTAAATTACTACGGGGAATGCTCTTATGAAAGCAATTGCTATGGCCACTCATGCACCACTAACAATGGCTATCGTCCATCTGGTGTTTTTCTCTTCCTTTTCTGCAATTGAAGTTTTAGCGCATTCCAATTCTTCCCTCGTAGGAACGCGCCCAAGTTTTGTTTTCAAACGAGTTCATTTAATTTCAAGTTGCCGAAGGCGTTCTCCAAATCCAGCATGCCCACTTCCACTACCATGTTTTGGATAAGGGCTATTTTCCTGATTTGACACTAAATCCAGCAGTTTCATGGCTTCAGTCTCCTTCATATACAGATGAAAGCCACTCCCATAATGTCCGCTTTGTATATCCAGAATACGCGGACTTCATTTTAAATACCACACCGGATGAATTCTCTATTCGTGAGTCACCTTTGATCCCTATAGCTTTAGCAATTTCTTCTGAAAGAACAATCCCGTCCACGGTTACAAGATAGAAAGTATCTGTATATTTATAGTGTGTCGGATATTTTTTTATGAGCCGTTCCTCAACCTCCAGGTTTTGCTCGTATAAAACTACTGCAAAAAGCAACTTCATAATATAAGGACCACTAACAGGTCATTCAACCGGACCTCCAATTCCCTAGAGCATCCCTCTTCGTTCAAACAAAACATGGCATTTTTACAAATTGATGTCGGATGGTCAGCAGCATCTACTTTCTGAACTGCATGGACGAGATTTCCATTTTGGCTCAGTCTTCAGCGAATCTGCTGCATTCGGCTAATTTTCGGCCTCCCTTAACCAGCATGACTCGTGAAGCTATTATAAAACCAAGGCAGCCAGGCTCCACCTTACCAGCAAACTTTCCTGTAATTCTGCCTGAGCGCTTGCACTTGACACAGATGAGCCTGCCGCCTCACTGAGGGCCGCTTGAAATATCTGATGGTGGTCTGCCAAGTATAACGCGGCTGCGTCAACACAATGTGTTGACAGGTTCAATATGTTTCCTCGGCTGTTACGGTGTGCTCAATACATGTAGAATGCTGCCTGTCATACGATCCACAACCGGAGAAGTTATCAACCGATATTGAACAATATTCTGTCAACCAAACCCGTAGTGAACCAAAATGCGGATGCTCAATACAAACTGTATCAAGCATCCGTAAATTTTTTATTTCAACAATCGATCAGCTATCCGCTAATTTGAGCAACCGCGCGCTTTGCCATTACGGTGACCAAGTGAGCTCGATACTCAGCACTTGCATGAATATCGGAATTCAAATCAGCATCAGAAATCTTCAGGTTCTCCACGCTTGACGATGAAAATGAATCTGTGAGAGCAGATTCCATCTCAGCGACTCGAAACACACTGCCTCCGGCACCGGTTACAGCCACTCGTACGCCATCAGATCCCTCGGAAACAAATACTCCAACGATCGCATATCGCGAAGCGGGATTCGGAAATTTACAGTAAGCGGCTCGGCTCGGAGCTGGAAATGTAACCGAAGTCACGATCTCGCCCTCGTTCAATGCAGTCTCAAACAGTCCTACGAAAAAATCGTCTGCGGAAATTGATCTTTGATTCGTATTGACGGTCGCACCCAATCCCACAAGAGCAGCAGGATAATCCGCAGCAGGATCGTTATTGGCAATTGAGCCGCCAATCGTTCCTCGATTGCGAACTTGAGGGTCACCAATTCGCTCAGCCAGATCCGCTAACGCGGGAATTGCAGATTGAACGTCTTCGGAATTTGCGACTTCGGCATGAGTTGTCATCGCGCCGACCGTTACGGAATCTCCATCGACAGCAATGCCTCGGAGCTCGCTCACACCTGACAGGTCAATCAAATCACTCGGTGCAGCCAATCTCTGCTTCATTGTTGGCAACAGAGTGTGACCGCCTGCGAGCAGCTGACCGTCTTCGGAGGCACTCAACATGTCCGCGGCGTCACTTACACTTGCTGGTGTTTTGTAATTAAATTCATACATAATTGTTCCTCCTGTTAAGCAGCCTGCGCATCACGAATTGCCTGCCAGACTCGCCGTGGCGTAGCTGGCATATCCAATTCTGTCACACCGACTTCGGATAGCGCATTGAGAATTGCATTGATCAGTGCAGGCGGTGATCCAATCGCACCTGCTTCACCGCAGCCTTTCACTCCAAGCGCGTTGTGTTCGCAAACGGTAACGGTCGTATCCACACTAAAGGAAGGCACGTCCGACGCACGCGGCATTGTGTAGTCCATATATGATCCTGACAAGAGTTGGCCATTTTCATCATACTGACAACCCTCAAGCATCGCCTGTCCAATACCTTGCACCAAACCTCCATGCACCTGACCTTCTACGATCATTGGATTGATCACGACGCCAAAATCATCCGTGGCGTGAAAACTCTGAATGTCAACCACGCCTGTTTCAGGATCTACCTCCACTTCGCAAACATAAGTGCCAGCTGGAAACGTAAAGTTCTTTGGATCATAAAACGCAGTCTCTTCAAGTCCTGGCTCCAGATCTTCCAAAGGGTACTGATGCGGAACATAAGCAGTTAACGCAACTTCGCCAAATGCTTTCGCCTTATCTGTGCCGGGCACGACAAACTGACCGTTTTCAAATTCAATGTCAGATTCTGATGTTTCGAGCAGGTGAGCGGCGATCTTCTTTCCTTTGGCAACAATTTTGTCAATTGCTTTCACAATTGCTGTGCCACCAACCGCGATGGACCGAGAGCCATACGTGCCCATGCCAAAAGGAATTTTGTTTGTATCCCCATGAACAATGTCGATACTGTCAAAATCAACGCCCAGTTTCTCGGAAACCACCTGAGCAAACGTCGTCTCGTGTCCTTGGCCATGTGAATGCGAACCTGTGAGAACGCTAACCGAACCGGTAGGATTCACACGAATTGTCGCTGCTTCGTACAAACCAGCGCGTGCGCCAAGTGATCCAACAACATTGGATGGTGCAATACCGCAAGCTTCGATGTAGGAAGCGATTCCAATCCCTCGCAGTTTTCCAGCGTTTGAGGACTCTTGTTTTCGATCTTCAAATCCAGCATAGTCGGCGGTTTCAAGCGCTTTGTTCAAACTCGCCTCGTAATCGCCCGTGTCATAAATTAGCGCAACGGGAGTCTGATATGGAAACTGATCGGGCTGGATGAAGTTTCTTCTGCGAATTTCGGCTGGATCAATCCCCATGTCGTTCGCTGCAACTTGAACGATTCGCTCAAGCAAATACGTTGCTTCCGGTCGACCTGCTCCGCGATAAGCGTCCACAGGCACTGTATTGGTAAATACCGCTTTGACTTCACAGTAGATCGCTGGGGTTGCGTATTGACCCGCCAGCAGAGTTCCGTGCAAATAAGTCGGAATGCAGGGAGCGAAAGTTGACAGGTATGCTCCCATATTTGCCAAAGTATGCTCACGCAGAGCGAGAAATTTACCGTCTTCGTCCAGTGCGAGTTCAACATCTGTCACGTGATCCCGTCCATGAGCGTCAGACATGAAAGCTTCACTTCGATCTGAAGTCCACTTCACAGGCCGATTGAGCTGGCCAGCGCACCAAGTGACGATGATCTCTTCTGCGTAGTTGTAAATTTTGGAACCGAAGCCTCCACCCACATCCGGCGCATTCACGCGTAGCTTATGTTCTGGCAATCCTAAAACAAAAGCACCCATCAGCAGTCGAATTACGTGAGGATTTTGGCTCGTGGTATGCAATGTGTAATTTCCGGTTCCTTGCTCAAATTCACCAATTGCGCATCTCGGCTCGATTGCATTCGGAATCAAGCGGTTGTTGACCAGGCTTAACTTGGCAACGTGGTGAGCTTGCTCGAACGCAGCATCGACCGCATCCTTATCACCCAATGCCCAGTCATAACATAGGTTGGTCCCAACATCGTCATGCACGGTCGTTGAACCATTTGCGATCGCTGATTTCATATCGACTACTGCGTCCAACAGGTCGTATTCAACCTCAATCGCTTCCGATGCGTCACGAGCTTGTGCCAGAGACTCAGCAACAACTACCGCGACCGGGTCTCCAACGTGTCGAACTTTTCCTTCTGCCAGCACCGGATGTTTTGGCTCATGCATGGGATTCCCGTCTTTGCCGGTCACTTGCCAGCCGCAAGGAATTCCTCCCACAGCAGCCATGTCTGCTGAAGTATAGACAGCAACCACGCCATCAGAGGCCGCAGCTGCTGCAGTGTCGATTGAAACGATTGCGGCGTGCGCATGGGGTGAGCGCAATATGTATGCGTAGGCTTCGCCGACATGTCTAATATCATCTGTGTATGTTCCCGCACCGCGTACAAATCGAAAGTCTTCCTTCCGTCTTACCGCGACGCCAATACCATTGCTACTCATGATTACGCCTCCCTCATTGCTTTTGCGCCAGCTTGAATCGACTTAACGATATTGTGGTATCCAGTGCATCGACAAAGATTGCCTTCCAACCATTCTCGAACTTCGTGTTCGGACGGGTCCGAGTTTTGGCTCACTAAATCGAGTGCGCTCATAATCATTCCCGGTGTGCAAAATCCACATTGCAGTCCATGATTGTCTCGGAACGCCTCTTGCATTGGATGCAAATCACCATTCAGCGCCACACCCTCAATGGTGGTAATGTCAGCTCCACTGGCTTGCGCTGCAAGAACGGTACAGCTTTTGACCGATGTTCCGTTCATGTGCACGACACAAGCGCCGCACTGACTTGTATCACAACCGACATGCGTGCCAGTCAATCTCTGGTCTACACGCAGAAAATCAACCAGCATGGTCCGCGGTTCAACTTCTGCTGAAACGCTGCTGCCGTTTATGGTCATTGAAACAGCTACTCCCATATATATTTCTCCTCTTGCCTATCGATAGTTCTGAATCTTTCCCGATTCAAATAAAACCTAAATTACTACTTGTATTATCGTAATTTACTCTAAATGATTAAAGCTCACAATGCTCTGCTAGGAAACTAATGATCGACTGCGATTCAATTTGCAGTTCGTTTTTCAATTCCTTCTACAAAAGCATCGAAAAAATCGTCAATTTTCTTTTTTGCCAAGCTGTTCATCAGACGCGATCCAACTTGAGCAATCTTACCGCCGGTTTTAATTTGCGCGTCATAATTCATCTCGCAACCTTCGCCAGCATCTGTCAGGCTTATATGTGCGATACCCCTGGCGAAACCCAAAGCCCCTGCTTTCGAACTGATTTCAACGCCGTAGCTTTCTTCCGCAACAATGTCGGTGATGGTGAGCCCTATTTTGAACTTCGCTTTGACAACACCGATCTTAAATGTCATTTTTCCCTCGAGCTCATGATCAGAAATCCATTCAAGGGATTCACAGCCTGTGATTGATTCGCGAATTAAATCGGCATCAAACAACGATGACCAGGTGACTGGTCTTGACACAGGCAATACTCTTGTTCCAGTAATTTTCATATCAGACTTAACAACTCAGAACTTTAATTTCACTAAATTTTGATGTTAATGACAAATGACAGGCATCAAAGGTTGAATTGAATTTCTGAATCGAACTTACAATGTAAAATACAGCCAAACTCAACCGCCCCAGAACAACTGCTCAATTGCCAGATACTCCACATTTCGACAATACAGATAATGTGAATTCTCAGCTTGGTAAACTGAGAATGGTTATAACTTATTTGGAAATGAAAAAACCACCCAGTTATCAACGCAAAACTCAGCGGCTGGAAAATTTATCGATCATTCGATCTTATCAACCTACTGTTCATTTCTATCGCTATCTCTACAAAACCGTGGGAACACCTTGGCTATGGTATGAGCGAAACATAATTTCGGACGATGCGTTGGAGAAATTGATCAATCGTTCTAGTGTTCAAATCTATGTTCTTTATATGAACGGAACTCCAGCAGGTTATAGCGAACTGGAACTGCAGGAAAACAAAGAAGTTGAAATCGCATATTTCGGATTGATGCCAGAATTCACCGGGCGAGGTCTTGGCACTTATTTTTTGAGATGGACGATAGAAAAAGCTTGGGCAAGCCAGCCCAATCGAGTCCATGTCCATACTTGCAACTTGGATGCGCCTCATGCGCTGGCAGTCTATCAGAAAGCAGGATTTACTCCTTACAAACGGGAGCTCAAAATCATAGATGACCCGAGATTGACCACATTGAAATCTTGAGGGTACGTAAGGGTATTGAGGGTACGAAAACGGATAGATGTCATAGCGAAACTAGGAATTATTCAAAGAAAAATTTACCAGCTGTTGATTTAATCTGAAAAATTATGGAGCTGTTGGGAGTATGAAAGCGTACAGAGGGAGAATATCAGTGATACAAGAAGAGTCTCTTCTTTTCGTCTAGTCAAATCCAAATAGCTGTTCGAATTCGTGAAAGATTATCGTGATATCGAATTTGAAATGAACATGGTAAATTTCAATTTCATTAGACCCAAACGAAAATTTTTGCAAGAGATAGACTAGCAACGGAATCTAATGGACAGAAATAGCCTGAGGGCTATATACAGGGGATGAATAATTATTAAGGAGGTTAGCTTCGTATAAATTTTATCGAAATAGTTTCTTGTCAAGTCCAGATTGACGAATTATCGCACCTAATATGCGTTTATCTACTTGTTCATTTTTTCTATGATTTGCAAGTGTAACAAAATGAGATTTCCATTAATGATTGCTTTAAATCGGCGATGACTACCTCTTTGTCTTATCATTTGATACCCATTTTCTTTTAAAATTTTCTCAACTTGCGGGTAGGTCAAATTGCGATCTCAAATGAACTATATTGGTAGTTCATAAGAAAATTCTTATGAAAATTCATTAATTTCAGACTTCCTGACCTCTGGCTAAATTTATGTGGCACATTTTCGCGCTACCAGGGATTAGGATAGAAGCAATCAGGCGACGGGTGCCAGTTCGTAGAACAGGGTCAGGTCCGTATCTGGAAACTGTGTGAGTGTGGTAATGAGTTCCTCAATCAAGGACAACAGGGAGCGGTTGACGGAATTGTTGGCCGCGGTGCTGATCATGGCATCCAGATACAGAAAGTAGCTTGTGACCCCGTTTTCTGTCTGCATAGAGTAACGGTTGCCGATGGCGATGGAAAGCGGAGAGTTGAGAGCGAGTGGCTGTTGCATGATGCGTCCGGACAATTCAAAATACGTTGCATATTAAATTAGCCATATGCAAGTCAAATTCAATGCCAATTTGCAGGTGTTTTCAAAAAAAAAGAATAAAATGAATGCTTTAGTCAGGTCAACTCAAAACATTCATTTTATAGAGATCAGGAAGTCTGAATAATTTGGATAGAAGATATCGCATGTGTAGGTATCCTCGAATCCAAAATGGCGTTCGGCGGTTCAAAAGGCGTTTCTTATCGTCTTTAGGCAATTCATCCAGTCCCTCAAGATATTCAAAGACAGCATATTGCAATAAACTTTGAACCTCTTCAATTGAATCTGCCTGCACTGCAATATCAAAGTTAGTACATATTGCCCCCCAATTAGAGTCATTACCCCAAATGTAGGCTTTGTAAATCTGAGTTTTCATCTCCAAGCTCTAACTGAAAATTGAATGGAATTCATTACATTATGTATATTTAGTTTCTGCTAGAAAATTTTAAATCGAAATTAATAAATTATCCAGAAGACTCTCATCGTTAAACCGACAAATTGTGAACCTTAGTACGGTAACATCGTCCATTCGTACCTCATGTCTCCAAATTTTCTGAGATGATTGACTCAACAGTCAAAGCTACATCCCCAAACTGCAAACGAGGTGTCAGTCAGCAGATTAACATGCCTTTTTCCGCCGCTTCGTTCTTGGGCACTCCCTTGTCTGCGACAGCATACCAATTCGGTGCAGGTCGGCGGCCGAAGTTGACAACACAATCATAAATCACCAATATGTCAGGAATCGATCACTATCACAGGCTTGGATTCAATGGCATAGTGCTCTCAAATCTGACTTTCATGCCCAAGTTTTACCCCCTGCGCCAGTGCCAGTAACTGTTTGACTTGGCTGCGAGTATTCCGAACCAACACCTCCAGCAACTGCTGTTCCAGCTGCCATCCAATCCAGCGCCCGCGCGCAGCTGACTTGAATGTACTAGTCTGCCACTCAAAAAGACACATCCAGCGACCCTCATATTCAACGATATCGTCCAGACTGCGACCGGCAAATCGCTTGCATCTCAGTTTATGGTGCTGCTGCGTCAGTCGGTCTCACTTGCCATGTTTACTAGTCCGAGCAAGACGATCCTTGACCAGCCCTGCTTGAATCAGTGGGTTGGAATCTCGATCATAATCGCAGGACTCGTATCTATACTAACTTCGAGCGGAAATAGACAGTCCTGACTGCAAATTTATGAAACTACTGTGGTTTTTATGCGATCTGGTTAACGTAGGAATATCTTGGATTCTGGGGCATCACCCCGAATACATCAAATATAATTTCTTCTCATTCAAGAGTCTCTCTTACATGCTCTCTCTAAAATTCAGCTGGTCCGAACACAGTAGTAATTGGGGCTTGCTTACATGGTCAGCGAGAATTCAAAAAAACGAAAGTGATGTTTTTGGAATTTATTTTCCTCATTCACAGGGAGCGAAGGGTGTTTTTTACACTATCCAATTTTTTTTCTCCGCAAACAATTCGTTGGCTTCAAGTTTTACGAGCACTAAGAATGTGTGCGATGTAATGGCGGTATTTGATGGAGGACATCCTCAATCGACGTCGATTCGAGCAATTCAACAACATGGAGACGGTCCAATTTTGTAAACATAGCTCAATAATCCATCCACAAGTCCGTCACTAACATTCTCAGTTTAACGCATAGTCTTCCTGTGGATTCAACTAGGTATTTATTACGAATTGAGGCACTAATCCATATAATTCCCAAACTCAAACCGAAAACACTCGTTAAGGTCGAGAAACAACCATTAATTTTTTGAAATATGCATAAATTCGTTCGTCTAGAAACAGAACAACTACAAGCTATTGATAAGCATCATCACCTGCATCCGTTCACCGACTCAAAAGTACTTCACGAAGTTGGAAGTCGAATCATCACCCACGCGGATGGCATCTATATCTGGGATAACGACGGGAACCGAATCATCGATGGCATGGCTGGTTTGTGGTGTGTAAACATTGGCTATGGAAGAGAAGAATTAGTCGAAGCCGCTCGCCAGCAAATGCGCGCACTGCCCTACTACAACACATTTTTCCAAACTTCTCATCCACCTGTCATCGAGCTGACTGAACGAATCTCTACTATTACTCCAGATAATTTCAATCATGTGTTTTTGACAAATTCAGGTTCAGAAGCAAACGATACAGTCATTCGCATGGTACGGCTGTATTGGGCAACTCTGGGGGAATCGAATCGAACTACCATAATCAGTCGACATAATTCCTATCATGGCAGCACCATGGGAGCTGCAAGTCTTGGAGGCATGGAATTCATGCACGCTCAGGGCGGATTGCCCATTCCTGGAGTTGAACATATTCGCCAACCCTACTGGTATCAGGAAAGTGATGGTCTGGACCCTGATGAATTTGGCATCGCTGCAGCAAAAGCGCTCGAAGAAAAGATTCTAGAGGTTGGTGAAGACAAAGTCGCAGCCTTCATCGCAGAGCCGATTCAAGGAGCGGGAGGTGTAATCGTACCACCTGATTCGTATTGGCCAGAAATTTCTAGAATCTGTAAAAAATATGGCATCTTATTTGTTGCTGATGAAGTCATATGCGGATTTGGCCGAACGGGACGATGGTTTGGAACAGACTTTTACAATCTCGAGCCCGATTTAATGGTGATTGCCAAAGGCTTGTCCTCAGGATATCTGCCAATTGCAGGCGTTGTAGTTGCGGACAATGTTGCGACAGTTCTTATTGATGACAGTGGCGAGTTCGCGCATGGCTTCACTTACTCGGGGCACCCAGTCGCATGTGCGGTTGCGAATGAAAATATTCGCATTTTGGAGGAGGAAAACTTGGTTTCTGAAGTCAACGAAAGCAGCGGCCCGTATTTTCAAAGTCGTCTTCGGGAGCTGGAAAACCACCCTCTAGTTGGAGAAGTGCGAGGCGTAGGTCTGTTCGCTGGAATCGAGTTAGTCGAAAATAAACTAGATCGGAAGCTCTTTGACCCAGAATTAAATGTCGGAATCAAGTGCAGGGACATCAGTACTCGACAAGGATTAATCATGCGCGCCATCGGAGATACGATGGTGCTTTCTCCTCCGCTGATTACAACTCAATCACAGATTGACGACATCGTTAGAATTGCATTCGAAACCTTGGACGAAACGATGAGTGTTCTGCAACCGTAGTTCAGGCAATCCATACATGTCATCGAGGAATCAAAAAACTACTCGCATATCCCGTCTTCAGTCTGAAGGCGATTTAAATATCACCGAAGAACGCAAGTCGTGGAATCAGCGGGCAGTCAGCGATGAAACTGCGATGTGGCTGGAAAGAGACAGCCAAGTGTTCCTGCATCAGTCACTTTCTACTCCCTGTCTGGATGTCATTGGCTCGTCAGAGAATTCACAGATTCAGAATCTTCAAAGAGAGGCTTACCTGGATTTTCACGGAAATAGTGTTCATCAGGTAGGCTACGGTCATCCGAAAGTTGTTGACGCTGTTCAGCGTCAGCTGCAAAAATTGCCATTTTGTCCGCGTAGATTCACCAACCAAGCAGCAGTCAAGCTCGCAGAAAAACTCGTTGAATTGAGTGCAAATCAACTGACTCGGGTCTTGTTTTCGCCTGGTGGCACAAGTGCGATTGGGATGGCGCTCAAAATTGCGAGAAAAGTAACCGGACGCTTCAAGACAATTTCGATGTGGGATTCATTTCACGGTGCGTCGCTTGATGCGATTTCGATTGGTGGTGAAGCGATCTTTCGACAGGACGCAGGTCCTCTGCTCGCAGGTACGGAGCACGTTCCGCCACCCAACCCTACGCATTGTCCATTTCGATGCGGTTCAACATGTAATTTGCAATGTGCAGATTATGTTGAATACGTTTTGGAAAAGGAAGGCGATGTCGCTGCCGTCGTTTCGGAGACTGTTTCGAGCGTGCCCTGTTTTCCGCCATCGGACTATTGGAAAAGGATCCGAGCAGCCTGCGACCGACATGGAGCACTTCTGATTTTGGATGAAATACCTCATTCACTAGGTCGTACGGGCCGAATGTTCACATACGAACACTATGAGACGTTTCCAGACATTTTAGTGCTCGGGAAAGGACTCGGTGGCGGTGTCGTTCCTCTGGCAGCAGTATTGTGCAAAGAGGAATTTAACATCACAGGTGACCGCGCTTTGGGGCACTATACCCACGAAAAAAGCTCAGTAGCCTGTGCGGCCGGACTTGCAACCCTTGAAGTGCTTATCGATGAAAATTTGGTTGCTCGAGCAGAATCTCTCGGTGATCAAGCCTTGACAACATTACAAGATGAGCTAGGAGGATCAGACTGCGTTCGAGAAGTTCGGGGATTGGGATTGCTGCTTGGGATTGAGCTGGAAGACGATGCATTGAAAGCCAATCAACTCGCGGAGAAAGTCATGTACGGCTGCCTTAAAGCTGGCATCAGTTTCAAAGTATCCATGGGCAGTGTCTTAACCTTGGCACCTGCGTTGACCATCAGTGAATTCGATCTGGAACGATCTCTTCAAGTCATCTGTTCGATGATTCAGAACCAAGCCGAACTAGAATCAACTGGTTGAGTTGAAATAATCAGCGAGCGCTAAATTTTATGCAGTCTTGGCTGCACTTGGTGCCTGATCCAGTTCACGACTTCCAGCTGTCTTTGATCCGAGTCCAAAATATCTCCGTCAATTCCAAGTTCCCAAGCCGTATCTTTACGTTCGGGATCATCTGCAAGCAATTCAAGCTTTCGGATATAGTCATGCACGCTTTGACTATTGCTAAAGAACCCCATATTGATCAAAATTTGTTCTCGACAACGAATTAACGCAGCCATCTCCCTCGTATCGTATTCGGGATGATATTGAACCGACCACATGGTACCTTTTCCATAGTTGATTTCTATGGATTGAACTCTGGACATAGAATTGCTAGATAAAACTTTCGAGTTCTCTGGTTCATGGACTATTTCGTCTTCATGACTGGAAAAAACATCAAACACGGAATTTTTTCCTTCATACATCGGATGTTTCCTGCCATGTTCAGTCAGCTGAATTTTTCGACCAAAACCCATCTCCCGGCCTTTGGGATTCTTATCCACTGTTCCTCCGGCGACGATGGTGCCGATCTGCAACGCCCAGCAACTGCCAAAACTTGGCACGCCCTGTTCAAAAATTTTCCGTTGAAGCTCAACTTGTGATCGAACCGATGGATTACCAGCATCACAGACGGATAAATTCGAACCGGTCATCGTTGCTCCATGGTAGGATTTAAGCTCAACTCCACTCGGAATTGCAGACTCTGTATCGGCAGCTGTAACAATATCAATTGTCGAATTTGGAGCAATCGTTTGCAGCATCCTAACGTATAAATCGCTAGCCAAGGCCATTCCGCCCGCGACAAGCTCCTTTCTAGATGCCTTTTTGTAGCCCTCAACGACTAAAAACTTAAACGGATCTTTAAACATCAATATCTTTTTATTGTTGGATTTTTGGGAATTCGTACATTAAACCACTTTCATTGAACGTTCACGATTCATAATTTTACGGTTAGGAATAACCTCTACTGTGAGTGTTTCGCTATTCTTGGCTAATTTGCAGCATCTGATTTAAGCAATTCCTTGAGAATTATCGGCAGTTCGGAGTAATGGTTAACAACCGCGTCCGCAGTAGTCCCTGCTGCATCTGCAGGTCTCGAACCCGTAAATAAAATCGCGCGCATTCCGAGTGCGTGAGCGCCTCGAATATCATTATGCTCGCGGTCTCCGATATGCACCAGATTTTGCACCGGAACGCCCAATTGACTTGCCACAGACAGAAACATCGAAGGATGGGGTTTTGAATGCCCTACCTCATCTGAAAATGCGAACGCGCTGAAATACTTCAATAAACCATTCATCTCCAGCCATGCTCGCAAGTTACGGCCAGGAGTTACAATCGCGTCCGATACGACACCCAGCGAATAAGTGCGAGATATTTTCTCTATAGCCTCCCGAACTCCAGGCAGGGGTCGAGGAGCAATTTCGAGCTCCATATTTTCTAAATCAAAAATTACGCTGTCCAGTAAATCCTTTGGCAGCTTGCAATCGAGCATCGTGGAAATTCGATCTAGCCTTTCAGGCACTGTCCAAGTTACAAACTCATCATGCCAAACCCGATTGAACTCGTCATTAATCGTGACATAAGCATGTCTGATCTGCTCATAGGAGAATGACGAAATCAGACGATAGGCATTCCAAACCAGATGAATTCGTTCTTCACTTTTTGGACGTAGTCCGAGTAAAGACCGAGCTTCTTCGTCAGAATCGTCAATAATGACCGTGTCCCATAAATCAAAAGTTATGGCGAATTCTTGATTCACGTTCGTTCAACCGAATACATAAATTTAATTTCTAGATGTGTGTAGAAAAGCGCATTTATCGCACAATGACAGAGATCTTTGAAGATTAGAAATTATGACACGAAAAAGTATCAGTAATACAGCGATTGAATGCTAAATTGAAATTACGGATCAATTTTTCTGATGAACTTCAAAATACAGCTTGCAACCACGCGACCTGCCTCAAGCAAAATTGAATGTTTATATCCAGGCAATATTACAAGTGACGAATTGTGCAATCTTTCAGCAATGAGATGATTCAATCGAGGGCTGCAGCCACCATCGTTTTCACCTGTAAGCACTAATGCTGGAACTTTGAGTTCGTGAAGCCAAGGTAACATTTCAGTTTTCGCGTAAATTCGAAATACATTCAAAAATACTGACTCTTCGGTGCTGAGAACCTGCTGCAATCTGTCCGCAACGATGTCTGGATGTGCCGACGTAAACTCGTCTGTAAACCATCGATCAACCAGTTTCGAAAGTACGCCAGCGACACCTTGTTGCTCCATGGACTGAAGCACATTCCATACATTCGCAGAGTCCTGTTCTGTCCTACCCGCCGCTGTTGAGAGCAACGACATCGATAGTACGTGATCGGAGTATTTTCTAGCATAGGAAGGAACAATCATCCCACCTAGCGAATGACCTGCCAAGTGAGCCTGTTCCACACCCAGCTGTTTGCGAATCCATTCTAAGTCCTCAACTAGTTCTTCCAACCCAAAATTCGGTTTTCGCATTGGATGATTTCCGTGCCCGCGAAGGTCATATCGAACTACTGTAAAGTATTGACGCAGAGTTGGAACCAGAGTATTCCAGACGCTACGTGTCGCTCCTATTCCATGAACTAGAATCAGGTGCGGACCGCTGCCTTCGACGGTCACGATGCTGTCAAGTTCAATGGTCATAGTTTAATTTGAAAGAACCACTTTCGGCTTGGAATTCGATAATTTCTTACGACGATTGATGCATGATCATTCGAGTCGTCGTCCAGAATAAGGTGTCGAAAAAAAACTTGTGCGCCTAACCGAACCTGTCGTATCTGATTTTTCTAAAAGAGAATTTCTTCTCTTTAAATAACATCATTCTGGAAGCGTCAACGGCAACCGGCGGACCGGCGACGAACGCCACCGACACGTTAGACAGATCTTGGAGCACGCGTTCGCTGGCTTCATGCAGAAACCCTTGAGCAAATTTGAAAAGTGGAAAACTACTCTGGAGGGGTTCGTATCCACTCATATCGGTAAAGGCAATTACAACGGCAAAATTTTGGAATTCCTCGCAGAAATTATGCAGTTCTGAAAGAAAGAAAGCATCTTCAACCCTGTTCAAGCCAAAGATCAGCGTAGCACTATGATTTTCGAGATGCCCACATCGAATTGAATTCTGAATGATCGCCATAATACCTGCAATTCCCGTCCCACCGACTAATGCAACATAGTCTTCATCGAGATCAGATGAAAATATTGCCCGACCGAGAGGGCCAAATCCTTGTAGTTTGGTCCCGTCCCTGCATTCACTAAACAGCCAATCCGTAAATTTGCCGTTTGGCATCCTCTTTACCAAAAACGGCAAGCGGCTCGTCGGCAATTCATGGTGATCTGTCATGGAATAAGCGCGGTAACCGTCAATTCCATTCACTGACACTGTAATGAACTGCCCTGGCAAGTAATCAACCGGGCTGTCCAACTCGTAGTCAAATACGGCGACTTGATCATTCAGCAACTGAAAATTGGAGATTTCGCCATGCAGGATTTGTGGAACAGGCAAAGGCACAACCGACGGTGGACCCGGTCGAACTTTGATTGTCAAATCGGATTTAGCCATGCTCTGGCACATCAGAAACTCACTTCGAGCGGGTCTCAGTGTTTTGCTGCCTGGAGCATCAGGCCAGTAACTTTCTACTTCGCCAGAAATGAGTTGAGCTCGACATGTGCTACATGTCCCGCTAGCACATTCGTATGGTAGCTTTATCCCATGACGCAGACCGCAATAAAGCAACCTTTCTCCGGGCTTAGGCTCAATCTGGTGAGTTTCTTTAAAACTCTCGAACGTTACTTTCATTACTTTAGCTTTCTTGGTAAATGATAAATCGAATTAAGTAGGACATAGGTATTTGATTGAACCTACATAGTACAAATTGCTGTAAATATCACGACAGTAAACTAGCGGATGTTAATCCGCCGCGTATCGTTGAATCAATGGCGATACTAAGATTCCGATGGCATGACCGTTACCAGGATGACCCCTCGTATTCGAAACAATTACTATTATCGTAAATTTAAGTTGGCTTGACGCATGCTATACACAGTTGGTCAATTGATACCTTCCGATTTGGGTGAAACACTCAAAAATGCTCAACTACGCCAGACACTTTAGTCGACTTGATCAGAGAGTGGAATGTCTAAAGTGCTGTTAACTTTTAATATAGGTTAAATATGGAAATTGAGGTTAACAAGATGACCAGGAAGTTTTATTTCCAAGAAGTGTAACAGCACGTTGTCGAAGTTTGTCAATCTGGGGAAGTGGTGTGCGATTTGTCAACTCGATTTGGGGCTGATTCCGATCGCGATCTACAAGTGATTGCCGTCAGAGCGATTTCAGGCGTTCTAAAAGCGACATCAGATGAAGCAGTCAACAGCCTTTGTGGGAGACTGTTATGACATTGCACCGGTGGAGTACTGGTTTTCGACGTTCAAATGTGAGTTGATCTATCGTCCGGGCAAAAAAGTTATCTATGAAGCGTTAGCAGGCTGTGATTATCGAGTAGGAGGAAGCTGGGTGCAGTCGTCAGCGACTGCGTTCTTTATTGAGCTATCGCAGTCCTAAGGCCTAAACGCAAGAATACGAACAATCTCAGAAAGTTGGAGATGCACTCATGAGTACATCTCCAACCAACCTGAATCTTGCACAAATGGATTAATGAAAAAAGAAACTTTATGTTAACTAAAACAAAGGCTTTAATTGTTTCAACTTGGACTCAGATTGAGGTTTTGAAGTGCGTCTCTCGGCTCGAAAGTGCGTTGGAATCCATTAGACCTGAAACTAAATTTTTCTATTCTGTTTTATTTAAAATCGCTTTGCACGTTAACCTTTACTCCGAATTTATCAAGAGACTTGGAACAGACTAATGATAGGCAATCCAACAAATTCAGAGAAAAATAATTCTGAACGAAAAATTCCTATTGAACGAGAATTTATGAAAGTATTCTTGAGAATAAGGAATAAACTCAATTTCACATCATTTCCACTTTCACAAATTAATAACCAAATGCTTTTCAATTTAATTCAGGCATCTACATCGAAGTGCTTGGAATTCAATATTGAGGCAAATCGTTCGAGATCGAAAACAGAATCAACATTCATTCTGGTGAGCAATTTAAGAGGAATCTGCGAAGATTTAATTTATCTGAATTATTTATCTCGGATGAAAAAACAAAGTGCGAATAAACTGATCGAACTACTAATTGAGCAGAATTACGTCTATGCGCTTGCGACCCAGAGAAATTTTTTTGAAAGGAACAATCTGTATCAACCAGTTCTAGGAAATAACATGAGTAGAAGAGAAGCAGAACAGTCTGTCAAGGAATCCCAAAAGAATCTCCGCGATTTTTGGAAATCAATGAACTGCCGCAGACCAACGGTTCGTGACATGGCAAAAGACGTGGGTTTAATCTCAACATATGATTTTATATACCATGCCTCATCAAGTTTCGTCCATTTCAGCCCGCAAGTACTACTACGTACAGGTTGGGGAGCCATTAATTCTGAAAATTCTGTGTTTACGTACTCCACATACAATATGAGCGGCTACTATCAAGTTTTCAGTAGTTTTTACGCAGCAATTTTGTTCATTGGCTATGAAGCATCTTTCGGTTCACGATTTTTCAATGATGTCCTTGATGTTGAAATAACTCGAATAATTGTTGATTACAGCAGTTCACCGTTGGCCTGAGATCGTAACGTTCGAAGAGATAAACGTCAAACCACCACTCTTTCTCATTAGTCATGAAATCGGACAGTTAGTTCGAAAGGAGGAAGGAAAAGAGCCGTATGGAGAAATTATTATGGAAATTCTGAACTTAAAAAATGATGAAATCTACAAGATAACAGTACGATTGTGACTGCCAGATTAGCGAAATCGATTTTAAACAATATGACGGCATTTTGTTTCACCTTAACCTAGCCGGCAACGATGCGGTCTGAGCCTCGACGCGCAAATAACTGCAACGTTGCCAAGTGACAAGGACCATTGACATTACTACAATAAAAACAACATAATTGGAACGATAACTGACATTTGCACACTTGTTGAAAACCTGAATGCATCAGAATCAGCGACATCCACAACCTGGAGGCCGACATTGTGACGAAAGCATATCTGCAGGTCCATCTTGAGGCGACTTTGGAGAAGAATTTCGCCAAGAATCTGCTGGCGTAGATCGCTATAGCAGGTGTGATCATCGCCGCGATCAAACTGCTATAGTAACCTCTAGATTGCACAGACGAGAAATTGCCTTGCAAAACGGCATTCTGTGCAAATGAGAAGGCGTTGAACCGGAAATAAACGTGAAACTGCCGACAGAAACAACTAAAGGAGAGGGATAAGGTATGAAAGTGCCAAACACATCCAAGCAGCCATGAACGCCACCATTGAAACGATCGGCACCGCGCAAGTGCTCAAAGACGCAGGGATCGAGCCTGAACATGCTGAAGCGATTGCGAATGTCGTTGTTGCTCAGCGTGATGATCTCGCAACAAAATCGGACATCGTTGCGCTTAAATCGGATATCGACTCGCTCCGGAATGTGTTAGAGAGCAAGATCAACAACCTTCGCTGGACAATGATCGTGGTGATGGGGCTAGCTATCGGTTTCATCAAATATTTGCCTTGAAACGACTAATAACAGTCTGTACAGTCGCAAGTCGCAGTGCAACCCTGAAAATTCGAATTCTGTGCAACTGAGAAGGCTTTAAACTGAATATAAACGTACAGCCACCGACAGAAGCAACTGAAGAAAAGGGGCAAGGCATCAAGGTACCAAAAATGGAAGTGATCACCAGATTTGTCTTTCTGCTGTTCATCTGCATTTGTGCTGCAGTTCTCATGGTCACTTTTATTGATGAAACCTCGAAGTATATGCCTATCACATTATTAGCACTGATGGTTGTTGTGGTCTTAATACCATCTACCAATTTTGTCGATTGACGTCGGATCTGCCTGAACTAAAACCGACAAAACTATTCGCTCGTTTCAGCAATGGCCTAGGCAGTCTCAAGCGGCTCGACTCAATTACGCTGGCCTTGGATGATCGGGATTCTCGCTTTGTGCCTGCTGGCGATGCGGTTCGTTTTCTTTGTGGGTTTTCAGAACGCCGCTGGAGTGATTCCTTGAGCCATTGTCACTGGGTTGTTCACAGTGATCGGCATCGTATTCTTGTTTGTCATCGGCAAGAAGACTGACTAATACAAGGGCTTTTTGAAAAAGTGATCCGATAATATGGACGCAAGTTATTGCGCTGGTAATCATCCTCGAGCCTCGCGTGTCACTGTGACGCAGCGGTATCTTTAAGATGTTTGATGCCTACAGCGAGTACAAGGAGCGCGAAAACAATGTCACACTATTCGAAGCTGTGATTACTCACTACTACGAACAGCAAGATTTGAAGGAAGCATTCGTGCTAGATCAGCTGTTTTACCAATGCTCCAGCGTTCAGCAACCTTTGATGGAAAAGAAAACCCCAGAATGGTGAGTGATGCTTCTTCTGGAAACTACCGATTACGACTTTCGCCGTTGGAGTCGCGATGCCATGTAACTATTAAAAGGTAGCACACTAGTTCCAAGCCATATGCATTACTGAAATGTGCGATGTAATCCGGGGGCGTGTTTACATATTTCATGAATCACCCCGAATTAGCCCAAAAAACAATTTATTCGAGAGACATTCCTCTCGATTATGCGCTTAAAATTGCGTCGCTCGTTGGCTAGCTTTTCGTAGGCCATTTATTGAAATCAAGTGCACGTCATAGAATTTTGCATTGGATTGAAATTGTAATCAGTTGCCAATTCCAGTAGTATTCAATTCGTCCAGTTACTATGCAATATCAAATAACGGTTAATAGCTTTTACGCTTTCTACGCTCTAATGCCTTCCGTTTCGCTGAAAATCAATTCGATCAGTCTTTTTCAACACTCTGATTGCAATCAATTGGTTCTGGAACGAGTCTTTATTAACAACCAGTTCTTACTGACATGACACGTCGACAGTCTACAGAACCGCCCCCACATCGGCAATACAGTTAATTTTTATGAAATTTGAGAAATTGCGATGAAAGGGGGAACCATTTCATTAAACGGGTGCTAAATCTATTAGGAATCCAAGCACTGATGTCGCATTGCACTGCCATCTGCTAATGACGTTGAATGCTGGAAAAAAATCCCAAGTCCGAAGTTGAGGTGAAATTGGGATTTGGCAGCTCCAAATTGAGTGAGTGGATTCAGAAATGGGGAATCAACGCAGTAAGAATCGGTGATCACCCCTTCAAATTCACAATTCCCCTCAGAGTCACCGGATATTTGCCGATCATGGAGACGATACATTCACAGTTTCTCCTGTTCGGTGGCGGAGAAACTTTGCTGAAATGACTCAATAGGGGCTGAAGCTACTCGAAATTCGGCCTTTATGGGAGAAATAAATGGATTATTGACAGCTTAAATCCATCAGAAAAACACCACATAATTTTCTAGATTTGAAATTTTAGTGACAATATTGACGGAATTATTAGCTCATAGGCTAGATGTCCTTTCATTCCTTATATTTTCCAATTTGGCACCTCTCTTTTCTCCAGCCTTTTTATATTCCTTCCCTACAGACGTTTTGGGAATCTGATAGTAACCCATGCTCGTTTTGGGTTTTGTTCGATTTTCTTGCATGAATTATGTGTGAAGCGCAATTGTATGCTTTTTTTAGGTGCAAATATAACGCTGTTTTTTGCAATCGTCGCCTGCTAAATTGTCCGCACTATGTTTCCTAACTTGCTCAATAATAGAATTTCTCGTTCCACAGAATAGTGCTTCAAGGGCGATTCTCAAATCGATGAATTTGTCTAAGCCTATTGTCCCAGCTCTGTAGTGTTTCGATTTGATTCATCGACTAATTGCAACATCTATAAAATCAGCCTCAGTAAAAGTCGAGCCCGCTTCTAGTATCTCTTGCGCTCAAGTTGAGCGTTGAAGATTCAATTCTCATTTTCGATATTTATTTTCAGAAGAAAAGACACATACATTATGTTTTGGAATATTGAAAACACTCAATTGACCGTAAACAATTTTCTACGAATATTTAACTAATCAAATTAAATTTTCGCGCAAAATAATTAGCAAATGAGGCACAAATTCCCAGCAATAGAAGAGCTTCTTCCAATCCTGCATTTGAATTTGTTCCTTCGACTTTTGAATGATGAGCTCCAGGCACATCCGATGCATACCCATAAATTTTCGCTATTCCCATTTTTAACGCAGGGTGGATAGGATCATGTAATTTTTCTAACGAATTTAATGCTTTATTCATATCGTTAGACGAGTTTGGATCAATGCTCCTTAGAACTGATTCCACTGCAGAAACACTCTCTCGAATACTGCCCTCCCAATCAGAATTGTTTATACAACTTGAAGATTTATGCAAATGGTCTACGGCTGCCGTTAGCCCAGATTCACGAAGATTTCGCAATGACATTAACAAAGAATTGCCAGATTCTGGAGTAGAAATAGGAACAATTGCAGGAGATTGGTTTTTATAGTTTTTGGTTAAATCGTAGTCTATTGCATAAGCTAATCTAGCACTTACAAAAACTTTTTTCATAGATTCGATAAAGTCGGATGAGCACTGATTATTGGTCAGAAAATGACATTCACGGTCTTGCACCTCTCGAATTGGTACGTTTAGCCAATCAAAAATATCCGAAAGTATTTCAGCCAGCATTGAGTAAACTTGCGGTATTGGACAGCTGTCAAATTAGTTCAGTCGTGGATCGAATTCCCAGGACTTGGATGACCAACTCAGCTAGAAATTTTGCCACCGAACTTATGAGTTACAATCTAAATTCATTAAAAAATCTAATCCAATGAATACGAGAACCCTGTATTTGAGCTGGCAAAGTAAGAATAAACGCCTTTGGTATCCAGTAGGCCGACTAGATGTGCTTGTCGTAAATAAGCCATGGTACGTGTTTCGATATATTAAGGGGGCAATTGAGGCTAAGCAAAAAGCAAGTTTCTATACATTGCTAGAATTTCCGAAACTGGAGAGACCCTATATCTCCCCTCAATTATTTTCTACCTTTGCGAATCGAGTCATTGCCGCAAATCGTCCGGACCGAAAAGAACACCTGGCCAATTTGGGGCTTACTGAACAGGCCGATCAGGTAGAAATTTTGTCGATAAACGGTGGCAAAAGAGTGACCGACTCATATCAAGTATTTCCCGAACTTAAAAAAAGCGAAGACGACAGCTTTACTTGCCGTTTTTTTCTGCATGGTTGGAGGTATGTAGATAAACTAGCAAAGTATCAAATTAAGTCACTGGAAATCGGAGAAGATTTAAGGATTCAGATTGAACCTGAGAATACCGTGGATAACAGGGCACTCAAAATTCTAACTGGCGATGACCGCAAAATCGGTTATGCACCGCGATATCTTAATAAAGAATTATCGCATGTTGTTCAATCGCAGCAGGTTAAGAGATTATCCGTAATCCAAATTAATAAAGAACTGCGAGTACCTGCTAATCAGCGAGTATTGCTGGAGATGGAAGGGTCTTTTACAGATCACGTGCCAATGGAAAGCGAAGAATTTAAGCCTTTGGCAGAGTTCCCGCAGCATCTCCTCGAGTTTGATGTCGATTCTGTATCGGTTGCCTGATTAAAAATCGAGTTCAACTTAAAAATTGAATTGATGGGCAGTCGACTCAGTTTTCCTAGTCGAATCAACCTGACCACATTCCCAAAAACCAGCAGGACAGTGGAGCTACTCACTGTGACCGAATTGACAATTGGAATGTGTCATCAACCAACTCCATTCGCTGATGAATTTTCTCAGCATTATTGCTCAGTTGCTTAACGCACAATTACAAATATAGAGTCAACTCTCAATCAAAAATTTGAAAACTGCGCTGTCGACTCCAGTGTTTACGTTGACAAAACTTGCGAATTTATATCAACCTCCGAGATGTAGGAACACTTCTGTTACCTTTGAAAATCTGCGGTGCAAAAAGAGGAGCGACATTGAAAACAAATTTTATTGCAGACACAATCCATAAATTCATTGAAGGATGTGGATGCTCAGACGCTCTAAATCTCTTATGAGGATAGAAATTGATTTCGATATCTCTCGGACCGCAACGACGCCTTAAAACTCAGCTGTGATTGCGTGTCGCCGCGCTTTCGTCAGAATGGATAAGCTTTGGCTGTTATAGAGCGTCAGCAGATAATCTACGATTGATTAAAGGCTCAATTTATGATCAAACATTGAACTCGCGCGCGTTTTTTTGTGCCCACTCCCAGAAGTCTTGCCAAAAGCTCTGCAATACGTAAACGTCGAATTCATTTCCAAGGCAATGAATCGTTGCTCCCAAATGTCCCATCAAACTGGACACCACGTCATTTCGAGTCAGCGAATCGATATCTACTGGACATCCTTTTTTCAGGAATGATCGAGCTGAACTTCCAATTACTCTGACAATAAAACGTGCCGAGGATAAATCCGTTACTGTCGCATCGGTATTCTCAAACATTCGTCTCAAGTCAAGCAAAGTAGATTCTGCCGACCTGGTTTCTGACTCAAATAACCACATGCCCGGACCATTCCACATCAGAGTCACTTCAGCTCCTATGCAGGAACGTCGATCCGCAGGTAATTCCTCGATTCCGAAATCTTTGAAAATATCTCGATGTTCTGCGCCATGCAAACCATGAATTTGAAACAGCAGATTGGGGGATCTCTGCTGCACATATACGCCAGGCATGGAAATTCGGCTAGCCACGAGTTCTCTCTCCGCTAGGGTCAAAGAAAATATGGTGGACAAGCTCCACCGGTACACTGACCCCCGTCAGAGGTGAAGCGGCATACATGTGCTTACCGAGAAGCTGACTGCCATCTTTCACGATCGCTAAACCAATATGTTTTTCAAGGTGCGGGCTGTAGCAGACCGACGTTACATAACCTTTCATATCTGCTGGTGGAGTTTCATCTCTGTTTTCCAGAATCTGTGCGCCGCGCGGAATTGGTCTGTCCTCTAGAGATTGAACTCCAACCAACTGTTTTCGACCACTTGCTACCAACGATGATCGCATTGCGAGTCGCTTGCCTATAAAATCGACATCTTTTTTCCATCATTCTCGCAAATCCAAGATCAGCGGCTGTAGTTCGACCATTCAATTCAGCAGCTTACAACAATGCCCTTTTTCAATTCTCCTAACTGTCATCGCTTCAAGACCATACGGAGCAATTTCCCAAGATTTTCCCGCCGACATGACAGCTTCCCAAACTTCAACAGCGCTATTGGATGGCATGTGAATTTCGTATGCGAGTTCGCCTGAGAAGCTCACGCGGAACACCCGGACTGTGGCATTGGCAATTTGGGCAGTTAAAACACCCATAAAAGGAAGAGATTCATTGCTGGCTGCGTCTTCACCGATCAAAGTCCCTAGAACATCTCGACTGTGAGGACCTGCCAGTGCCATTCCAGCCCATTGATCGCTGATTGAAGTTAAATGTACATGTAATTCAGGCCACACAGTCTGTGCATAGAATTCCAGATGTTCGAGCACTGGACCGGCATTCGCCGTTGTTGTAGTCATATAGAATTCGTTCTCGGAAACCCGCGTTGATGTGCCATCATCAAATACGAAACCATCCTCTCGCAGCATCAGGCCATATCGGCACTTTCCGACAGGCAGAGATTTCCATCGATTGATATAGACTCGCTCTAAAAATTCAGCAGCATCCCGACCCTGAACGTCAATTTTCCCCAAGGTGGAAACATCACAGATTCCAACTTTCTCTCGAACATGCATCGCTTCACGAATGATCGTGTCTCGAATTTGCTCACCGGGCTTTGCGTAATAGGCAGCCCGCTTCCAAACCCCAGAATTCTGCATATAAGCGCCGTGTTGCTCATGCCACTTTTGCAGCGGCGTACGACGCACAGCGCTTAAGCGTTCTCCGTGCTCACCGCTCGCAATCGTACCCAAGGTCACAGGTGTAAAGGGCGGACGGAATGTAGTATGGCCTACTTCTGGAATCTTGGATTCTCTTAATCTGGCGAGATTCGCCAATCCATTGATATTGCTGGTGCGACCTTGGTCCGTTCCCATCCCTAATGTCGTATATCGTTTTAGATGCTCTACCGAAATAAAACCTTCGAAATGGGCAAGTTCAATGTCTTCAACTGTCACGTCATTCTGAATGTCTACAAAGCGCTTCGAACGAAGTTTGCTCATTGTTGGCACATTCCAAAGAAGCTTGATCGGCTGCTCAGTCACTTCGGCCGCATCAAATTCAAATTCGGTTTGGCTAGTTGAAAATCCTGCCGATTTTGCAGCTTTGATTCCAGCTTCCGCGCCCTCATTCAAGCATGCGCCCACCGCAAATTTTCCATTCGCACTACCCACAACTTGGACAGAATCAAGTGGCGTACCAGGCACGAATGCTCCGATCAAATCGTCGAAATCAAGTTTGCCTTGCGCTTGTGAGAATAAATGAATTGAAGGTGTCCATCCACCAGAAACGCACAGCAGATCACATTTGATCTTTTGCGGTTTACCCATAATTTTTTCGTTATCAACCAATCGCCCGACATCTACGGATTTCAATTTGTGATGTCCATTTGCGCGCACTACTACGTCGCCTTTCATCAATTTTGTGCTGCCCAAGTGCTTTTGTGCTAATTCACCCGGAGATTCGGACCTGCAGTCAATCACCGCTTCTACATCTGCTCCAACCTGTTTCAAGGCCGAAACCGTTGCATACGCACTGTCGTTATTTGTGAATACAACCGCTTTCGACCCGCACCGAACAGCATATCGATTGGCGTATCCCCGAACTGCGGATGCCAGCATGACGTTGGGAATATCGTTGTAAGCAAACGGAATCCCTCGTTCAACCGAACCTGTGGCGATGATGACCTGTTGTGCGCGAATCAACCGAATTCGCTGTCGGTCCTGGCCAATACTTGGTTCAGATTGATGATCTCCCAATCGCTGAACTGCACAGACCATGTTCTGGTCGTAAAATCCAAATGCTGTTGTTCGATCTAGAACATTGACGTTTTCCAAATGCGAAATCTGCTTTTCCGCGTTCTGTACCCAAAACGATGCCGGTTCGCCGGCTATCGTTTCCTCATCGAAACACAATCGACCACCCAGCTGGCCCTTTTCATCCAGAAGCATCACCCTCGCACCGCTTTGTGCAGCGCTTAGAGCTGCTGCGATTCCAGCAGGCCCGGCTCCTACAATCAGCACGTCACAAAAATCAAAGGTCTTGGAATATGTATCAGGATCTGCAAAAGTCGCAGCTTTGCCCAAACCGGCTGCCTTTCGAATGAATTTTTCATAAAACATCCATTTGGTGGCTGGCCACATGAATGTCTTGTAATAAAATCCGGCCGGCAGAAAAGGGGAAAAAACATTGGCGAACGAACCCACGTCATACTTCAAGGTCGGCCATCGATTTTGTGATTCCGCGACCAGCCCATCAAACAGTTCGATCTCAGTAGCTTGAATGTTGGGTTCCGAGCGTGCCCCTGTACGCAGCTGTACCATCGCACTTGGCTCTTCGACACCCATTCCAAAAATTCCGCGCGGCCGATGATATTTAAAACTTCGGCCAACCATTCGAACTCCGTTCGCCAACAGTGCAGATGCCAAGGTATCACCATGGTAGCCTTGATATGTCTTCCCATCAAATTTGAACTGAATCGGTCGATTGCGATCGATTAGACCACCGGCAGGATTACGGAACTTTTCCATCTTTCAAAGGCGACTTTACTGATTAAGTTAAAAAATTAGGGAGTTTCGCTTCCTAGAATTTCATGAGTCCACGTATTTCTGCGAACTTTCAACCAACGCCGACAGCCTGCTGTGTGATGCCACCACTCAATATGCTCTCCTCGGGGGTTATCCCGCGTATAGACATAGTCATACCAACTTTCATCGGACTCACTTTCCACAGGCCGTTCTACAGTAGCATCACCGCGATAAGTAAATTCAGTCAACGCGCGTTCACCACACCAGGGACAGGGGATCAATAACATGGTTGTGCCTCGCAGATCTTAGTGGGCATTCGGAAAGGCACCTCCGCCCTTCTCATCAATCAGATCGCCTGTTGCAAATCGCTCCAAGCTAAACTGACGATTCAATTCATGTGGCTCGTCATGTGCAATCGTGTGAGCAAAGCACCAACCAGAACCCGGGGTCGCTTTAAATCCGCCATAACACCAGCCACCATTCAGATACATTCCATTAATGGGCAATTTTGTGATCATTGGGCTGCCGTCCATAGACATGTCCATTACCCCTCCCCACGTTCTCATAAGGCGTACGCGGCTCAAACATGGAAAAAGCGTCAATACTGACTGAACAACGTATTCAATTCTAGGCAAGCCACCCCGCTGTGCATAGGAGTTGTACAAATCCAGATCTCCTCCAAATAGAACTTCCCCTTTATCCGTTTGACTGATATACACGTGAGAAGCGCCGGAAGTGACGACTGTGTGGATAATTGGCTTCAAGGGTTCTGTGACCATGGCCTGCAGCACATGGGATTCAATTGGCAGACGAAGTCCTGCCATAGCCGCCAATCGACCGCTATTGCCCGCGACTGCGATTCCTACTTTTGGACTTTGGATCAGACCGCGCGATGTCTCAATTCCAACAACTTGATTTGCTTTCAGCTGAAAACCCGTCACCTCGCAATTCTGGATGATGTCGACACCGAGCGCGCTTGCAGCTCTTGCATAACCCCACGCAACTGCATCGTGACGTGCAGTGCCACCTCGCTTTTGCAGCAGCCCGCCAACTATTGGATATCGAGTGTTTTCCGAGCAATCCAGATGTGGCACCATCTCCTGAATTTGATCCCGCATCAGCAACTCTGCATCGATGCCATTTAAACGCATGGCATTTCCTCGTGCGGAAAAGGATTCCATTTCAGCATCGCTATGAGCCAAATTCAACACTCCACGCTGACTGAACATCACGTTGTAATTCAGCTCTTGGGAAAGACTTTCCCATAACTTTAAAGAGTGTTCGTAAAAATGGGCATTGGGTTCGAGAAAATAATTGGAACGTACAATGGTGGTATTTCGACCTGTATTTCCTCCACCTAACCAGCCTTTTTCCAGAACAGCAATATTTTTCACACCGTGCAGCTTCGCGAGGTAGTATGCCGTTGCCAGGCCGTGTCCGCCTGCACCCACAATCACAACGTCATACTTTTGTTTTGGTTCAGGGTCCAGCCAGACCCGCGGCCATTTTCGGTGATTGGAGATCGCGTTGCGTAGCAGCGACAATCCCGAGTATCCAGTCCAGAACTTCTTTCTCACAACTTCAACTAAATTTCAATTGCAGGTTTTCGATAACTTCGACATTCGGCGCAAGCATTCCCACTTCCGGCAATACTGAAATTTCCGCCCACTGAATTGTCTGGTCTTCCAACGGGTACGGCATTCCTTCGTATTCGAATACGAGCCGAAAGTGCAACATGACTTTTCTGTCTGCATAATCATAGGCAAATTTCATAAACGGCAATGAATCATGGACCAAAATTCCAATTTCTTCCTGAAGTTCCCGCTTTAAAGCTTCAGCATCCGACTCGAAAGACATGATTTTACCACCTGGAAATTCCCAATATCCCGCGTATGCACATGGGGGCATTCTTTTGCCGATCAACACCCTATTTTGCTTGTCAAAGATGATGCCGGCAGCGACAGAAATTCGGTCAGGATCGATACTCGGCATTTATTCGGATGTATTCGTAACTTAAGTCGGTTGTCCAAACAGTAGAAGAAGTTGTCGAATTGATTCCGAGATCAATACGAATCATGAATTCAGATTTCTGCATAACATTCATCGCTTCTGGCTCACTATAGTTTGGACTTCTTTCGCCATTTGTGACTATTTCAACATCATCAAATTGGATTCTAAGCCTCGACATATCCAGCACTTCGACTGGAGATCGACCTATCGCTGCATAGATGCGTCCCCAATTTGGATCGGATGCATGTAAAGCGGTTTTCACGAGAGGTGAGTTGGCAACCGTCATGGCAACTTTGGCGCAGTCGCTCTGACTCGAACCTCCATCAACACGAATCGCAATGAATTTCGTGATCCCCTCTCCATCTCGTACGATCGCTTGAGCTAACTGCTGCAATATGCCTTCAAGAGCTTTGTTGAACCTATGATTCACTTCGTTTGAAGCGTCATGTCCAATTTGAATGCCAGATGCACCCGTAGCAATCAGAACACAAGAATCATTTGTTGAAGTATCTCCATCCACTGAAATACAGTTAAAACTGTCGTTGACCGCGCTTTCGAGAGCTTGTTGAAGATATTCGGACTCGACTGCTGCGTCAGTCGCTATAAAAGCAAGCATGGTTGCCATGTCCGGCTGGATCATGCCCGAACCTTTGGCGATGCCTGTGATGGTAATTTGCCCTCGATCCTTAAATTGAACCTTCCTGGAAACTGCTTTTGGAACTGTATCGGTCGTCATGATGGCTTGAGCTGCATGAAGCCAATTGTCTGCGGACTTCGTCTGACAGCAGGCGCTTAAGTGTTTCTCGAAACGATGGACTGGCAAACGCTCTCCAATGACCCCGGTTGAAAACGGAAGCACCAACTCGGGTTCGATATTCAGTGAATCGCCAACCAGTTCGCAAACCAATTCAGAATCTCGAATTCCGCGTTGACCCAGTCCTGCGTTGGCGTTGCCGCTATTGATCACCAAAGCACGAGCTTGGCCGTTGTTTCGAATTCTGGTTTCGGACATGCGTTGCAGGGCGACTTCAACTGGCGCCGCCCGCGCCCTGTTTTTCGTAAAAGTCGCAGCTATTGTTGACTCAGCTGAGATTTCAACTAAGGCAATGTCAGGTCCTTTTGTTTTTCGTATTCCAGCATCAACAACTCCAATTTGAACGCCCGCAATTGGATGTAGGTCTTGTGGATAGTCTAGACCGACGGCCATCAGCCAGGAAACTTTGCCGTTTTTGCCTTGGCACAGCACATTTTATATTTAAGACCGGAACCACAAGGACAAGGCTCATTTCGTCCTATTTTTCGACTCTTGCGAACAAATGGTTTTTGAGGCGAAGGCTTTGCATTTTTATTTGAGGCTGGAGCAGCGGCTGGTTTTTGCGCAGCCGCGGGTGAATCCTCGTGAATATAGTTCAAGCGTCGGGTGGCGGCGCTGCGTCGAGAGTCCCGAATGTCTTCTGCGCTTTGGTTCTGGGTCAACTGGACACGAGACAGCAGCGAAGCGCTTTCATTACGCACGGTCTGCAACATCTCGTAAAACATTTCGAAAGCTTCCCGTTTGTATTCCTGCTTTGGATTTTTCTGTGCGTACCCTCGCAAGTGAATTCCCTGACGCAGAAAATCCATATTGGCAAGATGCTCTTTCCAATTGGAATCGAGCACCATCAGCATCATTGATTTTTCCACCATTCGCATGGTGGCTTCACCGTGTTCATCCACTTTCGCCTGATATTGAGCATTCACGACTTCATCCACTCTGTGTGCCAAACTTTCCTGAGTGAGATTCGGATCGCCTGCTATCCAATCCGAAATGTCTAATGTGGCACCAAATCTACGCTCAATTTCCCGCGTTAAACCTTCAACATTCCACGACTCATCGTTTGAATTCGGAGGCAAAAAGGTATCAACAATGTTCTCCACCAATTCTGTTCGTATATCGAGAATGAGCTTCTGCACATCTGTCGTGTCCATCAGCGCATTGCGCTGGTCGTAGACAACTTTACGCTGCTCGTTGGCGACATCATCAAATTCGAGAAGTTGTTTTCGAATGTCGAAGTTTCGACCTTCAACTTTCTTTTGGGCGTTTTCTATGGCTTTTGTCACCCAGTTATGCTCTATCGCCTCGTCTTCTTCCAAGCCAAGTTTGCCCATCAGATTCGAAACTCTCTCCGACGCGAAAATACGCAGCAGATTATCTTCAAGCGACAGATAGAACTGACTCGACCCGGGGTCACCTTGACGTCCAGAACGTCCTCTCAACTGATTGTCGACTCGACGCGACTCATGTCGTTCAGTGCTAAGCACATGCAGACCCCCGGCTGAAACGACCAAATTATGTCTTTCCTGCCAATTTTTCGTAATTGCCTGAATCGCATCGGCTGAAGTCTTTCTGGACTCTTGCAATTCCATCTCAAGATTTCCACCGAGTACGATGTCGGTGCCTCGACCGGCCATGTTTGTTGCGATCGTCACAGCACCGGGGCGACCGGCCTGTGCAATGATCTTTGCCTCTCTCTCGTGCTGCTTGGCATTGAGCACTTCATGTGGAATTCTGCGTCGACGCAGCAAGTTGGACAACCTCTCGGAAGTCTCGATTGACGCTGTTCCTGCCAAAACAGGCTGCTGACGCGTTCGGCAATCTTCAATTCCGTCCACAATCGCTTTGAATTTTTCCCTGGAAGTCCGATATACCAAATCTGGCATGTCATTCCGAATCATCTGCATGTGAGTCGGGATAACCACTACTTCCAATCCATAAATCTGCTGAAATTCCTCCGCCTCGGTGTCGGCTGTTCCAGTCATTCCGGCCAATCTTTCGTATAAGCGAAAATAGTTCTGGAATGTGATCGAAGCGAGTGTCTGGTTCTCTCGCTGGACCTGCAGCCCTTCTTTCGCTTCTACGGCTTGATGCAGGCCATCAGACCAACGACGGCCCGGCTGCATCCGACCTGTAAACTCATCAATAATTACAACTTTATTTTCATGGATGATGTAATCCACATCGCGTTGAAAAAGCGTATTGGCGCGCAATGCAGCATGCAGATGATGGACCATGCCAACATTTGAAAATTCATACAAGGAGCTGTCAACGGCTAACAATCCCGCGGACTTCAGCAGTTTCTCCGCATTCTCGTGACCTTCGTCGGTAAGGTAAATCTGTCGTGTCTTCTCATCAACACTGTAGTCGCCAGGGCCATCCTCTTCCTGCTGCTGTGTCAATCGAGGCACCAATGCATTCATTTGAGCGTAGAGCACGCCGCTATCTTCTGCTGCCCCTGAGATAATCAGGGGAGTTCTCGCTTCATCGATCAATATGGAGTCAACTTCGTCCACTATTGCATAAAGAAGCTTCCCCTGAACTCGCAGGTCAGCTGCAAATGCCATATTGTCACGGAGGTAGTCAAAACCAAATTCGTTGTTGGTTCCGTACACGACGTCGCAGGAGTAAGCCGCTCGTTTATCTTCGGTTGACATATTCGGCACGACAACACCGACCGAAATTCCCAAGAATTCATAAATCGACCCCATCCAGAGAGCATCGCGCCGGGCCAAATAATCGTTTACAGTAACAATATGCACAGTAAAACCAGCAAGCGCATTCAAATACACCGGCAGTGTCGCGACCAGAGTCTTTCCCTCTCCGGTACGCATTTCAGCAATTTTGCCTTCGTGCAAAACCATGCCACCAATCATTTGCACGTCAAAATGCCGCAAGCCTAAAGTTCGACAGGATGCTTCTCGAACAACGGCAAACGCCTCTGGAAGGATTTGTTCAACCTTAGTGTCATTTGCCAGCTGATCCTTGAACTCAAGAGTCTTTGCTGCGAGCTCGGAATCAGAAAGCGCCTGCAGCTTCGGTTCGAATGCATTGATGACCTTAACGGATTTGCTGTATTTTTTGATCAGCCTTTCGTTACGGCTGCCGAAGACTTTGGATAAGGTGTTTGCGAACATCAATTTTTGAATTTAAGTCGTTTCGAATTAAAAAAATCCAATTTTGGAAAGGGTTGCTCTACTGCAAGCGATTCTGAGTTGAATCAATGACAAGGAATTATCTATTGCATTAAATCAACCTATTATAATGGTTAAATTCTAAATACTGCCATTGTCCAATTTGGTTACGCGTTGAATCCTATCGTAATCAACTTCGGGCCTGCATTCCACAAATTCAAGCTTTGTCGGATCATAATTTTCAAAAAATCGCTGATCTTCTGAAAAAAGCGGATGTTGTAAAACCGGAATCTGGTTTCGTCAGCTCTGCTATTTTTCAAGACTGGATGAAAAGCGCCGGCTCGAAAGTAGCCGATCACACGCTGGACCTAAAAAAAGAAGGGGGCACCCTGTTTGTTCTCGTCGACTCCAACAACTGGGCACATGCCGTGAATCATCGTCGAGAAACGATACTTGAGCACATGCGTTCGGAAGGCCATGACGAACTGAGTGTCATGTCAATTCGAATAAGGCCTAAACAATTAAAAAAGGCCATCACTTACGCACCTTCCCCAAAACAACCCCGACCCAAGCGCATCTCTCCAGAATTGAGAGAAGTCTTTGAAAATCTTGCGCGGAAGGCAAAAAATCCGAAAATTCGTAGAACTTTCTTACGAATGAGCAAGAATCCCTACAAAAAATAAGCTTAGGGGATCACTGATTCTCAGTTCCTATGCTTAGAAACTGAATTAAACGCTGCTTGCGTGTTGAATTTTCGAACGGAACTATAGGGCTGCTATTTTTTAAGCTGCACCAGTTGCGAATGGAAGATAGCCGTAATTCTTTGATTCGAGCGGATGTATGATCGTAGTTGGAACGCTTTCCAAATCATGAGATTCAATCGGTTGCCAAGCAAACTGATCTTGTTTCAATGCAGCCAACAATCAATCGTTCAGGCAGTGTCCTGATTTTATTGAATTTGCGAAACTACTTACTCACCCGCTCATTCAGACTAGGCGGATGAGCAGCGAAGATACAAGAAGTTGATTTGGGCCTCGTGCGAGATGCCAATATCGGATAAAACGACGGAGGCTTTTGACGGAAATCGCAAGCGAAGCGATATCGGTCTGCCGAAACCGTCAGGCCGACCTTGGCTGTATCTGATTTCCACACCCCGATTGGAACGCGGCAAAACAGGAGAAAAATTGGGTCGAAAACCAGGCCTGCGGGGTCATTGTGGTATGATAATAGAAGGTCTTTGTGCGTCAGCACCCGTTATTCTTCTCTTTGCGCGATCAGTCGAATGTGAGCGCAGCAATTCAGGTGAGCAGAAATGAAACAAGATAATCAATCCCGTTCAGACGAAAGAATCAGAAAATTGAAAGAGCAGTACGCCGCTCTTCAAGTGGAGATGGCTCAGCAGAGGAAGGAAGACAAGAAGGAAATCGATGAGCTGAAGAAGGAAAGTTTGAAGGAAATCGATGAGCTGAAGAAGGAAAATTTGAAGAAAAAAGCTGAGCAAGACAAGGAAATCTCTGAGCTGAAGAAGGAAAGTTTGAAGAAAATCTCTCAGCTGGAGGAGAAATATTTGAAGGAAAAAGCTGAGCGGGACAAGGAAGACGCTGAGCGGAAGAAAGAGTCGGACGAACGGTTAAAGAAAATTGAAAAAATGATCGAGGAAAACGGCAAACAGATCGGCGGTTTCGGCAACAAGTTCGGCGGCTATACCGAGGCGATGGCGAGGCCTTCTATCAAACGCATTCTGGAGGAGCGGTTCGATGCCGATTATAAGGGGTCGATCCGGATTACGAACAGCGAGGATGTGGTAGTTCTGGAAGTGGATGCCTGGGGTCGCAGCCGCAACGGCACGGGTGCGGCCTACATTGTGGAGACCAAGAGCAAGTTTCGCGATAAACATTTTAAGCAGATATGGCAGCTGGTGGAGCGGTTTCGTTACTATCGACTGGACAATCGGGAAGAACGGGCAGTGTATCCGATGCTGGCTGCGGTGCAGATCAGCGAGGAGCAGCGTCGAAGAGTCTGGGATGAGGGGATTTATCTGATCGACATCAATGATGGTGTCTTCCGCTATGCGAAACCGCCGAAGGGATTTGAAGCGAAAGGCTATCACGGCGTACATAGGGTGCAAAGGAGCGTGCCGCAGCTGCGGTTGGCAGTTGGCGGTGTTGAGAAACCGCGCCGCGCCGAGTGATGTGTTGCGGCAGGGTGATCTGGAGCCCAAGTCGCGGGGGTTGGCTCCGGCGGATTTGGCTTGCTGATTCGCTGGACAGAAGACTTGCCGGCAATTCTTTTGGCTCGGCTTCGAAGCTGCGGTCGCTTTAACTTGCGGTCGCCTGAGGACCGAATTTGAGTTTTTCTCTGCGCTCTCGGAACAGACCCGAGACGGAGGCGTGCTGAACAGCCCTTTTTTCTGCATTGAAGCCCTCATTCGCAGAGGTTTGCTTTGCATCGTCAAATATTTCGCTTTTCAGAATTGTCGGCATGAGCCGGAGCCGCCCGCAACTGTCAGAAACTGTTTGACGGTTGCCGCCGGGGATGCGATACCAGCAAATCACTGACATCCCTCGCAAACCAAAGAGTGGTGGGCGCGATGACCTGAGAACAGGCTGACTGTGCCTGAAAGGTGACCGGCTGTTATTGATCAGGTTCTTGCCGGTGCTTGCTCGCTCTTTCAGGTTGAGCGAGGGTGGGCAGTTACAGTTATTTTAGCTTCTCAATTTATCTTGCAGGCAACAGAAATTAATGTACAGTTAAATAAAGAATTTATTGAATTTTCGAAAGGGTCAGTCTCAAAGAAGAAAGTAACAAAAGGACGAAAAATGAATCAGAATCTGCGTGGAAAACTGATTAGAGTCTTAGATGTTCTGCGCACAAGCGATGTTACGAAACCTGTTGCCGATATCCAGCAGATTTTCTATCTGATATTTTTGAAATTGCTTGATGAAGAGGAATCCATCCGATTACAGAATGAATCGCGGACTGTTAATGAATCTAATAGCAATGACAGTTTAATTTATCAAGGACAATCAGAACGCTATCGCTGGTCCAAATGGCGGTCCAAGAGAGGTGAAGAATTACTCGACTTCGTCAATAATAGTGTTTTTCCATACATGGCTTCCTTAGCATTGGAAGAACGGCAAGTGGCAGAATATTTTAGAGATGCTGAGCTAAAGATTGATGACCCGAACATCCTTAAACAATTAGTGAAAGTAATTGATGATATTGATTTCACCCAATTAAGTACCGATATAAGAGGAGACATATTCGAATTTTTACTGACACATTTGGAATCGCCAACAAATAAATATCTTATTCAAATTCCTCGTCAAATTCGACATTTCATGGTGGAGATGGTTGATCCTAACATTGACGATACGATATTCGACCCGTCATGTGGCACAGGTGGGTTCTTGGCTGATTCCGTAGAACATATACTTGCCAAGTACACTGCCAAACCCAAGGAAGTCCCAATTTACGGCGAAGAGTGGCTCGAAAAACGCGGTCAATCCATTGAAGATGCCAAAAACGATTTCCCGACACTACAGACCTACTACAAAGGTGCGGGTGAAAATATTCCAGACTGGGGAGTGTTGGAACGTTCTATCTATGGTCTTGATGTTTCTCGTAGAATGGTGAGATTTACCATCATAAATCTAATACTACATGGTCTCTACCATTCTAAAGTGAAACGAGCTGACACATATTTTAGAATGGGAGGTTTATTCGGTAGTGACCATTCCCGAAAATACAGTGTGATTCTCTCTCATTCACCGAGCTTGTTTAACGCTAGGCTCAGAAAGAATGAACCCCATATTTTAAGTTATTTGATGAATGCCCTTGCCCCTGGTGGACGTTGTGGGATTATTGTGGGAGAACATGTGCTGTTCAGTCCTAAGCCAAATTACAACGAGTTACGACAAAAGATTGTTGAGGATTACGATCTATTGGCAGTAGTTTCACTTCCAGTCGGTGTGTTCAATCCAATTTCAATGGTAAAGTTAAGTGTGCTTGTAATTCAGCGGCCTGTAGTAGAGAATCAGAAAACCAAGAAAGCAAAACAAGAGAAAAAAGTTTGGTTTTACAATATTCTTGCAGATGGCTTTGATTCAAATAGGGATCCCAAAGCTAATAGACATGAGGCACCGGAAGAGAACGATATCCCAAATTTACTGAAACAGTGGGATTTATACAAAAAATCGGGGTTTG
This sequence comes from Arenicellales bacterium, assembly GCA_965202855.1. Taxonomy (GTDB): domain Bacteria; phylum Pseudomonadota; class Gammaproteobacteria; order Arenicellales; family JAJDZL01; genus JAJDZL01. The sequence continues at coordinate 125,571 of CBDBBP010000003.1, read as the reverse complement.
AAACACCTTTGGGAGTTGAGAGTCGTACTCTGCTAGATGAAAAGAGCGAGGAACCTCGTTATTGGTGGACAACGACTGAGAATATTGCCGACAACGGCTATAACCTAGTTGCAAAACGGTACAAACCACCAATCGCTATCGTGCTAGCTGAGAAGGATCCCGCCATATTAATTCGAGAGACTCTAGCCATTGAACGAGATATTGCCATCGATTTGAACAAATTGCTCCAAGAAGTAGAGATAGACCAATGATTTGGGATACGATTAAAGTAGACGAAGTTTGTTTACAGTCGATGAGAAGCATTCCAGGAGATAGTTCAAATAAACAGTTTCTGAAGATCGGCTCATCACCGGTAGATAGTAATCAAAAAATCATCATAAACACACAGAATTTCAGTGATTCCGAAGCACCATTTCGAGCGCACATTGAAATTCGAGAGGGTGATGTATTAGTGTCAACTGTATATCCAACCCTAAATTCCGTTGAGATGGTACCGTCAGAGCTAGATGGTCAGTTCGTGTCAACAGACTTTTGTGTTCTCCGACCTAATGATTCCATCATTGAGAAGAAATTCCTCTATTACTACGCAAAAACATCAAGATTTGCACTTGCTCTTAATAGTAAAGCACAAGGGGCTGAAGCCCAAGTTGTTTCTGAAACTGATGTAAAAGAAATTGATTTACCACTACTTGGGCTTTCTGAGCAAAGAAAAATTGTACAGATTCTTGATGGAGCTGAATCTTTGCGAGCTAGATGCGCCAAAGCAATAGATAGAAACACTCGGATTCTCATTGCACTCTACTATAAGAATTTTGGTGATCCTGTTACAAATCAGAAAAGATGGCCGACAAAGTTGCTTGGAGAAGTCACTAAAACTAAACCTCAATTCGGTGTCTATTCGAGAGCGATTGAATGGACAGAAGGGTTGCCACGTCTTTTGCGTCCCAAAGATATTACTGATGACGGTAACTTGCGAAATACGGGAGTCGTCACTGGGGATTTAGACAACTGGGCTCAATATCAGCTAAGTGCAGGTGATATTCTTTTTGCTTGGAGCGGCAACAATGTAGGCAAGTCCTACTTATATCGACCTCGCGATGGTTTATGTGTATACAGTCGTCATTTAATTCGGTATAGAGTTGATCAAAGTCAAGTGCTTCCATGGTATTTGTTTGCGTTTGCAAAAACCGAGTTTTTTAAAAATTGGGTAGAAGTTCGGAAAATTGAGTCTTCAGTGCCTACAATAAATGGTCTGGAATTTTCTAGTCTTCCGATACCTTGTCCACCTATGTCATTGCAGGAAGGTTTCGTTAAAAGTCTAGAACTCCTATTTTGCATACGCGAAAAGCAACAGTCGATGAAAGATAAAGTAGACTGTCTATTTGACGTATTACTTCATTTAGCTTTTTCTGGCGACCTCACTGCGAAATGGCGGGAAACTCGCATGAGAGATCTCAATATTGAAATAAAAAACCAAGTGAAAACACTGGAAAACCAGTCATCGGTTGCGAGAATCCTGAGCTAATTCCAATTTGCATAGAGCCTGAAAAATTCAGAGTCAATTGAGTTGTTTTTATAGACTAATTCGAGAAATTGCCAAAAAATATTGAGCCTGTCAGGCGATTCAAAGTAAAAACTCTCATCGTGCAAGACAATTTCAATTGTCGTTGAAGAAATCATGCAGTCAATTACTTCTTCATCTTGCTCACAACAATGTAGTTCCTCCATGGACTCAATCTTGCGAGAAAAGGCTAATACATATTTAGAGCCCACTCATAACACTCGATTTTTAGTTTCCAAGCAATAGTTTCAACCATGAAAATGCGAACTAATTTGTCGAAAATTACATCATCCAACTAGTGAATTTAAGCAATTTTTAACAAAATTCACTAGTCTGTACGTGAATAAACAAAATAACAATTTCATTTCATTCAGTAAAGATGAACGCTTTGCTTGTCTAAGTTCTGCAAATTGAAGAAAAGACGCAGTACACTATGCTATCAGCTCTAAGAATTGGAAATTTTAAGGCTTTTGCAGAATCACAGAGGATTCCTATTCGTCCCCTTACTTTGATTTATGGGGCAAACAGTTCAGGAAAGTCTAGCGTTCTTCATAGCCTACTATTAGCCCGCCATGCTAAGGAAACGGGAAATTTGGATGTACATCGTACAATTCTGGGTGGTGAATCCGTAGACTTGGGTGGATTTAGGCAATTCGTCTATCAGCGAGATGTGAACAGACATGTGGAGTGGACAATAGAATTGGACACGCGATCATTCGAAAATCGAACTGCTGAGTTGCCAGCTACAGTCAGTCATCTCGCAGCATCATTCGTAGTAGGCATTTCTCTTGACGACATTGGGGAACCAGTTAAAGATGCGCTTCCTGAATTGCATTCATATGAGGTTTTTGCTGATAGTGATAGCTTGCTGCGAATGAGTATGCGTTCTCAAGGTATGCTGCAATTGGATCGACTGAATTATGAACACCCTGTTTTTCGAAAAGCTTTAATTAAATTGTCTACTGTATTTAAGAAGAACATTGCTCAAATTTCGGATTACAAAAAAATTGATGGCGTAATCACGAAAGTCGTGCCGAACATATTCGCGCAGATTGGAACTTTCCTACCAGAGCATGTGGGTTTGCTTGATGAACAAAGGGAGCATAGTCAAATCGGTTCCTTTGCCTACTTACTTCGGAAAGGAGACATAGAATCGTTTGTCAAATTTGTCATTATTAAAACCTTGGACGAATTGTTGGGTTGGATTGCCCAAACTTTCTATGAAGAACTAAATCGTCTTCGATACTTAGGGCCTTTACGCTCTTATCCACCTAGGAATTTCGAATTTACGCAGTACCGCGATCCCAATTTTTATTCAGGTGGAGAATATGCATGGGATTTACTTCGACGAAATTCGAGTGTTCGTAACTCCGTAAATACGTGGTTATCAGCAAACGGTCGATTACAAACACCTTATGAATTGGTAGTTCGCGAACTTGTTCGAATTGATCAATTGGATGAAATTCTACTTGAAGGTCTTGAATCGCTTGAACTGGATATGATTTATGAGGAAGTAGACTATGGAGAATTCAGTCCGAATCTTTATGTTGAAGACCCCGAGTCGGAAGCAGAAAACCTCCTTAATCTCATTCGGTCGTCAGATATTGAGAAGCTAAACGAATTAGCTATGATTGACCAAAGGTCGAACACAATCGTCAGCCATCTCGATGTTGGCATTGGAGTAAGTCAGGTTTTGCCCGTGCTAGTAGACGCATATTCTGCGAAAAACAAAATAATTGCAATTGAACAACCTGAAATTCATTTGCACCCAGCTCTCCAGGCGGATTTGGGAGATGTGTTTATTCAATCGGCTCTCGGTAAGGGCAAAAATCGATTTCTAATTGAATCGCACAGCGAACATTTGCTACTGCGAATTATGCGCCGTATGCGTGAAACTAGTAGTGGAGAGCTCCCGAGAGACATTCCAGCAATTACATCAAAGGACGTGTGTGTATTGTTCGTCCAACCCAAAGGAACTTCTTCAGTTGTCAGCCAATTGGAGTTGGATGACGAAGGAGATCTTCTAGACGCGTGGCCTGGTGGTTTCTTTGAAGAGGGGTTCCGTGAGCGGTTTGCATAATTCAAGAGGGATTGCTTGTGCTTTATGAATTTGCTATGACTCCTGAACTTTTTGATTCTTCTGTTGCAAACTCGGACAACAGCTCTAGTGTTATTCTAGTTGAGATTTTGAAGGGTTTAATTGAAAACGGTCTCTTGGCCAATTTTCACAAAGGTCGATGGGTGCTACATGTGAGAGATCAAAGGGTGACAAGTCTCTCTCCAAAATTAAAAAAAGACGTTATAACTCTTTTGAATACATTACGTGACAGACACCGATTGCCCCGACACCCGAAGAGCGTTCTATACGATCCAAAAACTGATCAACAATGGTTGAATTTGGCGTTGGAATCACATCACCGAGTTCCATTTCATGCGATTATTTTAAGCAAAACCCTGATGAATAATTGTGGCTATAACTGCAATGAATTTGTGGAGTTTTCTAACACGTTGGATTCAGAGCAATGGGATCTTAAAAGAAAACGAACATTGACTCTCAATAAAACTAAATCTGATTATCGTAAGGCTTTGGCTCCCGTGTTACGCCATGCGAAATCTCTGATGCTTATTGACCCTTGGCTAAATTCGGCACAATCACGGTTTTTCGACACGGTTTCTATTTGTTCGAATTTGCTTGGGCAAAGAGGACAAGCTCGGCTTCACGGCCGAATTGTCATTCATGCCGCAAAAATCCATCAAAAACCTGATGGGGCAACTGTAAAAGATGATTTAGATACATGGGGAATAAAACTTAAACCCCTCATAAATCAAGATAAGCATAAGTTTAGAGTGTTTTTATGGGAGTCAATAGATCATGGTGAAACTATGCACGACCGCTTTATTCTTACTGATCAGTGTGGAATATCTACTCCTGCCGGACTTGATTGTCGAACTCATTCTCATGCTAATAGTACCGACTGGAGTCTACTAGACGAGCACGCACGTAGCAAACGCTGGAAAAATTATAAGCCCTCAACGAGTCCTTTCAGATGTCTCGGAAGCAGGAAATATACTCCTTATTGAATTGTACTCTTGTTGATCTTTGTGAGTTTACTGACAATAAATTGGTCGTAATATTGCATCTGTGCAGCATGCCTCTGGAACTTCAACTTAATGTCATTTATCTGAATTCCTTCTGCTGCGATCAGTCCGCGGGCGAGGTGACCGCTTCCCAGTGCCGATGGTTTGTCCACTTCAATGGAAGGCGAAGGTTGCCTTGCATATATCTATACGGTTTCGGTCGGCACCATGAATTCGTGTTGCACAATCCATGATGAAATACATGAGGACCGACTCTCTATTGCAGTGGCAATTTTTGAGACCTAAACGCCAGTCGAATTTGGTTGGTCCGGACCATGACCCTCTAATGCCATCAAGTGTGTTTGACTGACACCATCTGGCATTGATAATTCGTTTTTACCCTCGGCGGACAATGAACGGCTTTGATGCGAACAGCGTCAGCAATCACACGGCTGCTGGCACAACTCACCTGACGGAACCGAATGACACGGATCTTAGTCACTTTGGCAGGTCAACGGCACCGAGGAGACTGAGCAAGAATCCCTCGAAGAAATAACTTTAAAGGATCACTGATTCTCAGTTTCTATGCAAAGAAACTGAGTGAAAACTGCTTGCGTGTGTGAGTGCTAGCGCTCGAACGGCGCTACAGGGCTGCTATCTTTTGAAGCTGCACCAGTTGCGAAAGGAAGCTATCCGTAAGTCTCTGCTACGAGTGGACGTATGATCGTAGTTGGAACGCTTTCCAAATCGTGAGATTCGATCAGTTCCCAAGCAGACTGATCTTGTTTCAATGTAGCCAACAATCGATTGTTCAGGTAGTGTCCCGACTTATAAGCGGAAAATGAACCAATAAGAGGATACCCCAATAGGTAAATATCACCGATGGCATCCAAAATTTTGTGTCTCACAAACTCATCTTGAAATCGCAATTGATCATCGTTCAAGATGTGAAACTGATTCATTACGATGGCATTTTTATCACTGGCGCCTTGAGCGAGCCCAGCTTCTTGCAGACTTTCCAAATCGGACATAAAGCCGAAAGTTCTCGCTCGGCTAACATTATTTTTGTACGATTCATTTGCAAAATCAATCGATACGTTTTGATTGGAATTTTTAAGTACCGGGTGATCAAAATCAATCTTGAATGAAACGCGGAATCCGTTATACGACTCGAATTTAGCCCACTTGTCACCTTCTTTCACCATAATTTTCTTCTTAATCCGCATAAATTTCTTGGGCGCGTTTTGCAGCGTAATTCCAGCGGATTCCATCAAAAATAAAAAGGGATGAGCGCTCCCATCCATGATTGGCACTTCACCTGCGGTGACATCCACATAAGCATTATCAATTCCCAGGCCCGCAAACGCGGACATCAAATGCTCTACGGTTGAGACTTGAACGTTTTTACATTCTAGTGTTGTTGAAAGACGAGTACTCGATACGTTCTCGACTGTCGCTGGAATTTCTACAACAGGGTCAATATCCACTCGACGGAATATGATTCCGGTATTCACTGGAGCAGGATGCAATGTGAGACAGATTTTAACTCCGGTGTGTAATCCTACACCAGTACCAGTTATTACATTCGTAAGTGTTCTTTGCTTGATCATAAAAAATCCAATAATTTTAGTTATAGCATCAAAATTCGAAATTGAATTTGCACTATCTATTCGTCAATTTAGTAACTCGCCTTCTCGAACTAGCGAGTAATCCTCCCCCTAAATTATTTGAAAGTTCGAAATCTCGCTGTATTTTACAAAACATATCCTCTATTAAACACTTTTTGTGTGAAATTTCTAAGATACGAACTAATGAATAAAGCAGTTTGGAAGAATTGCCGCAAGCATGTTTGCAATTTCTAGCAAATCTCTAACTACCAATTGTTTTCTAAGATTAACAGATTCTAGTATTTAGGAGATCAATTCGAGCTGTCGCCCCGATTTTACAAGTTTGAATGTTATTAAAGCAAAAATAATTCTTTAACTTCAAAGTTTTTAGAAATTTTTCCAAATTGAAAACGCTGTGCCGTCTCAGGTTTAACTGACTTGAGACTTTCTCCGTCTTGTTGGAGCGCCACTTTCAAATTGGCCGTCAGGCGCTACCGATTTCGCTGCATCGCGGCTTTATGCTGCAAGCAGACCATTCTTCGATAGCAGGCGATATTCGGCAAGCATCACACCGTTGTGAATCGTATTGAAATTCTGACGCAGTCGTTCCATAAGTTACATTTCGCCGACTTCTACGGCGGTTCACTGCAGTGCACGGCATATGTTTACTTTCCGAACAAATCTAGACATCGGTCACCGCTTGCTAACTAAAGTTTTCCCTTCCAATGTAAGGTTGGTTCTGATTCAATTCAAGTATCAATTCGTACGAGTTGCGATGCTGAAACGCACCAAATTCCACTGTCGCCCGAAACAAGGCTTCGGGTGAGCATACATCTCGACTATACGCTATATTTATTGACACAGTCGGCAGCAATGGTCGCCAATCGATGGTATCCAACGCTTTTCATTGGGTATTGTGCAAACAACTTTTTGTCGAAGCAAGGCATCTTCGTGGACAGGCGTCGCGGTGAGTTCTCGAAGCTTGATGAGGCATGGCGGAAAAATCGTCGCAGAAGTGTGAATTTGCAGCTGAACAAAGGTAATCCTGCACCAAAGAGTGAGGCTTATTTGTTTTCACACGTTCGTTTTATGTTTGATTTCATACCTTGTCATCAACAAAATTTTGTTGAGTTCTATTTCAAAAGATATTCTTTCGCAAAACGGACCGAGTCCTTCTTTTGAAACAAGCAGTCATTGACCACAAAGTTGGCTTACCTGTATTGTTTCTTTGCGCCGATGCTGCCCATAGACCTCGGTTTCCGTTATCGATAAAGGGCAATCAAACTTTTTTTGAACGATTAAATTTTGACTCTCTTTTCCTCATCTTCATGATTCCGTGATTGGCCATTTTCTGTCGAGGAAAAATTATGAAACTTTGCAGTTCGAGTGTTTCGAAACACCGCAGGAATCACTTCTTCTGTTTCAAGCGGTTGCCCATCAGAATAATCGGAATGAATCTTGAAGATATCCCGTACGGAATCTTCTGGCTCTTCTTCTACCAATTCGCCAAAATCATCATCTATTTCATCAAAACTGTCTTTAAGACCAGTCGCTACGATTGTGATACGAATTTCGTCGCCAATTTCATCATCAAAAATTTGACCCGCAATAATTGTCGCGTCTTTCGAAGCGATTTTACTGACAATTTCGTAAACTTGCTGATACTCTGGTACAGTTATGTCCGAACTTGCAGTCACATTGACCAGCAACCCTCGTGCGTTTTGAACATCTACAGCTTCCAACAATGGATTTTCGATGGCACGCTGAGTCGCAACTTTAGCCCGTTCTTCGCCACTGGCGACACCGGTACCCATCATTGCACAACCTGATTCTCTCATGACAGTCTTTACGTCAGCGAAATCAACATTGATGTAACCCGTTCGGACAATCAAATCAGAGATTCCTTGCACCGCATTGAATAACACATCATTGACTTTTTCATAAGCCATTTTGAGAGACATTTCCCGCTCATCAAAAATCTTCTCATTTGGAATCGCAATCAAAGAGTCAACTTCACCCTTTAATTCCCGAACACCTAATTCGGCACAGTCCATTCTTCTTGAGCCCTCGAACAGAAATGGTGTCGTTACTACGCCGACCAATAGAACATCTGGATTCTTTTCTTTTAGAGCTCTAGAAATTACTGGTGTTGCGCCAGTGCCAGTACCGCCTCCCATTCCAGCGGTGATAAAAATCATATCCGACTCAGCCAGGTCCTCGGTAAACTTGTCTGTGTCTTCCATTGCTGCCTGCCGACCTTTGTCCGGGTCTGCGCCTGCTCCCAAACCTTTGGTCAGTTGCGCACCAAATTGAATTTTGTTCTTCACTTTGGCGCGTCCCAGCGCTTGAGCATCGGTGTTTGCGACAAAAAAGTTGACTCCCTGAATATGTTCGCCAACCATGCGATCGACAGCGTTACTGCCACCACCACCGATTCCTATTACTTTGATTCTCGCCTGTTGATTTTGCAAATCTTCCGACGGCAAGAAAAATCTATTCCGGAATAGACGTTTTTTTTCGAAATCTGTCATTGTTTGATCTCCTAGTTCACAGATTGATATGATGCTGAAATAGTTAATTTAAAAATTCACCTTGAAACCTATTATTCGGACGCCAGGGTTCTCGAAGTGGTATTGTGCTGGCTGATTCTTGTGTGTAAAGTCCGCGAATTCGATTTAAAAATCGAGTGAAATAATTCCCGTTCCCTAGTTCACTGGCACCCGTTAATTCGGGGAATCTGCCTCGACTGAATAGACCAAATTCACAAAGCCCCACTCCTGTTGCAAATTTTGGATGCCCTACAATCTCATCGAGGTTTCCTTTATACCGAGGAGCTGCCAACCGAATTGGAATTTGAAAGATTCTCTCCGCGAGGGTCTCGATATTCGCAATTTTTGATGTTCCGCCCGTCAAGACCAAACCAGAACGTATATGTTGCTTGTAATTGGTTTCAATGAGATTCGTGTTGGCGAGATGGAAAATTTCTTCGAGGCGTGCCTCGATGACTTTCGCCAAGTAATGCTGAGGCAAAGTACGAGTGCCGCGTCCGCCAATTGAAGGCAGTTCTATCAGCTCAGACAGCCCAATCGCATCTGAAACAGCTGAACCGTATTGATGTTTGATTTTCGTTGCAGCCAAGGTCGGCGTGTGCAGCGTTACAGCGATGTCTTTCGTAACTTGTGACCCGCCAACCGGCAAGACTAGACTATGGTGAACTTCACCTTCCCAATACACTGCGAGGTCAGCTGTTCCGTCTCCGATATCCAGCAGACCTACCCCGAGATCGCGTTCGTCCTCCGTAAGCACCGAATAACCAGAGGCAATTGGATGCAAGATTAAGTTCTCCACTTCCAGATCGCAGTTTTGAATGCATTTGAGAACGTTATTCACCGCACTGACGTTGCAGATAACGACATGAACATTCGCCTCCAATCGTACGCCACTCAATCCCAGTGGGTCGTTAATTCCTTCTTGATCATCAATGATGAAAGCCTGTGGCAAAACATGCAGAATTTTCTCATCACTGGATATTTTTACTGCCTGTGCGGCTTCAATGACGCGATTTACATCATCGACTCTCACTTCGGAACCTCGTATTGCAACGACACCCGTAGAGTTATAGCTTCGAATATGTGAACCTGTGATTCCTGCGAAAACACCACTGATCTCACAACTTGCCATCATTTCAGCTTCATTGACGGCACTTTGTATGGCATCTACAGTCTGATCTATGTTGGCAATCATTCCGCGTTTCATGCCGTTAGCAGGCTGCTCCGCCACACCGATGATCTCCAACGAGCCTTCTGGAGAAAGTTCACATACGATGACAGAAATTTTTGATGTGCCTAAGTCTAGGCCCACCAACAGCTCATTCTCTGAATTTTTGTTCGTAGACACTAGTTGTTACACCCCATTTTCAACTTTGTATTTACCATGGCCTTTCAATTTGGAAGTTCCGTCTTCCCACTGTACAGAAACTCCATCCGGATAGCGCATATCAACTGTCGCTATCGTTTGATTGACCGGTTGGAATAGTTCTTTGTATAGATGCGTGAATCGCAAAGCCTGAAACCGAGGATCATCGTTTCCTAACTTGACAAGAAACTCCACCGGTTCAGTTCTTTGCTCTTTTTCCTCAATGACCGCCGAGGGATTTTCATTGATGTCTCGCAACAACACACTCCAGCTTCCGGTTCTAGACCTTTTAACTTCTACGAGCTGCAGCTCAACGGCCTCAAAAATCGGTCGCCATTTGTTCATGTTTGCGAGGATTTCCTGCTCAAAACCTTTCGGTCCTCGCAGTCGCGGCAATTCTGTATTTCGATAATAGAGCAATCTGACGGGAGTGCCAACTTGATCAAGCCACTGGTCATCGTTCCAACGCGCCCGGATCACTCGTTCATTCACATACACATCAAGGGTATCAGGCCATCTCCGCTTTACAACGACTTCATCAACCCAAGGCAGCGCTGCTGCCGCTTGTGCCGCTTCGGCGATATTGATTGTCAAAATGTTCGTCGATGCGACTTTCGAAATCGCTCGACTAATTTGGACTGGCTCAGTGTATTGCAGGTCGCCCTGAATATTGATCTGTTTCATCGGAAACCGATGAGGCTGCAGAATGTAGTCAACACCTAAACCAACAATCGCGACTACACTCAGCACGACTGCAATCGTTGAAAATCGAAATCCTCCACGTGCAGATCGTTTGGCTGCACGATTTCTCGCCGAATTGTTTCTAAACTCATTAAAACCACTTCTGCGGTGATTTCGGTTACCATAGGACTGTTTCATCTCATTTACCTCTTTCCTACAATTTTCACTTCTAATGTCAGATCAATACCATGTGTCTTTTTGACTTTTTTTTGTGTGTATTGAATGACTTCCTCAATTTGCGCTGCGGTAGCGTCGCCTCGATTTTCAATAAAATTCGCATGCTTCGGTGAAATCCGAGCGCCTCCGATTGAAAAGTTTTTCAGACCGGCGGTATCAATTAATCTAGCTGCAAAATCACCCTTGGGATTTCTAAATACTGATCCTGCATTTGCGGTTTGCACGGGCTGAGTGTCCGCGCGCCTTTTTAAAAATTCTCTAATTTTCGCTTGACCACTTTCAGAACGGCAGGGCGTAAACTGAAATTCCGCGCCAGTAAACCACTCGCCTGGATTCATGTTCGTGAAACGATACCCCCAAGTGATTTGGCTCGCGTTTCTTCGCTCCAAGTCCCCATAGCGATTGATCACTTCTGCGTAACGCACAATCTCATAGGTTTCCGACCCAAAACATCCGGCGTTCATTGCAAGAGCCCCGCCGACCGTGCCAGGTATGCCAATTAAAAACTCACCGCCACATAGGGAAATTTTTACTGATGATCTTGCCAGTTTTGGATTTGGCACTCCCGCTTCCGCAAAAATTCTGTGTTCCTGAGTTTTATGCAATCTATTCAAACCTTTAAGTGTTGAGATCACAACACCATCGAAGCCACGATCCCGAACCAGCATATTGCTGCCTAGCCCACACCAGACAATGTCCGTACCATTTGGGACCCGCTGCAAGAACTTGCGCAGATCTTCCTTATCATGAGGAGTGTAGTACCACCTTGCACGACCTCCGGTCCGCCAGCTCGTATGTCGACTCATGGATTCATTGGCAAGCAACTCCCCGCGCAGTCCGTCTAAATCTAGTTCGAATGCTTTTTTCATTTTTATGCAGCAGCTTCAGTTCCCATCAGTTGCAGACAATGTTCCACTACCTTTTCGGTCGCATCTACACGCGAAAACTTCCTTATCCTATTCGACATCTTCGAGACAACATTCGGTTGACTGATCAAGTTTTGCAGCTGACTTGTCAGAGTCACAACAAAACGCTCTTCCTCTAAACAAATCAAAGCGCAGTCGTTTTGTTCCAACTGCCTCGCATTCAAGTACTGATGATTCCTTGCCGCATGGGGATACGGCACAAATATCGTGGCCAAGCCCATCACTGAAACTTCCGCCACGGTCATCGCACCCGCGCGGGCGATGACGATGTCAGCTTTGGAGTACATGTGCGCCATATCATCTATAAATTCATGTATTTCGGCTGCGTTGATGGCATATTGCTCGTATCGTCTCTTTACTTTCTTCGCTCGACCTCTTCCGGTTTGATGAACGACTTTCGGCCTTAGATTTGGAGGTATGGAATCAATTACCTCAGGAATTTTTTCGTTCAGTGTCTTCGCACCCTGGCTGCCGCCCAACACCAACAGGTTTAATTTTCGCTGCTGGCCATCGTCACCTGCTCCGAACCGATCTTTACTTGCCTCAACGATTTCTCTGCGCACGGGTGTGCCGACACAAACTGCATTTCCCTTGATCTTGGCGCCTGGAAATCCTGTCAGGACTCTCGATGCAAAATAAGCAAGAACTTGATTTGTGAGACCAGCTACCGCATTCGATTCATGGATCAGAAAAGGTCTTCGAAGCAAGAATGCTGCAATTCCACCTGGAGCGCAAACGTAACCCCCCATTCCTACGAGCACATCCGGACGTCTTCGAAGTATGATTGCAAAACATTGAAAAATCGCAACCATCATCCAGATCGGAAAACTCAGCCAGCGCAAGATTCCAGAATTCCATAGGCCTTGAATGCGTATGTAGTCGATCAAGAATCCTTCTTGTTGCGCGACTCTGTCTTCCAGACCATTTCTGACGCCCATCCAGATTACATTGACACCTCTTTCGCGCAGTGTCTTGGCAACCGCCAGACCTGGGTAAATGTGACCCCCTGTGCCACCGGCCATCATGATCAGAGTATTCAACTTTGGAGCCTCCGGCGGCAGTTGTGATCAATCGAAAAAATGATTCCGAGTGCGGCCGAGAATGCGATCAGACTGGTGCCACCCTCACTCATTAACGGCAATGTCAACCCTTTGGTCGGCAATACACCCATGTTGACGCCCATATTGATCAAAGCTGAGATGGCGATCAGCATGGCAATCGCCTGAGCGACAGTAAACGCGTATTTATCTCCGACATATTGTGCGAGTCGGGCAATGTAATAAATCCGCCAAATTAAAATTGTGAACAGCAAAATTACCGTACAAATTCCGACAAAACCTAATTCTTCTGCGATGATCGCCAGCAGAAAATCGGATCCCGCGTACGGCAGATAAAACAACTTCATTACGCTGTTCCCCACGCCGACACCGTACCATTCTCCACGCCCGAATGCGATTAAGGACTGTACAAGCTGAAAGCCCTTTCCATAAGGGTCCTCCCACGGATTCAAGAAAGAAGTCAGGCGATCGATCCTGTAATCTTCAAGCAAAATGAGTGTGACCAAGCCCAATAATCCGATTCCAGCTAAAATGCAGATGTGTGACCAACGCATATGGGAAACAAACAGCATGCCAAAGAGAACGCCACCTAGAACGACTGCACTTCCAAAATCCGGCTCCAACAATAGCAATCCTGCAAAAATCAGGTAGATTATGAGAATCGGCAAAACGTCTCGAAAAAAGTCACTCATGTCATGACGCCGACTGGCCAGGTAATCCGCCGCAAATAGCAAAAAGGCCAATTCGGCAAACTCAGAGGGTTGAAAATTCCAACCTCCGACATTTATCCAGCGTGTACTGCCATTGATTTCGACACCGAGCTGAGGAACAAAAACAAGACTCAGCATTACGATGCCGCCAACAAGAAAAAGTGGCGTCAGGTTCTGCCAAATTCGCACTGGGACGAACGACACCATTACCATTGCGAAAATTGCCAGACCAATGTGAACTAAATTGCTTCGAAGAAAAGCAAACGAATCTCCTGTTTCAAAGGCTTGCGCGATGGTTGCTGAATAGACAGCGACCATGCCGAATGAAACCAGCAACAGATAGATTACAAGCAGCAGCGGATCAAACCGCCAGACACGCGGCTGCCTGTCTTCAGCCAAATTTGTCTGATCCTGAACAAACATTATGAATAGAATGACTGCAGCGCCTGATTGAACACCTTTCCTCGCTGCCGATAGCTCGTAAACATATCGTAACCAGCGCAGCCTGGCGAAAAGACTACGCTGTCTCCGACTTCAGAGAGGCTGTCCGCTGCAACGATAGCCTCATTGATATTCTCGACAAAAACCTTCTGTGTCTGACCGTTAAAGCCTTTGCTGACATTCTGAGCATCCCTTCCGTAGAAAACGCAGCCGCGCAGACGACCGTTCGTTATTTTTGCAATTTCGGAAAAATCAGCGGACTTACTCAAGCCTCCGAGAATTAAAACAACCGGATTCTCCTGATTGGTCTGGACCGCAGCCATTGTTGCAGAGACATTGGACGACCGCGCATCGTTGATCCAGCGCACGCCGTCCCACTCGCCAACAAAATCGCACCGATAAGGAAGGCCCGAAAAGCGAGCAATTTCCTTAACTGCAGATTCAATCGAGTAGCCAGCTGCTTCTAAGATCGCGCAGGCTGCGAGCAAATTCAGCTCATTGTGGGCACCTCGGAGCTGGCATTCCTGCAAATTTATCAGAGGCTTGGCTCCCCTCGAAATCCATCGCCCTGAATCTTTTTCGATCACTCCAAAATCTTTTTTCGATTTTGCCGGATCTCGACCAAAGGTGATGCGCTCGCCACAAGTGGGCAAGCTCGCAACGACGGCATCCTCCCGATTGATGACGGTCTTGTGAGCATCTTTAACGATGCGGGACATCGCAGATATGTACTGATCACCACTTTCGTACCTTTCCAGGTGATCTGGAAATACGTTGAGAATCGTGGCGACGTCAGGACTGATTGAAGACTTTACCTGCTCCAACTGAAGTGACGAAAGTTCCAGCAGGTATACATCCGACTCACTTGAATTCAAAAGATCCAAAAATGGAACGCCACCGCTGCCGCCAATTTTTGCAGAGTCACCGGACTTTTCAATGACTTGACTGATCAGTGAGGATACGCTGCTTTTGCCATTTGTTCCTGAAACTGCGATCGTCGGCTTTGAACAACGCTGAAAAAACAGTTCCAGACTGCTGACGACTTCCGCACCATATTTTTCTGCCTGAAAGACGATGGATTCGTCAGAATGAGCTGACGTGCAGCTCATCGCCACCAAGTCAGTGTTTAAAAAAAGTTGCGGGTAAAGCGGAGCATGGACTGGAATGCCCGGCATTGACGATTTAAATCGTTTTTCCAAATATGGGCGAGATACTACATCGCAGACTTCGACATTCCACCCATCGTTGATCAAGTAGTTTGCACAGGCGACGCCGCTTTTGCCTAGTCCTACAACAACTGCGTTGCCCGACGAATTCAGTTTTGGCAACTGTCGTCGCATGATTTATCCCCCTTATTTTTTGTCAGATTATTTTTTTAACGTATTTTTAATGTCGCAAGTCCAATTAGGACAAATACGAACGAGACGATCCAAAATCGCACTGTGATTCTGGGTTCAGGCCAGCCTTTCAGCTCGAAGTGATGATGCAAAGGACTCATCAGCCACACTCGACGGCCCGTTGATTTGTAGGAGGCAACCTGCACGATTACAGATATTGCCTCAATCACAAACAAACCCCCCATGATTAATAAAACTACCTCCTGTCGAACGATGACTGCAATGATCGCAAGCACTGCTCCCAGCGCCATTGATCCAGTGTCACCCATGAATATTTGTGCCGGGAAACAGTTGAACACCAAAAATGCAAGTCCGGCTCCAATTACGGAAGCGCTAAGAATCACCAATTCTCCCGCTCCTTCTATAAATGGGATCACCAAGTAGTCAGAAAAAACTGCGTTGCCGGATGCATAACTGAAAATGCCTAATCCACCTGCCACCAGAATAATTGGCATAATGGCCAACCCATCCAAACCATCGGTCAGGTTGACAGAATTGGAAGTGCCTACCAAGACAAAAATCGAGATGGGAATAAACCAGAAAGAAAGATCAAGCATTACCTGTTTGAAAAAAGGAACGAGATATGCAAGCTCTGCATCTGATGCTGCAGTCATGTACAAAATCAACGTGATCCCCGTGGCAGCCAAAATCTGCAACAACAGCTTCTGTCGGACACTGAGTCCTCGCTTGCCATTGCGAGTGGTCAACTTGAACCAGTCGTCGATGAAACCGATCAAACCAAAAACTAAAAAACCACAAAGCGCGATCCACACAAATCTGGATGAAAGATCGGCCCACATCAAAGTGGTGGCGGTCACTGCCAATACAATTCCGACCCCACCCATAGTCGGCGTCCCGCCTTTCCCTTTATGCAACGGAACATCGTCTTCTCGTATCACTTCACCGATCGAATGCTCCGTCAGTTTTCGAATGATCGCCGGAAAGATCAACACACCGATCGCCAAAGACGTAATCACTGCAAGAATTCCGCGAAAGGTCAGATATCTGAACAAATTCAGCCACGTGAACTCTTGTGATAAATTTACGAAGAGCGCCGTTAGCATGTCCTGGCCTCTTTGGCAGCTATGCCATTCGTGCAGAGATGATCA
Source organism: Arenicellales bacterium (assembly GCA_965202855.1). Lineage (GTDB taxonomy): Bacteria > Pseudomonadota > Gammaproteobacteria > Arenicellales > JAJDZL01 > JAJDZL01. Next base: position 108,851 of record CBDBBP010000003.1, on the reverse strand, counting down.
GCAATTTTTTCCATTCTCATGCCGCGCGACCCTTTCACCAACAATGTCGTGGTCGCATCCATCTGCGGTTCCAAATCCGACAGTAGCTCCTCTTTGCTCCGATAGTGAGAAGCCCCGCGTCCAAAGGCTTTTGCTGTAAATTCGCTTAAATCGCCTACGCAGTACAGTCTGCCGATACCAGCTTTTCGGGCATGACGCCCGATTTCCTGATGAAATCGAATTTGATCCGAACCCAATTCAAACATGTCACCCACGACTAATCGCTGGTCTCCTTTCATTTTCGCAAGAATGTTGATCGCCGCTTCGGTTGACGAAGGATTTGCGTTGTAGGTGTCATCGATCAATGGCCCGCCAAACTTGTGTTTTCGAAGCTGAAGACGACCTTTGATGGCAGACATTTTGTTCAGCCCTTCTAAAATGTGGTGTTTGGATATATCCAAGGCTATCGCAGCTGCAGTTGCAGCAAGCGCGTTGGATACGTTGTGCGCACCGATCAGACTGATGTCGGCAACCATGCTGCCAATGGGTGTATTCATGTTGATCGAGGAGCCAAAATCACTGATCTGACAGCTGCCGCTGACGTCTGCCTTTTCAGAAAATCCAAAGGAGATCACAGATCTAGGTTTCGCAAACTCTTTCCAATATTCAAAATATTTATCATCACGATTTAAAACTGCAACTCCCGAGTCATCCATGCCGGTCACTATCGATCCTTTTTCGGTGGCAACTTGATCTACGGACTTGAGGAATTGAAGATGGGCGGGGCCTGCGTTGGTAATAACAGCCACTGTCGGCGCCGCGAGCTTTGAAAGGCATTCAATTTCACCGATTTGATTCATTCCGATCTCAACGACTGCGAATTGGTGACTCTGCTCCAGTTTCAGCAGTGACAATGGCAGACCGATGGCATTGTTAAAGTTGCCCTTGGAAACCAGTGTTTTCGCTTTACTCTTCAAAATGTTTCCGATGAGCTCTTTTACGGTGGTTTTTCCACAGGAGCCTGTCACTGCGACTAGAGGCATATGAAACCGATCGCGCCAAAAAGCAGAGAGTTGGCCCAGAGCTCTTTCGGTATCTGGAACCAAGATCTGCGGAAATTCTGAACTGACTGCTTTTTCCACCATCGCAGCTCGCGCACCTTTGTCATAGGCATCATTCAGATACTCATGCCCGTCAAATCGCTCGCCGCGAAGCGCTACAAATAAGTCTCCTGCCGTAACTTGACGCGAATCCGTTGACACGGCATCAATCGAGATGGTCTCACCTACCTGGTGACCTCCAACCGCTCTGGCAATTGTTTGCGTATCCATCATGAGTCAGTTCTCAACAAATCCAAAACTACTTCTTTATCGTTGAAAACAAGCGTTCTGTCCTGGTAGGTTTGGGTAGTTTCATGTCCCTTGCCAGCAATCAAAATCGAGTCATTTTTGTCAGAGTGAGTGAGCGCATATTGAATCGCTGCGCGTCGATCATGAATACAAGTCGGCTGATTCCGCATTCCTAGCGAAATCGCGCGCATGATGCCGACAGGTGACTCTCCTCGCGGGTTGTCGTCCGTCAAAATGACTTCATCCGCTAACTTTTCAGCGATTTTTCCCATGATCGGGCGTTTTTCCTGATCTCGATCACCGCCACAGCCAAATACGCACCACAACCGACCTCGGGTAATTTCTCGCACGCTGGTGAGAACGGTTTGAAGAGCGGCGGGAGTATGGGCGTAATCAATGAATATGGCAACGCGACTTTCTTGAAAATTTATTCGTTCCATTCGACCAGGAACTGCCTTCACCTGGCTCAGCGCTAGTCTGATCTGGTCAATATCAAAATCTAAAGAGTGAAGAATCGCGGCAACGGCAGTCAGATTGATTGCGTTGAAAGAACCTAGAATAGAACTCTGGATGTCGGCTGCCTGCCCCCCAATCTTGATTGTCATTCGGAGACCTCGATGGTGGCTCTTTGTGCTCACTAGCTGAACATCCGCAGGGCTTTTTCCGTAGGTAACAACTCTCTTAGCGGTTGTACGAAGCGCCAATTCCCTACCAAATTTTTCATCCACGTTTAAAATCGCACAATCACTGCCCTGTTCAGTAAAGAGCTTGCTTTTGCTGGCACGATAATGCTCTTCGCATCCGTGATAATCCATATGGTCCTGACTGAGATTGGTAAATACGACAGTACCGAATCGGACACCATTGGTTCGTCCTTGATCCAGTGCATGCGACGATACTTCCAAGCAGACGTACTGCGCTCCATCTGCAGAAAGATGCGCAAGTTCCTTGTGCAGCGAAATCGGATCCGGTGTCGTCAAGGAAGCTGAGCGCAGCCCTTTGTGAAATCCTGCGCCTAGAGTGCCAACAATTCCACATTTTGACGCTAACACTTCCAGTGACTGCGCGGTAAAAACAGCGCAGCTGGTTTTTGCGTTCGTACCGGTGATTCCAACCACATGCAACTTCGACGAAGGTTTGCCGTAAAACGCGTCAGCAACATGTCCAATGTGACTTCGTAAATCCCTTATTCCTATATTGGGTACTTGGCCTTCAAGCCGTGGGGTCCAATTTTCAGATTCGTAAACTATCGCCGCCGCGCCACCTTGAATCGCATTCTCTATGTAGTTGCGTCCGTCTTCAGAGTTGCCAGGAATCGCAAAAAACAAACTTCCTGAGCGAATTTTGCGAGAATCCAAAGTGAGTTCCTGAATCATTGCGTTGTGTTTTTCGCCAAGACTGGCTATGCCTCCCAATAGATGACTGAGAGGTATTCTGTTCCTATGCTGTTCGATTGGAAGGTTCATGTTTCTATGTCGCTGGATTTGACTGTTTCTGTTTTCACAAACTTTGAAAAATCGTCCGGTGGAACATTCAAAAGCCTGAGAGTGGAAGTCATAATCTCTCGAAACGCGGGGGCCGCGACGTAGCCGCCATAATGAGATTTGCCTTGCGGATCGTCAACAATGATGACAGCTGCCAGTTTTGGGTTTGAGGCAGGTGCAAAACCTGCGAACATCGAAAGATGCTGCTGACTGCTATATCTTCCATTGATCAGCTTTTGCACTGTCGCTGTTTTGCCGGCAATTCGATACATCTTGACTTTGGCTCGCCTTGACGTTCCTGTTGGTGTTACGACTCTTTCAAGCATGCGTGTCAAATCTGCCGCTATATTCTGTGGCAATACTTGTTTGGATTCGAGTGGTTCTTGATTGGGGAAAATCGTGAGCGGTATTAATTTTCCGCCATTTGCAATGGCTGCGTAGGCACGGACCATCTGCATCGCCGTTATTGCGAAACCGTAGCCGTAGGTTAAAGTGGCATGTTCATTCTTCCGCCATTTGGTGCGATTCGGAAACAAACCCGCGTGCTCGCCCAAAATTCCGCTGCCTGTGACCTCCGAAAAACCAAGACTTCTATAGAAAGCCGCCAGCTCATTTGGATCGATTTGAGTGCCAATTTTGATGACCCCAATATTGCTGGACTTCATGATGACATCTTCAACCGTCAGCGGACCATAATTTCGGATGTCCTCCACGGTATAGCCTCCGATCCGCATGAATCCGGGGGAGGTATCGATCAATGTCGACGGAGTCACCCAGCCATCTATCAGCGCTTTTGCAACTGCAAAGGTTTTGGCGGTCGATCCTGGCTCGAAGACGTCAGTCACTGTAAAGTTCCGTGAGATCCGTCGTTCGCTGATGACATTCGGATTGTAGGAGGGCACAGTGGCCATGGCCAGGATTTGACCAGTTGATGGAGAAACGACCACGCATGTGGCAAGCGCAGCGCGTTGTTTGGAAACGACCGCCAGTAGATTTTTGTACACTATTTGTTGAATTCTTGCATCGATGCTGAGCTGAACGTCTTGCCCATCGACCACGCGACGGACATTCTCAACGGACTCGACAGTTCGCCCAGTGCGATCTTTGATAACTCGTTTCAGACCGGAAGTTCCATGAAGCGCCGAGTCAAGGGACAATTCCATTCCTTCTTGCCCTAGATCATCGATATTCGTGTAGCCTATGAGATTGGCTGTGGACTCGGCAAGAGGGTAATATCGCTTGTATTCCCGCATCAGTTCGACACCGGGTATTTTCAAGTCCATCACTCTCTTCGCGTGATGTGGCGCAAGATGCCTTTTCAAATACATGAATTGTCGGTCGCGCTCAGCGTAATCTCTGAGACGGCTTGTTATCTCATTTTTCGACATTCCAAGCTCTAGCGCGAGCAAATCAATTTTTTGCTGGTATTGAATCAGAACTTTGGGTTCAGCCCACACCGAGTCCACTGGTGTGCTGATTGCGAGAGTGACTCCATTACGGTCTTTAATCACTCCGCGCTTTGCCTTGATTTCAATGTTTCTCAAGAATCGAGCGTTCCCTTCGGCCTGAAGCGTATCTGAAATTACGAGCTGAAGATACGCTGCACGCGCAATCAAGAGTCCAAATCCTACCGTAATCAAGATCGGCACGATCAATTCTCGTCTGTCCAGGATTCTCACTCTGCGAGTCATGGCGTATTCCAATTCTGAAAATGCTCTTCAGGAGTTTTCGGCAAGATGAGCACGATGTGCTCAGAGGGTTTGACCAATTTGTCGGTGGACTCCGCCCAAGTCTCAAGCTGGTCGAAACGAGAAAATGCGGCCCGTTCCAGACGCAGTTGATGCCATTCGATGTTCAACTCGTCTCGAATCGCCCATTTTTCTTCGAGATGCGAGTAAGTGACGCGATTCTCATGCCTTATCCAGACAATTCCTATTGCCGTTGACAGGCAGACAAAAATCATAAAGTAAGTCATACGTCGCATTGTTTCTACCCGATTCGCTCCGCTACACGCATCACTGCGCTTCTTGCTCTGCGATTGCTGCGAATTTCCTCTTGGGAAGGCCGGCGAGCTGAGCCGATAATCTTCAGAGCAGGCCCGACCGGTTGGGGAGCCCAGTTTGACCCAGAGTATTTTTTTGCATTTTCCCGCATGAAATGCTTCACAATGCGATCTTCCACAGAATGGAAGGTAAGAACGACCAAACGCCCTCCCCTCTTTAGAACATCGACACTCTGCGGCAAGAACTTCGCGAGCTCCTGCAATTCCTGGTTGATATACATTCGAATTGCCAAAAAAGTTCGAGTTGCCGGATGCTTGTTTTTTTCTTTTCGAGGTACGTTCTTCGCGACTAAATTCGCGAGTTCCAGAGTCGACTGAATTGACTTTCGGCGGCGTTGCCGAACAATTGCTCGCGCAATCCGCCTTGCAAATTTTTCGTCTGCCTGGGAAAGGACCCGCACTAGAGATTTTTCATTTGCACGCTGTATCCATTGAGAGGCCGGGATACCTTCGGAAGGATCCATTCTCAGATCCAGCGGCCCGTCAATCAGAAAACTAAATCCGCGTTCCGCACTGTCCAGCTGCGGTGAGGACACGCCTAAGTCAGCGACGATGCCTGAGACTTTTTCTTGATGGAAGCTGTTTTCCAGCTCAGTTCTGAGTCTTGAGAATTTGGCGTGAATCGCCTCGAATCGACGATCCAGTCTGTGAGTTTCGACAGCCGCTGAGATCGCGTCAGGATCACGGTCGAACGCAAATAGCCTGCCAGATTCATGGAGACTTTGCAAAATCAATTCGGAGTGCCCACCGCGACCGTAGGTGGCATCAACATATACACCTTTTCGATCAGTCACAAGTGACTCAGCAACTTCTCTGCCCATTACGGGAATATGTTGTTGAATGTCCAAATTAACGTCCTATTCAGTCAAAGCTAAACTGATCAAGCATGATTGGAAAATCTGCGTTATCGTGGACGTTGTCCTGGAATCGCTGAAATCGATTTGCATATACTTGCTGATCCCAGACTTCGAATTTGGTTTTGATCCCAATGACTCTGGCTTTTTCATCGAGTCTTGCCAAGGTTCTCAAGTCTTTTGGAATCAGCAGTCGACCCATGCTATCCATGTCGCACAACTGACTGCCGTAGATAATTCTGCCTTTCCACTCCAAATTGTGTCGGTCTTTGCGCAAACGTTGCTCCTCGTCCACTTGCCGAGCCTGGCGCGCTTCATTGATCGCCTCATTCGATACCGCGACTTCTTTTTTAAATTCTTCGATAAGATGGAACCAGTAGCGATCACTCGACAACTGGAGGCAGGGTTCGGAAAAGTGCTGCGTGATTACGACTTTTTTGTCGCACTGCTTTCTAAGAGATTCGCGAAATTCGTTGGGGAAGACTATTCTTCCCTTCGAATCAATTGAAACTAACTTAGACCCACTGAATCCAAGGTCTTTATCCATCCTACCGCTACTATTTGCTACTTTATGCCACTTATTTCTACGAAATGACACTTTTTTCCCTTCATTGAACCAGATTTATCAAGGATTGTCAAGTATCAATAAAAAAAATTGCAAGTTTCCAAGTCACTTGGGGAGGAGGCCTTATTGCAATGTCGACTGCGTCAGCTGATCGATTATCTGTACAACTCTCGGCGCAACTGATTGCTTTTGCGGAAAATTACGCGCAGTTGAGGTTATCAATCGGTGACGTAATACGCTTGCATCCCGACCATTTTCAGGAACGCTCTTCAAACTTTCGTTCTTTGTTTTTGAATTTTGATTGGAAGAAAGCCAAAAATTCGCTTTGAAATTGATTTTGGATCGTCAACTGCTGTACACTTAATTGAATACGAAACACAATTAAGATCAACGCATCCTTCCCAAACCAACAGATTAATTTGATGAAAGTCTGCCGATTTAATGAAAACTGCTTGGGAATCGTGGAAGGACGTAATGTGAAAGACGTCAGCGAAGTTCTCCAACAGTTGAAAAGGCCTACTTGGCCACCTCCACCAGGTGATCAATTCATCGCGAACTTGGATACTATGCTTCCTGCGATGCATCGACTGCGCCATAAAACAAAAGTTTATGCGCTCAGGGATCTGAGATTAAACAGTCCGATTGCACGACCTTCAAAAATCATTGGAGCACCTGTGAATTATCGCGCCCATCAGGTTGAAATGAACGAAGACGATGAAATCAGTCCTTACGGAGCTGTACGAAATATCGAAACCTATGGGCTGTTCCTAAAGTCTCCTATTCCAGTTGGACCTTCCGAAGGAGTCAAACTTCGATTGAAAAACCGTCGAACTGACCACGAAGTCGAACTTGCAATCGTAATCGGCCGCGAGTGCTGTGATGCCACCGAAGAGGATGCGCTGTCCTACGTAGCTGGCTATACCATTGGACTCGACATGACAGTTCGAGGCAGTGAAGATCGCAGCTTGCGAAAAGCAGTCGACACTCACTCTGTTCTCGGGCCGTGGCTGGTAACTCGCCATGAAATTGAAGATGCTGACAAATTGGATATCTCATTGTCCGTGAATGGACGGCGCAGACAGTACTCGAATACGTCGAGAATGATTTACTCAACTCGCAAGCTCATCGCGTATGCCTCCTCGTTTTACACTCTGTATCCTGGAGATGTAATCATGTCCGGCACACCGGAAGGGGTTGGTCCAGTGTCAGTCGGAGACATACTAGAATGCAGGATTGACAGAATCGGCAGCATGAATGTCAGAATTAGATCAGGATGATCTTCTCCTAGAATATTTTTGACTTCTTCACAATATCGACCACCCAAAATCCGAGGGTCAAACGTGTCGGTTGTGAACGGGATTACCTTGTTTTTTTTGCAGAAGTACATCACAAATCTGACCTAGATTGAAATCTTTCAGGAGCAAAAGCCGAATAAGATTTGAATCTTTCTTTATTTCAACGATTCGAAATCGCTGAATCCCAGTTCGACTACAACGGCATTGAAAATGCTGTACGAATTCAGTCCCAAATCGGTGCAGTCTAAGACAATGTAGATTTTGCATCGCTGGTTTCCGTTTCAGACATCGATAAGCTCAAGGACAATCGGTTTCAGGCTCTACCCTCTGTCTGGATAGGATTGATATGCGAACCGATTTGCTGTCTGAGCCTTTAAAAGGTTGTCGCGCCAGTTTTTGCTGGCTTGAAAGGAATTTTGCATCGAGCGCCGAGAGAGCATGGCGATTGATGAATCTCGCAATATCACCCATATCAGCAGGTAGAATACGGTTTGCGCATGAAAGTAAACGAACCGGTTAGTGCGGATTTAATCGTAGAGCACAAGTTTTGATTTTTTCACAACAGTTCATAACTTAACTTGTTTGCGATTCAGCAGTTCTGTTCTTGGGATTGATCGTTTATTGCTTCGATATTGCAGGTTGACGAAAAACGAAAGTGAAGATCCTTTCAAATGGCCGCAGCAGCCGATGTGTTTATGGCGGACTTGGTCGTTTCGAACTTACTATGGCGCTGAACACTTCCTGCTAGCTGCTGCATTCGCTCTACGCGGTAATGAAATCAATAGCGAGGAAGAAGCTTCGGCGACGCAGGAGGCAAACTATGGTGGGACATCACGGCTGAAACAGGCGGTCGCAGCTTAATATAAAAGGCGAACTCGATGTTCAGGGGGCATCTGTGTGTTGGACAGTCCCTCGCCATGACCGAAGTTGTGCTAAAAGTGGTCACCAGCTGAAGACTTCGTTTTGGATATTCCATTGCACACAAACACCGCCAGCGCGATGTTAGGCACTTTGGTCTCAATGAGTTCCAGCAGAATGACGAAGCAATAGCTTCGATGTACTATGCCGATATCGGCATAGGCTCGATTGTGGCTGAACGGCATGTCGCTACGCTTTACAAAGCGAAGAATCTCATCTTGTTAGTGAACGAAAACATCGAGCAGTTTTTCCGCCTCGCTTTTGCGAATGCGACCTCATTTTGCCTAAGCGCCGCGGAAACTGTGAAAGTACTTGCTATCATTGCGGGCAGATTGAATTAAATACTAAATTTAGGCGGCGACCGGTGTTGGATTCAATCGCAAAAATCTGAAAACTAGTTGAGTTCGAGTCAATTCAAAGTCGCTTCAGCTATATTGAGTCCCGTCAAATTAATCACAGAACGGTTGAATTCGATAACTGCACGACGTCATCCGCAAGAGCTAGACCGCGAGCTTTCGTTGCTGCTGCCCCCGAGTTCGGAAGAATATGTGTCGACCGACAATCCCTTACGTGCGATCAATGTCTGGGGGAGCAACCTGATCCCGCAGCAGCTGGGTTTCAAGCACACCGAAGCGAGCAGTGCAGTAAAACAGCCGGCCTATGATCCGGCGGCTTTGCCCAAGCTGTATCTGTTTGTTGGACAATGAGCAAACTAGAGAAATATCAACGGTTTATGCGAAGAAGCAAGAGAGAATTGAAGATTTTAGACCTGAAAAATTTCGTCGCAATTTGACAAGATTAAATTTCTCGCTCAATTCCAAATGGTCTGGGCAAATTTGCGGACGAAGCAGCTGTTCTTCTTACCGGCAAGTAAACTTGAAGCGGTATTTTTCCTTCAGAAGTCCTGCTGCAATTGAACAAGTTCCTTGTGTTGTTTGTACGGTGATGCCCTCAGCGTTGCCTGGCATACGGAATTCTTCGTCGGTGGGGAGTCGTCTCGGCATTTCCACCAATATTCACCAGTCGGGGCAACCTTGAAGCTAAGAGGATTGCCAGCGGTCAAAATGTAGTCGTCCAGGCCCTGATCTTTTAGATGTTCCAACAACGGCGAGAAAATATCTTCTGGAACATGCTCCAAAATTAGGTTGCCAGATTGGGAGTTCGAGGCTTCATTTTCAAATGATTGCAACCATTCACAAGCCGCTTCCAACGACCGATTCCAAACTGCGGTAACGTCTGTTCCAGGCACTTCACTTAAACTTGTACTCTGAAAAACTAACGTACCTATACCTGCGCTAAAAGCAGCTGGCGGATGGGGAAATAGGGTTTCATTGCAAACATCTTCCCGCTTGTACGCAGAAACAGGAACCATCACCTTGACATCCTTGTGACTAAAAAGAGCTTTTGCTCCCCATATGACATTCTCACCGAAACTGAATTTTTCTGGAATCTCGACGGCGGAAAAATTCTGTAGATTCAGCTGCGGTACATTTACTTCGCCATAATTCTGAGCATTAGCGGGAAATAGAAACCCACCGGCGGCAAACACCAACACCACTCTGAATATGGATATGTAAATTCGGAATAAGTTCATAAGAAAGTTCCTCCAAGCCGATAGGGAAAGAATGCGATTGACATGACGAACGCCGGTAGGGCTACACCTGATAAGTAGAGACGGATTGGGTTGGTTTTCTTCTCACGCCAAGCCAACAGTGCACCAAAGAACATTGACAGAATAATGATTAGTCCGCCCGAATAAATTAGTGTTGTCGCAAACAATGGAATTTGAGATTGAAGCGAACCGCCGACTAAAGAACTTATGAAAACTATGACAAAAAAAGTCAATGCCCCTAGAAACATGAACACGAATTGCCTATACCTTGACCACACCTCTTCAGATTCGTGAAACCAATGCTCACGAATGGACTTAACCCACTCAGCGCTTTCTTCGCTGAAACTCCTATTGCTGTAACTGCAGTTTGAACTTTGTTCTGGACCTGGTTGGATTCGAGTTTCCTTTCCATCACGCTCCATAAACACTCCCAATACGAATACTCGCTACCATGGAGAATTCTGTTTATTGCATTCGACCAGCAGCAGAATTATTGAAATCTCCGTTCGTATCCGCCTGAATATCAGTCACTGAAACTATTGTCGTGAATTGTCTCGCACTGAAACCGGATAATCAAATGGTCACTGAATCGTGAGTATCAAGCATACTTTTAATTTACATCTTACAGCATAACTTGCTACAGCCTCAAATAACATCCTATCCCTCTTTCAGTTATCAGAGCGGAAAATATTCTGAAATGCTCTTAAACGCCGAGAATTGCACTCTATAGCAGACCACATTACCTTTAACTTATTGACGCGCTTTACAGGCGTTCTCTTAAGCTTTGTATAAAAGAAAGGCGACAAGATCACCAGCACCACCAATTCCTAAAAGTTGCTAGTGTGCGAGACAGAAAGAGAATGAATGTTTGCACCTCTTTTTTCTGTGCGCATCAGGGCGGAGCCATTGCGAATTCTTCAAGTCCGAAATTAGAGATTTATTAAGCCAGCAGGTTTGAGAATTCAGCCAATTTTCCGAATATTCAGTACGCTGTGCGGCGAAAACGGTGCACGGGGTTTCTCATTTTACAGTGGTTGAGCCGGTGCATTGATGTTCAAGACATAAAGTTCTTTTGACCGGACGCACCAACATCTTCCGCAGTGTCGGAATCGATGCCAATTGGACAATAGTGTGCTGCACAAGGCGGCGACTTCACGACAGTCGACAGTTGCGGATGGACCAAAGCGTTTCGTCAATCGGCTGCCGCTGCGTTCGATTGAATTTCAAAGTCCATTGTCCCCATGCTAGACGACTTGCGTGGTCAGCGCGTTATACGGATGCCAGCGCGTCGTGATCGCCCGTTGGCTTTCCCAAGCAGCCGTCTGCAATCGTCGCAGCAGCTGTCGCCGATGACGCATGCGGCCTAGGTGTCACCGAAAGTGGGGAGCTGCATGTTCTGTGCGACAAGGGACATTACAACACCGAGTAGCTGAAGCAGTGCGAGAACCAGTTGACGAGAGTGTACGTGCCGATTTCCAAACAGTCAAACGGCGCGGCAAAGATGGGGTCGCTTCAGTACCGAAGATTGTCGTTATGACGCCGAACGCGAAGTCTATGTGTGTCCGGCCAAGCAGAAACTGGCGCTCACCGGCAGTTTCAGTCACAAAAGCGGTCGGGTTTATCACATCTATGGCAGCGATTAGCACCACGTGCGACTGCAGCGAGCAGTCTTCAAAGTGGCCGCCGAAACATCGTAGAAGCCGTCAAATCCAGCGTTGGGAGCATGAGGACGTGGTGGACAATCATCGCGGCGGGGCATGACCGAGAAACCCAGTCGCATGCGGCAGCAAGTGGGCTGGTCGAGCATCCTTTCGGCATCCTCAAGCGCTGCGCTGGCATGGATTATTTTCTGATACGCTGGCTGGCGAAATGCCGCGCCGAATACTCGCTGATGACGCTCAGTTACAACTGCCGGCGCATGCTCAGCATCGTTGGCGTTGAGGCATTGATGTCACATTGCGCCTTGAATTCGAAAATGGGTTGAAAAGGAATAAAGAAACTCAATTTACGCCGGTTTTGGCAGGATATTGGGCTGAAACAACCCCATTTCAGTGTGTATTTCAGCAGTTCTCGATCCACTTGGCAAAAGTTGGCAGTCCAACAGTTTCAATTTCACCATTCCCATCCGATTCACCCGAATTTTGTTTGCCGAAAAACATTAATTCCACAGTCTCGATACAGACTGCATGAGAAAATAGAAAACACAGCCATCGTGTGGTTGCGGAAGGCGTATACTGGTTGAGTCCAGTGCCAAGGTCTTGGATGCTCTGCAAGTTAAGTGAACTGACTACTGTCTCGATAGTCCAGCGACCATTCCTAGAGAAGTATCCTATCAAGAACCGTGCAAATTACTAGTCGCATTAAAAAAATGGGACTTATATACTTAACTACACGGATACCATTGAACACCGAATTCACTTGTCGCGCCATACGCTTTCGCTGAGTTTCAGAAGCAAATATGTCGTGAATAAATAGAGCGAATCACTTTGGATTCGAAAATATTAGAGAATTATCATCAGTAGCAGTCAATCTGGACGTCGAAAAAAATACTGACGCACATGATCACCCAATAAAAGACGGGCAAAGTGAAGGGATTGTCCAGCCAACGACTAAAGTTAAGATTGGAGTGTTTTCAAGTACCCTTTCCCACCCAAACAGATTACTCGGCAGTACGTTGTGGTACTGCGTGGCACAACAAAGAGTTTTTGATTATTCAATAGCTGAACAGTAGTATCGATGCAACCTGGAGACTTCTGCGCTTGAATCGGAAATGCTTCTGCAAACAGAAGGTAGTATTTTTTGATGAATTCTAATCTTTGCGTTGTATAGATTCTTGATTTTTCCGTTGCGCCGTCGACTAACCTTGTTCCGATTTGTAAGAGTGCAATAGGTCAAATTTTGACAAATCATTAAAAAGTTTGAAATTTCAGGATATGCCACAATTCTGTTGGATACTTATTGAACACATCGATTGTAATTTCTTCCAAAATTAAACTTTGGAAGTTCCGGTCAGTATTGTCTCAGTTTCCGAGGCACTACTATTGCCCGAAATGCGTTACAGCATTCATATGTAAAATCCTTCAAGATTGCAATCATGTCGCCTAACCGCTCATTAATTTTGTCATCGGAGCTCGATTCTCATTCTTCGAGTCAGCGGTATGCTCGTTGCTGATTTTTTTCAGCGTGGAAACTTCTTAAATGTCATGGCAGAAATCAGCACCTAGGCAAAAGATCGAATTGCTCTTAGACTCTGATGGTAATCCTTTTGAGTTTTGCGCTCATAATTTCCGCGTCGAATTCTTCAGGGTCGTAGTCAGCGCACCATTGCAAATATTCTTCAAGTTCTTCATTCCCAAGTAATGCTTCACAGAGACGGTAGTAGCTATAGAGGCCACCAATATCTTCGGGAGGACCGCATCGGGCACCACCAACCAAGACAGGATATGCTTCTGGATTTTCGACTTCGCGAACAACTCCCAAAATAATTTCGTGCTCCCAAGCGTCTCCAAAATCGTAAGTGTAGCGGAACCGCTTAATTCCACGTCCAATAAACGATTCCAAATTGAAGTCACTCGCTTCGTAAACTCTCCTGCCCCACAATGAGTGTTCAGGCTCTAGATATACGTAATCATCGCCCTTGATAGCGAATCTCCACATATGATAGTTCCACCAACCGAACGCAACTTGAATAATCTCATGAACGGTATCCAATCTCGTAGTTACCGGCACTATAACCCGTCGCCAAATCTTGGGTTTAATATCACGCAGCTCGACTCGCATGCCAACTACCTTGTTTTTCATTGTTTCTCCTTCCTTTCACTCAGCCGATAAAATCACAAAAATTTTTCTGGATATTGTGATCGCCACAATGGGATTTTTTATGCCATTCTACTTCAATCGAATACTTTAGGTGATTCATTGAAATTGCACTTTCGTGGGATTCTTCTTGTGCTATTCGTTACCCGTCACTTCGGGGACATGTAAAATTCAGACTTGGAATGTGGTCATTTCCTGAACATGTAAGTACGGATGATTTTCAACGAATTTTCTGCTGAAAATACTTACAAGAATTTCGTTGTTTCGTTCTCGAAGTTGCAGGTGATCACGTCAAACAGATACTTTCCTCTACGCGTCAATTCAAAAACTCGAAGCCAATTCATGAATTTGTCGAGAGTTGAGTCCAAATTTGAGAAATTCCATCGATCAGCGAAATATGCGAAATTCCTTTGAAATACGGCAGAATCTGGTGGAAAGAGCAACGGCTTTTCGCATATAACGGAATCAATTTCAGCAATCGGCTGCCGCTTGGCAGAACATATGCCAACAACAGGCCCGTACTCGGAATTAATTTTGCGGAGGGTACAGTCAGCACCCAAGTTCAAGGTAACAGAAGAAGTCCTTATCGCATCGAAATATCCCTCAAGCAGTTTTCCAGAAATAGCCAGCTACAAATGCTGAATGGAGTGAATTCCAACCCGACATTGTTCTCCAATCTGCTGAATTGGCAGTTGCAGCAACAAATTCTGAAAGAGACAAGCCGCCTGAAATTCGATTGTTCCCTGCGAGCTGGCGTGCAGTCTTTGGACATTGCTCATGCCCAGACTGGGCCGTGCCTTGCAAACACCTTGCTGCGGCAATCTATCTATTTGCCAACGAGACCTATAAGAACTCATTCATCGTTTTTGAATTACATGGAAGGGATTTAAGCGGCTGAATTGGAACACAGGTCAGGCTTGAGTTTTGAAACTCTCGCTGAGATCGATTAGATACTGGATACATGGAATGCTGAACCTGTTATTGTAGACTGGGCAAATCCTAGTCCAACCGCTTTCGACGAGATAAATCTTACGAACGTTCCACAACTGATAGAGTGCCAGTTCACGATATTGCAGAAATATCCGTTGTTCTACAACAAGGATTTTCACCGCGAATTGGCAAATCAATACAAGCGTGTCGCACGAAAAGTAAAACAACTTGATGCCGCGGAACACGATCCTTAGGCAGATTCGGCGCACCTGGAAGAACTCGTGAGCATCGTCAACGAAAGCGGTCATTTGCTGATCGTCAGAAATCGCGTAATTTCGATATTTTCCAGTCGGACCAACAAAGTTTCACCGTCGCAAAGACAGAGCGAACCAGTCAATCAAATTGTCGGAATTCTATTCAACCTCATGCCTCGACTGTCGCACTACCTGCTGTGCTGGCATCAACTGCTGCTTGCGATCAAACTGGCTGTCCAAGGCGCTTACTTGCCTTCCGTAGTAATGAACAGTAAAGGCGAAACTATGATTTATTCGAATCCAGCAACTGTCAGTGAATCTGTCTGGAAAATTGGCGGTGTGCTGACGGCTCTCTATCCACCCGATCTGGTTTTGTTGAAACACCGCCTAGTGTGAAGAGACGGAATGCCGCCTGTTGCCATGCAGATGCCAAAACTCAAGTGAACACTGCATTGCATTTGTTGATTGGTCATTTCATGAACGCTGCCTTTGAAACGCAGGCACATAACGATCAATTTGATTCAATCAAGCAAATGTTATTTGTCGATCACCCTCAGAAATTCGCCAGCTTTGAGGCGGAGGAACACCCGAAAATGATTCGTCATTGGCTAAGCCGACTGCACTTGCCGGACCAACCTCATCGACTACATTCTATAGTTAAGGAGAATTCTAATGACGGACAGTATGGAGTCAATGTTCTCGAGGAACAAAATGGACCATTGTCAACTATAGCTGACTTGTTCAAAACACCAGAACTCACTAATCAGAGGGCGCGAGATTTGCAAGCCCTTCTGTGCAAAGCGAGTATTTTCCTGATTTAGAAGAGCTCTACAGTTTCCTAAATTCTGCGAGTCTGACACATGCTCCCCATTCTTAATTTTCACTTGTCGCCCGACGGACATTGCATGTGCTACGTATGCTAGAGGTAAATGTAATCTTACCTAATTCTCTGGGCATCACCTATTTTTTCCACAGCTGAGCTTACACCTCTCTCATGTTCCCAACGACGAGTCCGTCAAATAATTGAACCTCAACGATCTTCGGACTTTCCACTGGACGGTTGTCATTGGCGATTTGCGAATTTCAGTTGATGAATTTCGTAGACTTGTGGCTGATACCAAAGGCATAGTACGAATGTTGGACCGCTACGACATGATCGATCAAAGGGGAACTGGCAAAGCTCTCGAAGAAACTGGCATCGCTGCCGAAGTATTTATCTCGCGTTAATCTGCTGATTGCTGGGTTGTCGAGTGAATTGGATGAGTTGGTTGCCGAATTGGATGATGGCGCTAAAACGCTCTTTGGGAACTTACGAAAATTGATCCTGTGCCCTTCCCTTCGGGATTGAATGCAACTCTCAGACCCTACCAAGAACGCGGTTACCAATGCCTGGTGCTGAACATGCGTAATCACTTTGGCACTCTGCTGGCGGACGACATGGGATTAGGCAAAACATTGCAAGTCATCATAGTCCTGCAGCACGCCGACTTCGGTTTCGCTGAACAGCACTTTCACTGGCAATTTCGGGACTTCCCGACCCAGCAGCGTCATCGCCGCCAGGCAATCACTGCATTGTTGGTGATCCCACGTTCAATACGCTCGCCCCTTCGATGCATCAGAAACTCTACCTTGCAACCGGATTTCAAAATTCGATGCCAATTCTCAATGAGCTCGCGCAACAGATAAAGCTGCACCACCGCGCTGGCGGCGTCTGCGCCCGAATCGCCGCAAACATCTTCGGCTGGTCCTGGGACCTAATTTCGATCATGCTTGGTTGGCCGGCACCACCAACCCCACTTCCGACAGGCACCGCTATTCAGCCATAACCTCAAAGCAACCTGCCTTCCGATCCATCGCCGTCATCGGCAGATACGAAATCTGACTGATGTACAAAACTATAACGATCAATAGGAGATTGAAATTAATATGAAGAAATTATGTTTAGTGCTCGGTCTGGCCGGGTTGCTGAGTATGCCTTCCATCGTATTTGGTGAAGCTACTTGGTACGGTTCATTCCGAGGCGGTGTGGAGTCCGCTGGTGGATCTTCACACATGTTCAGCAACGGATCTCGCTGGGGCGTGAAAGGCTCCAACGAAATTTCAGAAGGACTTACAGCGAACTATCGGTATGAGGAAGCGCTGGATCTTGCCACCGCATCTTTGTCGACCGGCAATCGTTTGTCGTATGTCGGACTGTCGGGTGGTTTCGGAACCATCTCAATTGGACGCATCTGGAGCGCCAGTTTCAATTCGGTGGGAGCCATTTTGGACAACTCCTGGGTTTACGGATCTTCCCATACTTCCTATCGTGTCGGACCTGCGGTGTCCTATTCGAATTCGGCCGGCGCAGCCAGTCTGCAGGTGGATTTGGTGATGGATGGCGGCAACGCAGCGAAATCTGGAGTCGATTCCTATGAATTCGGTCTGTCTTTCGACTTGGGCGCAGCCACTCTGGCAGTCGCTCATCGCAAGCGCAACCATGCTGCAACGTCAACAACGACTGAAACTTTCGTTCCAGGAACAGCAGGCACCCCGACTCAAGTAGTAGTTACACCCGGAATGGCAGGCACCCCGACTCAAGTCGATGTTACACCCGGAACGGCAAATGTACCGACTCAAGTCGATGTTACACCCGGAACGGCAAATGTACCGACTGGAACTGGTACGCCAACTGTAGTGACAGTGACTCCAGGACGTGAACGTGTTGAACCTGTTACTGCACTTACAGAACTTACAGCTGAAGGAAATGCCAACCGACAACGAGTTGCGGGTTTGGAAGGGGATACGCCACCGAGGGCACTAGGTTCCCTGACGGCTGAGCCTGCCTGTACCAATGCAGGTCATATATGGGTTGATCCTGGAATTACTTCTAATTTTGCTGGTACAGCTGCTTGTTATAGAGCGGATAGCGGTGTAAGTATCACTATGAATCGATTAAGTTCGGCGCGGAATGCTGATGGTGCTGATGTTGATCCATTAACTGCAGAAGGTGATAACGTAAATGCCCATTTGAGTGCAGATGAATGTACAGATACAACTGGTGGCCGCACAGCGGGTTTATGGGAACCCAATACTATGATGTGTTATCCGGCAGCTACAGTTTTCAGATATGTTACGCGAGAAGCAACTGAAGGAGTGGAAGAAGTGGAGTCTCGACACACTCAGGTTGAAGTTACACAAGAAGGAGAAGCCGGAACAGCTGGCCAGGAAGGCACCCCAACTCAAGTCGAAGTTGAAGAAGGAACGGCAGGCCAGCCGACAGTGGTCCGAGTTACAGACGGAACTGCAGGCACTGTGACTAGAGTCGAAGTTACACCTGGAACTCCAGGGACTCCATCCGCTATGGTAACCACAACGACTACCACAGCTGCGTATGATGACACCATGAATGCGGTCGCAGTGAAGTTTGCAGCTGGAAGTCACAGCGCTGCTGTGGGCTTGGTGAAAACCTCAGACAGCAGAGGCAATGAATCTTCAACAACGATTGCCAACGCTGGCGGTCCTCTGAGCGACGGTTTATCCTACAACTTCATGGTTCGAGACACAGAAGGCAGCGCTAGCAATCCTTGGTTGATTGGATTGTCGAAATCTTTAGGCGGTGGATCAACTGTCGTTCTTGAGCACGCTGATAATGGCGACGATAACAGCACGGCTGTGTATTTGCAGGTGGATTTCTAAAGAAGTTTTTCCTGTAAGGAGAGGAGAAAAACGAGGTTTACTCGCTCGGTCTCCGCAAAATAACTAGAAAAGAATCGGGGCGCACGCCAAATGCGCCCCGAATTCTTTTTGGGTCGTTAGAGTCTAAGTTTGAAGTCCGCATGAGCAATAAACTAGTTTTTGTGCTACAGCTCAAGCTGCTTTCATAGAATTGTTTCAGAAGGGAATTCCCATTCCAGCCAACAGTAAGCATTGATGTGAATTTACGTTTTTTAGCAAATTCAATGTGACGGGAGTCGGATAAAAAAGCAGAAATCAGCCTGACGGTCTGGATTCTGTTTCTATGTTGCTCTAGCGTGTACATAGACGATGGTCTTACTGAATCTTTTAGGTTTTTTCAGTCAACAGTACGTATTCTTAGACGCGATTGCCATCTCGAATATCATCGAGTTCAAGTTGTGATGTTCAGAGAATTTTGTTGCGACCATGACATGTGATCGATGGCAGCAATGCCACGCTTGAATTCAATCATTCCAAGCTCCATCGAGCAAGACTTCTGTCACTCAGAACGCGTAAATTCAAACGAACTGTTTGAAATTTGAAAAACAGAAGCGTGCAGTCGAATATCGAATCTGCCACAGGTTTGGAATTGCGGCTATCGCTTCACTGAGCGATGGAATGAAATTTAATTATTTCATTCAGTTCAACGCCAAATTATGCCTACCTCGCTGTTTGAGCAAATCAGAAACAGCTTCAAATCTCATTCATAGGATATTGGACAGGAACTGCTCTAGTTCCGGGTGATTCGAGGCCGTGAAGAATCTTTCGGTTGTTTCGTCGGCCGCAATGCGTCCGTCTGCCATGAAAATCATTCGGTCTGCAACCTCTTTCGCAAAACCCATCTCATGAGTGACAATAATCATCGTCATTCCTTCTGTGGCGAGTTCACGCATGACGTCCAGGACTTCAGCAACCATCTCGGGATCCAGCGCTGATGTCGGCTCATCAAAAAGCATCGCTTTGGGGCGCATCGCCAAAGCCCGGGCGATCGCCGCTCTTTGCTGCTGTCCACCGGAAAGATGATTGGGGAATTTGTCGATCTGCTCTTCCATGCCAACGCGAGCCAGCAATTGCTCTGCCAGTTGATTGGCTTCGTCCAGACTGATTTTCCTGGACATCCTGGGCGCAAATGTGACGTTCTCTCGAATCGACATGTGCTCGAACAGATTGAACTGCTGAAAAACCATCCCGACTTCTCTTCGGATATTTTCCACGTCGGCGGCGCTGCCGGGCAATCTGATGCGATCAACAGTGATTTCACCGCTATCGATTGACTCAAGCGCATTCAGCACCCGCAGAAAAGTCGATTTTCCGCCACCGGAAGGCCCAACAACACAGATCACCTCTCCTTTTTGTATTTCGATCGAAATGTCGCGCAGCGCCGTAAATTCACCGAATGACTTGCAGACATTGGAACACGAAATAAACAGATTCTCTGTCATAAAAGCGGTGGCAGATCAATAGATTAAAGCTTCAGTGGCCTGTTCTTTGCAGCAGGTTTTTCTCGGCGCGCCGGGCGAGCATGCTGATCGGAAAAATGAGCACAAAATACAGTACTGCGATGGCGCTGAGAAACTCGAAATAACTGAGAGCTTTTGCGCCTAGGATGCTGGCCGTATATGCCATTTCTCCAACCGCGATGGCTGAAAGCAGGCTGGTCGCCTTGAGCAGCTCAGTCAGAAAGTTGACAAAGGCCGGCATCATTCGACGAATTGCAGGCGGAATGATGATTTTTCGCCAGATATGAATCCTTGGGATTGCCAGTGCATAGGCAGCATCCACCTGTCCGCGGGGAACTGCGAGTATGCCCGCCCGAAAGATTTCAGCGAGATAGGCGCCGCTGAAAAGAGACAGAGCAATGACACCGCAGGCTTCGCTTGAGATTCGAATCGACAAAAGCAGGGGCAGACAGGAATACACCCAAAAAATCAAAACCACTTCCGGTATGGTTCGGAAAAAGTCAATGAACCCGTTTGCCGCCCAGTAGGCGCTGCCGCGCTTGGACAGCTTGCCAAAACAGGCGATCAATCCAATTGCAGTGCCAATTCCCAGCGAAATCGCTGCAATCACAATGGTCACCCCGAATGCTGCGAGCAGCTCGGGTCCATACCGAATCAGCTGATCCCACTCAAATCGCATCAGCGCTCTCTTTGCTGCAAAAAGTATTCGAGACGCAAAGTGGTTTTGCTCATCAAATAGCCAACCACAAAGTAAATCACAGCGATCGCACTGAATAATTCCACAGGCTTGAAGGTAACGTTGCTGATTCGATTGGTCACCGTCATCAACTCACTTATATGCAGGATTGACAGGATCGCCGTACCTTTGAAAAAACTGATCGTCAAGTTGACCAAGGGCGGGATCATGGTTCGAATGGCCGGCGGCAGAATGACCCGCGTCCAGCGGATTCGGGCTGGCAAGGCAAGCGAATCGGCTGCCTCCCACTGACCCTTGGGAACGGATTCAATTCCTGCTCGCACGATCTCGGTAAAGTATGCCGCCGCCTGCAAAGTGATTGCGAGCACCCCGCTTTGCAGCGCGGTGGTGTTGATTCCGGTTACAAGCGGCAGTGCGAAGTGGATCCAGATCAACTGAACCAGCAACGGTGTGTTGCGCCAAATTTCGACAAAGGCGGTTACAGTCCAGCGAATTGCGGCGTAAGGAGACTGGCTTGCGATGGCGAGGATTGTGCCCGATATCAGACCCGACACAGCCGCGCAGGCAGTCAAAAACAAAGTGAGCAGCAGGCCTTTGAGCAGCACGGATCGATACTCCCAGACAACTGAAAAGTCCAGTGAAAGCAACAGCTTCCAATTGAGGAAGTAGGCAATAGTGCCGGCCAGCATCAGCAGTACGAATGGCACGCAATAATTGGAGAACTGTTTCATTGCATTTGCGGTGCAGGCAGGAGGACTATGCTTTTCGGCCAGCCTTCCCTGATTCGGGGAATCAGCGCCAGGCAATCCAGGCAGACTCTATTCAGAGAGCATCTATAAAATAATGGTTCTGAGCACACAAAAATATTCAATCAAATCCAAATTCATCAACCGCACGAAGATCAGCAATGGCGCTATTGATTGCAAATCTCGGGTTGCAGTTAGTTTATATATTTTTCTAAGGTCCAATCATCAGGAAAATCGTTCTCATAGGGTCATGTGCATCATTCTGCTTGCGTTGAATCAAAATGAGCGCTACAGGTTCGTAGCCGCAGCCAATCGGGATGAATATTATGCGCGAGGTACTGACCCTGCTCATTTTTGGCCCGATGATCCGCAAATTCTGGCAGGACGCGACCGATTGTGCCTTGGCACCTGGCTGGGAATCAGCAGACGGGGAAGATTTGCGGCGATCACAAATCACTCCGTTCCGATCGCTGAGAATTCAAACAATCGAAGCCGTGGAGAGATTGTGTGCCGGTATCTGAGGCATGCCGATACCCAATCGGAGTACCGGGCTTATCTGGTTCGCAGCCAACACGAATTCAACGGTTACGGGCTGATATTCGGCAATTTTTCGATGCTCGGCTATGCCTCCAATCGAACTGACCTGAAATTTGAGATCGCAGATGGAATTTATGGCTTGAGCAACCAGACTCCCGGTCATCCGTGGTTTCGGCTTGACTATGGCAAATCCCGGATGAGGGCAGTATTGTCGAATCAATCCAAGATCGAAATGGAGCACTTTTTTGAAATTCTTGCTGACAGCCGAAACGAGAGCTTGACAGACCATGCTGTTGATTTGGAAGGAGGTTTTAAGAGCAATTATTCAGGAGCAATGCCGATTTTCGTTCGAACAAAATATTTCGGCACGCGCAGCTCAACAGTCATTTTTGCTGACCGCGAGGGGAAAGTCCAATTTGAGGAGCGGACTTTTGATCCTGATCTAAATCGCTATACGGAGGCAAAGAAATTCGAGTTTGAGGTGGAACGCTGATTTCGACTTGAATCAATCCGTATTCCTTGACACTTTCAGCACTCGGTCCACATTTGACAGGTTGCGCAAAACTTTCCGCAGTTCGTCTGCAGAACCGATCTCCACAGTCAAATGAATTTTTCCCAGTTGGCCGACCTTCAGCCTGCCGATATTGACAGCGGAAATTTTCAAGCCCAAGCTGTCAACCGTAATGGAAATGTCCTGCAAAAGAGTCGGATGCCCTTCAACTTCCAAAGTGAATTCAATCGGCTGTCTGGTCTCTCCGACATTTTCCCAGCTGACTGAAATTCTGCGGTCTGGGTAATCCGCCAGCATGCGCTTGATATTATTGCAATTTGACTTGTGAATGGTGATCCCTCTTGTTACCGTCACATATCCGGTCACATCATCACCTGGCAGAGGACGGCAGCAGGAAGCGTGGCTGGTCAAAAGATTGCTGACACCCTGTATCGATAATGTTGGCAGTGACACATTGGATGTGCGAGGGCGTTTGACTTCGATTTCTTTAATTTGCTCGTCAATGGAATCAGGTTTGATCAGCCCGGATATCGCATGAAAGGGCTTGAGCTCTTTCATTCCAATGGCAGTAAAAAAGTCGCTGCTGTTCTGGAATCCATTTTCTGCCGCCAACTTGTCCATGCTCACCTTGTCGATATGGTGCCGAGCGAGCTCCTTTTCCAGAACCGCCTTGCCTTGCGCGAGATATCGTCCATATTCTTCGTGTTTGAACCAACGGCGAATACAGCGTC
Source organism: Arenicellales bacterium (assembly GCA_965202855.1). Classification (GTDB taxonomy): domain Bacteria; phylum Pseudomonadota; class Gammaproteobacteria; order Arenicellales; family JAJDZL01; genus JAJDZL01. The sequence goes on along the minus strand of CBDBBP010000003.1, from coordinate 85,334 downwards.
GGGCTCTGGCTGAAATTGCGAATTTATTCTGAAGAATCAGCCAGTCGCGGCTCGGTCCGCCCGTTTTGGCGGTTCGAATCTCCACCCAGTCTCCGGTTTTGAGTGAACAGGTGAGCGAAACGATGCCGCCATTGACTTTCGAGCCTCTGCAGCGATGTCCGACTTCCGTGTGAATGGCGTAAGCAAAGTCGATCGGAGTCGAGCCGTGCGGCAGCTCCACCACATTTCCTGCAGGCGTAAACACGTAGATGTAATCCGCAGCGGTTTCTTGAGATTTTGCAGGTTCCAACTCAAGCGCTCCGGATATTTCGTGTTTCCAATCCAGCAGATTGCGCAGCAAAGCAACTTTTTCGTCCTGATACGAAGCCGAACTTGAATTCTCCTTGTATTTCCAATGCGCAGCGACTCCGAATTCGCAGTCGTGGTGCATTTTTGCGGTGCGAATTTGAACTTCTGCAACTTTTGAGTCGGGACCGATTACGGCGGTATGAAGCGATTGATACCCATTTGGCTTGGGCATCGCAATGTAGTCGTCAAACTCATCATTGATTGAAGGCCAGGTCGCATGCACAGCGCCAAGCGCCTCATAACAGGCAGCGACATCGTCCACCAAAATTCGTACAGCGCTGACATCGCACAAATCTTCGAAATTCAATCCCTTTTGATTCATCTTCCTCCAGATGCCGTACAGATGTTTTGCGCGACCGGAAACCGTCGCTTTGATGTTCAGTTTTTCCATCAGCTCATTGAGCGATATCACAAACTGACTGACGTAGTTTTCCCGTTCCGCTCTGCGCTCGTTCAAATGCCACACGATGCGGTCGTACTCCGTGCGGTTCAGAAACTTGAATGAGAGGTCTTCGAGTTCCCACTTCAGTCGCCAAATCCCCAATTTGTTGGCTAATGGGGTGTATACGGACAGGACAAGCGCGGACAGATTTCTGCTTTCTGATTCTGGCAGTTGGTGAGCTTGTCTCATACGAACCAAGAGTTCAGCGAGATGAATGACAATGACGCGTACATCATCCACCATTGCGATCAGTATTCGGCTGAAGTCAATCCGCCGTTTGGGCGTGCTGTCCTGCAGGTCACCGCGATCCAGAGCCTTGGAAATGCTGTCCAGCTGCAAAGTGCCGAGGTAGAGTTTTTTGACTGAAGTCCCGAATGATTTTTCAATTCGATCCGGCTGCAATTGTGAATCAGCACGAATGTTTCTCAAGACCGCAACCGTTGCGACTTCTTGATCAACTTCCGCTTCCGCAAGCAAAGCCATCAGCTGATCCAAAGCCGCGTCGAATTCGAAATTGTCATCTGCATGCCTTTCGCACACTTCAGAAATTAGAGCAGCGAAAGAGCCATTGCTCGAATCAAACCACTGCTTGAGAGGAGAGGACTGCATCGGAAAAAATAGATTTGGAAGTTCTGCTTCGGTGTGAAAGTGTAAATCAAGCGGATCGTGTAGGTACAGAGAAATATTGTATTTTGATTGCGTCAATCCTGAAACAATTTCATGTCGGCATCAATAGCAGGCTGCCCAATCTGGAGGTAAATTTCTTGCTCGATATTGAGAGTTTATTTTCGATATGGATCGATTGAACTGCAGCTGACTGAGACTTCACGCGCTGCATCTTGCGCGTTCAGTCGAAAATGCCCTGAAGCCCGTGCAATAGTCATAAAGCACTGAACACTCAGTCTTTATTCGCATTGGATTGACTTCAGCGCCGCTTTTTAAGCGGACATCGGAATTTCCTGTCGATGCCCTGTACGACCATGCCCAAATTTACTGTTTTTAGTGTTCGAGGGCAGGACTTTACAGGTGGGCTTGAGAATATTTTGTCGAACGAGAGTTGGTTGCGAAGCGGGATACATTGAAAGAGAATAATTCTGCACGCCGGCCCGCTGAATAAAACTGACCAATCTTGAATTCAGTTCCCTAAGACAAAGATCCTAAATCCGCTTTGACCATGCACAATAATGACTTAGAGAATTTGGCGTACGATGACTTTAGGTCTGAGACCCGCACTGACTCTTTGCTCTCCCAACCGCGGGTACGATCCGACATCACCTCTATAAAAATACTCTGAACAGCACAACTCGAATTCGATGATGTTCGAGATGTCAATTGCGTCTAGGAATACGTGCACCGACTGAGGAAACACAAATGATCGGCTAAGATCATCGTCGAAACACATACAGGAGTAACATCGAAACAAAATTCAAACCGTAGTCTGAATTCTGCTTTTTGAACCGGTCCCCGTCACACTAAATTTGCTGAAAGAATGTAAATTCACATCAATGCACACTGCTGTGCTGGATTGTAAATTCCCTTCTGAAACAATTCTTTGAAAGCAGCTTGAACTGTCGCAATAACAAAAAATAATCAGTAATTCTGCGGACTCCAAACTTAGACTTTAACGACCCAAAAAGAAATCGGGGTGCAGTTAGCGGCACCCCGATTCTATGCAAACTATTTTGCGGAGACCGAACGAATTAACCTCGTTTTTCTCCTCTTTTGCAGTTAAAAACCTCTTTAGAAGTCCACCTGCAAATACACAGCCGTGCTTGAGTCGTCGCCAGCATCGCCGTGCTCAAGAATGACAGTTGATCCGCCGCCTAAGGATTTCGCCAAACCAACCAACCAAGGATTGCTACTGCTGCCTTCCGTGTCTCGAATTTGGAAATGGTAGGATAATCCATCACTCAGAGGACCGCCAGCATTGGCAATCGTTGTTGAAGATTCACCGCCTCTGCTGTCTGACGTTTTCACTAAGCCCAAAGCAGCGCTGTGACTTCCAGCTGCAAACCTCACTGCGACCGCATTCATGGTGTCATCATATGCAGGTGTAGTTGTAGTTGTCGACTCCATTCTGGATGGTGTTCCGGGGGTTCCTTCTACAACTTCGACTTGAGTCGGGGTGCCTGCCTCTCCGGGCACAACTTCGACTGTAGCCGGTGTGCCGGCTGTTCCGGGCTCAACTTCGACCATAATGGGTTCAGCCTTCACTTCTTCAACTTCATCCGCTGCTTCTCTCGTAACATAAGTGAACGTAGTGCCGGTCGGATAACACATTCCAGAATTTGCTTCCCAAACACCTGTTGTACGTCCATCATCGCCGGACAGACATTCAGCTGAATTACGATGGATATTTGCGTCGGCTCCTTCTGCCGGTAGTGGTAGAACAGCATCTTCATTAGTATCCAACGCTGACTTAAGAGGATTTTTAGTAAATGTCACTCCGCTATTTGCGGCATAACAACCATCTGCGTTCGCATTACTGTTAGCAGCGGTAACCCATATTTCTCCTTCACCACTACAACCGGCTGCGGTTGTAATGCCTGCAATTGCCAAGGCACTGTCCGGATTGGAAAACCTCATGAGATCAGTTGCAGCAGATCCTGTCAATTCTGTAACTGCAGCCTTTGGCGCAACAGCTTTAACGGCGGGGGTCACTGTCACCATCGTTGGGGTGCCTGCCTCTCCGGGTGTAACTGTGACTGTAGGCGGGGTGCTTGGTGTTCCGTGCGTGACTACTACTCTGGTCGGGGTGCCTGGTGTTCCCTCAACGAAGTTAGTTGTCGTTGATGACATTGCAGCAAAGTTCCGCTTGCGATGAGCGAATGCCAGAGTGGCCGCGCCCAAGTCAAACGACAGCCCGAATTCATAGGCGTCAACTCCAGACTTCGCAGCGTTGCCGCCATCCATCACCAAGTCCACCTGCAGACTGGCTGCACCAGCCGAACTTGAATAGGACACCGCGGGTCCGACACGATAGGAAGTATGGGAAGATCCGTACACATAGGAGTTATCCAAAATGGCACCTACTGAATTCCAGCTGGCGCTCCAGATTCGTCCAATTGAGATGGTTCCGAAACCACCCGACAATCCCACGTACGACAAACGATTGCCGGCGGACAAAGACGCGGTGGCAAGATCCAGCGCTTCCTCATACCGATAATTCGCTGTAAGTCCTTCTGAGACTTCGTTGGAGCCTCTCACGCCCCAGCGAGACCCGTTGCTGAACATGTGTGAAGATCCGCCGGCGGACTCCACACCGCCTCGGAATGAGCCGTACCAAGTAGCTTCACCAAATACGATGGAAGGCATACTCAGCAACCCGGCCAGACCGAGCACTAAACATAATTTCTTCATATTAATTTCAATCTCCTATTGATTGTTATCGTTTTGTACATCAGTCAGATTTTGATGCTGACGATGCCCTTAAACTCGCTGGTGGAACCGCTGTCGGCGGTGCCGGTGCTGGTGTTGGCGGCGCGGCGATTGGCCGATTACTAGCAGGCAAGGGGTGGCGTTTGGCCGCAGCTGATCAAGATCTTTGTCGAAGAGGGGCGCTATCGAGGAGCGAGTTATCGTGCGGCCGCGTGGGAGCACATCGGCGAGACCGTCAAGCGTTCGGGCAAGCTCTCACTTGGTTTCGCAAAGTGCGGCAATTTAAGTTGAATGGATCAAAAGTTTAGAGAAAGTTAGAGGATAAATGACCTGTAGGAGGTAGGTCACTTTTCAGTTGGAATGGTGGGTCAAATTTGTATTGCAATCTACAGTATGTTCCTACGGTTGATGTCGATATCGCTGAGCGTGGTCTGCGATTTGTCTAGCCATGCGAGTGATGAAAGCGTGTAGCGGCTGCTTCTAATCCGCTCAGCAAGCAGTGAGAGTGGTATATTTCGAGGCTTTTGCCTTTCATATTTGCGTCTTATTCAGTAATGAAATCGAGTAGACCGCAAACTAATCCGTATCCGTTTTTACAGATTTCACGGCAGCTACCCTGCATCCGACTACGGTGGGATCGAAATCGTATGGAAATGCTTTCCGCAGCTCCGCTCTCGAACTTGGACAAGCTTGGACAAAGAAAAAGCCTCGAAATTTCGGGGCTCTAAGTTGTGTGGAGGCACTGCGACCTAGCGGTCACAGTTATCGAAAAACCACAGCAGCCTGTGGTTTTAAGCGCCGCTCGCAATGAGCGGTTCTTGAAACGGGCATGAGCCCGATTAGATCTCAGTTGCCAGGCATCAGCCTCGCATCCCGAAGGATTTCGAAAATCTGCCTTTGACCGACCTGAAGGGACGTGACATCGGTCTCAACCGACGCCATGCGTGCATCGAGCCGATCCACCTTGATCGTCAACTCGGCTAAGCTTCGATTGACGGAAAACGCATTGTATCCGATGCCGGAAAATGTAAGAACTACCGCAATCACCATCGCCGCTGTAATGCGAAGGACAAAGCGTTGGTGCGATCTGTACTCTTTTCGGGCATCTTCAGTCGACGCCCGGATAGCCGCCGTTTCTTGTCGAATCTCCGCCGTTTCTTGCCGAATCTCCGCCGTTTCTTTACGAATCTCGGCAGTCATCGCTTCGAGCATCGTTATCCGACGCTCTGTGTTGAGTTCCATATAGAACTCTTCTCGAGTAACCATGTTTGCACTCCAGAGGCAGCTTGCTCACCCGAGTCGCTTTCCCCGGAAGGTTGACAATGAAACCGCAGTCATCCCCGCGGTTCTTGAATGACGCCGAAGCGTCACTTATTGGCGGTCCTGCGACCGCCTCCACCTCAGAGACACGCCGTAGCGATAGTTCATCGCAGCCTCGGTGGCTTACTGGCATGCCTTCACTCTGATAAGCACCCAGTGTTTCAAAGGCCTCACACTGGCAATTCAATATACTTCGATGATTGCTTAAAACTTGCGAAAACGACGCTCTCAGTTGCACAGAATTCCGTTTTGCAAGGCCATTTCTCGTCTGTGCGGTCTCGAGGCTACTGTAGCACTCTGATCGCGAAGATGATCACGCCTGCGATCAAAATCTGCGCCAGCAGATTCTTGGCTAAATGCTTCTCCATCGCTGCCTCAATATAGGCCTGCGGATATTCTTTCGTCACAATTTCGCTCTTCAGGTTCTGGGTGGCGGCGGAAAGTCTTTCGTCTTACGTTCGTCAAAACCGGACACTTTCAAATTTTCAACAATGGTGTAAGCGTCAATCATCGTTTCAATTATGATTGTGTTAATTATAGTGATGTCAAAGGTGCATGTCACTTGGCACCGTAGTTGTTTTTACGCGTCAGGGTTCAAACCGCTTCTTTGCCAGCTAGAGTAACGTGAAACAAAATGGCGGCATTTTGTTTCAAAATATCGAAATTACCAACGTAAAATCGCTTTGAATCCGCTTAAATTCGGCGTTTTTTGATGTTGCGTAAATCAATTCAGCTATATTGTTTCACCTGTACGTCCTCATTCCACCTCCACGTAGAACCCTTATGCAGTGCGTATCCGCAGTCTGGCTGCTTGACGGCGGTACAGCGTACCTACTGCCAAAATATGTACTTTATGCCCATTCAAGCCTAACTGCGACGCTCAAATCTGGAATCTGTTTTTTCCTGCAGTGATTCGATTCCAACTCCGTTCATGTCAAAGATAGTGAACTTTTCGATATTCGACCATAGAGGAAGTCGAACAAGACAAAGAAGAAGAACTAGAAGGCGCGGCTTGATCTTCAAGCTCATCAATGCCCTCAAGCTAATCTGCAATAGCCCGGCGCAGTATCGCAAACTTGAATCTGCAAAATAGAACAGTCTGGCAATCTTCTAGCTCTTGCTGAAATAATGAGGGTAGGTTGCCGAGTCTGGAGAAAAAAGCGCTGATCTTTACCCAGTACGCACAGATGGAAAAGCTGTTTGTCGAAGTTCTGCGCCAAGAACTAGGATGGCAGATTCCCTTTCTGCATGGAGGCCTCACGCACAAGAGGCGGGATGAAATCGTTGATTCGTTCCAGATCAATCGCAGTATTGGCGCGTTAATTCTTTCTATTCGAACCGGTGGTACTGGTTTGAAAATTACGGCTGCAAGCCAAGTGAATCACTACGATCTTTGGTGGAAGCCTTCGGTTGAAGCACAAGCCACTGATCAAGCGTTTCGAATCGGTCAACAGATTACCGTATTGGTTCACCGTCTGATTACGAAAAAAATTGATGCCATGAATCAGAATAAAAAAGAACTTGCAGATCTCACGGTTTCCAATAGGGAAAATGGATTACTGAACTTTCCAATGACGAGCTTCTGGAGATATTTAAATTGCGAAAAAATTGATTCTCCAAATCTAAACTAGAGCGAATCACCGTGAATGGGACTGTCTATTCTCTGACAAAATTATGAATTCATTCCAACGAAAATATTTCGTGCTTCACTATCCGTTTGAGGTGTCAAGTATTGGTGATATCAGAATCGGCACAAATTTCTATTGCCATGTAATTTACTGTGGGTTTGATTGAATTTATCATCGATTTTTGTTGAGTAGATCTTTCCTCTTGGATTATTAATCAGATTCGAGTTTCCAAAATCTTTATGAAGATCTCCATCGTCTGAATACAACATTCGAGCTTTACTAACTTGAGCCAGTGCAACAATATGTTCATCATTTGACTTACAGGATTCACTGTTCTGCAAAATTACAGTTTGTTTATCAACTCTGACATCTTCAATCCGTATAACCTTTCCTGACCCTGCGAGAATCGCCTGTTTATACCATTCTGAGAATCTATTATTCTGAGAAAGCTCTTTCAGTAAATTACCGCCAACAACCAAGGTTCCGCGACTTTCTAACCATTCAAAAAATTTCACACCAGCTTCAGGACGATTCTCTTCGCCAAAAACTTTGTGTAGACAACTAGCATCAAGAATGGCACACATCAGAGTCCTAATGATCTCCTCGTTTCTTCCATAAAAAATTTGCGATATCCTTCAGGTGCATTCAAAATATTTCTTTGATTGTCGATCCGTAGCGAGTGAATTTTTACACCTAGGTTTTTACGTTCGAAAAAAAGAATGGAAACATCTTCAGGTTTGAGCTTTGATGTGCGATCTCGAACGTCCATGCGCACCCGATCAAGAATATAGTCACTGTGTGTTTCCACTATTAAATTCCGGTCTGGGCTGGCAATTTGACAAAAAAAGCTGCCCAAGGCTGCCTGTGCGCTTGGATGAAGATGTACCTCCGGCTGCTGTAACAAATTCACGTAAGATGCACGTTTGCGCGACAATTCGGTGATGATTGGTAAAACTTGGCTGACTCCATAACCGACATCAATCAGATTTCGCTGCGGACCTTTGGCTCGGGTGCCAAACTTTCTAATTTGCAACTGAAAAGGCTCGCTCTCTTTTTTTCCTAATTTCTTAATAGCAATTTCATCAAACAACCCCGAATTTTGTCCGAATTCAATTAAATTTTTTTGGAGACGCTTCCAATTGCTCCTACTCTGAAAATATAAATTGGTGAGATGCATGGGTATGTAGTCACCCTCTGGGTCTCGATTATGGCGAGCCGGATCATACGTTCGGGACGGCTTTGAGCGGACGGGCGCACTGGCAAAATATGTTGCTGCTGACTCAACTCTGTAAAGTCCAAGCGAATTAGCCAACGAGTTGAATTTTTGCAAATCTTCAACAGTGGGATTTTCATCCCCTTCCAGTATTTCAAGCGATTTACGGGACGATAGGTCGTGAATATGAATGAGAGCAAAATGGAAAACGCTCATAGAACTCCAAAGAGAATTAGGATCATCATCAAAAAGAGGACTAAATTCAGAACTCAAGGTTGTCTGCCAGGATTTTTTCGAAGTGCCAAATCGAACACGAACATTATGAGGTGTATTGTCGAACTGTTCTTCGATAAAAGTATCCATATAGGAAAGACGTCTATATACTTGAATGGGCGCTGAACTTGGTCCGCGTCCAAACTTTACGTCAAAGCGAACCGCATGCTTTTTTGAGTATCGTCGACGACTTCTATCTTTAAAACTATGCATGCAGATACTTGCTTGAAAAGTTTCTGCTCGCCCACCACGCCCACCTCTATGGTGTGCGACCTCGTCAAAACTACCAAGGTCATAGGGAGATTTCTTAAAATCCGGCATGTTGTTGCAGGTAATGCCCAACAAGACTTGGACCATGGCTATAAAGGAAGTCTTGCCGGTACTATTTTCTCCGACAAGGAGAGTAAGGGGTGCTAGTCGAGCGGTTTGCTGCCGTCTGAAGCAACGGTAATTTTCCAACGTGATTTCGTACATGGCTGTTGATTTTACATTCGATGGCCCTAAGTTTGGAATTGCTCCAATCCCTTTCAGTGACTCGTCATTATGAATTTTTGATCATAATAAACTCCTGCTCGGGTGTGACATCAGTTGGGGTTAAGTGAATTCGGCGATGCGCGGCAATCAGCTGTGGGAGTAGTTCGGGCGGCGGACTCGGCGGATGCGAACAAGGAAAATCAGGCAGGTTTCGGGACTTGCTGAAGAGCGGTGGCGACTTCGGCGTATAGTTTGCTGAGGATTAGCATACCGACTTTGAACTATCAGAGCGCAGAAATTCATATGGGCACTTCCGTAAAGCACTGAGCGAGACGACACTGTCCACTCGGTTGATGTAGCAAGCTTGAGTGCCCTAACGTATAGAGTCAACGATAGCGAATTGGATTTTCTACCATCTGCCCTTAGCTTGGCCTCGCCTCCACAATACTAAACCTGACGACAGTTGCACGAGTCATTGCACGACATTCGGGAAAGTTCCCGGAGGATGTGACGTGAGCACAATCCAACTCTCTTTGTTCGCAATGTGGGGACCACACTACGCACTTGTGACGATCTTGAGCAGGGCGGGAATTACATGCATCCGCTCAGCCTACATAATAGACCACAATGAATCCGCACAAGGCGACGCCGTCCAGCCCACTTGAGCCGATAGCGATTTCGATGTTATCCCAAGGCGACATGGCAGGTACTGACCCATCGCACAACAACGACCACCCTCAAGCATACGGCGGCACTAAGGCTCTTCGCCATAGAATTCGTTATCCAGATTAAACGAATAAAAGTATTAGATCATTTTTTTTAGTATCTTAGGGTGCTTTCCAACAAACCAGATCTCATCTGATTCAAAATCGTAAAGTGCTGCTAGTACAACCGTTTGTTCCGTCAATTCTTTTTGAGTGTATGATATGCATATGTCACGCACCAACATAGATATTGATGATGAATCTTGTGCCGAGGTTATGCGTCGCTACCGGCTGACCACTAAGAACGAGGCGGTGAGTTTCGCGCTTCGCAAGCTCGCGAGCGAACCTTTGAGCCTAGATGAAGCTCGGCATCTTCGCGGCTCCGGCTGGGCCGGTGATTTGAAAAAAATGCGAAAAAGCCGCCTGATGTGATCTTGATTGACACTTCGGCGTGGATCAAATCTCGTTGAGATGTCGGTTCAAATGTCTGCATGCAGGGCGACGTTGAGATCGACACATACATCGCAATTAGGGACGCCATGTGAAAGGCACTGCTTGCTGGCGCGCGACGAGTACCATTTGGAAGCTCTTCGTCGTCTGCTCGCGAGGACGAATGTTTTCCCCACCGAACCCCAAGTCGTCAGGTAATACCACTCGATGCGTGCCTTTAACGCAGAATTCATGACTTCGGGTAAATTCGTCTATATCCCTTTGATTTAATTACGTCCAATTTTCAAATAGGCATTGCGCCAGGGCAAGTCCTGGAATGGAGGATATGATGAACTAAGTAGTTGAAACCATTCATCGCAGTCCAGAGGGTTCGACTCCCTCCCGACAAAGGTCAGCCAGCCGGTCGGAAGCGAGTGTTGCATGGTGGTCGGTAACGGCTATCGTGAAGCGTACACAGCAGGCGGTGAAGCGTCCTATTGAGCCTCGATATAGATATTGGCTGGTGCTTTCATTGTTGTCTAGATGGGAGCAGTATTTCGAACACCGCTAAATGGCGAGGTGTTGGGGAACTGCCCGGGGTCGTTGGAACGGCGCAAAGTCGCAGGATGGACTGCCAGGAAACCTGGGAGAGCCTGTATTTTCCACTGAGCATAGGTATCGGTCACTGGGGAGACCGAAACAAGAATCCACCCCGGTCTGATAGGTTGTCTGTGACTGATCAGGAGCGCGCAAGCGGCACACGTAAACAACAGACTTTGGTGGTAGTGGCTGGCGAATCAATAAGCCGAAGCGATGAGATGCAGGCAGTCTTAGCGCGCTGATAGTACTGATGAGTACGGGGAACCGAGTCCATCGGGACCCGAACGAGGGAAGCGGCGCGTCATGTCAACAGAACCATTGGTGGGAAACGATGGAAAATACACAGAGATTTACAAACACGTCTACGAAACAACAATGGATAGCCGAGCAGGCGAGGGCACACCCGGAGCGGGTATTCACCGCACTGCACCATCTCATTGACATCGACTGGATGCGTGAGGCGTACAGACGCACACGCAAGGACGGTGCGGCGGGTGTCGACGGAGTTACGGCGGCAGACTACGAAGAAGATTTGAATTCGAATTTAGCGGATTTGCTGAATCGGATCAAGTCAGGTCGCTATGTTGCTCCTGCGGTTCGCCGGCACTGGATACCGAAAGGCGATGGCACATCTCGACCGCTGGGGATTCCCACGTTTGAGGACAAGGTGGCGCAACGGGCGATACTGATGATTATCGAGCCGATTTATGAGCAGGACTTTAAGTCATGTTCGTATGGGTTTCGACCGGGCAAGGGCTGTCATGATGCGCTGGATGCAATATATTCCGGCATTATGGAAGGGCGCAATCGCTGGGTGATTGATGCTGATTTGGAAAATTATTTTGGTTCAATTCGGCACGATACCCTGCGTAGTTTCCTCGACCTGAGGATCAAGGATGGCGTTATCAGACGCATGATAGACAAATGGCTGAAGGCTGGAATACTGGATAAAGGCGTATTGACGCGAAGCAAAATCGGGACTCCGCAAGGTGGTGTTCTATCACCGTGCCTATCAAACATTTTCCTGCACTATGTGCTGGACAAGTGGTTTGAGCAGGAGGTCAAACCGAGGCTTTGTGGAAACTGCCGATTGATTCGGTATGCCGATGACTTTGTCATTTTGTTTGAGTATGAAAACGATGCCCGGCGGGTGTTGGAAGTGTTGGATAAGCGCTTAGGTAAGTATGGGTTATTGCTCCATAAGACCAAAACTCGCTTTATCGACTTTCGCCCGCCACGGGATCAAGGGACAAGTCGGCGCGCAAGTTTTGATTTTCTCGGATTTACCCATGTTTGGGGAGAATCCTGGAGGGGAAAACGGTATGTGCAGCGACTGACTTCCAAGGCACGCTTCGCTCGTGCGGTCAAGTCTGTTCACCAATGGTGTAAGATGAACCGCCACCGTCCGCTTGCGGAACAGCATGCGCGCTTATCTCGTATAATCGCCGGACATTGTGCTTACTATGGCATTACCGGAAACTCCCGAAGGCTCTCGGCATTCCGTTTTCGAGTGTGTCAATGCTGGCACAAAGCGCTCTCGCGCAGAAGCCGCAAAGGCAAGCCGAATTGGGAGCGTATGAACGTGATTCTTTCGCGGTTTCCGTTGCCTCTTACGCGTGTTTCACGCCCGCTTCATGCCTATTGAGCGAATCTGTTACATGAGGAACCGAGTGCATCAGTCGTGCTCGCTCGGGTCTGCGAGGGAAGGGGCTCGGTAACGACCCCTTCTACTCGGACTACAATTTGTTCCTTGGATAAGAACTTTTACTGCGAATTCACCTTCGTTACTACTACTTTTTCTGAAGCTTCTTAGACGAGACACTCCGAACCTTCTGATCAATTGCAAAAGGCTTTTCGTTCCACTGCAGTTTCACCGAAAACTCAAAACAATTTCAAGATGAGATGAATTCATATTTTTAAAATCAGATTAGGACATTGGAAGCGGCGTTTTGATCAAACTTTACTCGATTGATTTTTTAAACATAAGAGACATCCTCTTGAAGTATAAATTTCAAATGGATTTTTGCCTTCTGTGCTTGGAAATCGAATACGCTGGAATTTGCACATTTAATTGACTTCTTTCTCCTTGAGACTGCTCCCATGCCCTGCTGAAAAATTTTTCAGACCTACGGTGTCGTCAAATTCTACCTTGCAATTATTTTGTGATTTGATGAATATTGGAACCGTTGTTATTACAATTCAGTCAATATTCGATATACTCAAATCATAAGAGAGCGTAATCTATTGCCATTTGTGAATGACAGATATGCGGAATGCTTCTACCAGTTAAAAATCTTGCAAATTCGAAAGTGAGTAATCGTGCATTTGAATTCTTATCTTTTGCTTACCAAGCCGAAGCCTTGAAGTTTGGTGAATTTACTCTCAATTCAGGACGAGTTAGCCCTTATTTCCTAAACACTGGCAAATTTTCAAACGGAAGAGATATTTTCGAGTTGGCTAGATTCTACTCAGCTGCAATCAACGAAAACATACCGGGAAAATTTATGCTCTTTGGTCCCGCCTATAAAGGTATTCCACTAGCGACTAGCACTGCGCTTTCTTTATATAGAGACTTCGGTCGTTCGACGCCTTATGCATTCGATCGAAAAGAAATAAAAGATCACGGAGAAGGAGGTTGGACGGTGGGCGCCCCTCTCTCTGGCCGCGTTGTCATTGTCGAAGATGTCATCACATCGGGAATGTCAATTGACAAAGCCGTTGGGTGTATTCGGTCTCATGGTGCGGATCCGATTGCAGCGGTTATATCTCTGGATCGAATGGAAGTTTCAGGTGACTCCGAATGCTCTGCGGTGGAGAATGTTCAGCGCAAACATGACATCGACGTGATTGCCGTTGCGACAGTAACTGATCTTCTTGATTTTGTAAAATTACATGATCAATTAGAGAGCTTTTCTCAATTGGTTCAGTCGTATTTAGATCGTTACGTTCCCAAACCGAGTTAGTATCAAAAAATCATCCAGTTGCAGTATGTCCTTAACCAATACTAAAAAAGCAGTTCTATTCGGGGGTTCTGGATTTGTCGGCCGATATCTGGCCAAATCACTCACCAACGACGGTTGGTCGGTTAACGTCGTCGCGCGCCGACCTCATCGGCATCGCGATCTACTTGTCATGCCAACATTGAAATTGAGGCAAATCGAAGAATATACAGCTGAATCAATCGCTTCGTTCATCGGAGAAGGCGACACGGTAGTAAACCTGATCGGCATTTTAAATGAGTCAAAGCGTAATTCATTTGAGCGAATTCACACGCAATTGCCTAAATTGATTTCTGATGCATGCATCGAGAAACAGGCTCGAAGATTCGTTCATATCAGTTCTTTAGGCGCTGATACAGAAGCGCCTAGCGCTTATCTTCGTTCGAAAGGCAAAGCCGAAGAAGCAATTTTTGAAGCAATTGAACAAGGATTGGATGCTGTTGTATTTCGGCCTTCGGTTATCTTTGGCCGACATGACCTATTCACGAATCAGTTTGCGAGTTTGCTAAAAATGTCATTCGGATTCTTTATGGTGGTATCCCCAGAATCAAAGCTGCAGCCCGTGTATGTTCGAGATGTTGTTCACTGCATTCAGCATGCAATGAACGCGCGAGAAACATCATGCAATTCTTGCGACCTTGCGGGCCCTGACATTTACACGATGAAAGAACTGATTCAACTCATCGATAAGATGATCGACCGACGTCATAGAATGATTCCTCTGAGCGCGGCGCTATCGCGTTTATTGGCGACATTTCTGCAGTTTGCACCCGGCAAACCGCTGACACCTGACAATTTGCTTTCTTTACAAGTTGAGAACGTAATAAAAAAAGAATTTCCTGCTCCTTATGGAATTCAACCTCGCCGATTTGAAGATGTTGCAAAGAACTGGCTGAGTCCTCAGTCGGAGCAGTTCGACATTTACCGAACAAAAGCCGGACGCTAAATCCTTCAAATCTGAGCGATACCTATGTCGCCAACACACCCGATTCAAAAAATCGAGGATTTGGAATGTTATCTCGTGGGCGGTGCGGTTCGCGACAAATTGCTCGGACTTGAACAGTATGACCATGACTGGGTTGTCGTTGGCGCCAGTCCGGAAATCATGCATTCGCTGGGATTCAAGCGTGTTGGTAGAAAATTCCCGGTTTTCCTGCACCCAAAAACCTTCGACGAGTACGCGTTAGCACGAAGAGAACAGAAATCTGGAGTCGGCTATAAAGGATTTACAGTCGACTGCTCAAGTGATGTTTCGCTGGAAGAAGATCTGCTGCGCCGCGACTTGACGGTCAATGCCATCGCTATGACATCAGACGAAACCATAATTGATCCTTATGGTGGGCAGTCGGACCTGCAAAATGGTATTCTGCGACATGTCTCTGAACATTTTGTTGAAGACCCGCTACGCGTGCTTCGCGTTGCAAGATTTGCAGCGCGCTTCCGCTCCAAAGGATTTGAGGTTCACTCTTCAACCTTGGATTTAATGAAATCGATCGTCAGCTCTGGTGAACTGCTCCATTTGGCTGCAGAAAGAATTTGGATGGAAGTTCTCAACGCACTTTCAGAAAAAAATCCATCCACATTTTTTCGTATCCTGCATAGTGTAGGAGCAATAAAGCAAATCTTTCCTGAACTTCTTGTTCTGAATTTTGATGGACAGAGTTCCAACACATACAGCGATGTTCGTGCACTCGACCGTTCTGCTAAATTTACTGATCTAAAGGAATATCGATTTGCTGTATTAACTTATTGCGTCAGCCACACAATCAACCAAAAAACGCAACATGTCGAGTTACAAAGATCTAAATCTGAATTGATGGATGGAGTTGCGACGGTCAGAAAATTCTGCGGTCGTTTAAAAGTCTCTGCAAAATTTCGAGATCTAGCAATCAATGTTTCTCTTCACACAGACAAATTTCGATTTTTCGATAAACTTTCGGCTAACGACGTGGTTGATCTGGTTCGTCAATTGAAGGGGCTGAACACTGAGGTACAGTTTTTGAATGTCGTAAATGCATGCAAGGTGGTCTTATATTCAACTCAAGCAGACTCAAATAAAGTGGACCTGGCGGTCGATACACTCTTGTCCTCAAGAGAAAAAATCCTAGCCATTGATCAGGCGTCGCTGTCAAAGCAATATCGAGGCGAAAAATTAGGCGCAGAGATTAAAAAGGCTCAGGTATCGGCAGTCCAAGAATTCCTAAATTCTCGCATGTTGTAGAGTCTATTTGGCTCTGCACGTCATTAATGTTAATCACTTCAATTCGATAATTTCAAAGTTTTTGAGCCAGTTTCAGGGAGTTGTTCGCCGCGAAGGCTGCTGTTGACTCAACCGCTTTCAATCGCTTTACGAATATTGATCGGAATTGATTTTGAATGTATCAATTGAGCTGTGATTTTTATGTTTTCAATTAATCAAGTTCATAAACTGGTGATCATCAGTAGATTCGCTCACAATCATTTCGAGAAAAAGATCTTTACCGCGCATCCTACCCCGCCAGACTGAAAATTGCGACCGCAAGTAAAATTCGATAAATCGCGAATGGAAGCATCCCAATCTTTTCGATAAATCGAAGAAAGTAGTGAATGCAAAGATATGCTACGATTCCAGACAATACAGTTGAGTATCCAAAAAGTATCCAATTTGTATCTGTTTCTGCCTGAAGCAGCTTAAGAAATTGCCAGCCACCTGCCATTGATATGGCTGGAATGGCAAGCAGAAATGCAAATTTTGATGCTTCCTTACGCGTCAAACCAAGCCATAGCCCCATCGTAATGGTAATTCCCGATCTGGAAGTGCCAGGTATTATTGCGATTGCCTGGCTCAGTCCGATCAATATGACATCTACCCAACTTAGATTTTCCAGGGTGCGGCCACCCCTTCGAAATCGATCTGAAAAGTATAGCAACAAGCCAAAAATTAAGGTCGTGCCAGCGATTACAGTCACATTTCGAAGTGAACTTTCTACCCAATCATTCAGAGTTGCTCCCGCGACCGCAACAGGTATGCTGGCGACAATAATGTACCAGCCCATTCTAGAATTTGAATCAGAATACCTCCCCTTTAGAGAACGAAACCATGCCGTGATAATTCTTAAAATATCTGAGCGGAAATAGATGATCGATGCGAAAAGCGTCCCTACATGCACTGCGATGTCGAATGCCAGGCCTTGGTCGTTCCAACCCAAAATATTTGGCAGCAGGATTAAGTGTGCTGAACTTGAAATAGGCAGATACTCAGTTGCCCCCTGAATCAGGGCTAGAATGGTTGAGTTGATGTATTCACTCATATTCGCAAGCTAAATTTGGAGAGGCTTCAGCAATTCGTTACATTTCAACAAACAGTCTATGACTTTTGTCAGACAGCAAAAACCCAGTTTTCGCAGACTCAAAATTTTTGGTCAGTTCCATCACTTTAAAAATCTCGCCCATCTCCGAAGATGTCGTAAGCGCCAAAAACTCGGAAGTAGATTGGAACGATTGGCGATAGTCACCAATAGTGTAAGAAGAATTCTCATCGTTAGCCACAAATTCAAGGACAAATGCCCCAAGACTAGTAAAGCCGTTCACCTCTAGAGATCGTTCAGCGGCAATTTTAGCCAACTGGGTAAAATTTAAATGCGACGTTATATCTTGACATCCGATATTCGCAAGAGGATCGAAGAGAACGCGCTGCTTTCTATAACATAATAAAGTTCCTTGTTTTCGATCGGGATGGTAGTATTCATGTTGCGGGTATCCATAGTCACAGATGATGATTGTCCCTTCCTTCAGGCTGTCTGCAATGGTTCTTAGCCAAGCCCCTGCATGGGTGTGTATTTCAGACCAGTAATTGCTGAAATTTTCAGCCGGTAAATCTAGATCATTCAACAAATCAAGAACATCTGCTTGGATGTGTTGTTGAAATATTGTTCTCAAGTTACCATCAATTTCAACTACGTACGCTTGATGAATTTGGTTTGAGGCGATCTTGAACAGTTCAACCGGCATCGCATCAAGAACTTCATTCGCCAAGATGACACCGCGAATTCCTTCAGCTGGCATTTCATCGTACCAGACGACCTGAACATCGAGATGCTCTTCAATTGCTGAAATAGCCTGCTGTTGCGCCAATCGCATAAATGGGCTGACTTCCACAATGACGTATTTGTCCAAAGGAACCTTAAGTATTTTCAATTGACTTAGGATCTGAACAGCTAATCTGCCATTGCCGGCACCAAATTCGTAAACGATCTTGGGACTGCTCGCCTGATTCAGTGACTCCGCTATTTTTCTGGCAAGGACCTTTCCAAATAAATCTCCGAGTTCAGGCGCAGTAACGTAATCTCCTTCCCTTCCGATCAAATCTTTCGATGACATATAGTAACCGAGGTGAGGTTCATATAATGCCATACTCATAAATTCGGAAAACGTAATTCTCTGATGTTTCGAATTGCGAATTCTATTGACAATCTTTTCCGTTAGTGCCTGACTTCGAACGCGCTCAGCTGCATCAAGTGCAAGTTTTTTCATAAATTGGGGTATGCAAAATTAAATGTTCAGAGCATCTCATTATAAATTTCTGCATTTTTTTCTATTCAGGGTCGAGCAGTACATACAAATCCATGTCAGGCAATGTTCAATTGATGGCCATCACTTGAAATTGGGCAATTTATGAGCACCAAGGTCGCATTGATAACAGGCGGAAGTCGACGAATTGGAGCAGCGATTGTACAGGGGTTGCATTCCAGAGGCCTTAATGTTGGCATTCACTATCGAGAGTCGAAGGAGGACGCAAAACGACTATCAAGTCAACTCAACCAAATTCGACCGAATTCGGCAGCTATTTTCGGTTCTGTTAATTTGCTCGATTTCGATGCCTGTTCTCATTTGGTAGAAAACGCGATTGCACATTTTTCACGGCTAGATGTGCTGGTTAACAATGCATCGATTTTTGAGCCAACTCAAATCAGTGAAACCAGCTTGGAGGAAATTCAGCGTATTTCTGCAGTGAATGTCTACGCCCCCTATAGATTGATGCAGTCTGCTGCACCGATGCTAAAATTAACGAACGGATCTATTGTGAATGTTTCCGACATTTATGCAAGATTTCCAAAAATCAATTATTCGATCTACTGCGCTTCCAAAGCATTCTTGGAATCCTTGACGAAGTCCTTCGCGTTGGAGTTGGCACCCGAAATTCGAGTGAACGCAATAGCGCCAGGCGCAATTCTTTGGCCCGAAAGTCCAACGGCGAATAAAGTTGAAATCATTGAAAAGACGCCGCTGAAAAGATTGGGAGATGTTGAAGAAGTCGCAAGCGCTGTCAATTTCCTTGCATGCGATGCAACTTATATGACCGGACAAGTGTTAACCATGGATGGCGGGCGAACTATTTCAGCGTCCTGAGTTAAAAATCGTCGCTTGGTTTTTGAGTGATTCTAATATGTTTGACGGCAATTGCTTATCTCTTGTTTCAGGCGCCTCCTTCTATTGCTGAATAGCAAACAACCAATTGCCCCGTCGCTGAAACGATCAATAGGATACGGTGTAGTTTCCTCTGTTCGAGGACGAATAGTATCATCAACTATCTCGTTTACTGTTAAATTTATTCCTACTTCAGAAAATTTTGAAGCTGTGGCTTCAAAATTTGCAGGATCAATTCCAAAGTGAAGCAAAATTTGTCAAGAGAACTTTTGAGAATGGGTAAAAGCCTAAGAACTGGAATCTGATTGCTGTTGACGACGCAGTCATCTCACAAAATTCATGCTCCTCGTTCGATTCTCAGCACTTTGGCAACCAAAAATAAATTTTCCATTCGACCCTCAAGCATCAAATGGAGCGGCGATTTGTTTTGCAATATTTTTTGCGAATGGTGAAGCCATTCTATTTCAGCTTGTTTGGATCCTCCAAACAACGCGAAAAGCCCTAAGCCGATTGCGACAATGTATCCGGCCCGGTCGTCAACATCTCGCGACCGCGATCGAATCAAACCTTTTAATAGGGACTTATATACTTAACTACACAACGCAAAATGAAGTGCCCTGTCAAGTTCTTTTTGACGTTTCACCGAAGGACTCCGTCCTTCTCCGCGTCCGTTTAGACTCTCCCCAATCCCCAAGGCGAGTATGTTTCTTGCAGCGTTAATGTCTGCATTGTCCAAATGACCGCAACTCACACACCTGAATTCAGATTGCGTCTTGCGATTCTTGCGGTCTGTCGTTCCACAGCGGTTGCAGCGCTGACTGGTTTAATGCGGCGCCACCTTGTGAATCGTCGTTTTGTAAGCAAGCGCCTGTTCCAGTTTGTACCAGCCGGTCTTCAGTATTGAGCGGTTCAGCCCGCTTTTCTGCCTGACATTTCTGCCGGGTTCTTCAACCGTTCCTTTGGCAGACCTGGTCATGTTCTTTGTCTTCAAATCCTCCAGATAAACCATCGAATATCGGTCTGCAATCTGGCGCGAAACCTGATGCGTCCAGTTGTCATTGACTTGCCTGATTTTCTGTGATGCCCGAGCGGCCAGTCGGCGTGCTTTCAGATAACGTCCAGAAGCTTTTATGCCTTTTTTGCGCACCGGTTTCTGCCGCCGGGCCATCATTCTCTGGTAGCGCTTCCTGCGTCGTTCCTTCCTCTTAATGTCCGGGGCATGGTAGATCGTTCCATCCGATAACGCAATCTGTCCAACGTTCCGATCCATTCCGACCGCTTCGTTTGATTTCAGACTCAGACTGGCATCGACCGCATAAACGATGTACGCGTACCACTTGCCATTTTCTTCCTTGACGGTACCGGTTTTTACGATGCCGTCCGGGTAGGGATTGGATCCGGTCAACCGGACATATCCGATCTTTTGGATGTGCAGCCACTGCCCGTCAAGCCTTGCCGTCTGTCCGAGCACGATCGGAAATGAGGGTGGATCGCGCCATTTGGCCTTGAATCTCGGAAGCCCTTCATCCGGATGTTTGAAGAACTTCCGATACTGGACTTCAATCGGTTTGAGCGAATAACGCACGATGTTACACGAATAGTCCTGCAGCCATGGCTCGCAATGGCGACGCAGCAAAGTGAACTGTCTTGAAATCTCGACGAAACCGAACCGGCAATGGCCAGAAAGGTTATATTCGTCACGGAGTTTTCCGACAAAGTGATTCCAGGCGTAGCGGCAGGCGCCTGCAAGGCCGTACATCTGCCGGTACTTATTTCGGGAATTCGCGTGAATACGGTAGCGAATAGTACGATAGGTCGGTTTGGCGCCTGCTGTCATCTGTGCAACTGAGCAATGAAGTCCTTTTGTTTCACTTACATGACCATTATCCAAGTGGTGTGGCTCACCGCGTGAGCCTGCATAAATAAATATCCCAATTTGCATGTTGAGATCACGTGGGAGCCATTTGAAGGACACGGGGAGAATGTTAGAAGGGACCTTGTCTCAAGATCTGGCTGATACGCACTGCTCACGGGCTCCTATTTGACAGGTTGTACTGGCTTGAGAGAGTCTCTCGCCGTCGATCCAATCAGAATTGGGGAAAAGGTGTTTTTCATCATCTGGTTTTGAACGTCGGAAGCCTGTCGTTGGGAATTTTGAAGAACTTCCGACACTGGAATTCGGTCAGATTCCGCGAATCATGGACGATGTTGCGCGAAGAAACTCGCAAACGATTGTCTCCACTCCATCACAACACAGCAAAGTCATTTCAGACACAGCGGTACAAGCCCGCAAAAGAGGTATGTCTGCGCATTGTTTGAAAATTACTTGAATCCGAAAGCGTATGGTGGTTTCACTCCCTAATTCTAATGAATCAGGGAGTAGTAATAAATGGTACAGGAAACGCAAGTACCGCAAAAGAAGCGGCTTGGAGCGTCTCAATTCGAGGCTGGCCGACGGTTGCATGCTACACAGTCACTATCTGCGCGGCCAAGGCACCTTGGGACTGAAAATCATCACTTCGATGACCGTGATGCTGGCCGCGGCGAATGTCTCCATTGAATCGCAACGTCCCGAACAAGTCAGATCGCTGATCAAGGCTCTGGCGGCCTGAGCTCGCCCCTTGGCGGGTGCCTTGATCAGCCGACCGCCGCGCTTGCAATCAAGCGTCGATGGTTCAGCGCGAAAGCTGCCTGAAGCCGCCTGTTTCAGCTTTCGAAGCCGCGTCAACGACATCGGCAGTCGAAAATCCGCCGATGCATCCGCATTTCTTCTTGAACTCCTGCTTTCGAGCCTGCCATTGCGTGAATTTAGACCTAAAATTCTCTCCAACGAAAAGCCCTCATCAGCAGCGCCTGCGGAGTCATTGTGCTATGCTATAGAAGGTCTTCGTGCGACAGCACCCGTTATCCATCTCTTTGCGCGATCAGTCGAATGTGAGCGCAGCAATTCAGGTGAGCAGAAATGAAAAAAGAAAATCAATCCCGTTCAGACGAAAGAATCAGAAAATTGAATGAGCAGTGCGCCGCTCTTCAAGTGGAGATGGCTCAGCAGAGGAAGGAAGACAAGAAGGAAATCGATGAGCTGAAGAAGGAAAATTTGAGGAAAAAAGCTGAGCAAGACAAGAAAATCTCTGAGCTGAGAAAGGAAAACGCTGAGCGGGACAAGGAAAACGCTGAGCGGGACAAGAAAATCTCTGAGCTGAAGGAGAAATATTTGAAGGAAGACGCTGAGCGGAAGAAAGAGTCGGACGAACGGTTAAAGAGAATTGAAAAACAGATCGAGGAAAACGGCAAACTGATCGAGGAAAACGGCAAACAGATCGGCGGTCTCGGCAACAAGTTCGGCGGCTATACCGAGGCGATGGCGATGCCTTCCATCAGACGCATTCTGGAAGAGCGGTTCGATGCTGATTTTCTGGGGCCGATCCAGTATAAGAGAAACAAGGAGCTGCCGGCTCTGCAAGTGGATGCCTGGGGTCTCAGCCGCAACGGCACGGGTGTGGCCTATATCGTGGAGACCAAGAGCAAGTTTCGCGATGAGCACATTGAGCAGATATGGAAGCTGGTGGAGCGGTTTCGCTGCTATCGGGAAGAACAGGCCGTGTATCCGATGCTGGCTGCGGTGCAGATCAGCGAAGAACAGCGTCAAAGAGTCTGGGGTGAGGGGATTTATCTGATCGACATCAATGAAGGTGTCTTCCGCTATGCGGAGCCGCCGAAGGGATTTAAAGCGAAAGGCTATCACGGCGTACATCGGGTGCAAAGGAGCGTGCCGCAGCTGCGGTTGGCAGTTGGCGGTGTTGAGAAACCGCGCCGCGCCGAGTGATGTGTTGCGGCAGGGTGATCTGGAGCCCAAGTCGCGGGGGCTTGGCTCCGGCGGATTTGGCTTGCTGATTCGCAGGACAGAAGACTTGCCGGCAATTCTTTTGGCTCGGTTTCGAAGGTGCGGTCGCTTTAACTTGCGGTCACCTGAGGATCGAATTTGAGTTTTTCTCCGAGCTAGCGGAACAGACCCAAGACGGAGGAGTGCTGAACAGCCCTTTTTTCTGCATTGAAGCCCTCTTTGATGGTACAGGCTTTCTTCGCGTCAGCAAATGGTTCCCTTATCAGCATTGGCGGCATGAGCCGGAGCCTCTCGCAACTGTCAGAAACGGTTTGACGGTTGCCGCCGGGGATGCGATACCCGCAAATCACGGACATTCCCTCGCAAACCAAAGAGTGGTGCGAACGATGACCGCAGAACAGGCTGACTGTGACCGGAAGGTGACCGTTTGCTGTTCATCTGGTTCTTGCCGCTGCTCGCTCGCTTGTTCAGTTCAAGAGAGGGTGAGTAGTTACGGAAAAATAAAGGTTTGCTCTAACATAATTTGCTTCCTTTTTATCGGTGTAGTGTGAATTCGTAGTCAACGTTGGCAGGGGCAAAAGAACTCACAGCCTAAAGCGAAACAGGATTTGTATCAGGTTTGGTCAATGAAAACTTGCAATGATGCGGAACTGGTGTGGCTGAAGTATGCTGGTAAATTTCAGACGAAGAGACCCAGAGCCGCAGATACTTCAAAAGGCTAAGCTGGAGTTGTTTTGCACCTATTGAATTTTGCGGCAAATTGGCGAGGCATTCATACAACCATTCCGACCGAATCGACCATTGCCGCGAGTCAATAATGCTAACGCCAAATGTGAAGTGGACTGATACACGCCCATTTGCTTTTGAAGATGTTCCGGTTGACAACGTGCCCCGAGCAAAAATAGCGACAACTTCAAGGTCACAAGAGTTTAGGGCAGGTCATCACCGAAGTAATATTTAGAGATGGAGATCGAGTAGAAAATTTTCGACCGGCAAGTCACGTCGCTATTTGATCAACTGTCCTCCATCCACAAATTTTGGAAATTTCTCTTTTTTCAATGTAAATTTTATGCTTTGAACTTATAAATTTGCTTGTGCCGAATCAAAACTAAAACTGCTATGACTTTAGCTTTAACTGAATTTATTCTGGAAGACGTACGTTGTTTCCGCGGTGAACAGCGTGGTCGTATAGCGCCAATCACACTTCTGGTGGGAGAAAATAGCACAGGGAAAACAACTTTTCTGAGTGCATACAGCATATTGCATCAATTGTCGCATTTTCATCCGAAGGGTACTCTAGAACCAAATTTCAATCAGGCCCAATTTGCTTTGGGATCTTTTCGTGAAATCGTCAGCTCCAGAAACGATTCCAACCAATCACTGGATGAATTCAAAATTGGTGCAGACATATCGAATCCAAATCAAAGAGATGTGCCTCTATATCGGTTGACAAACACCTTTAGTGAACGTAATTTCCATCCTATAGTCTCATCAATTGAACTTCAGTTTGACCAGAATTCATTTCTCAAATTCAAACGTAGTGATACCGACAGAATAATTCTCGCTATTCCAAACTATGAAATAGAGTCAGACTACAAATTTGACTCAGTGTACTTGCTATTGAACACATTGGTTTTTTCTGAAACTCGAAAAGACTTCATATTCGAAAATTCAGTTGAATTTAGCCCGATTGTGAAGTTCTTGGAAGAATTTTCTGAGAATCTAATGATTGAATATTTTTCTCCTCCACACAATTGGGAGCCGTGGAATTCCTCTGTAGGCACACTAGAAGCTACATCTCCAATTCGCTCTAAACCGAAACGAACATATGCCCCAGTTCGAGAAACCGCTTCAGCGGAGGGAGCTCAAATCCCGATGTTGTTGAATAAGCTTTATCGAACTGACAAAAGTAATTGGCAGTCACTTCGAAATAGACTAGTCGAATTCGGCAATCAATCCGGGCTGTTTTCTGATATTTCAGTAAAACAATACGGTCGAGAAATCTGCGATCCGTTTCAGTTGCAAGTCAAAGCAAATTCCAAGACCTTTGCAAACATCATGGATGTCGGCTATGGCGTCAGTCAGAGTCTGCCAATTCTTGTGAATGTACTGGAAGCAGAAAGACGCGGATTTCAAAGAGAGAATGAAACAACCTTCCTGATGCAGCAACCCGAAGTGAATTTGCACCCTCGAGCTCAAGCAGAACTTGCGAGTTTCTTTGTTGATTCCTGCCATAAAACTAAAAATCGGTTTCTGATTGAAACTCATAGTGACTACTTCATTGATCGATTTCGTGTGTGTGTAAGAAATGGAAAATTACAAGCCAATGATTTGTCCATCCTGTTTTTCGAAGCGAATGACACAGGCGTAGAAATTCACAGAATTACGGTAGACGAACATGGAAATATCGAGAACGCGCCTTCAGGATATCGAAGTTTTTTCATCGAAGAAACTGATCGAGTACTTGGGTTTAGCGATTAAGGGAATTGACTGATGTGCATAATGATTGACACAAACCGCCCCGGTGATTTCTTTAATCCCAAACACGAAATTCGAAACCAATTCGAAAATGGTTAAACAATGGTGGAATACTAGTCTATTCAGACGGTGGAGAGTTCAAGCGTGCAATAAAATCGCGCTGGCGAAAAAAATTAATGAATTATGCACAAAGTGGAAGTGCCAAGCGAATTCCTTGCGATAAATTTAAAGAAAAAGAAATGGAATTACGTGAATCTACGCGCCTTAGATCTGACGACCCACACGTTTTGGCTTTAGCAAAAGCCGCAGGAGCGCGTCTTTTGTACACTAGCGACCGCAACTTGATGAAGGATTTCAAAAACGGGATGATCTTGAACAAACCTAGAGATAAAGTGTATTCAACCAAATCAAATGCTGACCTTTTGCGCAGGTCTATCTGTAAAACTCCAAAGTAAACGAAGTCGAAGCATCCTCGCTTTAACTCACACGATTAACATTATTTTCGACTTCTGTGACGCCCTTGAATTAAGATTCCCGCTTCATCTCAGAACTCCGCTCTCAGCAGCTTGCGTTCGTGTCCCGCGGGAGTGTTTTAGAACTAGGCGAGCTACAACAAGTACATTCCATTGCTTTACTCTACTTCAGCTGAGTAAAATTCATAAACTGAACAATTTACAACCATTTCACGCATCAGCACATATCAATTAAACTGAAATGTCGTTAATTGGGTGCGGCGTTGTCTATCCAAATTTAAACAAGTTGAGCAGCGGATGATTTACAGTACTTCGGAATTCGATGAGCTGCCCTGGAACCCTCAGACAGCGGGCCAACCAGTTCGTTTGAGAGACAAGCCGGGGCGGCGAGGGCACACCACCGGAAAAGTAAAAAAAATTGGAAACTTCCTTATGGTCGAGGTCGACTTCGGCCCAAACGATGCTACATTCAAGCACTATCAGCTCTTGGAGCTCATAAAATCGAAGGAAGGCGCGTCCGAGCTCCTTTCCAGAGGCCGCTTTGGTGGTCCGATAGATCTTCGGCGGTTGCTTACCTTTGAAAAAATTAAAGGAGAGCTAACCAATGTCTTTTATTCTATGGAGGCCAGCAATACAGATTTCTATCCGCACCAATTTAAGTCAGTGCTCAAATTCATTGAATCTCCAGTTGGACGATTACTGATCGCAGATGAAGTCGGACTAGGCAAGACGATTGAATCAATTTATATCTGGAAAGAGTTGCAGGCTCGGCACGGTGCCCGACGTCTCCTTATCGTTTGTCCCGCCATGCTGCGAGAAAAATGGCGAAACGACTTGAAAATTCGATTCAATATGCCGGCGGAGATCGTTGACGCGACACGACTCTTGGAATCGTTGTCTGATATCACTCAACACGGAATAAATCGAGACTTCACCTATATCATCAGCCTTGAGTCCCTGCGTCCGCCGCCAAGATTCGAGGAAATGGAGAAAACGACCACGCGTGCCGTGTTGGCTCGACTTCTCTACGAAAATATAGCGTCAGACGAATTCGCGCTGTTCGACTTCGTCATCATAGATGAAGCACACTATCTTCGAAATCCCAGCACCCAAAGCAACCGCTTGGGACGGCTGCTCAGAGAGTCTGCTCGATACCTGGTTCTGCTTACAGCAACTCCAATTCAGATACACAGTGAAAATTTGTACCAGCTATTGCGTCTCATTGATCCCGACCAGTTTTACGACAAAATGCTTTTTGGTCAAATGCTGTCTGCAAATTCACACGTAGTCGATGCATTGCGATGTCTTTGGCGTCAGCCACCGCAACTGGAATTTTCCGCCAAAGCCATCAACAGAGCGCTGTCGAGCGCTTATTTCAAACATGATGTCGTGTTGCAGCAAGTTGGCCGACGGGTGCAATCCTCTGATTTAGATCTGGAAACGCGCGTTGAACTAGCTAGAATGTTAGAAACGAGATCTTTGCTCAGCCATTACATGGTGCGTAATCGAAAAATAGAAGTTCGCGAACAAAACGTGAAGCGTGCCGCGCAGGTTCTTAACGTTAGTTTCTGTCAAAAAGAGCGAGACATTTACGAGCAAATAACAGAGTGGATAAAATTTCATACAAGTGAGATGCAAGACGCCCCTGCCTTTACTCCTGTAATGCGTCAGCGCCAAATGGCGAGTTCTCTGGTTGCAACGCTGGAAAGATGGACCCAAAAGGAAAGCAAATCTCAAGATGGCTTTCTCGCAGAGTTTGTTTGGGAGGATTCAGGGCGTTCCTTGTCACTTGATCGGCAGCAATATCACGATATCGATATCAATGACAGTACATTGGAAAATCTAAGACAAGATTTGAAAATGTTAGAAGCGGTTGACTCAAAATATGTAAAACTGAAAGAATTCCTCATCGACCAGCTGAAAATAGATCGCTCTGAAAAATTTGTCGTGTTCGCCTATTTTCGAGATACGTTGAAGTATCTGCTAAGACGACTGAAAGAAGATCACATCTCGACGACATTGATTATGGGAGGGATGGGAGACGATAAATATGCTGTTCTGCGGGAGTTCAGCAAACCAGACGGTCCATCTGTCCTTCTTTCATCCGAAGTGGGCAGCGAAGGCATTGACCTGCAGTTTTGCCGGTTCATCGTAAATTATGATTTGCCTTGGAATCCCATGAGGGTCGAACAGCGCATTGGCAGATTAGATAGACTAGGCCAGAAATCAGATCGCATCTCAATCATAAATCTCGTAGTCGACAACACAATAGAAGATCGGATATTGCATCGTCTTTTCGAACGAATCCACCTTTTCGAAACCACTATTGGTGATCTCGAAGAAATCCTAGGCGAAATGACAAACAACCTGATATTGGAACTGTTAAATCCAAATCTTAGTGAGAGTGAGCGCGAGCAAAAAGCCGAAGAAGTTGCGCTGGCCATCGAACACCGCAAGGCGGATCAGGAACGCATGGAACAAGAAGCCGTCAACTTAGTCGGTTTCTCAGATTACATCCTTGATCACATTAAGGACAGCAGGAACAATAGACGATGGCTCGGGTCG
This sequence comes from Arenicellales bacterium, assembly GCA_965202855.1. Taxonomy (GTDB): domain Bacteria; phylum Pseudomonadota; class Gammaproteobacteria; order Arenicellales; family JAJDZL01; genus JAJDZL01. The sequence goes on along the minus strand of CBDBBP010000003.1, from coordinate 56,760 downwards.
GACGAGCTGATTTCACTGGTGGACGATTTCTTTCGACACAATTTTACGGGGACTAAAATTGAGCCGCATCCCCAGCTGTCGTCCGCGTTCAAAGTACGACTGTCACAGGCAGCCAAAGCAAGTCTCAAAGACTTTCTCTCCGAAAAGAGGCTCGAAAGGCGAACTAGGTTACATCAGTTGGGAAAGCCCATCCTCTGTCTGTTCGATCCGCGAGAAGTTGAAACATTTGGACTAAGTGACGAGTTAATTGAACCGACACATCCCTTGATACAATGGATACGCGCGAATTACGAGAAGGATGAACGTCAAATTCATCCTGTGGCAGCTATCCGGCTTGATGCAAAAACAGCACAAATTCCTTCTGGCGATTATGCATTTTCAGCACACAGATGGTCTTTCAACGGGCTTCGGAAAGACCAAATGCTGGCGTTTCGCGCCGTGAAAGTCCCAGAATTTCAGCATCTTGACGGTCAGGAATCAGAGCGCCTGATTACCGTAGCCGCAAAACATGGGAATTCGTTTCCGAACGCGGCCAACGTCATTGAAATTCGTGACATCGTCAGTGGAGTTTCCCTGTGTGAATATGTGCTGGAGGAAGCGTTCGGGGAGAAATTAGAGAATTTGGATTATGAAAATCGGTTGCGTTGTGAGCAGCAGGAAACCAACGCGCAAACATCTGCGGCGCGTAAAGTAAGCAACTTGCAAATTCGACTCGAACGATTTCGCGCCGAGGGGAAGAAAAAGGCAATTCCCATGACGAAAGGGCTGCTCCGGAAGGAGAAGAATGCACTGAGAGCAAAACTTGCACACATTAAGAAATGGCGGAATGTGGACCCAACTCTGAAACCGTTGGCGAAGGGTGTGATTAGAGTGAGGTGATGTAGATGTCGCGCTACGTACAATTGGAGTTGCCTTTATTATTCCCTTCCGATGACGTAAAGCCACCGTCACTGATCAATCTCGGAATTGATTTTGGAACAATGTTTACGAAGGTCTGCTTTCGCGATCTCGGCATGGAAGAAAGCCATATCATTACGTTTGGCGGAAATACGACAGAAGACGCGATGGTGCCCTCGGTTGTCAGGATTGAGGCGGATGGCAAACTCTCTTTAGACGGGGGTTCGACGCAATCCGAAGGAATTCTGGTCCGCTTTTTAAAGATGGGGTTAACCGACAGCCAAGAAGTAGAGGTCACGCCATCCAAGTGGCGAGATGTGATTTTGCTGGCGCGATCTCCGCGACGAAAAAGTGATTCGAGCTTTATCCAGCTGGTACCTTGCGACCATCGTTAAAAACGCCCGGAAATGGATGGAAAATAATCAAGCCAATCGTCTTCACGGACGGACGGTTCATTGGTCGGCAAACGTTGGTGTCCCAGTAGAGCATTATGATTCGAGTTCGATTGAAACATTCAAGGAAGTGTCTCGCGTTGCCTGGGCCTGGGCGGAAGATGACGGCATACCAAACGATTTTGCTGGCGCGATAGCATGTTATGAGAAGGAGATATCGAGAAATTCGGAACCCACTGACTTTCACGTCACACCCGAAATAGTGGCAGCCATTCAGTCTTTTGTCAACTCCCGGGAAGCAGTGCCAGATAAATACATCTATTACGATATTGGCGGTGGAACAATGGATGGCGTTGCATTTCGTTTCTTATATTTGGGCGGAGAACGAAGGATAAACTTATTGTCCAGCCAGGTGAAGTCGTTAGGAATTTCCGCCGTTTCGAGCCGAATCAGCAGTATGCATCACGGCAACATCAAAGCATCAATCATCCACCAAATTCTTGAGGAATATTCATGTGATGAGATCAATCACATGGAAGACAAGATCAAAGAGAGCTTTTCCGAAATGAGATTGGAAGTTCAACGACTCGTTGCCCAAGTAGTTTTAGGAGCAAAACAGAAAGAAGGCAATCGAGATTGGTTGGAAGAAGCTTTTAATGACCGCATGATGAGGTTGACTCTAGATGTTATTGGTCCAAGTCAATCAGATTTTGACCCCCTTGTCATATTCGTGGGTGGTGGAGGGGCAGGCTCAGACTGGTATCTTGACTCTATTCATTCGACTTGGAAAGATTTCCAACATGAAAATTGTCGCATTCCAGCGTATCAGCTGACTGAGTTGACCAAACCAGTCGACCTTAAAATTAAAGGATTGGGGAGCGATAGCTTCCGACGCTACGCAATAGCATATGGTCTATCTTTTGCTCAAGGTGAAGGTCCAGCAATCGGCTTGCCGAGCCAATTTGAAGACACACATCTTTCAACAGCGAAACCTGAAGATGGCTTTACCGCACGTGACAAGGAGATTGCCTGATATCGTTTTACCGGCATTTTTTGAGATGCCGTGCTTGAAATCCGAATTTTAATGCAAGTTCGCCATTATTTGAAACATAGACTAACTGATCCCATGTTTTCAGATACTTGATCTTTTAATGTCACGACTTTTGTGACTTCTTCTTCCTCCGGCCATTGGCCAATCCATTGATTGCGCTGCCACTGCGCACAAATCGCCGACAGCAGTTGCCGCTGCCTGACTTTGGTTTCGATTTTCTGACGCATTCACAACTGAACGCCCTCGGCAAGATTTCTCCTCTTGCTTACCCGTTGCGGCGTCACCAGCGTGCGACGCACCGTCTGTAACTTAGACACACTCCGTTCGATCGCATCTTAAGTTGCAGACAATGGCAGGCTCGGGAGGCCAAGACCGAAATGAACAAGCGCTCCTCGATGTGCGCCAAAATGCGGTAATGCACTGGACGCAATTCCAGTTCCAATTTCAAACTGGTACTACCCCAAAAATGCAGAGACAAGTTATGGTAGAGTAAACCTGAAATTTAGAGGAATACCGCAAGAGACAAAATAATCTACCTGAAATAAGTTGCGTAGTATTTCAGAATCATTCGAAAAAAAAATATCTGCAAACAGAAACAAATTTCAATTAGTCTAAACAATTGGCTGGATTGCTGTGAGTCTTCCGTATATCGCGCTCTTGTTCTGCACTCACTACCGAGACTGAAGTGTTGAATTTAGTGCTACCTTAAGCTCAACTCGCAATATTGCTATGCTCAAACATGTTCAAATACAAAATTACCGTGGCCTGAAGAACTTAGAAGTAACGCGTCTAAATCAAATTAATCTGATTGCTGGCCGTAATAAAACAGGTAAAACCACATTATTGGAAGCACTGTTTTTGTTGTTGAATTCGGGATATCCACAATTTTTGATAAATCCGAATGTAACTCGTCTGAGTATGCACTCGACGCAAAGTCATACACTGTTCAACACTATGTGGAAACCCTTATTCCATGAGCTCACGATTGAAAAAAATGTCAAGATCAACGCGCATCATTCTTCAAAAGGGTCAATGGAGTTAATTGTTTCCTGCAAACCTTCAAACAGCATAAATGTTCCGCTCGATAAGTCTGCTGCCACAACGATAGCTCATGAATTTGATGACTGGCTGTTGCAAACTGAATTTTTCCTTCGGGGGAATAAACATTCTGAAGGCATCCTGCGTTTAGTCGGAAATGAATTGAAACTGGATCACCCGACCAAGAAGAAATTGCCAGTTTCTGCGATCATCATTAATCAATGTGAATCAAATATTGGACAAGATGCGGATAGACTTCAGAATTTAATCAGACTTAAGCAGACGCATTCATTGATTGAGGTGTTAAGAATAATCGAACCCAATCTAACAGATGTCCAAGTTCTCTTTGACAATGGAGTTCCAATCATTTGTATTGACATCGGGTTGTCCGAATTGGTTCCTCTAACGCTAATGGGTGATGGAATGGTTCGGGTCAACCGATTAATTCTCGCAATGATGACTGTGGGAAATGGCGTGGTTTTAGTGGATGAAATCGAAAATGGTTTCCATTACTCACTAATGCCAGAAGTTTGGCGTCGAATTGAAAAAGTTTCTAAACGTTTCGGCACACAAATAATCGCCACAACACACAGTAGAGAATGTGTGGAAGCGGCTCACGAATCTCTACAGCCTGATTCATTTGCTTTCCACAGACTAGAAATTCATGAAAACGCTAGCAGTTGCGTGTCTTTCCCTAGTGATGCACTCGACGCTGTTTTTGAACAGAATTTTGAGATTCGATAATTTTGTCAAGCACCAAAAGAATTAAGAATTCCATTTACCTTTTTATGCTTGATTACAGGAGGCTAATTGGTTTCACTTCTGGCGATTTTCTTTTTTTTCAGAGTTGTATTTTGAATTTAGGTATGGAACCTAAAGTTAGAAGTCCAACGGAAAAATTCTTCTGCAGATTATCTTGACTCAAGCAATATAAATTCATGTATTTCTACTATATGCTACTTTTTGGGGGACATGAATGCAGACTATTTCTCTGATGACTGCGAATCAAAATTTTTCCAAGATGATCAAACAGGTCGAGCTAGGCGAAATTTTTGTAATTTACAGACGTGGGCGTCCAATCGCCAAATTAACGCCACACAAGTTGGACAAAACCAATGATCCCGAATGGGTTTCCGCGTATGAGCGGATGATGGGGAATTTGAATGAGGGTGCGTCACTTGGAGGCCTTAGAGTCAAGCGTGACGAGCTTTATGACCGTTAAAGGACGATTCACTTTTGATACTAACATCCTAATCTATGCGATTGACCGCGATGCGGGACATAAACGCAATTTCTCGAAAAATCTTATAGGACAAGCCGCTCGTCGCGATTGCGTCCTGACAGTTCAAGTGCTCGGTGAATTTTTCCATGCGACAACCCGAAAGAACTTACTGGACACTTCCCTTTCCAGAAAATTCGTGAGAGATTGGTTGGAAGTGTTTGATACGGTATCTGCTACCGATTTTGTATTCAATGAGGCCATTGACACTGTCGAGAACCATCATTTGTCATTCAGGGATGCCATGCTTTGGGCCACAGCTCGACAGGCTGGATGCTCAGTGCTCCTTAGTGAAGACATGCAAGACGGTTGGTGACTTCAGGGTTTAGAAGTCATTAATCCCTACTCTGCGGATGCCTCCGCACGTTTGGGGAATCTTCTTATTGATTGATTTTTGATAGAAAACATTTGCCAACTTTGCTTCTATCGTCATTGAGGAGTGCTTCCCAAGGAAATTTGCGTCTGAAGAACTCATTTATCGCGACTCGGGTCGACGGACGAATTTATGCTCTGACGCGTGTAGCAAAACGCAAAAGAACGGTGTACCCTAATAGTCTGGTGTTGAGGCCAAGAAATTTCAGCATGGAAGGGATTGTTTTCGTTGATGGCTTGTGTTGCTTGAACTCCAATTCCATCAATTCAATTTACGCTGATTTGCAACTAATCTTTGAAACTGCTTGAACGTTTCGTAACTGAAAAAACACTTCGCGGTTTTTAGAAATTTACAACTTTTCGAGCAGCCTTTCTGACTCCAAGCCGATCAACAGACAAGTCCAATTCTTATCTTTCATCGAGAAAAATATTGATTTTGTACTTAAGTGCACCATCAGATTTATCGGATGCCTTACTTCGGAATGTGCGACGACCGACAATATCCTTCAGGCTAATTTGCTGTGGCGGATTTCATCTGTCGATACTTCCAAATTCTTGCATAATTTTTTAATGTGTTCGGAAATATCGAATGTTGATTGACTAGAGGGGTTGAAAACTTTTTCGGAAAAACTTCCCTGAATATACGAAAGAATCTGGATTTCGTCTGATGAAACGATACAAGTGATCCTTTCTCGTTTTAAGAAAAAGTCAACCACATTACCGTTATACGGGTCGGTGTATGTTTTGGATCTAGTAAACCCTAGAGGATTTAGAAACTCCGATAACATCGAAAAACACTGCTCGAAAAAATAAGATTTTTCAACATCCATTGCGAATAGAGGTTCGTTTCAGAATTCAGTTTTTGAGTTTGTATGCGCACCAATAAGCCGATTGATTTCTTGAATTTTGAATTTTACTTGAGCTAGTTAGAAATTTCTAACATGAATCGAAAAATTTTTCCGTATCCGAAAAATTCAGCTGTTCAGAAAATTATTCCTGCAGAATAGATTCAGACATTACAGAAATTATGTCTCTTACTTTAGACGACAAAATGTTGTCTTTCCTGTGGTTTGCTGCAACGTAAATTTGGATTTAACAATTGGCTCGCAGAGAACTGTCCGAGAAAATACTGGCAACTGGCACGCAGGTTCACCATCATGTCAAGCAGACATTGTAAAAACACCATCGAATCCCTACTCAATGGCCCGTTTAGCAAGTCGCTGGCAAAAAGAGTGTTCAGAATTGGTTTCACTCACTAGATTTGGGAAATCTACTTCACTTCCCCACAGGTTCGAAGTGATGTCAGTATTTTTGCATTCAATCAAACTATAGAAACGAGTTTGGCTTGGAGATCGTTCCAATTGGTATTTGATGTGAAACATCATGATTCTGACATATTCACCCCGAGAGCATGAAATTTAGTGTCCGTCAGTTCAAGAGTCAGCTTTACACACTTTCTTATCCTGCGTTTCCGAACACAGCAATAGGGGCCTGCTTGTGCGTTCGGCACAATATAAAAAACGAATGTGACATTGGTGGAAACCACCCTCCGTAACCCTCGAAAATTGTTTAAGTCATCGAATCTGTATACCACAGCAAAAAGGCTCAACAACGCATCTTGCGCCATATCGGCATCGTCAAATGCAACCAAGAATTATCTTTTTGTCGTCGCCTAAAAAGGTTTTCTACAAGTTTGTTTTTCTACCAACAGACGTTTTTTCATTTTATATTTCTTAGAAATATCTTTCAATTAGTCGCTTTATAAATTTCAATTGGTCGGTCTTTATCTTTCAATTGGTCGGAATATTCCTTTGAATTAAATGTATTATCCTCGTTATATTGAAAAGCGAACCCATCTTGCGATGAACGATACTAGAATTGTTCTAATATGCGGTCCTCGACAATCTGGAAAAACTACGTTTGTACAACAATTCGCTGGCGGTAAGCTCCCGTTTTTTACACTTGACAACCCCTCTGTTCTAGATGCCGCGTCGACTGACCCCGTTGGATTTCTACGTGGTCTAGATCGAGCAGTCATTGACGAAGCTCACCGTGCACCGAAGCTCATACTAGCAATAAAAATGGCTGTTGATGCTGACCCGCAGCCTGGGAAGTTTTTGCTCACAGGGTCTGCTGATTTTATGACGCTGCCACGCCTTGCAGACTCACTTGCCGGACGTGCAGAGATTATCCCCTTGCTGCCATTGGCTCAAGCAGAGCTGCATGAATTTCGTTCGTCCTTTCTTGAAAAAGTGTTTGATGGAGAAATACCTGATTGCATAAACTCGGTGATTGGCAATGACCTCATCCGAATCGTTCTTTCGGGGGGATACCCTGAAGCTCTGACGCGGCGCAGTCGGCAACGGCGGCAAAAGTGGCATTTAAACTATGTCGACACCATAATTCAGCGAGATGTCCAAGAAATTACACGAATTAATCAACTGCATGCCATGCCCAGATTGATAAAGATACTTGCTGAGCATTCCGGCCAGCTTGTCAATTACTCTCGTTTTGGATCATTGCTGGGCATGAATCACGTCACCACACAAAGGTATCTGGCTGTTTTTGAAAGTTTGTTCCTTGTTCGCACTCTGCAACCGTGGTACACGAACCGATTGAAGCGCCTAACGAAGTCGCCCAAACTGCATTTTCTAGATGCAGGGCTATTGGCAACATTAAAAAATTACTCGCCAAATCACGTGCGACGAAACCGCACCTTATTTGGGCCTCTTTTGGAAACTTTCGTGTTTAGTGAACTTCTAAAACAAGCCAGCTGGACCGAAGAGCGATATGTGTTTTCACATTTTCGAGATAAAGAGCGTAACAAAGTTGATGTAGTAATGGAAGATAGACGCGGAAGGATTGTCGGGATAGAAGTAAAGGCTTCAGCAACCGTCTCTAAAAGAGATTTTTCAGGTCTTCGCCGTCTTGCAGCTGTAAGTGATGACCGCTTTGTTATGGGTTTGGTTTTATACGATCACGACCAAACAGTGCCGTTTGGCAATCGAATGTTTGCGGCCCCCATTTCAATTTTATGGTCTTGACGTGGATCATTAAATTTCATTTTTTATTGGCATTCGCAAGCAAGCCCACCAGGGCAGATTCCCGCCATCGCTGTTCGATCATTTCGACCTGGCTGAGATCCGCTCCGATGATTATTCCGGCAATAGACTGGTGGTCTGTTTCAATCCTCTGCTACAGGAATGTCGCGGTCGCAAGCGGGAGGAGCTGCTGGCCAAGACCAAAGAAGCCCGGGTCAAAATCCAGCAAGAAGTCGGACGACACGCAAAAATTTTACTGACGGCACAACAGATGGCACAAGGTCCAATAAATTAAGTCTTCGCAGATTCATCTCAATTCGCTCGCGGTCACTAGTTTGGATTCACGCGCACCATGCCCTGACCACTAGAAATTCATTCACGTATTTGCTTCAAATTCGACTTTCCACGCGAAACGCAAATAGACCATGTTTCACGAGTCAGTTCCTCTTCCCCAGAGAAGTCTCATCAATTAACTTTGTTCTTTCATTTAAGCGCAGCACGTCCGAGCAAGTAATTTGTTTCGACCCTTAGTCGCTTTTGGACTTTCCCCTAAAGAATTGACATTTCCCTTTAGAATTTTGATCAATTCCGGGTTCTTGAAATCGCTTTGAAGGTCAATGTCTTGAGAAAAGAGCAATCGAGCATTACTAATTTGAGCGAGGGCGATGATGCGGCTGTCATTTGATTTGCGGGAGCTGCTATACGATAGTAACTTAGCCATTACATCATTTTTTGAAGCTTCAAATCTTTTGACTCTTCTATTCCCACTTCTTTTTGTTTCTGCATCCTATTTGCTAAAAATAGTATTTTGACTAAGTTCTGATTGTAATTGGATCCCACCAACTGCCACATACCTCATTCATCTAACCATTCGTAGAACTGCTCTCCAGCTAACCGTGATGATGTGGATTGAAAACTTTGTCGATGCGGTTAACGTCGAGAATTGCGCACATTCAGGCATACCCTAAAAAACTTTTCATTTCTTCCATGAAGAATTTTCGATAAACATCGGGCGCATCTTGAATCTCTCCTTTTTCGTCCAGACTCATTGAGTGAATTTTGGATCTGGTTCCTGATCGCTCAAAAAACAAAATTGATACATCTTCTGGCTTTAAGCGACACTTTCGGTCTCGAATATCAATCATGATCCGGTCAAGGATATAGTCGCTATGCGTTTCAACGAGAAGCTGGCTATCTGAATTTGCAACTTGACAAAGCAATCCCCCAAATGCTGCTTGTGCACGAGGATGAAGATACACTTCTGGTTGCTGTAGCAAATAAATGGATTTCGTACTATTGCGCAGCAGCTCGGCGACAATCGGTAAAATTTGGCTTATTCCATAACCAACATCAATAAAATTGCGTACCCGTCCATCCATACCGCCTCCACTTTCGCGTATCTGCAACTGAAAAGGATCTGCTTCTGTTTCTCCATATGGCTTGACAATAATCTCGTCAAAAAGCTGTGAATCTCGACCAAAATCTGTCAACGATTTTTTTAGTTTTTGCCACTTTTCAGGATATCGAAAATATAAATTAGAAAGATACATAGGCATGTGTGTACCTTCTGGATCTTGTTTTATCCCTGACGGGTCGTATGTTCGGCGCGGTTTTGAACGAATAGGTGCGCTTTCAAATACTCGTGATGCTTCATCTTTTCCGAATAAATCCATTCGATTAAATTCGTATGAAAATTCTTTATATGCGTCGAACAATTGTGAAAGGCTTTTCATTTCTTCATCTGTTGGATAGTCATCACCCAATGATTCCGAATCACTTGTAAGTATTTCTGAAAGATGTTTAGAGATGCCATCAAAGAAAAAAAATAGGGGTAGCCCCGCATGTCCAAATTTGATTTCTCTATTTCGTTTATGTGTTCCTAATTTCAAGAGATTAGATTGATGATCCAGTTCAAAAAAAAAGTCTTTGATACTAAAACGCGTATGGCGTGGATTGGGAACAGTACTGTCCCCCTGTTCAAAATTTACACGATATTCGCAATCAACAGTTTGAGGCACTTCAGAACTCGATTCACTTGAAGCGATAGAAATTCGTGAACTGAATCCAATCTCAAATTTTTCCGCACCATCATGGACAATATTCGAAAAGGCGCCAAGATCAAATGGTTCTTCTTGAAAATTTGAAGCTCTACCGCCAGCGATTTTCAATAAAACTCGAATCATCGCCATAAATGAAGATTTACCAGCATTATTTTCGCCTACCAGTAAAGTAAGTGGAGCAAGCGTGGCTGTCTGCTGTTCTCCAAAACAACGATAATTTTTTAGAGTAACCTTGTGAATAAGTGTGTTGTGTGGCTCAAGAATCATCAACAACGTATCTTCTGTAGATTGGAAGTCAAAAGAATTTCGCAGTGATCATAATTATTGCAGGTAGTGTAATGAAATGTACTCGCTTTGTTTCACACGTTTAAATTCAGTTTTGCGTTATTCCAAGAATCTAGAAGCACTTTATGATAAGCAAAGCTACAATTTAGAGGAATATTCGAGACGGGTAAAGTCATCTACTTTCTCGTGGTGCTGCCAAGCAGGCGGCAGCTGACATTCCCTTGTTCGCTAAACAATATGAAGATTTTGCTTGATCCTCGGAAACTCTCAACAACTAATTTCGGAGCAAAACTGGAGTTTGAGACTTAGAGATTATTACCATAAACGTCAACTGCTCAAATGAGTTCTAGTGCAGCATAGGGCTCTACTCTGAATTACTCCCATCATTGAGTAATTTGTTTGACTTCGCTTCAGTCCGTTCGATGATTATTCCAACATTCTTGCTGTTCTCTACTGCGCGAGGTTTACTTACTTTCACTTTACACCACGTGACATCGAACTCCGAGAGCACAGTGCTAGCAATCTCTTCTGCGACGGTCTCAATCAGTTTGTAGTGCCGACTGTTGATCAATTCTGAAATTCGAATCGATACACTCTTGTAGTTTACGGCGTATTCTAATTGATCTGTCTCCGCGGCAACTTTGATGTCAGTCCCAAGCCAGAGGTCAACAATAAGATTTTGCTTGATCCGCGCTTCCCATTCCCATACCCCAATGCTCGCTTGAAATTTTAGATTTTCGATGAATACAATGTCCATGCACTTCTCCATTTTCGATTCAATGACGAAAGAAGTTGAATCCTATGTTTCAATTTATCCTTTCGGTTGCCGTCATTCATAACAAGGGAATTATAGGGAGTAGTCACAATCTGTTCAGAACCAGACTTACTTGGAAATTACTGAATCATTAAGCAGATTTGTGCTTGACTATCCTGACTTGGCACAGGGCTGGTCGGTGCGTGGTCGGACAAATTGACCAATAGCGGCACAGAATTGTCGTTTGGTTCTTTCGACTTCACACTTATCCACCTGCTTTGAAAGATCGGTTTTTCCGCACGACCACAATTTTACTTTCGAGAATGAAGTCGAACGGCTCTGCTTCGCGGGTTAGTTTTTCCCGGCGTCCTCCAAGATACCAGTTCTTTGTATCGCGAGCGATTCTCAGCCATCCCATTTTCCATCTTCTACATTTACTGCCTTGTATCAACCGAACATTATGACGGACCGTAAAAGGAGTAACGAACTTGTCAAGATGCTTTTTACTGTAATGATGGAAAGCAACATTGCAGCCGCGTTATAGCATATTCCATAACGACTCGATTCTGGTCTTATGCGCCACGCCCTTGACAAATTCCTTCGCGATATGATTGACAGTTTCGTTGCGAATGGCAAGCTGTCATATGAGTAGGGGGCGTTCAAGTACACAGTGGCGTCCGGTGCAACATGTTGATTGTTGAGATTCTGAAAGGTGGACTTCTCCTTATTCTGATTGAGTTAGACCTGGACTGTTTTCCGATAATTCGCGCTAATTGCGGAGCTCTTTCGAGTACTTAAGTTCGCGACGAATCCTCAATTCCGTTACCAATTTGCAGAATTTTGCCGTCTAAACATGACTGCTGGAACTGAGCATGAAAAAATGATGCCAGAGTAAAAATCCCGTTCCTCTATACTGGCAATAACTGCGCTTTGTACTTCCGTGTGCTCGAAACAAATTCGGTTCAGTGAGTTATTGAGTTCGATACCAACTGACGTCGTAGCTGTTTAGCTTCTGTTTATAGTTCCTAGGCGCAAACCAGTCTCTCGTCAATATCGACAGACTGAATAGCTCGTCCATCAACGGTGCCATCTGTGCGAGTAAATGACGGCTTAATGCATCAATCAACATGACGCTCTTCCAGAATGTTTTCTACCGCTATTCAAACATGATAGTGTCAAGATCAAATTTTTTAATTTGATTCATTGTCTCTTCGAATCCACCCCTCCCATACGGCTTTAATGCCGCGCTGCTTGGACCAGATTCGTTGAACAACACATACTGAACGCGTGAATCTTTTAGAAACTGAAGTCCAATTTGAGCACGATTCTTGCCTTTCCATATTGCTCGAAGATTTCCATTCTCAAGCAATACTAGATCAGCGCGCACTAATCCTGGATATTCTTTCAAGAATTTATTGAAGTTGGCGTAAGAGGACTCGTGCAAATCGTATCCGTCCTCTCTTGCAAATTTTTTGAGTGTTTCAATTCGATTATCGTACAAACGTGCTGGGTTCTTAATTTGCAAATAATGATTCATGTTCTCTAAAGTTGAATTTCTTAAAGTTTCGTTGGGCTGTACTCGCTTTCACTCACACCTTTTAGTTTAAATATCACTTTGGGGACACAAAGTGCATTCGCTTTCACTCACGCGGTTAGTTTTAATTCTGACTTCGGTAACGTCCTCGAAGTCAGATCTGCGCTTCATCTCAGGCCTCCACTTTCCGCAGCTTGCGTTCCTGCTCCACTAGACAGTACTATTATTATGTGAGCTACAACGAGAACATGCTATTTCAAGGATAAAATTCAAAGACAAAGTCGAAGTAAAAGAATAAGGCCTCTTCGTCGCAAGGACTGGCCCCTTGCGAATTAGCTTCGCATAACTCTTCATCATTCTAGTCAACGATCTCAATAGGAGTTCTAGTATAGAAAAGTACTCTACCCTGAAATACTCCCGTCATTAAGCAGTATGTTTGATTTCACCTCAGTTCCTTTGGTAATTACACCAACATTCTAGCTATTCTCACCTGTGCGAGGTTTACTTACTTTCACTTTACACCACGTCACATCGAACTCTAAAAGCACAGTGCCAGCAATCTCTTCTGTAACAGTCCTCAATCAGTATTCAGTGCCGATTTGCTGACCAACTCTGAAATTCGAATCGATACGCTCTTGTAGTTTACGGCGTACTTTAATTAATCGGTCTCTGCGGCGAACTTGATGTCGGTACCAAGCCAGAAGTCAACAACAAGATTTTGCTTGATCCGCGTTTCCTATTCCCATACTCCAATTCTCGCTTGAAATTTTAGATTTTCGATGAATGCAATGTCCATGCACTTCTCCTCTTGCGACTCAGTGACGAAAGAAGGCGAATCCCACGTGTCAATTGGTCCTTTCAGATGTTGCCATCCATGACGATAATTGTCTATTTGATTGGTACAATTGCTGTATCAGTTGTATCTTGGCTGTCTTTACTTTTGGTTACAGCCTAATTCCGTTTAATGGTGTAACTATGTACACGCCTATTATTATTTCATTTGTCGTATCCTATCTCATAGGATCTCTTCTCTTTGCAATCATTGTCTCTAAACTCTTAAGCCTAGAAGACCCTCGTTCGATAGGCTCGCGGAATCCCGGAGTCACAAATGTTCTCAGAAATTCTGGTAAGTTACCTGCGATTCTGACTTTAATTGGCGACGTTCTAAAAGGCACAATTGCTGTGTTCTTAGTTGGAGCGCTCACGGCAAATCCAATTGCAGTAGCATGTTCAATTCTGGGAGTTGTTCTTGGGCACATGTATCCAATTTATTTTGGATTTTCTGGCGGTAAATCGGTCGCCACCTCCGTTGGCGCTTACCTTGGTGTCTCAATTCCTCTTTTTGGAAGTGTAGCGCTCATTTGGTTTTTCAGTTTATTGGTATTTCGAATTTCATCAGTTTCATCTCTGAGCGCAACCCTCTCCGCACCAATTTTGGCTTGGATTTTTGGGTTGAATCTTTGGATTGTGGGAAGTGCCGCAGTCGTTTTTCTGCTAGTTTGGTTTCGTCACAGAGAGAATATAGAACGTTTGCTCGCAGGAAAGGAATCAAAAGTAAAACTGTAGAATACGCCCACTAATACACGCGGAAATGAAACTATAGCTTTCGAATAGGTGTTTGTGCAATTCAAGTTCAAAATGCTTGATTTTTTTCAAAATCAAAAACTCAGTATGTAACTTGTGATTTATACCAGCCGATACTCGTTTTCTGTCTACAGATTCTTCAATTGAAACTAGAATCCTTTATTGTTCAAAACAATCTCGACGAGCAGGATTGCCCAAAATTTGACTTCACTTGATACTTCCAGAATTAGACGAATTACAAATTTTGAGTTGAGGTGTACTCGCTTTCACTCGCACCGGATTCTGGGTCGCTCGCCCTCGCTTTGCTTTAAAGTTTTCAATATTGAATCGTGATCGTTTACTGCCAATTTTCTCGTGTTAAAGCTTGAACTGATACCTCAATTTCATGCTTCACTTCTGGAAATTCCCTTAATCACTCAGAACCGATGGCAGCGATGCATCCTAACAACTGTGTTGCTCTGAAGACAGGTTTGACGACAAGCAAACTCGCCTGCTGCCTGCAGAAAAGCATTCCCGATGATATACAAAAAAAAGCTGAAAATTTTTTCATAAGAGAAATTCAACAATCAATCTTTAACACAGAAAGAGCCGAAAAAAAGTTACTGGAAAAAATCTAACTTTTTCATATAGCATAGGAAACAATGTAAATTCCATAAATATTGCCTGTAAATCGTGTGAACTTGAATGGAAAATTCGAAAAAACCATCCTCACTAAACAATTTCAGAATCGAAATTGAAAATTTTGGACCGATAGTGAAGGCAAACGTTGAAATGCGACCATTGACTGTGTTCATTGGTCCAAGCAATGTAGGCAAGTCTTATCTAGCAATCTTGATTTATGCGTTGCATCAGTGCTTCGGCAATCCCAGTAATCACCTTCATTCTTTCAAGACTGGATGGTTACGCGAATTTACTTCAAGGAGTGATCACTTCAAAGATTTAAGTGACAACCCTAGTCGACTGAATCTGTTGCATGAGTGGCTGAATACATACGACGATGGCAACGTCCAACCTTTGCCAAATGAAATTTCTTCGATTATTCAACGTGCTATAGAACAACCCACAAGTACAGATCATCACTGCATAAAAGAACAGATTGAACGATGTTTCGGTGTAGATTCCACAGACGAGTTAATTCGAAGGCGAAGTGCCATGTCCAATGTCGTGCTGGAATTCAACCCTAATGTGGATTTCGCATCAAATTCACCAAGATGGGATATAGAGCTGAAAAAATCCAATCCCTCACACGATAACTTTCCCATTTCAAGTAGGTTTAATGTTGGCGATTTAAACGAGATTTCGAAAGTGTTTATGGACCCAGAATTTATAAGAAAAAATGAACATTTTCCATTCTTTAAATTTAGAGACATCCATACAAGTAAAATAAATTTCGACAAAGATGCCACGGAACAGATCTTAGCTGAAATTTCTCAAACAGTAGTTGAATCAATTCTGCGCCCGATTTACAAAGCCGCTTATTACCTTCCCGCCAACCGCACCGGCATCATGAGCGCGCACCAAGTCCTGGTTAGTGCGCTAATTCAAAATGCTTCTAGGGCAGGAATTCAGCCAACTGCGAGCGCTCCATCGCTAACAGGAATCACGGCAGATTACTTGGACCAATTGGTTCGCTTATCCAGTTTCAAAAAACGGTCAAAAAAAAATAGGCGTGAATCTCAAATTCTATCTGGTTCCATTGAAGAAAATATTATTCGCGGAGAAGTAAATCTTAACCAAGTCAATGAGTTTAGCAGCCCTGATTTTTCCTATCGCCCAGATGGTTGGAAAAAAGATCTTCCATTCACACGAGTTTCGTCAATGGTTTCTGAATTGGCACCGATAGTGCTGTATTTGCGTTATTTGGTAGATCCTGGTGATGTTTTGATTATTGAAGAGCCTGAAGCCCATCTACACCCGGCGATGCAAGCAAAGCTAGCGGAAGAATTGATTAAATTAGTCAAAGTTGGGGTGCGAATCATAGTTACAACGCACAGTGAATGGTTCTTGGAGAAAATTGGAAATCTGACCAGATTGCCAAAAGTGCATGAAGAAAATCTCTCTGCAGAAGAAAAAGAGGTTTCTTTAGAAGAAAAATATTTTGGAGCGTGGTATTTCCATGAACCAGGTAATTGTGATGGCTCATTGGTTGAAGAGATTTGTGTTGATTGTGAAACAGGCCTTTTTCCAGATCAATACAGCGCAGTCAGCGAAGCTCTGTACAACGAAGGAGCTAACATTTACAACAGGTTGCCTCAAGAGTATAGAGGTGAATAGTTTGGTAAATACAGCTCGTGACTCTGTATCCGCATCTTGTCATGTTACGAAATATAAGAGAGACGGTTGTAGAGCGTCATTAGATTCTTGCCCGGCAAATTGAGTTGCCATAGATATGTAAAGAAGTCAAGAATCTTCAATCTCAGAAAAATTGCGACTTCGTTTTTTTGCGAAAGAAGATCAAGTTTCGTGGATAGTACTAATTGAGCTAAAAGCGGAAACAAAAAACAAGACATGCTGTAGTTACGGGATGGGATCAAATTGTTAAGGGTACGATCAATTTCAAGAGCTCATTTAAAGTTGTTCCGCTGCTCTTTGATGGCATGAATGCAAGAGTCCATAGAAATCAACTAAATTTACCGAGACGATCTAAAATTCAGTTTGGCGATCAAAAACAACAAATCTATTTGCTAAGATGCGGGGACCGAATTAGCACGCACATGAACTGAGTTTTTACCAAGTTCATTTACGGTATTCATCTATTTCCTATAGTTTCCAACTAGGCCTGACTATCCACTACCCCTAAAATTCGCTCGAACTCGTCCGATTACCATTTCGATAGTTGCCAAGGATCAGCACATAATGAAAGGTATTATTTTGCCAAATTTAAATCTAATATCGTATAGTTTGTATTGTTCATGTTCCAACCTCTCCGCTTTCGTTGGTGACAAAATTTCCAGTTTTACGTTTAAATGCTGGAGGGGGTAGATTCAATATCATCACAGCGTCTGTTAAACGCCGCTGCAAATCACGCTAGGGCTGTCTTTTAGCGAATTGAACTTAAACTCATGCAGAGGCATCTCTTGGACAGATCAGGAAGTCGAACAATATGCCCAAACCGAAAAATTGACAAGGAGGATCAATTCCATATATGAAAAACCAACTTAAGTTTGTTCGAGTCGGAATGCGCAACAACGGCGCCAGTGTGAAATTAAAGCTGCGCTGGGATAATTCACCTGCCACCTGTCAAATTATTTGTGATGCTCTACCCTTTGAAGGAGATATGTGGCACGCTAAATACGCCAACCACGAAATTTATACTTTATTGCCTGTTGAAGAAGTGTTTGGCAAAGACCCGCCTAAAGAGTGGCTTTGCATGTTCCCGGCTCCTGGTGACCTCATGTACATTTTTCATCCCGATGGTTTGCTGCCTCCTGACGTATGGACTCCGCAAAGCGATCATCGCATCGTGGATATCGCTTTGTTTTATGACCGAGGCAACAACCTATACGGTCCAAGTGGCGGAAATACAGGCAACATTTTCGCAACCGCTTATGACATCGAGGAACTGGAGTCCTTCGCGTCGAGTTGTTTGGACGTCTGGAAGAATGGTTTTTGGGGTGAAAGAATGTACGTTGAAGCTGCAGATTAGCAGTTCGTCTATTGATTCAATTTATCGCTTTAAATCTTGCAGAACATCTTGCGTAATTGACAATGTCTCGTCAATATCAAAACTGGTATGTGCGAACGAAATACTGCCTTGTTTTGTGGTAACTGGAAAGTGAAATACTCCTTTCTCTATTAGCCGATTGCGGTAGCGAACATCGATCTCAGCGTCGTTATTTCGAGCAATATCCAGCCAACAGGAAGGTTCGTAATCCATAAAGTAAACAACAAATGCTGATCCCTGCCGCACAACTGTGGTTGGATAATCCTGATCGGCAAACAACTGAATCAACCCTTCTTGCATTTGCTCACCAAGCCGGTCCAGATGAGAATAAATTTCTTTGCCGCGTTTCTTTAGCTTCTTTACGGTTGCAGCCGCCGCAGCGACTGTGAACGGATGGGCGTTGTATGTGCCCGCCACCAAAACTCTTCTTGAAGGGTCCGGGTGACAAACATACGACATATACTCGGACTTTCCACCAATAACACCAAGTGGGTATCCGTTGGCTGCCGCCTTGCCGAAAACACTCAAGTCGGGAGATACTTTGCAAATTGATTGATACCCGCCCAAAGCGTGACGAAAACCAGTTTTAACTTCGTCAAATATCAGCAGAGCGCCATATTTGTCGCATAATGATCGAACTTCTTCGAGATACCCAGGTTTCGGTTTTACGATTCCAATGTTTTGCAGTATGGGTTCTAAAATGACAGCGGCAGCTCGATTCTGACTCAGAACATTTTCCAGCGCTTCAGGATCATTAAACTCGACTGCATGCGCACCTTCTGCCGAAGATTCACCCATTCCAGCGGAAATCGGTCGCAACGAATGTTCTTGACCAATTTCATGGGATTCAAGTGCGGATGCCGGATCCATAAGATTAAAGGCTACTGAATCCATCCACCCGTTGTAACCGCCTTGCATAAAGACAATGTCATTGCGCTGAGTTGCAGCTCTCGCTATACGCAGCGCAAAGGCCACCGCTTCAGTGCCACTGCTGGTGAGCTGGACCTGCTCAAGATAGGGTACGGAATCGACGAGAAGATCTGCAATTTCCTGTTCCCACGGAGTCGTTCCCGCCCCCATCAGAGACTCACCACGCTGCATGGATTCGATGACGGCTGAATCAATATCCTCGTCACCATGACCGAGCAAATACGGCGCAAATGCTGCGTGGTAATCAATGTAACGCTTACCCGAGTGATCCCACATGTAAGCTCCCTTGGCACGTACAAATTCTCGCATAGGATGAATCGCTCGATTCAGCGACATCACCCCTCCTGCGATCGAACTTTGCAGGGATACAATTTGTTCAGCAGTTTCGCTCATACCAGCAATGTTTGCAAATGGAGATAGAATTCAAACGAATGCACGGATTGTTTTATTCTGCAGTGATCATGGCATACCACTGATCTTTCAATCCTTGCTGTTCAATCGTTTCCAGCCAGACATTAATAAAATTGACGAAATGATATTCTCCGGGGAGCACAGCATAAGCATAACCTTGCGGATTTAAAGGGGCATCATCAATAATGCGCAGGTTCATACCCGGATTCTGCTTAATGAAATTCCGAAGTGATGAACTGTCGGTTAGCACTGCGTCAGCTCTCTTGCTCGCCACTTCAAGAAAATACGTCGATAGTTTATCACTTACCAGAGGTTTAACTGTCGCTTCTTTGAAAAAGCGATTGGCGAAAGCTTCGTCGGCTGTTCCTGAACCAACAGCAATAATCATTCCTTCTTTATCTAAATCGCTGTGTGACTGAGCGTCGGAATCCATGTGTACCGCGGTACCCTGCGTTTCATATCCAGATGGATTCGAAAATAATACGCGCATCGCCCGTTCAGCTGTTCTGAACATCGGAGACATAACAATGTCGCATTTGTCTGTTTCCAGACTTGGGATCAATGTACCCCATTGTGAATCAACTGGCTTGTATTCAACCCCCATAATACCTGCTAGATGTCTTGCTGCTTCAATGTCGGTTCCCACCCATTCGTTGGTTTTGGGGTCTTTTGCTCCCCAAGGCAGAGCTTCGGCGTGACAGACCAATAGCTCTCCGCGATCCTTGATTACACTGATTCGATCGTCATCCGCAAATACTGGACTCAATCCTACAATGGACAAACCTAGGACAAAACTAAGCCATATTGACAATTTCTTCATATTTACTTTCCTCCAAAAAACTATTTTTGACTTAACGATAAATGTGGATTGCAAAATTAACAGTAGAGCTGATTATAGGGAATCTTCTAGTGCTCACCGATTCAAAATCAGTTATCTAAAAAGAGTACTGTACTTGGTTATCCAAGTGATGTGCATTCGACGTACTGCTGTGACTTTCACGCAACGTCGTTCATTGTGCGACTAAACTAACGCCCATTCAAATATTAATATGGTTTCATGAAGAATGATCGAATACAAATAAATTAAGATTTCCAGAAAACAGTCAAATCAGAAAAAAGCTATCAATTCTGACCGAATTCAAGAAATATTTGAAGTTCATAGAGGTCAAAGACACTTTATTTACATCCAAAACCGGTCACTTCGGTTCTGGAAAACGAATTGAACAGATGTAACGGATCCCCTCTTTGTTGCGACGACATGAGCTGGGTTTTGTAAGATATGCAGGTGCTGCAGCCTCGAGCAGAGATAACAGGCAGAGCTAACGACAGGCTGGAAACAAAATTTGAATTGTGGGATTGGGTGGTACAGTCGGTCGTATAAACCGGATGCTGCCCGGCTGGTCGAACCATTTCTATTTCGGTCAGGTTAGTCCTTCATATTCGGCAAAAAATAATCATACGACTAAACGGCTACGACAATAGTTTTGTCGGAAGCATCAGGTAAATGCAGGGGAATATGTGTGTTTCTCCAACAACCGACTGCGGAACAATCATGGTTTGGCATGCCTGTCGCTGACATTAAGAAACTGCCGTGGGCGAAAGCATAACCCTTGAACGAAAGCTTGATGCAGGAAATCCACACGTCTGGTTTGACGAGCGGGAGTATGGAAATTGAGTTAGGGTGAAATTGAGACTCCGGCTGAAGGCAAAAGCTGTCGGAAACGGTTAAACCTTTTTCCTAAAACCGAGCGCGCCTTCCCTCGACTCTACCCGCAAATCTGTATTCTTATCAGACTTATGCGAGTTTAGACGTAAATCTCCGTTTATAGAATTGTCTGAGTCTCTTGTGGCAGATGTGTTTCATATCTGAAGGATAGATCATCGCAATACAACCAATTGAAATTTTTTATTGCAGCTACAGAAGTCTCATCTTTCATTCGGACAGCAGGTTTAACATCCATGCCAGCATCGCGAAGAACTTTAGCATAAGCATTTATCGCGCCTTCGGCCTTTCGGAAATTACCTTTAAAACCGGCAGGGAGTAAACCTAGTAAATTATCGCGGTAGTTTTGATCCTCGTTGAATTCGGCATCGGGCATTATTTCGACGTATATTCCTGCAAGCTGTTTATTGGCTTTCTTTGTCACATCTCTAAGCTAATTTTTGGGGGCCGCCACTCTTATCCGTTTATTGAATGTCGTGGGAAGAGAAGGGCGAGAATAGCGACAAACCAGCCAGGCAACATAACTTTTTAACTGCCTGTTTTCTAGAACTCTATTCTGATTAGGTTTTAGTCCGACCATATCCTCCATTGGAATAGAAACTCTTTCAAAGGCCATAAGTTCAATGCTCACTTCAGAGAATCTATTTTCGACATGTGTTTTGGATAAGATGGCTGTAAGTAGAATTTGCGAGTATTTGTTATAGGTCAGATTGCCATCAATGGCTTGAATGCGTCTGGCCACTGATAACTCAATTAATGGGTCTGACTCAATGCTGTTGTTCGCAATATCGAAAGACTGTGATGCTAGCAATAGTGCGATTTCTGCCTCGTGACAAATTTTTGAGCGATTGAGAATGTACTCAGAATCAGAAGGTTTGACAAAAGAAACCTGTCTCCGATGGGCTTCCTCCAGTTGACCTCCAATCAAATCAATCGGACTCCGAATTTTTTATGCAAAAGGATCTGTCAGGTCCTTGTGTGCTGGTACCAACATATGCAGTCTTGACCCTGCAAAATTAATAAGCTCTTTATCAATTTCAGATTTTTTTAGGAGATCAAATACGCTTTGGTTATCAATTACGGGTTGATGCAACAGCTCTCGGTCCGCTGTAGATCCAGAACTAATCCACGTTCTTGCAGCAATTAAGAGATCATAAATCCTACTTATGGCTGACTTTCCAGGCGCGGTTTCTCCGTTAATCCAGTTGTAAAGGATCTTCCTACTCTGGGCTTGGCAAACTTCTGCGAGTTCTGTCTTTGTCAATCCAAACGCTGAACGAATTTCATTCACGGCAGACGAAAAATTTAGGGATTTATTAGGAATGCTACACATAATAGTAAATGAGAATAAATCTCATTTATAACAACTGCTACAAGGAAAAAAAGTGCTGATGGCACTTAAATTGAAGGGCGGCTTTAACCGCCCATTTTGACTTCTAATTCTAAATTTTGGTGTTTGTTCCAGCTTGCTTTAGAATACTGTTTGCGGTATGTCTACTCTTCAAATAAGAAGGAACGCATATCACTTTGGTTCCATTATTTTCATAGCGCCAGGTTTCGTGACTACCTCTTGCTTGTCTATTGAACTTCCACCCATTATCTTTCAGTCAATTTGACACTTTTCTATAGTATGAAGCCATGCAGAACTAAGCCATCGCGTAGATGGGATTCGGTTCTTCGTGAATTCTGTATATCGGCTTCACTTGTTTCAACTTTGGTTCAGTTCTTCGCGGCTCCTTTAAACCGATATAAACATTCACGTCACCGTCTTTTCTATCTGTAATTTTGAGATTTATTGCGAGAAGATATGGGACTATATCCATTGCTGTTTCTAAGAATTCATGTATTGAGCTTGCTTCTATCGTCAGCCCCGGTATATCCTCACTTGTTCCGACAAAAACTTTAACTTCCTCATCGAAATTAACGTCAATTGAAAAATCTAGATTCATTAGGTTCTCCCGTGTGGCTAGGAATTTACAAATAACTTTTTTGACTATAGAGTAGGTCTTTTTTGGTAGTTATATTGGAATTTTAATTGTCTTTTTCAAGAGTGATTGATTTTTTTACCTATTATTCATGAGTTCATTAATGACAACGTACAGACTGATTCAACTGTAAAATCAGATGACTTCGAAGGACATAAAAATTAGAGGGATACAAGCATGATGTTGTAATACATTCAGTTGGCGAGCATGTAAAAGAACAGGCTCACATCAACGGCATTGAATCCTTTTGGTCAATGCTAGAGCGAGCGTATAAAGGCACATATCACACAATCAGCAAAAAGCATTTACATCGCTATGTCAAGGAGTTTGTCGTTCGGTATAACACTCGAGAAAAAGACACATTTGATCAAATGCAGATCATTGTTGGTGGCATGATTGGAAGGCGAATCATGTATAAGGACTTGGGGTCTAGTGAGGATGTCCCAATGAAGTTTATTGAATCAAACCAAGACAGAAACAAAAATCAAAATGACCGGCAACGTAATACGACCATATAAAACAGTCAAAATTAAAGAATGGTCATTGGAAGGTCGGAGGTGGAACTAAATTAACACAAACAAATGACATTCAAATCGCAAGAGAGATAAATTATGAGTAAATTAAGGAAGTGGGACGCAGCTAATTATCTTGAAGATGAAGAAGACAGAAAACTTTTTCTTGAATTGATGTCCGAAGAAAATAACAAAGAACTAATAGACCACGCGTTAAAAGTCATAGAACGTTCAAGAATTATTTTTGAGCAAAAATCTAAAAAATGAGTGCAGTCGAACCGTCAACAAAATTTCATAAATTCAATTTAACAATAGACGCTAGGGAGAGAATTTCAAGTTTTCTCCCTTTTCTTCGTTGGAATTCTCCCTTGCAAAAATCCTGCTAATTCAAATTTAAATATTTGATTTAAAACGAATATTATGGAAATAGTAGTGTGTCAGTCGTATAAATACCTGTAAAAAGTACTACGAAAATGAGCCAATCAGGACAATCAGCTTATCTATCAGATAGTCTCTGCTTTGACGCAAAATAATTGCTGGACGAAAGCTGCTTTGGAGTGTTTGAATCCAGTGATCACCATAAAAGCAAATTGATTCGTGGGAATGTCAATGACCCGCAAAGATCAAGAAATACTACTCAAGACTCTAAAAATGAAATATTGTGGAGTGGGGCCGAGCATACACGAAGAAAGAAGCACTCGAAGTAAGAGCGAATAAAAGTCTAGGCTGTCGGCGCGTGCATCAATTGATGCGTAAGGTTTGCTTGAATGGATGCGTGAAACAGCGTAAGGTAGCACGAAGCAACTTGATGCCGAGGTATTGGTCAACAAAGATCGGGTAAACCGATGTTTTGGCTTGCGCACGTTTACATCAGTTTTCGATGGCTGATTCCAGTTACGTTCCGGTGCGACGTGGTTTTAGCCATCTGGCAGTGGTGATGGACGCTTATTCGAAACGAATAGTGAAATATGGTTTAAGGTGGAGCCATAATACCGAGTTGATGCTTGGTGCCCTAGGTCAGGCGAAAGGGCGTAATCTATCACTCTGATCAAGGTTCGCAATATTCCTCAGGCATATCGAACCCCTGTGCGAGAAGCACGGCATCCAACAGTCCATGGTGTCGGTTCGGAACCGCCATAAAAATGCAGTGTTGGATGCATTGTTCACTCCGATCAAACGCGAATTGAAAGTGGGCGATACCCTGCTGAGTTGGAGTGCGATGCGGGATCAGCTGTACGACTCTATAGATCGGTTCTACCACCGTGAGCGTTTACATTCGACTCTGGGGTATCGAGGTCCAATAAAACACGAACGTAAGCTGTTGAGGGCGGCAGCCTAAGAGTGGGTGCTGTTCTGACTTCGGGGACATGGCCTCGAAGTGACATTTCAACTAACAGGTGTGAGTGAAAGCGAGTACAGTTCATTTGAACCTGCTTGGTCCAAACCTTCTTATTGAATTCAGTACAAAAAGTGCAGTCAAGCGTTCAAGGTCGGAGGTTCAACCTCGTCTAACAGTTAGATTATCTCTTCGGCTCAATTTTGCAATCGGCAGACTTCTTTGAAAGCATGCCAACTGTTGTTGCAGATTTTTTCTCATGCATAGACTTCGAAATTACTCAAATTTGTTCCAAAGCCTTACTATGAAACTTTCACTGGTCTCAATCAATTCCGGCAAGGTGCCATTGTGCTGCAACATCTCTTTAACTACCTTTCGAGGAATTCCCATGCCCATACGTTCGATATAGCCGTAGTCTTTCATGACGTCTTTAAGCAGTTCATTTCGTGCCCAGCGGCAACCGGTCAGCATACGTTGTGAAGTAATGCTATTTGGAAGCCTGCCAGGGGATACGACTTCTAACCGGTCACTATAAATTGAAATCTCCACATTGGTTCCCGACAAAAGGTAGTCCCGATGGACGAGAGCATTGACAATCACTTCTTGAACTGCCCCTTCGGGATAGGTCCATTGTTCTTCGCATCTTGCGCCATTTGAAAGATTGACCGAAAGTTTAGTGTTTCTTCTCACAAATTCAATGGATTGTTCAACAAGTCCATTTTCAAAAATTCCACGGTTTCCAAATAATGCAGTCATAGGGCCTCTAATGGACAATCGTTCTTTCGCACTGTCTTCTTTTTCCTTGCCAAAATAAGCAACGGCGTCTACACCTGCCTGAGGCAAAAATCGATTTGGATTGGATGAGAACAGAAGTAACCCTGCCACAGTTGCTGGAGTTACATCGCCTTCTTCAACCAGAAACCCTGTGTTGGAAAGCAAGGTCTGCCAGGCTAATGTATCTTCTATTGCCGGGGTTTCCTGAGATCGAATGCGATGAAAATAATCAACTAATCGGCGATAATCAAATTCGTTCGCTGACGTGCCAGACACGCCGCGCTGCTCCAACTTAAATACGCGACGCTGCTGAGATATCCATCCAAGTTCTTCATTGCTCGCTGCGCGACTCTGACTGCCAACTCGAATATAGTATCTATTGTGATTGTTGTACCAAACACTATGAACAGTCCATCCTTGCGCAACCTGAATTATCGCAACATCCTTTCCTGCAACTACATTTTGTAATATTACAAAATAAGGGAAAATTACCGGTCGAATGAAATCTCTGCACACGTTCATAACCTTCTTCTCCAAACCATCCCTTGCTAATCCCAATATGCTGCCGTCATCATCTACTCCAAGAACTACGCGGCCTCCCATCAAATTAGCGAACGCAACAATTTCCTTCGCCAATGCTCGATCATTGACTGTGTCACGACAAAATTCAACTCCAGAGTTTTCTCCGTTATTCAGCATTTCTAGCAGGTCTGTCTTCGTCACCTTATTGCC
Source organism: Arenicellales bacterium (assembly GCA_965202855.1). Classification (GTDB taxonomy): domain Bacteria; phylum Pseudomonadota; class Gammaproteobacteria; order Arenicellales; family JAJDZL01; genus JAJDZL01. Next base: position 30,406 of record CBDBBP010000003.1, on the reverse strand, counting down.
CTTTAGATTCCTTACTTTAAGCGTCATTTTTCAAATTCATCTTTCCCGCCCTCCAAGACTTACTCGACAAACTCTCGTACTGTGTCAATGTCGATCAACCCCATATAACCCTCACAAAGTTACGCATTTATTCGACCTGAAACAACATCTGTTTTTAAGCCAACGATCAGCTCAGCATCTCCCAATACAGGAAAAATTGCGTTATAGGTAGAGGTTATTATGCCGATATCGGCATAATAACCTCTCACAATATTTCGAGCATGGTAAACGCGGGCTCACCAACACCTTATTTCAACTCAATCCTCTAGCCTTCGCCTTTCATACCATCAGTGACTTTCTGTGTGCGCCTTGGCGGCAGGCGCGAAAGTACTGGGTGGCGCGCTTTCAGTTTTTCGAAAACTTAAGAGCGCTCAACCGACTGTACTACTTCGACCATTGGAATACACTGCTGAAAACCCTCTACCAAACGCGGGCACCACCCAACTGATCACACCACAGCCGATGAATAAGATCAACCGCATCGACTAAACCTTATTTTTCCTATCTGGAGAAAAGTATCATGTAAAAGTTTTGTTCAATTGCCAATTGCCATAATGAGAACTTCTGAGCATCACTGACAAAATTTGAAAAAGAATCGCCGAGCCATCATAATTGAATCACTTATGAAATCCGCACGAAGCCGTGCGAGTGCGGGGCGTCCCGAAAGGGATGGCAGCATGTCAGTGAGCCGTCGAAGCGGCGATGACTGCAGTTTCAATCAACCTTCCGGAGGAAGAATTCCGGAAGGGATCAAGCCTCTGGAAATAATCCACGGAGGTAATATTACTTGAGTGAAGATCAATTCGTGACTCGCGAAGAGTTGCAAACTGAAAGTCGAATCATTCGACTGGAGGAAATTGCAGCAAATACCGAGAAAACGAATAAATCAACAAACCGTTGGGCAAGGGTCAACTTGATGGTTGTTGTCAGTATCTTAATAGGGTTAACCCTATTGGTATTTGATACCAAAACGGACATCAGCGACATTAAGTCGGCGGTTGCCGGGCTCAAAACGGATGTCAATCTTCTCAAGATTGAAGTTGCAGTTCTTAAAACCGATGTCGCGGTTCTTAAAACTGACGTCACCGGGCTCAAGAAGGACATCTCGGCCCTTCAAGAAGGCCAGGATCTGATATTCGAAATCCTTCAGGACTCGAAACTTCTGCCCGCAAATTGAATGACGGGTTTAGGCCCGTATGCAAAAACCACCCTCGCAAGGGGTGGCAGATGAAAACCACAGATGCCTGTGGTTTTTCACACATGCGGTGAAAGCCGCACAAAATTCATATTCCCATGATTGTTACCTGAAAATATGACCCCACAATGAATTGATCAACAATCTTCGATTGCGAAGCGAAGATTGTTGATCGATGATTCCACGCGCTTAGCACGCACATGCATCGTATTGCATGCGCATCTCGAATCAATACGAAACAATATTTGAATGTTTCGGCATGAATCGAGCAAAACCGAAAGCACCGTAAAACAAACGACGAGCTTCAGTTCGAATTTTGAGCACCTTTTTCATGCTGTGCATTCGGTCGCAATCAACATTGCCACCGAAGAGGAAAAATGGTGGTAGCATCCTCGAACATTGTGAATCGAAGTCTGCGCGTGATGTTTGCGAGGCATCACTATGCATCCGAACAAAGAGAGGACTACCGTAGCAGTGAACACACTGTTACGGCAGTCAGGTTGCTTTGAACTCGGATATCCTACAATCGAATTCAAACAAAGACAACGGTATTATTGGTCCATCGTAAGAGCATAAAAAAGCCGTCACCCGCAAATTATAAGCAGCCTGACGTCCGTCTTTCCCCCGCTCTCGTCTCAGTTTCTGACGGCACAGGAGTTTTTTCATGAAACCGTGCAGACCATGCGTCTGCTGCGTCAGTTGCAAGCAAACCGCCCAGCGCCCGCGACTTGGTCGCTCTGATCTCTTGGTATGATCACACGCATGACGGCGCATGTGTTCTTACCGAGACCCGGACGTTGCTTGCCAGTGCCAGTGCACGCCGTTAGATGATTACGAATCCAAGTGCAGCCAAGGTCTGAGCGCGCGGTCGACGATGGAGCATTTGCAAGCGTAACTTTTGCCGGAAAAAGCGGTCAGGGCGGGTACAGTGTACCCGCTAAGAGAAGTTGTATCAGTTCGATCACCGGTGCTGATTTTGACAACCAAAGACGATGGTGCGATAATTCAAATTGCTTTAAACTGCCAGTGTAAGGCCTTTGAAAGACTGGGCACTCAGCAGAGTGAAGGCATGCCAGTGAGCCGTCAAGGCGGCGATGAACTGGCACCACGGCGCTTCCCTGAGGTGGAGGCGTCGGCGGAGGCAGTGGGGACCGTCAATAAATGGCGCATTTGCGTCATTCATAAGCCGCAGGCATGACTGCGGTTTCATTGTCAACCTTCCGGGGTAAGCGACCCGGGAGGGCAAGCGGCCTCTGGAATTCATATCATGGAGGTTAAAGTGAGTGAAATCATGGTTACTCGAGAAGAGTTCCTCATGGAACTTAACACAGAGCGTCGGATAACGATGCTTGAAGCGATGACGGCCGAGATTCGAAGAGAAACGGCCGAGATTCGGGTGTCGAACGAAGACGCGCGAAAGGAGTACAGATCGCACCAACGCTTTGTGCTTCGCGTTACGGCGGCAATGGTGATTGCGGTAGTGCTTACATTTTCCGGCATCGGATACAACGCTTTTTCCGTCAATCGAAGCTTGGCCGAGTTGACGATCAAGGTGGATCGGATCGATGACCGACTGGCGTCGGTTGAGACCGATGTTGCCGCGTTGCAGACCGATGTTGCCGCGCTTAAGGTTGGTCAGCAGCAGATTTTCACTGCTCTGCGCAACGAGGGCATCATCCAGTAGCCCAGCTACACAAATCCGCCCATTGCGGGCGACGTATTAAAACCACAGGTTGCTGTGGTTTTTCCACATCTGCGACCGTTATACCACAGCATACATGCGGATTCAGACATCAGTCAAATCCGCAATCATTTTTTTGACCCTGCGGGGACTTTCATCCCGCTAGGGTGCATTGCCTCCAAACAACTTAGAGCCCCGATATTTCGGGGCTTTTTCATTGTCCAAGCTCGAGAGCGTAGCTGCGGAAAGCATTTTCCAAGCCGTTTCGATGCCGCCGAAGTCTTGTAGAGTGTACCCGCCGTGATATCTGAAAAAACGGGTACAGATTAGCTTGCAGTCTGCTCGATTTCAGGACCGTACAAGACGCAAATATGAATGGCAGAATACGGGCGATTGATTACAAATTAACTGCTCTGTCCTACAGATCTATACGGGCGCAAAAGCATTGAATTCGGTCGAAGTTCCACTGACTTGAGTCAGCGAGATCGCATTGATCTTATCCCAGCATCTAGATCAGGCGGGGCTCAGTTCGATATCCCAAACAGGCTCACTATGGGTAATTTTGCGTGCGGCGAAACGCAAAAACCTGAAATCGGCAGCTTCGCAAGGGGCATGATCGTGATCCTCCATGCGACGAATACTCGCAATCTGCGCCACCAAGGGTGGCCGTCGGCAAAACCATATTCATCTCCAATTGGCCGCGCTTTTGGCCAGCACTAGCACCATCCGCACTGCCCACAGCGGTTCCGCCAGCGAGTTTAAGGGCATCGTCAGCATCAAAATCTGACTGATGTACAAAACTATAACAATCAATAGGAGATTGGAATTAATATGAAGAAATTATGTTTAGTGCTCGGTCTGGCCGGGTTGCTGAGTATGCCTTCCATCGTATTTGGTGAAGCTACTTGGTACGGCTCATTCCGAGGCGGTGTGGAGTCCGCCGGCGGATCTTCGCACATGTTCAGCAACGGATCTCGCTGGGGCGTGAAAGGCTCCAACGAAATCTCAGAAGGACTGACGGCGAACTATCGGTATGAGGAAGCGCTGGATCTTGCCACCGCATCTTTGTCGACCGGCAATCGTTTGTCGTATGTCGGATTGTCAGGTGGTTTCGGAACCATCTCAATTGGACGAGTCTGGAGTGCCAGCTTTAATTCAGTAGGCGCTATTTTGGATAACTCCTATATTTACGGAGATTCCTTTACTTCTTATCGTGTTGGACCCGCAGTGTCCTATTCAAATTCGGCTGGTGCAGCCAATTTGCAGGTGGATTTGGTGATGGACAAGGGCAACAAGGCGAAGTCTGGAGTTGATCACTATGAATTTGGGCTGTCTTTCGACTTGGGAGCGGCCACTCTGGCATTCGCTCATCGCAAGAAGAACTTTGCCATGGTCACATCAACGACGCAAAAATTCGTTGAGGGCACAGCAGGCACCCCGACTCAAGTAACAGTTGTAAACGGAATGCCAGGCACCCCGCCTACAGTCACAGTTGAACCAGGAACGGCAAACGTCCCGACAATGGTGACAGTGGTCCCCGCCATTGCGGCTGTTGAACCTGAAGATGCAATAGATGAGGAAACCGGTGCAGCACAAGCAAATAGACAGACTTTAATAAGTACAAAAACTGGGAAAAATGTGGAAGCCTCGGGTGACAACGCGGTGGCTACACTTGCAGAGGCTACAAAAGATGCATGTGACGCAATAGACGGAGCAATTTGGGTCTCTGGAGCTGATACTTCAAATGTGGACGACGGATGTTATGCAAAGTCTCTAGTGACTTTAAGAATGAACACTTTGAAGTCAGCTAAGGTAGGTACAGGTGCTACTGCGCAAACTGTTACACCAGTAGATAATGACATTGCTCATTTGAGTGAAGCTAATTGTACTGCAGCAGACACTGATCCCGACACCACCGGCGTTCAGGCAGGTGTATATGAACACAATTCTAAGATGTGTTATCCTAACGGTACGACACTCACTTATATTACGAAAGCAGCAGTGGCTGCGGTGGAAGAAGTGAAAGCTGAACCGATTAAGGTTGAAGTTGAAGACGGAGTGGCAGGTGTCCCGCCTGTAGTCACAGTTGTACCCGGAGTGGCAGGTACGCCGACTCAAGTCACTGTTACACCCGGAACGCCCGGAACACCGTCTAAATTTGTAACGGAAACTACAACTACACCCGCATATGATGAAACTATGAATGCGGTCGCAGTGAAGTTTGCAGCTGGAAGTCACAGCGCTGCTGTGGGCTTGGTGAAAAAATCCGACAGTATGGGTGGTGAATCCTCAACAACGGTTGCCAACGCTGGTGGTCCTCTGAGTGACGGTTTGTCCTACCATTTCAATATTGCAGACACGGAAGGTAGCGCTAGCAATCCTTGGTTGATTGGAATGTCGAAATCCTTAGGCGGTGGATCAACTCTCATACTTGAACACGCCGATGCGGGCGACGAAAACAAAACGGCTGTGTATTTGCAGGTGGATTTCTAAAGAGGTTTTTACCTGTAAAAGAGGAGAAAAACGAGGTTAATTCGCTCGATCTCCGAAAAACAACTTGAAAAGAATCGGGGTGCACGCCAACTGCGCCCCGATTTCTTTTTGAATCGTTCAAGACCAAGTCAATGTCCGCAGGAGCGCTGACTCCATTTATTGTCAATGTTGTAGTTCAAGCTGCTCTCAAAGAATTGTTTTAGAAGGGAATTTCCAATGCAGACAGCAGTGTGCATTGATGTGGATCACATTCATTTAGCATACTTAATGTGACGGGGATCGGTTCAAAAAGCAGGAATCAGACTACGGTTTGAATTTTGTTTCGATGTCACTCCAGTGTGTGTTTCGACGATGGTCTTAGCCGATCATTTGTGTTTCCTCAGTCGGTGCACGTATTCCTGGACGCAATTGACATCTCGAACATCATCGAATGCAAGTTGCGATGTTCAGGGTAATTTTATAGTGGTGAAGTCGGATCGTGCCCGCGGTTGGGAGAGCAAAGAGTCAGTGCGGATCTCAGGCCTAAGTTCATAGTACCCAAAATTCTCTCAGTTATTATTGAGCATGGTCAAAGCGGATTTAGGATACTTGTCTTAGGAAATTGAATTCAAGTTTGGTCAGTGTTATTCAGCGAGCCGGCGGGCAGAGTTCGCCTAGAGTGATTACATTTGACATTCTCTTTCAATGAATTCCGTCTCTGTAACCAACTCTCGTTCGAAAAAATGTTCCCAAGCCCACCTGCAACTGCCTGTTCTTGAACATTAATTTACTGCAGTTTCCATCAAATTCGTCGTTGAGGGGACTGCTTCCAAAATTGCTGAAGAACTGACAGTCCGAAGGCTTGCCTTCAAGCCAAAACCCCAATCATTTCAGCGAACGTCTCGAAGTGGAAATACGTTTCCTGATCGTTTTCAAACCCTGCAGCAACAGAAGCGGCAACGGGAACAAAATAGTTTCTCGCAGGTCGGATACTGCCAGAAACACACATGTAAATCAGAACATGCCGAGAAGCAAATTCGATCAGAATCATTTTTCTCGGCATTGCTCTGACCTTGCACATGGATTTTTGACTTTCTGGGCGCAAATCGTCAGCAAATGCAGCGCCTGAAGTCTCAGTCAGCTGCAAATCAATTGATTCATGTCGAAAAAACACTCAAGTTTGAGCCAGAAATTTACTTCCAAATTGGGCGGCTGGCTATTGATGCCGACACAGAATTGTTCCAGGATTTACGCAATCAAAATACAATTATTTCTTGATATCCGACACGATCCGCTTGATTTACACTTTCGCACCGAAGCAGAACCTTCAAATCTATTTTTTCCGATGCAGTCCTCTCCTCCCAAGCAGTGGTTTGATTCGAGCAATAGCTCTTTCGCTGCCCTGATTTCCGAAGTGTGCGAAAGGCATGCAGAGGACAGTTTCGAATTCGACTCGGCTTTGGATCAGTTATTAGCTTTGTTTGCGGAAGCGGAAGTTGATCAAGAAGTCGCAACGGCAGCGGTTTTGAGAAACATGCAGGCTGATTCACAATTGCAGCCGGAAAGAATTGAAAAATTATTCGGAACTTCAGTGAAAAAACTCTACCTCGGCACTTTGCAGCTGGACAGCATTTCCAAGGCTCTGGATCGCGGTGATCTGCAGGACAGCACACCCAAACGGCGGATTGACTTCAGCCGAATACTGATCGCAATGGTCGACGATGTTCGAGTCATAGTCATTCATCTTGCTGAACTCTTGGTTCGCATGAGGCAGGCCCACGAACTGCCTGAAGCAGAAAGCAGAAATCTGTCCGCGCTTGTCCTGTCCGTATACACCCCTTTAGCCAACAAATTGGGGATTTGGCGACTGAAGTGGGAACTCGAAGACCTCTCATTCAAGTTTCTGAACCGCACGGAGTACGACCGCATCGTGTGGTATTTGAACGAGCGCAGAGTGGAACGGGAAAACTACGTCAGTCAGTTTGTGAGATTGCTCAATGAGCTGATGAAAAAACTGAATATCAAAGCGACAGTTTCCGGTCGCGCAAAGCATCTGTATGGCATCTGGAGGAAGATGAATCAAAAGGGATTGAATTTCGAAGATTTGTGTGATGTCAGCGCAGTACGAATTTTGGTGGACGATGTTGCCGCCTGTTATGAGGCGCTTGGCGCGGTGCATGCGACTTGGCCTTCAATCAATGATGAGTTTGACGACTACATTGCGAAGCCCAAGCCAAATGGGTATCAATCGCTTCATACCGCTGTAATCGGTCCCGGCGCAAAAGTTGCGGAAGTTCAAATTCGCACCGCAAGAATACACCACGACTGCGAATTCGGAGTCGCTGCGCATTGGAAGTACAAGGAGAACTCAAGTTCGGCTTCGTATCAGGACGAAAAAGTTGCTTTGCTGCGCAATCTGCTGGATTGGAAACACGAAGTATCCGGAGCGCTTGAGTTGGAACCTGCAACATCTCAAGAAACCGCTGCGGATTACATCTACGTGTTTACGCCTGCAGGAAATGTGGTGGAGCTGCCGCACGGCTCGACTCCGATCGACTTTGCTTACGCCATTCACACGGAAGTCGGACATCGCTGCAGAGGCGCCAAAGTCAACGGGGGAATCGTACCGCTCACCTGTTCGCTCAAAACTGGAGACTGGGTCGAGATTCGAACCGCCAAAACGGGTGGACCGAGCCGCGACTGGCTGATTCTTCAGAATAAATTCGCAATTTCAGCCAGAGCCCGACGCTGTATTCGGCGTTGGTTCAAACACGAAGAATATGGAAGATATCTCGCGCAAGGCAAGGCGGTTCTGGAAAAGGAGCTCGCTCGGCACCATATCGCCAAGGTGAACATGGACAAGTTGGCGGCAGAAAATGGATTCCAGAACAGCAGCGACTTTTTTACTGCCATTGGAATGAAAGAACTCAAGCCCTTTCATGCGATATCCGGGCTGATCAAACCTGATTCCATTGACGATCAAATTAAAGAAATCGAAGTCAGACGCCCTCGCACATCCAATGTGTCACTGCCGACATTATCGATACAGGGTGTCAGCAATCTATTGACCAGCCACGCTTCCTGCTGCCGCCCTCTGCCAGGTGATGATGTGACCGGATATGTGACGGTGACAAGAGGGATCACCATTCACAAATCAAATTGCAATAATATCAAGCGCATGCTGGCGGATTATCCAGAGCGCAGAATTTCAGTCAGCTGGGAAAATGTCGGAGAGACAAGACAGCCAATTGAATTCACTTTGGAAGTTGAAGGGCATCCGACTCTTTTGCAGGACATTTCCAATACGGTTGACAGCTTGGGCTTGAAAATTTCCGCTGTCAATATCGGCAGGCTGAAGGTCGGCCAACTGGGAAAAATTCATTTGACTGTGGAGATTGGTTCTGCAGACGAACTGCGGAAAGTTTTGCGCAACCTGTCAAATGTGGACCGAGTGCTGAAAGTGTCAAGGAATACGGATTGATTCAAGTCGAATTCAGCGTTCCACCTCAAACTCGAATTTCTTTGTCTCCGTATAGCGATTCAGATCAGGATCAAAAGTTCGTTCCTCTAATTGGACTTTCCCCTCGCGGTCAGCAAAAATGACGGTTGAGCTGCGCGTGCCGAAATATTTTGTTCGAACGAAAATCGGCATTGCTCCTGAATGATTTTTGTGCAGATTCTCTTCCAAATCAACCGCATTGCCTGTCAAGCTCTGGTTTCGGCTGTCTGCAAGAATTTCAAAAAAATGCTCCATTTCGATCCTGGATTGATTCGAGAGCACTGCCCTCATCCGGGATTTGCCATAGTCAAGCCGAAACCACGGATGATCGGGAGTCTGGTTGCTCAAGCCATAAATTCCATCTGCGATCTCAAATTTCAGGTCAGTTCGATTGGAGGCATAGCCGAGCATCGAGAAATTGCCGAATATCAGCCCGTAACCGTTGAATTCGTGTTGGCTGCGAACCAGATATGCCCGGTACTCCGATTGGGTGTCGACATGCCTCAGATACCTACGCACAATCTCCCCTCGGCTTCTATTTTTTGAACTCTCAGCAATCGGAGCTGAGTGATTTGTGATCGCTGCAAATCTTCCCCGTCTGCTGATTCCCAGCCAGGTGCCAAGGCACAATTGGTCGCGTCCCGCCAGAATTTGCGGATCATCGGGCCAAAAATGAGCAGGGTCAGTACCTCGCGCATAAAATTCATCCCGATTGGCTGCGGCTACGAACCTGTAGCGCTCATTTTGATTCAACGCAAGCAGAATGATGCACATGACCCTATGAGAACGATTTTTCCTGATGATGAAACGGTAGAAAGATATAAACTAACTGCAACCCGAGATTTGCAATCAATAGCGTCATTGCTGATCTTCGTGCGGTTGATGAATTTGGATTGGATTGAAAATTTTTGTGTGCTCAGAACCATTATTTTATAGATGCTCTGTGAATAGAGTTTGCCTGGATTGCCTCGCACGGATTCTCCGAATCAGAGCAGTCTGGCCGAAAAGCATAGTACTCCTGCCTGCGCCGCAAATGGAATGAAACAGTTCTCCAATTATTGCATCCCATTCGTACTGCTGATGCTGGCCGGCACAATTGCGTACTTCCTCAATTGGGAGCTGTTGTTTTCACTGGACTTTTCAGTTGTCTGGGAGTATCGATCCGTGCTGCTCAAAGGCCTGCTGCTCACTTTGTTTTTGACTGCCTGCGCGGCTGTGTCGGGTCTGATATCGGGCACAATACTCGCCATCGCAAGCCAATCTCCTTACGCCGCCATTCGCTGGACTGTAACCGCCTTTGTCGAAATTTGGCGCAACACACCGCTTCTGGTTCAGCTGATCTGGATCCACTTCGCACTGCCGCTTGTAACCGGTATCAACACCACAGCGCTGCAAAGCGGGGTGCTCGCAATCACTCTGCAGGCAGCAGCATACTTTACCGAAATCGTGAGAGCGGGCATTGAATCCGTTCCCAAGGGTCAGTGGGAGGCGGCCTATTCGCTTGCATTGCCGGCCCGAATCCGCTGGACGCGGGTCATTCTGCCGCCGGCCATTCGAACCATGATCCCGCCCTTGGTCAACTTGACGATCAGTTTTTTCAAAGGTACAGCAATCCTGTCAATCCTGCATATAAGTGAATTGATGACGGTGACCAATCGAATCAGCAACGTCACTTTCAAGCCTGTGGAATTATTCAGTGCGATCGCTGTGATTTACTTTGTGGTCGGCTATTTGATGAGCAAAACCACTTTGCGTCTCGAATACTTTCTGCAGCAAAGAGAGCGCTGATGCGATTTGAATGGGATCAGCTGATTCGGTACGGACCCGATCTGCTCGCAGCATTCGGGGTGACCATTGTGATTGCAGCGATTTCGCTGGGAATTGGAACTGCAATTGGATTGATCGCCTGTTTTGGCAAGCTGTCCAAGCGCGGCAGCGCCCTACCTATTACGTACAAATTTAGTCAGGACTTAACTTATGGTGTAACCAGCCTTGCTTTCGTATCATCATGCGATAGGCTAATTCATAAGCTTGCGACATATTTACCAATCGGATATATCCTTCCCAGATTTTCTTGTAACCGGGCGGTGGATCATTCTTGCGGTTCATATAACCGGCGTTCATGGCCATCGTCAACACACCGGTACCGGCATTGTCCGGCACTTTCAAGCGATTTTCGCATGCGAAATCCTCCAACACTCCGATTTCAGTGTCGCTGAACAGCACCTGCATCGGCAATTCTGGAGTTTCCCGCCCTAGCAAAGTCATGGCCGCCAGCCGCCAGGCGATGACGGCATTGATGGTGACCGCACGTTCGATGCGTTCGCCCTTTCGATATTGCAAAAACTCCGCTTTGCAGCCGGACTTCAGAATCCGATGCCAATCCTCAATGCGCCAACGCAAAAGATAACGCTCCACCACTGCCTTGGCCTCGTCGACATTGGTCACCGCCAAGCTGGTCAGCAGCAGCCACTCCAGTGCGCTTGAAGCCGCCGGCGCTTCAGGTTCATACACATGTACCAGATTCATCTGGATCGGTTTCTCATCGGCAAAGCCGCTGGTCGGCTGAATCTCGACCGCACGCCAGCGCAACTCGACCGTCGCCATCCGCTTGGGCCGCTTCGGGCGCGCCTTCTGACTGCGAGTGCTGCGCCGCGCGGATTGTGCCATGACCGGCACTTCCAACCGCGCTTGCGCGGGCTGTGCCCGGATCGCGGCGAACATCTTCGGCTTGCCTTTGCCCTGACTTCGATCATACTTGGCCCGCACCAAAAGCTCCACCTCAGGCAGCCGCCGACACTCGGCCATCACCTCAAAACAGTCCGCCTCTCGGTCCATCACCGCTACCGAACGCACCTCTGAAAGCGGCTCCGCCAACTGCGCCGTGGCCTGCAGGCCGCGCAGCCATCGCTCTGTCTTTTTGCCCTCGTCATCCAGATCCCCATATTCGATGTGCGGCACCCCCAGCGGCACTCCCTGTGCGTCCAACACCAGCAGCGAATGCATGTGGATGCCCAAGGTGCCGGCCGAATTCTGGTTGCGGCTGATCAGCCCCATGCCCTTGCAGCCGCCGTGATTGGCAAAATTCAAGTTCGTGCCGTCCTGCACGCACAACACTTCCTTCTGACCCTGCATGCGCTCCAGCGTACGCTGCCGATGCGGCGCCAGGATGTTGTTCGGCGTGACCGCCGAGGTCTCGGGCTGATCAATCAGACGATAATGCCCGAACACCGCCGCACGATCCGCCCCGGCGGCGGCCGCGAACGCACTCATCGGCTGTCGCGCCTGGATGTCCGCACTTTTCACCAAACGTCTGCTCCTGCGCTCGTCACCTAACGGCGCACCTCCAAATTCCTGCTCCGACCACTCATCTATCGCTAATCCATGCCCTCTCGCCCGCACCTTCACGCGCACTTTCTCAAGACCCAGCAACTCTCGCCAATTGCGTTCTAATTCATATACATACACCGACTTTACGCCCACCGAACCCGCCTTGCCGCCAAACCGACCCCGACCTGTCGTCTCGCCCAAATACAGCCAGTTCGAAGCCCGCAGCGATACCCCACTGTGAGACTCATCCACGAACGTCTCCACCAGATAGGGGCTGTATCCGTAGCGATTCTTGAAATCCCTGCCGAGCCGGCGCAGACACAGACCCTGCACCTTCGACGCCAGATTCCGACAGCGCACCGACGGCCGTATCAGAAACCGACTCATGCCAATGACTCGATTCAAATGCCGACACTTGTGCGCCGCATCCCAGCCCATCCACTGATCCCGACTGCGCAATGCCAACGCCGACGAGGCAAATCCGAGCGCACCCAAATACCCGTGTGCCGACACCACCAGATAACGCAGCTGACAGCCCACATGCACCGCCGCACCGCACGGGTGCTCACGCTCAATCAACTCGTTCCACAATCGCAGCTGCGCTTCCGACTCGACCAGCTCCAACTCTAAAGCGCAGACCCGATCCACTCGATCCGGCACGCCCTGCGGCAAGTCTACCGCCTGCCCCAAACCGCGCGCCTGAACCTTGCGCACCGACCGCTTCGATGCCGGCAGCTCGAGCTGGCCCGACTGCGCTAGATCCCGCAGCACCTTCAGACTGCTCGTCACCTGCGCTTCACCGCGGGCATCGTAAAATCCAAACTCCTCACAGACCGCACGAGACAACTGCGTGCGAGTCGCAAAACTTTGCCCTGCCATCAACGTCTGCAACCGTTTCAGTCCACTCTGCGACGTCAGAGTACGAGGAATTTGATGCTGCTGGTACATAATACATAAGCGTACCAGCTGGAATTTAAAAAGTCAAGCCCTAATTTGTACTCTATGGGTAGGCAGCGCCTACTGGGCAGCTAACGGGTTTATTGACTTTTTCCGAACCATACCGGAAGTGGTTTTGATTTTTTGGGTGTATTCCTGTCTGCCCCTGCTTTTGTCGATTCGAATCTCAAGCGAAGCCTGCGGTGTCATTGCTCTGTCTCTTTTCAGCGGCGCCTATCTCGCTGAAATCTTTCGGGCGGGCATACTCGCAGTTCCTCGCGGACAGGTGGATGCCGCTTTCGCACTGGCAATCCCAAGGATTCATATCTGGCGAAAAATCATCATTCCGCCTGCCATTCGTCGAATGATGCCTGCTTTTGTCAACTTTCTGACTGAGCTGCTCAAGGCGACCAGCCTGCTTTCAGCCATCGCGGTTGGAGAAATGGCGTATACGGCCAGCATTCTAGGCGCAAAAACTCTCAGTTATTTCGAGTTTCTCAGCGCCATCGCAGTACTGTATTTTGTGCTCATTTTTCCGATCAGCATGCTCGCCCGGTGCGCCGAGAAAAACCTGCTGCAAAGAACAGGCCACTGAAGCTTTAATCTATTGATCTGCCACCGCTTTGATGACAGAGAATCTGTTTATTTCGTGTTCCAATGTCTGCAAGTCATTCGGTGAATTTGCGGCGCTGCGCGACATTTCGATCGAAATACAAAAAGGAGAGGTGATCTGTGTTGTTGGACCTTCCGGTGGCGGCAAATCCACTTTCCTGCGGGTGTTGAATGCGCTTGAGTCAATCGATAGCGGTGAAATCACTGTTGATCGCATCAGATTGCCCGGCAACGCCGCCGACGTGGAGAATATACGAAGAGAAGTCGGGATGGTTTTTCAGCAGTTCAATCTGTTCGAGCACATGTCGATTCGAGAGAACGTCACATTTGCTCCCAGGATGTCCAGAAAAATCAGTCAGGACGAAGCCAATCAACTGGCAGAGAAATTGCTGGCCCGCGTTGGAATGCAAGAGCAGATCGACAAATTCCCCAATCATCTTTCCGGTGGGCAGCAGCAAAGAGCGGCGATCGCTCGGGCTTTGGCGATGCGCCCCAAAGCGATGCTCTTCGATGAGCCGACATCAGCGCTGGATCCCGAGATGGTTGCTGAAGTTCTGGACGTGATGCGTGAACTCGCCACAGAAGGAATGACGATGATTATTGTCACTCATGAAATGGGATTTGCGAAAGAGGTTGCAGACCGAATGATATTCATGGCAGACGGACGCATTGCAGCCGACGAAACAACCGAAAGATTCTTCACGGCTTCGAACAACCCGGAACTAGAGCAGTTTTTGTCAAATATCCTATGAATGAGATTTGATGCTGTTTCTGCTTTGCTCAAACAGCGAGGTGAGCAAAATTTGGCTTTGATCTGAGTAAAAAATTTAAATTTCATTCTATCGCTCAGTGAAGCCATAGCTGTAATTCCAAACCTACAGTAGATTCGATATTCGGCTGCAAGCTCTGGTTTTTCTAATTTCAAACAGTTTGTTTCAATTGACGCGTTCTGAGTGAGAGAAGTCTTGCTCGATGGAGCTTGGACTGATTGAATTCAGGCGTGGCGTTGCTGCCATCGATCACAGGTCATGGTCGCAGCAAAATTCTATGGAGAAACCCTTTTTGACTTGACAAAGGGCACGAAGTTCACTTTGATGTTCGACATCTTATCCGTCAACTGGGCTCGCCCTAATTTCTCTGAAGCATCACAACTTGAACTCGATGATATTCGAGATAGCAATTGCGTTCAGGAATACGTGCTGTTGACTGAGAGAACAAAAAGAGCCTGGCTATGACCATCGTCGAAACACACACTAGTGCAACATCGAAACAAAATCCAGACCGTCAGGCTGATTTCTGCTTTTCTGAACCGATGCCCGTCGCATTAAGTATGCTAAAACAATGTGATCCACATCAATGCACATTGTTAGCTGAATTGTAAATTCCCTTCTGAAACAATTCTTTGAGAGTTGATTGAGCCATGCGTTAACTATAAACAGAGTCAGTACTCCTGCGGATATCAAAATTAGACTTTAAAGACCCAAAAAGAAATCGAGGCGCATTTGGCGAGCGCCCCGATTCTTTTCAAGTTGTCTTTCGGAGATCAAGCGAATTAACTTCGTTTTTCTCCTCTTTTACAGGTAAGAACCTCTTTAGAAATCCACCTGCAAATACACAGCCGTGCTGTTATCGTCGCCATTATCAGCGTGCTCAAGAACGACAGTTGATCCACCGCCTAAAGATTTCGACAATCCAATCAACCAAGGATTGCTAGCGCTGCCTTCTGTGTCTCGAACCATGAAGTTGTAGGACAAACCGTCGCTCAGAGGACCGCCAGCGTTGGCAATCGTTGTTGAAGATTCATTGCCTCGGCTGTCTGAGGTTTTCACCAAGCCTACAGCAGCGCTGTGACTTCCAGCTGCAAACCGCACTGCGACCGCATTCATGGTGTCATCATATGCCGGCTCAGTCGTCGTTGTTGTTACCATTCTGGATGGGGTTCCGGGTGTACCTTCTACAACATCGACTTCAGTCGGAGTTCCGGGTGTACCTTCTACAACATCGACTTGAGTCGGGGTGCCTGCTGTTCCGGTTTGTGTAACTTCGACCTTAATGGGTTCGGCATCCACTTTCTCAACTGCGGGCACTGCAGCTTTCGCCTCTGTTGTAATATATGTCAACGCGGTTCCAGCTGGATAACACTTCATAGAATTTGGCTCCCAAACACCTGCTTGGGCAGTTGGGCTAGCAGCTGCGAGCGTAGTAGGATCAAATGCCGCAGCACAGGCCAAAGCACTAAAATGGACATTTTGGTTGGCGCCTGTCGCTTCAAGAGGAGTACGAATAGCAGCATCAGCTCCAGTACCAGCCTTTGCTGACTTAAGTCGATTTTTTACTAATTCAACACCACTAGCCACGAGATAACAACCACCCGTTACTGAATTAGAAGTTTGAGCATCGACAATCCATATTGTTCCAGTTAATGCATTACATCCTGCTGCATCATTAGTAGCAAGAGCACTTGCAGGAAGTGGCAGCACTCCCTTCGGAATTACTGCCCTTTTCGTTGGAGCTAATCTGTCATCACCTGTGTCAGTTGACTCAACAACCGTAGGAACCTCTGCTATTGCGGGTTCAGCAGCCTTACCTTCAACAGCTTTAACAGCGGGGGTCACTGTCACCAACGTCGGGGTGCCTCCCGTTCCTTCTCGAACGTTGATTGTAGGCGGAGTGCCTGGTGTTCCGTGTCGAACTACTACTCTGGTCGGAGTGCCTGGTGTTCCCTCAACGAATTCTGTCGTCGTTGATGTGACCGCAGCCATGTTCCGCTTGCGATGTGCGACTGCCAGAGTGGCCGCGCCCAAGTCGAAAGACAGCCCGAATTCATAGGCATCGACTCCAGATTTCGCAGCGTTGCCGCCATCCATCACCAAATCCACCTGCAGACTGGCTGCACCGGCTGAATTCGAATAGGACACCGCAGGTCCGACACGATAGGAAGTATGGGAAGATCCGTAAACCCAAGAGTTGTCCAAAATGGCGCCCACCGAATTGAAACTGGCGCTCCAGATGCGTCCAATTGAGATGGTTCCGAAACCACCCGACAATCCGACATACGACAAACGATTGCCGGTGGACAAAGATGCGGTGGCAAGATCCAGCGCTTCCTCATACCGATAGTTCGCCGTCAGTCCTTCTGAGATTTCGTTGGAGCCTTTCACACCCCAGCGAGATCCGTTGCTGAACATGTGCGAAGATCCGCCGGCGGACTCCACACCGCCTCGGAATGAACCGTACCAAGTAGCTTCACCAAATACGATGGAAGGCATACTCAGCAACCCGGCCAGACCGAGCACTAAACATAATTTCTTCATATTAATTTCAATCTCCTATTGATCGTTATAGTTTTGTACATCAGTCAGATTTTGATTCCCACGATGCCCTAAAACTTGCTGACGGAACCGCTGCGGGAGGTGCAGACGGTGCCGGTGCTGGCACCGTCAGTCAGCGATGTCGAAGCAGTCGGTACGGACTGCATAGGTGGAGCTGCGCTGGCGTGTGTTGCAGATTCAGCCGTCGCGTGGCTTTTCCGGGGAGAATCCGCTGAACTTCAATCTGGTGCATGTGCACGAACCCCAAGCACTAGCGGGAGTCAAGGTACTGGGGTGGTTCTTGCTGACCAGCCTGACGGTGACCGGTACCGACTCGGCCACCTCGGAAACTGTGAAAGCATTACGATTTAGGTAAATTTGATTTGAGGTGCGAGACGGCGAAACCGCGGCGGAGCGTCAACCGGAAAGGAGAATTGAGCAACGATGTCCATGAGTGTAAATTCCAATACAAAATTGACCCTGTACCATTAGCTAAGTGATTTTCAACCAATTTCTGGCTCAATTCTACTGCTGCCCCTGCGCTCCGCTTCGGGGCAGCAGTAGAATTGAGCCAAATCTCAGCCTCAAATTTTTAAGCTAATCGTACTAGGTCATTTTTGAATTGAATTAAACACACGGCCGCAGGCATTTTAAAATCCAAACTCCTGACACACTCGTCGAGCGACCGCAAAACGTATGAACAGCTGTCCCTCAGCAAACAGTCGCTGAATTCACAAAACACCTTCACTGGAGGTGAGATTGCAATGAATTTGGTACTGCTTGTAGATAACATAATCTGTAGAGCCGATCAAGATAAACGTTAAGCTCCTATTTGTCGAAAACAAGGTAGGGTGGGTTGGCGTAAGTGGCAGGGTTGGAGTTGATAGGCTAGGTTGCGTCCCCATTTCAGGCAAATTAATCCGTCGACCCCACGAAGGTAGGCTAACTCTTTGATACGAGCGGTTTCAAAAGCAAACTTTTGTCGACATTCTAGGAAGTTCGTAGGCAGCTATTTTATTTTGTATAAATCTCTATAAATTCAAATGGATGATTGACAATTTTACCCAAAGTATGCTTTCCAAACCACGAGACAATAGAACAATTCCCCGATAGCTATCAGAGTGCCTAAGTTTGCGCAGAGAAAGTTCAATTAAAGTGCCGAGGCTGAAATTACACTAGTTCTTTTAGGATGTTCTTGAATTGGGAGGGAGCTTTCAAAAAGGGGAGAAAACCTTTGTCCCAAACGGCACAGGTACGATCTTTAGACAATGTCCAACCATTACCATACTGTTCACCGCCAGATTCATAGTCAACGCGCATACACAGGCGATGAAACATTTCTCTTGTCTTCAGATCATAATTGAAGGCTGTGTCAATAAGAAAGCTATTTGACCACGCATCAATTAGTACAAGCGGCGGTTTGGGTTTTAAACGACGCGCTTCTCCTAGCCAATTGATTAGGTGAAGATCGTTTAACCCACTACCTATTATGTAAATGATATCGGACTTCATGGCATCTTGGGCGAGAGAGGCATAGTAATGAGAATAGGGGTTACGCTGTAGACGAGGCAGTTTATCAAAGCCGGTTATGATTGCATGATTGACTATCCGCCTGCCGTCCATTTGCAAGTCTCCAGAGGAACTTGGATATAAGTAGTTCAAAGCAAGGCTTGGGTTTTTGTACCAATATAGAGTTTTAAAACCCGAATGTTTAAGACTAGGGCACCTAAAACTGAGATGAACCGACCCATGTAGGTGAAAGACACAATCAGAGTCAAAATTTTGCCAGAAATTTTGCCTATCAAAACTTAAGACTTTCTCATCTGAAAGTGGGACAAATCCAGTAAATAAATCTGGCATCGCCTGTAAAATGAAATCATCATAATTCGTTGTATAAATACGAACAATATTGTCATCACGTAGTTTTGTTAGGAAGTTGGAAAGTAAGTTGATTTCTGCTGGTACATTTTTACAGGCGTCTAACATTTCCCTAAAGATGAATATGGGTATATGTTCAACAAGTATTCGTAATGCCTCCTTGTCAAAGTCAAATTTTTCCTTGACAAATGGCAAAAGGACAGGTCGAAATTCGTTTTCAGCACGATGGATTTTGTTAAAAGTGGACAGCAGTTCATGCGCAATATGATAGATATGCTCGAAGTTTACTGTGTCAGCACCGTTTTTAAAGTAATCTTGGAGTGTTCGGCGAATTTCAATATAAATTTCTTGGCACTTATAATGTTGCAATAAATCACTTCCACACACCCTCTCTTTGACAGCTTTAGTCAAATTTGCGGTTGAGGGAGCTCCAAAATCCACCGATGCACCTGCACCGAACAAAATGAGCACTCTCTTTTTTTTCTTTTTTGTCATATTACAAAAATGTAAAGTTTTGGAGATCAAATACACAGCATTTATAGAGTTATGATTCTCCCACTGTTCTAATGTGTTAACAACGTGGAAAAATCATTGCCATCAAGTCGCGTAAGTAAAGAAACCCCATCGCAAACATTTGTTTGATATACATGTTCAGCGACACTTTGATAAATTTTGACCGCTTGCCAATCCGGATGCCCGTACTGATTGTCAACGCCGGCACTTATCAGAACTGTATTCGGTGAAACCAATAGAACCATTTTTGGATGTGAAGCGTTTTTGGACCCATGATGAGGCGCACTCAATACGTCAGAATCCAAGTGATCACCAAATAATTCTGATATCGTTTCCCAACGCGGATTTTCGGTATCGCCAGTTATGAGATATGCGAAACCGCCCTCACAGATACCGGTCAATTTCAGAACAATGCTGCAATTGTTTGAACTATCCATATCTTCAATATGCGGAGAAAATAGCTCGAATTCGAAATTGGCAGACAATCCCGACAGGATTCTTGAGTTGAGTTCGTCCAGACGAACAGACAATGTTTGTAAAGGATTGCCATACATAATTCGTCGTTGTTTGTGTTTCCTTATGATTTCGAACACTTCTGCAGCACTTTCGGTATCTTTATAGTACTTTGGATACATAATCCAGTCGGGTTGATAGCAATCTAGAATATAGTCAACGCCATTTGGGTCAGCATGATCACTATCAAATCCAGTAAGCACAAAGCCTACCACGTCCTGTGTAGAGGTGTTAACTTTGGTAAAATGTGCCGCAGCTCATGTCCCCTGCCAATGTCTTAAAAGACTTCGGTTCCAGTTCAGTCCCAGTCCACCACGCCCACTTCTCTCAGCGTGGATTTAGTAGCCCACACATATTTGTGGGGTCATATTTTCATGAATCTAAGTTTCATGGATATATGTACTTGTGCGACTTTCGCCGCGAAGATCGCCATCCGGCAATTGCTTTGTTTCGGCGCGAACTGCGGTGAATCAGCAAATCCAAGCGGATCCACTGCGGAACCCCACACTTAAGGCAGGGAGCTTTTTTGTCGTTTAGGGCAGGAATTTGATTAAAGCGACAATGATGCCACCAACAACAACCATCGTCCAGCGAAGGTTGTTGAACTTGCTATCTGACAAACTTCGGTGGGAGTCGATTTCAGATTTAAGCTCAGCTATATCAGATTTAAGCTCAGCTCTAAGCGAACTGATATCCGACTTCGTGCTGACCCGCAGAGCTTCGATATCCGACTTCGTGCTGACCCGCAGAGCTTCGATATCCGTTTTAAGCTCGGCGATGTCCGATTTCGTGCCGACCCGCAGAGCTTCGATATCTGTTTTAAGCTTGGCGATGTCCGACTTCGTTGCAAGATCGTCACGCTTTGCGACAACTACTTTCGCAATCGCTTCTGCTTGAACTGGTTCGACCCCTGCATCTTTCAGCACTTGTGCGGTGCCGATTACTTCGATGTTATTCATCTAATTGACCTCCTTTAGTCAGATTATTTCCAGAGGTACTTCACTCTTCTCGGCGTTAATCGCCCCGGAAGGTTGATGTGAAACCACAGTCATCCCTGCGATTTTTAAATGACGCCGATGCGCCATTTATTGGCAGCCGGCCTGCGTCTGCCTCCGCCTCCGCTTTCACCTCAGAGAAGCGCCGTAGCACCAGTTCATCGCCGCCTTGGCGGCTCACTGGCATGCCGCCGCTCCTGTTGGAGCACCCCGCACCTGAACGGCTTCGCGCGGACTTGGTTGATGAGTCAATTATGCTCGTACGAGGTTCCGTTTGTCAATTACCGACCATGGCGAGGGCTATTCGTTGGAGAGAATTTGAGGTCTAAATTCACGCAATGGCAAGACTCGAAAGTAGGAATTCAAGAACGAATGCGGATGCGTCGGCGGATTTTCGACTGCCGATCCCATTGACATGGCTTTGAAAGCTGAAAGAGGCGATTTCAGGCAGATTTCGCCCGCGCTGAACCATCGACGCTTGATTGCGAGCGCGGTGGTCGGACGATCAAGGCCCCGCCAAGGGGTGAGCTCAGGCCGCCAGAGCCTTGATCAGCGATCGGACTTGTTCGGGACGTTGCGATTGGATGGCGACATTCGCTTTGCTTATTCTGCAGGTACTATTCTCGCACTTTCAGGAGATAAGATTGATATGGACTATTACTCTGTTTTAAGACCAATAGACCCTCAGTTTTTAGAATCGAACGGCAAACAGCTATTACCCGGTGTCGGGTATTTGAGAAAATACAATGAACTTGTTAAGCAGATCAACGAAAGCGAGTCTGCGCCTAAGGCTGAGCTAGCATTCTTAATCAAGAAATTTGACCCTGCGATGCTATTTCATATTGAGCAATCAATCATGGTATTTCATTGGTAACCCAGTGGCTTTCAAAGTATAAATTTAAGAATTGGGATACTACCGAATCTGGAAAAAAATTACCGAAAAATTGAAGTTAGAGCGAGCTAAAAAAATAGCTCAAATACTAGGCGATGCTCAAAAATGGCATTCGCATGGACGCGGTATCTCAATGAAAGAGTTATCGGGCGAAGATATTAAATTGAAAATTGATGATTTTGGAGAAGACAAAGCGTTAAGCAACTTAATCAGACATTATCACGGGCTTTGTGTTGATTTTTACTCAACTAAATCGGGTTTAAATGATTATATTCATTCATCAAAGGGTGTTAGGAGAGTGCGATGAGAAAGGAGAACCACATGAAATCTGACCAGTCACAAAAAGCATATGAAAAGACTATTGAAGACGCTAAAAGGAAGATTGAAAAAATAGGGGAGATGGAATTTTTAGATAGTATTCCTGATGACGATGAGCGTGCAAGTATTCCGTTTCCATACGGAGATAAGAGTACCAGGCCATACAACTTCGGCTAAACTGGCTGTCAATTGTTGATACTGCTTTGTGATTCGTCCAATCTGGGCGCGATGTGTCACAGGCATATTATTGTTGATATCAATTGATTGGAGTAATGCTTATTCATCTCTGAACGTGGCTCCCATCTAATCGTTGCCACGGCAGTCAATAGCGAAGTCGTCATCAACCAAGGCAAATTTATTCTCTGTTTTGACCTTAGTGAGGGTTGCGTTTTGATCAGATTTGGATCAAATTGACTGTGAATTGCACCCATTTAACCTATGGAAAGATGTGAACTGACAACGGTTTGAGATCATTTTCAAGCGCAAGTCGATTTCAAGACGCGCTAGCGCCTGCTACACGCTGCCATCATCCGCATGGCTGGACAAATCGCCGACCACGCTCAGCGATATTGACTTTAACCGCAGGAACATCGCACCACCAGCAGCACCCTTGCCACGTTTTTTCATTTGGGCGAAGCATTCGGCTAAGCTCCCATTTGGGGGTTTGAATCTGCATCCGTGTGCGCGCTCATTGTTTGATTGCAATACAGACGAAGCTGAGCGAAGTCTGAAACGCTTGATGATCTTTCGATATTCGCGCCGCCACTTTGAAAGAGCGAATATTTTGAGTGCGTGCGCAGCGGAAAACGGCGTGCACAATCAGATGTGAAACCTAGAAGCGCGCCGTTGTCCAATTTTTTTTTAAAGAAACAGAGCACTTTTCGGTTTTATTTCCTTTAAATTCATCCACGGAGAAGATTTTCCTTCCGTTAGTGAATTCTTGTACCAATCAAAGAGGCATTTCAATCGGTACTGTTGAATTCCATGCCAATAATCTAAATCGCCGGATTTTCGCGCGGCATGTTTTCTCCATTTCTCTTGAAAGAGCTCGCCGATTCCAAATTCAATAGCGGCCATCGGCGTGACAAATAAACTGGGTAATCTAGGGATTGGGATTGAATTTGGAAACGGTGGCTTGTCACAATTCCCGAGAATCTGTGCGTGGAAGTAACAGCCAGGTGAATCATGAGCACCCAATTCCAATCGCCACATGGCGATAGGTTTTGTGGCATTCCCTGCACAGTAAAGCTCAATTTTTGTCGAAGCGATGCCGCTAAACATAATTTTTGTGGGCGTTGACTGCTTTTTAATGGGTACTGACGTTACGTCCCAGACTCCACTGAAAGCAGCATAAATCTCCGATCCATATAGGTTCGTAGGCTTTGTCATTATGCGACGCAATTGTAATCGTGCTGTGCTTCCTGCGCTCCAAGCTTTAAAACTATCGATGTCTTTTGCAAACTTGTCTAAGAAAAAAATTGTGTTCCTACAAAGAAATGGAGTAGCAATTTTCCGTAGAGTTAGAGTTTCCTTCACGAGTTCGGCAAAAGGGAATTGTAGTCCTTGAAAATTGTTTGTAAATCTATGATTCATCGCTGTCGCTATTGATTATTGCGAAGTCAAGAGGGTCTACTATCGCCAGGCTAGCAGGCTGGCGTATGATGTCTTTAATTTCCATCCAAGCTGTGTCTGCAAAAGCGGGCCAGTGATCAGGTTGTATTCGAACTGCTTCCAAAGGAGTTGTAAATTCATCTTTCGGCCGGAAGTTTTCATTCAGACTGACAATAGCAGGGTTCGGTTCAGCTGATTCCAAGTATTCATCCGCGCGTTCGTTAAGGGATTCCAGTAAATTCTTGTTGGTCATGTTCCCGTTTGTCAAATTCCATACGTAATCCTCAAGGGCTCCACGCCACCACCTGTGTCCAAGGAAATCGGCGAGCTCGCCCTTGTAGCGCATTTCTTCCAGATCTATTGCCAGTTGGCTATGTCCGTTCACAACTCGACTAAGCGAATCCAACGAGATATGAAGTCGAGCTGCAACCCAATGCCTTTCCCACAGAAAACAGGGGTAGGGCATCACCTGATGAAGCATCCACCTAATGAATTGAATACGATATGATCTGCCGGGCATTTCAAAGTTTGGTATCCGACAATCCCGAACATCGTTCCAGCAACGATCAGCCCAACGGGCGGCTTCGTCCAATTTAAGCAGATTCTTCATACACTTTGTGAAGTCGCCCACATTTTGCGGCCATTGTCGTTTAAGACTTTGAACAGCTTTAGCAAGAATGACCATCTGGGCAAATCGGCGCGGTTCTGTTTTAGGGAAAACCCATTCCAAATTATTAAGGCTCGCCAATACGTGCTCCGCAGTTAATTCTGGCAACCAGCCTCGTAATTCCTGTAGGTGAGCTGTATGGAGTGCGAATGCTACTGTCTTATCTGTAGTATTAACATTGTCAATGTACTCGCGTAGGACCACTGCAAGCGACAAACCCGACTTTAATTTGAAGGCAACGCTCGCTTGATTGTCTCGTTTCGGCCATTCTTCCAATCTATAGTCGACAAGAACTAGATTCGCTCTCTGTAGATGTGTGGACTCAATGTCGTCTGGGTGCAACACCGTCACTTGTGCATCGTCTTCCAAATTAGCGACGATGCCACCACTAATCTCGTCAGGTTTATCATCAAGAATCAGTATGCAAGGACTTGTGTTATCCATATTCATTACCCACCACTTTTTGGGAAGTTGATTTCGATCGAGGCCGCGTAACCGTCGCTCGGCTGGACGAACGCAACCTTCGCTCCGTAATTTTCTAACACACTCCGCGTAATTGTTAGTCCCAACCCCATGCCTTGACCCAAAATCGGATCAATTTCCGTGGTTGTCGATTCGAAAGGTTTGAACCACCTTTCAGCTTCAACTGGGTTCACAGTTTCACCGGTGTTTTCAACCCGAATACGAACATTCTCCCCTCCTTCCGGAACAAATGCGTGAATTCGGCCGCAACGACCGGCCGCCTTTACCGCGTTAGTCAAAAGGTTGGCAAACACGACCATAATTTCTGCGGGAAACATTGGAGGGGACTTAAGCTTCTGTGGAATTTGATTTTCGATTGTGATGTGTTGGCGTTCCGCGTGATTCTGAATCAGACGCGACGCAACATTGAAGTTATCAAAAAGATATTGTCGGGAACGTCTTCGTCGTGCATCGGGAGTTACAATGTCCATTAGGTACGAGGCCTGACGTTCCAATCCTCGTCTCAATTCGCCTACCGCTCCTGATATCCGTTTTAAACTGCGAACGAATTTAGGCGACAAATTATGACTGTCGGTTATTTTCAGCATTGCTCGTTCGACGGCTTGCGCAGACCCCAGCAGCGCGTTGATTTCATGTACGAACGCGGCCATATGTGTTCCGACAGATGCCAGTACCCATAAGAGTCCACGTTCGTTAATTACGTCTTCCGCTTTGATCTTGGCATTCTCCAGCTTCTCCGCTCCAACCAATGCGGATTCTTTAGCTGCTTCCAAGTCTCCAGCCATGATTTGCGTACGGGCATCGCTGATTTTTTCTACCGCTTGTGTAAGTTGATCCAATAAGGTCGTTGGTTCGATTCCGCTGGCTGCCCCTTTTTCATTCCCAGAATTCCCTTCCTGTTCCGCAACGGATTTACGTCCTCCAGCACGGGACTGTCTTCTTTCTTTTCGTCTTTCCAGCTCACAAGACGCACGGCTGCGAGTGCAAAGATCGACTCCGATACGAACAAGTTTCACCAACTCATCAAAACCAGCTTCAGGAATAAAACCTTCTCGATTCACTAGAATCCGCAATGTGGGGCTGTTCTCCTGAGTAAGGAACACCGCTCCAAAGTAGTTGTTGTTGGGTAAACGAATTAGACCTTCATCGGCGTCAGGTCTTTCCTGACTGAGTCCGAATTCCTGCAGCAACTCGAGTTGTCGTGGCCGCCGCGTATAGTCTGCGTCAAGGGAAAGCCAATCGTCCCTCTTTTCGCCATAAGGCAAGATGCGAAAACCCTCAAGATACACACGCACACCGCTGGTTTGGGCGTTCCACACCCGCTGGTCTTGAGTTCCCTTGAAGTGTCCTTCCCGGACTAGAATGCGAGCATCGAACCAAGGACCATGCTGCGGGTCCGGATGCGGTATGGAAGTCGAAAAATCTGTTGCCCGTGAATTTTCTTTACGCTTCAGTTTTGTCGGTGAGATCGCATAGCACACCTCATCATTGTCAGGGGCTGCTCGGATCTCCAGCACCCACTTTGATGATTGGGCCATCAACTGCCAATATTGTTCCCCACCCTCAAAATCCCCCTTTAGTTCAACATCAAATACCGAATTCTCGGTGAGATGGTTGTTGGATACATTTCTGACGACCGGCTTTGCGAACAGCATCCTTTTTGTAATAACGGAGGATGGGAGAGGTTTCTGGAGAAAGCGCGGCGCATCAAATGATTGAATCTCAGCTAAAAATTGTGCGCGTCCCTTTGGTGTCCAAGTTCTTCTTAAATCTGAAAGAGTCAGCGTCGAGCCGTGCTTGGCGTCAGTGCGCAAGGATGTTCTTTCGACACGAATAGCTTTGGAAGAAGCGATCTCGTCCAGGGTTTCGTATTTCTCAATTTCATCCCAACTAATGACAGCATGCACACCTTCTCGCTCCGAAGTTGATTCCAACGCAACTGGCACACTGTCAACTTGGAGCTTTTTTGCCAGTTTGTGGCTGGCGAGCCGGCCGATTCCTTTTGCTCCGGTGTATTGACGTTTGAATAAAACCGATTTTCTTGCGCCTTGTTCCCGGAGGCGAGAAGCGATTCGAAGAAATCCTTTTTGGAATGTATCGATGTCCATACCGATACCGTTATCCGCGATCACAATCCGTCCTTGGCTGGGATTATCGAGTTGCTCGCCGTAAACGGTGACCTTGGTTGCATCTGCGTCATAGGCATTTTTAATCAATTCGATCAGCGCGGTCGAATCCCGCCCCACTAAAAGCTCACCGAGTTCTCGAAACAGGTGTGTATCGACAGTAAATTTAGCCATGTGCACCTACAGCGCGAACGGGGCGTCGTTGAGAAATCAAATCACCGAGCGCATTTTGCAACCGTCGTATGTCGTTTATTGACAGCCCTAATCCCTTGCGAAGAACCTGATCATCTGCCCGCTGTCGAGCTTCTTTTTCCCGCCCACCCCGCATGAGTGCATTGAGTTCATCGAAAATATTCTCCGCCTCGCTCACAATCGGCACGGGAATTCGTTTGAGAGCGCCCGGCTCCATCTTGAGCACGCCGCCTCCGTATCTACGTCCGTGAATTTCGGCCCAAACACTGACAGCACTTGTGAGAAACCCCACTGTTGCGACCTCGGGTGCAAAATCGGCATCACTGTGCCACCGTACGGCATGAAGGGCATTGCTGCACCAACAATCAGCCCGATTTAGAATAAGCAATGGGGAACCTAGCCGGGTGCAGGTGGCAAATGCATCGGGTGCAGGCGGCAATTTGACTCGATACCATGGTTTACGCACAGTACATTTCGCACGATTGTGAATATTCGATTTGACGCCTTCTTCAATCCACTCCTTGATACCAAGATCTTGCTCTTGGCCTGGTTCCGGCATCACTAGCATTGTACGATGTCCCTTATTGATGAACTTCTGAAAATCCTCATTGGTAAATTCCAGTCCAGCAAGCCAACGTGTCCTTGGAACCACCGGCTTCCAGACCGCTCTAGGAACCTGAAGCTGCTCGAGATCTTGGCGGCTGCGGATAAAGTGTTTGTTTGAGCCGGTTACAAGCCCTACTTCCACGGTCGCGAAGTTAGCGAATGTCTTCATCCTATTTTTCTTTTCCAACTCGTTGAGCATATCGACAACTGCAGAGTCTACAATCCGTCCGTTGGTCGTGGTTACAGCGGAAGAAGGTACCTTGTCCATTGAATTGTTTAAAACCTCATCCAGGTCTTTGATACATTCAACAGTCTCAGTGCGCAAAGTGCCAGATTCGCCATAACCTGAAGCGGCCACTACTACGACCGGCTCGCTCGTACCGTCGAACACGCGGTCGCGAAGGTGGATCAGACAGACGCTACTGAAGCGCGCGGCTAGAGTCTCACGAACAACTTCGCTGTAGTTAGTTTGAAGAATCGCTTCTGGCACGAGCATAGCTAAACGGCCATTTCTGGCTAAAAACTTCATTGCATGTATCAAGAAATAAGCCCAGCTGCTCGCCGTTCCAGACAACGGTACTCCAGAATCTTCTACACTTGCTTTAGCGGCTGCCAGCGTGTTTTTTGTCATCCAATGGCGCCTAACGTAGGGTGGGTTTCCAATAATGGCTTGGAATGGAGCGCCGGTCACATCGACTGGTGAAAGCTCGAGAAAATCGCGGATAACGCAGTTTTCTTCGAATAAACCTTCGATGGTGCGGTAATACTCAACGCACGATGAGTCCACATCCACACCAAAAATCAAACGACCAGGGTGCCTGACACCATGTTTGCTCAGAATTGATGCCGCCGCTCCCAAAAAAACGCAACCCCCGAAACTTGGATCAAGCACAGTGCCGGCTCCAGGTGACAGAGCCCATTTTGTAAGAACTTGAGCCAAGTTTTTGGGTGTATAAAAAGCTCCCAAAAGTCGTTTTCTATCGAGATTGCCACCAGTGTAACTGGGCAAAGATAGTGATTCAGGGGCGCTTCGCATCTATTGGTCACTAAAGCTTGTCACAAAATTATATTTTACACATCTGAAGCAATAGTCCTCAGTTAGCAGGATTTGGATTTTTGGAAAAGCGTCAACAAAATTTCACTGCTCTACATTAACACTCGACTACATGCCAATTCGTGCAGGAGAAACAAGCCTTGATGGAAGTTCCATAGTTTCAGGTTGGATTGACCTCGAAATGAAGATGCTTTTCCTATGATTTGCTGCTGGAACAAATCGAGAATAGCGACGCGATTTATTAATCGCTAATAGCGTTGTTATAAGTGAATATCTCGATTAGAACTCAAAAAGCGGAGCGAACATTAAGCAACAAGCAAGGGCAGAGTATCAAGAGGTGTTTGTTGGAAATTGAGTGAATAGCTGCTTGAGCGTAAGACACCTTGCGTTCCCGCGCGATGCGACGAAGACACTTGCCATGAACGTAATAGTACCATCGAATTTTTGCCATGGTTTCCACAATTAACACGAACCTCCTAAACCTCCATGTATCCTGCAAATACAGGTTAGTTTGCTTCATTTTGAAAATTTGTGAAAAGGGTTGTTGAAACCTGCTCCACCCCTTTCACGGACTAAAATCAGCCTTTTAAGGTGGGTCAGTATTGAATTGGTATGTCGCTCAAAGTGGGTTAAGTTTGAGTTGGAATCAACACGCTATGTCAATGACATTAATGGCGCAACCCTTTTGGGCTGGCCCTGAGCACCGCGAATCCCAGATTCGTCCAACAGTCGCTTGATATGGCGCCAGGCAGTCACGCGGGAAGAGATCCGAAGCGGTTGGTGAAACTGTTCTTGAAATTTGCGTCAACGCAGGCCATACACCAAGTCCAGGTGTTCAATCAGACCCCGTCAAGCAGGCACGGTGCGCCAACGCCTTTGCTGCCTTTTCTTCAGACTCTCGAACTTAATGACGTGGGTATCGAGAACGACATGTCCGACAGTTAAAGAAAGCGCTTCGGAAATGTGACAGCCGGTATAAACCAGGGTTCCAGTGAAACCTCGAACGTCGGCGTCCATGCGGGCCGCACATTCCAACAGCTCGCGGCGTTCATTGGCTTCAATAAATTTGCGGTCTTGCGCGTTGTGCAACGAGAAGCCCGAGCGTTTGGAGTACTGCATTCGATAGAACAAGTAGGGAACGGCATGATACTAAACGAGTTCAGCCTGAAACAAAACTATAGTTTTTTTTCACGGATGCGCAATATCCCTATGAAATCGGGGTATCACTCTCGTGAGAAACCGACAAGATCCGTGAACCGTGAATCAGAATGGCGGCATGCTGTTTCAGGACAAATTCAACCAAATACAAGCAGCGAAGATATTACACTTTACATGATAGTCAAACCTCTTGCTATATTACTGTCGTATGAACAAAATCACAACAGCAAATGCCAACCCGACGAAAGGATGCTTCGTGAGCATGATTACTCGCGACATCACTCTGGAAGACTGCATTCTAGATTTGATTGATAACAGCGTCGAT